>OZ251525.1:0-2612206 GCA_965243075.1 Tepidiformaceae bacterium
GGCGCGGCGGCACCTGGCCCAACGCCGCCCTGCAGGACGGCTACGACGGCCACGGCGACGCCATGCCCCACGACGACTACGTCGACTGGCAGCGCCAGTGCCTCGCGGAGATGACGCGCCTCGTCCACCCCGAGGGCGCCGTCTTCTACAACCACAAGTGGCGCGTGCAGGGCGGCCTGCTCCAGCGCCTCGGCGACGCCATCACGGACGGCTTCGGCGTGCGCCAGATCATCGTCTGGCAGCGCGCGGGCGGCTTCAACCACAACCCCGGCTACTTCCTGCCCACCTACGAGGTCGTCTACTACATCCCCGGCAGCCGCGAGACGCGCCTCGAAAGCGCCGCGCGCGGCCTCGGCGACGTCTGGAAGATTCCGCAGACCAGCGGCAACCCGCACCCCGCGCCCTTCCCCGTGGAGCTGGCCGCGCGCTGCATCGAGGCAGTGGGCGCGGGCCCCGTGCTCGACCCCTTCCTCGGCAGCGGCACCACCGCCATCGCCGCCGAGCAGCTGGGCCGCGACTGGATCGGCATCGAGAAGTCGGCGGAGTACGTCGAGCTGGCGAAGGCGCGCATCGCCGAGGCCCGCCGCCGCCGCCAGATGCCGCTCGCGCTGGAGCCGTCCCGATGAAGGGGAAGCAGATCAGCATCCGCTCCCTGTTGCCCGATGTCGATGAGGTGCCTGCCTGGTCGGTGCGCGTCATCCCCGAAGCGAATACCTACCACGTGGGCGACGCGATCAAATTCATGCGGTCCCTTCCGCAGGGATCGGTTGATGGCATCGCCACTTCGCCGCCCTACAACAAGGCCTTCCGCAATCGCGGGGGCCATAAGTCGAATTGGCCGAACAGCAAACTGATGGCGGCCAACTATGCCGAATTTGATGATGATCTTCCTCCCCAGAAATATGTCCGGTGGCAGAGGCGTTTTTTGAGGGAAGCCCAGCGCTTGGTTGGAGAAGAAGGTGTCATTCTGTACAACATTGGTCGGAGCATCAAAAATCTCGGGGAAGATCGGCGGGAAAAAATCATTGCTGGATTTCCCGTTCGCCAGACGATTATCTGGAATCGTGGGTCCAGCAACAACCAAGGTGGTAAGCGTCCTACGATACTTCCTCCCATCTACGAGATGATTTATATCATTGCCGGAAAGAAATGGAGGATTCCGGGGAAGTATTTGTCGGAAATGAGAAAGTGGGGTGACGTTTGGCACATCAAATTTGAAACAGGTAATCCTCATCCTGCTCCGTTTCCTCTTGCTCTTGCGGAGAGAATGGTGAAATTGATCAATGGTGTGGTCTTGGATCCTTTCGCTGGTAGTGGAACCATCGGGATAGCAGCGGAGCGTCTGGGGTACCCCTACTACCTGAACGACAAAACCAAAGAATACAAAGACATGTTCGAGAAGCGCCTTGCCAGCGAAAGGGGGATGTGAGACATGGAATCCAAGATTGTCGAGATCACGAAGAATCATTCCTCTGGGTTGAAGTACCGCTCTATCCTTGCGGAGATCGAGAAGCAGATGACTCCTCATGAAACGGTCAAGCAGTTCTGGAAGATCTACAAGAAGACCAACGGTAACAATAATCTGAACGGGAAAATGTTTGAGTTCATCGTGTGCGAATGCCTTGTTCACTTTGGGGTTGGCCCGCTCTATTTCCAGTCTCGCTTCTACGGTCTGGAGCATGACACCTATGACTTGGCGTCTTGGACCGAAGATGGTTCTCCGATCATTATTTCCTGCAAGACCAGTCTCCGTGAGCGTTGGAAGCAGGCTGAACTGGAGGGAAGGCTCCTTAAGCTGAAGTACTCCAAGGCGGAATCGTACCTCATCACCCTCAATGATCGGGAAGCCAATCGCCGTCGTCAGGGCATCCGTGACGGGACGGTTACCGGCATCGATGAAATCTATCTGGCGGATCGACCTGAATTCGATTCGTTCGTCGAGCGCATGAAGGGGACGGGCCTGACCGCAGTGAAGCCGATTCTGCCCCTGCAGGGGACGGCGTTTGGAACCGGATGATACCCATGACCGACGACGAACTCTTCGAGCGGCTGCGCGCGATCCTGGGGGCGGGCTGGCATCCGGTTCCCGACAGCATTTGGGATCCGGTCGGCCCCCAGCGCAAGGATGATGTGCCGAACCGCCTGCTGCGCGATCTGCTTGGCTTGCCGCCGCCCAGCAGCGTCGTCCCGAATCCCGGGGGCGGGAAGTGGAATGTCCGGTTCCATTCCGCCAGCAGCCTGTTCACTCTGTTCCACAAGGAAGGCGAGCCGCGGGGCCATCTCCGCGAGATGCTTGCCCATTTCGGGTATACCCGGGAGGACGATGAGCGGGTGCGCTTCCGCCATACGATCGAAGGGAAGTCCAGCGCGCGCAGCGGCTACGACTTCGTTGTGGCAAGCGAGGGCGATGAGCGCGTCACCGTTCGGCGGGAGAGCGCGCCGGAGAAAGTCTGGGCCTATTGGTTCCACGACGTCCTGATCAACAAATTCGTCCCCAGCTACCGGAACCTCGTCGTCGTCGAGGGGCAGAGGCGCAATCGCGGGCGGGAAGTGCTGTTCGAGACCGCCCATGCCTATAGCGAGCCGCGAACGAGCCTGCTGCCCGTTGCGATAGAGAGCGGCATCATCGCCATCGAGTTCGACGTGACGACCGTTCCGGGGAAGAAGGGGCTGCGCAACCGGGGCACGAAGTTCCGCATCGCCCGTGAGAATCTGAGCCACCTCTATCATGAGCACCACTCCATCTGATCGCGCTACCATGTCCCCATGCGCTTCCGCCCCACGCGACGGCTGCTCGTCTCCGGCGGGCTCGCGCTGGCCGTGGCCGCCGCCGTGGCCATCGTCGGCTTCCACGCTCACACGCACGCCCACGGCGACCTGCGCGTCATCGACGCCGAGGGCAACGTGCGGGCGCTGGGCGCGTGGCGGCTGGGCACCTCCGCGGGCGGCGAGCTGCCCGCCGTGGCCAGCGGCGAGCTGCGCTTCGAGCTCTCCAACGCCGACGGCGTGGCGCACGACTTCGTGCTGCTGCGCGCCCCCGACGGCGACGGCCCCGCGCCCGCCCTGCGCCGCCAGCTGGAGCGCGCGGGCGAGGTGGTGGGGAGCGTGGAGGCGGTCGCGCCGGGCGAGGCGGGCGCGCGCACCTTCCACCTGCCGCCGGGCCGCTACGTGCTCTACTGCGACATCGCGGGCCACTACGAGGGCGGCATGTACTACACGCTCACGGTCGAGTAGCGGCGGCGGGCTCGGCCTCGGGCACGTAGCGCTCGACCGCGATCTCGTCCGCCCGCGCGCGCATGCGCACGGCGTCGTGCCAGGCCTGGATGCTGAGCATCAGGTCCATGCCCAGCCCGAACGCCTTCTCCACGCGCAGCGCCATTTCGGGCGAGAGCGAGGCCTTGCCGTTGAGCACGGCGGAGAGCGTCGCGCGTCGCACGCCCAGAATCTCCGCCGCGCGCGTCACGCTGATGCCCAGATACTCAATCTCCTCGTGAACGAACTCGCCCGGATGCGAGGGCGTCATCGCGAACTTCATAATCGGGAAAGTCTTCACTGTGATCCTCTTGCGGTTGAGTATTCACGACGCTCTTCATCCAACGCAACCGCGCCTCCCACTCAGGCGGGCTGCGCCCCGCCGCTCTCCTCAGCCGCGCGGCAGCGCGGCGCTCTCCTCGCCCTCAGCGCCGCGCGCCAGCGCGGCGCGCTCTTCTACAATCGACGCATGACGCCCGCACGGCAGGCGCTCGTCGACGCCTTCGCCCGCGCCGGCCATGAGCTGTGGCTGGCCGGCGGCGAGCTGCGCGACCGCCTGCGCGGCGCGACCGCCGCAGACGCCGCCGACGCCGATTTCGCCACCGACGCCGCGCCCGACGCGGTGGAGCGCATCGCGCGCGCGCTGGGCGCCGCGGTGAACGCGGTGGGCCAGCGCTACGGCACCACGGGCGTGCGCCTCGACGAGGGCTGGGCCGAGATCACCACCTTCCGCGGCGAACGCTACGCCGCCGGCAGCCGCTGGCCCGACGTGACCTTCGGGCGCTCCATCGACGAGGACCTCGCGCGGCGCGACTTCACCGTCAACGCCCTCGCCGAGCACACCGTCACGGGCGAGCTGCGCGACCCCTTCGGCGGGCGCGACGACCTCGCGCGCGGCCTGCTGCGCGCCGTCGGCGACCCGCGCGCGCGCTTCGCCGAGGACCCCCTGCGCGTGCTGCGCTGCGTGCGCTTCGTCAGCCAGCTCGGCTTCGCCATCGAGGGGGGCACGCGCGCGGCCATGGCGGACGCCGCCCCCCTGCTGGCCACGCTCTCGCAGGAGCGCGTGACCGCCGAGCTCGACCGCCTGCTGGGCGGCGACCACCCCGCCGCCGGGCTGGAAGCGCTGCGCGAAACGGGCGCGCTCCCCGTCGTCCTGCCCGAACTGGCCGCCATGCCCGGCTGCGAGCAGAACCGCTTCCACCGCTTCGACGTGTGGGGGCACACGACGGCCACGGTGGCGGCCATCGCCACGGACGCGGACGGGCGGCGCGCCTTCCGCCGCTGGGCCGCCCTGCTGCACGACCTGGGCAAGCCCGCCGTGCGCCACGTGAAACCGAACGGCGAATGGGGCTTCTACCGCCACGAGATCGTGGGCGCGGAGCTGGCCGCCGAACTGGTGGCGCGGCTGCGCCTGAACGGGCGCGAGGGCGAGGCGCTGGCCCTGCTCGTGCGCCGCCACATGGACCGCCCCGACCCCGACGACGGCCGCCTCGTGCGCCGCTTCATGCGCCGCCTCGACGGGCGCTGGCGCGACCTGCTCGCGCTCAAGCGCGCCGACAACGCCAGCCACACCTACGACGACCGCGAGTACCACGACCGCCTCGAGGCCGCCTGCGCGCGCGTCGAGGCGGAGGAGGCGGCCCTGCTGCGCGCGGAGAGCCCGCTCGACGGGCGCGAGCTGATGGCCCTGCTCGACCGCCCGCCGGGGCCCTGGATCGCGCGCGTCAAGGAGCGCCTGAGCACGCTCGTGCTCGACGGCGAGCTGGCCCCCGGGGACAAGGAGGGCGCCGCCGCCGTGGCCCGCCGCATGGGCGGCGCCACCGCCTTCCCCGAGGGCGGCGGCCCCTCCGGCGGGCGCCCGTGAACGAACCCCGGGAGAAGGTGGGCGAGGGCTACGAGGCGGAGATCTTCGCCTGGGACGAGGGCCGCGTGCTGCGCCTCTTCCGCGAGGGGCTGGAGCGCGGCGTGGAGGCCGAGCGCATCGCCATCCCCGCGGCCATCGCGGCGGGCATCCCCGCGCCCCGCATGGGCGAGCCCCTGAGCGCGTGCGGACGCGCGGGCGACCTGTTCGAGCGCATCCACGGCGAGAACCTGCTGGACCGCGTGGGCCGCCTGCCCTGGACCATGCCGCGCGAGGCCTGGGAGACGGGGCGGCTGCACGCCCGCCTGCACGCCATCCCCGCGCCCGACGGGCTGGCGCCGCTGCACGACCGCGTGCGCGAGCGGCTGGCGCAGATGGAGACGCCGCCGCGCCTGCGCCCCGCCATCGAGCGCGCGCTGGAGGAGCTGCCCGCGGGCGACCGCCTCTGCCACGGCGACTTCCACCCGGGGAACATCCTGCGCGAACGCGGCGGGCGGCGCGTGGTCATCGACTGGGGGCTGGCGGCGGCGGGCCCGCCGGAGGGGGACGTGGCGCGCACGCTCTCCCTCATCCTGCTGGGCGAACCGATCAACCCGCTGCCCGCGCTGCGCGTCTTCACCCGCTTCTTCCGGCCCGTGGCCGCCGCCCTCTACCTGCGCGGCTACCGCAGCCTGCGCGCGCTGGACGAGGCCCGCCTCTGGCGCTGGACGGCGGTGCGCGCCTGCGACCACCTGCTGGACCCCGACCCCAGCCCGTCCGCCGCGGTGGAGCCGTTCGCGCGCAAGGCCCTCGCGCGCTCGCGGCGGGCCTCGCGCGACGGCTAGCGCGCCTCGGCGACGAACGTGTAGATGGCGCCCGGCTCCAGCGTGTGCAGCGTGTTCACGCCGAACTCCTCGCCGCCGGGGATCCACTCCAGCCAGCGCTGCATGTCCGTGTCCCACACGCGCACGCTGGTCACGCGCAGCGTGAGCGCGGCCACGGCCTCGGCCACGGACATCGATTCGCCCTGCCAGCGCACGAACACGCCGCTGCCAGCCACCAGCGCGGACTCCAGCTGCGGATTCGGCTCCGCGTCCGGGGCGTCGTCATCGGCGGGCGCGTCGCCAGCGTCGTCATCGGCGGGCGCGTCGCCAGCGTCGTCATCGGCGGGCGCGTCGCCAGCGTCGTCGGCGGGCGCGTCGCCAGCGTCGTCGGCGGGCGCGTCGCCGTCGTCATCGGCGGGCGCATCCCCAGCGTCATCGGCGGGCGCATCGCCAGCGTCATCGGCGGGCGCGTCGCCAGCAGCGTCGTCGGCGGGCGCATCGCCAGCATCGTCGGCGGGCGCATCGCCAGCGTCGTCGGCGGGCGCGTCGCCAGCAGCGTCGTCGGCATCGGCGGCGGGGGCGGGATCCTCGGCGGGTTCGGGCTCCCGCTCCTCGGCGAAGATCGTGTAGATGACGCCCGGCTCGAACCGCGTGAGCGTGTTCACGCCGAACTGCCCGCCGTTGGGGATCCACTCGCGCCAGCGCTGCCGGTCCGCGTCCCACATGCGCACGAGCGTCACGCGCAGCGTGAGCCCGGCCACGGCCCTGGCCACGGACACCGACTCGCCCTGCCAGCGCACGAACACGCTGGCGCCGGCCGTCACCCTGCCCTCCAGCTGCGGGTTCGGCGCCACGGCCTCGCCCTCGGCGGGGGGATCGTCCTCCGGTTCGGCCTCCCGCTCCGTCGAGTAGACGAAGTAGATGCCGCCCGTGTCGAGCGCCGCCAGCGTGTTCACGCCGAACTCCTCGCCGCCCGGGAACCACGAGCGCCACTGCTGCGCGTCCGCGTCCCAGCCGTGCACGGCGGTGACGCCCAGCCGCAGCCCGGCCACCGCCCGGTCCAGCGACGTGCGGCCCGCCTGCCAGCGCGTGAAGGCCGCGCCGTCCGCCACCAGCGTGCGGTCCAGGCGCGCGATGGCGGCCGCTTCCTCCTCGGCCTCGCCCGGATCGAGCGCGTCGCCGGGGCGCGTGGCGGGGATGCCGCCGTCCCCCTCCTCGGAGAAGAACAGGTAGATGCCCTCGGCGTCGAGCGCGTTCAGCGTGTTCACGCCCAGGTCCGCGCCGCCGGGGAACCACGAGCGCCACTGCTGCGCGCCCGCGTCCCACCAGTGCACGGCGGTCACGCGCAGGGTGAGCGCGGCCACGGCTTCCGCCACGGGCGTGCGCTCGCCCGACCAGCGCACGAAGGCCGAGCCCACCACCAGCCGCCGCTCCAGCAGCGGATTCGGTTCGGGCTCGGGCTCCGCCTCCTCGTGCACCAGCGTCAGGACGGCGTTGATGCCGCCGCCCACGGCGCGGCCCGTGAACTCGCCCAGCGCCGACAGCGCGGCCCCGCGGTCCGTCACGCTCAGCGAGCAGACGGCGACGGGGGAGGTCGCGATGGAGTAGCTCTGGCCCGCCCCCAGCGAGATCGAGAAGGGGGTTCCCCCGCAGGTCAGTTGCAGGCCGTAGCGCGCGCCCGCCGGGGCGTCTCCCGCCGTGGCCACGCTCACCGTCACGGGCGCCGAGGTCGGCCCCGTGGCCGCCGCCGGGCAGGAACCCAGCGTGACCGAGCCGCCCGCCTTCGCGCGGATGGACGCCAGCCAGTCCCGCACCCCGGCGTCGCGGATGGCGCGCTCGCAGATGCGCGTGTCCTCCAGGTTCAGCGTGAGCAGGTTCGTCAGCCGCGTCAGCTCCGGCGGGATGCTCCCCGTGATGCCGCGGTTGGCGCTCAGGTCGAGGCTGGTGAGGGTGCTCAGGTCGCCCAGCGCCGCCGGAATCTCCCCGCGCAGCCCGTTGTCCGACAGCGACAGCGCCATCGCGCGCCCGTTGGTCACCGTCAGGCCCTGCCAGACGGGGTTGGTCCACGAGCCCAGCAGGTCCAGGCCGAAGGTGCCGCCCAGGCTCGGGAAGCCCGACTGGCTCGCCCACTCCCAGCGGCGCTGCAGGCTGGGCGTCGTCTCCGTCGCGTCGTCGATCGCCAGCGTGACGCCCCCGCTGCGGATGCTGAGGCCGTCGAAGTGCGAGGACGTCCCCTGCGGGGTCACCGCGAAGGCCACGTTGCTGGTGGAGTTGTGCTTGCGGATCTCCGTGATCGTGTAGGTCGTGCCGCCCAGCGTGACGTTGCCAGTGTTGTTGTTGATCGTGCCCGCGCCCGTGGCGTACCCCAGCCAGCCGCTGAAGCCGATCTGCCAGGTCAGGTTGAACGTGTGGAGCACGGGCGCCGTCTGCTTCCAGTTCGCGTTCGCGCCCCAGCCGTCCCCGTTGGTCTCGTCGTAGAGCGCCCCCAGCGCCGCCCGGTCCGTGGCCGCGTTCACGATCTTCACGGTCACCTGGATGGTGGCGTCGGTCGTGGTCTCGTCGATGGCCCCCGTGGCGTCCACGCCGTCGTGGATGGCCACGCTCACGGAGTACGCCCGCAGCGTGGCCGAGCGCGTGGCCCCCGAACCCGTGTAGGTGAGGTCGCAGGCGTCGCCGATGGCGTTGGACACGGTGAAACTGGCGCTCGCGTCGGTCCCGCTGGTGGCGAAATCGGCGGGATCGTCGCTGGCGTTCTCGACGGCGAAACCGAGGCGGCAGGTGGTCGTGCCGCCGCCGCTGAAGGTGCCCGCCCGGTAGGCCGGCATGATCAGGTCGATGGACGTGGACGAGCCGTCCGCGCCCTCGTCCAGCAGCCGCGTGACCTCGCTCTGCGTGAAGGACGGCAGCCTGCCGTCGCAGGTGGCCACGAAGGCTCCGCCGTTCGTGGTCGCGCGGAAGCTGTTGAGCCACGTCTCCACGCGCGTCTCCGCCGCCGGGTCCACGCACACGCCCGTCATGGACAGCCCCAGCGAGGTCAGCGCCGTCAGCTGGTCCAGCTCCGGCGGGATGCTCCCCGTCAGTCCGGCGTTGTCGGTCAGCGTGAGCACCGTGAGCGCCGACAGCTGCCCCAGCTCGGCGGGGATGGTCCCCGTCAGGCCGCTGTTGTAGGCCGTGAGCTGCACCAGCGCCGCGAGGTCGCCCAGCTCGGGCGGGATGGGGCCGGACATGCCGCTGTTGTTGTGCAGCCGCAGCGTGGTCAGCGACGTCAGCCGCCCCAGCGCGCCGGGGATGCGCCCCGTGAAGCCGGTGTTCCCGTTCAGGAAGAGCGTGGTGAGCCGCGTGAGGTCGCCCAGCGCGGCGGGGATGGCCCCCGTGATGCCGGTGTTCTCGCTCAGGTCGAGGCTGGTGAGCCGCGTCAGTTCGCGCAGCGCGTCCGGCAGGGGGCCGCCCGTGAGGTTGTTGTTGGTGAGGTTGAGCGTCGTCACGCGCCCGTTGTCCGCGCCGCTGCTGCCCAGCGTCAGGCCGTGCCAGCCGCCGGAGGCCCCCAGCGTCATGTCGAAGTTGCCGGTGAAGTCCGAGGCCGCCAGGCCCGACGGGTTCGTCCAGCTGAAGTTGCGCCGCCCGCCCGCCACCGTGCCGGAGTCGAGCGTCAGCGAGATCGTGCCGATGGTGATGGCGAGGCCGCTGAAGTGGGAACCCGTGCCCGACGGGGAGACCGACAGCGTGACGTTCCCGCTGGTGTTGGCGCGCATGATGGTCGCCAGCGTGTAGGTCGTCCCGCCCAGCGAGAACGTGGCCGTGGAGGACCCGCGCAGCGAGCCCCGCGTCGTGCTGCCCGCCGTGTTGTAGCCGGTTTGGCCGCTGACGCTCGTGCCGCTCAGCGTGAAGGTCTTGACCGACCCGCCCAGCGTGTTCGTGGTCCAGCCCGTGTTCGTGGTCCAGCTGGCCCCGCCCGTGGCGTTGTAGAGCGCCTGCAGCGCGGCCAGGTCCGTGCTCGCGTCCAGCAGCTTCACGGTCACCTTCTGCGTGCTGTCCGCGCGCCGGTCGGGATCGCCCGCGTCGTTCACGCCGTCGCTGAGCGTGATGGTGAGCGAGTACGCCTCCAGCGTGCCCGCCGCGCGCGTGGCCCCCGAACCGGCGTAGGTGATGGCGCAGGTGCTGGAGTCCACGGCGAAGTCGGTGGTGGCCGTGGCCCCCGAGGTGCCCGGCTCGATGAAGTCCGCCGTGTCGTCGCTGGCGTTGGCGTACTGCGTGCGCAGCGTGCAGGCGTCCGTGCCCGCGGACACGCTCCCCGCCGCGAATTCCGGCGTGGCCACGGCGATGGCCGTGGTCGAGCCGTCATCGCCCGAATCGAGCAGGTAGACGATGGTGGCGGCGGCGAAGCGCGGGCCGCGGTTGTTCGTGCCCGTCAGGTCGCATTCGGGCACGTTGATCATGGCGTCCATGCCCGACCGCAGGCCGCTCAGCCAGCCCGCCACCACCAGGTCGGTGGTGGAGATGACGCACACGATGGTGTTCCGCAGGTCCAGCACGGTCAGGCTCGTGAGCGCCGACAGCGGCTCCGGAATCTCGCCCGACAGGGCCGTGTTGCTCAGGTCCAGCGTCTCCAGGCCCGTGAGCGAGGCCAGCTCCTCGGGGATGCCGCCCGTGAGGCCGCGGTTGCCGCTCAGATTGAGCGTGGTGAGCGTGGCGCCGATGTTCCCCAGGTCGCCGGGGACGTTCCCCTGCAGGCCCGCGTCGCTCAGGTCGAGCGTGACGAGCGCGCTGAAGGAGCCCAGCGCCACGGGGATGCTGCCGCCCAGCCCGCTCGACCCGCCCACGTCGAGGCTGGTGAGGCCGGTGAGCGAGTTCAGGACCGCGAGGCCGCCCGTCAGCCCCGTGTTGCCCCCCAGGTTCAGGCTGGTCAGCGCCGTGAGCGCGGTGACGGTGGGGATGGCGCCCGTGAGCGTGTTGTCCCCCAGATCGAGGCTGGTCAGCGCCGTCAGCAGGTTCACGCCCGTGGGGATGCTCCCCGACAGCGCGTTGTCGGAAAGGTCGAGCGCGGTGAGGGCGGTGAGCGCGTCGATGCCCGTGGCGCCCGTGGGGATGTTGCCCGTCAGCGCGTTGCCGGACAGGTCGAGGCTGGTGAGGGCCGTGAGCGCGCCGATGCCCGACGGGATCGCCCCCGTGAACCCGTTGTCCGAGAGGTCGAGCGTGGTGAGCGCCGTGAGGCCCGTGAGGCCGTCCGGTATCTCGCCGGAGAGGGAGGCGCCGCCCAGGTCGAGGCTGGTGAGGGCCGTGAGCGTGCCGATGCCCGCCGGGATCGCGCCCGTCACGCCGCGGTTCTCCCCCAGGTCCAGCGTGGCCAGCTTGCTCAGCTCGGACAGCCCCTCCGGGATCGTCCCCTGCAGGTTGTTGTTGGGCAGGGCCAGGCCGGTCAGGCGCCCGCTCGTCCGGGTCACGCCGTGCCAGGCGCCCCACGTGTACCCCAGCGTGGCGGTGCTGTTGGTGCGAAGGGTGGTGACAGCGAGGCCCACGCTCGACCACTCGAAGTGGCGCCGCCCGCCCCCCGTCGTCATGGTGGCGGCGTCGAGCGCCAGCGTGCGCCCGGCGACCGTGAGGGTGAGGCCGGAGAAGTGGACCGCCTCGCCCTGCGGGGAGAAGGCCAGCGTGAGGTTGCCGGTGCTGTTGTTGCGGATGACCGCCGCCAGCGTGTACTCCGTGCCGCTCAGCGTGTACTTGCCGTTTTCGCCCGATCGCAGCGCGCCGCGCGTGGCCCCGCCGATGGAGTAGGTGTTGTAGCCGGTCCAGCCGCTCAGGTTCGTGCCGTCGAAGTTGAAGGTGTTGAGGGTGCCTTCCGTCTTCCAGCGCGAGCGCGTGGTCCAGGCGGTCCCGCCGGTGGAGTCGTAGAAGGCCTCCAGCGTCTCCTTGTCCGTGGCCCCGTCCACCAGCTTCACGGTCACGTTGATGCTGCCGTCGGTGGCGTTGTCGGAAACGCCCGCGCCGGTCACGCCGTCCAGCACCTCGACCACCACGGACCAGCCCTCCAGCGTGCCCGCCGTGCGCGCCGAGGCCGAGGCCCCGCCCGTGTAGCGCAGGGCGCAGGTGGTGGTGTTGATGGTGAAGAGCGACACGTCCGTGCCCGTGCTCACGAAGGTCTCGTCGTCGGCGGTGGGCAGCTGCGAGCCGATGCGGCAGTTGTCCGTGCCGCCGATGGTGCCCGCCGTGAAGGCCGGCGTCCCCACCACGATGGCCGTGGACGAGCCGTCCGAGCCCGCGTCGAGGATGTAGGTGACGGCCGTTTGCGTGAAGCGCGGCCCGCCCTCGTTGCAGTCGGTCACGCTCACGCTGGCGCCCGCCGTGCGCAGCGCCCCCAGCCAGCTGGCCAGGGCGAGGGAGATGCCCGCGGTCGGGGCCGGGTCCGTCTGTTCGCAGATGCCCGCGCCCGACAGGTCGAGGCTGGTGAGGCGCGTGAGGCCCGTGAGGCCCGTGCCCGGCGCGATCACGCGCAGGCTGGTGTTGCCGCCCAGGTCCAGCGCGCGCAGCTTCGACAGCTCCGTCAGCGCGGCGGGCACGTTGCCGGCCAGGTTGTTGTCGTTCAGGTTCAGCCCGGTCACGCGGTCGTTCGCGTCCACGGTCACGCCGTGCCAGTCGTTGGCCGGGGGGTTGGCGGTGACGCGGATGAGCTCGAGGTCGTAGTCGGTGTTCAGCACCGCGTTCGCGGGCGGGGTCGTGATCCAGCGGAAGGTGCGCCCGCCGCCGCCGCCGCTGTAGGTGTTCCTGCTGGCGTCGTCGAGGGCCAGCACGGTCGTGCCCACGCGCACGCTCAGGCCGGCGAAGTGGGCGAGGTTCCCCTGCGGGCTCACCGTCAGCTGGATGGGCGTGTTGCTGTCCGTGACGCGCCGCGTGAAGCCCACCAGCGTGTACGTCGTGCCCGACAGCGTGAACGTGTCGCCGCCGCTCCGCACCGAGCCCAGGCTGCTGCGGTAGTAGCCGATGCGCGTGGACGCCGTCGCGCCCGTCAGCTGGAAGGTGCGCTCCACCGTGACGGTGTCGGCGAACCAGTTGGCGCTGCTGGTCCAGCTGGCCCCCGTGGTGGCGGTGTGGAACGCCTGCAGCGCCGCGCGGTCCGTGAAGGCGTCCAGCAGGCGCACGGTCACGTCGATGGTGTCGTCGGGCGGCAGGCCGTCGCCCGCCATGTCGTCGATGGAGATGCTGAGCGAGTACGCCTCCAGCGTGCCCGCCGTGCGCGTGGCCCCCGAGCCGGTGTAGGTGATGGCGCAGGTGCTCGCGTTGACGCGGAAGAGGCTGGCCGCGCTCGTTCCGCTCGTGCGGTGATTGGCGGGGCTGGCGCTGGCGTTGGCCACGGCCCCGTCCAGCGTGCAGCGCGCGGTCGCCCCGGCCACCAGGCTGCCCGTGAAGTCGGGCGTGCCCACGACCGTCGGCCCGGCCTCGTGCGCGTCCAGCGTGAAGGTCTCGGCGTCTTCCGTGAACCGCGGCTTGCACAGGGGCACCTTCACGTCGCTGTTCATCTTGGCGCGCGTGGCCGTCAGCCAGCCCTGCACCACGGCGTTCGATTCCTCCGCGCAGATGCCCGTGCCGCTCACGTCGATGGTGAGCATCTGGGTCATCTCGGCCCATGCGTCGGGGATGACGCCGCGCAGGTTGGCGTTGTCGCTCAGGTCGAGGCTGGTCATGCGGCTCAGCTCGCCCAGCTCGGCGGGCAGCGTGCCGGCGCGCAGGTTGTTGTTCGACAGGTCCAGCCCCGTCACGCGGTCGTCGTTCACGCCGCTCGTGCCCAGCGTGACGCCGTGCCAGGCGAGCGTGGTGTCCAGCGTGGCCGCTCCCGTCAGCGCCACGTCGAAGTCGCCGGTGAAGGCCGAGGCCGCCCAGACCGACTGGCTCGACCAGTCGAAGTGGCGCTGCCCGCTCGACGTCGTCTCGGTGGCGTCGTCGAGGGCCAGCGTGCCCGAGCCGATGGCGATGGAGAGGCCGTCGAAGTGGGCGGCCGTGCCCGCCGGGGAGAACGACAGCGTGACGGCCCCGTCGCTGTTGTTCCGGTGGATGGTCGTCAGCGTGTACGTCGTTCCGCCCCGCGTGAACGTGGCCGTGGAGGACCCGCGCAGCGAGCCCCGCGTCGTGCCGACCGACTTGTAGCCCGTGTAGCTGCCGACGCTCGCGCCCGTCAGCGTGAAGGTCTCATTCGTGGCCGTGGCCGTGGCCCAGTTCGTGTTCGTGGTCCAGCCCGTGCCGCCCGTGCCGTTGTAAAACGCCGTCAGGGCGTCCCGGTCCGTGCCGTTGTGCAGCAGGCGGATCTGGATTTCGATGGTGTCGTCCACGCTCGTGTCGCTGGCGCCGGTGTGGTCCACGCCGTTGTTGAGGCGGAAGAGGACGGAGATGGCCTCCCGCACCCCGGCGCTGTAGTTGGCGGTCTGCGTGCCCCAGTTGTAGGACAGGTTGCAGCTGACGCCGGCGGTGACGGACTGGGCGAAGCCGGCGACGAACACCGAGCCGGTGACCGGCTGCTGGAAGACGGCCGGATCGGCGGCCTGGCGTACGGCCCAGCCGTTGCCGCCGCTGCTCGGACAGGTGGCCGTGCCCAGCGCGCCCTCGATGAAGGGCGCCGCCGGGTCGCCGAAGCCGATGCCGGTGTTGACCGGCCAGTTCGTGTCCCACGTGAAGGTGCGCCGCTCGTGCACGAAGCGCGGCCCGCAGTCGCTGATGGCCGTGGAGCCGCCCGTGCGCCCCTCGATGGCCGTCAGCCACGCGTTCTCGGCGTCGCTGCGGGCGCTGGCGTCCTTGCCGAAGCAGACGCCCGTGCCCTCCAGGTCCAGCACGGCCAGCGTGCTCATGGACAGGCCGGAAACCACGTCGGCGGTGGCGCCCGTGAGTTCCACGTTGACGCCCAGGTCCAGCGTGCGCAGGCGCGTCAGCTCGGCCATGGCCGCCGCCGGCAGGGTTCCGTCGAGGTTGTTGTCCGGCAGCGCCAGCCCCGTCACGCGCCCGCCGCTGATGGTCACGCCGTGCAGGGTTCCGGCGGTGGCCGCCGCCTTCACGTACGAGAAGCCCGTGAGCGTCACGTCCACGTCGTTGCGCAGGTCGCTGGTCCCCAGTGCCGGGGAGATGGTCGTCCACGACCAGCTGCGCTGGCCCGAGGCCACGCTGCTGGTGACGTCGTCGAGCGCCAGCGTGGTGGCGCCGATGGTGATGCTGAGGCCGTCGAAGTGGGATTCCATGCCCGCCGGGCTGAACGTCAGGTCGACGGACACCGGGGAACGCTGCCGCACGATCGACTCGAGGGTGTAGGTGTCGCCGCCCAGCACGACCGTGCGCCCGCCCTCGCGTACGGAGCCGTGCGTGTTGTGGAGGAAGCCGTCGGCGGTGGCGCCGCCGTTGAGCTCGCCCGTCAGTTTGAAGACGCGGGACCAGCCCGCCTGCTCCGTCCAGCCCGGCCCGGCGGTGGCCGTGTACAGCGTACGCAGGGCGGCCACGTCCGTGTCCAGGCCCAGCAGCTTGACGGTCACGTCGATGGTGTCGTCGGGGTCGGCGGGGGCGAGGCCGTCGCCCGCGTTCAGCGTGAGGGAGATGGCCGCGCGCGTGGCCGTGCGCGTCAGGGCCGCGCCCGAATAGCTGAGCGTGCAGACGTCGCTGGCCGTGACGCTGGCCGTGAAGCCGGAGACGTTCGCGCCCGAGGTGTCGTGGTCGGCGGGGTCGGCGCTGGCGTTCGCCGCCGACGAGGCCACCGAGCAGACGTCCATGCCGCCCGAGAGGATGCCCGGCGAGATGGCGATGGCGTGGGAGGCGGTCGTGGCGGTCGCCTCCTGGAGGACCGTGAGCGCGGCCTCCGCGAACTGGGGGCCCTGGCAGGCGGGCGCGGTCACGGAGGAGCCCGACTTGGCCGTGATGGCCGCCACCCACGCCGTCGTGGCGTCGCCCGCGCAGAGGCCCGTCATGCCCAGGTTCAGCGTGGTCAGCGCCGTCAGCGAGGACAGCGCCCCGGGGATCGTGCCGTCCGTCAGCCCCGGGTTGTTGGAGAGGTTGAGCGTGGTCAGCGCCGTCAGGTGGCCCAGCGCGTCGGGCAGGACGCCCGTGAGGTTGTTGTTGGGCAGGCTCAGCCCCGTCACGCGCCCGCTCGCCACGGTCACGCCGTGCCAGCCTTCCGGCGCGTTGATGGTCGAGCGCAGCTGGACGGTGAACGTCGACCCGACGGCGCCGATGACTTCCTCCGCGGGGGCGTTGAAACTGGTGACGCCAATGTTGCCGGGGTTGCTGGTCCACGGCCCCCAGCGGAACGAAAAGCCCACCCAGGGGGCCCCGCCGCAGGCGCTCGGGTTCTCGAAACTGATGCGGTGCTGGTTGGTGGTGGTGAACTTGAACGCCCTTTGCAAGATGGTCGTCGTGCCCGTGCACAGGCCCGCCGAGATGTCGCTCGTGAACCGGCCGCCAGAGATGGAGCCGATGCCGGCGGGGCCGACGTAGCCGCGCCGGTTGTTGCTGCCATCCCCCACCGTGACCGTCCACGTCTGCCGCAGCCGGCTGGTCTCCTTCCAGTTGGTGCTGGTGGTCCAGCTGGCGCCGCCGGTGGCGTCGTAGAGCGCTTCCAGCGCCGCCCGGTCGGTGTCCCGGTTCACCAGCATGACGGTGATGTCCTTGGTGTCGCTGACGGGGTCCGAGGCCCCGCCCTTCACCGTGAGGCGCAGGTGGATGTGGGTGAGCGTGGCGGCGGCGCGCGCCGACACCGAGGCCGCGCCCGTGTACGTGACGTTGCAGCGCGCCACGCCGCCCACGACCGTGCGGATGGCGTTGAAGCTGGTGGAGAGGTCCGTGCCGCCCGTGGTCACGTGCGTGACGGCGCCCGTGCCGCCCACCCCCTGTACGCTGGTGAGGGTGCAGATGGAGGACCCGCCGTTGTTGACCGTCGGGTTGTCGATGACGATGGCGGTGGTGGAGCCGTCCGAGCCCGCCTGCAGGTAGCGCGTGATGGCGGAGTTGTCCGCGAAGGTGGGGCCGCTCTGCGCCTGGCCGTCGCGCTGGAGCGCGAAGGGCGTCAGCAGGGCGAGGGCGAACAGGGCGAACAGCAGGCGTTTCATGGGAGCGCTCCAGCCTTTCAGCGGATTGTTTCCATAATGGGGGGGGGTAGCGGAGCGCGTGGCGGCCATGGTTGCGTGTTCCCCCCGCGCGCGGCCCCGCGCACTCGGCCGGGAGTGTAGGGCAAGAACCGTCAACGCGCCAGCGGGGGGGTTGTTGGCGGTTGGCGCGTTGGCCGTTGGCGCGGTTGGCGCGTTGGCCGTTGGCGCGCCCACTCTCTCCTCAGCGCGGCGCGGAGCTGCGCGCGCGCTCCTCTTCCCTCAGCCGCGCGCCAGCGCGGCGCTCTCCTCGCCCGCGCTCTCCTCACGCGGCGGGAAGCGCATGCCGAGCTTCGCCGCCTCCGTGCGCCCGCGCAGCATCACGTCGACGGGCCAGGCGGCGTCGAGCGCCTCCGGCACGCCGAGCGCGCGCGCGCGTTCGAGCGCGGCCTCGTCCACGGCGTCGATGTCCTCGCGCGGCCAGATCCGGCCCTGCGCCAACTCCCCGATTTCGCGCAGACTGAGCCGCCCGTCCTTCTCGTTGAGCTTGTGCCACTCCGGCGAGGGCGGCGGGGGGTCGTTCACCAGCAGCTCGATGACGACGTGCGGGCGGGCGTCGTCGTACAGGTACGACTCCCACAGACGCCAGCGGAAGGCGAGGGGCGTGACGGAGCCAAAGCGCCGCGCCAGCAGGCATTCGCCGATGGCCGTGGCGAACGCGCGCACGGGTGCCGTCTGCTCCAGCCGCGTCGTCATGGGGCCAGTGTACACGGTGGCGCGCTAGGGCGCGTCGAGCATGGCCGCGAGGCGGCGGGGGAGGTCCTGCTCGCCGAAGCCCGGGGCGGTCACCGCTTCCACGGCGCGCGCGGCCCGTCGAATGAGCGTCTCCACATCCGCCCGCGTGAATTGGACGAGATGGTTGTAGTCGGCGTCCTCCCGCGCGGCGTACAGCCGCAGCAGCACGTCCGCGACCATGCGCGCCCGCTCGTCCGCGTTCGCCAGCGTCGCGTTGGCGGCGTCGCGGACGTGCCGGTGCCTGATCCGGCGAACCTGCCGGTACGGCTCGAAGGGGTCGTCGCTGTCGGTCATGTGGGGCATGGCGGCCAGCGTGAGGGCGTGGTAGAGCGCATAGAAGGCGTCGGAGACGGCGCGGCGATAGTCGGTCTCTTCCGCATCCGGCGCATTGATGCGCCCGAGCGCGTGGCGGAGCAAGGCCCGCGGGTCGATGGGCGAGAGGAATTCGGGTTCGCCGTCCGGCCGCATCTAGGGGGCGGCCGTCTCGCTGGCGACGTGCGGGAAGCGCATCCCCGTCTCCTTCGCCTCGGTGTGCCCGAAGAGAACCACGTCGACCGGCCAGGCGTCGTCGAGCGCATCCGGCACGCCGAGCGCCCATGCGCGTTCGCGCGCGGCCTCGCGCACGGCGTCGATGTCCTCGCGCGGCCAGATCTGGTTCCGCGCCCACTCGCGGATGGGGCGCGCGGCGCGCTCCTCCGCGCTCAGCGCCAGCCACTCCGCCGAGGGCGGCGGCGGGTCGTTCACCAGCAGCTCGATGACGACGTGCGGGCGGGCGTCGTCGTACAGATACGACTCCCACACCTGCCAGCGAAAGGCGAGGGGCGTGACGGAGCCGAAGCGCCGCGCCAGCAGCCATTCGCCGATGGCCTCGGCGAACTCCTGCACGGGGGCCGTCTGCTCCAGCCGCTTGGTCATGGGGCCAGTGTACACGGTGGCCGGCGGGCGGTGGTTAGGGGGCGGTGGTTAGGGCATGGCGGCCAGCAGGCGTACCAGCGCCTCCCCGCCGCCATCACCCAGCGCTTCCACGGCTTCATCCGCGATGTCGATGGCGTCCCGCGCGCGGGGCGGCGTGAAGCGTTCCCGGTGGTTGTAGTCGGCATGGATGCGCTCGGTCCGGAGGAACAGGACCGCACGGGCGACAGGTTGCGCCCGTGCATCGCCGCCGCCGCCAATCACCGCCTGGGCGACGTCCCGCAGACGCCAGTGCCGGAAGCGACGAACGGCATCGTACCGTGCGGATGGTTCGGCGAACGTGGCGGCGCGCAGCGTGAGCGCATGGTAGAGCGCGTAGTAGGCGGCGGAGACGGCGCGACGGTAGTCGGTGTCGCCCCGCCCCGGCAGGGCGTTGGTGATGGCCCTCGCGTGCCGGAGCAGATCGTGCGGATCGATGGGGAACGGCCCCTCCGCGTCGTTCTCCGCCCCGGACGGATCAGTCATGGACCGCCGGGAACCCGCACGTTCCCGCATCCGAGCGGGCGACGAAGAGCACGTGAACCGGCCAGGTCCGGTCGATGCCGTCGGGCGGGCCAACCTCGAGCGCGCGCGTCCTGGCGGCCTCGCGCACGGCGTCCATATCCTCGCGCGGCCAGAGGCCGTTGCGCGCCCACTCGCGGATGGGGCGCGCGGCGCGCTCCTCCTCGCTCAGCGCCAGCCACTCCGGCGAGGGCGGCGGCGGGTCGTTCACCAGCAGGTCCATGACGAGGTGCGTGGGAACCAGGTCGTCGTCCCCGTACGCTTCCCACAGGCGCCAGCGGAAGGCGAGGGGCGTGACGGAGCCGAAGCGCCGCGCCAGCAGGCATTCGCCGATGGCCGCGGCGAACTCCTGCACGGGGGCCGTCTGCTCCAGCCGCTTGGTCATGGGGCCAGTGTACACGGTGGCCGGTGGCCGGTGATCGGGACTACGGCGTGTCGGGGAGACTCGCGAGCAGGCGGAGGAAGGCCATGCCGCCACCAGCTTCCGTGGCGAAGGCCGGGGCCGCCACGGTCTCCACGGCGTCGTCCGCGAGGTCGATAAGCCGCAGGGCGCGCGGCTCCGTGAAGCGGGCGAGGTGGTTGTAATCGGCGTCGGCGCGCTCGGCGTTCAGCCGCAGGAAGGCATCGGCGACCCGGCGCGCCTCCGCGTCGGCGCGGGCCCGCGCGGCCAGCGCCGCCCGCGACCGTGCCGGGACTCCCGAACCGGATGCCCACAAGGCCGCGCGACGCAGGTGCGGATGCCCGAATGCGCGCACCCGCTCGTAGCGCGTGGGCGGCGCGGCGTCCGGTGCGAGCGTCTCGACGGTTCGCAGGGTGAGGGCGTGGAAGAGCGCGTAGTAGGCGGCGGAGACGGCGCGCCGGTAGTCGGTCGCGGAGCGCTCCGGCAGGGACTGGGCGAGCGCCCGCGCGTGGCGCACCAGGTCGCGCGGATCGATGGGGAACGGCCCCTCGGGCGCGCCGTCCGGTTCGCTCACTTCGGCGCGGGGAAGCCGCACGCTCCCGCTTCGGAGCGCCCGTAGAGGTTCACATGCACCGGCCAGTGCGGGTCCAGCCCGGGCGGAACGGCGCACGCGCGGGCATGTTCGCGCGCCGCCTCGTCCAGCGCGTCCATGTCCTCGCGCGGCCAGGTGGAGTTGCGCGCCCACTCGCGGATGGGGCGCGCGGCCCGTTCCTCCTCGCTCAGCGCCAGCCACTCCGCCGAGGGCGGCGGCGGGTCGTTCACCAGCAGCTCGATGACGACGTGCGGGAGAACCCCGTCGTCCCCGTACGCCTCCCACAAGCGCCAGCGGAAGGCGAGGGGCGTGACGGAGCCGAAGCGCCGCGCCAGCAGCCACTCGCCGATAGCCGTGGCGAACTCGCGCACGGGGGCCGTCTGGTCCAGCCGCTCGGTCATGGGGCCAGTGTACACGGCGTGCGCTGGCCGGGGGCGCTGGCGCCGCCTACACTGCCCCCGTGACCGCGCCCGCCGGAACCGCGCTCGAACCCGTCATCGGCCTCGAGGTGCACGTGCAGCCCATCACGCGCGCCAAGATGTTCTGCGGCTGCGACGCCGATTACGCCGGGGCCGCGCCCAACACGCGCGTCTGCCCCGTCTGCCTGGGCCTGCCCGGCGTGCTGCCCGTCATCAACGAGGAGGCCATCCGCCTGATCGTGCGCACGGGGCTGGCCCTCAACTGCGAGGTCGCCCCCTTTTCCAAGTTCGACCGCAAGAACTACCCCTATCCCGACCTCATGAAGGGCTACCAGGTGAGCCAGTACGACCTGCCCCTCTGCCGCGGCGGCTGGCTGGAGGCGGAGGCCGAGGGCGAGCCCTTCCGCGCGGGCATCACGCGCGTGCACATGGAGGAGGACACGGCCCGCCTGCTTCACCGCACGGACCCGGCCACGGGCGAGGGCTACAGCCTCATCGACGTGAACCGCTCGGGCACGCCCCTCATGGAGATCGTGGGCGAGCCGGACCTGCGCTCCCCCGAACAGGCGCGCGCCTTCCTCGTGGAGCTGCGCGCCATCCTGCGCACCATCGGGGCCAGCCGCGCCAACATGGAGGAGGGCAACTTCCGCTGCGACGCCAACGTGAGCCTGCGCCCGCGCGGCGCGGAGGCGCTGGGCGTGAAGGTCGAGATCAAGAACATGAACAGCTTCCGCGCCGTGCACGATGCGCTGGGTTTCGAGATCGGGCGGCAGACGGCCATCCTCGATGCGGGCGGAACCATCCGCCAGGAGACGCGCGGCTGGGACCAGCAGCGGCGCGAAACCGCCTCCCAGCGCTCCAAGGAGGAGGCCGACGACTACCGCTACTTCCCCGAGCCGGACCTGCCCCCGCTGGCGCTGGGGAGCGCCTTCGTGGATGAGGTCCGCGCGGACCTGCCGGAGCTGCCCGCCGCCCGCCGCCGCCGCTACCGCGCGATCGGCCTCTCCGCCTTCGAGGCGGCCACGCTGGCGGAGGCGCGCGACCGCTCCGAGTTCGCCGACGCCGTGGCCGCGGCCCTGCCCTTCCCGGCCGAGCGAGCCGCGCGGCTGGCCGCCAACTGGACGCTGGGCGAGGTGGCGCACTGGAGCAACGAGCACGACGGCGCGCGCCTCGATCGTTTCCCCCTCGCGCCCGCCGCCCTCGCCGAGCTGATCGCGCTGGCCGAGGACGGGACCGTCACGGGGCAGGTGGCCGCCGCCGTGTTCGCGCGCATGGTGGAGGAGGGCGGGAGCGCCGCCGCCATCGTGGAGCGCGAGGGGCTCGCGCGCGTGGACGCGGGCGACGAGCTGGCCGCCGTCGCGCGCCGCGTCATCGCCGAGAACGGGAAGGCCGCGGCGGATTACCGCGCGGGCAAGACCGCCGCCATCAAGCGGCTGCTGGGGGGCGTCATGCGCGAGACGCGGGGCCGCGCCGACCCGCAAGCGGCGCAAGCGCTGCTGGAGCGCGAACTGGGGGCGTGACCGTAGCGGCGCTTGCCGTTACACTGCCACAGCGTCATGCCGCGCCGCATGAGGAATCACCGTCTCCTCACCTGGTTGTATCCGGGGATGCACATCAAGCGCTGGCTGCTGCTCCTCGTGATCGGCATGTCCCTGCTCAGCCTGGGCGCGGCCTACCTGCTGCGCGAGGCCTACCTCACCTACGACTTCCCGGGCGCGGCGTGGTACCTCACGCTGCAGTTCATCCCGCGCTGGGGGCGCGGCGCCATCTTCGTGCTGGCGGCGCTGGGCGCGGTCTGCCTCGCCTTCTGGAAGCTGAACGCCTCGCTGCTCTACGCCTTCATGCGGCCCGCCGACGAGAAGCGCGACATGGCGCGTTCGCTCTACACGCGGCGCGTGCTCAGCCGCGGGCCGCGCATCGTGGCGCTGGGCGGGGGCACGGGCCTCTCCGTGCTGCTGCGCGGGCTGAAGGACCACTCCAGCAACCTCACCGCCATCGTCACCGTGGCCGACGACGGCGGCTCGTCGGGGCGGCTGCGGCAGGAGTTCAACGTGGTGGCCCCGGGCGACATCCGCCAGTGCATCGCCGCGCTGGCCGAATCCGAGCCGCTCATGACGCGCCTCTTCCAGTACCGCTTTCAGAACGGCGAGGGCCTTGAGGGACATTCCTTCGGCAACCTCTTCATCGTGGCCATGGCCAGCGTCACGGGCAGCTTCGAGACGGCCGTGCACGAGGTGGGGCGCGTGCTCAACGTGCGCGGGGCCATCCTGCCGTCCACGGTGGTGGACGTGACGCTCTCGGCTCGCACGCAGGACGGCGAGCTGGTGCACGGCGAGCACACCATCACGGAGCAGGGGGCGTGCATCCGCGAGCTCTACCTGAACCCGCCGCACGCGGAGGCGCACCCCGACGCCGTGCGCGCCATCCTCGACGCGGACCTCGTGGTCGTCGGGCCGGGCAGCCTCTATACGAGCGTGCTGCCCAACCTGCTGGTGGAGGACCTGCGGCAGGCGCTGCTGGCCACCAGCGCGCAGCGGCTGTTCGTGTGCAACGTGGCCACGGAGCACGGCGAGACGGACGAGTTCGGCGTGGCCGAACACATCGAGGCGGTGCTGCGGCACACGGCCCCGGGCATCCTCGACGCGGTGGTGGCCAACGACAACATCGCCAGCCTGCCCGAATCGTGGCGCTCCGAGCCCGTGGCCCTGGAGCGGCCCGACGCGCGCGCGTTGCGCGACCTGCGCGTGGTGCAGGCCGACGTGGTGGCGGACGAGAACCGCTACCGCCACGACTACGCCAAGCTCGCCGCCGCCATCCTGGACGTGTATCATGGGCGGGAGAACGGCGCGCCCGCGCTCGCGGCCCTTCCCGCGAACGAGCAGCCCGCCGAGGAGGCCATGGTGGCCGCGCGCTGATGCTGAACGCCATCCAGATCATCGTCTCCGTGCTGCTCGTGGCCGCAGTCCTGTTGCAGGTCAAGGGCTCGGGCTTCGGCGCGGCCCTCGGCGGCCTCTCCGGCGGCTCCGTCTACCGCACCAAGCGGGGCCTCGAGAAGACCCTCTTCCAGGCGACGATCGTGCTGGTCATCGTCTTCCTCTTCGTGTCCTTCCTGAGCGTTCAGTCGCAACGCTAGGCCGCGCGGCATGACTCGGGCGGTTGCGAACACGCGGCGCGCCTGGTTCTCCATCGCCGTGCTGCTGGCCGGGGCCGCCGCCATCGGCGCGCTCGTGCTGCTCCTGCTGGGCCGCGACGGCGTGGCCCCCGCCCCGCCCGCCACCTCCGCCGCCGGCAGCCAGTACGTGGAGGGCGTGATCGGCGCGTGGCGGCGCGTCAACCCGCTCTTCGCCGCCGACAACCCCGCCGACGAGGACCTCTCGCGGCTGGTCTTCGCGGGGCTGTTGCGCGTGGACCACGACGGGCGGCTGCTGCCCGACCTCGCCCCCCTGCCGGCGGTCAGCGACGACGGCCTCACCTACACCTTCCGCCTGCACCCGGGCCTGCGCTGGCACGACGGCGCGCCTCTGCGCTCGCTGGACGTGGCCTTCACCGTCTCGCTCATCGTGGACCCCGATTTCCGCGGCCCGCCGGAGCTGGCTGCCGCCTGGGCCGACGTGGAGGTGCTCACGCCCGACCTGGGCACGGTCGTCTTCCGCCTGCCCGCGCCGAACGCGCCCTTCCTCGCGCGCTACGCCACCATCGGCATCCTGCCCCAGCACATCCTGCAGGGGCTGGACGGGGCGGCGCTCCACGACGCGCCCTTCAACGCCCGTCCCGTGGGCGCGGGCCCCTACCGCCTCGAATCGCTGACCACGCTCGACGCCACGCTGCGGGCGTGGCCGCGCTACCACCTCGGCCGCCCGGGCATCGACACCATCGTCCTCCGCTTCCTGCCCGATTTCCCCGCCGCGCGCGAGGCGCTGGAGGCGGGCGCCATCGACGGCGTGCTCCTGCGCCGCGCGCCCGACGCCGCGCAGGCCGCCGCCCTCGACGGCATCGCGGGCTACGCGCGGCTGGACCCGCAACGCTCCGCCGCCTTCACGCTCTACCTGAACAACGCGCAGGCGGAGCTGTTCCGCGACGGGCGCGTGCGCGAGGCCGTCTCGCGCGCCATCGACCGCACGGCCCTGGCGGAGGCGGCCCTGCCGGGTTTGGCCACGCCCTCGGCCTCGGCCATCGCGCCGGGCACATGGGCCCATGACGCGGCGCTCGACGGCCAACGCAGCGACCTGGACGAGGCCGCGGCGCTGCTGGAGGAGGCGGGCTGGGCGCGCAGCCCCGCCTCGGGCGTGCTCGTGCGCGATGGCGCGGAGTTCCGCTTCACCATCCGCACGGGCGACGATCCGCGGCACGTGGCCCTCGCCCTGGCGGTGGCCGCGCAGCTCGAACCGCTGGGCATCCGCGCCGCCGTGGCCAGCACCAGCTTCACCGTGCTGCGGCGCGACTTCCTCGACGCGCGCGGCTACGACGCGGCCCTCACGGGCTGGGACCAGGGCCCCGATCCCGACCCCTACTTCGCCTGGCACAGCTCGCAGGCGCGCCCCCCCGGCGGCAACGTGGCCAGCTACGGCGGCCTCGTCATCGACGCCCTGCTGGAGCGCGGGCGCACCACGCTCGACCCGCTCGTGCGCCGCGACGCCTACCGCCAGTTCCAGGAGCTGTGGCGGCGCGAGGTTCCCAGCGTCGTGCTCGCCTATCCGCGCCTGCGCTACCTGCGCGCGGAGACGGTGATCGGGCCGCCCATCGGCGTGCTCTTCAGCCCCGCCGACCGTTTCCTCAACGTGCACCGCTGGCGGATCGCGTGAGCGCGCCCGCGCCCGTCTTCCTGCTCACCGATTTCGGCGCGCGCGACGCCTACGCGGGGCAGGTGCGGGCCGTGCTCGCCGAGCGCGCGCCGGGCGCGCCCGTGTTCGACCTCACGCACGAGGTCGAGCCCTTCGCCATCGAGGAGGGCGCGTGGCTGCTCGAAACCTGCCTGCCCGTCCTGCCCGTGCCGTCGGTGGCGCTGGCCGTCGTCGATCCGGGCGTGGGCGGCGAACGGGCGCCCGTGGCCGTGCGCGTGCCCGCCGACGGGGACGGCGGCGCGCGCTACCTCGTGGGCCCCGACAACGGCCTGCTGTCGGCGCTCGCGCCCGACGCCGCGCGCCCCGACCGTCCCGCCGCGCGTCCCCTGCCCGCGGGCGTGGAGGCGCGCCGCATCGAGAGTCCGCGGGCGCGCCGCGCGACGGTCAGCGCCACCTTCCACGGGCGCGACCTGTTCGCGCCGGCCGCCGCCATCGTCGCGCGCGAGGGGAGCATCGGGGCGCTGGGCCCCGCCATCGACGCGCTCACGCTGCTGCCGCCCTTCGCGGGCGCGCCCGACGGCGCGGGCGGGCTGCGCGGGACCGTCGTGCACGTGGACCGCTACGGCAACCTCGTCACCACCGTGCGCGCGGAGCAGGCGCCGCCCGCCTTCACGCTGGAGGCGGGCGGCCATCGCATCGAGGGGCTGGTCCGCACCTTCGGCGACGTTCCGCGCGGAACGCTGGCCTGCCACGTCGATTCCAGCGGCTTCCTCGCCATCGCCGAGCGCGAGGGCTCCGCCGCCGCCCGCACCGGCCTGCGCCGTGGCGACGCCGTGCGCCTCGGGCCGCGATGAGCGAGGCCGCCGTGCGCACGGTTTTCATGGGCACGCCGTCGTTCGCGGTGCCCGCCCTGCGCGCGCTGGCGGAGGCGGGGTACGCCCCGCGCCTCGTGGTGGCGCGCCCCGACCGTCCCGCCGGACGCGGGGGAAAGCCGCGCGCGCCCGCCGTCAAGGCGGAGGCCGAACGCCTCGGCGCGCCCGTCTTCCAGCCGGAGTCGTTCGCCGACGCCGACGCGGTGGCCACGCTCGCCGCCGTCGAGCCGGACCTCATCGTGGTGGCCGCCTACGGGCGCATCCTGCCGCGCGCGGTGCTGGCCCTGCCCCGTCGCGGCATCCTCAACGTGCATCCCTCGCTGCTGCCCCGCTGGCGCGGCCCCTCGCCCGTGGCCGCCGCCATCCTCGCGGGCGACGCGCGCACGGGCGTCTCCATCATGGAGCTGACGGCGCGCATGGACGCCGGCCCCGTCGTGGCCGCGCGCGCCTTCCCCATCGAACCCGCCGACACGACGGGCGCGCTGGAGGCGCGGCTGGCGGAGGCGGGCGCGGACCTGCTGGCGGAGACCCTGCCCGGCTGGCTGGCGGGCGAAACGCGCGCCGCGCCCCAGGACGAGTCCCGCGCCACCGTCTGCCGCCTGCTGACGAAGGACGACGGCCACCTGCGCGCGGACATGACCGCCGCCGAGGCCGAACGCGCCGTGCGCGCCTGCGATCCCTGGCCCGGGGCCTTCGTGCGCCATGCGGGCGCGCGGCTGGGCATATGGCGCGCGCACGTGGAACCCGCGGACGGGACGCTCGCGCCGGGCGCCCTCACGCGCGCGGGGACGGTGCCCGCCATCGCCTTCCGCGGGGGGCTGCTCGCGCTCGACGAGGTCCAGCGCGAGGGCGGACGGCGCGTCTCCGGCGAGGCCTTCCTGAACGGCGAACGGGGACGGCTGGCCGACGCCGCGGGCCTCGCGTGACCAGCCTCCTGCGCCTCCTGCCGGAGGAACTGGAGGCCGCGTTCGCCGGGCTGGGCGCGCCCCGTTACCGCGCCGACCAGACGCTGCGGGCCATGCACGCGGGCGGCGCGGCCTCGCTCGACGACCTCGCGCAGCTGCCCGCCGGCCTGCGCGGGCGGATGCGCGAGGCGGGGCTGGAACTGGCCGCGCCCGCCGTGCTCGCCGAGCGCCACGGCGAGGACGGCGAGACCGTGAAGGCGCTGCTGGCCCTGCCCGGCGGGGCCGCCGTGGAGAGCGTGCTCATGCGCTATGCGCGCGAGGGGCGCGCGCCCCGCGCCACCGTCTGCCTGTCCACGCAGGCGGGCTGCGCCATGGGCTGCGTCTTCTGCGCCACCGGCCAGATGGGCTTCGAGCGCAACCTTCCCGCCGAGGACATCGTGGCGCAGGCGCTCCACTTCCGCCGCAACGGCGAGCGCATCACGAACGCCGTTTTCATGGGCATGGGCGAACCGCTGGCCAACTACGCGGAGACGGTGCGCGCCATCCGCCTGCTCACCGACGGGCGCGCCTTCGGGCTGGCCCAGCGCGCCGTCACGGTGTCCACGGTGGGCATCCCGCGCGCCATCGACCGCCTCGCCGCTGAGCGCCTGCAGGTCGGCCTGGCCATCTCCCTGCACGCCCCCGACGACGCCCTGCGGCGGCGGCTGGTGCCCACCGCCGGGCCGCGCTCGGTGCGCGAGCTGCTGGACGCCGCGCGCCGCTACTTCCGCGCCACGGGGCGGCGCGTTTCCATCGAGTACGCGCTCATCGGCGGGGTCAATGACGGGATCGCGCAGGCCCGGGCGCTGGCGGAGCTGCTGCGCGGGGGCGGCATGCACGTTAACCTCATCCCCCTGAATCCCACCGCCGGGCCGTTCGCCGCGCCGCCGCGCCGCCACGTGCGCGAATTCCGCCGCGCGCTCACGGAGGCGGGCGTGAACGCCACCGTGCGCATCGAGAAGGGGGCGGACATCGCCGCCGCCTGCGGCCAGCTGCGCACGGACGTGGACGCGGACGCTAGCGGAACAGCCGCCGCGCGAGGCTGAGCGCGAAGCCCCCCAGCGCC
This sequence comes from Tepidiformaceae bacterium, assembly GCA_965243075.1. GTDB lineage: Bacteria > Chloroflexota > Dehalococcoidia > Tepidiformales > Tepidiformaceae > UBA2991. The sequence goes on from OZ251525.1 coordinate 28,304, forward strand.
AGTCCCAGCCCCAGCGCGAAGGCCGCGCGCAGGTCGATCCAGGCGTGCACGTCGCCGCGCACGACGGGGGCCGCGAGCACGCCCACGCGCGCACCGTCGAGGGCCACGTCCCGCGCCGCCAGCGCCACCACCGCGCTGCCCCGCACCGTCACCCGTTCCGCCCGCAGCGCGCCGATGGCGGAGCGCTCGGCGCTGGCCGTCCCCGCCTCCAGCCGCAACACCGCCGACTGCCCGACGGTCGCCGTTTCGGCGCGCACCTCGTCCGGGCGCGCGCGCGCGATCGTGGCCCGGTCCGGCGCCGTCATGCGCGCGCTACGCTAGACGGCGGCATGGGGAAGGGCAACGCCGAGCGCGCGCGCACCGCCGACTTCGACTACGCGCTGCCGCCGGACCTGATCGCGCAGCAGCCCGTGGAGCCGCGCGACGCCGCCCGCCTCATGGTCGTCTCCCGCAGGGCGCGCGCCTTCACCCATCACCATGTGCGCGACCTGCCGGCGCTGCTGCGCGCGGGCGACCTGCTGGTGCTGAACGACACGCGCGTGATGGCCGCGCGGCTCACGGGCGCGCGCGCGGACACGGGCGGGCGCGTCGAGCTGCTCCTGCTGCGCGAACGCGACGGCGGCGCCTGGGATGCGCTCGTGCGTCCCCTGCGCGCGGCGCGGCCGGGGCGGCGCTTGCGGCTGGACGCCAGCGACGGCCCCCTCGGCGCGACGGTGCTGGGGCGCACGGGCGAGACCGTCGCCGTGGCCTTCGACCGGCCCATCGATCCGGCCACCGCCGGCGCCGTGCCCCTGCCGCCCTACGTGCGCGGCTATCGCGGCGATCCGGAGCGCTACCAGACCGTCTTCGCGCGCGAGGCCCGCAGCGCCGCCGCGCCCACGGCGGGCCTGCACTTCACGCCCGACCTGTTCGCGCGGCTGGCGGCGGCGGGCGTCGAACGCGCCTTCCTCACGCTCGAGGTGGGGGCGGGCACCTTCCGCCCCGTGCGCGTCGAGGACCCCGCCGCGCACGAGCTCCCGCCCGAACGCTACCGCCTGCCGCCCGCCACCGCAGCCGCCATCCGCGCCGCCCGCGCCGAGGGCCGCCGCGTGGTGGCCGTGGGCACGACCGTCGCGCGCACACTCGAACACGCCCTCGGCGAGGCGGGCGGCGGACGGGCCGAGGGCGAGACCGCGCTCTTCATCCGCCCGGGCCATCGCTTCGCCGCCATCGACGCGCTGCTGACGAACTTCCACCTGCCGCGCTCGACGCTGCTCATGCTGGTGGCCGCCTTCGCCGGGCGCGGGCTGATCCTCGACGCCTACGCCGAGGCCGTGCGCGCGCGCTACCGCTTCTACAGCTTCGGCGACGCCATGCTGCTCGTGCCTTAAGCGCCGTCGCCGTCCCCGGCCAGTTCCCAGCGCCCGTCGCGCGCGGTCACGAGGCCGTCGCGCGCGAGCGCGTCGAGGTAGCGCTCGCAGTGCGGGCGGTGCCGCATGGGCAGGCGCGCCGCGATCTCGTGCGCGGGCAGGGGCGCGCCCTCCGCCAGCATGGCCACGATGCGCCCCCGCGCGAAGCGGGCGGTGAGCGGGAACGGCCCGGCGGGGTTCCGCGCGGGCGGCGACGGCGGCGCGGGGCGTCCAGCCGCCAGCCACGCGCACCCGTCCGCCAGCGGGCACTCCCCGCAGGCGGGCGCGGAGGCGCGGCAGACGAGCGCGCCCAGGTCCATCACCGCCAGCTGGTGGGCGCGCGCGCCGCGCACGGGCAGCCAGTCCGCGGCGGCGGTCCGCAGGCGCGCGGCGCGGGGCATGGGCGCGACGGCCTCGCCGAGCAGCGCGCGCGCCGTCACGCGCGCCGTGTTCGTGTCCAGCGCCGCCGTGCGCCGCCCGCCCGCGAAGCAGGCCACGGCGGCGGCGGTGTAGGCCCCGACGCCGGGCAGCGTGCGCAGCCGCTCCTCGTCGGCGGGCACGCGCCCGAAGCGCTCCAGCGCCTCGCGCACGGCGCGCCACAGGTTCACGGCGCGGCGGTTGTAGCCCAGGCCCGACCACTCGCGGATGACCAGCGGGAGCCGGGCGCGCGCGAGGCTGGCGGCGTCGGGCCAGCGCCGCAGCCACGCCTCGTAGCGCGGGAGCACGCGCGCCACCTGCGTCTGCTGCAGCATCACCTCGGAGACGAGCACGGCGTAGGGGTCGCGCGTGTGCCGCCAGGGGAGGTCGTGCCGCCCGTGCGCGCGATACCAGCGGCCCAGCGCCCGCCGCAGCCGCGCGCGGCGCTCCGCCTCAGTCGTCGTTGGCGTCCCCGTCGTCCGCGCCGCGCGTGGCGGGCACGAGCGCGATGCCGTCGGCGTCGCGGCGGCGCGCGCGCTTGCGCGGGGGCACGGCCTCGATGCGCTCGATGAGGCGCGCCAGCTTGCGCGCGGACGTGCCCGCGGGGACGAGCACGCCGCCCGCGCCGCCGTCGCGCAGCGCCGCCAGGTCCGCGCCCGCGGCGTCGGGCTGGACGGCCACGAGCAGGGGCGCGCCGCAGAGCATGGCCACGCGCGTCAACGCGATGCGCCGCGCCAGCGTGAGCGCCCCGACCGGCTCGCGCACGAGCACGGCGTCGAGGTCGAGCGACGCCAGCGCCCGCAGCCGCGACTCCTCCCACGCCTCGTCCGCCGCCAGCACCAGGCCCGGCTCGTCCCCGGCGATGTCGGCGGCGGCGGCATCAGGGTCGGCGACGACGAAGGCGAGGCCCGCATCGCGCAGCGACTCCGCAGCGCCAGCGGCCAGCGACGCCACGTCCGCGCCGAGCAGGCCAGCGACGCCGCCCGCGGCCTCGACCGCGGCGTCCGCGTCGGCGGCGGAGACGATGGCGAAGTCGGCGCCGGCGGCGAGCGCGGCGGACGCTTCCCTGGCGCCGCCGCCGAGCGTACCGAGCAGGAGGGGGCGGCGGCGTTCGCGCGCGGGCGTTCCGAAGCCGAGGCGTCCGCCCTCGCTCCGCCGCGTCTGCCGGAGCGCCTCGCCGAGCCTGCCCACGGTCCTAGATGAGCCCGCTGCCGCGCAGCCGCGGGTCCAGCGTGTCGCGGATCGAGTCGCCGAGGAAGTTGAAGGCGAGCACCGTGAGCGCCAGCGCCGCGCCCGGGAACACCGCCAGCCACCAGTCGCGGGGATGGGCGCGCGCGGCCCCGATGTCCAGGCCCCAGGACGGCACGGTGGGATCGCCCAACCCGAGGAACGACAGCCCCGCGTCGGCGAGGATGGCCGCCGGGATGATGATGCTGGCGTTGACGATGGCAAGCGGCAGCAGGTTCGGCAGGATGTGGCGGAACATGATGCGCAGGTTGGAGGAGCCCACGACGCGCGCCGATTCCGCGTAGGTCGAAGCCGCCTCCTGAATCACGTTGCCGCGCAACACCAGCGTCGTGAGGGGCGCGATGGTGAAGGCGATGGCGAGCATGATGATGGGGATGCTCACCCCGAACGCCGTTCTGAACAGGATCAACCAGATCAGGCCGGGTATGGAGATGAGGATTTCGATCAGCCGCGAGAGCAGCGTGTCCACGGCCCCCTTCATGTAGCCCATCAGCAGGGCGAGCGAGGTGGCCACCACGATGGCGATACTGGCGGCGCCGATGCCGAGCATGAGGGCGGGCCGACTGGAGTAGACCACCCGGGACCATAGATCCTGAGCGCCATTGTTGGTGCCCATCCACCAGTCGGGACCGGGGGGGTTCCGGATCCAGCGGATGCCCTGAACGTCCCTTCCCTCCTCCACCCAGACCGCCCTGAGGTTCTGCTGGCCTTCACCAGCGGTGTTCATATAGGGCGCGAAGATGGCGGTGGCGACCACGACGATGATGACGATGATGCCCATGGTGCCGCCCGGCTGCAGCCGGATGAAGCGCCAGACGGCCCCGCCAGCCCGCTCAAGGAAGGGGCGGCTCTCGATCAGGATGTCGCTGCCGAGATCCTGTTCCGCGGGGGCAGGGGCAACCGTGGCCATCTCGTGCGCTCCCTAGTACCGAATTCGCGGGTCGATGTAGGCGTAGCCCACGTCGGTGGCCAGCCGGATGAGGAGGAACCAGGTGGCCACGATGAGCGTGATCGTCTGGACGACCTGGAAGTCGCGGTCGCCGACGTTATTGACGAGCCAGTTTCCGAGGCCCTGGATGTTGAAGAGAACCTCGATGATGACCGAGCCGCCGAGGATCAGGCCGAACTGCAGGCCCGCGATGGTGAAGACGGTGATCATGGAGGGGCGGAAGGTGTGCCGCATGACGATGGGCAGCTCGCGCAGGCCCTTCGCCCGCGCCGTGCGCACGTAGTCGCTGCGCATCACCTCGAGCATGGAGGATCGCGCGATACGGGCGATGTAGCCCGCGCTGGAGAGGCCCAGCACCGCCGCCGCGATCATCAGAATCTGGAGGTGCGTGCCCGGTTCCGCCCATCCGGTCCAGTCGGGAACCCAGCGCGTCCCCCAGAAGTAGGCGGGCAGGGACACGATCAGCGTGCCGATCCAGAAGTTGGGCACGCTCAGGGCGAGGACGGCCATGAAGCGCGCGGCATAGTCGGACAGCTTCCCCGCCCGCAGCGCCGAGAGCACTCCGATGGGTACCCCGATGACAAGGCTGAAGATGATGCTCAGCATGCCCAGCTGGAGCGTGTTCCCCAGCCGCCACCAGAGCTCGTCCGCGATCGGCTTCGGCGGGACGATCTCCTGTCCCCAGTCCCCCGTGAAGATTTCGGAGACCCACTTCCAGTACTGGCGCGCCGTGCAGCCCACATCCTCGGCGAAGTTGTCGGCGCCGTCGCAGATGGTGAGGCCGAGTTCCTTGCGCAGGCCGTCGATGCAGGTCTGGTCGGCCAAGCCGGAGGCCCCGCAGCGCACCTCGGCGGCGTCGCCCGGAATGATGCGCATGAACACGAACACGAGCACCGTCACCACGAAGATGGTGATGGGGAGGAGAATCAGACGCTGGATGACGTAGGTGCGCACGCTCTGCCGCCTGTGCCGGTGGTGGGGAATGGTGAGGGGCTTCCGGGGGAGACGCGCTCGCCCGGAAGCCCCTCGGTGCGTTCAGGCCCCGGGACTAGCCCTCCAGCCAGGTGTTGTGGGCGCGGAAGACGCCGAAGGCCGCCGTCTCGGGGCCGTCCGGCGGCAGCGGCATGTTCTTCAGGCGCGAGCCCACGGCCACGTACTTGGTGGTGCCCGTCGGCAGCGGGAAGGTGCAGCAGTAGTTGGTGAAGATGCGCCGCTGCATCTCCTTGAGGATTTCGGCCCGCTCCTCGTCGTCGAAGGTGGCCGCCTGCCGGTCGGCGTAGTCCTGCAGCTCACGCGCGTAGGGGTGCGTGATCTCCAGCGCGTCGCGCACGGCCTGACCACGGTCGCTGCCGCCGTTCTCGGCGTAGTTCTCGTGCGTGGGGTCGGTCCACGGCGGGTCGAGGTTCACGCCCTTGTACCAGTTGCCGCCCCAGATGGCGCCGTAGCCGTCCGGGGTGTAGGCGACGAGCGCGTTCCAGTCGGGCATGGTGGAGACGGCGTTGTTGCCCGCGATGAAGAAGTGCCAGTCCTTCACGCCCGTGGGCCCGTTGGCCGAGGCGATGTAGGTGGCCAGCTCCAGCGGGTTGTAGTTCACCTTCACGCCGAGCGCGTTCTCGAAGCTGTTGCCGATGAACTGCACGTAGCTGAAGTCCGGGATCCAGGCCGCGACGGTCGTGTCCAGCTCCGGGAAGATCTCCGGGCCGTTGTTGGCCTCCCAGAGCGCGCGCGCGCCCTCGGGGTCGTAGACCTGGTAGCCGCGGATCTCCTCCTGCGAGAGCGCGTACTTGGGGAAGGCGGAAGGGCTCACGGGGGCGCTGCGACGGCCCTCGCCGCCGAGCACCACGTCGATATAGCCGTCCCAGTCCATGGCCATGGAGAGCGCCTGGCGCAGCTCCGGATACGGCGTCCACTTGGCCGCCGCCAGCTGGATCATGCGCGAGCCGTCGTCGATGGCGGGGCCGGTCTGGATGTTGACGTTGGGCAGGCCTTCCCAGTCCTCGGCCTTGAGCTTGTCGATCGAGCCGAAGTAGTCGGCGTCGCCCGCGATGAAGCGCGCTTCGGCCGCCGCCCCGTCCGTGTTGATGACCGCTTCCATCGTGTCGATGTAGGGCATGTCCACGTTGAAGCGCGTGCCCGCGAGCTGCTCGGGGTGCTCGTAGTAGTTGGGGTTGCGCTTGAGCGTGAGGCGGCTGTCCGTCACCTGGTCGAACATGTAGGGGCCGGTGCCCGCGTTGATGCCCGACACCGCGCCGAGGTCGCCCGATTCCTCCGCTTCCACGCGCTCCGGCGCGACCACCACGAGGGAAGCGGCGGCGAAGGCGCGCAGGTTCGAAGAGAAGGGCTTGTTCTGGTTGATGCGCAGCGTGAGGTTGTCCGGCGTGTCGAAGGACGCGCCCTGGTTCTCGTCCATGAAGGAGAAGAAGAGCTCGTTCACGTTCGAGCCGCGGTTCTGGCGGGAGTCGGGATAGCGGCGCAGGCTGTAGAACCAGTCCTCGGAGGTGACCTCGCGCCCGTCGGCGGCCTCGGGGTTGAAGCGCACGCCCGGGCGCAGGTTGAACACCAGCGTCTCGGCGTCGACCTGCTCCCAGCTCTGGGCCGCGTCGGGGTAGAAGGTGTCGTTGATGATGGAGAAGGCCATCATCTGGCTGTAGGTCTGGGACATGCCGTAGGGGAAGGTGATGGTGATCGAGGGGTCGAAGCCCGTGGGGAAGGCGCGCTCCGTCCAGTTAAACTGGCCACCGTAGCGGCTGCGGTCCTCCGGGGCCTCGGTGGGGGCGGCCGTGGCGGCGGCGGTGGCTTCGCCGCCGGCGGCCTGCGTGGCCGCGGCGGTGGCGGCGGCCGTGGCGGCGGTGGTGGCGGCGGTCGTGGGGGTGTCGTCATCGTCGTCGTCGCCGCAGCCCGCGAGGATGGCCGCGCCGCCCGCCGCCGCCACGCCGCTGCCGACGAGGAAGCCGCGCCGGCTGACCGGGCGCCGCCGGAGCCTCTTCCAGTAGTTCTCGTTATCGCGCATGAAGCAGGTTCCTCCTGATCGTGGCGCGCCGTGCGCCCGTTCGCGGAAGCGGCGCTCCCGCGGGAATTCAGCGCATTGTACGGATGGCGCGCCCGTTGGCAAGCCCCCCGCGCGAAAAAAATCGCGCTAATCGGGCGTGTTGTCGTAGCCGCCGGTGAGGGGGGCGTCCACGCGCTGGCCCCGCTCGCCCCGCGGCCCGAAGGCGTCCACGGTCCCGGCGAGGCGCTCGCGGGAGGGGGCGTCGGGGGGCTCGGCGGGCTGGCCGGGGGCGGAGGCGAGGTGCAGGGTTTGCGTGGGGAAGGCGAATTCGACGCCCAGCTCGGCGGCGAGGCGCATGATGTCGAGGTTGAGCACGTGGCGCGTGCGCAGCTCGGCGTTCCAGTTCGGGGCGTTGATGAAGCAGTAGACGAGGACGTCGAGGCTGGAGGGGCCGTAGCCGTGGAATTCGACGATGTAGTAGTCGGTGCGCATGTCGGGGTTGGCGCGGATGAGGGCGCGCACGCCCTCGACGAAGGCCTGCACCTGGTCGGGGGCGGTGTGGTAGGCGAGGCCGAGGGTGGTCTTGTAGCGGCGCCATTCGCGCAGGCCCATGTTGTCGACGTGGGTGTCCACGATGCGGGCGTTGGGGACGGTGACGACGGAGTTGTAGAAGGTGCGGACGCGGGAGCTGCGGAAGCCGACGTGCTCGACGGTGCCCTCGATGTCGTCCATGACCACCCAGTCGCCGACCTGGAAGGGGCGGTCGGCGAAGATGGTGACGCCGCCGAGGAGGTTGCGGATGGAGTCCTGCGCGGCGAGGGCGACGGCCAGCCCGCCGAGGCCGAGGCCGGCGATGAGGGAGGTGACGTTGACGCCGAGGTTGCCGAGCACGAAGAGGGCGCCGATGAGGGCGATGCCGCCCTTGAGGGCGGTGCGCAGGAGAGGGGCGAGCTGGTCGTCGATGCGGCTTTCGGTGAGGGCGGCGCGGCGCTCGAACGCGTCGGTGGCGATGTCGGCCAGGCGGAAGCCGAGCAGCATGAGCGCGCCCGCGCCGAAGAAGGTGGCCACGCGCGCCACGGCGTTTTCCACGGAGTCGTCGAAGCCGAGCGTGGGGAAGCCGAGGATGACGGTGACGGCGGCGGCGAGGGCGAGCAGGGAGCGGCTGAGGCGGGAGCGTTCGCGCGCCCAGAACTCGCGCCCGCCGTCGCCGAAGCGCGCGCGCAGGTAGAGGCGCAGCAGCAGCAGGGCGGCGAACCAGACCGCCACGGAGACGACGACGAGCGCGCCGATGCCGATGCCCTGCCGCACGGTGATCCCCAGCCAGTCGTTGTCGAGCCAGTCCACGGCGCAAGACTAGCACTTGGGCCGTTGACCGCGCCCGCGCCAATCGCCAGCATGGGGCCGTGCTCCACCGCCCCTTCGCGCAGCTGGCCTATTTCGTGCCCGACGTGTTCGCCGCCGCCGAACGCTGGGCGGCGGAGCGGGGCGCGGGGCCGTTCTTCGTGGCCGAGCACATCCCCGTGGAGCGCGTGCGCTACCGCGGGCGGCCCGCCGCGCTGGACCACTCCTCGGCCTACGGGCAGCTGGGGCCGATCATGATCGAGCTGGTGCAGCAGAACGACGCGGGGCCGTCGGCCTTCCGCGACATGTTCGGGCCGGGCGAGCAGGGCCTGCACCACGCGGCCACCATCGTGCCCGACTTCGCGGAGGAGATCGCGCGCTACGAGGCGCTGGGCTTCGCCATCGCCAACCACTGCGTGACGGCCACGGGGCTGGATTTCGCCTTCGTCGATACGGTGGCCACGCACGGGCACATGATCGAGGTGTACGAGGGCCAGCGCGGGCTGCTCGATTTCTACGCGATGGTGGCGCGCGCCGCCGAGGGCTGGGACGGGCGCGATCCCGTGCGCCGCCTCTAGCGCTCCGCGCCGGGCATGGTCCAGGGCGCGGGCGCGGACGGGTCGAAGCGCAGCCCCGCGCGGTCGGGCGCGAGGTTCGTGATGGTGAGCGCGAAGGGCGCGAGGTACTCCGGCTCGCCGCCGGACAGGCGGAAGGGGCGGTCGTGGCCGGGGTAGATCACGTCCGCCGCGGCCAGCGCCCTGGCCACGCTTTCGCGCGCCAGCGGCTCGGAGCCGAACACGAGCGGGGGCGCGCCCGCCAGCGCCGCCGCCGCCGAATGCACGGCGTCGCCCGCCACGCAGGCCGTGCCCGCCTCCGTTTCCACCAGCAGCCCGATGCTGCCCACGGAGTGCCCGGGCAGCTCGATGACGCGCACGCACGCGGCCAGCTCGTCCCCCTCCACCGCCTCCTCGACGCGGTGCGTGGCGAGGGCCGCGCCCGTCCAGGGCGGCGTGGCCCAGTCGTTGGCGTGGGGCGCATCGGCATAGCGCCGCTCGCGCGGATGCAGGACGACGGGCGCGTTGGTGAAGCGGTCGAAGTTCTGCGCGTGGTCCCAGTGGGCGTGCGTGAGCACGACCACGTCGATGTCGGCCTCGCGCAGGCCGCGCCGTTCCAGCGCCGCCGCCAGCTCCCGCCGCCGCCCCGCGTGCCCCGTGTCCACCACGATGCGCCGCCCCTGAGACTCCACCAGCGTCACGGCGCAGAAAGCCGGGCGTCCGCTGTCCGTGGAGAAGGAGAAGCCGTCCAGCAGGACGTGGATGGCGGCCATGCGCCACTCTAGCGCGCCCGCCGCTGCCGGACGACGGCCACGGCCACGGCCAGCGCCAGCAGCACGGCCCCCGGCCAGACGAGGGCGAGCGCCGTGCCCGTGCTCACACCCGTGCCCGTGTCGGGCGCGTCCGGCGCGTCCGATGCGGGCGGCTGCTCCGTCGCGGTCTCAGGCGGCGCTGTCGAAGCATCAGGCGGCGCGTCACGCCCGTTCCCGTTGACCTCCTCCAGATCGACGACGCGATCAGCCTCGATCGGGCCCAGGTCGACCGCATCGTCGCCGTTCGCGGGGTCGCGCACCGTGCACGAGCTGCCGGGCGCGACGGGGACGGCGCGCTCCTCGCCCGCGGCCAGCGCGAGGTTCTCGGACAGGTCGCCGCCGTCCGGCGTGCGGCAGACCAGCTCGACCATGCCCCCGTCCTTCGTCTTGATGGTGACGACGACGGGCCCGGGCGTGCCGGTTGGATCGGGCGTGGCGGACGGTTCCGGCGTGCCCGACGGATCGGGCGTGGTCGTGTCCTCCTGCTCGCCCTCCTCTGAATCCGACTCCGATTCGGGCATAGCCGACGGTTCTGGCGTGGCGGACGGCTCGGGCGTGTCCGACGGATCGGGCGTGGCCGATGGATCGGGCGTGCCAGTGTCATCCTGCCCGTCCTCCTGCGGATCGGGCCGCGGCGTTTCCGATGGATTGGGCGTGGCCGTGCCCTCCCGCCCGGTCTCCCGTGGATTCGACACAGGGGCGGGCGTGGCGGACGGCTCCGGCGTATCCGACGGCTCCGGCGTATCCGAGGGATCGGGCGTCGGCGTGTCCTCCTGCCCGGCCTCCTGCGGGTCCGACTGCGGCCTGTCCGGCGGGGCGGGCGTGGGCGTCGGATCCCGCGCGGGCTGCGTGGGGTCGGGATTGACGATGATCGGGGGCGGGTTCGTGATGCGCGGCGGCTCCGGCGTGCGGATGGTGATCGGCGTCACGGGGGGCGCGGGCGGGGCCGTGGTGGGCACGGCCGTCGGAACGGGCGTGGGCGCGGGCGTCGGTGTGGGCGTAGGCGTGGGCGTCTCCAGGGCCGTGAAGGCGTGCGTGATCGTCCAGCCCGTGTTGTCCACCACCACCGCCGCGGAGGGCGCCCCGCTGATCGCCTCCGAGCGCGCGGACGTGGCGTGGTCCGAGGTCGTCGTCACCGTGCACGCGCTGCGCGGCGCGAAATGCGTCGCGGTCGTGGCCGATTCCCCCGCCCCCATCGAAAGCGTGTCCGTCGTGGTCACGCCGTCCTTCACGCAGCTCACGGCGTAGGCGTACCGCGCGCCATCCGGGGCCGGGCCGCTGACCGCGTTCGTCACCGTCAGCGCCACCGGATAGCGGTTCACGAACGCCACGATCAGGTGGTCGCTCAGCGTGAGCGCGACGCCGCTGCTCGTGCTGCCGCCCGTCGTGGTGGTGGTGGCCGCCTGCGAATCGCCCGCGCGGATGGCCGCCAGGTTCCTGTAGACCTCGTCCGCCGAGTACGTCGTGAGGGGATACGTGCGCGTCTTGTACTCCACCAGCGCCGCGCCCTTGTCGCCCTGCGTGATCGTGCAGCTCTGCCCGGCGCGGGCGATGGGCGGGACGGCCCCGATGGTGCTGCGGTCGGCCAGGGTATCGCCCGGGCTGGCGGGATCGGGCGCGGCCTCCAGCGTCCTCATTCCCGTGCGGAAGCCGCCGTGGATGGCCACGGGCGGGTCGGACGAATCGGTCAGGTCGGCGCAGACCGTGGTGAAGTCGACCGAGGTTGGCGCGCCGTCGGGCGGCGTGCCCGTCGACGTCTCGTAGTAGAAGGCCGTCCTGGGCTGCTCATAGGCATAGGTGATGGTCACGGCCTTGTGCGCGCCGTCGATGGAGAGCTGGTGGCCGTCCGCGCCCGCGTCCTCGTCGGCGGGGCTGATGGTCACGGAGGAGGCCCCGCGGGTTTCGAGCGGCGTGAGCGTGCAGGTGGCGTAGTCCGGGTAGTCCCGCAGCGCGTTCAGGCGCTCGCGCGTCACGTCCGCGAGCACGTCGGCGAGCGCGACGCTCTGGTAGCTCACGAACAGGTCGCGGTCGCGCGTGAACGTCTGGGCGTTGTCCCCCGACCCCACCGTGCAGGCGAGCCGCAGGGAGACGCGCGCGAGGGCGAAGCTGGACGACTGGAAGATGGGCCCCGCGCCCGTCGTGCGCATGGTCACGTTGAAGTCGAAGCCGAAGCCGTTGGTGACGGTGTAGGTGCGGTCCGCGTTGATGGCGAGGGTCGTGGCGGGGCTGGAGGTGCTGCGGCGGCGCGAGCCGTGGGCCTGCGTCTCCCGCACCTGGCAGGTGGTGCCCGCCGTGACGGTGGCGACGGTCACGGTTTCGCCCGACTTGGCCGAGGCCGTGGCGTCCGTGCCGTCCGCGCAGGTGAGGCGGAATTCGTACACGGTGGTGGCCACGTCCGGCACCGCGCGCCCGCCCGTCGTGAGCTTCCTGATTCTGATCGTCGGCGGCGTGGGCGTGGCGGTGGCGGACGCCGTAGCGCTGGCCGTGGCGGACGCGGTAGCGGTGGTCGTCGTGGCGGAAGCAGTGGCGGTGGCCGTGCCCGACTGCGCCTCGCCGACGGGCGGCTGGCTCACGAAGCCCGCGCCCGCGATGAGCGCGGCCAGCCCCGCCACGACCACGGCAAGGCTCCAGACGACGGGCGAACGGAAGGCGCGGGACATCATCGAGGCGGGCAATCTCCATCGTGCTCAGACGCGGCGGAGAATTCGTGGGGGGGGGGGGGGGCTTTCATGCCGGTCGCTCCGTTTGCGCCCACGCGCGCGCGAGGACGCGGATAAGGCGCGGGCGTCCAGCATGGCACGGACGCGCGCTCTGGGCCAGCCCGGTCAGCCGACGGCGCGGGCGCGACGCCGCAAGCCGGCCGCGACCACCGCCAGCGCCAGAATGGCCGCGCCCGGCCAGATGAGCGCGCGCGGGCCGTCCGCCAGCCCCGCCATGCCGCCGCCCGTGCCGGAGGATGGCGGCGCGGGGGCGTCGTCCGAAGCGGTGGCGGGCGCGTCTGCGGCGGGGGGCTGCTCCGTCGCGGCCTCCAGCGGCACGTCCGGCACATTCGAGGCGGGCGGCTGCTCCATCATGGCGAGGGGCTGTTCCGCCGCGGACTCCGGCGGCGCGTCCCGCCCGTTCCCGATGACCTCATCCAGGTCGATGACACGATCGGTCAGGATCGGGCCCAAGTCGACCGCATCCTCGCCGTTCGCGGGGTCGCGCACCGTGCACGAGCTGCCGGGCGCGACGGGGATGGCGCGCTCCTCGCCCGCGCCCAGCGCGAGGCTCTCGGACAGGTCGCCGCCGTCCGGCGCCGTGCAGACCAGTTCGACCATGCCCCCGTCCTCGTCCATGTCCCCGTCCTCCGACTTGCTGGTGTCCTTCGTCTTGATGGTGACGAAGACGGGGTCGGGCGTGCCCGTCGGTTCCGGCGTGGCGGACGGATCGGGCGTGGCGGACGGATCGGGCGTGGCGGACGGATCGGGCGTGGCGGACGGATCGGGCGTTTCCGATGGGTCGGGCGTTTCCGATGGGTCGGGCGTTTCCGATGGGTCGGGCGTGGCGGACGGATCGGGCGTTTCCGATGGGTCGGGCGTTTCCGATGGGTCGGGCGTTTCCGATGGGTCGGGCGTGGCGGTGTCGTCCGGCTCGGTCTCTTGCGGGTCCGACGGCTGCGTGGGGTTGGGATTGATGATGATCGGGGGCGGGTTCGTGACGCGCGGAGGCTCCGGCGTGCGGATGGTGATCGGCGTCACGGGCGGCGCGGGCGGGGCGGTGGTGGGCACGGGCGTCGGCGTGGAAGTGGGCGTCAGGGTCGGCGTCGGCGTCGAGGCAGGCGTAGGCGTGGGCGTCGGGTCCTGCGCGGGCTGCGTGGGGCCGGGGTTGACGATGATGGGGGGCGGGTTCGTGATGCGCGGCGGCTCCGGCGTGCGGATGGTAATCGGCGTCACGGGAGGCGCGGGCGGGGCGGTGGTGGGCACGGGCGTCGGCGGGGCCGTGGTGGGCACGGGCGTCGGCGTCGAGGCAGGTGTAGGCGTGGGCGTGGGCGTCGGGTCCTGCGCGGGCTGCGTGGGGCCGGGGTTGACGATGATGGGGGGCGGGTTCGTGATGCGCGGAGGCTCCGGCGTGCGGATGGTGATCGGCGTCACGGGAGGCGCGGGCGTGGGGGTAGGCGTAGGCGTGGGCGCGGGCGTGGGGGTAGGCGTAGGCGTGGGCGTGGGCGTGGGGGTAGGCGCAGGCGTGGGCGTGGGCGTGGGCGCAGGCGTGGGCGCAGGCGTGGGCGCAGGCGTGGGCGTGGGGGTAGGCGCGGGCGCGGGCGTGGGCGCGGGCGCGGGCGTGGGCGTGGGCGCGGGCGCGGGCGTGGGCGTGGGCGCGGGCGCGGGCGCGGGCGTGGGCGCGGGCGCGGGCGTGGGCGTGGGCGCGGGCGCGGGCGCGGGGGTGGGCGCGGGCGCGGGCGTGGGCGTGGGGGTGGGCGTGGGCGTGGGGGTAGGCGTCGGCGTGGGCGTGGGCGTGGGGGTAGGCGTCGGCGTGGGCGTGGGCGTGGGGGTAGGCGTGGGCGTGGGCGTGGGGGTAGGCGTGGGCGTGGGCGTGGGCGTGGGCGTGGGCGTGGGCGTGGGGGTAGGCGTGGGCGTGGGCGTGGGCGTGGGCGTGGGCGTGGGCGTGGGCGTGGGCGTGGGCGTGGGCGTGGGCGTGGGCGTGGGCGTGGGCGTGGGCGTGGGCGTGGGCGTGGGCGTGGGCGTGGGGGTAGGCGTGGGCGTGGGCGTGGGCGTGGGCGTCGGGGTAGGCGTGGGCGTGGGCGTCGGGGTGGGCGTGGGCGTGGGCGTGGGGGTGGGGGTGGGGGTGGGCGTGGGCGTGGGCGTGGGCGTGGGAATGAGCTCGAAGTGCGCCGTGACCGAGCGATTGCCGGTCATGCTCACGGTGCAGGTACCGGAGCCGGTGCACGCGCCCGACCAGCGGTCGAAGCGGTAGCCCGTGTTCGGCGTGGCCGTGACGGCGACGCTCGCGCCGGAGTCCTGGGCGCCAGTGGCGGGGGAGACGCTCCCCCCGGCGGACGGGCTGGCGCTGGTGGTGAGCGTATAGGTGCGGACGAAGTGCGCCATGACGGAGCGCGCCTCGGTCATGCTCACGGTGCAGATACCGGAGCCGGAGCACGCGCCCGACCAGCGGTCGAAGCGGTAGCCCGTGTTCGGCGTGGCCGTGACGGCGACGCTCGCGCCGGAGTCCTGGGCGCCAGTGGCGGGGGAGACGCTCCCCCCGGCGGACGGGCTGGCGCTGGTGGTGAGCGTATAGGTGCGGACGAAGTGCGCCATGACGGAGCGGTCGGCGTTCATGGTGACGGTGCAGGCACCGGAGCCCGAGCACGCGCCCGACCAGCGGTCGAAGCGGTAGCCGCTGTTCGGCGTGGCCGTGACGGCGACGTTCGCGCCGGAGTCGTGGATCGTGCCGTTGCCGGTGACGCTCCCCCCGGCGGACGGGCTGGCGCTGGTGGTGAGCGTATAGGTGCGGATGAAGCGGGCGGTGACGGAGCGGTCGGCGGACATGGTGACGGAACAGGCGCCCTTGCCGGAGCAGGCGCCTGACCAGCCGTTGAAGCGGTAGCCGGCGTTGGGGAGGTAGGTGACGCGGACGACCGTGCCGGAGGCGTAGTCGCCGCCACCGTTGACCGTCCCCCCGCCGGATGGGTTGACGGTGGCGGTGAGTGTGTACGTGGGCGTGGGGGTGGGCGTGGGCGTAGGGGTAGGCGTGGGCGTGGGCGTGGGCGTGGGCGTGGGCGCAGGCGTCGGGGTGGGCGTGGGCGTGGGCGTCGGGGTGGGCGTGGGCGTGGGCGTCGGGGTGGGCGTGGGCGTGGGCGTCGGGGTGGGCGTGGGCGTGGGCGTCGGGGTGGGCGTGGGCGTGGGCGTCGGGGTGGGCGTGGGCGTGGGCGTCGGGGTGGGCGTGGGCGTGGGCGTCGGGGTGGGCGTGGGCGTGGGCGTCGGGGTGGGCGTGGGCGTGGGCGTCGGGGTGGGCGTGGGCATGGGCGTCGGGGTGGGCGTGGGCGTGGGCGTCGGGGTGGGCGTGGGCGTGGGCGTCGGGGTGGGCGTGGGCGTGGGCGTCGGGGTGGGCGTGGGCGTGGGCGTCGGGGTGGGGCGTGGGCGTGGGCGTCGGGGTGGGCGTGGGCGTGGGCGTCGGGGTGGGCGTGGGCGTGGGCGTCGGGGTGGGCGTGGGCGTGGGCGTCGGGGTGGGCGTGGGCGTGGGCGTCGGGGTGGGCGTGGGCGTGGGCGTCGGGGTGGGCGTGGGCGTGGGCGTCGGGGGCGTGGGGCAATCGAACACGCAGGCCACGGGGCCGGGCGTGGGCGTAGGCGTGGGCCTCGGGACAGGCGTGGGCGTGGGGCAGTCGAACACGCAGGTCACGGGGCCGGATGTGGGCACGGGCGTGGTCCTTGGGGTAGGCGTGGGCGTGGGGCAGTCGAGCACGCAGGCCACGGGGCCGGGCGTGGGCGTGGGCCTCGGGACAGGCGTGGGCGCGGGGCAATCGAGCACGCAGGCCACGGGACCGAGCGGCGGGGTGAGCGTGGGCGTGGGCGTCGGCGTCGGTGTGGGCGTGGGCGTGGGCGTGGGCGTGGGGCAATCGAACACGCAGGTCACGGGGCCGGATGTGGGCACGGGCGTGGTCCTTGGGGTAGGCGTGGGTGTGGGGCAGTCGAGCACGCAGGCCACGTGGCCGGGCGTGGGCGTTGGCGTGGGCCTCGGGACAGGCGTGGGCGCGGGGCAATCGAGCACGCAGGCCACGGGGCCGAGCGTGGGAGTAGGCGTGGGCGCGGGCACAGGCGTGGGCGTCGGCGTCGGAGTCGGAGTCGGGGCAGGCGTGGACGTGGGGCAATCGAGCACGCAGGCCACCGGGCCGGGCTTGGGCGTAGGCGTGGGCACCGGGGTAGGCATGGGCCTCGGAGTGGGCGTCGGCGTCGGGGTAGGCGTCGGCGTGGGTGTCGGAGTAGGCGTCGGCGTGGGTGTCGGAGTAGGCGTCGGCGTGCGCGTGGGGCAATCATTCACGCAGGCCACATGGCCGGGCGTGGGCGTGGGCGTAGGCATCGGAGTAGGCGTGGGCGTGGGGCAGTCGTTCACGCAGGCCGCGGGGCTGGGCGTCGGCGTCGGCGTCGGGGCAGGCGTGGACGTGGGGCAATCGTTCACGCAGACCACGGGACTGGGCGTCGGGGTCGGGGTAGGCGTCGGGGTCGGGGTAGGCGTCGGGGTCGGGGTAGGCGTGGGCGTCGGGGTCGGGGTAGGCGTGGGCGTCGGGGTAGGCGTGGGCGTCGGGGTGGGCGTGGGCGTCGGGGTGGGCGTGGGTACGGGGCAATCGATCACGCACGCTCCAGGGCCCTGAAGGAGTGCGTCATCGCCGGGGCCGTTGGCGCTGGCCGTGGTCGTGGCGCTGGCGGTGGCCGTGGCCGACAGCGCTTCCCCGCCGGGCGGCTGGGGCGCGAAGTCCGCGCCCGCGATGCCCGCGCCCGCGATGAGCGCGGCCAGCCCCGCCACGACCACGGCGAGGCTCCAGGCGACGGGCGAACGGAAGGCGCGAGACACTATCGCACGCGGCCAATCCGCCAGACGCGCGCCAGCGTGTTCATTAATGGCCAGCCCCGCCGATGGCGCGGGCGCGACGCCGCAAGCCGGCCGCGAGCATGGCCAGCGCCAGAATGGCCGCGCCCGGCCAGACGAGCGCGCGCGGGCCGTCCGTCAGCCCCGCCATGCCGCCGCCCGTGCCGGAGGAGGGCGGCGCGGGGGCGTCGTCCGAAGCGTCGGCGGGCTCGTCCGCGGCGTCCGCGAAGTGGTCCTCCAGCGTGATCACGCGGTCGATCAGGAGCGGGGGCAGCGCCACTTCCCCGTCGGCGCCGTCGCTCAGGTCCGCGAGCAGGCAGAGGCTGCCGGCGGGCACGGTGATGACGCGGCTTTCGCCCGCCGAAAGCTCCAGCAGCGTGACCGTGACGCCGCCGCCGTCCGGCTCCTCGCAGTCGAGGCTGAGGCGGTAGGGATCGTCCGCGCCGTCGTCGTCGCCGCCGTCCGCGGGGATGTCCCGCGCCAGTAGGGTGATGGCCACGAGCGGCGGCGGTTCGGGCGTGGGCGTCGGATCGGGCGTCGCCGTCGCCGGAGGCGTGACGGTCGTCGGGGGCACGGGCGGCGTCCCGCCGGGAACGGGCGTGTTCGTGGGCGCGGGCTGCGTCGGCCCGGGCGTTCCACCGGGAACGGGCGTGGACGGGGCCGCGGGCGCCGTCGGCTCGGGCGTCCCGACGTGAGCGGGCGTCGCGGACGGCGTGACCACTGGCGGCGGAGGCGGCGTGGGCGTGGGCGTTCCGGTGGGGAACGGCGGCGTCTCGGGCAGGATGGACGTGCGCGGCGTCGGCGTGGACGGCGGAGGCGGCGCGACGGTCGGCGGCGGCGTGACGGTCGGCGGCGGCGTGACGGGGGGCGTGGGCGCGGGCGTAGCCGTGGGCCTCGGCGTGGGCACGGGCGTCGGGGTTGGCGTCGGCGTCGGCGTCGGCGTCGGCGTCGCCGTCGCCGGGGGATTGAGGACGCGCCGGGGCGGGTTCGTCACGCGCGGCGGCTCCGGCGTGCCCACGATGATCGGATCCACGGGCGACGGCGCGACGGTGGCGGTAGCCGTGGGCGTGGGCGTGGGAGTAGGCGTGGGAGTAGGCGTGGGCGTGGGCGTAGGCGTAGGCGTAGGCGTGGCGGTAGCAGACGGCGTGGCGGTGGCCGTGGCGGTGGCCGCCGGGAAGTGGTTGGTCACCGTGAAGGTCACGTCGCCCGTGATCGCGCGGGGCGAGCTGAACAGGCCGTCCGTGCTCGTCGCGCCGTGGCTGTTCGTCTCCGCCAGCGTGCAGCGCGCGGGCGCGCCGATGAGGGTGCCCACCACCGTCTGGCCCGCCGCCACGCGCACCGTCAGCGGGTCCTCCGGCGTGTCCGTATGGCCCTCCGAACAGGCCAGCGCGAACTCGTAGGTGACGCCCGCGGGCGCGGCCCCCGTGGTCAGCTTGCGGATGGAGACCGTGGCCTGGACCTGCGGGGGACGCGGCACGGCAGTCGCCACGGGCGAGGGCGTGGCGGTTGGCGAGGGCGTGGCTGACGCCGTCGGCGCGGCAGTTGCCGTGGCCGTTGGCGCGACGGTCGGCGCGGGCGTGGCGGTGGCCGCCGCCGGGTAGTTGTTCGTCACCGTCACCGTCTCGGAGGCCGTGATCGTGCGGTTGGTGAACTCGCCCGTGGTGGAAAGGGGCGCGTCCGCGCCGAGGTCGTCCTCGGAGAGGGAGCAGACCGCGCCGGAAGGCACGGCGCTGAAGGAGGCGGTGGCCCCCGCCTTCACGGACCGCTGCCCGAGGAAGGACTGATCGCTCTCCGTGCACTGCAGCGTGAAGCCGTAGTTCTTGTCCGTGGGCGCGTTCCCCGTGACCTGCTTGGTCACGGAGATGGTCACGTTCTCCGTCTGCGCCGCGCCCCCGCCCAGCAGCGCCACGCCCCACAGCGCCGCCAGCGCCAGCGCCGTCAGCGTGACGATGAGGCGGGCGAACCCGCGCGGCGACGGAACGCGGTCCAACATCATACCGTAGAGGGCAAGACGGGGGGGGGGGGGGGGCGTCACGACGGTTCTCCACGCGACTGGCGGATGGGCCGGAACATCGCTTTCCTCCGGCTCGATCGGGGCGGGGGCATCCGTTAGCCCGCCCCGATCAAGCGGAGCATACTCTGGTAAAGGATTTTGCAACGGTCAAATTCGTGAATGCGGTAAAAGATTTACCTGTGGTTTACCTCGCGGGGCGGGCCGCTTTCCCCCCGTCCGGGGCGTAGAGGCCGCGCGCGCGGATGCGTTCCGCCACCTCATCCGGCAGGTCGGCGCGCGCGTCCCCGCCCGCCGCCAGACGCGCACGGACGGCGCTGGAGGAGATGCGCGCGTGCCGTTCGTCGAGCGCCGCCACGAGGATGCGGTCGGCGAAGGGCCCCGCGTTGGCCGCGGCCCAGTCCGCCACCTCCGCCGCCCCGGCCCCGCCGCGGTTGGCCGCGACCACGCGGTGGCGCGCGAAGAAGCGCTCCAGCGCGCGCGCCATGCCCGCCGCGCCGCCTTCGTAGTAGCGCGCCTCGAAGAGCCGCGTGAGCGTGTCGTGGCCGAGCGCGAAATCGAAGGCCGCGTCGGGGAAGGCCGCCGCCAGCGCCTCCGCTTGATCGGCGATGCGCGCGCGGTTGGCGGCCAGCACGGCGAGAGCGGGACGGCTCGCGCGCGCGGCCAGCAACATGCCCACGCGCTCGGCGAGGGGCGCGCCCTCGACGCCCTTGTCCACGTTGCGCGTGGTGAGCAGGGCCGCGCCCCACTCCGCCCCCGCCGCCGCGCGGGCCAGCTCCAGCAGGCGCAGGTGGGCCAGCGTGGGCGGGTTGAAGGCGGAGGGCAGGACCACCCAACGCCCGCGCGGGGCGTCGGGGGCGTCGAAGCGCGCCGCCGCTGGCGCGTGCGAGCGCTCCAGCGCCGCCAGCCGCTCGCCGATGGCCGCCTCCATGCCGCGCGATTAGGGGCGCGGCCCGTGCGCGCGCGCCCGCGGCGGGGTAGGCTGGGGGCGGTGCATCCGCTCCTCCTGTTCGACATCGACCATACGCTCATCGTCAGCGGCGGGGCCGGACGCGCCGCCATCGCCGCCGCCGTGGCGGACGAGTTCGGCGTGCGCCGGCCGCTCGACGGCATGGCCGTGGACGGGCGCACGGACCGCGCCATCCTCGGCGAGGCGCTGGAACGGGCGGGCCTCGCGCACGGCCCCGACGCCATCGACCGGCTGCTGGAGGCCTACCTCGCGCGCCTGCCCGCCGAGCTGCGCGCGCGGCGCGGGCGCGTGCTGCCGGGCGTGCCCGCCCTGCTCGACGCGCTCGCCCGCGCGGGCGCGCCGCTGGGGCTGGCCACGGGCAACGTGGCGCGCGGCGCGGAGATCAAGCTGCGCCACTTCGGCCTGTGGGAGCGCTTCCCCGCGGGCGGCTTCGGCGACGTCTCCGCCGACCGCACGGAGGTGGTGGCCGCCGCCATCGAGGCCGCGGGCCGGGCCGCCGGGCGGAACGGCGCCGGGGCCTCGCCCGCGCCCATCGTCATCGGCGACACGCCGCGCGACGTGGCCGCGGCGCACGCCGCCGGGGCGCGCGCGCTGGGCGTGGCCACAGGGAAGTGGGACGAGGCCGCCCTGCGCGACGCCGGGGCCGAGTTCACGCTGGCCGACCTGGGCGACACGCAGGCCGCGCTGGCCATCCTGCTTTAGCGGCCCAGCGCGGCGAGGCGTTCGCGCAGCCCCTCCGCCCGCGTCTCCGCCGCCGCCAGCCGCTCGCGCTCGCCACGCACCACCTCGGCGGGGGCGCGTTCGAGGAAGCGCGCGTTGGCCAGCTGCCGTTCGAGGCGCGCGATGCGCTCCGCCGTCTCCGCCAGCTCGCGCCCCAGCCGCTCGCGCTCCGCCGCCTCGTCCACCCGCGGCAGGGCCAGCGCCACCTCCGTGCCGCCCACGCGCGCGAAGGCGTGGTCGCCCGCGGGCAGGGGCTCGTCCGCGCCCGTCACCAGCGGCTCGACGCGGGAGGTGAAGGCCGTGGCCGCCGCCGTCTCGCGCAGCGCGTCCGCGTGCTCGTCCGCGCGCAGGCGCACGGCGGGGCGCTCGCCAGCGGGCACGCCCTTCTCCGCGCGCAGGTTGCGGATGGCGCGGTTCACCTCGATCACGTGCGCCAGGGCCGCCTCCGCCGCCTCGTCGCGCCAGCGCTCGTCGGGGCGCGG
Source organism: Tepidiformaceae bacterium (assembly GCA_965243075.1). GTDB lineage: Bacteria > Chloroflexota > Dehalococcoidia > Tepidiformales > Tepidiformaceae > UBA2991. The sequence goes on from OZ251525.1 coordinate 49,745, forward strand.
CCAGCGGGCCACGATGAGCGCCTCCGCGCCGTCGTCGTCGTCCAGGTGGGCGCGCAGCCTGCCCCACAGCTCCTCGGTCACGAAGGGCATGACCGGGTGCAGCAGCCGCAGGCCGCGGTCGAGCGCATGGGCGAGCGTGGCCAGGGGGCGTTCGTCGCCCGCGTTCAGGCGCGGCTTGCTCATCTCCACGTACCAGTCGGCCAGCTCGTTCCAGAGGAAGTCGTGGACGCGGCGCGCGGCCTCGCCCAGCTGGCAGGCGGTGAGCAGGGACTCGACCTCGCCCTCCAGCGCCGCCAGCCGCGACAGCAGCCAGCGGTCCTCCAGCGCCAGCGCGTCGCGGTCGGAGGGGCGCGGGGGGGCGACGCGACGCCCCTCCAGCCGCAGCAGGGCGTAGCGGGCGGTGTTCCACACCTTGTTGGCGAAGTTGCGCCCTGCCGCCATGCGCTCCTCGCTGTACTTCATGTCCTGCCCCAGCGTGGAGGCGGTGAGCAGGGCGAAGCGGAAGGCGTCGGCGCCGTACGCGCCCGCGGCCACCAGCGGATCGACCACGTTGCCGCGCGACTTCGTCATCTTCTCGCCGTTGGCGTCGCGGATGAGGCCGTGGAAAAGCACCGTGCGGAAGGGGACGTCGCCGTCGGGGGCGTGCTCGCGCATGTTGTAGAGGCCGAACATGACCATGCGCGCGCACCAGAAGAACATGATGTCGTAGCCCATCTGCATGTCCGTGGTGGGGTAGAAGGCGCGCAGGTCGCCGTCGGGGTCGTCGGGCCAGCCGAGGTCGGCGTGGGGGGCCAGCGCGGAGGAGAACCAGGTGTCGAGCACGTCCTCGTCCTGGCGCAGGGCCGCGCTGCCGCAGACGGGGCAGGCGTCGGGATCGTCCACGCGCACGATGGTCTCGCCGCATTCGCAGTACCACACGGGGATCTGGTGGCCCCACCAGAGCTGGCGGCTGATGCACCAGTCGCGCATGGAGTCGGTCCAGTTGAGGAAGGTGCGGGCCAGCCGCGGGGGCACGATGCGGATGCGCCCATCGCGCACGGCGGCCCCCGCCGCGCCCGCCAGCGTGACGCCGGGCGCGTATTCGCGGTTCACGGCCACCCACCACTGCTCGCCGGGCAGGGGCTCGATGACGGCCTGGCAGCGGCTGCAGCGGCCCACGCTGTGCGTGTACGGCTCCTCGCGTTCGAGGAAGCCGCCGTCGGCGAGGTCGCGCACGATGGCGGCGCGCGCCTCTTCCACGGTCATGCCCGCGTAGGGGCCGGCCTCCTCGCTCATGCGCCCGTCGCGCCCGATGGCCACGATGGCCTCGAGGTCGTGGCGCTGGCCGATGTCCCAGTCGAGCGGGTCGTGGCCGGGCGTCACCTTCAGCGCGCCCGTGCCGAAGTCGGGGCGGATGGCCTCGTCCGCCACCACGGGCAGCTCGCGCCCGACCACGGGCAGCAGCACCGTGCGCCCGATGCGGTCCTCGTAGCGCTCGTCGTCGGGATGCACGGCCACGCCCGTGTCCGCCACCATCGTCTCCGGGCGCACGGTGGCCACGGTGACGGCCTCGGGCAGGGCCATGCCGCCCTCGCCCACCACGGGGTAGCGCACGTACCAGAGGCTGGCCTCCTCCTCCACGTAGTCCACCTCGAGGTCGCTGAGGGCGGTGCCGCAGCGCGGGCACCAGTTGCTCATGCGCAGGCCGCGGTAGACGAGGCCGTCGCGGTACAGGTTCACGAAGGTGGTGCGCACGGCGCGCACGATGCCCGGGTCGAGCGTGAAGGCGTCGCGGCTCCAGTCGGCGCTGGCGCCCAGCTTGCGGTGCTGCTCGGCGATGCGCGGGCGCAGCCGCCGCACCCACTGCCAGGTGCGCTCCACGAAGGCCTCGCGCCCGATGTCGCGGCGGTCGACGCCCTCTTTGGCCAGCTCGCGCTCCATCACGTTCTGGGTGGCGATGCCGGCGTGGTCCTCGCCGGGCAGCCAGAGGGCGGCGCGGCCCTGCATGCGCCGCCAGCGCACGAGCGCGTCCGTGATGGCGTCCTCCAGCCCGTGGCCGAGGTGCAGCTCCCCGGTCACGTTGGGCGGGGGCATGATGATGCAGTAGGGCTCGCGGCCCGGGCCGGGCTCGGCGCGGAACCAGCCGCCCCGTTCCCAGAAGGCGTAGATGCGGTCCTCGACCTCGCCCGGCTCGTAGGCGGATGCGAGCCGGGCGGTTGCCGGCGCGTCGCTCATGCGCGAACCCCTCGTGTACGGCGTTCCCGCGAGTGTAGCAGCCCCGCGCCTACGGCCCGCCGGGCCACGCGAACTCCGTCTCCCACAGCCGCCCCGCCTCGTCGTACTGGCCCGTCTCCACGCGGGCGATGGCGTACGCCGGCAGGGGGACCCTGGCGAGGCAACGCCCGCCCGTGCGCGCTCCCCGGTCCCAGAGGGCGAAATCGCGGTTGTCGAAGCCGTGACGCCCGCGGTCGCCCGGCAGATCGCCGGCATCGACGGGATGCACGTGGAGGAAGAACGCGGTCCGCGCGTCCTCCTCCGTGCACCCCTCCTTCACGTAGACCAGCGCGTCGCCGTCCCGCCAGACGTCGAAGACACCCCGGGCAAGGGGCTCGCCCCTCAGCGCCGCCGCGTCGATGGCCGGAGGCGTCACCGCGAAGCGCACTGCCCACCGGGCCGTTCGCCAGCGGGAGTCCCAGCCCCCTCCGGTGACGAACTGGCCGGTATGGACGCTGGCGATGGGCCAGGCGGGCAGCCGCGCCACGGCCACGCAGGCGCCGTCCTCCGTGAAGGCGCCGCGCGTGCGGAAGTCGAAGTCGAGGTTCTCGAAGCCGTGTTCCGCGCGCCAGGGGGGAAGGTCGCCTCCGTCGGCGGGGTGGACGTGGAGGAAGAAGCGCTGGTCGGCATCTTCCGCCGAACACCCATCCCGCACGTAGGTGAGGACGCGCCCGTCGAGCCAGAGGTCGAAGGCGGAACTCGCCGCCGGTTCGGCATCGGCCACGGCGCGGCGGGCGGCCACGGCCCAGTCCGGCGTGTACTGCCCCGTCTCGATGCGGGCGATGGGCCAGGCGGGCAGGGGCACCGCGGCCACGCAGTCCCCGTCGATGCGCACGCCATGGAGATTGAAGTCGAAATCAAGCCGCTCGAATGCAAACCCCGCGTGGAACCTCCAGTTCACCAATCTCAGCCCCCATCCCGTGAGTTTCGCATCGGGGGGGACGTCGGTCATGAGGTCGGCGTAGTCGATGGGATGCACGTACAGAAAGAAGCGGGTGTGGCGATCCTCCCGCGAGCAGCCATCGCGCACGTAGATCATCATGTCCCCCACACGGTAGGCGTCGAAGCGGGAGCGGCCCAGCGGATCCGTGGCCAGCGCCTCCTCCCGCAAGCCGCCGAACCAAGCCACCGGATCGACGATGCACTGGAGCGTGACGGCATAGATGCGGCTCACGTAAAGGGCGGACGGGGGACAGGCCTGGGTCTCGTGGAGCTCGTAGAATTGGGGCACGCCGGAACGGAAGTCCCGCGTGTCGATGAATCGCTCCCGGGTATCCGACGGGAGTTCCCGCAGGCGCCAGTCTGCCTGAAACCTGGCAGGCAGCGCGCCGGATGGGTAGTCCCCGAGAATGTGGGCGACGTAGAGATGGCCCTGCGTGAACGGCCCGTACCGGGAATTCAGCCGTTCGGGGGTGGTTCTGTCCGTCAGAAGGGTGAAGTAAAGCTGCTCGTTCGGATGGATGCGGGCCAGGGAGACGACCGTCACGGTGATGGCCCCCCCAGCCAGCGCGTACGCCGCCACGCGCGGCCATCGCCCATGGCGGAACGATACGAGCCACCGCAGCCCGAAGGCGGCCAGCAGCAGCAGGGGCGCGTACAGGAAATACAGCTGCCGCCAGCTGCCGTAGACGTTGCTCTCCAGAATCACGACCACGCCCACCGTGGCCACGGGCAGGATCGCCAGCAGGAGGCCGAAGCGCGTGGGGCCGTTGCGAAGCGCGCCGAGCGGGCGGCGCAGGGCGCCCCAAACCAGCGCGATGGCGCCTAGGGCGGCCAGCGCCAGCGTGGCCGGGGGCGTCGTGATGGCGACCCACATGGGCGTGTAGTCGAGAGGGGAGCCATCCGGGGTGTAGCGCCATTCCCCCCGGAAGAGTTCGACTCCCTGGTACGGGATGGAACTGAAGACCTCGAACACCTCCGCGAACTGCCCGATGGGGTCGGTCCAGAGCGCGGGCAGCGAGGCGTAGTACGCGAGCATGGCGGCCAGCGCGAAGCCCCCTCCCGCCAGCAGCACGCGCTTCCGTTCCCCGCGGCTGGACGCGAACGACAGATCCAGCGCGCGCAGGGCCAGCACGGCGGCGAAGAGCACCAGCCCCATGACGCGCAGATTGACGAGCAGGCCCACGCCCGCGCCGCAGAGCAGAAAGGCCCCCAGCGTGTCCCGCCGGAAGGCGCGGTGCGTGAGATAGAGGGAGACCATGAACACGGCGAGGAAGGGAACGTCCTTCGTGTTGAAGAAGGAGTGCGCGTAGATGCGGGGATGCAGCAGGAACAGCACCGCGGCGGCGAACGCCAGCGCCCTGCTGCCGAACAGGCGCAGGACCAGCAGGTAGCAGGCCACGCCGCCGAACAGGAAGAGCAGGTGCGTGAGCAGATGCCTGCTGACAGCGACGTCCCGGCGGTCTTCCAGGGCGAAGAGGCGCTCAGCGAGGATCAGCGGCGCCTCGAAGATCGCGCCGTAGTAGCGGTCCCAGCGATTGCCCAGCTGCTCGAAGGCGCGCTCACCGTCCCCTGCGAGGTAGTCCAGCGCGGCGATCCCAATCGCGCGCTGGTGACCCATGTCCAGCGAGCCGCCGTAGTCGTCGAGCGTGAGCGCGCCCGCCAGCAGGAAAGCCGCGCACACGGCCGCCAGCGCCCAGTGGCGGCGCAGGCGGCGGGCCACGCTCATGGCTGGGGTCATCGGCGACGGGGGGAGTGTAGCAGCCGCGCTACTCCGACGGCGTGAACTCCACCATCCAGAGCTGGCCGTTCTCGTCGAACTGGCCCGTGTGGATGGCGGCGATGGGGTAGCGGGGCAGGGGCGCCACGGCCACGCAACTTCCATCGTCCGTGCGCGCGCCCTGCTCCCGCAGCCTGAAGTCGGGGTTGTCGAAGCCGTGCGCCCGACGGTGGTCGGGGAGGCTGGCGGCGTCGGCGGGGAAGACGTGGAGGAAGAAGCGCGTGTCCGCGTCCTCCGCCGAGCAGCCGTCGCGCACGTAAGTCAGGACATGCCCGCCGGGATCGAACCAGACGTCGAAGCGCGCGCGCGCCAGTGGCTCGGACTGCGCCGCGACGCGACGGGCGGCTTCGGCCCAGGCGGGCGTGTACCGCCCCGTTTCGATGCGGGCGATGGGCCAGGCGGGCAGGGGCGCGACGGCCACGCAGTCCCCGTCGATGCGCGCGCCGTACCGCGTGAAATCGAAGTCGCGCTTCTCGAAGCCGTACGCCGCGCGGTGGCCGGGGAAATCCCGGAGACGGTCGGGCAGGTCGGCGGCATCGACGGGGTACGCGCGCAGGAAGAGGCGCGCGTCCATGTCCTCCCGCGAGCAGCCGTCCCGCAGGTACACCATCATCTCGCCCGTGCGGTGGGCGCCGAAGCGGGAGCGGGCCAGCGGTTCGGACGCCAGCGCCTCCCGTCGCAGTTCCCCGAAGTACGACACCGGATCGACGATGCAGTAGAGCGTCGTGGAGTAGACGCGGCTGACGTAGGCGGCGCCGTCGGGACACGGCTGGCCGTCGCGCAGTTCGTGGAAGTTGCGCTCGCCGGAGCGGAAATCGCGCCTGACGGCGATTCGTTCCCGATCATGCCGGTGGAGCGTCAGCCGCTGAAGCCCGTGCGGGCTCGCAAGCTGAAGGGGCCCGGCAGGGTAGTCCGCGATGATGTCGGCGAGCACGTCCCTGCCCGACTGGTTCCAGTAGTTCATGTCGTAGCGGGCGGCCAGACGTTGCGGCGCGGCGCGGTCCGTCAGTGCGGTGAAGGAGCTGTCCTGGTGCGGGTGGATGCGGGCCAGGGAGACGACCGCGACGGCCAGGGCCGCTCCCGCCAGCGCGTACGCCCCCGCCCGCGGCCACCGTCCGTGCGACGATGCCGTCAGCCAGTGCAGCCCCGTGATCGCCAGCAGGAGCAGGGGCGCGTACAGGAAGTACAGTTGCCTCCAGCCGCTGTACAGGTTGCTCTCCAGCGCGACGACCGCGACCGCCGTGACGATGGGGATGGCGAGCAGCAGCAGGCCGAAGCGCACGGGGCCGTCGCGGAGGATGTCGCGCGGGCGGCGCATTCCGCGCCAGACCAGCGCCACGGCCCCGAGCAGGGCCAACGCCAGCGTGGCGGGCGGCGTCGTGATGCCGACCCACACGGGCACGTAGGCGAAGGGGGGGCCATTCGGGGCGTACAGCCATTCGCCCCGGAACAGGTTGAACGTCGGATTGGGGAAGGAACCAAAGACCCTGAGCGTCTCCGCGAAGCGCCCGGGCGGGTCGGTCCAGAGGATGGGCGAGGCGGCGTGGAACGCAAGGATGGCGGCCAGCGCGAAGGTTCCCCCCGTCAGCAGCACGCGCCCTCGTTCCCCGCGGCTGGATGCGAACGGCAGGTCCAGCGCGCGCAGGACGAGCACCGCGGCGAAGAGGACGATCCCCATGATGCGCAGATTGACGAGCAGGCCCACGCCCACGCCGCAGAGCAGGAATGCCCCCAGCGTGTCCCGCCGGAAGGCGCGATGCGTGAGGTACAGCGCGATCATGAACGCCGCGAGGAAGGGTGCGTCCTTCGAGTTGAAGAAGGAGTGCGCGTAGATGCGGGGATGCAGCAGGAACAGCGCCATCGCCATGAGCGCCAGCGCCCGGTTCCCGAACAGCCGGTAGACGAGCAGGTAGCAGAAGGCCCCGCCAAGCAGGAAGAACAGATGCGTGAGGAAGTGCCTGCCGAGGTGGATGGAGCGCGGATCCTCCAGCCCGAGGATGCGTTCGGCGAGCACGAGCGGGGCCTCGAAGGCGGCGCCGTAGAAGCGGTCCGTGGCGTTGAAATGGCTGGCCAGCGGCTCGAAGGCGCGCTCGCCCTCCCCCGCGAGGTAATCGAGCGCGGCCATGCCGATGGCACGCTGGTTCCCTTCGTCGTTCCCGACGCCGTAGTCGTCGAGGGCTTGCACGCCCGCCAGCAGGAAGGCGGCGCAGACGACTGCGAGCGCCTGGTGGCGGCGCAAGCGGCGGGCCATGCTCGCGGCTGGAATCATCGGCGCGGGCGCAGTGTACCAGCGGCGCTATTCCGGCCACGCGAACTCCGCCGTCCACAGCCGCCCCGCCTCGTCGTACTGGCCGGTTTCGACGCGGGCGATGGCGTACGCCGGCAGGGGGACCCTGGCGAGGCAACGCCCGTCCCTGCGCGCTCCCCGATCCCAGAGGGCGAAATCGCGGTTGTCGAAGCCGTGCCGTCCGCGGTCGCCCGGCAGATCGCCGGCATCGACGGGATGCACGTGGAGGAAGAACGCGGTCCGCGCGTCCTCCTCCGTGCACCCCTCCTTCACGTAGACCAGCGCGTCGCCGTCCCGCCAGACGTCGAAGACGCCCCGGGCGAGAGGCTCGCCCCTCAGCGCCGCCACGTCGATGGCCGGAGGCGTCACCGCGAAGCGCACCGCCCACCGGGCCGTGCGCCAGCGGGAGTCCCAGCCCCCTCCGGTGGCGAACTGGCCGGTATGGACGCTGGCGATGGGCCAGGCGGGCAGCCGCGCCACGGCCACGCAGGCGCCGTCCTCCGTGAAGGCGCCGCGCGTGCGGAAGTCGAAGTCGAGGTTCTCGAAGCCGTGTTCCGCGCGCCAGGGGGGAAGGTCGCCTCCGTCGACGGGGTGGGCGTGGAGGAAGAAGCGCTGGTCGGCATCTTCCGCCGAACACCCATCCCGCACGTAGGTGAGGACGCGCCCGTCGAGCCAGAGGTCGAAGGCGGAACTCGCCGCCGGTTCGGCATCGGCCACCGCGCGGCGGGCGGCCACGGCCCAGTCCGGCGTGTACTGCCCCGTCTCGATGCGGGCGATGGGCCAGGCGGGCAGGGGCACCGCGGCCACGCAGTCCCCGTCGATGCGCACGCCATGGAGATTGAAATCGAAATCAAGCCGCTCGAATGCAAACCCATTGAGGACGCCCCATGCTCCCCGTTTCGATTGCGCGTTGGGCGGGATGTCGACCCGCAGCTCGGCGGCATCGACGGGATGCGCGTACAGGAAGAAGCGCGTGGCGAGGTCGTGCGGCGAGCAGCCGTCCCGCACGTAGACCAAGGCGTTCCCGACGCGGTAGGCGTCGAAGCGGGAGCGGTCCAGCGGGGTCGTGGCCAGCGCCCGCCGCCGCAACTCCCCGAAGTACGCCACCGGCTCGACCACGCAGCGGAGGGTGACCGCGTGGGCGCGGTTAACGTAGCGGGCGGAGGGGGAGGCGGGGCATGGACCGGGTTCGCCGAGCTCGAAGGGGATCTCGTAGAAGTTGCGTTCGCCGGAACGGAAGTCGTTCGTGAAGACGAACCGCTCCCTTTCGTCCGGCGGGAGGATGGCGCTGACGCGCTGGCCATCCCGCAGCGCGATGAAGAGGCGTCCGGACGGATGGTCCCGGATGATGCCCTCGACGTAGACCATGGACTGCCCGCTCAGCCAGTAGCGGGACGCCAGCCGCTCGGGCGTGGCGCGGTCGGTGAGGAAGGTGAAGGAGGCGTCTCCGTTCGGGTGGGTGCGGGCCAGGGAGACGACCGTCACGGTGATGGCCCCCCCAGCCAGCGCGTACGCCGCCACGCGCGGCCACCGCCCGTGGCGCGCGCGCGTCATCCCATATAGCCCGAACACGGCCAGCAGCAGCAGCGGCGCGTACAGGAAATACAGCTGCCGCCAGCCGTCGTAGACGTTGTTCTCCAGCGCCGCCACGGTGACCGCCGTGACGGTGGGGATGGCGACCAGCAGCAGGCCGAAACGCAGCGGGCCGACGCGCGGGAGGTCGCGCGGGCGGCGGGCGCCGCGCCAGGCCAGCGCGATCGCCCCCGCGGCGGCCAGTGCCAGCACGGCCGGCGGCGTCGTGATGGCGATCCACACGGGTACGTAGTCGAAGGGGGGGCCGTCCGGGGTGTAGCGCCATTCCCCCCGAAAGAGTTCGGCGCCCGGCTGCGGGTGGTTACTGGAGAACTGGATCAACTCCGCGAACCGCCCCGCGGGGTCGGTCCAGAGGATGGGCGAGAGGGCATGATGGACAAGGATGGCGGCCAGCGCGAAGGCCGCTCCCGTGAGCAGCGCGCGCCTGCGCTCCTCCGCGCCTTCCGCCGTCAACAGGTCCAAGGCGCGCATGGCCAGCACGGCGGCGAAGAGGATGACGCCCATGACGCGCAGGTTGATGAGCAGGCCCACGCCCGCGCCGCAGAGCAGAAAGGCCCCCAGCGTGTCGCGGCGGAAGGCGCGATGCGCGAGATACAGCGCGATCATGAACGCCGCGAGGAAGGGGACGTCCTTCGAATCGTAGAAGGAATGCGCGTAGATGCGGGGATGCAGCAGGAACAGGGCCATGGCCGTCAGCGCCAGCGCCCTGCTGCCGAACAGCCGCAGCACGAGCAGGTAGCAGAACACGCCGCCCGTCAGGAACGCCAGATGTGAGAGCAGATGCCTGCTGAGAAAGACGTCCCGGCCGTCGTCCAGCCCGAGGATGCGTTCGACGAGAATCAGCGACGCCTCGAAGGACGCGCCGTAGTAACGGTCCGGGGCGTAATGCAGTCGATTGAAGGCGCGCTCGCCCTCCCCCGCGAGGTAATCGAGCGCTGCCATCCCAATCGCGCGCTGGTTCACCGCATCCACCGCCACCAGGTAGTCGTCGAGGGCTTGCACGCCCACAAGCAGGAAGAGCGCGCAGGCGGCCACGAGCGCCCAGTGGCGGCGCAGGCGGCGGGCGACGCTCGCGGTTGAAATCATCGGCACGGGCGCAGTGTAGCAGCCGCCCTAGTCCGGCAGCGCGAACTCCACCGTCCACAGCCGCCCCGCCCCGCCGAACTGGCCGGTGTGGATGCTGGCGATGGGCCAGGCGGGCAGGCGCGCCACGGCCACGCAGGCGCCGTCCTCGGTGAAGGCGCCCCGATGGTGGAATGCGAAGTCGAGGTTCTCGAAGCCGTGCTCCGCGCGCCAGGGGGGGAGGGCACCCCCGTCGGCGGGGTGGACGTGGAGGAAGAAGCGCACGTCGGCATCTTCCGCCGAACACTCCTCCCGCACGTAGGTGAGGGCGCGCCCGTCGAGCCAGACGTCGAAGGCGGAACTCGCCGCCGGCTCGGCATCGGCCACGGCGCGGCGGGCGGCCACGGCCCAGGCTGGCGTGTACTGGCCCGTCTCGATGCGGGCGATGGGGTAGGCGGGCAGGGGCGCGGCGGCCACGCAGTCCCCGTCGATGCGCGCGCCGAAGCGCCCGAAGTCGAAGTCAAGCGTCTCGAACCCGTGCTCCCCGCGGTGGGCGGGAAACGCCGGACGGCGGATGGGAACGTCGGTGGCATCGACGGGATGCACGTACAGGAAGAAGCGCGTGGCGAGGTCGTCCGGCGAGCAGCCGTCCCGCACGTAGACGAGGATGTTCCCGACGCGCCAGGCGTCGAAGCGGGAGCGGTCCAGCGGTTCCATGGCCAGCGCCCGCCGCCGCAGCTCCCCGAAGTACTCCACCGGGTCGACGATGCAGTGGAGCGTGACGGCGTAGACGCGGGTCGCGTACGGGGCGGATGCGGGACAGCCCCGGGGTTCGCGCAGCTCGTAGAAGTTGCGCTCGCCGGAACGGAAGTCTCGCGTGTCCACGAATCGCTCCAGCTCGTCCGGCGGGAGCAGCTCCCGGATGCGAAGGTACTCCCGAATCGTCGTGAAGAGGCGTTCGGACGGATGGGCCGCCAGGATGTCGGCGGCGTAGATTTGGGACTGTCCGACCGGCCCGTAGCGGGACGCCAGCCGTTCGGGGGTGGTCCGGTCCGTCAGGAAGGTGAAGTAGACGTCCCGGTTCGGGTGGATGCGGGCCAGGGAGACGAGCGTGACGACCACGACCGCTCCCGCCAGCGCGTACCCCCCCGCCCGCGGCCATCGTCCGCGAAGGGGCGAAGTGAGCCACCGCAGCCCGAAGGCGGCCAGCAGCAGCACCGGCGCGTACAGGAAGTACAACTGTCGCCAGCTGCTGTAGACGTTGGCGTCGAGCAGCACGACCGCGGCCACCGTGATCACGGGCAGCGCCGCCAGCAGGATGCCGAAGCGCGGCGAGCCGTCGCGCGGGATGGCGCGGGGATGGCGCAGGACGCCCCATGCCAGCGCCGCGACGCCCGTGGCGGCCAGCGCCAGCGTGGCGGGCGGCGTCGTGATGCCCACCCACACGGGCACGTAGGCCAACGGCGGCCCGTTCCCGGACCAGAGCCATTCACCCTGAAAGAGCTCGAATGGCGTGTACGGGTGGGAACTCAGGGTCTCGATCAAATCCGCGAACCGTCCCGCCGGATCGGTCCAGAGCGCGGGCAGGGATGCGTAGTACGCGAGGAGGGCGGCCAGCGCGAAGCCCGCCCCCGTCAGCAGGACGCGCCAGCGCTCCTTCGCGCCGCCCGCCCTCGCCAGGTCGAGCGCGCGCGGGACGAGCACGGCGGCGAAGAGCAGCAGCCCCATGACGCGCAGGTTGGCGACCAGGGCAACGCCCGCGCCGCAGAGCAGGAAGGCCCCCAGCGTGTCGCGGCGGAAGGCGCGATGGATGAGATACAGCGCGACCATGAACATGGCGAGGAAGGGCGCGTCCTTCGAGTCGGGGAACGAACTCGCATAGAGCCGCGGATGCAGCAGGAACAGGACCATGGCCGCGAGCGCCAGCGCCCTGCTGCCGAACAACCGCAGGACGAGCAGGTAGCAGATCGCCCCGCCGCCCAGGAAGAGCAGGTGCATGAGCAAGTGCCGGACAAGGTGGATGTCCCGACCGTCCAGGCCGAGGATGCGCTCGACGAGGACCAGCGGCGCCTCCAGCACCGCGCCGTAGTACCGATCATGCGCGAAGTGCACCCGGTCCAGGGCGCGCTCGCCATCCCCCGCCAGGTAATCGAGCGCCGCCCTCCCGATCGCGCGCTGGTGCCCCACGTCTATCGAAACCATGGAGCCGTCGAGGGCTTGCGCGCCTGCGAACAGGAAGAGCGCGAGCATGACCGCCAGCGCCCAGTGGCGGCGCAGACGGCGGGCGACGCTCATACCGGACGGAGTCATCAGGGTGCGGGTGAGTGTAGCAGCCGCACTACCGCAGCGGCCCGAACTCCGCCGTCCACAGCCGTCCCGTCGCGTCGTACTGGCCGGTCTCGACGCGGGCGATGGCGTACGCGGGCAGGAGCGCCACGGCCACGCAGTCGCCATCGATGCGAGCACCCTGCGCAGCAAGGGTGAAATCGAGGTTGTCGAAGCCGTGCTCGCGACGGTGCTCGGGCAAGTCGTCGGGGATGCTGGGCCTGACATGCAGGAAGAAAAGCGCCGCCGCCTCGGCTTCCGTGCAACCGTCGCGCACGTACGTCAGCGTGCGCCCGTCGACGTAGACGTCGAAGCCGGAGCGGGCCAGCGGCGGCTCGCCCGCCAGCGCCTTCATCCGGGCGCTGGCGTAATCGGGAGGCGCGATGGCGGCGCCGTCGTCGTCGAAGGCGATCGCCACCTCCCAGCGCGTGCCGTCGTCGCTGAACTGGCCCGTGCGAATGCGGGCGACGGGGTAGTCGGGCAGGAGCGCGACACCCACGCAGTTCCCGTCGATACGCGCCCCGAGGGGGAAATCGAGGTTGTCGAAGCCGTGGCGCTGGCGATAGCCGGGCAGGTCCGCGTTCACAACGGGGAAGACATGGAGGAAGAAGCGCGCCGAGGCGTCATCGGGGGAGCACTCGTCCCGAACGTAAGTCAGCACGCGACCGTCGCGGTAGACATCGAAACCCGAGCGCGCCAGCGGCTCGTCCGCCAGCGCTTCCCGTCGGGCGTTGGCGAACCAGTTGGGCACAATGGCGACGACCTGGTTGTTGTATAGCTGGTGGGTCCAGACGCCCTCGCCGGCGAAACGCCCGCTATGCGCCCGCGATGCTTCCTCGCCGGTGAGGATCGCGAAGTGGACGGCCGTATCGCCGGAGATATCGTTGCCCCTTCGAACCACATTTCGCCGATCATGTGCGGGGATGGCGGCGGCCCAGATGGACGAGGGGATATCGTTGCCGTTGCCGAAATAGAGTTCTCCAACGGGATGATCACGGGCGATCCTTGCCACGATGTCGGACGGAATGTAGTAGAAATAGTCGACGACAAACCGAGAGGAGAGGGAGTCGGGAGTAGTCCTGTCTGTCAGGAGATTGAAATAGCTCCCCTGATAGGGGTGAATGCGGACTATCGAGAGGATCATGACCAGAATCCCGAATCCCGCCAGGACATGGATTCCGATTCTCGCGCGATTCGGCGGGACCAGCGATGTCAGTCCGTACAAGGCAAATGCAGCCAGTATCGTGAAGGGGGCATGCAGAAAGTACATGTGCCTCCATCCGTCGTACATCGTGGGGCGCAGGACGATGACGGCGATGATCGGCACCGCGAAGCAGGCGACGACCAGGAGGCCGAAACGCAGCACGGTATCGTGCAAGACCACGCGCGGGCGACGAGCGCTTCTCCAGAAAAGCAGTCCGGCGCCGAGCAGGCCAAGCGCGAGCAGGACCGGAGGCGTCGTAACCATGAACCATACCGGAAGGTAGTCCCGTGGAAGCTCCTGGGCGAAAACAATTTCTCCATTGAACAGTTGCCGTGAGCCTATCGGGAAACGGGAGAGCGTCGTGAACACTTCTATCGTTCGGTTCACGGTATCGATCCACAAGTACGGCATGGTCGCGTACAGGGTAAGGGCACTGGCCAGAATGAACACCGTACTGGTGGACAAGATGGATCGCTTCTCTTTCGTGCGTGTTGCATCAAGAGCGCGAAAGGAGAGAATGGCGGCGAACATTGCGATACCCATGGGGCGAAGGTTGATCAGAATTCCGACGGAAATCCCCAGAAGCAGGAATGAGAATACCGTATCGTTTCGGAACGAACGGTGCACGAGGTACAGGGATATCATGAACATGCTGAGGAATGGCAGGTCTCTGGTATTGAAGAAGGAGTGTGCGTATATGCGTGGATGGAGCAGGAACAGGATCATCACGAGGATGGCGATGATCCTGCTGTTGAACAAGCGATAGACCAGCAGGTAGCAGAATAATCCGGATACCGTGAAGAAAAGATGAACCAGGAAGTTTCCGATGAGTTTTCGGTCATGTGCATCATCCAGATGGATCAGCGTTTCTCCGATGAGAATGGGGAATTCGAAGATGGGGCCGTAGAGCTTGTCGATGTAGTCGTACAATTCATGGTCCCTTCCCAGAATGTAATTCGCGTTGTCCCTGACGTGCTCGTATTCCACCGCCCGGTTCGCCATGACGCCGTAGTCGTCGAGCGTGGCGACGCCGGCCAGCAGGAAGACGGCGCAGACCAGCGCGGGCGGGCCCCATGCGGGGACGCGCCTCCAGCCCGCCGCGCCCCCGTTCATGCGCGAATCCCGCGCGCGGCCCTCATCGCGGGGCGGGGGCGAGCGCCTCCAGTTCCGCCAGCAGCCGCTCGCGCAGCTCGAACTTGCGCACCTTCGTGGCCGACATGGGCCATTCGCCGGGGGCCACGAAGCGCACGTGCCGCGGAACCTTGAAGCTGGCGATGCGCCCGCGGCACCAGCCGATCAGCTCGTCGGGGGCGACCTCCGCGCCGGGGGCCAGCTCCACGAAGGCCGCGGGCACCTCGTCGTAGCGCTCGTCGGGGATGCCCACCACCTGCGCGATGGCCACCGCCGGATGGGTCTGCAGCCAGGATTCGATTTCGAGGGCGGCCACGTTCTCGCCGCCCACCTTCAGCATGTCCTTCTCGCGCCCGAGGAAGCTGACGCGCCCGTCCTCGTCCAGCGCGCCCAGGTCGCCCGTGTTGAACCAGCCCCCGGCGTCGAAGCACTCGGCGTTCTTGTCCGGGGACTTGTGGTAGCCCTCGAAGAGGCAGTAGCCGCGCATCCAGATCTGGCCGCGACGGTTCGGCTCGTCGATGGGCGCGCCCGTCTCCGCCTCGCGGATTTGCACCTCGATGCCGGGCAGAGGGCGTCCGGAGGTGACGGGGCGCTTCTCCGGCGGGTCGTCGGGATGGCTGAAGGCGGCCACGCCCCCGCACTCCGTCAGCCCGTAGGCGTTCGTGTGCTTCACGGCGGGCAGGGCCGCGTGGATGCGTCGCAGGGCGTCGGGCGGGGCCACGTTGTTCATCAGGCGGATGCGCGCGAAGGCGTCCGCGTCGCGCTCCGGGTGGTTCAGGAGTGCCGTGGTGATGGGCGGGAAGGTGGAGAAGCAGACGGTGGCGCGCTCGTCGTGCAGCTGGGCGAGGGCGGGGCCGGGCTCGAAGTGCGTGAGCGTGAGGTAGGCCGCGCCCGCGTCCAGGCAGCCGATGAGGGGCAGGATGGCGCTCATGTGGAAGAGCGGCAGCGGATCCCAGAAGCGGTCCGCCTCCGTCAATTCGAGGCGGTCGCGGCAGGCCGCCACGGAGGTCCGCACCAGCGCCTCGTGGCTGAGGGGGCAGCCCTTCGGGTCCGCCGTCGTGCCCGAGGTGTACATCATGACGGCCACGTCGCGCAGGCGGACGCGCGAGCGGGCGCGGTGCACCTCCGCCTCGCCCACGGCCTCGCCCGCGGCCCCGAAGGCGTCCCGTCCGATCATGCCCGCGGGGATGGAGTCGCCCAGCAGCGCCACCGTGCGCAGCAGGGGCGCGGCCTCCAGCGCGAGGTTGGCGGGGTCGGGGGCCCCGGCCAGCCCGGGCAGGGCGCGGTGGAGCAGCGCGGCGAAGTCGACGTGCTCGTCGATGACGTCGCTCGTGAGCAGCACCGTGAGGTCGGCGTCGCGGACCACGTGGGCGAGTTCGCGCTCCTTGTAGCGGGCGTTGATGGGCACGGCCCAGGCGCCCAGCATGGCCGCCCCGAAGAGGACTTCCACGAACTCCATGCAGTTGGGCATGAGGATGCCGGCGCGGTCGCCCGCGCGCACGCCGAGGCCCGCCAGCGAGCGCGCCGCCCGCACCGCCGCCGCGCTCAGGCCGGCGAAGCCGTGGCGGCGGTCGGGGAAGACGACGGCGTCGCGGTCGCCGAAGCGCGCCGCCGCGCGCACGGGCAGGTCGCCGAAGGGCGCGACCTCGGTCCAGGCCGTCTCCGCCTCAGACACGCTGCTCGAAGGCGAGGTGCAGCTCGTAGAGGCCGAGCATGATGCCGGGCTGGTGGCGGAAGTCGTTGCGGCCGGGCGCGATGCGCAGGTTGTCGAGCCGCTCCACCAGCGCCTCCACGGCGATGTTCTGCTCCAGCCGCGAGATGCCCTGTCCGGGGCAGTTGCGCGGCCCCATGGAGAAGGTGAGGTGGCGGCCCGGATTCTTGCGGTCGAGCCGCAGCTCGGACGGTTCGGGGCAGAGCTCGGCGTCGCGGTTGCCCGCGCCGAAGCGCAGGTGCAGGAGCGAGCCGCGCGGGACGCGGACGCCGTGAATCTCCATGTCCTCGGGCACGAAGCGCCCGCCCGCGCCGCCCTGCGTGGGGGCGTAGAGGCGCAGCGCCTCCTCCACGAAGAAGCGAATCTTGCCGGGGTCGGCGCGCAGCTCGGCCACCACGTCGGGGCGTTCGGCCAGCAGCAGGGCCTCGGAGGTGAGGGCGTACTGCGTGGTCTCGTTGCCGCCGATGTGCATGAGCACGGCGATGCTGATGATCTCGCCGTCGCTCAGCTTGCGCCCCTCGTACTCGGTTTGCGCGAGGAAGGAGATCATGTCCTCCCTGGGGCGCTTCCGCTTCTCGTTGATCTGGTCCTGGATGTAGCGGTGGAAGTCGACGAGCACCGCCGCGTTCTCGCGGTCCACCTCCTCCGGCAGCTCGTTTTTGGGCCCGGAGCCGTAGACGAAGCGGCGCACCTGCGCCTCCTCCATCTTCTTCAGCATGGGCATGTCATCGAGGGGGAAGCCGAGGATGGTGGTGATGACGGTCTGCGGCAGGGGCGCGGCGAACTGCGTCACGAACTCCACGCGCCCGTCCGCGATCCAGCGGTCGATGAGGCCGTTGACCGCCGCCGTCACCATGTCGCGGTGGCGTTCGGCCCCCTCCGGCCCCACCCAGGGATCCCACAGCTGCATGCGGTAGCGCTTGTGCTGCTCGACGGTGGGGCGCAGGGTGCTGGCGGCGTCCACGGTTTCGCCGAAGCCCTCCTCGCGGAAGATCTCGGCCTCCACGGCGCTGGAGCCGCCCGCCGTGGGGGAGGCCTCGGGGGGCATGAGGTCGAAGAAGCGGGGATCGCGCGTGATGGCGGCGATGTCCTCGAAGCGGGAGACGATGAAGGCGTCCGTGCCGGGCAGCCAGCCCTTGCCCGGGATGCGGGCGATGGGGGCCCGTTCGTGGAGCACCCGGTAGGACTCGAACCAGCGCTCCTGCGAGCCGGGCTCGAACAGCTCCGCGCCGATGTCGGCGGCCACGGGGCAGGCGGAGGCGGGCATGGCGGCGGTTTCGGTATCGGTGTCGGGCACGGCGCTCCTCCTCGGCGGGGCGGGGCGGACGGGACGCGCCGCCTCCGCGCCCCCAGCATACTCCCGCGCGCGCGGGAGCGTCCGCAAGCGGTGCCGGAAACGACCGCGCCCGCCGGAACCGACGCGGGTTCCGGCGGGCGCGGAGCGGCGGCGTGCGGGGGCGCTAGCGCTCGGCCTCCAGGTAGCCGTCCAGCACCTTGTGCATGTGGCGGATGCGCCGCTCGCGGTAGTTGATGAGCAGGCCCGGGTAGGCCCGCGAGTTCATCCCCTTCTGCACGCGCGGCAGGTTGTAGGAGTCCTGGTCCAGCACCAGCCCCAGCGACACCTCGCCGTGCTTGTGCTGCGTGTGCGGCGGACGCGGCGGCGCCTCCGCCCCGGGCGGCATGCGCACGTACGTCTGCAGGTCGAACAGCATCTTGTTCGGGTCCGTCGCATGCGGGCGCTGCCGGAAGAACAGGAAGCTCATGGCCGTCGTGTTGAAGGTCAGGCTGGGGAAGATGTAGTAGTGGTAGTCGTCCGACAGCTGGTCGTCGTTCAGCTCGGACACGTCGATCCCCTGCGCCTCCGCCGAGGCGCGCGTGGCCGCCTGCATGGCCGGGCGCACGTCCGCCATGCCGCCCGCGAACGCCTCCGGGTCGATGCCCGAGGCGGTCATGAACTCGCGCAGCGGCTCCGTCACCTCGTCCTGATTCTGGTAGCGCGGGCTCACCAGCCCGAAGGGCACGAGGTAGCGGTTGTGCCGCTCGTACAGGTCGATCTGCACGTGGATGTCGTCCAGCGACTCCAGCAGCTGCGGATGGATGCCCTGCACGTGGTAGACCTCGTTGAAGGCGTCCACCGACGTCTTCCAGTTGCAGTCCCACTCCAGCGTCATGTCCTGCACGATGGCGTAGTCCTCGAAGTGGTACGGACCGAGGTGCTGCGCGATCGGGTCGAGGAACTCCGGCAGCGGCTCGGCGTCGGGGTTCATGTTGAACCACACGAACCCGCCCCACGTGTCGCACGGCACCTCCACCAGCGCCGTCTCCTGGGGCACCCCCTGCGTGAAGGTGTCCTCGTCGGGCACGAACTTCTTGGAGCCGTCGAGGTTGAACTCGAAGAAGTGGTAGGCGCACTGGAACGACTCCGCGTGCCCCATGCCGGGGTTGCGGATCTGGTTCCCGCGATGGGGGCAGACGTTGTAGAAGGCGCGCACCTTGTCCGGCGTCTCGCGCACGATGAGGAAGGACTCGGAGCCGAGCTCGGTGGTGAAGTAGTCGCCCACGTTGGGGATGTCGGACTCGCGCCCGGCCATGTTCCAGACCTTCGTCCACATGTGCTCCCACTCGAGGCGCATGTAGGCCTCGGAGGTGTAGCGCTCCTTGGGGATGAGGGCGGTGCCGAGGACGGGTTCGTGGGCCTTCTCCGTGGGGGTGCCCTGGCGGATGGTGGTGGTCATGGCAACGGCTCCGGGTGGGAGATTCGCGCGCGCGTGCGCCGCTGCGGACAGCCTACAGGGCCGCGCGCCGCGTGGGAAGCCCGCCCGCCGCCGCCCCTTTGCCGCCGCTGCGCTAGAATCGCCCGACCGTGGACCTGCGCCGGCGCATTCGCGACGTTCCCGATTTCCCCGCGGAGGGCGTGCTCTTCCGCGACATCACGCCGCTGCTGGCCGACCCGCTCGCCTTCCGCTACGCCGTGGACGAGCTGTGCGTGCACGCCGCCCGCCGCGACGCCTCCGCCATCGTCGCCATCGAATCGCGCGGCTTCGTCTTCGGCGCGGCCATGGCCGACCGCATGCGGCTGCCGCTGGTGCCCGTGCGCAAGCCCGGCAAGCTGCCCGCCGCGCGCATGTCCATCGAATACTCCCTCGAATACGGGGAGAGCCAGCTCGACATCCACGAGGACGCGCTCGACGCGGGCAAACGCGCCTACATCGTGGACGACCTGCTGGCCACGGGGGGCACGGCGGCGGCCGCCGCCAAGCTGGTCGAGCTGGCGCGCGGCGAGGTGGTGGGCCTCGGCTTCGTGGTCGAGCTGGAGGCGCTGGACGGGCGCGCCCGCCTCGGCGGCTACGACGCCCATAGCCTCGTGCGCTACTAGGCCGGCGACGGCGCATGGAGGCGAACGCGCCCATCGCTCCCGCCGTCCGGCGCATCTCCCCCGGCGGCTCCGTCGTCCGAAGCGCCAGGGCGCACGGCGGGCTGCTCGCCGTCAGCGCCCTCTTCCTGCTGGCCGGGGCGCTCGCGTTCGACGACTACGGCGTGGGCGTGGACGAACCGGTCCACCGCAACATCGCCAGCATGGCCGTCGACTACGCCTTGGGGAGGAACGACAACCTCCTGCGGGATGGCGACCGCATCTACGGGGTGGCGTTCGGAGCGCCGCTCCTGTTCGTGGAGCGCCTGATCGGCCTGGAGGACAGCCGTGACGTCTACCTGTTCCGCCACGGCTTCCAGCACCTGTTCTTCCTGATGGCGGGGGTGTTCTGCTACTTCCTCGTCTACCGGCTGTGCAACGGCAGGATCGTCGCGCTGCTCGCGATGATCCTCTTCATCATCCACCCCCGCCTGTACGCGGCATCGTTTTTCAACACCCTCGACGTGCCCTTCCTCGGCATGTTCATGATCGCGCTGTTCTTCCTGCACCGCGCCTTCCGCAAGGACGCGGCCCTCGCCTTCATCCTCTGCGGGGTAGCCGTCGGGCTGCTGGTCAACGTCCGCATCGTGGGCGTGTTGCTCTTCGCGGTGGTGGCGGGGCTGCGCCTGCTCGACCTCATCCGGGCGCCCGATGGGGCGGCGCGGCGGCGCGTGCTGGCGACGCTGGGCTTGTTCGCGCTCTTTGCCATGGGCACGGTGTACGCGACCTGGCCGTACCTCTGGCCCGACCCCATCGACCGCTTCGTCGAATCGTGGGAGCGCTTCGCGCGGCACGACGAATCCCAGAACATCTTCGAGGGCGAGTTCGTCCGCGCGAGCGAGGTGCCGCTGCGGTACATCCCCAGGTGGTTCGCGATCACGACGCCGCCGGTCGTGCTCGCGCTCGGCGTCATCGGGGCGCTCGGCGTGCTCGCGCGCTCGGCAGCGGGCTGGCGGGAGGCGCTCGCCAATACGCCCCGTCGTTTCGCGCTCCTGATCGTGCTGCTGGTCGTCGCCCCCGTGCTCGGGGTCTGGCTGATCGGGTCGCTGCTCTACGACGGCTGGCGGCACATGTACTTCCTCTACGCCCCCTTCCTGCTGCTGGCCGCGTTTGGAATCCAGTGGCTGTTCTCGGGCCGGGCGATGATCCTGAAGGCGGGCGTCGCCGTGCTGGTCGTGGCGGGGATTGGCGTGGCGGTCGTGTCGGCGGCGCGCATCCATCCCCACCAGAACGCGTACTTCAACGCGCTGGTGGACCGCACGACGCCGGACGCGCTCATCGCCACGTACGAGATGGACTACTACGGCCAGTCCATCCGCCAGGTGCTGGAGGACCTGCTCGACCGCTATCCCGATTCGCGGCTGCTGATTTCCAGGCAGTTCAACGAGCTGCCGGTGAACGTCCTCATCCTTCCCGAGGAGCAGCGCGCGCGCGTCGCCACGAGCGCTTGGGACTACGGGGAAGCCCTGGCGCAAGAGGGCGGCGAGGCGCTGCGCTTCCACCTCGTGGGGCCGCTGCGGGCGGACCTGCTCGACGAACGCGGGCGCGGCGGGTATCCCCCGCCCGTCGTCACGCTGGAGGTCTACGGCAACGCGGTCTATAGAGTGGTGGCCGTGGAGTCCGGGCCGTGAGCGCCATCGAGCCGCTGCGCATCCTGCCGGGCGAGGGCGTGGAGGCGCTTGACCAGACGCTGCTGCCGCACGAGGAGCGCCGCCTGCGCCTGCGCACCGTGGCGGAAGTGGCCGAGGCCATCCGCGCCCTGCGCGTGCGCGGCGCGCCCCTGCTGGGCGTGACCGGCGCCTGCGGCATGGCCATCGCGGGCGAGGAGCGCGGGGCCGGACGGGAGGCGCTCGCCCGCGCCGCCGCCGAGCTGAAGGCCACGCGCCCCACCGCCGCCGACCTCGGCGCGATGATCGACGAGGCGCTGGCCGCAGCGGAGGCGGCGGGCGACGACGAAGAGGCGCGCCGCGCGGCCCTCTGGCGCTTCGCCGCGCAGGCGCTCGCCCGCCAGCGCGAGCGCGACGCCGCCCTCGCCCGCCACGGGCGCGACCTGCCCGGCATGGAGGGCGGCGTGCTCACGCATTGCAACACGGGCGCGCTGGCCACGGGCGGCGAGGGCACGGCGCTGGCCGTGGTCGTCGCCGCCTGGCGCGCGGGCCGCGTCGCACGCTGCTACGCCACGGAGACGCGCCCCCTGCTGCAGGGCGCGCGCCTCACCATGTGGGAGCTGGCCGCGCTCGGCGCGCCCGCCACGCTGCTGCCCGACGCGGCGGCGGCGTCTCTCATCGCCTCCGGGCGCGTGAACGCCGTCATCACCGGCGCGGACCGCATCGCGGCCAACGGCGACGCCGCCAACAAGGTCGGCACCCGCGGGCTGGCGCTGGCCGCCTCCCGCCACGGCGTGCCCTTCTACGTGGCCGCGCCGCGCAGCACCTTCGACGCGGCGGCGGCCACGGGCGCGGACATCCCCATCGAGTTCCGCGACGCCGCCGAGGTGGGCGGCTTCGGCGACCGGCGCTGGAGCCCCGAGGGCGGCGACGTCTGGAACCCCGCCTTCGACGTCACGCCCGCCGACCTCATCGCCGCCATCGTCACCGAGCGGGGCGCGCTGCGGCCCCCCTACGGCCCCGCCATCGCGGCCCTCACGGAGACGGCGCGGTAGACTGCGCCGCAGCGGGGGAGCGTGCCGTGACGGAACCGATCGAGCTGGCCGTCCTCGGCGGCAGCGGCTTCTACGAGATGCCCGGCCTGCGCGGCGTCGAGGAGCTGACCGTGGACACGCCCTGGGGCGCGCCCAGCGACGTGATCCGCGCGGGCGAGCTGGAGGGCCGCCGCGTGGCCTTCCTCGCGCGCCACGGCCCCGGCCACCGCCTGCTGCCCGCGGAGCTGCCCCAGCGCGCCAACCTCTGGGCGCTGAAGGCGCTGGGCGCGCGCCGCGTGCTCGCCGTCTCCGCCGTCGGCTCCCTGCGCGAGGACTACCGCCCGCGCCACCTGGCCGCGCCCGACCAGCTCATCGACCGCACGCGCGGGGACCGCCCGGCCACCTTCTTCGGGGACGGCGTGGTGGCGCACGTGGCCTTCGCCGAGCCCTTCTGCGAGCCGCTGCGAAGGGGCGCGCTGGCGGCGGCGCGCGCGGCGGGCGCCACCGCCCACGACGGTGGCGCCTACGTGGTGATCGAGGGCCCCGCCTTCGGCACGCGCGCCGAAAGCGAGCTGTACCGCTCCTGGGGCGCCAGCCTCGTGGGCATGACCGCCCTGCCCGAGGCCAAGCTGGCGCGCGAGGCCGAGCTCTGCTACGCCATGCTCGCCGCCGTCACCGACTACGACGCCTGGCGCCCCGGCGAGGCGGCCGTGGACGCCGCCGCCGTCTTCGAAACGCTGCGCGAAAACGTCGAGCGCTGCCGCCAAGCCGTGCGCCTGCTGGCCGTCGCGCTCGACCGCGACGAGCCGCCCTGCGCCTGCGAACGCGCGCTCGACGCCGCCCTCGTGACGCCGCCCGCGGCCATTCCCGCCGCGGCCCGCGAACGCCTCGCCCCGCTGCTGCTGCGGCGGCTGGGGGTGGGGACGTGACGCTGCTGGTGGCGGGCTGGGTGGCGCTCGACGAGATCGAGACGCCCGCCGCGCGCGTGGCCGAATCGCTGGGCGGCTCCGCCACCTGCGCCGCGCTCGCCGCCGCGCGCTTCACCGACGTGCGCCTCTTCGCCGTCGTGGGCGACGATTTCCCCCGCGCCGAGCGCGCCAAGCTGGAGGCCCAGCAGCGCATCGACCTGGTCGGCCTCGCCACCGTGCCGGGGGGCAAGACGAGCCGTTGGGGGGCGCGCTACCGCGAGGGTATGAACGCGCGCGACACGCTTTACACCGAGCCGGGCGTGAACGCCGGGCCGCGCCCGCCCCTGCCCGCGGGCTGGGAAGCCTCGGAGACGGTCTTCGCCGCCGCCGCCGACCCGGCGGCGCAACGCGACCTGCTGCGCGCCCTCACGGCCCCGCGCGCGACCATGATCGACACCATCGAGGGCTACGTGCGGAGGGCGCGCGCAGCCGTGCTGGAAACGATGGCGGAAGCGTCCTTCGTCTCCGTGAACGACGCCGAGGCGCGCCAGCTGACGGGCGAGTACGGCGTCGCACGCGCGGGCCGCGCCCTGCTGGCGAAAGGGGCGCGCGCGGCCATCGTCAAGCTCGGCGAGTACGGGGCGATCTGCCTCTCCGGCGGGGACTACTTCGCCGTGCCCGCCTGGCCCGTGGCCGAGGTGGTGGACCCCACGGGCGCGGGCGATGCCTTCGCGGGCGGCTTCCTCGGCTCCCTCGATTGCGCCCCCGACCTCTCCCCCGCCGCCGTGCGCCGCGCCGTCGTGCACGGCGCGGTGACGGCCTCCTTCGCCGTCGAGGGCTTCGGCCCCTCCCGCCTGCTCACGCTGGAACGCGACGAGATCGAGGAGCGCTGCCGCCGCTTCCGCGACCTCGCGCGCATCCCGGAGGACGCCTGATGGCCGGGCGCGCGCTGCCCTGGGCGGCGGCGCGGGAACGGCGCGAGTACCTCGTGCGGCCCCTGCGCGAGCGCGACGAGATCCGCGCCCGCCTGCGCCGCGACGGCGAGCTCGCCGCCTACGCGCTGGCCCAGCTGGAGCCCGGCCTCTTCGAGCGCTCGCGCTGGTACGCCGCCGGGGGGCCGGACGGCGAGGCGCTGGTGACGCACAGCCACGGCGGGCTGGGCGACGCCACCTACGCCAGCGGCGACGCGCGCGCGGTGGCCGCCATCCTCTCCATCGCGCCCGGGCCCGCGCACGGCTTCCTCACCTGCGCCGCGGCGCACCTCGACGCCATGCGCGCCGTCTACCGCCTGGCCAACACGCAGCCGATGCTGCGCATGAGCGTGCACGCGGACGACTTCCGCCCGCGCGAATCCGTGCCCACCACGCGCCTGCTCGGCGTCGACATCCGCCGCGTGAACGCGCTCTACGGGGCCGAGGGCCCGCCCGCCTCCTACGAGCCCGCCCACATCGACGGCGGCGTCTACCGCGGCGTGGTCGTGGGCGGGCGGCTGGTGGCCGTGGCGGGCACGCACGCCGTCTCCCCGGCGGAGGGCGTGGCCGTCGTGGGCAACGTCTTCACCCACCCGCGCTACCGCGGGCAGGGCTACGCCACCGCCGCCTCCAGCGCCGTCACGGGGGCGCTGCTGGAGCGCTGCGCGACGGTCGTGCTGACGGTCGATCCGGCCAACGCCCCCGCCGTCGCCGCCTACCGCCGGCTGGGCTACCGCGGGGCGGGGCGGCTGGTGGAGGCGAACGCCACGCGCCGCGATTCCGCCGCCCTGCTGGCCCCCTTCCGCCGCCTGCGCGCGCGGCTGCGGGGACGCGCGCGGGGCGGCGCGCTCGTCTCCCTCCGCGCGTGACCAGGCTGCGCCGCCACTGGGCGCTTGGGGCCGTGCTGGCGCTCTTCCTGCTGGCGGGCGCGCACGCGCTCGACGACTACGGCTTTCCGTGGGATCTGGTGGCGCAGCTCCCGATTGGGCAGGCGGCGCTGGACTACCTCGCCGGGGACGGCGAGCGCGCTTTCGACCAGCTGCCCGGTCCCCATGACGAATATTACGGCGCACTCGTGGAGGCGCCCCTCATCCTCACCGAGCGCATCTTTGGCCCGGACGACGACGGGGCCGTCTGGTCCGGCAGGTACTTCCTCACGCATCTGCTCTTCCTGGCGGGCGGCGTCCTCTGCTACTTGCTGGTGCTGCGCCTGTTCGACAACAGGCTGCTGGCGCTCGTGGCCATGGCGCTGTTCCTGTTGCATCCGCGCCTCTACGCGCACTCCTTCTTCAACTCGAAGGACATCCCCTTCCTCGTCGCGTTCATGGGATCGCTCTGGCTCGTGCATCGCGCCTTCCGTCGCGACACGCTGGGGGCCTTTCTGCTCTGCGGCGCGGGCGTGGGCCTGCTCGTCAACCTGCGCGTCATGGGCGTCATCCTCTTCGCCGCCGTGCTGGCCCTGCGTGCGCTGGACCTGTTAACGGCTGGAAGCGGGGAAGCGCGCTGGCGCGTGCTGCTCACGGGCGGGGCCTTCGCGCTGACCGCCATGCTCACGTACCATGCCTCGCTGCCCGTGCTCTGGACCGACCCGCCCGGACGGTTCGAGGAGTTGCTGCGGGCGTTCAGCGATCACGAGAACCCGGTGCTCCACCTGTTCCGGGGCGAATGGCTCTACTCCCGGGACGGGCCGCCGTTCGACTACGTCCCCGTCTGGGTCGCCATCACGTCGCCGCCCGCCACGCTGCTGCTGGCGGCGACGGGGGCGCTGGCGCTGGCGTGGCGCGGCATCCGCCACCCGCGCGACGTCCTCCGCGACGGCCCCACGCGCTTCGGTCTGTTGCTGGCGGCCCTGCCCGCGGCCACGACCGTCGCGGTCGTGCTTCTGGAAAACAACCTCTACGACAGCTGGCGGCAACTGTACTTCCTGTACGCCCCCCTGCTCCTGCTGGCCGTCTACGGGCTCCACGGGATCACGGAGTCCGCCCGGGGGCGCTGGCCGCGGGCGGGGGCGTACGCGCTGGCCGGGGCGGCCATCGCCGTCGCCCTCGTCTCCATGGTCCGCATCCATCCCCACCTGCACCGCTCCTTCACCCTCCTCACGGACCGAACCACCCCCGGGCGCCTGGAGGCCACGTATGTGGTGCAACCCTGGGGCACGGCGAGCGCCCGCAACCTCTTCGCCGACATCGCCGCGGATCACCCGTCCGGCCCCCTCTACATTTCCAGCGAATTCGGCGCGCCCGTGTTGTTCCCCGGGAACGGGGAGCGCTTCGTCTTCACGAACGACTTCCGCTCCGGCCAGCACAACTTCCGCCTGCTTCACGGTCGGGAGCCGTGCCCCGCGCACCTCGCCGGCGCCTACGTCAGCCGCTATTACCGCCGCATCTACCGGTGCGTGGTGGACCCGGTGGTCTGGTACAAGGGCTACCGGCGGAAGGCGCTGGCCACCGAACCCCTGTCCCGTTCCTGGTTCGACGCCTACCGCGTGGACGATGTCATGGTCTACGTGCGAGACGATTGCTCCCCTGACGACCTGAAACGGCAATTCTTTCTGCGCGTCCAGTCTGCCGACGGATGGTACCGGCCCTCCATGATGCCCGGGGGAACCCTCTCCGGAATCCACGACTTCAACTTCCGCAGGCGTGGCGCGCGCATCGACGGGGACTGCGTGGCCGTGGCGCCCCTGCCCGCGCACCCCATCGCCCGCATCCACACGGGCCAATTCACGCCAGCCTGGGCCGAGGCCGCGCGGCGCGCCGTGGCCGACGCCGAGCCGCTGGCCGGATCCGCCTTCGCCGTCTGGCTGAGCGCTGACGTTGACGGCCCCGCCCTGACCTACGTGCGCGAGAACTGCGCGACGGAGGACCTCGGCGCGCGCTTCTTCCTCCACGTCTACCCCGCCGACGGGGGCGTCCTCCCCGACTGGCGCGTGGCATACGGCTTCGCCAATCTCGACTTCAGCTGGCGCGAGTACGGGGCGCGCACGGAAGACGGCGCCTGCGTGGCGGTGGCGCCCCTGCCCGCGTACCCCGTCGCCAGCGTCCATACCGGCCAGTTCGACGAGGCGGGGCGGCTGTGGACGGCGGAGTTCGCGCTGCCGGAATAGCGCCGCTGCTACACTGCGCCCGCGCCGATGACCCCAGCCATGAGCGTGGCCCGCCGCCTGCGCCGCCATTGGGCGCTCGCGACCGTGTGCGCGCTCTTCCTGCTGGCGGGCGCGCTCGCGATCGGCGACTACGACCACGTCACCTACGACGGCGGCATCCAGCGCGCCATCGGGAACGCGACGCTGGACTACCTCGCCGGGGATGGCGAACGCGCCTTCGGCCAGCTGGTTGCCGCATCCGACCGCTACTACGGCGCGGTCGTGGAGGCGCCCCTTGCCCTCCTGGACCGCGCGCTTGGCCGGGACGGCGAGCGCGTCCAGCACATCCCCATGCATCTGTTCTTCCTGTTCGGCGGCGTCTGCTGCTACCTGCTCGTCTACCGGCTGTTCAACAGCAGACTGCTGGCGCTCCTCGCCGCGGTTCTGTTCCTGCTGCATCCGCGCCTCTATGCGCACTCCTTCTTCAACTCGAAGGACATTCCCTTCCTCGCGGCGTTCATGATCGCGCTCTACCTCATGCACCGCGCCTTCCGGCGGGAGACGCTGGGCGCGTTCATCCTCTGTGGCGTGGGGGTTGGCCTGCTCGTCAACCTGCGCGTCATGGGCGTCGTCCTCTTCGCCGCCGTGCTGGCCCTGCGCGCGCTGGATCTGGCGTTCGCCGGTAAACATAAGGGGGGGGGGGGGGTACGCTCGTGGCGGGCGACGGCCGGAAGCGCGGGGGCCTTCGCGCTGGCCGCCATGCTCACGTACCACGCCTCCCTGCCCGCGCTCTGGACCGATCCGTTCGGGCGCTTCGCGGAGCTGCTGGAGACGCTCAGCACCCACCCGTACGTGGCATTCAACCTGTTCCGGGGCGAATTGCTCTATTCCCGGGATGGGCCGTCGCTCGACTACGTGCCCGTGTGGATCGCCATCACGACGCCGCCCGCCACGCTGGCGCTGGCGGCGATGGGGGCCGTGGCGCTGGCGTGGCGTGGCATCCGCCACCCGCGCGACCTCCTCCGCAATGGACCCACGCGCTTCGGCCTGCTGCTGGCGCTCCTGCCCGTGGCCGTGACGGTCGCCATCGTCGTGCTCGGGAGCAACGTCTACGAAACCTGGCGGCAACTGTTCTTCCTGTACGCGCCCCTGTCCCTGCTGGCCGTTTTCGGGCTCCATGCGCTCCTCCGTGCCTGGCGCGGGCGGTGGCCGCGCGCGGGGGCGTACGCGCTGGCGGGGGCGGCCATCGCCGTGACGCTCGTCTCCATGGTCCGCATCCACCCTCATGAGCGTCTCTACTTCACGCTCCTGACGGATCGGGCCGCGCCGGAACGTCTGGCGGATCGCTACGACCTGGACCCAGGGGGCGTGTCCCTGTCGCACCGGAATCTCGTCCGGAACGTCCTCGACGACCATCCAGCCGCAACGCTGCGCGGCTTTCGCTACACCTTCGTGGAAGACGTCATTCCGCTGGATGAATGGAGACGGATCACCGCCCCCATCGCGTTCCGTTCGGGTGATGGCGCCTTCTACCGGTTTCCGCACTTTCCCCGCGCCTGCCCCTACGACGCCCCCGGTACGTACGCCGTCAGGGTGTACGGCGCCACGCTCGATTGCGCCGTTGATGCGGAAGCCTGGTTCGGGGGCCTGCGGCGGGAGGCGCGGGCCGCCGAACCGCTGGCCCGCTCGCGCTTCGCCGCCCACCGCGTGGGCGGCTTCATGGTCTACCTGCGGGACGGCTGCTCGCGGGGGGACACCGCCACGCGCTTCTTCCTGCGCGTGTATCCCGCCGACCCCGCCGATCTGCCCGACTACCTCCGGGACTTTCCCGGCCCCCATGCGGCGTACGGCTTCGAGAAGCGCGACTTTGACTTCGGACGCTACGGGGCGAGCATCGACGGGAACTGCGTGGCCGCCGTGCCCCTGCCCGACCATCCCATCGCCCGCATCGAAACGGGCCAGTACACGCCAGACTGGGCCCAGGCCGCCCGGCGCGCGGTGGCCGGCGCCGCGCCGGTGGCCCGCTCGTACTTCGACGTCTGGCTCGACGCGGACGCGCGCACGCTGACCTGGGTGCGCGAGGCGTGTTCGGCGGAAGACGAGGCCGCGCGCTTCCGCCTCCACATCCACGCCTCCGACGCGGGCGACCTTCCCCCCTGGCGCGCGGAACACGGCTTCGACAACCTCAACTTCGACTTCGCGGAGCATGGCGTGCGCCTGCGGGACGGCGCCTGCGTGGCCGTGGCGCCCCTGCCCGCCTGGCCCATCGCCAACATCCACACCGGCCAGTTCCTCCGGGAGGGTGACGGGGCCGGTACCGCATGGAGCGCGCGCTTCGCCTTCTCCCCGCCGGAGGTCGACCCGTCGGCGCTGGCGGGCGAGCCCCTCGCCCGCGCCGTCTTCAATGTCTGGCGCGACGGCGACGCGCTGGTCTACGTGAAGGACGGCTGCACGGAGGCGGACGCGGCGGCAAGGTTCGCCCTCCACTTCTACCCCGTCGATCCCGCCGACCTGTCCGCCGCCAGCCGGGAGCACGGCTTCGAGAACCGCGACTTCCACCTCTGGGAATACGGCGGCCTGGCGGATGGCGACCGCTGCATCGCCGTCGCGACCCTGCCCGATTACCCCGTCGCCAGCGTCCGCACCGGCCAGTACCACGCGGATGGCGCCCTTTGGGAGGCGCGGTTCCCGCTCATGCCCGGGGAGATCGACGCGGTGCTGGCGCATGAGCCCCTCGCCCGCGCCGTCTTCGACGTCTGGCGCGACGGCGACACGCTGATCTACGTGCGGGACGGCTGCACGGGGGACGACGCGGATGCCGCCTTCTTCCTCCACCTCTACCCGGTCGACGAGGCTGACCTGCCCGAGGCCGCACGGGAGCGCGGCTTCGAGAACCGCGACTTTCTCCCGTGGCAGCGCGGGGGCCGCGCCGATGGGCGCTGCGTGGCGATGACCGCGTTGCCCCACTACCCCATCGCCAGCGTCCGCACGGGCCAGTACAACGCGACGGGCGAGCTGTGGGCGGCGCGGTTCCCGCTCATGCGCGGGGAGATCGACGCGGTGCTGGCGCGCGAGCCCCTTGCCCGCGCCGCCTTCGACATCTGGCGCGACGGCGACGCGCTCGTCTACGTGCGGGACGGCTGCACGGAAGAGGAAGCGGATGCCGCCTTCTTCCTCCACGTCTATCCTGTGGATGCGGACGACCTGCCCGAGGCCGCGCGCGAGCACGGCTTCGGGAACCGCGACTTCCTCCTCTGGCAGCGCGGGGGCCGCGCCGAGGGACGCTGCGTGGCGATGACCGCGCTGCCCGATTACCCCATCGCCCGCGTCGAGACGGGCCAGTACGACGATGCGGGGCGGCGGTGGGCGGCGGAGTTCGCGCCGCCGGAGTAGCCCGCTGGTACACTGCGCCCACGCGATGATTCCAGCCGCGAGCATGGCCCAACGCGCGCGCCGCCATTGGGCGCTCGCCGCCGTGTGCGCGCTCTTCGCGCTCGTGGCCGCGCTCACGCTCGACGACTACGGCGCTTCGCCCGACGGATGGGCCCAAATCGCCGTCGGCAACGCCGCGCTCGACTACCTCGCCGGGGAGGGCGAAGGCGCTCTCGCCCAGGTGCTGGCTTCCCACGACCGCAACTACGGCGCGGCTTTCGAGGCGCCGCTGGTTCTGCTCACCGGGCGCATCCTCGGCCTGGAGGACAGCCGGGACGTCTTTCTCGCCAGGAACATCCTCACGCATCTGTTCTTCCTGTTCGGCGGCGTCTGCTGCTACCTGCTCGTCCTGCGCCTGTTCGGCAACAGGCTGCTGGCGCTCGTGGCCATGGCCCTGTTCCTGCTGCATCCGCGCATCTACGCGCAGTCCTTCTTCAACTCGAGGGACGTGCCCTTCCTCGTCGCCTTCATGATCGCGCTCTATCTGCTGCATCGCGCCTTCCGGCGGGAGACGCTGGGGGCCTTTCTGCTCTGCGGCGCGGGCGTGGGTCTGCTCGTCAACCTGCGCGTCATGGGCATCGTGCTCTTCGCCGCCGTGCTCGTCCTGCTTGCGCTGGACCTGTCATTCGCATCCAGCCGCGGGGAACGGACGCGCGTGCTGCTGACGGGGGGAGCGTTCGCGCTGGCCGCCGTCCTCGCGTACCACGCCTCGCTGCCCATCCTCTGGACCGACCCGCCCGGGCGGTTCGTGGAGTTGCTGCAGACGCTCAGCGCTCATCCAATCGAGTACTCCAACCTCTTCCGCGGCGAATGGCTGTACGCCCCGCACGGGCCGCCGTTGGCCTACGTGCCCGTATGGGCGGGCGTCACGACGCCGCCGGCCACGCTCCTGCTGGCCGCGATGGGGGCGGTGGCGCTGGCGTGGCGCGGCATCCGCCAGCCACGCGCCCTGCTCCGCGACGGCCCCGTGCGCTTCGGCCTGTTGCTGGCCGCCATTCCCGTCGTCACGGCGGTCGCGGTCGTCGTGCTGGAGAACAACGTTTTCAGCGGCTGGCGGTACCTGTACTTCCTGTACGCGCCCCTGTTGCTGCTGGCCATGTTCGGGCTTCACGGGCTGACGCGCGCGCTCCGCGGGCGCTGGATGCGGGCGGGGGCGTACGCGCTGGCGGGGGCGGCCCTGGCCGTGGCGGTCGTCTCCCTGGCCCGCATCCACCCGCACGGGGACAACTCCTTCAACCTGCTCGTGGACCGGACCACGCCCGAACGGCTGTCGTCCCGCTACACCATGGACTACTGGCACCAGTCGTACCGGCGCCTCGTCGGAGACATCCTCGACGACCATCCGTCCGCGACGCTTTTCCTGCGGGGTCCACTGGGCGTCATACGGGACATGCTGCCCGCGGACGACCGCGAGCGGATCGTCCCCGCCGCCACGGGCGAGGGGGCCGTGCGCCTCGACGCCGCGGATTTCCGTTCCGGCGACGTCAACCTGTACCGGCTCCCGCGCTTTTTTCGGGGCTGTCCACATGGCGCTCCCGGCACGTACGCCGCGAGCGTGTACGGCGCCACCATCGAGTGCGTGGTCGATCCGGTGGCGTACTTCGGGGGCCTGCGACGGGAAGCGCTGGCTACCGAGCCCCTGTCCCGCTCCCGCTTCGACGCCCACCGCGTGGGGGACGTGCTGGTGTACGTGCGCGACGGTTGCTCGCGGGAGGACATGGACGCGCGCGTCTTCCTGCGCGTGTATCCCGTCGACCCCGGCAATCGCCTTCCCGACCACGTCCGGGAGTTTTTCGGCCACCGCAGGGCGCTCGGGTTCGAGAGGGGCGGCTTCGATTTCGGCCACTACGGGGCGCGCATCGACGGGGACTGCGTGGCCGCCGTGCCCCTGCCCGACTACCCCATCGCCCGCATCGAGACGGGGCAGTACACGGCGGCTTGGGCCGGGGCCGCGCGACGCGCGGTGGCGGAGACCGGGCCCCGGGCCCGCTCGCGCTTCGACGTCTGGCTCGACGAGGACGGGCGCATGCTGACGTACGTCCGCGAGGCGTGTTCGGCGGAAGACGCCGCCACGCGCTTCCGCCTCCACGTCTACCCCGTCGACGAGGGCGACATCATCGCCCCTTGGCGACGCGCGGAGGGCTTCGACAACCGGGACTTCGCTTTCGACCGCCACGGCGCGCGCACGGACGACGGGGACTGCGTGGCCGTCGTCCTCCTGCCCGCGTACCCCATCGCCCATATCCACACCGGCCAGTTCGACGAGACCGGCCATCTCTGGGAGGCGGAGTTCGCGCTGCCGCGGTAGGGCGGCTGCTACACTGCGCCCGCGCCGATGATTCCAGCCGCGAGCATGGCCCGACGCGCGCGCCGCCACCAGGCGCTCGCGGCCGTGTGCGCGTGCTTCCTGCTGGTCGGCGCGCTCACGCTCGACGACCACGCCCCTTCGATCGACACACGGGCCCAGATCACCGTTGGCAACGCCGCGCTCGACTACCTCGCCGGGGATGGCGAACGCGCCTTCGACCGGTTGTACCACTACCAGGACCGTTACTATGGCACGGCCTTCGAGGCGCCGCTGGCCCTGCTCGCCGGGCGCATCCCCGGCCTGGACGACAGCCGGGACGTCTTTCTCGCCAGGCATTTCCTCACGCACCTGTTCTTCCTCGCGGGCGGCGTGTTCTGCTACCTGCTCGTCTACCGGCTGTTCGGCAGCAGACCGCTGGCGCTCGTGGCCATGCTCCTGTTCCTGCTGCATCCGCGCATCTACGCGCACTCCTTCTTCAACTCGAAGGACACGCCTTTCCTCGTCGCCTTCATGATCACGCTCTATCTGCTGCATCGCGCCTTCCGGCGGGAGACGCTGGGGGCCTTCCTGCTCTGCGGCGCGGGCGTTGCCCTGCTCGTCAACCTGCGCGTCATGGGCATCGTGCTCTTCGCCGCCGTGCTGGCCCTGCGCGCGCTGGACCTGCTGACGGCCGAAAGCCGGGAAGCGCGTCAGCGCGTGCTGCTGACGGGAGGAGCCTTCGCGCTGGCCACCGTCCTCGCGTACCACGCCTCGCTGCCCATCCTCTGGACCGATCCCGCGGGGCGGTTCGCGGAGCTGTTGAGCACGCTCAGCGCTCATCCAACGGAGTACTACTCCCTCTTCCGGGGCGAATGGCTCTATTCCCCGCACGGCCCCCCTCTGGCCTACGTGCCCGTGTGGGTGGGCATCACGACGCCGCCGGCCACGCTGGCGCTGGCCGCCACGGGGGCGGTGATGCTGGCGTGGCGCGGCGCCCGCCGCCCTCGCGACATCCTTCGCGGCGGCCCCGTGCGCTTCGGCCTGTTGCTGGTCGCCATTCCCGTCGTCATGGCGATCACGGTCGTCATGCTGGAGAACAACGTCTACAACGGCTGGCGGCAGCTGTTCTTCCTGTACGCGCCCCTGTTGCTGCTGGCCGTGTTCGGGCTTCACGGGCTGACGCGCGCGCTCCGCGGACGGCGGATGCGGGCGGGGACGTACGCGCTGGCGGGCACGGCCACGGCCGTGGCGGTCGTCTCCCTGGTCCGCATCCACCCGCACGAGGGCGACTACTTCAGCCTGCTCGTGGACCGGACCACGCCCGACGGGCTGGCGTCCCGCTACGAGCTGGACTACTGGGACCAGTCGTCCTGGAGCCTCGCCGGGAACGTCCTCGCCGATCATCCGTCCGCGCGGCTCCGCCAGCGGGGCCTTTCGCTCGGCGTGGAGGAGATGCTGCCCGCGGACGACCGCGCGCGGATCGTCCCCGCCACGGAGTTCCGATCAGGCGACGTCAACCTGTACCGGCTGCCCCGTTTTTTCCGGGCCTGCCCGCATGCCGCTCCCGACACGTACGTCGCGAGCGTGTACGGTGCCACCATCGAGTGCCTGGTCGATCCGGTGGCGTACCTCGGCGGTCTGCGGCGGGAAGCGCGGGCCACCGAGCCGCTGTCCCGCTCCCGCTTCGAAGCCCACCGCGTGGGGGACGTGCTGGTGTACGTGCGGGACGGCTGCTCGCGGGAGGACATGGGCGCGCGCGTCTTCCTGCGCGTGTACCCCGTCGACCCCGCCGACCTTCCCGACCATCTCCGGGAGTTTCCCGACCACCGCGCGGCATACGGGTTCGAGAAGCGGGACTTCGCGTTCCGCGAATTCGGAACGCGCATCGACGGGGACTGCGTGGCCGCCGCGCTCCTGCCCGCCTGGCCCATCGCCCATATCGAGACGGGGCAGTACACGCCGGCCTGGGCCGAAGCCGCGCGGCGCGCGGTGGCGGGGATCGAGCCGCTGGCGCGCGCGCGCTTCGCCCTCTACCGCGATGGGCGCACGCTCACCTACGCGCGCGATGGGTGTACCGCGGATGACGCGGACGCGCGCTTCTTCCTCCATGTCTTCCCCGAAGACGAAAGCGACCTCCCCGCGCACCGCCACGCGCACGGCTTCGACAACCTCGACTTCAGCCTGCGGGAGCAGGGCGCGCGCACGGGCGATGGCAGTTGCGTCGCCGTCGTCTTTCTGCCCCCGTACCCCATCGCCCACATCCACACCGGCCAGTTCGTCGCCGGCGAGGACAGCCGATGGGACGCGCGCTTCGCCTTCTCCCCGCCGGAGGTTGACGTGGCGATGCCGGCCGGGGAGCCGCTCGCCCGCGCCGTCTTCGACGTCTGGCTGGACGGCGACGTCCTCGTCTACGTGAAGGAGGGGTGCACGGAGGAGGACGCGGAGACCGCCTTCTTCCTGCACCTTCATCCCCTCGATGCCGCGGACCTGCCCGATGGGCGTGGGCGGTACGGCTTCGACAATCTCGATTTCGCCCTCTGGGATCGGGGGGAGCGCACGGACGGGCGCTGCGTGGCCGCCGTCCCCCTGCCGGGGTACCCCATCGCCCGCGTCGAGACCGGCCAGTACGATGAAACGGGGCGGCTGTGGTGGGCGGAGTTCGCGCCGCCACCGTAGGGCGGCTGCTACACTCGCCCGCACCCCGATGATTCCAGCGATGAGCGTGGTCCACCGCCTCCGTCGCCACTGGGCGCTCGCGGCCGTGTGCGCGGTCTTCCTGCTGGTCGGCGCGCTCACACTCGACGACCACGGCCGCGCATGGGTGGACGCATGGCATCAGCGCGCGATCGGGCGCGTGCCGCTCGATTACCTGGCGGGGGCTGGCGAGCGCGCGTTCGATCTGCTGATCGAGCCCCAGGACCGGTTCTACGGGGCGGCCTGGGAGACGCCCCTGGTTCTCGCCGAGCGCATCCTCGGCCTTGAGGGCGACTGGGATACGACCCGACCTCCAGACCTGGGGGAGGGGCTCACGTTCAGCAGACACTTCCTCACGCACCTGTTGTTCGTGGCGGGCGGCGCCTTCTGCTACCTGCTGGTCCTGCGCCTGTTCAACAACAGGCTGCTGGCGCTCGCGGCCACGGTTCTGTTCCTGCTGCACCCGCGCATCTACGCGCATTCCTTCTTCAATTCGAAAGACGTTCCCTTCCTCGCCGCGTTCATGATTGCGCTCTACCTCACGCACCGCGCCTTCCGGCGGGAGACGCTGGGCGCCTTCCTCCTCTGCGGCGTGGGCGTCGCCCTGCTCGCCAACCTGCGCATCACGGGGCTGCTGCTGTTCGCCGCCATACTGGTCCTGCGCGCGCTGGACCTGCTGATGGCGGATGGCGCGGACGGGCGGAAGCGCGTGCTGCTGACGGGGGCGGGATTCGCGCTGGCCGCCATGCTCACCTTCCATGCCGCGCTGCCCAGGCTCTGGACCAACCCCGTGGAGCAGGTTCCGGAGATGTTCCGGGTTCTGAATTCCCACCCGGCCGAGGCGTTCAACCTGTTTCAGGGCGACTGGTTCTACGCCCCCGACGGGCCTCCCATCGACTACGTTCCCGTCTGGGTCGCCATCAGCACCCCGCCCATCGTGCTGCTGCTGGCGCTGGCGGGGGCCGTGGCGCTGGCCGGGCGCGGCATCCGCCGCCCCCGCGACATGCTTCGCGACGGCCCCACGCGCTTCGGCCTCCTGCTGATCGCGCTGCCCATCGTCGCGACGATCGCCGTCGTCGCGCTGGAGAGCAACTTCTACCACGACTGGCGCCACCTGTATTTCCTGTACGCGCCCTTGCTCCTGCTGGCGATCTTCGGGCTGCACTGGCTGGCGACGTCCATCCGCGGGCGCTGGGCGCGGGCGGGGGTGTACGCCCTGGCGGGAACGGGCGCGGCCGTCGCCCTCGTCTCCATGGTCCGCATCCACCCACACGAGGCCAACTACTTCACCGCCCTGACGGACCGGACCACCCCGCAGTGGCTGCTGCTCCAGTACGACACGCTGTTCTGGGAGCACGCCGTCGAGAACGTCCTCGATGACATTCTCGATGACCACCCTTCGGGGCGTCTCTTCATCGCTCCAGGGCATCTGTACAAACGGGTGTTGCCCTTCCCCGAGGCGCGGGAGCAGCTCACCTCCACGGTGGACTTCCGCTCGGGCGAGCGCAATTTCTTCGCGATCCGGGACACGAGGGCGTGTTCCGCTCCCGGCGCCTACGTCCGCCACATCTACGCCAGCACGCTCTATTGCGTGGTCGACCCGTTGGCGTACTTCGGAGCCATCCGGCGGGCGGCGCTGGCCAGCGAGCCGCTGGCGCGCTCCACCTTCGACATCCACCGCGACGGGCGCACGCTGACGTACCTTCGCGACGGATGCTCGCGGGAAGACGTCGGGGCGCGCTTTTTCCTCCACGTCTATCCCGTCGCCCCCGCCGATCTCCCGGAGCGTTACAGGCGGCACGGCTTCGACAACCTCGACTTCGCCTGGACCGACACGCTCGGCAACGCGGCCCGGATCGGGGTGCCCCGCCTGTCGACCGGCATGGCGCGCATCGACGGGAACTGCGTGGCCACCACGCTGCTGCCCGACTACCCCATCGCCCGCCTGCACACGGGCCAGTTCACCGACGATGGCGTCCGGTGGGAGGTGGAATTCACGCTCGACGGCCGGGGCCCGCCCGATTACGCCCGCGCCCGGCGGGAGGCGCTGGCGACGGAGCCGCTGGTCCGCTCCACGTTCGCCATCTACCACGACGGGCGCACGCTGATCTACGTGCGCGAGGGATGCTCCGCGGAGGACGCCGCCGCGCCCTTCTTCCTCCACGTCGAGCCGGTCGACAGGGCCGACTTGTCCGAACACCGCCGGGAACACGGCTTCGACAACCTCGACTTCTCTCTCGCGAGGCGCGGGGCGCGTATCAACGGCAACTGCGTGGCCGTCGTCCCGCTGCCCGGCTACCCCATCGCCCACATCCGCACGGGCCAATACGACGGGACGGGCCAGTTGTGGGCGGTGGCGTTCGCCTTGCCGGGCGGGGAATGAGGGGGAGGGCTGGTAGACTCGCCCTCCGGCAGCCGTCCATGAGCATCCCCGCATGAACGCCGCATCCTCGGCCCGGCGGCTGGCCGCCGCCCACTGGCCGCTGCCGGTCGCGTGCGCGCTCTTCCTGCTCGTGGGCGCGTTCACGCTCGACGATTCCGGCATATCGGCGGACGAATCGGGGCAACGCGCGATCGGGAACGCCGCGCTGGACTTCCTGGCGGGGGACGGGGAGCGCGCCTTCGGGCAGCTGCGGCACCCTTCCAACCGCTACTACGGGGCCGCGTTCGAGGCGCCGCTGGCCCTGATCGGGCGCGCCCTCGGCCCCGACGATCCGCGGGCCGTGCACCTGGCCAGACGGCTCCTCACGCATCTGTTCTTCCTGGCCGGGGGCGTCGCCTGCTACCTGCTGGTCCACCGGCTCTTCGGGAGCAGGGCGCTGGCGCTCGCGGCCATGGTCCTGTTCCTGCTGCATCCGCGCATCTACGCGCATTCCTTCTTCAACTCGAAGGACGCGCCCTTCCTCGCGGCGTTCATGATCGCCCTCTATCTCATGCATCGCGCCTTTCGGCGGGAGACGCTGGGGGCGTTCGTCCTCTGCGGCGTGGGCATTGGCCTGCTCGTCAACCTGCGCGTCATGGGCATCGCCCTCTTCGCCGCCGTACTCGCCCTGCGGGGGCTGGACCTGCTGGCGGCGGACGGCGCGACGGAGCGGAAGCGCGTCCTGCTCACCGCCGGGGCCTTCGCGCTGGCCGCCATGCTCACGTACCATGCATCCCTGCCCGCGCTCTGGAGCGACCCGTTCGGGGAGTTCGCGGCGCAGTTCGCGGCGCTCCGCGACCAGCCGCCACGCACGATCAACCTGTTCCTGGGCGAGCGATGGTACTCCGCGGACGGGCCGCCGCTCGCCTACGTTCCCCTGTGGATCGCCATCACGACGCCGCCCGCGACGCTGCTGCTGGCCGCGCTGGGCGCCGCGGCGCTGGCAGGGCGCGAGCTGCGCCGCCCGCGCGACCTCCTTCGCGACGGGCCGACGCGCTTCGGCCTGCTGCTGATCGCCCTGCCCGTGGCCACGACGGTCGGCGTCGTGGCGCTGGAGAGCAACCTCTACAACGGCTGGCGCCATTTGTACTTCCTGTACGCGCCCCTGCTGCTGCTGGCCGCCTTCGGGCTGCGCGAGCTCACGCGATTCCGGCGCGGGCGGTGGCCGAGGGCCGGGGCGTACGCGCTGGCGGGCGCGGCCATCGCCGTGGCCATCGTCTCCATGGTCCGCATCCACCCCCTGCAGCACAGCTACTTCAGCCTGTTCGTGGACCGCGCCACGCCGGAGCGGCTGGCGTCCCGCTACGAGATGGACTACTGGGAACTGTCCGCGCGAAGCGTCCTCGGCGACATCCTCGCCGCCCATCCGTCGGGGGCCATCCGCATCGCCACCGACGCGGGCAGGAACATCGGGCTGCAGACGCGGAGCGACCGGGAGCGGATCGCCGGGAGCGGGGACTTTCGCTCCGGGGAGGCCAACTTCCACGACCTCTTTTCGCGCGACCGCCTCCCATCCTGTCCCCGCTCCCGGCGCGGCACGTACGCGGCCCGCGTGTACGGCGCCACGATCGCGTGCGTGGTCGATCCGGTGGCGTATTTCGGGGACCTGCGACGGGATGCGCTGGCCACCGCGCCCCTGGACCGCTCGCGCTTCGCCGCCCACCGCGTGGGGAACACGATGGCGTACACGCGCGACGGATGCTCCGCGGACGACATGGGCGCGCGCTTCTTCCTGCGCGTGTACCCCATCGATCCCGCCGACCTGCCCGCCCGTCTGTGGGAGTTCCCCGACCACTACGGGCAGTACGGCTTCGAGAAGCGCGACTTCGATTTCGGGCGCTACGGGGCGCGCATCGACGGGGACTGCGTGGCCGCCGCGCCCCTGCCCGACTACCCCATCGCGCGCATCGAGACGGGCCAGTACACGCCCGCCTGGGCCGGGGCCGCCCATCGCGCCGTGGAGGAGACCGCGCCGCTGGCCCGCGCGCGCTTCGACGTCTATTCCGACGGGCGCGCGCTGACCTACGTGCGCGACGGCTGCGCCGCGGAGGACGCGGATGCGCGCTTCTTCCTGCACGTCCATCCCGCCGACCCCGCCGATCTCCCGAAGCATCGCGCGCGCCACGGCTTCGACAACCTCAACTTCAACCTGCGACAGCAGGGTGCGCGCACGGACGGCGGAAGCTGCGTGGCCGTCGCGCCCCTGCCCCAATACCCCATCGCCAGCGTCCGCACGGGCCAGTTCGACGGGACGGGCGAACTCTGGGCGGCGGAGTTCGCGCTCCCCGACTAGCGCCGCTGGTACACTCGCCGGAACGCCCGATGCATGCCAGCCTGAGCGTCGCCCACCGCCTGCGCCGCCACTGGGCGCTCATGGCCGTGTGCGCCGCCTTCCTGTTGGCGGGCGCGCAAGCCCTCGACGACTACATGGTCGAGCTGGACGAGGGACACCAGCGTGCGATCGGGATAGCGGCGCTCGATTACCTCGCGGGGGATGGCGAGCGCGCCCTGGACCGGGTGCACTTCGTGGATGATCGCTACTACGGCGCGATCGTGGAGGCCCCGCTCGCCCTCCTGGAACGCGCCTTCGACCCGGATAATCGCCGGGATCGCGAGCGCCTCAAGCGCATCCCCCTGCACCTGTTCTTCCTGCTCGGCGGCGTCTGCTGCTACCTGCTCGTCTACCGGCTGTTCAACAACCGGCTGCTGGCGCTCGCGGCCATGGTCCTGTTCCTGCTGCACCCGCGCATCTACGCGCACTCCTTCTTCAACTCGAAGGACGTCCCCTTCCTCGCCATGTTCATGATCGCGCTCTACCTGCTGCACCGCGCCTTCCGGCGGGAGACGCTGGGGGCGTTCGTCCTCTGCGGCGTGGGGGTTGGCCTGCTCGTCAACCTGCGCGTCATGGGGCTGGTGCTCTTCGCCGCCGTGCTGGCCCTGCGCGCGCTGGACCTGTCGTTCGCGTCCAGCCGCGGGGAACGGACGCGCGTGCTGCTGACGGGGGGAGCCTTCGCGCTGGCCGCCGTCCTCGCGTACCACGCCTCGCTGCCCGTGCTCTGGACCGATCCCCTCGGGCGCTTCGCGGAACTGCTTGACGCCTCGATTGCTCACCCGCATCCGGCGGTCGAGCTTTTCCGCGGCGAATGGCGCTACACCCCGGACGGTCCCCCGTTCGACTACGTGCCCGTGTGGGTCGCCATCACGACGCCCCCCGCCACGTTGCTGCTGGCCGCCATGGGGGCGGCCGCGCTGGCGTGGCGCGGCATCCGCCGCCCGCGCGACATGCTCCGCAACGGCCCCGTGCGCTTCGGCCTCCTGCTGGCGGCGCTGCCCCTGGTCACGGTCATGGCGGTCGTCGTGCTCGAGGGCAACCTCTACGACACCTGGCGGCAGCTGTTCTTCCTGTACGCGCCCCTGCCGCTGCTGGCGGCGTTCGGGCTTCACTGGCTCACCTCGCCCCCTGGCGGGCGATGGCCGCGGGCCGGGGCGTACGCGCTGGCGGGGGCGGCCATCGCCGTCGCCCTCGTCTCCATGGTCCGCATCCACCCATACCAGGACAGCTACTTCAGCGCCCTGACGGACCGCGCCGCGCCGGAACGTCTGGCGGCTCGCTACGACCTGGTCTCCCAGTTGCACCGGAATCTCATCCGGAACATCCTCGACGACCATCCAGCCAGAACGCTGCGCGGCTTCCGCTACACCTTCGTGGAAGGCATCATTCCGCTGGATGAATGGAGACGGATCACCGCCCCCACGGCGCTCCGTTCGGGTGATGGCGTCTTCCACCGGCTGCCGCGCTTTTCCCGCGCCTGCCCGCACGACGCCCCCGGCACGTACGCCATCAGGGTGTACGGCGCCACGTTCGAGTGCGCCGTCGATGCGGCGGCCTGGTTCGGGGGCCTGCGACGGGAAGCGCTGGCCACGGAGGCGCTGGCCCGCTCGCGCTTCGCCGCCCACCGCGTGGGCGGCCTCGTGGTCTACGTGCGGGACGGCTGCTCGCGGGAGGACACGGCCGCGCGCTTCTTCCTGCGCGTGTATCCCGCCGACCCCGCCGATCTGCCCGACTACCTCCGGGACTTCCCCTCCCACCGTACGGCGTACCACTTCGAGAAGCGCGACTTCGCCTTCGCGGAGTACGGGGCGAGCGTCGACGGGAACTGCGTGGCCGCCGTGCCCCTGCCCGACCATCCCATCGCCCGCATCGAAACGGGCCAGTACACGCCGGACTGGGCCGTGGCCGCGCGCCTCGCCGTGGCGGACGCCGCGCCCGTAGCCCGCTCGTACTTCGACGTCTGGCTCGACGCGGACGCGCGCACGCTGACGTACGTCCGCGAGGCGTGTTCGGCGAAAGACGAGGCCGCGCGCTTCCGCCTCCACGTCCACCCCACCAACGCGGGCGACCTTCCCCCCTGGCGCGCGGAACACGGCTTCGACAACCTCAACTTCGATTTCGCGGAGCACGGCGTGCGCCTGCGGGACGGCGCCTGCGTGGCCGTGACGCCCCTGCCCGCCTACCCCATCGCCAACGTCCACACCGGCCAGTTCCCCCGGGAGGACGACGGGACGGGCGTCGCGTGGAGCGCGCGTTTCGCCTTCTCCCCGCCGAAGGTCGACCCCGCGGCGCTGGCCGGCGAGCCGCTGGCCCGCGCCGCCTTCGACGTCCATCGCCACGGCGACGCGCTCGTCTACGTGCGCGACGGCTGCACGGAGGAGGACATGGCGGCGCGCTTCTTCCTCCACGTCTCTCCCGTCGATCCCGCCGACCTGCCCGCCGCCAGCCGGGAGCACGGCTTCGAGAACCGCGACTTCTTCCTCTGGGAACGGGGCGGACTGGCGGATGGCGACCGCTGCATCGCCGTCGTCCCCCTGCCCGATTACCCCATCGCCAGCGTCCGCACCGGCCAGTACGACGAGGATGGCGACCTTTGGGAGGCGCGGTTCCCGCTCGCGCCCGGGGAGATCGACGCGACGGCCCTGGGCGAGCCGTTGGCCCGCGCCGCCTTCGACGTCTGGCGGGACGCCGACGCGCTGGTCTACGTGCGGGACGGTTGCACGGAAGAGGAAGCGGATGCCGCCTTCTTCCTCCACGTCTACCCGGTCGACGAGGCCGATCTGCCCGAGGCCGCGCGCGAGCACGGCTTCGAGAACCGCGACTTCCTCCTCTGGCAGCGCGGGGGCCGCGCCGAGGGGCGCTGCGTGGCGATGACCGCGCTGCCCGATTACTCCATCGCCAGCATTCGCACGGGGCAGTACGACGCGACGGGCACGCGGTGGACGGCGGAGTTCGCGCCGCCGGAGTAGCCCGCTGGTACACTGCGCCCGCGCCGATGACCCCAGCCATGAGCATGGCCCGCCGCCTGCGCCGCCACTGGGCGCTCATGGCCGTGTGCGCCGCCTTCCTGCTGGCGGGCGCGCTCGCGATCAGCGACTACGACTGGCGCACCTCCGACGGCCCCAGCCAGCGCGCCGTCGCGAACGCCGCGCTGGACTACCTCGCCGGGGACGGCGAGCGCGCCTTCGACCAGCTTCTCCAGAGCCACGACCGCTACTACGGCGCGGTCGTGGAGGCGCCCCTTGTCCTCCTGGAACGCGCGCTTGGCCGGGACGTCAGCCGGGACAGCGCGCGCGTCCAGCACGTCCCCAA
Organism: Tepidiformaceae bacterium; assembly: GCA_965243075.1. Classification (GTDB taxonomy): domain Bacteria; phylum Chloroflexota; class Dehalococcoidia; order Tepidiformales; family Tepidiformaceae; genus UBA2991. Next base: position 93,526 of record OZ251525.1, read on the forward strand.
GCACCTGTTCTTCCTGTTCGGCGGCGTCTTTTGCTACCTGCTCGTTCTGCGGCTGTTCGGCAGCAGGCCGCTGGCGCTCGTGGCCATGGTCCTGTTCCTGCTGCATCCGCGCATCTACGCGCACTCCTTCTACAACTCGAAGGACATTCCCTTCCTCGCCATGTTCATGATCGCGCTCTGGCTCGTGCATCGCGCCTTCCGGCGGGAGACGCTGGGGGCGTTCATCCTTTGCGGCGCGGGCGTGGGGCTGCTTGCCAACCTGCGCGTCATGGGGCTCGTCCTCTTCGCCGCCGTGCTGGCCCTGCGCGCGCTGGACCTGGCGTTCGCCGGGAAACGGGGGGGGGGCGCATGGCGGGCGACGGCCGGAAGCGCGGGGGCCTTCGCGCTGGCCGCCGTGCTCACGTACCATGCCTCCCTGCCCGCGCTCTGGACCGACCCCATCGGGCGCTTCCCGGAGCTGCTGGAGACGCTCAGCGCCCACCCGTACGCGCCCACCGAGCTTTTCCGGGGCGAATGGCGCTCGCACGGGCCGTCGTTCGACTACGTGCCCGTGTGGGTCGCCATCACGACGCCGCCGGCCACGCTGCTGCTGGCCGCCATGGGGGCCGTGGCGCTGGCGTGGCGCGGCCTCCGCCGCCCGCGCGACCTCCCCACGCGCTTCGGCCTGCTGCTGGCGATCCTGCCCGTGGCCGTGACGGTCGCCGCCGTCGCACGGGGAAGCAACGTCCACGACGGCTGGCGGCACCTGTTCTTCCTGTACGCGCCCCTGTCCCTGCTGGCCATCTACGGGCTCCATGCGCTCCTCCGGGCCGGGCGCGGGCGGTGGCCGCGCGCGGGGGCGTACGCGCTGGCGGGGACGGCCATCGCCGTGACGCTCGTCTCCATGGTCCGCATCCACCCTCATGAGCGCCTCTACTTCACGCTCCTGACGGACCGCACCACGCCGGGGCGGCTGGCGTCCACCTGGGACGTTGAACACTGGCCCAGGGAGCACGCCCGGGCCGCGTTCGCCGATCTCGCCGGGGTCTATCCGTCCGGGCCCCTGTACGTCTCCAGCCTCTGGGGTTCCTCCAATTTCCCCGCGGAGGACCGCGAGCGGGTCGTGCGCACGCGCGCCTTCCGGACGGGCGAACGCAACTTCCTCGAAATCCATCACGACCAGTGGTGTCCCGACCTGCCGGGAACCCGCGCGCACCGTGCGTACAGCATCCTGCTCCATTGCTTCGTCGATCCGGCCACGTATCTGGGCAGCTACCGGCGGGCGGCGCTGGCCACGGAGCCGCTGGCCCGCTCCCGCTTCGACGCCCATCGCGTCGGGAACCTCATGGTCTACGTGCGCGACGGCTGCTCCGCGGAGGACCTGGACCTGCGATTCTTCCTGCGCGTTCACCCCGCCGCGTCCGCGGACCTTCGGGCGCCATACGGGTTCGAGACGCGCTACTTCGCCTTCGCGGAGCACGGGGCGGGCATCGACGGGGACTGCGTGGCGGTGGCGCCGCTGCCCGACTATCCCATCGCCCGCATCGAGACGGGGCAGTACACGCGGGCGTACGGCGAGGCCGCCCGGCGCGCCGTGGCCGACGTCGAGCCGCGGGCCCGCTCCCGCTTCGACGTCTGGCTCGACGAGGACCGGCGCGCGCTGACGTACGTCCGCGAGGCGTGTTCGGCGGAGGACGTCGCCACGCGTTTCCACCTGCACCTCTACCCCGCCGACGAGGACGACCTCCCCTTCCCCTGGTCGCACGCGGAGCACGGCTTCGACAACCGCAACTTCGATTTCGCCCACCACGGCGCGCGCACGGACGACGGCGGTTGCGTGGCCGTCGTCTTCCTGCCCCCGTACCCCATCGCCCACATCCACACCGGCCAGTTCGCGCCCGCCGAGGGCAGCCGGTGGGGCGCGCGCTTCGCCTTCTCCATTCCGGAGGTCGACCCGTCGGCGCTGGCGGGCGAGCCCCTCGCCCGCGCCGTCTTCAATGTCTGGCGGGACGGCGCGGCGCTGGTCTACGTGAAGGACGGCTGCACGGAGGAGGAAGCGGGCACGCGCTTCGGCCTGCACCTCTACCCCGTCGACGAGGCGGACCTGCCAGCCGCCAGCCGCGCGCACGGCTTCGAGAACCGCGACTTCCACCTCTGGGAACGGGGATCGCGCGCGGACGGGCGCTGCCTCGCCGTCGTGCCCCTGCCCGATTACCCCGTCGCCAGCGTCCGCACTGGCCAGTACGACGAGACGGGGCGGCTCTGGTGGGCCGAGTTCGCGCTGGCGGAGTAGCGCGCGCGATGGCGGCGGTGCGGTACACTCGCGGCGCGGAATGAGCGTTCCCTCCGACATCAGCGATCCCGCGCGCGCCCGCGAGGGCCTCGACCGCGTCGCCTGGGCGGCCCGCGAAATGCCCGTGCTCGCCCTCGTGCGCGAGCGCTTCGCCCGCGAACGCCCCCTCGCCGGCGTGCGCATGGCCGCCTGCCTGCACGTCACCGCCGAAACCGCCAACCTCGCCCTCGCCCTGCGCGACGGCGGGGCCGAGCTGCGCCTCTGCGCCAGCAACCCCCTCTCCACGCAGGACGACGTGGCCGCCGCCCTCGCCCGCGAGGAGGGCGTGCCCGTGTTCGCCCGCCGCGGCGAGGACGGCGACGCCTACTACCGCCACATCCACCAGGCGCTGGACCACGGCCCGCGCCTCACCATGGACGACGGCGCGGACCTCGTGGCCACCATCCACCGCGAGCGCCGCGAGCTGCTGGCGGGCGTGGCCGGGGGCGCGGAGGAGACCACCACGGGCGTCATCCGCCTGCGCGCCATGGCCCGCGACGGGGCGCTGGGCTACCCCATCGTGGCCGTCAACGAATCCGCCACCAAGCACCTCTTCGACAACCGCTTCGGCACGGGCCAGTCCACCATCGACGGCATCGTGCGCGCCACCAACGTGCTGCTGGCGGGCAAGCGCGTGGTGATCGCGGGCTACGGCTGGTGCGGGCGCGGCCTCGCCAGCCGCGCGCGCGGCCTCGGCGCCCACGTGACCGTCACCGAGGTCGACCCCGTGCGCGCCCTCGAGGCCGTCATGGAGGGATTCGCCGTGCGCCCCATGGCCGAGGCCGCCCGCGACGGCGACCTCTTCGTCACGGTCACGGGCGATTGCCGCGTCATCGGCGCGGAGGCGCTCGCCGTCATGAAGGACGGCGCCATCCTCGCCAACAGCGGCCACTTCGACAACGAGATCGACCTGCCCGCCCTCGAGGCCATGAGCGAGGGCAAGCGCCGCCTGCGCGAGCACGTGGACGAGTACCGCCTCATGGACGGGCGCCGCCTCTGCCTGCTGGCCGAGGGCAGGCTCGTGAACCTCGCCGCCGCCGAGGGCCATCCCGCCTCCGTCATGGACATGTCCTTCGCCAACCAGGCGCTGGCCGCCGAGTGGCTCGTGGCCCGCGCGGGCCAGCTGGCGCCCGAGGTGCACGAGCTGCCGCCGGAGATCGACGCCGAGATCGCGGGCCTCAAGCTGCGCGCCATGGGCGTGGCCATCGACGAACTCACGGACGAGCAGCGCGCCTACCTCGCGGGCTGGGAGACGGGCACGTGAGCCCCCGCCTCGTCACCTCCGAGTCGGTCACCGAGGGCCACCCCGACAAGATGTGCGACCAGATCTCGGACGCCATCCTCGACGAGATCATCGCCCGCGACCCCGCCGCCCGCGTGGCCTGCGAGACCGCCATCACCACCGGCTTCGTGCTCGTCACGGGCGAGATCAGCACCAGCGCCTACGTGGACATCCCCCGCATCGCGCGCGAGACCATCCGCGACATCGGCTACGTCTCCTCCGCCATCGGCTTCGACTGGGAGACCTGCGGCGTCGTCACCGCCATCAACGAGCAGTCGCGCGACATCGCCGCGGGCGTGGACCGCTCCTGGGAGGCGCGCCACGGGGAAGCCGAGAGCGCCGAGCTCGATACCGGCGCGGGCGACCAGGGCATGATGATCGGCTTCGCCTGCGACGAGACGCCCGAGCTCATGCCCCTCACCATCTCCCTCGCCCACCGTCTCGCGCGGCGGCTGGCCGAGGCCCGCAAGAGCGGCGAACTGCCCTGGCTGCGCCCCGACGGCAAGTCCCAGGTCACCATCGAGTACGACGACGGCTGGCGGCCCCGCCGCGCCGAGGCCATCGTCGTCTCCACGCAGCACGCCCCCGACGTGGACCGCGAGGCCGTGGAGACCGAGGTGCGCCGCCACATCGTCGACACCATCGTGGACGGCGACCTCATCGACGCCGCCACCAACGTGTTCGTGAACCCCTCCGGGCGCTTCGTGGTGGGCGGCCCGCGCGGCGACGCGGGCCTCACGGGCCGCAAGATCATCGTCGATACCTACGGCGGCGTGGCCCGCCACGGCGGCGGCGCCTTCAGCGGCAAGGACCCCACCAAGGTCGATCGCTCCGCCGCCTACGCCGCCCGCTGGGTGGCCAAGACGATCGTGGCCGCGGGCCTCGCGCGCCGCTGCGAGGTCACGCTTTCCTACGCCATCGGCGTGGCCCGCCCCACCTCCGTGAACGTCGAGACCTTCGGCACGGGCGAGGTGCCCGACGACGCCATCCTCGCCGCCGTGCGCCGCCATTTCGACCTGCGCCCGGGGGCCATCATCCGCGACCTCGACCTGCGCCGCCCCATCTTCCGCGCCGTGGCCGCCTACGGCCATTTCGGGCGCACCGGCATCGACGTGCCGTGGGAAGACACGGGCCGCGCCGCCGACCTGGCCGCCGCCGCGCGGCGCGGGGGCTGACGCCGCCGATGGACGCCATCATCCTCGTCGGCGGGCGGGGGACGCGCCTGCGCCCCCTCACGCTCACGCGCCACAAGAGCCTCATCCCCGTGGCCAACCGCCCCGCCATCGACCACCTGCTCGACTGGCTCGCGCGCTCCGGCGTGGAGCGCGCCATCCTCGCCCTCGGCCAGCACCAGGACGACCTCGCGGCGGCCTGCCCCGAGGGCCGGCGCGGCCCCCTCGCCGTGGTCCACGTGCGCGAGCGCGAGCGGCTCGAATCGGGCGGCGCCATCCGCCACGCCGTGCGCCACGCGGGCGTCGCGGGGCGCTTCCTCGTGCTCAACGGCGACATCCACGCCGAATTCGACCTCGCCGCCGCGCTCGACGCCCACGCCCGCGCCGGGGCCCGCCTCACGCTCGCCCTGCGCGCCGTGCCCGACCCGTCGGCCTTCGGCGTGGCCGTGGTGGACGCCGCCTCCCGCGTCACCGGCTTCGTGGAGAAGCCGCCCCCCGGCGACGCCCCCGGCGACCTCGTGAACGCGGGCGTGTGGGTGTTCGAGCCCGACCTCGTGGACGAGATACCGCCCGGCCCCGTGCGCGTGGAGGAAACCCTCTTCCCCTCGCTCGTGGGCAAGGGCGCGGGCGTGCTCGGCTACCGCTTCGAGGGCCCCTGGGCCGACCTCGGCACGCCCGCCCGCTACCTCGCCCTCTCCCGCGAGCTGGCGCGCCGCGCGGGCGGTCCCCTCGTGGCCGCCGACGCCGCCATCGACGGCGGCGCGACGCTCGACGAATCCGCCGTGGGGGCGCGCTCCGTGGTCGCCCGCGCCTGTGCCGTGCGCTCGATTCTGTGGGAAGATGTGCGCGTGGAAAGCGGCGCCAGCGTCAGCGACTCCGTGCTCGCCGACAGCGTGACCATCGGCGCGGGCGCGGTCGTGCGCGAGGCCGTGCTGGGGCGCGGCGCCTCCGTGGCCGCGGGCGCTCGGCTCGCCCCCGGCGCGGTCATCCAGCCCGGCGGGAGCGGCTGAGCGGTGGACGGCGCGAACCCCGTCCGCTTCGGCACCGACGGCTGGCGCGCCCTCATGGGCGAGGAGTTCACCTTCGCCAACGTGCGCGCCTGCGCCCGCGCCGCCGCCGAGCACTTCGCCGATTCCGGCGGGCGCGGCCGCCACCTCGTCGTCGGCTACGACACGCGCTTCCTCTCCGACGAATTCGCCCTGGCGGCGGCGCGCGTGCTGGCGGGCGCGGGCTTCGACGTGCAGCTGGCCGACCGCCCCGCGCCCACGCCCGCCCTCAGCTACCGCATCGTGGAGACGGGCGCGGCGGGCGGCCTCATCGTCACCAGCAGCCACAACCCCTTCCGCTGGAACGGCATCAAGGTGAAGCCCCACTACGGCGGCAGCGCCAGCCCCGAAATCGTGGCCGACATCGAGGCGCGCGTGCCCGCCATCCTCGCCGACCCCGCGCGCATCCGCCTCGCCCCCGCCGGTTCCGACGCCATCGCGCGCTTCGACCCCCTCGCGGGCTACCGCGACGGCCTCGCGCGGCAGGTGGACCTGCCCCGCATCCGCGCCGCCGGGCTGCGCGTCGCCGTGGACCCCATGTACGGCGCGGGCGCGGGCCTGCTGCCCGCCCTGCTCGACGGCGGGGCCACGCGCGTGGAGGAGATTCACGCCGAGCGCAACCCCCTCTTCCCCGGCATCCACGCCCCCGAACCCATCGCCGCCAACCTCGACGCCCTGCTCGCGCTGGCGGCGGGCGGCGGCTTCGACGCGGGCATCGCCAACGACGGCGACGCCGACCGCGTGGGCCTCGTCGATGGCGGCGGCGACTACGTGGACCAGATGCGCGTCTTCGCCCTCCTCGTCCACTACCTGCTGGGCGCGCGCGGCCAGCGCGGCGCGGTGGTCAAGTCGGTCACGGCCACGGCCATGGTCCGCCTGCTCGCCGAGCGCCACGGCCAGCCCTGCATCGAGACGCCCGTGGGCTTCAAGCACATCGGCCCCGCCATGCTGCGCGCGGACGCCCTCGTCGGCGGCGAGGAGAGCGGCGGCTACGGCTTCCGCGGCCACCTGCCCGAACGCGACGGCATCCTCGCCGCCCTCCTCCTGCTCGACGCCATGGCCCTCAGCGGCAAGGGCCCGCGCGAGCTGCTGGACGACGTCTTCGCGCTCACCGGCCCGCACTTCTACCAGCGCCTCGACCTCGCCCTCGCCCCCGGCGCGAACGCCGCCGCGGGGGCCGCCCTCGACGCCGCCTCCCCGTGCGAATTCGCGGGCCTGCCCGTCACCGGCGTCGATACGACCGACGGCTGGCGCTTCCTCTTCGACGACGGCTGGCTGCTCTTCCGCCTCTCCGGCACGGAGCCTCTGCTCCGCATCTACGCCGAGCTGCGCGACGAAGCGCGCATCGCGCCCGTCATCGCCGCCGCGCGCGACCTTGCCCTCGCCGCCGTCGCGCCCGCCCCCGTCGGGAGCGCGCGCCCGTGAGGCGGGCACGCTGGCGCCCGAGGCTCCCGTCCGCGCGCGCCGCCCTGGCCCGCCACGCTGGCGGACGGCTGCATCGCGCGGCCTCCCGCATCCCCCCCACCGCGCGCGGGTCGCTCATCGCCAGCGCAATCACGGCCGTCGCGGTCCTGGTCCTCGTGCTCGTCAACCTGGAGTCGCCAGCCGAATCATTTCCCGAGTTCGCCACGCCCAGGCCCATCGTCGTGACCGGCGAACGGGATGTGCTGCTGGCGCTGCGGGACGCGCTCACCGGCCCCGAGGCGCCGAACTGGGACGTGGGCCTTCCCCTCGAGGAATGGGACGGGGTAACGCTCGACGGCGCCTCCGGCCGCGTGATCGCGCTTGACCTGTCGGGCCGCTTGCTGGCGGGAACCATCCCGCCCCCGCTCTGGCGGCTGGACTCCCTGACGGCCCTGAACCTTTCCGGCAATCGCCTGACGGGGATGCTCCCGCCGGAACTGGCGAGCCTCACCGGCCTGACGTCCCTGAATTTCGCGGGAAATCGCCTGCGGGGCGCCATCCCGCCGGAACTGGCGAACCTGGGGAATCTGCGGACGCTGGACCTCGCTGGCAATCGTCTGAGGGGCGCTATCCCGTCGGAACTGGCGGCCTTGGGGAATCTGCGGGCGCTGAGCCTTGCCGGGAACCGCCTGGGGGGCGCTATCCCGCCGGAACTGGCGGCCTTGGGGAATCTGCGGATGCTGGACCTCTCCGGCAACCGCCTGCAGAGGGGCATCCCGACCGAACTGGCGCAGCTGGCGCGCTTGCGGACGCTGGACCTCTCCGCGAACGAACTCACGGGCGCCATCCCGCCGGGGCTGGCGAATCTGCGGAATCTGGAAACGCTGGACCTCTCCGCGAACGAACTCACGGGCGCCATCCCGCCGGGGCTGGCGAATCTGCGGAATCTGGAAACGCTGGACCTCTCCGTGAACGACCTCACGGGCGTTATCCCGACGGAACTGGGCAACCTCACGAACCTCCGCGCCCTTTACCTGCATGCGAACCGGCTGGAGGGGAACGCGCCGCCGGAGGTGCTGAATCTGACGCCCCTCGAAGACCTGACCGTTGGCGGGGCGCCATCGGAACTCTGCGCGCCTCGCCTGTACCGGCCCGCCCGGGACATCCCCACCCCCCCGCTCTCATCGGACTGCGCGACGCTCATGGCGCTGCGGGATACGCTCGACAGGAGCGCTTCCCTGAATTGGAGCCCAACGGTCCCTCTTGCCGATTGGGATGGAATCACGGTATCGGGTGCGCCCGCCCGCGTGACCGCCCTCGAATTGCCCGAGCACGGTCTCGGTGGCAAAATCCCTCCCGAAATAGGGGATCTCACAGCCCTGACGAGCCTGGTACTGCGCGACAACTCCCTGACGGGGACGATCCCGACCGAAATCGGGAATCTCGTCAACCTGGAGAACATCAACTTTCGCGGGAACGGCCTGACGGGAAGCATCCCGTCCGAATTGGGGAGACTGCAGCTCCTTGAGCATCTGGTGCTGCCGGGCAACCGACTGACGGGGAGCATTCCCCCCGGAATCGGATCGCTCGCCAGCCTGCGGGAACTGGACCTCAGCAGGAATGACGCCTTGGCCGGACCAATTCCCCCGGAGATGGGCAACCTCGTGAACCTCACATCGCTCCTCCTGATAGATAGTGGTATCCAGGGTCCCATCCCTCCGGAATTGGGCAATCTCGTCAATTTAACCTATCTTAACCTGAAAAAAAATTGGCTTTCAGGGCCCATCCCTCCCGAACTGGGAAACCTGCTGGAGCTTCAGCACCTGAATCTGGGTACGAACCGCCTCTCCGGACCGATCCCTTCCGAACTGGGAAACCTGCTGGAGCTTCAGCACCTGAATCTGGGTATGAACCGCCTCTCCGGACCGATCCCTTCCGAACTGGGAAACCTGGTGAATCTTCGGCAACTGAGGCTGGGCGGGAACGAGCTGAATGGACTGATTCCGCCGGAACTGGGGAACATCGTGAACCTGAGTGAACTGTCGTTGAAGCCGAACCGGCTTTCGGGGCCGATCCCCACCGATCTGGAAAACCTCACGAACCTGTACAGTCTCAGCCTGCACGGCAACGACCTCACTGGCTGCATGCCGACTGGCTTGCGTCCGGTCGGGGACTTCACTGCCCGCGAACTGGGCATGTCCTACTGCGACGGCGTCCCGCCCCCTCCCGCCACCCCTTCCCCCTAAGCGCATCGCCCGCCATGCTGGGGGCGGCTCACTTGGAGGGACCGCGGCTTACCGGCCGCGCCTCCGCCCGCCGGAACGCCCGCGACGCGGCGCCCCCGCCGCCTCCCGGGCCGTCGCGACCGCATGGCGCGACAGGCGCCGGCCAGCCCCCACCGGGGCCCGGCCGGTCAACCCTGGAGCCGTTGGAAGGACTCGACCCATGGTTCGCATGACGGGATCGCAGATCCTGCTGGAGTGTCTCCAGCGGGAGGGCGCGGACACCATCTTCGGCTACCCCGGCGGCGTGGTGCTGCCCCTCTACGACACGCTCCCCCAGTTCCCCGCCATCCGCCACGTGCTCGTGCGCCACGAACAGGGCGCCGCCCACATGGCCGACGGCTTCGCCCGCGCCTCCGGGCGCACCGGCGTCTGCCTCGCCACCAGCGGCCCCGGCGCCACCAACCTCGTCACCGGCATCGCCACCTCCTTCCTCGATTCCACCCCCATGGTCGCCATCACGGGCAACGTGGCCCGCACCCTGCTGGGCAAGGATGGCTTCCAGGAAGCGGACATCACCGGCATCACGCAGCCCATCACCAAGCACAACTATCTCGTCATGCGCGCCGGGAACATCGCCATGGCCGTGCGCGAGGCCTTCCACATCGCGCGCACCGGCCGCCCCGGCCCCGTGCACGTCGACATCCCCAAGGACGTGTTCCAGGAGGAGGCCGAATTCGAGTGGCCCGAGGAGCTCAGCCTGCGCGGCTACCGCCCCACCACCAAGGGCCACGCGGGCATGATCCGCCGCGCCGCCGAGGCCATCAACGCCGCCGAGCGCCCCATCGTCATCGCCGGCCACGGCGTGGTCTGGGGCGAGGCCACGGACGCGCTCGTGGCCCTCGCCGAGAAGGCCGGCATCCCCGTCATCACCACCTTCCTCGGCATCGGCGGCTTCCCCGAAACCCACCCCCTCAGCTACGGCTTCCTCGGCATGCACGGCATGTACCACGCCAACATGGCCGCCGACGAGGCCGACGTGGTGGTGGGCATCGGCATGCGCTTCGACGACCGCGCCATGGGCCGCTTCAGCGACTTCAACCCGGGCGCCACCATCGTCCACATCGACATCGACCCCGCCGAGATCGGCAAGAACCTGCCCACCGCCGTGCCCGTGGTGGGCGACGTGAAGCGCGTGCTACCCGACCTGACCGAACGCATCGAGGCGCGCGACCGCTCGCCCTGGCTGCGCTGGATCGACGGCGTGCGCGAGGAGCACCCCAGCCTCGAAATCCGAGAGACGCGCCGCCTCATCCCGCAGCAGATCATCCGCGCCCTCTACGAGGAGACGGAGGGCCGCGCCGTGCTCGCCACGGGAGTGGGCCAGCACCAGATGTGGGCCGGGCAGCACTACTTCTACGACAGCCCGCGCAAGCTCATCTCCTCCGGCGGCCTCGGCACCATGGGCTTCGAGCTGCCCGCCGCCATCGGCGCGCAGATCGCCGTGCCCGGGGCCGAGGTCTGGGCCATCTGCGGCGACGCCGGCTTCCAGATGACCATGCAGGAACTGGCCGTCTGCGTGGACGAGCGCCTGCCCGTGCGCATCGCCGTCATGAACAACGGCTACCTCGGCATGGTGCGCCAGTGGCAGGAGCTCTTCTACGACGAGAACTTCGTCTCCGTGGCCGTCACGCAGCCCGATTTCCGCGCCCTCGCCGCCGCCTACGGCATCCCCGCCCTGCGCGTCGAGACCCGCGCCGAGGTGCTCCCCGCCATCCGCGAGGCCCGCGCCACCGACGGCCCCATCCTCATCGACTTCCACGTCGACCAGGAGGAGAACGTGTGGCCCATGGTGCCGGCGGGGGCCTCCCTCGCCGAGACCATTGAGGCGCCCGCCAGGGAGCTGGCCCGATGAGCGCGACCGCCAACGGCGCGCGCCCCCGCCGCCACACCGTCGTCGCCATCGTCGAGGACAAGCCCGGCGTGCTGCAGCGCGTGGCTGGGCTCTTCCGCCGCCGCGGCTTCAACATCGAATCCCTCGCCGTGGGCCACAGCGAATTCGCCGGCCTCAGCCGCATGACCATCATCGTGGACGGCGCGGGCGCGCCCGTGGAGCAGGTGCAGAAGCAGCTCTACAAGCTCGTCGACGTGGTCAAGGTGAACGACCTCACGCACGACGACGCCGTCGAGCGCGAGCTGGCCCTGCTCAAGGTGCGCTGCAACAACGTCAACCGCCACGAGCTGCTGGAGATCGCGGGCGTCTTCCGCGCCGACGTGGTGGACATGGCCAGCGGCTCGCTCGTGCTGCAGGCCGTGGGCGACGCGGACAAGATCAACGGCCTCATCCGCATGTGCGAGCCCTACGGCATCCGCGAGCTTTCGCGCACGGGCGTCATCGCCATGACGCGCGGCCAGAAGACCACCACCGTGCACGAATCCGAGCCGGAGGCCATCGCCCGCGTGCACCAGAGCCAGGGCCGCCGCGTGGAGTCCGCCGAGCTCCCCTTCAGCAGCGACTGATCGACGCCGCGCATCCATCGCAGCGGCGATAGTGCTCACCGAGATCGGAGGATGGATCATGGTGACGACGCTGAACCGGTTCTTCGACAGGCGCGATGCGCTGCGCAATGAAGCGCGCAGTGAGGGGCGTAGTGAAGGGCGTACCGCGAAGCACCGGGAGTGGCTCGCGTGGAACGCGCGCCGCGAGGCTGCTGTCGCGGAGAACCGCGAGTTCACCGAGCCTCCGCCCCGCGACGACTGATCGCCGCCTCGCCGCGAGCGCTCAGCCCGCGACGGCGGCGACCAGCACGCTCACGGCGCTGATCAGCAGCAGCGCCGTCACGGCGCGGCGGAACCACGTCGCATTCACGCGCCGCGCCAGCGCCGCCCCGGCGAGGCTCCCCACGACGAGCCCGGGCAGCCCCGCCAGCACGGCCAGCCCCGCGTCCGCGCTGAACCGCCCCGTGCCCGCGAGGAGCGCCACCGCCGCCAGCCCCGTGGCCGCGATGTAGCACGCGCCCGTCGCGCGGAACGTCTCCGGCGACAGCCCCCGCCCCTGCAGGTAGATCATGACGGGCGGCCCGGCCGCGCTCGTGCTGGTGCGGAGCACGCCGCTCAGCGCGCCCGCCGCCAGCGCCATCGGCATGCCCCCGCCGATGCGGAACCCGCGCGCCAGCGCCGCCGTGCCGCCCAGCACCGCCGCGCCGATGAGCGCCTCCAGCACGCGCGCGTTCGCCACCAGCAGCAGCGCCAGCCCAGCCGGCATCCCCGCCAGCGCCGCGAGGAACAGGGGCCGCGCCGTGGACCACGCGATGCGCGTCCGCCAGCGCCAGGCCACGCCCGCCGCCGTGAGCATCGACAGCGCGTTCGTGGCCGCCACCACGTCGCCCGGCTCGAGCACGATCAGCAGCAGCGGCGCGAGCACCAGCGCGAGGCCGAAGCCGGTCACGCTCATGGGCGCCGCCGCCAGCGCCGCGCAGCCCGCCGCCAGCGCCAGCTCGCCCGCGCTCACGCGCCGCGCCGCCGGTTGACGGCGCCGCCGCGCGCGCCGATGGTGGGGGCATGGACGTGGCCAACGAGATCATGGTGCGCGGCATCGTCGTCGGCGTCTTCGCCGAAAACTGCTGGGTGGTGGGCAACCGCCGCACCGGCGAGGCCGTCTGCATCGACCCCGGCGACCAGCCCGACGAGGTGCTCGCCCTCGCCCGCGACATGGGCGTGACCATCAAGGCGATCGCGAACTCGCACGCGCACGTCGACCACATTCTAGGCGTGCGCGGCGTGCGCGATGCCACCGGCGCGCGATTCCTCCTCCACGCGGACGACCTCACCCTGCTCCGCACGGGCTGGCGCGGCGTCGCCGAACGCTTCGGCGTCGACCCCGGCGAGGGCCCGCCCGACCCCGATGCCTTCGTCGCGGACGGCGACGCGGTGGAGGTGGCGGGCCTCAAGCTGCGCGCCATCGCCACCCCCGGCCACACCCCCGGCAGCCTCAGCTACTACGCCGACGGCCTCCTCTTCAGCGGCGACACCCTCTTCCGCGGCTCCATCGGGCGCACCGACCTGCCCGGCGGCGACTTCGACCAGGAGATGCGCAGCATCACCGGCGCGCTCCTTTCCCTGCCCGACGACACCGTCGTCCTGCCCGGCCACATGGAGGAGACCACCATCGCCTTCGAGCGCGACCACAACCCCTTCGTGCGCGACTGGCTGCGCCAGCGCCGCGACGCCCCGTAACCGGCCCGTAACATCGCCCCCCTACGCTGGGCGCGCGGCGGCAGGCCGCGGGGCGGAACCATGAGCGAACCGGCCAGCTACGTCATCTCCGCGTGCCGCGAGCACGACGTCAAATTCGTGCGCCTCTGGTTCACCGACATCGCGGGCGCCCTCAAGAGCCTGCAGATCACCGTGGGCGAACTGGAGAAGGCGCTCGACGAGGGCATGGGCTTCGACGGCTCCAGCATCGAGGGCTTCGCCCGCATCGACGAGTCCGACATGCTCGCGCGCCCCGATCCCGCCACCTTCCAGCTGGTCCCCTGGCGTCCCCGCGAACAGGGCGTGGCCCGCATGTTCTGCGACATCCACCTGCCCGACGGCCAGCCCTTCGCGGGCGACCCCCGCCAGGTGCTCCGCCGCCAGCTCGAACGCGCCCGCGCCCTCGGCTACACCTTCTACGTCAGCCCCGAGCTGGAGTACTTCTACTTCCGCGACGACCGCGCCGCCGAGCCCCTCGACCGCGGCGGCTACTTCGACCAGATCGCGGACGAGGGCTCCGACCTGCGCCGCGACACCGTGCTCACCCTCAGCGCCATGGGCATCGAGGTCGAATCCAGCCACCACGAGGTCGCCGACGGCCAGCACGAGATCGCCCTGCGCTACACCGACGCCCTCACCATGGCCGACAACGCCATGACCTACCGCGCCGTGGTCAAGGAGATCGCCGCCGCCAACGGCGTCTACGCCTCCTTCATGCCCAAGCCCCTGCCTGACCAGGACGGCAGCGGCATGCACGTCCACCAGTCGCTCTTCGCGGGCGAACGCAACGTCTTCTTCGACGCCGACGACGCCGAGTACCACCTGAGCGCCCTCGCGCGGGGCTACGTGGCCGGGCTGCTGGAGCACGCGCGCGCCCTCACGCTCGTCACCAACCAGTGGGTGAACAGCTACAAGCGCCTGCGCCCGGGCTTCGACGCGCCCGTCTACCTCAGCTGGGGGCGGCGCAACCGCAGCGACCTCGTGCGCATCCCCCAGTACTCCCCCGGCGACGAGACGCATACGCGCATCGAGTACCGTTCCCCCGATCCGGCCTGCAACCCCTACCTCGCCTTCGCCGTCATGCTGGCCGCGGGCCTCGACGGCATCGAGCGTGAGCGCCCCCTACCGCCGCCGGTCGAGGAGAACGTGTTCGAGCTGACGGACGCGGAGCGCGCCGCGCGCGGCATCGCCACCCTGCCGGGCGCGCTCGGAGAGGCCATCGAGGCCGCCGCCGCCTCCGCCCTCGTGCGCGATGCCCTTGGCGACCACGTCTTCGAGACGCTGCTGGCGAACAAGCGCCAGGAGTGGGAGCGCTACCAGCGCCACGTCTCCGACTACGAGCTGGCGGAGTACCTGCCCCGCCTCTAGCGGGCGGCGCAGCGCTCTCCCCGCGTGCCGTGACGCACCGGCCTCTCCCCGCCGTAGAATGCTCACACCGAACGGGACGCACGCCGCCCGTTCCGCAGGAGTGTCTCCATGACCGTCGCCGAACGCTCCGCCAGCAAGGAACTGACCCTCACCGCCTACGTCGAGTGGGATGAGTGCGTGAACCGCTACGTGGGCAGCATCCCGGGCGTTTCCGGCGCGCACACGCAGGCCGCGACCCTCGACGAACTCCGCGAGAACCTGCGGGACGTGCTGGAGACGCTCGCGGAAGAGGGCATGCTCGAGCAGGACGAGCTCCCGTGCTTCGTCGGGCTACAGCAGATCACGGTCGCCGTCTGAGCCGGGACGCTCGGCCCCAGGATCATCAACAAGGTCCGGCGCGACATCGGCCTCTCCCGCGACGACTACCTCGCCATGCGCTAGCCCCACTCCCCCCTCAGCGGCGCGCGTGAACGGCTGGCGGCTACTCGGCGAAGACGAAGTGGATGGCGTCCGGCTGGAAGGCGGCGAGCGTGTTCACGCCGAGCGCGTCGCCGCCGGGGAACCACGAACGCCACGCCTGCGCGGCAGCGTCCCAGTGATGGACGGCAGTGACGCGGTGCGTGAGGCCCGCCACGACCTCGGCCACGGGCGTCTCGTCGCCGTGCCAGCGCACGGACGACTCGCCCGCCGCCAGCGCCGCGTCCAGCCGCTCCGTCGGCGACGGCTCCGGCACTGGCTCGGCGTGGACCAGCGTGACCGTGAAGGCGTACCGGCCCGCGTCGAAGGTCCGTTCCGCGAACTCGCCGCGCACCTCCGCAACGCCCGCCGTATCGGTCACGCTCAGCGAGCAGGTCGAACCGGCGATGGCGGCGGCCTCGTAGGTCTCGCCCGCGGCCAGCGTGGGCGTGAACCAGGCGTGCCCGCAGTCCAGCGCTAGCGGCTGGCGCTAGTCCTCGTAGTCGCCGCCGCCGCCGAGGCCGCGGCGGGGCGGCGGCGGGGGAGCGGGGGGCGGCCCGCCGTCGCTGGGGGCGCCGCGGCGCGTCCAGCCGCGGCTCGCGCCGCCGCCCCCACGCCTCCCCGACGGCCCGCCGATCTCGCGCTGCGTGGGCTGCGACGAGCGGGGGGCGTCCCCGTCGCCGCGCGGGGAGCGCCGCCGCCCCCGGCGCCGCCGCGACGCGCCGTCCGCCCGCGGCCCGTCGTCGCGCTCGCCGCCGTCCGCCGCGTCCTCGTAGTCGCCGTCCGAGACGGTCTCGTCGAGGTCGTCGTCCGGCTCGCGCAGGGGGCGGCGCGGACGCTCCGGGCGTTCGGGGCGGGCGGCGGCGGGGCCGCGATCGCGCGGACGCTCCCGGTCCCCCCGCTCGCGGCCGCGGTCACGGTCGCGCGGGCGTTCCCGATCGCGGTCGCGGTCCCGGCCACGCGGGCGCTCGCGATCGCGCGGGCGCTCGCCGCCTTCGGGGGCCGCGCCCACGCGCCCGCCGCGGGCGCTCAGGTTCACGCGCCCCAGCGAGTCGATCTCGGTCACCGTCACCGTCAGCTCGTCGCCCACGGAGACGGCGTCCTCCACGCGGTCGAGGCGGTCCTCGCTCAGCTCGGAGATGTGCACGAGGCCGTCCTTGCCGGGCAGGATTTCGACGAAGGCGCCGAAGTTGAGGATGCGCGTGACGGGGCCGGTGTAGGTCTCGCCCACGCGGATCTCCTTCGTCAGCCCCTCGATCATGCGGATGGCCGCGTCCGCCGCCGCCGCCTCCACGGCGGAGACGAAGATGGTGCCGTCCTCCTGGATGTCCACGTTGGCGCCGCCCGAATCCTCCTGGATCTTGCGGATGACGCGCCCGCCCGGCCCGATGACCGTGCCGATCTGCTCCTGGTCGATCTTGATGATGGAGACCTTGGGGGCGTGTTCGGAGACGGCCTCGCGCGGCTTCCCGATCACCTCGCCCATGCGCTCCAGCAGGAAGAGGCGCGCCTCCCGCGCCTGCTCCAGCGCCGATTCCAAAAGCTCCCGCGAGACGCCGCCGATCTTGATGTCCATCTGCAGGGCGGTGATGCCCGCCGCCGTGCCCGCCACCTTGAAGTCCATGTCGCCCATGAAGTCTTCCTGCCCGGCGATGTCCGTGAGCACGGCGTACTCGCCGTCCTCCCCCATGATCAGGCCCATGGCGATGCCCGCCACGGGCGCCGTCACGGGCACGCCCGCGTCCATCAGCGCCAGCGTGCTGCCGCACACGCTGGCCATGGAGGTGGAGCCGTTGGAGGAGAGCACCTCGCTCACCAGCCGCAGGGCGTAGGGGAACTCCGTCTCCGGCGGGATGACGGGCAGGAGGGCGCGCTCGGCCAGCGCCCCGTGCCCGATCTCGCGCCGCCCCGCGCCGCGCATGGGCCGCGCCTCGCCCACCGAATAGGGCGGGAAGTTGTAGTGGTGCATGTAGCGCTTCGACTCGTCCGGCGAGAGCGTGTCCAGCTTCTGCGCCATGTTCAGCCCGCCCAGCGTGGCGATGGTCAGCACCTGCGTCTCGCCCCGCCGGAACAGCCCCGAGCCGTGCGTGCGCGGCAGCGTGCCCGCGTGGATGTCCAGCTCGCGAATCTCCGCGGGCGCGCGCCCGTCCGCGCGCCTGCCCTCGTCGAGGATGCGCGCGCGCATGGCCTGCTTGATGACCGCGTACAGGGCGTCGCCCACCTCGCGCGCCTCGAAGCGCCCCTCGAACCGCTCCGTCAGCTCGCGCCGCAGCACGCGGTTGGCCTCGCTGCGTTCGCTGGCGGCGTTCTCCACCACCTCGTCCAGCCGCCCGGCCAGCGCCTCGCGCACGGCCTCCTCGGCCTCATCGTTCCCCGTCGCGGGCGTGTACGGCTTCTTCACGGGGGCCGCCTCCGCCGCGATCTCCTCGATCAGGCCGTTGATGGCGGCGTTCGCCTCCATGGCCAGTTCCATGGCCTCGATCACGGCCTCCTCGGGCGCTTCCGAGGCCCCCGCCTCCACCATCATCACGGCGTCCTTCGTGCCCGCCACGATCAGGTCGAGGTCGCCCGCGTCCGCCTGCGCGAAGGTGGGGTTCACCACCAGCTCGCCGTTCACGCGCGCCACGCGCACGCTGCTCACGGGCCCGTTGAAGGGGATGTCGCTCATGCTCAGGGCCGCGCTCGCGCCCACCGTGATGAGCGTGTCCGGCTGGTGCTCGCGGTCCGACGACAGCGTCGTGGCCACGATCTGCACCTCGTTGCGGAAGCCCCTGGGGAAGAGCGGGCGGATGGAGCGGTCCGTCAGCCGCATGGCGAGGATGCCGTCGGAGGAGGGCCGCCCCTCGCGCCGCGGGAAGCCGCCGGGGATCTTGCCCACGGCGTAGAGCCGCTCCTCGTAGTCCACCGTGAGGGGGAAGAAGTCGATGCCCTCGCGCGGCTCCGCCATGCAGGCCGTGACCAGCACGATGGTGTCGCCCTGGCGCACGGTCACGGCCCCGTTGGCCATGCCCGCCAGCGCCCCGTGCTGGATGAGCAGGGGCTTGCCCCCGATCTCCACTTCGTACGTGCGGACGGGGGATTCGGTTTCGGTCGTCATTGGGTACACACTCTCTCTTGCGGCCCGGGGCCGCGGATTCGGCGGGTTCGGGGAGCGCCCGGCGGGCCGTTGGAGCGGGCAAGGGGGCCCGCGCCCGCGCCGGGGAAACGAACGGGCTAGCGGCGCAGCCCCAGGCGCCCGATGAGCGCGCGGTAGCGGTTCACGTCCCGCTTGTTCAGATAGCGCAGCAGCCGGCGCCGCTGCCCCACGAGCTTCAGCAGCCCGCGGCGCGTGTGATAATCGTGCCGGTGCCGCTGCAGATGCCCCGTCAGATACGCGATGCGCTCCGTCAGCAGCGCCACCTGCACTTCCGGGGATCCGGTGTCGCCCTCGTGCCGGGCGTACTCCCGGATCAGGGCCGCTTTCGTTTCCTGGGCCAGCAAGCTTGCTTCGTTCGACTTCCTTTACCTGTCTTCGTGCGCGAAGGTAGCACGGCTGGAGGTTAGCCGCAATTGACCGCCCTCGTCCTCCTCAGCGGCCTGCCCGCCTCGGGCAAGACCACCTTCGCCGCCGCCCTCGCCCCGCGCCTGCGCGCGCGCGTGCTCGAAAGCGACCGCGTGCGCCGCGAGCTCTTCCCCCGCGAACGCCGCTACACGCGCGACGAGCACGCCCGCGTCTTCGCCGCCGTGCGCGAACGCGCCGCCGCCGCCCTCGCCGAGGGCCGCCACGCCATCGTGGACGCCACCAACCTGCGCGAACGCGACCGCCAGGGCTTCGTGGCGCTGGCCGGCCGCCACGGCGCGCGCCTCGTGGCCGTGCGCCTCACCGCCCCCGACGCCGTCCTGCGCCAGCGCCTCTCCGTTCCGCGCGCGGGCGTCTCCGAGGCCAACGTGGCCGTCTACGAGCGCATGCGCGGGCGCGAGGAGCCGTTCCCGTATCCTTGCATCCACGTGGATTCGCGCTGGCCCCTCGAACCCAGCCTCGCCCTCGCCGAGGCGCTCTGCCGGGAGGGCGCGTGAGGGGCGAGGAGCCCTTCATCCTGCTCCGCGCGCGCGTGCGCGGAAGCGGCGACCGCGAGGCCTTCGCCGACTGGTTCCGCCGCGAGCACCTGCGCGAGGTGGCCAACATCCCCGGCGTGGCCTCCGTGCACTGGGGCCGCACGCGCGGCGGCGTCCTCCTCGGCGTCTACCGCTTCCACGACGTGAACGCCATGCAGCAGTCCTTCGGCAGCGCCGAGGCCGCCCATGCGCGTGACATGTGGGCCCGCTGGAGCGACCGCCTCGAGGAGTTCTCCGTGGAGATGCAGTTCGCGCTCACGCCGCCCACGCTCGCCCTCTCCCCGAACTGATCTCGCGTTCGCGCGCATGCGCCTATGCTGGTGTACACTTTCGCCATGCGCTTCACGCTGGTTCTCGCGCTCGCCTGCGTGGCGGCGCTGACGCTCCCGCCCGCCGCCGAGGCGCAGCCCACGCCGCCGTCCACCTTCACCGGCACGGTCACCTCGTCCGATGGCATCCCCGTCCCCGCGGGCCTCAGTGTCTACGCCTACGTCGACGGCGTGATGTGCTCGCAGGACATCATCCGCACGGTGCGCCGGGACGGCGTCACGACCGAGTACGCCACCCAGGTCGTGTCCGCGGGCCAGCGCGAGGGCTGCGGCTCCCCCGGTGACGAGGTGCGCTTCGTCATCGGCGACCGCGAGGCCGCCGAGACGGGAACGTGGGGCACCGGTGGCGCCATTACCCTCAACCTCACGCTGATCACGGCGACGCCCACGCCCACGCCCACCCCGACGCCAACCCCAACCCCGACTCCGACGCCGACGGCCACGCCGGAGCCGACGCCCACGGAAACGCCCACGCCCGAACCGACGCCAACGGCGACGCCCACGCCCGAACCCGCGCCCGCCGAAACGGCCACGCCGGAGCCCGCGCCCGCGGAAACGCCCACGCCCGAACCGACTCCGACGGCCACGCCCACGCCCGCGCCGCAACCGACGCGCGTCTCCACGCCGGCCCCGACTCCCACGCCAACCGCCACGGCCACGCCTGCCGCGACTCCGACTCCAACGGCCACACCGACCGCGACGCCAGCCCCGCCCGCCGCCGATGACGGCGGGGGAGCGCCCGTGGCCATCATCGTGCTGGCCGTCATCGCGGGCCTGGCCGCCGTCGGCATCGCCGTGTTCTCCTGGATGGCGCGCTCCGGGGAGCGTCCGCCCCCCGGCGGCCCCCTCGGCGGACCGCCCTCGCTCCCGCCCCGCCCCGCGCCGCCCCGCGCCCAGCCTCCGCAGCCGTCGCGGCCTCCGACGCCAGCCCCGCCGCCCGCTTCGGCGCCATCGCCGCCGCCCGACGACGGGCCGGTGATCGGCGGTTAAGACGCCAGCGCGCCAGACGGTGGACGCTAGCGGCGTTTTTCCCGATACTGGCCCGTGGCGGGCACGGAGCAGGATCGTGCGTCTCACCCCGATTGCGTTTCTTCTGGCGGCGCTGGCGCTGCTCGTCGCGGCCTGCGGCGGCGGCGCCGAGGTGTCGGTGGAGCCGGTCACGACCGCCACCACCGCCGCGGACGCCCCCGCGCAGACGCAGGCCGCGACCGTGGCCGCCGCCGCCACGACCGCGTCCCCGTCCGTCGCCGCGGCTACTCCCGAGGCCACGCCCACGCCCGAGCCCTACGACGGCGATCTGGTGGCCATGCGCATCCCCGCGCTGGAGGTGGACGCCGTCGTCGAGCAGACCGACCTCATCACGGTCAACGAGCGCCCCCAGCTCGACGTGCCCGCCGACCCCCACAACGTCGCCTGGTATCCCCGCTACGGCACGCCCGGCATCGACGGCGACACGCTCTACTCCGCGCACAAGGACTACTGGCCCGACATCCGCGGCCCCTTCTGGGCGCTCGCGGAGCTGGAGGACGGCGACGAGATCGTGCTGGTCATGGACGACGGGCGCGAGTACGTCTACGAGGTCTTCTTCCAGCGCCGCTACCGCACGGAGGAGGTGCCCATGCGCGACCTCATCAAGGCGGACCGCGCCGAGAACCCCGAACTGCTGCGCCCCGCCGACGAGGAGTGGATCACGCTCATCACCTGCGGCGGCGAGTTCGTGGCCACCTCCGAGCGGGGCTCGGGCATCTACCTGCACCGCGACATCGTCATCGCGCGGCGCGTCGACCGCCCCTCCGCGCTGGCCGCCGCCAGCCCCTGAGTCGTTCCCGCCCCAGCCTACTGCCTGAAGTTGAGGTAATCCTCGGGGTCGAGGGGCACGCCCCCGTGGCGGATCTCGAAGTGCAGGTGCTCGCCCGTGCTGAAGCCCGTCGAGCCCGAGATGCCGAGCACCTCGCCCTGCTCCACTTCCTGCCCCCAGACCACGGAGATGTCGCTGAAGTGCGCGTAGAGCGTTTCCCAGCCGTCGCCGCAGTTGACGATCACGTGGTAGCCGTAGCTGTAGTTCCACCATTCCACGCGCGTCACCGTGCCGGAGCAGCTGGCGAAGATGGGCGACTTCCAGTAGCCCCACAGGCCGAGGTCGATGCCCTCGTGGATGCGCCCCACGCCGCGGTAGGTGCCGAAGGTGTCCGTGATCGCGTTCCAGCCCGCCAGCGGCAGCCGGAACAGCCCGTCCGAGGGCGGCGGCGGGCCGTACCAGTTGCCGTCGCTCTCCACCACCGGCGGCGGGGGCGGCGGCTTGCGCTCCGCCCCCGGCAGCAGCACGTACGTCCCCGCCTCCAGCTCCCGCCCGTCGAACAGATTGTTCGGACGGAATTCCGTGATCGTCTCCGTGTCGATGTTGTCGTACTGCTCCACGATGGAGGCGAGCGTCTCCCCCCGCCCCACCGAATGCAGGATGCCGTCCTCCAGCGGGAGGAGGAGCAGCTGCCCCTCCTCCAGGTGGTCGTCGTGCGCCTCGAGGTTGTTGTCGAGGATCGTCTCCTCGAGGATGCCGTAGGCGGCGGCCAGCCCCGTGATCGTGTCCCCCGCGCGGATGGTGTGGTAGGTGTGCGGCAGCAGCGGGTCGATCAGGTCGGCCAGCGCCCCGCCGCCGCTGGCCGCGAACACCGTGCCCGCGCTCAGCGACGACTCCGTGCTGATGTTCTCCGTGAGGCGCGGCCCGCCCACGCCCCCCGGCGTCCGCGCCGGGGAGGCCGACCGCAGCGGCGACTCCACCGTGGCCAGCCCCCCGCCCGGCCGCAGGAAGGCGTCGTCCGCGCGTTCGATGGCGCGCACGCCCGACAGCGGCGCGGGCGGCACGGAGGTCACGAACGGCGCCGCCTCCTCGCCCGTGAGGCTGGCCGCCGCCAGCGCCCCCAGCCCGGCCAGCGCCACCATCAGCAGGTGCAGGGCCGCGCGCGTCCCCACCCGTCCGTGGGCGTGCGAGCGCGCCGCGGGGCGGGCGCGGCGGCGCGGGGCGGGGGGCGTCGCGGGCTCGCCGATCGGCGTCGTCGCGCCGTCCCGCGCGGTGGTGGTGGCCGCCTCGTTCGCGTTCATGGGCATGAGGGGCTGTCCGAAGGGCACATAACTTTGCCGGAAGCGTGCGGCTCGCGCAAGCGGCGGGCGGGTGCGTCCCCGCTCAGACCTCGGTCCGCAGGCCGGCGAGGAACTCGGCGTTCGTCTCCGCGCGCCCCAGCCGCTCCAGCAGCCGCTCCGCCGCCTCGTTCGCGTTGGGCGCGTTCTGCGCGATCATGGCCGTCATGCGCCGCACCAGCCACACGCCCTTCAGCGTGGCCTCGTCCAGCAGCAGCTCCTCGCGCCGCGTCGAGCTCGCCTGGATGTCGATGGCCGGGTAGAAGCGCCGCTCGGCCAGCTTGCGGTCCAGCCGCAGCTCCATGTTCCCCGTGCCCTTGAACTCCTCGAAGATCACCTCGTCCATGCGGCTGCCCGTGTCCACCAGGCAGGTGGCGACGACGGTCAGCGAGCCGCCCTCCTCGCACTTGCGCGCGGCCCCGAAGAGGCGCTTGGGCGGATAGAGCGCGATGGGATCGACGCCGCCCGTGAGCGTGCGCCCACTGGGCGGCAGGGCCAGGTTGTAGGCGCGCGTGGCGCGCGTGATGGAGTCCATCAGCACCACCACGTCCTGCCCCCCCTCCACCAGCCGCCGCGCCCGCTCGAAGGCCATCTCGGCCACGCGCGTGTGGTCCTCCACGGGCTCGTCGAAGGTGCTGCTCACCACCTCGCCGCGCACGCTGCGGCGCATGTCCGTCACTTCCTCCGGGCGCTCCCCGATGAGCACCACCATCAGGTGCACGTCCGGGTGGTTGCTGGTGATGCCGTTGGCGATGTTCTGCAGCAGCATCGTCTTGCCCGCCTTGGGCGGCGACACGATCAGCGCCCGCTGCCCCCGCCCGATGGGCGCGATCAGGTCGATCAGGCGGTGCGTCAGGTTCTCCGGCGTCGTCTCCAGCCGCAGCTGCTCGTTGGGGAAGACCGCCGTCAGGTTCTCGAAGAAGGGCCGCCGCTTGGCCGATTCCGGGTCCAGCCCGTTCACGGCCTCCGCCTTCTGCAGCCCGTAGTACTTCTCGTTGTCGCGCGGCGAGCGGATCTGCCCCGTCACGTAGTCGCCCGGGCGCAGGGCGAAGCGGCGCAGGTGCGACTGCGACACGTAGATGTCGTGCGGCCCCGGCAGCATCGTCTCCCCGCGCAGGAAGCCGTAGTTGCCGTCGTCGGAGACCTCGAGGAAGCCGCCGGAGAAGAGGTTGCCGCGGCGCTCCGCCTGCGTCTGCAGCAGCCGGAAGATGAGGTCGCGCTTGCGCAGCGTGGAGGCGTTGTCCACGCCCAGCTCGCGCGCGATGCGGATCAGATCGCCGCGCGTCGCGCCCTCCAGCTCGGCGATGTTGAGCGTCGGCACGGCGGCCCCGTTCTCGCGGGCGGCGGCCTTCTCGGCGGTGGGGGATTCCGGTGCGCGTGCGATGGCGGCGATCCTGACGCCCGCGGCGAGCGGCGCTCGAACGATGCGGGACTGGAAGTGGGAGACCTCGAACCTTGCGGTGTGGCCGGTGAGCGCTTCGGCGGGAAGCCGGGCTCTTCATTCGGCGCCCGCCAACGGTACGCCCGCCGCGCGCAAGGGGCAAGCGCCCCGCGCCCGCTTTGCGCGCAGCCGCCCGCGCCCCTACGATCCATCCCACTCCCGCGGGAGGAGGAACCCGATGGCCAACACCCGCTCCGCGCTGAAGCGCTGGCGCCAGTCGCTCAAGCGGCGCGCGCGCAACCGCGCCGCCCGCTCCGAATCGCGCGGGGCCGTGCGCGCCGTGCGCGAGGCCGCCGCCGCCAGCGACGGCGACCGCTACGGCGCGGCCCTCGACCGCGCCTACTCCGTGCTCGACCGCGCCGCGCGCAAGGGGGCCATCCCCGCCGGGCGCGCGGACCGCGCCAAGCGCCGCCTCGCCGCCCTGCGCCCGCGCCAGCCCGCGTGACGCAGCCGAACCCCGCCCCCCCGCGCGTCGACGTCGTCATCCCCTGCTACAACGAGGTCGCCGTGCTGCGCGACAGCGTCGAGCGCGCCCTCGCCTGCTTCGCCGCCGAGCCCCGCTACGACTGGCGCCTCGTCATCGCCGACAACGGCTCCGACGACGGCACCTCCGAGCTGGCCCGCGCGCTCGACGCCGAACACGCGCCCGTGCGCGCCCTCGTGCTGCCCGTGAAGGGCCGCGGGCGCGCCCTGCGCGAGGCCTGGCTGGCCAGCGACGCCGACGTCGTCTCCTACATGGACGTCGACCTCAGCACCGACCTCGCCCACCTGCCCGAGCTGATCGGCATGGTGGCGGACGGAACCTGCGACGTGGCCATCGGCTCGCGCCTGCACCGCCGCTCGCGCACGGAGCGCTCCCTCAAGCGCGAGATCACCTCGCGCGGCTACGTCCTGCTCATCCGCGCCTTCTTCCCGCGCCTGCGCGTGACCGACGCGCAGTGCGGCTTCAAGGCGCTCAGCCGCCGCGCCGTCGAGGCCGTGGCCCCCGCCATCGAGAACGACATGTGGTTCTTCGACACGGAGCTGCTCATCCTCGCCTGGCGCCGCGGCCTCCGCATCCGCGAGCTGCCCGTGCGCTGGGTCGAGGACCCCGACACGAAGGTCCGCATCGTCGACACCGCCATCGAGGACGTGCGCGGGCTGCTGCGCATGCGCTTCGGGCGGCCCGCCCCGGCGGCGCGCGTTTGACCGCCTCTGGCGGGGGCGGTATAACGCGCTTGCGTTGGATTCACGAACGCGCCGGGGGCCGCGGCCGCCCGGCAAACCGAAGGGAGCGTACGCGCGCCGTGGAAGTTGGCGAGTTCCTCGAGCTGGTTTTCGTCTTCATCACCATCTTCCTGGGGCTGGGCGCGATGGTCCTCATCGGCAAGTGGTGGGAGCGCTAGCGTCATGGCCCTGGAGCAGCCCGCCGCCCCGACCCTCGGCGACCGCATCTACGACAAGCTCTTCCACAACTACGTGTGGCGCTCGATCTTCCGCACGGGCTACCCCAACACGCCCCGCAACCAGATGCTGGTGGTGGCCACCAACGTCTTCCTGCACCTGCACCCCACGCGCATCCACCGCACGCACGTGAAGATCACGCACACCTACTGCCTGGGCGGCCTCACCTTCTTCATGTTCCTGGGCCTCACGGTCACGGGCATCCTGCTCATGTTCTACTACGTGCCCAGCGTGGACCGCGCCTACCTCGACATCCAGAACATCCAGACGAACGTGCAGTTCGGCCAGCTCATGCGGAACATGCACCGCTGGATGGCCCACGCCATGGTCATCCTCGTCTTCCTGCACATGCTGCGCGTCTTCTACACCGGGGCCTACAAGCCGCCGCGCGAATTCAACTGGGTGGTGGGCGTGGTGCTGCTGGTGCTCACCTTCCTGCTCAGCTTCACGGGCTACCTGCTGCCGTGGGACCAGCTGGCCTTCTGGGCCATCACCGTGGGCACGAACATCGCGGGCTCCGCCCCGGTGCTGGGCCCCAAGACCAAGTTCTGGCTGCTGGGCGGCTTCGAGGTCGGCCCCGACGCCCTCATCCGCTTCTACACGCTGCACGTCATCGGCCTGCCCCTGCTGGCCGCCATCTTCATGGCCGTCCACTTCTGGCGCATCCGCCGCGACGGCGGCCTCGCGCGGCCCCTGTAGCTAAGTCATGGCCGCCGTCGTCGTCGCCCGCCCCGCCCTGCGCCCCACGCCGCGCGCCCGCGACGAGGAGGTGCTCGTCTGGCCCGACCTCGTCTTCGTCGAATTCGTCTCCGCCCTGCTGTTCACCGTGGCCCTCTTCTTCCTCTCCTTCGCCATGAACGCCCCCCTGCTCGACGAGGCCAACGCCAACGTCACCAACGACCCGGCCAAGGCCCCGTGGTACCTGCTCAACCTGCAGGAGCTGCTGCTGCACATGAACCCCGCCCTGGCGGGCATCATCGTGCCCACCGTGTGGCTCATCCTGCTCGGCGCCTTCCCCTACTTCGACCAGTCCACCGAGGGGCAGGGGCGCTGGTTCGCCGACGTCTACTCCATCCGCAACACCGTCGTCTCCTTCATGGTGGGCTTCTGGGGCACGCTCGCCCTCATCCTCTGGAACTCCGGCAAGGTGGCCCTCTGGCTGAAGGAGTGGTTCGGCATCTCCGGCGGCGGCCAGCTGGCCTTCCTCGAACGCTCCGCCGCCCTCAAGGACCCCTCCGTCGTGCCCTGGCCCGACTGGGCCAGCTCCATCCCCTACCTCTGGTTCAACCTCAAGATCCTCGACGAGGGGCCGGGCGCGGGCGTCACCACCTTCCAGAAGATCGACCTGCCCACGCTGCTCGTGGACATCGGCATCCCCGCGGGCTTCATGGTGGGCCTCTCCTGCCTGCTCATCTACGCCTTCTGGCGCATCGGCTGGGTGCTCACGCGCCGCGACGCGCTCATCACCCTCATGAGCGGCTTCGTGGGCGTGTTCCTCATGCTCACCATCATCGGCACCGCCTTCCGCGGCCCCGGCCAGGACCTCATCTGGCCGTGGGACCTGCGCACGCTCGAAGGCATCCCCGGACAGGAGTAGCGACGATGGCGCAAGCGCGGCGGATCGAGCAGGCGCGCCAGGTGGAGGCGCGCAAGGTGTCGCGCCGTTCCTTCATGCGCGTGAGCGCCTTCGCCGGCCTCACCCTCTTCACCGGCGCCCTCAGCGCCGCCTTCCTCGGCTTCTTCAACCTGCGCAGCCCCACCGGCTTCGGCCGCCCCGTCACCGTCCCCAAAATCCAGGTGCCCGAGCCCGGGGCCGAGCCCGTGCGCGTCACCGAGGGCAAGTTCTGGCTGGTGAACCTCGACGGCGCGGAGGGCGACGTGCTGGGGCAGGGCGGCGCGGGCGGCCTCATCGCCCTCTACTGGAAGTGCCCCCACCTCGGCTGCACCGTCCCTTGGCGCGGCGATTTCGACGGCGCCGCCGTGGCCTTCCCCGGCATCGTGGGCTGGTTCCGCTGCCCCTGCCACGGCTCCACCTACTCGCGCGCGGGCGTGCGCGTCTTCGGCCCCGCCCCGCGCCCCATGGACACCTTCCTCGTGACCGAGAACGCCGACGGCTCCGTCACGGTCAACACGCGCGCCATCACGCTCGGCGGGAACCCGCCCAACCCCCTGCGGGCCATCCCCTATGGCGGCTGACGGACGGCGGCGGAGGGCGCGGTGAACACGCAGCGGCAGGTCTTCCTCGTCGTCGTCCTCATGTTCGTCACGGTGGCGGGCTGCGCCGCCTACACCGCCATCGACCTGCCCATCCGCGCCCAGCGCCAGGCCGACTTCTTCCAGAACGAGTCCATCGAGCGCGGCGCCCTGCTCTACGCCAACAACTGCCGCACCTGCCACGGCATCCGCGGCGAGGGCGGCGTCGGCCTCACCATCAACAAGCCCTCCTTCCGCGATCAGGAGCCGCTGGCTCTCAGCCAGAACGAGGACCTCATCCGCCGCACGCTCGAATGCGGGCGCGCGGGCACGCTCATGCCCGCCTGGCTCGATTCCAACGGCGGCAGCCTCACGGCCAACCAGATCGGTCACCTCGTGCGCCTCCTCACCGCCCCCCTCGAGGAGGACGTCTACGACGCCAACGGCAACCCCACCAACCACGGCTGGCTGGCCGCCGTCGAATTCGCCCACAACCTGAACCACGAATCGAACGCCTCCGTCACGGGCGACACGCTCGGCCTCATCGCCGACGCCCACGGCGTGGGCGGGCGCGAGGTGGCCGCCCTCAACGGCTTCGGTTCGATGGACGACGTCATCCCCAAGGGCCGCGTCGTGCGCCTCCCCGACGGGCGCACGGCGAAGGCCGAGGCCAACGACACGCCCCGCAAGCTGGCCGCGCGCCTCTCCGCCGGGGCCGTCATCATCGCCGAGCTGAACGGCATCCCCCACGCCTTCGACGGCGACGGCGCCTTCTACCTGCCCTACGACGGCGACGACGACGCCCTCGCGCTCAACCCCGACGCCGAGCCGCGCGCCACCGGCCTGCTGCCTGGCCAGACGCTGCGCCTGCCCGACGACGCCACCCTGCTCGTGCGCGCGGGCGACACGCTCGACGCCATCGCCGAACGCCACGGCGTCACCGCCGACGCCATCCGCGCGCGCAACCCCGACCTGCTCGCCACCGTCGGCGACATCGCCGGGGACCGCGAGATCGGCGGCGCGCGCCGGCTGCTGCTGCCCCCCGGCGCGCTCTACGTGGCCGTCGCGGGCGAGCGCATCGCCGACGTGGCCGAGACGCACCTGCTGCCCGTGCTGGCCGAGGACGGCGGCGGCGCCGTGGTCGGCCTCACCGACCTGCCCGTGGCCGTGCTGGCCGGGGATAACGCCCTCGCCGAGGACGCCCTGCTCGCCGAGGGGCAGGTCCTCGCCCTGCGCCCCGACGTCCGCTACGTGGTCCAGTTCGGCGATACCCTCGCCTCCATCGCCGCCGCCCACGGCGTCTCCGTGGGCGACCTGCTCGCCGCCAACGGCCTCTCCGCGAGCGCCGACGCGGACGCGCCGCTCTCCACCGAGGTCTGGATCGCCATGCCGCCCGTCGAGCGCTACGTGGTGCGCGCCGCCACGCTCGCCGAGGTCGCGTCCGGCTTCGGCAACGTGACCGCCACCACGCTCGGCGCGGCCAACGGCCTGCCCGCCGACGCCGTCCTGCCCGCGGGCAAGACGCTGCGCTTCCCCGACGACTCCTGGGGCTCGGCCCCGCCCGACCAGATCAACCCCGGCACCGCCTGCGTCGAGCACACCATCTCCACCAGCTCCTTCCAGACGCTCCCCGGCATCGGCAGCGGCCCCATCGAGATCGACGAGCCGGACGCCGTTTCCGCCGGCGTGGTCATCCTCGGCAACGCCAACGACTGGACCGTGGTGGCCGACGGCGAGGCCGGAACCCCCAACCGCGCGGGCGTCAAGGTGCTCGCCGGAACCGCCGTGACCTTCGAGAACGTCGAGGGCCTGCACACCATCACCGTGGACGGCGAGAAGCGGGGCGAGGACCTCGAACAGGCCGGAACCGTGCGCACCATCGCCTTCGACGCCCCCGGCGAGTACCGCATCACCTGCGACTACCACGCCGACATGCTCGCCGTCGTCTTCGTCGTCGAAGAGGAAGATTAGCGCGCGTCGTTGACGCTCCCGCGGGAGCGCGCCTACGATCATGAGGCCGGGGACGGCCCGTCACGCAGGAGGGAACGCAATGGCGGCACAGACGGGGAAACGCTACCTCTGCCCGAAATGCGGCGCCGAGTTCATCGTCACGAGGGGCGGCGAGGGCGAACTCCGCTGCGGCGACACGCCCCTCGAACTGAAGCAGAAGTAGCAACGCGAGGAGGAACCTTCCATGGCCGTGCAGATGGGCAAGCGGTACAAGGACGAGGAGACCGGCATCGAGGTGCTGGTGCTCAAGGCGGGCGACTGCGACCTGCGGGTCGACGAGCGCGACATGGAGCTCATGCAGCCCAAGGTGCTCCCCTCCGCCGACTGACCCCATGACCAGCCAGGCCGCCCGCGCCATTCTGGAAGCGCTGGACCAGCTGGAGCCGCGTGATCGCCATGTGTTCGCGGCGCGCAAACTCCTGCTGCGTCGCGACGAGCACGGTCAGCCGTCGGCGATGTACGGGCCTCTCACGCTTGAGGAGTTCGGGCGGGTCTACGGTGTTCCTCGTGAGCGTGTGCACGGGTGGCAGCGTCGTGCGAAGCGGAAGCTGTGCCGGCAGCTCGACGACGATCTGGCCGTCCGTGAACTGGCTGCCATGCTGCGTGACCGTCTCGGTGAGCGCTTCCCCCTCTCGACGTCCGAGCTGGCGGCCTTGGTCCAGCCGGGATCGCGTATGGGCGACGACGCGCGCGAGGAGATCCGGCACGCGGCGGTCTGGTACGCGGGCTTCAAGCTGGCCGTGAAGGGTCCCGATGGGCAATGGGTGGACATCACGCGCACCCCCAACGGCATGGCGGTGACCGACAACGCGGGATCGGGCGGCAGCGCCCTGCGTGGTGCGACGGGGCGGGGAGAAACGGGCAAGGGCAGTGGTTGGGCAACCTGGAAGTCGTATGGCTCTCGTCGCGGTGAAGAAGGTGACGCCTCCATGCTGCCGCGTTTCGTGGCGAAGCGAGCCTTGAATTTGGCCCCGGTCCCGCAGATGCCGGGATCAAACACCAAGCTCGCCAATGCCTTCTGGTTGGCCACCACTGGTCTCAGCCTGTATCGGGATGACGCGCTCCCCCGCCTGCGTGCGGCCATTGCGGACGAGCCGTGGCTGGGTCAGGCCATCGCGCTGGCCGAGCATCCGTGTGCGGTGGCGCTGGGCATCGAGCCGATTCCGCACGGCGAGGGCACGTTCGAGTGGCCCGCCAGCCTGGGGCCTGATCCCATGACCGTGAAGCGCCCGGATGTGGAGGGCGAAGTCTGGGCTCTGCGCGCGGGCGCTGCCGACTGATCCATCCCAACCCCCGTGACCGCGACGCGCGTCCGTTGACCCAACGCGCGTTCTGTGCAACGCTGTGCAGCCGTGAGCGCCCAAGCCTCCCGCGCCATCCGCGCCATGCTCGACCAGCTGGAGCCGCGCGACCGCCACATCTTCGCGGTGCGCACCCTCCGCATGCGTCGCGACGCGCGCGGCCGTCCGGCCACCGATACGGACGGGCCCTCCACGCTCGAGGCCATCGGGCAGGTCTACGGCATCACCCGCGAGCGCGTGCGCCAGCTGCAGCGCCGCACCGAGCGCCGCGTGCGCCGCCAGCTCGAGGACGATCCCGACGCCCGCGCGCTGGCCGCCGCGCTGCCCGCCCGCCTCGGCGTGGCCTTCCCCCTCGCGGGGCTGGGCGAGGTGCCCGAACTGGCGGCCATGGACGCGCCCGGGCTGGGACTGAGCGCCGAGGAGCGCGGCGAACTCTGGCGCACGGCCGTCTGGTCCGCGGGCTTCAGCCTGGCCGTGAAGCGCGCCGACGCGCCGGGCGAGGGCTGGGCCCTGCGCGAGGGCGTCACGCCCGACGCCCTGCTGGGCATCCTGCGCGAACGGGCCGCCTCCACGGGCCGCCTCGCCCTGCGCGACGCCCGCGCCACCCTCGCCACCGCCTCCGTCTCCTCGTCCGTGGCCGCCTCCCTCCTCGACGAAACGCCCGAGGGCATGAAGCGCTTCGGCGAAACCTTCCTCCCCTGGCCCCCCAGCCTCACGGACAAGGCCGAGGTCATCCTGCGCTGGCTGGGCCGCCCCGCCAGCGACGAGGAGATCTTCCGCCTCATCGACGAGCCGCGCTCCCACCGCGGCTTCCGCAACCGCCTCACCGAGGACCGCCGCTTCGTCCGCACCGACCGCTCCGTCTTCGCCCTGCGCGCCTGGGGCATGCAGGAGTACCTCGGCATCTCCGACGAGATCGCGGCCATCATCGAGCGCGCGGGCGGCGAGGCCTCCATGGCCGACATCGTGGCCGACATCACGGACCGCTTCTCCGTGGCCGAAAGCTCCGTGCGCGCCTACGCCAACGCCCCCCGCTTCGTGTCCAAGAAGGGGCGCGTGCGCGTGCGCACGGACGAGCCCGTCGAGCTCTCCCTGCCCGACGCCCTCACCGTTGCCGGGGCCTACCGCCCCTCCGCCGATCGCCTGCGCTTCCTGCTCGACGTCATCCGCGACACGCTGCGCGGCTCCGGGCGCATGGTGCCCGCCCCCGTGGCCGCCGCCCTCGGCGTGGGCCCCGGCGGCGAGCGCCTCTTCCTGTCGGAAACGGGCGCGCGCGTGCGCATCAGCTGGCGCATGGCCTCCCCCAGCGGCCCCAACATCGGCAGCGTCAAGTCCTTCGCCGACCAGACCGGCGCGGCCCTCGGCGACCGTCTCGCCCTCGACTTCGACACCGCCCTCGGCACGGTCGAGGCCACGCGCGTGCCCGCCGAAGCCGAGGGCGCGGAGCGGCTGCGCCTCATCCTCGGCGAGAACGCGGGGGACCGTCCGCTGGAGGCCCTCGCCGCCGCCCTGCGCGTGGAGCCCGCCGCCGTGCGCGAGACCCTGCGCGCGCGCCGCGACGAGGACGCGCTGGACGCCCTCGCCGCCGCCGCCCCCGCGTGAGGTTCGAGCGGCTCGTCGAACGGCGCATCCTCGGGGCCATCGAGGAGGGCGCCTTCGACGGCTTGGTGGGCGAGGGCCGTCCCCTGCCCCCGCGCGACGCCGAGCGGTTGGCCGGGGACCTGCGCCTCGCCCACCACGTGCTCGCCAACGCCAACGCCCTGCCGGAGTGGCTCGAACTGGCCCGCGACGTCGAGCGCGAGACCGCGCGGCTGGACGCCATCGAGCGCGAGCACGCGGCCCTCGCGCGCCTCGCCGCCCGCGACGGCGACTGGCGCGCCCTCGCCCCGCGCATCGCCGAACGCCGCCGCGCCTTCGCCGCCGCCGCCCGCGCCCTGCGCGCCAAACAGGACCGCTACAACCTCGAGGCGCCGGGCATCCTCGCCGAGCGCCCGGGCGTCTGGGTGGAGGAGCGGCTGCGGCGGCTGGACGCGCGCGTGCGGGCCGCCGCTTCCCCCCGCGGCCAGTCGGTGGTACCGTGAGCGCCGCTGTCCGCCAGTGGCGGACCATTTCGAGCCGAAGGGCGGTGAACCGGCGGCGTGGCTGAAATCATTGTTGGCGAGGACGAGGCCTTCGAGTCCGCGCTCAAGCGCTTCAACAAGCGCGTGCAGCAGGACGGCATCCTCTCCGAGACGCGCAAGCGTCAGCACTACGAAAAGCCCAGCGTGAAGCGCAAGAAGAAGGAGGCCGCGCGCCTTCGCAAGCTGCGCAAGAAGCAGCTCCGCGCCGAGGCGCGCGCCCGCTCCGGGCGCTAGCCCCATGGAGCCGCTCCGCGAGCGCATCGCGGGCGACCTGCGCGACGCCATGCGCGCGCGCGACGAGCCGCGCAAGTCCGCCCTGCGCCTCCTCTCCGCGGCCATCCGCAACGCCGAGATCGAGGCGCGCGGCGAACTGGACGAGGGCGCCATCCTCGCCGTCGTCCAGAAGCAGGTGAAGCAGCGCCGCGAGAGCATCGGCGAATTCCGCCGCGGCGGGCGCGACGACCTCGCCGAGCGCGAGGAGCTGGAGTTGCGCGCGCTCGGCGGCTACCTGCCCGAACCGGCGGGCCGCGAGGAGCTGGTCGAGGCCGCGCGCGAGGCCATCGCCGCCGCCGGGGCGTCCGGCCCGCGCGACCTGGGCAAGGTCATGCCCGCGCTGGTCGAGCGCTTCCGCGGGCGCGCCGACGGGCGCGAGATCAGCGCCATCGTGCGCGAGCTGCTCGGCTAGCCGCCCGCATCCGCTTCCTCGTCGGGGAAGCCCAGCTCGCGCCGCACCAGCGCGCCGATCACTTCCGCCGCGCTCGTCCCCGGCTCCGTTCCCGCCACCAGCGAGCTCTTGGTGAGGGCGAAGGCGAACTCGCGCTCCGGGTCGGCGAAGCCGATGGCCCCGCCCGCGCCCGGATGGCCGAAGGCGCTGGCGCGCGGGCCCATGGCCGAGATGGGCCCGCTCTGGAGGTAGCCCAGCGCCTTCCGCACCGGCTGCCCGATGACGAGGTCCAGCTCCTCCGTCTGCGTGCGCGTGGCCGTGCGCACGCGCTCCTCCGGCAGGATGCGCGCGCCGTCCAGCTCGCCCCCGTTCCCCAGCGCCGCGTAGAGCCGCGCCAGCGAGCGCGCGTTCATCAGCCCCCCGTGGGCGGGCAGGGCCGCGCGCCGCACGGCGGGCTCGTTGTAGGGCGCGGCCAGAATGCCCACGGCGGGCGGGATGGCGCGCAGGATGAGCGCGTCCGGCGGCGGGGGCGGCGCGTCCGCGCGCGGGCCGTCCACCAGCCGCGCCACGCGCCCCTCGTCCGCCCCCGACACGCCCAGGTGGATGCCGTCCAGCCCCAGCGGCCCGCAGATCTCCTCCTGCGTGAAGCGGTTGATGGGGCGCCCGTCCGCGCGCCGGATCACTTCCCCCAGAATCCAGCCGAAGGTGTAGGCGTGGTAGCCCGTGCGCGTCCCCGGCTCCCACAGCGGCTCCAGCGCGGCGATGGCCCCGCACATGCGCTCCCAGTCCGCCATCAGCGCGGGCGTCGTCCCCTCCGGCATCTGCGGCACGCCCGCGCGGTGCGTGAGCACGTGGCGGATGGTGACGCCCTGCTTGCCCCGCCGCGCGAACTCCGGCCAGTGCGCCGCCACCGGCTCGTCGTAGGCGAGCGCGCCCCGCTCGACCAGCAGGTGGATGGCCGTGGCCGTCACCCCCTTCGTGCAGGAGAAGGAGGTGAAGAGCGTGTCGCCGTCCACGGGGCGGCCCGTCTCCACGTCGGCCAGCCCCGCCCAGGCGTCCACCACCTGCTCGCCGCGATGCCAGGCGGCCACCTGCAGCCCGCTCTCCGCGCCGCTGGCGATCAGTTCCTCCAGCGCCTCCGTCACGCGCCCGTTGACGTCCGCCATGTCGCGCCTCCGCGGGAACGCCCGCGCCCGCACGATACGCCCCGCGCGGGGCCATGCGGGCGCTCTGCTATCATCGGCGGAAGCCCCCATGTTGCGCCGCCGTCCCGATCCCGTCGTCACGCGCAGGGGCGCGGCCATCTTCGGCGTGCTCGTGGCCATCGGCGCCATCGTGCTGGCCGCCCCCCTCCTGCCGGGCGAAAGCGAGCCCGACGTGGGCGCGCTCGCCCCCCGCGACTTCATCGCCGTGCGCGACGGCCAGTTCGTCTCCTTCACGCGCACGGCGGCGGCGCGGCGCGTGGCGGCGGACGCCGTCGAACCCGTCGAGGTCGCGCTGGAGGAAGTGCCTGCGGCCCAGCTCGAACGGCTCGACGCCCTCTTCCGCGAGGTCGCGCGCCTGCGCCTGCGCTCCGACCTCTCCGCCGGGGAGCGGCTGCGGGCGCTGGGCGAGCTGCCCGGCGGCGCGGACCTCGGACAGGCCATCCGCTCCACCCTGCTCTCGCTGGAGGCCGCCGAGCTGGAGGCCCTGCGCCGGGCCGCGCGCGACGGCGTGGAGGCGCTGCTTGGCTCGCCCCTGCGCGAGGCGGACGCGCGCAACCGCATCGAGGCCTACCTGCTCGTGGGCGAGGTGCCCTCCTTCCGCAACGGCGAGGGCGCCCTGCGCGAGCTGCTCGACGCCTTCGTCGTGCCCACCGTCGGCATCGACGCGGCGGAGACGGCGGCGCGCCGCGAGGCCGCCCGCGCCGCCGTCGCGCCCGTGGTCGTGGCCCACGCCGCGGGCGAGGTGATCGCGGCGGAGGGCCAGCCCCTCGACGCCGCCCGCATCGAGGCCCTGCGCGCCAGCGGCGCCATCCGCCAGGGCTTCGACGTCTCCGACCTGGGGGCGGCCATGCTCATGGGGGCCGCGCTCGGCGCCGCCCTCGGCGTCTACCTCTACCGCCTGCAGCCCTTTGGCCGCCCCGCCGAACGCCGCGCCCTGCTGGTGCTCATCGCCGTGCTGGGCACGCTGGCGGCGGTGCGCCTCGCCCTGCCCTCCCTGCTGCCCGACGACGACGCGCGCTTCTTCCCCTACGCCCTGCCCGTGGGCGCCGCCGCCGTCGTCGTCTCCTCCGTCTCCGCGCCCCGCTTCGGGGCCATGGTGGCCGTGGCCGTGGCGCTCTACGCGGGCTTCATCGCGGCCACCGCCCCCGACCTCGCGGGCGCGGCCTTCACCAGCGTGCTCGAACCGCTGGAACTGGTCATCGCCTACGCCGCCGGGGGGCTGGCGGGCGCGGCCGCCATGCAGCGCACCGAGCGCCTCGGACGCTTCGCCGTGGCGGGGCTGGCCGTGGCCGCCGCCACCGGCCTCGTGCTCGTCGCCTTCTGGCTGCTCACGGAGCAGCGCGCCACCGTCAGCCTCGGCTGGATCGCCGCCGCCGCCGGGGCCGCGGGCGCGGGCGCCGCCGTCCTCGGCCTCGCCCTGCACGTGCTCCTCTCCCTCGCCCTGCGCATCACCACGCGCATGCAGATCATGGAACTGGCGCAGGCCGGCCATCCCCTGCTGCGCGAGCTGCAGGAGCAAGCCCCCGGCACCTACCACCACAGCATGCTGGTCGGCGCCCTCGCCGAGCGCGCCGCCAACCGCATCGGGGCCGACGCCCTGCTGGTGCGCGCGGGCGCCCTCTACCACGACATCGGCAAGCTGAAGCAGCCCGAATACTTCATCGAGAACAACCTCGACCGCGGCGTCAGCCCCCACGACGCCCTCGCCCCCGCGCAGAGCGCCGCCATCATCCACGGCCACGTGAGCGGCGGCCTCGAGCTGGCGCGCCGCCACCGCCTGCCCGAACTCGTGCGCGACTTCATCCCCCAGCACCACGGCACGCGCCTCGTGGCCTTCTTCTACCACAAGGCCCTCGAACAGGGCGCCGCCGACGCCGAGGCCTTCCGCTATCCCGGCCCCCGCCCGCGCCAGAAGGAGCACGCCATCGTCATGCTGGCCGATTCCTGCGAGGCCCTCGTGCGCGCCAGCCAGCCCCGCACGCACGAGGAGATCGACGCGCTCGTCGACGGCGTCTTCGAGGAGCGCCTGGCCGAGAACCAGCTGGACGACTGCGACATCACCATGCGCGACCTGCGCGAGGTGGCAGCCAGCTTTCGCGGCACCCTGCGCGCCGTCTACCACCCCCGCATCGAATACCCCGACGCCCCCGACGCGCCGGATGCGCCCGCCGAGCCCGATCCTGCTAGAATGCCCCCCGATTGAGAGGGCTGATGCGTTTCGCCATCGTGCGCTTCCCCGGCACCTGGAGCGACCGCGACTGCCATCACGCGCTGGTCGACGTGCTCGGCCAGCGCGCCGACATCCTCTGGCACCGCGAAACCTCGCTCGCCCCTTACGACGCCGTGGTCCTGCCCGGCGGCTTCTCCTACGGCGACTACCTGCGCTGCGGCGCCATCGCCCGCTTCTCTCCCATCATGGGGGCCGTGGGCCGCGCCGCCGCCGCCGGCATGCCCGTCATCGGCATCTGCAACGGCTTCCAGGTGCTCTGCGAAAGCGGCCTCCTGCCCGGCGCGCTCATGCGCAACCGCGGCCTGCGCTTCCGCTGCGAATGGACGCACCTGCGCGTCGAGGGCGGCGGCTCCCCGTGGACCGCCGCCATCGCCCCGGGCGAGGTGCTGCGCATCCCCATCAGCCACGGCGAGGGCTCGTACCAGGCCGATCCCGACACGCTCGACGCGCTCGAACGCGGCGGGCGCGTCATCTTCCGCTACTGCGACGAGCGCGGCGAACCCGCGCCCGCATCCAACCCCAACGGTTCCGCCCGCAACATCGCGGGCGTCCGCGACGAGGCCGGCAACGTCGTCGGCCTCATGCCCCATCCCGAACGCGCCGCCGAACGGCTCGTTGGCGGCGTGGACGGCAACCGCATCTGGCAATCCGTGATCGACGCCGCGGCGGAGGTCGCGGCCTAAGGGGCGCGGGGCGCGCACAGACGCCCGGCCCAGGGAGGTGCCGCATGACGGCCATGAACGCGAGCTACCCCGTCCAGCTGGAGGTCGATCCGGCGGTCCCCCAGAACCGCCTCACCGTCCTGCTGCGGGTCATCCTGCTCATCCCCCACCTGATCATCTGGTACTTCCTCAACGTCGTGCAGGAAGTCGTCGGCCTGATCTCCTGGATCGTGATCGTGATCACGGGCCGCATCCCCTCGGGCCTGCTCGGCTTCGCCACCGGCCTGGTGCGCTGGTCGGTGCGCCTGAACGCCTACGGCAGTCTGCTCACCGGCGTCTACCCGCCCTTCTCCATCGGCGAGGAGCCCGGCTACCCCGTGCGCCTCTCCGTGGCCGAACGGACCACGGGCCGCAACCGCCTCACCGCCCTCGTGCGCATCATCCTCGTCCTTCCCCACGCCATCGCCCTTGCCGTCGTGGGCATCCTCGTCGTGCTGGTGGAAATCGTGGCGTGGCTGGCGGCGATCGTGCTGGGCCGCGTGCCCGACGGCCTCCACGCCTTCCTCACGGGCTACAACGTCTGGGGCGCGCGCGTCCAAGCCTACTTCCTCCTGCTGGTGGACGACTACCCGCCCTTCAGCATGAGCTAGCGCCATGACCCACGCCGCCCAGCCCGCCGCCGGGGCCGAACTCGCCACGCAGGGACGCCGCCTCGCCGGCTTCATCCTCGACGTCCTGCTCGGCATCGTCACGCTCCTCATCGGCTGGCTCGTCTGGTTCCTGATCATCGCCGGGCGCGGCCAGACGCCGGGCAAGCAGATCCTCAAGCTGCGCGTCGTGCGCGCGGACGGCCAGCCCGCCTCCTACGGCTGGATGCTGCTGCGCGAGATCGCGCTCAAGAGCATCGCCTTCGGCCTGCTCAACTTCATCCTCGACTCCATCGTCTCCGGCTCCGGCTGGATAGCCGCCGTCCTCTTCGCCGCCTGCGCCCTCTGGTGCGTGTGGGACGCCAACCGCCAGTGCCTCTGGGACAAGCTCCTCACCACGCTCGTCATCCACGATCCGGAGGGCGTGGCCGCGCCCGTGGACGGCGCCGCGCCCGCCGTCCGCACGCCGTCGTCGGACGCCGCCGAGAACCTGCGCACGCTGGCCGAGATGCGCGACCGCGGCCTCCTCACCGAGGCCGAATACGAGGAGCGCCGCCAGCGCGAACTGGAACGCCTGTAGGCTGGCCGCATGGCCGTCGCGGAACCGGCCCCGACCGTCGCGCTCGCCAGCCGCAAGCGGCGCTTCGCCGGGTACCTGCTTGATGGCGTGTTCGCCCTCGTCGCGTCCGTGCCCGCCCTCATCGCGTACTCCCCGAGGGACGCGTTCTCCGGGAACAACGTGGTCGGGGTGACGGCGCTGTCCACGGGGACGCTGATCCTGGTCGGGGTTCTCTGGTTCCGCCTCACGACGGGGCGCGGGCAGTCCCCCGCCAAGTGGCTGTTGCGCCTGCGCGTCGTCCGTGACGACGGCTTCGTGGCGGACTGGCGCTGGATGTTCGCGCGCGAGATCGCGCTCAAGGGCGTCTCGTTCAGCGCGCTCGGCTGGGCGCTGTCGGCGGCCGTCGGCGATGCCGCCGCCACCTGGATCCCCGGCCTCGCCCTGGCCGTGGCCGCCCTCTGGTGCGCGTGGGACGCGAACCGCCAGTGCCTGTGGGACAAGGCGGCGGGCACGCGCGTCGTCCACGACCCGGAGGGCGTCGTCGCCCCCGGCGGCCCCGTCATCGTGGACAGCGCCCCCGCGGCCGTCACGCCCGCCACGCCCGCCGAGTATCTGGACACGCTCGCCGACCTCCACCGCCAGGGCCTCCTCACCGACGCCGAGTACGAGGAGCGCCGCCAACGCGAGCTGGAGCGCCTGTAGGCTGGCCGCATGGCCGTCGCGGAACGGGCCCCGACCGTCGCGCTCGCCAGCCGCAAGCGGCGCTTCGCCGGATTCATCATCGACCAGTTGATCCTGAACTTCACGATTGGCGTCGGCTGGCTCGTCTGGTTCCTGATCATCGCGGGGCGTGGCCAGACGCCCGCCAAGCAGATCCTCGCCCTGCGCGTCGTGCGCGAGGACGGCCGGTCCGCGTCGTACGGCTGGATGCTGCTGCGCGAGATCGTGGTCAAGCTCGTCATCTTCGCCGCGCCCATCCTGCTCCTCGGCGTGATCGGGGTGCTGGTCGGGGGCGCCGCCGGGACGGCGTTCGCCTTCCTCGGCTATGCCATCGCCCTCATCGTCGTTCCCCTCTGGTGCGTCTGGGGCGAGAATCGTCAGGCCCTCTGGGACAAGGCCGTCCGCACGCTCGTCATCCACGATCCGGAAGGCGCCGTCGCGGGCGCGCCGGTCCGCACGGCGGCCACGGACGCCGCCGGGAACCTGCGTACGCTCGCCGAGATGCGCGACCGCGGCCTTCTCACCAATGCCGAATACGAGGAGCGCCGCCGCCGAGAACTGGAGCGCCTGTAGGCTGGAAACGCGCGGTCAAGGCGCGCCCCGCGCCAGCCGCCTACACTGGAGGCATGGCCGTCGCGCATCCGACCCCGCCCGCGCTCGCCAGCCCCGCGCGCCGTCTGGGCGGCTGGGCCATCGAGTTCGCGCTGATCGCCGCCGTCTGGCTCGCCGCCAGCCTCATCCTCTTCCCGCTCATGGACGGCGCGGACGCGGGCATGCTCATCGCGCCCGCCATCGCCCTGGCCGTCTGGCTGCTGTGGCTGTTGCGCGCCGCCCCGCGCGGCCAGACGCCGGGCAAGCAGCTCCTCGGCCTCTACGTCGTGCGCGCGGACGGGAGCGTCGCCAGCCTTGGGCACGTGCTCCTGCGCGAGGTCGCCATCAAGGGCGTGGGCCTGTGGCTGAGCACGGCCGTCACCTTCGGCCTCGCCTGGGCGCTGGCCGCCCTCTGGTGCCTCTGGGACCAGGATCGCCAGTGTCTCTGGGACAAGGTCGCGGGCACGCGCGTGGTGTACGCCCCCGGCGCGGCGCATGAGGCCGATCGCCCGTAGACTGCCCCCGTGCCCGTGGAGCAGGAGGCGCTCGACGCCGTCGCCCTCAGCCGCGACGAGTACGAAACGCTGGTCGCGCGCCTCGGACGCGAGCCCAACGCCGTCGAGCTGGGCATGTTCGGCTCCCTCTGGAGCGAGCACTGCGGCTACAAGAACAGCCGCCCGCTGCTGCGCCGCCTGCCCTCGACGGGCGAGCGCGTGCTCACGCGCGCGGGCGCGGAGAACGCCGGGGCCATCGACATCGGCGAGGGCTGGGCCGCCGTCATGAAGATCGAGTCGCACAACCACCCCTCCGCCATCGAGCCGTACCAGGGCGCGGCCACAGGCGTGGGCGGCATCGTGCGCGACGTCCTCGCCATGGGCGCGTGGCCCGTGGCCCTGCTCGATTCGCTCCGCTTCGGCCCCCCCGACGAGGCCAGCAACCGCTACCTGCTCGAGGGCGTGGTGGGCGGCATCGGCGGCTACGGCAACTGCCTCGGCATCCCCACCGTCGGCGGCGAGGTCGCCTTCGACCCCTCCTACACGGGCAACCCGCTGGTGAACGCCATGTGCGTCGGCGTGGTGCGCGCCGACGGCATCGTCAGCGCCACGGCGGGCGACGCGGGCAACGTGCTCCTGCTGGCGGGCGCGGACACGGGCCGCGACGGCATCCACGGGGCCAGCGGCCTCGCCAGCCGCACCGACCCGGAGGCGCGCTTCGGCGAGATGCGCCCCGCCGTGCAGGTGGGCAACCCCTTCCTCGAAAAGCTGCTCCTCGAAGCCTGCCACGAGCTCTGCTCCGAACGCCGCGGCTGGATCGCGGGCCTGCAGGACCTCGGCGCGGCGGGCCTCACCAGCGCCGTGCTCGAATGCTGCGCGCGTTCGGGCGCGGGCGCCGTGCTCGACCTCGACCGCGTGCCCCGCCGCGAGTCCGGCATGACCCCCTACGAGGTCATGCTCTCCGAAAGCCAGGAGCGCATGCTGGTCGTCGCCCGCCCCGAACACGCCGCCGACGTGGCCGCGCTCCTCGCCCGCTGGGAGGTGCCCTGCGCCGCCATCGGCGAGGTCGTTGGCGGCGGCGAGGTGGTCCTGCGCGAGGGCGGCATCGAGGTGGCGCGCGTGCCCGTGGCCGTGGCCACCGACGCCCCCGCCTACACGCGCGAGGGGCGGCGCTCCGCCGGGGCCGTCGCCCGCGCCCAGGCCAACCCCGGCGCCTTCCCCGACCTGCCCGCCGATGCCGCCGCGGAGGCGCTGGCCATGCTGCTCGCGCGCCCCAACCTCGCCAGCAAGCGCGAGGTCTTCCGCCAGTACGACCACCAGGTGCTGGCGGGCACGGTCGTGCCCCCCGGCGGCGACGCCGCCGTCGTGCGCGTGCCCGGCACGGCCATCGGCCTCGCCCTCGCCACGGACGGCAACGGGCGCTTCTGCGGCCTCGATGCGCGCAACGGCGGGGCCATCGCCGTGGCCGAGGCCGCGCGCAACGTGGTCTGCACGGGCGCGCGCCCGCTGGCCGTGACCGACTGCCTCAACTTCGGCGCGCCCGAAAACCCCGAGGTCTACGCCTCCCTCGCCGACGCCATCGACGGCATCGCCGACGCCTGCCGCGCCTTCGGCGTCCCCGTCGTCAGCGGCAACGTCAGCCTCTACAACGAGAGCGGCGGCGAGCCGGTCGCGCCCACGCCCGTCATCGGCATGCTGGGCCTGCTGGAGGACGTCCGCGCGCACTTGGGCGCGGCCTTCACGCGCGCGGGCGCGGACGTCTGGCTGCTCGGCGGCGCGGTCGCGCAGCCCGCGCGCACGCTCGCCGGCAGCGAGTACCTGCAAGCCGCGCACGGGGCCGTGCTGGGCACGCCCGTCGTCGACCTCGCCGCCGAGGCGCGCCTGCACGAGCTCACGCTCGCCGCCAACGCCGCGGGCATCCTGCTCAGCGCCCACGACTGCGCCGACGGCGGCCTCGCCGTGGCCCTGGCGGAATGCTGCCTGCTCGGCGAAACCGGCTTCGCGGGCGACGCGCCGGTCGAGGGACGGCTCGACGCCGCCCTCTTCGGCGAGGCGCAGGGCCGCATCGTCGTCAGCGCGCCCCCCGACGCGGGCGAACGGCTGGCGGCGCTCGCCACGGAAACGGGCGTCCCCGTCGCGCGCCTCGGCGTCACCGTGGACGAGCCCGCCCTGCGCCTCGGCCCCATCGACGCGGACCTCGCCGTCCTGCGCGCCGCCTGGGAGTCGGGCCTCGGCCTCTAGAGCCTGTCCAGGAGAATCTTGGCGACGATTCCCCAGCTGACAAGGGCGCCCGTCGTTCCTGCACCGAGGATGAAGTAGATGAAGGCATTGAATTTCCGATCGGACGCATGGACCCGTTCGCGGTAGCGACACCACTCGCACCC
Source organism: Tepidiformaceae bacterium (assembly GCA_965243075.1). Lineage (GTDB taxonomy): Bacteria > Chloroflexota > Dehalococcoidia > Tepidiformales > Tepidiformaceae > UBA2991. The sequence goes on from OZ251525.1 coordinate 137,264, forward strand.
GGACGGGTTCCGCGATGCGAATTCCTGCATACCGCCATCCTACGCCCCCACGCCCCCGCGCGCGACTAGCCCGCCCAGCGCTTGTTCGTGACCATCAAGGCGCTGGACCGGGGACGGGTTCCTCCGGCACGTCCGTCTTGCCGGCGTTGTCGTATCCCCAGCAGTAGACCCGGCCCGTCTCCGTGATGCCGCAGAAGTGGCCATCGATGCCAGCGCTCAGCGAGCGGAAACGGTATCTCGGAGCGTCGTCCGCGTAGTCCCCCCAGCAGAGCAGATCGCCCGATTCAAGAACCCCGCATATCGTGTCGCTGCCAGCGACCAGCGTGCGGAGGGGATACCTTGCCGTGTCGTCGCCGATGCGGATGCTCCAGCAGCTGCGTCCGCCGGGCTCGCATGGCGTCTCATAGAGTTCGGGCGCTGGCAGATCGCCTTCGTTCCCGCCCCAGCACACCGCATCGCCGGATTCGCGCACCGCGCAGGTGTGATGCCGGCCAGCGCTCACCGACCGGAAGGTTCCCGTGGGCGCATCCGTTTGGCCTTCATCGTTCAAACCCCAGCAGGCGAGTTCGCCCGATTCGCGTATGGCGCAGGTGTGGAGCTGGCCAGCGCTCACCGCGCGAAACTTCCCGGATGGCGCATCCGTTTGGCCGACCTCGTTGTTCCCCCAGCAGGCGAGTTCGCCCGATTCGCCTATGGCGCAGGTGTGGGCGTATCCCGATGCGAGCGAGCGGTAGTTGCCCGGGATACCCTCGAACATGTCGAGAATGTCGGCGGCGAAGGGGCGCTGGCCAGCCATGCGGTCCAGCATGAATTCGTCTCCCCAACAGGCGATCTCGCCCGACTCGCGAATCGCGCAGGCGTAGAGAGCGATCAGCATGCTGATCGCCCGAAATTCGCCGTCCGGCGGCGCGGCAACTCCGTTCCCGACTTCCCAGCAGAGCAACTCGCCCGATTCGCGGATCGCGCAGACCTCCCCACTATTCACGCCCACCCAGCGGTATTTCCCCGGCAGCGGACCAGCATAGGGGGAGGCCCCGCTTCCCCAACAGCTGATTTCGCCCGCCTCGTCGATGGCGCAGGTCTGGCCCACGTCCGCGCTCAACGCGATGGGTCCGGACGGCGACGGCGTCGCCACGGGCGTGGCGGTCGCAGTGGTCGTGGCCGTCGCGGTAGCCGTGGCCGTGGGACCGAGGGGCGGCGGTTCCGGGGCGGGGTCGCGCGGGAGCGTCAGGACGACGGCGACGGCGATGGCGGCCACCGCCACGGCTCCGCCCGCCACGGCCCCCGCCACCTTCAGCGGGAAGGGCACGGCCAGCGGCGCGAACGCCCACCGCCGCCGCCGCTCGCGCGGAGGCTCGCGCCAGGCCGCCAGCTGCTGGCGGTTCTCCAGCCCCAGCTTCGAGAGCATGGTGGCGATGTGCGTCTTGACCGTCTCCGCGCCGATGCCGAGGCGCGCGGCGATCTCGGCGTTCGTACCGCCCGCGCGCAGTTCGTCGAGCACGCGCCGTTCGGCGGGCGTGAGGATGCCGGGATGGCGGGGCCTGCCCCCGCGATTGCGTTCCATGCGGCCAATGCTAGGGGCCCGATCGGGGAGGTTTCATCCCCCGACCGTTTGCACGGAAGCTCCCGCGCCGCCCGCGCGCGGCCTACCGCCCGTACCGGTAAGATGGGCGCACTCCCTGCTTAGGAGCGGGCCGTGAGCGAAGAGAACGGACTGGAACGCGCGCGCGAACTGCGCGAGGCCTACGACCAGGCGGTGGTCGCCGAGGGACGCGAACTGGCGGGCCCCTTCATGACGGTGTCGAGCCGCCCCGTTGATCGCCTCTACGACCCCACCGACGTGGCCGACCTCGACTACGAGCGCGACATCAACCTGCCCGGGTCGTACCCCTTCACGCGCGGCGTGCACCGCACGGGCTACCGCGGCAAGCCCTGGACCATCCGCATGTTCAGCGGCTTCGGCTCCGTGGAGGAGACGAACCAGCGCTACCACGACCTGCTGGCGGCGGGCAACAACGGCCTCTCCATCGCCTTCGACATGCCCACGCTCATGGGCTACGACCACGACGAGCCCTGGGCGGAGGGGGAGTTCGGCTCCTGCGGCGTGGCCGTCGATTCGCTGGCGGACATGGACCTGCTGCTGGAGGGGCTGCCGCTGGACCGCATCACCACGTCCATGACCATCAACAGCCCCGCGCCCGTCATCTGGGCGCTCTTCATCGCGGCGGCGGAGAAGCGGGGCGTGCCCCGCGCCAGGCTGGCGGGCACCCTGCAGAACGACATCCTGAAGGAGTACATCGCCCAGAACGAGTTCATCTACCCGCCGCGCGAGTCCATGCGGCTGGTGACGGACACGGTGGAGTTCGCGGCGGAGGAGATGCCCCTGTGGAACCCCATCTCCGTGAGCGGCTACCACATCCGCGAGGCCGGCTCGACCTCCGTGCAGGAGCTGGCCTTCACGCTGGCCGACGGCATCGAGTACGTGAAGTGGGCGCTGGAGCGCGGGCTGGACGTCGACGCCTTCGCGCCGCGCATCTCCTTCTTCTTCAACTGCCACAACGATTTCTTCGAGGAGATCGCCAAGTTCCGCGCCGCGCGCCGCATCTGGGCGCGGCAGCTGCGCGAGCGCTTCGGGGCCACGAAGCCGCGCTCCTGGCTGATGCGCTTCCACACGCAGACGGCGGGCGTCTCGCTCACCGAGCAGCAGCCGGAGGTGAACCTCGTGCGCGTCGCCATCCAGGCGCTGGCGGCCGTCATCGGGGGCACGCAGTCGCTGCACACCGACTCCATGGACGAGGCGCTGGCCCTGCCCTCGGACAAGGCCGTGCGTCTGGCCGTGCGCACGCAGCAGGTGATCCAGCACGAGAGCGGCGCGGCCAACACCGTCGACCCGCTGGGCGGCTCGTGGTTCGTGGAGCGGCTGACGGCGGACATGGAGCGCGAATGCAACGCCATCTTCGACCGCATCGAGGAGCTGGGCGGCGTCATCCCGGCGCTGGAGACGGGCTACTTCCAGAAGGAGATCGCGGACGCCTCGGCGCGCTTCCAGCGCGAGGTGGAGAGCCGCGACCGCATCATCGTCGGCGTCAACGAGTTCCACACGGAGGAGCCGCTGGAAATCCCCATCCTGAAGATGGACCCGGAGGGGGAGCGGCGGCACCTGGCGCGGCTGCGGGCGGTGAAGGCGGAGCGCGACGCGGACGCCTGGGGCGAGGCCATGCGCGCGCTGGAGCTGGCCAGCGCGGACGGCGCGACGAACCTGATGCCGCTCATCATCGACGCCGTGAACACGGGCGCGACCTCGGGGGAGATTTGCAACCTGTGGCGCCGCGTCTTCGGGGAGTACAAGGAATTCGTGGTGGTGTAGGGCCAAGCCTTTCACCACGGAAGGAAATGGCAATGAATGACGAAGTGAAGCGGCGGGCTGTGGCGAAAGCGCTCCGCGAGGACGAGGCTGGCGTCGCGCTGGCCCTCGCGGGCTTCCTCTACTTTCAGGCGGGCGGCACGGGCTACCGGTTGGAGGATCTTCGCGAAACCGGCTAACCACGCGCCCGCCATCCCGTAGACTGCGCGGCGTGAGCGCCGACGCCGATGCCACCGCCCCCAGGTTCCTGCGCGACCGCTACGCCATCGTCGGCGTGGGCGAGACCACCTATACGCGCGGCTCCAACCTCACCACGCGCGCGCTCGGCGTCTGGGCCGTGAAGAACGCCATGGAGGACGCGGGCATCCCCGCCGGCGAGCTCGACGGCATGATGTCCTACTCCAACAACGACTCCACGCCCTCCCCCATGATCGCGGGCGACCTTGGCCTGCGCCTCAACTTCTACATGGACGTGTACGGTGGCGGCTCCAGCAGCGAGGCGCTCGTCGGGCTGGCCATGGGCGCCATCGAGGCGGGCATGTGCAAGGCCGTGGCCATCTTCCGCTCCATGAACGGCTACTCGCAGGTCCGCATCGGGGGTACGGGGGCGCGGGCGCGCGCGCCGGTGGCGGGCGACGCCCTGCACACCGCCCCCTACGGCTGGTTCAGCGCGGGCCAGAACTTCAGCCCCAGCTTCATGCGCCATCTGTACGACTACGGGACCACGCCCGAGCAGCTGGCCATGGTGAAGGTGATCCACAGCGAGCACGCCTCCAACAACCCGAAGGCCTACTACCGCCAGCGCGTGACCGTGGAGGACGTGCTCAACAGCCGCATGATCGTGAAGCCGCTGCACCTGCTGGACTGCTGCGTGGAGACGGACAACGCCACCGCCCTGATCGTGACGCGGGCGGAGCGCGCGGGGGACTACCGCCACCTCGCGCCGCGCATCCTCGGCGTGGCCGGGCGCGTGTGCAAGCCGCGCAGCGACATGCACTTCCAGCACGGCCCCATCTCCACCGTGGCGGGGCGCTACATCCGCGACATCATCTGGCCCAACGCGGGCGTGGGGCCGGAGGACATCGACCTCACCGGGGCCTACGACGCCTTCACCTTCACCACCATGCTGCAGCTGGAGGACTACGGCTTCTGCGCGAAGGGCGAGGGCGGCGACTACGTGAGCAGCGGCGTCATGCGCCTGGGCGGCGAGCGGCCCAACAACACCAGCGGCGGCCACCTCTGCGAGGGCTACACGCACGGCATGAACATGATCATCGAGAACGTGCGCCAGCTGCGCGGAGAGGCGGACGACTCCTGCGCGCCGGACGAACGCGGCCACCGCCTGCACACCTACGATTACTCCGAGGGCGGTTGCCGCCAGGTGCGCGACGCCAACGTGTCCATGAACCTCGGCTGGGCCATGCCGGGCACGGGCTCGTCGCTCGTGATGCGGCGGGGGTAAGGCGATGCTTCAGGGCGAGTATCGCGGCATGAGCCTCACGGTCCTCGACGTGGACCACGAGAACCGCGCCTACTTCGGGCACTGCGCCGCGCACGACTTCCACCTGCAGCGGTGCACGGCCTGCGGGCTGTTGCGCTATCCGCCGGGCGCGGGCTGCCCCTGGTGCCGCAACCGCGAGTTCGCGTGGACGCGCGTGGAGGGCCGGGGCGCGGTCCACTCCTACGGCGAGGTGCACCAGGCCATCCAGCCGCAGTTCCGCGAGAAGACGCCGTACCTGATCTTGCTGGTGGACCTGGACGCGCAGAAGGGCCAGCCGAGCGAGCACGAGGCCCTGCGCGTGGCGGGCAACCTGGCCACGCCCGACGGCGAGCTGGCCCCGCCGGATCTGGTCGCGCGCGTGGGCATCGGCAGCCGCATGAGGATGGTGTTCGCGGACGTGGCGGAGGGGCTGTCCCTGCCCATGTGGACGCTGGACGAGGAGGCGGAGCAGCCGCAACGCCCCTGGCGCTACCCGGGGGAGTAGGCGATCAACCGATGTCGCCGCCCCCGCCGCCGAAATCGCCGCCCCCGTAGTCTCCCGCGCCGAGGTCGATGCCGAGGCGGTCGAGGCACCAGAAGGTCGCCTCCCACACGGCGCCCTTGCACAGGTTGACGAGCCAGCGGACGGCCGCGGCCAGCAGTTCCATGCCCCCAGTCTGGCGAATCGGCGCGCGCCTCCGCAAGGGGCGTGGCGGCGGCGGCGCGCGGGGGTAGACTGGGGCGCGATGCTGAGCGCGCACGACAATGAGCTGCTGACGCGCACGGGTCCGGGCACGCCCATGGGCGAACTGTTCCGGCGCTTCTGGATGCCCGTGCTGCTGGCCTCGGAGCTGCCCGCGCCGGACGGCCCGCCCGTGCGCGTGGGCGTGCTCGGCGAGGAGCTGGTGGCCTTCCGCGATACCGCCGGGGAGGTGGGGCTGGTGGAGGGGCGCTGCCCCCACCGCCGCGCCGAGCTGTTCTGGGGGCGCAACGAGGAGCACGGCCTGCGCTGCGTCTACCACGGCTGGAAGTTCGACGTGCGCGGGGCCTGCGTGGACATGCCCTCCGAGCCGCCGGAGTCGCAGTTCCGCGAGAAGGTGGGCCTCGCGGCCTACCCCGTGCGCGAATGGGGCGGCTACCTGTGGGCCTACCTCGGCCCGCCCGACCTTCCCTTTCCCGAGCTGCCGCGCTTCGAGTGGGCGCTCGTGCCGGAGAGCCACCGCTTCATCTCCAAGAAGCTGCAGGAGTGCAACTGGGCGCAGTCCGTGGAGGGGGCCATCGACACGGCCCACTTCTCCTTCCTGCACATGCTGGTCGATTTGCCGGAGGACGCGCCCGCGGCCCTGCGCTACCTGAAGGCGGACGGCGCGCCGCGCTTCACGCTGGCCCCCACGGAGGCGGGCTTCACCGTGGGCGGGGCGCGCCGCGCGGAGACGGACAGCACCTACTGGCGCATCACGCAGTTCCTCGCGCCCAACCACAGCCTCGCCCCCGGCGCCGAGCGCGGCCAGAACATGAGCGGCCAGACGTGGGTGCCCATCGACGACGAGCGCTGCTGGATTCACACCTACACCTGGAACCCCGACCGCCCCATCACGGAGGCGGAGCGGGATGCCATGCGGAGCGGCAGGGCCAGCATCCACTCCGTGGTGGACGACCGGTACCGGCCCATCCGCAACCGCGCCAACGACTACCTGATCGACCGCGAGGCGCAGCGCGCGGCCAGCTTCACGGGCATCGCCGGCATCTCCGAGCAGGACGCCTGCATCCAGGACAGCCAGGGGCGCATCTACGACCGCACGAGGGAGCACCTGGGCACGACCGACGTGGCCATCATCGAGTTCCGGCGCATGATGCTGCGCATGGCGCGCGAGCTGCTGGAGGGGCGCGAACCCGCCGCCGCGCGCAACGGCGAGGCCTACCGCCTGCGCTCCGGCGCGGAGGTGGCCCCGAACGAGGCCCCCTTCGCCGAGGTGGCCGCCGACCGCCTCGCCATCCCGCCGGAGCGCGCCTGATGGCCAGGTGCCGCCACTGCGGCGAGGACGCGGGCTTCCTGCGCCGCGCCCACGGCGATTGCGAGCGCGCCTTCAAGGCGGCGTACGCGGCGCTGGCCGGGCGCGCGGCCACGGCGGCGCTCGCGCCCGGCCTCGACGTCGAGGCCCTGCGGACCGAGCTGAACGACCTCGCCGCCGGGGGGCGCATGGACGGCGACGGCGTGCGCGAGGCGCTGGCCGAGGGCTGGAACGAGGCGGCGGCGCGCGGCCTCGACGACGGCTCGCTCACGCGCGATGAGGAGGAGCGCCTGCACGCCTTCCGCGCGGCCTTCGCCCTCACGGAGCGGGAGACGGGGCGCACGCTCGCGCGGCTGGCGGACGCCGCCCGCGACCGCCTGCGCCGCCACGCCGCGCTGGCCGCCGGGTTCGGGGGCGACGCCACGCTGGACGCGCTGGACGCCGAGCTGCGGGCCTCGTCGCTCTCCGATGGGGAGCGGCGCGCGCTGCTGGCGGGGGCGCTCACCGACGCCATCGACCGCGCCCTCGACGACGACCTGCTCACGCACGAGGAAGAGGGGGCCATTGAGCGCTACCTGACGCGCTTCGGGCTGGACGGCGACGGCGATCCGGCCCTGCGCGAGGCGCGCGAACGGGCCGCCAAGGCCATGGTCATTCGCTCCGTCTGCGAGGGGGCCGTGCCCGACGTGAACTTCCGCGCCGCGCCCGGCTCCATGCCCATCCCCTTCAACTTCCAGAAATCGGAGCAGCTGATCTGGCTCTTCGACGGCGTGGACTACTACCAGATGCGCACGCGGCGGGAGTTCCGCGGCGGCTCCACGGGCGCGAGCGTGCGCGTGGCCAGCGGCGTCTACCTGCGCCAGAGCGCCTTCCGCGGCCATCCCGTCTCCATCACGGAGACGGTGAAGGCGGACGCGGGCCTGCTGGGCGTGACCACGCGCCACCTCTACTTCCACGGCGCGCGCGAGCGCTTCCGCGTGCGCCTCGACCGCATCGTCTCCTTCGAGCCGCACAGCGACGGCATCGGCATCATGCGCGACCTGGCGCGCGCCAAGCCGGAGGCCTTCCGCACGGACGGCGAGGACGGCTGGTTCCTCTACAACCTCGTCACGAACGTGGCGCGCCTCTAATGGGAGCGTGCCGCCACTGCGGCGAGGACGCGGGCTTTCTGCGCCGTGCCCACGGTGACTGCGAACGCGCCTTCAAGGACACCCGTGCGGCGATGGTCGCACACGTGGCGAAAGCCGCCGTCGCGCCCGACCTTGATGCGGAGGCGCTGCGCGCGGAGCTCGCGGTCATTGCCGCTGATGTCCACGTGGGCCCCGCCGACACGCGCGTGGCACTGGCCAAGGGCTGGAATGAGGCGACCGCGCGTGTGATCGAGGCGGGGTTCACGCGCGAACAGGAGGCCCGGCTTCGCGCCTTTCGCACGGCCTTCGCGCTTACGGACCGGGAGATGGGGCACGCAATCGCACGGTTGGCGGAAGCATCGCACGACCTCTTGCGCTCGGAGATTCTGTCTCTCGTGAGGCGAGCGAGGGGCAACCCCGCCGTGCTGCGTGCTGAACTGCCATCCCTTCCGTCTTTCCCTTATCGGTTCGATAGAGGACTGTTCATCCTCCAGAAGTCGGAGCGGCTTATCTGGATGAAGGATGACGTCGAGTACTGGAAAGAAGGTGTCGAACGAAAAGTTGAGCGTACCAAGAAATACACCAAGACCACCACGTCCAGGGGCATGAAGCATCAGGCGACGGGAGTTCTCGGGGTCACTACGAAGCATGTGTACTTCTGCGTGCCGGATCGCCCCTCTCCCCGGTTCCGTATACGCTATGCGAGCCTTGCGTCCATTGATGTTTTCGAGGGAGGACTCGGCAGGCGGGGATTTGCCCTGATGCGCGGATCCGCAAGCGCCAAGTGCGAGGGTTTCATGACTAATCGGAATGAAGGCAAATTCCTTTTCGATCTGGTGCTCGCCCTCGCCCAAGTGTAGCCAGTTTCCCTGTGCGCTAGCCGCGCGCCTGTTCGAGGTCGGCGCGGGCGGCGGCGCGCATCCCGCCCTGGTCGCTGCTGATGGTGACCATGCGGTAGCCCGCCGCCGTGTGCTTCGCGGCCAGCGCCGCGCTGGCGTGGATGCCCGCCACCACGCCGTGGCGTTCGCAGGCGGCGGCGATGGACTGGCGCGCCTCCTCGAAACACCCGCCGTTGTCCATGCCCGGCGGCAGGCCGAGCGTGATGCTGAGGTCGGCGGGGCCCACGTACACGGCGTCGATGCCGGGCACGGCGAGGATGTCGTCGAGCGAATCGAGCGCGCGCTCCGTCTCGATCATGGGGATGCAGGCCACCTCGTCGTTGGCGCGCGCGAAGTAGTCGGGGCCGTGGACCATGCCCGCGCGCAGGGGGCCGAAGCTGCGGACGCCCGCGGGATGGTAGCGGCAGGCGGCCACGGCGGCGCGCGCCTCCTCCACGCTGTTGACCATCGGGATGATGACGCCCATCGCGCCCGCGTCGAGCATCTTCATGATGACGCCCGGCTCGTTCCAGGGGACGCGCGCGAAGGGCGTGTTCCCGGCGGCGTCGATGGCCTGCAGCATGGCCACGGCGGCCTGGTAGTCGATGCCGCCGTGCTGCATGTCGATGCAGACGTAGTCGAAGGCCTCGCGGGCCATGATCTCGGCGGCGAGGGAGCTGGGCAGGGAGAGCCACGCGCCGAGGGCGGTCTCGCCCGCCCGCCAGCGGGCCTTCACGCGGTTCTCGCGCACGGCCCTACTCCTCGTTCGTCATGATGATGGTGCCGGAGGCCATGAACATGCCGCCCACGCCGTGGCAGACGCTGATTTTCGCGTCATCCACCTGCGCGGGCGCGATGCCGCGCATCTGGCGGCGTACGATGCGCGCGGGGGGACGCCATGCGCGCACGGTGGGGCGTTCTGGCGGCGGTGGGCGCGACGCTCGCCATCGCGTTCGCGCTCGCCTGCGGCGATGGAGAGCGCATCGCGGACGGCGCCGTCGAGGTGAGCATTGGCGACGGACACACCTGCGTCCTGCGGGAATCGGGCGCGCTGGTCTGCTGGGGCGCGGGCAGTTTGGTCCCGCCGGACATGCCGCCGGGCCCCTACCGCTCCGTGAGCGCGGGCTGGGCCACCACCTGCGCCATCCGCGAAACGGGCGAACTGGTCTGCCGCGGCAACCTCACCGACCCGCTGCCCGGGCGCTTCCGCTCGGTCAGCGCCGGGAGAGGGGTGGCCTGCGCCATTCGCGAATCAGGCGAACTGCTGTGTACGGCCTGGGAGGCGCCTCCGGGGCGGTATCGCTCGGTGGACTTCGGAGGCGCGACCTGCGCCGTGCGCGAGTCCGGCGAGCTGGCGTGCTGGTACAGCGACAGCGAACCGCTGGACACGCCAGCGGGGCGCTTCCGCTCCGTCAGCGTCGGGAGATCGATGGCCTGCGCCCTGCGCGAGTCGGATGAAGTGGCGTGCTGGCACCTTGGCAATGGCAGCCCGATAGACGCTCCGGCGGGACGCTTCCGCTCCGTCAGCGTGGACCTCTCCGCCTGCGGCCTGCGCGAGTCGGGCGAGCTGGCCTGCTGGGGAAACGGCTCCTTCGACCCGCTCCATGCGCCGCCCGGGCGCTTCCGCTCGGTCACCTCAAAGAACTGGGGGGCCTGTGGCGTGCGCGAGTCCGGGGCGATCGACTGCTGGGTGTTCGATGGCTGGAGCGCCGGCCAGACGGACGTGCCCTCCGGGGACTACCGCGCGGTGAGCGCGGGCTACTGGCACACCTGCGCGCTGGACGAACGGGAGTGGGCGGTCTGTTGGGGGCGCGGCTGGAGCGATGGGGGACAGGCCGACCCGCCGCCCGGGCGCTTCCGTTCGCTCAGCGCCGGCTTTGTCCATACCTGCGGCGTGCGCCAGTCGGGCGAGATCGCTTGTTGGGGAGACAACCAATGGGGCCAGACGGACGCGCCAGCGGGCCGTTTCCGCTCCGTGAGCGCGGGCGGACGGCACAGTTGCGCGCTGCGCGACTCCGGCGGAATCGTCTGCTGGGGAGACAACGACCCGCCGGAGTATGGCCGCCTGGACGCGCCGCCGGGAACGTATCGGGCGGTGAGCATGGGCCGGGAGCACGGCTGCGCGATCAGGGAAGCGGGCGAAGTGGTTTGCTGGGGCTTCGATGGCTGGAGCCTGCTGGATGCGCCGGAGGGGCGCTTCCGCTCGATCAGCGCGGGCGTGTTCCACACCTGCGCCGTGCGCGAGTCCGGCGAACTCGCCTGCTGGGGGGACGACCCCGACCGATGGTGGCCCGGGAGCTGCGGCTTCGGCGACTGCCGCGGGCCTGTCTCGTTCGGCCTGCTGGATGCGCCGGAGGGGCGCTTCCGCTCGCTCAGCGCGGGCGTGTTCCACACCTGCGCCGTGCGCGAGTCGGGCGAACTCGCCTGCTGGGGCGCGAACCCCGATGACCACTGGTGGGTGGGGTATCACCGTTTGCTGGACCCTCCAGCGGGACGCTACCGCTCCGTGAGCGTGAACGAATACCACTCCTGCGCCGTACGCGAATCGGGCGAACTCGTCTGCTGGGGCGCTGACGCCCCCGACTTCGACATCCCGCCCGACCTGCGGGAGCGTCGCGCGCGCTGACGCCCCTCCCGCGGCGTACGATGCGCGCGGGGGGACGCCATGCGCGGATGCCTAGGCGTGCTGGCGGCGGTGGGCGCGACGCTCGCCATCGCGTTCGCGCTCGCCTGCGGCGGGGAGGAGCGCATCGCGGACGGTGCCGTGTACGTGAGCGCGGGCGACCGGCACACCTGCGCCCTGCGGGAGTCGGGCAGGCTCGCATGTTGGGGATACGCCGTTGCATGGAGCGGTCCCGATACCCTGGAGAACGAACCGCCGGGAACCTGGCGCTCCGTGAGCATCGGTTCGGGAAGCGCCTGCGCGATACGCGAGTCGGGTGAGATGGTCTGTTGGGAATCCTACCCGTCCGATACTGGGGCGCTCTCCTACGAACCGGCGGACGCGCGACCGGGGCGCTACCGCTCCGTCAGCGCGGGCTGGTGGCGTGCATGCGCCATACGCGAGTCCGGGGAGATCGACTGCTGGATGCCGCACCATCGCCGTCTGGATGAGCCGCCCGGGCGCTTCCGCTCGGTCAGCGCCGGTTGGGGCTATCACTCCTGCGCCGTGCGCGAGTCCGGCGAGGCGGTTTGCTGGGGAAGGAACGAGGACGGCCGGACGGAGGCGCCGCCGGGCCGCTTCCGCTCGGTCAGCGCGGGCTGGTTTCATACGTGCGGCATCCGCGATTCCGGCGAAGCGGCCTGCTGGGGGCGCGACGAGGGCGGCCTGACGAATGCGCCGTCGGGTCGCTTCCGCTCGATCAGCGCTGGTCCGGACCGCACCTGCGCCGTGCGCGATTCGGGCGAGTTGGTCTGTTGGGGACGAAACCTGTCCGGCCCGACGAATGCGCCGTCGGGCCGTTACCGCTCCGTGAGCGTGGGCGCGGACCACACCTGCGCCACGGGAGAGTCGGGGCAGGTGGTCTGCTGGTACGGCGCGCTCTTCCCGCCATCGGGGCGCTTCCGTTCCGTGAGCGTGGGCGTATGGCAGACCTGCGCCCTGCGCGATTCCGGCGAACTCGCCTGCTGGAGCGAGGACGGCGGGATGGACGCGCCAGCGGGGCCGTTCCGCTCCGTGAGCGTGGGCGATTGGCATAGCTGCGCCCTGCGCGAATCGGGCGAGATCGCCTGTTGGGGCGGGAACAGGTGGGGCCAGGCCGTCGCGCCACCCGGCGCCTGGCGCTCCGTGAGCGCGGGCAGCCATGGCACATGCGGCGTGCGCGAATCGGGCGAGATCGTGTGCCGGGGCCTGACGGATGCGCCGCCTGGCGCCTACCGCTCCGTGAGCGTGGGGCGGGAATACGCCTGCGCCGTGCGCGAATCCGGCGCAATCGACTGCTGGCGCCCGGGGCGCGACGCGGAGCCGGTCTCTCCGGAGGACGCGTCGGGGGACCGCTACCGCTCCGTGAGCGTGGGCGGATGGCAAGGGCGGGCCTGCGCCCTGCGCGACTCCGGCGTGATTGACTGCTGGAACGAAGACGGCGCGATGGACGCGCCAGCGGGGCGCTACCGTTCCGTGAGCGTGGGCCGGGGACGGACCTGCGCCGTGCGCGACTCCGGCGAGGCGACTTGCTGGGACGTCGACGAGAGTGGCGAAGCGGAGACGCTGCCGGGGCGCTACCGCTCCGTGAGCGTGGGAGCAGGGCAATTCTGCGCCGTGCGCGAGTCCGGCGAACTCGCCTGTTGGGGGTCAGTCGGAGTCCCCGCTGACCTCCGCTGACGCCCCGCGCTGCCGCTCCGGTACGATGCGCGCGCCATGCCGCCCCGTCGCTCGCCCGACCGGCTCGTGGTGCGCCGCGAGCTGCCCGTGGACACCGACCCACGCGCCGTCTGGGAGGCGCTCGTGGACCTGCCCCGCTGGCCCGTGCGCGACCGCTACATCCAGTGGGTCCGCCCCGTCGGCGCGCCCCCGCCCGTGGGGACTCCCTGGTGGGCCGTGGGGCGGCGCTACCGCGAACGGGTGCGGCGCGGCCCCTTCCGCCCCGTCTTCGACCTCACCGTGGTCGAGGTGGAGGAGGGCCGCCGCGTCGCGTGGAAGGCGCGCTACCTCTGGGTGGACGCCGTCCACGCCTGGGAGGTCGCGCCCCGCGACGGCGGCGGCGCGCTGCTCGTGAGCGAGGAGACGTTCACCGGCCCGCGCGCGCTGCTCGCCATCGCCCGCGTCGTCTTCCGCATCTTCACGGTGGAGCGCATGACCGACCGCCAGCTGGCCTTCATCGCCGCCGACGCGCTCCATCCGCCGCCCCGCTGAAGCGCCATGCGCGCGTCGGAGATCGCGCCGCGCCGCGGCACGGTGCGAGGCGATGCCGCGCCGTTCCCCCATCCGCGTGCGCCCGCGCGCCTGCCCGCGTTGCGGCGGCGACGCCTGGTTCGATGCCCGCGAGGACCGCGAGTGGCGCTGCCTGCAGTGCGCGCGGCCCGTGCCGCCGGAGCGCCGCCGCGCGCGGGCGTAGTAGGCTCGCGCCGTGCGCGCGCCCGCCGACCCGTACGCCGTCGACGCCGCCTTCTACGACGCCGTGCACGGCGAGGGCGGCGCGGACCTGCAGTTCTGGCTCCCCTTCGCGCGCGAACAGGGCGGCCCCCTGCTCGAGGTGGGCGCGGGCACGGGCCGTCTCACCCTGCCGCTGGCGCGCGAGGGGCACGCGCTCACCGGCCTCGATCCCTCGCCCGCCATGCTCGCCATCGCCCGCGCGAAGGCCGCCGCCGCGGGCCTCGACGTGGCCTTCGTCGAGGGACGCCTGCCGGGGGCCGGGCTGCCGCGCGCCGCCTTCGCCGCCGTGCTCTTCCCCGCCGACGTCTTCCTCGCCTGCGCGGACGCCGCCGAACAGGTCGCGGCCCTGCGCGCGGCGGCGGAGGCGCTCGTCCCGCGCGGGCGCGTCGCGCTCGACCTGCCCGGCCCCGGCCACTGGCTCGACGCGGCGCGCGACGGCGAACCCGCGCTCGCCTTCGAGGGGCGCATCGACGGCGACGCGCTTCTCGTCTGGCACGTGCGCGAGGACGACCTCGTGGCGCAGACGCGCCTCCTGCGCGTGATCTACGAGCGTGGCGGCGCGGACGGCCTCGTGCGCCGCGCCGTCAGCCGCCACCGCCTGCGCTACGTGGCGCGCCCGGAGCTCGACCTGCTGCTGGACGCCGCCGGGCTGCGCGCCATCGACGCCTGGGGCGGCTACGCGCTCGCGCCATTGACGAACGCCAGCGAGCGCATGATCGTTATCGCCGAACGCGCCGGGGAGGGCGGAGCGTCCGCATGAAGCCGAGAATCGCCGTCGACGTGATGGGGGGCGACCACGGCCCCGCCGAGGTTGCCGCGGGCTGCGTCATGGCCGCCCGCGACCTCGACGTGGAGGTGCTGCTGGTGGGCCGCGAGGCGGACGCGCGCGCCGCCCTCGCGGAGGGCGCGCCCGCCCTCCGCATCGTCCACGCCCCCGACGTGATCGCCATGGGCGACCCCATCGAGGCGGTCAAGGCCAAGCCCGACGCCTCCATCAACGTGGGCATGGGGCTGCTGCGGGACGGCAAGGCCGACGCCTTCGTCACGGCCGGCAACACGGGGGCCACGCTCACCGCCGCGCTGCTGCGGCTGGGGCGCATCCCCGGCATCGCCCGCCCCGCCCTGGGCATGGTCGTGGCCACCGGCGAGGAGAGCCTGACGCTGCTGCTCGACATGGGCGCGAACGCCGATTCGCGCCCCGCCCACCTCGTGCAGTACGCGCACATGGGGGCCGCCGTCATGGAGCGCATGCACGGCATCGCCTCGCCCCGCGTGGGCCTCGTCTCCATCGGCGAGGAGGACTCCAAGGGCAACCAGCTGACCATCGAGGTGAACCGCGCCCTGCGCGCCAGCGACCTCAACTTCATCGGCAACGTGGAGGCTGGCCAGCTGCCCCGCTACGCCGCCGACGTGGCCGTCATGGACGGCTTCACGGGCAACATCATCATCAAGACCGTGGAGGGCGTCTCCGAGCTCTTCTTCGGCGAGCTGCGGCGGGCCGTGCGCATGACGCCGTGGAACCTCGCCGCCGGGCTGGTGCTGCGCTCCGAGCTGCGCAAGTCCCAGCGCCGCCTCGACTACGCCGAATACGGCGGGGCGCAGCTGCTGGGCGTGGAGGGCGTCGTGTTCGTGGCCCACGGGCGCTCCGACGCGCGCGCCATCCTGGGCGGCATCCGCGCCGCGGGCGAGGCCGTGCGCACGGACATGCTGGCCCACCTGCGGGACATCGCCGCGCGCGTCCCCGCCCGCGACGGGCGCGCCTGATCGGCGGCGGGGCTGGTCGCGCGCGGGCGCGCGACGGCGTAGGATGGCGGTATGCCGGTGGCGTTCGACACGCTCAAGGCGGCCAAGCGGCTGCAGGACGAGGCGGGCTTCAGCGAGAAGCAGGCCGGGGTGCTCGTCTCCACGCTCGCCGAGGGCGTGGGGGAGAACCTCGCGACGAAGGCCGACATCGAGGGCGAAGCCCGCGCCCTCCGTTCCGAGATGCAGGCCGAGTTCAAGGCCGTCCGCTCCGAGATGCAGGCCATGGACGAGCGCATGCAGGCCGAGTTCAAGGCCGTCCGCTCCGAGATGCAGGCCTCCGACGAGCGCACGCAGGCCGAGTTCAAGGCCATCCGCTCCGAGATGCGGGGGCTCGACGAGCGCACGCAGGCCGAATTTCGCGCCGTCCGTTCCGAAATGCAGGCCCTCGACGAGCGTACGCAGGCCGGGTTCGCGGCCATCCACTCCGAGCTGCAGGTCATCCGCGCCGAGGGCGACGCGCGCGAGCAGCGCCTGATGCTCCGCATGGGCAGGCTGATCGCCGGCGGGATCGGGATCGTGCTCGCCTCCGTCGGGATCGTGACGGCGATCATCCTGACGCTGGGTTAGAGGCCGAGGCCCGACTCCCGGGCGGGCCAGTCGCGCGCGGCCCCGTGGCGGCGTAGGCTTACCCGCCATCACGGCACGGGTGGGCGCATGGCCATCGAGGTCTCCCTTCTTTCGCATACCGAGGATCCGCTGCGGTCGCTCTACCTGGCCTACCGCACGTGCTACAGCGCGCTCACGCCCCAGCAGATCGCGGCGCGCATCGCGGACGAACGCATCCCCCGCGAGACGATGCAGACGTTCATCACGGAGCGGCTGAAGACGGGCCACGCCAGCCCCCTGGAGCAGGTGTCGTTCGAGTTCGCCATCTCCGGCGTGTCGCGCGCCTTCAGCCACCAGTTCGTGCGGCACCGCGTGGGCATCTCCTTCGAGCAGCAGAGCCAGCGCTACGTGACCTACAAGGGCGGGGAGTTCCCGTACACCATCCCGAAGAGCGTGGAGCGGGCGGACATGGGGGACGCCATGCGGGCGCACTTCGCGCAGGGGGGGGCGCTCTACGAGGCCATGATCGAGGCGGGCGTGCCGCCGGAGGACGCGCGCTTCCTGCTGCCGAACGCGACCAGCACGAACTTCAAGATCACGGTGAACTTCGCCAGCCTGCTGCACATCTGCGACCTGCGCCTGTGCACGCGCGCGCAGTGGGAGTTCCGGCGCGTGGCGGCGCTCATGCGCGCGGAGGTGGCGCGCGTGGCCCCCGAGCTGGGCCGCTACCTGCAGCCCAAGTGCGGGGAGCTGCGCACGGGCTACTGCGACGAGTCGGAGAAGGACTGGGAGGCCTGCCCCATCGGGCGCGTGCGGCCCCACAAGGACGCGCTCTTCCGCCTCTACGACCAGTACCGCAAGGGCGAGCTACAGCCGCTGCGCGCCGAGGACTGGGCCGCCATCGAGGGCGACGGCGCGGAGGCGGCGGGCGGCTGAGCCATGCCGTCCGCGCCCGCCCGACGCCGCGTCGTCGTGCGCGATCTGGGGCTCACCGACTACGGCGAGGTCCACGCCCTGCAGCGGCGGCTGCAAGCGGAGCGCATCGGCGGCGCGGGCGTCGATACGCTGCTGCTGACGGAGCACCGGCCCGTGTTCACGCTGGGGCGGAACCGTCCGGAGCCGAGCCTGCGCGCGCCCGTGGAGCAGGTGCGGGCGCGCGGCATCGCGCTGGCGCGCACGGAGCGCGGGGGCGACATCACCTACCACGGGCCCGGGCAGCTGGTGGCGTACGGCATCATCGACCTGCGCGCCTGGGGCGTGGGCGTGGTCGACTACGTGGCGGCGCTGGAGGAGACGATGATCGGGGCGCTGGCGGAGTGGGGCGTGGAGGGGGGGCGGCACGAGTGCGCGCGCGGCGTGTGGACGGGCGGCCGGAAGATCGGCTCCGTGGGGCTGCACGTGCGGCGCTTCGTGTCCATGCATGGGGCGGCCCTGAACGTGGCCCCGGACATGGAGCACATCGCGCTCATGAACCCCTGCGGGCTGGCCGACGCGGAGATGACGAGCCTGTCGGCGGAGGCGGGCCGCCCCGTGACGGTGGCGCAGGCGGCGGAGGCGTTCACGCGCCAGTTCGCGCGCGCGCTGGCCTGCGAGGTCGTGCCCGCCACGGACGGAGTCTGACGGCCCCCGGCGGGCGGCGTCCGCTTTCGGTGGGCGCGGCGACTTTGACCGCGCGCCCGCCGTCTGCCAGTATTGCCCGGACTGTCCAAGGTCAACCGTGCCCAGCCGTCTCCGGGATTCGAGGAATGGGCGTCCCCCGCCCCCTCGCGGACCAGAGACGGACCCGGCGGACCTTGGACAGTACGCCTGATTCCTCGACCGCAGGGGGCCTCTTCGTGAAGACTTGGATCACCGCCACAATCGTCGGGTTCTTCGCGCTCATCGTTCTGTACGTTGATCGCTACGTTCTGATGACCTGGATGGGCGTTGGCGGCTTTGATGCCTACACGGTGTTCGCTCTGCTGGAGAGGGGTGGGTGGGAGTCCTTTGGGACTGGCATCAAGGCTTTTTTCATCACCTCGATTATCCTCATGGGAATCGCCGTCTTTATCACGCTGAGGCGGTCTGCACGCGAACAAAACAGGAAGGAGAAAACACTCGTGAAGAACTGGATCGTGGCTGCGGTTATCGGGATCGTCGTGCTCGTCGTTGGGTACGTTGATGCCTTCGTGTTGGTCGCCTTGCTGGAGGGAAGTGAATGGGAGTACCTTGGGACCCGCTACAAGGTCTTTTTCATCACCTCGATCACCTTCATGGCAATCGCCGCCATTGCCGTTCCGCTGTATGAAAAGCTCCGCCAATGGTGAGCATTGGATCTTCGGCGCCTCCGGAACAGGGCGGGCCAGTCGTTAGCCCCACTCCCGCTACGGGCGGGGCGGGGGGCTGACGGCCTCCAGCAGGCGGCGCGTCGTGCCCGCCACCTCCGCCACGGCGCGCTCGAAGGCGTCGGCGTTGCGGCGCGAGGGCGCGCGGAAGCCGCTCACCTTGCGCACGTACTGGAGCGCGGCCTCGCGCACGGCCTCGTCTCCGGCGACGCCGTCGGGGCCGCGCAGGCGCTTGATGCTCCGGCACACGGTCAGGCGTCGGGCGGGGGCGCGGGGCGGCGCGTCTCCACCCAGGCCGCCGCCCCGATGAAGGCGGCGATGGCGAGCGCCAGACAGACGGCGGCGCCGATGGAGAGGCCGTCGCGCAGGCCGTCGGAGCCGCTGGTGAGGGCCGCGCGCCAGAGGTTGAAGGCGGTGAGCGCGACGGCGAGGCCGAGGAAGACGAGTCCCCCCGACGCCGCCATCCAGGCGCGGCGCAGGGCGAGGGAGGCGAGGGCCACGCCGCCCAGCGCGTAGAGGGGCACGGTCACGGGCACCACCCAGTCGCGCGCCTCCGTCCAGCTGGCGCGCGACTGGAAGGCGAGCGCGAGCAGGGCCGCGCCGAGGACGGCCCCCACGGCCACGAGCAGGAGCAGCCGCCCGACGCCGTGCCGGTCGGCGGGCGCGGAGGGGCGCGCGTCGCGTTCGTGCACGGCGTCGCGCTTGGCGGGCTCGACGGGGGCGGCGGCGGCGAAATCGGGCATGGGCGCGATCATGGCGGGCGCGGGGCGCGACGGCAAGCGCGGGCGCGTAGACTGGCGCGCATGGACCTCCCCTGGCGGCTCAGGTTCGGCATCTTCATGGCCCCCTACCACCCCGTGCGCGAGAGCATCGGGCTGACCATCCGGCGCGACGTGCGCACGCTGCAGTGGCTGGACGAGCTGGGCTACGACGAGGCCTTCATCGGCGAGCATCACTCGGCGGGCTGGGAGCCCATCTCCAGCCCGGAGCTGTTCATCGCGCACGTGGCGCGCGAGACGGAGTCGATCCGGCTGGGCACGGGCGTGGTGTCGCTGCCCTACCACCATCCCTACATGCTGGCCGAGCGCATCCTGCTGCTGGACCAGCTGACGCGCGGGCGCGTGATGCTGGGCGTGGGGCCGGGCGCGACGCCGCCGGACACGGCCCAGCTGGGGCTGACGGCGACGCAGCTGCGCCCGCGGCTGGACGAGGGGCTGGGCGTGGTGCTGCGCCTGCTGCGCGGCGAGGAGGTGACGCACGACAGCCCGGGCTGGTTCAAACTCGTGAACGCCTCCTGCCAGCTCCAGCCCTGGCGCGAGGAGGGCATCCCCGTCTACATCGCCACCACCTCCTCGCCCGCGGGCGCGACCATCGCGGGCAAGTACGGCGTGGGCGTGCTCAGCGGGGCCAGCTTCCGCCCGCTCGGCCCCGGGCTGAAGAGCACCTGGGGCACGGCGGAGGAGGCCGCCGCCGCGCGCGGGGGGACGATGGACCGGCGCGAGTGGCGCGTGATGACGCGCATCCACGTGGCCGAAAGCCGCGCGCAAGCCTGCCGCGACGTCAACGACCTCCTCTTCGAGTTCGATTGCCACTACTTCGGGGGCACGCTGGGGCGGCCCTTCACCTACGAGGGCGCGCCGGAGGATTACGCCGAATGGTGCGTGGAGCACGCGGGGGCGCTGTTCGGCTCGCCCGACGAGGTGGCGGCGGGCATCGAACGGCTGTGGGAGCAGAGCGGCGGCGGCTTCGGGGGCGTGCTCTTCATGGGCAACGAGTTCGCGCCGCCCGACCGCACGCGCGAGAGCCACGAGCTGCTGGCGCGCTACGTGATGCCGCGCTTCCGCGGGGAGCTGGAGCGCCCCATGCGCTCGCACGCGCGGGCGGTGGCGGCGCGCGAGGGGCTGAACCGCGGAGAGGCGGAGGCCATCGCGGAGGCGGTGCGGGCGGTGGGCGGCGAGCCGCCGGATACGATCCTGGGCGCGCGCCTCGGCCCCTCGCGGTAGGCGGCGGCTGGATTCCGTCGTTCGGGATGCTCCTCTTACCGGGAGCGCTCTTCGCCAAAGATTGGTCTGAAACTGAAGGATCACATCGTGATCAAGAATCTGTGCGGTCGCCTTCGCCCAGTCGCGCACGGCCACGGTCGACGTCGCCGTGTTCCGCAGCGCGAGCGACGCGACGACGCTGCACGTGGCCACGCGCCCCGAAGGCGGGCGCTGGAAGACGGAACAGCAACCGCTCAGCGTGTGGACCACGACGTCCAGCGGGCGCTGGCAGGTGAGCGAGCACGTGCGCGTGACGGTGGCCGTGCCGGAACCGGATGCGCCGGGCGAGCAGGATGTCTGCGCGCCGCCGCGGAAGCGCCAGTCGTCCCCTGCTTTCGGGCTCACGGCCCCATAGCCTACGCCGCCCGCGCCGCTCCCGCCCGCGCCACTCGCCCCTCAGCGCGGCGCAGCCGCGCGCTCTCCTCGCCCCCGGCCGCGCGCCAGCGCGGCGCTCTCCTCCGGTACACTGGCGGCATGACGGGCGCGCCGCGCGTCACGGTGCACGCCGTGCCCGTGCATGCGGGCCGCCTGATCGCCTTCGCCGTGGACGCGCCCGACGACCCCGGCGCGGGCGGGCGCTGGCTGCCCTGGACGCCGCTGCCTCCCGGCGGCGAACCGTGGGAGATGGCCTCCGCGCTGGTGGACGAGTGGTGCGGCGAGGCGCGGGCGGCGGAGCTGCGGCTGCTGGACGCGCTGGCGGCGGGCGACGGGCTGGCGCTCGTCTTCCGCGCCGAGCTGACGGCCATGCCCGACGCGCGGCGGGGCGTTCCCCACGCCTGCGCGCGCGCCGACCTCGACGCCATCCGCGGCTTCGCGCGCGCCGACCTCGAACGCTGGCTGGACGCGGGGGAGGCGCCGTCCGCGCAGCCGCTCGTCTTCTAGCCCTTCGCCGCCGCCTGTTTGCCCGCGCGCAGCACGCGGAAGATGGTGCGGCGCGAGAGGCCGAAGCGCCGCGCCAGCTCGTCGGGGCCCAGCGACTGTTCGCGCGCGAGGCGCAGGATGGCCGCGTCGCGCCCCTCGCGCAGCATGGCGCGCGCCCCGCCGGGCTCGTCGTAGCGGCAGCGCGGCAGGCGGCAGCGCAGGCACGACGGATAGAGGTCGCAGCCCCGGTCGCGATAGCGCGTGTGTTCCGGCAGGGCGTCGATGCGCGGCTTGCGGGGCGGCTCCTCCACGGGCGGTCTCCTCGCTCCCCGATTGGGGGAACGCATCGTAGAACGAAAGTTCGCCGATATCGCAGGGCGCGCTGGCGCGATTCCGCGATTTCCGGCGAAGGCGCGCGATCGGCCATACTCGCGGCATGGAGCCCGTCGAGCGCCGCCTGCGCGCGAACGGCGTGGAGCTGGCCTGCGTCGAACGCGGCGGGCGCGAGCCGTCCGTGCTGCTGGCCCACGCCACCGGCTTCCACGCGCGCTGCTGGGACGCCGTGGCCGAGGCGCTGGACGAGCGCACGCTGGCCGTGGACCTGCGCGGCCACGGGCGCAGCGCCAAACCGCCCCCGCCCTACGCCTGGAGCGACGCGGCGGCGGACCTGGCGGCGCTGGCCGACGGGCTGGGGCTGCGCGGGGCCATCGGCGCGGGCCACTCCATGGGCGGGGCCTGCATCGCCGCCGCCGCCGCCCTGCGCCCGGGAACCTTCCGCGCGCTCCTGCTCATCGACCCCGTGCTCTTCGCGCCCGAGCGCTACGAGCGCCCGCCCGCCTTCGAGGCCGAGCACTTCGCGGCGCGGCGGCGCAACCGCTGGGCCTCGCCCGCGGAGATGGAGGCGCGCTTCGCCGGGCGCGATCCCTTCCGCCGCTGGCGTCCGCGCGTGCTGCGCGACTACTGCGAGCACGGCCTGCTGCCCGCGCCCGACGGCGACGGCTACGAGCTGGCCTGCCCGCCCGCAATCGAGGCCGCCGTCTACCTGGGCAACCGCGCCTGGAACCCGTGGCCGCTGCTGCGCGAGCTGCGCCTGCCCGTGCGCATCCTGCGCGCCGCGCCGCCGGACGCGCGGGAGCCCTGGAGCATGTCGGCCTCGCCCACCTGGCCCGGGCTGGCGGACGCGCTGGCCGACGCCGAGGACGTGTTCCTGCCGGACCACAGCCACTTCATCCCCATGGAGGCGCCGGAGCTGGTGGCCGCGCACCTGCGCGAGCTGGCGGAAGGTTAAGACGGAGGTTAAGATGGGAGTTGCCGCCACGCCCCCGCCGCCCCTACGCTGCCCGTATGACGAATGCACACGAGGTGATCGCTATGACGGACGCAATCGAGGTGATCGAGGGCTGGCGCTCTCTGAAGCCGAAGGACGACAACCCCAGGGCCATCGGGCAGGTCCGCAGCAATTCGGACCGGATGCTTTCGAGCGTGAGCATTGAGGGCGTGTTCCGGAGCCGCGAGGGTCGGCTCCTGTCGGTGGGGGATGACCTCCTCCTCGACGTCGCGCCCGGCACGGTCAGGAACTTCGAGATCAAGTTCCGCGATGCGCCCGACGGCTCGAAGGGCGCGTGCGATCTCACGAACGTGCGCTGGGATGTCGAAGACGACGACGACGGCATGGCGGAGGCGATCGAGGTGCTGGAGGGCTGGCGCTGCCTGACGCCGAAGGACGGCAACCCCAGGGCCATCGGGCAGGTTCGCAACAATTCGGACCGGATGCTCCGCGTGAGCATTGAGGGCGTGTTCCGGAACCGCAAGGGCCGGCTCCTGTCGGTGGGGGATGACATCCTCTTCGACGTCGCGCCCGGCACGGTCAGGAACTTCGAGCTCAAGTTCCGCGACGCGGCCGAGGGCTCGCAGGGCACTTGCGATCTCACGCACGTGAGCTGGGACGTTGAAGACGACGACGCCGACATGACGGAGGCGATCAAGGTGCTGAAGGGCTGGCGCTGCCTGACGCCGAAGGACGACAACCCCAAGGCCATCGGGCAGGTCCGCAACAATTCGGACCGGACGCTCCGCGTGAGGGTTGAGGGCGTGTTTCGGGACGGCGAGGGCCTGCTCCTGTCGGTGGGGGATGACATCCTCTTCGACGTCACGCCGGGTTCGACCAGGAACTTCGAGATCGACTTCCGCAGCGCGCCCGACGGCTCGAAGGGCACGTGCGATCTCACGAACGTGCGCTGGCGGGGCGAGGACGACTAACCCGACAGAGTCCGTCCCGCCCGGCAGCTAGCCGGAGTCGCCCGCGCCGCCGCCACGCCCGCGTCGGCGCGGGCGACCGCTTCCACGGGGAGGTCGCGGGCACGCGCGACGTGATCGCCTCCAAGGGCGAATCCGTCCGCGACCCGAGGCGCGGGTTCGCGGCCTCGTCCGCGCCCGCGTGGCGCTAGCGGTCGGGGCCCTCCAGGTAGTCGTCCAGCACCTTGTGCATGTGGCGGATGCGGCGCTCGCGGTAGTTGATCAGCAGCCCCTTGAACGAGCGCGAGTTCATGCCCTTCTGCACGCGCGGCAGGTTGTAGGAGTCCTGATCCAGCCCCAGCCCCAGCGAGATTTCGCCGTGCCGGTGCTGCGTGTGCACGGGCCGCGGCGGCGGCTCCGACCCCTCCGGCACGCGCACCAGGTTCTGCAGGTCGTAGTACATCCGGTTCGGGTCCGTCGCGTGCGGGCGCTGGCGGAAGAGCATCACGCCCGAATGGTGCGTGTTCAGCGTGATGTTGGGGAACAGGTAGTAGTGGTAGTCGTCCGTCAGCTGGTCGTCGTTGAGCGACGAGAGGTCGATGCCGTGGGCGGCGGCGTGGCCCTTCACGGCCGCCTGGATGGCGGGGCGCACGGCGGCGGGGCCGCCCGCGAACGTCTCCGGGTCGATGCCCGCCGCGCGCAGCATCTCCTTCAGCGTGCGCGTCAGCTCGCCCTGGTTCGGGTAGCGCGGGCTGAGCAGGGCGAAGGGCACGAGGTAGCGGTTGTGCCGCTCGTACAGGTCGATCTGCACGTGGATGTCGTCGATCGATTCGAGGATCTGCGGGTGGATGCCCTGCACGTGGTAGACCTCGTTGAAGGCGTCCACCGACGTCTTCCAGTTGCAGTCCCACTCGATGGTGCGGTCCTGCACGAGGTACTGGTCCTCGAAGCGGTAGGGGTCGAGGTGGCCGGGAATCTCGCCGAGGAAGTCGCGCAGCGGCTCGGCCTCGGGGTTCATGTTAAACCACACCCAGCCGCCCCACGTGTCGCAGGGCACCTCCACCAGCGCCGTCTCCTGGGGCACGCCCTGCGTGAAGGTGTCCTCGTCCGGCACGAACTTCTTGGAGCCGTCGAGGTTGAACTCGAAGAAGTGGTAGGCGCACTGGAACGACTCCGCGTGCCCCATGCCCGGGTTCCGGATCTGGTTCCCGCGATGCGGGCACACGTTGTAGAAGGCGCGGATGCGGTCGGGCGTCTCGCGCACGATCAGGAAGGACTCCGGCCCCAGCTCGGTGGTGAAGTAATCGCCCACGTTGGGGATGTCGGAGACGCGCCCGGCGATGTTCCAGACCTTCGTCCACATGCGCTCCCACTCGAGCCGCATGAACTCCTCGGAGGTGTAGCGCTCCTTCGGGATGAGGTCGGTGCCCAGCATGGGCTCGGGGGCCTTCTCCGTGGGCGTCTGGCGGATGGCGGACTCGATGACCATGACACGCTCCCTCGCCGCGTTTCTTCGCGGTGCGTCCATCCGATGCTACGCCTTCGCGCGCGCCGCGCGCTACACCCGTGCGCTACAGTGGAAGCATGGCTGTCTTCCCGCCCGGCCCGCCTCCCGATCTGCGGGGCGACTATGCCCGCGCCCGGCTGAAGGATGCGAAGCGTGGCCAGACGCGCCTCGCCCACGGCGAGCGCACCCGCGCCCAGCTGGACGAGGTCGCGGTTGGACGCGCGGCTCGTCCCCGCCCGCCGCAGCGCCCGCGCTTCGGGCTGCTGCGCCGTCTCGCGCGCGCCGTGCGCGGCGGGGGCTAGCCGCGTCCGCTGGCTCAGGCGGGGGCGAGCGCGGCGATCTCCTCGAGGCTGCGCGCGCGGGGCGTGCCCGACGCGCCGAAGAGCCAGGACTGGCCGGTGGGGCCGCCCGCGCCGTGGGCGAGCACGTTGACGACCGCCTGCCCCACGTCGGCGGAGCGCATCCCGGCCTCGGCGGCGGGCACGGAGACGGCGCGCAGCATGGGCGTGTCGGTGGCGCCCATGCAGAGGCCGTTCACGCGGATGCCGTGGGGGGCCAGCTCCGCCGCCCAGGTCTCCACCTGCCGCCACTGCACCCACTTGGCCCCGTCGTAGCCGCTGGCGGCCCCGCCCGTCATGAGGTGGCCTTCCTTGATGTGCTCGGTGATGACGTTGAGGATGTCGCCCCCGCCCGCGGCCAGCATGGCGGGCGCGGCCGCGCGGGCGCAGTAGTAGCTCCCCAGCGCGCAGATGGCCATGGAGCGCTCGTAGCCGTGCGTCTGCGACTCGTAGTCGCCGCCGGTGAGGCTGGTGTCGGCGTAGATGGCGGCGTTGTTGACGAGCACGTCGATGCGCCCCAGCCGCTGCAGGGCGCCGTTCATGGCGCGGCGCACCTGCGCGCGGTCGGCCACGTCGCAATCGACGGCGAGGCCCTGGCGGCCCGTCTCGCGCACCAGGCGGGCGGTTTCGGCGTTGCCGGCGGCGTCGATGTCGAGGCCCGCGACGGCGGCCCCCTGTTCGGCGAGCGCGACGGCGATGGCGCGCCCGATGCCCACGGCGCTCCCGGTGACGACGGCGGCCTTTCCCTCGAGCAGCATGGCGGTTCCCTCCATTCGCGCCGATTGTGGCGCATCGCGCGCCGCCCCGCCACGGCCCCCGCGGGCGTGCCATACTGGGGGAGAGGAGACCGGCATGAAGAAGATCGATCTCGACCCGCTGGGGGACATCACGGGAAGCAGGCCCTGTGACGGCGCGCGCTTCCGGCGGCTGGCGCGCCTGCTCGCCGGGCGCTCCGGCCACGACACGGCGGGGCTGGCGCGGCGGCTCTTCTACTGCGACTTCCTCGCCTACCTCGAGATTGGGACGTCGATCACGGGCGCGACCTACCTGAACGATCCGCGCGGCCCCTGGCCCGAGCGGCTCGATGGGGAAATGGCGCGCATCAAGGCGGCGGACGGCGGCGGCGAGGGCGGCGCGCCCTTCAGCGAGGCGGAAACGGCCATCGTCGAGCGCGTGCTGGTGGGGCTGCCGGAGGCGGACGGAAGCGGCGAATCGAGTCTGCCGTACCTCGACCCCGTCTGCCGCATCGTCCCCGAGGGCACGCCCGTGGCCTACGAGCTGGCGTTCGTCTCCACCGAACCGCCGAGCGAGGAGGCCATTCGCGCGGGCCAGGAAGTGGCCGAGCGTCTGGGCCTGCTTGCCCGTGCTGAATGAGGTCCGCTGGCGGCCCCTGGCGGATGAGCAGTACCGCGCTATCTGCGCGAACTACCCTCCCGCCAAGGCGGCCATCGACGGCCTGCTTCGCACGATTGGATACGCCGGAGCGGCCCGTCCCTTTCTCCCGAACTCCGGCGGGCTCCGCAACGTCGAGACGCCGGGCGCCGGACATGGCGTTCCCAAACTGATCCTCGTGTACAGCCAGGACGCGGACGGCGTGTTCTGGGTCGAGGAGGTGCGCGTCCGCTGAGCCCCCCTCACTCGCAGAAGATGGCGTACTCCGAGATGACGGCGGGCTCGCCCTCGATGGCGCCCCATACGGCCAGCGAGTAGACGCCCGCGCCATGCTCCGCCAGCAGCTCCGCCAGGTCCGCCGTGACCGCGAAGCGCTGGCCGTCGGCGACCCACTCCTCCGCCGTGATCCAGCGCGCGTGGACGGAGCGCTCCTCGCGTGTCTGGCTGGCGTCGTAGGCCGCCTGCCAGGCCGCGTGCGCCTCGTCGTGCGATTGCGGCGCGGGCGCGTCCGCGGGCACCGCGTAGGGGTCCGGGCAGGGCGCATGGGTGGCGGTCAGCTCGTCGCTCGTATAGCGCGCGAACGGCCCCGGCGGGGCGCGCAGCGCGGCCACGATGCGGCCGCTGTCGTAGCAGTAGGTGCGCGCCAGCTGCCCGCGCGTGAGGGGCCGCGGCGGCGGGTCGTAATACACCTGCACGGACAGGTCGTCGTCCTCGGCGAAGGCCGCGCCGTTGCGCGTTTCGCCGGCGAGGCCGAGCAGGCCGCCCGTGATGGCGGGCGCGCGCCCGTAGGCCACGTAGTCGCCCTCGAAATGCTGCACGGCGATGAAGTTCCACTCGTCCCAGGCGAGGCCGAGGCTGACCGCGCGGTGGCGCGGGTTGAGGATGTTCTCGCGGTGGCCCTCGCTGCCCATCAGGCCCTCCATGGCCTCGCGCGCCTCCTCCTCCGGGCTGGCGATGGCGCGGTAGCCGTCCGCCGCCGTGATGCAGTAGTCGAGGCCGCTCAGGTTCTCGCCGTTGGCCTGGTAGCCCCCCGCGAGGCTGTAGCGCATGGTTGGCTTGAGGCCGTCGCGGCCCCAGTGGGAGGAGAAGCAGCCCGCCAGCGCCTCCTCCGCGTGCAGCTGGGCGGCGGCGTTCCCGCCGAGCGCCACGGGCCGCGCCCCGGCGGCGGCGCGCTCCGCGTTGATCAGCCCCAGCATGAAGCGCTTCAGCTCGCGGTGGCGTTCGGCGGGACGCGCGCCCTCGGGCAGGCCGTCCAGCGCCGTCGGCGGCGCGTGCCACGCCCCGCAGGTCAGCGCCGACGAGCTGGCGGGCGTGGCCGTGGGCGTGGCCGTTGGCGTCGGGGATGGCGTGGATGTGGACGTCGGCGTGACCGTGGCCGTCGCAGCGATGGTCGCGGTGGGCGAAGGGGCTGCGGCTGTGGGTGAAGGCGTGGCGGTGGCGGTTGGCGACGACGCGGGCGCGGGCGCAGGCGATGGCGTCGGGGACGGGGACGCGCGCACCGCCTCCGCGGAAACGCCCGCCGTGGCGGCGGCGTCCGGCGCGAGGCTCCCGTCGCAGACGCGCGCCGTCCAGCCGTCCCCGTGGCGTGCGGACATGGAGGCGGGGCCGTC
This sequence comes from Tepidiformaceae bacterium, assembly GCA_965243075.1. GTDB lineage: Bacteria > Chloroflexota > Dehalococcoidia > Tepidiformales > Tepidiformaceae > UBA2991. The sequence continues at coordinate 165,878 of OZ251525.1, forward strand.
GTCGGGCGTGGCGCGGCCCGCGAAAGCGCGCACGCGCCCCGCCTCCGCCGGGCAGGCGGCCAGCAGGCGGTAGTCGTCGGCCATCATGCGCAGGGCGTCGCCGAGGGGCGCGCCGCGCGCCCAGTGCCAGCCCGTGAGGGCCAGCGTGAGCAGGGCCGCCGCCGCCAGCAGCCGCGGGCCCAGCCATCGGAGCCAGCGCATGGCGCGCCGATTCTGGCCCATCGCGGGCCGCCCCCGCCACGCCCCGCGCGCTCAGTGGTCGGGGCGCTTCACCGTGCGCTCGCCCGTGTCCGTGAAGACGACGCGCGTGCGCTTGCCGCCGTGGATCTGCGGCTCGGCGGCGAGCTTGCGGCGCAGCGTCTCCAGCGGCCCGCCCTCGGCGCACAGCGACTCCGGCAGCCCCAGCACGTCCACCAGCAGCGCGCGGTCCAGCCGTGCTCGCGCCGGATCGCTGCCGTTCTCCTCGTCGAAGATCTGGTCGAAAGGCAGGAAGCGCTCGTTCCGCAGCGCCTCGAACGCCGCCCGCGCGCGCTCATGCTGCTCCGCCGAAAGCGTGCGCACGTCCAGCGTGGGGATGCGCGGGATGCCGGTCACGGTCGTGCTGCCGCGCCCGGACTGCGTCTTGTTCGCCGTCCACCAATGCAGCAGGAGGCCGAGCGTGGAGTTGGACCACAGGGCGAAGGCGTACTCGTGGTCGGGGTTCTCGAAGATGACGGACGGCCATGCGCGCCCGCCGATACAGGGCCGCTCGGTCATGGCCACGATCAGGGACTGGGAATTGAACTGCAGGTCGCGGTTGTAGTGGGCGCGCGTGGCGGTGGCCTGGATGCGCGCGGCCTTCTCGTTCACGGCCTGCTGGTCGAAGCGCGCATCGACGGACTTGATCTGGCCTTCCGCGTCGGGATTGACGACGAGTCGGCGCTCCTTCTTCGCATCGTGCGCCCAGAGCATGGGGTAGGACGGAGATGTACTGATGGCAGGGCGGATGAGCTGCAGTGGTCCTTGTGGAGAGCCATCGTCCTTGTCCCAGTAGATGTCCATATGGTATGGGCCACGCTCCGCGATCTCACCGATTCGGACGATAGGGATCGAATCCGCTTCGCCAGACGGAAGAGTTGGAAGGGTGAGTTTTCCGTTCTCGATGCCGTAAGCAGCCTGCGCGAGAGATGCGTCCGAAATACCGACCACTGGCCACGGTCCATCGCCCGGTAGCGGGCAATCGAGGATCTGCCCGACATACTCCTCTCCCAGCATGAGCAATGTGCCACCGACGGGTCCATCTTCAAGGCGACGGACTGGTTTCTGCGTGGACTGAAGGATTGTATCCGCTAATAGGCCGCCCATCACTGCTGAGCGAGGGAATTCGGGAAGGATCGCAAAGATTGCCCGCCCTTGCTCCCCAGATCTGGAATTCTTTCCTACGATCAGAACCTCCGCCATTCCCGTGTCAGCCGAGAACGAAGAGGCAAAGGATCCCGCTCCGGAGATCGTAATGGCGATCACATCGCGATAATTGCTCCGGATTGCATCCCTGGCATTGTCCCAGTCAATACCACTGACGGCACTGAGGGGGAGAACGAGAGCGATCGTGCCGGTCGCATTGTTCTTGCGCATCGCCAGATCGAGAAAATCCGCCGACAGACCCGCATTCCCGCCTGCCAGAGGTGGCCCCTCGCGGGCGTCTCGAAGTTGAGCAGTCATTCGCTTCTGGGCATCTTTTGTGGTTCCGAACGCAGCAAATGCCGGGTTGCCGCTTCCCTTCTTCTGTTTTCCCTCCTGGCCCCCGGGACGGGTGAATGGCGGATTCATGATCACGAGATCGAACTTGCCGTGGCCGATGCGAGTAACCAGCTCGCGCACATCTTCCGGAGCACGGCCGCCCGCCGTTGTCGCCGCTGCCTCGGCGATCCAATCTTCCTGCACGGATTGGGCCAGCAGGTTCAGGGAACCGAGTCGCACCGAGCCATCCGCTCGTTCTCCGTAGGGCATGGTGAGCAGGCACTCACCGTCGAAGGGCGTATCCGGCTGCGAACCCGCCAGCATGGCCGCCGTCAGGTGGACGGCGATGTTGAGCACGTCGAGGCCGACCAACCCGTGCTCCATCATCGGCCCGTGGAGTGCTTTCGCGTCGCCACCGTGGAGTTCGTGCAGCAGCGAAAGGCGTTGGTAGGCGGCGGAGAGGAGCGTGCCCGTGCCGCAGGCGAAATCGCCGATCTGGACGCTCGCCAGCGTGTCCGCGTCGGCCCAGTCGGCCTCGCCGGGCGGGCGGTCGACGGGCAGCGCCAGCCCCGCCAGCAGCGTGGCGGCCTCGGGGCGCGTGTAGTAGGTGGCAAGGTACTTGCGGTCGGCGATGAGGCGCTGGAAAACGGTGCCGGTGAGGTCGTGCGAGCGCGTCATACCGCCCTGCACGAGCCGTCGTGCCGTGAACCACAAGGATTGAAGAACGTCGGACACCGTCTTGATCGGCATGAAGGTGGGTTCAAGCAGCAGCCGCGCGATGCCGAAGATGGGCCAGTAGTTCTGTTCGAGGATGGCGTCCCATTCCACCAGCAGTTCCGGGCGATCGAACTCCAGGCGAAAGAAGGCGTCGATCGGCTGGACCGCGCGTCGCCGCCCCGCCACGTTGATCTCGAAGTCCGCTTGGGCGAGCGCTTCATGGAAGACGAGCGCGTTGAGCAGCACGGTCATGGCCATGCGCCGCGTCTGCCCGCTTTCGTCGTCGGTCTGCTCCAGGATCCCCGCGAGTTGGGCCCCGCGGCCTCTGCCAAACTGCGGATGGAGCCTCGAAAAAACACTGGCGGCGGTGTTGACCCCGCCCTCAAGCACATCCGCGAGATCATCAATGCGTTGGGCGGGCATGGCCGCGCGATGGACCAGCATGGCCAGGTCGATGACGCCGCCACGCAGCCAGCCCGATTCAGGCAGCCGCTCGTGCTCGTCGTCGCCCACATGCGTGTAGAGCGCGTATTCGAGCGCGTCCGTCCTGCGGATGGCCTTGCGCAGCTCCGCGCCGCTCAACTGCTGGAACCCCTGCGGGTAGACGAGCGCGATGGCGGTTTCGATGGCGTGCTCGCCGCCCACGGGCCGCCTGCCCAGCCGCGCGATGGCGTCGCGTTCGGCGCTGGCGCGGTCCTCGCGCTCGGCCTCGATGGTCACGGGCCAGCCGGACTCGTCGAGCACGAGGATGTCGGCGCGGCCGCCGCCCTCCAGCGCGCGGGACTCCTCGGCGAGCACGGTCCAGCCGCGGCGCATCGTCGCCAGCACCTCGCCGAGGGCCACGTTGATGGTGTGCTCGTGCGCGCCCGCGCTGCTCACGCGCGCAGTCTACCGCGCGGCGCTACTCCGTGGTGCGGATGGCGCGGATGGCGATGGTGAGCATGAGCGCGCCGAAGGCCAGCACCACGCCCAGCTCCTCCCACGTGCTCAGCGTGTAGCCGAACCACTCCACGTGCGTGATCTGGAAGGGCGCGTCCGCCGGCACCGCCGCCAGCTGCTCCGAGAGGGCGATCTCGCGGATGGGCGCGACGGCGTAGGTGACGGGGTTGATCTTCACCAGCACGTCCATCCAGGCGGGCACGTTGTTGATGGGGAAGAAGATGCCGGAGAGGAACATGGCCGGGAAGATGGCCACCTGCGACAGCATCTGGAAGCTCTCCACGGAGCGCAGGCGGCTGCCCAAAGCCACGCCCAGGCCCGTGAGCATGAAGGAGACGAGGGCGATGAGGGGCAGCAGCTTGGCCACCACCTCGATGGTGATGTCGATGCCGAGCAGGGGGGCGATGGCGAACATGACGGCGCCGTTGACGAGGGCCACGGTGGCGCCGCCGCTGATCTTGCCGATGCAGATGGCGGTGCGGCTGACGGGGGCGACGAGGATTTCGCGCAGGAAGCCGAACTGGCGGTCGGTGACGATGGAGACGCCGGAGAAGACGGAGTTCATGAGCACGATCATGGCCACCATGCCGGGGAAGATGAACTGGCGGTAGCCGATGTCGCCGGGCAGCTGGGCGATGCTGTTGCCCAGCCCCTCGCCGAACATGACGAGCATGATGACGGGCATGGTGAAGGCCGAGATCATGCGCGCGCGGTCGCGGAAGTAGATGAGCACCTCGCGCATCCAGATGACGCGCACGACCTGCAGGAAGCCCGCGCGCCCGCTGGCCCGCCGCGGGGATCCCGCCGCCGCCCGCGCCTCCGCCGCCGCTTCCGCCGAAACCGTCATCGCATCCTCCGGAAGCCCATGCGTTGCATGGAGCGCATCTTGTCCTCCTCGCTGAAGGCCTGTTCGCGGATCTGGTGGCCGGTGAGGGAGACGAACACGTCCTCCAGCGTGGGCGCGCGGATGCCCACGGAGCGCACCTCGCCATTGAGGCGGGCGAGCAGGATGGGCACGAAGTCGCCGCCCTGCTCCACGTTGAATTCGACGGCCTCGTTTTCGAGGCGCGGCTCGATTTCGAAGGATTCGCGCACCTCGCGCGCGAGGGCGTCGTTGTCGGGCCCGGCGATGGAGACCACGTCGCCGCCGAGGCGCGCCTTCAGGCGGTCGGGCGTGTCGAGGGCGATGATGCGCCCGTGGTCCATGACGGCCACGCGGTCGCAGGCCTCGGCCTCGTCCATGTAGTGGGTGGTGAGGAAGATGGTGACGCCCTCCGTTTCGCGCATGGAGCGGGCGTAGGCCCAGAGGCTGCGGCGCGTCTGCGGGTCCAGCCCCACGGTGGGTTCGTCGAGGAAGAGCACGGAGGGCCAGTGCATGAGGCCGCGCGCCACTTCCAGCCGCCGCCGCATGCCGCCGGAGAAGGTGATGACGGCGTCGCCCGCGCGCTCGGCCAGGCCCACGCGCTCCAGCAGCTGGTCGGCGCGGGGGCGGATGTCGGCGCGGGCCATGCCGAACAGTTCGCCGTGGAAGACGAGGTTCTCGCGGGCCGTGAGGCGTTCGTCCACGGTCGAATCCTGGAAGACGATGCCGATTTCGCGGCGCACGCCGGCGGGGTCGGCCACGATGTCGCAGCCGCCGATGGCGGCGCTGCCGGCGGTGGGGCGCAGCAGCGTGCAGAGCATGGAGATGGTGGTCGTCTTGCCCGCGCCGTTGGGGCCGAGGAAGCCGAAGATCTCGGCCTCGCCCACGTCGAAGGAGACGCCGTCCACGGCGACGATTTCGCCGAAGCGGCGCGTCAGTCCGGAAACCCGAACGGCGGGGGGCATCCCCTCCACCTTGCGCCCCCATGCGCCTTGCGCGCAAGCGGCGGCGCTACTCCGGCTCGTACAGGAGCGTGCCGGGGAAGTAGTCGGACCAGGCGAACCAGAAGACGGTGAAGGCGGTGAGCGGTTCCAGCCGCCGCCCCGCCAGCTCGCCCTCCAGCGCCTCGCCCGTGAGCGCGGCCCAGAGCGTGTCCGTCTCGCGGTCGCGCAGCCGCGCCGACCCGTCCGCGTCGGGTTCGGCGGCGTCGAAGGCGAGCGCGCGGCCATCGACGGCGGGGGCGAAGGCGGCGGCCGCGCGCGCCTCGGCATCGTACGCCACGAGCACGGGCCGTCCGCCCACGCGGTCGTTGAGCGCGGGCGCGTCCGCCAGCCGGTGGTGGGCGTAGGCCTTGCGTCCCTCGGGCAGGACCAGCCCCAGCACGAGCGTCTTGGGGAAGAGGCGCTCGTCGCGGTTGCGCTCGCCGATGATGCCCGCGTCGGGGCGCAGGTAGTAGTTGGAGTAGGCGTCGATGACGACGCCGCCCTGGTCGAGCGCGGTGGTGTCGGGATGGAGCGCGCGCCAGCTCTTCCAGCGCACGAGCGTGGCGGGCAGGGGCGTCAGCTCCGTTCCCGCCAGCGGGCCTTCCACGGCGCGCCCGAGGAACTGGCTCCAGAGCGTCTCCGTCTGGCGGTCGAACATGACGAGCGCGTTCATGATGAGCTTGCCGGAGACGCCGAAGGCGAGCCGCTGGTCCCCGATGTCGCGGGCATACACGATGCCCGTGAAGCAGAGCGGTCACCAGGTGACGGCGATGGCGCGCCCGCCCAGCATGTCGTTCACGATCTCGTGGGCGCTGAGGAAGGCGGCCCCGTAGGCGCGGTGCTCGCCGCCGATGGAGACGCCGATGACGAGGTCGTTGGCGCGCAGCTGTTCGTCCGCGACGGCGGCGGAGACGATGGCGGGGTCGTCGATGGCGGGGATGGCGTCGGGGGGCAGCACCGTGACGATCTCGAGCTCCGGCGCCGGCGGTTCCGCGGGCGCGGGCGTGGCCGTGGCGGTCGGGGGAGGCGTGGGCGTGGCGACGGGCGTGGCCGTGGCGGTCGTCGCAACCGTACCGGAAGCAGTCGGTTCCGCCGTGGCGGGAGCGGGCGCGTCGTTCCCCCCGCAGGCGAGCGTGAGGAGCGCCACGGTCAGCGCCGCCGCCGCCAGCGCGCGCGTCACGATCAGGCCCCTTCGGCGCGGGGGTAGCTGCCGAACACCTTGAGGCGCGCGGTCATGGCCTCCAGCGCGGCCAGGGCCTCGGCGCAGCGCGGGTCGCGCGCGTGCCCCTCGAAATCGATGAGGAAGACGTACTCGCCCATGCTGGCGCGCGTGGGGCGGCTCTCCATCTTCGTGCAGTTGATGCCGCGGCTGGCGAATTCGGCCAGCGCCGCCGCCAGCAGCCCGGCGCGATCGTCGGCGAAGCGGAAGGCGATGGAGGTGCGGTCGCGGCCCGTGGGCGCGGGGGCCTCCGCGCCCACCACCACGAAGCGGGTGGCGTTGTCGCGGCGGTCCTGGATGCCCTCGGCCAGCACGCGCGCGCCGCAGCGTTCGGCGGCACGCGCGGTGGCGATGGCCGCCGCCCCCTCCCCCCCGGCGGCGCGCTCCACGGCCAGCTCCGCCGCGTGGGCCGTGGAGAGGGCCGCCTCCAGCCGCGCCCGCGGGTGGCGTTCGCGCAGGAAGGCGCGGCACTGCCCCAGCGCGTGCGGGTGCGAGTAGACCGCCTCGATGGCCGCCGCCTCCACGCCCGGCGCGGCCACCAGGTGGTGGATGACGGGCACGAGCAGCTCGGCCTGGATGGGCAGCGAGGTTTCGTGGATGAGGATGTCGAGCGTTTCCGCCACGGAGCCGTTGAGCGAGTTCTCGATGGCGAGCACGCCGGCGGCGGCCTCGCCCGCCTCCACGGCGCGGGCCACCTCGGCGTGGGAGGGGAGGGGGCGCAGGTCGGCGTCGGTCGCGTGGGGCGCGTGGCGGCGGGCCGCCTCCTCGCCGAAGGTGCCGGGCGGGCCGAGGTAGGCCAGCGGGCCCTCAGGTGTCGAAGCCATGGGCGCCTCCGATCAGGGCCTCGCCGAGCATGGCGCGGCTCTCCGCGCGCGTCACCACCACCAGCGCGTCCCCCGCCGTGAGCGTGGTGTCGGGGGCGGGGATGCGGGGCACGCCGCCGGAATCGACGATCAGGGCGACCAGCGATTCGGGCGGCAGCAGCAGCTCGCGCGGCGTGCGCCCCACCGCCGGCGACGTCTCCGGCAGGCGCACCTCCACCAGCTCCAGCCCCTCGTGCAGGTGCATCACGGGCACCATGGCCATGACCGGCAGCTCCTGCTCGATCTGGGCGAGGATGGCCTCCGTGGCGGAGACGGTGATCTCGATGCCGCGCTTGCGGAAGAGGAGGGTGTTGCGCGGGTCGTTCACGCGCGCCAGCACGCGCGCCACGCCGTGGTGCCGCGCCAGTTCGCAGACCACGAGGTTGTCCTCGTCGTCGCCCGTGACGGCGGCCACGAGGTCCGCGCGGGCCGCGCCCGCCCCCTCCAGCACGGACGCCTCGCAGGCGTCGCCGCGCAGGGCCGCGCCCTCCAGCCGTTCGCCCAGTTCGGCGGCGCGGTCGCCGTCGCGCTCGATCACGAGCAGCTCGTTCTCGCCGTCCAGCAGCTCCCGCGCGAGGGAGTAGCCGACCTTGCCGCCGCCCGCGATGATGATGTACACGGCTCAGCCCGCGGCCCCGTCCGCGAGCATGGCGATCATGGCGTCCGCGCCCGCGCTGGTGGGGCTGTAGGTGTCGATGCCGAGCTGCGCGAAGATGGCGCCGCGCTGGGGGTCCTTCACGCGGCAGACGACGCGCGCCACGCCGTAGACCTCGCGCGCCAGCTGGCTGGCGAAGAAGTTGCGGTTGTCCCCCTGCGTGACGGCGATGAAGGCGTCGGCCTCGCCCACGCCCGCGCGCTCCAGCGCCTCCATGTCCATGCCGTTGCCCGCCGCCAGGCGCCCGCCGAAGCCGTCGCCGAGGCGCCCGAACTGGCCCGCGTCGCGGTCGAGCACGGTGACGCGGTGGCCCTCGCGGTCGAGCCGTTCGGCGATGGCCGCGCCCGTGCGCCCGCAGCCCATGACGAGCACGTTCACGGGCGCGCCGCCGCTTCCGCGCGATCCAGCGGCGCGCGCGCGATCCAGACGGCGCAGGGGGCGTGGCCGAGCACGTATTGCGCCGTGCGCCCCACGTCGAAGCGGCCCGGCGCGGGCGCGGCGGCCACGCCCAGCACGATGGCGTCGGCCTCGCGCGCCCTCGCCGCCTCCACGATGGCGGGGCCGGCGGCGCGCGCCTGCAGCAGATCATCCTCAATGGCCACGCCGCCGCTTTCGGCTTCGGCGCGGGCGCGGGCGCGGCGCAGCAGCTCCTCGCCGCGGCGGCCCTCCAGCTCCATGTCGGCGGTCACGGGCAGGGTGCGTTCCACCTCGATCACGTGCAGGAGCGTGAGCGCGCCCCCGGCCTGGCGCGCGAGGGCCGCGCCGAGGGCGGCGGCGTCGAGGCTGGCGTCGCCGGGCGCCACCGGCGCGAGGATGGAGCGGAAGCCCGCCATGTGCGCTGCGCCCCCTCTGTTGGCGCGGGGAGAATACCGCCGCGCGCAATCGCGTACAACGCGCGCGCCGCTCAGTCGCGCCGCGTGAACCAGAGCCGCACGAGGCCGTTGCCCGCCAGCGCCAGCCCCAGCCACGCGCCCGCGCCCCAGCCCGCGCCCTGCAGCAGCAGGAAGAGCACGAGGGCCGCGCCCAGCGCCAGCGAGGCGGCGGCGAGCAGGCGGTTGAGGGCGCGCACTGGCGCGAGCCTACGCGCGCGCCGCCTTGCGCGCCCGCTTGCAAGGCGGGTTGTGGCGGGCGGGCGCGCGAATCGCCATAATGGGGCGCGCCGCGGGGGCCACGCCGCCCGCGGGAACACGCACGAGGGGGCGCGCGCCATGGACAGCACCGATTTCTACCTCGCTCCGATGACGATGAGCTACTTCTTCCTCGAGGCGCTCGAGAAGAACGGCTACGCCTTCCCCAGGGGCTGGCGCTCGCACCAGCAGAACGTCGAGGCCCTGCTGGAGGACGGCAAGATCGTGCGCATCACGGTGGGCGCGGGCAACCAGATCGAGGTCACGGACATCAGCGCCGAAGCCGAAGCCGCCAGCGCCTGATCCGCCCCGCCCCGCCGCCTCCGGTCCGCACGGGACGCGCCCCTTTCGTTCGCGCGCAACCCTGACAGCGCCGTTGTGAGGGTTCCTTCACCGCACGCTTGCAGGATGCGGCTCGGTGCGGCATGATGAAGGGCGCAATGGCCGCCGATTTCTACGCAACCCTCGGCGTCGGGCGGGACGCATCGGCGAAGGAGCTTCGCGCCGCCTACCGCCGCCTCGCGCGGCGGCACCACCCCGACGTCAACCCCAACGACGCGGGCGCGGAGGCGCGCTTCAAGGAGATCCAGGCCGCCTGGGACGTGCTCGGCGACGAGGAGTCGCGCGCGCGCTACGACAGGTACGGCGAGCGCTGGGAACAGGCCGAGCAGATCGAGGAGATGGAGCGCCAGCGCGCGCGCTTCGGCGGCGGCCACGGCGGCGGCTTCGCCTTCGAGGGCAACCTCGGCGACTTCGACCTGGGCGGGCTGTTCGGCGGCATCTTCGGCGGGCCGCGCGGCCCCCGGCGCGGGCGGGATGTGGAGACGCCCTTCGCCATCACGCTGGAGGAGGCCGCCGCCGGGGCCACGCGCACGATCGCGCTGGAGGGGGCCGCGCCCTGCGCCCCCTGCGGCGGCGAGGGGGCCGTGGGCGGGGCGCGCTGCCACGTCTGCGGGGGCGCGGGCCAGATCGCCGCGCCGCGCCGGCTGGAGGTGAAGGCCCCGCCGGGCGTGGCCACGGGTTCGCGCGTGCGCATCGCGGGCGAGGGCGGCCCCGGCGGCGAGGGCGGCCCGCCGGGCGACCTCTACCTGCTCGTCGAGGTGCGCCCCCACGAACGCTTCGAGCGCCAGGGCGACGACCTGCTGGCGGAGGTGGCCGTGCCCTGGCTCGACGCCCTGCTCGGCGGCGAGGTGGAGGCCCCCACGCTGGACGGGCGCGTCATGCTCACCATCCCCCCGCTCACCCAGAACGGGCGGCGCTTCCGCCTCGGCGGCAAGGGCATGCCCGTGCTGGGCCGCGCGGGAAGCCGCGGCGACCTGGTGGCGCGCGTGAGCGTGCGCCTGCCGGAACGCCTGAACGACCGCGAGCGCGAGCTCCTCGCGGAGCTGCGCCGCCAGGGCGCGGACGCATCCCGCGCGCGCGCCGCCAGCCGGGAGGCCTGACCATGCCCCGACGCCGTCCCCCCGCGGGCCCGCCGCGCGACGACGAGCCCTGCTACGTGATCTCCATCGCCGCGCGGCTGGTCGGGTTGCACCAGCAGACGCTGCGCTACTACGAGCGCGCGGGCTTCATCCGCCCCCACCGCACGGGCGGCAACATCCGCATGTACTCCAACGCCGACATCCGCCGCATCCGCCAGGCCCAGCGCCTCATCGACGAGCTGGGCGTGAACCTGGCGGGCGTGGAGGTGGTGCTGCGCATGAGCGACCAGCTGCGCGAGCTGCGGGCCGAGCTGGACGAGGCCCGCGCCGAACTGGCGCTCCTGCGCCGCGCGCGCCTGCCCGCGCCCGCCGTCGACAGCGAGGGCCGCCCCGCGCGCTAAAGAAGACCCCGCGCACGCGGGGCGAAAGGAATTCCCCATGCCCATGATGCGGCAGGACCGCTTCACCGAGCAGGCCCGACAGGTGCTGGCCGCCTCCCAGGAGGCGGTGCGCGAGCGCCGCCACAGCCAGTGGACGGTGGCGCACGTGCTGCTGGCGCTGGCCGAGCTGGAGGGCGGCCTCGCGCAGCAGGTGCTGGAGCGGCTGGACGCGCCCAGCGCGCGCCTGCGCGAGCTGGCCGTGGCCGAGCTGGACCGCCAGCCCCGCCTCAGCCACGACGTGGTGCAGCTTTACACCACGCCCGAGGTGGTGCGGATGCTGGAGACGGCCAACGCCGAGGCCGACCGCCTCACCGACGAGTACGTGGGCGTCGAGCACCTGCTCATCGCCATCGCCGACAACGAGGAGAGCGGGGCCGCGCGCCTGCTGGCCGGGCTGGGCGTGAACAAGGAGGCCGTCTACCGCGCCCTGCGCGAAATCCGCGGCAGCGCGCGCGTCACCAGCCCCACCGCCGAAAGCAGCTACCAGAGCCTCGAACGCTACAGCGTCGACCTCACGCGGCTGGCGCGCGAGGGCAAACTCGACCCCGTCATCGGGCGCGAGACCGAGGTGCGCCGCCTCATGCAGATCCTGAACCGCCGCTCCAAGAACAACCCCGTCGTCATCGGCGAGGCGGGCGTGGGCAAGACCGCCATCGTGGAGGGCCTCGCGCAGCGCATCGCCGCGCACGACGCCCCCCCGCGCCTGCGCGACACGTCCCTGCGCGCGCTCGACATGGGGGCGCTGCTGGCCGGGGCCAAGTTCCGCGGCGAATTCGAGGAGCGCCTCAAGACCGTCATGGAGGAGGTGCGCGCCAGCGAGGGCGCCGTCATCCTCTTCATCGACGAGCTGCACACGGTCATCGGCGCGGGCGGCGCGGAGGGGGCCATCGACGCGGGCAACCTCATGAAGCCCGCCCTCGCGCGCGGCGAACTGCGCGCCATCGGGGCCACCACGCTCGACGAGTACCGCCGCATCGAGAAGGACCCGGCCCTCGAACGGCGCTTCGCCCCCGTCTACGTGGAGGAGCCCTCGGCGGAGGACGCGCTCGCCATCCTGTGCGGCCTGCGCCCCCGCTACGAGGAGCACCACGGGGTGGACGTCGGCGACGACGCGCTGGACGCCGCCGTGCGCCTCTCCGCGCGCTACCTGACCGAGCGCCGCCTGCCCGACAAGGCCATCGACCTCATCGACGAGGCCGCCAGCAAGCGCGTCATCGACGGGCCGGAGGCGGACGGCGGAGGCGTGACGGCGGCGGACATCGCGGCCCTCGTGGGGCAGATGACGGGTATCCCCGTGGCCCGCCTGGAGGAGCGCGAAAGCGACCGCCTGCTGCGGCTGGAGGAGGAGCTGCACGAGCGCGTGGTGGGGCAGGACCGCGCCATCGCCGCCCTCGCCGGGGCCGTGCGCCGCGCCCGCGCGGGCCTCAAGGATCCGGGCCGCCCCATCGGCTCCTTCATCTTCCTCGGCCCCACGGGCGTGGGCAAAACGGAACTGGCCAAGGCCCTCGCGGAGCGCCTCTTCGACGACGAGGAGGCCATGATCCGGCTGGACATGTCGGAGTACCAGGAGCGCCATGCGGTGAGCCGCCTGACGGGCGCGCCGCCGGGCTACGTGGGCTACGACGAGGGCGGCGGCCTCACCGAGCGCGTGCGCCGCCGCCCCTACCGAGTCATCCTGCTCGACGAAATCGAGAAGGCGCATCCCGACGTCTTCAACACGCTCCTGCAGATTCTCGACGACGGGCGGCTCACGGACGGCCACGGGCGCACGGTGGACTTCCGCAACACGGTCGTGGTCATGACCAGCAACCTGGGCACGGGCGCGCAGGAGCGGCTCACGGTGGGCTTCACGCGGCGCATCGCGGACGGCGGCGAGCGCGCGGCCCTGCGCGACTCCGTGGAGCGCGCCCTGCGCGAGCGCTTCCGCCCCGAGTTCCTGAACCGCATCGACGAGACCATCGTGTTCGAGCCGCTCACGCGCCCCGAACTGGCCCGCATCGTGGACCTGCTGGTGGCCGAGGTGGGGGGGCGGCTGGCCGAGCGCGGCCTCGCCGTCACGCTCACGGAGGCGGCCCGCGAGGCGCTGGTGGACGAGGGCCACGACCCCGCCTTCGGCGCGCGCCCCCTGCGCCGCACGGTGGAGCGCCGCATCGGCGACGAGCTGGCGCGCCGCCTGCTGGAGGGCGAGTTCGCCGAGGGCCAGCGCATCGCCGTCGACTACGCGGACGGCGCCTACGCCTTCACCGCCGCCGCGCGCGAGGAGGCCGCGGCGGCGGCGGGCTAGCGGCGCGCAGGGGCCGGGTCAGTCGAGCGCGACGAAGCCGATGGTCTCGGCCCAGCGCCCCTCGCCCACCACCTCCCCGTCGAGCAGCACGGCGCACCACTGGATGGGGTCGGCGCTGCCGGGGCAGCTGGCGTCGAAGTCGGGGAATTCCACTGCCGGGCTCGCGGTCGGGGAGCGCCGCTCGGCGTACGCGCGCGCGGTCAGGCGCTCGGTCGCGCCCGTTTCGACATTGAGCAGCCAGACCTCACCATCCTCGCCACCCTCGGCGATGCGGCCACGCCGGAAGTCATAGGCGTCGTCGGGCGACCACGCGAAGCGCCCGTCGGTCCAGCCCCAGTCGTCGGAGCCGATGACGGCGCCGGACAGCTCGCCCACGGGCACGGTGCGGACGATTTGCCCGCTGGCCACCTCGACGATGTCGATGACGTCCCACGTCCAGCCGGATTCAGCGAGCATGTCCCTTCCCGTCGCGACGTAGCGGAAGTCGGGCGAAAGGGCGGCATCATCGTCTGCGGGAATGCTTCCGCGATCCAGCGTTTCGGGAGGAAGGACGGTGAGTTCGCCATCCCCCAGGCCGAGCGTCCCGAAAGGCCCGGGGCAGTCGCCGCAGGCGATGCTGAACGCGGTCTCGCCCGCATTCCAGCCCAGCGGCACGATGGCGTCCGGCGTCGCGAGGAAGGGATCGGAAAAATTGAAACCCTCGGGGATTTTCTCGAAGCGCGGCTCCGTGCTCTCGACGCGCAGCAGCTCCTCCCCGGACGGGAGCGCGAAGACCGCCAGCGTCACATCGGATGAGCGGTACGACTCCGGGCCGAGCGTGACGATGACCTTCCCGCCGCTGGGGGAACGGCGGACGTTCATCGCGCGGTCGTCGACGAGCAGCGTGCGCGCCTGCCCGTCGGGCGTGACGTAGCGGAGCGCGTCGCCGCTCCAGACCACGAAGCCCCCGTGCGCGCTCCAGACCTGTTCGCGCTGCTGGAAGCGGTAGTCGTGGACGCGCCAGCTGCGCCCCGTGCCCGCGTCGTGGACCACGATGCGCCGCTGCTCGTGAAAGAGGCGGGTACCGGCGGAATCCACCTCCGTCTCGTACCCGCCAGCCGCGGACCATGCGAAGAGCGGTCCAACCATCTCCTCGCGCGCGGGCGCGGAGGCGTGCGTGGCAGGGCGCGGCCGCAGCGCACTGTGCAACAGGAGCGGCCCATAACGCAGCGGCTCGTCGAGTTCGATGACGCCGACGGCCTCAACCGCGCCGTTCCAGACGGGGCGTCCCTCGTGGAACAGGCTGCACTCCTGCCCGTCCTCGTTCCTCCAGCAGCCTCCCCGCGCTATCAGGCGCGTCGCGTCCGTGAGAACGCGACGCCATTCGGGCTGGGCAAGCTCGCGCACTTCCCCCGATGCGACGTCGAGGATGCGGGGGCCCACGACGGTCGAGTCCTCCCATGCCCTTCCCGCCTCCCACGCGGCTGCGTCCCGGGATGCGATCCATTTGGGATCGGCGCATGAGTGGGAAGCGGTCACGGCGCCCTCGGCGGGAGGCTGCTCCTCCCTGAGGTCGTACCCGCAGGTACCCGGGTACCGCCGCCCCATCTCGAACCAGGAGAAGCGCTCAGCGCCGGGCCACCAGGCTGGCCACTGCCAGTCGGAACGGAAGGGCCGCGGGCCCGGCAGGAAGAACGTGTCGTCCGTCGCCGTCGCCGTGCGCACGGTGCGCCCGCTCGCGGTCTCGATCACGTCGAACCCGCCCCAGACCCACCCCCACTGCCAGGGCCAGTCGTCCAGATACTGGGGCATAACTGCCCTGAGCAGGTTCCCGTTCATCTCCCCGTGCGGCTGGATGGCGTAGCGGAAGTCGGGCGAAAGGTTGCCCGCGTTTGGCGGCAGGAGCTGGAGCGCGCCTTCAAGCGTGAAGAGGCCCGTGCGCGTTCGCTCGTATCCGGTGGCGGCAACGGCGATGCGGTCGCTGGACGCATTCCAGCCCGCCAGCGCGAAGACGGGGCTGGACGCATCCGGCAGCAAGGCCGCCGCCAGCGCCGCGCGCCGCAGCAGCGTGCGGCCCGTGTCCACGTCGAGGACGGTCAGGACGCCGTCGTCCTGAAGAACGGCGACCTTCGCGCCGTCGGGCGAGACGACGATGCCGCCGATGTCCTCGCCCCGGAACAGAACCGTCTCATCCCGCCCATCCAGCCCGATGCGACGCACCTGCCGCGCGTTCGCCACCACGAGGTTCGTGCCCGCCATCCCCACCCATGACGTGTATTCGTCCTGGTACGCGAACGCGCGCCAGTACCCGTCCGTGGCCGTGTCGAGCATGTATACCTCGCGCGTGGCCCACCAACCCGTGGCGTCCGACCAGGTCTCGCCCACCGGCACGGTGAAGACGGCCAGCGGCCCCGCGACGCTCGTCGTCACTGGTGCGGATGGGGGCGGCGCAACCGGCACCCTCACCGTCACCGGATCCGCGCGCTCGTAACGCTGCCATTCGAGCGGCTCGTGGGCGCGCATGGCCAGCGGCTCGTTCACCGTGCGCCAGCGTTCGCCCCTGCCCGCGCGGCGCACGCTCAGGTGGAGCCGCGACGGGTCCGACACGGAGCGCCAGACGACGGCCTCGACCACGGCCTCGCCGAAGCCCGCCAGCGGTACCGTGAGGGCCACGGCTTCGCTGCGGTGGAAGCGCCCCGACGCGCTCGTGGCGGACAGATCCAGCGCCGCCGGATGCCGCCGCCACAGCCCGCCCGTATCGCGCGCGCCCACGTACAGGTCGCCATCGTCGTCGAGCGCGCGCCAGACCGTCACCTCCACGTCCACGCCGACGTAGGGCGTGGTGGCCGTGGCCGCGCCGGGCGCGAGCACGCCCGCCAGCATCGCCACGGCCAGTCCCAGCGCCAGCGCCCGTCCCCGCGTCATGCGGCCAGTGTAACGGCGCGATGCTCATCCCCGCGCGCCCCTCAGCGCAGCGGGCCGACGCCCTTCGCGCGCAGGGACAGGCAGCGCGCCATCCGCAGCAGCGGATACCAGCATCGCGCAGCGCCCGGCGGCGTGAAGAGCAGGCGGTTGGCCATGCCGAGGATGCCGCGCCGCCGCGAATGGCGCGCCAGCTCGCGCAGGGCCTCGCTCCCGAAGCGCCAGCGCCCGTCCAGCTTCAGCGCCATGCCCGCGTCCGGGTCGTGCCCCAGGCGGCGCGCCTCCGCGACCAGCGGGCCGCCCGCGCGCGCGTCCACCAGCGTCAGCTCGCCGATGGCCTCGCGCACGTCGAGGAGGCGCGCGTAGTTCGCGCAGAAGGGGCACGCACCGTCGTACAGCAGCCACGCCCGCCGCGCCGTCCGCGGCACGGGCCTACTCCGCGACGGTGAAGAAGTCCGCGCGCGGCGTGCCGGCGTCGTCGTAGACCGGCTCCTCGAGGTCCGCGCGGAACTTGCTGATGCTGGAGCCGCGGATGCCGTGGCGGCCGATGTTCGCGCCCATGTCGGCGTAGTGGCGGTCGCGGAAGTGGGCGGCCAGCGCATCCTCGTCGTCCCACAGCTCGTAGACCCAGATGCGGCCCGCGTCGAAGGGGTCGGGCGTCCACGTGTAGTGGCGGCAGCCGCGCTGCGTGAGCGCGCCGTCAATGAAGGGCTTGCCCGCTTGCAGCGCGGCGTCGCGCTGGTCGGGGTCGAGGTCGATGCTGCCCGCGATCACGATCATGGCGTTCCTCCCGATATTGCCCCGTCGGCCTCGGCGCGCCGGATGAGCGGCACTCCGCTACCCCCCCCCTTATGGTAAGCACTTCCGCGTTCCTCCCCAGCGCCCAGGCCAACGGCCCGCAGGTCCGCGTCGACCATGATGGCGGCCAGTTCGTCGAAGCGCACGCGCGCCTGCCAGCCGAGGCGCTCGCGGGCCTCGGCGGGGTCGGCCCGCAGGCAGGCGATGTCGGTGGGGCGGAACTGCGCCGGATCGGTCTCCACGTGGTCCCGCCAGTCCAGCCCCGCGTGGGCGAAGGCGCGCTCCACGAACTCCTCCACGGAGTGCGCCTCGCCCGTGCCGATCACGTAGTCGGCGGGGCGCTCCTGCTGCAGCATCAGCCACATCGCCTCCACGTATTCGGGCGCGTAGCCCCAGTCCCGTTCGGGCGCGAGGTTGCCGAGGCGCAGCGTGCGCTGGCGGCCCGCCCGAATGGCGGCGATGCCCTGCGTGACCTTGCGCGTGACGAAGGCCTCGCCGCGGCGCGGGCTCTCGTGGTTGAAGAGCACGCCGCTGCACGCGAACAGCCCGTACGCCTCGCGGTAGGCCGCCGCCATCCAGTAGGCGTAGAGCTTGGCCACGGCGTAGGGGCTCTTGGGGCGGAAGGGCGTGGCCAGCGTCTGCGGGGCGGGCGCGTCGCCGTACATCTCCGAACTCGACGTCTGGTAGACGCGCGCGCCCACGCCGCTGATGCGCACGGCCTCCAGCACGCGCGTGGTGGAGAGGCCGGTCACGTCGCCGGTCAGCTCGGGCATGTCGAAGCTGAAGCCCACGTGGCTCTGGGCGGCGAGGTGGTAGATCTCGTGCGGCTCGATCTTCCGCAGCAGGGCGATGAGCCCCTCCGTGTAGGAGAGGTCGGCGTAGTGGAGCGCGAGGCGGGCGGCGTCGGCGGGCGCGTCCCCGTTGATGTGGTCGATGCGCGCCGTGCCGGGCGAGCTGGAGCGGCGCAGCAGGCCGTGCACCTCGTAGCCCTTGCCCAGCAGCAGCTCCGCCAGGTAGGAGCCGTCCTGCCCGGTGATGCCGGTGATCAGCGCCCGCTTCACGGGGCCGCCGTGCGGGCGTGCGCGTGGGGGCCGTCCATGGCGCGAGTGTAGCACGGCGGGGCGCGGCCCCCCGCGCGCTCAGTTGACGCGACGGCCCCCGCCCTCGGCCCAGTACGGCTCGCGCAGCTCGAACTTCTTCAGCTTGCCCGTGGCCGTGCGCGGCAGGGCGGTGGCGAACTCCACGCGCCGCGGGGCCTTGAAATGGGCCAGGTGCTCGCGGCAGAAGGCGATGATCTCCTCCGCCGTGGCCTGCGCGCCCTCCTGTAGCACGACCACCGCCAGGGGCGTCTCCCCCCAGCGTTCGTCGGGGATGCCCACGACCGCCGCCTCCAGCACCCCGGGGTGGCGGTAGAGCGTGTCCTCCACCTCGATGGAGGAGACGTTCTCGCCGCCGGAGATGATGACGTCCTTGGCGCGGTCGACGATGTTGATGGAGCCGTGCTCGTCCACGGTGGCGAGGTCGCCCGTGAAGAAGTAGCCGTCGCGCATGACCTGGGCCGTTTCGTCGGGCTGGTTCCAGTAGCCCTTGAAGACCATGTTGCCGCGCGCCGCCACCTCGCCGATGGAGGCGTCGTCGGGGGGCACGTCGCGCCCGCCCTCGCCCACCACGCGCAGGCGCACGCCCAGGGAGGGGTGCCCGGCGCGCGCCTTCAGGCGATAGCGGGCATGGCCCTCGGCGTCGAGGTGGGGGCGGGGCTCGGCCACGGTGAGGATGGGCGCCGTCTCCGTGAGGCCGTAGAGCTGCATGAAGGTCCAGCCGCGCTCCTCCTCCAGCCGCTCCACGTAGGTGAGGGGCGGGGGCGCGCCCGCCACGGCGAAGCGCGGCCTGGTGGCGATGGCGTATTCGCCCGCGCGCTCGAAATCGAGGATGCGGGCCAGCACCGCCGGGGCCATGCAGGCGAAGGTCACGCCCTCGTCCCGCATGAGGCGGTAAAGCGTCTCCGGCTCGGGCGCGCGCACGATCACGTGTTTGGCCCCCACCGCCGTGAGCGCGTAGACGCCGCCCCAGCCGTTGCAGTGGAACATGGGCAGCGTCCACATGTTCACGTCGTCGTGGCTGGCGCCCATGTGGATGACGTAGTGGTAGGCGTTGGCGTAGAAGTTGCGGTGCGTGAGCATCACGCCCTTGGGCCGCGCCGTCGTGCCCGAGGTGTAGTTGATGCTGACGAGGTCGTTCTCGTCCAGATCGGGGTCGGGCGGGGGCGTCTCGGGCTGGCCCGCGATCAGCTCCTCCCAGTCGCGCCAGCCGTCGGGCACGGGGGCGTCGCCGTAGCGCGCCACGATCCAGTGCTCCACCTCGGGCAGCCCCTCGCGGATGGCGTCGAGCGCGCCCGTCAGGTCCGAATCGGCCAGCAGCACCCTGGCCCCCGAATGCGCGAAGGCGTAGCGGAAGTCGTCGGACACGAGGCGGTAGTTGAGGGGCACGAGCACGGCCCCGATGAGCGAGGTTCCGTAGAACGATTCGAGGAAGTGGTGGCTGTTGGGGCTGAGGATGCCGACGCGGTCGCCCTTGCCCACGCCCAGCCCCGCCAGCGCGTGGGCGAGGCGGCGGCAGCGGGCCGCGAATTCGGCGTAGGTGAAGCGCCGTTCGCCGTCCACCACCGCCTCTTTGGGGCCGTAGAGGGCCTCCGCGCGGTAGAGGAAATCGTTGACCGTCATCGGAACTTCCATGGCGCCGCTCCCGCGCCCCGACGAGGGCGCGCGCGCATCCTACCCGCCCCGCGCGGGGGCGTGAACCGCGCGGCGGCTCCTTAAAGGGACGCTAAGTCCGCCGTCTGGCGCGCGCGCCGCGCGTCCGCCACACTGGGGCCGTGTCCCTCATCGAGACGGACGGCCTCACGAAGCGCTATCCGGGCGTGACCGCGCTGGACGCGCTGGACGTGCGCGTGGAGCCCGGCGTGGTGGGGCTGGTGGGGGCGAACGGCGCGGGCAAGAGCACGCTCATCAAGATCCTGCTGGGGCTGCTGCCCGCCACCGCCGGGCGCGCGCGCGTGCTGGACCGCGACGTGGCGGCGGAGGGGGCGGCCATCCGCCAGTTCACGGGCTACATGCCCGAACACGACTGCCTGCCGCCCGACCTCTCGGCCACGGAGTTCGTGGCCCACCTGGCGCGCGTGAGCGGCCTGCCCCGCGCCGCCGCCCGCGAACGCACGGCGGAGACGCTGCGCCACGTGGGCCTCTTCGAGGAGCGCTACCGCGAGATGGGCGGCTACTCCACGGGCATGAAGCAGCGCGTGAAGCTGGCGCAGGCGCTCGTGCACGACCCGCGCCTCATCTTCCTCGACGAACCGACCAACGGGCTCGACCCCGCCGGGCGCGAGGAGATGCTGGACCTCGTGCGGCGCACGGGCCGCGAATTCGGCATCGCCATCCTCATGGCCTCCCACCTGCTGGGCGAAATCGAGCGCGTCTGCGACTCCCTCGTCGTCATCGACGGGGGGCGGCTGGTGCGCTCCGGGGCCATCGCCGAATTCACCACCGGCCTCGGCTCCCTCGAGGTGGAGGTGGACGGCGACGCCGCCGCCCTCGCCGAACGGCTGCGCGGCCTCGGCTTCGAGGCGCGCGGCGAGGGCGAGATCGCGCGCGTGGCCCTCAACGGCGCGGAGCCGTACGACGCCATCCGCGACGCCGTGGTCGAGCTGGACCTGGGCCTCGTGCGGCTGGAGCAGCGCCGCCAGTCGCTGGAGGACCTCTTCCGCGCGGACGCGGCGGAAGCGGCGGAGGCGGCGCCGTGACGGAGCCGCGCGCGGGGGCCATCCACGACCTCGGCTACCGCCGCTACGAGGGCGCGCGGCTGGGTCGGCGGCACGCCATCGTCTCGCTCTACGCGCACGGCCTGCGCTCGGCCTTCGGGCTGGGGCGGCGCGCGCGCAGCAAGGTCTTTCCCATCGGCCTGGCGATCGTCGCCGCCGTTCCCGCGCTCGTGCAGGTGGCCTTCGGGGCGCTCGCCTCGGAGGATCTGGAGGTGTTCCGGGCGGAGGACTACTACGGCTACGTCCAGCTGATGCTGGCCCTCTTCGCGGCCTTCGTGGCCCCCGAGCTGCTGGGGCGCGACCAGCGCCACCAGATGCTGCCGCTCTACTTCTCGCGCGCCTTCAGCCGCCACGACTACGCCCTCGCGCGGCTGGCGGCCATGGCCACGGCCATGTTCGCCCTCACGCTCCTGCCGCAGGCCATCCTGTTCCTCGGCAACGCCTTCGTGGTGGACGATTTCGGCGGCTACTTCCGCGACGAGTGGCGGCTGATCGGCCCCATCGCGGCCAGCGGCCTGCTCGTCTCCGCCTTCATCGCCGCCATCGCCATGACCATCGCCACGCTCGTGTCGCGCCACGTGTTCGCCATCGTCGGCACCATCGCCTTCTTCGTCCTGCTCGCCGGCGTGGGCACCGCGCTCGTCAACGAGGTCGACGCCGGCATCGGGCGGCTGGGCATCTTCATCGAACCATTCTCCCTCATGAACGGCTTCACCCACTGGCTCTTCGGCGCGGACCCCGGCGGACCGGCGGCCACGGCGGACTTCGCGGGCGGCGTCTACTTCCTGTGGGCGCTCGCCCTCGCCGCGCTCGGCGGGTCCTTCGTCGTCTGGCGCTACCGGCGGAAGAGCCTGTGAGCGCGCACGAATCCGCTCCCGCCGTGGATGTGCGCGACGCCTCGCGCTGGTACGGCGACGTGGTGGCCGTGAACGGCGTCAGCTTCGCGCTGGAACCGGGCGTGACCAGCCTGCTGGGGCCGAACGGCGCGGGCAAGAGCACGCTGCTGCACCTCATGGCGGGCTTCCTGCGCCCCTCCGCGGGCGAGGTGCGCGTGCTCGGCGAAACGGCCTTCGGCTCGCCCGACATCTACCGCCGCGTGGGCCTCGTGCCCGAACGCGAGGCCGTCTACCCCTTCCTCACGGGCCGCGAATTCGTGCTGCTCAGCGCGCGCCTGCACGGCCTGCCCGACCCCGAGGCCGCCGCCGACCGCGCCCTGCGCGAGGTGGAGATGACGGACGCCGCCGACCGCGCCACGGGAGGCTATTCGAAGGGCATGAAGCAGCGCGTCAAGATCGCCGCCGCGCTCGTGCACGAGCCGGACGTGCTGCTGCTGGACGAGCCCTTCAACGGGGCCGACCCGCGCCAGCGCCTGCAGATGACGGAGATGCTGCGGCGCATGGCGGACGAGGGCCGCACGGTGCTCTTCTCCAGCCACATCCTCGAGGAGGTGGAGCGGCTGGGGGAGAACGTGCTGGTGGTGGTGGCGGGCAGGCTGGCGGCCTCCGGCGACTACCGCGCCATCCGCCAGCTGATGACCGACCGCCCCCACTCCTTCACCATCCGCTCCAGCGACGACCGCGCCCTCGCGCGCGCGCTCGTGGCCGAGGCTGGCGTCACGGGCGTGGACCTGGCGGACGGCGCCCTGCGCGTGCGCGTCACGGCGCTGGCCGCCTTCACCGCGCTCGCGCCGCGCGCCGCCCAACGCGCGGGGGCCTCCCTCTTCGAGCTGCGCCCCGACGACGAGTCGCTGGAAAGCGTCTTCCAGTACCTGGTGCGGCGATGAACGCGATCCTGCTCGTCACGGCCATGAGCGCGCGCCAGCTGCTGGGCCAGCGGCGCATCCTCTTCCCCGTGCTGCTGACGCTCGTGCCCGTCATTCTCGCCGTCATCGAGCGCGCGGGGACGGGCGATTCCGCCGCCGCCGGGGCCGCCGACGTGCTCGGCCCGTGGGTGGCGGCGGCGCTGCTGCCGCTGACCACGCTCATCCTCGCCACCTCGGCGCTGGGGAGCGAGATCGAGGACGGCACCGCCGTCTACCTGCTGGCCAAGCCGATCCCGCGCTGGCGCATCCTCGCGGGCAAACTGCTGGCCGCCTGGGGCGCGGCCGCCGTCATCGTGATCGCCGCCGCCGCCATCAGCGGGGCCATCGTGCTGGCGGGCGAGAGCGGCTGGAACGTGCTCGGCGGCTTCGTCGTGGCCCTGCTCGCGGGAACGCTCGCCTACAGCGCCATCTTCCTCATGCTCAGCCTGCTCACCTCGCGCGCCCTGCTGGCGGGCCTCGCCTACGTCTTCGTCTGGGAATGGATCATGACCGGCATCGCGCCGGGCGTGCAGCGCGCCAGCATCGGCGAATACACGCTGGGCATCGCCAAGCTCGTGTCGGGCGCGCCCGCGAGCGTCATCGACGACGCCGAGCTGGGCGGCGTGCTCTCCCTCATCCTCATGGCCGTGGTCTCGGCCGTCGCCGTGGCCGTCGCCGCGCGGCGGCTGGCGCGCTTCCAGCTGTCGGGCGAGGCCTAGCCGCCGTCGCCGCGCAGCAGGTCCTCCACGTCGCGCAGCACGTCGCCCGCGTCGAGGTCGGGGGCGGCGGGCATGGGCGCGTCGCCCTCGCGGTACTGCTCCTCGAGGGCGCGGATGTAGCGCGCGATCTGCTCGTCGCCGCGGGATGCCTCCTCCACGCGCCCGAGGAAGGCCTCGCTCTCGCGCTCCAGATCGCCCGGCGGGGGCGCGAAGCCGAGCATCGGCTCCAGCGCGCGCAGCAGGGCGAGGGTGGCGGGCGGGTTCTCGTCCACGCTCAGGTAGTGGGGCACGGAGGCGGCGAGGCTGACGAGGGGCAGGCCGTGGCGGCGCATGGCGTCGTGCAGCACGCCCACGATGCCCGTGGGCCCCTGGTAGCGCGAGGGGCCGAGGCCGAAGCGCCGCGCCAGCGCCGCGTCCGCCGCCGAGCCGCTCACGGGCACGGGGCGCGTGTGGGGCGTGGCCGCCGGGCGCGCCACCAGCGTGCACACGAGCGAGGGCGCCAGCTCCGCCAGCACGCCCGCCAGCCGTTCGCTGAAGGGCCCCCAGCGCAGGTTCGGCTCCGTGCCCGCCACCACCACGAGGTCGGGCCGCCGTCCCCCGCCGCGCGCCGCGAAGCCCTCGTTCGGGGGCCACGTGATCTCGCGCGTGTCGCCCTCCACGATGCGCACCTCGGGGCGCGTCTCCGTGAACACGAAGTACTCCTCGGGGTCGACGCTGAGGAAGCGCTCGCCGCCGCAGACATCGACGAGGTGGCGGGCGGCGTCGGTCGTGACCGTGCCGGTGTCGCTCCAGCCGGTGAAGGCGAGCACCGCGACCGGATCGCGCAGCCCCTCGACGGGGGTAACCTCGAAGCCGTCCACGCCTCCATCCTAGCGCCTCCCGCCGCTAGGGGGCGGGCGCTTCCGCGCCCCAGGCGTCCCAGCCCGGGGCGGCGCGGCGCGCGAACAGCTCGATGCGCGCCTGCGTCGGGAACATGGCCTCGATGCGCCGCCGCACCTCCTCCGGCTTGGCCGAATGCGGCCCGCGTTCGGCGCGCACCAACTGGCGCACGTCGCGCGCGCCGCGCGGCCGGGGGATGCGCCCGCGCTTGAACACGAGGCACAGCTCGCACTGGCTGAGCGTGTAGAAGCCCGGGTTGACGCGCTCCTTGTCCCACACGAAGGCCACCGTGGCCCAGGCGAAACCCCACGCCTTGCCCAGCGCGATGGCCTGATCCAGGTGCGGGCTGGTGGACCAGAGGAAGAGCAGGCAGTCGTCCGCCGCGATGGAGGCCACGGGCAGCCGCCCGAGCTGCGCCAGCGTGAGCGTGCGGTAGTGGCGTTCGGCCCCGCCCGTGTCCTCGGAGCCCTGCCCGGCGTGCTGCAGCTGGCCCCGGTAGTTCCAGGGCGGGTCGGCGTAGATGACCTCGTAGCGGCGGAGGGGCAGCTCCGCGTAGAGGCGGCCCGGCGGGGGAGCGCTCATTCCGCGCGCAAGGGCCCCCGGCGGTGGTAGAGGGGGGCGCCCTCGCCGCCGCGCCGCAGCATCACCACCTCGGCCATGATGCTGATGGCGATCTCCTCCGGCGTCTCCGCGCCGATGTCGAGGCCGATGGGCGTGCGCACGCGCGCCAGCTCGTCCGTCGCGAAGCCCTCCGCGCGCAGGTGGTCGAGCACGGCGGCGGTGCGCCGCTTCGAGCCGATCATGCCGAGGTAGCCCGCCCCCCGTCCGAGGCAGCGCCGCAGGGACAGCTCGTCCTGCTTGTGCCCGCGCGTGACCATCACCACGGCGGTGTTGGGGCCGATGGGGAAGCGGTCCAGCGCCGTCTCGAAATCCTCGCAGATCACCTCGTCCGCGTCGGGCAGGAGGGCGGGGTCGGCGAAATCCTCGCGGTCGTCGAGCACGGCCACGCGGTAATCGAGGAACCTGGCCAGCCGCGCCAGCGAGCGCCCGATGTGGCCCGCGCCCACCACGAGGAAGGCGGGCCGCGCCTCCACCACCTCGAGGTAGAGGGCGACGGCCCCCGCGCGGGCGCGTTCGGAGAGGCCGTCGTCGTGGAGGTAGACGGTTTCGGCGGCGTGGCGGGCGAAGGCGTCGGGGGCGCGCGCGGCCACCAGCGCGTCGAGGCGCGCGTCGCCGAGCGAGCCCTCGCGGGCGCCGTCGCGCGCGACCAGCAGCTTCGCGCCGCGCTCCAGCCCGCCGGGGCCGGGGTCGAGCACCGTGGCCAGCAGCACCGGATCGCCGCCGCGGGCGGCATCGAGGAGGCGCCGGAGATGCTCGCGCACGGAATCAGTGTACGGCGCACAGGCGCGGGGCGCGCTACGATGCGGGCGTGAGCGCGCTGGAGCGGAGCGACCCCGAGGTGGCCGCCATCGTGGCCGCCGAGCGCGCGCGCCAGACGGAGACGCTGGAGATCATCGCCAGCGAGAACTACGCCTCCGCCGCCGTGCTGGAGGCCACCGGCTCGGTTTTCACCAACAAGTACGCGGAGGGCTATCCGGGCAAGCGCTACTACGCGGGCAACGAGCACGCCGACGCCGTGGAGTCGCTGGCCATCGCCCGCGCGAAAGCGCTCTTCGGGGCGGCGCACGCCAACGTGCAGCCCACCTCCGGGGCGGAGGCGAACCTGGCCGCCTACCTCGCCTTCGCCGAGCCGGGCGACACCATCCTCGGCCTCGAGCTGACGCAGGGCGGGCACCTCACGCACGGCTCGCCCGTCAACTTCAGCGGGCGGCTCTACCGCTTCGTTCCCTACTCCGTGGACCGCGAGACGGAGGTGGTGGACATGGCGCGCGTGGCGGAGCTGGCGGCGGAGGCCGGGCCGCGCGTCATCGTGGCGGGCGCGACGGCCTATCCGCGCCGCTTCGATTTCGCCGCCTTCGCCGAAATCGCGCGCGACGTGGGCGCGCTGCTGCTGGTGGACATGTCGCATTTCGCGGGTCTCGTGGCGGGCGGCGCGCATCCCTCGCCCGTGCCCCACGCGCACGTGGTCACGAGCACCACGCACAAGACGCTGCGCGGGCCGCGCGGGGCCTTCGCCCTGAGCACGGCGGAGCACGCGGCGGCGCTGGACAAGGCCGTCTTCCCGGGGGCGCAGGGCGGCCCCCACCTGCACAGCATCGCGGCCAAGGCGGTGGCCTTCGGCGAGGCCCTGCGCCCCGAATTCCGCGACTACGCGGCCAGGGTGGTGGCCAATGCCGCCGCGCTGGCGGAGGCGCTCATGGAGCGCGGCCTGCGCCTCGTCTCCGGGGGCACGGACACGCACCTCGCGCTCATCGACTGCGGGGCGCTGGGCATCAGCGGGCTGAAGGCGCAGAACGCCCTGCAGGGGTCCGGCATCATCGCCAACAAGAACACCATCCCCTACGACGAGCGCTCCCCCTTCGTCACCAGCGGGCTGCGGCTGGGCACGCCCGCGCTCACCTCGCGCGGCATGGGCGCGGCGGAGATGGAACGGCTGGCGGACTGGATCGCGCGCGTGCTGCGCGACCCCGACGGCGAGGGCGTGCGCGAGGGCGTGCGCCGCGAGGTGGTCGCGTTCGCGCGCCAGTGGCCCGTGCCCGGCCTCTCCGACGCCTGAGCGCGACGGCGCGCGCCGTGCTATCCTTGCCGCGCAGCCGGGCGCCCCGACCGCGGGTCGGGGGAAACCCACCGTTCGGCCACGCGGAGCGCCATGCGCGAATACGAGCTCATGGCCGTCTACGACCTCGCCTACGTCGAGGAGCACGGCCAGAACGCCAGCGTCGAACACCTCACCGGCCTCGTGGAGCGGAACGGCGGCACGGTGGCCAGCGTGGACCACTGGGGCCGCCGCCGTCTGGCCTACCCCATCAACGGCCAGCTGGACGCCGATTTCGTGGTCACGCGCGTGGAGCTGGACCCCGAGGCGGTGGCCCCGCTGAACGCCGATTTCGGCATTGAGGAGCGCGTCTACCGGCACCTCGTGGTGCGCGCGGACGAGCTGCCGCCGCCGCGTCCGCCCGCGCCGCCGCCGGGGATGCGCGGCCCGCGCCCGCCCGACGCGCCGCCGCCCGCGCCCGTCGCTCCGTCTGCGGATGCGCCTGTCGCCACGCCCGCTCCGTCGCCGGATGCGCCCACGCCCGCTCCTGCCCCCGTTGCCGAAGCGCCTGCGCCCACCGCTCCCGCGCCCGTTGCCGACGCGCCCGCGCCCGCTCCGGCTGAGCCGTCCGCTCCCGTTCCCGAAGCGCCCGCGCCCGCCGAGCCGCCCGCCGCCCCGCCCCCGCCCGCGCCCGCGCCGGAAGCGTCCGCCGAGCCGCCGCCCGCCGCCCCGCCGCAGCCGGGCGGCGAATCCCCGCAGGAGTAGCCGCGATGGGCAACCTCAACAAGGTCATGATCATCGGCAACACGGGGCGCGACGCCGAGCTGCGCTACACCGCCAACGGCACCGCCATCTCCGACTTCAGCGTCGCCGTGAATTCGCGGCGGCGCTCCGCCAGCGGCGACTGGGAGGACGAGACGGAGTGGTTCAACGTCACGCTCTTCGGCGACCGCGCCGAGCGCATCAGCCAGTACATCACGAAGGGCAAGCAGCTCTACGTGGAGGGCCGTCTCCGCACCCGCAACTGGGACGACGATCAGGGCGTGCGCCACTACCGCACCGAGGTGATCGCCAACAACGTTGAGTTCCTTGATCGTCGCCGCGATCAGGACGGCGGCGGCGACTGGGGCGGGAATCGCGGTGGCGGGCGTGGCGGCGGCGACTGGGATGGCGGTGGCGGCGGAGGCCGTGGACGCGGCTCCGGCGTCTCCGACGTCGACGACCTGCCCTTCGAATAGACGCACGGCACCGGAGGAAATCGCCATGACCCAGCCCCAGCCGCCCGCGGCCCCCGTCGCGCCCCCCGCTCCCGCCGCGGCCCCGTATCCCGCCGCCGCTCCCCGTTCCGGCCCGCCGCCCGGCGGCGAACGGCGCGGCCCGCCGGGCGATCGCCGCGGCCCCGGCGACCGCCGTCGCGGCGGCGGCGGCAGGCGCTTCGGCGGCAGGCGCCGCGTCTGCCGCCTCTGCAACAAGGTGCGCTGCTCCCCGGGCGACGAGTACAAGGTCGACTACAAGGACGTGGACCGGCTGCGGCACTTCATCAACGACCGCGGCAAGATCGAGCCGCGGCGCAAGCTGGCCACCTGCGCGCTGGCCCAGCGGGCGCTGTCCCGCGCCGTGAAGCGCGCGCGCCACGTGGGGCTGCTGCCCTACACGCTGGGGCACGTGCGCGCGACGCGCATCTTCCCCCTGCGGGGCTAGGCGCCGCCCCGCGCGCCCGTGACGCGCCGCGACCGCACCACCGGCCTGCCCCTGCCGCGGCGGGGCCTGCGCCGCCGTCCGCGTACCCGCGAGGGCGGCTTCCTCGGCGGGCGCGCGGCCCAGTTCGCCGTGGCGGGCGTGGCCGTGGCGGCGCTCCTGCTGGTGGCGGGCCTGCTCGTCTTCAACTGGTTCGACCAGTCCGTGGCGCGCCCGCGCAAGGTGGTGCTGCGCGTGGGGGCCGAGGAGTTCACGCTCTCCTACTACGCCGCCCGCCTGCCCGGCTTCTCGCGGGAAGGGGGCGGCGACAGCGGGCTGCTGCTCACGCAGGAGCTGCTGGGCCATCTGGAGCGCGAGGGCCTCGCCATCGCGCTCGCCGCCGAACGCGGCATCGCCCCCTCGGAAGAGGACGTGCTGGAGTCCATCGCCGCATCCCTCGGCGTGGGCTGGAGCGCCGGACGCGACAGCCCCTTCGACGTGCGCTACCGCCAGGAGCTGCGCGAGAGCGGCCTCGGCGACGCCGACTACCGCCGTCGCGCCACCGCCCGCGAGACCAGCCGCCTGCTGCTGGCGGCGGTGCGCGCCGAAATCCCCGCGCAGGGGGAGATGCTGCGCCTGCGCGTGGTCACGACCGCGAGCGAGGAGGCCGCCGCCGCCGTGATCGAGCGCGTGGCCGCGGGCGAGGACCTGGGCGCCATCGCGCAGGTCGAATCGACCGACGAGGCCATGCGCCAGACCGACGGCATCCTGCGCTCGCCGCCCGCGCTGCTGGCCGCGCCCCTGCGCGAGGCGCTCGCCGCCGCCGCCGATGGCGAACTGGTCGGGCCGGTCGAGGCGGACGGGGGCTTCCAGGTGGCGCGCATCGAGGGGCGCGAGGCGGACGAGCCCTACACGCGGGCGCAGATCGACGAGCTGGCCGCCCTGCGGCTGGAGGCGGCGTTGGACGAGGCCCGCGAGCGCATCGCCGTGGAGCGCGACTTCACCACCGACGACGCCAGCTGGGCCATCGACGAGGCCACGGGCTCGTGACGGACGCGATCGGCGTCGGCCTGCTCGGGCTGGGCAACGTGGGCGGCGCCGTGGCCGCGGCCCTGCTGGAACGCGCCGCCGAACTGGAGGCGCGGGCGGGCGCGCCCCTCGCGCTGCGCGGCGTGGCCGTGCGCGACCCCGGCAAGGCGCGCGAGGCGGCGCTCCCCCCGGGCCTGCTCACGGGCGACGCGGGCGCGGTGGTGGCCGACCCCGCCGTGGACCTCGTGATCGAGGTGATCGGGGGGGAGGGCGCGGCGGGCGGGCTGGTGCGCGACGCCCTCGCGCGGGGCAAGCACGTGGTCTCCGCCAACAAGGAGCTGATCGCCAAGGCGGGGCCGGAGCTGTTCGCGCTGGCGCGCGCGCATGGGGCGGCGCTGCGTTTCGAGGCCAGCGTGGGCGGCGGCATCCCCGTGATCGCGCCCCTGCTGCGCGACCTGCCCGCCAACCGCCTCTCCGCCGTGCGCGGCATCATCAACGGCACCACCAACTTCATCCTCACGGCCATGGCCCAGGGCGGCGCGGCCTTCGCCGACGCCCTCGCCGAGGCGCAGGCGCTGGGCTACGCCGAGTCCGACCCCACGAACGACGTGGACGGCCACGACGCGGCCTACAAGATCGCCATCCTCGCCAGCCTCGCCTTCGGCGCGCGCGTGCCGCCCGAGGCGGTGGCGACGGAGGGCATCCGCGCGCTCGCCCCGCAGGACTTCCGCTACGCGCGCGAACTGGGCTACGCCATCAAGCTGCTGGCCACCGCCGAGCGCCACGGCGAGGCCGTGCTGGCGCGCGTGCATCCCGCCCTGCTGCCCGAACGCCAGCCCCTCGCGCGCGTGGACGGCGTGCAGAACGCCGTGCAGGTGAGCGGCGACCTGGCGGGCACGCTCACCTTCCAGGGGGCGGGCGCGGGACCGGGCCCCACCGCCAGCGCCGTGCTGGCGGACGCGCTGGCCGTCGCCGGGGCGCTGGCCGCGGGCGCGCCGCCGTCGTGGGATCCGGGCCCCTGGCGGGAGGCCGCGCCCCCCGACCCCGGGGCCATCGAGACGCGCTATTATCTGCGCATGGCCGTGCCCGACCGCCCCGGCGTGCTCGCCGCCATCGCCCGCGAACTGGGCGAGGCGCGCGTCAGCATCGCCGCCGTCGAACAGCGCGAGACGCAGCCCGAACGCGGCACCGCCGAGCTGGCCATCATGACGCACCGCGCCCGCGAGAGCGCCGTGGACGCGGCCCTCGCCGCCCTGCGCCTGCTGCCCGAGGCGCACGCCGTGAACGCCGTCCTGCGCGTGGAGGACGGGCCGTGAGCGCCGAACCGGCCCTGCGCCCGGCGGACGAGGCGCTGGCCGAGCTGGAGACGCGCCTGCGCGCGCAGCAGGCCATCGGCGAGGACCTGCGCGTGGAGCTGGTCCAGCTCCGCCGCCGCGTGGAGGCGCTGGCCGAACAGTCCGTCGAAACGGAGCGCGCGGCCCAGGCGGTCGGCCCCGAGCTGGCGAACTACCGCGGCCTGCCCGCGCGCGCCGCCGAGCTGGCGCGCGACGCCGAGCAACTGCGCACGCAGCTGACGGAGACGCGCAACGCCCTCGCCACGGCCGAGCGCACGCGCGACGCGGAGGCGCTCACCGCCAGCCGCGAACTGGCCGAGGCCGTGCGCCAGGTCGAGCGCCTCGACGCCCGCCTCGACCTGCTGGCCGCCGCCGCCGCCACGCGCGAGACGCAGCTGCGGCAGCTGTCCGACGCCCTCGCCGCCTTCGCCGAGTGGCGGCGCGAGACGGAGGCGCGCGGCGAGCAGATCGACCTGCGCCTGCAGCGCCTTTCGGAGCTGGCCGAGGAGATCGAGGGGCGCGTGCTGGAGGCCGCCGCGCAGCGCCAGGAGCGTCCCCTCGAAACCATCCACGAGCGCCTGCAGATCCTCGCGGGCATGGCCCAGCGCGCCGAGGAGCGCATCGAGGAGCTGCGCGCCGAGCGCCACCTGGCCGTCGACGTGGAGAAGGAGCTGGACGCCCGTCGCGCCGAGTACGAGCGCGTCGAGGGCCGCGTCAGCCGCGCCGAGGGCGAGATGGAGCGGCTGGCGGGCCTGATCGAGGAGGCGCGCGCCGCCACGCTGCTGGTGGAGGGCCGCCACACCGGCCTCGCCGAGCGCGTGAGCCTCATCGGCCGCGACATCGCGGAGATGGTGGACCACGTGCGCGCGGAGTTCGAGCGCTTCGGCAAGATGCAGGAGCAGTCCCGCCGCAAGCAGATCGAGGCGCTCGAACAGGAGCTGCGGGAGATGAAGTTCCACGGCCCGCGCCCGCCCGCGGAGCCGTGAGCGCGGCCCCCCGCCCGCGCGGCGTGCTGGCGCGCTGGGAATCGGTCCTGCCCCTCACCGCGCGCACGCCGCGCATCACCCTCGGCGAGGGCGACACGCCCCTCGTGCGCTCCACCGCCATCGAGCGCGAGCTGGGGCTGGACGAGCTCTGGTTCAAGCTGGAGAGCTCCAACCCCACGGGCTCCTTCAAGGACCGCGGCATGGTGGTGGCCGCCGCGCGCGCCATCGAACGCGGGGCGACGGCGCTGCTCTGCGCGAGCACGGGCAACACCAGCGCCAGCGCCGCCGCCTACGCCGCGCGCTGCGGCCTGCGCGCCAGCATCCTCGTGCCGCGCGGGCGCGTGGCCGCGGGCAAGATGGCCCAGGCCGCCGCCTTCGGCGCGCGCATTGTCGAGATCGAGGGCAACTTCGACGACGCCCTGCGCCTCGCCCGCGAGGTCGCCGGCAACCACCCCGTGGCCCTCGTCAACTCCGTCAACCCCGACCGCATCGAGGGCCAGAAGACCGCCGCCTTCGAAATCTGCGAGGAGCTGGGCGACGCCCCCCACGCCCTCGCCATCCCCGTCGGCAACGCGGGCAACGTGACGGCCTACTGGAAGGGCTTCCGCGAATGCGCCGAGCTGGACCGCGCCAGCCGCCATCCGCGCATGCTGGGCTTCCAGGCGGCGGGCGCGGCCCCCATCGTGGACGGCGCGCCCGTGGCCGAGCCGCGCACCGTGGCCACCGCCATCCGCATCGGCAACCCCGCCAGCTGGGCGGGCGCCACCGCCGCCCGCGACGAGAGCGGCGGGGCCATCGCCGCCGTGAGCGACGACGACATCCTCGACGCCTGGCGGCTGCTGGCCCGCGCCGAGGGCCTGTTCGTGGAACCGGCCAGCGCCGCCGGCGTGGCGGGCCTGCGCCGGCTCGAGCGCGAGGGCGGCCTGCGCGGCGGGCGCGTGGTGGCCGTGCTCACCGGCTCCGGCCTGAAGGACCCCGAAACCGCGCGCGACCACTGCGCCCCCGACGCGGCGTCCGCCCCCGCCACGCTCGCGGGCGTCGAACGCGCGCTGGGGCTGTAGTACACTCGCGCCATGTCCCGTCGCGCGCGCGCCCTGCCGCCCGTCCTGCTCGCCGCCGTCCTCGCGCTGGCCCTGATCGCGCCCGCCTCCGCCCAGGGCAGCGGCGCGGAGCCGTCGGGCGTGGACGTGACGCCCGTGCTCATCTGGGGGCTGGTGGGCGCGGCCATCCTCTGCGCCCTGCTCGGCGCGCTCTACCTGCTCAAGCGCGAACTGGGCGGCTTCGACCCGCGCCCGGGCGCGTGGACCGCCCCCATCAGCGTCATGCCCAGCGGCGAGCTGCCCGCCGAGGAATCGGACTTCCCCGATGCGCCCGCCGAGGACGACGGCCACGGCCACTGACGCGCGCCTGCTGCTGGCCACGAACAACGCGGGCAAGGTGCGCGAGCTGCGCCGCCTGCTCGCGGATGCGCCCTTCGCCAGGGTCACGCCCGCGGACCTCGGCATCGCCCTCGACGTGGCCGAGACGGGCGCCACCTACGCGGAGAACGCGGCCCTGAAGGCGCGCGCCTTCGCCGAAGCCTCGGGCCTGCCCGCCCTCGCCGACGACTCCGGCATCGAGGTGGACGCGCTGGGCGGCGGCCCTGGCCCGCGCTCCGCCCGCTACGGCGGCCCCGGCCTCGACGACGCCGGGCGTACGGCGCTCATGCTGCGCGAGCTGGCGGGCGTGCCCGACGGCCAGCGGGGCGCGCGCTACCGCGCCGTCGTCGCCATCGCCCGCCCCGACGGCCGCCTCGACTCGTACGAGGGCGTCTGGGAGGGGAGCATCGGCCACGAACCGCGCGGCGCGGGCGGCTTCGGCTACGACCCCATCTTCCGCACGCCGGACGGTCGCAGCGCGGGGGAGTTGTCGCCGACGGAGAAGGACGCGCTCAGCCACCGCAGCCAGGCCGTGCGCGCGGCGCTGGAGGCGCTGGGGGGCTAGCTCTCAGTAGCGGGTTCCGCCGTCTCCTCGGCGGCGGGGGCGTCGGCGGACGCTTCGGCGGCGGCGGCTTCGCGGGCGGCGCTCTCCTCGCGGCTGAGGCGGTCCCACCAGCTGGCCGCGACGCCGGCGATGATCATCCCCACCACGAGCGTGGGCAGGCCGGGCTGCGGGATCTCCTGCATGAGCAGGAAGATGCCGACGATGATGAACACGAACCCGACGATGACCGCGATCAGGAAGGAGCGGTTCGAGGGACGCCGCCGCTGTTTCGCCATGTGGAGCCTCCGCGCCATGCCGCGCTCCCGCAGTCTACCACTCCGCACCCAGCACGGCGCTCTCCCCAGCCGTCGCCACGCGCCCGCGTTAGCGCCGCGCCTGCTCCGCCGCCGGGCGCGCGAACAGGAACCCGTATCTCACGCCCACCGAGGCTGGCCCTTCGTCCATGGGCAGGGAAAGGCCCTTGATCGGGTGGACGCTCAGTGTCGTCAGATCGAGCAGCTCGACTTCCGTGGCGGGCGCGCCGTGGACGACATCCTCCGGCGACGGCCGATCAACCCCGCGCAGGATCAGGTTCTCCGACAAGAAACTCATACCATGGCCGAAAGAGGACAACCCGTAGACGTTCCTGAGCGCCCCCTCTGCATCGACGACGGCGAGCAGCGAGGTCTCCCCGTCCCAACCGCGCCAGGCGACCGCGCCATCGGGATGGGCATCACCCACGCGCCAGTCCTCCGGCGCTGGAAGAGCGGGCAGGTCTGGCTGGCCATCCCTCAATCCCTGATACAGGTGCGCGGCGGATTCGTCCTCGGTAGTGAACTCCTCTCCCGAACCAAGCCACCGCAGACGGTACTTCCACGAGGTCGAGGGCGTGACGCCCAGCGGCGCGAGCGGCGCCAGGAAGTCCGCCCATTCCTCGTCGTCCAGATAGTCCCACCAGCTTCGGTCGTACCACTCATTCAGCTCCCAAACGAGCACGTCGTCCGCCGTCACCTCCAGGATGAAAGAGCCGGGAAGGGCCACGCCCGCCTCCTCCCACGATCCCCCACCGTCACACGAGAACCAGAAATGCATCTCGGCATCCGGTTCCGAATCCCCCAGAGGCCACGCACAGGCACCGGTACCACAGACAGCGACCGCCATCTCCCGCCCGCTGCGGCTCACCGCGAAGC
Source organism: Tepidiformaceae bacterium (assembly GCA_965243075.1). Taxonomy (GTDB): domain Bacteria; phylum Chloroflexota; class Dehalococcoidia; order Tepidiformales; family Tepidiformaceae; genus UBA2991. The sequence goes on from OZ251525.1 coordinate 200,853, forward strand.
TTCCGAGTAGCGGGCTTGGGGGCCACTCCTCGTCGAAGGAGGCCAGCGGGCGATCCACGCGAAACGCGCCCGCCTCGGCATCGAACACGACCCGCAATATGTCGACGTGCCCGGCGCCGCACTGCCAGCAGGGATAGTGCCCGAAGAACAGCGCCAGCCCGTCGGGCAGGTCGCGCGGCTCCCCCATCGTCAGCGGCAGGTAGTCGATGGCGGGCGGGGTAGGCGATGGCGTGGGGGGCGCGGTAGGCGTCGCAGTGGGCGTCGCGGATGGCGTGGGGGTTGGCGTCGGCGTTGGTGCCACCGTCGGCGTAGGCGCAGGAGTCGGCGTGGCCACGGGAGAGCGCACGGGCGTCGCGCTCGGCGTGGGCGCAAGCGTCGGGGTGGCCGTGGGCGTCATGCTCGGCGTGGCCGTGGACGGCGGCGTTGGCGCGGGCGCGGACGGCTCGCCGTCGCATGCCGCCAGCAGCATCGCCGCAACCAGCGCGGCCATGCCGGTCCGCCGCGAAATCACGCCCACCCGTCCAGCCTACTCCCCGGCGAGACTCGCTCGCCCGCCCCCACTCTCTCCTCAGCGCGGCGCGGCAGCGGCGCGCGCTCTCCTCACCCCTCAGCCGCGCGCCAGCGCGGCGCTCTCCTCGCTACGCCCGCGGCAGGCCGAGACCGCGCTGCGCGATGATGTCGCGCTGAATCTCCGCCGCGCCCCCCGCGATGGGGCCGGACACGGCCAGCAGGTAGGCCGTCTCCACGCGCCCGCGCAGCTGCGCCCACTTCGACCCCGGTGCCAGCTGGCCGTAGGCGCCCATCAGGTTCACGCCCGCGTTCGCCACCTTGATGCCGTACATGGCCATCCACACCTTGCCCATGCTGGCCTCGTAATTCGGCACCTCGCCGCGCGACTGCAGCCAAGCCGTGCGCCAGGCCACCAGCCGCCCGATCTCGCCCTCGGCGTGGAGGCCCGCCAGCGTCTGGCGCACGTGCGCGTCGTCCCACGGGCGGTGCCCGCCGTGTTCCGCCCGCGCCCAGCCGACGAGGTCGGCCACGGTGCGGCGCGCCCCGCTGATGGCGGCGATGTTGGAGCGCTCGTAGTCGAGCACCGTCATGGCCACGCGCCAGCCGTTGTTCTCCCCGCCCAGCAGGTCGCGCGCGGGCACGCGCACGTCCTCGAAGAAGACCTGGTTGAAGTCGTTGCGGTAGGCGATGTTGGGCACGGCCTGCACGGCCACGCCGGGGGCGCGCATGTCGAGGATGAAGGCGCTGATGCCGCGGTGCTTGCGCGCCTCCGGGTCCGTGCGCGCCAGCACGATCATCCTGTCCGCCAGGTGCGCGTTCGACGTCCAGATCTTCTGGCCGTTGAGCACGTAGTCGTCGCCGTCGCGCACGGCGCGCGTGGCCAGCGAGGCGAGGTCGCTGCCCGTCTCCGGCTCGCTGAAGCCCTGGCAGTACCAGGCCGCGCCGGAGGCCATTTCCGGCAGCAGGCGCGCCTTCTGCTCGTCCGTGCCGTGCGCCAGCACCGTGGGCCCGGTGATGCCGATGGTGAAGAGCCGCCCGCCGCTGGGCGCGCGGTGCCAGGCCAGCTCCTCGTTCAGGATCATCTGCTCCAGCGCCGTCGCGCCCATGCCGCCGTACTGGCGCGGCCAGGGGGGCGCGAGCCAGGCGCGTTCGCCCAGCTTCTCCATGAAGGCGCGGGCGAAGGGGGCGTGTTCCTCGTCGTCGAAGAAATCGTCGTCGCCCTCGAAGCCGTCGGGCAGCTCGGCGCGCAGGAAGGCGCGCAGCTCGTCGCGCCAGCGTTCGGTTTCGTCGGGAAGGCGGAAGTCCATGCCGCACAGTCTACCGCGCCCGCGCGCGGGGGCTACGGGATGGGGGTGGGGGTAGCGCTGGGCGTGGCGCTCGCACCGTCCCCCGATTCCTCATCCTCGGCGAAGCCGGTGGCGGGGTAGAAGGTGGCGATGACGGTGCGGTGGCCGTGGCGCTCAGCCCCCGCAGTTGGCCGTGATCCACGCCTGCGCGGCGGTCGTCGCCGCCGATTGGGACCCGAGCCCCGAGCCGTTGTGGCTGCCGGAGCCGCTGTTACAGCTCGCCGACCAGTTCCAGAGCGTGACCGGGGTGGACGGCGTGCTGAAGGTGCCGCCGCCCGCACAGTTCGCGATGACCCATGCGCCAGCCTCGGCCGCCGCCGCCGAACGCACGATATGTCCCGAACCGCTGCTGCTCCCCCCGCCACTGGTGCAGCTCCCCTCCCAGCCGTGGGTGGTGTTGCTGCCAGTGGTGAGCCTGCCCCCGCCCACGCAGTTCGCATCGACCCACGCCTGCCCGGCGGACGCCGCCGCCGCCTGGGTGGTGTACCCCGAACGGCTGCCGCGCCCACCGCCGTTGGTGCAGCGCGCCGTCCAACTGTAGGTCGTCACAGGACGGACACTGTACGCCGAATGACCTTCTTCCCCTCCCACATCGTCGTCGGACGCCTGCGCCGTCGGCGTGGGGGCATCGCCGCTGATGGATGCCTGCGGGCACAGAGTCCGCGCGGCGAACTCGCCAGCGGTGCGGGCTTCAGCCTCGGTCCCAAACGGTCCAACCGGGAAGTCGTTTCCGTGTACGCAGATGACATCGGCGTACCACCGCGTGGTGCTGCTCGTGCTGGACGTGCCCCCGCCCTTGGGGCAGTTCGCGCTTCTCCACGCCCGGCCCGCGGCCTCCGCCGCCGACCAGGACGTGTACCCCGAACCGCGTTGGCTCCCCGTTCCGATGCGGCAGGTGACCGACCAGTAGTAGGTCCTGGTATCGATGATTTCGTAGGTGCCCCCAGCCCTCGGGCAGTTCCGGTGGATCCACACTCGCGCCGCCGCCGCCGCCACCTCCGCAGAGGCAGACTTCGTACCGTTGTCGCTGCCGCTCCCGCCGCCGCGACGGCAGTTTGCCGTCCAGCCCCATCTCGTGACCGTCTCGGACCATACGCGGGGCGTGCCCCCCGTCGGCGGCGGATCGGGATCGGGATCAGGATCAGGCGTGGGCTTGGCGGTGAAGCTGGCCGTGACCGTCTTGGCGGCGGTCATCGTGACGGTGCAGACGTTGGCCGTGCTCGTCGAGTCGCAGCCCGTCCAGCTGCCGAAGGTGTGCGTGCTGCTGACCGTGGGGATGATCTTGACGACTGTATCCTCATCGAGTAATGTGTCAGTGCAGCCGACGATGGGGCCGCTGGTACTGCCCGTCCGGCACTGGATGCTCCCGCCGCTCCCCGCGGTGGCGGTCAGCTTGTAGGTGGGAGTCGGCGTTGACGTTGGGGTGGGCGTGGGCGTGGGCGTGGCCTTGGCGGTGAAGGTGGCGGTGACCGTCGTGTCCGCGTCCAGCGTAACATCGAGGGGGTTCTTCGTGTGCCGGGTGTCGGCGGAACCGCTGACGCCGCCGCTCGTCGAGACGGTCCAGTGGCTGAATTCGTGCGTGTCGGCGTTGTCCGGCGTGGCGCTGAGCCAGACCGTCGTGCCGTGGGTGTAGTTCGTCGTCGCGCCCTCGCAGTTGGTGCTCGTCCCGCCGACCGTGCAGGTGATGCTGCCTGCATTCGACGACGGGATCGTCAGGCCCTTGGGGCCCAGGAAGTGCGCGGTGACCTTCGTGTCCGCAGTCATCGTGACGGTACAGGTACGCGTCAAGCCCGGAGGCTCGCTGCCGGGTGGACTACAGCGACCCAGCCCACCGTCAACAACCCAGTGAGAGAAAGTGTAACCCGGCGCGATGGACACGGAGACCTTCACCTTCTTCCCCAGCGGGTAGACATGGTCGCCACGTTCGGGCGTGATGGTCCCGCCGCCCCCTGGCATTCTGCCACCCACGATCTGCGTCCCGGTTCTCAGCGCGATGGCCGGTGCGAACGTGGCTGTGACAGTCTTTTCCGTTTCTCCGGGCAGGGTGATGACGCAGGTAGACGATTCGAGGTCAGAGCAACCGCTGTTCGGATCCCAACGCCCGAAAATGTAGCCATCGTTTGCGCTGGCGGTGAGAGTCACCTGCTCATTGGCGACGTAGGGACCACCCACGGGATCGACCAAGACCTTCCCGCCCACAGTGAGAGTCGGCTGGCCCGGCCTGACTGTGGTGGATACGGAGACCTTCAGGCTCGACGGGCAGGTGGTCGAGGGCGTTTTGGTCGCCGTGGTAGTGGGAGTTTGCGACGCGATCTTCCACAGCCACATGGAGGAACTGAAACAACCTTGCACCGAATACGGATCAACAATTTTCGCTGGCATGCCATTCTCGTCAATATAGTCATGAACGACTGCTTGTCCAATCCCCAGCATGGTATTCGCATCTCGGTTACGATAGAATTGACCAACAAGGCCTCCTGCGTCATCGTTGACTTGCTGATGAAGATGTGCGCCCAGATTGGTACACCTTGGATTGTCCATCCGAGGAAGAATAAACCTGCCGATTTCAACGCGATCAGAAGGGTTTGTTTGTGCATTGAGCGTGATAGGACCGGGCGAAAGACCGTCGTTAATTACATGTTTATACCGTATCACTGCAGGAGTATCAAGCCCATCCATCACTTCAACCATGACGGTCTTACAAAGATCTCCTTGCGCGGGGATGAATCTGACTTCAAGGGGCTTGGATCCTCGGCCAGGAACGTGCCTGAAGGCGACATAGACCGTCCACGGATGGCTAGGGATATACGGGACCATATCGAGACCTGATCCGTCCGGCAGTTCTGCACCTCCTGGCAAGGTGCCAGGAGTACACGCACCGCCATGCCATCGGCAAGTCATTCTGATATTGACAGGGGATCCGTGCGGCTGGTTAGGCTGAATGCCGCTCAAAAGGTCATATTCGAAATCGCTCGCCAAAGGTGCCGACTGCGCACCATCATCCAGCGCTTCCCCGAACGCAAGGAAAGTCAAAGCAATGATCACAGCGATAACAGCTTTCTTCATCATGGAGAATCCTTCATGTAGAGACTGCGCGCAATGGTGATCGTGCCTTCAATATTGCTGCCCTTGAGGTTTCGATCTCTCCCAAGAACCCAGTACTCAATACCAGATTCTTCGATAAAAATGCGCACTAACGTCGAAATGTATCGATCATGATGAGGGCCCACAGGACTGTACATTACCATCGCAGGATGGCCATCGATATGCCGCGTCTCATAGACGATGCCGCTGTCGCTGGAGTATGGCACAGTATAGTCGGGACGAAACGCACGATACCACACCGAAATCACCACGGCAGAATAGTTGCGTCCATTCCGGTAGTAGGCGGTATAGCCATAGAGAGGAGCATCGTCCGTTCCGGCTTCAGCCGAAACAAAGAGCCAATCCGCTGGCAGCACGGGCTCGTGCCACAACGGGAGCCGCCTAGCCACGGCGATATCCGAGGTCACCGTGGGCATGACCTCGGGCACAAGCGCCGAGTCGGCCTGTGCACCGCCCACACTCCCCATTACATCAAGCGGGAAGGTTATCTGCGATTCGAGGACCGCGCTCTGCCAGTACGCCGGTGGAACCAGCAGCCATGGCCCATGCCGGACAGGCGAGGTCACGACAGTGGAAGGATGCATGAACTGGATGTTGGACGGCGCCCACGTCCACATGCGGTCGCCCGTCGCGGGCACGGTGCCGCTACAGCCCGTGTAGGCGTAGCCGTAGCGCCGCACGGCCAGCACCTTCAGGGGCGCGTCCGTCGGGTCCGGCAACACCTCGTCCACCAGGTACCGCACCCAGCAGTCGTCCGCCTCCCGCCACTCGAAGTCGTCGCCCGCCTCCACGCCGGCATAGAACTCCTCCCACGACGCGCCGTCCGCGTCCCGCTGGTGGATGACCAGCTGCTCCACGTCCTGGCGCAGGCCCTCGTAGGTGGTGACGGGGCCCTCGTTCGAGAAGAAGGCGTATTCGCCGGGGGCGTCCACGATGCCGCTGGGCTCGGGCGCGCCGTAGCGCAGGGGCGGCGGCTCGGCGCAGTTGGGCAGGCCGGTCGAATCGAGGTCGTGCCGCAGCGCGTTCCACAGCCCGCCCGGCGCGCAGCCGGTGAAGCCGTTGCCGCCCAGCCACAGCTGGTAGAGCGGGTCGAGCTGGCCCAGTTCGGACGGCAGCTCGCCGGAGAAGCGGTTGGTGTGGAGGTTGAGGTAGGTCAGTTCGGGCAGCGTCCCCAGCTGCCAGGGGAGCGCGCCGGAGAGGCGGTTGGTGTGCAGGTTCAGCTCGGTCAGCTTCACGAGGCGGCGCAGCGACGCGGGGACGGGGCCTTCGAGGAGGTTGCGGTGGAGCCACAGTTGCTGGAGCTGGGTGAGGCGGCGCAGCGTGGGCGGGATGCGGCCCGTGAGCTGGTTGTCGTTGAGGTGGAGCAGGGTGAGGCGCGTGAGCTCGCCCAGTTCGGACGGGATCGCGCCCGTGAGGCGGTTGTGGCCGGCGCCGAGGGCGACGAGGTGGGTGAGCTGGCCGAGGGCGGGCGGCAGCGTCCCCGTGAGGCCCTCGCGCGTGAGCCAGAGGGAGACGACGCGGCGCGGCCTCACGTCGATGGCGACGCCCTCCCACTGGGTCATGGGGCGGTCGGCGCGCCAGTTGAGGGCGGCGTCGCCGGCGAGCGTGTCGCGCATTCCGAGGAGCGCGTCGCATTCGGCGGCGAGGGCGGGGTTGGCGGCGCGCGTCTCGCCGAGCGCGGTATCGGTGCAGACGAGGGACTCCGGCGTGGGCGCGGCGGTGGGGCTGGCGGCAGCAGCGGTGGGCGTGGCGACGGAGGGCGTGGGCGTGGTGGCGGCCACGGGCCCGGAGTCGCGCGTGGCGACGACGGCCAGCGCGAGCATGGCGACGCCCGCCGCCAGCACGGCCGCTCCCAGCCAGACGCGCCCCTTCGGCATGGCAACCCTCCCGCTTACGGGGCAGTGTGCGCTTCCGAAACGGGGGTTACAAGCGCGCGCTACTCGGCGTACTGGTCGAGCACGGAGGGCGGGGCGGGCTCGTTGCGCACGTCGGCGCGCAGCTCGCGCCCGGCCAGCAGGTCGGCGTAGGTCTCGGCCACGGGTTCGCCCTCGCGCAGGGGCAGGTACTCCCCCGCCAAGCCCCAGGCCGCCACCGCCAGCGCCGCCAGCAGGACGAGCGCCGCCCCGGCCACGGTGCGGCGGCGACGGCGCGGGCGCATGGGGGCAGTATCGCGCGGGGGGCGGCAAGGCGCGATACTGGCCGCGCGTGTTCCGCTGGATGCTCCGCCACTGGCACCGGGGCGCGATCCCCGCCGCCGTCCTCGGCTTGGCCCTGCTCGCCGTCTGGCACGTCTGGAGCGCGGCATCCGGGCTGCTGGACGCGCGCGACGAGCTGCGCGCGCTGGAGGAGCGGCTGGAGGACGCCAGCTGGCGCACGGTGACGGCGGACGACCTCGCCTTCACGCGCGCACGGCTGCTGGCCACGCGGGACGGGCTGGAGCGCACGCGCGTCCACCTGCGCCGCAACCCCGTCCTGCGGCTGGGGGCGCTGGCGCCGGGCGCGCCGGGCGACCAGCTGCGCGCGGCCTACGCCTTCCTCGACATGGGCGGGACGCTGCTGGAGGCGGGGCTGGCGGCGCTGCCCGTGGCGGAGAAGGCGCTGCCCCTGCGCGACGACCCGCCCGACGGCGAGCGGTTGCCCGCCGCCGTGGCCGCTCTGCTCGCCGCCGTGAAGCCGGAGAGCGAGCGGCTGGCCGCGCTCACGGGCGAGCTGACGGCGCAACGGCTCGAACTGGGCGACGCGCCCCTGCTGCCGCCGCTGGACGCCCTGCGCCGCGCCATCGACGACAACCTGCCCATGATCGCGGACCGCGTGGAGACGCTGAACCGGTGGCGCCCGCTCATCCCCGGCCTGCTGGGGCTGGATGGCGAACGGCGCTACCTGCTGCTGCTGCTGAACGAGGGCGAGCTGATGCCCGGCGGCGGGCTGGTCACGGCCTCGGGCCGGCTCGTGCTGCGCGACGGGGCGGTCTCCTTCGAGGGCGTCACCGACGCGGGCTGGTGGCGCGCCAACTGGGACGAGCGCGACGGTTCCCACATCGAGCCGCCGCCGCCGCTGGCGCGCCACCTGTTGCGCGGCTACCCCTGGCACCTCGCCCTCTCCAACTGGGACCCGCACTTCCCCGCCTGGGCGCGGCAGGCGCTCGAATTCGAGGAACTCGGCTACGGCGAGCGGGACGTGCACGGCGTCCTCGCCGTCGACTTCCGCGCGCTGGTGGACATGCTCGCGCTCACGGGGCCGGTCGCCGTCGAGGTCTCGCGTCTCATCGTCGAGGACTGGGCCAAGCCCCCCGTCGAGCGCACGGAGGAGGTCGCGTTCACGGCGGGGAACGCCATCCTCGAGATTTCGCGGCTGGCGCGCTCCACCGACGGCACGCGCATCGTGGGCCGCAAGTCCTTCCTCGGCGAGGTCGGCCCCGTGCTCGTGGAACGCCTGCTGGCCCTGCCGCCGGAGCGCTGGGAGGAGGCGCTGGCCACCGTCCGCCGCCTCGGCGAGGAGCGGCACGTGCAGGTCCTCTTCCTCGACGAGCGCGAGCAGACGCTGCTGCGCGCCGTGCGCTGGGACGGACGCCTGGAAACGACCGACGGCGGCGACTACCTCCACTTCAACGAGGCCAGCGTGCGCAGCACCAAGCTCAACTTCGTGATCAGGCCGGAGGGACGCTGGTCGGTGGCGCTGGACCGCTTCGGCGGGGCCCGCCACGAGCTGACCCTCGCCTACCACAACACGCTGCCCGAATGGAGCGAGGGCAAGGATCCGGCGCTGGTGCAGCAGATGATGCTGGGCGGGCGCTACGGGGGCTACCTGCGCGTGTTCGGGCCGGAGGGGCTGATCGCGCCGTCCGTGGCCATCGACGGCGCGCCCGCGCCCATCGAGGATCGCGGCGTCGGGCACGGCAAGCGCTGGTTCGGGGCCTTCCTGCCCGTGGAGTCGGGCGAGCGGCGCACGGTGGCGCTGCGCTGGGCCGTGCCCCGCGCCGCCAGCGCGGACGGGCGCGCCTACGACCTCTACCTGCAGAAGCAGGCGGGCGTGGCGGGCATCTGCCTCGAACTGGCCGTCACGCGCGAGGGCGAACCGCCCGCCGAACTGGCCATCGAGGGCGGGCGCATGGACGACGATGGCCGCCTCTGCCTCGAGTCCGACGCGCGCCTCCGCGCCCGCTGGTAAAGCGGCGGGAAGCCCCGCGCTATGGCGAACGCCGCCGCCGGTGTAGGCTAACGGGGTAGCCGGAGCGCGCGTTCCGGCCCCGCAATCCTGAAACCGGAACCGCTTCCCGCACGATGTCCAACCGGCAGGCGCGACGACAGCAGAGCCGCCAGGCGCGCAGGCAGGCCTCCACGCAGCGCGGGCGCTCGTCCGGCGCGCCGCGCCCGGGCGGAGGCGGCGGCGGGCGCGGCTCCAACTTCCTCAGCTGGCCCTACCTCATCGGCGTGGGCCTGCTCGCCGCCGCCCTCTTCGGCGTCGTCATCTTCCTCGCCCTGCGTGGCGGCGACGGCGACGGCGGGAACGGCGCGGGGGGCAACGCCGACGAGGCCGCCCTCAACGCCGCGCGCGCCGAGCTGGCCGGCATCCCCCAGGACGGGAACGCGCTGGGCGCGGCGGACGCCCCCGTCACGCTCGTCCAGTACGAGGATTTCCAGTGCCCCAGCTGCCTGCGCTACACGGTCGACTACGAGCCCTTCCTCATCGAGGAGTACGTGCGGCCCGGCCTGCTGCGCCTCGAGCTGCGCCACTTCCCGGTGGTGGGCACGGAGTCGACGACCGCCGCGCGCGGGGCCGTCTGCGCGGGCGAGCAGGACCGATTCTGGGAATACGCCAACCGCCTCTTCGTCATCCAGGCGGGCGACGGCTTCCGCCCCGACCAGGGGGCCTTCGACGAACCGGCGCTGACCGATTTGGCCGGGAACCTGGGGCTGGACGAGGACGCTTTCGTCGCCTGTCTGGTCCATCCCGACACGCTCAGCACCGTCTCGCGCAACGATGCGGCGGCGCGCGCCATCGGCTTCCGCGGCACGCCCAGCTTCACGCTCAACGGCAATCCCCTGCAGGGCGCGCCGGGCACGGAGGACACCTGGCGCACGCTCATCGACACCGCCCTCGCCGAGGCCGGCGTCGAAGTGGACGCGGACGATGCCGGCTCCCCCTCCGACGCATCCGCCATGACCGACGCCGAAGCGGCTGGCAACGCGGCAAGCGACGACGCGGACGATGCCGCCGAAGAGACCGCGGACGAAGCGGATAGCGGCGCCACGCCCGACGCCACGGCCCCGCCCGCGGACGATGTGGACGATGCCGGGGAAGCCGAAAGCGATGCGGATGAGGCCCGCCGTCGCGAAGCCGCCCGCGCCAACGTGGCCGCGCTCGACGCCGCGCGCGCCGACCTCGCGGGCATCCCGCAGGACGGGAACGCGCTGGGCGCGGCGGACGCCCCCGTCACGCTCATCCAGTACGCGGACTTCCAGTGCCCCCACTGCCTGCGCCACGCGGTCGAGATCGAGCCTTTCCTCGTCGAGGCGTACGTGCGGCCCGGCCTCCTGCGCATCGAGTTCCGCCACCTGCCCGTGGTGGGCGCGGAATCCACGACCGCCACGCGCGGGGCCGTCTGCGCGGGCGCGCAAGACCGCTTCTGGGAGTACGCCAACCGCCTCTTCGCCATTCAGGCGGGCGCGGACTTCCGCCGCGACGGCGGGGCCTTCGGCGAACCGGCGCTGACCGCGCTGGCGGGCGAGCTGGGGCTGGACGAAGGGGCCTTCGCCGCCTGCCTGGCCGACCCGGACACGCTGGGCGCGGTCGAGGCCGATCAGGCGGCGGCCCGGGAGAGCGGCTTCCAGGGCACCCCCTCCTTCGTGCTCGACGGCGCGCCCCTGCAGTCCCGGCCGGGCACGGAGGACGGCTGGCGCGCGCTCATCGACGCCGCCCTTGGCGATGACGGCGGCTGATCCCGCCCCGTCGCGATGGGGCGCGCCCGGCCCGCGCCTCTGGGCCCCGGCCTTGGCGGTCCTCGCCGCCGCCGTGGTCGCGCTGGCCGTCATCGCCGTCATGCGCGACGGCGGGGACGCGCCCGTCACGGTCGTCTGCGAGCCGGGGACGCCCGGCTGCGAGCTGCGGCAGGAGGTGCACTGGCACGCCGACTTCGCCCTCTTCATCCGCGGCCAGCGCTACGACTTCGACGACGACCGCTTCTACTCCGGCGCGGAGGGCGGCCACAGCGAGAACGTCCATCTTCACCGCCCCTACGCGAACGTGGTGCACGTCCACCGCGAGGGCACGACCTGGCGCGAGTTCCTCGCCTCGCTCGGCTTCACGCTGGAGGGCGAATGCCTGACGCCGCCGGACGGCGAGCCCCTGTGCGCCTCCGCGACGGAGCGCCTTTCCTACATCCTCAACGGCGTGCGCGTCGATTCGCTCGCCTTCCAGGACATCACCGACATCGACCGCGCGCTCATCTCCTTCGGGGGCGAAAGCGCGGACGAGCTGTGGCGACAGTACGAGCAGGTGACGGACGAGGCCTGCATCCTCTCCCTGCTCTGCGTGGAGCGCGTGCCCGAGGGGGGCATCCCCGACGAGGCCTGCGGGGGCGGCGGAACCTGCAGCTAGCCGGTCGCGCCTTCTTCCGCCGTGCCGCTCTCCCCGTCGCCGTCCGTGATGGCGAAGCCGTCCGCGAAGCCGCCGAGGAACTGGTCGAGCAGCTGACCCGCCAGCAGGCCGCGGTTGCATTCGGACACCTCGCCGGCGGCCTCGGAGAGGCGGTCCAGCGCCTCTTGCGGCGGGTCGGGGATGGCGGTCAGCGCGCCGAAGCCCGCGAACAGGCCGAGCAGGGCGTCCATGCCCTCGCTTTCGGCGTCGTCGCCGTCCGCCTCCCCGTCGGCTTCGGCGAAGAGCGCGAGCAGTCCGTCCACGGCGTGCAGCGCGGCGGCGTGGAAGTCGGCCATGTCGTCGGGCGGCGTGACCGCGCGCAGGGCCTCGACCCAGTCGCGCATGGGGTCGATGAAGGCGGCGAGCATGTCCGCCGGGTCCTCGGCGGGGGAATCGCCGCCCTCCAGCGCGTTCCCGATGATCCCGCCCAGCACGGCCCCCTCGAGGGCGCGGTTGGCGTCGCAGAGGTCGCGCAGGTAGGTCTCGTCGGCGGAGTCGCCGCCCCCGCCGCAGGCCAGCGCCACGAGCGCGATCAGGGGCGTCAGCGCGATGAGGAAGCGGCGGGGAAACACGGCTCGCATGGCTCCAGCGTAGCAGGCGCGGGCCGCGTGGGCGCTGCGGGGGTTCACCTTGGGGAAAGCGCGCCCCCGCCTCTTCACTCGCCCTCCTCCCCCGTCTGCGCCACTCCGAGCGCGATCCCGCGCTGGAAATCGCCAAGCAGCCAGGCGGGGGGAGGCAGGCCCTCGCAATCGGGGACTTCGAGGAAGACCTCGCCGAGGCGGTCAAGCGGTTCCCGTGGCGGTTCGGGCTGGTCCGTCGTATCGGGAGGCGGGCGACCTTCGCGCCAGGCCGCGAGCCAGTCCGCCAGGCGCGCGACGCGATCGGCGTGGTGCTCCGCCATGTCGTCCGGCGGCGTGGCCGCGCGCAAGCCATCGAGCCATGCCGCGGCGGACTCGACGACCGCGGCCTCGTATTCCCCGGCGTGTTCGCTCCACGGCGTTTCGACGGCTTCGAGATTTCCGCGCAGCAGGTCTTCCCAGGCGAGGTAGGCGAGACAGGCGTCGCGCGCGTAGGCCGCATCGACGGCGGCGGGATCGATCTCATCCGCGCCGCCGCCGCAGGCCAGCGCGACGAGCGCGATCAGGGGCGCCGCGAGCGGGAAGCGGCGGGCGGTCATGGCCCCGTTCCGTCCGCTACAGCTTCTCCACCTGCAGGAAGTCGAGCTCCACGGGGGTTTCGCGCCCCAGCATGCTCACGAGCACGCGCACCTTGCCCTTCTCCGTGTTGATCTCGTCCACGGAGCCCACGAGGTCCTCGAAGGGGCCGGAGGAGATGCGCACGCTTTCGCCCACCTGGAAGCCGACGCGCACGCGCGGCTGCTCCATGCGCATGGCGCGCAGGATGTTGTTCACCTCGCTCTGCGTGAGGGGCACGGGGCGCGGCGTGTCGCCCATGTCGGGGGCGGCGCTGACGAAGCCGGTGACGCCGCTGGTGTTGCGGATGAGGTGCCAGAGGTCGTCCGATTCGGGGTCCCCCTCCTTCAGGGAGATGGTCTGGATGAGCACGTAGCCCGGGTAGAGCTTGCGCTTGACGGTGCGGCGCTGGCCCTCGCGGATTTCGATCTCGTCCTCGGTGGGCACGATCACGTGGAAGACGCGGTCGCTGGCGTCCATGCGCTCGACGGTGGCGGCGATGGCGTGGCGCACCTTGTACTCGTGGCCGCTGTAGGTGTTGAGGAAGTACCAGGAGCGGCCTTCCGCGCCGATCTCCTCGTCGCTGATCTGGTCCTGCTCCTCGTGCTCCTCGCGGCGCGTGCGGCGGCGGGGCGGGGCCACGCCCACCTCGCCCGGGCCCGCCTCGGGCAGCGACTCGTGGGCGGCGCGTTCCTCGAGTTCCACGGGGTTCTCCCTTCCCTAGAAGAAGAGCCGTTCGATGATCCAGCCGAACAGCAGGTCGAAGAGGCCGAGCACGATGCCCACGGCCACGGCCACGATGGCCACCACCACGGTGAGGTAGCGCGTCTCCGCGAAGGTGGGCCAGGTGACCTTGCGCAGCTCGGAGACGACGTCGGCGACGGCGCGGGGCTGCAGGCGGCGCAGGAAGCCGAAGGGCCGCCAGCCGCGGCGTTCGCGCGGGGCGCGGGGCGCGGCCACCGCGGTCGCGGCCACGGTGCCGCTCTCGGCGGGGGCGCGCGGCAGCGACGGGGGCGCGGGCGCGCCGTCCTGGCGGCGTTCGCGGCCCCCGCGGCGTCCCCGCCGCCGCTGGCGCGCCATGGCCTACCTCGTCTCCCGATGCATCTGGTGGGAGCGGCAGCGGCGGCAGTACTTGCGCAGCTCCAGCCGCTCCGGATCGTTGCGGCGGTTCTTCTGGCTGGTGTAGGAGCGCTCGCGGCACTCCGTGCAGCCGAGCGTGATCACCAGCCGGTCGCCCTTCGCCTTCGGCATCGCGTCCTCCTACCCGATGACCTTCGTGACGACGCCCGCGCCCACCGTGCGCCCGCCCTCGCGGATGGCGAAGCGCAACCCCTCCTCCACCGCCACCGGCTGAATCAGCGCCACCTTCATCTGCACGTTGTCCCCCGGCATCACCATCTCCGTCCCCTCCTCCAGCTCGATCGCCCCCGTCACGTCCGTGGTCCGAACGTAGAACTGCGGGCGATACCCCTGGAAGAAGGGCGTGTGACGGCCCCCCTCCTCCTTGCTCAGCACGTACACCTGCGCCTCGAACGTCGTGTGCGGGCTGATCGACCCCGGCAGGGCCAGCACCTGCCCGCGCTGCACGTCGTCCCGCTCCATGCCGCGCAGCAGGCAGCCCACGTTGTCCCCCGCCTCCCCCTCGTCCAACAGCTTCTTGAACATCTCCACCCCCGTCACCACCGTCTTGCGCGTCTCCTCCAGCCCCACGATCTCCACCTCCTGCCCCACCTGGATGCGCCCGCGCTCGATGCGCCCCGTCACCACCGTGCCGCGCCCCTTGATCCCGAACACGTCCTCGATCGGCATCAGGAAGGGACGCTCCAGCGCACGCTGCGGTTGCGGGATGTAGGCGTCCACCGCGTCCATCAACTCCCGGATCGAGCCGTACTCATCCGCCTCCGCGTCCTCCGACTCCGACTCCAGCGCCGCCAGCGCCGACCCACGCACGATGGGGATGTCGTCCCCGGGGAACTCGTAGCTCGTGAGCAGCTCGCGCAGCTCCAGCTCCACCAGCTCCAGCAGCTCCTCGTCCTCCATCATGTCCACCTTGTTCAGGTAGACGACGATGGCCGGCACCTCCACCTGCCGCGCCAGCAGAATGTGCTCCCGCGTCTGCGGCATGGGACCGTCCGGCGCCGCCACCACCAGAATCGCGCCGTCCATCTGCGCCGCCCCCGTGATCATGTTCTTGATGTAGTCCGCGTGCCCCGGACAGTCCACGTGCGCGTAGTGCCGCTCGCCCGTCTCGTACTCCACGTGCGCGATGGCGATGGTGATGCCCCGCGCCCGCTCCTCGGGCGCGTTGTCGATGGAGTCGAACTCCCGGTACTCCGCCTGCTCCCGAAGCCCCAGCACCTTCGTGATGGCCGCCGTCAACGTCGTCTTGCCGTGATCCACGTGCCCGATCGTGCCCACGTTCACGTGCGGCTTCGTCCGCTCGAATCGCTCCTTCGCCATGGTCAGCCTCCGCGCGGGCGGTGGTGGATCGGCCAGAGGCCCTGGAGCCCTCATCCAGATTTGAACTGGAGACCTCGTTCTTACCAAGAACGCGCTCTGCCAACTGAGCTATGAGGGCGGAACCCGCGTCGTCTCCCCCAGATAGTAGCGGGTTTGCCGTTGTGGGGGAGTGGGGGGCGTCGGGCGCGGAAACGGCGGGGCGGGGCGCGCCCGGCCACGGGCCGCCGCCGGTGCGCCTACTCGTCCGACTGCGCGGCATCGGCGGCGGACCGCGCGGCCATCGCGGCGTTCAGCGCCTCCCCCGCGGGGGCGACGGCGGCGGTCAGGGCGGCGGCGGCGGCCATCTCCTCACGCTGGTACTCGGCGTAGGAGGCGGCGACGGCGTCGCGGTCGTCCCACAGTTCGGCCGCGCGAGCGCGATGGGCCGCGATTGCCGCCCGCCACGTCCGGTCGTAGACGGCGTACGCCCTGTCCCACGCCGCGCGGTAGGCCGCCCGGGCGTTGGCGAGCGCGCTTTCCGCGTCGCGCGGGGCCGCGTCGGGCGCGGCGCTGGCGGACGGTTCCGCCGTGGCGCTGGCATCGGGTGTGGCCGCGGGCGCGGGGGCGGACGGCGCGGGCAGGGCGAGCGTCGCGGAGAAATCGCCGTAGCGGTGGGAGCCGGACCCGGAGAGACCGTCGAGGGAAACGGGGATGGCGCCCGCATCCGCCCAGGAGCCGCCGTCCGCGCGGATGCTGACGTAGAACCGGTCCGAATTGGCCACGCTCTGCCAGACGCGCCCGTCGACGGTGGTGGTCACGCGCTGCTGCTGGGCCAGCACGCCGCCGAGCACGGCCAGCGGCAGGGCCGCGAGCAGGGCGGCGATGATCCAGTTCCGAATGTCCCTCATGGCGTTCCTCCAACGGATGGGCAGTTTAGCCAGCGCCCCGGTGGGGCGTGGCGCGCTCAGGCCGGGGGCGCGTCGAGGCCGAAGGCGGCGTGCAGGGCGTTCATGGCGTCGCCCACGCGGTCGTCGCGCACGATGCAGGTGATGCGGATCTCGCTGGTGGTGATGAGCTCGATGTTCACGCCCGCGTCGGCGAGGGCGCGGAACATGCGCGCGGCGTAGCCCGGGGCGGACTGGATGCCCGCGCCCACGATGCTCACCTTGCCCAGGTCCGTGTCGGCCACGTAGCCGGAGGCCCCCACGCTGGCGCTGATGCGCTCCATGAGCGCCTCCGCGCGGCGCAGGTCGGCGCGCGCCAGCGTGAAGGTGAGGTCCGTGCGTTCGCGCGCGCTGGCGTTCTGCACGATGGTGTCCACGCTCACGCCCGCCTCCGCCAGCGGCTCGAAGATGCGGGCGGCGATGCCCTGTTCGTCGGGCACGGCGCGCAGCGTCACCTTGGCGATGTCGTGGTCGTCCACCACGCCGCGCACGCGGTTGCGTTCTTCCATGCGGGGGCCTCCGTGGATGAGGGTGCCGGGCGCCTCGACCATGCTCGAGGCGACGAGGATGGGCAGGCCGTGGTGGGCGGCCAGCTCGACGGCGCGGTTGTGCATCACGCGCGACCCCTGCGTGGCCATCTCCAGCATCTCGTCGTAGTGCAGGTCGGCCAGACGGCGGGCGGCGGGCACGGCGCGCGGGTCGGCGGTGTGGACGCCCTCCACGTCCTTGTAGGTCTCGCAGCGGTCGGCCCCGAGGGCCACGCCGAGGGCCACGGCGGTGAGGTCGCT
The DNA here is from genome assembly GCA_965243075.1 of Tepidiformaceae bacterium. GTDB lineage: Bacteria > Chloroflexota > Dehalococcoidia > Tepidiformales > Tepidiformaceae > UBA2991. The sequence goes on from OZ251525.1 coordinate 217,814, forward strand.
GGCACCGCGCCCGAGGGTGACGAAGTCGCTGGCCTCGGTGACGCCCTGGAAGCCGGCCACGATGGGGATGCGGCCCGCCGCCAGCTCGGCCTCGACGCGCTCGGCCTCGATGCGCTCGATGCGGCCCGCGCCGTGGCGGGCGCGCGCGTGGATGCCCGCCTGCGATCCGGTGAGGCCCACGGCCTCGCGCCCCATCGCCTTGAGGGCCATGGCCAGCAGCGCCGCCGACATGTGCTCGCCCGTGGCCAGCAGCTGGTCCAGCTCGCGCGCGTCGGGGTCGGGCGCCACGGAGAGGGCGAGGTCGATGAGCTCGTCCGTGCGGTTGCCCATGGCGGAGACGACCACGACCACCTCGTCGCCCCCGCCCGCGCGCCGCGCCACGCGCCCGGCCACGTGGCGGATGCGTTCGGCGTCGGCCACGGAGGTGCCGCCGTACTTCTGCACGGTGCGCATGGGGAAAGAATACGGGAGCGGGGGCTTGTGGGCGCTGGCGCATGGGTGTAAGGTGGCCCCGAGAACACCGCAAGGGAGGTCGCACGTGTTCCATGTCAAGACTCACCTCCTGCATGGAGTCCTCATCGTGCAGCTGCGGGGCCCGCGTTAGCGGGCCATGCACGAGACCAGGCGGGCCCCGGGCGACCGGGGTCCGTCTTTATGCTTTACGCCCGTCGCGCGTAGCGGCGCGCGCCGCCAGACTGCCCGCCACGATGCGCATCGCCATCGCCTCCGACCACGCTGGCTACCGCCACAAGGAAGCGCTCAAGGCGTTCCTGCGCGAGCGCGGGCACGAGCCCGTCGATTTCGGCGCGCACTCGGAGGAGCCCGCCGACTACCCGCGCTTCGTGCGGCCCGCCGCCGAGGCCGTGGCCGCGGGCGATTGCGAGCGCGCCATCGTGCTGGGCGGCTCCGGCAACGGCGAGGCCATGGCCGCCAACCGCGTGCGCGGCGTGCGCTGCGCCCTCTGCTGGAACCGCGAGACGGCGGAACTGGCGCGCCGCCACAACGACGCCAACGCCATCGCCATCGGCCAGCGGCTGGTTCCCGTCGATATGGCGCGCGAGATCGTGGCCGCGTGGCTGGACGCGCCCTTCGACGGGGGCCGCCACGCGCGCCGCATCGCCCAGCTGGACGGCTGAGGGCGTCAGGGCCGCTACTGCGACATGGCCTCGTGGCGGGGGCGCACGACGCCGTCCTCGCGCACGATCAGGCCCAACGCCTCGAGGCGGGCGAGGTCGCGCGTCAGCGTCTTGCGGGAGACGCCCGCCCACACGTAGGCCAGCGGGCCGCGCCGCGCCAGCAGCCCGGCCTCGCCGACCGGCTCGTTGAGGCCGTCCATGAACGCCGCCAGCCGCCCGCGCACGGCCATGCTCATGCCACTGCCGGACTGGATGGTCGAGCGGGCGTGCTCGCGGAAGGCGATGGCCGTGATGGCGGCGATCACTTCCGCACGCACCGTCTCCAGCTCCTCCACCAGCCCCTCGATGGCGAAACGGACGAAGGGCGTGAGGTCCTTCCCGTCATCCGTCTGGCAGCGCCTGAGGTGCTGGATGTATTCGGGGCGGTTGCGGTAGTAGAAGTTGGCGAGCGAATGGAAGCCGAGCACGTTCGCGCCGGTCTGGTAGAGCAGGTAGCTTTCAACCGCGCGCGCCGTGCGCCCGTTGCCGTCGCCGAAGGGGTGGATGCTGACGAAGTAGAAGTGGGCGGCCACGGCGCGCACGACGGGATGCCAGCCCGTGGCGGGCGGCGTGTTCAGCCAGTCGACAAATTCGGCCATGAGCCGTCGCACGTCGGCGGCGGCGCGGGGCGGGACGTAGTCCCCGACGCGCACGGCGTGCGAGCGGTAGACGCCGGGCTCGTTGTGGGGGTAGTCGATGCCCGCGGTCGTGAGCCGGTGGAATTCGCAAACGAGCTCCTCCGTGAGCGGACGGGCGGGGTCCGCGCCGATGGCGCCCGCGACGAAGTCCATCACCGCCGCGGCGTTGCGCGCCTCCTGCTCGTCGCGGGCGCGGGAGGGGGGCAGGACGGGCGTATCGGGGGGTGCCTCGAGGATGCGCCCGACCTCATCCTCGTCCAGTTCCGTGCCCTCGATGCCGGTCGTCCCGCGCACGGCGCGCATGATGTTGAGGCGGTCGAGCCGCTCCCGCACCACCGGCGGCAGGGGCACGCCGCGGATGAACCTGGCCACCGCCATGGCCTCCGCGAGGGCGCGGAACAGGGCGGGGTCGTCGAGGGCGATGCGCCGGTCGAAGGTCACGTCCCAGGTCGGCATGGCGCTCCCGTTGTCCGCGGAGTTGTCCCGCGTGTTGTCCGCTCCCTGTCCGAAGCGGGATTCATTCCCTGTCTTATACTAGCAGGATTCTTGGGAATGATTCTCGCGAACTTGTCCAGTGTCTTGTCTGCTGGATGTCCCGTATCTTGTCCACAAGTTGTCCCGTGGGTTGTCCCGTATCCGTCCTCATTCGGCGAAGTGCGCGCGGGCGAGGGCGACGAGCCGGTCGGGCGCGTCGTGCTGGACCCAGTGGCCCGCGCCCTCCACCGTCACCGCGCGCGCTTGCGGGAATTCGTCGGCCAGCCGCGTCATGCCGCGTTTGGCCCCGGCCTCGCCGCCCACCACCAGCAGCACGGGGCAGGCGACGGCGGCGAGGAAGGCGCGCATCTCGGCGTGCGTGAAGTCGTCGCGCCGCGCCCCGTGCCGCGCCCAATTGTCGAATTTCCACACGTAGCCGCCGTCCGTCTCGCGCAGCCCGTGCGCGGCCAGGTGGCGCGCCTGCTCCGGCGTGAGGCGCGGGTTCGTCTCCCGCATGCGGCGCGCGGCGCTCCCGACGTCGGGGTAGACGCGCGGCCTGCGCCGTTCCAGCGCGCGGCGGTCCTCGGCATGTTCGCGGAAACGCGCGGGCGTCAGCGGCGGGGGCGTCTCCTCCGGCGCGGGCACGCGCGCCTCCACGGCCACGATGGAGGCGAAGCGTTCGGGCCAGGCCCCCGCTGCGAGGAAGACGATCTGCCCGCCGAAGGAGTGGCAGATGACGCGCGCGGGGCCGCGCAGCCGCTCCGTGAGCGCGATCAGGTCGATGACGTTGCCGGAGACGGGGTAGTCGCCGCCGGGCGACCACGCGGAGTCGCCGTGGCCGCGCAGGTCGGGGGCGACGACGTAGTGGTCGGCGGCGAAGGCGCTGGCGATGCGGTCCCAGCTGCGGGCGTGGTCGCGCCCGCCGTGGAGCAGCAGGAGCGGCGGCGCGGCCTCGTCGCCCCACGCCCAACAGGCGATGCGCAGGCGCTGCGATTCGTGGAACCAGCGGACCGGCCCGGCCATGCGCGGCCCAGCATACGAGACGCGGCGGAACGTCGCGGATGCGTGGCGGCTGCTGAACGGCGGCTGAGCCATGGGCGCGTACCGGGGGCGTGGCGCTCTGCCACGCCCCCGGCGCGCTCATCGCCCGCTACTCGTCCGCTGGCGGGAGGAAGTCCGACAGGGCACCCTGTGCCTGCTGCAGCGCCGCGGTCGCCGCGCGCAGGGCCTGGCTGGCGGCATCCCAGGCCTCTTCCGCGGCCCGCCTTGCGGCCAGCTCGGAGGCGATGGCGGCATCCTGCGCCGCCGTCGCCGTATTGAACGTCTCTTGGTAGCGCCCATAGGCTTCCCGGTTGTCGGCCCCCTCGTTGACGGCGGCGAGGTAGCGCTCGTAGGCGGCCTCGATCGTCTGCCGGAAGACCGCATTCGCCGTGGCGAACGCCGCCTGGTAGGCGGCATCCGCGCGCGCGAAGGCCGCGTAGGCGTTCGCCTCGGCCGTGACGGCGCTGGCATAGGCGGTTTCCGCGCGAAGCAGGTTCGCGCGCAGCCAGCAGGGCCGCGATGATCCAGTTCCGGAAGTTCTTCATGGGGTGCTCCTCGTCGGGGACAGTTGGCGGTAGTATGCCCCCCCCCCCCCGCAATTGTCAAGCGGCGAGGGGTTGGCACGGCGCGGACGCGCGGGACGCGGTATCATCGCGGGAGTGAGACGCGAGCGGCGCATCGAACGGCTCCGCCGCTCGCAGACGGACGTCTCGCCGGAGGAGCTGCGGACGGCGCTGGAATCGGCGGGCTTCGCGCTGGTCAACGTGCAGGGGAGCCACTGGCACTATCGCCATCCCGCGCGGCCCGGGAAGCTGACGATCCCTTACCACCGTCCCGTCCTCCGGACCTACGTCCGGCAGACGCTGAAGGCCATCGACGAGGTGATGCGCGATGACGACCGCTGAACGGACGCCCGAAGCGCCGCCCGCCCCTAACCTGATGGACGACCCCAGGATCGCCGCGAAGGTCGCGGAGTACGTGAAGCGGCCCTACACCGTCTGCCTGTACTACGACGATTCCGAGGGCGATCCCGTGTGGATGGCTTACGTCGACGAGCTCGACGGCTGCATGAGCCATGGCGACACGCCCGAAGAGGCGACGGCCATGATCCGCGAGGCGATGGAGGGCTGGCTCGCCGTCTGCATCGAGTACGGCGACCCGATCCCGTCGCCGAAGGAGCACTTTCCGGAATACGACGGCCGGTTCCGGGTGCGCGTGCCCGCGGGGCTGCACGAGATGCTGGCGCGCGAGGCGAAGGCGCAGGACGTTCCGCTCAACCAGCTGGTGACGGCCATCCTGGCGGAGGGCGTGGGCTGGCGTCCCGCGCGCGAACGCGACTGATCCGCCTGTTGCGGTAACATCGCGGGGGTGAGACGCGAGCGGCGTATCGAACGGCTCCGCCGCTCGCAGACGGACGTCTCGCCCGAGGAGCTGCGGACGGCGCTGGAATCGGCGGGCTTCACGCTGGTGCGCGTGAGGGGAAGCCATTGGCGCTACCGCCATCCGGCCCTGCGCGGGCACATCGTCATCCCGTACCATCGACCGGTGCTTCCGGTCTACGTGCGGGATGCGCTGAAGGCGATCGACGAGGTGATGCGCCATGACGACGGCTGAACGCACGGCGCGCGAGCAGGCGCGTCCCCTCGACGCGCCCATGGATCCCGAAGTCGCGGCGAAGGTCGCGGAGTACCTGAAGCGGCCCTACACGGTCTGCCTGTACCACGACGACTCCGAAGGCGATCCCGTGTGGATGGCCTACGTCGATGAGTTCAGGGGGTGCATGAGTCATGGCGACACGCCCGAAGAGGCGGTGGCCATGATCCGCGAGGCGGCGGAACTCTGGCTGGAAGGCATGATCGAGGACGGCTGGGAGATTCCGCCGCCGAGGGAGCACTTTCCGGAGTACGACGGCCGGTTCCGGGTGCGCGTGCCGGCGGGGCTGCACGAGCGGCTGGCGCGCGAGGCGAAGGCGCAGGACGTTTCGCTCAACCAGCTGGTGACGGCCATCCTGGCGGAGGGCGTGGGCTGGCGTCCCGCGCGCGAACGCGACTGAGCGCGCCGCCCGCGTTTCCCCTATGCTGGGTGCCATGCCCGAACAGTACGTGGCCACGGACAAGCGCACCGGCCTCGAGGTGGCGGTCACGGGCGAGTTCCCGCCCCACCACGACGACCGCATCCGCATCGCCCGCACCTGCACGCTCTTCACGCGCCTGCTGGCCACCATCCTCTCCAACGACAGCGAGAGCGACCGGCGCGAGCAGTTCGTCGCCATCGAAACGCAGCTGGAGCTGGCCGAGGCGCTCATCCGCGGCGACCTCACCGAGGTGCAGCGGCTGCTGCGCCAGACCATGGAGCGCATGGGCATGGGCCCGGAGCAGCTGGACGAGGTGGCGCGCCGCATCATCCGCGAGTTCGGCGAGGAAGGCCCGCCCGACCTGCGCAACCTCGGCGACCTGCGCGACCTTCGCAACCTCGGCGATCCCGGCCCGCCTCCCCCGCCCGACGACGAACCGCCGCCGGAGGACGACGAGCCCGCCGCCCCCCGCGCCTAGTTCGTCACGCCCGCTCGATGGTGGCCGTGAGGCCGCGCGATTCGAGCGCGTCGCGGTAGTGCTCGGCGGCTTCCTTCGGACATTCGACCACCGTCGCGCGGCCCTCCGTGTGCGCCTCCAGCATGATCGCCGCCGCTTCCTCCACCGTGAGCGAGGGCACGCAGCGCACGAGCGACTCGACCACGTGCTCCATCGTGTTGTGGTCGTCGTTGTGCAGCACCACGCGCCAGGGCGGCACCAGCGCCAGCAGCGCCTCCTCGTCGAGGTCCGTGCGCGGGGCGGCGGGCGCGTCGCTCACGGCGCGAGTTTCCCTAGCGCGAACGCCGCGCGCTCGACCGTGGGGAAGACGGCCAGCCCGGCCTCGACGAATTCCTCGCGCACGGAGTCGATGAGCGCGCGCTGCCACGCCTCCGGCGCTTCCGTCGCGCCCAGCACCACGGCCACGGGCACGGGCGCGGCCGCCGCCGCCTCGCGCAGGCGCGCGCAGGCGTGGCGCAGCCGCGCCTCCGCGTTCGGGCGACCGAGGAACCACTCCTCGCCCACGTTGGCGATGGCCAGGTCGTAGGCCCCCGACGCTGCCATGTGCGCGAGCAGGCCGTTGGCGGAGAGGCCGCTGCCCGCGAGGATGGACTGGTCCACGGGGTTGCCCACCCAGTCCGCCAGCGCGGGGGCGCGTTCGGCCACGCGCGCGCGCACGGACGCGGGCAGCGGCGGCAGCGTCAGCCCCGCTTCCGCGCAGGCGTCGGCGGACTGCACGCCGCGGCCCCCGCCACCGCCCGCCACGGCGGCGCGCCGTCCGCGGGGCCGCCCCGGCAGGGAGGCGGCCACGAGCAGGTCCAGCAGCTGCTCCTGCGTGCGCGCCTCGATGGCCCCCGCCTGCCGCAGCATTCCCGACCAGACGGCGGCCTCGCCCGCGAGGGCGGCGGTGTGGCTGGCCGCCGCCCGCGCCCCCGCCGCCGAGCGCCCCGCCTTGTACACGACCACGGGCTTGCGCGTCGCCGCGGACCGCAGGCTTTCGAAGAAGGCGCGCCCGTCCGCCACGCCCTCCACGTAGGCCCCGATGGCCTCCGTGGCGGGGTCGGCGGCGAGGTGGGCGAGCAGCTCGGCGGGCGTGAGGTCGAGGCCGTTGCCGTAGCTGGCCGCCTTGCCGAAGCGCAGGCCGCGCGCCGCCCCGCGCAGCACCGCCTCCACGGCGTTGTTGCCGCTCTGGCTGAGCAGGGCCACGCCCCCCGCCGCGCGCGGCAGGTCGGGGCGGAAGGCCACGCGCGCGGCGGGGTGGTAGACGCCGAGGCCGTTGGGGCCGAGCAAACGCACGCCGTTGGCCCGCGCCCGCCGTGCGATCTCCGCCTCCAGCGCCGCCGCGTCCGCATCCCCCGTCTCGCTCAGCCGCCCCGTGAACAGGTGCAGGAAGGGCGCGCCGATGGCCCTGCAGGCGTCCACCACCTCGGGGACGCCCTCCGCCGGAATGCAGCAGATGACGAGGTCCACGGGTTCGCCGATGGCCCGCAGGTCGGGGCTGGCGCGGTAGCCCGCCACCTCGTCCGCGCGCGGATTGACGGGATGCACCGCTCCCGTGAAGCCGAACTCGCGCAGGGCGCGCACGTAGTCGTGGCCCGCCGAATCCACGTTCGTCGAGGCCCCCACCACGGCCACGGCGCGCGGCGAGAAGAGCCGGTCGAGACTGGCGGCGGGCGTCATCCTGGGCCGCGCACGCTACGCCCCCGCGCCCGAACCCGCTACGCTGGGGGCATGACCGCTCCCGCCGCCCCCGACCGCAAGCCCGACTGGCTGCGCGTGCGCTTCCCCGCCGGGGAAGGACACGAGCGCCTGCGCGGCCTCATGCGCGAACAGGGCCTGCACACCGTCTGCGAGGAGGCCCGCTGCCCCAACATCGGCGACTGCTGGAGCCGCGGCACCGCCACCTTCATGATCCTCGGCGACACCTGCACGCGCGCCTGCGGCTTCTGCGCCGTCACCAGCGGACGCCCGGGCGCGCTCGACCTCGGCGAGCCGAGGCGCGTGGCCCTCGCCGTGCGCCGCATGGGCCTGCGCCACGCCGTCGTCACCAGCGTCAACCGCGACGACGTCCCCGACGGCGGCGCCTCCCTCTTCGCCGACACCGTGCGCTGGATCCGCCGCCTCTCGCCCGGCACCACGGTCGAGGTGCTCATCCCCGACTTCCTCGGCGACCGCGAGGCGCTGGCCGCCGTGCTCGCCGCCGCCCCCGAAATCCTCAACCACAACACCGAAACCGTGCCCCGCCTCTACGCGCGCGTGCGCCCGAAGGCGCGCTACGAACGCTCGCTCGAACTGCTGCGGCGGGCGAAGGAAGCGGCCCCCGCGCGGCTGGTCAAGAGCGGCCTCATGGCGGGCCTCGGCGAGACGCCGGACGAGCTGCTGGCCGTCTTCGCCGACCTGCGCGCCCAGGGCGTGGACGTGCTCACGCTGGGCCAGTACCTGCGCCCCACGCCGTCGCACCTGCCCGTCGCGCGCTACTACCACCCCGACGAGTTCGCGGAGCTGGGCGAGGCGGCGCGGGCGATGGGGTTCGCGCACGTCGAATCGGGTCCGCTGGTGCGCAGCTCCTACCACGCCGAGGAGCAGGCGGCCCCCATCCTCCCGCGCGGGATGGCGGGCGGGGACGAGCTGCTGCCGGTGGTATAGTGGCCGCCATGCCGGAGCACGATGGCGGCGGCGCGATGCTGGCCTTCGCGGGCTTCTACCCTCTGCCTGACGACGGCCTGATCGGGGCGGCCATGGTGACGAACGAGCGCGGCTACCCTCGGGAGTTCCGCGCCAGCATGCCGGTGCGCCTCTCGCAGTTGCAGAAGCTGCTCTACGGGAACACGCGCGAGGCCTACCTGATGGAGAACGTGATCGGCCCGCCGCTCCTTGAAGCGCTGGGCACCCCGTTCGACTTCGCGGTCGTCAACCGCTACGAAGCGCTCGATATTCCGTGGGACGCCCCGCTGGCGTTCTACGACCCGGAGGGCGATCTCCCCGTCGGTGAGGATCGGTTCAAGGTCGAGCACCTGACGATCGAGGGCGATGATGTCGTGGTCAGCACGAAAGGAGAGATACCGACGGAGGTGCTTCGCGTGGTGTGGGGGGTGAATCCCCTGGATGTCTTCACGCGGATGAAGAGCGCCCTCGACACGCTCGCGGGGCAGGATGAACGCTACCGCTAGCCGCGCAAGGATGCGTCGGGGGCGTTGGCTCCGACGGCTCGCGCGCGAGCCGTCGATTGCGGGTACCGTCGCGGTTGAGAGCGTTCCCTGTGAAACGCCCCGCCGCTTCTCGATTTCCCGCAACCAGGTTGCGCGGCTGCCGGGCGGCATCGTCTCTTCCGAGTACCTCGCGCCCGTCGCACTGCCGGACATTCGGGTCAGCGGCGTCGCGCTGCCCGTCGCGTCGCCGGATGAATTCCGCGTCTCCGTGGATAGCCTCCGCCCCGTCCTCCCGCCCGGCGTCCCGTCGCGGGCGGACGTTCCCTTTGCGCCGTCCGGGGGCGCGGGCGCATCCGAAGACCGGCTCGATGCAGTCACCGCCCCCGCCGTGCGGGCGGGCGCCGATCTGCCGTACGCGCCAGCGGATGCGTTCGTCGTCTCCCCGGACCGCTTCCCGCCGATCATCGCGCCCGAGGTTGACGCGGGCGGGCTGGCGCTCCCCTTCACGCCGCCGGATGCGTTCTCCATTTCCGAAAACCACCTTCCGCCGATAGCCCCGCGCATTGATGGCGTGTTCTTCCACCGCGACAGGAAGATGGGGCAGGCATCCAGGCCGCGAACGGAGAGAGGCGGCATCCGCCGGCCCCGGATTGCTCCGCCCTCGCCATTCCTCGCGCTGCTGCCCATCCTGCTCCCGCCCGCTCCCGATACGACGGACTCGCCGTTCGCGTTCCCGCATCCCCTCTACGAATTCCAGGGGAAGGGGGTGGAGTGGCTGCTGGAGCACGACGCCGCGCTGCTCGCCGACGACATGGGCTTGGGCAAGACGGTGCAGGCAATCGTCGCGCTCCGCCACAAGTTCCGCAACGGGGCGATGCGCGCGCTGGTCGTCTGTCCCAAGAGCGTGCAGTCGAGCTGGGCGCGCCACTTCCGCGAGTGGGCGCCGGAGCTGGAGGCGATCACCATCGCCGGTGCGCCGTATGAGCGCAGGCACCAGTGGCGGGCGCTCCACAACTATCGCGCCCATGTCGGCATGATCACCTACGCCTCGCTCCGCATCGACGTCGACCTCGCGCAGGAGGCGACGTACGACGCGCTCGTGCTGGACGAGATCCAGAACGTCAAGAACCCGGGGACGCAGCAGTCGCGGGCCGTGCGCTCGCTTGAAAGCACGGCGCGCTGGGGCCTCAGCGGCACGCCCCTGGAGAACGACGTGGAGGACCTCGCAACCATCCTGCGGACGCTGGGGCCGAGCCTTCTGCCCGCGAAAGGCGCGTCCACGAACGAGATCAGGGGGCAAGCCCGGCGCGTCATGATCCGTCGCCGCAAGGAGGATGTGCTGGAGGACCTCCCGCCGATCCGCAGCGCCATTGAGTACCTGGACCTCACGGATCGGCAGCGTCAGGCCTATGAGCAGGCGGAGGAGGAAGGCGTGGCGCGGCTCCGGGATGGAACCACCGTGACGATCCCGGGCATTCTCGCGCTCATCACGCGGCTCAAGCAGATATGCAACGGAGTCGACGGACACAGCGCCAAGCTGGACTGGTTGAAGGACTACCTCGGCATCGTCGTCGATGAAGGGGACAAGGCGCTCGTGTTCTCGCAATACGTGGATACCTTGCAGGCCATCGAACCGGAGATCCGGCACTTCAGCCCGCTCAGCTACACGGGATCCTTGACGGACCGCGCACGCGATAAGGTGGTCTCGGCCTTTCAGGAGGACGATGCCCGTCATCACGCCTTGCTCATGTCGCTGAAGGCGGGTGGTACCGGCCTCACGCTGACGGCGGCGAGCCGCGTGGTCCACTTCGATTCATGGTGGAACCCGGCAGTGATGGAGCAGGCTGCGGCGCGCGTCCATCGCATCGGTCAGAAGAAGGCGGTGTTCGTCACGACGCTCGTGACCGAGGACACAATCGAGGAGCGCATCCAGAAAATCCTCGACGGGAAGCGCGAGCTCTTCAAGGCGATGGTCGATGATTTGAGTACGGAAGGGGTGGCGCGGGCGCTGACGGAAGAGGAACTGTACGGCCTCTTCGACATGAAGCCGCCATCGCAACGGCGGAAAGCTGATCGCAATACCCCCGCCCACTTCACCACTCGGGACAATGTCCAGCGACAGCGGGATGCCGTCCAGCTACGGGAAGGGAGACGGCAAGATAATGATGAAGCCCCTTTCACGGAGCGCAATCGGCCTGACGTATCTGAGAGGGCTGGTACCACGCGAACCCTGTAGATGCGCGTGTCGGGAGAGATCGGGAATGGTCCTCCGTGGATGCGCCGCGTTGCGATGGAAGTCAAGGATGCGCGTGGTGATGATCCTTGGGATCCGCACGCACGCTACGATATTACACTCTCCTTCCGCTTCTGCTCGGCAGTTCGCGGATCCCAAGTTCCGGAAGTCGCTTGGCGCAGCGCCTGGTGGATGGAGTACGTCAATCCGGTGCTCGACGCGCTGGCCACTGGCCTCTTCAGCCGGAATGAGGAGCACCCGGCGATACTCAATTACTCCGGCTCTCTCCTCGGAACGCCGCGGGTTCGCCTCTTGCCCGATGCTGCGCGCCCCAAGGATGAAGGCGTGGACATCAGGGTTTTCAAACGGGTGCTGTAGAATCGAGTGCCATGACGCTCGGGCTGGAGCAGCGCGCCGTGGGGGGCTGGAGCGTCCCCGCCGTCCGGTTCGCGGACGAGGCGTGCGGGCTGGAGCTGCGCGTCTCCGGCGAGATCGTGAACTCCATCACCGAGCGGAAGGACGCGCAGCTGGACTGGAAGCGGCGCATCGCGTCGGAGGTGCGGGAGGCGCGGGGTGGCGGGCCGTGGGACGCGGGCCAGCGGTACGCCATCAGCCTCGCCATGCGCTTCTGCCCGGCGCTCCACGGGCATCGGTCGGACTTCGATGTGGAGAACTTCGTCAAGCCCGTGCTCGATGGGCTGGCCGCTGGCCTCTTCAGTCCGCCGGGGCAGGATCCGCGGGCCATCAAGCGGTTCGACTACGATGACTCGAACTTCTCCACGCTGTTCATCCACCGCCTGCCCGACGCGGCGCGGCCCGAGGACGAGGGCGTGGCCATCAGCGTCTCCGCGGCGTCGCGGTAGGGCGCGCTCATGGCGGCGGGGCGGGCGCGCCGATGGGCAGGACCACGTCCTCGCTGCGCCAGAGGTACCAGCAGGCGACCGTGGCCCAGGGACGCCAGGGCGCGCCCGTGCGCTCGACGTCGGCGGGCGCGGGCGGCAGGGGCACGCCGTAGAGGCGCGACATGGCGCGGTTCAGCCCCGCATCGGCCACGGGCAGCACGTCGGGGCGCCGCAGCTGGAACATGAGGAACATCTGCGCCGTCCAGCGCCCCACGCCGCGCACGCGCGTGAGGTGGGCGATGATCTCCTCGTCGCCCCACTCGTCGAAGCGGTCGGGGCTGAGGTCGCCGCTGGCGAAATGGGCGGCGAGGTCGTGGATGGCGGCGGCCTTGGCGCGCGACACGCCCGCCGAGCGCAGGAACGCCTCGTCCGCCGCCAGCACCCGCTCCGGTTCGGGGAAGGCCGTCCCCGCTTCGTCGAAGAGCGCGACGAAGCGTTCGAGGATGGCGCTCGCGGCCCGCCCGCTCAGCTGCTGGAAGAGGATGGAGCGGGCGAGCGCCTGGAAGGGGGAGGCCTCCGGCTGGCGCAGGCGCGGCGGCCCCACGGCCTCGATGACGCGCGCCATGACGGGGTCGGCGCGGCGCAGGTGCGCCACCGCGCGTTCGGGGTCGATGGTGGCGGCCACGCGCGCATCGTACGCGCCCGCGACCGTAGGATGCGCATCGGGAGCCGCGCGTGGAGATCAGCCGCATCAGGCTCAGGGCGACGCTGGCGGGGCTGGCCTCCGCCCTTCCGGGCCACCGTCTCGCGGGGAAGGAACGCGGCCGGGGATCCGCCCGCTCCTGCTACTCGGTCTGGCTGCGGCATCTCGTGGTCGCGCGGCGGAGCGGCGTTGTCCCCGACATCGGAACGGTCCTGGAGATCGGCCCCGGCGGTTCCCTCGGAGTCGGGCTGGCGGCCCTGCTGTCGGGCGCGGAGTCCTGCGTCGCCGTCGATGCCGTTCCGCACACGGCGCCGGAGGAGAACGTTTCCATCCTCGAGGAGATGGCCGACCTCCTCGCCCGTCGCGCGCCGGTTCCCGACGACGACGAATTCCCGGAGCTCCAGCCGCGACTGGAGAGCTACGCCTTTCCCGCCGGGCTGGTGGACGAGGGGGTGCTCAACCCCGATGCGGGGATCGCCGCCCTTCCCGCGATACGGGACTCCCTGCTCCATCCCGCGACGGACGACCCCCGCATGATCCGCATCGTCGCGCGTCCCGAACTCCGTTCGGAGCAGGGGTTCGAGGGGGTGAGCCTGATTCTTTCCCAGGCGGCGCTCGAGCACGTGGACGATCTGGACGGGATGTACCGCGCGATGCGGGGCTGGCTGCGCCCCGGCGGCGCGATGGCCCACACCATCGACTACCGCTGCCACGGCCTCGCCTCCCGCTGGAACGCGCACTGGACCTACTCCGACCTCGCCTGGAAGGCGATTCGCGGGCGCAGGCCGTACCTGATCAATCGCGAGCCGCACTCGACCCACCTGCGCCTGCTGGCGCGCCACGGCTTCGCGCTGGCGAACGAGATCACGGTACCGGAGCCGTCGGCCATCGCGCGGCGCGAGCTGGCGGGGCGCTTCCGCGATCTTTCCGATGCGGACCTGACCACCAGCGTCGCCCACGTCGTGGCGCGCCCGCGCTGAACGGCTCAATCCGGCTGGCGCGCGAGGAGCGCGGGCGGCGCGCGCAGCGTCCAGGCGTCCCGCAGCAGCCCGGCCAGCTCCGCGCGGTCGACGGCGGCGAGCCGCACCTGCACCCAGTCGTGACGCTCGTAGTGCGGCGTCCAGAAGAACGTGCGCGGCTCCGCTTGCGCCAGCATCGCGCGCTCGTCGCGGTCCATGCGCAGCACGAGCGACTCGCCGTCCTGGTGCAGGCGCGCGAAGAGGCGGTCGCGCACGCGGAAGCCGGGCGTGCCGTACGAGGGGCGCTCGCTCGTGCCCGGCAGGGCGAGGGCCAGTTCGCGCACGTCGTCGGGCGTGGCCACGCGCGCATGGTACGCGCGCGGTAGACTCGCGGGCGTGTCCGCGGAAGGCCCCTCTTTTTCGCTGGAAGGGAAGACGGCGCTCGTCACGGGCGGCTCGCGCGGCATCGGCCACGCCATCGCCGCGGCCTTCGTGGCGGCGGGCGCGCGCGTCGTCCTCAGCGCGCGCGGCGCGGAGGCGCTGGACGCGGCGGCGCGGGATCTGGGGCCGAACGCCCTCGCCATGCCCTGCGACGTCTCCGACCCGGAGGCCGTGCGCGCGCTCGTGGAGCGGGCCAGCGCCGCCGGGCCCGTCGACGTGCTGGTCAACAACGCCGGCGTCAGCCCCTTCTACAAGCGCATCGAGCAGACCACGGCGGCGGAGTTCGACCTGCTCACGGGCGTGAACCTGCGGGGCGCGTGGTGCTGCGGCATCGAGGTGGCCACGCGCCTCTTCGAGGCCGGACTGCCGGGCAGCATCATCAACGTCAGCTCCATGCTCGGCGTCCAGCCCGACGAACGGCAGGGGGCCTACGCCGTGACGAAGGCGGGGCTGCTGCAGATGACGCGCGTCTGCGCGCTGGAATGGGCCGATCGCGGCGTGCGCGTGAACGCCATCGCGCCCGGCTGGACGGAGAGCGAGCTGACGGACCGCCTCTTCGCCAGCCGCCACGGCGAACGGCTGCTGGGCGACATCCCCCTGGGGCGCTTCGCCACGCCCGCCGACGTGGCCGGCGCCGCCGTCTACCTGGCCAGCGACGCCAGCTCCTACGTGACCGGCGCGATCATCGCCATCGACGGCGGCCGCGCCCTGCGCTAGGCGTGGACGGCGTGAAGCGGCTGACGGCTGCGCGGCGCGATCAGGCCGCGGCCTTCGTGCGGACGCGCGCGCAGCCGCTCGACCGCGCCCTGCTGGACGGCGACCGCGAGGCCGTGCTCGAGGCGCTGGCGGAGCGGCGGAGCGGCGACGGCGGCTTCCACGGCATGGAGGCCGACTTCGACGACGGCGGCGCGTCGTCGGTCGTGAACACGCTGCGCGCGCTGGAGATTCTGGCCGAACTGGGGGTTCCCGCGAGCCACCCGTTGGCGGGCGGGGCCGTCGTCAGCCTCATGGCCGCGTACGTGCCCGGCTGGCGCTCCTGGCCGCTCATCCCCCGCCACGACAACCGCAGGCCGCACGCGCCGTGGTGGCGCTGGAGCGAGGGGTTCGAGGAATCGTGGGGCTTCTTCGCGGACAACCCCCGCCCCGCCGTGGTCGCCGCGCTGTACGCCTTCGCCGAGGCCGTCGATGCGGCCTTCCTCGCGGAGATCACGGAGACGGTCGTGCGCCGCGCCGCCGGGGTCGACCCCGCCGCCGTGCAGAAGGACGCGGCGGAGTGCTACGTGCGTTTCGCGCGCGCCCCCGCCGTGCCCGCAGCGGCGCGCGAGCCAGTGCTGGCGCGGGCCGCCGATATCGTGGAGGCGACGCTGGAGACGAACCCCGCGCGATGGGGCGGCTACGGCCTGCAGCCGCTGGACGCGGTGGACGCGCCCGACTCGCCGCTCTACCCGCCCTTCCGCGAGCACGTGGAGCGGCACCTCGACCACCTCGTCGAGACGCAGGGCGCGGACGGCGCGTGGTCGCCGCACTGGAGCTGGATGGGCGCGTTCCCGCAGGCGTGGGAGCGCGCGAAGGTGGCGTGGCGGGGCAGGCTGACGGTCGTGCGGCTGCGCCAGCTGGCGGCCTTCGGCCGCGCCCCCTGAGTGATCGCGGTCGATGAAGATCACGCGGACAGGGAGCGCTCGAACTCCAGCGCGTGCTCGATCGCGCGGCGGGACACGCCGAAGTCGCGCCCGATCTGCTCCGGGGAATCGCCCGCCTCAACGCGCTCGCGGATGATCTCCGTTCGCACGCCGGTACCCGCGACCACCGGCAGGCCGTAGCCGTAGCGGGAATCGACGACGACACTCCGCTCCCGTCCCCCGGGCCACCAGCGATGAACCCACTCGTCCTCGTAGTCGGCCGTATCGAGGAAGGGGCCCAGCACCTCGTCCCAAGCGGTATCGCCCTTTCCCCGCAGAACGCTGACGAGTTCGCCCCCCGTGCCGTCGAGCTGCGCGAAGGCGTCGCGCCCGTCCGTGCGGAAGCGGTGGGAGAGCAGGGGGCGCTCGGACTGGAAGAGATCGCGGCAGTTCTCGACGATGGCGCGAATCCCGTGGATGGAGAGGCCGAGGTCGAGGAGCCCGCGGATGGCCGCCACCTCGACGAGGTCGGCGAAGGACACGGAGCCTTCCGCGGGCGTCGCGCCGCCTTCGACGCGGCAGGAGTATCCGGCGATCCAGCGCCGCGCCGTGGCGGGCCGGACGCGGGCGAGGCGCGCCGCTTCCGCGAAGCCGTAGCGGGGCGCGGCCAGCGCCTCGGGGATGCCAGCCGCGCGGGCAAGCTCCGTCGTCGTCACGCTTGCCCCCTAGCCGCGCGGCAGGCCGAGGCCGCGCGTGGCGATGATGTTGCGCTGAATCTCGCTCGTGCCCGCCTCCACCGTGTTCGCCGCCGAACGCAGGAAGAACTGCGCCTGGTCGAACCCCACGCGCGAGGACGCGCCCCGCACCTGTCCGGCCATGCCGAGCAGGTGCATGCCCGTCAGCTGCAGGCGCTGGTTGAGCTCGCTGCCGAAGAGCTTGCTCGCGCTGGCCTCGTGGTTGGGCACGAGGCCCCGCGCCTGCATGGTGGCCACGCGGTAGGCGAGGAAGGTGCCCACGTTCACCTCGACGGCGCGCTCGGCCAGCTCGTGGCGGACCGCGCGGCGATGCCGCCAGAGCGCGGGGTGCTCGCGCGCGACGCGGGTGAAGCGCTCGACCGTGCGCCGTCCCGCCGAGTAGGCGCCGATGCCGCTGCGCTCGAAGTCGAGCGCCACCGCGAGGTGGTACCAGCCGCGATTCTCCTCGCCCACGCGCTGGCTGACGGGCACGCGCACGTCCTCGAAGAAGACCTCGTTGAAGCTGTGCTGGTCGCCGAGGTTGATGAGCGGGCGCACGGTCACGCCGGGGGACTTCATGTCGAGCATGAGCAGGGAGATGCCCTTGTGCTTGGGGGCGTCCGGATCGGTGCGCACGGCCAGCCAGCCCCAGTCGGCGAGGTGGCCGCCGGAGGTCCAGATCTTCTGGCCGTTGATCACGTAGTCGTCGCCGTCGCGCACGGCGCTCGTCTGCAGGGAGGCGAGGTCGCTGCCCGCGCCCGGCTCGCTGTAGAGCGTGCACCACCACTGGTTGGCGGCGGTGATGGGGGGGATGTAGCGGCGCTTCTGCTCCTCGGTGCCGTAGAGCATGAGCGAGGGGCCGACCCAGGCGATGCCCATGTTGCCCACGGGCGCGCCCGCGTAGGCCATCTCCTCGTTGTAGACGAGCTGGCGCATGTGGGAGGCGCCGCCGCCGCCGTACTCCTCGGGCCAGGCCATGGCCAGCCAGCCGCGCGCGGCGAGCTTGCGCTGGAAGCCCATGGTGTAAGCGTATTCATCCTCGTTCGTGCGGAAGCCGCCGCCGCGGGCGCGCTCCAGGCGCTCCTCCTCGGAGGGCAGCTCGTCGGCGATGAACTGGCGGACCTCCGCGCGGAAGGCCTCGACGTCGCTCTCGTGGGTGAAGCGCATGGCGGCTGCTCCTGGGGGGGATCGCCGCGAGTGTAGCACCCCCGCGCCGCGCCGGGGGCCTGCCGTAGAATCCCCGGCGGCATGGCCATCCCCATCCTCTTCCTGCGGCTGGCGGCGTATTGTCGGCGCAATCCGGCGCTCTGGCCGGAGCTGCGGCGCATGGCCGTCCGCTACGCAACCGGCCTCCACTTCCTGCCGGGCAGGCGCACGCGCACGCGGGCCCGCCAGCGGGAACGCATGGAGGCGGAGCGAGCCGAGGCCTTGGCGTGGTGCCGCGAACGGGTCGTCCCGCTCGCCGAGCTGGCGCGACGGCTGCCGGTTCCCTTCGCGCCAGCCGACGTGGAGGCCGCCTTCCCCGACGCCTTCCGCGAGGCCCGCGCCCGCGTCGCGGCCTGCCCGCTGGAGGAGTTCGGGGGGATCGTGAACGGCGGCGCCGCCAACGTGGACCTGCTGTATCCCTTGGCCAGGGCGGTCGATGCGCGCAGCGTCGTCGAGACGGGCGTGGGCTTCGGCTGGAGCACGCTGGCGCTCCTGCTGGCGACCGGCGATCAGGACGGCGCCCGTGTCTTCAGCGTCGACCTCCCGCACTGCTTCAACACCCCCGGCGGGCGCTGGCGCGACGGGGACGAGTGGGTCGGGGCGGCGGTGCCGCACGCCCTGCGGGAGCGGTGGACCCTGTTCAGGATGGCGGACCGGGAAGGGCTGCCGCAGGCGTTGCGGGCGGCGGCGCCCGTCGACCTGGCGCACTACGCCTCGGACCTGGCGACCGAGGGCTGCGCGTTCGGCTACGCGGCCATCTGGCGTTCCCTGCGCGAGGGCGGCACCTTCATCGCCGACGCCGTCGAGCGCGGCCCCGCCTTCCGCCGCTTCGCCGAGGACCTCGGCCTGGATCCCGTGATCGTCGAGGGTGGCGACGATGGCGGCGGCAAGTTCCAGGGCATCCTGTTCAAGTAGCCCCGCCCTTCGCGCGATTCGAGGGACCGGCGAAGCCGCGGTCGGGGGGTGAAAATCCGCCGGTCGTCCCCCTAGCATGGCCGCATGGAACGCAGGGGACGCGGACGCCCGCGCCATCCCGGCATCCTCACGCCCGCCGAACGGCGCGTGCTCGACGAACTCCGCGAGGGCGGCACGAACGCCGAGATCGCCGCGCGCCTCGGCATCGGCGCGGAGACGGTCAAGACGCACGTCTCGACCATGCTCTCGAAGCTGGGGCTGGAGAACCGCCAGCAGCTGGCGGCCTGGCGCGAGCCTCCGCGCGGGCGTCGGCGGCGCTGGCTGTTCGCGCCGCTGGCCGTGCCCTTCCCGCTGAAGGTGGCGGGGGGAGTGGCGGGCGGGGCCATGGCGGTGGCCGCCATCGCCGTCGCCGTCGTCCTCACCCTCCCGCGCGACCCCGCCCCGGAACCGCCCGTCATCCCCCCGCCCGCGCCGGCGACGGTGACCGCCACCGCGATCGCGACGCCGACGCCCGTGGCCACCGCCACGGCCGAACCGGACCGCGCCTTCGAGGTGAGCGTGGGCGCCGTTCATACCTGCGCCTTGCGCGCATCGGGCGAAGTCGTCTGCTGGGGAGACAACGGCTTCGGCCAAACGGATGTGCCCGATGGAACCTTCCGCTCCGTGAGCGTGGCGGCATCCCATAGCTGCGCGCTACGGGAGTCCCCGGAACCGCCCGTCATCCCCCCGCCCGCGCCGGCGACGGTGACCGCCACCGCGATCGCGACGCCGACGCCCGTGGCCACCGCCACGGCCGAACCGGACCGCGCCTTCGAGGTGAGCGTGGGCGCCGTTCATACCTGCGCCTTGCGCGCATCGGGCGAAGTCGTCTGCTGGGGAGACAACGGCTTCGGCCAAACGGATGTGCCCGATGGAACCTTCCGCTCCGTGAGCGTGGCGGCATCCCATAGCTGCGCGCTACGGGAGTCCGGTGAAGTGGTCTGCTGGGGAGACAACACAGCCGACCAGACGGACGCCCCTGCGGGAACGTTCCGCTCCGTGAGCGCGAACGGCGTCCATAGCTGCGCGCTACGGGAGTCCGGCGAGGTGGCCTGCTGGGGAGACAACACACGCGGACAGACCGATGCCCCGGCTGGCACCTTCCGTTCCGTGGTCGCGGGCGTCGACTACACCTGCGCCCTGCGGGAGTCCGGCGAAGCGGTCTGCTGGGGCCGCGACATCCTCACCACGGCGGCGGAGGAGCGTTGCGGGGCATCGGGACAGGCCAACCAGGAGTGCATCGACGGGCTGCGCGCGGAGATGGCCATGCCCGCCAGACCCTTGCGCTCCATCAGCGCGGGCACGTGGGCCTGCGCCGTGCGGGAGTCTGGCGAAATCGTCTGCTGGGGGAACACTGACGACGCCCCGATGGGGGCCTTCCGCTCCGTGAGCACGGGCGACCGGTACTCCTGCGCCCTGCGCGAGTCCGGTGAAATCACCTGCTGGGGCTCGAATCAGTTCGGCCAGACGGACGCCCCGTCTGGGATCTTCCGCTCCGTGAGCGCGGGTCTCCAGCATGTCTGCGCGGTGCGCGAAACCGGCGCGGTCGTCTGCTGGGGCGGGCTTGAGGAGTGGCAGGAGCGGATCGACCAAGCCCCCGCCGGAACCTTCCGCTCCGTGACCGCCGGGGCCGACCATAGCTGCGCCCTCCGCGAATCCGGCGAAGTCGTGTGCTGGGGACGGACGGACGACAACCCGGCGGGGGTCTACCGCTCGGTGAGCGCGGGCGACATGGCTACCTGCGCGTTGCGGGAAACAGGGGAACTCGAGTGTTGGGGCAGCCGCGCGAGACTGTACCGGGACGATCTCACCGGAAAGTACCGCGGGGTGAGCACGAGCGCCTCGCATGTCTGTGTGCTCGATGAAGCCGGAGCAGTCGACTGCCGGGGGTTCTACGGGCTCAGTGAGACATCTCCGCCGGAGTCCTTTCGCGCGGTAGCTGCGGGCGTGGACTACACGTGCGCGCTGCGGGAATCCGGTGAGGTCGAGTGCTGGGGATCGAACGCGGCTGGCGAGTCCGACGCGCCGCCAGGTGTCTACCGTTTGGTGAGCGCGAGCTGGGGACACACCTGCGCCGTGCGGGAGTCCGGTGAACTGGCCTGCTGGGGTGAGAACGAGTTTGGCCAGGCGGACGCCCCCGCCGGAACCTTCCAGTCCGTGAGCGCGGGCGGCCTTCACACCTGCGCCATCCGCCAGTCCGGCGAAATGGTCTGTTGGGGAAACAACGCACTCGGCCAGATGGACGCCCCGCCGGGAACCTTCCGCTCCGTCAGCGCTGGCCTCGCGCACACCTGCGCGTTGCGGGAAACGGGGGAGGTCGAGTGTTGGGGATACGAACATCCCGCCGCCCGCGTCCCCGTCGCCCTGCGCTGACCCGCAGAACGGGACAGGATTCCCATATTCACCGGCTAGATGAATATGGAGCGCGCGGCGGTTCCTTATTCACTTGGGCGTGCGTTTGGACGCCACGGACGCTCCATGCTAAAGTCTAAAGTGAATATGGAGGCCGGGTGGCGGCTGTATTCACGCGGAGGACGGCATGACGGACGAGACGCGAGCGGGACGGTCGGGGCGCTACGAGCTCCAGCCCCAGGGCTACCGCGCCTTCATCCCCGCGCCCCTGCCGCCGTCGCCGCCGTTCGAGCTGACGCCGGAGCTGGCCGGGCTGCTGGCGCGCGCCGAGCAGGCGCTGGGGCGGCTGGACGGCTCCACGCAGATCCTGCCCAGCCAGGATCTGTTCGTGGCCATGTACGTGCGCAAGGAGGCGGTGCTCTCCAGCCAGATCGAGGGCACGCAGAGTTCGCTGGACGACCTGCTCGCCGCCGAGGCCCGCGTGCTGCGCGCGCGCCAGCCGCAGGATGTGGGCGAGGTGCTGAACTACGTGGCCGCCATGGGCCACGGACTGGCGCGGCTGGAGACGCTGCCCGTCTCCGTGCGCCTCATCCGCGAGGTGCACGAACGGCTGCTCACGGGGACGCGCGGCGGCGAACGCCAGCCCGGCCAGCTGCGCGAGAGCCAGAACTGGATCGGCCCCGCGGGGGCGATCCTGGGGGAAGCCATCTACGTGCCGCCGCCGCACCGGATCGTGCCCGCCGCCCTCGGCGAGCTCGAACGCTTCATCCACGAGGAGCGCGACCTGCCCCTGCTCATCCGCATTGGGCTGGTGCACGCCCAGTTCGAGACGATTCACCCCTTCCTCGACGGCAACGGGCGCGTGGGGCGGCTGCTGATCACGCTCCTCCTCTGCGCGCAGGGGGCGCTCCAGCGGCCCGTCCTCTACCTCTCGCACTTCCTCAAGGAGCACCGCGCGGGCTACTACGCCGCGCTCCAGGCGGTGCGCGAGGACGGGGCGTGGGAGGAGTGGATCGCGTTCTTCCTGCGGGCCGTGGCGGCCTCCGCCGCCGACGCCACCGAGACCGCGCGCCGCATTGTCGACCTGCGCGAACGCCACCGCGGCCTGATCGTCGCGCACCTGGGGCAGGGCGCGGGCACGGGGCTGCGCCTGCTCGAGGCTCTCTACCAGCGCCCGCTCATCGACGTGCCCGAGGCGAAGGCGATCCTCGGCCTCACCTTCCAGGGGGCGAACCGGCTGGTGGGCCGCCTCGTGGGGCTGGGCATCCTCGAGGAGTTGACCGGCCAGCAGCGCAACCGCGTCTTCCGCTGCTCCGAGTACGCCAACCTGTTCGCCTAGCTTCCATATTCACTTGGCAAGTGAATATGAAGCGCGCGGCGGTTCCTTATTCACCTGGGCGTGCGTTTGGGCGCTCCCGGCCATCCATGCGAACCTGGCAGTTCAATATGGAGCGCGGGGCCGGTACCTAGCGGAAGGACCAGTCCGTGCCGTCGGGGCCGTCGCGCAGCTCCACGCCCAGCGCGGTCAGCCCGTCGCGCACGCGGTCGGCCAGCGCCCACTGGCGGACCTCGCGCAGCTCCGCGCGCAGCCCGACGAGCAGGTCCACGAACGGCTCGGGCGGATGCGCGCGTGGCGGGGGTTCGTGCAGGGCGAAGCCGAGTACGCCCGCCAGCTCGCGCAGCTCCGCCCGCGCGCGGCCCGCGTCGCCGCCCCCGTCGTGGGCGCGGTTGACGGCGCGCGCCAGGTCGAAGAGGGCGGCCAGCGCGCGCGGCGTGTTCAGGTCGTCGTCCATGGCCTCCACGAAGCGCTCGCGGTAAGCGGACGGATCGAGCGCCCCGTCCGCGCCCGCGCCCGTTCCCGTGGCGAAGGCCGCCTGCCGCAGGCGCTCGGCCCCCGCGCGGGCGGACTCCAGTGCGTCCGCGCCATAGGTGAGGGGGCTGCGGTAGTGGCTGGTGAGGATGAACATGCGCAGTGCGTCCGCGCCGTACCAGTCGAGCGCCTCGTCGATGCCCACGAGGTGGCCGCTGGACTTCGACATCTTCTCGTCCTCCAGCCGCAGGAGGGCGTTGTGCACCCAGAAGCGGGCGAAGGGCGCCTTGCCCGTGCCGGACTCGCTCTGCGCGATCTCGTTCTCGTGGTGGGGGAAGATGAGGTCGGCGCCGCCGCCGTGGATGTCGATCCGTTCGCCCAGCGCGCCCACGGCCATGGCCGAGCATTCGATGTGCCAGCCCGGACGCCCCGGCCCCCACGGGCTTTCCCAGCTGGGCTCGCCCGGCTTGGCCCCCTTCCACAGGGCGAAATCGAGCGGGTCGTCCTTCAGTTCGCCCGGGTCCACGCGCGCGCCGCTGCGCAGATCCTCGATGGCGCGGCCGGAGAGCTTGCCGTAGTCGGGGCGCGCGCGCACGCGGAAGTAGACGTCGCCGCCGGAGGGGTAGGCCGCGCCCTTCGCCACCAGCGTCTTGATGAAGGCGACGATGCGCGGCATCTCCTCCGTGGCGCGCGGGTAGGCGGTGGCGGGCAGCACGTTCAGGCGCGTGAGCTGGGCCAGGTAGGCCTCCGAGTGGCGCTCGGCCAGCTCGGCCACGCTCGCGCCCGTGGCGTTCGCGCGCTCGATCAGCTTGTCGTCGATGTCCGTGAAGTTCTGGATGTGGCGCACGCGGTGGCCGCGCCATTCGAGGTAGCGCCGCAGCACGTCGAAGACGATGGAGAAGAGGGCGTGGCCGAGGTGGGCCTCGCTGTAGGGCGTGATGCCGCACACGTAGAGGCGCACCTCGTCGCCGATGGGGGCGAAGGGGCGCTTCTCGCCGCTGAGCGTGTCCCGCAGGCGCAGCATCAGGCGCGCGGCGTCTCGCGTTCGGCGGCGTGCTGATCCTCGTGCAGCGCGCCCACGTGCTCCTCCAGGTGGGCGATCAGGTCGCGCAGCTCGTCCACGCGCTCGTCCAGCTGGTTGAGCCGCTCCCACTCGGGGTCGGGCAGGCGCTGCAGGACGCCGTTGGAGTCGTCGTGGAAGGCCACGATGTGGCCGGGCACGCCCACCACGGTGGCGTTGGGCGGCACGTTCGTGATGACCACCGAGCCCGCCCCGATGCGCGCGCCCTCGCCGACCTCCACCGCGCCGATCACCTTCGCGCCCGCGCCCACCACGTTGCCGCCGCGCAGCGTGGGATGGCGCTTCGTGCGGCGCGTGCTCGTGCCCCCCAGCGTGACGCCCTGGTAGAGCGTCACGTCGGGGCCGATCTCGGCGGTCTCGCCCACCACCACGCCCATGCCGTGGTCGATGACGAAGCGCGGCCCGATGACGGCGCCGGGATGGATTTCGATGCCGGTGAGGAAGCGCGTGAGGTGCATGATGCCGCGCGGCGCGAGGGGCAGGCCGCGACGGTGCAGGGCGTGCGCCAGGCGGTGGGCGAGGCGGGCGTGGAAGCCGGGGTAGAAGAGCGCCACCTCGACCGCGCTGGTGGCGGCCGGGTCGCGCGCGAGGGTGGCGCGGATGTCGTCGCGGACGTCGCTGAACAGGGACATGGGCTACGCGGGCCTCTTGCTGGACTGGAGGAGCGGACCGGCCTCGGGGCGCGCTCAGGCGCGACGCCCCGCCATACAGGTACAGCGGTGCCGGTTCCCGTCCGCGAGGCGCGTCATCGCGTTCGAGCTTACGGCACGCGCGCCGTGCGGGGAACGGCGCTTGCCTATTCGTCGCCGCCCGTCTCCGCCTCCGGGTCGAACTCGCTGACCGTGTTCGCGCTGATGACCTCGTCGTTAATTCCGCGCAGGACGGTGTAGGGCCTGAGCAGGGGATTGGCGAAGCGGTAGCGCCTTCGGCGGCTTTCCCCCGAAACCTGGAACACCTCGCCGCGTCGGGGGGAGATGAACTGCTTGAGGTGTCTGGCGAACTGCGGATAGTCGTAGGCCTTGCCGGTGATGCGCTCCAGCGGCTTGCGGATGTCGGAGGGGGCGAAGTAGCCCAGCTCGTCGCTCCGCGCGAGCGCGCAGGCGAGAAGCACCCGGTCGAACAGGGCGTCCTTGCGCGGGCTTGCCGTGGCCGTGCGATACGCCATGCGGATGCTCTCCTGCGTGTGCTCGATCGCCATCGCCACCGCCCGGTCGACATCCCGTTGATCGATGCGGATGCGCTCGCGTTCGACCGCTGCGAACCCCGCCTCCTGCCCCATGCGGTGCGCGTAGTGCGGCAGGCCCTGGGCGAGCCCGGCCATCAGGTCGTAGATGTCGGGCGTGGTGGAAAGCCCGATCTGGTCGTAGGCGTTTTCGATGATGCTCCGCAGCTCCGTCTTCGACATCCTCGGCAGGGACACCTGGATCGTGGCGCGGTCGATGGAAGCGTGGTCTTCGATAAGGTCGTCCACGGTGTCTGCCACGCCCACGAGGATCAGCGTCGAGGGCGCGAGGTGGTCGGAGAGCGCCTTGATGAGGCTTGCGAACTGCTGGATCGTGTGCTTGTCGCCGACCTGATCGAACTCGTCGATCACGATGATGTTCGTCTCGTTCGTGAAGTCTAGGAACCTGCGTATCGAGTGGGCGGAGGCCACCTCGTGGGTGATCTCGGCATGGAGGTCGAGCCACGCTTCCCCGGCGGGCAGGAGCTGATTCCGCTTGGCGTACTCGTCCGTGAGCAGCTCGGCGATGTGCGCCCAGATGGTCCCGAAGGTATCCGCGGGCTCGCAGTTGTAGCGGAGCGGGATGATTCCGTTGGAATCCCGCGCGAAGTCCAGCCAGAACTCGTGCGTGAGGCTGGCGAGCGAGGTCTTCCCCACGCCCCGCTCGCCGAACAGGATCACGTGCTGCCCCGGCTGGCCCACGGCCGAGAGGACGTGGGCAATCTCATCCACCCTGCCCTGCAGGAGTTCGCGGCGCCGCACCGGCCCGGACGGGTTGAAGACCTGCCCGAGGTCCACCCGCGCGCGCACCGCGTCCGCCTGCGTCAGCACGTCGTTCGCCTGCTGTTCGCCCGTCATCAAGTGCTAGTATAGGGGCATCGACTGCCAGTGCAAGTGCAAACGCCCCCGCGAGTCCTGCATTCGCCTCACGTTCGCCCCGTTATTCGACCGAGGTGGCGGAACACGCATTGCCCAGCCCGCCGGACATGTGGCGAGCGCCACGCGAACCCTTGCGTTCGCCCGCCGTTCGCCCAGCAGGAAGTGCTAGTACGATAGCATCGACTGCTAGTTTGAGTGCAAACGCCCCCACGAATCCTGCATTCGCCCCGCGTTCGCCCCTCGTCCGCTGCCACTTGGGCGGGGCGCTAGTCCCCGGCGATGTCGCCCAGGCTGATCGCGTCCCCCTCCGCGTCGGCGTCGCCGTAGACGCCCGCGGGCACGCCCTTCCACACCGTCACCACGAAATCCTCGCGGTAGGGGTCCGCCGTCATGGCCAGCTGCTCGTCGATGGCGTCCATCAGCTCGCGGATGCGGTCGTCGTCCGCGTCCGGCGTCGTGCAGAGGGTGGCGTACACGTTGGGCGCGCGGATGTGCAGGTCCACGCGCCCCACGATCTCGCCGTCCTCCAGCACCGTGTAGCTCTCGGAATGGGGCGTGCGCACCTCGCGCTCGAAACCGATCATCGTTCCCTCCGCCCGCTCACGCGGGGCGCACCTGGCCGTCGCCGTGGATGGTCCACTTGTAGCTGGTCAGTTCCTCCAGCCCCATGGGCCCGCGCGCGTGCATCTTCTGCGTGGAGATGCCGATCTCCGCGCCCAGCCCGAACTGCGCGCCGTCCGTGAACTGCGTGCT
Source organism: Tepidiformaceae bacterium (assembly GCA_965243075.1). Classification (GTDB taxonomy): domain Bacteria; phylum Chloroflexota; class Dehalococcoidia; order Tepidiformales; family Tepidiformaceae; genus UBA2991. Next base: position 244,649 of record OZ251525.1, read on the forward strand.
GGCGTTCACGTAGACGCAGGCGGCGTCCACCTCGGCGGTGAAGCGGGCGGCGGCGGCCTCGTCGGCGGTGACGATGGCCTCGCTGTGGCCGCTGCCGTGCGCCGCGATGTGCGCCAGCGCCTCGTCGGGCGAGGCGACCACGCGCACGCCCGCGCGCAAGGCCAGATGCTCCACGTCCCAGTCGCCCTCGCGCGCGGGCTCGACGGCGAGCGCGGGCGGCGCGTCCAGCCGCGCGAGGAGGTCGAGCGCGCGCCCGTCGCCCAGCAGCGTCACCTTCCCCGCCCAGCGCTCCGCCAGCAGCGGCAGGAAGCGCGGCGCGACGGCCTCGTGCACGAGCAGCGTGTCCAGCGCGTTGCAGATGCTGTAGCGGCGCGTCTTGGCGTTGTCCACCACCACGAGGGCCATGGCCGGGTCGGCGGCGGCGTCCACGTACGTGTGGGAGACGGCGGCGCCGTGGGCCACCACGGGCATGGTGGCCGTGGCCCGCACGTGGTCGATCAGCCCCGCGCCCCCGCGCGGGATCATGAGGTCGATGAGGTCGTGCATGCGCAGCAGCTCGTCGATGTGGGCGCGGTCGGGATCGCGCACGCTCTGCACGGCCCCGTCGGGCAGGGCCGCCTCCGCCAGCGCCTCCGCCAGCAGGTCGGCCAGGGCGGCGTTGCTGCGCCGCGCCTCCGTGCCCCCGCGCAGGATGGCCGCGTTCCCGCTCTTCAGGCAGAGGGCGGCCACGTCGATGGTCACGTTGGGGCGCGATTCGTAGATGCAGGCGATGACGCCGAGGGGCACGCGCCGCCGCGCCAGCCGCAGCCCGTTGGCCAGCGTGCGCTCGTCGAAGGTCGCGCCCACGGGGTCCGGCAGCGTGGCCACGTGGCGCGTGTCGGCGGCCATGCCGCGGATGCGCGCGGGCGTGAGCGTGAGCCGCTCGAGGAAGAAGTCGGGCAGCCCCGCCTCCCGCCCCGCCGCCAGGTCCGCCTCGTTGGCCGCCAGAATGGCGTCCGCGCGCTCCGGCAGCAGCGCCGCGATGCGTTCGAGCGCCGCGTTCTTCTCCGCCGCGGGGGCGAGGGCGAGGCGGCGGGCGGCGTCGCGCGCGGCCTCCGCCTGTTCGCGCAGCAGCGGCATGGTGGCGGTCATGCGCCCAGTCTACGGCCCGCGCCCGCTTTACGCGCGCCCCCCGCGCGCCTACGCTGGGGAAGCCGCGCCATGCTGCTCGCGCTCGACATCGGCAACACCTCCATCCACATGGGCCTCTTCGCGGGGGACGAGCTGGCCGCCACCTGGCGCGTGGGCGTCGAGGCCGAGCGCTCCGCCGACGAGTACGGCGTGCTCATGCTCAACCTGCTGGCCACCGGCGACCTCACGGCGGACGCCGTGGACGCCTGCATCATCGGCTGCGGCGTGCCGCCCCTGCTGCCCGCCTTCCAGCGCGTGGCCGAGCGCTACTTCGGCGCGGAGCCGATGGTGGTCGGCCAGGGCGTGCGCTCCGGCATCCGCATCCTCTACGACAACCCCCGCCAGGTGGGGGCCGACCGCATCATCGACGCCGTGGCCGCCGTCGAGCTCTACGGCCCGCCCGCCATCGTCGTCGATTTCGGCACGGCCACCGTGTTCGACGCCGTGAACGCCGAGGGCGACTACCTCGGCGGGGCCATCGCCCCCGGCATCGGCATCGCCAGCGAAACGCTCTTCAGCCGCGCCGCCATGCTCTCGCGCGTGCAGCTCGAACGCCCCCCCGCCGCCATCGGGCGCAACACCACCCACGCCCTTCAGTCCGGCATCCTGCTCGGCTACGTGGGGCTGGTGGAGGGCATGGTGGCCCGCTTCCAGGAGGAGCTCGGCGGCGGCGCCACCGTCATCGGCACGGGCGGCTGGGCGAGCGACATCGCCGCCGAAACGGACGTGATCGACGTGGTCAACCGCGACCTCACGCTCCAGGGCCTGCGCTTCATCCACGAGCGCAACCGTGCCTGAGCCCGTGGCCGGGGGCCCCTTCCGCGAACTGCCGCTCGAGGGGCGGCGGCTGGCCCTCGGCGTCACCGGCGGCGTGGCCGCCTACAAGGCCGCCGATCTCGCCAGCGCCCTGCGCCAGGCCGGGGCCGCCGTGGAAACGCTCATGACGGAGGCGGCCACGCGCTTCGTCGCGCCCCTCACCTTCCACGCCCTCACCGGCGTCGCGCCCGTGGTGGACATGTTCGCCGCGGGCGAGGCCGAGGCGCACGTGGAGGTGGCGCGCCGCATCGACGCCCTCGTGATCGCCCCCGCCGGGGCCGATTGCCTCGCCCGCCTCGCCCACGGCGGCGCGGGCGACATGGTGGCGCTCACGGCGCTGGCCACCGCCGCCCCCCTCGTCGTCGCCCCCGCCATGGACGCCCACATGTGGGCCAACGCCGCCGTCGCGGCCAACGCGGAGACGCTGCGCGCGCGCGGCGCCACGCTGGTCGGGCCGGACGAGGGCCGCCTCGCCAGCGGACGCCACGGCGCGGGCCGCCTCGCCGAAACGCACGCCATCGCCGGGGCCGTGCGCGCGGCCATCGGCGCGCGCGACGGCGACCTGCGCGGGCGCGAGGTGGTCGTCACCGCCGGGGGCACGCGCGAGCCGCTCGACCCCGTGCGCTTCGTGGGCAACCGCTCCAGCGGGCGCATGGGCTTCGCCATCGCCGAGGCCGCCCGCGACCGCGGCGCGCGCGTCTCCCTCGTCACCGGCCCCTCCGCCCTGCCCACGCCCTGGGCCGTGGAGCGCGTCGAGGCCGCCACCGTGGCCGACATGCTGGCCGCCCTCGAACCGCTGGCCGAGCGCTGCGACGCCCTCCTCATGGCCGCCGCCCCCGCCGACTTCCGCCCCCGCCACGCCGCCGGCCGCAAGATCAAGAAGGCCGACCTCGGCGCGGACGGGCTGACGCTGGCGCTGGAGCCCGCGCCCGACATCATCGCCTCGCTGCGTGGCGGGGGCGTGCGCGTGGCCTTCGCCGCCGAGACGGAGAACCTGCGCGCCAACGCCGTGGCCAAGCTGGCGGCCAAGCGCGCCGACCTCATCGTGGCCAACGATGTGACGGTGGCGGGCAGCGGCTTCGGCACGGAGACGAACGAGGTGGCCATCTTCCACCGCGAGGGCGAGGCCGAGCGCCTGCCGCTGTTGGGCAAGTACGCCGTGGCCCACGCCATCCTCGACCGCGTCGCCGCCCGCCTGTCCTGAGCCGCCGCGCGTACACTGGCCGCATGATGCGGGGCTGGGCGCTGGCGCTGGGCTTGGCCACGGTGATGCTGGCGGGCGCGCTCGCGCACGGCGCGGCCACGGCCAGCACGCCCCAATGGGGTGTGCATGTGGAGGTGACGGTGTGGCGCGCGCTCGACGACGGCGAGTTGTACGTGGGCGCGCGCGACGAGGACGGGCTGTGGCGGCGGCATCCGGCGGCGCTGGACCTCTCCGCCACGAGCGCGTCGGGGCGCTTCCACCGCAGCGAAGCCGTATCCCTCACGGTGCCGCTGGCGGGCTTCGGCGAGGTCGTGGTCGAGGCCGTCGTCTGGCGCTCCGTGGCGGACCCGTCGCGGCTCCACCTGAGCGTGCGCCGCGCGGGCGACCGCTGGCGCACCGTGAACGAGCCGCTGGCCATGCGCGTCTACGAGCCGTACGAATGGCAGCGCTACGAGCGCGCGGACGCGGTGTACGTGGAGTTCGCGTTCTTCGATCCCCTGCCCCGCGCGAGCGTCGCGGGGCCGCTGGCCGTCTTCACCGCCGAATCGGGCAACGCCTGGTCGGATGCGGACGGCTGGGGAGTGGCTGCGAACGTGTACGTTCTCGACACGGGCACGGGCAAGTACTGGCGCGCCTTCGATTACTGGCGCGACTACCCATACCAGTACTGGCCGGGCGGCGTGGCAACGGCGGGTGATCGCCTCATCGCTTGGGACGAGCGGCAGGTGCGCCGCGTCGGGCTGAATGGGTGGGATGAAGCGGTGCTGTACGAAGGCGCGGACATCAGCTGGGCCGAGGTGTCGCCTGACGGCGCGAAGGTGGCGGTCATGGCCGGGGATGGCGTGCTCACGGTCCTCGACGCGGCCACGGGCGAGGCGCTGCTGCGTGTCGAGAGCCAGACCGAGTTGGCGGCGCTGCTGCCGGACGCGCCCGAGCGCAGCTTCTCACTGGAGGGTTGGAATGCCGCCAGCGATCGGCTCGGCGTCACCGCGAATGCGCTGACGGGGGAAAGCCATACGGGCATCCTCACGCTTGACGGCGCGCTCCACCTGCTCCCGCCGAATGCGGGCCATCTCTCGCCCGACTTCCGCCACGCCATCCGGCCCCGCACGATTGTTGAATACGGATACTTTGCTTGGGCATGGAGCGGGTTCGACGTGATCGAGAGCGCGAGCGGCCGCACCGCGCACTCGGTGACCGTCGCGAGGGACAGGCTCGTCCTGTCGTGGAGGTGGCAGCCCGACGCCAATCGCTACGCCTGGTTCGAGATGGGCAGGTCCGTGCCGGACATCTGCGGGTACGACCTGAGGGAGCGGCCTTCGGAAGAGGGCGACGTAGCCGCTGCCACAACCTGCGGCTGGAGCCCCTGGGAGGTCGCCACCCGTGAGGCGATGAGGTGGGAGGGCGGGGGCGAAACCTCGGCAGTGGGGCCGCGCATCCTCGACGTCACGTCGGGCGTGATCGGGCAGCCAACCCGGGACGAGTGGTACGGGCTTCGGACGGAGGGGGTGCGCCTGGCCACGCGAGGTTCCTGCTGGAACTACTCGGCCCAAACCTGCGGTCTCTTCCTTGACGGTCGTCCCGTGTGGAACGGCAAGGTCGGGGCCGTCGGCGTCATCGAACTCGACGAGCCGCTGGCGCTGTTCGACGGCAGGCTTCTCGACTCGCCGCAGCCGTCCCCCAATCCCCCCGCGCCGCCCGACGCCGCGGAGATGATCGGGCCGCTCTTCGCATGGTCAATCGCGGGCGGCTACGCGCGGGCGGTGGATACGGCCGGCAACGAGCGCTTCCAGCCGATCCGGCGCGTGATGGTCCGCGACGAGGGGACCGGGCGCAGCTGGCGGGCTCTGGACTACCCCCTCGCGGGCGGGATATGGCCCGCGCGTGGCGGCTTCGTTGTCCAAAGCGGCAACGCGATCCGCTTCGTCACGCCCGATGGGCAAGCGCGCACGCTGCTCACCGACGACCGCATCGGCCACCCCGACAGCAGGTTCTCCATCCATGTCTCGCCCAGCGGCGGAAAGATCATCGCATCGCTCCGCAAGCGGGACGAGTTCGACGTCACACTGGTGGCTCTGGTGCCGTCGTCCGGCGAGGAGCTGCTGCGCGTCGAGAGCGCCGATCCCCGCTATGACGGGGTACTGCGGGAAAGGCGGGACTACTGGAACGAGTCGTTTCATCCGGTCTGGCCGCCGCCGGCGTTCATCCCGCTGGCTTGGAATACAGAAGAGATCGCCTTCAGCGTCGACATCGGCTATCAGGATGAGCCGGGTGGCGTGTTCCGTCTCACCGGCGAGTTCACCCCGCTCCCTCCCGACGCGGAGTTCGGCCCGCCAGCCGAATCGCCCGCGCCCGCAGCGGAGCGCGCCAGCGTCCGCTGCCCCGGCGACGCCGACCCCATCCAGTGGTGCGCCGTGCTGCTCGATGGCGAGGTGGTGGGCGAGGGGCGCTGGGCCGAGGCCATCGGCTTCGTCGCGCTCGACTGATGCCCGCGCCCCTACGGCAGGCGCGCGAAGGCGGCGGCGCTCGCCTCGAACAGGGCCGAGGCCGCTCCGTCCGTAGCCTCGAACAGCGGCCCCGGATAGACGCCGATGAAGAGCACCGCCAGCAGCAGCAGCCCCGCCATCGCCCCCAGCAGCGCCGGGGGACGCACGCGCGTCTGCCCGATGGGCGGGTCGAACAGGTACATGCGCCGCATCACCATCAGGTAGTAGTAGAGGCTCACGAAGCTGTTGGCCGCGCCCAATCCCGCCAGCCACAGCAGCCCCGCGCCCGTGCCCGCCTGGAAGAGCAGCAGCTTGGTGGCGAAGCCCGCGAAGAAGGGCAGCCCCGCGAAGGAGAAGAGCGAGGCCGAGATCACCAGCGCCAGGAACGGCTGCGTGGCCGACAGCCCGCGCAGGCCGTCGATGCTCTCGTCGCCCGTGCGGTTGTAGTGCGCGATGAGGGCGGCGAAGAGCGCCAGCGTGGAGACGGTGTAGCCCGCGATGTGCAGCAGCAGCGCGCTGGAGGCGTTCTCCGCCGCCGCCGCGTCGCCGTAGCCGATGGCCGCCACCGCCACCAGCATGTAGCCCGCCTGCCCGATGGAGCTGTAGGCGATGAGCCGTTTCAGGTTCGTCTGCTGGATGGCGAGCAGGTTGCCCGCCGTCATGGTGATGGCCGCCAGCGCCGCGATGGCCGCGCGCCATTCCATCGCGTCCACCGCCAGCGCCTCCGTGAAGAGGCGCAGGATGAAGGCGAAGCCCGCCGCCTTGGATGCCGTGGCGAGGAAGGCCGTGACGGGCAGGGGCGCGCCCTGGTAGGCGTCGGGGGCCCACATGTGGAAGGGCGCCGCCGACACCTTGAAGCCCACGCCCGCCACGATCAGCATGATGGCCGCCAGCGCCGCCAGGTCCGTGTCCGCGCCGCGCGCCGCCAGCCCCTCGGCCACGCCCGCGTAGCTGGTGCTGCCCGTCAGCCCGTAGAGCAGGCTGATGCCGTAGAGCAGCATGGCGCTGGAGAAGGCCCCCAGCAGGATGTACTTGAGGCTGGCCTCGTTGGAGCGCGCGTCCCGCTTCAGGTAGCCCACCAGCACGTACAGCGAGAAGCTCAGCAGCTCCAGCGCCACGTAGGCCGTCAGCAGCTCGCGCGCGGCGGCCAGCAGCGTCATGCCCGTGCCCGCCATCAGCAGCAGGCCGTAGTACTCCCCGGCGGCGCGCGTGCGGTCGCGCAGGTAGCGCGCGGAGAAGAGGGCCGTGGCCAGCACCGCGCCCGCCGCGAGGATGCGGAAGTAGGTGGTGAAGGCGTCCGTGCGCAGCAGCCCCTCGAAGTCCCCGGGCGCGTCGCCGACGTAGAACAGGGCCGCGATCAGCCAGGCGAGCGCGCCCGCCGCCGTGGCCCAGGCGAGCGCGTCCTTGCGCAGGCGCGGCAGGGCCAGCTCCAGCGCCAGCACGCCCGCCGCCGACCCCGCGGCGATGTACTCGGGGATGAAGAGCGTGAAGTCGCGCATCAGCCCGTCACCCCCGGCAGGCTCAGCACCGTTTCCGCCAGGCGGTCCGTGAAGGGCGCCCACCACAGCCCCATGACCAGCATGGAGGCGATGAGCAGGACCGCCGCCGCGATCTCGATGGGCGAGAGGTCGCGCAGCTCGCGCCAGCGCGGGTTAAGCGGCCCGAAGAAGACGGTGGCGAACATGCGCAGCATGTAGGCGGCGGCGATGGCGGCGGCGAGGATGGCCAGCCCGCCGAAGATGGGGTAGGTGCGGAAGGTGCCCACGAAGATGTGGAACTCGGCGGTGAAGCCGGAGAGGCCGGGCAGGCCCACGTTGGCCAGCCCCGCCGCCACGTAGGCCACCACCCACAGGGGCATCACGCGCGCCACGCCCCCGAAGTCGCGCAGGTCGCGCGTGTGCGCCTGGTCGTAGAGCGCCCCGATGAGCAGGAAGACGAGGGCCGTCATCACGCCGTGGCTGAACATCTGCAGGGCCGCCCCGCTCACGCCGATCTCGTTCAGCGTGGCCAGCCCGATGAGCACGTAGCCCATGTGGCTCACCGAGCTGTAGCCGCTGATCAGCTTGAAATCGCGCTGCGTGAGCGCCGCGATGGCCCCGTAGAGCGCCCCGATCGTGCCCAGAACCAGCAGCGCCGGCATCCAGAAGGCCGCCCCCTCCGGCAGGATCTGGATGCCCAGGCGGATGATGCCGAAGGCCCCCAGCTTCATGAGCACGCCCGCGTGTACCATCGACACCGAGGTGGGCGCCGACATGTGGCCGTCGGGCGACCACGTGTGCAGCGGCCAGAGGCCCGCCAGCACGCCGCAGCCCACCGCGAAGAAGGGGAAGATGACCTTCTGGAATTCGGGGCTCAGGGCCCCGTTGCGACCCGCCTCCCACAGCGCGGGCAGGTCGAAGGTGCCCAGCCCGGCCTCGTGCACCACCGCGAACACGCCGATCCAGATGCCCACCGAGCCGCCCACCAGCATCAGCGTCAGCTTCATCGCGCCGTATTCCTTGCGCGTCGAGCCCCAGATGCCGATGAGCAGGTAGAGCGGCACCACCGCCAGCTCGTAGAAGAAGAAGAAGAAGAACAGGTCCAGCGAGAAGAAGGTGCCGTAGACGCCCGCGATCAGCACCCAGAAGAGGATGAAGAAGTCCTTGGCGCGGTACTCCAGCTTCCACGCCACGAGCGTGCCCGCGAAGGCCACCACGCCCGTGAGCAGCGTGAGCAGGGCGGAGATGCCGTCCACCCCCAGCCGCAGGGCGATGCCGTTTTCGCCGAGGAAGCCCACGTGCTCGATCCAAGGCCAGCGCAGCTGCATCTGCAGCACCTCGCCGCCCGCGCGGTAGGCGAGGAAGACGTAGACGGAGAGGCCCAGCAACACGGCCCCCGTCACCGCCGACAGCCGCCGCGCCGCCATGCGCCGCTCGCCGGGCACGGCCAGCAGCGCCAGCGCCGCCAGCAGCGGCAGGGCCAGCGTCGTCAGCAGCACGTAGCCCTGCGTCTCGGTCCCCGCCATGCCGCCCTAGCCCCCCGTCGCCAGCGCGACCAGGATGAGCGCGGCCACGCCCGCCGCGATGGCCAGCGCGTAGTTCGGCACGCGCCCCGTTTGCAGGTGCTTCAGCAAAAAGCCCGCGTAGCCCGTGAGCGTGGCCGAGCCGTCCACGCCCGTGTCGTTCACGGCGAAGCGGTCGAACCAGCTCACCACGTAGCTCAGGCCCAGCACCGCGCGGTCGATGAGGAACTGGTAGAGGTCGTCGAACCAGAACTTGCGGCGCGTCATCTCGTACAGCTTCGGCTGCCATTCGGCCAGCGCCGTGGCGCGGTCCAGCCGCCCGCCCCAATAGAGCCAGCCCGCGCCGAACACGCCGATCACGAAGAGCGCGGTGGAGACGCCCGCCAGCCCCCAGTCGAGGTGGAAGACCTCGGGGTGGTGCAGGTAGACGAATTCGCCGAAGCCGCCGGGGAAGCCGAGCGCCTCGCCCACGCCGCCGTAGACCACGAAGCCCGCGAACACGGAGAGCACGGCGAGGAAGACCAGCGGCCCCGTCATGCTCGCGCCCGTCTCGCGCACGTGGCTCGCCACCTCGGCGTCGCGCGGCTTGCCGAGGAAGGTGCGGATGAAGAGCCGCGTCGTGTAGAAGGCGGTCATGATCGAGGCCAGCGCGATGAGCGCGAACACGAGCGCCCCGCCGTGGCCCTCCACGGCGTGCAGGATCTCGTCCTTGCTCCAGAAGCCGGCCAGCGGGAAGAGCCCGGCCAGCGCCAGCGAGCCCACGAGGAAGGTGGCGGCGGTCACCGGCATCCGGCGCCACAGCCCGCCCAGCTGCCCCATCTCCTGATGGTGGTGCGCGCCGATGATGACGGAGCCCGCGCCGAGGAAGAGCAGCGCCTTGAAGAAGGCGTGCGTGAACAGGTGGAACATGCCCGCGCTCACCACGCCCATCCCCAGGGCCACGAACATGAACCCCAGCTGGCTCACGGTGGAGTAGGCCAGCACCTTCTTGATGTCCGTTTGCGCGAAGGCCACCACGCCGCTGAAGAGGGCCGTGATCAGGCCCACGGCGGTGACCACCGCGAGCGCCCCGCCCGCCGCCTCGAACACGGGCAGCAGGCGCGCCACCAGGTAGACGCCCGCCACCACCATGGTGGCCGCGTGGATGAGCGCGCTCACCGGCGTGGGGCCCTCCATGGCGTCCGGCAGCCACACGTGGAAGGGCAGCTGCGCGCTCTTCCCCATGGCCCCCAGGAAGATGAACATGACGCTCACGAACAGGCTCGTGCCCCCCACCTCGCCCGCCTCCACGGCGTGGATGATGTCGAGGATGTTGAAGGTGCCCGTCGCCTTCCACAAAAGGATGATGCCGATGAGCAGCCCCACGTCGCCCACGCGCGTGGTGATGAACGCCTTCTTCGCCGCCTCCACCGCCGAGCGCCGCTCCCAGTAGTGCCCGATGAGCAGGAACGAGCTCAGCCCCACCAGCTCCCACGCCACGTACAGCAGCAGCAGGTTGTCCGCCAGCACCAGCAGCAGCATGGAGGCCACGAACAGCTGCAGCACGGCGAAGTACCACCAGTAGCGCGGCTCCCCCTTCATGTAGCCCACGGAGAAGACGTTGACCATGAAGGCCACGCTGGTGACGACGGCCAGCATGACGATGGTGATCTGGTCGACGGCGATGCCCATGGACAGGCGGAAGTCGCCGATGGCCGTCCATTCGATGGCGTTGAGCACGGGCCAGGCGCCCTCGCCCCGCCCCAGGAAGCTGGCCAGCACGGCGAAGAACAGGCCGAAGCCGCTGGCCGCCGCCAGCACCGCCAGCGTGTCGCCCTGCCGCGGCAGGCGGCGCCCGGCGACGGCCAGCGCCACGAAGGCGATGGCGGGAACGGCGGCCAGGATCCAGGCGTGCTCAGCCACGCGGCCCTCCCCTCACCATCGCAGCGTGGCCGCCTCGTCCACGTTGGCGCTGGAGCGGTTGCGGAAGAGGCGGATGACGATGGCCAGCGCCAGCCCCACCTCCGCCGCCGCCACCGCGATCACGAACACCGCGAAGACGATGCCCGTGGCGCGGTCCGGATCGAGGTGCGCCGCGAAGGCCACGAAGTTGAGGCTCACCGCGTTCAGCATCAGCTCCACGCTCATCAGCACCAGCACGGCGTTGCGCCGCGAGAGCACGCCGTAGACGCCGAGCGAGAAGAGGATGGCGCTGAGGACGAGGTAGTTCTCCAGCGGGATCACTGGTCGCCGTCCTCCTGCCGCGCGATCGCGATCGCGCCCACGAAGGCCACCAGCAGCAGCAGCGTCATGACGATGAAGGGCGCGCCGTAATTCTGGAAGAGGGCCTCGCCGATGCGCTCGATGGAGACGGCCACGGGCGAGCCCCCCAGGTCCCCCGGCCAGGCCGTGGCCGCGGCCACGCCGATGAGCGTGGCCATGAGCGCCGCCGCCACCAGCGCGCCGAAGGGCGCCTGCGGACCCGTCAGCGGCTGCGGCCTCCCCGACGCGCCCATGCGCGTCAGCATCAGCGCCAGCAGGATCAGCACCGTCACCGCCCCGCCGTAGATGAGGAACTGCACGAGCGCGATGAACTCGACCGTGAGGAAGAGGTAGATGGCGCCCACGCCCGCCAGGCTGAGGATGAGGAAGATGGCGGCGTGCACCACCGAGCGCGAGAACACCACCCCCGCCGACGCCCCCACCACGCCCGCGGCCACGATCCACCAGAGGACCTCCGTGATCACGCGCCGCCCTCCGCCTCCGGCATGGTCCCGCCCAGCTCGGCGATGGCGGCGACGACGTCCTCGGGCACGGCCTCGCCCCGCGCCAGGTGCTCGCGCGCCGTGCGTTCGGCCTTCATGCGGCGCGCGCGCAGCTTGCGCGGCGAGTTGGGGTCGCCCTGCCCGCCCGCCGCGGGCGTAGCCGCCGGCGCGGCGCTGGCCGGGGCCGCCCCCGTGGGCGTGGGATCGTTCCCCGTGATTTCCTTGTAGAGGGCGCTCTCCGTGTCGCTCAGCGCGCGCAGCACGTCGTCCGGCACGGCCTCGCCCTTCCCCAGGTGCTCGCGGGCGGCGCGCTCGGCCTTCATGCGGCGGGCGCGGACCTTGCGCGGCGAGTTGGGGTCGCCCACGTCGCCCGCGGGCACGGCGGCGGCGGGAGCGGCCCCGGCGGCGGGCGCGGGCGGCGGCGATCCCGGCGGCGGCAGGGGCTCGCCCGTGATCTCGGTGTAGAGCTCGCTGCCGTAGCGACGCAGGGCGGCGATCGTCTCCGCGCTCACCTCGCCCGCCTCCCGTTCGGCGCGGGCCTCGCGCTCGGCCTTCATGCGGCGCGCGCGCAGCTTGCGCGGCGAAAGCGTGGCCGCCTCCTCGTCCTCCGCGCTGAGGGCGGCGGAAGCAGCCGCGGCCTCCTGCCGCACCTCCGGCTCGCGCTCCTGGATGGCCGCGCCTTGCCCCTGCGCGATGCGCTCGGCCTGGGCGGCGCGGGCCTCGGGGCGGGCTCCGGCGAAGCCCGGCGCGGGCGCCGCTTCGCCCTCCGCCAGCGCCGCGTTCGCCTCGATGCTGTCCAGCGGGCGGAAGGGGTTGGCCAGCGCCCCGCTCTTGCTGGCCGCCAGCAGGTCCTCGATGTCCTTGTGCAGGTCGCGCCGGTCGTAGGCCGAATGCTCGTGCCCGGCCCACGTGTTGTCCATGGCGATGGCCTCGAAGGGGCACACCTCGATGCAGATGTTGCAGCGCATGCAGCGCGCGTAGTCGATCCAGAACTTCTCCGCGATCTTGCGCCGCTCGCTCGTGCCCTCGGCGTACTTCGGGTTGTCGTGCATGACCGCCGTCATGCAGTCCACCGGACAGTTGCGCACGCAGATGTTGCAGCCAGTGCAGAAGGGCTCGTCGTGGTCGAAATCCCACGTGAGCACGGGGAAGCTGCGCTGCCGCTCCGGCAGCTCGTGCTTCTCCGTCGGGTACTGGATGGTGACGGGCCGCCGCGCGAAGGTGGAGAGCGTGGTGGCCAGCCCCTTGAGAATGCCGATCATGGCGGCGCGCCCCCGGCGTGTTTGTAGGCGCCGACGAGGTTCTCGACGGCGGGCTTGCGGATGGCGCGCAGGTAGATGGCCCCCAGGAAGGCGGCGGCCCCCGCCCAGTTCACCACCGCCAGGATGATCTCCGACCAGCCGAAGTAGAGGAAGAGGCCGTTCACCAGCAGCACGGCGAAGCTCACCTCGATGAGCGCCTTCCAGCAGAAGCCCATCAGCTGGTCCATGCGCAGCCGCGGCAGCGTGGCCCGCACCCAGAAGATGAGCAGGATCAGCAGCAGGCTCTTGCCCAGCGTCAGCAGCAGCTGCCACCACCAGCCCCAGTCGTCGCCGAAGGGGAACTGCCAGCCGCCCAGGAACACCACCCCGCCGAAGATGCTGAAGGCCCACAGGGCGGCGTACTCGGCCAGCTGGAACATGCTCCAGCGGATGCCCGAATACTCCACGAAGTAGCCCCCCACGATCTCCGATTCGGCCACGGGGATGTCGAAGGGCGCGCGGTGCAGCTCGGAGAGCACCGCCGCCAGGAAGATGACGAAGGCCAGCGGCTGGATGAGGACGAAGGGGCGCGAGTCCTGCATGGCCGCGATGGCGTTCAGGTCCAGCGTGCCCGCCAGCATGGCCACCGCCAGCAGCGCCACCACCAGCGGAATCTCGTAGCTGATCATCTGCGCCGCCGCGCGCACGCCGCCCAGCAGGGCGTACTTGTTCCCCGATCCCAGCCCGGCCATGAGCACGCCCACGATGTTCAGCCCCAGCACGGCGAACACGAAGAACATGCCCAGCGCCAGGTTGCGCACGCCCCAGTCCCGCGCGAAGGGCAGCGCCGCCAGCACGAGGAAGACGGGGATGAAGGTGAGGTAGGGCGCGAACTCGAACACCCAGCGGTCGGCGTTGCGCGGGCGCACGTCCTCCTTGCACAGCAGCTTGAGCGCGTCCGCCACGCCCTGCAGCAGCCCCGCCGGGCCCGTGCGCGTCGGCCCCAGCCGCATCTGGAAGCGCGCGATCACCTTGCGCTCGCCGTACGTCAGGTAGACCACCACCACCGTCATCACCAGCACCACGATCACGATGCGGATGATGGCGTCCAGCCAGCTCATGCCGAAAAAGACCTCGCCGAAGGTCACTTGTCCACCTCGCCCAGCACGATGTCGAGGGAGCCGAGGATGACGATGGCGTCGGCCACGTAGGTGCCCGTCACCAGCTCCCGCAGCGCCGACAGGTTGCAGAAGGAGGGCGAGCGCAGCTTGGCGCGGTAGGGCCGCGTCCCCCCGCGCGCCATCAGATAGACGCCGTACTCGCCCTTCGTGCCCTCCGTGGGGAAGTAGAGTTCGCCCTCGTCGATGCGCAGCGTCTTGGGCAGCTTGGGGGCGAGCACGCGCCCGCCGGGCATGGCGTCGAGGCACTGCTCCACCATGCGCGCGCTCTGGTAGCACTCCGCCAGGCGCACGTGGAAGCGGTCGAACACGTCCCCCCGCCGCCCCGTGGGAATCTCGAAGTCGAGCTTGGGGTAGACGCCGTAGGGCTCGGCCTTGCGGATGTCCCAGGCGAGGCCGGTGGCGCGCAGCATGGGGCCGGTGAAGCCCCAGGCGATGGCCTGTTCGGGCGTCACCGGCGTGAGCCCGCGGCAGCGCTCCACGAACACCTCGTTGCCCGTGAGCAGCCCGTCCAGGTCCTCCAGCCCCTGGCGGATGGAGGCCAGCACCTCGCGGCAGCGCCGCTCGAAGTTCGCGGGCAGGTCCATGGTCACGCCGCCGATGCGGAAGTAGGTGGGGAACATGCGGTCCCCGGCCACCTCCTCGAACAGGTCGTAGATGCGCTCGCGCTCGCGCCAGGCGTAGGTGAAGCTGGTGCCGAAGGAGCCCACGTCCGCGCCGAAGGCCCCCAGGAACATGAAGTGGGAGTTGATGCGCGACAGCTCCATCATGAGGGCGCGGATGTACTCCGCCCGCTCCGGCGCCTCGATGCCCGCCAGCCGCTCCACGGCCATCACGTAGGCCCCCTCGCAGCACATGCCCGCGAGGTAGTCCGTGCGGTCCCACCAGCCCATGGCCTGGCGGTAGTCGGCGTTCTCCGTCAGCTTCTCCAGCCCGCGGTGCAGGTAGCCGATGTACGGCTCGCAGCCCACCACGCGCTCCCCGTCCACCGTCAGCACCATGCGGAACACGCCGTGCGTGGCCGGATGCTGCGGCCCCACGTTCACGGTCATGTCGACCGTGTCGAGGTCGCCCGCGGCGGCGGTCCGCTCCTCCGGCCAGATCGCCATCTAGCGGTCCACCCCGGGCGGGCCGTCCTCGATGCCCTGCAGGATTTCGGCGGGCTGCAGCGGGTGCGCCTTGCGAAGCGGGTGGATGCGCAAATCCTCCTCCAGCAGCAGGTTGCGCGGATCGGGGTGCCCCGAGAACGTCAGCCCCACCATCTCCGCCGCCTCCCGCTCGTGCCAGTCCGCCGCCGGCCACAGCCCCGTGAGCGTGGGCAGCACGGGCGCCGCGAGGGGCGCGGCCACGCTCACCTGCAGGGCGTGGCCGTGGCGGAAGGAGTACAGCTGGTAGCGCGCCGCCAGCCCCTCCTCCTCCATGTCCAGCGCCACCACGTTGCGCAACAGGTCGAAGGCCAGGTCGGGATCGTCGCGCAGCCCCGTCATCAGCTCCAGCAGGCGCGACGGCTCCACGCGCAGGTCGGCGTACGTCTTCGTCTCCGAGGCCGTGAAGGGCACCTCCGGCAGCCGCTCCCGCACGAGCGCCGCGATGGCCGGCTCGTCCGCCCCGGCGCTCATCCCGTCTCCCCCTTCTCCTCCATGATCTTCTCCTGCAGGGCGATGAAGCCGTCCAGCAGCGATTCCGGGCGCGGCGGGCAGCCGGGCACGTACACGTCCACGGGGATGATCTTGTCCACCCCCTGCAGCACGCGGTCGTACTCCGTGTAGGGGCCGCCGTTGGTGGCGCAGGCCCCCATCGAGATCACGTACTTCGGATTGGGCATCTGCTCGTAGAGCAGCTTGATGGCCGGGGCCATCTTCTTCGTCACCGTGCCCGACACGATCATCACGTCGCTCTGCCGCGGGCTGGGCCAGGGCACGATGCCGAAGCGGTCGAGGTCGTGGTTGCTCATGAAGGTGCCGATCATCTCGATGGCGCAGCAGGCCAGCCCGAAGGTCATGGGCCAGAGCGAGCTCTTGCGGCTCACGGCCAGCACCGCGTCCACGCCCGTCTGCAGCACGCCCGGCATGACCACGCGGTAGGCCGCGCGCTGCTCCGGCAGCTCCACGGGCGCGAGGCGCTCGGCCTCGTTCCCGTAGTCGGGCGCGTAGGGGGGGGCCGTCGGGGTTTCGCCGTCGCTCATCGCCACTCCAGCACGCCCCGCCGCCAGGCGTAGACCAGCCCCGCGCCCAGCACCGTGATGAACGCGAACATGTACCAGAACGCGTACGCCGGCAGGTCGAGGAAGCTCACCGCCCAGGGGAAGATGAAGATCGTCTCCACGTCGAAGATGAGGAACATGATGGCGAACAGGTAGTAGCGCACGTGCACCTGCGACCAGTTGCGCCCCGTGGGCAGCATCCCGCACTCGTAGGAGACGCCCTTGCCCCGCTCGCGCGCGAAGGGCCCAAGCAGGCGCGCCCCCACCAGCGCCGTGAACACGAGCACGAAGCCGGCGATGGCGGCGATGAGGATGGCGGCCCAGGTGTCGTAGAAGCTCATGCCCCTGCTTTCGCGCGTGGGGGGTGCGGGTCACGCGCCGCCCGCCGGAGCCTCCGGCGGCGCGCCCAACGCTACACCGCAGGGGGAGGGGCGGCAAGCGCGGGGAGTCGGATTTGCGGATTCGGAACCGTGGTGGTACAACCGTTCGCCCATGCCGTCCCCTCGCGGAACCAACTACGACAGGCTGCTCGAAGGCATCCGCATGGATGACGACGGCCTCCCCATGCGCCCCGTCAAGGCGTGGACCCCCGACAAGCTGGCGCTCCTGTCCTACTACCTGCAGGGGTTCGCGAAGGCGTGCGTGAAAGCCGGAGGGTGGTACTTCCTCGACGGGTTCGCGGGCGATGGCGCGAACAATGCGGGGCAGCTGGGCCGATTCAAGGGGTCGGCCCTGATCGGGGCGATGATGGCGCCTCCTGCCACGAAGGTTGTCCTCATTGAGAAGGGGCGGAAGAACGTGAGGACGCTGAAGACGCGCTGCGCGCGCGTCCGGCCCGATGCGATGGTCATTGAGGGAGATTGCAATGCGCGGATCGGTGAGGCACTGGGGCATTTCGCTGATCGTTGGCTGCCGGGGTTCTGCGTGCTCGATCCTGAGGGACTTGAGCTGGGTTGGGAAGTGATCGAGGCGTGTGCCGCCCACCGACAACACGGCACGCCCTACGAGCTTCTGATCTACTTCTCGACGCCGGGAATGATGAGGACGGCGGCCGTGACCGACCCACGCATGATTGAAGGTGATGAACGGGCGCTCCGAAGGCTGTTCGGGAATGAGGAGTGGCGGTCTATTGCCGAGAGGCAGCGCGCTGGGGCGCTGGACGGGCGCAAGGCGGGGACTGAGTACCTGTCCTTGTATGAAGGACAGCTGCAGAAGCTGGGCTACCGGCATGTGATGTCACGGGCCGCGATCGCGCATGATCGCCGACTCATCTACCACTTGGTCTTTGCCAGCGACAAGGACGCAGGTCGCAACATCATGCGGGACACGCACGAGCGGGCCTACGCGAGCCAGCTGCCGCTACAGGAGCCCCCGGCATCCCGTCCCACTGCCGCCCGTCGAGCTCGCGGCCCGCGCGCCCCTTCCCCACGCGCCGCCCCTCCGCGTCGTGCGCCCCCCACTGCTTGAAGAAGAACGGCACGGACGCCGCCTCGCACGCCTCCCGCAGCGCGCGCGCCCATTCCGGCCTCATGCGCCGCGCCCGCGGCCCCGACTCGCCCCCGCAGATGACCCAGCCGATGTCCGTCAGGTCGATGCCCGCCAGCGGCCCCAGCAGCGGCTCGCAGGAGGCGAAGCGCAGGGCGGCGGGAATCCCCCGCAGCGTGTCCAGCCGGTGCAGGAAGCGGCGGTTCTCCACGGAGACGCCCAGCCACACGTTGTCCGGCCACGGCAGCTCGCCCGCCAGCGCCAGCGCCCGTTCGGGGCGCTTCGTGAGCACCTGGAAGGTGTGCCAGTGCGCGCGCTCCATCGTGTCGAACGCGCGCGCGATGAATTCGCCTTCCACGCCCTCGTGGAAGAGGTCGCTCATGCTGTTCACGAAGATCATGCGCGGCTTCTTCCAGCCCAGCGGCAGCTCCAGCCGTTCGGGGCGCGGCTGCAGCTCGAAGCCCCGCTCGTAGGGATGGCCGGGCACGCCGCGGAAGCGGTTGGCGAACGTCTCCGCGTAGCAGTGGGCGCAGCCCGGGCTGACCTTCGTGCAGCCCGTCACCGGGTTCCAGGTGGCCTGCGTCCATTCGATGCCCGTCGTGGCGCTCATTCACGGCCTCCGGCTCCCGCCGTCTCCAGTATGGGAACTTCCGTTCGTATACGCCAGTCTCCCGCGCGTTCCTGTATCCTAGCGGTGGGGCGACCGTATGCGCCGCCACGGGAGGAGCGCCCGATGCCGCGCGAGACGGTGACCCTCGCCCTCAACAGCGGGACGGATATCGGCTTCGGCGAATTCGCCGAGGCGGTCACCCACTTCGCCGCCATGTTGAAGGCCATTTCCGAGGCCGTCGCGGGCAGGAACGAGCCCGTCGCGTGGTGGTTCGGGGAGATTGCGGCGGGCAGTGCGGTCGTGACCGCCGTCTCCGACGACGAGAAGGCCGCCGTCGTGGCGCGGGACTGCCTGAAGGTCGGGCGGGCGCTGGATGGGCATGGGGCCATGCCGCACGGCGACCGCGTCCGCGTTCCGGCGGGGAAGTTGGTCGCCATGTTCGACAAGGGCGTGCGCGAATTCCGCTTCCAGACCAGCGAGGACGACGTCGTGCTCTGCCGGAACGCCCTGCACGACAAGCCCGTCGTCGTTCCCCTCCGGCCCGC
The DNA here is from genome assembly GCA_965243075.1 of Tepidiformaceae bacterium. Taxonomy (GTDB): domain Bacteria; phylum Chloroflexota; class Dehalococcoidia; order Tepidiformales; family Tepidiformaceae; genus UBA2991. The sequence continues at coordinate 263,332 of OZ251525.1, forward strand.
GCTCGGCGCCATCGAGGGAACCGTCGAGGTGCTCAGCCGCCGGCGTGGCCTCCACTTCACCCTGTACGACTCGCTGCACGACTGTCCGGTGTCCTGCTACGTGGGCGCGGAGCACGCCGATCTGATGCGCGACATCTGGGGCAGGCGCGTCATCGTCCAGGGGCTCGTCTCGCGCGACGCGGAGCGCGGCTGGCCGTTCGCCGTGCGCGAGGTGACGCGAATCGAGCGCGTGCCCGAAGCCCCTCCGGGCTCCTACCGTCGCGCGCGCGGGATCCTCCCCCGCCGCCCCGGCCAGCCCCGCGCCGAAGAGGCCATCCGAAGAACGCGCGATGCCGTCTAGGCTCGTCTACTGGGACGCCAACTGCTTCCTCTCCTACGTCAACGGAGAGCCGGACCGCCTCCCGATGCTCGATGCCCTGTTTGAAGAGGCCAGGCGGGGAGAGATTGGCATCGTGACTTCGATGGTGTCCCTGACCGAGGTTGCGTACGAGGCGTCCGAGAAGGAATCCCGCAGGCTGAGCCAGAGCGTGGAAGCGTCGCTCGACGCGCTGTTTGACGATCGCAGCGCGGTGAGCGTCGTCGAGTACCACCAGTTCGTCGCCCGCGATGCCCGGCGGCTGATTCGGCAGGCGCTGGCCGAGCAGTGGCGGCTCCAGCCGATGGACGCCATCCACCTGGCCTCGGCGCTGGATGCCCGCGCGGAGGAATTTCATACCTACGAGGGGCAGCCCCAACGCTCCAGGTGGGCGGGATTGATCGGGATTCCGGTCCACGAGCCCTCGGGCGCGAACCTTCAACTCGGTCTGGACTGACGCCCGCCCCCACGTCGCGCCCCCATCGCGTATCCTGTGCGTCGTTGCACACCGCGCGCGGGAGGGCTAGCCATGGACGTCGCCACCTTCGACGAGATCGCCGACGAATTCGCGGCGCGCGTCAACCGCACCGTCTGGTGCTCCGTCGCCACCGTCGACCGCAAGGGACGCCCCCGCTCCCGCATCCTCCACCCCGTCTGGGAGGGCGCCACTGGCTGGATCGCCACCGGTCGCCACTCCCACAAGGAGAAGCACCTCGCCGCCGCTCCCTACGTCTCCCTCACCTACTTCCACCTGCCCCCCGACAACCCCCTCGGCCAGCAGCAGGTGTACGCCGAGTGCCGCGCCGACTGGGAGGACGACCCCGCCGAGAAGCGCCGCCTCTGGGACTTCATCAAGAACGCGCCCCCGCCCGTCGGCTACGATCCCGCCCTCTTCTTCCAGACCGTGGAGAACCCCGAATTCGGCATGCTCCGGCTCACCCCCTGGCGCATCGAACTCTCCGCCATCGGCGACATGATGACCGGCCAGGAGCCGCGCGTCTGGCGGCAGGAGGCCTAGCGTGAACCTCGTCCTTCGCGCCATCAACCATCCCCTCGTCTTCCTGATCGCCGTCGGCGCCATGGCCGGCGTCGTCGTCGCCGGAGAGCCGATCGGCATCATCGCCACGTCCGGCGCCATCGGCCTGCTCACGCCCTTCTGGTTCGCGGGGGACTAGCGCCCGTGGACCCGCTCGTGCGCCCCGACGTCGAGGAGTTCGCCCGCGCCTCCACCACGCCCGAACCGGAGCTGCTGCGCGCCATCGCGGAAGAGACGCAGGAGCTGGGCGCGCGCGCGGGCATGCTCACGGGCCGCCTCGAGGGCCGCCTGCTCAAACTGCTCGTGGCCATCCTGCGCCCCCGCCACGTGCTCGAAATCGGCTGCTTCACGGGCTACTCCGCCCTCTCCATGGCCGAGGCCCTGCCCCCCGGCGGGCGCCTCGTCACCTGCGAAATCAGCGAGGAGCACGCCGCCATCGCCCAGCGCAACTTCGACCGCAGCCCCCTCGCCGACCGCATCGAGCTGCGCCGCGGCCCCGCCCTCGACACCATCGCCACGCTCGACGGCCCCTTCGGCTTCGTCTTCGTGGACGCCGACAAGTCCGCCTACCCCGCCTACTACGACGCCGTCCTGCCCAAACTGGCGGACGGCGGCGTCATCGCCTTCGACAACATGCTCTGGGGCGGGCGCGTGCTCGACGCCGGCGACGACACGGACGACACCGCCGCCATCCGCGCCCTCAACGCGCGCCTCGCCGCCGACGCGCGCGTCGAATGCGTGCTGCTCACCGTGCGCGACGGCCTCACGCTCGTGCGCCGCGCCGCCCCCTGATCGCCTAAGCTGGAGACCACCTTCGCGGAGGAGCGACCATGAGCGAGAACGGAGCGACCGAACGCGGCACCTGGACGGTGAAAACCGGCCTCGCGCAGATGCTCAAGGGCGGCGTCATCATGGACGTCGTCTCCCCCGAACACGCCCGCATCGCCGAGGAGGCCGGGGCCTGCGCCGTCATGGCCCTCGAGCGCGTCCCCGCCGACATCCGCAGGGACGGCGGCGTGGCCCGCATGAGCGACCCCGAAATCATCGCCCGCATCACCGAGGCCGTCTCCATCCCCGTCATGGCCAAGGCCCGCATCGGCCACTTCGTCGAGGCCGACATCCTGCAGGCCCTCGGCGTCGACTACATCGACGAGTCCGAGGTGCTCACCCCCGCCGACGAGGCCCACCACATCGACAAGCGCGCCTTCACCGTGCCCTTCGTCTGCGGCTGCCGCGACCTCGGCGAGGCCCTGCGCCGCATCGCCGAGGGCGCCGCCATGATCCGCACCAAGGGCGAGGCCGGCACCGGCGATATCGTCGAGGCCGTGCGCCACATGCGCGCCGTGCAGGGCGAAATCCGCCGCCTGTGCTCCCTCTCCCCCGACGAGGTGCCCGCCGCCGCCAAAGAGCTGCGCGCTCCCCTCGAACTGGTCGAGCGCGTGCGCGCCGAGGGCCGCCTGCCCGTCGTCAACTTCGCCGCCGGGGGCGTGGCCACCCCCGCCGACGCCGCCCTCATGATGCGCCTCGGCGCGGACGGCGTGTTCGTCGGCTCCGGCGTCTTCAAGGCCGAGAACCCGCCCGCCGTGGCCAGCGCCATCGTCGAATCCGTCACGCACTACGAGGACGCGGAGCTGCTGGCGCGCGTGAGCCGCGGCTTGGGCGCGGCCATGCGCGGCCAGTCCGTCGCCAGCCTCCCCGAGGAGCAGGCGCTCGCCGGGCGCGGCTGGTAGACGGTATTCCTCATGAACACCATTGACTTGGTGACGCTCGGATTCCTTGCGTTCGCCCTGTTTCTTCAGGTTCTTGCGGGGATACTGACATTCTTGTGCGAACTTGAGCCGCCGATTATTGAAAGGCAACGGGAAGGGGCGAGTCCCCGGCTGTTGTATTCTCGGACTCCCACGAATGAATTCAGAGAAGGCGCTAGGAGTCTGTTCAAGTGGTTCTTTGTCGAGAAAGTGGAAGATGCTAGTTATATCTTGCGCTTGCCAAAGCTTCCCTTTAATTTGCTGCGTGAAGAAATCTCCGGGGTACGCTTTCTGTTAAAGCGGTCCTCGATACTTCTGTTGGCGGTAGCCGGTCTCATCCGTTTTGCTTACGGCGAGCCGATCCTCAAGCTGTTCTAACTCGAACCCCCGCGTCCGCCCAGCGCCCACGCGCGGAAATCGTCCGGCAGCACATCCAGCAGCGCCTCCGGCTCCATGCCGTACACGTCGTAGGTCAGCTCCAGCTGCGGCAGCACGCGCAGCAGGTGCCGCACGTTGCCGGGCCGCCCCTGCCTCGCGCTGAATCCGGTCTTCGTCCCCTGACCGTGCGTGTACAGCTGAAGAATGAGCTGGATCACGCCCGCCGAGGTGAACACGCGCGGGTAGTCCAACACCGCCCTCGCGATGTCGCCGGAGTCCGTCACCGGCTGGTCGAGGAAGAAGCGCATGTCCTCCCCGTGCTGTTCGTAGAGCCACCAAACCCGCCATGCCGCCCAGAGATAGTGGCGGTAGCGCCGCTGCGCCGCCCTCCCGCTCAGGAAGAGCGAGGTTTCATCGGCGTGCAACTGCACATGCCCATCCTGCACGCGCACGATCTCCGGAAAGTAGAACATGCCGAGCCACGACCACACGCCCGCATCGTCCGTGATGAGGTGCTGCACGTTCCTGAGCTGCTCCGACAGGTACGCGCCCGCTTCGCGCCGCGTGTCGAATTCCTGCCGCTCGACCACGATGCGCTCGTTGAACGGGCGGCTGTAGGGCTGGCGGTACAGCAGCATCGGGGGCGGCTCACGGTCCCCGTTCGGCTGCTCGCGCAAGCGCGCCAGGAACCTCTGCGCCTCCGCGATACCATCCGCCGTCAGCTGCCGCAATTCGCTCGACTCGCTCACGATTGCCTCCTCTTGATCGCGTCGGCGTAGGAATGCGCCGCCTTCAGCACATCCGCTGCGAAGTTGCGCACGACCTCGTCGATCCATTCGCGCGCCTCCTCGATCTGGTCGTCGTCGGCGTCGTGGATGCCGCGCAAGGCCGGCGCATCCTTGCCGCCCGCGTACTTCCCGGCGAGGTTGAGCCAGTCGACGTGCCACCCGCCGCTGTCGTCGTCCATCTCCTGCGGGTCGATGATGACGATCTGCGTGAGAATGGCCCGGAGCACGTCGGGGATGACCAGGGCGTAGAAGGACGGATCGTCCGTCACGATCCCGCTGATGCCTTCGATGTTCCGGTTGATGAGCAGCACCGGCTGGCCGTCATCGTGAAACTTGATGCGCCAAACCTCCGCGCCGAGTTCGTCGCTCTCCTCCAGGTGCAGCAGCGATTCACTGTCCTGCTTCGCCCGGATGTTGCGCGCGTGCCCCAGCAACTTGCCCGAACCATCGGCGGCCACGACGAACACGCGGAACGGCGCGGCCGCGTCCACGCCGGTGATGCGGCGCTCCGCGTCGGAAAGCGTCCTGATATTCCCGACCGTGCCGAAGTCCCAGGTCTGCCCCGTCTGGTTGCGCGCGGCCTCCACGCGCACGAGCGAATCCCGCTGGAACCCGTAGCCCGACAGGTCCAGTTTCGCGAGATCGAAGATCTGCGGCCCGTTGCCTTCCCGCGGGCGCAGCTTGATCCCGATGTGTTCGCGCTCGATGCGCTTGCGCTCGGTGTGGTTGATGTGGCGTTTCATGCGGCATCCTCATCCGACTCGCTGGCGGCTTCGGGAACGCGCTGGACGTCCACGATCACGTCGCGCCTGCTGTCGAAGCCGGACACGGCGATGCGGAAGCCATCCGAGTTCACGTGAAGCGCGATCTCGTTCTCGGCAGTGATGGTGTAGTCACAGCCATCCTTTTCGATATGGTCACCCTTGAGCACGAAATCCGGCGTGCCCGCCTTCAGGCCCTTCGCGAACTGCCCGAATGGCCCGCCCCGCCCGGTGGAGTCGTAGGCGAAACGCACCGTCCAGTCCGTGCCGGCGAGGCCCGTGGCGTCCTTCGGGGCGCGCACCGCGAAGCCGCCGCTGGCGCTCACGATTTCGAGCGGACTCCGGGGCAAGCGCGGCACTTTCGGCTTGGGGGTCCTGCCGCCGTCAGAGTTCTCGCCGCCGCCGGTATCGTCCCTGGGCGTAGTGGCCGGGAACCACTTGGCGAGCGCGTGCGTCAACCGCTCCGGCGGGCGCTCCGTGAGGCGCTGGAGCAAGGATCCGGCGGCATCCCGCACGCTGCGGATGCGCCGGTCTCCCGCTGTCCAGTGCTTCGCGACGTGCTCGTTCCGCAACCGCCAGAGCTCGTGCGCGGGGCCCTCGGAGTCCCGCAGCAAGTGCCCAAGCTCGGATTGCTCGCCGACCAGCACCAGCGCCCGCGCATCCCGATCCTTGATGAAGTCCATGCGAGGGATGCGCAGATAGCCGCGCACGAAGTAATCGTGCCCTTGCTTCAGGTCGGGGGCGTGTTCAAGGTAGACGCGGAAGGCGTCGAGCGTTGCTGCTTGCCCCTTGCGCTCGACGTCCAGCGTCAGCCGGAACGCCAGCCGGTCCTCGCGCTCGTACCGCTCGCGCAACTCATCGACGCGTTCGGACAACCCCTTGGCGATTTCCTCGGCGGGGAGCTCGATATGGGCACCGTCTTCTTGCGCGATGGCCCACCGTGCGAGATCAATGGCCCCGCGCAGCGATGTGGGCGATTCGTCGTCCCGCGCGGACGGCTGGATGTTCGCCACCTCGCGGCCAATCGTTTCCCTGGAGATGGTTTGCATACGCTCGGAGGCGTCGATTTCAGGGTGGACGATCTCGACCGTGAGATCGCCGCGCACGACGGGCAGGAAGTACTGCGTGAGCACCGCCCGCGCGATGCCCGCCGGCGTCAACTCGCGTTTCGGGTAGAGCACGACGACCGACAGCCCCGGTGCGGCGGTGCGGTCCAGCCCGAAGGTGGTGAGCGCGGTGAGCATGAATGCGTCAGATTCGGGGTCGGCGTCGGAGTCGACGGGCAGCGGCGGGGAATCCTGCGTGTCCGTGGGCGTGTAGTAGCCCTCCGGCGGATACTTCACGCCGTCCACGAGGTGCGTCTTCAACACCGTCGCGCCCATCAACAGGACACGCTGCTCCCTACGCCGCTCGGTGACGGCGATGTAGGAGTTGATGGCCGAGGCGTCGGGGAACACCCACTTGCCGAGCCCCCACGAACCGGCCTTGTTCTCGTCCTTGGCCGAGATGCCCGTCTGGCGGAAGAAGCCCCAGAAGTGGTTGCCCTTCTCTTCGATGTCGTTGCTCTCGATTTCGCCGAGCAGGCCCGACGTCCCGAAATCCTCGACCGCCAGCCAGGACAGCGGCCGCTTCAGCGCGGCGCGCGGGTCGTCGGGCGAACGCGGATCCCCGCTGTCGTCGGATTCCGCGACCGCCAGAATGTGGGGCCGGAGCCCGGCGAGGTACGGCGCGGCGCTCCGCTCGTCGAGCGCCCCCTGTTCGCCGCTGAACGTGAACCGCACGCGCACGGGCTCGTTGCCGTGGCGCGCATCCATCGAGTTCTGAATCGACTCGCGCACCAGCCGCTCGGGCAGATCGGAAGCCGCGCTGAAGAACTCCCCCAGCACGGGGTTCGAGTTGGGCTGCCACTCGGACATGCGCGCGAAGCGCCAGCGCGGGTTGGTCATGGCTGCCTCCCTTCGGGCAGCGCCGCATTCTCCCGGTCGCCCCGGAGCGTGTCAACGGAACGCGAAGGCGTCAGGCCGGGCGGCCCCGCAGCCGCTCCTTCTCCCCCGGCGTCGCCAGCAGGAAGGCGATGATCTCGCGCCAGTGGCGGCTCACGTAGTACTGCCCCGCCAGCGCCGCCGCCGTGCCCACGCCCACCACCGCCCACTCGCCCGCGTTGATGGCCGAGAAGTTGAAGAAATCGCGCAGCCAGGGCGTGTACACGGTCAGCACCAGCATGGCCCCCAGCGCCGCCGCCAGCAGCAGCGTCAGCACGGGCCGCGTGAGGCTGCGGAAGGACGCGCCCTCGAAGCCCAGCACCTCGATGACGAAGCCGATGCTGGTGAAGCCGATGACCAGCGACACCAGCGTGCGCGATTCCTCCACGCCCTGCCCGAAGAGCCATTCCACGGCGAACTGCACGATCATGGCCACGGCCCCCAGGGCCACGCCCGCGGGCAGGGCGAAGCGCAGCACGCTGTGCAGGTAGTCCTTGCCCGCGCCCGCCGGGGGGATGCTGATGCTGATGAAGATGGCGGGGATGCCCAGCGCCAGCATGGCCGTGAGCGAGCCGTGGCGCGGCAGGAAGGGGAAATCCAGCCCCAGCAGGTTGGTGGCGAAGATGAGCAGGTAGGCGTAGATGCTCTTGGCCAGGAAGAGCTTGCTCAGGCGCGCGGAGTTGCCCAGCACGAAGGTGGCCTCGCGCGCCCCGCGGATGAGCGCCGCGAAGGAATCGCGCAGCAGCACGATGCCGGCCACGCCGCGCGCCGTGGAGGCCCCCGATTCCATGGCCACGGCGATGTCGGCGGCGCGCAGGGCGTGCACGTCGTTGGCCCCGTCGCCCACCATGGCCACGAAGCGCCCGCGCTCGCGCAGCGCCTCCACGATGGCCCGCTTCTGGTCCGGCGAAATGCGCCCGAACACGCTGCGCGCCTCCACCGCCGCGGCGAAATCCTCCTCCGTGAGCGCCTCCAGCTCCGTGCCCGCGATCACGCCGCCGCGCGTCTCGATGCCCAGCTGGCGCAGCAGCGCGGCCACCGTGCGCGGGTCGTCGCCGCTGATGATCTTGGGCTCGATGCCCAGCTCGTCCATGAGCGTGAAGGCCTCCTTCACTTCCGGACGGAGCACGTCGGCGAGCGTGACGAGGGCCAGCGGGCGCGGCCCCTTGATGGGCGCGTCGCGCTCGGGCAGGGACGGCAGCTCGGCGAAGACGACGCTGCGCAGGCCGGACTCGCTGGCGGCGCGCGCGGCCTCCAGCAGCTCCGCGCCCGCGCCGTCGGAGCGGGCCAGCGTCTCCGGCGCGCCCAGCGCGAAGGTGCGCCGCTCGCCGCCCGCCTCCAGCCGCATGGCGCTCCAGCGCCGCGCCGAGCTGAAGGGCACGTTGCCGTCGGGGCGCGCCTCGCGGGCGCCGGCGGCGAAGCGCTCGGCCAGCGCGGCGGCGGTCTTGCTTTCGCCCGCGGCGGCGGCGGCGAAGGCCCCCAGCCAGCCTTGCAGGCCCTCCGCGCCAGCCACGCCGTCGGCCCAGCGGACGTCGCGCACGGTGAGGCGGTTGGCCGTGAGCGTGCCCGTCTTGTCGAGGCACACCACGTCGGCGTAGTTGAGCGCCTCCACGGCCTGGATGTCCTGCACGATGGCTCCCGAGCGGGAGACGCGCACGGCCCCCACGGCGAAGGCCACGGTCATGCCCAGCAGCAGGCCCACGGGCACCACCGTGGTCACCGTGGCCGTGGTCGCGCGCAGCGACTCCGTGAGGCCGCGGTCCTCCACGCTGTAGGAGATGAGCAGGGCCGCCGTGAGCACCGCCGTGGCCCCCACCAGCACGCGCAGGATGCGCTTCAGCTGCAGCTGCAGGGGCGTGGCCCGCGCCACCAGCTGGCGCGCGTCCGCCGTCAGCCGCAGCGCGTAGGCCTCCGCGCCCACGCGCTCCGCCGTGTAGTACAGGTCGCCCGCCACGCAGAAGGAGCCGGAGAGCAGGCGGTCGCCCGCGCTCTTGCGCACGGAGGCCGATTCGCCCGTGAGCAGCGACTCGTCCAGCTCGGCGGCGCGCCCCGCCACGGGGCCGTCGGCCACCACCTGGTCCCCCGGGCGCAGGCGCACGAGGTCGCCGCGCACCACGTCCTGGGCGGGAATCTCGCGCTCCGCGCCGCCGCGCACCACGCGCGCCCGCGGGGCCGTGAGCGCCACCAGCGAGCGCAGCGTGCGCACGGCCCGCAGCTCCTGCCAGGTGGAGACGGCCACGTTGGCGAACACCACCGCGCCCACGAACAGCCCGTCGCGGATTTCGCCCGCCGCCAGCAGCGCCGCGATCATGATGAAGAGCGTGACGTTGAAGAAGGTGAGGGCGTTGGCGCGCACCACGTCGCGGTCGCGGCGCTGGCGGGAGTCGTCGGCGTTGCCCTCGCCCGCAGCCAGACGGAGCGCGGCCTCCGCCTCGTCCAGCCCGGGGCCCGGCGCCGCCGCCGTCGCGCTCGTCACGCCCCCAGCCTACGCGACGCGCCCGCAAGGGGCCGCGCTTGCTTGTCCGGCTCGCCCCCGGCGGGTACCGTCTCGGAAATGGGATCGATACAGGGCATTGCGAGCAGCACTGGCGGGCTCTCGCGGCGTGACCTCACGCGCGTCATGATCTTCATCGACGGGGCCAACCTGTATTTCTCCATGCGGGATACGTGCAAGCGCACGGACCTCGACTACGAGGTGCTGTGTCGTGCCCTCACCGGAGGCAGAGACCTTCGGCGCGCCTACTACCACAACGCTTGGCGGGACCAGTCTCACGAGCCCGATCTGTATCGGGGCCAGCAGCAGTTCTTCGACTACCTCCAGCGCGTGCCGAAGCTCGAAGTCAAGCTCGGCAACCTGGAGTACCGGAACTTCCCCAAGACCCCGCCTCGTCAGAAGGGGGTTGATGTCTGCCTGTCGACCGATATGCTCGTGCACGCCTTCCGGGACAACTACGACACGGCGATCCTCGTGAGCGGCGACGCCGACTTCGCCTACGCGGTGCAAGTGGTCAAGGACTTGGGGAAGAACGTCGAAATCGCCCTCTTCGGGGCGGGCGGCTCCTCGCGAAGGCTCAGGGATGTCGCGGACGAGGTGATCCCGCTCTCCGAGGAGTACTTCGAGCGCCACTCGGCTTGGGTGCCGGGAACCGCTGGTTCGGGTTAAGCAAGGAAGGGCCGCACGGCGACCCTTCCGATAACCGGCGGTTGGCGTGCAACCGACGGGAGTAAGCCTGTCTCCAGGCCCCCCCAGTATCGCGGATGGCGTGACCGCGTGCAAGCGCGATATCGCCCTCCACGCGCCCCCTGCCCTATACTCTCCCCCCATGTGGACCACCATCGGCATGCTCAGCGCGCTCTGCCTCGCCTTCATCGGCCTGCTCATCGGCCTCTCCATCGGCGGGGCGTGAGCGCCGCCCCAGCCCGCGCGCCCGCCGAGGGCCCCGTCTCCCGCCACCTCAACCGGCGCCTCAGCCGCCCCCTCGCCGCCGCCCTCGCGCGCGCGCACGCCAGCCCCGACGCCCTCACCCTCGCCGCCCTCGCCGTCTCGTTCGCCGCCGCCGCCCTCGTCGCCATCGGCTGGCCCATCGCCGGCGGCGTCGCCATCCAGCTGGCCAGCGTGGCCGACGGCATCGACGGCGACCTCGCCCGCCTGCGCGGACGCGCCTCCCGCTTCGGTGCCGCCCTCGACGCCATCGCCGACCGCTACGCCGACGCCGCCATCCTCGGCGGCATGACCATCCACGCCGTCCGCTTCGAATCCTTCCCCCGTCCAGAGGCCGTGGGCGCGCTGGCGCTGGCGGGCGCCCTCATCGTCAGCTACAGCCGCGCCCGCGCCGAGGCCTCCGGCCTCTGGCCCGCCATGGCCGACGCCCGCGGACCCCTCGCCCTCTCCTGGCTGGCCAGCCGCGACGTGCGCCTTCTCGCCGCCGCCATCGGCACCGCCGTGGGCCACTGCTACTGGGCGCTGGCCGTCCTGGCCGCCGCCAGCGCCCTCACCGTGGCCGCGCGCCTGCTCGCCGCCCGCCGCGCCGACGCCCGCCCATGACCCGCGTCCTCGTCTACGTGGACGGGTTCAACCTCTACCACGGCCTCAGGGACAGGGGCTGGCGGCGCTACTACTGGCTCGACGTGCGCCGCCTGGCCGAGCGCCTGCTGCTGCCGGACCAGACGCTCGTGGCCGTGCGCTACTTCACCGCCCGCGTCTCCGCCGAGCCCGGCAATCCCGACAAGCCGCGCCGCCAGAGCGCCTACCTGGAGGCGCTGGCCACGCTCCCCGACCTGTCCATCCACTATGGCCAGTACGAGGCGCGCGAGGAGCGCTGCAGGCAGTGCGGGAGAACGTGGCTGAGGCGCGAGGAGAAGATGACCGACGTGAACATCGCCGTCGAGATGCTCGGCGACGCCGCGGACGACGCCTTCGACACGGCCATCCTCGTCTCCGCGGACAGCGACCTGGTCGGCCCCGTGCGGGCCGTGCGCGAGCGCCACGACAAGCGCGTCGTCGTCGCCTTCCCGCCGAACAGGGCGTCGGGCGCGCTTCGCCGCGCGGCGACGGCGGTCATCGCCATTGATCGTGAAGCGCTTCAGGGCAGTCAGTTGCCTGATCGGATCGTCGGCGTCACGGGCGCGCCCGTGACGCGCCCGCGGAAATGGCGTTAGCCCCGCGTCCTGATTAAAAGAGGACACCCCCCGTGATGGAGCGTTGGCTGGCCTGCCGCGACTCCGGGGGGCGCCGGTCCGGCGATACGCTCGCCGGGGTTGCTGATAGCAGTTTCGGGCATGGGCGATGTGTCGTCAAGCATCCGCATCCTTAAACAATGAGAAACGCCCCCCGTGGGTGGAGCGTTGGCTGGCCTGCCGCGACTCCGGGGGCGTCGGCCCGGCGATACGCTCGCCGGGGTTGCTGCCAGCAGGTTCGGGCAACGCGGGCGGCCTTGTCAAAACGGCTTGCCAGCGCCCCGCGCCTTCCGCTACCGTTCCCCCCATGGCCGCGAACGGGAGCCGCCTGCCCATCTGGAGCGTCCGCTCCGAGACGCGCACGGCCTACTTCGTCATCTTCTCCATCCTCTTCTGGACCGGCGTCGGCCTGGTGGCCGCCTTCGGCGAAACCAACCCCGATCATTCCCTCATGCAGATCGTAGTCGCCCGCTGGGCGCAGGCTGGCGGCGTCGCGCTCGCGGCGGCGGCGGCGGCCATGGTCATCTCGGAGACAGGAGGGCCAACCATGGTGTTGCTGGACCGGGCGCTCGACGCCCGCGATCGGAACCGCGAACGCCTCCGCGAGGAAGGCCGCGAGCAGGGCCTTGAGCAGGGCCTTGAGCAGGGCCTTGAGCAGGGCCGCGAGCAGGGCATGGCCGAGTGGCGCGCCTGGTTCGAGCGGCGCGAGGCCGCCCTCGCCCGCGGCGAGCCCTTCGCCGAACCCCCGCCCGGCGGCTAGCCATGGTGTTGCTGGACCGGGCGCTCGACGCCCGTGATCGGAACCGCGAACGCCTCCGCGAGCAGGGCCGCGAGCAGGGCATCGAGCAGGGCCGCGAGCAGGGCCGCGAGCAGGAGCGTGCCGAGTGGCGCGCCTGGTTCGAGCGGCGCGAGGTCGCCCTCGCCCGCGGCGAGCCCTTCGCCGAACCCCCGCCCGGCGGCTAGCCCCCCAGCCCCCCACTCCCCTCCTCAGCGCAGGCGCGCAGCGCCAGACGCTCTCCTCCCCCCTCAGCCGCGCGCCAGCGACGCGCGCTCTCCTCAGCCGCGTAACCTTTCCCCACCCCCCGCGTTCTCCCCCCTGTACCGGCGCGTGCGCGCGGCCCATTCGGCGCGCGTACGCTCGGCGGCAACGGTTGACCGTTCGCCGGACGGGCGGTAGCGTTGCCGCCGAACATCCCGCGCTCCGTGCGCGATGCATGGAGAAAGGAGGCCCCGCCCCCCCGCCGTCGCCAGGCGCGCGCCCCAGCCAAAACGGGCGCGAACGCGACGCGGAGGGCCCGCATCCAGCATCACACGGCACGGGGAACGGCCCGGATCCGCCGCCCGCCAGCGCCAGGCGGCGGCGGCAGACGCGCGGGCGGCCCCACAGCGAGCGCGGCGCCATCGCCGCCAACCGCCCGCACGTTCCGGGCGCGATACCGGAATCCGCCAGCGGCCCCCAGCGGGCCACCATTCCCACCGACCACTGCTCAAACAGGAGTACCACACCACATGAACGAGCTGATTGGCTCCTTCGCGGGGAAGAGGCTCGCCATCTTCGGCGCCCTCATCGCCGCGATCGCGCTCCTCGCCGTCGGCGGGGCGCTCTCCACCGGCGGCACCGCCCAGGCCCATGACCCGGCCGGCGCCACCCCCACCTCGAACGCGGAAAAGACCGGCCGCGCCGGGCTCGGCCTGGACTTCATCCGCGGCGGCGCGTCCGTCAACGACTTCACGATCACGCTGGCCGTGGGCACGGAGGCGGAAGTCTGCCTCATGGACGACCTCACCGACCAGCAGTTCCGCGACGACTCCGACAACGGCCCCCACGCTCCGGACGCGGATCCGCCCACGGAGGACGCCGCTGGCGATACCCCGGGCGCTCCCGAGGACATCGACGACTGGGACTGGGGCCTGCGGGCGAACCCCCTTGGCGAGGGCGATCCCGTTGAGGTCGGCCCCACGGGCATCCTCACGACCGTGCCCACCGCGGCCAGCGCCACGGCCCGGAATCCCGCCACGGGCTGGAACTGGGTGATCGCGAAGAAGACGGGCACGACGGGCACGCCCACCCTGACCAATCCGGCCAGGACCTTCCCCAATCGGGGCGACAGCGGCGAAGCCTGCGTCTTCTGGACCTCGAACGCGCCCGGCACGCAGGTCATCCAGCTCTTCAAGGACAGCCAGCTGGCGGCGACCGGCGCGTCCGTCTACAGCTTCGGCAGCCGCAGCCGCGACGACACCTACACCGCCGATCTCCCTGCTGAGACCGACGAGCTCAACACCATCGAGAAGCGGCATGACGCCGCCGATCACGACGACAACAACGTGGCGACCGACTGGAGCGTCGCCGATGCGGACTCGCAGCTCGAGGTGACGTGGGTCGACTCCGATCCGGTCATCCGGCTCGCGCGCCTCGGCCTGCCCACGGCCCCGCTGGGGGCCCCGGTGGGCGATGCGCCCATCCCGCAGCGCATGGTGCTCAGCGGCAGCGGCGCCACCCAGTCCTTCACGCCCGCGGGCGACGCCACCATCCAGATCCGCGTGGAAGCCATCCAGAGCGCCGTCGCGGCCCAGGCCCTGACGGGCGCGAGCGTGTCCTTCGCGGTCACGGGCACCTGCGGCAGCGTGAACGTGCCCAACGCCATCATCTCCGCCGGGCCGCCGGTGGTGAAGGACGACATCGGCCCGGGCCAGACCGGCACCATCGCCGAATGGGGCACCAGCTCCGTCATGGCCACCTTCAGCAACACCGGCGAGGGCGCGGCCGCCTGCAAGCGGCCCAACTCGAGCACCACGCTCACCGTCACCTCCGGCGCCGCCACGGCCACCGTCTCGGTCGACTGGAGCTGGGACGGCTACGGCGACTTCACGGTGGATGACGTGGACGACACCACCAAGAAGGTGACGTTCCACACCGCCGTTCCGCGCACCTACGTGCTCGGCCAGGGCACTGGCTGGACGTGCGACGACGCCTCGAAGGCCCGCATCGTGAGCTTCGATCTCGACGGGCGCGCCAGCGTGGCCGGCTTCGCGCGTCGCAACACGGTTGGCGGCGCCGAATCCGCTCCGGAATTCACCGCCGTGACGTCGACCACGACGGGCGCGACCACGCCCAAGCGCACGCTGGGCGCGGGGGACAGCGAGTGCCAGGTCTCCTGGACCGTGCGCTCGCCCGCGCGCGCGAACGACGTCTACCTCGACGTCTCCTCGATCGGCGTGGACACGCTCTCGCAGCTGCTGAGCTTCGCGCCGGACGCTCCGGCGGTGACGACCTTCGACGACCTCGAGGCGCCGCTGCTGCCTGGCAACAGCCAGGTCATCTGGACGGGCGAGGACACGCCCGTGGCCGACGCCATCGGCGATTCGGGCGCGACCGCCGTCTACCTGTGGGTGAACGCCACGCAGAGCTGGCTCACGTTCTTCCCCGGCCAGGAAGGCCTGGGGGTGAACTCCCTGACCATGCTCTCCACGGGCGACATCCTCTTCGTCTCGACGCCGCGCAACTAGCCCGCGTCTCCATCCCGTTCCCGTCCCCCATGCGGGGGGCGGGGGCGGGGCGGGCCGCGGAACCGATCGCAACCGAACAAGGAGCACACACGCATGACCAAACTCTGCAAGCGGCTCGGCGTGGGGCTGGCGGCGGCGGCGCTGCTGCTCGGCCTCGCCGGGCTCCAGGGCGCGGGCGAGGCCCAGGCCCAGCCCACCCCCCCCTCCACCTTCGCGGGCATCGTCACGATCGACGGCGAGGACGCCCCCAGCGGCACCGCCATCACCGCCATGATGGGCGAGACCACCTGCGCCACCGGCCAGACCGGCCGCGGCCTGAACAACGTCGCCATCGACGCCAACCGCTACGCCCTGCAGATCACCGACTGCGAGGGCGAGATCTCCTTCATGGTGGGCGACATGATGGCCGCCGAAACGGCCATGACCGATGACGGCATCGGCCAGGTCGGCGCGGTCAACCTGACCGCCACGTCGGCCACGCCCGCGGAAACGGAAGAGCCGGAAGAGCCCGGCGACTCCATGGACGAGGGCGACGAGGGCGAAGGCATGGACGAGCCGGAAGAGCCCGGCGACTCCATGGACGACGGCGAGGGCATGGACATGGACGAGCCGGACGACGCCATGACCGACGCCAGCAACGGGGACGACGAAGTCGTCGCCGATCCGTCCCAGACGGGCACGGGTCTCGCTTCCGGCGCGACCTCGGCCACGACCACGCTGGCGGCGGCGCTGGGCGCGCTGGCGCTGGCCGTCACGCTCGGCGGCGTCGCGCTGGCCCGCCGCCGCGGCTAGCCCTTCCGATCCACCAGCCTCGAAGGGCCTCCCCGCAACGGGAGGCCCTTCGTTGTATCCTGCGCCGATGCTGGTATAGTGCGCGATGTGCCGCCAAGGAGGCATCCGATGATCAAGACCGCCCACGCCGCCGCCTTCGTCGTCGCGCTGGCCCTGCTGCTCGGCGCTTTCACCGGAAACGCCGCGCTGGCGCAGGACGCCGGCGGCGGCGATCCGCGCCCCGTCTACCCGTCCGTGGGCGGGCTGGACCACTTCAGCGCCAACGAGCAGACCATCCTGCCCGGGGCCGCCGTCACGCTGGCCGTGGGCTACCGCCATCACGTCTGCCTCGTCTCCGACACGGCCGTGCGGCCCGGCGGCGTGGTGCGCTCGGCGGCGGCGGCGCAGGGGGTGGCCTGGGTGATCGCCGACGCGGAGGGCACGCCCACGCTGGAAGGCGCGGCCATGACCCACCCGGACGAAGCCACCGCCACCAGCTTCGGGCGCGAAACCTGCGTCTGGTGGACGTCGAGCCGGGCGGGCGTGCAGACGGTGCTGCTCCACAACGGCGCGCGCGCCATCGCCGACGACGGGCTCTTCACGGAAGCGGCGGGCGGGCTGGCCGCGCCCGCGCCCCTGCGCGTGCGCTGGGTGGCCACGCCCGCCATCTCCCTCGCCAGCGAGGGGCGCGCCCTCGCGGCCCCCATCGAGCGGCGCCTCGCCTTCTTCGGCACGGAC
The DNA here is from genome assembly GCA_965243075.1 of Tepidiformaceae bacterium. Classification (GTDB taxonomy): domain Bacteria; phylum Chloroflexota; class Dehalococcoidia; order Tepidiformales; family Tepidiformaceae; genus UBA2991. The sequence continues at coordinate 280,073 of OZ251525.1, forward strand.
GCGCGCGGCGACCACTTCCGCGCCGCGGACACGGCCAGCGTGACCGTGGGCGTGACCGCGGGCGGGCTGGAAACGGCCAACCTCGCGGGCCTGCCCGTGTCCTTCGCCGTCACGGGCGATTGCGGCGCGGCCACCGTGCCCGGCGCCCTCGGCGTGGGCGTGGCCGACGGCGTCGTCGAATCCGGCGAAACGGGCGAGCTGCGGTGGCCCGGCGCCCCCGTCGAGGTCACCCTCGCCAACGGCTTCTGCGCTAGCGCGAACGCCACCACCACGGTCGCCATCACGGCGGGCGAGGCCAGCGAGTCGTTCAGCGTGAATTGGGCGTGGGACGGCTACACCGCCGTGTCCGTGACGGACGTGGGCGACGAGGGCACGGAGAAGCTGGTCACCTTCCACACGGCGGCCCCCGTCTATCGCGGGGAAACGCGGCGCGGCTGGGTGTGCGACGCCGAGCTGCGCGCGCGCGCCACCAGCCTCTCCGTGAGCGGCGGCTCGGCCTTCGTGGCCGGCGGCCCGCAGCAGTCGCGGCCCACGCTGGCCGCCTTCACGGGCGCGCGCATCGCCGAGGGCGGCCTGCCCCCGGCGCAGGCCACCGGGCGCTTCGCCGCCAGCGACAGCGAATGCCGCCAGTCGTGGACGGTGCGCTCCACCGCGCGCGCCGCGAACGTGGACCTGCGCATCACCTCGGCGGGCTTCGCCTACGCGTACACGCTCGACTTCACCGATCTCGAGCCGGAAGCGCGCACCTTCGGGCGGCTCGACCAGCCCCTGTTCGAGGGCGGCGCCTCCACGGTGGAATGGACCTTCGCGGACACGCCCGTGGCCACCGCCAGCGCCGGCCTCGCCGTGAGCGCCGTCTACTACTGGGTGCCCGCCGCCCAGGAATGGCTCTCCTGGTTCCCCGGCGGGGCGGGCCTGGGCGTGAACACGCTCGCGACCGTGGAGCGGGGCGCCATCTACTTCGTCTACCTCGACTAGCCGCGCGCCTCCTTCGGCGGCAACCATGAGGGGGTTCCCGTTCGCGGGAACCCCCTCGTCGCGTGCGGGCGCGGGGCGCGGCGGCTATGCTGGCCGGGTGCCATGAGCGGCGCGTACGGGCGCATGGGCGCGGGGCTGGCGCTGGCGCTGCTGGCGGGGCTGGCGATCACGCTCGCCGCCGCGGCGCAGCAGCCCGGGATCGCGCATTTCGCGGGCAAGGCCACGCTGGGCGGCCAGCCCGCCCCCGCGGGCGCGGAAGTGGCGGCGTACATGGGCGGCGTGGAATGCGCCCGCGCCCCGCTCACGGGCCAGGGAGACGACGGCGGCTACTCCATCCGCGTCCCGCGCTGCGGCTCGGGGGACACGGTGTCCTTCACCGTGAACGGCAGGCGCGCGGCGGGGACGGGCATGTGGTCCGGCGGGGAGTTCGTGAAGCTGGACCTGCACGCGGGCGGCCCTCCCCCCACGCCCGCCCCCACGCCAAGTCCGACGCCGACGCCGAGCCCCACGCCCAGCCCGACGCCCAGCCCGACGCCAACCCCCACGCCGAGCCCCACGCCGAGTCCCACGCCAACCCCCACGCCGAGCCCCACGCCAAGTCCCACGCCGACGCCCACGCCGACGCCCACGCCAACCCCCACGCCGACGCCAGAGCCCACGCCGACGCCAGAGCCCACGCCGACGCGGACGGCGGTGGTGGTGCACACGATCGTGGAGGGGGATACGCCGTGGGGCCTGGCCGTGTCCTACGACGTGACGGTGGCCGGCATCATGGAGCTGAACCCGGGGCTGGATCCGACGGGCCTGCAGATCGGGGACATCGTGCGCATCCCCGCCAACGCCGCGCCCAGTCCTACGCCATCGCCAACCGCCACGCCGACGCCATCGCCATCGCCATCGCCCACGGCTACACCGACGCCTACGCCAACCCCATCGCCGACGCCGACGGATGTGGTGGTGCACACGATCGTGGAGGGGGACACGCCGTGGGGGCTGTCCCAATCTTACGGCGTATCGGTGGCCGCCATCATGGCGCTGAACCCGGGGCTGGACGCGACGGGCCTGCAGATCGGGGATGTCGTGCGCATCCCCGCCAACGCCGCGCCCACCCCGACGGCCACGCCCACCCCAACGGCCACGCCGCCGCCGGGGTCGGGGCCGACGCTGGCGGATCTGGAGCTGCCGGCGTCGGGCTGGGGCTCCGTCGCCTGGCACGGTGCGGAGACGGCGGCGGCGGACGCCATCGGCGGGTCGCGCGTGCGCGCCATCCACGCCTGGGACGCGCTCGGGCAGCGCTGGCTCAGCTACTACCCCGAGCTGGCGGGCTTCGGCGTGAACACGCTCACAACGCTCGTGCCGCGCGGCGCCTACTTCGTCTACGTGGCCGAACCCGGGGAGGGCGCGCCGTGAACCTCGACCTCATCCTCGCCAACCGGCCCGCCGTCTCCGATGGCGGCGCGGCGGGCGGGCTGGTGGAGGCCGTGCGCCCCGTGGCCGTCCCCTGGGACGGGGCCAGCGGCACCACCTGGATCGGCGGCGCGCCCCTCGCGCAGGGAGAGTCCGCGGGCGCGGCGGACGCCGCCTTCGAGCTGGTGGAGACGGGCGCGGGACCGCTGCGTCAGCGCCGCCTGCGCTTCGACGCCGCCACCTGGCGCGGCCACTACGCCGAAACCGCCAACGCCTTCCTCTGGCCGCTGCTCCACCTCTCGCACGAGCCGCTGCCCGACCGCTCCCCGTGGTTCCCCGCGCCCGCGCCGCCCACGGACGCGGCCTGGCGGGCGTGGCGCGCCGTCAACGCCGCCTTCGCCGACGCCGCCCTCGCCGCCGGCGGGGAATGCTGCTGGGTGCAGGACTACCAGCTGGGGCTGGTTCCGGCGCTGCTGCGCGCGGGCGGCTTCGGCGGGCGCACGGGCTTCTTCCTGCACACGCCCTTCCCCGACCTCGCCACCGCCGACCCGTTCCTGCCGCCGCCCGCCCGCGCGCGCTTCGCCGAATGGCTGGCGGGCCTGCTGGGGGCCGACCTCGCGGGCGTGCAGACGGAGGGCGACGCCGCCCGCCTGCGCGAAGCCGCCGAACGCCTGCTGGGCGCGCGCGTCGAGGGCGACGGCCTGCGCCTGCGCGGACGGCTCGTGCGCGTGGCCGCCTTCCCCGCCGGCATCGACGCCGCCGCGCTGGCGGACGAGGCCGCGTCCGCGCCCCCCGCGGAGCTGCGCGGCGACGGTTCGCTCCCGCTCGTCGTCGGGCTGGAACGGGCCGACTACACCAAGGGCGTGCCCGAACGGCTGGCGGCCCTGCGGCGGGCGCTGGCGGACGGCGCGCGCTTCGCCTGGGCGGGCTTCTCCGCGCCCACGCGCGAGGCCGTGCCCGCCTACGCCGCCCTGCGCGCCGAATGCGAGCGGCTGGCGGCGGACTGCGAACGGCTGGCCCGCGCCCGCGGCCTCCCCTTCCGCCAGGAAGCGCGCGCCCTGCCCCGCGACACCATGCTGGGCCTGCTGCGCGACGCCGACGTGGTCTTCACCTCCTCGCTGGCCGACGGCATGAACCTCGTGCCCCTGCAGGCCGCTGTCGCCCAGTCCGCGCGCCCCGCCGCCGAGCGGGGCGTGGTGCTGGCGGGACGGCACGCGGGCGTCTGCGCCGCCTGGGCGGACTTCGCGGCGGACGGCATCGCGCCCGTCGATCCGCTCGACGAGGCGGCGGCGGCGGCGGCCCTGCGCGAGGCCCTCGCGGGCCGCCCCGCGCGCATCGGCGACCGCCTCGCCGCCGCCGTGCGCGAACGCGACGCCCACGCCTGGGGCCGCGCCTTCCTCGCCGCCCTGGATGAAGCGTGACGCCGGACCCCGCGCTGGCCGCCCGCCTGCGCGAACTCGCGCGTCCGCCCGGACCGCTGCTGGCGGCCATCGACCTCGACGGCACGCTCGCGCCCATCGCGCCCGCGCCGGAGCTGGCGCGCGTGCCGCTGCGGACGCTGGCCGTGCTGGAACGGCTGGCGGCGCGCGCGCATACGGCCATCGTCACGGGCCGTGATCTGGCCGCCGCCCGCGCCCTCGCCCCCGTCGCCGGGCTGGAGTTCGCCGCCAGCCACGGGCTGGAGACCTCGTGGCCGTCCACGCCCGCGCCGGAGCGCACGGCGGAGCTGGACGCGCTCGCGGAGGCGGTGGCGGCGCGACTGGCCTCCCCCGCCCTGCGCGTCGAGCGCAAGGCCCGCTCCGTGGCCTTCCACTACCGCGCCGACCCCGCGCTGGCGCAGCCGCTGCGGGCGGCGCTGGCCGGGCTGCTCCCGGCGGGCCTGCGCCTCCAGCCCGGACGCCTCGTGCTGGAGGCGCTGCCGGAGGGCGGGGGCAAGGACGCGGCCCTGCTGGCGCTGGCGGCGCGATTCCGTCCCCGCGCCGTGCTCGCGCTCGGCGACGACCGCACCGACGCGCCCATGTTCCGCGCCCTGCGGACGCTGCGGGCGGAAGGCGCGCGCACGCTGGCGCTGGGCGTCTCCGGCGGCGCGGAGACGCCCCCCGAGGTGGCCGCCGCCTGCGACCTGCTCGTGGACCAGCCGGACGTGACGGCGGCGCTCGCGCTCCTCGCCGACGCGCTCCCCTGAGGCGCTATACTCGCGGCATGAACATCCCGCCCGAACCCGGCCCGTCGCGCGACCAGGACGCCTTCGACTTCGCGCAGGGCCCGCTCGACGGGGGCCGCGCGATGCTGGCGCGGCTGATGGAGAACGCGCAGGGGCTGGGCGCGCTGGACGCCGAGCGGCGGCGGCATCTGGCCATCGCCGCGGGCGCCATCGGCGCGACCTGGATCGCGCCCGTGCTCGCTCGCCGCCGCCTGAAGCATCGTCGCGCCCGCCGCCGCCCCCGCGCGTGAGCGCGAACGGTCGTTCCGCGAGTCTGGTAGAGTCTGGCGCGTGACGGTTCAACTGCTTGGCGGCGGCTGGCGGAGCGATCTGTCCGCTCTCGCGGCGCTCGCCCGCCGCTCCGTCCTCGTCGTCGCGCCCTTCATCAAGGAAGATGAAGCAATGTGGTTCTGCGAGCAGCTGGGGGCGGGGGTTGAGGTCACCACTCTCGCGAATGTGGACGCCGAGGCCATCAGTACGGCTGCGCTGGACTTGGCCGCCCTGCGCCGCCTCGCCGAGGCGTCTCCCTCGGCAATGCTTATCGCACTGTCGAACCTCCATGCAAAGGTGTTCGTGGCCGATGAAGCCGCCGCGATCATCACATCGGGCAATCTGACGCGCTCTGGCCTCGACCGCAATCTCGAATATGGCGTCTTGCTCAGGGAACCAGATCTTGTGCAGACGGTCCGCAGGGATATGCTCGCATTCGCACGCCTCGGCAGTCAGGTCGATGCCGCAACCATCGCTACGCTCGCTCCACTGGAAGCAGAACTGCGCCTGGCGCGAGCCGACATGACCCGAAGCGCGCCCCGCTCGGCGAAGCGTCGGTTCAACGAGGTACTCCGGCAGGCCCGCCCCACACTGGCCTCCATGCAGGTGGGAGACCGAAGCGCTCACGCCGTGTTCGGCGAAGCGATTCAGTTCGTACTAGCTGGCGGGCCACAAACCACCAAGTCGATCGAGCGGGAGGTCAGCCAACTCCTGCCCGCCCTGTGCGACGACAGCGATTACTTCTTCATCAAGGGGGTACGCTACGGAAGAACGTGGAAGCGCCGGTTGCGTCACGCCCAACAGCACTTGAAGCGCAGGGGCATCGTCACCTACGATGCCAGCAGGCGCACCTGGGAACTTCGGGATGAGGGACGCGCATCGTGAGCAGCGTCGTTGACAGTACCGCGCCGCACTACGGCATCGCCGAGTGGTACGGGCAGCCGTTCACCGAACTCTCCCCCGCCCGGCGCTCCGAATTCGCCGACTTGGCGCTGGGCGATACCCGCGCGCAGCCGCCTTGCCCGTTTCAGGAGGGCTGCCCGCCCTGCTCCAAGTCCGGCGGCGTGTGCTCGATTCAGCGTTACACCGATGTCGATGGACGGATTGGCGAAGCCGAGGACGCTCCCATCAGCACCTGCCCCCGCCGATTCGAGGAAGGGCAGATGCTCGTCCACTGGTTCGCCGAAATCGCGGGCTTCGGTGAAGGCGAGGCGATGGTCGCCCGCGAAGTGCCGTTCATGCCGTCGACCGAAACGGTGATTGAATTGGCGTTGGCCCAAGCTGCGGGTGGATGGATGAAATGGCGCGTGCTGGACATGCAGCCCGCAGTCGCCTCCGAGTCCGGAATGCGTCTGCAGATCGAAGCGCTGCGCGATGATCGTCACGCTCGCGCCCCGTTTCCCGCCGTGGATCTGCAACCCGATTGGTCTTCGGTGCGGGCAAGTCTCCTGTTCAAGACCAGTGTGAAGAAACATCTCCTGCGGTGGAGCCAGCAGACCGCGGTGGCGGTGGACCGCCCGTTCTTCGACACCATCGGCGGGACCAGCCCGTCGTTCAGCCGCGACCTCGGCGACGGCGACATCGTGTGGCTCGTGCCCGAACTCGTGCGCACGGACGCGGGGTTCGCGCTGGCGCGCGGCCACTGGGAGGTGCTCACGCTGGAGGCGTCGGGCGAGAAGCTGCTGGCTGCCGAGACGATCAAGCGCGAGGCGTTCGAGGAAGCGCTGCGGGCCAGACTGAGGCCGCTTGAGGACGGTCCCCGCGCGTGAGCGGGGCGGCGCTGGAGGCGCTGAACGGCGAGATCGCGGACTGCCGCGTCTGCCCGCGGCTGGTCGAATGGCGCGAGCGCGTCGCCCGCGAGAAGCGCGCCGCCTTCCGTGACTGGACCTACTGGGGACGCCCCGTGCCCGGCTTCGGCGACCCCGACGCCGAGCTGGTCGTGGTCGGACTCGCGCCCGCCGCCCACGGCGGCAACCGCACGGGCCGCGCCTTCACCGGCGACCGCTCCGGCGACTGGGTCTACGGCGCGCTCCACCGCGCGGGCTATGCCAGCCAGGCGGAGAGCGTGTCGCGCGACGACGGCCTGCGCCTCACGGGCGCGTGGATCGGCGCGGTCGTGCGTTGCGCCCCTCCCGACAACCGCCCCACGCGCGAGGAACGCGCCGCCTGCCTGCCCTTCCTGCGCCGCGAGCTGGCCCTGCTGCCGAATGCGCGCGTGGCGGTGGCGCTCGGCGCCTACGCCCACGACGCCCTCTGCGACCTCGCCGGGCTGCGTCCGCGCCCGCGCTTCGGCCACCTCGCGGAGGCCAACCTCGGCGACGGGCGCACGCTGCTCGATTCCTACCACCCCAGCCAGCGCAACACCTTCACGGGCAAGCTCACGCGGGACATGTTCGACGCCGTGTTCGCGCGCGCCCGCGAACTGGCCGCCGCGGGCTAGGCGCGCGCGAGGAAGGCCGCCGCCACCACCGCCGCCGTCTCCGTGCGCAGCGTGTGCGGGCCGAGCGAGACCGTGACCGCGCCCGTGGCCCGCGCCGCCGTCTCCTCGCGTGCGCTGAAGCCGCCCTCGGGGCCGATGGCCACGGCCACCCGGCCGCGTCGGGGCAGGAGCGCCGCCGCCTCCGACCAGGGCGCGCCGCGCGGGCTGGCCAGCAGCAGCGTCGCGTCGCCCCGCGCTTCCACGGCCTCGGCGAGGGGCGTCATGGGCGCGATGGCGGGCAGGTGCAGCCGCCCGCACTGCTCCGACGCTTCCACGGCGATGCGCCGCCAGCGCTCCAGCCGCGCCTCCGAGAGGCTGGCCCCGCGCGCCCCGCGTTCCGTGGCGATGGGGCGGAAGAGGTCCGCGCCCGCCTCCACGCACTTCTCGATGGCCCATTCCATGCGCGTCGCGCGCACGTTGGCGCACCACACCTCGACGACGCGCGTGGGCGGCGGCGCCTGCCGCGCCAGCTCCCCCACCGTGGCCTCCACGGAGTCGCGCGCGATGCCGAGGATGCGCGCGCGGTACTCGCGCCCGTCGCCCGCGAAGGCCAGGAACTCGTCGCCGCGGCGCAGGCGCAGCGCCGCCGCCAGGTGCCGCGCGCGCCCCCCGCGCAGCGTGAGCGGCCCCGGGCGCACGCCTTCCGGCAGGCACACGCGCGGCGGAGCGGGCGGCGGTCCGGAAGCCATGCGCTCAGCCCCCCGCCGTCAGCTCCAGCAGCGCCCAGCCGCCCTCCGCGCGCTCCCCCGCCAGCGTCAGGCCGTGCGCCTCGAAGGCGGCCAGCGCCTCCGCGCGGTCCTCGTGCGGGAAGCCGCTCGCGATCAGCCGCCCGCCGGGCCGCAGCGCCGCCGCCAGCGCCGCCGCGAAGGCGATGTCGGCGCGCGCGCTCACGTTTGCCACGGCCACGTCGACGGGCGCGGCGATTTCGGCGGGGAAGGCCCCGCGCACCGTCACGCGCCCGTCCACGCCGTTGGCCGCGCAGGCCGCGCGCGCCGCCTCCGCCGCCACGGGGTCGATCTCGAAGGCCTCCACCGATTCCGCCCCCAGCCTGACGGCGGCGATGGAGAGGATGCCGGAGCCCGCGCCCACGTCCAGCGCCCTCGTCCCCGCGCGCACGTTCGTTTCCAGCGCCGCCAGGCAGAGGCGCGTCGTCTCGTGGTGGCCCGTGCCAAAGGCCTGCCCCGGATCGATACGCACCACCAGCTGGCCCCGCTCCGGGGCGTAGTCGACCCACGTGGGCACGATGGCGATGCGCCCCACCGTCACGGGGCCGAAGAACTCGCGCCAGCTCGTCGCCCAGTCCCGTTCGCGCAGCGGGCGCGCGCGCAGCTCGATGTCGGGGAAGGCCGCCAGCGCCTCGCGCAGCCGCTGCGCCAGCACGCCCCCCAGGTCCGTGGCCGGCAGCCACGCGCGCAGGGCCACCGGCTCGCCCGCGCGCACGCGGTAGCCCTCCTCCGGCCCAAGCGCCTCGAACGGCTCCTCCACGGCGATGCCCCCCGGCGCCGCCTCGCGCAGGAGCGCCGCCGCCGTCTCCACCAAATGGGGCGGCGTCAGCGCCGTGAACTCGCACCAGCGCGCGTCCGCGTCCATGCCATCTAGCCGGCCACGGCGTCGCGCAGGCGCTCGAGGAAGCTCTTGCGCCGCCGCGGCAGCGAGGGCGTGCCCAGCGTCTCCGCCAGCTGCTCCAGCAGCCCGCGCTGCTCCTCCGAAAGCGTCTCCGGCACGACCACCGCCGCGCGCACGATCAGGTCGCCGCGCCGCGAGCCGCCGTTCAGCACGGGCACCCCCTGCCCGCGCACCACGAACTCGTCCCCGCTCTGCGTGCCCGCCGGAACCTCGAACTCCATCTCCCCCTCCAGCGTGGGGATGACGAGGCGCGCCCCCAGCGCCGCCTGCGCCACGTTCAGCGGCAAATCGTGCAGCAGGTGGTCCTCGATGCGCTCGAACAGCTCGTGCGGTTCCACCGACAGCAGCACGTACAGGTTCCCCGACGGACCCCCGCGGTCGCCCGCCTCCCCCTCCCCCGTGATCCGGATCTGCAGCCCGTCCTCCGCGCCCGCGGGGATGGACACGCTGATCTGGCGCGTGCGCCGCGTCGCCCCCCGCCCGCGGCAGACCGCGCAGGGGCTGGAGACGACGCGCCCCTCACCCGCGCAGCGCGGGCACGCCGACACGTTCACGAACTGCCCGAAGACGCTCTGCTGCGCCCGCCGGATCTCGCCCGCGCCGTCGCACTCCGCGCACGTCTCCGGCTGGCTGCCCGGGGCCGCGCCCGAGCCGCCGCACTCCCCGCAGCGCTCGCGCCGCTCGTACTCCAGCTGCTTCTCCGCGCCGAAGGCCGCCTCCTCGAAGGTGAGGCGCACGCGCGCGCGCAGGTCGCCCCCGCGCGCCGGACCGCGCCGCCGCCGTCCGCCGCCGCGCCCCCCCCCGAAGAAGGCGTCGAAGATGTCGCCGAAGCCCTCGAAGGCGAAGCCGTCGAAGCCCGACGGCCCCCCCGTGCCCTCCACGCCCGCGTGCCCGAAGCGGTCGTAGGCCGCGCGCTTCTCCGCGTCCGACAGCACCTCGTAGGCGCGGTTCACCTCCTTGAAGCGCTCCGCCGCGTCCGCCCCGCTGTTGCGGTCGGGGTGGTACTCCATGGCCAGCCGCCGGTAGGCGCGCTTGAGGTCCTCCGCGGAGGCGTTGCGCTCGACGCCGAGCACATCGTACAGGTCGCGTTGCGAAGCGGGCATGAGCCCTGAAAGCATAGCACCGCCGCCCCTTTCGGGAGTCAGCGGCCGGCGCGCTTCACCGTGCGCTCGCCCGTGTCCGTGAAGACGACGCGCGTGCGTTTGCCGCCGTGGATTTGCGGCTCGGCGGCGAGCTTGCGGCGCAGCGTCTCCAGCGGCCCGCCCGCTGCGCACAGCGACTCCGGCAGCCCCAGCACGTCCACCAGCAGCGCGCGGTCCAGCACAGCGCTGGCTTTCGGGAAGACGTGCGAAGAAGCATCTGGGCGCCGTGAGGCGGACGCGTCAGGCGTCATCGGCGGATGCGAGCAGATCGACCAGCGGGGGATTGACGTAGTAATTGGCGCGACCGGCGCGGCGCTTCTCCACGAACCCCGCCTCGGCCAGCTGGTCGAGGTAGTGCGCCGCCGTCTGGCGGCTGACGAGCAGGTCGCGCCGCACGAAGTCGATCTTCGTGTAGGGGTGGCGGAAGAGGTTGTTGAGCAGGTCCTGCGAGTAGACGCGGGGGAGGCGTTCGCGCATCTCGCGCTTGGTGCTCAGCATGAGCGCGCCGACGCCCTCGACGAGGCGCAGCGTCTCGCGCGCGGTTCGCGCGACGGCGCGCAGCAGGTAGAGCGTCCACTCCTCCCAGGCGCCCTCCTCGCGCACGGCCTGCAGGAGGCGGTAGTACTCGCCGCGGGTGCGGTTGATGGCGCGGCTGAGGTAGAGGATGGGCAGGTCGAGCAGGCCGCTGCGCACGAGGTAGAGCACGTTCAGGATGCGGCCCACGCGCCCGTTCCCGTCAGAGAAGGGATGGACGCTCTCGAACTGGTGGTGGATGACGCCCATGCGAACGAGCGGATCGAGGTCGCCGAGGGCGTCGTCGTTGATGAAGCGTTCGAGGGCCGTCATGTGGCGCACGATGTCGGCGGGGTCCTGCGGGGGCACGTAGACGATGGCGCGGCTGGCCTGGTTGTAGAGGGCGGTGCCGGCGATGGTGCGGAAGCCGTCCGTGCGGAGCATGAGCGCGCGATAGACCTCGATGAGCACGTTGTTCGTGATGAGCCCCTCGCGGGCGGTCATGGCGTCGAAGCCGCGCTGCAGGGCCTCGCCGTAGCGGGCGACCTCCTTCGCCGCCGGATCGCTGGCCGTCTCGGCGAAGAGGGATGCCTGGAACAGCTCGTCGCGGGTGGTGACGATGTTCTCGATTTCGGAGCTGTCCATGGCCTCCTGCAGGGAGAGGGTGCTGATGAGGACCGACTGATTGGGCACGGTGGCGGCGCGCCCCTTCAGCTCCGCCAGGTGGCGGTGGGCATCGACCAGCGCGCGCATGACCGGGGCCGTCTCGAAATCGGCGGGCGGCGGCAGGGGCGGCAGCTCGTAGGTCTGGCGCAGCTCCATGCCCGACATGTTAGCAAAACGCGATTTTTTGAACAGGTGGACGGGGACATGTTAGCAAAACGCGATTTTGCTGACATATGCCCGGCGGTATTCACCGATCAAGTGAATATGGCGGACGACATGTCGGGAAATGGCCGTTTCGCTGACAGGTGGGCGGGGACATGTTCGCAAAACGCGATTTTGCTAACACATCGAGGCGGATATGTTCGCGTTTTCGACATGTCGCGAACAGGTCGCATGGCCCGCGCGCGGCCCCTTGGCCGGGGACGGGGTAGGATGAGGGCCGCGCCGGGCTTCGCGGCTTGGCCGGAAACGAGGCCGAGCGTGGCGATCGACCGCATCATCCGCGTGGACATGACCACGGGCGCCGTGAGCGAGGAGCGCGCGCCCGATCGCTACGCCCTGCTGGGCGGGCGCGCCCTCACCGCGCGCATGTTGCTGGAGGAGACGGACGCGCGCATCCACCCGCTGGGCGCGGAGGCGCGGCTGTTCATCGCGCCCGGGCTGCTGGCGGGCACCGCCGCCACCACCAGCGGGCGCACGAGCTTCGGCTTCAAGAGCCCGCTCACGGGGGGCACGAAGGAGGCCAACGCGGGCGGCCAGCTGGGCCACCGCCTCGCCCGCCTCGGCATCAAGGCCATCGTCGTCTCCGGCGCGGCGCGCGGGGGCTGGCGGCGGCTCGACGTGGACGCGGACGGCGCGCGCCTGTCGGCGGCGGACGACCTCGCCGGGCGCGGCAACTACGACCTCCACCGCGAGCTGGTGGGGGAGGCCCGCCGCACGCGCGCCGCCGCCACCATCGGCCCCGCGGGCGAGCACCGCCTTTCCGCCGCATCCATCGCCGTCACCGATCCGGAAGGGCGGCCCACGCGCCACGCCGCCCGCGGCGGGCCCGGCGCCGTCATGGGCGCGAAGGGGCTGAAGGCCATCGTGGTGGACGACTCCGGCGGGGCGCGCACCGTGCCCGGCGAGAACGCGGACGCCTTCAAGCGCGAGGTCGTGTCCTTCAGCAAGACCGTGCTGGAGGATCCGCGCGTGCACAACACCAGCCGCTACGGCACGGCGGGCGTGGTCAAGTTCGTGAACCGCGAGAACGTGCTCTCCATGCCCACGCGCAACCACCGCCGCGGCAGCTGGGAGCGCGCGGACACGATCAGCGGCCAGCTGATCGAGGAGCTGGGCGGGGAGCGCGGCGGCAGGATGCTGCCCTGCATGGCGGGCTGCATCATCAAGTGCGCCATCCTCTATCACGACGCGGGGGGCGCGCACGTGACCACGGCGCTGGAGTTCGAGACGCTGGCGCTGCTCGGCTCCAACCTCGAAATCGGCCCCGCCGACGCCGTGGCCGAGCTGGACCGCCTCTGCGACGACGTCGGGCTGGACACCATCGAGATGGGGAACGCCATCGGCGTGGCCATGGAGGCGGGCGCGCTCGACTGGGGCGACTGGGAGGGCGTGAAGCGCCTGCTCGACGTGGACGTGCGCGAGGGCACGCCGCTGGGCCGCATCGCGGGCAACGGCACGGCCTCCGTGGCCGCCGCCTGGGGCATCGACCGCGTGCCCGTGGTGAAGGGGCAGGGGCTGCCCGCCTGGGAGCCGCGCACGCTCAAGGGCATGGGCATCACCTACGGCAGCAGCCCGCAGGGGGCCGACCACACGGCGGGCATGGTGACCGCGCGCAATGTCACGCCGGAGACGCTGATGCAACAGAGCCGCCGCGAGCAGCTGACCATGATGGCGCTCGATTCCGCCGGGCTCTGCCAGTTCACCAACGCCCTGCCCGCCGACATGGCCGCCTTCGTGCGCGAGCGCTTCGGCGCGGAGATGGACGAGGAGCGCCTGCTGGCGGAGGCGCGCGAGGCCATCGAGACGGAGCGCGAGTTCAACCGCCGCGCGGGCTTCGACCGCGAGGACGACCGTCTGCCGCGCTGGCTGCTGGAGGAACCCCTGCCGCTGCCCGACGGCCCCGCCGTGTTCGACGTCGACGAGGCGCTCATCGACGCGGTCTGGGGCTAGCGCAGGGCGCGCAGGCGGGCGGCGCGCTCCTCGGCGTGGGCGGCCCCGCGCGCCACCAGCCCGCCCACGGTGATCGCGCCCAGCCGCGGGTGGCGGGCGCGCCGCTCCCAGGCGTCGGGGGCGCATTCGCGCAGCAGCTCGGCGCTGCCGTGGCGCGCCAGCCGGAAGCCCTCCAGCGCGGCCTCCGCGTCGCGGAAGACGTAGAGCAGGCGGCGCTTCCACCGCTCCCCGTCCCAGTCCGGCAGCAGCGGATCGTCGTCCGCCAGCGCCATGCGCAGGCGCACGGCCAGCACCAGTTCGGCGTCGGCGAGGTGGACGGCGATGTCGCGCATGGACCAGCCGTCGCCGGGCGGGCGGCGGTTGAAGGCGGCGGGGTCGGCGCCGTCGATGGCGGCGCGCACGAGCGCGGGACCGCGCGTGAAGCGGGCGAAGGCGTCGGCGTGCGCGTCGGGGATGCGCGGCACGGAGGCAGTGTAGGAGAGCGCCCGCGCGGGCGCGCGGGCTGAGGGCGGAGGAGAGCGCCGCGCTGGCGCGCGGCTGAGGGGCGGGTGCGCGGGCCCACCGCCACCGGCCAGCGCGCCCGCCGTAGCGCGCTGGCGCGTTCAGACGGTGTTCGTGCCGCCGTCCACGCCCAGCGTCTTGCCCGTGATGTAGCTCGACTCGTCGCTGGTCAGGAAGAGGACGGCGTTCGAGACCTCCTCGGGCCTGGCCATGCGGCCGAGGGGCAGCGCGCCGCCCTGCGCCTGCAGCGCGCCCGTCTCCTGCAGCGAGGCCGTCATGGGGGTGTCGATGGGGCCGGGGGCGACCGAGTTGACGCGGATGCCGTGGGGGCCGAATTCGGCGGCCATGCAGCGCGTCAGCATGATCACGCCCACCTTCGAGACGCAGTAGTCCATGATGCCCGGCGAGGGGCCGTAGGCGGCGATGGAGGAGAAGGTGACGATGGTGCCGCCGTGCTCCTCGGCGATCATCTGGCGGGCGGCCTCGCGCGCGCAGAGCATGACGCCCGTGAGGTTCACGTCGAGCACGCGCTGCCAGCGCTCGGTGGGCTTGGCGAGGATGCCGGCGGCGGCGGGGTTGAGGAAGGGGTCGGTCTCGCGGTCGCGCTCCACGTAGTTGGCGAAGGAGATGCCGGCGGCGGCGACCATCGAATCGAGGCGCCCGAAGGTGCGCGCGGTCTCGGCCACGAGGGAGACGACGGCCTCCTCGTCGGCGGTGTCGGTGTGGATGAAGGAGGCGCGCCCGCCGAGGTCCTCGACGAGGGAGACGGTGGCGCGCCCGCCCTCGTCGTTCACGTCGGCCACGGCCACGGCGGCGCCCTCGGCGGCGAAGCGCAGGGCGGTGGAGCGGCCCATGCCGGAGCCGCCGCCGGTGATGATGGAGACCTTGCCGTCGAGTGCGCCCATGGGTTCGCTCCTTGCTGTTTCGCGTTGCCGCGGAGCCTACGCCTTCGTGCCGCGCCGCGCGCCCCCTCGCGCGCAAGATCGGGGAACGTGATCGCGCTCACCGAAGAATTGCTAGGCAAAATGGAATCGGGGCGCTAGAATGCGCGCGAGCGGTCCGGCACACGGGCCGCGACCGGGAGGTTTCAGGATGGCACGAGCGGCATCAACCCTGACAAAGCCCCAGCGCGATGAGCTCCTGCAGCTGGCGGAGCGCATCGTGGGGGAAAGCCTGGAACAGGCCAAGCGGGAACGGGACGACGAGCGCGAGCACGCGCGTGAGCTGCAGCGCCAGCTGGCGGACGCGCAGCGCGAGATGGAGCGGCTCCAGCGCGAGAACGAGGACATCCGCGAGCAGCTGCGCGTGGTGGCCGCCGCCGCCGAGGCCGCCGCCGCCGAAAGCGCGGAGGCCGCGGGCGGGGAGGCGGGCGAGCCGGAGTTCCGCTCCGTGGGGGAGGCGGTGGAGCAGGCGGGCAAGCTGCGCGGCCTGCGCTTCCTGCAGGAGGCCGTGCAATCGGCCAACGAATCGCCCTTCGAGCGCCCGGGCGAGCTGTACGGGGCCTTCGTGCTGCTATCGCAGCTGGCCAGCCTGCGGCTCACGGGCAGCGTGGGCATGTCCGTGGAGGAGTGGCTGCTGGCGGCGGGCGTGGAGTACGCGCGCCACCTGGGGCAGGCCAAGGAGATGGCCAAGTTCCGCTCGCAGTACACCTTCCGCGTGAACGGCGAGCGCACGGTGTTCGAGGAGCACCTGAAGTTCGGGAACGGGCGCGATCCGCACCACAGCCTGCGCGTGTACATGAAGTGGCAGGCGGACGAGGGCGAGTGGATCATCGGGCACGTGGGGCGCCACCTGAAGAACGCGAATACGTAGGGGTGGGCGTCCCGCCCCGGCCATTCCGTACGCGGCGGCGGCGCTTCTGTTCTTGTTCGATTTGAACAAGATTTTAGATGGCCGTATTATTTCTTATACGCGGGAATAAGATTTTCCCGCCGGAAGGAAGGCTCTTATGCGGGCACGATGGTTCCCGCTCGTCTCGCTGGAGACGCAGCGCGCGCTCCGGCGCTTCAGTGAGGACATCGGGCGGCTCATCCTCGAAGAGGCGCCCCCGTCCGCCCATCCCCCGCGGCGCTCCGCCGTGGGGCACATGGGCCCGCGCATCGCCGGGGCCGTGCGCGGGTTCGCGGACGCCCGGCGCGAGGCCGAACGCGAGCGCGACGCCGCGCGGGCCCGCGTGGGCGAGCTCGAAGGGGAGATGGAGAGCGCCCGCGAGACGATGCGGGAGCTTCGGCGCGAGAACGAGGGCATCCGCAAGCAGCTCGGCGTGATGTCGGCGTCCGCGAACGGGACGACGCCCGCCGACGGGGACTCCGGCCAGCCGTCGTTCCAGTCGGTGGCCGAGGCGGTGGAATGGGCCCGTCAGCTCAGGCGGCTGCGCTTCCTGCCGGACGCGATGAAGTCGGCGGAGGAATCGCCCTTCGAGCGTCCCGATAAGGTGTACGCGGCCTTCGTCCACCTCTCGCAGCTGGCCAGCCTGCGGCTCACGGGCAGCATCGGCATGTCGGTCGAGGAGTGGCTTGAGGGGGCGGGCGTGGATTTCGCGCCCCGCCTCGGGCGGGAGGGGGAGGAGGCCAGGTACCGCCCGCAGTACCTGTTCCGCGTCGACGGGGAGCGCGTCCTGTTCGAGGAGCACGTCAAGTTCGGCGTGGGCAAGGATCCCCATCACTGCCTCCGTATCTACATGAAGTGGGACCAGGACAAGGCCGAGTGGATCATCGGCCACGTCGGGCGGCATCTCGAGAACGCGAAGGCGTAGGGGGACGACCATGACGGACGAACGGAACCCGGGCGATGGTCTCGCTGGATTGGGCAAATTCAAGCACCTGTCGGGGTACAACGAGGCGGATCGGTATCTCGCCACGCGCTTCAAGCAGGGCGGGCGCGACGTGTACTGCATCGACCTCTCCGTGCCGCAGCTGGTGACCATGCTGGACAGGCCGAACCCCGACCAGACGCTCGACGCCAACCGCAGGATCAACCTGCCGCACGCCAAGAGTTTCGCGGCGTACGTGCGCGAGAACGAGAGGTGGATCATCCCCCCGCTCCTGTTGCGCGCCTCCAATGACGTTTTCACGTTCGAGCCGGAGGACAGCATCGGCGGGACGGAGTGGGGCGTGCTCACGCTCCCCCGTCTGGCACGGCAGCGGCTCAAGATCGTCGATGGGCAGCACCGCGTGCTCGGCTTCCATATCGCCTACGCGGCACTAACCGAAGAGCAGGACATCGCGCGGGGAAAGCTGCACACGCTGGAGCGCCGGGGCGAGAAGGCGGAGAAGCGGCAGCAGGGGAAGCAGGTCGCGCGGATCAGCACGGAACTCCAGCGGCTTGGTGAGGAGCGGGTGGCCGTGCAGATCGTGATCGTCGATGCCGACGAAGAATACAAGCAGATGTTCGTCGACATCGCCAACAATGCGAAGGGAATCACGCAGACGGTGCGGGCGCGGTTCGACAGCCGCCAGATCGTCAACCGTTGCCTTGATTCCGTGATGGAGCATCGCCTCCTGAAGGATCGCGTCGATTTCGAGCGCGACAACGTCTCCGGCAGCACGAATCCCAACCTGACGAGCGTGAAGTCCGTGGCCGACATCGTGCGCACGTTGCAGGTGGGCATCACCGGACGCATGACGCGGCAACGGGAGGAAACGCTCGACGAGTCGAAGCTGATCGACGACGCGATGCTCTTCCTCGATACGCTGGTCGAGGGGTTCAACGACTACATGGCACTTGCGGACACCGACTTCACCCCGCAGGAGTTGCGCAAGCGGAGCCTGCTGGCTTCGGTTTCGATGCAGCGCGTGCTGGCTGGCGTCTACCACGACCTGCTGACGGCCTCGGAGACCAACCTCGTCTACCCGCCGCCCGATCCCGACGATCCCGACAAGGTCCGTGTGGCGCGCCCTCGGAGCCGGGCGGAGGTCGTGCGCTTCTTCCAGAGCCTGGCGCCGTTCATGGCCGCGCCCCTGCGGGAGAACAGCATCTGGGTGCGGGAAGCGCCACAGCAGTTCGCGCCGGGCACCAGCGCTCCCCGCTCGACCTCGCGGGACCTCAAGGATCTGACGATGACCGTCCGCGATTGGGCGATCAATCCGCCGGAGTGGCTCAAGCCGACGGTGCGGGAGATGGCGACCTAGCCGCGCGGGCGCGGGCCGCGCGCCACGATCTCGTCCAGCGCCAGCAACGCCTCCAGCGTGTCCTGCACGCGCAGGGGCACGGCGAACTCGCGCGGGATGAGGGGGCGGTTGATGGCGGCGAAGAAGAATTCGCGGGCGCGACGCGGCGTCTCCTCCTCGCGCAGCATCCGCAGGCCCTCGTTGGCCTGCCGCACCAGCCGGTCGGCCACCTGCTCGTGGCTGGGGCCGGGCGGTTGGGGGGAGCCGTCGTCCAGCCCCAGGGCGATGGGGCGCGTGCTTTCGTGGAACGGCCCCTCGCCTTCGTAGGAGACGCGCATGTAGGTGATGGCGTGGCCGTCGGCGCTGGTCTCCGTGAGCAGCGCGCCGATCCGCTCGAAGCGTCCGCGCATGGCGTCCCCCCGCGCGCATCGTACGCCGCCCGCTACCCCGTGCGGGGCGGGCCGTGCTAGGCTGTCCACGGAGGTTTGGGGACTCGTCTAATGGTAGGACAGCGGATTCTGGATCCGTATGTGGGGGTTCGACTCCTCCGTCCCCAGCCAACTCCCCCTTCCCCATGGCGGTCGCGCGCTATTCGACGGCGACGCTGGCGGGGTCCACGCCCAGCCGCGCGAGCAGGGCGTCGAGGTCGGGCACGTTGCGCACCTCGCGCATGAGCGCCAGGAAGCGGCCCAGCTCGCCCGTTTCCTCCCACACGCGCGCGACCTTGGGGCCGATGGGGTCGGACGATTCGGGGCGGTCGGCGTAGGAGCCGTAGAAGGCGAAGTACGCCTGGTTGATCTTGCGGATGACGATGCCGTGCGCGGCCAGATGCAGGCGCCGTTCCTCCATGAGCGCCTCGGCCCTGGCCACGCGCCCGTCCGCCAGCAGGGCGTCCACCTCCAGCCGCAGGGCGCGCAGCTCGGTGCGGAAGTCGAGCGTGCGCGCGCGCGGGGGCGGGCGTCCGTCGGCGTCGGGGGGCAGGTCGACGGGGTGGAGGGCGCGGGCGATGCGGGCCAGCTCGCGCTCGGCCACGTTGGCCACGGTCTCGTTGAGCGTGATGCCGTCGCCGCGCCCCCAGGCCAGCCCCAGCGGGTAGAAGGCGAGGTAGTGGTGGATCCATTCGTGCGCGGCCAGCCGCAGGACGCCGTCGTAGGAACGGTCCTCGCGGATGATGGCGGGCCAGGCGGCGATGCCCCCGATGCCCACCACCACGGACACGGTGTCGGCGTCATCGGCGCGGGCCTCAATGGCCGCGATTTCGTCCAGCCCGAGGTCGGGGCGGAGCAGCGTGTCGCCCGCGCGCTCGATGCGGTCGCGGGGGGAGCGCACGAGCAGCTGCGGCGGGTTGGCGAGCTCGATGCGGACGGGCGGCCAGAGCGTCTCGACGCCCGCGAAGAGGGGCAGGGGACGCGTCAGCCCGGCGGCGCGGGCGGCGTCGGCCACGTAGCCCTCGACGATGCGTTCCACGTCGTTCTCGAGGAGGGCGCGCTCGGCGGCCAGCGCCTCGATGAGGGCCTCGTCGGGCGCGGGCGCGGCCCGTTCGGCGCGGATGGCGCTGGTCAGGCGGAAGTAGGCGGCGATGCGCTCCGCCCCGACGTCGGCGTCGGGCGCGCCGCCCGCGAGCAGGGCGGGCACGACGCGCCCGGCTTCCCAGCGCCAGAGCGAGTAGCCGTCGCCGTCGCGGTTCCAGAGGACGCCGATCGCGAGGCCCAGCGCCAGCCCCAGCGCGACCGCGCCGACGAGGCCCAGCGCCAGCCAGCGGGGACGCCAGGGGCGCGGCGCGGGCGGCGGCGGGTCGATGCCGGCGAGGCGCGGGCGCTTCACGGGGCCAGTCTAGCCGCCGCGTGCGCGCGCCCGTTGCGGCGCGGGCGATACAATCGGCGCATGGCGTCGGGAGCGGCGGCGGCCACGCGCACGGCGGACGCGCCGCCCGCGCCCGCCCGCCCGCGCCTCGCCTCCTTCGAGGCGCGCGTGGCGGCCACGGCCATCGACGCGCTCGCGCTGCTGCTCGTGGCGGCGGCGCTCGCGGGGGCGGGGGCGCTCAACCTGCTGCTCTCCTCCGATTTCGAGCGCGTCAACGCCTCCGCCGGGGCGGTCGCCCTCTTCTGGGCGCTGACCGCTGCGGCGGCGCCCCTCTGCCTGCTCTCCTGCTTCGTCTGTCTGGCCGTGTGGGGCAGGACCGCGGGCGGGGCCGTCATGGGCATCGGCGTGACGCGCGCGGACGGCAAGCCGCTGGGCGCGGCGGGGGCGCTGGCGCGCGTGGCGGGGATGCTCGTCTACGCGCTCATGGCGGGCATGGGCGCGATCCTCGCGTGGACCCTGCGGGGAACGCCCGCCGTGGCCGCGCTGATGGCGGCGCTGGGGCTGCTCGGCTGCGCCGTGGGGCTGCTGTGGGCCGTGGCCGACGGGGAGCGGCGCGCCCTGCACGACCGCCTCGCGGACACCATCGTGGTGCGGCGGGAGGCGCGCCCGTGAACATGCCGCCCGCCCGCTACGCGCGCCGCTTCGCCCCTTCCTACGCGAGTGCGGAACGGGGCGGGGCCTCGCTCGCCCCCGGGCTGTTCGCCATCGCCCTGTTCCTGCTGCTGGCCTCGGTCAGCGTGTACGAGATCACGCGCCCCGACCGCGCCGTCACCATCCTCGCGGCGGGCGTGGCCTCCATCACGGACGTGGACCGGGCGCTGACGGAGAACCTGCCGGCGCTGCGGGAGCTGGCCGCCGCCGCCGAGGGGGACGAGGTGGAGCCGCCGGGCTTTCCCCTGCCCGTGACCATCCCGCGCGAGGAGGCGCTCACCGCCGACGCGCCCGTGCTGCGCGCCCTCATCCTGCGGCGCGCGGCGCAATCGCTCTACGAGAACGGGCTCGGGAGCCTGGACCGCACGGGCGAGCAGTCCTCCGACCTGTTCTCGCTCACCTCCGTGATGGGGGGCTTCGCCAGCTTCCTGACGGGGGACACGCACGCGCGCGCGCGCTGGCTGGCGCTGGGGGCGCTGGTGGGGGCCACGCTCATGGGGGCGGCCACGCTGGCGCTGAACCGCGGCTTCGCGCGCTTCCGCGCCTTCGGCGGGGCCGTGCTGCTGGCCGCCGCGCCGGGCTACCTGGCCGCGCGCGGGGCCGTGTGGCTGCTCGACCGCTTCGCCTCCGACGACGCCTTCGTGGCCGACCTGCAGGCGGCGGTGCAGGCCATGCTGGGCGTGCCCGCGCGCAACTTCCTGATCGCGGGCGTGCTGGGGCTGATCCTGCTGGTGGCGGGATGGGCGCTCGGCTACCTGGCCGACCGCCTCTGGCCGGACGAGGCGGACGCGCCCTTCTTCCACGAGGAGGGCGGACCGGGCGCGCCCTTCGACGCCGTGCCCGGCCCCGTCGTCCAGCCGCCCGCCGCCGGGCCGTCGGGCCGTTCGCCCTGGCGCGCGCTGCGGAACCGCGTCCGCCCGCCCCGCGCCTAGCCGCCCGTCTGCGCGGCGGGGCAGTTGGCGGCCAGCGGGCAATCGCCGCAGCGCGGGGCGCGTGCCGCGCAGGTGCGCCGCCCGTGCTTGATGAGCAGCATGTGGAAGCGGTAGTAGCGCTGCGGCGGCACGAGCGCCTCCAGCCGTTCGTGGGCGCGCTCCGCCGTGGTTCCGGGGGGGACCAGCCCCAGCCGTTTGGCCACGCGCTCCACGTGCGTGTCCACGGGCAGGGCGGGGCGGTCCAGCGCGAAGAGCAGCACGCAGGCCGCCGTCTTGGGCCCCACGCCGGGCAGCCCGCGCAGCCAGGCGCGCGCCTCCTCCAGCGGCTCCTCCGTGAGGAAGGACAGGTTCCAGTCGGGGGCGCGCGCGCGCACGGCCTCGAGGATGCGCTGGATGCGCGGCCCCTTCTGCTGCGCCAGCCCGCCGCCGCGGATGGTCTCGATCAGCTCGTCCGCGGGCGCGTCCGCCACCGCCGCCCAGTCGGGATAGCGCCGCATGAGCTGGACGAAGGCGCGCCCGCTGTTGCGGTCGGAGGTGTTCTGGGAGAGCACGGTGAGCACCAGCTCGGCCACGGCGTCGCCATGGGGGCGGGCGCGCGGCTCGCCGTAGAGGCCGCCCAGCGCGTCCATGACGGTTTCGGCGTCCACGGCGCCATCCTACCGCCGCGCGCTCCGGGGGCGCGCGTCCGCTACCATGCCCGCATGACCGCGCGCGAGATCAGGCTCACCGATCTGACCGGCTGCGGCGGCTGAGCGTCGAAGGCGGGGCCCGAGGCCCTGGCGCAGGTGCTGTCGCCGCTCGTCCGTTCCTTCGATCCGGCCCGCCATCCCCAACTCCTCGCGGGGCTGGGGACGCCGGACGACGCCGCCGTCTACCGCCTGAACGCGCGCACGGCGGTGGTGGCCACGGTCGATTTCTTCGCGCCGCTGGTGGACGACCCGTGGCGCTACGGGGCCATCGCCGCCGCCAACGCCATGTCCGACGTGTACGCCATGGGGGGCGAGGTGGCGCTGGCGCTGAACGTGGCCGCCTTCCCCGAGGACCTGCCGCCCGAAACGGCGGCGGCCATCATCCGCGGGGGCGCGGAGAAGGTGGCGGAGGCGGGCGGCGTGGTGGCCGGGGGGCACACCGTCTGGGACGACGAGCCCAAGTACGGACTGAGCGTGCTCGGCCTCGTCCATCCCGCGCGGCTGCTGCGGAAGAACGCCCTGCGCGCGGGCGACCGCCTCTACCTGACGAAGCCGCTGGGCACGGGCGTCATCCTCGCGGCCACGGGCGGGGGCGATTCGCCCCAGCTGGACGGGGCGGTGGAGTCGATGCTGCGGCTGAACCGCCACGCCGCCCACCTGGCCATGCGCAACCGCCTGCGCGCGGCCACGGACGTGACCGGCTTCGGGCTGGCGGGCCACCTGTGGGAGATGGTCGAGCGCTCCGGCGTGGCCGCGCGCCTCGACGCGGAGGCGCTGCCGCTGTTGCCCGGCGCGCGCGAGGCCGCCGCGGACGGCGCGCACACCGGCGGCGAGGGGCGCAACCGCGACTGGGTGGGCGACCGCTTCACCGCGGGAGCGGGCACGCCCGGCGAGCTGGCCGCCATCGCCTTCGACCCGCAGACCTCGGGCGGGCTGCTGCTGGCCTGCCCCGCGCGCAAGGCCAAGGCGCTGGAAGCGGCCTTCGCCACGGACGGCGAGCCGCTGTGGCCCATCGGGCGCGTGACGCGGGGCGAACCCCGCATCGAGCTGCGCTAAAGCGCGGCGAGCCGCCGGATGATCGCCTCCACGCGCGCCGCCAGCAGCTCGACGTTGGCGGCGGCGTCATCGGGGCCGACGGCCCAGCCGATCTGCCGGGGCGGATCGCCGGACGTGACGTCCCCCATCTCGAAGGGATCGGACTCGAACTCGCCGAGGTAGTCGTCCAGCGCGACGAGAACCTCGTCGGGGAACGCGCGCTCCAGCGGCCTGGGATACGAAGTCGTGCCGAACGAGAAGTCGCGCAGAAAATCCCCGGTCACTCCGATCGGCGGATAGAACCAGGCGACGATCACCGACTTCGGGCCAAGCGCACAGGGCGCGCGGATGCGCAGGCCTTCGCGCGCCCCGCCCTGAGTCCGATCAATCACGCCGCCCGCGGCCTCGGCGCGCTCCAGCAGGGTGCGCGCGGCATCGCGGATTGGGCCCTCCGGAAAGCCGGCGAGCCATTCCTCGCGGCTCTTCGCTGGCCTGGAGCGCGCGGCGCGCCCAGCCCTCGCCGTGCGCCCGATGACGCGCGGCACGAGCGTGGCGGCGTCCCCGCCCGTGAAGCGCCGCATGTCCACCGCCAGCACCTCCACCGTCTCCATCTGCCGGTTCAGGAATTCGACCACGCGCGCCAGCTCGTCGGGGATGCCGTCGGCGACGAAGAGCAGGCGCAGGTTGGCCGCGCGCAGGTTGGCGTCCACGCGCTCCCAGAAGGCGTCCGCGTCCGGCTCGTCCTCGTCGAGCAGGGCCGCGAGCGCGCCCTCGAAGCCGCCCTCGCGCCCGTCGTGCGCCGCCTCGCAGCGCTCCCGCAGCGTCGAGACGGGCCAGTAGCGTTCGGCGTGGGCCACGTAGTCGAGCATCTGCCCCAGCACCTCGCGCCGCACCTCCGGATTGGAGCCGCGCTTGACCTCGACGAGCGTGGGGCGGGCGTCCTGATCGATGAGCAGGACGTCGAGGGACCAGCGCGCGCCCCCCGCGCCGTCGGGCACGGGCACCTCGTCGCCAACGAGCAGCCAGCGGCGCGGCGCGGCGGGCGTCATGGCCTCGCCCGCCAGCACCTCGGGCCAGGCGGCGACGAGCCGCTGGATGTCCGCCTCGAGGGCGAACGGCGTTTCGGCGAGCGGTTGCGGTTGGCCGTCTCCGTCGAGCCGGTAGATGCGCTCGCTCACGCGGTTCTCCTCTCCTGCCGGGGCAGGTCATCGTATCATGGACGGCGCGCCGCCCCCGCTGTGGCAGACGCGCCCACCGGGCCGTCGGGAGGAACGATGATCGTCGCCATCGCCGTCGTTTCGTGGCTCTACGGCCTCTGGCGGAATCTCGCGCCCATGAAGCCGCGGAACCAGCTGCCCGACGTCGACCGCCGCTACGACATCCGCGCCGAGGTCCGCAAGGAGAAGCGCTCGTGAGGCCGCCCGTAGCGTGACCGGACAGGCCGATGCGTAGCGCCGAGCGGCTCGACCGGCTGGAACGGCTGGCGGAGCGGCCGCTCATGGCCCTCGCGCTGGCGATGCTGCCCGCCATCCTCCTGCCGCCCATCCTCGGCGACGATCTGCCCCGGCCCGCAGAGCGCGTCCTCGACATCGTCGACTGGACGGTTTGGGGCGCCTTCGCCGCCGTCTTCCTGGCGAAGGTGGCGGTCGCCCCGCAGCGCTGGCGCTACGTCCGCACGCATCCCGTCGAACTCCTGCTCGTCGCGCTGCCCTTCCTGCGGCCCTTGCGCCTGCTGCGCCTGCTCGCCGTCGTCGGGCTGGACGTCGCGCTCATCTCGCGCTTCTTCGAGAAGCGCGGCATGCGCCTGCTCATCCTCGGGCTGGCCGCGACCATGATCGCGGGCGCGATCCTCGTCTGGGCGATGGAACGCCACGCGCCCGAACACGACGGGCTCATCGAGACGCCCACGGACGCGCTCTGGTGGGCGTTCATCACGATGACGACCGTGGGTTACGGCGACCATTCGCCCGCGACCGGCGGCGGCAGGATCGTCACGGGCGTGATGACGCTCGTCGGCATCGTGGGCGTCTCCATCCTGAGCGGCGCCGTGGCGGCCCTGCTCATACGGGACGAGTCCGCGAACGACGCCGTCATGCGGGAACTCGCCGCCCTGCGGGAACAGGTCGCCGAATGGCGCGGGGAAACGGGGGGACAAGCGCCGGGACCGCCCGGCGGTTCGCGGTAGCGTGACGCCGCGCGGGGGACGCGCTCGCTTATGCGCCGCCGCCGCGGGAGGCGCGCTCGATGAGGCCGCCGCCCAGCACCTCGTCGCCGCGGTAGAGGACGATGGCCTGGCCGGGGGCGAGGGCGCGCCAGGGGCGCTCGAAGCGCACGACGGCGCGCTCCCCGGCGGCCTCCAGCAGGCGCGCGGGGGCGGCCCTGGCGCCGTAGCGCGCCTTCGCCTCGATGGCCGCGCCCGTCTCCGGCGGCGCGCCCGCCACCCAGGAGAATTCCGCCGCCTCCACCGTGTCCGCGAACAGATCGTCCTCGTCGCCCACGACCACCACGTTGGCGGCGGCGTCGATGGCGGTCACGTAGCGGCGCTCGCCGAGGGCCACGCCGAGGCCCTTGCGCTGGCCCACGGTGAAGCCGCTCACGCCGTCGTGGCGGCCCAGCGTCGTCCCGTCGCGGTCGCGCAGCTCGCCAGCGTGCGGTTCCACGCGCCCGGCCACGAAGGCGCGGTAGTCGCCGTCGGGCACGAAGCAGAGGTCCACGCTGTCGCGCTTTTCGGCGAGGTCGAGGCCCGCGCGCCGCGCCGCTTCCCGCACCTCCTCCTTCCGCAACCCGCCCACGGGCAGCAGCAGCCGCCCCAGCTGCTCCTGCCCCAGCATGTAGAGCACGTAGGACTGGTCCTTGGCGGGGTCCGCGCCGCGCGACAGGCGGTGGGGTGCGCCGTCCGCGCCGTGCTCCACGCGCGCGTAGTGGCCGGTGGCGAGGAAGTCGGCCCCGAAGGCGGGCAGGCGGTCGAGCAGGGCGCGGTACTTGATGCGCTCGTTGCAGCGGGCGCAGGGGTTGGGCGTGCGCCCCGCCGCGTAATCGGCCACGAAGGGATCGACCACGTGCTCGCGGAAGGCGTCCTCGAAGTTGAGCACGTAGTGGCGGATGCCGAGCTGGCCAGCGGCGCGGCGCGCGTCGTCCACGTCCTCCACGCCGCAGCAGCGCCGCTGGCCGCTGGGGGCGTCGGGCCGCTCCTCGGTCCAGAGGCGCATGGTGAGGCCCACCACCTCATGGCCGCGCTCCAGCAGGAGGGCGGCGGCGGCGGCGCTGTCGACGCCGCCGGACATGGCGCAGAGGACGCGGACGCTCATGGCCGTGCTACCATCCCCGCGCGCCCGCGGACGGGCGGAACGGAGCGCGCGCGCTGGAACCGGAGGCCCTGGCCCACCGCATCATCGACCTGCTTTCCGAGCTGCAGGCCGGGGACGTCGCCCTGCTCGACATCGCGCGCTCCTCCGGTTTCGCCGACTACTTCGTGCTGGCCACGGCGCACTCGCCGCTCCAGTTCTCCGCCATCGTCGAACGTCTGGGGCTGGAACTCAAGCGCGCGGGCGCGCCCCCGCGCCGCCAGGAGGGCCGCCGCGAGAGCGGCTGGGTGCTGATCGACTGCGGCGACGTCATCGTCCACCTCTTCTCGCCGGAGAAGCGCGACTACTACCGGCTGGAGGAACTGTGGGGGCGAACCGCGCCCGTGGTGCGCTTCAGCGGCTAGCGCCCCGCGTTCCAGCGCCGCGCCCGCTCCATGAACACGGACGGATCGTCCGCCCACTGCGCGAAGCCGATGCGGCGCCCGTCGGTCAGCTCGTCGATGCGGTCGCTCAGGCAGCGCGCCAGATCGGCGTCCCCGACGGCGAGGGCGAGGCCGCCGAGGGGGCGCTCCTCCTCGACCGCGACGACGGCCAGCGTCCCGCCGGAGTCGCGCGCGTAGCCGAGGCTGCTCACCTCGCTCATGGAGGCGAGCTCGACGTCGCCCGCCAGCAGCAGCTCGACCAGGCGGTCCTCGGGCGCGCCCGCCTCGTCCGTCACGTAGACCACCTGCGGCAGGCCGTCGGCGGGCGGCTCGATGCGCGTGCGGCCCGCGAATTCGGGCGAGGCCCCGCCCGCCGTGATGAACCAGCGGTCGGAGCCGTCGGCCTCGAACTCGCCCGCGGGCGTGACCACGCGCGCCCCCGCCACGAGCACGCCGTCGGCGTCGGCGAGGCCGACCAGCGGCAACATGCGCGTCTCGCCCGTGGCCCCGGCGAAGGCCCCGATGCGGTCCCCGCCGCCCGCAGATGCGTAGCCGTCCGCGTAGCGCGCGGCGTCCCCGGCCCGCGCCAGCAGCGATTGGGGGAAGGCGACGTGGCCGCGCGTGAAGGTGACCACCTCCGCGCCCGAGGCGTCGCGGCGGCGCGAATCGAGGATGGTGATGCCGCCGCCGATCACGTCGTACTCCGCGCCCGCCGCGCGCAGCCAGATGCCGTCCCACACGGGGATGGCGCGGCGCTCGAAGGCCACGCCCGCGCCCTCCATGGCCTCCAGTGCCGTCATCAGGTCGGCCTCGTAGCCCGTCTGCGCGTGGAAGCCGGGCGCGTCCGGATCGGGGTCGGCGCTGGCGCTCACGGGCGGGAAATGCGCGTAGAAGCCGAGCCGCAGCGGACGCTCGGCGCAGGGTTCGACCGTCCCGCCGCCGGAGCGCTCCGCGTTCCAGAGGCGCGCGCGCCGCAGGAACACCGTCGGGTCCGCCGACCACTCGGCGTAGCCGATGGCGCGGTCGTTCGTGAGGAAGTCGATGTGTTCGTCGAGGCACGCGGCCAGTTCGGGCCGCTCGGCGGAGACGGTGAAGCCGCCCCATTCGACGGCGGGGTCGAGGGCCGTGACGGCGAAGTCCCCGTCCGATGCGCGGGCGGCGTCGCGGTTGCCGATTTCGCCCCGCGCCACGGCCTCGACGTCGCCCGCCGCCAGCGCCTCCAGCAGCTCCGCCTCGCCCGCATCGTCGCCGAGGTAGATCACGCGCGGCAGGTCGTCGGAGGGCGGCTCGATGCTCGTGCGGCCCGCGAATTCGGGCGAGGCGGCGGCGGCGGTGATGAACCAGCGGTCCGAGCCGTCCGCCGTGAACGCGCCCTCCGCCGTGACCACGCGCGCGCCCGCCACGAGCGCGCCGTCGTCGTCCGCCAGCCCCGCCAGCCGCAGCAGGCGCGCCTCGCCCGTGGTGCCCGCCAGCGCCCCCACGCGGTCCGCGCTCGTGAGGTCGCCGTGCGTGCGCAGGCGCTCGGCGTCCGCCGCCCGCACCAGCAGCGATTGGCGGAAGGCGATGTGGCCGGAGGTGAAGGCGACCAGCTCCGTCCCGTCGGCGGCGCGACGGCGCGAATCGAGGATGGTGATGCCGCCGCCCACCACGTCGTACTCGCCCGCCGAGCGCAGCCAGATGCCATCCCAGGTCTCGATGGGGGCGCGCTCAAAGGACAGCCCCGCGCCCTCCATGGCCTCCAGCGCCGTCAGCAGGTCAGCCTCGTAGCCCGTGTGCGTGGCGAAGGCGGGGTCGTCGGGGGCCGCGCCCGCGCTCGCGCTCACCGGCTCGAAGTAGGCGTAGAAGCCGAACGACAGCGTCCCCTCCGCGCACGCGCCGGACATGGCGGGCGCGGGCTTGGACGCGGGCACGACCACGTCGGCGTAGCGGTGCGTTCCCGCGCGGTTGATGCCGCTCATGGCGAGGCGCACGGTGCCGAATTCGCGCCACGAGCCGCCCGTTGGTCGCGCGCTCAGGTAGACCCGCCGCGCATCGTCCACGGCCTGCCAGACGCGCACCTTTCCACCCGCCAAGCCCAGGTCGGCATAGCGGTAACGACCCGATGCGCTCAGTCCCCACAGCACCACCGGCATGGCTCCGTGCCATGAGCCAAGCGAACTCACGGCGAGGACGCGCAGACGCTCCGCGCTCCCGACGCCCTGCCACACGCGCAGCCCGATGCCGCCCGCGCCGTCCGTGTGCGAATCGGCGGCGGCGCCCCCGACGGCGGTCAGCGCGGGGACCGCCAGCAGGAGCGCGACGGCGAGGGCGGCGAAGGGGCGGTGGACGGCGCGCATGGGCGGACTCCGTTGGGCGGATGGCCCCATGCTGCGCGCCCCACGCGCGGGCGGCAAGCGACGCGGGCGCTGCTACCGCGGGTGCTGGCGCACGGAGGCGGCGATGCGGTCGAACAGCGCGTCCACGCCACGCTCCCTGCCCTCCGCCGTGATCTCGCTCTCCCACCCGGAGCGCTCGCCGGTGTCCTCGTCGAGGGTGAGGCGCGAACCCGTCTCCTCGTCGATGAGCACGAGGAAGCCGTAACAACGACCGGGGTCGCTGCAGACGCCAAACCCATGCGTTGTCAACCGCGCCCCCTCGGGAACGTCGAATGAGAGGGAGAGGGACTCGTTCAGCCAGTAGGAATGGCCCCCGTCCAGGGAATCGCCAACGTCCCGAATGTCCGCGAGGTCCGGCGGCGGGTACGGCGGCTGTTCCCGCGCGGACGCGGCGATGGCGTCGAACAGGTCCGACGCGCTCGGCCCGCAGTGCGCGGGGACGTCGATGGCAGCGCGGCCGTACTCCTCGCCGGTGAACGGGTTGAGATAGAGGACCGAGCCGCTCTCCCGTTCGTGGATCATGGCGGTCGTATTCCCGTCGCCATCGTTGCCGGGCAGGCGCTCCCACAGTTCGAACGCGCCGTCCTCGGGAACGTCGAGCACGATGGCAAAGGTGAGGCGCCAGGTTCCGGGCGCGATGGTGGCGTACGACGGCAGGTGGGGGATGCCATCGCGCCCCGCGTACGGCTCCGCAGAGGGAGGCTCGCCCGCCCGCGGCGCCGGGCACTGGCACCAGGGCAGGCCGAGATGGCGGAGGTCGCTGGATGAGCCGTAGAAATGCCCTCCCACGAAAGGCCGCAGGGCGATCGACAGGCAGCCCGTCCAGTCGTTGCCGCCCAGCCACAGGCCCTCGCCGTTGAACCAGGCGAATTCGCCGAAGGTGAGGCCGCCCAGTTCCTCCGGGATCGCGCCGCCCAGCCGGTTGTCCCGCAGGTCCAGAAGCCGCAGGGCCGGAATCCGTCCCAGTGCGGGCGGGACGCCGCCCGTGAGGAGGTTGTCCCGCAGGTCCAGGCCGTTCAGGTGCGTGAGTCCGGCGAGCGCTGGCGGTATCCGCCCCCGCAGGTCGAGGCCCGTGGCCCGCAGCCTCGTCACGCGGGGCGGCTCGCCCCCGACCGCGACGCCGGACCACTCCGCCACGGGGCGGTCCGCGCTCCAGTCCAGTGGCGCGCCGTCGCCCGCGAGGATGTCGCGCGCCTCGAGGAGGATGGCGCAGTCGTCGACGAGGCCCGCGTTGTTCGCCGCGTCGGGCACGGCCCGGCCGTTCGCGCAGGCGGCCAGCCATTCCGCGCTCGCGGTCGGAGCGACGGGCGGCGCCGTCGGGGACGGCGAAGGTGGCGGCGTGGCCGTGGCGGTCGGCGTCGGGGACGGCGTAGCCGTGGGCGTGACCGTCGCGGTCGGTGAAGGCGATGGCGTGGGTGTGACCGTCGCGGTCGGCGAAGGCGATGGCGTGGGCGTGAGTGGCGGCGTCGGAGACGGTGTAGGCGTAGCGCTCGCCGTTGGCGTCGGCGAAGGCGAAGGCGTGGCCGTGCGCTCCGGCGTCACGATGGCCGTGGGCGTGGCGGGCGTGGACGGCGGCGGGCTGGGCGCGACGTCGGGCCCGCCGCCGCCACAGGCCGCCAACGCCAGCACGGCCAGCGCCAGCGCCGGCAAGAGGCTCCGCCGCGTCATCGCGCGCCCTCCGTTCGGCGGATGGCCCCATGCTGCGCGCCACGCGCGGGGGCGGCAAGCGCTTCGGCGGCGGCTACTCCGGACAATGTTCGAGAGCGGGGTTATCGCGTTCCGATCCGGCGGAAACGAACCGCTCCAATTCGGGAGGGATGCAGCCTTCCAGCTCGTTGTACGCCAGATCGAGTTCCTGCAGGTTGGGGAGCGCCGCCAGGGCGAGGGGGATTTCGCCCGTCAGGTCGTTGGACGACAGGTCCAGTGTCCGCAGTTCGGAGAGCTGGCCGAGCTCCGCCGGAATCGCTCCCCGCAGCCCCCTGTAGGGAAGGTACAGCCCCGTCACGCGCTGCGGGGAGCCATCCAGCACGACGCCGCGCCAGTCCGTGATCGGCCTAACGGCGGTCCAGTGCGGAATGGCGGCGTCCCCGGCGAGGACGTCCCGCGCCACGAGCAAGGCGATACAGTCGGCGAGCAGGCCGGGTTCGCGGTCGGGGCTGGGGATGACGGTCCCGTTCGAGCAGGTCGCCCGCGCGGACTCGGCGTCGTGGAGGGTGGGACAGCGGCGGAGGTCGGGATTGCCCTCTGCCCACACCGGAATTCGAATCCACGCCAGACCCGGGGGAATACACCCCTCCAGCGAATTGCCGATGACGTTGAAGCGATCAAGGTTCGGGAGCGCGCCGAGCTCCGGGGGAATCACGCCCGTCAGTCCGCCACCCTCCTGTCCGTTATCGGCGAGGTCCAGCAGTTCCAGATTCACAAGCTGAGCCAGCTCCACGGGGATTGCCCCCGACAATTCGTTGCGCTCCAGCACCAGCGACTCCAGGTTCGAGAGACGCCCCAACTCCGGCGGGATCGCCCCCGTGCGCCGCCGGGTCCGTCAGCGGCCCGATCGTCTCGGCGTAGTCCCAGAAGGTCCAGGGCCAGCCGTGCGTGAGCACGAGGGGCATCGGGTCCGGACCCTTGCCGCGCTCGTGGATGAAGTGCACGGGCACGCCCTCGAACTCGACCCGGTAGTTGGCGAAGGCGTTGATGCGCGCCTCCGTCTCGCGCCAGTCGTACTCGTGGCGCCAGGAGTGGAGGAACGATTCGAGGTACGCGCGGTTCATGCCGAAGCGCCAGTCCTCATTGGCGAAGTCGGCGGGCAGACGGGAGCGGTCGAGGCGCGCGTGCAGGTCGGCGATGGCCTCGTCGGGGACGGCGACGGTAAACGGTTCGGGCCGCATGGCAAGCCTCCGGTAGCGCCCCGAACCCTACAGCGTTCGCGCCCGTCGCGTAGCGCGCGAAGGCGTATAGTGCGGCGCGGGAGGGCCGGAGCCGATGACGCTGGCGGTCAGCGGGACGCAGCGCGCGTTTCTCGCCGACCCCTCCGCTGCCGTGGCGGACGCCCCCGGACCGGCCGCCTGTCAGACCGAACGCGACACCCTGCACGCGCGCTTCGCCGAGCGCCTGATCGTGCGGCGCGAACTGAGCCGTCGCCTGGTGTCGTATCAGGGGAACCGCGCGCAGCCCGGGCTGCGCTGGCTGCGCTACAAGGAAGGCTTTTCCGCGGGGCTGGCGCGCGGCTTCCTGGACGAGGCGGACGGGCCGGTGCTCGATCCCTTCGCGGGCATCGGCACGACGGCGCTGGTGGCCGGGGGCGCGGGCCGTGCGGCCACGGGCATCGAGATCATGCCCGTCGGCGTGCGCGTCGCCCGCGCCATTTCGCTGGTGGCCAACGGCGCGGACGCGGGGGCGATCGAACGGGCGGGCCGCGCGCTCCTCGCGTCCCTGCGGGGCGCTCCCGCCGACGCCGCGTTCCGCTTCCCCCACGTGCCCATCACGGAGCGGGCCTTTTCGCCCGAAACCGAGGACGCCATCGCGAAGGCGCGCGCCTTCCTGTCCACGCTCGACGGGCCGCTCCGCACGGTGCTCGACGTGGCCTGCATGAGCGTGCTGGAGGACGTCAGCTACACGCGCAAGGACGGGCAGTACCTGCGCTGGGACGACCGCTGCGGGCGGGCGTTGCGCGGGAGCATGGACAAGGGCCCCATCCCGTCCTTCGCGGATGCGCTCGAACAGCGGCTCGGCGAGGTGCTGGCGGACGCGCCCGAGCTGGCGCGGCGCTACGGGGGCGCGCCCCCGCGGCTGATCCTCGGTTCGGCGCTGCGGGAGTTGGCGAAGCTGCCCGACGAATCGGTGGGGCTCACGGTCACCTCGCCGCCCTACGCCAACCGCTACGACTACACGCGCACCTACGCGCTGGAGCTGGCGTGGCTCGGCTACGACAAGCCTGCCTTTGGGGAGCTGCGGCAGGCGCTCATCAGCGCGACGGTGGAGAACCGCTCGAAGGAGGCGCTCCTCGAACTCGAGTACCCGCGCCCCGACGTGCTGGAACGGGCGCGGGACGCCGTCCGCGCGCAGGGCGCGCTCGACGAACCGCTGCGGGCCCTGCGCGAGCGCCGCGCCGAGCTGGGCAACCCGCACGTGATCCGGCTGGTCGAGAACTACTTCCTCGAAATGGCGCTCGTGGTGGCGGAGCTGGCGCGCCTCACGCGGCCCGGCGGCGCCGTGATCATGGTCAACGACAACGTGCAGTACCACGGCGAGGAAGTGCCCGTGGACCTCATCCTCTCGGACATCGCCGAGCGCTGCGGCTTCGCCTGCGAGGAGATCAGCGTGCTGCCCCGCGGCAAGGGCAACGCCAGCCAGCAGATGGGGCGCTTCGGGCGGCGCGAGCTGCGCAAGTGCGTGTACCGCTGGCGCATGACGTGACGGACGAGCGGCGCACGGATGAGGCGATCGAGCGCGCCGTTCGCATCGCCCGTCGCATCGCGGAGGCGGACGACGTTCGGGTCTGGCGGGAGATCGAATCGTTCGCCGGCGACCTAGACTACGCGGATCGCGCGTCGCTGGCCATCGAGGAGAGCGCCTGGGAGCACGTGCGCCGCGCGGGCATCG
This sequence comes from Tepidiformaceae bacterium, assembly GCA_965243075.1. Classification (GTDB taxonomy): domain Bacteria; phylum Chloroflexota; class Dehalococcoidia; order Tepidiformales; family Tepidiformaceae; genus UBA2991. The sequence continues at coordinate 314,013 of OZ251525.1, forward strand.
AGCCGCGCCTGGCCTTCGCCCATCCCGTCCTGCTGGAGGCGATCCCGCGGGCGTCCATGCACTACCGCGGCATCGCCCTGCTCTCGCGCAAGCGCGTGGCGGCCATCGCCGGAACGATCGAGCGCTGGGAGGACGGCTCGCCCAACGTGCGCGTCACGCGCGACAAGGCCCTGCGCGTCTGCCGCCTCTACAACGCGGTCATCAGCTCGATCATCATCGACGCCACGGACTGGACGCTGGACGACGCCTACCGGAACGTGCTGGCCACCATCGGCATTACCGAGGACGGCTCCATGCGCAACCTGATCGGCCAGAAGGGGGAGCGCGAGATCAAGGAGCGGATGCTCGACTGGGTGCGGGAGCGCGGCCTGCTGGCGAACGGCGCGGATGCCGCCGCCACGGAATGGCGTCTGCGCGGCGGCGTGCGCATGGTGTTCGGATCGGAGCCGGACATCGGTTTCCGGCGCAACGGCGACTTCGCGGCCATCGTCGAGGTGAAGGCGGGGACCGACCCCGCCGGGGCGCTGGAACGGCTGGGGGCCATCAAGAAGACGTTCGACGAGGCCCCCGTGGCCTGCCGCAACTTCCTCGTGGCGGGCGTGGTCACGCCCACCATGCGCCAGCGGCTGGGCGAGATGCGCATGGAGCGCGACTTCGACATCCACGCGCTGCTCACGGACCGCGCCGCCTGGGCCGACTTCATGAACGAGCTGTTCCACCACGCCCTGCGCATCGCCCCGGAAGTGCGCCCGCCGGAGTAGCGCGCCAAGCCCTACCAGCGGTCCCAGTGCACCGTGTCCGCCACCGGCAGCCGCGTCACCGGCCCGAAGTTCCCCATCGGGTACCCCACCGGGATCAGGCAGTAGGCCTCCACCGTCTCCGGCAGGCCCAGGATATCCTTGATGGCCGCGCGGTCGCGCAGGCCCAGCGTCGTCGGCGCGGCCCCCAGCCCCAGCCCGCGCGCCGCCAGCAGCACGTTCTGCACAGCGGGCCACACGTAGCCCCCGCCCCCCGCCTGCGCCGCGTCCGCCTGCGCCTCCGCGAACTCGAGGCAGGCGACGACCAGCGCCGGAATCTCGTGCATGTGGTCCATCTGCCAGACCACCGCCTCGCGCATGCGGTCGCGCTTCGCCTTCGGATGGTGCGGCAGCTCCTCCACGCGGTCCGCCGCCAGGTAGGCCGAGAGGTGCTTGCGGTTCTGCTCGGCCAGCAGGCGCTTGCGTTCGGCGTCGCGCACGATCACCCAGCGCACGTTCTGCACGTTCGAGCCCGTGGGGCCGTGGTTGCCCGCGTCCGCCAGCTTCAGCAGCAGCTCCTCCGGCACGGGGTCCGGCTTGATGCGCCGCATGGCGCGACAGGTGTACATGACCTCGAACAGGCCCGGCTCTTCCGGCATGGCGTCCTCCCCGCGAACGGTGTGTCCGTGAGAGACTACGCCCCCAGGCGCTGGAGGCCAGCCATGCCCGACCTGCTCTACGAAAAACGCGAGCGCCACGCCCTCTTCACCATGAACCGCCCCGAACGGCTCAACGCCCTCGGCGGCACCATGATGGCCGACCTCGCCGCCGCGCTGGCCGATTTCGAGGCCGACCCGGCCATGCGCGCGGGCATCCTCACGGGCGCGGGCCGCGCCTTCAGCGCCGGGGCCGACCTGAAGGAGATGGACCGCCGCAACGTCGACCGCGGCGACTCCCCCGCCCCGCGCCGCGCCTTCGATCCCGCCGCCATGCTGCCCTTCTCGCGCTCGCGCAAGCCCTTCGTCGCCGCCATCAACGGCCTCTGCATCGCGGGCGGGCTGGAACGCGCCCTCGATTGCGACATCCGCATCTGCTCCACGGAGGCGTGGTTCGGCCTGTTCGAGGTCAAACGCGGCATCCTCGCGGGCTACGCCATCCACCACCTCGCGCGGCTCGTGCCCTTCGGCGACGCCATGTACCTGCTGCTCACGGGCGACCGCGTGGAAGCGGACGAGGCGCTGCGCATGGGCCTCGTGCGCGAGGTGCTGCCGCCCGACGAGCTGCTGCCCCGCGCCGAGGCCATCGCCGCCATGATCGCCGCCAACGCGCCCCTCTCCGTGGAGGGGAGCAAGTTCATGGCCCAGCAGTGGCGCCAGCTGCAGATCGACGAGTCCTACCGCACGGGCGAATGGGTGAGCCGCGCCGTGCTCGATTCCGACGACGCCCGCGAAGGCCCGCGCGCCTTCGCCGAAAAGCGCGAGCCCCGCTGGCGGGGCCGCTGAGCGAGGAGCGAAGCCAATGGCCGCCAACGAAGCCCCCCTGCGCGTCGGCCTCATCGGCGCGGGCGGCAACATGAAGCTGCGCCACATCCCCGGCTTCCGCGCCACCGGCGAGGTCGAGCTGGTGGCCGTCTGCAACCGCACGGAGGCCAGCGCGCGCCGCGTGGCCGACGAATTCGGCATCCCCCGCGTGGAGGCGGACGCCGCCGCCCTGCTCGCCGCCCCCGACGTCGACGCCGTCTGCATCGGCACCTGGCCCTGGCGCCACCGCGAATTCACCGTGGCCGCGCTGGCGGCCGGCAAGCACGTGCTCTGCGAGGCGCGCATGGCCATGGACGCCGCCGAGGCGCGCGCCATGCTGGAGGCCGCCAGCGCGCATCCCGACCTCGTCGCCCAGCTCGTGCCCGCGCCCTTCGACCTCGCCAGCTGGCGCACCGTGCGGCGGCTGCTGGCCGACGGCGCCCTCGGCGAGGTGCGCGAGGTGCACGTCACCGCCCTCGGCGGCGGCTCCCTCGACCCCGACGCGCCCCTCCACTGGCGCGAACGCACCGATTACTCCGGCATGAACGTCATGCAGTTCGGCATCTACGTCGAAATCGTCTCGCGCTGGCTGGGCCCGACGAGCGCCGTGCTCGCCCACGGCGAGACCTTCGTGCGCGAGCGCGTGGACGCGGAGACGGGCGAGCGCGCCGCCATCGCCGTGCCCGACAGCCTCGGCGTTTTCGCCGAACTGGAGCGCGGCGGGCGCGCCGTCTACCGCTTGGGGACGCTGCTCCACGCCGTGCCCCCCGGTACCAACGGCATCTCCGTCTACGGCTCGGCGGGCACGCTCCACTGGAGCCCGGACGACGCCATGACCTTCGCGCCCCTCGGCGAGCCGCCCGCGCCCCTGCCCCCCGACCCCGGCACGGCGGGCGCGTGGCGCGTCGAACGGGACTTCGTCGACTCCATCCGCCGCGGCGCGCCCGTCACGCTCACCGGCTTCGACGACGGCCTGCACTACATGCGCGTCATCGAGGCGGCCCACCGCAGCCGCGCGGAAGGCCGTCGCGTCCCCCTCTCCGAGGTGTGAGCGGAGCGCGCACGCGGGCGGCCCTGTAGGATCGCGGCATGGCCCTTGATGTCGCGAACGGCGAGCGGCTGGCCGCGGACTTCGCGGCGCGGGCCGTGGAGGTCGACTCCTTCCCCTCGGTGATGTACGTCGAGTCCACGCAGGGCTGCCCCTACACCTGCATCATGTGCAGCGTGCCTCTGCGGCAGGGGCGGAAGTCCCGGGACATCGCCCCCGAGCTGCTGGAAAAGGTGAGCCCCTGGTTCCGGTACCTGAAGATCCTGGCGATCCACGGGGCGGGCGAGCCCCTGCTCAGCCAGAACCTCGGGTACTTCGCGGACGCGGCGCGGGACAACGACGTGATCCTGCGCATCGTCACGACCGGATTTCCCCTGACCCGCGACGTGGCCGCGACGCTGCTGCGGGCCAAACTGCACGTGTCCTTCTCCATGCACGCGGGAACGCCGGACACGTACGCGAAGATCATGGGCGGGCACGACCTCGAACGGACGCTGCGGAACATCGCCTGGCTGACCGCCGAGAGCGCGCGCATCGGGTCGCCGGAGAACGAATTCTGGTTCAGCTTCACCGTCGTCAAGGAGGTCATCGACGAGATCGACGACTTGCTCGACATGGCCAGCCGCGCGGGCATCGGCACCGTGCGCTTCATGCGCCTGAAGCCGACGCCCGAGATTCTGCGGGGCGTCTACGACGAGAAGCGGGACTTCCACTACAAGTATCTCGAACAGTCCAACCGCGGCGTCAACGAACGCTTCCTGGAACGGCTGCCCCGCATCCGCGAGCGCGCCGCCGGGATGGGCATCGCCATCCACACCGGGAACATGGAGTTCGCCGCGCGGGAAAACCTGCAGCTCCGCGAAGTCGCGCGCAAGGTCCAGAAGAAGCTGCTGCCCGACGTGGACGTCCTGCCGCTGGTGAAGCGCCGGGCGGAAGGGGACGCCGCCGCCTGCGTGGCGCCCTGGACCGGCCAGCTCCAGATTCGCCAGAACGGGAACGTGCACCTGTGCTGCGGGGTTCTTCCCCCCATCGTCCTGGGGAACCTGTACGAGAAGGACCTGGACGAGATCTGGAACGACCGCGCCATCCGCGCCATCCGCGAGGACTTTCGCAAGGGCGAATTCCCGCGCGCCTGCGGCTATTGCGAGGGCATCCAGCCCGATTACTACGGCGTCGACCTCTTCTAGCCGCCCAACGCCCCGCCCGCGCCCGTATACTGCGCCGCCATGCCGGAGGAAACGCCCCGCCCGCTGCGAACCGCCGGAGGGAGCGACCGCCCCGACTGGCCCGCCGTCGAAAGCGCCGTCCGCCAGCTGGCCGTGAACTACGCCTTGGGCACGGACGCCATCGGGCGCGACGACCCCGAAACCGGCCTCGCCCTCTACCGTCGCACCTTCACGCCCGACGCCGCCATCTCCATCGCCGGGAACCCGGAGACGCGCCGCACCGGCCCCGGGGAATGGGCCGCCTTCGTGGAGGGCACCTTCCGCGGCGCGGGCCATGTCCGCACGCAGCACCTCATCGGCACGGTCAACGTGGTCCCCGGCGCGGACGACTCGCGCGCCGACATGTCCACCTACATGCACGCCTCCCACTTCAACCCGTCCGGCGACGTGCTGGTCGTGCTGCTCACCTACGTCGACGAGGCCGCGCGCACGGCGGACGGCTGGCGCATCGTCAAACGCACGCTCCACCCCTTCGCCAGCTGGACGCAGCGCCCCGAAGCGGCGGCCCCCGATGGCTGAGCACGCCCCCGCCCGCGTCGGCTTCGTCGGGCTGGGCCGCATGGGTTGGCCCATGGCGAGCCTGCTCGCGCCCCACTGCGCGCTCACCGTGCACGACGCCCGCGCGGACGTGGCCGAGGCCTTCGCGGCGGAGCACGGCGCCGCCGTGGCCGCCGACCCCCTCGCGCTGGGCGCGGCCAGCGCCGCCGCCATCGCCATGCTGCCCGACGGCAAGGCCGTGCGCGCGGTCGCGCTCGGCGGGCTGGCCGAGGGGCTGGGAAGCGGCGGCCTCCTCATCGACATGAGCAGCTCCGCCCCCGCGGGCACGCGCGCGCTCGCCGCCGAACTGGCCGCGCACGGCGTCGCCCTCGTGGACGCCCCCGTCTCCGGCGGCGTGCCCCGCGCGCGCGACGGCTCGCTCGCCGTCATGGCCGGCGGCGAACCCGACGACGTCGCCCGCGCCCGCCCCCTGCTGGAGCGCCTCGGCCGCGCCGTCTACGAGGTCGGCGGCGTGGGCGCGGGACACGCCGTCAAGGCGCTCAACAACTACCTCTCCGCCGCGGGCATGGCCGCCGTCTGCGAGGCCCTGCTCGTGGGCCAACGCTTCGGGCTCGACGCGGCGCGCCTGATCGAGGTCGTCAACGCCTCCTCCGGGCGCAACGCCACCACCGCGGGCAAGGCCGTCGAGGAGATGCTTTCGCGCCGCTTCGCCGCCGGCTTCACCGTGGGCCTCATGGCCAAGGACGTGGCCACGGCGGCGGAGATGGCGGATGCGCTGGAGATGGACGCGCCCCTGCTCGCGCACGTCCGCGACCTCTGGCGCGAGGCCGAGGCCCTGCTCGGCGGCGACGCCGACAACACCGCCGTCCTGCGCCTCTGGGAGTCGCGGAACGGCGAATAGCGCCCTACTCCAGCCGCACCACGTTCGAGGCCCAGCGCAGATGGTCCGCGTGCGCCCAGCCCGTCGCGCCGCCGTCGGTGAGCAGGCGCATCCAGCCTTGTTCCGGCCACCAGCTGTAGGCGTCCGTCTCCGCGCGCGTCCCATTGGGGAGGCAGGCCATGACCGCCGCCTCGCGCGACGGCTCCTCGCGCAGGTTCAGGCAGCCCTCGACCACGACCTCGACCAGCAGCCGGTCGTCGAACGGCGGCAGCTCGATCACGGGGCTGATCGGCGCATCCGGGTACGGTTCCCCACGTTCGTAGGCGACATCAAGCCCTATGGAAATCTCGGCGCTGCCGGATCCCCAGGTGACCCACATCCAGGGAACTCCGAGGATGGTCCTGCGCTGAACGAATCGCGTGGACGCGAGCGGTCGGCCGCTCGCGTCCGTCACCGTCGTCCCGCTGGCGAAGCGGCCCCAGTCCGCGAAGCGATCCGGATTGTCGGGCGCGGGCATCCCCAGCGCTGGCCCCCATCTTCCGTCGAGAGTGACGAGCCGGTCGTCTCGGTTCGCGCCCACGACCACGCCCGACCCGTCGGCGAGCCATGCGTTCGTGAATGGCCAGATGCCACCCCGGGGCAAGGTGGCGCCCGTGATGCGGAGGAGTTGCTCCCCGGTGATCACGTCATGGATCAAGATCGCCATGACGGGCGCGGCGGGGAGTTCGGGCATGGTGGGCACGGCAATCACAGCGGCGGCGGCTCGCCGCCCGTCCGGTGAAAGGTCGACGAGGTTGTGAAGGCTGTCACGCTGTGGGTAGCCGCACGGGAGGCGGTGGACGGAGGGGCGCGGTCCGTGGCGGGAGTACCGGATCACGCGGCAGATGCCCGCCTCGCTGGCGTTTCCCACCACCGCCGCCCCGCCCGGGAACGGCTCGATGTGGTACTCGTACGGGTTGTCCCACGGCAATTGCCAGGTGAAGGATGGGCCGTTCCATCCGCCGCTTCCCCGCTCCAGGTCGATGACGTGCAGTCGGTGGCGCTCGTCGCGCGCGAAGAGGTAGTGCCCATCGGGATGCGGCCAGAAGTCCGCGCGTTCCGCTCCCGGAATCCCGATCAGCCCCGTGGCCCGCAGCGAAGCGTCCAGAATCGCGTAGCGCGCATCTTCCCCCGGCAACCGGAACAGGATGCGCTCTCCGTCGCCTGTCCCCCATCCGGAGATCGGGCTGGCGATACCCCTGGGGGGCCAGTGTCGGGTCCGGAATCCCCCGCCCTGCCAGCTGCGCCCCGTCCGCCGGTCGTACAGGCGGTCGCCGTAGAGGACGAACCGCTTGCCGGGCGAAAACGCGAAGTAGCTGTGAACAAACTCGTTCCAGCTTCTGTTGATGGCCCGCTGCCCGTCGATTTCCTCGACGGCGTCAACGCCCGGCCGCACCCAGCCCTCCACCGTCCCCGTCTCCACGTCCAGCAGGTAGACCCCCGCCTCCCAGGGGATCGGCTCGCCCCGCCCGTGGCGCACATGCAGCAGGGGCGCCCAGTCCGTCTCCACCTCCGCGATTCCCAGCTCCTCCCGCGTGGGCATCGGCACGGGCGGCGGCGGCGTGGGCGTGGGAGTCGCGGTTGGCGCTGGCGTGGGCGTGGCGGTGGGCGATGGCGTAGGAGTCGTGGTCGGGCCTGCCGTCGGCGACGGCGTCGCGGGCGCGACCGTCTCCGTGGCGACCGGCGTCGCGGTTGCCGTCGGCGTTTCCATGGCGATCACCGTCGGCGTCTCCGTGGCGGCGGGCGCTTCGTCCGCGCCGCCGCAGGCCGCCAGCAGCAGCGCCAATGCGGCGAGCGCCCCCGCGGCCCGCGGCCCCCGCATGGCCCGCTAGCGCCCGCCGGACAGCGCGTTCGCGGGCGGCGACGGCGGACCGCCCGCCACGCGCTCCCCGTCCGCGCCGCCGCCGATGCGCAGGGCCGCGTGGTGCCCCTCGTGCACGGCGCGCTCGATGGGACGCGGCGCGAGCGCGTCCCCCACCACCAGCACCTCGCCGCCGTAGCCCTCCAGCGCCTCCGCCAGGGCGCGGTCGGCGGCGTTGCCGGAGACGACCACGGCGCTGTCCGCCGCCCACTCGCGGTCCACGCCCGAATCGAGGCTCCGCAGCGTCACGCTCCCCTCGCCCACGCGCAGCAGTTGGACGCGCGGGATGAGCGTGAAGCCGCTGCGGTGGTCGGTCAGGCGGCGCAGGGCCGGATCGCGCATGAGCGCCCCCACCGTCTGCGGCCCGATGCCCGTGTGCGGCGTGGCGAACAACACCGCCACGCCCTTCTCCAGCAGGTACTCCGCCACGGCGATGGCCTCGTAGTGCCCCACGTCGTCGAACACCAGCGCCGTCGCCCCCGTCTCCGCCTCGTCGCCCATCGCCTCCCAACTGGTGAAGACGTTGGCGCGGTCCATGCCCTCGGCGGGGCTGGCCGGGCGCGCCGCCTGGAAGCCGTCGCGGCGGGGGACCGAGCCCGTGGCCACGATCACGGCGTCCGGCGCCTCCGCCTCCACCAGCGCGCGGTCCACGCGCGTGTTCAGGCGGATTTCCACCTCCAGCTTGCGCAGCTGCGCCTCGCACCAGTCCACGTCCTTGCCGAACTCGTCGCGCGTGGGGGCCTTGCGCGCGAGCCGCACCTGCCCGCCGAGCGCGTCCCCCGCCTCGCACAGCGTGACGCGGTGGCCGCGCAGGGCCGCCACGCGCGCGGCCTCCAGCCCCGCCGGGCCGCCACCCGCCACCAGCACGCGCCTGCTCTCCCCCGCCGCGGCGATGCGGTCGTCCCCGAAGCGCAGCTCCTGCCCCGCGCCCACGTTCACCACGCAGCCGAAGCGCATGAGCGGCCCCGTGCTCCCGCCGATGCAGCCCTGGTTGCAGCCGAGGCAGGGGCGCACGTCGTCGGCGCGCCCCTCCTGCGTCTTGCGCACGATGTCGGGGTCGGCCAGCGTCGCGCGGATCATGGAGACCATGTCGGCGTCGCCGCGCGCGATGATGGCGTCCGCCTCCGCCAGCGTGAGGATGCGCCCCACCACGAAGCTGGGCGTGGAGAGGGCGCGGCTGGCGGGCGCGCTCCAGGGCAGCTCGTAGCCGTGCTCCTCGTGCATGCCCCCGATGAGGCGGTCGAAATCGAGGTAGCCCGCCGTGGAGATGCTGAACAGGTCGATCAGCCCCGTGGCTTCCAGATCGAGCGCGATCTCGCGGCAATCCTCCGGCTCCAGCCCGCCGGGAATCCCCTCCCGCCCGCTCAGCCGCACGCCGATGATGAAGTCCGGGTCCGTGGCCTCGCGGATGGCCGCCGCCACCTCCTTGCCGAAGCGGCGGCGGTTTTCCGCGCTGCCCCCGTAGCGGTCCGTGCGCCGGTTCGTGGCGGGCGACAGGAACTGCATGATGAGGAAGCTGTGGCCGTAGTGGATCTCCACGCCGTCGAGGCCGCCCTCGCGCGCCCGCCGCGCCGCTGCCGCGAAGGCCGCGATGACCTCGTCGATCATCGCCCGCGTCATCTCCACGGGCACGTCGCCCTGCCCCTCGGAGGCGCGCAGGTGGCGCACGCTGGGAATGGCCGAGGGCGCCCACGGCGGGCTCCCGTCCAGCGGCACGGCGTGCGCCCCCATGTGGATGAGCTGCTGCATCATGGCCATGCCGTGCCGGTGCGCCGCATCCGCCAGCCGCGCGTAGCCCGGGATCATGGCATCCGCATACGCCGCCACGCCGCCCGTGCCCGACGACGGGTGCACCGACGACGCCTCGAGGATGCTCATGGCCACGCCCCCGCGCGCCCGCGCCTCGTGGTAGGCGATGAGGTCGTCGCTCACCTCCCCGCGCCCCAGCCCCGTGCCGTGCGCCGAACGCACCACGCGGTTGCGGAACTCCGTGCGGTTCACCGTGATCGGGCGGAAAACGTGGTCCAGCGCCATGGGGCTTCTCCTTTCCCCGCGGCCATGCTACGCCCCGCGGTCCGCGGCGGTGTGCTAGGCTTGCGCCATGCCCCTCGGCGAGGAGAGGCGGGCCCGGCGGCGCGCGAACATCCTGCAGAGCACGCGCGACCTGCTTTCGCGCGATGGCTACGACAACATCACCATGGATGGCATCGCCCACGCCTGCGGCGTCACCAAGCCCACCCTCTACAACGCCTTCGGCAGCAAGGACGAGCTGCTCACCGCCGCCGTGCAGGACGTCTACGGGCGCATCCTCGCCCGCGCCACCGCCCCCGAGGGCGTGCGCGGGCTCGACCACGTCATCGCCATCCTCACCGTCACGGCCAAGGTCATCCTGCGCGAGCGGGAACGCGGCGAGGCCCTGATCCGCGAGGTCCGCACGCACGCCGACGGCCCCTTCGGCAAGGCCGTGCACGCCAGCATCCGCGACGCCCTCGGCGGCGCCGTGGCCGAGATGCGCGAGGACGGCGAGCTCCAGCCCTGGATCGACACCGGCCTGCTCACGAAGCGCATCGCCGGCATCGAGCGCAACGTGAACACCGAGTACGGCGTGGGCGACCTCGACGGCGAGCAGCTGGTGGACATGACCGTCTACGCCGTCTGCATCCTGCTCGCGGGCGTCACGCGCGGCGCCGCCGCGGAGCGCTGCCGCCGCCTCGCCCGCGAACGGCAGGCCGTCCTCACCGCCGCCCCGGACGCGGACGCCGTGGGCACGGCGTCGGGCGCGGGCTAGCGCGCGCATGCCCCTCGGCGAGGCCAGGCGGGCGGAGCGGCGCGCGCGCATCCTCCAGCACGCGCGCGACCTGCTCACCAGCGTGGGCTACGAGGCCGTCACCATGGACCGCCTCGCCGAGGCCTGCGGCGTCACCAAGCCCACCCTCTACAACTCCTTCGGGAGCAAGGACGACCTGCTTACCGAGGCGGTGCAGGACGCCTACGGGCGCATCCTCGCCAAGGCCCGCGCCCCCGGCGCCGCCCACGGGCTCGACCGCCTCGTCAACCTCTTCACCATCACCGCCAGGGTCACGCAGGGCGAGCGCGAGCGCGGGCGCAAGCTGCTCAAGGCCGTGCGCCCCAGCGTCTCCGGCCCCTTCGGCGAAACCGTGCAGCAGACCATCAGCGATGCCATCGGCGAGGCGGTGGAGGAGATGCGGGAGGCTGGCGAACTGCGGACGTGGGTCGACCCCGACCTGCTCACGCAGCGCCTCACCGGCCTGCAGCGCAGCGTGTACACCGACTACAGCGCGGGCAAGATCCCCATCGACCGCCTGGACGCGGCGGTCCTCCACGCCGTCTGCCTGCTGCTGGTGGGGGCCACGCGGGGCGATGCCGCGAAGCGCTGCCAGCGCCTCGCGCGCGAGTATCAGGCGCGCCTCGCCCCCCGCGCCGCCGCCCCGGGCGCGGACGCCGGCGACGCCGCCGCGGGCGCGGGCTAGCCCTCCGCGAACGGTGGTATCGTGCGCGCGCGACCCTATTCCCGCGCGGGAGGAACGGCATGGCCTCCGACTTCGATTTCTTCGACCCCGCCTTCCAGAAGGACGTGCACCCCCACTTCGCGCGCATGCGCGAGGAGTGCCCCATGGCCCGCGCCGAGGATCCCTTCGAGTGGTACGCCGTCACGCGCGAGAAGGACGTGCGCGCCCTTCTCCACGACTGGAAGACGTGGACCAGCGAGCTCGGCCCCGGGCTGGCGCGCACCGGCGGCGGCGTGCTCGTCAGCGTCGACCCGCCCGAGCACACCTTCGACCGCCGCCTCGTGAACCGCGCCTTCACCCCCTCCAGCCTGCTGGCCCTGGAGCCGCGCATCAGCGAGCTCATCGACGGCATCATCGACGGCTTCGCCGAACGCGGCGAGGGCGACTACATGCAGCTGCTGGCCGTGCCCGTGCCCCTCATCGTCATCGCCTGGCTGCTGGGCCTCGACCCCGACCTCGTGCAGCAAATGCGCCCCCGCGCCGACGGCGTCATCTCCCCCGACGCGCTGGAGCAGGAGGAAGTGAACCGCCGGATGCAGGAGGAGGCCCGCGCCCAGGGCCGCGCGGGCGACCGCTCCAGCCGCTCCAGCCGCACCAACGACCCCTCCGTGAAGTACTTCCTCGACAAGATCGCCGAGCGCCGGGCCCTCATCGCCTCCGGCGCGGAGCCGCCGCCGGACACGCTCACCTCGCTCGTCACCGCCGAACTGGACGGGCGCACCCTGCGCGACGACGAGATCGTGGGCTTCATGGGTTTCCTCTTCATCGCCGGTAGCGCCACCACCACGCAGCTCATCGGCAACCTCGTCTACCGCCTGCTCCAGAACCCCGACCAGCTGGCGCTGGTGCGCGCCAACCCCGACCTGTTCGAAAACGCCGTGGAGGAGAGCCTGCGCTACGACTCCCCCGTGAACGGCCTCTTCCGCACCGCCGTGGAGGACACCGAATTCCTCGGCGTGCCCGTGGCGAAAGACACGAAGGTGCTCTGCATGTTCGGCTCCGCCAACCTCGACCCGGAGACGTGGGACGCCCCCGAGCGCTTCGACGTGACGCGCGACTACGAGCGGCTCAAGCTCCACTACGCCTTCGGGCAGGGCATCCACTACTGCATGGGCGCGCCCCTCGCTCGCGTGGAGGCCAGGGTGGCGCTCAAACTCACGCTCGAACGCCTGCCCAACCTGCGCCTGACGGGCGAGCCGGAGGAGATCAGCGCGCCCGTCATGCACGGCGTGGAAACGCTGCCCGTCGCCTGGGATCCGCCGGCGCGGGCGTAGGCTTCGGGCAAACCGGGGGAACGAACGATGAAGAAGCTGGTCATCAACCGTCGCGCCTGTCTCAAGTCGGGGCAGTGCTCCTACCTGCAGCCCGACATCTTCGCGCGCGACGCCGAGAACTGGCCCGTGGTCGCGGTCGAGCGCCCCGAGGGCGAGCAGATCGACCGCGCCAACGACGCCATCGAGATGTGCCCGGCGCAGGCCATCAGCCTCGACGGGGAATAGCGGCGGGAGCGACGAACGGTGACGCCCTACCCCAACGTGTTCAGCCCCATCGTCCTCAACGGGCTGGAGATCCGGAACCGCATCGTGCGCGCGGTGTGCGCCCCGAAGCTCTTCACCGCCGCCGAACTGCCGTCGCCGTCCGCCGCCGAGCGCAGGCCGCCGCGCCCCGCGCCGGGCGAGCAGGCCGACCTGCTGTAGCGGCGATCCCCTTTCAGAACAGGCCGTCGAAGGGGGCGGGGCCGTCGAAGGGACCGACCGCCGCCAGCGTGGCCGCGTCGGGACGAGGCAGCTCCGCGCCGAGGCGGCGCAGGTCGTCGAGCGTGACGGCCTCGAGGCGCGCCGCCGCCTCGTCCACGCCCAGCACCTCGTCGAGCAGCAGTTCCTGCCCGCCGATCCAGGCGGAGACGGCGCGCGTGTCCTCCATACGCAGCTGCAGGCGGCCCGCCGTCAGCCGCTTGCCGCGCGCCAGCTCCTCGTCCGTGGCGTCGCGGGGGAAGCGCGCGATGGCGTCGAGGGCGGCCTCCAGCGTGAGGCGCGCGCGCGCCGGGTCGCAGGCCGCGTAGACCGTGAAGGAGCCCGCGTCGCGGTACTCGCTCACCCACGAGTGCACGTCGTAGACGAGGGCGCGCTCCTCGCGCAGTTCGAGGAAGAGGCGGCTGGACATGCCCTCGGCCAGCAGGGCGCTGAGCAGGGCGGCGGCGTACTGGTCGGGGTGGGCGGCGGGGGGCGCGGGCCAGCTGAGGCAGAGGTGGGCCTGCTCCGTGTCCTTGGCGCGCACGGCCACGCGGGCGTGGTCGCCGCGCGGGCGCGCCGGTTCGCCGCCGTCGGGGCTTCCCGCGGGCAGGCCGCCCAGCCAGCGCGCGGCGGCCTCGGCCACGGCCTCGTGCTCCACGTTTCCGGCCACGGCGAGGGCCATGTTGGCGGGGGCGTAGCGGTCGCGGAAGTAGCGTTCCACGGCCTCGCGCGGCAGGCGGCGGGCGGTCTCCGCCGTGCCGCCGACGTTGCGCCCGATGGGCTGGCCGGGCCAGAGCGTCTCGTCGGCGAGGATGGCGGCCAGCTCGCCGGGGCTGTCCTCCACGCCCGCCAGCTCCTCGAGGATGACGGCGCGCTCCTTCTCCAGCTCGCCCGCGTCCAGCACGGGGGCGCTCACCATGTCGGCGAGGATGTCGATGGCCTCGCCCGCCGCCCAATCCGGCGTCTTGGCGTAGAAGACGGTGAGCTCGCGGTCGGTGACGGCGTTGTGCAGGCCGCCGGTGGACTCGATGGCCTCGGAGATGGCGCGCGCCGTGGGCCTGCGGGAGGCCCCCTTGAAGAGCATGTGCTCGAGGAAGTGGGAGAGGCCGGCCTCGGCGTTGGCCTCGTGGCGGCTGCCCGCGCCCACGTAGACGCTGACCGTGGCCGAGCGCGTTTGCGGCATGGCGCTGGTGACCACGCGCAGGCCGTTGGGCAGCACGGTGCGGGCGAAGGCGGCGGCGCTTCCGCCGTGCGGCTCAGGCATCGGCGGCCAGCGCTTCGGGGGGCGCGGCCTCGCGCCAGAGGTCGCCCTGCGCGCCGGGGGGCGCTTCCAGGCCCAGGTGGCGCCAGGCGGCGGGCGTGGCCACGCGCCCGCGCGGCGTGCGCCGCAGCAGCCCGCGCGTGAGCAGGAAGGGCTCGTACACGTCGACCACCGTGTCGGGCTCCTCGCTGATGGCGGCGGCGATGGTCTCCAGCCCGGCGGGGCCGCCGCCGAACTGCTCGACGAGGGCGCGCAGCAGGCGGCGGTCGATCTCGTCCAGCCCCAGCGCGTCCACCTCCAGCAGGTCGATGGCGGCGCGCGTGGCGGCCAGCGTGGCGGGGCCGCCCGCGCGCACCTCGGCGTAGTCGCGCACGCGCCGCAGGATGCGGTTGGCCACGCGCGGCGTGCCCCGCGAACGGCGCGCGATCTCCACCGCCGCCTCCGCCGCCAGCTCCATGCCCAGCAGCGCCGCCGAGCGCCGCACGATGGCCGTGAGCGCGTCCTCGTCGTAGAAATCGAGGCGGTAGATGGAGCCGAAGCGGTCGCGCAGGGGGGCGCTGATCATGGCGTAGCGCGTGGTCGCCCCGATGAGCGTGAAGGGCGGCAGGGCGAGGCGGATGGAGCGCGCCCCGGGCCCCTTGCCGATGACCAGGTCGATGGCGAAATCCTCCATCGCCGGATAGAGGATCTCCTCCACCGCGCGGGAGAGGCGGTGCACCTCGTCGACGAACAGCACCTCGCCTTCCTTGAGGTTGGTGAGGATGGCGGCGAGGTCGCCCGGGCGCTCCACGGCGGGGCCGCTGGTGGTGCGGATGGGGGCCTCCAGCTCGGCCGCGAGGATGTGCGCGAGCGTGGTCTTGCCCAGCCCCGGCGGGCCGTAGAAGAGGTGGTGGTCGAGCGGCTCGCCGCGCGCGGCCGCCGCCTCGATGGCGATGCCCAGCACGTCCTTGACGCGCTCCTGCCCGGGGAAATCGGCCAGCCGCCGCGGGCGCAGCGTGCGATCCCCGCGCCCGTCGCCGTCGTCGGGAACCTCGCCGTCGTCGGGAAGCGCGCCGTCGTCCGCGTCCTCGGCGTCCGTCATGCGCGCAGTCTACCGCGCGCGCTCATTCGAGCAGCAGGATGGCGGGGCGCGTGAGGTGCACCCAGTAGACGCGGTAGGGGAAGAGGCCGCCGAAGCCGTTGAACTGGCGGGGCGCGTCGGGCAGCCACGAGCGCCAGGCGCCGCTGGCGTTGTCGTAGCTGAGCACCTGGTCGTAGGCCCCGCGCACGCTGGCGAGGGCCTCGGCCACGGGGCGCGCCTCGCCCGTGTAGACGAAGGGGTTCCAGCCCGCCGTCATCTCCAGCTGGCGTGACGGCGTGCGCGACGGCGTGATGGAGCCGTAGACGCCCCCCGCGCTCCGCACCCAGAACACGTCGTAGCGCTCCAGCCCCTCCAGCGTGCGCGCGTAGGCGGGGGCGTCGCGGCGGAAGTGGCGGATGGTTCCGCCGCCCGCCGCCGCCGCGTCCCAGACGGCGATGGCGGTCCAGCCGTCGGGCAGGCCGGCGGCGGCGCGCGGCAGGGGCGCGTCGGGGCCGAGGTAGGCGGCCAGGCTCCAGCCGTCGCCCAGCGTCTGCGCCACCGCCGGGCCGGGCGGCGGCGAGCGCCCCTCCAGCGCGTGTCCGGCGCGCAGCAGCGACTCGTTCGGCCCGCCCCAGTCGAGGGCTCCGGCGTCGGCCCCGCCGAGGGACAGCTCGACGCGCCGCCCGACGGCCCCGCAGCCCGCCGCCTCGCCCTCGGCGGCCACGCGCAGGGCGTAGACGGCGCCGCCCCCGGCCATGGCCTCGGTTTCGCCCGCGCCGCAGTCCACGCCGTCCACGCGGGCCAGCACGGGCGTGCCCGGCGGCGGGTCGATCCAGTCGCGCAGGGCGCTCCCGCGCACGGTCATGGGCACGCGCGCGAGGGCGGCGGCGATGTCGATGACGCCCGCGCCCGCCCAGTTGCCGCCGTGGGCCGCGGGTTGCGGGGGCGCGGCCGATTCGCGCGCGATGGCCAGGTACTCCTCCAGCTCCAGCCCGGGGTTGCGCGCCATGAGCAGGGCGAAGAGGCCGGAGACGAAGGGCGCGGCCATGCTCGTGCCCGCGGGCTGCCGCCCCACGCTGGTGGGCAGGCCCAGGTCGGAGCGGATGGCGCTGACGATGCCCACGCCCGGCGCGGCCAGGTCCACGCCCGCGCCCCAGCCCGAGCCGCGCATCCAGCCGTTGCCGGCGGCGCTGTCGCTGGCGCCCACGCCGATCACGTTGGGGTAGTGCGCGTAGGCGGCGGGGTAGCCCACGCCACGGTCGCCGTGGTTGCCCGCCGCCGCCACGATGACGACGCCGTCGCGCAGGGCCGCCTCGATGGCCGCGCGCACCACGGGCAGGTCGTCGGCGGGGTTGCCCGGCTCGCTGGCCAGGCTGAGGTTGATCACGTCCGCGCCCATGCGGCGGGCGTAGTCGATGGCGCGCGCCACGTTCGGCAGGTTGCCCGTGGGGCTGCCGCGCGGGCCGCAATCGAGCGTCTTCAGGGCCATGATGCGCACGTTCCAGGCCACGCCCGCCACGCCCGCGCCGTTGTTCCCGCGCGCGCCGATGATGCCCGCCACGGAGGTGCCGTGCGAGCCCGCGTCGATGCGGTCGCCGTGGTCGTCCCGCACGTCCCCCACGGGGTCGCCCGTGCGGTAGCCGCAGACGCGGAAGCGTTCGCGCGTGAGGTCGATGAAGCGGCAGCCGTGGCGGTCGTCGATGCAGCCGTTGCCGTCGTCGTCCACGCCGTTCGCCGTCAGATCGCCCTCGTTCACCCACAGGTTGTCGCGCAGATCCTCGTGCGCGAGGTCGATGCCCGTGTCGATCACGGCCACCACGATCTCGCCCGCGTCGGTCATCACGTCCCAGCCCGCGGGCGCGCCGATGGATTCGAGGTAGGGCGCCTGCCGGCTCGCGTAGAAGACGTCGTCGGGGATGACGGCGGCGCGCACGGGGGAAGCCGCGTGGGCGCTGAGGACGCCGGGCCGTCCGCGCAGCCACGCGGCGTAGGCCTCCGGCGCCATGCCCGCGGGCACGGGCAGCTGGCGGTAGCCCAGCGCCTCCAGCGAGGCGTCCGCCGCGGGCGCGGCCAGCCCCGTCCACACGCGCGCCGACACCCAGTGGTCGGGCAGGGCGGCGCCGTCGTCCGCGCTGGCCCCGCCGGAGCGCGCGGCGGCCAGTCCCGCCAGCGCCAGCAGGGCGGCCAGCAATGCGAGCGCGCGCATCCGCCGCCCCCGCATCGCGCCCCGCTCAGGCACCGGACCGGGGCGTGGGCATGGGGGGATCCCTCCGTGGCGCGCGAGGCCGCGCATCCCGCGCATGATAGCAGCGAACGGCGATGCGACGGCGCGCGACACCGCGCCGCGCGGATGGCAAGGTGAGGGCGCATGGCGCGCCCCAGGTCCAAGCCGCACGCCACCCCCGCGGACCTCGCCTTCGGCGTGCAAGCCTGCGCCGTGGCCCTGCGCGAGGGACTGGCCAAACGGCTCCTCCACCTGGAGGGCGGCGGCAACCGGCGCGTGCTCGCCCTCGCGGAGGAGGCGCGCGCGGGGGGGCTGCCCGTGGAGGCGGTGGACGGCGCGCGGCTGGACGAGCTCTGCGGCGGCGGCGTCCATCAGGGCGTGCTCGCGCGGCTGCGGCGGCTGCCCACCGTCCCCATCCCGCGCGAGGCCCCCGCCCCCTCCCTCGCGCTCGTGCTCGACGGCGTCACCGACCCCCAGAACACGGGGGCCTGCCTGCGCGTGGCCGTGGCCGCGGGCGCGACCGTGGTGGCGCTGCCGCCGCGGCGGGGGGCGGCGCTCACGCCCGGCGTCCATCGCGCCAGCGCCGGGCTCAGCCTCGTGGCCCCCGTGGCCGCGCCCCTCAACCTCGCCCGCGCCGTCGCGCAGCTGAAGGAGGCGGGCTACTGGATCGTGGTCGCGGCGACGGGCGGGGGCGTGGCGGACGCGACCGCTTTCGACTGGCCCGACCGCACGGCGCTGGTGCTGGGCGGCGAGGAGCGCGGCGTGAGCCGCCTGTTGCGCGAGGCGGGCGACTTCCGCGTGGCCCTGCCCATGGACGCGCGCGCGGAGTCGCTGAACGTGGCCGTGGCCTGCGGCGTCTTGGCCTACCTTTGGCGCGCGCGCTGGCCCGCCGCTCCGTAGTCCGGCGGTCCACGGCGGAGATGGCGTGTCTCACGAACGCTGATGGGCTGGCGTGCATAGCCCCCGCCCCGCCGACCGCGCCTCCCGGTTCGCGCTGGCGCGCGGGCTGGCGGGCCGCGACAATGGCGGCCATGCGGACGGCTCGGCGGACCGGCGGCGCGCTCGTGGCGGCGGCGCTCCTGTGCGCGCTGGCGCTGGCGGCGTGCGGCGGCGACGACGGCGACGCGCCCGCGGCCACCGTCGTGGACACGCCCGCGGCGACGGCCACGGAAGCGGGCGCGCCCGAGCTGCACGTCGGCGCGGTGCTGCCGGAGACGGGCTCGCTGGCCTTCCTCGGCGTGCCCATGATCGCCGCCGTGCGGCTGGCGGTGGCGGACGTGAACGCGGCGGGCGGGAACCTGCGCGTGACGATGGCCGATTCCGCCACCGACCCCGCCTCCGCCCTCACGGCGGTGCGGCGGCTGCTGGGCGAGGGCGCGCACGCCATCGTGGGCGCGGGCGGCTCGGCCGTCTCGCAGGCCTTCGTGCAGACGCTCTCGGACGAGCGCACGCCGCAGTGCGCGGCCTCCAACACCTCGCCCGTGTTCAGCACGCAGGAGAACGCGGACTACTACTTCCGCACGATCGCGCCGGACACGGCCATGGCTCCCGTCATCGCCGACGCGGTGGTGGGGCGCGGGGCGGCGCGCATCGCCGTCATCGGGCGCGCGGACGCCTGGGGGAACGCGCTCGCGGCCCTGCTGGAGGATGAGTTCGCGCGGCTGGGCGCGGACAGCCTGACCGTGCTCTACGACCCGGAGGAGCCCTCGCGCAGCGCCGAGGTGAGCGCCGTCGTGAACTACGCCCCCGACATGGTGGTCAACCTCGGCTTCAGCAGCGACGGGGCCGACACCGTGCGCCAGCTGCTGGAGGCGGGCGTGGGCCCGGAGCGCCAGTTCGCCGCCACCGGCCTCTACAGCCCCGACCTGTGGGAGGCCATCGACCCGAACGATCCGTCCGTGCTGGACGGCATGCTGGGCATCCAGCAGGGGGGCGACTCCGCCCCCGCCTTCCTCGAACGGCTGGCCGAGGCCACCGGCGGGGAGTACCTGGCCTACGGCGCGGAGGCCTACGACTGCGTGGTGCTGCTGGCCCTCGCCGCGCTGGCCGCGGGCGACCCCGCCGACGGCGAGGCCGTGCTGGCGGCGGTGGCGGGCCTCACGCGCGACGGCGTGGAGTGCGCCAGCTACGGCGAATGCGCGGCGCTGCTGGCGGAGGGGCGCGACATCGACTACACGGGCGTGAGCGGCCCCCTCAACCTCGACGCCGTGGGCGACCCCACCGTGGCCGCCTACACCCTGCGCGGCTGGGCCGACGGCGGCCGGACGCTGGACCTGGGCGCGCAGGTGATCGACCTGGAGGACCGCTAAGGGCGCTTCCCGCCGTCTTTACCTTCGCGGGGCGCACGGTTGCCAAGTCCCCCATACTGGCGCCCATGGCTTCCGGACCGGCGGCGCGGAGCGGCTTCGCGGGCAGGGCCCTGCCCGGCGGACGCATGGCCGCGCTCTACGCCGCCTTCGCCCTGCTCGTGGCCGTGCCCGTGGCCGTCTTCGCCATCGCCGGCGTGGGCGGCGACGCCTTCAGCCTGCGGGGCGCGGGCGGGCCCTTCGTGGCCTTCTCGGCGGGCGTGCTCTCCTTCGTCTCGCCCTGCGTGCTGCCGCTCGTGCCCATCTACCTGACGAACCTGGCGGGGGCGAGCGTGGAGAACGGGCAGGTGGTGGCGGAGCGGCGCAAGACGTTCTCGCACGCGCTGGCCTTCGTGCTGGGGCTGAGCGCGGTGTTCATCGCGCTGGGCGCGGGCGCGGGCCTCACGGGCGTGGCCCTGCAGGACTACCTGCCCCAGCTGGAGACGGCGGCGGGCGCGCTCCTCATCGTGCTCGGCTCGCTGCTCATCCCCGCCTTCGGGCGCCGGCCGCCGCTGGTGGCGGCGCTGGGGCTGGCGGTGGCGGCGGCGGCCTTCCTGGGCGTGGTGGAGCTGGCCGAGCTGCGCGACGACCGCGCGCGCATGGCCCTGCTGGGGCTGGCCTCGCTGGTGGCCTGGGCCAAGTTCGCGGGCTACCTGCAGTTCAACCTGCTGCAGCGCACCTTCAAGGCCGATTTCGGCGGCAAGCGCAAGGTGGGCTACACGCGCTCGGCCATGGTGGGCGGGGCCTTCGGCATCGGCTGGACGCCCTGCGTGGGGCCCATCCTGGGGGCCATCCTCACGCTCGCGGCCACCTCCGGCAGCGCCGCCACGGGCACCTACCTGCTGGCCTTCTACGCCGCCGGGCTGGGCGTGCCCTTCCTGCTGACGGGCCTCGCGCTGGGCGACGCCACGCGCGCCACGCGGCGGCTGTCGCGCTTCATGCCCGCCTTCGAGGTGGCCAGCGCGGTCATGATGATCGCGCTCGGCGCGCTGCTGCTGGCGGGCGCGCTGGCCAACCTGAACGAGTACTTCGGCTTCGCCGAATTCAACCAGGGCCTCTAGCGCCCGCCTGCGGACTGCGCCTCTTGCCAGCCCTACGCTCGCGCTGCGCTCGCCGCTTCAACGAGGCCATGGCCTGCTTCAGCTCCCAGTCTTCCGCCGCAACCTTCGATGCGGTGATGCGCGCCCGCCTGTCGATGTGGCGGCACTCGATGCGCCACTGCTCAAGGACGCTCATGTCCAGCCCCACGGTCTCGGCGAAGCCGTACAGGTAGCGGTAGAACTGCGAGCGGTGCCCCCTGTAGCCGCGCTGGATCGCGTACAGGTGCGTGTACTCATGGAGCAGCACCGCCGTGTACTTGGGCTCCGGCTCCGGCTCGCGCCCGTATTGGTCGATCCACAAGTGTTGAATCGCCAGACGACCGCGATCATCCACGATGCCGTCCGGCACATGCGAGCGCCCCGTGAAGTAGTTTCCCCCTTTCGGGGAGCGGCCCTTCCGCGTATAGGTGAGCGTGCAGCCGAGGTAGTCTTGGCCGCTCGCGTGAACGGCAATCTGGTGAAGCTGGTCCCACACCCACTCCGGTGGCTCGTGCCAATCATCATCCCCGATGCTGATGATCCGCGTCCCCGGATAACTCGTGATGTCCATGTCTCTCCCCTGAGCCTCACTCCTCCCTCAGCGCGGCGCAGCCGCGCGCTCTCCTCGCCCCTCAGCCGCGCGCCAGCGCGGCGCTCTCCTCCCTGGGCCGCGCGCGCACCAGCCGCGCCGTGCCCTTGCTGGCCGCCAGCACCTTCTCGATGCTCCGCGCCAGCTCCTCGTTGACCGCCGCGCGCGTGAAATCGAAGGACTGGTCCAGCCCCTCCGTGTCGTGGATGACGAGGTGCACCTCGTCGTCGCCCGGGCGGTCGCGCAGGAGCGCGGCCACGCAGTCCAGCAGCGCCTTGTCGGTGACCTCGTCCTCGGTCTCGTAGACGGTGATGACGAGGCGCGCGCCCTCGCCGCCCACGGGGGAACGCACGCCCGGACGCTCGGCCTCGGTGGTGGCGGCGGGCGCGGGCGGCGCGGGTTCGGGCGCGGCCCCGTTCGTGGTCGGCGTCGTCGTGGTGGGCGCGACGGGAGCCGACGGCGTCGCGGACGCGGCCCCGTTCGCGGGACGGGCGGCGGCGGGCGCGCTCCCGTTCGCGTTCGCGGGGCGGGCGGCGGCGGGCGGGCGGCGGCGGTTGTTCCCGCGGCGCTCCTCCACCTGCCACAGTTCGGGCGTGAAGCCCACGAGCCGCCCCTCCTCGGCGTCCCAGGGGGCGGCGCGGCGCACGCTCAGGTTGAGGCGGTCGCCGCGCTCGCGGCATTCCACGGAGACGAGCGCGATCTGCCCCTCCGTCCACGTGCCCTCCGCCGAGACCTCGATCACGTCGTTCCAGACGGCCAGCTCGGCGCGGCCCGACAGGTCCTCGAGCGTGACGAGGTAGTAGCGGCGGTTGTCGCGCGTCTGGCGCGCGTTGATTTCGGCGATGAGGCCCGCCACGGTGACCGTCTCGCCCGCCAGTTCGAGGGAGAGGTCGGCCAGGTGGTGGGTGACGTGGGGGGCCAGCTCGCGCGCGGCCTGGCGGAAGGGGTGCTCGCTCAGGTAGACGCCCAGCAGCTCCTTCTCCCAGCGCAGGCGCTCCTCGCGGGGCAGGGGGGCGTCCAGCAGCTCGAGGCCGGGCAGGGGCGTGTCCACCTCGCTGCCGAAGAGGTCGAACATGGTGGACTGGCCGCTGTCGCGCAGCTCGCGTTCGCGGCGCGCGAAGCTGGCGAGGCGGTCGCTGCTGGCGCGGATGGAGCCGCGCTCGCCGATGGCGTCCAGCGCCCCGGCCAGCGCCAGGTGCTCGATCGTGCGGCTGGTGGCGGCGGACAGGTCGGCGCGCTTGCAGAAATCCTCCACGCCCGTGTAGGGGCCGTCCTTGTCGCGCTCGCGGATGACGCCCTCCACGGCGGCGGCGCCCACGTTCTTGATGTCGCCCAGCCCGAAGCGGATGGCGGGGCCATCGGGGTCGTCCGCGTTCCGCTCCACCTGGAAGCTGGCGGCGCTGTGGTTGACGTCGGGCGGCAGCACCTCGATGCCGAGGCGCGCGCACTCCGCCACCGCCTGGGCGATGCGCGCGTGGGGGTCGGGGGCCGCCCCCGCCTGCTGCAGCACGGCGGTGAGGTACTCCACCGGATGATTGCTCTTGAGCCAGGCCGTCTGGTAGGCGATGTGGCCGTAGCACCAGGCGTGGGCCTTGTTGAAGGCGTAGCCCGCGAAGGGCTCGATCAGCTCCCACACGGCGCGGGCGTCGTCCTCGGCGTAGCCGTTGGCCGCGGCCCCCTCGATGAAGCGGGAACGCTCGGCGGCCATCACCTCGGGCTGCTTCTTGCCCATGGCCTTGCGCATCACGTCGGCCTGGCCGAGCGTGTAGCCCGCGAAGCGCTGGGCGATCTGCAGCACCTGGTCCTGGTAGACGATGACGCCGTAGGTGTCGGCGAGGATGCCCGCGAGGTCGGGGTGGGGATGCTGGATGGCCTCCTCGCCGTGGCTGGCGCGGATGTAGGTGGGGATGTGCGCCATCGGCCCCGGACGGTAGAGCGCCACCATGGCGCAGATCTCGGCGATGCCGCGCGGCTTCAGCTCCTGCACGTAGCGGCGCATGCCCGCCGATTCCAGCTGGAAGACGCCGAACGTCTCGCCCCGCCCCAGCGTCTCCAGCGTCTTCTCGTCGCCGTCGGGCAGCGTGGGCAGGTCGATCTCCACGCCCCGCGTCTCGCGCACGAGGTCCACGGCGCGCCCGAGGATGGTGAGGTTGGAGAGGCCGAGGAAGTCGACCTTGAGCAGGCCGATGGCGTCCACCTGCTCCATGGCGAACTGGGTGGTGGGGATGGCCGACTCGTCGCCGCGCCCGGTGCGCTGCAGGGGCACGTAGCCCGCCAGCGGTTCGCGCGAGATGACGACGCCGGCGGCGTGCGTGCTGGCGTGGCGGGCCACGCCCTCCAGCTGGCGCGCGGTGTCCACGAGGCGGCGCACGCGGGCGTCCTCGTCGTGCGCCTGCTTCATCTCCGGCGACTGCGCGAGGGCCTCGTCGAGGGTGATGTGCAGGGCGTTGGGCACGTAGCGGGCCACGCGGTCCACGTCGGCGTAGGTCATGCCCAGGGCGCGGCCCACGTCGCGGATGGCGGCCTTCGCCCCCAGCGTGCCGAAGGTGATGATCTGCGCCACCTTGTCCGCCCCGAAGCGCTCGTGGGCGAAGCGGATGACCTCGTCGCGGCGGTCGTCGGCGAAGTCGAAATCCACGTCCGGCATCTGCCGCCGCTCCACGTTCAGGAAGCGCTCGAAGACGAGGTTGCCGGCCACCGGGTCGATGTCGGTGACGCCCAGCGCGTAGAGGGCGAGGGAGGCGGCGGCGGAGCCGCGCATGCCCATGGGGATGCGTTCGCGGCGGGCGAAATCGGCGATCTCGCGCACCACGAAGAAGTAGTCCGTGAAGCCCGTCTCGCGCAGCACCTCCAGCTCGTAGTCGAGGCGCTCCTCCAGCTGGGGCGTGATCATGCCGAGGCGCCGCTCCAGCCCCTCGCGGCAGAGGCGGGCCAGATACTCCACGTTGGTGGTCCCCTCCGGCAGGTCTGGTTCGGGCAGCAGGGCGCGGTCGAAGCGCAGCTCCAGGTCGCAGGCGTCGGCGATGGCCTGCGTGGCGTCGATCACCTCCGGCGTTTCCGGGAAGAGGGCGCGCATCTCCTCCTCGCCGCGCAGGTAGTAGCCATCGCCCTCGATGCGGAAGCGGTTCTCCTGGTCGACGGTGGCGTTGGTGCCGATGCAGAGCAGCACGTCGTGGGCGGCGGCCTCTTCGGCCTCGGTGAAGTGGCCGTCGTTGGTGGCCACCACGGGGATGCCGAGTTCGCGCCCGACGTCGAGGATGGGGCGGTTCTGGCGGCTGAAGCGCTCGACGCCGTGCTCCTGGATTTCGAGCGCGTAGTGGCCGTCGAACGTCTCGCGGTACCAGCGCGCCACGCCCAGCGCGCCCTCGCGGTCGCCCGCCTCCAGCCGCTCGAAGAATTCGCCCGAGGGGCAGCCGCTGAGGGCGGTGAGGCCGGCGGAGTGGGCCTCCAGCAGCTCGCGGTCGATGCGCGGCTTGTAGTAGAAGCCCTCGAGGTTGGAGCGGGTGACCAGCTGGAGCAGGTTGCGGTAGCCGGTGAGGTCGCGCGCCAGCAGCGTGAGGTGCCAGGGGGAGGCCTCGCGCGTGCGCTCGTGGCGGGAGCCCTGGGCCACGTAGGCCTCCAGCCCGATGATGGGCTTGATGCCGCGCGCCCTCGCCTCGCGGTAGAAATCGAGCGCCCCGTAGAGCGCGCCGTGGTCGGTCATGGCGATGGATTCCATGCCCAGATCGCGGGCGCGGTCGAGCAGGCGGGGGATGCGCGACATGCCGTCCAGCAGGGAGTATTCGGTGTGCGTATGAAGGTGGGTGAACATGCCGTGCGTGCGCGCCCATCCTACGCCCCCGCGCGCCGCCGGGGAGCGCGCGAACGCGGAAAAACGCGAGGGATCGTGATCGAATTCCGCCCGATTTCCCGCCGCCTGTTGTATGCTGGGAGCCCCGCTATCACTCCAGGGGCGGGCGGCGAGGCGCGCGCCGGAACGGCCAGTTGCGTGATTATGTACGGAAGGGCGGCGGGCCTGTATCCTTTCGCGCGACCCGCACCGGCAGGAGGCGCCCCCTGCGCACCCCCCTCCAGACCGCCCAGTTCGCCATCGTCAACCACGAGCCGGTGGAGCGCGCCGCCACCGTGGGCGTGGTGGAGGGGCGCGGCGCGGGCGCGGATCGCGGCGACCTCTTCCTCGTGGCGGAGGGCACGACGCCCGCGGGCGCGGATTTCGCGGGCCACCTCGTGTCCAGCGCGGAACGCAACTGGAAGACGCTCGACCTGAGCCTCACGGGCGCGCTCCTGCGCCTCTTCGAGGACGCCCAGCGCTCGCTGCGCGAATGGAACGAGCGCAGCATCGCCCAGCACCGCGTGGGGCTGGGGCTGAGCTGCCTGGCCCTGCGCGGCGACCGCGCCGTGCTCGCCCTGCGCGGCCCCGCGCGCGTGCTGCACGTCTCCGGCGCGACCGTCGCCGGCCACGAGCCGGAGGGGGACGAGGGCGCGCCCATGGACGGACGCGGGCCCGCGCCGCCGCGGCTCGTCTCCCTGCCGGTGGCGCCGGGCGACCGCCTGCTGCTGGCCACCACGAACGTGGGCGAGGCCGTGGCGGAGGAGCTGCTGGGCTCCATCCTCACGCTGCCCCTGCCCGAAATCCTGCCCGACCTCTACCGCCGCCTGACCCACCTGCGCGACGCCGCCGTGCTGCTCGTGGCCCTGCCCGAGGGGGACGAGCTGGCCGCGCCCGAAACGGAACCCGCGCCCGACGAGGCCGAGGTCGCTCCCGATGCAGAAGCTGTCGAGGCGGACGCGGACGCGCCCGTCATCGGGGAGACGGCGGACGCGCCCGGCGGCTTCCAGTCGAGCCTCTTCGTCGATTCGGGCGCGGAGGGCGCGTCGGTCGAGCTGGCGCGGCGGCGGCTGCAGGCGCTGGATGCGCGCTCGCGCGTGGATGCCGCGCCCCTGCAGCGGGCCGCGGGCGATGACGGCGGCGGGGCGCGCTTCTCCGTGCCCGACTTCCCCGATTTTCCCGAGGCTGGCGCGACGGCGGCGGGCGGCAACGGCGACGCCTTCTTCCCCGCCTTCGCGCCCCACCGCCGCGCGCCCGCGCCGGAATCGCACCGCACGGACACGGCCCCCGTGAGCGAGCTGGCGGCGGGACGGCGCGGGCAGCTGGCGGCGGCGTCCAACGGCTGGCGTCCGCCCGCGTCCGCCGATCCCCCGCCGCGCGGGGCGGGCGGCGCGCCCCTCGTGCGCATGCGCGCGGCCATGGGCGGCGGCCCCTGGCGCGGCGGCACGCTCACGGGGGCGGGCGGGCGCGGCCTCTCCCTCCCCTCCTGGCTGGTCGTGCTGGCGGGGCTGGCGCTGCTGGCCGGCATCGCCGCCTGGGTCGTCGCGCCCCGCGTGTTCGAGCGCGACGGCGCCGGGGCGGCGGCGCTCGCCGAACTGCTGGACGAGGCGCAGGCGGCCATCGCCGAGGCCGCCGTGCTCGACGACGCCGCGGGCGCGCGCCGCGAGGCCCTCACGCGCGCGCGCGGCCTGCTGCTGGAGGCGGCGGCGCTGGAGGGCGGCGGCGAGGCCGTCACGCCGCTCCTGCCGCGCGTCGAACGCGGCCTCGCCGAGATGGACGCCGTGGTCGCGCCCGCCGCCATCGAGCTCATCGCCGACCTGCGCGGCTTCGGCGAAACGCCCATCGCCGTGGCGCGGCTGGCGGCGGGCGACACGCACGTGTGGCTGCTCGACGAGGCCGGGCGGCGCGTCATCGCCGTGGCCCTCGCCACGGGCGCGAAGGAGGTCGTCTTCGCCGAGGGCGAGGACGGCGCGGGCGCGCCCGCGGCCATCGCCTTCGCCGACGGAACGCGGCCCGGCGGCCCCGCCCTGCTCGTCGTGGACGCCAGCGGGGCGCTCTGGGCGCGCACGGCGGAGACGCTGGAGCGGCTGGCCTTCGCGCGCCCCGACGGCCTCGCCGTCACCGACCTGCGCTTCGCCGACGGCGCGCTCTACGTGCTCGACGCGCCCGCCGCCACGGTCCACCGCTTCACGGCCACGGCGGACGGCTTCGGCGAGCCCCCGACGGCGGCGCTCGCGGCCCCGGAGCTGGCGGCGGCGCGCCGTCTGGCGGTGGACGGCGGCGACATCTTCACGGTGGCGGGCGACGGCGCGGCGCGGCGCTTCAGCGGCGAGTTGACGCTGGAGCTGTCGCAGGCGGGCATCGACCGGCCCTTGCGGGCGGCGGCGCGCCCCTGGACGGACGGCCCCGCGGGCGAGCTGGCCTTCCTCGACGCGGGCGCGGACCGCATCGTGGTGCTGGGGCGCGACGGGGCCTTCCGCCGCCAGTACCGGCACGAGGACTTGCGCGGGCTGACGGCCTTCGCCACGCGCGCGGGCTACGGCTACGCGCTCAGCGGCGAGCAGCTGCGGCGCATCGCCTTCTAGGCGCGCCGTCCGCAAGGCCGCCATTCCCGCGGCCCGCCAGCCTGCGCGTCAGCAGTCAGAAGGTTTGACACGCCGCCAGCCCACACGGGAGAATGCCGCCGTGGTTCGCCGGGGCCGCGCGGGAGGCGAGATGGCCAAGCAGAATGGCCTGTGGGGCAACACCGCCGAGCACGTGGTGAATGCGGCCCTCGGCGAGGTGCTGGGGAAGAAGCTCCAGAGCTGGCGCGTTGGCGGAGATCGGCGTGGCAGGGTGATCAGGGGTGGCGGCTATCCGGACGTGCTCCTGCTGGATGCCTCTGGTTGGCCGGTCGCCATTGAGGCGAAGCACGCTGGCGGGTATGCCGATGCCGAGAAGGATGCCAACAATCGTCTGGGCAAGCGTCCGCAGGATAGTGACCGCGTCATCGAGACCGTCATCGCGTTGGTGTACCCGGCCGTGTTTCACCACCTGGATGGTGAAGAACTGCGTAGTGCCATCCGCACGACTGTTGATCTTGAATACGTCCTCTATTCGCATGTGAAGGGGGCCGATCGGGAGCGCTTGCCCGAAAAGGGGTGGATGCGCGGAGGGGTGCTTGACCTTGCCATGCTCATTCATCACGCCGCCGTTCCGAGGAGTCGCATTGATAAATTGGCGGTTAAGCTCGAAGAAGGAGTGAAGGGTGCCGCCAAGATTCTGGCGGACACGGATGTCAGCGGCGAGTACAGTGACCGGATTGGCGAAGTGCTAGGGCAGTCGAATGACAAGGGCGGGCAGACGCGGCGCATGGCCATGACCGTTCTGTTGAATGCCCTTGTCTTTACCGAGGCGCTGGCGGGCACGAAGTTCCGTGTGCCTGATGACAACGGGAGCCTCGTGAGGAGTCCCGATGCTTTCTGGGATGGCGATACGCTGCGGCGCAGGGAGTTGATCAGGGAATGGGATGCCATTCTCACTCGCAACTATTGGCCGATCTTTGATTCCGCCATCAAGATTCTTGGACCGGATCAGGAGAACGAGCACGTTGGCATCCCCAACGTCGTGGCATCCCGGATTGTAAAGAGTCTCTGGGATACGGCTGAGAGCCTTGTCCAGAGCGGATTCACCCATTCTCACGACTTGATGGGCACTGTCTTCCAGAGATTGATCGCCGACCGCAAGTTCCTCGCCGCCAACTACACGCGGCCCGAAGCCGCAGCAATGTTGGCGGGATTGGCACTGCCAGTTGATAGTCCGCCGGGCGGTTCGGAATGGGACGACTCTCTCGCTGGAGTCCAGATCGGCGATTTCGCATGTGGCACTGGTACGCTTCTCTCCGCCGCATACTCGCGTCTCTCCTTGCTGTATGAGATTCATGAGGGAGATCCGAAATATCTTCACCAATTGATGATGGAGACCGGACTCTATGGAATTGACGTGCTGCCTGTCGCTGTTCATCTGACTGCCACGATGCTGGCTGGCACACATCCCGATGCTCCGTTCGATGGTGAGCGGATGCTTTGTCTGGATTATGGAGATAGAGGGGACGGGAATGTGTCCATCGGATCGCTGGAGCTGTTGGCTGACGTGGCTCAGGATAACCTGATCTCGCAAGCGGTGGCCAGTACGTCTGGCGCACGAAGTGCTGGCGAGATTCGCAACATCGTGGATCATATCGGGCACGGGAAATTTGATCTTGTGATCATGAATCCCCCGTTCACCCGGAATACGAATCACGAAGCCTCACACTCCGAGGTGCACATGCCAGCCTATGCCGCTTTCGAGAACAGCCCTGAAACGCAGGAGCGAATGGCCGAGCGTGAAAAACAGCTAGCCGGGAAATCTCCCGCCAACGGGTATGCCGGCTTGGCGTCCTACTTCACGGAGCTGGCATATCGGAAGGTCCGGTCCGATGGAACGATTGCCGAGGTTCTGCCGTTGTCCGCGCTCAGTGGGCAGTCCTGGGATGCCACCCGGCAGCGATGGCGCTCCGGGTATCGGAATGTTATCGCCGTCACCATTGCACAGGGGAAGGGTAAGGATGCCTCGTTCTCCAGCGATACCGGAATCGCGGAGTGTCTGGTGGTGGCATCCCGATCGCAGGGGGAACAGGATGCGCCGCGCGGAGTGTTCGTGGTGCTGAGCAGGCAGCCATCGTCGGCAGTGCGCGGAGACCTGCTTGCCGTCGCCATCCATAAGGCCGTTGCGAATGGCGTCCATCGTCTTGATGAAGGTCCGTTGGGCGCTACTCGCCTGATGCTGGGCGGAGAGGATTGCGGGTATCTGATTGACTGCCCGCTTCCCGAGTCCGGACCGTGGACGCTGGTTGGGGTGGAAGACATTGAGCTGGCCCAGATCGCATACCACGTTCGGCGTGGCTTGCTGCCGACCGCAGGTGGACGGGAGTATCCCCTGCCGGTTATCAATACTCGTGAGATCGCCACGGCTGGTCCCGTTCACCGCCGGGTCGGAAGCCCGACCGATGCGGAACGGGGAGCGTTCGAGATTGTCGCCTCGGAAGGTGGCAATCCGAACTACCCCGTCTTGTGGTGGCACGATGCCGCGCGGGAGCGCCAACTGTTCGTCGCCCCCGATGCGTACGGGAATCCTGTTGATAGAGACGAGGCTGCCAGGATTCATGCCACGGCCACGCGCGCCCACTACAACCTCGACCTGCAGTTCAACTCCCAGTCCCTCGTCGTGGCCATGACGGAGCGGAAGTGCATCGGTGGGCGCGCGTGGGCGTCCGTCATCTTCGAGAACCCGGACCACGAGTACGCCTTCGCTCTCTGGTCCAACTCCACGCTCGGCCTGCTCATGCACTGGTGGATGGCGAACAAGACGCAGTCCGGGCGTGGCAGCACGACCGTGACGGGCATCCCGCGCATCCCCACGCTGGATGTGCGCGAGCTCTCGCCCGAGCAGCACGAGCGGGCGCGGGCGGCGTTTGAGGATCTGAGCGATGCGCGCTTCCTGCCCTTCGATCAGATCGACGAAGACGACGCGCGCAAGGAACTGGACCGCGCGCTGCTGGTGGACGTGCTGGGGCTGCCGGAGTCGCTGTGCGCCGAGGGCGGACCGCTGGAGATGCTGCGCCGCAAGATCGTCGCCGAGCCGCAGATCCACGGCGGGAAAAAGTCGAAGGTCGTGTTCACCGATGACGGGGAGCGCACGGTGCAGCGGAGCGTGGCCGAGATGGACGCTCGCGTGGGCGGCGCCGCAATCCGCTAGACTGCGCGCCAGCACGAATCGGGAGGCGCAGCCATGCGCGAGTTTCGGGGCAAGACGGCGGTGGTCACGGGCGGCGGCAGCGGCATCGGACGCGGGCTGGCCCTCGCCTTCGCGGGCGAGGGCATGAACGTGGTCATCGCCGACGTGGAGGACGCCGCCGCGGAGGACGCCGCGCGCGCGGTGGAGGGCCTCGGCGCGCGCGCCATCGCCGTGCGCACGGACGTGTCCGACCGCGCCGCCGTGAACCGGCTGGCCGACCGCGCCTTCGAGGAGTTCGGGGGCGTGCACGTGCTCTGCAACAACGCGGGCGTGGTCACCTTCACGCCCATCCACGAGCTGGACGAGGCGGACTGGGACTGGGTGATCGGCGTGAACCTGCTGGGGGCGCTGTACGGCGTGCAGGCGTTCCTGGGGCGCATGGTGGCGCAGGGGGAGCCGGGCCACATCGTGAACACGGCCTCCATCGCGGGGCTGGTCTCCCATCCGGGCATCGCCTCCTACAACGTGTCCAAGTTCGGCGTGGTGGCGCTCACGGAGTCGCTGCGGCTGGACTTGGCGGAGACGCAGGTGAGCGCCAGCGTGCTCTGCCCGGGGGGCGTGCGCACGCGCATCATGGAGTCGGACCGCAACCGGCCGGCGGCGCTGGGCGGGCCGGGCGATTACGCGGAGCGCGCGGGCACGCAGGCGCCGGCCCCCATCGAGCCGGCGGAGGTGGCCGCGCGCGTGCTCGCCGCCATCCGCGCGGACGCGCCCTACGTGGTCACGCACAAGGAGCAGAAGGCCATGGTGGAGGGGCGCTTCGGCCCCATCCTCGCCGCCTTCGACGCGCTCTAGGGGGCGTCGCGCGAACTTGCGGATGCGCGCCGAATGCCCCACGCTTGATTGACGGAAGGGAGCAGCACGATGTCGCAGACCGCCTCCGCCAACGGGAAGAACCACGCCGAGCGCGTGGCGGACGCCGTCCGCGCCACTCCCACGCCGCGCGAGCGCGAGCGCTGGCGCGAGGCCGCCGAGCAGGTGATCGAGCACCGGCGCGAGGTGCTTGAGGCGCTCGCCAGGCAGTAGCCCATGCCCGGCCTGCGCTACCTCTCCGAGGCCTTGGCCGAGGGGTTGGTGGCGGACCTGACCAGGCTCACGTTCCCCGACTCGCCCGCGTTCCGGATCCGCGGGCCGGAGGGGCGCGCCGCCCTGCTCAGCGCGCTCGCCCAGCCCCACTGGCCGTACTACCGCACGCTCCCCGAGAAGGCGGGCGCGCTTCACTACAGCCTCAACAAGAACCACCCCTTCGCCGACGGCAACAAGCGCTTCGCCCTCACGGCGATGGAGGCGTTCATCCTGATGAACCGGGCCCTGTTCATCGCGAGCGCGGCCGAGGCGGAGGCGTTCGCGCTCGGCGTGGCGGCCGGAACCATCGACCGGGACGAGTCCATCGCCTTCGTGCGCCGTCGCACCTTCCGCGCTGGCTGGAACGAGGCCCAGCGCTGGCGCTGGCTCGAGCGCCTGCCCGCGGACGAACAGGCCACCGTGGAGCAGGAGATGCAGCGCCCCACGAACCGGCTCTTCCTCGCGCTCGCCGCGGAGCGCGCCCGCGGGGACGCCTAGCGCCCGGCGAACCGCGGCTCGCGGCGCTCCAGGAAGGCGGCGGCGGCGTTGCGAAAATCCTCCGTGCGCGAGGCCGCGATCATGCCCTCGGCCTCGAACGTGAGCGCCTCCGCGAAGCCGTGCTCCGCGCCGTGGGCGAAGTTGCGCTTCATGCGCGCGTAGGCCGCCGTGGGGCCGTCCGCCAGCCGCCGCGCCAGCGCCGCCGCCTCCTCCGCCAGCGCCCCGGCGGGCACGACGCGCGTGACGACGCCGAGACGGTGCGCCGTGGCGGCGTCGAGCTGGTTCCCCAGCAGGTAGAGCTCCTTCGCGCGCGCCAGCCCGGCGATGCGCGCCAGCTGCCAGCTGCCGCCGAAATCGCCCGTCAGCCCCACGCGCGCGAAGGCCGTGACGAAGCGCGCGCCCTCGGCGGCGAGGCGCAGGTCGGCGGCCAGCGCCAGGGAGAAGCCCGCCCCGGCGGCGGCCCCGTTCACCGCCGCGATGGTGGGCTTGGGCATCTCCGCCAGCAGGCGCGAGGTCTCCTCGAAGCGCCGCAGCTGGGCCGCGTTGGCGAGCGGATCGAGGGGGTCGCCCGCGCCGATGCCGCGCAGGTCGCCGCCGGAGCAGAAGGCGCGCCCCGCGCCCGTCAGCACCACGCAGCGCACGGCCTCGTCGTCCGCAGCCTGCTGCACACGCCCCAGCAGGGCGTCCAGCAGCTCGCCGCTCATGGCGTTGAGCGCGTCGGGGCGGTTCAGCGTGACGGTGGCGACGGCCCCGTCGGTCTCGTAGCGCACGGTGTCGGGCATGGGCGGGCTCCCTTCCGCAGTGGCGGGGGCATTCTGGCGCGGCGCGCCTACGCCCGCCAGTCCAGGCCCACCGCGCCGAAGCGCACGGTGTCGCCCTCCGTCGCGCCCTCGCGCCGAAGCGCGCGCGCCACGCCCCAGCGTTCGAGACGGCGCTCCACCTCGTCGCGCGCCCCATCCTGCTCCAGGTCCATCATCTCCACGAAGGTGACCACGCGCCGCCCCTCCACGGCGAAGAGGCCCGGGCCGCGCCGCACGACGCGGAAACGCTCCTCGGGCTGGGGACGCACGACCGGCAGGGGCGACGGGGCCGCGGCGGCGCGCTCGCGCTCCTCCCGCACGAGCGCCAGCAGCCGCGCCGCCAGCGCCTCCGTGCCGTCCCCCGCCAGCGCCGAGACCGTGGCAACGGGCGCGCCCGTATGCGCGGCCAGCGCCGCCGCGGCCTCCTCCGCCAGCTCCGCGCCGAGGTCGGACTTGGTGACGGCCGCGACGCGCGCCACGCCCTCCAGCGCGGGGTCGTAGGCGCGCAGTTCGGACTCGATCAGCTCGTAGTCCGTCACCGGATCGGGCGAGGCGCAGTCCACCACATGCAGGAGGACGCGGCAGCGGCGCACGTGCTTCAGGAAGGCGAAGCCGAGGCCGTGGCCCTCGCTGGCGCCCTCCACGAGACCGGGCAGGTCGGCCAGCGTGAAGCGCTCGTAGCCCGATTCGACCACGCCCAGCATCGGCTCCAGCGTGGTGAAGGGATAGGCCGCGATCTTCGGCTTGGCGCGCGAGACGGCGGCGAGCAGCGTGGACTTGCCCGCGTTGGGCAGCCCCAGCAGGCCCACGTCGGCGAGCAGCCGCAGCTCCAGCCGCAGGGACACGGTCTCGCCCGCGTGGCCGCGCTGGGCGTAGCGCGGGGCCTGGTTGACGCTGGTGGCGAAGCGTTTGTTGCCCCAGCCGCCACGCCCGCCCCACGCCACCAGCGCGGTCGCGCCCGCCTCCGCCAGGTCCGCCACGGGCTCGCCCGATTCCGCCTCGAAGGCGGCGGTGCCTGCGGGCACGTCGAGCGTCAGGTCCGCACCGCGGGGCCCGGCGCGCAGCTTCGGCCCGCCCGCGCCGCCATCGCCCGCGCGGAACCCGCGCCTGCCGCGATAGCGCTCCAGCGTGTAGACATCGTTCACCGCGCGCAGGTAGACGCAGCCACCACGCCCGCCGTCGCCGCCGTCCGGCCCGCCGAGGGGCACGAACTTCTCGCGGTGGAAGGTGGCCGCGCCGTCCCCGCCGCTTCCGCCCTCGACCGTGATTCCGACGCTGTCGAACATCGTTCCTCCAATCCTATCGGGTAGCGGATGGAGGTGGAGATGAGGATGATGAGGCGTGCGGGGTTGTTCGGGTTGCGAGCGAATCTCCTGTGGGCGCAAGGGGAATCAGGGATGCTGGGGCCGTACGGAATGGCGTGCGGTTCGCCGACGGGTGCGCGTTCGGGACCGGGCTGGTGGCGGACGGCTCATGCGTTTCGGCGTGAACCCGGCGCGCGTTCCGTACGGAAGCCGTACGGCTATTCGCCGCCCGCGGGCTGGGGCGCGGGCTCGCCGAGGTCGCCCCGGCGGCGGCGGATGGCGGCCTCGTCCTCGCCCAGGGAGGCGTCCTGCTCCTGCTCGTAGGTCATGCGGTAGAGGCGCGCGTAGACGCCGTCGGCGGCCAGCAGCTCGTCGTGCGCGCCGATCTCGACCATGCGCCCGTTCTCCAGCACCACGATGCGGCTGGCCTCGCGGATGGTCGAGAGGCGGTGGGCGATGACGAAGGAGGTGCGGTCCTTCAGCAGGTTGCGCAGGGCGCGCTGGATGATGACCTCCGTCTGCGTGTCCACGTAGGCGGTGGCCTCGTCGAGGATGAGGATGCGGGGCGCGGCCAGCACCGCCCGCGCGAAGCTGAGCAGCTGGCGCTGGCCCACGGAGATGTTCTGGCCGCGCTGGTGCAGCTCGTGGCCGTAGCCGCCGGGCAGGCGCGCGATGAAGTCGTGCGCCCCCACCGCCCGCGAGGCCGCCTCGATCTCCTCGTCCGTGGCCCCCGGCTTGCCGTACTCGATGTTGTCGCGGATGGTGCCGCTGAAGAGGTACGGCGTCTGCAGCACCACGCCCATGAAGCGCGTGAGCGAGCGCCGCTGGATGTCGCGCACGTCGTGGCCGTCGATGCGGATGGCCCCGCCGGAGACGTCGTAGCCGCGGCTCACGAGCGTGGTGATGGTGGTCTTGCCCGAGCCCGTGTGCCCCACCAGCGCGATGGTCTCGCCGGGTTCCACGTGCAAGTCGAAGTCCTCCAGCACGGGCACGCCCTCCACGTAGTGGAAGTCGACGTCGTCGAAGTCGACGCGGCCCTCCACCTCGGTCAGCTCGACGGCGTCCTCGCGGTCGCGGATGCGGGGCACGGTCTCCAGCACCTCGAAAATGCGCTGCCCGCCGGCCATGGCCCGCTGCAGCATGGTGTACTGCATGACGAGGTCGCGGATGGGCTCGAAGAAGCGCAGCACGAGGGAGATGAAGACGGCGATGAGGCCGAAGGTGGCGCCGATGGCAGCGGGGTCGGGGCTGTCCGCGTTGAGCGCGCGCAGGCCCACCACGATGAGCACGGCGGCGGTGGAGATGGCGATGCACATCTCGATGAGGGGCACCACCACGGCCTGCAGCGTGCCCGCCCAGATGTTGGCGTTGCGGTTCTCCTGGTTCATCACGTCGAAGCGCCGCGCGTTCTCGTCCTCGCGGTTGAGGGACTGCACCGTGCGCACGCCCGCCAGGCTTTCGCCGAGGTTGCCGTAGAGCTCGCTGATGCGGATGCGCACGTTGATGAACGCCTCCCGCGCGTGGCGCGCCCAGAAGGTGAGCACCAGCACCAGCGGCGGCACCACGGCGAGCGTGTAGAGCGCCAGCGTCCAGTCCGCCTCCATGAGCACGATGACGGCGATGGCGATGCCCACGATGTCGGCGGCGAAGGTGAGCGAGCCCGTGCTCAGCAGCTCCTGCATGACGGTCACGTCGCTGGTGAGGCGGCTGATCATGCGCCCCACCTCCATGTCGTCGTAGAAGGAGAGGGAGAGGCCCTGCATGTGCTCGTACATCTTCGAGCGCAGCTCGTAGAGCAGCTGCGTGCCCACGCGCGCCATGATCAGCTGCTGCGCCATGCCGGCCAGGAAGGCGAGCGCGCCCATGCCCGCGAGCATGCCGATCCAGAGGGGCAGGAGGGCGGTCGTGCCGGCGGCGGCGTCGGCGATGATGCGCCCGATGAAGACGGCGGGCAGGTAGACGGAGAGGGAGACGAGCAGCATGCAGGCGAAGGCGATGGCGAGCGCGCGCCGCCGGTGGCGCAGGTAGGGGATCATCTTGCGCACGACCTCGGCGTCGTAGGGCTTGCCGAGGTACTCCTCGTCCCAGCCGTCCGTGCCGCGATTGCCGCCGCGCATCATGCCGCGCTGGCCGCCGATGCCGGTGCTGTAGCCCCCGGCCCC
Source organism: Tepidiformaceae bacterium (assembly GCA_965243075.1). Lineage (GTDB taxonomy): Bacteria > Chloroflexota > Dehalococcoidia > Tepidiformales > Tepidiformaceae > UBA2991. The sequence continues at coordinate 351,115 of OZ251525.1, forward strand.
GCCGCCGCCCCACATGCCCATGCTAGGCCCCCCCTCCGGCGGCGGTGGCCGTCTCCGGCGCGGGCGCGTCTGCGGGCGTCGGGGCCTGCCCCAGCGCCTCCTCCTGGTCGCGCAGCTCGAGGTCGTAGATGGAGCGGTAGAGGCCGTCCTGGGCCAGCAGCTCCTCGTGGCGGCCGCGCTGGGCGATGCGCCCGTCCTCCAGCACGAGGATCTCGTCCGCGCGCATGACCGTGCGCAGGCGCTGGGCGATGACGAAGGTGGTGCGCCCCTCCATGAGCGTGGCCAGCGCCTGCTGGATGAGGAACTCCGTCTGCGTGTCCACGCTGGCCGTGGAGTCGTCGAACACGAGCACGCGCGGGTCCAGCAGCAGCGTGCGCGCGATGGCCACGCGCTGGCGCTGCCCGCCGGAAAGGGTGACGCCGCGCTCGCCCACCCACTCGTCGTAGCCGTAGGGCAGGCTCATGATGAAATCGTGGATGCGCGCCGCCTTGGCGGCTTCCTCGATCTCCTCCTGGCTGGCGTCGGGGCGGCCGTAGGCGATGTTGTCGCGGATGGTGCCGAGGAAGAGGAACACGTCCTGCTGCACGGCCCCGATGGCGGCGCGCAGGGAATCGAGCCGGTAGTTGCGGATGTCCACGCCGTCGATGGAGATGGAGCCCGCGGTCACGTCGTAGAAGCGGGGCAGCAGGTTGACGATGGTGGACTTGCCGCTGCCCGTGGGGCCCAGCAGGGCGATGACCTTGCCCGGCGGCGCGTCGATGTCGATGTCGCGCAGCACCGCGCTCACGTTGTCGTAGCCGAAGGAGACGTCGCGGAAGCGCACGTGGCCGCGGGCGTTCTCCACGGGCACGGCGCCGGGGCGCTCGCGCACGGCGGAGCGCGCGTCCAGCAGCTCGAACACGCGCTGGCCGGCGGCCACGGCGCGCGCGAAGCCGGTGATCATGAAGCCCAGCATGCGCACGGGCATCTGCAGCAGGTAGAGGATGAGGACGAAGAAGAGGAGCGTCCCCACCGTCAGGCCGCCGTCCACGATGGCGTACGCGCCGAAGCCCACGGTGGCGGCCAGCTGGATGCCCGTGAGGCCCTGCAGCAGGGGGGCGTGGCGCGCCATCATGGTGGCCTGCCGCAGCTGCAGGTCGCGCTGCTCGCCGGCGGCGGCGGCGAACTTGCGCGCCTCCACCGGCTCGCGGCTGAAGGCCTTGACCACGCGGATGCCGCCGAGGCCCTCGTCCGCCACCTCCGTGAGGCGCGCCTCGCTCGCCTGGATGTCCACCCACAGGGGGCGCATGACGCGGTGCACGGCCCACGAGCGCCAGGCGATGACGGGCAGCGTGGCGCAGCTCACCAGCGCCAGCTGCCAGTGGCTGCTGAACATCATGGCCACGCCCACCACGATCATGACGGCGATCATGAGCAGGCGCAGGGAGACCATGGAGAGGAAGAGGCGCACGGCCTCCACGTCCTGCGTGGCGCGCGACATGATCTGGCCCGTCTGCACCTTGTCGTGGTAGGCGTAGCTGAGCCGCTGCACGGTGTCGTAGATGCGGTTGCGCAGGTCGTAGGCCACGCGCTGGCCGAGGCTCTCGGAGATGTAGGTCTGGGCGAAGGCGCTGAGGCCGCGGCCCACGGCGAAGGCCACCACGGCGAGGGCGGCGAGGATGACGGTGAGCTCGCTGCCCTCGAAGTCGATGATGCGGTCGCTCTCGCGCACGGGGCGCAGGCCGGAGTCGATGGCGATCTCCACGAAGCGCGGCCAGACGATGCCGAACCCGGCCGCCCCCGCCATCGAGAGCAGCCCGATGGTGAGCATTTTCCAGTAGGGGACGGCGTAGCCGCCGATGCGCAGCAGGATGCGCAAGACGCGATTCTCCGGGCGGGGTTTCGAGCGTCTGAGGCTACCATACCCTAACGCGAAGGTGAAATTGGCGCGGGCCGCAGTCGGCGGGCGCGCGGGGAACGGCCCGCCCGCGTAGCATGGGAACCATGTCCCGCAAGCCGCACGCCAGGGCGCGCTCCGCCCTCCGCCGGCTGCCGTACGTGACGCCCCGCTCGGGGGCGAACGCGGCGCTGAACCTGCTGGAGGCGCGACGGCAGACGCCCGACGTCCGCTCCATGCCGCGCGTCGTCCACGTCGTGCTCACGAAGGCCTGCAACCTCGCCTGCACCTTCTGCAAGGACTACGAGACGTACGGCGCGCGGCGCCTGTCGATGGAGAACTTCGAGCGCGTCGCGGCGCAGCTCTTCCCCACGGCCCTGCGCCTCCACCTCGACGCGGGCGGCGAACCCTGGCTGCACCGCGGCATGGAGGACATGCTGCGCGTCGCCCGCCGCTACCGCCTCGCCACCTGGGTGCTCTCCAACGGCATGCTGCTCACGGAGGAGCGGCTGCGCCCCATCATCCGCGAGGGGCTGATCACGGCGCACGGTTTCTCCGTGGATGGCCTCACGCCCGCGACGGTGGAGCGCATCCGCGTCAACGCCGACCTGCCGCGCATCCTGGCCAACATCGACCTGCTGCTCCGCCTCCGCGCGGAGGAGGGCAAACGCGAGCCCACCGTCACCATCCGTTACGTGCTCATGCGCTCGAACGTCGAGGAGTTGCCCGCGGCGGTGGAGTACTGGGGCGGGCGCGGCATCGACCGCCTCGACTGCGTCTACCTGTCGCTGGCCAACGGCATCGACCGCGCGGAGAGCCTCTTCTTTCACGAGGAGCTGCTGGAGCGCGTCTTCGCCGAGGCCCGCGCCGTGGCGGCCCGCTTCCCGCGCACGCGGCTGCTCCTGCCCCCCACGCCCGCGGAAGAGCGCCAGCGCCCCGGTCCGCGCCCCTGCGACGCCCCCTGGCGGCTGGTCATGATCGACGCCGACGGCTCCGTCCTGCCCTGCTTCCGCGCCTTCGAGGCCCTCAGCATGGGCAACGTCTCCGGCGAGGACGGCGAGCCCTTCCGAGACATCTGGAACAACCCCGACTACCAGGCCCTGCGGCGCACGGTCAACGACGACGGGAGCGAGAAGTTCTACCCCCACTGCGGGCGCTGCGACATGCGCCTCGGCTGGGGGGAGCTGGACTCCCACCTCGGCGACGAGACCTGGCTGGAGACGCTGTCCGTGTTCGCCCCCGACAAGCTGGAGGTGATCGACCACCGCCGCCCGGGCTCCCACGCCGCGGACGGCTGACCGCATGTGCGGGGCGCGGCTGGCACTCTCCGCGGGAGAGTGCTAGCATGCGCGGCACGCATTCGCGAACCCCACATTCCGGAGGAACGACCATGCCCGCGAAAACGGCGAGCAAGACCGAGATTCAGCCCCTGGGCGACCGCATCGTGGTGACCGCCCTGAAGCAGGAAGAGGAGACGGCCAGCGGCATCATCATCCCCGACACGGTGAAGGAGAAGCCGCAGCAGGGCGAGGTGGTGGCCGTGGGCCCCGGCAAGGTGAGCGACAACGGCGGCAAGCGCGTGGCCATCGACGTGTCGCGCGGCGACCGCATCCTCTACGCCAAGTACGCGGGCACGGAGATCAAGCTCGACGGCACCGATTACATCGTGCTCAACGAGAAGGACATCCTCGCCAGGCTCGTCTCCTAGGGACGCGCGGAAGGGAAGGGAGAGCGCCATGGCGCCCAAGCATCTGCTCTTCGACGAGGCCGCCCGCCGCCAGCTGAAGGAGGGCGTGGACGCGCTCGCCGACGCCGTGAAGGTGACGCTGGGCCCGCGCGGCCGCAACGTGGTCATCGAAAAGAACTACGGCCCGCCCGTCATCACCAAGGACGGCGTCACCGTGGCCCGCGAGATCGAGCTGGCCAACGCCTTTGAGAACATGGGCACCCAGCTGGTGAAGCAGGTGGCCACGCGCACCAACGACATCGCCGGGGACGGCACCACCACCGCCACCGTGCTGGCCCAGGCGCTGGTGCGCGGCGGCATCAAGGTGGTGGCCTCCGGCTCCCACCAGATGGCCGTGCGCCGCGGCATCGAGGGCGGCCTCGCCGTCGCCATCGACCACCTGCGCGACCACGCCGAACCGGTGCTCGACAAGCTGCAGATCCAGCACGTGGCCTCCATCTCCGGCAACGACGAGGAAATCGGCGGCATCATCGCCGACGTGATGGAGATGGTGGGCAAGGACGGCGTCATCACCGTCGAGGAGTCCCGCGGCATCAAGTTCGAGACCGAGTTCGTGGACGGCCTGCAGCTGGACCGCGGCTACCAGTCGCCCCAATTCGTGACCAACGCCGACCGCATGGAGGCGGTGGTCGAGAACCCCTACATCCTCATCACGGACAAGAAGATCTCGGCCATGCAGGACCTGCTCCCCATCCTCGAGCAGGCCATGCAGATGACCAAGGACTTCGTGATCATCGCCGACGACATCGACGGCGAGGCGCTGGCCACGCTGGTGGTGAACAAGCTGCGCGGCACCATGAACCTGCTGGCCCTGCGCGCGCCCAGCTTCGGCGACCGCCGCCTGGCCATCCTCGAGGACATCGCCATCCTCACCGGCGGCGAGCTGATCACGGAGAAGATGGGCCGCCAGCTGCAGAGCGCCACGCTGGCCGACCTGGGCCGCGCGCGGCGCATCGTGGCGGGCAAGGACGCGGCCACCATCATCGAGGGGCAGGCCAGCGACGAGGCCATCCAGGCCCGCATCAAGCAGCTGAAGGCGCAGATCGACGACGCCACCAGCGACTTCGACCGCGAGAAGCTGCAGGAGCGCCTGGCCAAGCTGGCCGGGGGCGTGGCCGTCATCAAGGTCGGCGCCGCCACCGAGGTCGAGCTGAAGGAGAAGAAGGCGCGCGTGGAGGACGCCCTCAGCGCCACCCGCGCCGCCGTCGAGGAAGGCGTGGTGGTGGGCGGCGGCGTCGCCCTCATCCGCGCCCAGGGGGCCGTGCGCGACCACGCCGAGGCGCTGGAGGGCGACGAACGCACGGGCGCGCTGCTGCTGGCCGAGGCCATGGAGGAGCCCGCCTGGCTGATCGCCGACAACGCCGGCCTCGAGGGCTCCGTCATCGTCGAGCGCATCCGCCGCCGCGAAAACGAGAACGAGGGCTGGGACGCCGCCAGCGACCGCTGGGGCGACATGTTCGCGCTGGGCATCGTCGACCCCGTGAAGGTGGTGCGCTCCGCCCTGGAGAACGCCGCCAGCGTGAGCGCCATGGTGCTCACCACGGAGTCGCTCGTGGCCGAGATTCCGCAGCCCGCCACCGCCGCCCCGCCCATGCCCGAGGAGTACTAGCCCCCTCGGCGCACGCATCCGGCGACGAACCGAACGGCGCGGCCTCCGCGATGGGGCCGCGCTGTTTCGCGTATGCGGAAGCTTCCGCGCGAGCGCTGGCGGGCGCGGGCGTACCATGCGCGCGTGGGCATGCGGAGCGCGCGCGGACGACGGCGGGCGGGCGGACGCCTGCGCCGCGGCCTCGCCGGCTTCACCGCGCTCGACCTCGTGCGCGCCCTCTGGCTGGGCACCATCGTGGGGCTGGCCGCGGGCGCCGTCGCCATCCTCTTCTTCGAGCTGCTCGAACTCTCCACGCGCTACGTGCTCACGGGGCTGACGGGCTACGCGCCGCCGGAGTCCTTTGGCCAGGGCGGGGCCGAGGCCGAGGGCCCCACGCGCCGCTGGGCCCTGCCGCTGGTGGCCGGGCTGGGCGGGCTGGCCTCCGGCGTCGTGCTCTTCCTGCTCGTGCCCAACGCGCGCACGCACGGCATGGACGAGGCCATCGACGCCTTCCACCGCCACGGCGGACGCCTGCCCTGGCGCGGCGTCCCCGCCATGCTCTTCGGCTCCGTGCTCACCATCGGCAGCGGCGGGGCGGCGGGCGCGGAGGGGCCCGCGGCGGGCATCGGCAGCGGCCTCGGCTCCGCCATCGCCGGGCGCCTCGGCCTCAGCGCCGCCGAGCGGCGGCGGGCGCTGGTGGCGGGCATGGGCGCGGGCATGGGGGCCGTCTTCCGCGCCCCCCTCGGCGGTGCCATGATGGCCGTGGAGTCGCTCTACCGCCACGACTTCGAGGCCGACGCGGTGGTGCTCTCCCTCATCTCCTCCATCGTGGCCTTCGCCGTCTTCGGCGCGTGGGCGGGCTACGACCCCATCTTCGGGGGCACGGCCGGCTTCTCCTTCACGAACGCGGGCGAGCTGCCCTACTACCTCGCGCTGGGCGTGGCCTGCGGGCTGCTCGGCATCCTCTACGCGCGCGGCCTCGACGGCGTGCACGCCTTCTTCCGCCGCCTCACGCTGCCGCCCTGGGCCAAGCCCGCCCTCGGCGGCCTGCTGGTGGGGGCCGTGGGCATGGCCGCGCCCGAGGCCATCCACATCGGCTACGGCTGGGTGCAGCGCCTGCTCCGCCCCGAACAGGTGACGGACTTCTCCTTCTGGCTGCTGGCCGCCCTGCCCGTGCTGCGCATCGCCACGGCGGCGCTGACCGTGGGGTCGGGCGCGGCGGGCGGCGTGTTCGCCCCCGGCATGGTGGCGGGCGGCATGCTGGGCGCGCTCTTCTGGCGCCTCTTCCAGGACCTGCCCGGCTTCCCCGAGGAGCCCGGCCCGCTCGTCGTCATCGGCATGATCGCCGTCTTCGGCAGCATCGCCCACGCGCCCCTCGCCATGATGCTGATGGTGGCCGAGATGACGGGGAACCTCTCCCTGCTGGCCCCCGCCATGGTCACCGTGGCCGTGGCCACGCTGCTCTCCGGCAACGTCACCATCTACCACAGCCAGGTGGCCACGCGCGCCGATTCGGCGGCCCACCGCCACCGCTTCGCCTACCCCCTGCTGGACGCGCTGCCGGCGCAACGCGCGCTCGCGCCCCTGCCCGCCGTGCCCGCCGGGGCCACCGTGGCCGAGGCGCTGGCCGCGCTCGACGCCGCATCCAGCGAACGCGGCGCGCTGGTGGACGGCGCGGGCCGTCCGGCGGGCGAGCTGAACGCGCGGGCGCTACGGGACGCCCCCGACGCCCGCGCGCCCGTCGCGCCGCTGGCCACCGGCCCGCCCGCCGCCATCCCCGCGGACACGCCCCTCGACGAGGCGCTCGACCGCCTCGCCGGCCAGCAGCGCCACTGGCTGCCCGTGACGGACGGGGCGGACGGCCCCCTGCTGGGCGCCATCGACGGGCGCGCGGTGGTGCGCGCCTGGCGGCAGGCCGTGCGCCAGCAGGTGCGCCCCCTCTCGCCCGTGGACGAGGAGGTGGGCACGCTGGAGCTGACGGTGGCGGCGCACGCCCCCGCGCGCGGGCGGCGGCTGGCCGAGGCCGCCCTGCCCCCCGGCGTGCGCGTGCTCACGGTGGAGCGCGGCGATCACGCCTTCGCGCCCGCGGGCGACACCCTGCTGCGCGCGGGCGACCGCCTCACGCTGGCCGTGCCGCGTGGCCAGCGCGCGGCCACGCTCGCCCTCATCCTCGGCGAATGACCCCGCCGCGCCGCGCTTGTAACCCCCGTTGCGGAGGCGCACACTCCCCGCGCGGGGGATCGCATGGCCGCATGGATGCGGGGGAAGCGCGCGCGCTTGGGAGCGCTGGCGGCGGCGTGCGCGGCGATGGTGGCGCTGGCCGTGACGCTCGGCCTCGCGCAGCGCGACGACGCCCCCGACGCGACCGCCACCACGGCCACGACCACCGTGACGACGGCGCTGTCCGCCAACCCGTCCACCTGCACGGCCCGCACGCTGGGTGTCTCGCGCGCGTCGAACCCCGGGCTGGCCGCCGACTGCGACGCGCTGCTGGCCATCGACCGCGCCTTCTCGCTGAACTGGTCGGCGGGCGCCGCGCTGCGCTCCTGGCGGGGCGTGACGCTGGGCGGAAGGCCGGAGCGCGTGACGGGGCTGGACCTGTCGGACAACCGGCTGACGGGGAGCATCCCCGCGCAGCTGGGCGGCCTCACGGCGCTCATGGCGCTCGACCTGTCGGGCAACACGCTGAGCGGGGATCTACCGGCGGGGCTGCGGGATATGCCGCCCACGCTGGCCACGCTCCACCTCGCGGGCAACTCGTTCACGGGCTGCGTCGACGAGCGGCTGCGGCTGGCGGAGACGAACGACCTCGCCACGCTCATGGGGGCGCGCGGCCTCGGCTGGTGCCCGGTGGCGCTGGCGCCCGACGACGGAACGCTCACACGGGGAGCAACCTACCAGATCTTTCGTGGAAGAATCATCGTCGATATTCCCGCGACAGGACCACCGATTCAACTCTCTGCTCTGGTTTCCTGGAGTTCTATTCGGGGAGGAGGATACGCTTATTGTTTCTCTGATATCAATAAGCTGGAGACGGTCTGCCTCGACGGAATCACGGGAGAGGAATGGAGCCGGGGAACTATTGAGCCTGACAGGCGTGATACAAGGGGAGAGGCTTTTGGATCCTCTTCGACTCCGACGCCTCCTCCGGGATTGGATGCGGCGTTCGACGCGCTTGTGGCATCAGCAAGGCCAGCGCCATGGAGAGTGTGGCACGAAGCCCAGCCCGCTCCCGACGCGACCACTTGCACGGCCCGCACGCTGGGCGTCCCGCGCGAGTCCAACCCGGAGCTGGCGGCGGATTGCGACGCGCTGCTGGCCATCAAGTCCGCGCTGAGCGTCTCCGGCTGGTCGGCGGGCGTCGCGCTGCGCCATTGGTGGGGCGTGACGCTGGGCGGAACGCCGGAGCGCGTGACGGGGCTGGACCTGTCGGACAACCGGCTGACGGGAAGCATCCCGACGCAGCTGGGCGGCCTCGCGGCGCTCACGGCCCTCGATCTGTCGGGCAACATGCTGAGCGGGGATCTGCCAGCGTGGCTGCGGGATATGCCGCCCACGCTGGCCACGCTCCGCCTGTCGGGCAACTCGTTCACGGGCTGCATCGACGAGCGGCTGCGGCTGGCGGAGACGAACGACCTCGCGACGCTCATGACGGCGCGCGGCCTCGGCTGGTGCCCGGTGGCGGCGATGCCAGTTGGGTCGGCACTTACCGCCGCAGCAACGTACCAAGTTCACGGAGGCACAATCATCGATATTCCATCAACAGGACCGCAGGTACAATACGTTATTGGGGTGACCAGCGATGGTGGAGGGGAGGCGTTTTGCCTGGCGGACATGAGCAGGCGAGAAAGAGTGTGTATCGATGGGCGCACTGGCGAGGAATGGTCGCGTGGACGAATCCCTCCAAGCTTGCGTGAATCCCAATCTGTAGCCGGGTCTGGTGCATCCGGCACGGCTGATACCCCGACTCCGGTATCCGGACTTGAGGAAGTGTTTGATCAGATCGTGGCGTCCGCCCGGAGTGCGCCATGAATGGGTTGGCATCCCCTGTGTGGCGGCGCACACTCTCCCGTGAGGGGACGCGACATGGCCGCATGGATGCGGGAGAAGCGCGCGCGCTTGGGAGTGCTGGCGGCGGCGTGCGTGGCGGTGGTGGCGCTGGCCGTGACGCTCGGTCTGACGCAGCGCGGGGACGCCAACCCGCTCACCTGCACGGCCCGCACGCTGGGCGTCCCGCGCGAGTCCAATCCGGGGCTGGCCGCCGACTGCGACGCGCTGCTGGCCATCAAGTCCGCGCTGGGCGTCTCCGGCTGGTCGGCGGGTACCGTGCTGCGCCACTGGCGGGGCGTGACGCTGGGCGGAACGCCGAAGCGTGTGACGGGGCTGGACCTGTCGGACAATCGGCTGACGGGGAGCATCCCGACGCAGCTGGTCGGCCTGACGGCACTCACGGCGCTCGACCTGTCCGGCAACACGCTGAGCGGGGATCTACCGGCGGGGCTGCGGGATATGCCGCCCACGCTGGCCACGCTCCACCTCGCGGGCAACTCGTTCACGGGCTGCATCGACGAGCGGCTGCGGCTGGCGGAGGCGAACGACCTCGCCACGCTCATGACGGCGCGCGGCCTCGGCTGGTGCCCGGTGGCGACAGCCCCACAGGGAGCGCTGGCTGCGGGAACCTACGAACTCCATGGAGACCTGATCGTTGATATTCCGGCGGATGGTCCGCGCGTACAGAGATATGTCCGCATCGTCGCTGGTGGTGGATTCCACTACTGTTTGTCCGATGTTACCGAGACAAGGCAAGTGTGTTTCCACGCACAAAGCGGTCAGGAGTCATTGAGAGGATCGGTCTATCGAAGCAGTCGTCATGGCGCATCAGGGGCTGGCGATCCTGCGTCTCCAGCTGGTCTGGAAACGGTGTTCGACAAGATTGCGGCGACGGTGAGGACTGTGCCATGACATCGCGCCGCTCCGCTACCATGCGCCCGTGCCCTACCGCGACGGCAGCCTGAAGGCGCGCGAGTTCACCTCCCTCTGCGAGGACCGCATCCTGGCCGCGCTGCCGCCGGGGCTGCCCCCGCCCGAACGCCGCGTGCGCTGGACCATGCTGCAGCTGCATTTCGGCGACGCGCGCACGCATTTCGAGCTGCAGCCGCGCATGAAGCAGGGCGTGGTGGAGGCGGGCCTGCACTTCGAGGGGCCGCCGGACGCCAACGCCGCCTGGGCGGAGCTGCTGGCCGCGCACGCCGCCGACCTGCTGGGCGAGCTGGGCCCGGCCTGGGAGCTGGAGGAGTGGACGGCCTCGTGGCGGCGGCTGCACCGCACCTTCCCCTTCGCGCGGCTCACGCCGGAGCTGGCGGGCGAGGTGTCGGCGGAGCTGGCGCGCGCCATGGCGGCGCTGCACCCGCTGATCGTGGCGGGCGGCGGCGCGCCCTGACCCCGCGGGCGTCAGGGCGCGAACGTGGTCTCCATGTGCGCGCTCGTGTCGAAGTAGTCCTGGAAGGTCTGATTGTAGCGGTAGAAGAGGTCGCGGCGCGTGTAGTCCTCGCCCGTGGCGAACTCCTCCTCGCCGCGCAGGTCCAGCGAGTTGAGCGTGTACAGCGCCTCCGCGCGGCCGTTGGCGCGGATGTTCTCCAGCATGGCGCGCCAGGCGGCGGGCGGCTGCGCGAGCGTGAAATCGGGATCGCCCGCCTCCTCGGCCACGGCGGTCACGGCGAAGGCCGCGAAGGTGACGGTGAAGCGGCGCTCGCCCACGCGCACGCCCATGACGGCGTCGCAGCTGCCGAGGCGGGCGAAGCTGTCGGAGCGGTTGAGGCGGTCGGCGGCCTCCTGGAACCATTCGACGGAGGGGAAGACGGGCATGCCGCCAGTGTACCTGAGGAGAGCGCCGCGCTGCCGCGCGGCTGAGGGGCGAGGAGAGCGCGCGTCGCTTCGCGCCACGCTGAGGAGAGAGTGGCGCGGGCGAGGCTTGCCGGGGCGTAGGCTGGACGGATGGGCGCGATTTCGCGGTGGAGTGGCATGACCGTGCTGGTTGCGGTGCTGCTGGCGGCGTGCGGGGGCGAGCCGTCCGCGCCCGCGCCCACGCCGACGGCCACCCCGACGGTGGCGGCCACGCCGAGCGCGACGCCCGTGCGCTCTCCCGTGGCCACGCCGCCGCCCACGGCCACGCCGACGGTGGCGCCAACGCCGACGCCAACCCCCACGCCATCCGCGACGCCCACAGCGACGCCTACCGCGCCCCCCACGCCTTCGCCCACTCCGCCCGCCATCGACTACCTGCCGCTGACGACGGGGGAGCCGCGCGACCTGCCCGCCGGGCTGGCGCTGTTCTTCGGGCGCTACCCCTGCTGGCAGTGCGGCGCCAGGCACGTCGACTTTCTGCGGGTCGTGTTCGATGCGGAGGCGGGCGCGTTTCGCGCGGATCGCGCGCTGGCCTCCTTCGACGAGGAGTGGCCCCAAGGCCTGCTGCCCGAAAGCTTCGCGGTGAGCCGCAGCGGGCGGGAGATGGCGGTCGCTGTCTGTGGTACCGGTGCCTGTGCGTGGCCTCTGGGGGAGTCGGAACCGGATGCCGAGATGCATTTCTGGTTCTCGCGCGACGGTGGGGGATCGTGGGAGGAGGCGGGCGTGGCCCTCCCCGGCTCCTTCATCCTGGAGGTGACGGCGGACGACGTACTCGTCAAGGAGCTGAACGAGTGGTACGACCGCAGCTGGTGGGACTACCTGGACGATGAGGAATGGGCGGACTTCCTGGCGCCGCTCGCGTCCCTGGGCGTGACGCCCTCGACCTCGTGGAAGTGGCGCCTGCGGTGGCTTGGTTCGGGTGAGGAATTCACTATCGAGGATGACGACTCCGCTCGTGCCCGGTACCCGATACGGGGTTGGAAAGACGGATTGCCCGACTTGGCGCCACCACCGGCGCTCGGTGGTTTGCAGTGGTACGGCGTTGACGTTCACCCCGATGGCACGGTCGCCTGGCAAGGCTGGCGCGGGGGGCCCGCGCTGCTCGCCGTCGCCGACGCGCGAGGGGCGCTCCGGGGCGTCTACGGGCTGCCATATTCCGACCAATGGGGCATGAGCTTCGTGGCGGAGAATCTGATCGTGCGGGGGGTTGATCGGTCGCCGGTGGAGGAAGACCCCAACGAGCCGCCCGCCACGGAGGTCGAGCTGATCGATCTGGCGACGCTGCGCGTGCATCCGATCAGGGGGCTTTCCCTGCCCATGGACGAAGGGCCGGCCTCGGTGGGGCCGCGCTACCACTTCCTGTTCGCGCGCCCGGCGGCGGAGGCTGGCGCGCCGTCGGGGGCCGCGACCGCAGGCGCGCCCGCGCCGTCCCCGGTCACGCTGGCGCTCCCGCCGCCCGATTGGGACCGGGACTTCAAGGGGCTGGAGCGCGCCGGGCCGCGCCGCCTCCCGACAGGGTATGCGCTCATCTATGCGGCGGTTTCCTGCCATGCTTGCGGCTTCTTCAGCGTCGGGGATGTTCGTCGCGCCGTCTTCGACGAGGAGGCAGGGGCGCTGCGCGAGGAGCGACTGCTGGCTTTCTTCGACGAGCGCGATGACGACGTTTTCGCCTTCGCCATGAGCGAGAGCGGCGAGAGATGGGCGGCCCTGGCGTGCGTCAATGGATTCTGCGGGCAGGGGGATGGCTGGCCGAGCGAAGATGCGGAACAGCGCCTCTGGACGTCGGACGACGGCGGCGGCACATGGACGAACGCCGGGGAGGTGACGCCGGGCTCCAGTTTGCTGCGGGTGACGGCGGACGACGTCGTGCTCCTGGAGTGGCCAGCCCCCGATCATCGGATGCTGGTGCGGTGGTTCATGTCGGGGAAGGAACTGGCGGTTCCCACCGCCCCGGCGGGATTCGCCGACAGGCAGGGCCTCTTCGCGGGATGGAGCGAGGACCACCGTCCAGTCTGGCGCTTCGGCGATGTCTACCTGGCGGCGGGCGGTGATCGCGTGCCCGCTCCGGACCTAACGACCGTGGACCCCGCGCGCGCCATATCCGACGCGCTCGGCGTGAACCTGATCGTATCGAACGTGTCGGGCGCGATCGTGTTGATCGACCTGTCGACGCGGCGCTTTCACCCGCTCTCGGGCTTGCCGGTTGCGAATGGTTCCGCTCCCGACTACGAACGGCCCGGCGCGCCAGCGTACTACCGCCTTCTGGGCGTGGTCCCGGCGGCGGAGTAGCCGCGCTACCGCGGGCGGGACCAGCGCTCGTCGGGGAGGTCGGGGGCGGGGGCCGGCGCGGCGGGCGGCGCCTCCGGCTCGGGGCGCGGGCCGAAGGCGGTCGGGTCCGCGCCGATGAGGGAGGGCAGCGAGCGGCTTTCGGGGTCCGCGCCCTCGGGGGCGGCGAAGGGGCTGCGCTCGCGCGACTGCACGCGCCCCCACACGCCCCCGCCGCGGCCCGTCGCCAGCCGCCCGTCCTCCAGCTCCTCCACGCGCCCGGCCAGCTCCATGACGAGGCGGTCGTGCGTGCAGGCGATGATGGAGACGCCGCGCTCGCGGCAGACGTCGCGGATGAGCGTGAAGACGGCGGTGGCGGTGGCCGAATCGAGCTCGCCCGTGGGCTCGTCGGCCAGCAGCAGGGCGGGCTCCGTGACCAGCGCGCGGGCGATGGCCACGCGCTGCTGTTCGCCGCCGGAAAGCTCGTAGGGGCGGTGATGGGCGCGGCGTTCGAGGCCCACCAGCGCGAGCGCGTCGCGGGCGCGGTCGGAGCGCCCCCGCCGCACGCCCGCGATGCGCAGGGGCAGCTCCACGTTCTCCCGCGCGGAGAGCAGGGGCAGCAGGCCGAAGGACTGGAAGACGAAGCCCAGCTTGCGGCGGCGCAGGCGCACGAGGGCCGCCTCGTTCATGGCGTCCACGCGCTCGCCGTCGATGACCACCTCGCCGGCGGTGGGGCGGTCCAGCCCGGCGATGGTGTTGAGCAGCGTGGTCTTGCCGGAGCCGGAGCGCCCGATGAGGGCCAGGAATTCGCCGGGGGCGAGCGACAGGCTCACGTCGCGCACGGCCCACACCTCCTCCGCGCCGAGGCGGAAGCGGCGGGAGACGCCGCGCAGCTCGACGGCGGCGCCGCTCACGGGCGCTCCTCCGGCGGGACGCGGCGCACGGAGTCGGGCAGCACCTCGAGGCGGCCCTCGCCGAGGAAGAGGCGGGCGCGCTCGCCGATGCTGAGGCGGTCGAGGAATTCGCGCGGCACCTGCAGCCGCCCCGCCGAATCGACCAGCACGTATTCGTCGTGCACGACGCGCGTGACGCCGCCGCTGCGTTCGGCGCGGCGGAAGATCTCCATGCTCGTGCGCCCGTCGCGGATGGCCACCACGCGGTCCACGCGGGAGGCGATTTCGGGGTCGTGCGTGACGATGACGACGGTCACGCCCTGGCGCGCGTTGAGCTCGCCGAGGGCCTCGTAGACGCCGTCGGCGGCGATGGCGTCGAGTTCGCCCGTGGGCTCGTCGGCCAGCAGCAGGGGCGGGCGGTTGGCCAGCGCCACGGCGATGGAGACGCGCTGCTGCTCGCCGCCCGAAAGCTGTTCGGGCAGGTGGTCGCGGCGGTGCGACAGGTTGACGGCGTCGAGCAGCTCGCGGGCGCGGTCGCGCGCGGCGGCGGCCTCCACGCCCTCCAGCATGAGGGGCAGCTCCACGTTGCGGGCGGCGCTCAGGTAGGGCACGAGGTTGCGGCCCGTCTGCTGCCAGATGAAGCCCACGGCGGAGCGGCGGTAGCGCACCAGCTCGCCCTCGGTCATGGTGAGCAGGTCGCGCCCGCCCACGAAGGCGCGCCCGGCGCTGGGCTGGTCCAGCCCGGCGAGGATGTTGAGCAGCGTGCTCTTGCCCGAGCCGGAGGCCCCCACGATGGCCATCAGCTCGCCCGGGCGCACCTTCAGGTCCAGCCCGCGCAGGGCCACCACCTCCAGCTCGTCGCTCTTGTGAATCTTGAAGAGGTCCTCGCAGAGGACGTAGGGGGCATCCGCGGCGGCGCGTTCGTTCGTCATCGGGCTAGACCTCGCCGATGCGCAGGGCGCGGTGCAGGGCGAGGCGCGCGTAGAGGCGCGCGAGGGCGGCGGCGGTGAGGGCGAGGGCGAGGGCCAGCAGGCCGTAGACGGTGAGCACGGCTTCCCAGCTTACCTGCGAGAGCAGGGGGGGAACCACGTCGGCGCCGTCCTCGGTGAGGGCCAGCGCGCCGATCATGAGCCGGCCGAGGGGGAAGCCGAGGGCGGCCCCGGCGGCCATGCCGGCCACGATCACGAACAGCTGCTCGAAGGCCACGAGGCCCGCCACCTGCCGCCCGGAAAAGCCCATCGTGCGCAGGATGGCGAACTCCAGCGAGCGCGTCTGCGCCGCCAGCCAGGAGAACACGGCGAAGCCCAGGGCCGTGAGCAGCAGCACCGCCCCGAAGGAGAGGAAGAGGATGCCCTCCCAGCTGGCGGCCACCAGCGGGTCGCTCGATTCGCGCGCGAGAATGGCGGCGCGGTCCCACACGGCGCGCGCGCGCACGCCCCGTTCGGCCAGCCACTCCACGCCGAGGGGCGCGCCCTCCACGCGCGCCAGCCAGACCTCGTTGGCGGTGACGCCCCCGGCCTGGCGGGGGATGCCGCGGGCGGACTCGCGCAGGGCCTCCAGGTCGGCCACCAGCAGGTGCTCGCGCGGGCCCGGCCAGAAGCCCGGGAAGAGGGAGAACGAGCCCGCCACGCGCCCCGCGATCACCTGCCGGTTGACGCGCAGGGGGAAGGCGTCGCCCTCGCCCAGCCCCGTGGCCTCGAGGAAGGAGCGGCTGGCCAGCACGGGCAGCGGTTCCGCCGGACGGCGCAGGCGCAGGCCCACCGCCCCCGCCGTGAAGCCGTCGTAGGTGAAGGCGATGCGCGCCGCGTGGCCGCCGCCGTCGCGCTCCACGGTCGCGCGCGCGATGGCCGTCTCCGCCGCGCCGGACGCCCCCGTGATGGACTCGTAGCGGTCCAGCGAGTCGAAGGATTCGACGGTCACGGCGTCCTCGCGCGCCGCGCCCGCGGGCCAGGCGAGCACCTCGTCGAGCAGGGCCGTGGCGCGACCCGGCGCGGCGGCGAAGCGGCGCACGCCGAGGAAGACGGACTCCAGCTCCAGCGTCCCGGCGAGGTCGGGGGGGCGGTCGCGCGGGGACGCGGGCCGCGCCAGGTCGACCACGTAGAGCCGCCAGCCGTCCGCCTCCTCCGCGGCTGCCACGGGCGGGAAGACGTACTCGTAGAGCAGCCCCCCGCCGTCGCGCAGACGCAGCCCCGGGCGGGCGGCCTCGGGGGGCAGGGAGACGCGCGCCCAGACGCCCAGCGCGCGCGTCCCCGCGGGCAGGGCGGCGGCCACGGCGGGCGGTTCCGCCGCGTCGGGGCGCAGGCGCGCCAGCAGCTCCGGCAGGTCGCCGCCGAAGTCGCCGCGCCAGAAGGCGGCGTCCGCGAAGCCGTCGCCCGCGCCCAGCAGCTCGGCGGGCACGGAGCGGCGCGCCTCGGGCGCCCAGGCGGCGTCGAGGCGCGTCGCGGCCACGGCCCCGTCCAGCCCGTCGATGGCCTCGATGGCCGCCGTCAGTTCATCCGGCGAGGCGCCCGCCGGTTCGCGCACGCCCGCGATGCGCCCCGCCGCCCCGGCCTCGTAGGCGGCGCGGTCGGCGAAGCTGCGGTCGAGCGTGGCGCGGAAGCCCGCCGCGAACATGCCCACGGAGGTGGCCAGCAACAGCAGCAGGATGAGGCGGCTGTGGTGGAGGGGGCTGCGCGCCATGCGCCACAGGCCCAGCGCCACCGTGGCCCCGCCCAGCCCGCGCAGCGCCCACGACGCCGCCCGCAGCAGCAGCGGGAAGAGGCGCAGGAAGAGGAGCGCGATCATGAGCATGAAGAGGGCGGGCGAGACCAGCAGCAGGGGATCGGCGGAGAGGTCGCCGAACAGCCGCTCCGTGACGAGCGAGCCGCGCTGGCGCAGCTGGTAGAAGAGGAAGGCCCCCGCCCCCACCAGCGCGAGGTCGAGGTAGTAGCGCAGGAAAAGCGGCTGCCGCGCGGGCCGCGCCAGCCCCTGCTTGTGGTGCACCACCGTGGACCGGGAGGCGCGCCAGGCGGGCCAGAGCAGCGCCGCCAGCGCCAGCACCGCCCCCAGCAGGGCCATGCCGAAGGCCTCCGCCGTGAGGGAGACGCGCAGCAGCTCGCCCTGGCTGAGCGCGCTGAAGGGGGGCGTGGGGCCGAGCAGGCGGATGGCGATGGCCGCCAGCGGGGGGCCCAGGCCCGTGGCCAGCATCGCCAGCGCCAGCCCCTCGATGAGGGAGATGGCGAGCACCTGGCGGGAGCTGGCGCCGCGGCTCTTCAGCAGCGCGATCTCGCCCGCCCGCCGCTCCACCAGCATGGTCGACACCAGCACGAGGTAGTAGAGGGCGATGCCGGCGATGAGCAGCATGAGCGCGAACAGGGGCAGGCGCGTGAAGAACAGCTTGTCGCGGTAGTCCGCGATGGTGTCCGCCAGGCTCGATTCCACCACGCTCAGCTCCAGCCGCGCGGCCACCGCCCGTTCCAGCGCGCGCAGGGAGCCCTCCACGCCCTCCGCGTTGCGGCTGTTCACGCGCTCGCGGTCGATGAAGGCGATGGTCTGGAAGGAGCCGTCGATGGAGGGCAGGTAGGGCGCGATGGTTTCGACGAAGGCGCGCTCGTTGATGACCAGCGGCCACGTGGGCCAGCGCGTGTTCGCCACCGTCAGCCGCCCGGCGTTGCCGAACCAGGCGCGCTCCTCCGCGTCGTTCGGCTCCACGAGGCCCGCGATTTCGACCGTCACGGGTTCGGCGTCGTCGCGCCAGAAGGGGTGCAGCTCGAAGACGTCGCCGGGGCGCGCGCCCAGCCCGCGGGCGGCCTCCGCGCCCATCCACGCCTCGAGGCGGGGCGCGCCCTCGCCCGCGCGGTACGGGGGCGGGAGTTCGGGGGCCGCGCCCTCCACCAAGGTCACGCGCTCGGCGAAATCGGAGAAGAAGAGGAAGTGGGCGCGCGGGCGCAGCTCGTCGTCGTCGCGCACGGGCTGGCCCGGCGGCGTCAGGAAGAAGGTGGAGGAGCGCCCGAAGAAGCCCATGCCCTCGATCAGCGGCCCCGCGTGGCGGCGCAGCAGGGAGACGGTGGTCTCGCGCCGCTGGGCGTGCAGCGTGGGCTCGCCCGGCTGGCTGTTGGCCACCACGCGCAGGTCGAGGTCGAGCGCCGCCCGCTGGCGCAGCGTGAAGCTGAGGCCGAGGTCGCGCACGGCGTCGGAATAGAGGACGACGCTGGACATGAGGGCGGCGGCGAGGATCGCGCCGAAGGCCACCGTGGCCAGCAGCCGCCAGCTGGCCAGCCCGCGGCGGGCGGCGATGCGGAGCAGGGGCAAGAGGCGCGCCATGCCGCCCGTACGGTACGCCCCCGCGGGCGCGGGCGGCGAGCGGAGCGGGCGCACGGCTCGTAAGCTGCGGCCCCGTGGGCGGCCTCGCGAACCTCTGGCGGCTCCTTCCCTGGCACGGCGCGGCCAGCTGGCCCATGCTGGCCGTGCTCATGCTGGGCGTGCTGGCGGCCTCCACGCTGCTGGCCGCCGCCCCCATCTACGCGCGCGCCATGGCCGACCTCGGCCTCAAGTTCACGGTGCGCGAGGAGCTGCGCGGCGACCCCGTCGTCCGCGCGGGCGTGGGGGCCGTGCAGCTGGGAACGCCCGACGGCGTGGCCCTGCGCGAGGCCGTGGCGCGCCGCCTCGACGAGCGCCTCGGCTGGTTCGAGGGGGAGCGCGCGCTCGTGCTGGAATCGTCGCGCCTCACCATCGGGCGCACGGGCGACGAGCGGCGCGCGGGCTCCACCCTCGGAAGGCTGCACGCGCTCGAGGGATTCGAGCGCCGCGTGCGCGTGACCGAGGGCCGCCTGCCCGCCCCCGACCTGGCCGACGGGCGGCTGGAGGTGGTCATGGGCGAGCGCGCGGCGGCGGTGGCGCGCCTCGGGCCGGGCGACGAATTCCTGCTCATCGAGGAGCTGGACACCTGCGACCGCATCATCCCGCAGGGGCTGGAGCCGCAGCCCCCCTGCCGGCTGACGGCGGTGGCGCGCCATCCCATCCCCGCGCGGCTGGCGGGCCTCGTGGCCGTGGAGGACGCCGACGACCCCTTCTGGGCGGCGGCCGCCGCGCGCTACGTCTCGCCCGCGCCGCCGCTGGTCGATTCGGGGCTGGTGGTCCCCCTGCTGGCCCATTCCGACGCCCTGCTCGGCGGGCTGGCGGAACGCTGGCCCGGGCAGCGGCTCGACCTGCGCTGGCACGCCTTCGCCGACGTGGACCGGCTGGATCAGGGCAACTACGAGCGCGCGCGGGACGACATCCTCGCCCTCAACCGCGAGCTGCGGGCGCTGGACGGCTACGCCGTGAGCCCGCTGACGGTGGCGCTGGACGCCTTCGGGCGGAGCGCCGGGTTCCAGCGCGCGCCGCTGGTCATCCTGCTGGCCCAGATCGCGGCCATCGCCCTCTTCTACGTGGCGCTCGTCTCGGCGGCGGCGGTGGAGCGCCGCGCGGAGGAGATCGCGCTGCTGCGCGGGCGCGGCGCGAGCGTGGGCCAGGTGACGGCCCTGCACGCGCTGGAGGGGCTGGCGCTGGCCGCCCCCGCCGTGCTGGCCGCGCCCTTCCTCGCGGGGGGCGTCACCGCCCTGCTCGGCCTCACGCCCCTCTTCAGCGACGTCTCCGGCGGCGCGCCCCTGCCCGTCACGTTCGAGCCGCTGGCCTTCCCCCTGGCGGCGGCGGGGGCGCTGCTGGCGGCGGCGGCGCTGGCCGTGCCCGCGTGGCTGGCGGCGCGGCGCGAACCGCAAGGCGGACGGCGCGCGCTGGTCCGTCCCGCGCCCGGCATCTTCCAGCGCTACTACCTCGACGCCGCCCTCGCGGGGCTGGCCCTGCTCGCCCTCTGGGAGCTGAACGAGCGCGATTCGGTGTTCACGCCCTCGGCCACGGGCGGGGTGTCCAGCGATCCCCTGCTGCTGGCCACGCCCGCCATCGTCATCGCGGCGGCGGCGGCGGTGCTGGCGCGCGTGCTGCCCATCCTGCCGCGGCTGGCGGCGCGCGCGGCGGAGCGGCTGGCGGGGGCCTCGCTGGCCATGGGCCTGTGGCAGCTGGCGCGCCGCCCCGGCCCCCCCACGCAGCTGGGCCTGCTGCTCATGATGACGGTGGCCACGGGCATCTTCGCCGCCAGCTACGCGGCCACGGCGGAGCGCTCGCAGGCCGACCGCGCGCGCTTCGCGGCGGGCGTCGAGCTGCGCGCCGAGGCCACCGGCGGGGCCGTCGACCTGCCCGCCGATCCCGCCGACCTCGAATCCGGCGCGCGCGAACTGGCGGGCGTCGAGGGGGCCGCCGCCGTGCTGCGCCTCGAGGGCGAAACGGCCACGCCCGCGTCGCGCGGCCCGGCCGTCTCCGTGCTGGCCGCGCCGCGCGCCGCAGGCGACCTCCTCTGGTGGCGCGACGACTTCGCCGACGAGCCGCTGGACGCCCTGCTCGACCGCCTCGACGCGGGCGACGCGGTGGCCGCCCTGCCCGTGCCCGCGGGCTCGCGCGAACTCTCCGTGTGGGTCAACCCCGAACGCACGCGCCCCACGGTGACGCTCTGGGCGCGGCTGCGCGACGCCGCCGGGCGGCACGACCTGGCTGAGTTCGGCAAGCTCGACTTCACCGGCTGGCGCGAGCTGCGGGCGGCGGTCGAAAGCCGCGGCTTCCGCCCCTTCGTCGAGCCGGTGGCGGTCGTCGGCCTCATCCTCACGGAGCCGCCCAACCAGTTCAACGCGGACGACGCGCCCCTCTTCCTCGACGACCTGGCGGCGCTGGACGCCGCGGGCGCGCGCACGCCGCTGGACGAGTTCGAGGGCGTCGCGCGCTGGCGCGCCATCCCCGGCGCGGACCCCTTCCCCGACGAGCTGCGGCTGGACCGCGAGGCCGCGCGCTCAGGCGAACGCGGCGCGCGCCTGTCCTTCCGCCGCGGCACCACGGGCGAGCGCCGCGGCCTCTTCCCGGCGGGACGCGGCGCGCCCCTGCCCGCGCTCGCCAGCGACGCCTTCCTCGCCGCCAACGGCCTCGCCGTGGGCGACGAGACGCGCGTCGAACTGGACGGCATCGTCGTGCCCGCGGTCGTGCGCGGGCGCTACGAGCGCTTCCCCACGCTGCCCGCGCTGGAAGGCCCCTCGCTGCTGCTCGACCGCGACGGGCTACTGCGCTGGGCGGCCATGGTGGAGACCGCGCCGGGCGACCTCGCGCGCGCCAACGAGCTGTGGCTGGACCTCGCCCCCGACGCCCCCCGCGCGCCCCTGCTGGCGGCGCTCGACGGCTGGGGCCTGCGCCGCGTGACGGACCGCGCGGAGGCGCTGGCGGCGGCGGAATCGAATCCCCTCATCGCGGCCAGCGGCGCGGGCGTGCTGGCCGTCTCCTTCGCCGCCGCGCTGGCGCTCGTGGCCGCCGCCCTGCTCGTCTCCCTGTGGACGGTGGTGCGGCGGCGGCGCGTGGAATTCGCCGTGCTCGCCGCCATCGGCCTCACGCGGCGGCAGGCGCTGGCCGCGCTGGCCCTGGAGTACGCCGCCGTGGGCGCCGTGGGCGCGCTCGCCGGCGCCGCCGCCGGGCTGGTCGTCGGGCGCCGCATGATGGCCTTCCTCGACGTGACGGAGCAGGGCCTGCCCGTGGAGCCGGGCTTCACGCTGCAGACGGAGTGGGGCTTCGTGGCGGCTGGGGCGGGCGCGGTGGCGGTGGTGCTGGCGCTGGCGCTGGCGGCGGCGGCGCGCGCCCTCACGCGCGGCTCCGAGGCCGCCGCCCTGCGCATGGAGTGACGGGCGCGCGGCGCGTGGCAGGGCGTGAGGGCGCTATACTGGCCCCGTGCCCGGCACGGTCGAGCCCGCGTTCAACTACGCGCTCGCGGAGGCGTTGCGGGGGAAGCATCCGCGCTGGGGCGAGGCCATCGGCGGCGAGCGCACCGGCGTCCTGTGGAAGGCCGCGGGCAAGCGCCCCGACATCGTGATCCCGCATCCGGGCGGCATCCCCCTCATCGTCGAAACCGAATACGCGCCCGCCGCCACCGTCGAGCAAGACGCCCGCAGCCGCGTGGGCTCGGTGCTGGGGGCGACGGGCGAGCCGGTCGAGCAGACCATCGCCGTGGTCGTGCCTTCGGAGCTGGCCCGGGCCCCGCAGGGACAGCTCGCCGGCCTGATCGCGGAGGCGGAGTTCCGTTACTGCCGCCTTTCGGGGGAGACGCCGGAGACGGCCGTGCGCTGGCCCGAACGGGGCTGGCTCAGCGGCGGCATCGACGCGCTCGCCGGATTCATCGAGCAGAGCGCGATTTCGGAACGGCGCATTCGTGAAGGCATCCGCACCCTCGAGGAGGGCGTCCGGCAAGCCGCCGGGCGTCTGCGCGCGGAGCTCGCCCCGCGACACCCCGACGCACTCAACAAAATCGCCGCCGCCCTGCATCAGGAGGACGGCGAGCAGACCTCGCGCATGGCCATGGCGATCGTGGCCAACGCGCTCACCTTCCACACGGCCATCGCGAGCACCTACGGCGTTCCCCCCATCGACGATCTGCACGCCCTGGACGGCGCGCCCGACAAGGGCCGCGTGCTCGATGCGTGGGACCGTATCATGCGGGAGGTCAACTACTGGCCCATCTTCAGCACCGCCGCCAAGATCCTGCTGCCGCTGCCGGACCACACGGCGCGGGCCGCGCTGAACCGCCTCGCCCGCGTCGCGCGCGACCTCGACGGCCTCGGCATGACGACGGTGCACGACCTCGCGGGGCAGATGTTCGGCGAGCTGATCGCCGACCGGAAGTTCCTCGCCACCTTCTACACGCGCCCCGCGTCCGCCGCGCTGCTCGCCGAGCTGGCCGTCGCGCGGCTCGACGTCGACTGGGGGAACCCGGACGCGGTGAAGGCGCTCCGCATCGCCGACCTGGCCTGCGGCACGGGCGCGCTCCTCAGCGCCGCCTATCGCGCCGTCGCGTCGCGTCACCGGCGGGCGGGCGGCGACGACGAGGCCATCCACCGCGAGATGATCGAGCAGGCGCTCGTCGGCGCGGACATCATGCCCGCCGCCACCCACCTCACGGCCTCCATGCTCTCCAGCGCCCACCCGACCGTCACCTTCGCCCGCACCCGCATTCACACCATGCCGTACGGAAACCAGCGCGATGAAAACGATGAGGCGAAGGGCGTGTTCATCGGCTCGCTCGACCTCATCGCCAGCGACGAGCAGCCCTCGCTCTTCGGCACGGGCGAGCACATCCTTCATGGATATGGAGAGGCGGCGGTGAACGCGATTTTCGCGCGGGACATCGGGGACATTATCCGGCTCCCGCACGGCAGCGCGGACCTCGTGATCATGAACCCGCCATTCACGCGCCCGCTCGGGCACGAAGGCGTGGAAGAAGGAATACCGGTGTCCTCGTTCGCCGGTTTCAGCACGGAAGCCGAGGAGCAGCGCATCATGGCCGAGGAGCTGGCGCGTATCCGGCGCAATCTGGATGCTCCCGCCGGACATGGATACGCTGGACTCGCATCGAATTTCATCGATCTCGCCCACGCCAAATTGAAGCAGGGGGGAGTGCTGGCGCTGGTTCTTCCCCTCACCATGGCCTCCGGAAAATCCTGGGCCAGCGCTCGCGACTTGATCTTCAAGAATTATCGGGACGTTGCGTTCATCACGATTGCACAGGACACGGACATCAATCGTTCTTTCTCCGCGAGCACGAAGATGGGAGAATTGCTGATCATCGCAACGAAATCCCAGCCAGAAAGCGATGCCATTTCGATGTACGTCAATCTTGATGGACGACCCGCAAGTCTCGCGGATGCGGTGCAGACGGCTCAGAAAATTCTGCATACCGTGAATGATCGCGGGGAATTCGTGGCCATCGGCGATACCGAAGCTGGTTGCGTCATCTACGCTCCCCCTGACACGGGCGGTTGCGTTTCGCTGCGCGAACCGTCGATTCCCCATGCGATGCTTTCGCTGGCCGAAAACTCCCTTTCCCTTCCGCGAATGCGAAACGATATCCCGATGAACATGACGATGCTCGCCGATCTGGGGCAGCGAGGCGAGCACGGAATGCAGATCAGCGGGGCGCGCGCGCCGTTCGACATTGTCCCCCGGCGCAGCGCGCGCCCCACCTACCCGGCGCTGTGGAGTCATAGCGCGGAGAAGGAGCGCCGTCTCTTTGTGGATCCCGACCGGGAGGCGCGCGTCCGGCGGGGACGCGCTGAAAAAGCCGCTGAAATCTGGGAGTCGGCAACGCGC
This sequence comes from Tepidiformaceae bacterium, assembly GCA_965243075.1. Lineage (GTDB taxonomy): Bacteria > Chloroflexota > Dehalococcoidia > Tepidiformales > Tepidiformaceae > UBA2991. The sequence goes on from OZ251525.1 coordinate 375,576, forward strand.
CTTCACTTCAGTCTCAATTTCCGCGTCAATTCGCAGAGTCTGGCGGCCTGTCTGACCCGGGAACCGGCTTTGGGTGGGGAATGGCCGAATTTCCGTCTCCACCAATTGGAAGCGGAGGAAGCGGTCGCGCTCTGGTCGAATACGACCCTTGGGCTGATCTCCTTCTGGTGGCACGGCACCCGGCAGCATCAGGGAAGGAGCCGAATCTCCATCTCCCGCCTGCCCTCGCTGCTCACGCTCGACGTGCGCCAGCTCGGCACCGCGCAACTGGCGCGGGCGCAGGCCATCTTCGACGACTTCGCGGAGCGCGACTTCCTGCCCGCGAACGAGGCCTGGCGCGACGAGACGCGACGGGCGCTCGACCGCGCGGTCCTCATCGACCTGCTCGGCCTGCCGGAGACCGTGCTCGAACCGCTGGCCGTCCTGCGCGAGCAGTGGTGCGCCGAGCCCACCGTCCACGGCGGCAAGGGAACGCGCCCCGCCTGAGCGTCCCGCCCCTGCCCCTACCGCGCGGCGCGGGGGGCGACGAGGATGGCGCGCGCGTCCGCCGGGTCCGCGCCCGCGGGGGCGCGGATGGCCAGCTGGTCGCCCTCCGCCACGGGCGCGGCCCAGGGTTCGACCGCGAACAGCGGCGCCCCCGGCAGCAGCAGGAGCGTCACGGGGCCGTCGGGCGCGGCCAGCGTGACCGCCACCGCGCCCTCGCCCGCGTCGGGGTCGGGCGCGACGGCGACGACCGGCCCCCAGAGGAGCGGACGCCAGGCCGGATCGGCGGCCAGCTCCGCGCCCGTGAAGCCCGCGGGGGAGCGCGCCAGCCCGTCCGCCGCGGGCGCGGACGGCTCGCGCAGGGCGACGATGCGGCGGATGACGAAGTTGCGCACGGGGTCGGGCTCGCCCAGCACCGTCAGCCAGTGGCCGGGGGCGATGGCGTCGGGGGCAAACGGCAGGAGCGCCTCGATGGCGGCGTCGGGGGCGAGCGCCACCGTGAGCGGCTGGCCCTCGTGGCTGGCTGGCGCCAGCGTGAGCGTCCCGCCGGACGCCTCGCGCACGTCGAAGCGCGTGACGGGGCTGGCCGGCGGGGGCGCGGCGAAGGGCGGCGGCTGCGCGGGCGCGTCGCTGGTGGCCGGACGCGAGAGGCCGAAGGCGGCGATGCCCCCGCCGACCACGAGCGCGAGCAGCAGGGCGGCGGCTGCGAAGGGCGCGGCCCGCCGCCAGCGGGGCGTGGGCGCGAGCGGCTCGGCGACGGCCATGCGCGCATGATAGGGCGCGGCGGAACGATCGGGCGCGCGGATGCCTATAGTCTCCCCATGGCGCGCGTGCGGATGCTGATCGTCGCGGGGCTGGCCCTGCTGCTGGGCCTTGCCATCGCCGTCGCGGGCCCGGCGCTGGCGCGGGGCGGCGGTGGGGAGACGGCCAGCGTCGAGGTGCGCGTCTGGCAGAACGTGGACGACGAGCGCGACCTGTACGTGAGCGCGCGTCCGGCGGGCGGCTCGTGGCGCACGCTGGGCACGGTGCCGCTGACGCTGGACGGCCTCACCGCCAGTGGGAGCTACCGCTACGGCGACATCGCGCTCGCGCTGCCGGAGGGGGAGGTGGACATCCGCGTCTGGCAGAACGTGGACCAAGGCTGGCGCTTCTTCATCGCCGCGCGTCCGGTGGGCGGCTCGTGGCCGGGGAGGTTCCCGCTGTTGCCGGACGACGGGCTCAGTTCGAGCGGGCGCTACCGCTACGGCGACATCACGCTCGCCCTGCGCCCGCAGGTGACGACGCTGGCCGGGCGAGCGGGCAGGCACGGCTACGCCGACGGACTGGCGGACGGAGCGCTGTTCGGAGAGGCGCCCCAGGCGGTGCTCGCGCACGCACGGGGGCTGGGCCTGGCCATTGACGGCGAGGGCAACGTGATCGTCGCGGATGCCGGGAACCACGCCATCCGCCGCATCGCGCCGGACGGGACGGTGACGACGATCGCGGGCGGTAACGGGCCGGGCCTGCGCGACGGCCCCGCTACGGCAGCGCAATTCGCGGGACCGATGGATATCGCCATCGCCGCGGACGGTTCGATCTACGTCGCGGACACCTACAACCACCGCATCCGCCGCATCGCCTATGGGACGGTGGTGACCGTCGCCGGAAGCGGACCCGTCTTCACCTGGCCCGTCGGCGATGATGATTCGTGGGGAGGTCATCGCGATGGTCCGGCGGAGAAGGCGCGGCTCGAATTCCCCCTCGGCATTGCGCTCGCGCCAGACGGCGGATTGCTCATCATTGAGAGGCAAGGCCGCATCAGGCGCCTCTCTTCCATTGGCTGGGTTTCCACGTTGGCCGAGGGCAACGCCCTCGCCCAGCGGGACGGGGCCCTGAGGGATGCGTCGTTTGGCGTCCTGCGCGCGATTGACACGGACGCCGAGGGCAACGCCTACGTCATTGACGACCTGAGCGGCGCCACTCCGGGCGCCGCTATCGCCATCCGGAAGATCGACGCCCAAGGCGTCGTGTCGACGATCTTCCGCGGCGCCCCCGCTGGCGCGGGCGGCGTGCTCTCCATTCCGTCAGACCTGGCGGTGACGGAGGACGGCGCCATCTACGTCGCGAACACGGGCCGCCACCAGATTCTCGAGCTGCGCGACGGCAAGCTGCGCGGGGTGGCGGGAACCGGGCAGGAGGGGTACGCGAACGGCGACCGCGACGAGGCGACGTTCAGTCTGCCGGTCGCGCTCGCGGTCGCCGCTGATGGCGCGCTGGTGGTCGGGGATGACGGCAATGGGCTCGTCCGCCGGATTGCGCCCGCGGGGGACGGATCCCGCGCCGGATTCCCGGCGGTGGCGCGGGCGGAGTGGTTGCCCGCGACCGTCGAGCGCTTCGCGGGGCGTCCGGGTGAAGTCTACGGTTTCCGGGATGGCCCAGCTGCGTCCGCGCAGTTTTTCGGACCTCAGGGAATGGCGCTGGACGCCTCCGGCAACGTCATCGTCGCCGATTGCTGGAACCACGCCATCCGCCGCATCACGCTCGACGGGGTCGTCACGACGATTGCGGGCGGCAACGGCGAGGGCGTGCGCGATGGACCGGGCGAGCACGCGCAATTCGCCGGACCGAAAGGCGTCGCCGTGCACGCGGACGGCTCCATCTATGTCGCCGACTCGGCGGGCAACCGCATCCGTCGCATCGCACCGGACGGGGTGGTGACGACGGTCGCGGGGGGCGGGCCGATGATACGGGGGTGCCTGCTGTTGCCGTGGGCGGGAGATGCGGGCGCCTTCCGCGACGGTCCCGCCGCCGATGCACGCTTCCACGGGCCGGGCGCGATCGCCTTCGACCGCGCCGGGAACCTGCTCATCGCGGACGTTGGCAACCACCTGCTCCGGGTGCTTACGCCAGCGGGGCTTGTTTCAACGCTCAGCGGTATCCGCGGCATCCGCGGGATCGCGGTGGGCGAAAGCGGGCCCATCTTCGTCACCGGCGGCTTCGACCCCATCCACGAGGTCGCGCCCGATGGCACGGTCTCTCCTTTGCTGCGGACCCCACACCCAAGGCGGGGCGGGAGGCTCCTGTCCTTCATTGAGGGGATCGCCGTGGGTTCCGATGGCGCCGTCTACGTCGTGGACCCCGGCTATGATCGGATCGCCAGGATCGACCGGGACGGCTCGCTTGCGTTCGTCGCTGGCGGGCGCGAAGGCGACCCGACCGGGTTCACGGCGGTGCTTCCCCTTGATGAAGGAACGCTCCTGGCATCGGGGCACGGCGCCATCTGGCGCATCACCTTCGACGCGGAGTGAGCGCGGGCGGGCCGTGCGCGCGTATGGTGTCCCCATGGCGAGCGTGGCGCGCGGGCGGATGCTGATCGGCGCGGGGCTGGCCCTGCTGCTGGCCGTGGCCGTCGCGGGCCCGGCGATGGCGCGGGGCGGCGGGGAGGCGGCCAGCGTGGAGGTGCGCGTCTGGCAGAACGTGGACGATGAGCGCGACCTGTACGTGAGCGCGCGTCCGGCGGGCGGCTCGTGGCGCACGCTGGGCACGGTGCCGCTGCCGCTGGACGGCCTCACCCCCAGCGAGAGCTACCGCTACGGCGACATCGCGCTCGCGCTTCCGCAGGCGGACGGGGAAGTGGAGGCGGAGGTGGAGGTGCGCGTCTGGCAGAACGTGGATGTAGAGTGGCGCTTCTTCATCGCCGCCCGCCCGGCGGATGGTTCGTGGCTGGAGACGCTCCCGTTGCTGCCGGACGACGGCCTCAGCACGAGCGGGCGCTACCGCTACGGCGACATCACCCTCGCCCTGCGCCCGCAGGTGACGACGCTGGCCGGGCGCGCGGGCAAACACGGCTACGCCGACGGCCTCGCCGACGAGGCGCTGTTCGGCGAGGCTTGGGGAGTGGGAATCCCTGGGCGGAGCCGGGGGCTGGGCTTGGCAATCGACGGTGAGGGGAGCGTGATCGTCGCGGATGCGGGGAACCACGCCATCCGCCGCATCGCGCCGGATGGGACGGTGACGACGATCGCGGGTGGCAACGAGTGGGGCCTGCGCGACGGCCCCGCCACTACCGCACAGTTCGCGGGGCCGATGGATGTCGCCATCGCCGCGGACGGCTCGATCTACGTCGCGGACACCTACAACCACCGCATCCGCCGCATCGCGGACGGGGTGGTGAGCACCGTTGCCGGCAACGGCCCCATTTTCTATTGGCCCAGCCTCGACCCCGACGACCAATCAGGGGGAGGCTATCTCGATGGTCCGGCGAGGAGGGCGCTGTTCAGCTTCCCCCAAAAGATTGCGTTCGCGCCGGACGGCGGGCTGTTTATCACTGAAGCACGGCAGCACATCAGACACCTCTCGTCGATTGGCTGGGTCTCCACTTTCGCTGGGGGTGACTTGTACCCTCAGCAAGACGGACCTCTTGATTCGATTTACGTCGTTGATGCGATTTTTGGTACCCTGCGTGCGATTGATACCGATGCCGAGGGTAACGTCTACGTCATCGATAGCCACATCGGTATTGCCCCGGGCGCTGTCGCCATTCGGAAGATCGACACCCAAGGCGTCGTATCGACGATCTTCAGCGGCGCCCCCGCGGGTGCGGGTGGGGTGCTCTCCTTTCCGTCGGGCTTGGTGGTGGCGGACGACGGCGCCATCTACATCGCGAACACGGGACGCCACCAGATCCTCGAGCTGCGCGACGGCGAACTGCGCGGGGTGGCCGGGACTGGCACCGAGGGACATACCGACGGCGACCGCGACGAGGCGGCGTTCAGCCTGCCCGGCGCGATCGCGATAGCGGGCGATGGGGCGTTCGTGGTCGCGGACGAAGGCAGCGGAATCATCCGCCGGATTGCCCCGGTCACGGACGAACGCGACACGAGGGTTCCGGCGGTGGCGCGGGCGAAGTGGCTGCCCGCGACCGTCGAGCGCTTCACCGGGCGAGAGGCATCGTTCGACAGCGCGTCGGGAATGGCGCTGGATGCTGCTGGCAACGTCATCGTCGCCGACTTCGGGAACCACGCGATCCGCCGCGTCGCGCCGGACGGGATGGTGACGACGATCGCAGGGAGCAACGGGGAAGGCGTACTCGACGGCCCCGCCACAACCGCGCAGTTCGCGGGCCCCAAGGATGTCGCCATACATACGGACGGCTCGATCTACGTGGCTGACTCGCTGGGGAACCGCATCCGTCGTATCGCGCCGGACGGGACGGTGACGACGGTCGCGGGCGGCGGGCCGATCACACGGTTCGGCGGCGAGCGTGGCGACTTCCGCGATGGACCCGCTACGCTCGCGCGGTTCCGGGAGCCGAGGGCGATTGCCTTCGACCACGACGGGAACCTGCTCATCGCGGACGGCTGGAACAATCTCATCCGCAAACTCTCCCCGACCGGGCATGTCTCGTCGTTCGTGGGCGCTGGCGATCCCCGAAGCGTCGCCGTGGACGACGACAACAACGTCTTCTTCGCCCATAACCTCACCACAGTCAGCAAGGTCGCGAACGGCACAATCACGCAACTGTTACAAGTGCCGCATGCGCAATGGGGCGGGGAGCTCCTGCACATTATCGAAGGGCTCGCAGTGAGCCCCGATGACGACATCTACCTCGCAGATCCTCACTATGATCTGATCGTCAAGGTGAGCGGGGACGGCTCGTTCGCGTTCGTCGCGGTGGACGCGGAACCAACACCGTTTGGGTTCACCGCGCTTCTCTTCCTCGACGACGGAACGCTCCTGGCCTCCGGGAACGACGCCATCTGGCGCATCACCTTCGACGCGGAGTGACGCGCTCAGCGGGCCTTCGCGCCGCCGTCGATGGGATAGGCCGCGCCCGTCACGAAGGACGCCTCGTCGCTCAGCAGGAAGGCCGCCAGCGCCGCCACCTCCCCCGGCTCGCCGTAGCGCCGCAGGGGCAGGCCCGCGGCGATGACGGCGCGGCGCGACTCCGGGTCGTCGGGGTCGCCGCCGCGCTCGATGGAGCGCATCATGCGCGTCTCGATGGGGGCCGGGCAGATGGCGTTCACGCGCACGCCGTCGCGCGCGAACTCCAGCGCCGCCGTGCGCGTGATGCCGATGACGGCGTGCTTGCTCGCGCCGTAGGCCACGAGGTGCGGCGTGCCCCCCAGCCCCGCCGTGGAGGCGGTGTTGACGATGGCCCCGCCGCCGCGCGCGCGCATGGCCCCGATGACGGCCCGCAGCCCCAGCCACACGCCCTTCACGTTGACCGCCATGACGCGGTCGAACACGTCCTCGGGATACTCCGCGAGGGGGGCCACCGCGCCCTCGATGCCGGCGTTGTTGAAGAAGGCGTCGATGCCGCCGAAGCGCTCGACGGCCTCGCGCGCGTAGCGTTCGTGGTCGGCGCGGCGCGTCACGTCGGCGGGCGCGGCGATGGCCTCGCCGCCCGCGTCGGCGACGGCGCGCACGGTTCCGGCGAGGTCGCTGGCGGGCAGGTCCACGGCCACGACGCGGGCGCCCTCGCTGGCGAGGCGCACGGCGGCGGCGCGTCCGATGCCCCCGGCGGCGCCGGTGACGACGGCGACCTTGCCCTCGAAGCGCTGGCTCATGGCGTGACCTCCGGCGCGGGCTGCGCCGCCCCAGTGTAGGGCGGGCGCGACGGAGAGGCGCGGGGGCGCTATGCTGTCGGTACGGGTCGGGGTGTAGCTCAGCTTGGCAGAGTGCTTCGTTCGGGACGAAGAGGTCCCCGGTTCAAATCCGGGCACCCCGACCAGCCCCTAAGCCAGCGCTTTGGCGAATTGCTCTTCGTTGAACACGATCGTGAACTTGCCCCGCGCCGGGCCGGTATCGACCTGGAGCCAGCCCACGCTGTGCGCCGTGCCATTGTTCAGCGAGCGTTCGAGCGTCTCGTACACCCGGCGCTTGTACCTGGTGTCCTCGTTATCAAGATGCTTCCCCTTCGTCTCGACCACCAGCATCTTCGGCGGAGCGCCGTCGGCGCCGGTCATGGCGACGAAGTCCGGCCAGATCAGATCGGACCGCCAGCCCCGCAAGTAGTACTCGCGCGGCTGGCGCATGGCGACGCGGTGCCACCACTGGATGGCCGCGTGCTGGTCGAGGTAGATGGCGAACCCCCGTTCAAGGTCCGAGTCGAACTGCCCATCCAGCACGGTGTCGAAGAGGCTGTGCTGCACCGGCTGCCCGTGCGAGGCGAGCGGCGGATCGTTCGCCGCCACGGAGAGGGCGTACTCCTCCGGCACGAGGTAGTTGAGGTCGCCCGCCTCGAGGTCGAAGCGCAGTTCGTCGTCGTTCAGCTTTTTCTGGAACACGCCCTCGGCCAGGTTCTCGATCTGCTCCGCGATGCTTTTCCTCAGCGAGTAGGCCAGCGTGCGGCGCTGGGCGTGGATGCGGTTGTCGTCGATGTCGTTCTCGCGCAGCTGGGCAAGCAGTTCCTCCACGATGCGCGCCGCCTGCCACGGGTTGGGAACGAGGTCCTTCAGGTGATGCGTGAACCACGACAGCGCGGCCGAGGTGTCCACCTCGATCGTCTCCCTGGAAGACGGTCCGGTGGTCCCGATGCCGTCGTTCCCGATATCGAGGCCGATCGTCTCCACGGCGGCGATGTCGCTGGCGTCCGGAATCTCCGACTGCGCGGGCGCGGTGAGCGATCCCCAGGGGATGGCGGGCAGGATATGGCGCTGGTAGTCGAGATCGCGCCACTCGCCCTCCGGGTCGCGATGCAGCACCTTCGGGAGCAGGATTTTGCGGTTGCGGTGGGGATCGCGGCGGCGCACCGTGCGCGTGTCGCGGGGCGTCGCGCTCGCGGTCACGTCGTCGGCGAGGCCGCTGAGCCCCTCGTGCTCCAGCCCGTTCTTCACCTGCTTGATGGCCGTATCGACCCCCGTCTGCCTGCAGACGACGTAGCAGCGGTCGAGCGCGTCGCGGCCCGTGCGGCGCGCGTCGGGCTGGCGCATGACGCGGCCCATGAGCTGCGTGAGCGCTGTCTCGCTGCGCGTGTTGTCCAGCACCACGAGCACGTAGGCGAAGGGGCAGTCCCAGCCCTCGCGCAGGGCGTCCTTCGTGATGATCCAGCGCACGGGCGAAAGGTCGGAGAGCAGGTCGTGGTCCCCGATCTCGTCGCGCTCCGCCGACTTCACGCGCACCGCCTCGGGGCCGACGCCCAGCTGCCGGATCAGGTGCTCGCGCACGTCCTCGGCGTGGATGCGCCCGGCGCCCTGCTGCCCCTTGCCGGTGCGCTCGACGCGCACGACGGCGATGGGGCGCACGTAGCGCCCCTCGCTCGCCTCCAGCGAACGGGCGGCGGTGTCCAGTTCGTCCAGCCGGTCACGCGCCCAGGCGAGCGCGTCCCCCCATTCGGCGTTCTCCAGCGCCGCCACCTCGACCGGCAGCTTGATCATCTCCGCCGCCTTCAAATCGAGGCCGGAGATTTCGACGAGCAGGTTGCTGATGCGGGCGTTGGGCGTGGCCGACAGCTCGAGCACCAGACCCGGGCTGAGCCGGTTCACGGCCTTGACGAATTCGTCCGCGCCCTTGCCGCCATAGGCGCGATGCGCCTCGTCCAGCACGACCACGGGCTGCAGCAGCCGGATCACGTTGCCGAGGCTGCGCTTCACCAGCCCGCCTTCGGAGGGCTCCAGATCGGGGTGGCGTTCCGCCAGTTCGGCGTTGGCGGGCGCGTCGTCGGGGTCGGGGAAGAACCCGGGGTAGCGCCCCGAATCGCGGAACATGCGCAGGAATTCCCGGTCCCGGTTGCGGTTGGCGGCGGGCAGCATGAGCAGCATCACGCAGAGGTGGTTGTCCGTGTCGTCCCGCGTGAAGCGGTCCTCCTTCTCCAGCATCTTCACGCGCCCGCCGCTGGCCCGCTCCAGCCACTGGCGGCAGGGGTGCTCGCGGGTGCGGAGGGCCTTGCGCGTCTGCGCGTAGATCGCCTTGTTGGGGACGATCCAGAGCACGAGGCCCGTCTGCCAGCCCAGCCGCTCCAGCGCCGCCGCGCCCAGCAGCGTCTTGCCCCCGCCCGTCGGAATCTTGAAGCAGGCGTGGGGAATGGGGCGGCCCGCGTCGTCCCGCCGATCGACGTGGGGCCGCCGGTTGGTCACCAGATTCCGCTCCACGAGCCAGTCCGCGAGCCGCTCCCACGCCATGCGCGGGAAGTCGCGATCACCGTCGGAGACGGGCTGCCCGGCCGCTTCGAGCGCGGCCACGCGCCCCGCCGACTCCTTGCGGGCCTCGCCGAGCGCCTCGCGCCAGCGCCCGAAGGCGTCGAGCGCGCTGTACTGGTAGTCCTTCAGCTCCATCGGTCGCCGTCCGGCCGCTGGTGAATCTCCCAGGGCAGCTGGCAGAAGGTGATGCCGAACTCGCCCGTCAGGTCGCGCTGGCTCATGTACTTGGCCGCCGCGAACACGATGGGCCGCCTGCCGTCCGCGCGGGCGGCCTCGCGGATGCGCCTGGCCCGCCGCTCGGTGAGCACCGCGTCGTCGCTCCGCAGCCACTCCACGTCCGGCTCGTAGAGGAGATGGTAGTCGCGGCGGTCGTCGCGGTAGAAGTGGCCGTCCTCGTTCATGGCGCGCAGCTGGGCCGTCTCCGTGGGGGCGCCCGTGGCCGTGTGCAGCAGCCACGCGGCGAGCGACTCGTAGGGCGGCAGCCCCTCGCCCGTGAGCATCCCCTCGACGCCGATGGGCGCGCCCAGCGTGCAGTACGTGAACGAGCCGCCGAGGCCCTCGCGCAGGGCAGCGTCCTTCGCCTCGGGCACGCCCGCGATGACGCGGCGCACGCGCTCGGCGGTGACCGTATCGGCGTAGTCCTCGCATTCGACGAGGATGAACTTGCGGTTGCCGCCGTCCTCCTTGTTCAGTTCGAGCACGGCCTGCGCCGTCGTGCCGGAACCGGCGAACGAATCGAGGACAATGGAATCTTCTGTGGTTGCCAGCCGGACGATCCTTTGAATGAATTCAGTGGGCTTGGGATTCGCGAAATCCGTATCATTCAGAATCTGCTTCAGCTCACGAGTGCCGCTGGTGGTAGTGCCAACATTATCCCACCACGTATTCGGGGTTAGCCCCCGATCCTGGGCTTCGGACTGGAAGCGCTTCCTTTGAGGACGAGACTTCCCACTCTTACCGAAGACAATCCGGTTGTCTGCGAGAAGCTCCTCGAATCGCTGCCTGTCGTTCTTCCAGCAGTTCCCGGGACGCGGGAGAAAAACTTCCCCTGTATTGGGGTTCGTAATGGGGTACATCTGATTCGGACGTTCACCACCAGCTTCAAAGGGATCAGCCTTCCACGGTCCCCGTGGATCGTCGTCCGGGTTGGAGAATCCGGTCAAAATAGGAGGAAGCTTGAATTGATCCCTCTCCGACTTGATGATTTCAATATCTTTCGCATAAACAACAGTATGCGTATGGGACAGCGAAACAAGCGCGGGATTGGTATTGGACTTCGTACTGTTCCAGAGAAAATCCGCGACGAAATTCCGTTCCTCGAAAATCTCGTCCATCAGCATCCGCAGGTGATGCAGCTCGTTGTCGTCGATGGAGACGAAGATGACGCCATCCTCGGCGAGCAGCTCCTTCAGCAGCTGGATGCGCGGCCACATCATGCAGAGCCACTTCTCGTGGCGCTCGGGATCGTCGCCGTCCACGGGGCCGTTGTCCCGGTACCAGCGCTGCTGCACGGGGCCGCGGACGTTGTCGTTGTAGCTCCAGCCCTCGTTGCCGGTGTTGTAGGGCGGGTCGATGTAGACGCACTTGACGCGCCCGTGGTAGCGCGGGAGGAGCGCCTTCAGCCCGTACAGGTTGTCGCCGTGGATGACGAGGTTGCCGTCCACGGAGGCTTCGCCAGCGGAGCGGGCGGGGTCGGGCACGAGCGGCGCGCAGGGCACGGTGTAGTGGTGGGCGTAGATGTGGGACTTGCCTTCGAAATCCAGCCTGGGCACGGCCCGCCTCCCGCGCGCGAACGGATGGGCGCACTATAGGGGATGGCGCGGGCGTCCGCCACCGTGCCGCTCAGGGGCGCTTGCGGGCGAGCACGGAGACGCGCGGGATGGGCGGCAGGGCGTGCGGCCCCAGCTCCACCAGGTCGATGGCGTCGAAGCCGCACTCCGTGAGCAGGGCCGCCAGCCGGCCCCAGCCGCGCAGGTCGGCGGGCGCGCCCAGCAGCCGCCGGTGGAGCGCGTTCAGCGGGGGCCAGCGCACGGGCGCGAATTCGACCAGCAGGGCCGCGCCGCCGGGGGCCAGCACGCGCGCCGTCTCGTGGGCGAGGGCGCGCACGGCGTCGTCGTCGAGCGCGCGCAGCACGTGCAGGGCGGTGACGGCGTCGAAGGCGGCGTCGCGGAAGGGCAGGCGTTCGGGCCAGGCGACGAGGTCGGGGGGGACGGCGCCGCCCGCCGCCGCGTCCAGCCGCACGGGCGGGTTCGCGCCCGCGCGCGCGGCCAGCAGCCCCGCGAAGGCACCGCCGCCGAAGCCGACGTCGAGCCAGCGGCGGGCGCGGTCGAGCGCGAGCAGCTCGATCATGCGGTCGGGGCGGGGGAAGAGGGCGGCGCGCGCGGCCTGCGAATCGAGCGCGCGGGCGAGCGGGCCGTTTGCCCGTCGGCGGCGCGCGCGGATGGCCTCGCGGCGGCGGCGGATCACAGCTCGTAGGTTAGGCGCAGGCGGCGGTTGGCGCGCGCCGCGCGTTCGGCGATGGCGCGCAGGGCGGCGGCCTCGGCGGGCAGCGTTTCGGCGTCCGCGCGGCGCAGCAGCGTTCGCGCGAGGTCGTCCGCGCGCAGGGCCTCGCCGAGGGCCGCGAGGGTGGCGGCGAGGGGGGCGGCCTCCTGCCAGGCGCGCTCCAGCATGGCCTCGTCCTCGGCGTCCGCCGCCTCGCGCTCGTAGAAGGCGGCGAGGGGCGCGAGGCGCACGCCCAGGGCAACGGCGCGTTCGGCCAGGGCGATGAGGGGGTGGCGCGCGCCGAAGCCGCGCACCTCGGCGAAGGACATGAAGGCGACGAGGGCCGCGCCGTCGCCGGGCAGCGCGTCCGCCTCGCCCTCGCCCTCGATTTCGACGGCCAGCCGCACGGTCAGAAGCCGTTGCGCCCGTCGGTGAAGCGCAGGGGGTCGACGAGCACGCCGTGCACGGAGATTTCCCAGTGCAGGTGGGCGGCGGTGGAGAGGCCGGTGTCGCCCACGTGGGCGATGAGCTGGCCCTTGCGCACGGTCTGGCCCTCGGCCACGGCGAAGGCGCTGAGGTGGGCGTAGCCGGAGAGCACGCCGCCGCCGTGGTCGATGACGACCATGCCGCCGCGCACGGCCAGCTGGCGCGCGAGGGCCACGCGCCCGCCGTTGGCGGCGTACACGGGCGCGCCCTCGGCAGCGCCGTAATCGGTACCGCCGTGGCGCACGCCGGAGGGGCCGTTGCTGTAGGAACGCACCTCGCCGAACTGACTGGTGATAGTCCCCCCGACGGGGGCGCGCCAGCCGCCGCGCCAGAGCTTGCCGGGCGTCTCCAGCGCGTAGGTTTCGGCCAGCAGGGCCTCCTCGCGGGCGCGCTCGGCCTCGTCCAGGGGGATTTCGCCGGGCGCGCTCTCGTAGACGATGTGGGCCGTCTCCCAGGCCGTTTCGCGCACGACGATGCGGCGCTCGAAGACGCCCGCGGAGCCGTTGGCGAGGGTGAAGCGCACCAGCAGGACGTGTTCGCCGGGCGGCGTCTCCATGTCCACGCCGATCATGGTGTAGCGGCTGTACTGGCCCTGTCCGAGGGGGTGGACGCGGCCGAGGAATTCGGCCTCGCCCTCGCGCACGCCGCCCGTGACGGAGACGAGGACGGCGCCCCCCTGCGCCACGGCGTCGGCGGAGACGACCAGTTCGGGCGGCTCGTCGGGGTCGGCCACGTAGACGTCGGCCCCGGCGGTGGCGGGCGTGTCCACGGCCACGGGCGTGACCGTGCGCACCTCGACGAGCGGCGGGGCGCTCCCGCCGCCGCAGGCCGCCAGCGCGAGCGCCACGAGCGCCGCCAGCGCCAGTCCGCCGCGCGGTCGCGTGCGCATGGTTCAAGCGTGCGGCACGGGCGCGCCGCAGTCGAGCGGGGGCTCTCTCGACGGCGGCGGCTCCGCCTTCAGGGCAGGGGTGAAGGCGGATTTGACGCCCGCTCCACGACGATCTATGCTTCACCCATCAGGTGAAGGGCGCTGGCGTTGGACGTTGCTTTCGGGAACCGAACGCTCCAGCGCCGGTACGAGTCCGGGAAGGAGCGCCGCAAGTATCCGCCCGAGGTGGGCCAGCGCTACGTGCAGCGCGTCAACGCCCTGTACGACGCGGCGGACTGGAGCGCCATCGAGCGCATCCAGACGTTCCACGCCCACCGCCTGACGGGGAACCGGGAAGGTCAGTGGGCGCTCACGCTGACGGGGCGCTGGCGGCTGATCGTCACCGTGTCCGACGACGGCGGGACCGTCACCATCGAGGAGGTGTCGAACCACTATGGCGATTGACACGCACGACCGCGTCTGGCCCGACGTCGCGATTCCGCCCGGTGAGCTGCTTGGCGAGGAGCTGGGGGCGCGCGGCATGAGCCAGCAGGAACTCGCGCGCCGCATGGGCCGTCCGCCGCAGATGATCAACGAGCTCATCCGCGGCGGGAAGGCGCTCACGCCCGAAACCGCGCTCGGCCTCGAGCTGGCCCTCGGCATTCCCGCCAGTTTCTGGATCAACTCCGAGAGCAGCTACCGGCTCACGGTGAGCCGCATTGAGGAGCGCGGACGGCTCGAACGGGAAGCGGGGGAATGGCTTCCCCGCTTCCCCGTGGCCGAAATGACGAAGCGCGGCCTCATCCCCGTCCCGAGCCGCGCCCCGCGCTGGGAGAAGGCGCGCGCGGTGCTGCGCTTCCTCGGCTTTAGCCGCTTCGACCAGTGGCAGGCGCAATGGCAGGCGGCCACCGCCGTCGGCCTGCGCGTGACGGACGCGACGCGCGCCTCCCCGGGCGCGCTCGCCGTCTGGCTGCGCGAGGGCGAACTCGACGGCCAGGCGCGCGAGGCCGCGCCCTACGACGAAACGCGCTTCCGCGAGGCGCTGGCGGCGCTGCGGGCTTTCACCGCGAGCGACCCGTCCGTCTTCACCACCGAAATGCGGACGCGCTGCGCCGAAGCGGGCGTGGCCGTCTCCTTCGTCCGCGAGTACCCGAAGGCGAACGCCACGGGCGCGGCCCGCTGGCTGCGGCGGGACAAGGGGCACATCCAGCTCAGCCTGCGCCACAAGACCGCCGACGTGCTCTGGTTTAGCTTCTACCACGAGGCCGCGCATCTCCTGAGCGGGCGCTTCCGCGACGTTCGCATCGACGGCCCGCATGGCGTCGAACGCGACGCCGCCGGGGAGGACGCCTGCGACGCCTTCGCCCGCCACCTGCTCATTCCGCCCGACGACTGGGCCGCGTTCACCGCCGCCGGGAACTTCGCCGAGCCGTCCGTGCGCGCCTTCGCGAAGCGGCAGGGCATCCACGCGGGCATCGTGGCCGGACGCCTCCAGCACGAGAAGCGCGTCCCGTACAGCCAGCTGCAGGGCCTCAAGATGCGGCTGGACTGGGCGGACTAGCGCCGCCCGCGCGCCCTACGCGAAGAGGCCGTCGCCGAGGAAGCGGCCACGCTCGGGCACGCCCGGCAGGGCGAAGAAGAAGCCGCCGCCCTCCGGCAGGATGTACTCCTCCAGCGGTTCGCCCGTGAGCCGCTCCTGCACGGCCAGGAAGCCGCTGGCCATGCCGCGCTGGTAGGAGACGAAGGCCAGCCCCATGTCCAGCCGCCCGGCGCGGTCGTAGCCGCGTGTGTAGGAGAAGCCGCGCCGGAAGAGGCGGTTCGCCTCCGTCTCCGGCGTGCGCGGATTGGCCAGGCGGATGTGCGCGTCCAGCGGCGTGCGCTCCCCCTCCGGGTCGTCGTCGAAGCGGGGCGCGTCCGTCTCGCGCTCCATGCCGAGGGGCGCGCCCGACAGCTTGCGCCGCCCCATGATGGCCTCCTGCTCGGCGAGGGGCGTGCGGTCCCAGAACTCCACGAACATGCGGATGATGCGCACGGCCTGGTAGGAGCCCCCGACGGACCACGCGGGCTGGCCGTCGCCGGGCCGCACCCACACGTGGCGGTCCATGGCCGCGTCGTCGCGCGGGTCGAGGTTGGCGGTACCGTCCTTGAAGCCCATGAGGTTGCGGGGCGCTCCCGCCGCCCCGCCGCTGGGGGCCGCGCCGCGCGTGTAGCCGTCGATGATCCAGTGCAGCACGAGGTCGCGCCGCCGCCGCCGCATGAGCTGGCGGATGGCGAACTGGATGGTGTCGGGATGGCGCGCGTCGATGGTGAGCAGCACGTCCCCGTGCGTGCGCGCCGGGTCGAGGCGGTCGTTGGCGAGGAAGGGCATGCGCTCCAGCTCGAGCGGGCGCTTGTCCGCCAGCCCGTAGCGCTCGTCGAAGAGGGACGCGCCCACGCTCACCGTCACGCTCAGGTCGTCGGGCGCGGGTTCGGCCCCCAGCAGGCCCGAATCGACGGGCGGGTAGGCGTCGTCGCGCACCGCCGGGGGCCGCCCCGACATGAGGCCCTCGATCTCGTCGCTGAGGTCGGCGAACATCCCGCGCAGGGCCTCGCGGTCGGGGGAGAGCGCCTTGAAGGAGGCCATCAGCCCGAGGGCGGGCGCGGGATGCGCCGTGATGCCCGTCTGGTGCTCCCCGTGGAAGGGGACGTAGCGCGGCGGCGGCAGGGGCTCCGCCGCCGCGCCATCGCCGGCTTCGGCTTCGTCGTCGTCGGGGGCGCAGGCGGCGAGCAGCGCGGGGCCGCTCGCCAGCGCCGCCGCGCCGCCCGCCATCGCCCCCGCCTTCAGGAAGGAGCGCCGCGAGAGCCGCCGCCCGCTCATCGCAGGCCGAGCGCCCCGGCGGTGAGCGAGATGTTCTCGGAGAGGCCGCCCAGCTGCGCCTTGAGCAGGTCCACCGTGTCCCGCGTCACGGTCACGCCCGGGCAGAGGGGCGAGGGGAAGGCGTCGTTCTCCTGGCAGTAGGGCACCCAGCCCTCCCCGCGGCGCAGGGGCGCGAGCGTGGCGTTCAGCTCGGCGAAGCCGTCGGTGATGCGCCGCAGCAGGCCCGCGTCGGCCTCCGCCAGGGCGGGCGCGAGCAGGGCGACGAGCGCCTGCGAGCCCTCGAGGTTGGCGTTGAAGTCCCACAGGTCGGTCTTGGAGTAGCGGTCCTCCTCGCCCGTGATCTTGCCCTCGGAGACCTCCTCGATGAGCTCGGCCGCGCCCACGGCCAGCACCGCCGGGGGCAGCTCGATGGCGGGCAGGTCGCGCCGCAGCAGCCGCAGGTCGGCGTCGAGCTTGTCGGCGAAGGGGGCGGCCCCGTCCGTGGTTTCCAGCTTGAAGAGGATGTATTCGAGGCGGTGCCAGCCGGTGAAGTCGGGGTCGTCCACGCCCGCGAAGTCGTCCACGCGGGCGTCCACGGCACCGTCGATGGCCTCCACCAGCGCGGCGATGGGCTCGATGCGCTCCCAGTCCACGCGCGAGGGGGCGTAGGCGGCGCGCGCCGCCTCCAGGTCGCCCGCGCGGATGGCGTCGGTGAAGGTCCTGGTGGCCGCGATCATGGCGTCCGTCTGCTCCAGCAGGTAGGCGCGATAGCCCTCCACCGCCTCGCGCACGAGGGGGTTGTCCGTCTCGCGCTCCATGCCCTCGGTCTCGATGCCGACCGTGGCCGAGGCGCTGGCGCTGGCCGAGGCCGACGCGGACGCCGAGGCGCTGCCGGAGGGCCCGCCGCCGATGGTGCGCACCTCGCCGCCGCCGTCGTCGCCGCACGCCGCCAGCAGCGCCAGCGCCGCGAACGCCGCCAGCGCGGCCATGCCCTTGCCCATCACACGCATGAATCAGTCCCCACTTTCCCTTTGGGTTAGGCAAGACGATCTCTGACAAGCGTCATGCCTAATCTTTGAAGTTAGGAGAGACTAATACCCCGTTCGCGCAACGGTCAAGCGCGGCGGCGAGCGGTCGTTGGCGGACCGATGTGGCGAGGTTGGACGGCGCGTGGTAGCGTGCGCGGGCTGGCGTCGCCCGCCCCGGAGATCGGCATGAAGAGCGCCCGGAAATGGCTCATCGCCGCCCTGCTCGCGGCTCTGCCGCTGGCCGTCGTGGGCGGCGCGGTCGCGCAGCAGGAGCGCTCGGCCACGGTCGAGGTGCGCGTCTGGCAGAGCGTGGCCAGCCCCGACCGGTACTACGTCGGCGTTCGCTCCGGCGATGGCGCCTGGAGCGGGGTCGGTGCCGGCGCCGCCTCCCTCTCCCTTGCCAGCCTCTCCGAATCCGGCGGGCACCGCTATGGCGACGTGGCCGCGACCGTGGCCATACCCCAGAGCGGCTCGGTGGCGGTCGAGGTGCGCGTCTGGCAGAGCGTGGCCAGCCCCGACCGGTACTACGTCAACGCCCGTTCCGGCGATGGCGCCTGGAGCGGCGCCGCGCCCCTGTCCCTCGGCTCCACGTCCGGCGAGCACCGCCATGGCGACGTGGCCGTGACCGTGGCCATACCGGAGGCCGTCGCCCCCGCCCCCGGCGGGCCGGGCGACGGCGAGACCACGCGCACCGTCGTGATCGAGTCCACGCCGACCGCCGAGCCGGAACCCACCGCCACGCCGACGCCGACCTCGAAGGCGGAGCGGCAGGCGGCGGCGGCCCTCGCGGAACGTCAGGCGGCGGCGGCGAGGGCGAGGGAGGAGCGTCAGGCGGCCGGGGCGGAGGCCTTGGCGGAACGTCAGGCGGCTGAGGCGGCGGCCAGGGCGGAGCGGCAGGCGGCGGCAGCGGCGGCCCTTGCGGAACGTCAGGCGGCTGAGGCGGTGGCGAAGGAGAAGCGACAGGCGGCCGGGGCGGAGGCCCTCGCGGAGCGCCAGGCGGCCCAGGTGGAGGCGAAGGAGGAGCGTCAGGGGGCGGCGGCTGCCGCGGCCCTTGTGCAGCATCATGGGGCGGTGGCGGAGGCGAAGGAGAAGCGGCAGGCGGTCGAGGCGGAGGCCCTTGCGGAGCGACAGGCGGCTGTGGCTGCGGCGAAGGCGGAGCGGCAGGCGGCTGCGGCTGTGGCGAAGGCGGAGCAACAGGCGGCTGCGGCGGAGGCGAAGGAGAAGCTGCAGGCGGCGAAGGCCGAGGCACGGGCGGAGCTTCAGGCGGCGAAGGCCGCGGCGAAGGCGGAGATTCAGGCGAAGGCGGAGCGCCAGGCGGCCGTGGCTGCTGCGAAGGAGAAGCAACGGGCGGCCGTGGCCGCGGCGAAGGCGGAGCAACAGGCGGCGAAGGCCGCGGCGAAGGCGGAGCAGCAGGCGGCCAAGGCTGCTGCGAAGGCGGAGTTTCAGGCGGCGAAGGCCGCGGCGAAGGCGGAGCAGCAGGCGGCCAAGGCCGCGGCGAAGGCGGAGTTTCAGGCGGCGAAGGCCGCGGCGAAGGCGGAGCGACAGGCGGCCAAGGCCGCGCGTCAGGCGGCGAAGGCCGCGGCGAAGGCGGGGCAACAGTCGACCAACGTGGACTCCGGGATTGACGACGGGGCGCCTGCCGCCCCCTGAATCCCCACGGGGCGGCCACCCGCCGGCGCCCCGCCCTCCCGCAGCGCGCGGACCTGCTGACTCATGCCGCGCGCAGTCGAAGCTACCCTCACCCTTCCCCTGAAGGTTACACCGTAGCGGCGACGATGCTGCGGCGGTGGGCCAGCCGGGGGAGGCGCGCCCCCAGCGAGGCGAGCACGTCCCAGCTGATGGTGTCGGCGGCGGCGGCCACCTCGCCCGCCACGATGGCCTCGCCGCCCTGCGCGCCGATGAGCACGGCCTCGTCGCCCGCGGCGGCGTCGGGAACCTCCGTGACGTCGACGAGGAACTGGTCCATGCACACGCGCCCGACGATGGGAACGCGCCGTCCGCCCACGAGCGCGTGGCCGCGGTTGCCCAGGGCGCGCTTCCAGCCGTCGGCGTAGCCCACGGGCACGAGGGCGGCGCGCGATGGCCTCGCCGCGCGCCACGTGAGGCCGTAGCTGACGCCCTCGCCGGGTGCGAGGTCGAGGACGCGCGCCAGCCGCGCCTTCAGCGCCAGCACGGGACGCAGGCCCGGATCGGGCGTGTTCGCGGGCAGCGCGCCGTAGAGGCCCAGCCCGATGCGCGCGGCCTCGTAGCGCAGCTCCGGGCGGCGCAGGGCGGTGGCCGTGTTGGCGGCGTGGCGCAGGGGCGCGGGACCGGCCAGCGCCAGCGCCTCCGCGAAGACGGCCCCCTGCTCGGCGGAGAAGCCGTCGTCGGCCTCGTCGGCGTTGGCCATGTGCGTCCAGATGGCCTCCAGCCGCAGCCCCGCGCGGTCGCGCACGCGCGCGGCCAGGGCGGCGGCCTCGCGCGGGGGCAGGCCGAAGCGGTGCATGCCGCTGTCCACCTTCACGTGCACGGGCGCGGGCTCCCTCCCGGCGGCGCGCGCGGCCTCGGCGAGGGCGTCGGCGAGGCGCTCGTCCGTGACGGTGAGGGCGAGGCCGCTGGCCACGGCGGCGGGCGCGTCCGCGGGGAAGGCGTGGCCGAGCACCAGCACGGGGCGCGTGACGCCCGCCGCGCGCAGGGCCGCGCCCTCGGCCACGGTGGCCACGGCGAAGCGCTCGACGCCCGCGGCCTCGAGGGCGGGCGCCACGAGGGCCGCGCCGTGCCCGTAGGCGTTGGCCTTCACCACGCCGATGATTTGCGTGCCGCCGAGGGCCGTGCGCAGGGCCCGCGCGTTGTGGTCGAGGGCGTCGAGGTCGACCTCGATCCAGGCGTTGCGGGCGGCGGTGGCGGCGGCGAGCGTCTCCCCGGGCACGCGCCTTCCTCCCGCGGGAGGTTGGCCCGCCCGCGCCCCCAAGCGTAGCATCCGCCCCGATGGGCGCGAGCGGCGGACGGCTGCGGCGGGCCGCGGGCGCGCTCCTGCTGGCGGCGGCGCTGGCCTCCTGCGGCGGCTCCGATCCCGCCGACGCCCCCGCCTCCCCCACGGCGACGCCCATCGCCACGGCATCTCCGACCGCCATGTCCACCGCCGTGGCCGCTTCCCCCACGGCCACGCCCGTGCCCGCGCCCGCGGACCCCGTCGCGCTGGAGGACGCGTACGCGCTGCTGCGCGCGGGCCTGTACGCGGAGGCGGCGGACGCCTTCGCCGCCGTGGCCGTGACGGCGGACGACGCCGCCCTGCGTTCGGCGGCGCGCATGGGGGAATCGGCGGCGGCGCGCGAGGCGGGCGATCCCGAACGCGCGCTGGCGCTGGCGCGGCTGGCGCTGGCGGCGGCCCCCGCCGGATCGCGCGAGCAAACGCGCGCCGCCTTCCTGCTGGGCCTGCGCCTGAACGAGGCGGGCCTCCACGCGGAGGCGGCGGACGCGCTCCGTCCCCACGCCGTGCTCGGCGGCGGCCACGCGCTGGCCCCGCACGTGGCCGCCGGGTTCGCGCGCGCGCTGGCCGGAAGCGGCGACGCGGCGGGCGCGGCGCGCGCGTGGGACGCGCTGCTGGCCCTGCCCGACCTGTCCGAGCCGCTGCGCCTCACCGTCCTGCGCCAGCGCGCCGGGCTGGCCCGCGAAACGGGCGATTGGGAGGCGCTGCGCCGCTGGCTGGGCGAGCTGGCCGCGCGCACGGGCGAGGCGGCGGTGCGCCACGAGCTGGCGGCCACGGCCTTCCGCCTGGGCGACCTCGCCCTCTTCGAGGAGCAACTGCGGGCCATCGTGGCGCAGTGGTCGGGGAGCGACGAGGCGCTGCAGGCCATCGCCGACCTGCGCGACGCGGGTTTCACGGTGGACGCGGGCGCGGAGGGCTACGTCTTCTACCGCCGTCGCGCCTACGCCGAGGCGCGGGCGGTGCTGGCGGCGGGCCTGACCGAGCCCGCGCTGACGGAGGCGGAGCGCGCCTTCCGCACCTACTTCCTCGCCGCCGCCTACGACGACGCGGGCTTCGCGGCGGAGTCCGTGCCCCTCTACGACGAGGTGGCGGCGAACCCCGACGCGGGCGTCTTCGCCCACCGCGCGCGCTACTGGGCGGCGCGGGCGCTGGAGAGCGCGGGCGAGCACGACGAGGCGGCGCTCCGTCACGAGGCGGTGGCGGGCGAGGACGGCGAATTCTCGGCGGAAAGCGCCTTCCGCGCGGGCTTCGCGCTGCTGCGCGCGGGCGATGCCGCCGGCGCCGTCGCGGTCTGGGAGGCGCTGGGAGCGGAAAGCGCCCGCGCGCGCTATTGGACGGCCCGCGCCCACGAGGCGCTGGGCGAAACGGCGGAGGCGCGGGCGCGCTACCGGCTGGCGGCGGCGGAATCCCCCCGCTCCTTCCACGGCGTCGAGGCGCGGCGCGCGCTGGGCGAGCGCGTGGACCTCGACGGGCGCTACCGCCCCCTGCCGCCCGCGCCCGACGACGACGGCGCGCTGGATGCGTGGCTGGAGACGGTCGCGCCGGGCGGTCCGCCGCCCGCCGTGCCGGAGGCGGCGCTGGAGCTGGCGCTGGCGGGGCTGCCCGCGCTGGCGGACGAGGCGCTGGCGCTGGCGGCGGCGCGCGCGTCCTCCCCGCGGGAGCTGCTGGCGCTGGCGCGCGCGGCCTCGGAGGCGGGCCTGCCCGGGCGCGCCTCGGCCATCGCCACGGCCCTGCTGGCGCGCCTCGGCCCGCGCGTGGACGAGCCGCCGGAGCTGGCGCGGCTGCGCTACCCGCTGGCCCACGCCGCCCTGCTGGAGGAGCACGGGCGCGCGAACGGCCTCGATCCGCTGCTGCTGGCCGCGCTCATTCACCAGGAGAGCCGCTGGGACGCGGGGGCCGTCTCCGTGGCGGGCGCGCTGGGCCTGACGCAGGTCATCCCGCCCACGGCCAACGCCGTCGCGGCGGCGCTGGGCGTCGGGGGCTTCACGACGGACGACCTCTTCCGTCCGGCCACGGCCATCCGCTTCGGGGCCTGGTACCTGGCGGCGCAGCTGGAGCGCTTCGGTGACGTCCATCACGCGCTCGCGGCCTACAACGGCGGTCCCGAAAACGCGGCCCGCTGGGCGGAGCTGGCCGCCTGGCCGCCCGCCGATTTCGTGGAGGCCGTGGCCTTCGCGGAGACGCGCGGCTACGTGGAGCTGGTGATGGAGCACTACGCCTGGTACCGCGCCCTCTACGGCGGCGCTGGCGGCTAGCGCGCGCGCGTCGTAGGCTGGCGGGCATGTCGCCCAAGCGCACCTACCAGCCGCACCGCCGCCCGCGCCTGCGCCGCCACGGCTTCCGCCGCCGCATGGCCTCGCGCGCTGGCCGCGCGGTGCTGAAGGCGCGGCGGCTGAAGGGCCGGAGGCGGCTGGCGGTCGGTTAGGTGGAGCGCCTGCGGCGGCGGCGCGACTTCGAACGGGTGTTCGCAACGGAGCTGATTGTGCACGGGCGCGCCGTGGTCGTGCGCTACCGCGCGCGCGACGGGGACGGGGCGGCGCGTGTGGGCGTGACCGCGGGCAAGCGGCTGGACAAGCGCGCCGTGAAGCGCAACCGCGCCCGTCGGCGGCTGCGCGAGGCCATCCGCCCGCTCTCCCTGGCCGACGGCTACGACGCGGTGGCGCTGGCGCGCGCCCCGGCGCTCACGCTCGCCTTCGACGCGCTGGCGGCGGATGTGCGCTTGACCTTCCGGCGGGCGGGGCTGCTGGCGTGAGGCGGGTGCTGATCGGGGGCGTGCGCCTCTACCGCGTGACGCTGGCGGGCCTCTTCCCCAACAGCTGCCGTTTCGAGCCCAGCTGCTCGCGCTACGCGGAGGAGGCGCTGCGCCGGCACGGGTCGCTGCGCGGCAGCTGGATGACGCTGCGACGGCTGGCGCGCTGCCGTCCCGGCGGCGGCCTCGGCTACGATCCCGTGCCCGAACGGTGAGCGCCCGTGCGCCGGAGCGCTGTTTCACATGAAACAATCCGCCGCCGCCCGCCGATGTTTCGCGTGAAACAGGCGGTTGGGCTGACCGTAAGGAGGATGTCTGCCAAGATGCGCGCGATGTTCCGGGCGCGAAGCCTGCTGCTGGCCGCCGTCGCGACGGCCCTCCTCGCCGTCGCCTGCGTGGGGGACGGGTTCACCCAGCCGCGCGGCTGGGCCGAGCCCGTCTTCGAGGGTGCGACCGTGCACCTCTTCCCCGAACCCGGCGAGCTGGCCGCCGTGCGCCTCGACCAGCCCGGCGGCCTCTTCGGCAATCGCGCCTGGACCTTCCCCAACGAGAACCTCGGCGCCGAGGAGGACATCGACATCGGCGCCGTCTACGGCCCGCCCATCCTCACCGCCGACCGCATCGTCCTGGCCACCTTCGACGGCGAGCTGATCGCCCTCTCCCGCGAGGGCTGCTCCCGCCAGGGCTGCTTCCAGCCCGCCGAAGGCGCGTGGATGCGCGACGACATCGACGGCGCCATCGTGGGCGGGGCCGCGCTCGCCGGGGACCGCCTCCTCTTCGGCACCACCGAGCAGCGCCTCTACGCGCGCTCCCTCGCCAACGGCGGGCCCGTCGGGAGCTGGCCGCTGGACGGCCTGCGCCTCGAAGGCGAGATCTGGGCCCGCCCCGTCGTCTCCGGCGGCACGGCCTTCGTGGCCACCATGGACGGCCTGGTCCACGCCTTCGACGTGGAGAGCGGCGAGGAGCGCTGGACCTTCGACGCCGGGGGCGCGATCGCCGAGATGGCCCTCATCGACGGGAGCGGCACGGAGTTTCCCGAACTTCTGTTCGTGCCGACGCTGGGCAGCCAGGTGTGGCTGGTCGACCCCGCCAGCGGGCGCGCCGCGCACCAACAGCCCCTCGCCGCCGGCGCTTGGGTGTGGACCACGCCCGCGGTGGCGGACGGCGTCGCCTGGTTCGGCGATTTCGGCGGCGTCGTGCGCGCCCTCGACTTGGCCAGCGGGCGCGCGCGCTGGGCCTACGACACGGAGTCGAAGGTGAAGGCGCGGCCCGTGCGCATCGGCGATACGCTTATCGTGGGCGACGAGAAGGGCTACGTGCATTTCCTGGACGCCGACACGGGCGCGCTCCGCAACCGCAACCCGCAGTCCGGCGGCGGGCTGGGCAAGTTCCGCGCCGATTTCGTGGAGCGCGACGGCTTCGCCTGGATGCTGAGCACCAACGGCCGCCTCTACCGCGCCGACCCGGAGGCGCTGAGCGTGAACGAGGTCGGGCTGCCGTGATCGGCGACATCATCAACGTCGCCCTCATCGACCCGATGACCAACCTGCTGGTCATCCTCAACAACGTGCTCTGGGGCAGCTTCGGGCTGGCGGTCATCGCCTTCACCATCCTCGTGCGCCTGCTCACCTTCCCCCTCACGCTGCGCCAGCTGAAGCAGACGCGCGCCATGCAGGCGCTGCAGCCCGTCGTGCAGGAGCTGCAGAAGAAGTACACCGACCCCAAGCGGCGGCAGGAAGAGATGATGAAGGCCTACCGCGAGGCGGGGGTCAATCCGCTCGGCTGCCTCGGCCCGCTGGTGCTGCAGATGCCCTTCCTCATCGGCATCTTCTACGCCGTGCGCCGCACGCTGGCCATCTCCCCCGAGGCGCTCGACGACCTCTCCACCCACCTCTACTCGTGGAGCTACATCCAGGACGCCATCCCCCTCGAGGAGAGCTTCCTCGGCCTCAACCTGGCCGGCACCAGCTTCCTCATGGTGGCGCTCGTGGGCGTCTCCACGTGGGCGCAGACCAAGACCACGGTGACCGTGGCCACGGACGAGCGCGCGCGCACGCAGCAGCAGATGATGCAGTGGCTGCTGCCCGTCATGTTCATGTTCTTCTCCTTCGGCTTCCCCAGCGGGGTGAGCCTCTATTGGGTGGTGACCTCCTTCGTGGGCGTGGGCTTCAACGTGGTCACCTACGGCTTCCCCCTCCTGCGCATCCCGCCGATGGTGGCGCCCCCCGCGCCGCGCCCGGCGGCCATTCCGGCAACTTCGGACGAGTCGGGCGGCGAACGCTCCCGGCCCAACCGTGAATTGAGGACGTCTGCACATGGAACACGCCGAGGCAAGCGGAAAAACCGTCGACGACGCGCTTAGGGCCGCCCTGCGCGAGCTCGGGGCCACCATCGAGGAGGTCGACCTCGTCGTCCTCGACGAGGGCCAGCGCGGCGGTCTCTTCGGGCGCGGCGCGCGCGATGCGCTGGTGCGCGTCGAGCGCCGCGCCGGGGGCGCGCGCGAACCCGCCCCCGAACCCCCGCCCGACACCTCCATCCCCCGCGCGCGGGGGAGCGGCGCCGCCCGCGGGGGCCGTCCCCGCGGCGGCGGACGCCAGCGCGGCGGCGGGGGCCGTTCCGGGGAGCGCCCGCCGCGCCCCGGCCGCTCCGTCGAGCGCGCGCCGGAGCTGCGCGAGGAGGACTTCTTCGGCGAGGGCGGCCCGCCCGCGCGCGAGCCCGCCCAGCGTCGCGCCCCCTCCGCCCGTCGCGGTCCGCCGCCGCGCCGTTCGTCGTCCGCGCCGCCGCCGCGTGAACGGCGGGAGCGCCGCGAGCGCGATCGTCCGCGCCGCCGCCGCGACGAGGAGCCGGTCGAGCCGGACATCAACGCCGAGGAGGTCGAGCTGGCCGCCGAGGTGGTGGACGCCATCCTCCAGATCCTCGACATCGACGCGGGCATCGACATCCGCGAGCCGGAGACGGCGGGCGACGGGCTGGGCGGCTCGCTCGCCGTCATCGACATCTCCGGCGACGACCTGGGCATGCTCATCGGGCGGCGCGGCGAGAGCCTCATGGCCTTCCAGTACGTGGTCAACCTCGTGGTCACGCGGCGCCATCCCGGGCGTGGCGGCGTGACCCTCGACGTGGAGGGCTACCGGCGGCGGCGCGAGGACCAGCTGCTGGCCCTGGCCGAGCGCATGGCCGACCTCGTGCGCGAGCACGGCGACCCCATCACGCTCGAACCCATGCCCCCCGCCGAGCGCCGCCTCGTCCACCTCGCCCTCGCCGACGACCCCGAGCTGGAGACGAACAGCACGGGCGAGGGCGAGAGCCGCAAGGTCGTGATCAGCCCGCGGGAGGCCTGATGGCGCGCGAAACCGTCGCGGTCGTCAACCAGAAGGGCGGCGTGGGCAAGACCACCACGGCGCTCTCCCTGGCGGCGGCGCTGGCCCGCGCGGGCGAGCGCGTGCTGCTCGTCGACCTCGACCCGCAGGCCAACGCCACCAGCGCCGCCGGCCTGCGCGCCGTCCAGCCCCCCTCCCTTTACGAGGCGCTCACGGGCGCGGCCGAGGCCGGGGCCTGCGTGCGCCCCCTGCCCGACGAGGGCTTCGACCTGCTGCCCGCCACGGCGGCGCTGGCCGGCGCGGAGGTCGAGCTGGCGCCCCTCATCGCCCGCGAACGCCGCCTCCAGGGCGTCTGCGCCCCCCTCGCCGCCGGCTACGACTGGCTCTTCGTCGATTGCCCCCCCTCGCTCGGCATCCTCACCGTCAACGCCCTCACCGCCGCCAGCGGCGTGGTCGTGCCCGTCCAGTGCGAATACCTGTCGCTGGAGGGGCTGACGCAGCTGATGGGCACGCTCGACCTCGTGCGCGCCACGCTCAACCCCGGCCTGCGCGTGCTCGGCCTCTCCCTCACCATGCTCGACCCGCGCACGCGCCTCGCGCGCGAGGTGGCCGCGGACGTCCACCGTCACTTCCCCGACCAGACCTTCGCCACCGTCATCCCCCGCGCCGTGAGCCTGGCCGAGGCCCCCAGCCACGGGCGCACCATCTTCCGCCACCGCCCCGACAGCCGCGCCGCCAACGCCTACCGCAGGCTGGCGGAGGAGCTGACCGCCCGCGCCGGAGCGCCCGCGTGACGGGCCCCGGGCCGGGCCTCGGCCGCGGGCTGGATGCGCTGCTGCCGGGCGCGGGCGCGGCGGGCGCTCCCCCCGGCCCGCGCGAAATCGACATCGACCTGATCGCGCCCAACCCCGAACAGCCGCGCACCAACTTCCCCCCCGAACGACTGCGCGAACTGGCCGCCTCCATCCGCGAACACGGCGTCATCCAGCCCCTCGTGGCCAGCGCCGAGCCGGAAGGCGGCTACCGCCTCATCGCGGGCGAACGGCGCCTCCAGGCCGCGCGCCTCGCGGGCCTCGCCACCGTGCCCGTGGTCGTGCGCGAGGCCGCCGGCGCGGAGCTGCTGGAGCTGGCCCTCGTCGAAAACATCCAGCGCGCCGACCTCAACCCCGTCGAGGAGGCGCTCGCCTACCGCCGCCTGCTCGACGAGTACGGCCTCACGCAGGAGGAGGCGGCGCGGCGCGTGGGACGCAGCCGCGCCGCCGTGGCCAACGCCGTGCGCCTGCTCCAGCTGGAGCCCGAAATCCGCCGCGGGCTGGTGGCCGGCGACATCCGCGAGGGGCACGCCCGCGCCCTGCTGGGCCTGCCCGCGGGCCAGACGCGCCTCGACCTCTGGCGCGAGGTGGCGCGCCGCCGCCTGAGCGTGCGCGAGACCGAGGCCGCCGTGCGCCGAGCCCTCGCCGAGCCCCCCGATTCCCCCCCGCCCGCGCGTCCGGCCACGCCCCTGCGCGAGCTGGAGACGAGCCTGCGCCGCGCCCTGGGCACGCGCGTGACGGTGACGGGGGGCCGCCGCGGCGGCGCGCGCATCGCCATCGAGACCTACAGCGCGGAGGAGCTGGACGCGGTGTGCGAGCGCCTCCTGCGCGCGGCGGAGTAGCGCGACGGGCCGGGATGCTGTAGACAGAAGCGGACCGTGGCATACTCGCACAAGGAGACGGCCATGCCTGAGAGCGAGCAATACCGTGAGGTGCCCCTCGTCAGCCTCCGGCTTGACCCGGAGAATCCTCGGCTGCCCCGCGATGAGGATTGGGGTTCGGAACCTGAGGTTCGGCTCCTTAGGGCGTTCTTTCAGCGCTACAACCTTATCGAGCTCGCGCGGTCGATCACGGATAAGGGCTTCACTCCCCGCCACGCTGAAGCCCTGCTCGTTATCGAACACCAGGCCGACCCCAATGATTACGTGGTGGTTGAAGGTAATCGGCGGCTTGCGACGCTTAAGTTGCTGGTTGCTGATGCACAGGGACGGCAGGACGCAGGTGTCAGAAGCTCCGAGTGGGACGAGCTGGCAAGTCGAGCGGCGGAATTGGAACTTGAATCGGTGCCTGTGATCGTCTATCCAGACAGGGATGCGCTGAATGATTATTTGGGCTTTAGGCACATCACTGGACCCACACCTTGGCGTCCCGAGGCGAAAGCTCGGTTTATCGATAAACTTCTTCGCGATGGTGAATCGATCGGAGAGGTTGCAAGGAGAATCGGCAGTAATCACCGCACGGTCCGTCGCTATGCCGAGGCGCATGCGATTTATACTCAGGCGGTCGATTTGGGCATTTCGCTAGTTGATGTGGAGGCTGGATTTGGAGTGTTTTATAATGCTTTGGATCAGAATGGGATTCGCGAATTCCTTGGATTGGGGCGGCAAGTGGACATTAATACACGACCAGACGCCCCTGTTGCGGAAAAGCATAAGGATGATCTCGTCGAACTCATTGGCTTGCTGTATGGTGATAAAACCAAAGAGCTTGATCGAGTGATCAACGAGTCGCGTGACCTGCGCAAGCTTGGGCAGGTGCTTGCAGATGATCGGGCCCGCGTCAACCTGATACACAATAGGAACTTGGAGCGAGCTTGGCGGGTCAGTGGTGGTGGACGTGAAGACATGCTGGCATCTCTCACTGATCTCTACTCCCGTTTGGCCGAAGTGAATGGTAAAGCTCCAGAATATCAGGATGATGAAGATGTTAGGGACGAAGTTCGTCGCATTCACACTGTGGTGAATGATATGGCGAAACGATATCAGGTTGCCGAATCTTGATGCTGCCCCTTCCGCCGCTTGTCGATGATAATTCGTCCAACGATGCTGTCTATCTCGCTGATTGGGTGGAATTGAATCTTCTTTTGAACAAAGAACAGATTGTTTCGGTGATGAATATCATCGATGAATTGACTGATATTCCGCCTGACTACATGCCGGTTTTCTCTCTTGATTTCAGTGAGGATCGTCAGTTG
Organism: Tepidiformaceae bacterium; assembly: GCA_965243075.1. GTDB lineage: Bacteria > Chloroflexota > Dehalococcoidia > Tepidiformales > Tepidiformaceae > UBA2991. Next base: position 404,920 of record OZ251525.1, read on the forward strand.
ATTTTGGATCAAGAGGAATCCAAGGCTGATGCGGCATTCCATGAATTGGTTAGTCGTTCGGATTGGCTGGGAGACAGGTACCCAATTGTGATCGAAAATGGAGTGGCACTACTGCGAGTGAATGCTCCGACGATGGATGTCTACCGGTTTCTGATTCTTCTCAGGGCTCGCCAAATGTACTCGGGAAACTTGGATGATGATGGAGAGGAATCGGGTTTTCTCTTTGAAGAGATTGTTTCGCGTGCACTCGGTGCATACACTGCGGGTCATCAGGTTCGCTTTGGCGTTGCTGGCGGGCAGCGTGGCGGTGGCCTTCCGCAGTCTTCGGTCGAAGCCTTGCACAGTCTGAGTTCCCGTATGCATGAATATATGGCAGCGCCGGATGTTTCTGCAAAATCTCCGACAGACTTCGGCGGAGATGCTGTGGCATGGAAATCTTTTGGAGATGAACGCCCGGGGAAAATTATCTTGATCGGGCAAGCCACAATTTCTGAAGGAAAGTGGATGAGCAAAGAGCCGTCTGCGAAGTGGATTAATAAGCGTCTGATCCGATTTTTGGCTCCGCCAATCAGGGCCGTCGCTTTTGCTGAGACACTTTCCTTGACTTCTCAGGATACCTTGGATGGAACAACGTTCTCCAGTATTCCATTTGATCGGCTTCGGCTGCTGAGTGTTCTCGTTGATGAAGATCTGCCCAGAGATCTTCGTGGACGTATGAATGAGTGGAGTGATCATGTCCGGGCGAGCTTGGAACGATGATGAACGAAGGCAAGAGCTGGTTGCAGTGTATGGATTCGCTTTTGCAGTCCAAGTCTTCCGTGGATCTGACGGTCGTCGACCTCTTTTGTGGCGCTGGAGGTCTTTCTCTGGGCTTTAAGGTCAAGGGCTTCGATGTTGTCGGTATCGACCTGCACCCTGATGCCGTGTCGACGTATATCCATAATCTGGGTGAGGCAGTTTGGGCCAATCTGAACGACGACGTGCAGCTGTCTTACACTGATGTTATTATCGCTGGTCCGCCTTGTCAGCCGTGGAGTCGGGCTGGCAGGGGAATGGGGGCGCGAGATGAACGCGATGGTCTTGCACTTGTGGAGCGTGCGGTGCTCAACCTGCGTCCGTCGGTTGTTGTGATGGAGAACGTTCCTGACCTGAGGCGGCGAGGAGCAGAGCACCTGGATGGCTTCAAGGCGCGGCTTGTGGCTGGCGGCTATGTGGTGGCGGAACATGTTCTGAATGCTGCGGACTACGGTGTGCCCCAGAATCGTCGGCGTCTCGTCGTCACGGCGGTGTCGGGTGGCGAGCCGCTGCCGCCGCCAGCGATGTGGTCGAAAAAAGTGACCGTGCGGGAAGCGATTCCGGGCACATGGTGGCGTGAGCCTGCGGAGGCAAGACTGCTGACGGAAGGCATGAGCGCCTACATTGCCCGATACGAGCGGGCTTCGGGCTGCCGCACGCCCCGCGACCTGCACCTTGACAGGCCCGCGCGTACGCTGACGGCGCGGAACCTGGCGGGCGCTACTGGGGACATGATGCGCCTCCGTCTCCCCGACGGACGGCGGAGGACGCTGACGGTGCGCGAGGCGGCCCGCCTCCAGTCCTTCCCCGACTGGTTCCGCTTCCAGGGATCCAGGAGGAGTCAGTTTGAGCAGATTGGCAACGCGGTGCCGCCACTGCTGGGGTACGCCATAGCTCAGCAGGTGCGTGCCCACCTTGAAAACGCACACGATACGCCCCGCGCGCGCTGACGGCGGGGCCGTGGGGCGGTAGCATCCCGCCGTCCGTGCGCGCGCCCACCCCCGCGCCCGCGTTCGTGGGGGTAAGGTGGAGGCGGCGCAATCGCACCGGAGGGAAGCCATGCGCGTCGCCATCACGGGGAGCACGGGACTGATCGGGGCGGCGCTGGCGCGCTCGCTCGAGGCGCGCGGCGACGAGGTCGCGCGCATCCGCCGCGGGCCCGCCAACGCCGAGGGCGCGGACTGGTCCCCGGACGAGGGCTGGGTGCGCGCCGGCGCCTTCGCGGGCTGCGACGCCGTCGTCCACCTGGCGGGCGCGTCCATCGGCGAGGGGCGCTGGACGCCCGCGCGCAAGGCCCTGCTGCGCGCCAGCCGCGTGGACGCCACGCGCGCGCTGGTGGCCGCGCTGGCCGCGCTCGATCCGAAGCCGCGGCGGCTGGTGGCGGCCTCCGCCGTCGGCCTCTACGGCGACCGCGGCGACGAGCGCCTGACGGAGGAATCGGCGCGCGGCGAGGGCTTCCTCGCCGACCTCACGGCGGACTGGGAGGCGGAGTCGAGGCGCGCCGCCGACGCGGGCATCCCCACGGCGCTGGCGCGCTTCGGCGTGGTGCTGGACCGCGAGGCGGCGGCCTTCCGGCGCATGGCCCTGCCCTTCCGCCTGGGCGCGGGCGGCAGGCTGGGGAGCGGGCGGCAGTGGATGCCGTGGGTGACGCTCGCGGACGCCGTGGCCGCCGTCGAACACCTGCTGGGGAACGACACGGCGGGGCCGGTGAACGTGGTCGCGCCCGTGTCCGCGCGCAACGCCGAGGTGGCGGGCGCGCTGGGGCGGGCGCTGCGCCGTCCCGCCTTCCTGCCCGCGCCGCGCTTCGCCCTGCGGCTGGCGCTGGGCGAGCTGGCCGACTCCCTGCTCTTCGCCAGCCAGCGCGTGGCGCCCGAACGGCTGGCGGCGGACGGCTTCGCCTTCGCCCACCCCGACATCGACGGCGCGCTGGCCGCCGTGCTGCGCGGGGAATAACGCCGTGGCCATCCACCGGCTGGCCGCGCGGCAGACGGTGCCCGCGCCCCTCGACGAGGCGTGGGCGTTCTTCTCGAACCCGCGCAACCTGCCCCTCATCACGCCCCCGTGGCTGGGGCTGGAGCTGACCTCGGAGCCGCCCGCGGAGATGGTCGAGGGGCTGCTCATCACCTACACCGTGCGCCCCTTCGCGGGGCTGGCCCTGCCCTGGGCCACGGAGATCACGCACGTCGAGGAGGGCGTGCGCTTCGTGGACGACCAGCGCCTCGGCCCCTACGCCCTCTGGCACCACCAGCACGATTTCCGCGCCGTGGAGGGCGGCACGGAGGTGCGCGACACGGTCCACTACGCGCTGCCGTTCGGGCCGCTGGGGGACGTGGCGGCGCGGCTGGCGGTGCGACCGCGCGTGCGCGCCATCTTCGCCTTCCGCCGCGCCGCGCTGGAGGCGCGCTGGGGGGCGGTGGGGGGCGGCTAAGACTGCGGTCGACCCCGGCGCTTGACAGGCTGCTAGCGCTTGCCCCAAAATACTAACTAACTTAACCAAAGGAGAAACCAGTGGCTTCCAAGTCTGATTATCGGAACCTCGCCCTGAGCTTCAAGCGCGACCTCGATGGACTGGCGTTCAAGTCCTACCGCCGGGTGGATTTGACCGAGCGGCTGCGTGATCTGAGCGGCGAGGAGCGCGCGCGCATCAGCACGAGCAAGGTTGCCGACGACATCGACGCCGCCTTCCACAGCCAGGGGCTTCGGATCTTCCCGCGGCTGCAGGATACGGACACCGACGATCTCATCCGCGTTTGGCGTGCGGGCACTCGCGCCACCGAGATGCTCGACCTTCTGCTCCTGCCGGGGAAGAGCAGCGACCGCGAGCTGGGGAACATGACGAAGAAGATCAAGGGTCAGTGGAACTGGACCGATCCGGAGGGCGGGATCGGGGCCAAGTAGGCTCAGTCTCAGACCACGTCCCGCGCGATCAGGTCCGCCACCGTTTCGCGGCGCTGGAGCAGGCGCGCCCGGCCCTCGCGCACGGCCACCACGGGCGGGCGCGGGGCCATGTTGTAGACGCTCGCCATGGCCAGGTTGTAGGCCCCGCTCGCGGGGATGGCCACCAGCTCGCCCGCCTCCAGCCGCGGCACGGCGGCGTCGCGCACGAGCACGTCGCCGCTCTCGCAGTACTTGCCCGCCAGCGTCACCGTCTCCTCCGCCGCGGCCAGCGGGCGGTCGGCGGAGAGGGCCTCGTAGGCCGAGCCGTACATGGCCGGGCGGATGTTGTCGGCCATGCCCCCGTCCAGCGAGACGTAGGTGCGCACGCCCGCGATCTCCTTGCGCGCGCCCACCTCGTAGACGGCCACCATGGCCCGCCCGATGAGCGAGCGGCCCGGCTCGACGTGGAGCGCGGGGCGTTCGAGGCCGTGCGCGTCGAGGGCGGCGTCGAGCGCGCGCGCCAGCCGCTCGGCGTATTCGGCGATGGCGGGCGGGCGCTGCTCGCGCGTGTAGGCGAGGGCGAAGCCGCCGCCCGGGCTGAACTCGCGGAAGGCCAGCCCGTGGCGCTCGCGCATCTCCGCCGCGAAGGCGCAGACCACCCCGCAGGCCGTCTCGTACGGCTCGATCTCGAAGATGGGCGAGCCGAGGTGGACGTGCAGGCCGCGCACGTCGAGGCCGTCCGCCGCCATCGCCATCGCCACCGCCCGCTCGGCGTCGCCCGTGGCGATGGCGAAGCCGAACTTGGAATCGAGCACGCCCGTCGTCGTCTTGGCGTGCGTGTGCGGGTCGACGCTGGGCGAAAGGCGCAGGAGCACGGGCTGGCGCGCGCCCCGTTCCCGCGCCAGCCGGTCGAGCAGGGCCAGCTCGTGGAAGTTGTCCACCGCCACGCGGCCCACGCCCGCGTCGAGGGCGGCGGCCAGTTCGGCGGCGCTCTTGTTGTTGCCGTGGAAGGCGAGGCGGTCGGCGGGGAAACCGGCGGCGCGGGCCACGGCCAGCTCGCCGCCGCTGACCACGTCCATGCCCAGCCCCTCTTCGGCGACGATGGCGGCGAGGGGCAGGCTGAGCCAAGCCTTGGCCGCGTAGAGCACGGACACCTCGGGCCAGCGCGCGCCGAATTCGCGGCGGAATTCGCGCGCCGTCTCGCGGAAATCGTCCTCGTCGAACACGTACAGGGGCGTGCCGTGCGCCTCCGCCAGCGCGCGCAGCTCGCAGCCGCCCACGGCCAGCCGTCCGGCGGGGGCAAGGGAGGCCGTGCGCGGAAGCACGTGGCGCGCGGGCAGGTCGGCGAGCGGGTCCACGCGCGCAGTATAGGGGGCCGCCCGCGCCCGGTCCGCGCCCTATACTGGGCGCATGGCCGGCGGAGACGGCGCGGGCGGGCTCTCCCACCTCGACGAGCGCGGGGCGGCGCGCATGGTCGACGTCTCGGGCAAGGCCGTGACCGCGCGCGAGGCCGTGGCCGAGGGCTTCGTGGCCATGCGCGCGGAGACGCTGGCGCTCATCCAGCGGGGCGGTTTGCCGAAGGGCGATGTGCTGGCCGTGGCGCGCGTGGCGGGCATCCAGGCGGCCAAGCGCACGAGCGAGCTGGTGCCCATGTGCCATCCCCTGCCCATCGCCGCCGCCGCCGTCGAGCTCGCGCCCGCCGGATCGCGCCTGCGCATCAAGGCGCGCGTGCGCACGGAGGGCCGCACGGGCGTGGAGATGGAGGCGCTCACGGCCGTCTCCGTGGCGGCCCTCGCCGTCTACGACATGTGCAAGGCGGTGGACCGCGGGATGCGCGTCGAGGGCGTGCGCCTGCTGGAGAAGCGCGGCGGCGCCAGTGGCGAATGGCGCGCGGACTAGCGCCCCTCCCCGGCGAGCGCGAGGTCGATGGAGAGGTCGGGGTCGATGCGGCGGGAGGCGTCGAGCAGCTCAATGGCCACGATCTCGCCGTCCGCGTCGAAATCGAGGATGAGCCCGGCCGCGCGTTCGTCGCTCTCGGCGACGGGCGCTTGGCGGAAGACGATGCTGAGGGCGTCGGTTTCGCGGTCGTAGGCGACCTTCATGCCGTGCTCCAGTACTTGGCGACGCGCGTCGTGGCGACAGGCCGTCACGATAGCAGGCCGCTACCGGGGCCGCTTTGACATATCGGCGTCCATGCATGATGCTTTGATGCATGAGGACGACCGTCAGGCTCGACGACACCCTGCTGGGGGAAGCGAAGGCGCACGCCGCGCGCGAGGGCCGCACGCTCACCGCCTTCTTCGAGGACGCCCTGCGCCGCGCGCTGGCCGACGCCCACCGCCGCCCCGAGCGCCCCGTCCCCGCGCTGCCCACCTTCGGCGGCGGCGGGCTCCTGCCGGGCGTCGATCTCGATGACTCCGCCGCCCTGCTGGACCTGATGGAGGGCCGGTGATCCTCACCGACGTGAACGTCCTCGTCTACGCGCACCGCGAGGACGCGGACCGTCACGCCGACTACGCCGGCTGGCTCGCCGAACGGGCGCGCTCGGCGGACGCCTTCGGCGTGAGCGACCACGTGCTCAGCGGCTTCATCCGCATCGTCACGCATCCGCGCGCCTTCGCGCGGCCCAGCCCGCTGGCCTCGGCGCTGGCCTTCGCCGAGGCCGTGCGGAGCTTCCCCAACGCCGTGCCGGTCGCGCCCGGGGAGCGCCACTGGGGCATCTTCGCGCGGCTGTGCGAGGGCGCGAACGCGCGCGGCAACCTCGTGCCCGACGCCTGGCTGGCGGCGCTGGCCATCGAGTGCGGCGCGGAGTGGATCACGACCGACCGCGACTACAGCCGCTTCCCCGGCCTGCGCTGGCGCCACCCGCTGGCCGCATGACAAGTCGCCGCGTCAGGCCACACGCAGGCGCGCCAGCCGCGTCCGCAGGTACTCCATCGGGCGGTCACCCTTCGTGGAGTTGCAGTGCGCGCAGAGCAGCTGCAGGTTCTCCAGGTGATCCGTCCCGCCCTTCGACTCGGGGATGATGTGGTCGATGGTCAGGTTGCGGAGCTGGAAGTGCTCCTCGCAGCCCGCGCAATGCCCCGCCTGCCTGCCGTACAGGATCGCCTTCGATTCGCTCAGCGGCGGAGGCGGGGCGAGGTCCGTGCGCGCGGGGAAGTCCGTGCGCCGCGCGATGGCGAAGGGCAGCAGCGGGCGCTCGTAGAGCTGCTCCATGCGGACCGTCACGAGATCAGCGGCCTTCGGGGAGATGTCGATGCCCGCCCACTGGCGATCCAGCTTCTCGGCGGCGACGCAGGCGGTGGCGCAGCCGCAGAAGGGATCCAGCACCACATCGCCCGGGTTCGAGGACGCCGCGATGATGCGCTCCAGCAGGGCCAGCGGCTTCTGCGTGGGGTAGCCCGTGCGCTCCTTCGCGCTCATGCGGGTTGCGAACGACGGAATGTCGTACCACCAACTGCCTGCCTGCTTGCCCGGTTCCTTCGGATGCCAAACGGTTCCGTCCGGGCGCGTGAACGGCTTTCTCATCTCGAACTTGCCGGCCAGCGTCGGAACGCGCTGAACGTTGAACGGATAGCCCGACTCGCCGTTCTTGACGTAGAACAACAGGCAGTCGTGGTTCGCCCTCCATTTCCGCGAGGCCGGGCGGGGTTTCTCGTATCCCCAGATGAGATCGTTCCGAAAATTCGCGGTACCGAACACCGCGTCCATCAGCATCTTGAGGTAGTGGTTGGCTGCAGGGTCGCAGTGGAGGTAGATGCTGCCCGTATCCTTGAGGATGCGCTCCATCTCGATCAGGCGCACGGCCATCATGATCAGGTACGACTTCATGCCGTCGCCGTGCGCGTATCCGGCCCCGTCGATCACGCCGTAGAGCGCGGGGCGCGGCTCGGCGATCTGGTTATGCCAGGCGATGTCGAGGTCGTTCAGATCCCAGCTGTCCTTGAAGGCGGCCCCGGCGGCCTCGCTGCCGATGGGGGCGGCATAGGTCTTGTTGGAGTTGAAGGGCGGGTCGAGGTAGATGAGGTCGACGCAGCCGCTGTTCATGCGGCGCAGGATGTCGAGGTTGTCGCCCGTCCACAGCGTGCGGTTGGCGAAGTTCGGGGGAGCGTCGGGCATGGCGGCGAGGAGAATACACATTTTTGGAGTATCCGCAAACCGAGTAGACGCTGGCGGGCGTGCGCTCGCCCTACGACCCCCGCTACCCGCCCCTGCGACGACGGCTGCGGGAAGCGCGGCTGGGCGCGGGCATGACGCAGGTGGAGGCGGGGCGCGCGCTGGGGACGACGCAGCAGTTCATCAACCGCTGCGAGGCGGGCGACCGGCGCGTGGACGTGCTGGAGCTGATCGATTTCGCGCGCCTCTACGGCACGCCCGTCGCGTGGCTCATCGAACCGGCGGAGCGGGAGAGCCCCGCGCCCGCGTGAGCGACGCGGCGATCCGCGCTAGGCTAGGGGCGATGCGGATCGCGCAGGTGTGCTACCACACGAGCCCGCTGGCCCCGCTCGGCGGCGGCCACGCCGGCGGCATGAACGTGTACGTGCGCGAACTCTCGCGCGAGCTGGCGCGGCAGGGCCACGAGGTGGACGTGTTCACGCGCCGCGAGGACGCGCGGGCGCCGGAGACGGAGACGCTCGCGCCCGGCCTGCGGCTGGTGCGGCTGGCGGCGGGCCCGTCCGCGCCGCTGGACAAGGAAGCGGCGGCGCCCTTCATCCCCGAGTTCGCGGCGGCCATGGGGCGCTTCGCGGCGGCGGACGGCGCGCGTCACGACGTGGTGCACGGCCACTACTGGCAGGGGGCGGCGGCTGGCGATGCCCACGCGCGGGCCACCGGCGCGCCGCACGTGGTCATGTTCCACACGCTGGGCGAGGTGAAGAACCGCGCGCGCGTCTCCGAGCGGGAGCCGCTGGCGCGCATCCGGCGGGAGCGCGAGCTGGCGGCCTCGGCGGACGCCATCCTCACCGCCGGCGCGCACGAGCACGCCCTGCTGGAGCGCCTGTACGGGGCCGACCGCGCGCGCATGGCCAGCATCCCCTGCGGCGTGGACACGGACCGCTTCCGCCCGCGCGACCGCGAGGCCTGCCGCCGCGCCCTGGGCATCGAGGGGGAGCGCCCGGCGCTGCTCTGGGTGGGCCGTCTGGAGAAGCTGAAGGGGGTGGACATCCTCATCGACGCGCTGGCGCAGCTGCGGGAGGCGGACCCGCTGCTGCTGGCGGTGGGGGGCGACGGGGGCGCGGGGGCGCTGCGCGCGGAGCTGGAGGAGCGCGCGCGCGCGGCGGGCCTGGCCGCCAACGTGCGCTTCACGGGCGCGGTCGCGCACGAGGAGCTGCCCGCCTGGTACGCCGCCGCCGACGTGTGCGTGGCCCCCAGCTATTACGAGAGCTTCGGGCTGGTGGCGGTGGAGGCGCTGGCCTGCGGCACGCCCGTGGTGGCCTCGCGCGTGGGCGGGCTGATCGAGACCGTGACGGACGGCGTGAACGGCTACCTCATCCCCTGGCGTTGCCCCGAACCCTTCGCCGAGAAGCTGGAGGTGCTCATGCGCAACCCCGAACTGCGCGCCAACTTCGCGCGCGCCGCGCGCCGCTCCGCCGAACGCTTTCGCTGGGACGGCATCGCGCGGCGCGTGGCCGCCCTCTACGACGGCGTGGCCGCCGCGCGCGCCGCCGGAGCGGTGGCGTGAGGCGCCCGCGCTGGCTGGGCGGCGGCGGCGCCGAGCCCGCGCCGGAACCCCCGCCGCTGGAGACGCCCGCGCGCGCCATGGTGGTCATGGCCCATCCCGACGACGCCGAGTTCGTCTGCGGGGGCACGGTGGCGAAGTGGTGCGCGGAGGGCTGCGAGGTGACCTACGTGGTCGTCACCGGCGGCGACAAGGGCACGCACGACGAGTCCATGCACCCGGAGAAGCTGGCCGCCATCCGCGAGGAGGAGCAACGCGCCGCCTGCCGCGCGCTGGGCGTGAAGGAGTGCGTGCTGCTGGGCCACGCCGACGGCCACACGGTGGACGAGGAGGAGCTGCGCGGGCTGATCGTGCGCCTCATCCGCCTCCACCGCCCCGAGGTGATCATTACGTGGGACGCCTTCCGGCGCGGCTTCAACCACCGCGACCACCGCAACGTGGGCGTTCTCACGGCGGACGCCATCTACCCGCTGGTGCGCGACCGTCTGGCCTATCCGCGCGACGAGGAGGACGGGCTGCCCTCGCACCAGGTGAACGAAATCCTGCTGGCGGGCAGCGACGAGCCGGACTTCACGGTGGACGTGACGGCGCATCAGGAACGCTGGCTGGAGGCGGTGCTCTGCCATGCCAGCCAGATCGGCGGGCGCACGCGCGAGGATTTCCTGCGGATGCGGCGGGAGCGGCTGGAGCGCGAGGGACATGCGCGCATGGAGGAGCGTTTCCGGCGCTGGTCGATCCGCCGCCCGCCCCCGCGCCGCGCTTGACAAGCCCGCGCGCGGGCCCGAACATGGCAGGGCAGGCGGCGAGTGCTGCTGCCCCCTTTGGCGGTGGCCAGGCGACTCGCCCGTCGTCTGTTCTCCTCTTCCCGTGGCGTGCTCGTGGGGGTCCGCGTGTACCTGCTCTATACGGATGAATCCGGGTTCGACGACAGCGACCACTTCGTCGTCGCCGGGCTGGCCGTCCACGAGCAGGACGCCTACCCCGCCGTGCGCGCGGTTGAATCGCTGTTCGCCGGACTCCCCGCGCGGCTGGGGGATGCGGAGATTCATACGCGAAACCTGCGGGCGGGGTCCGGCGTCTGGCACAGCCTCGATCAGGACCGGCGCGGCCAGTTCATTCACGAACTCACGCGGCTGCTGCTGAGCGACCTGCCCGGCAGCGGCGGGCCGCCCGCGCTCTTCGCCGTCGTCCTGCACCGGGACTCGTTTCCGCACTACAACCCGTACGAGCGCGCCTACGAGGAGTTCTTCGCGCGCTGCAACGGAATGCTCGGACGGCTGGCGTCCCGAGGCGCCCGGCATCGTTGCGTGGTAATCGCCGATCACAGCCGCCTAGAGTCCGCCATCCAGTCGGCCATGCTCGGCTGGCGCGAACGCGGCGCGTCCACGGGCGCGGCCATCGGCCCCCTCTCCGCCTACGCCGAGGTGCCGCTCTTCGTCGACAGCAAGGCCAGCAGGCTGGTCCAGCTCGCCGACTTCGTCGCGCATTGGGTCTACCGCGCCTATGAGGCAGGCGACGATTCCGTGCTCGCGCGACTGGCGGACGGGTTCGATCAGGAGGACGGCGTGCTCCACGGGCTGGTCCACCTCGTGCGCGATCACCGCGCCTGCGACTGCCTCGCCTGCGGGTCGCGGCGTCCGGCGGGGGCGTGACGGCGGCGCGCGCGAACGGCACGGGGCTGCTGCTGCTCAACCTGGGCACGCCGCGCAGCCCCGCCACGCATGACGTGCGCGCCTACCTGCGCGAGTTCCTCTCCGACCCGCGCGTGCTCGACGTGCCCGCGCCCGCGCGCTGGCTGCTGCTCAACCTCGTCGTCCTGCCCTTCCGCGCGCCGCGCTCCGCCCACGCCTACCGCCAGATCTGGACGGAGCGCGGCTCGCCCCTGCGCACGTACGGCGAGGATCTGCGCGACAAGGTGGCCGCGCGGCTGGGCGCGGGGACGCCGGTCGCGCTGGCCATGCGCTACGGCGAGCCGTCCATCGCGGGCGCGCTGGCGGAGCTGCGGGAACGGGGCGCGCGCCGCCTCACCCTCTTCCCCCTCTTCCCGCAGCACAGCGCCGCCGCCACGGAGTCCGCAGTGGAGGCCGTGCGCGCCGCCGCGGCGGACCTGCGCGATGATGCCCCCTCCATCGAGGTCGTGCCCGCCTGCTTCGATCACCCCCGCTACCTGGGGGCCGTGGCTGAAGCGGCCCGTCCGGCGCTCTCGGCGGCGGACGCCGAGCGCGTCGTCTTCACCTTCCACGGGCTGCCCGAACGGCAGGTACGGAAGGCGGACGCCAGCGGACGCTGCCTCGCGGACGCCGCCTGCTGCGCCGCCGTCGGCGAGGCCAACCGGCGCTGCTACCGCGCCCAGTGCCTCGCCACCGCGCGGGCCCTCGGCGAGGCGCTGGGCGTGCCCGAAGAGCGGCGCGTCGCCGCCTTCCAGTCGCGCTTCGGACGCGACCGCTGGATCGGGCCGCACACCGACCGCGCGCTGGTCGCGCTCGCGCGGGAGGGCGTGAAGCGCGTGGCGGTCGTCAGCCCGGGTTTCGCGGCGGATTGCCTGGAGACGCTGGAGGAGATCGGCATCCGCGGGGCCGCCGCCTTCCGCGAGCACGGGGGCGAACGGCTGACGCTCGTGCCCTGCCTGAACGCGGGCGATGCGTGGGCGGACGCCGTGGTCGCCATCGCCCGCGAGACCAGCCCCGCCCTCGACGGTTAGCCGAGCGGCTCGAAGCGCTTGCCCGACTGCAACAGGTACTGTAGATATACCGAAACCTGCATAGGCGGGGTTTGAGTGGGCATCGTTCGGGCACCCCACCCGCTGGCCTCCTCCAAGGTGGCGCTCTCCTATCGGGAGGTCGGCGTTGCGTCGTCCGAGGAGATGTCCTCCTTCGGGCCCGGAATCAAGTTGCTCCAGTCCACCTCTCGGTTCGCGCGGCATGGGCGGCCCGTGAGCTTCTGTGGTGTGGAGGAGCCGTACGCCAGCGTTCTTGACCTTGGCGCTGGTCTTGGGTTGGCGATTACGACCGATGGCGTCGGGACGAAGCAGATCGTCGCCGAGGCGTTGGGCAGGTACAACACCGTTGGCATCGATTGCGTGGCGATGAATGCCAACGACATCGTCTGTGTGGGCGCGGAGCCGTTGGCGATGGTGGACTACATGGGTGTGAAGTCCATGGACGGCAATCAGTTCCTTGAACTGGCCAAGGGGCTTGCGGATGGGGCAGAGCGGGCGCACATCTCCATCCCCGGCGGCGAGACGGCCCAGATCAGGGAGATGCTGGCGGAACGTGACGAGGCTTTCGACCTGGTTGGCACCTGTGTGGGAACGGTCGCGCTTGCGGATGTGATCACGGGAGACCAGGTTGCGCCCGGTGACGTGCTTGTTGGCTATGCATCCACGGGTATCCACAGCAATGGCCTTACCTTGGCCCGGGGTGTCTTCAAGCAGGCGGGCTGGATCCTTGATCGCCAAGTGCCGGAGTTCGGGCAAACGCTTGGCGATGAACTGCTGGAGCCTACGGCCATCTATGTTGATTTGGCCCTTGCCCTGCGTGCCGAGCTGGGCGTTCGTGCGTTCGCACATATCACCAGCGACGGCTTTGCCAATCTCAAGCGGATCCCACCCTTCGTCGCTGAGCGAGTGGGCTACGAAATTACAAATCTTCCGCCCGAACCGCCTCCCATCTTTGAGGTCATCCAGCAACTGGGCGGCATCCCCGACGAAGAGATGTACCGCGTGTTCAACATGGGCGTGGGCTTCTGTGCGGTGGTGCCTGAGGCGGAGGCAGGGCGGGCGCTGGCCATTGGCGAGGAATGCGGCGTTGCGGGTTGGCGGCTGGGGAGCGTGACGACGGAGCACCCCGGCGAGGTCCACATCACTGCGGGGGGCGTTCGCCTCCGCAGCGTGGGGAAGAGCTTCAAGCCTCTCCCCTGATTTTGTCTCGCGCCCTTGCGTGCGCGTGCGCGGGACGGCGCGTAGGATGCGCGGGAATCCGCGACATCGGGGGGGATGCGCGTGTCCGAATTCCAGATCGACAGCGGCAACACGGCCTGGATGCTGGCCGCCGCCGGGCTGGTGCTGTTCATGACGCCCGGCCTGGCCTTCTTCTACGGCGGGCTCACGCGCGACAAGAACGTCGTCGGCACCATCATGCACTCCTTCATCACCATCGGCGTGGTGGCGGTGCTCTGGGTGGTGGTGGGCTACTCCCTCGCCTTCGGCCCCGACCAGGGGCTGGGCCTCATCGGCAACCTCGACCACGTCGGCCTCAAGGGCGTGGGCGTGGACTCCGGCTCGAGCGGCGTGCCCGACCTGCTCTTCATGGCCTTCCAGATGATGTTCGCCATCATCACGCCCGCGCTCATCACGGGCGGCTTCGCGGAACGCGCCAAATTCGGCCCCTTCCTGCTCTTCATCGCCCTCTGGTCCGTCATCGTCTACGCCCCCGTGGCGCACTGGGTGTTCGGCACCAACGGCTGGCTCAACCACTTCTCGGGCGATGGCGTGCCGGAGGACATCGGCATCAACGGCCTCGACTTCGCGGGCGGGCTGGCCATCCACATCAACGCGGGCGTGGCCGCGCTGGCCGCCGTGCTCGTCTTCGGCAACCGCAAGGGCTACGGCGTGGAACCCATGGAGCCGCACGACATCACCATGGTCGTGCTGGGCGCGGCCATGCTCTGGTTCGGCTGGTTCGGCTTCAACGCGGGCAGCGCCCTGGCGGCGGACGGCGTGGCCGTCTACGCCTTCGTGGCCACCGCCGTGGCCGCGGGCGCGGGCGCGCTCAGCTGGACGCTCGTGAGCTGGTGGTTCGGGGGCAGGCGCCACAAGCCGCCCGACGGGGCCCTGTTCCCCGAACGCGCGCTGGCCTGGTTCCGGCGCGGCGGGGGCAAGCCCAGCGTGGTGGGCGGGGCCTCGGGCGCGGTGGCCGGGCTGGTGGCCATCACGCCCGCCTCCGGCTTCGTGCAGCCCGTGGAGGCCGCCCTCATCGGCATCGGCGCGGGCGTCGTCTGCTACTTCGCCGTGCTCCTCCGCCAGCGCGTGCACTTCGACGATTCGCTCGACGTGGTGGCCGTGCACGGCGTGGGCGGCCTCTGGGGTGCCATCGCCACGGGCATCTTCGCCACCGCCGCCGTGGGCGCGCCCGAGTTCCGCGAGGGCCTCATCCACGGCCAGTGGGAACTGCTGCGCGACCAGGTGATCGGCATCGTGGCCGTGGGCGCCTGGTCGTTCGTGCTCACCTTCGCCATCCTCAAGGCGCTGGACCGCATCTTCGGCGTGCGCGTCTCCGAGGAAGAGGAAGAGGCGGGGCTGGACCTGAGCCAGCACGGGGAGCGCGCCTACGCGCACGACGAGGCCGGCATCGCCTTCCCCGGCGGCGTCATGGCCTCGCGCGAGCCCGGCGCGATGTCCGCCGCCGCCTCCGCCGCTTCGCTCGCGCCGCCCGGCCTGCGGCCGTCGTCGCGGCCGCGCGCGACGACGAGGCCGCCCGAGCTGCAGCCGGCGCCGCGTCCGCGCCAGGCGGCGAGGCCGCCGGAGATCCCGCCGCCGGAGCCGCGCGAGGCGCCGAGGCCGCCGGAGATCCCGCCGCCCGCGCCGAAGCCGCCCGACATTCCGCCGCCCGCGCCCCCGCGGGATGCGCCGAAGCCGCCCGACATTCCGCCGCCCGCGCCCCCGCGGGATGCGCCGAAGCCGCCCGACATTCCGCCGCCGGATGGCGGGAAGCAGGAGTAGCACGATGAAGAAGATCGAGGCCATCATCCGCCCCGAGCGCCTGAGCCACGTGCGCGCGGCGCTCGACGAGCTGGGTCTCCGCGGCCTGAACGTGGTCCCCGTGAGCGGCAGCGGCGCGCAGCGCGGCGTGGTCCACCAGGGGCGCGGCGGCGAGGAGGTCGTGGTCGACATCCTGCCCCGCCTGAAGGTCGAGCTGATCATCACCGACAGCGCCACCGAGCTGGTGGTGCGCGCCATCGCCGCCAGCGGCTTCACGGGCGACGTGGGCGACGGGCGCGTGTTCGTGCTGCCCGTGGAGGACGCCATCCGCATCCGCACGGGGGAACGCGGCGACGTGGCCCTGTGAGGCGCGCCCCGCCCGCGGGGCGCGCGCACGCGGGCGCCGGCTGAGCGCGCGCGGCCCGTCGCGCGGAGGGGGCGCGTGTCCGAGATCGACACCGGCAACACCGCCTGGATGCTCTTCGCCACGGCCCTGGTGTTCTTCATGACGCCGGGGCTGGCCCTCTACTACGGCGGCATGACGCGCGAGAAGAACGTCGCCGCCACCGTCATGCAGTCGCTCATGGTCATGGCCGTGGTGGCCGTGCTCTGGGTGCTCGTCGGCTACTCCCTCGCCTTCGGCGAGGATCAAGGCCTGGGCCTCATCGGCGGGCTCGACCTGGCCGGGCTGCGCGGCGTGGGCGTCGGCGACGACCGCTTCGGCCAAAGCGAGGCGGACCACCTGCTCGCCCACGGCGTGCCCGACCTGCTCTTCATGGCCTTCTACATGACCTACGCCATCCTCACGCCCGCGCTCATCACGGGGGCCTTCGCCGAGCGCGCCCGCTTTGGCCCCTTCCTGCTCTTCATCGCCATCTGGTCGGTGGTCGTGTTCGCGCCCGTGCTGCACTGGGTGTTCGGCGTGAACGGCTGGCTCAACATCTTCTCGGGCGCGGGCGTGCACCTGCACACGGGCGTGAACGGGCTCGATTTCGCGGGCGGGCTGGCCGTGCACGTGAACGCCGGCTTCGCGGCCCTGGCGGCGGTGCTCGTCTTCGGCCGCCGCCGCGGCTACGGCGTCGCGCCCATGGAGCCCCACGACGTCACCAAGATCGTGCTGGGCTCGTCCATGATGTGGTTCACCTGCATCGGCTTCGCGGCGGGCAGCGCCGTGGCGGCGGACGCGCAGGCGGTCTACGCCTTCGTCAGCACCGTGCTGGCGGCGGGCGCGGGCTCCGTCGCCTGGGTGCTGGTCAGCTGGCTGCGCGGACGGCGGCCCGGCATCATCGGCGCCTCATCGGGCGTGACCGCGGGGCTGGTGGCCGTCACCCCCGCCTCCGGCTACGTGCAGGCCATGGAGGCCATCGGCATCGGCCTCGCCGCGGGCGTCATCTGCTACTACGCCGTGCGCTGGCGCCCGCGCACGGGCCTCGACGACTCGCTCGACGTGATGGGCGTGCACGGCGTGGGCGGCATCTGGGGGGCGCTGGCCACGGGCCTCTTCGCCTCCTCCGCCGTGGGCGCGCCCGAATTCCGCGAGGGCCTCCTCTACGGCGACTGGCGGCTGCTCTGGGATCAGGTGATCGGCATCCTCGCCGTGGGCGGCTGGTCCTTCGGCTGCACCTTCCTCATCCTCAAGGGGCTGGACCTCACGATAGGTGTGCGCGCCTCCGTCGCGGAGGAGGAGGCGGGGCTGGACCTGAGCCAGCACGGCGAGCGCGCCTACGTGCGCCGCGAGGGGCCGCAGGACATCCCCGAGGGCCTCTTCCCGGGCGGCATCATGGCGCAGCCCATCGCGCCGCTGGCGGGCCTGTCGGGCCTGCCGCCGCAACCGCTGCCCTCCACGCTGGCCGCCGCCCCGACCGGCCCGCCGCCGACGCTCCAGCCGCCGGAGGTCGCGCCGCCGGACCTTCAGCCGCCCGCCGTCCAGCCGCCGGAGATCGCGCCGCCGCCGCTTCAGCCGCCCCCCATCCAGCCCCCCGCCATTCCGCCGCCGGACGGAGGGGAGGGCGAGCGCGGGCCGTAACACGAATTTCACGGCGCGGCGGGCGGCGGGCGTTGCCCGTTCGCGGCCACGCTGGCGATGATAGGATGCACGCGCGGGCGCGCCATTCACCGGTTCGCGCCCCGACCCGTACAGAAGAAGAGGGAGCGAAGGCATGACCCCCGATGACGTTCAGCGGATGATCGAAGAGAACGGCGCCGTCATGGTCGACGTGAAGTTCACGGACCTGCTCGGTACCTGGCAGCACTTCTCGGTGACGCCGCGCGAGTGGAGCGAGGACGTGTTCACCGAGGGCCTCGGCTTCGACGGCTCCAGCATCAGCGGCTTCCAGAGCATCGAGCGCTCGGACATGATCCTCATCCCCGACCCGGACACGGCGGTGATGGACCCCTTCACGGCCCACCCCACGCTCAGCATCATGGCCGAGGTCAACGACCCGCTCACGGGCGACGGCTACCACAAGGACGCGCGCTCCGTGGCCCGTCGCGCCGAGGAGTACCTCAAGCTCACGGGCGTGGCCGACGAGTCGTTCTGGGGCCCGGAGCCCGAGTTCTTCATCCTCGACAGCGTGCGCTACGACTCCGCGCGCGATTCCGCCTACTACTACATCGACTCCGTGGAGGCGGCCTGGAACACGGGCCAGGACGACCCCGGCAACCCCAACCTCGGCTACAAGACGGCGCACAAGGAAGGCTACTTTCCCGTGCCCCCGCGCGACACGCTGCAGGACCTGCGCACGGAGATGGTGCTGGAGATGCAGAAGGTGGGCATTGAGGTGGAGATCCACCACCACGAGGTGGCCACCGCCGGCCAGTCCGAGATCGACATGCGCTTCAGCCCGCTGGTGAAGATGGCGGACAACGTGCAGTGGTACAAGCACGTGGTGCGCAACGTGGCGCGCAAGGCGGGCAAGGCCGCCACCTTCATGCCCAAGCCCGTGTTCGAGGACAACGGCAACGGCATGCACGTCCACCAGTCCCTCTGGAAGGACGGGACCAACCTGTTCTTCGACGCCGACGGCTACGGCCTGATCTCGGAGATGGCGCGCTACTACATCGGCGGGCTGATCAAGCACGGCCCCGCGCTCATGGCCTTCTGCGCGCCCACCACCAACTCCTACAAGCGCCTCGTGCCCGGCTACGAGGCCCCCAACGTGCTCGTCTACAGCGCGCGCAACCGCAGCGCGGGCGTGCGCATCCCCATGCTCTCCAGGAGCCCGCGCTCGAAGCGCATCGAGTTCCGCTCGCCCGACCCCACCTGCAACCCCTACCTCGGCTTCGCCGCCCTGCTCATGGCCGGGCTGGACGGCATCGCCAACCGCATCGACCCGGGCGACCCGGTGGACAACGTCGACCTCTTCGAGATCGACCCGCGCGAACACGGCTACCCCGTCATCCCCGGCTCGCTCGCCGAGGTGCTGGACGCGCTGGAGGCGGACCACGAGTTCCTGCTGAAGGGCGAGGTGTTCGACGAGGACCTCATCCGCACCTGGCTCGACTACAAGCGCGTGAACGAGGTGGCCGAGGTGGGCATCCGCCCGCATCCGCACGAGTTCGCGCTCTACTTCGACGCCTAGGGCCGCGGGCGTGGAGGCGGCGGCCGATCGCTTCACGATGACGCTGGGGCGCGCGCTCTATTCGATGCGCGCCATCCGCCGCTTCCGCCCCGACCCGCTCGCGCCCGCCGACCTGCGCGACATCCTCGACGCCGCCCGCCAGGCCCCCAACGGCGGCAACGCCCAGCCCTGGCGCTTCCTGCTGGTGACGGACGCGGACAAGCGCGCGCGTCTCGGCGAGCTCTACCGCGAGGCGTGGTGGGCCAAGCGTCGCGACGAGGGCGTCACCGGGCCGCAGGACATCCCGCCCGGCAAGAGCGTGCGCCGCTCGGCCATGCGCCTGGCGGACGAGATCGGCGGCGCGCCCGCCATCGTGCTCGTGTGCGCCACGGCGCGCGGCGCGGGCGCGGCCCAGTCCGTCATCCCCGCCACGCAGAACCTGCTGCTGGCGGCGCGCGCCCTCGGCATCGGCGGCACCATCACCACCCTCCACGCCGTCGTCGAGGAGCGCGTCCACGTCCTCTTCGGCATCCCCGACGGGGCGCGGGTGGTCTACTGCGTGCCGCTGGGCTATCCGCGCGGGCGCTTCGGGCCGCTCGCGCGCAAGCCCCTCGCCGAGGTGGCCGCCCTCGACACCTGGGACGAAACGCCCGACTGGCTCGCCACGTGAGCGCCGCCGCCCCCTCCCGCGACCTCGCGACGAAGGCCGACCTGGATGCGATCGAGGCGCGGATGGCCGCGAAGATACAGGCGCTCGAACTGCGCCTCACGCTCCGCATGGGCGCGCTCTCGGCGGCCACCATCGCGCTGATTCTAGCGGGCGTGGCCGCGCTCACGCGCTTCTAGCGGCAAGCCCGCCGCCGCCCCTCCGCCACCTGAAACGCGCCAGTGCGCGCATCGTCGCGATCCGGTAGACTGCGGGCATGGCTCATCGCTCGATCACGGCGCTCAAGGGCGCGGGTTTCAGCACGCAGCAGGCTGAGGTGATTCTTGACGTCGTCGAGGAGCATTCCCGCGACCTCGCGACGAAGGCCGACATGCGGGCGGCCATGCAGGCGCTCGAACTGCGCCTCACGCTCCGCATGGGCGCGCTCTCGGCGGCCACCATCGCGCTGATTCTGGCGGGCGTGGCCGCGCTCACGCGCCTCTAGCGCCGCTCGCCCCCTCACTCCGCGAAGGCGTCATCCAGCAGGTCGCCCAGCCGTCGCGTGTAGCGCCCGCCCTCGCGGTCCACGTCCCAGCCGCGCTCCTCCAGCCGCGCGCGCAGGTGGCGCGTGCCGTCCGTGAGCGGCAGCTCGGCGGTGTGCGCCCCGCGCATGCCCGCGTCGCGCGCGGCGCGCTCCACCATCCAGGCGTCGATGCCGCGGCCCTCGTAGCCCAAGGCCAGCGCGGGCTCGTCGATGGCGGCGTGTCCGTCGCGGCCCACGCGCGCGTGGATGGCGCCCGCCACGCGCTCCCCGTCGGCGGCCACGAACCAGCCCGGGCGCGGCCCCTGCGTGAAGGGCCACGGGTCCTCGCCCGTGAGCGCGGCGATGGCCTCCGCGTCGCCGCGCCGCTGCCCGCGCACGGTCAGCAGGGGCAGGCGGCGCTCGACCGTGAGCACGTCCAGCGCGCCCGCGCGCTCGCGCCCCACGGGCAGGTAGCCGAGCGCCGCGAAGTAGTCCGCCAGCCGCGGCTCGTCGGGGAGGCGCGCGCGCACCAGCCGCAGGCCGCCGTCCTGCGCCCGCGCCTCCACGGCCCGCACCAGCGCCCGCCCCGCCCCCGCCCGCGCCGACGCCAGCAGGTCGAAGCCGCCGATGCCCTCCTTCGGCTCGCGCCGCCGCACGCATCCGGCGGGCTCGCCGTCGCGCTCGGCCAGCAGGAAGGCCTCGCCCGTCTGCAGGCGCAGGGCCAGCTCCGCGGCGTCGGGCGGCGACGGCTCGGGCCAGCAGGCGTCGGAATCCGCGAAGGCGTCGGCCAGCAGCGCCGCCAGGGCGGGCGCGTCGTCGCCGCCCGCCTCGCGCACGGCGAAGCGTCTCATGCGCCCCCGCCGTTCGCGGGTACGGGTTTGCCGTCGCGAATGCGAATGTCCGGGCGGCGGTAGACAGCGGATGCGCGGAAGCGGCTCGCGGGGTTCCGAACGCCGAAGGTATGCGTCCTGCCGCCGCCGCTCGCGCCAGCCGAGCTGCGCTCGTACTTCCAGTCCCCTTCCGTGAGGAAGGCCACGTCGACGCGCCAGATGACCACGGGCGTGCCGGGCTCGATCAGCTCGGTGGCGTCCACCAGATACCGCCAGACGACGTACCAGCCCGCGTGGTCGTAATGGGCCTGGAGCGCCCAGGGGCGGATGCTCGCCTTGCTTTCGAGCGACTCGTTGGGCGAGGGCGGATCGCCCGCCCCGCGACGCTTCAGGTCGGGAAACTGCTGCTGGGCGGTGTGCACGTTCTTGTGGCGCTCGTAGTTGCTGAAGGAGTCGAGCGCGCGGGTACCGAGGATGCTGACGATCGCGCTGAAGACGTTCTTCTGCTCGTGGTAGATGTCGACGAGTTCGCTGGCCTCCCGTTCGATGAACGCGATCACGCGCCCGATCTGCCCGGCGGTGAGGCCGGGCGGCAGCGCCACGCTGGCGTCGAACGCATCGGGGACGGCCATCAGCCCGCTGGCTCCGCGGGGAGTGCGGCGAGCTTCGGGATCGCGTCCACGGCCTCGCGGAAGTAGCCGCCGTTGATCTCGATGCCCACGCTGCGCAGCCCGCAGGCCAGCGCCGCCGCCACGGTCGAGCCGGAGCCCATGAACGGATCGAGGATCACGCCCTCGCCCAGCGGCAGCGCGGCACGCGCGAGCTGGCGCATGAAGCGCTGCGGCTTCAGGGACGGGTGGGCGCTGATCGCGCGCTCCTCCCCCCGGGCCACGCCGGAGGGGATGACGTCCGCGAACGGCTCCTCGACCGAAACGCGCCGCAGTCCGCCCGTGCGCCACCGCCGCAGGTTGTCGCTCACGCGCCCCTTGATCGGCTTGCGGAAGAGGCCCCAGGGCTCGAAGCGCGAGCGCGGCATCACGCTCACGTCGGGGAATGCGCGCTCCGCGTTCTTGGGACGGTCGCCGCCCCGCAGCGTCTGCACGAGGCGGATGATCTCGCCCCGCTTCTCGAAACCGCGCGCCAGGAACGGCTGGTAGACGAAATCGGCCACCAGCGGGTTGGTGGCGATGAACACGTGCGCGCCGGGCGCGAGCGCGACCATGAGCCGCGCCGCCAGGCAGTCGAAGAACGCGCGCAGGTTCTCGCGGTCGCGCTCCGTGAGAACCGTGAAGCGGGGCAGCGGCGCGCGCGCGGCCCCGTCGAACGCGGGCGGCAGGCGCCAGACGCCCCCGTCGCCGTTCCGGCGTTTCGCCAGCGCCTCCGACGAGTACTCCACCAGCCCGTAAGGCGGGTCCGTCACCACCGCCTCGATGCTGTTGGCGGGGGCCCGTTCCAGCCAGCGGAAGGCGTCGCCGTGGATCAGCTCGTAGCGCCCTTCCGCGTCGCGCACGGCGCGTTCCCGCGCGGGCGCGGGCTGGAGGGACGGCGGAACGGGGCGCTGGGGCATGGCGTCGCGCCGATTGTACGGGCTGGCCCGCGCGGCGGCGGGCGAGGGGCTACAATGGCGGGCGCACACCCCGGCGGCCCCGCGCCGCCCGCGAAGGAAGGTTCCGCCATGGAAGACGTCGTCCTCGCCAGTGGCGTTCGCACCGCCATCGGCACGTTCAACGGCTCGCTCGCCAACACGCCCGCCTCCGAAATCGGCTCCACCGTCATCGGCGAGGCCGTGGGACGCGCCGGACTCGAGCCCGGCGACGTCGACCAGGTGGTCATGGGCATCGTCGGCCAAGTGGCCGAGGACGCCTACCTCTCCCGCGTCTCCGCCATCCGCGCCGGCCTCCCCGTCGAAATCCCCGCCGTCAACGTCAACCGCCTCTGCGGCAGCGGCCTCGAGGCCATCAACACCGCCGCCCGCTACGTGGAAACGGGCGATGCCGAGGTGGTCGTCGCCGGCGGCGCCGAGAACATGACGCGCCTGCCCTTCTACCTGCGCAAGGCCCGCTCCGGCTACCGCCTCGGCCACGACGAAATCGAGGACGGCATCATCAAGCTCCTCAGCGACCCCTTCGAGGACCACCACATGGGCATCACCGCCGAGAAGCTGGCCGAGGAGTACGAAATCACGCGCGCCGCCCAGGACGAATTCGCCGCCGAAAGCCAGCGCCGCGCCCTCCACGCCATCGAGGAGGGCCGCTTCAAAGAGCAGATCGTCCCCGTCACCGTGCGCGAACGGCGCGAGGAGCGCGTCTTCGACACCGATGAGTTCCCCCGCGCCAGCACGCCCGACCAGCTGGCCAAACTGCGCCCCGCCTTCAAGAAGGACGGCATGGTCACGCCCGGCAACGCCAGCGGCATCAACGACGGCGCCGCCGCCACCGTGGTCATGAGCGCCGCCAAAGCGGACGCGCTGGGCGTGAAGCCGCGCCTGCGCCTCGTGGCCCGCGCCGAGGCTGGCGTCGACCCCTCCATCATGGGCAGCGGCCCCATCCCCGCCGTGCGCAAGGTGCTCGAAAAGGCGGACATGTCGCTCAAGCAGATGGACGTGATCGAGCTGAACGAGGCCTTCGCCAGCGTGGCCTGCGCCTGCTCCAACGAGCTCTCGCTGGACCCGGACAAGACGAACCCGAACGGCGGCGCCATCGCCCTGGGCCATCCCGTGGGCGCGACGGGCGCCATCCTGACGGTGAAGCTGATGCACGAGCTGGAGCGCACGGGCGGCCGCTACGGCCTGGTGAGCCTGTGCATCGGCGGCGGCCAGGGCATCGCCACCATCTTCGAGCGCCTCGACTGAGCCGCCCGCGCCCGCGCCCCCCAGCGGGGCGCGGGCGGGACGGGGGAGCATCGTGCCTCGCCGCGTGGACCCGTTCGACCGGAACGATCGCTTCAAGCGGGACATCCGCGCCACCTACGGCAAGGTGCGCCCGAAGCGCGGGGGCGTGCCACCGGTCGCCCCCCGCCCGCCGGAGCCGCCCGCGCCGAGGGAGCGCGCGGCCTCGCCGTCGTTCCCGCCGCCGGGCGAGGTGGCGCTGAGGCTGAGCGCCCCCGCCGCCAGACTGCTGCGGGAGCGCGGTCTGGAGAAGCGCGAGGTGCTGGCCCGACCGAGGGTCCGCGCCGCCGCCAATGAGCGCGGCGTCGTGGACTACGCGGCCCTGAAGGCCATCTTGGACCGCGGCTAGTCCTTGGCCTCGTGCAGCGTGAAGTGCTGCTTCCACGGGCCGTCCAGCATTTCCCCCAAGCGCTTGTCGATGAGATCGGCGTGCCGGGCTGCGGGGAGGATAAGGATGGTGAAGGCACGCTGGCATGCTGTGAGAATTCTGGGAGACTCCGGGAATTCCTGAGCGGCTGTGCCCCACTGCTGTAGCTGTCCATCTCGGTCTTCTTGCTTGTGGGCATGATGCTGATAGACAACAAGTGTCTGATTGATAAAGAGGCGCATTTCTTCAAGGTAGACATGCTTGGTAGAAAATCTCTTCCCTTCTTTCACATCTCCTTCCATCTTGAGAGAAGCAATTCCTGTATCAGGATCGAGGAAAATGATGTGCTCTCCCTTGGTGTTCTCAATGACACTATCCTTCCATTTCTCGACACCATCCTTCCATTTTTTCCGATCAGAACGCCCCGCAGGAATGAAATCACTATAGTAATAAGCATCCATTTCAGTTTCTTCAAGAATCCCGCTTTTCTCAATCCCATCCACGCTACGCCTGCTACAGACGATTTCCTTGAGGCTGGCGTAGAGTTTGGGGTCGAGGTCGCTGTAGAGCGGCGCACTCTGGGGATCGAAGAGGTAGCCCACGTTCTGCCCCTCGTTGGCTCCTCCCTTCAAGACCTTGTTCCGGTACCACACGACGCCCAGCGACAGGCGCTCGTACTCGGGCAGCGGACCCTCGCGCTCCCAGTCCCAGAGGCCCGTGAGCGCGCGCAGGAGGCCGTACTTGCCGAAATCCCCGATGTCGCCGACGAACCGATCCTGCATCGCGCCCTTACCGGGAGAACCCCCGCCACGGCATCCGCCCCGCGCCGTCGTCCGTCGCCAACTCGCTATCCCGCGCGCGCCCGTCCGCCATGCCCGCAGTATAGCGCCAACTGGCGGCGAAGGGATGCTGCGCCCCAATCATCCCCGGCGGTCCGTTCGCCGAGGCCGCCGTTTGGGGGCGATCCTGGCGCGACGTTGCGCCGCCAGATGCGCGCCACAGAGAGAAGCGCCCTCGACGGGCGGGGCACTGCAGGTCGTGCAACGAGGACCCTGGAAAACCAGCGCTGCCACGATGAAGGTGATGACGAACGCGGCAAAGGCGGCGAAGAAACCGCCGACGAAGCGGCCGTCGCCATCGGCCGCGATGGCCACGATGATAAACGTGATGATCCCCACAGCGAACGCACACCCCGCTCCGATCATGGCGTTGCGGGTATCTCGCGCCGCACGCTGGCGGGGTTCATCGAGAAACGCGGCCAGCGAGCCGCGCCCCATCTCGGCGAGGAAGTTGGCGGGCGGGCGGGCCATTTTGCTGAGATTGCAGTCAACACACGCGAGCGCCAGGTTCTCCATCTCGCTTCCGCCGCCCCTGTACACGGGCTCGATATGGTCAACGTGCCACTCTCCGTCCTTGTCGAGCTTCACGCCGCAATAGCGACAGTGTCCTCCATCGCGGGAGTACACCTTCGACCTGGACCTCCAGGATTCCCACCGCACCTCCTCGACGTGTTCCTGCCACTCGATGTTCGCTTGCCTGGCAGCGTACTGCCGCTCGATTCTTGTCGGATAGGAATCCATCTTTCTCTTGATGTATGCGTGTTTACCAGCTTCCTTCCGCTCAATGTGTGCCTGTTTACCAGCCTCCTGCCGCTCGATGTATGCCTGTTTACCAGCCTCCTGCCACTCAATGTATGCCTGTTTAACTGCTTCGTGTTTCTGGCAGAAAATGCTCCCCACCACGGTTTGTTTGCCGCACTTCGTGCAGAGTCCGGCATCGCGCCACTCGTTCTTGCGCGCCAGCCGTTCCGCTTGCAGCGCCCGTCCCGTCCGTCGCGACCGGCGCTCTGCCGGATGCCGTGGAGCGCTCGACTCACGCGGGGCGCGCAAGGTCTGTTCCGAGTCCCGCATCGAGTCGTCAGAACTCACGCCGCCCCCATCCGCCACGCCCTCGGCCTCGTCTCGCTCGCGCCCGTCCACCATGCGCCCACTATAGCGCCCGCGCCGCCACGGACAAGCGCGGGGTTAGCGGTCGCCGTTCTTCAGAAACTCCGCGACCGGCGCGAGGAACAAGACGGTCGCCCCGGCGATGCTCACGTACGCCCCCTCCGCGGGGCTGGCGCTGAAACTCGAATCCGGTTCATAGGGAAAGACGGTCCCGGTCCCCAGAACCGCGATGGAGGCGGCGAGGCCGAACATGGCTGCCGCGAACGCGAGGCCGCGATGGTATCGGACCGCGTAGATGGCCGCGACCGCCAGCGCCGCGATGGCGAACCCGCAAACCACCGCGCCGCCCTCAATCCGATACCAGGAGTCGGTGCCGATCAGATCCTGGATGTAGGACTGCGAACCCTCGATGACTCCATCCTGATAGATGTTATGGTGGGGATAGATGGTGACCCTGAGAGCGGGCAGCATGATGCCGACGATCATCGTGATCGCGCCCGCGAAGGCCGCGCCGGTGAACGGCAGCCTGCCCATGCCCGCAGCATAGCGCCGGGCGCGCGCCCGTCGCGCCCCCCGCACGCGAAAGAGGACGCCCCGTGCGGGGCGTCCTCCGTGCGCGCGGACGATGTGGCGCGGGCGTCAGGGGCGCACGCCCGTGAGGCGCGCCAGCGCCAGCGTGTTGAACAGCGCCAGCCCCGCGTACCACTTCACGCGCAGGCGCGTGGCGTCCTTCGATTCCAGCGCCCCCACGCGGTCCACGGTCAGGCCGCCGGGCGCGCTCAGCCCCGCCAGCCCGCCCTCCCCGAAGCGCACGGCGTAGACCGTCGAGGCGTCCGTGCTGGTGCCCTGCGTGGCCGCGTCGGAGATGTGGTCGTTGATGCCGATGGGGATGCCGTCGTAGAACTGCAGCATCCCCCCGAACTCGTCGCGCCCGGCCTCGAGGAAGGTGCCGGCGGCGCGGGCCAGCGCGTTCAGGGAGCGGCGCGTGCGGCGGCTCATGAGCAGCAGCTGGGGCTTGCCCGGGCGCACCTTGTCGATCAGCTCGTCCAGTTTGGCCAGCGTGAGCGTGGCGCCGTTCGCGCCCATGCTCACCGCCTGCCCGCTGGCGCAGAGGCGGTCCAGCCCGTCGAAGGAATCGGCGTCGCTGGAGGCGTCGCCCGTGACGAAGGTCTTGTCGAAGAGGGCCTGCACGGCGCGCGCCTTCAGCTGGAGCACGGCGGCTTCGAGGTCCTGCACGTTGGAGCGCGTTTCCTTGAGGAAGTTGTCGATGTCGGCGTCGCCGCCGAGGATCCTGAGGGAGGCGGTCTGCTGCGTGAAGGTGGGCGTGTCCTCGTCCCACTCGTCGCCCACGCCCCAGAAGCCCGCCGTGGGGGCGGCGTTCTCGCGGTTGTAGGTGAGGCCGTTGCCCGTGATCTCGATGAAGGGCAGGCGCTGCAGGATGGGGCTCTCCTCGGCCATCGTCTCGATGACCCCGGCGAGCAGGGTGTCGTTGCTGAGCTTGGCCGCCTCGGCCAGCGTCAGGGCCATGTGGGGGCGCCTCCGCGTGGTGATGTGGCCGCCACCGTCTCCATCGCGCGCCCCAGTTCCAAGCGCGCCCCGTCACCGCGCCCGCTGACGCGTCCGCCTCCGCGCTGCGCCCGCGCCGCGCCATCCTGCGCCCATGCGCGAGCCGCCCCCGTCCCCCTTCCGCGCCCCCGCCCTGCGCCGCTACCAGACGCGCGTGCTGCGCGGCCTGCTGGCGGCGTGGGAACGCGGGCGCGGCGCCGCCTTCACGGTGATGATGCCGCGCCAGTCGGGCAAGAACGAGATCGCGGCGGCGCTGGCCGCCTTCCTGCTGCGCGCCCATGCGGAGACGGGCGGCTCGCTCGTCGTCTGCGCGCCCACGCTCGACCCGCAGGGCCGCATCAGCGCCGAGCGCATCCGCGCCGCCCTCGTCGCCACCGACGCGCTCGTGCCCGCCGCCGGACGCAGCCGCGCGCGCGGCGAGACGGTGGAGGTGGGCCGCGCGCGCGCGGTCCTGCTGAGCGCCAGCCCGCAGGCCAGCGTGGCCGGGCACACCGCTTCCATCGGCCTCATCGCCGACGAGGCGCAGGACATCGACGAGGACTGGTTCAACCGCCAGTTCCGCCCCATGGCCGCCAGCACGGGCGCGCCCGCGGTCCTCTTCGGCACGGCCTGGAACGGGCGCACGCTGCTGGAGCGGGCGGCGGCGGCCAACCGCGAAGGCGTCGGCCACTGGCGGGTGGGCTGGCGCGAGGTGGCCGCCGCCCTGCCCGCCTACGGGGCCTACGTGCGGGCCGAGCGCGAGCGGCTGGGCGCGCGCCATCCCCTCTTCCTCAGCCAGTACGAGCTGACGCCCGCCGCGGACGCCGGACGCCTGCTGCCGCCCGACCTGCTGGCCGCGCTGGAGGGCGGCCACGCGCCGTGCGACCGGCCCGATGCGGGCGCGCGCCACGTGGCCGGGCTCGATTTCGGCGGCGAGGGCGCGGACGCCGACGCCACCGTGCTCACCATCGCGCGCGTGGAGGCGGGCGCGGACGGCGGCGGGCCGCGCTGCCGCGTGCTGGCCGAACGCGCCTGGCGGGGCGCGCCCTACGCGGACGTGCTGGCCGCGGTGCGCGCGCTCGACGAACGCTGGCGCTTCGCCCGCCTCTGCGCCGACGCCACGGGCATGGGCGCGCCCCTCGCGGCGCAGCTGCGGCCCGCGCTGGGCGAGCGGCTGGACGAGGTGGTGTTCACGGCGGCCTCGAAGAGCGCCCTCGGCCACGCCCTGCTGGCGGCGGCGCGCACGGGACGCCTGCTCCTGCCGCGCGCGGACGCCGACGCCGGCCCCGAAGCCGCCCGCCGCCGCGCCGAGCTGGCCGCCTGCGAGGCATCCCTCGCGCCCGGCGGACGCCTCGTCTGGGGCAACGAGCGCGGCCACGACGACCACGTGGCCAGCCTCGCCCTTTGTCTGCGCGCGGCGGAGACGGCGGGCCCGCCACGCCTGGCGCTGGGCCGCAGGCGGTGAGCGGGCGTCTACTCGTTCGCCTGACACCCGGCTTCGACGGCGTCCTATAATCATCCGCGACCCAGGAGGAGATTCCCGTGAAGATCGCCCTCTCCAATCATGGTTGCATGTTCGCGACCCGCTCGCGGGCCCGTGATCCGTCCGGCGCGGACGTCGCCGTGCCCGCGGGCTAGCCCCCATGCCCCTTGATGCGCTCTTCCGCGACGACCGCGGCGCGCTCGCCGTCCCCGAAACGGACACGCAGTGGGACGAATGGGTGTCGGCCTCGCAGACGCGCAACCACGCCCTCGGCCATCCCCTGATCGACTGGCTCGACCGCCACGGCGAGGCGCACGGCTTCACGCGCGACGCGGTGGACGAACGCACCGACTTCGGCGCCTTCATCATGGGCAAGGGGATGGAGTTCGAGCGCGTCGTGGTCGACCACCTGCGCGGGCTGACGGACGTGCGCGCCATCCTGCCGGATGGCGCCAGCCACGCGGAGCGCCGCGATCCCGCCATCGCCGAGGCCACCTTCGCGGCCATCGCCGAGGGCGTCCCCATCGTCTTCCAGGGAGTGCTGCGCGACGCCGAAACGCGCACCTGGGGCGCGCCCGACCTGCTCGTGCGCAGCGACGTGCTCGCCGACCTCTTCCCCGATTCCCTGTCCGCGACCGAGGCCGCCATTCCCGCGCCCGACCTCGGCATCGGCGCGCGCCACTACCGCGTCGTCGACGTCAAGTACTCCACGCTGGGGCTGGCGGCGGGCGGCGAGCTCGGCAACTCCGGCTCCGCGCCCGCCTACAAGGTGCAGACGTTCCTCTACAACCGCGCGCTGGGGCGGCTGCAGGGCTACCGCCCGCCCGCGGCCTTTCTGCTGGGCCGCGGCTGGACGCAGACGCGAAAGCGCGAGACGAAGCGTGGCGGCAGCGCCCTCGAACGCCTCGGCCCCGTGGTCATGAACGACGACATCGCCGCCAGCGCGGACGAGGCCGTGGACTGGCTGCGCCGCGTGCGCCGCGAGGGCCTCGGCTGGCATCCGTTGCCGGAGCCGTCCGTCGAGGAGCTGCGGCCCAATGGCAAGGCCGATCCCGGCCCGTGGAAGAGCGCCCTGCGTCGCATCCTGGACGAGGGCGGGGATCTGTCGCGGCTGTGGCAGGCGGGCCCGGCGCGACGGCGCAAGGCATACGCCCTCGGCATCACACGCTGGACCGATCCACGCTTCACGCCCGAGGCGCTGGGCATGAGCGGGGCGATGGCGGCGAAGCTGCGCGCCCAGATCGAGGTGAACCGCGACCATGCTGGCCCGCCCGTGCGCCCCGAACGCGTCGCCGCCGCGCGCGACGAGTGGCTCGATCCGCCGCTCGAGTTCTTCGTCGATTTCGAGACCGTCGGCGACCTCGACGACGATTTCGCGCGCTTCCCCGAACGCGGCGGCCAGCCCCTCATCTTCATGGTCGGCTGCGGCCACGTGGAGGCGGGGGAGTGGAAGTTCGAGTGCTTCATCGCCGACCGCCTCGACGAACCGTCCGAGGCGCGCGCCATCGACGACTGGTTCGCGCACATGGCCGCCGTGCGCGCGCGGCTCGCGCCGGACGCGCGCGCGATGGTCGTCCACTGGTCGCCGCACGAGCGCTTCACGCTGGAAGAGGCCTTCGACGCCGCCGTGGTTCGCCATCCGGAGAAGGACTGGAGTCATCCCGACTGGGCGTGGTTCGACTTCCTCAAGCGCGTGGTGCGCGAGGAGCCGGTGGTCGTGCGGGGCGCGCACGGCTTCGGGCTGAAGGCGGTCGCGAACGCCATGCACGCCCTCGGGCTGGTGGAGACGAAGTGGGACGAGGGGCCGGTCGACGGCCTCGGCGCGATGGTGGGGGCCTGGCGCTGCGAACGCGAGGCCGCGAGCGCGGGCGGGCGGCTCATCGACGTCGACCTGATGCAGGGCATCCGCCGCTACAACGAGGTCGACTGCAAGGCCATGATGGAGCTGGTGCGCTACCTCCGCCGTCACCACTAGAGGCGAAATTCGCGCGCCGCTCCGCTTTCGGGGGAACGATCGGGCGCGCGGGCGCATAGATACTCCACATGGCGGGAGCGGCTCGCGCGCGAAAGTGGCCGGAGCGCATTCGGCCCGCCGCGCCCGCGACGGAGGAGGCGCGCATGACCGACGACGAGGCCGTCCGGCGCTGCCAGGACGGCGACCGCGACGCCTTCCGCCACCTCGTGGAGCATTACCGGGATCCGCTGTACGGCACGGCCTTCCTCATGACGGGCGACCGCGCCCTCGCCGAGGAGCAGGTGCAGGAGGCGCTGCTGCTCGCCTGGCGCGGCATCGGCGGCTTCCGCCGGGGCCGTCCCGTGAAGCCCTGGCTGATGCGCATCCTCGTCAACGCCGTGCTCGCCCAGCGCCGGCGGCGCGCGCTGGCCACCGTGCCGCTGGAGGGGGCGGGCCATGCGGACGGCGAGGGCGAGAGCGACGCCCCCGCCGCGGACGAGCCGTCCCAGCTGGAGACGATCGAGGCGCGCGAGGAGCGGGCGGACGTGCGCCGCGCCCTCGCGCGCCTCACCGCCGAACACCGCCAGGTCGTCGTGCTGCGCTACTTCGCCGAGCTGACGGTCCCCCAGATCGCCCGTTCCGTCCGCGTGCGGGAGGGCACGGTCAAGTCGCGGCTCCACCGGGCGCTGCGCCAGCTGCGGGAGCTGCTGGAGGAATCCCGCGCGCGGGAGGTCGCCGAACATGGCGCGTAACGATCCCTTCGACACGGACATGGCGCGTAACGATCCCTTCGACACGGACATGGAACGCACCCTGCGGGAGCACTTCGCGGCGGAGGCCGCCGACCTGCGCGCCCCCGCCGACCTGTGGGAGCGGCTGGAGGACCGCCTGGGCGAGCAGGACGCGCCCTCGCGGCTGGCGGCGCTGCGCGGCGGCGCGGGGGCGTGGGCCGCGGCGGCCGCCGCCGTGGCGGTGATCGGCATCGCCGCGGGCGTGGCCGTCTGGGCCGCCGGGGGCGGCGATTCGGGGGACACCGTCCCCGTCGCGCCCGCGCCCACGGAGGCCGCGCCCACGCCCACGCCCATGCCCGCCACCGCGACCTCGGTGGCCACGCCCGAAGCCACGGCGGCTGCGGCGGCCACCGCCCCGCCGACCGCCACGCCCGCCGGTGAGGGCGACGACGCTGCTGCCACCGCCGCGCCGACGCCTCCGCCCGCCACGGCCACGCCCGAGGCCAGGGATGTCGCCACCGCCGCCGCGACTGCGGCTGCCACCGCCGCGCCGACCGCCCCGCCCGCCGATGAGGGCGACGATGCCGATGCCCCGCCGGAGGATCCCACCGATTCCGCGGACAGCGCCGCCGAGACCGCCGAGGAGCCGGACATGGCTGGCGATTCCGCGGACAGCCCCGCCGAACCCGCCGGGCCGGACGATGACGATTACGCTGCTGGGGACTGCCTCGCCTGCGGCGGCGAGCCCGACGAGAACCCGCCTCCGCCCGCCGCTACCGGTGGCGGGCCCGAAGAGGCCGCCCCACCTCCGGCCAATACCGGGCCCGGTGGCCCCGTGGGCGATTCCGACGCCGACGCGCCCGGCGAGCCCGGTCCGCCCACCGACACCACCTTCCGCGACTACGGGCGGCAGCCCTTCGTGGAGACCGCTACTGATCCCGTCTCCACCTTCAGCCTCGACGTGGACCGCACCTCGTACCAGCTGGCGCTCACCTGGGCGCGGGTCGGGTACACGGTGGACCCCGATTCCGTGCGCGCGGAGGAGTGGGTCAACGCCTTCGACTACGGCTACGCGCCGCCGCCCGCCGGGGACGCGGACTTCGCCATCACGAGCGAGCTGGCGGCGCATCCGCTGGACGCGGGCATGCGGCTGGCGCGCATCGCCTTCCAGGCCCCGGAGCTGCGCGATGACGCGCCCCTGAACGTGACGCTCGTGCTCGACGCTTCCGGTTCGATGGAGGAGGGGAACCGTGTGGCCATCGCGCGCGCCGCCGCCGAGGCCATCCGCCAAAGCCTCACGGAGCGCGACCGCATCGCCGTCGTCCACTTCACGACGAACGTCATCCGCGAGTACACGGTCGAGCACTCCACGCCCTCGGACGAGGCCGTGCGGCACTCCATTGAGCGCCTCGCGCCGCACGATTCCACCAACGTGCAGGCCGGGCTGGACCTCGGCGCGCGGCTGGCCGAGCGCGCCCGCCAGGAACGCCCCGACGCCCACAACTACGTCATCCTCATGTCGGACGGCGTGGCCAACGTGGACGCCACCGATCCCTTCGCCATCCTCGAAAGCACGGGCCGCGGCGAGCGCGGCAACCCGCTGCGGCTGATCGCCATCGGCGTGGGCATCCACAACTACAACGACTACCTGCTGGAGCAGCTGGCGCAGTACGGCGACGGCTGGTACCGCTACCTGAACGACACGGAGCAGGCGGCGCGCACCTTCAGCCGCGCGAGCTGGCTGGCCCTGTCCACGCCCTTCGCCGACCAGACGCGGGCGCAGGTGCGCTGGGACCCCGCCGCGGTGAAGGCGTGGCGCATCCTCGGCTACGAGAACCGCGTCACGCCCGACCACGCCTTCGAGCAGGACCGCCGGGAGTTCGCCGAGATTCCCGCGGGCACGGCCACCACCGTCTTCTACGAGCTGGAGCTGCACGCGGGCGCGGGCACGCGGCTGGGCGAGGTGGAACTGCGCTGGGTGAACCCCGGCGGCGGGGAGTCGAGCTCCCTGCTCGCGGACGTGACGGGCCGCGCCGACGCCGCCTTCGCGGACGCCGACGCGCGCCTGCGCCTGGGGGCCATCGCGGCGCTGGCCGCCGACCGCTACGCCGGACTGGCCGCGGGCGAGGGCGTGGGGCTGGACCCCGCCGCCGTGCGCGACGGCCTCGCCCGCCTGCGCGTGGAGCTGGACGAGCTGGAACCCGCGCTGGGCGGGCTGACGGCCTGGCGCGACCTCGCCTTCCTGCTGGGGTCGCTGGCGGAAGCGGCGGCGGCGCTGGCCTCCCCGGGGGAATCCGGCTACAGCCGCTAGCGCCCCCGCGGCGGGCAAGTCCGTAGCCCCGCGCGCGGTAGCATGGCGGGGTCCGATGCGGTACGCCGTCATGATCGCCATCGTCTGCGCCATCACGGCGGGGAGCGTGTACGCCGTGGAGCGGCGGCTGGACCGCGCGGCCGCCTGCGACAACGGCCTGGTCGTGCCCGATCCCGAGGCCAACCCGGGGCTCGTGGCCGACTGCGAGGCGCTGCTGGCGGCGCGGGACGCCCTCCGGGGGAACGCCAGCCTCCCCTGGGACTACGACCACCCGATCACACAGTGGATCGGCGTCCTCGTGCAGGGCGATCCCCCGCGCGTCGTCGGTCTGCGGCTGACGGCGCGAAAGTTCAACGGGAACGTGCCGCCGGAGCTGGGGCGGCTTGACCGCCTGCGCTATTTGAACTTCCGCTCCAACCTGTTGACGGGTCCGATTCCGCCCGAGCTGGGCCAACTCGTCGAACTGGAGGCTCTCCAGTTCCAGTGGAACCTGCTGAGCGGCTCGCTTCCTCCCGTATTGGGGGAACTGGGCCGCCTGCGCGTCCTCAACATCCGCTCCAACCGTCTGAGCGGTCCGCTCCCGTCCACCCTGGGGCGGCTCGCGGAGCTGCGGGAGCTGCACCTGCAGCAGAACGAACTGAGCGGCCCTATTCCGCCTGACCTGGGCCAGCTCGTCAACCTCTATTACCTCGGCATCGGCGCGAATGCGCTCACGGGCGAGATTCCGGAGGAGCTGGGCCAGCTCACGGAACTGCAGGAACTGTGGCTGGCGCACAACCAGCTCGGCGGAACGATTCCGCAAGCGCTGGGCGCCCTGCCGGCGCTGGATCTGGTACGGCTGGGGGGGAACGGCTTCACCGGCTGCGTCCCCCCTGGCCTCCTCGCGGTCGCCGACAACGACATCGACCGGCTGGCGCTGCCCGCCTGCCCGTCGCCATGACGCGCCTCCCCGTCGCGCTCGCCCTCGCCTGCCTGGCGGGCCTGCTGGCGGTGGCCTGCGCTAGCCCGGCGGAGCGCGTCGCGCCCGAACTGCGTACCGACCGGCGGCCCAACGTGGTCCTCGTCTTCGTGGACGACCTGGGCTACGGCGACGTCGGTTTCACGGGCGGCGCGGAGGCGCGGACGCCGAACCTCGACCGGCTGGCGGCGGAGGGCGTGGTCTTCGCCAACGGCTACGCCACGCATCCCTTCTGCGGCCCCTCGCGCGCGGGCCTGCTCACGGGGCGCTACGCGGCGCGCTTCGGCAACGACCAGAACTTCGCCCATGCGCCCGACGACCCCGCACACGGCCTGCCCGTGGAGGAGACGACCTTCGCCGCCCGCCTGCAGCGAGCGGGCTACCGCACGGGACTGGTGGGCAAGTGGCAGCTGGGCGCGGCCGAGCCCTTCCACCCCCGCGAGCGCGGCTTCGATTCCTTTTACGGCTTCCTCGGAGGCGGGCACGACTACTACGAAAGCGGCGGGGACGCGGACGGCGACGCCTACCTCCTGCCCCTCGAGGAGAACGGCGAGGCGGGCGAGTTCGACGGCTACCTGACGGACGCGCTCACGGAGCGGGCCACGGCCTTCATCCGCGCGCGCGACGACGCTCCCTTCTTCCTCTACCTCGCCTACAACGCCCCGCACGAACCGCTGCAGGCGCCCGCCGCCCTCATCCGCGAATACGCCCACGTGGAGGACGAGGAGCGGCGCGCCTACCTGGCCATGGTCGAGTCGCTGGACGACAACGTAGGGCGCGTGCTGGCGGCGCTGGAGGAGACGGGCGAGCGCGCGAACACCATGGTCTTCTTCCTCTCCGATAACGGCGGCGTGTCCCCGCTGCTGGGGGGGCGCGACTGGGCCGACAACGGCGTGCTGCGCGACGGCAAGACGAGCCTGCACGAGGGCGGCGTGCGCGTGCCCTTCATCGCCTCCTGGCCGGAACGCTGGCCAAGCGGCCTGCGCTACGAGCCGCCCGTGATCAGCCTCGACGTCGCCGCCACCGCGCTCGCGCAGGCGGGCGTCGCCCCCGACCCGGAGCGCCCCCCGGACGGCGTGGACCTCGACCCCTTCCTGCGCGGCGAGACGGCGGGCGATCCCCACGAGGCGCTCTTCTGGCGGCAATGGGCCCCCGACGCGGAGACCTACGCGCGGGCCGTGCGCGCGGGCCGCTGGAAGCTGGTGCACGACGCCGCCTCCGGCGAAAGCGGCCTCTACGACCTGTCCGCCGACCCGGGCGAGACGCGCGACCTTTCTGCGGAGGAGCCGGAGACGGCGGCCCGTCTCGTGCGCCTCTGGAACGACTGGAACTGGGAGAACCAGGCCGACCGCTACCCCGGCGACGGCTGGTACCAGCGGATCACGCCTGCCGAGCGCGCCCGGCTCATGGAGCGCCGCCGTCTGCTCGGCCCCTTCCAGATCGACCCGCACGACGGCGCGCCGCCGCGCTCCTGCGACAACGAGGTGGTGGCCAACCCGCGCCGCGCCCCCGGCCTCGTCGAGGACTGCCGCATCCTGTTGGAGGCGCGGGCCGTGATGGGCGGCGTGGTCACGCTCGACTGGGCCTTCGACCGCCCCCTCCACGAGTGGGAGGGCGTGACGCTGGCGGGGTCGCCGCCGCGCGTGGCCGCCCTGCGCCTGCGTGAACGCGGTTTGGAGGGGAACGTGCCCGCCGCGCTGGGCCAGCTGCCGGAGCTGCGCGCGCTCGACCTGGGCGGCAACCGCCTGCAGGGCGCCATTCCCCCAGAACTCTCGCTCGCGCCGGAGTTGCGGGAGCTGCGGCTGGACGGCAACCGCCTCAAGGGGCCGGTTCCGCCCGAACTGGCGGCGCTGGCCGCGCTGGAGACGCTGCGCCTCGGGGGGAACGCGCTCGACGGCTGCCTGCCGCCCGCCCTGGCGGCGCTCGCCGATGGCGATGGCGAGGCCGTCGCGCTGCCCCCCTGCGCGTCCCCGCTGCCGTCCCCCTGCGAGAACGGCGTGGCCGTGCCGAACCCCGTCCTCAACGCGGGCCTCGTGGCCGACTGCGAGATCCTGCTGACCGCGCGCGATCCGCTCACGGGCGGCGCGGACCTGCTCAATTGGAGCGCCGACCTCGACATGCGGCGCTGGCTGGGCGTCGTGCTCACGGAGGGCGGCGTCGCGCGCGTCTCCGCCCTGCGGCTCGACGTCCTCGGCCTCGCCGGGACCGTCCCCCCCGAACTGGGCGGGCTGTCCGCGCTGCGGACCCTGTACCTGGGCTGGAACGGCGGGCTGAGCGGCCCCATCCCGCGGGAGCTGGGCCAGCTGCGGGCGCTGCGGAACCTGCGTCTGGCGGGCAACCGCCTCACCGGCGCCGTGCCGCCCGAACTGGCGGATTTGCCCAAACTGGAAGAACTGCGGCTGGCGGACAATCCCCTCGAAGGTTGCCTGCCGCCCGCCCTGCTCGCGCTTCCCGACAACGACCTGGCCTGGCTGGAGATGCCCGCGTGCGCGCCCTGAGCGGGAGCGCGCGGGAAGATGGTGGAGGGGGCAGGATTCGAACCTGCGTACCGCTTCGCGGGGCAGATTTACAGTCTGCTGCCTTTAACCACTCGGCCACCCCTCCGTCGTTGCGGAGCCCGGGAGGGGAATCGAACCCCTGCCCTGCTGATTACAAATCAGCCGCGCTTGCCAGCTGCGCCACCCGGGCCACGGTTCGACCCCGCCTCGCGGGAGCGAATCGCCACCCCCGCGCGGGGCCGCGACCCGTCCAGTATCGCGCGCCCGCGCCCCAGCCGCAAACGCGCCAGCGGGGGCTTGGCGCTCGCCCGCCGCGCCTCCCAGCCTGCGCCGCACACGCATTCCGCGGGAGGCAACGCATGGGCGACGAATCCGTGATCGGCGACGAAACGGTCATCGGCGGGGACGACGGGGCGGAGACGCCGCCGCCCGACGGCGAACGCGAGCTGGCGGAGCGCCTGCGCGCGGCGCTGCTGGCCGCCGACCCGGACCTGCGCGCGGACGAGCTGGCGGGCGATACCGCCGACGCGGTGCGCGAACGCTACGCCGCCGCCCGCGCGCGCCGCGCCACGGTGTCCGCGGGCGCGCCCGGCAGGCTGCCGCCCGCGCCCCTCAACGCCCTCGGCAAGATCCGCGCGGGGCTGGCGCGGCTCGACGATTGAGCGGGGGCGTCTGGCGCGGGGGCGCGCGCGCCGCTAGCATCCGCGCGTGAACGTCGCCATCCTCGGGCTCGGACGCTTCGGCTCGCAGCTCGCGCGCGAACTCGCCGGCCTGGGCGTCGACGTGCTCGCCGTGGACCGCGAGAGCGAGCGCGTGCACGCGGTGGTGGAGACGGTCTGGCAGGCCGCCGAGGGCAACGTCGAGGACGTGGAGTTCCTCGAATCGATCACCCTGCACGACTACGACTCCGTGGTGGTGGCCATCGGCAGCAACGTGGCCACCAGCGTGCTGGTCGCGCTCACGCTCAAACTGCGGCTGCGGGTCCACCACGTGGTGGCCAAGGCCAGCACGGACGAGCACACGCGCGCCTTGCAGCTGGCGGGCGCGGACGTGGTGGTCAACCCCGAGCTGGAATCGGCGCGCCGTCTCGCGCACACGCTGGGCAGCCGCGAGATCAGCGACTACATGGCCCTCGGCGGGGCGCAAGGCATCGCCCGCGTGCGCGCCCCCCATTCGGCCACGGGCCACGCCATCGGCGACCTCGACATCGCGGACCGCTTCAAGGTCTTCCTGCTGGCGCGCCTGCGCGAGAACTCGGTCAGCTTCAACCCGCCCCTCGACGAAATCGTGCAGACGGGCGACCTGTGGATCGTGGCGGGGCGCGACGACCACCTGCGCGAGCTGCAGCGCTAGCGCTTGAGCGCCAGGGCGCGAAAAAGCCGCCCGCTGGCAGGCGGGCGGCTTGTCCCCACCGGCGAAGGAGGCCACGCCGGGGGGCGGCTGCGGGAAGGGTCAGGCGGCCCGCGTCATGCGGTGCTCCTCGTTCGTGATGAAGTCGCTCTCGGCGAGCCAGTTGCGGAACTCGCGCGTGGCCCCGCACTCGCGGCAGAGGCCCTCGCTCACCGGCCCGTTCGGCTCGGCGATGCGCCAGCGGTGGAAGTGCCGCCCCTGCGGCTGGTCGGTCGCGCGCTTGCTCATGATTTCCACCTCCGCGGGGTTGACCCGCCGGGGCCGAAGCCCCATGCTTCTGAAGGAGTACCTCCATCGCTACCGTTTCCGTAGCGCTGGAGATAGTCTGGCACGAGCGCCGGAAAGCGTCAAACCGCCGGCGCGCGGGCTTTCTCCATCCTTTACCATTGGCGCGGAGTTCCATGGCCCGAACCGCCGTCGGCCCACACCCCCCGTCCCGCAAGTCCTACGGGCATCCCTGCCTCATCGCGCAATCGCTCGACGTGCTCGGCGACCGCTGGACGCTGCTCGTGCTGCGCGACCTCATGGCGGGGCTGCGGCGCTACAGCGAAATCCTGCGCAACTGCGCCGGCATGTCCCCCAACGTGCTCGCCGACCGCCTCAAGCTGCTGGAGCGCGAGGGCCTCGTGCGCCGCCGCTACGAGCGCGCCCTGCCCCCGCGCGTGGACTACTCCCTCACGGAGAAGGGCTGGGCCGTGCGCCCCGTGCTCCTCTCCCTCGTGGAATGGGGCATGGCCTACGCCGACCGCTTCACCCGCCAATCCGTCGGAGACACCGTCCCGACGGATTTCGCCGTGCGCGTGATCCCCACCTTCGCCTTCCGCCCCGAATGCGCCGCCGACGTGCGCGCCACGCTCGCGCTCGAACTGGACGACTGCGAGGGCTGCAGCGCGTGGACCTTCGCCATCGCCGACGGCCGCCTCACGCCCAGCCGCGAGGCCGCCGCCGGGGCCGACCTCCACCTTCGCACCACCACCGACGGCTTCTTCCGCTTCTTCCGCGGGGCCGACCCCCGCGACTGCGGCGAGCTGCGCGGCGACGAGGCGCTGGCCCGCGCCTTCCAGTCCTGCTTCACCTTGGCCCCGCCCGTCTCCACCGCCGCCCGCCCGTGAGCGCGGACGCGCGCGACCGCTACCGGGGCGCGCTGCTGGGGCTGGCGGCGGGCGACGCCCTCGGCACGACCATCGAGTTCAGCCCGCCCGGAACCTTCGCGCCCGTGCGCGAGATCACCGGCGGCGGCCCCTTCGCCCTCAAGCCGGGGCAGTGGACGGACGACACCTCCATGGCCCTCTGCCTGGCCGAGAGCCTGATCGAGCGCCGCGGCTTCGACCTGCACGACCAGCTGCGCCGCTACGTGCGCTGGTGGCGAGACGGCCACCTCAGCGCCACGGGCGCGTGCTTCGACATCGGGACCACCACGCGGCAGGCGCTCGACGGCTTCCGGCGCACGGGCGAGCCGTCCGCCCCCGCGGACGAGTGGTCGGCGGGCAACGGCTCCATCATGCGGCTCGCGCCCGTGCCCATGTTCTACGCCAACGACATGGCCGCGACGCTCGATTACGCGGGGCGCAGCTCGACCGCCACGCACGCCGCGCCGGAGGCGGTGGGGGCCTGCCGCTACCTCGCCGCCGTCATCGCTCGCGCCCTCAACGGCGTCCCCCGTGCGGACCTGCTCGCGCCCGTCGATGGCCTGCCTCCCGCTGTCGCCGCCGTGGCCGCGGGCTCCTACCGCGAGCTCGACCCGCCGGAGATCGCGGGCACGGGCTACGTGGTGAAGTCGCTGGAAGCCGCCCTCTGGGCCTTCCACAACAGCGACGACTTCGCCGAGGGCGCGAGACTGGCGGTCAACCTCGGCGACGACGCCGACACCACGGGCGCGGTCTACGGCCAGATCGCCGGGGCCGTGTACGGCGCGGGCGGCATCCCCGCACGCTGGCGCGCCGTTCTCGCCCTGCGCGAGCGCATCGAGGCCTTCGCCGACGCCCTGCTCGAACGGCGCGCGCCCCCGCCCGCCGCGTGAGCGCACTCGAATTCCGCGCCGTCGCGCCCGCCGACTGGGGCGCGTTCGAGGCGCTCTTCGAGGCGCTCGGCGGTCCGAAGTACTGCTGGTGCATGGTCTTCCGCGCGCCGCCCGGCAAGGCCAGCGCCCCCGACCGCGCCGCCCGGAAGGCGGAGATGCGCCGCCGCGTCCTCGCGGGCGAGCCCACCGGCATCCTCGCGTACGACGGCGGCGAGCCCGTCGGCTGGTGCTCGATCGCGCCCGTGGACACCTTCCGCCGTCTCGGCCCGGGCGTGGCCACGGAGGGGCGCGCGGGCGTGTGGGCGCTCACCTGCTTCTATGTGCCCCGGCGGCTGCGCGGGCGGGGCATGGCGCGCCGCCTGCTCGACGCCGCCATCGCCCGCGCCCGCGAGGGCGGCGCGCACACGCTGGAGGCCTACCCCGTGGCCCCCGATTCGCCCAGCTACCGCTTCCTCGGCGTCGTCCCCCTCTTCCGCGAGGCGGGCTTCGCCGAAGCGGCCCGCGCTGGAACCCGGCGCCACGTCATGCGCCTCGCGCTGTAGCGCGCCGCTAGTCCTCCGGCTCGCCG
The DNA here is from genome assembly GCA_965243075.1 of Tepidiformaceae bacterium. GTDB lineage: Bacteria > Chloroflexota > Dehalococcoidia > Tepidiformales > Tepidiformaceae > UBA2991. Next base: position 446,204 of record OZ251525.1, read on the forward strand.
TCCACGAGGCGCGGGATGAGCGCGGCGTGGTCGCGCACCCAGCCGAACGGCACCGAGCGGCGGAACCGCTGCTGCGCGGGCGTGGCGTAGGGGCGGTCCGCCTCCCAGGCGTCGAAGAACGCGGCCAGCTCCGTACCGGCGCACCAGCGCACTTCCACGAGCCGCAGCCCGTCGCCGTGGGAGATGAAGAGGTGGCCCGCCACGCGGTCGGCGGCCAGCTTCTCCCGCCACGAGTTGCGGTGGTACTGGTACTCGAAGCCGCCCCCGTGGAGGGCCGACTTCACCTCGTACCGTTCGAGGTCGAGCCCGCCCGGCGAGGGAACGCCGCGGTCGCGCACGAGGATCGAGGCGAACAGATCCCAGTCCTCGGGCATGGCCACGCGGGGCGAGACGCCGCGGGCCTCGAAGAGGCGCGCCTTCCCCCGCAGCGGCCCGTACATGTAGGCGTGGAAGAAGAGCAGCGCCTTCTCGATGTCGAGGTCGAGCGGGAGCGACATGCGTCAGGGCCGGTGCAGTTCGACGCCGGGCGGGCGGAATCCGCGGAAGCGCCCGGCGGCGGCGCGCTCCACGAAGGCGGCGACGCGCTCCGGGTCGTCGCGGATGGCGCGGTCCGTGACGCGCACGACGGTCCAGCCCGCGGCCAGCAGTTCCATGTTGACGCGCACGTCGCGAGTGGCGTTGCGCTCGATCTTGCGCCGCCAGTAGGGGGACATCCGCGCCAGCCGCTCCGCGCCCAGCTTCTTCCCGTGCCAGAACTCGCCGTCCACGAAGACGGCCAGCGCGCGCCCCACGAGGGCCAGGTCGGGCCGCCCGGGGGCGCGCGCGTAGTCCACGCGGTAGCGCAGGCCGCGGCGCGTCAGCTCCCGCCGCAGGGCCAGCTCGGGGCCCGTGTCCACGCGGCGGATGCGGCGCATCACCGCCGAGCGCCGTTCGGGCGTGAGCGGGTCGCGCCGCGCGGTCGCCTCAGCCGCCGGCGGCATAGGCGGCCTCGTGGTCGTGCATGCGCGTTTGGGCGCCGCTGGCGCGGGCGGCCCCGGCGAGGAGGAAGCCCAGCGCGTGTTCGACCAGCCAGCGCACGGCGGGCACGCACACGGCGTCGCCGAAGCCCAGCCACGCCTGGCGCGTGCCCGTTTCGATGGGGAAGCGCGGCGCCCCCTGCAGGCGGGCGTACTCGCGCGCGCTGAGGGGCCGGACGCGGGGCGAGCCGTCGCGGCAATCCACGAGGAACTGCACGCTGCTGCCGCCGTACGGGGTTCGCAGGCAGCCCGCCAGGCGGTCGCCGCGCACCTCGCCCACGGTGCGGCCCGCGCGCACGCGGCGGAACATGGTGGCCACGCCGTCGCGCTCGCCCGCCAGCAAGGCCTCCACGCGCGCGCGGTGGGCGGGGGCCATGCCCGCGATCAGCGCCTCCACGCGCTCGCGCGGCCACCACGCGGCGCCGTCCGCGGGCGCGTCCTCCAGAATCGAGGCCAGCGTGGCGCGGCAGCCACGCGGCGGCGCGGGAAGGGGCGCCTCGACCAGCGGCAGGTCCGCGTGCTCGCGCTGGAAGCGGCGCACGTTCGCCGGGCGCAGGGGCGAAACCTCGCCCGTCGGCGGGAACGCCCGCCCCGCCCCCTCCAGCAGGTCGCGCCGCACGGCCACGGCGAAGAGGCGCGGGCGGCTCTGGGGCGTGAACCAGCGCGCGTCCACCACCACGAGGTCCAGCAGGTAGCCGAGCGCTCCCGCCCGTTCGCAGATGGCGCGCAGGTCGCGGCCCCCCTCCGAGGTGAGCAGGCCGGTCACGTTCTCCAGCAGCAGGGCGGCGGGCGCCTCGCGGGCGCGCCCCAGTTCCGCCACCAGATCGAGGAACGGCCAGATCGCGCCCGAATGCGGCCCGGCGAGGCCGTTGCGGTTGCCCGCCAGCGAGAGGTCGATGCACGGGAACGAGGCGGTCAGCAGGTCGAGCCCGTCGGGCAGGTCCGCCAGCGTCACGTCGTTGACGTCGCCGACGAGCAGGTGTTCCCGGCCGAAGCGGGCGGCGTACATCTCCGCCTTGGCGGGCGCGATGTCGTTGGCGAAGGCGCATTCCCAGCCGAGCGGCCCGATGGCCTCCCGCACGAGGCCGATGCCCGCGAAGAACTCGGCGAATCGCGGCATGCCGCCCCCGCGCGCACGGTCGCGCCCGCGCGTCATTCTACGGCGCCGCGCGGGGGCGGGGGCTAGACTGGCCGCATGGATGCCATCTTCGGCGGGCTGGAGCGCTTCGGCGCCGAGGTCATCTACCCCAACCGCTGGCTCTTCCTCGCGCTCGCCGTCGTCGCCAGCGCCGCCGCGATGGCGCTGGCCTGGCGCTTCCGCCTGCACCGCGCGCTCTGGCGGCGGCGCTACCTGACGGTGGCGGTGGCCATCCCCCTGCTCGCCATCGCCCTGCCCGTGGGCTGGTACCTGCTCTCGCCCCTGTGGGAACGCAGTTTCCTGGAAGAGGCCGCGCCCGATTTCGAGCGTCCCGCCGTCGTCGCGGCGGAGGCCACCGCGGAGGCCACGCCCTCCGCCACGCCGCCGCCCGACGCGCGCGCCGAAGCCACGGCCACGCCCACGGCTTCGCCCCAACCGACCGCCACGCCCACGCCCACGGCGGAACCGGCGGCGCGGCTGGTGGCGATGGGCGAATGGCAGGGCGCGGACGACTTCCACTTCGCCCGCGGCCAGGCCTACATCGTCGAAACCGAGCAGGGCGCGTACATCCTGCGCGTGGAGAACTTCTCCGTGCGCAACGGCCCCGACCTGTTCATCTACCTCTCCCGCGACCCCGACGGCTGGGAGGAGGATGCGGTGAACCTGGGCGACCTGAAGGCGACGGACGGGGCCTTCAACTACGACATCCCGCCGGAGCTGGACGTGTCCGAGTTCCGCAGCGCCGTCGTCTGGTGCCGCCGCTTCGCCGTGCTCTTCGGCCACGCCACGCTCACGGTACCGTGAGCGCGAAGGCGTACGGCTTCGTGCTGCGGGGCGAGGGGGCGGCGCGCGAGCTGCTCGTGTTCGAGCACGCGGGCCTGCCCGACGCGGGCCTGCAGGTGCCCGGCGGCACGGTGGAGGCGGGCGAGACGCCGCTCGAGGCCGTGGCCCGTGAGGTGCTGGAGGAGAGCGGCCTGCCGCTGGAGGGCTGGCGCGCCGTCGCCGCCTTCGACGACGGCCCCCGCCGCTGGCACTGCTTCGCGGTCGCGCCCGCCATGCCCCTGCCCGATGCGTGGCGCTGCGAGCCGCTGGGCCCGGAGCGCGCGCAAGGGCTGCGCTTCGAGTACCGCTGGATCGCGCTGGCGGGCGGGGAGGCGCTGGCGGGGACGCAGGAGCGCGCGCGCCGCCTGGTGGCCGCCGCCGTCGCCGCCACCGGAGCGTAGCCCCGGTGCCGTGGCCGCGGCCCGACCGGCTCACGCTGCTGCTGGCGGCCGTCTCCCTGCTGGGCGCGGGCATCGTGCTCGCGCGCGAGGCCACGTGGGGCCCCTTCCTCAACCTCCAGTCCATCACGTACGTGGCCGTGGCCCAAAGCCTGCTGGCCGAGCAGTCCTTCACCAGCTTCCCCCACGCCTCGGCGCCCGACAGCGCGTACGTGTACTGGCCCCCGCTCTGGCCGCTGCTGCTGGCGGGGGCCGGCTTCTCCCGCTTCGATCCGCTCGTCGTCGTGGGCCCCCTGAACGCCGCCGTCTTCGCGCTCACCGTCTTTGCCGCCGGCTGCTGGCTCCGCCGCCGCGTGCGATCCCGCTTCCTCCTCGTCTGGGGCTGGTTCGCGCTGGCCCTCTCCATTCCCCTCATCGAGCGCGCCTCCACGGGCCACGCCGATTCCCTGTTCGCGCTGCTCGTCGTCCTCTCCCTCATGCGCATGGAGGCGTTCCTGCGGGAGGGGAAGCGGACGGCGCTGACGCAGGCGGCGGTGCTGGCCGCCCTCGCCTGCCTGACGCGCTACGTGGGGGGGGCGCTGCTGCTCACGCTCCTGCTGCTGCTGCTGTTCCAGCGTGGCGCGTCCGCGCCGGAGCGCGTGCGCCGCGCCGCCGCCACGGGCCTGATCGGCGGCCTGCCGGTCGCCCTCTGGGTGCTGCGCAACATCCTGCTGGACGGAGCGCCCGCCGGGCAGCGCGACTTCGCCCCGCTTTCCTTCACGGAGGCGCTGGACCGCACGCTGGGCTTCCTGGGGGCGTGGCTCGTACCCGATGCGGGCGCGCTGGAGTTCCGCACGCTCGCCGACCTGCTGGCGGTGGCCGCCCTGCTCCTGCTGCTGGCGGTCGCCGTCGCCTGCGTCGCCGCCTGGTGGAAGGGGGGACGGGGCGGGTGGTCCCTGCCCTTCGTCGTCGGCACGTTCACGCTGGTCTACGTCGCGGCCCTGGTCGCCAGCGTCCTCCTGCCGCTCGTCGAACTCGGCCTCCTCGCCCGCTTCTTCGTTCCCCTGTACGCCCCGCTGCTCGTGCTCGCGCTGGCCGCGCTGGACAGGCTCCCCCGATGGATGTCCGCGCCATCGCCGCCGCGCTTCGTCGGGTCCTTCGCGCCCGTCGGGTGGAGCGCCCCCGCGCTCGTCGTGGCGGCGGCGCTCTCCCTGTGGCTGGCGATCCACGTGCCGCTGACCCTGCGGGGGATCGCCCAGTTCAACGACGAGGCATCCCTCGCGGTCGGTCCCCTCGCCGGCCCGTCCACCTCCGAAACGCTGCGCTTCGTGTTGCGCATGGGGCTGGACGGGGAAGCGCTGGCGCTCAACTCCGATCCCGGCCGGCTGCACTTGCACACCAACATCACCAGGGGGGCCAACCGCGAACTGCCCGTTGCCGGCGAGGACATGCGGGAGCGCATCGCGCGGACGGACGATGACGTCCCCGTCATCTGGTTCCACCGCAGCCAGCGCCGCCGCGAGTACGGCGCCCTCGACCTGCGCGCGACGCCGCAGCTGGCGTTGGTGGCGGAACTGGACGACGGCCTCGTCTTTCGCGTCGACCGCGACGGCGCGGACGCGCGCGCCGACGAATGGCGGCGGGCGTTCGCCGCCGCCGCGTCCGGCGAGCCGGTGGCCGTGGCGGGCGGCTTCGCCCTTCATCTCGACGGGAAACGGCTGACCTACGCCGGGGAACCGTGCGGCTGGGCCGAAACGGCGGCGCCCTTCTTCCTCCATGTCTTCCCCGCGCGCGACGGCGACCTGCCTTCCGAACACCGCTGGCGCGGGTACGACCGGCGCGACTTCCAGTTCCGCGAACGCGGCGCGCGCTTCGATGGCGCCTGCCTGGCCACGGTGCTGCTGCCGGACTACCCCATCGCCAGCATCCGCACCGGCCAGCTGGAGGGCGGCGAACGGCTCTGGACGGCGGATTTCCCCGGCGACGCGGCGCGCGGGCCTTAACCGCGGGCCGTTCCCGCGCGCGCCGCTTCTCCTATACTGGAGGGACGCATCGACCACGGAAGGGTTCTCCATGCACGGCATGAACGGCATCAAGACGGGCTTCCTGCTCGCCCTCCTCACGGGCCTGCTCCTGCTCATCGGCTACGTCATCGGGGGCGTGGGCGGGCTGACGGTCTTCCTCGTCATCGCGGGCGTGATGAACTTCTCGGCCTTCTGGTTCAGCGACCGCTTCGCCCTGCGCATGGCGGGCGCGAGCGAGATCACGGAGGACGTCGATCCGCGCCTCTTCGCCATGGTGAACGAGGTGGCGAACCTGGCGGGCATGCCCATGCCGCGGCTCTACGTGATCCAGAACGACGCGCCCAACGCCTTCGCCACGGGCCGCAGCCCCGCGCGCGCCGCCGTGGCCGTCACCACCGGCATCCGCCGCCTGCTGAGCGAGCGCGAGCTGCGCGCCGTCATCGGCCACGAGATCGCGCACGTGAAGAACCGCGACACGCTCACCAGCTCCATCGTGGCCACCGTCGCGGGGGCGATCTCGATGATCTCCTTCATGCTCATCTTCTTCGGCGGGCAGCGGAACGCCTTCGCCGCCATCGCCATCATGATCCTCGCGCCCATCGCGGCCTCCATCATCCAGTTCGCCATCAGTCGCACGCGCGAGTTCGCCGCGGACGAGACGGGCGCGCGCATCGTGCACGACCCGGAGGCGCTGGCCGCCGCGCTGGAGAAGCTGCACCAGGGCGTGGCCATGCGCCCCATGGAGCCCACGCCCCAGCAGGAGGCGGTGGCCGCCCTCTACATCGTCCATCCCTTCCGCGGCGGCGGCATGGCCAGGCTGTTCAGCACGCATCCGCCGCTGGAGGAGCGCGTCGCCCGCCTGCGCCGCATGGCCTACGGGCGCTAGGCGGCCCGCGCGGACGCGGACGACCGGAAGCGCACCCAACCGACAAGGAGGCCCACCAATGCCCGACCTTCGGGAACTCGCCGACCGCACGGCCATCATGGACGTGATGATCCGCTACGGCACGTCCGTGGACGCGCGCGAGATGGACCGCTACCGCTCGTGCTTCACCGACGACGTGACCGTGGTCGGCTACGGCCCCGGCGCCATGGAGGGTGCGGACGCCTACCTCGCCTACGTGCTCGAGGCGCTCGGGAACTTCGCGGGCACGCAGCACCTCATGGGCAACCAGGTGGTGGACCTGCGCGGCGACGCGGCCACGGCGCGCACGGAAGTGCAGGCCACCCACTTCCTGAAGGACGAGCCGGGCGCGATCATGACCCTCTGGGCCACCTACGTGGACGAGATGGTTCGCGGGGCCGACGGCGAGTGGCGCATCCGCCGCCACGAGCTGGTGCGTCGCGGCGCGCAGCGCACGGTCGACCAGCCCCCCGCCTGAGCGCGGGCCGCGCGCGGATGCCGCCGTCCTTCGCGCGGCCCGACCGCCTCACGCTGTTGCTGGCGGCCCTCTCCCTGCTGGCGGCGGGCATCGTGCTGGCGCGCGGGGCCACGTGGGGGCCGGCCCTCCCCGGCGACCCGGTGAACTACGTGGCCGTGGCCCGCCACCTGCTGGCGGGCGAGGGCTTCACGGGCTACGCGGGCGGCGCCTATACGCATTGGCCTCCGCTCTGGCCGCTGCTGCTGGCGGGGGGCGGCCTCTCCCTCGCCGACCCGCTGGACGTCGTCGTCCCGCTCAACGCCGCCATCCTCGCCGCCGCCGTGTTCGCCGCCGGAAGCTGGCTGCGCCGCCGTCTGCAATCCACCTTCCTCACGGTCTGGGGCTGGCTGGCGCTGGCCCTCTCCGTCCCCCTCATCGAGATGGGATCGTCGGGCTTCTCCGAATCCGCCTTCATCCTGTTCGCCACGCTCGCCCTCAGCCGCGCGGACCGCTTCCTGTCGGATGGAACGCGCGCGGCGCTGCTGCAGGCGGCGCTCTTCACCGCGCTCGCCTGCCTCACGCGCTACCTCGGGGGCGCGCTGCTCGCGACCGTGGCGCTGCTCCTGCTGTTCCAGCGCGGCCCATCCCCGCTGGCGAAGGCGCGCCGCCTCGCCGTCTTCGCGCCGCTGGCCGCCGCTCCCGTCGGGATCTGGCTGCTGCGGAACCGCCTGGCCGGCGGCGCGTTTTTCGGCGACCGCGGGCCCCCGCCGTCGCGCCCCGCCGGAGAGACGCTGGAGAACGCGCTCGGCGTCCTGCGGACGTGGGTCTTCCCCGAGCCGCGGCTGGCGGACTTCGATGTCCTCGCGGCGCTTCTGGCCGGGGTCCTCGTCGCGCTGGCGGCGGCGCTCGGCGTCGCGCTCTTCCGGCGGCGACGGCGCGAACCGGCGGGGGGCGTGGCGGCTCGCGTCGCGGGCCTGTTCACGCTGGTCTATCTGGCCGTACTCGTCGTCGCCCTGCTCGGCGGCAGCGTGTACCAGTCCGTGGACACGCGCTACCTCTCCCCCCTCTATGTCCCCCTGCTGCTGCTCCTGTTGCTGGCGCTGGACGGGCTGCGGAGCCGCGGGCGCAGCCGTCCCGCGCCCGCCTTCCTGAACGCGCTCCCGCTCCCCCGCGCCGTCCTGCCCAACCGCTGGCGCGTGCCCGCCGTGGCCATCGGGGCCGCGCTCTGCCTCTGGGTCGCGCTCATGCTCCCGCTCACCGTACGCGGCATCGTGCAGGCCAACAACGGCGACTTCTATCTCGGCGCGGCGGACGCGCGCTGGGTGAACTCGCCCACGCTGCGTCTCGCGCGCGAAGCCGCGGACGGCGGCCCCGTGCTCAGCACCGACGCGGCCCTGCTCTACCTGCACGCGGGCATCGGCAAGGACGCCAACGGCTTCCTGCCCGACGCCGCCGGCGGGCTGGAGGAGGCCATCGCGCGCGCCGCCCCCGGCACGCTCGTCGTCTGGATCGACAAGCCTTGGCGCGATCCGCCGCCGGACTACGGCCCCGCCGACCTGCGCGCCCTGCCCGCGCTGGAGCCGCTGGGCGAGTTCGCCGACGGGGCCGTTTTCCGCGTGATCGCCGCCCCCTAGCGGTCGGGCCCGAAGAGGTAGTCGTCGATGGTCTTGTTCATGTGGCGGATGCGGCGCTCGCGGTAGTTGATGAGCAGCCCCGGGTAGGCCCGCGAATTCATGCCCTTCTGCACGCGCGGCAGGTTGTAGGAGTCCTGGTCCATGACCAGCCCCAGCGAGATGTCGCCGTGCTTGTGGTGCGTGTGCACGGGCCGCGGCGGCTCCGTCCCCGCGGGCAGGCGCGCGTAGCTCTGGATGTCGAAGTACATCTTGTTCGGGTCCGTCGCGTGCGGGCGCTGGCGGAAGAAGCCGAAGCTGAAGTGGTGCGTGTTCAGCGTGATGTTGGGGAACAGGTAGTAGTGGTAGTCGTCCGACAGCTGGTCGTCGTTCAGCTCGGAGACGTCCATCCCCTGCTCCTCCGCGATCTCCCGCGCGCGGCGCTGCAGGAAGGGGCGCACCTCGGCGGCGCGGCCCTCGAACTCGGCCGGGTCCACGCCCGCGTTGCGCAGCCGCCCCCGCAGCCCGTCCGTCACCTCCTCCTGGTTCGGGTAGCGCGGGCTCACGATGCCCATGGGCACGAGGTAGCGGTTGTGCCGCTCGTACAGATCGATCTGCACGTGGATGTCGTCCAGTCCCTCCAGCAGCTGCGGGTGGATGCCCTGCACGTGGTAGACCTCGTTGAAGGCGTCCACCGAGGCCTTCCAGTTGCAGTCCCACTCGATCGTCTTGTCGGCCACGATCGAGAACTCCTCGAAGTGATACGGATCGAGGTGCCGCGCCACCGGGTCGAGGAACTCCGCCAGGGGCTCGGCGTCGGGGTTCATGTTGAACCACACGAACCCGCCCCACGTGTCGCAGGGCACCTCCACCAGCGCCGTCTCCTGCGGCACGCCCTGCGTGAAGGTGTCCTCGTCCGGCACGAACTTCTTGGAGCCGTCGAGGTTGAACTCGAAGAAGTGGTAGGCGCACTGGAAGCTTTCCGCGTGGCCCATGCCCGGGTTGCGGATCTGGTTCCCGCGATGGGGGCAGACGTTGTAGAAGGCGCGCACCTTGTCGGGGCGCTCGCGCACGATGAGGAAGGACTCCGGCCCCAGCTCGGTGGTGAAGTAATCCCCGACGTTGGGGATGTCGGACTCGCGCCCGGCGATGTTCCAGACCTTCGTCCACATGCGCTCCCATTCGAGCGCCATGAACTCCGGCGAGGTGTAGCGCTCCTTGGGGATGAGATCGGTGCCCAGCGCGGGCTCCGGGGCCTTCTCCGTGGGCGTCTGGCGGATGGCGGACTCGGTGACCATGACACGCTCCCTCGCCGCGTTCCTCGCGGCGCGTCGCCCGATGCTACGCCTTCGCGCGCGCCGTGCGCTAGAGTGGGCGCATGGCTGATTTCGGCGGCGGCTTCGTCCCTCCCCCCGGCCCCGACCTGGAGATGCTGGCGCGGGCGCAGCTGGACGAGGCGCGGACGCGCCGCGCGGACCGCCGCCACCGTCCGCCCAAGCGCCCGCGCTTCGGGCTGTTGCGCCGCATCGCGCGCGCCATCCGCGGCGGCGGGGACTAGCGCCGTGCCGCGCGGGGCCGCCGGAGCCGGACGCGCGCTGGGCCGTCTCGCGCGTCGCGCGCACTTGGCCGCGCTCGACGCCCAGCCCGACGCCGAGCGCCTCGCTCGTCGCGCCGTCGTCGCCGCGCGTCCCGCCACGGCGCGTGCGGAACGCTTCGCACGCGAGCACGAGCCGGAGCTGCGGCAGGCGGGCGCGCTGGCCGGACAGGCCGTCGCCTGGCGCTTCCTGCCGGGGCCGCTGCGGCCCCTCGCGGGCGTCCTCATGGGCGGGCTGCTGCGCCGCGGGCGTCGCGGGAAGGACGGCTAGGCGCGGGAGAGGCGGGCCAGCGTCCCCGGCTCGTGCCCCAGCCAGGTGCTCCCCAGGTTGCGGTAGTGCCGCCAGCTGATGGCCGCGTGCGCCGCCGCCTGGTGCGCGTCCCGCAGCCGCCGCTCCAGCGGGTGGTCCATGCGGCTGGCGGTCGTGCCCGCCGTGTTGTGCGCCGCGTCCACCACGTGGCGGGTGGCCTGCGCGGCGTGCACGCAGGCGAGGAAGGCGCGGCGCAGCACGGGCCATTCGGGGCGCGCACGGCCCCCGTCGGCGGGCAGCGGGCCGAGGTGCCCCTCCAGCTCCGCCAGCGCCTCCAGCAGGAAGGCGCGCGCCGCCCGCCACGTGGCCTCCGCCTCCCCCAGGCGGTACTGCAGCTCCGGCTGGTCCCCCAGCAGCGAGCCCGACGTCCACGGCGTCTTCACGCGCGCCAGTTCCGCCAGGTCGTCGATGGCCCCGCGGCAGATGCCCAGCGCCACGGCGGACTTGTTGTAGTGCGCCTGCAGGGGGTTGCGGAAGGTGGGGTTGGGGAACGTCTCGCACGGCCCGAACAGCTCCATGGGCAGCGTCGCCCGTTCGGGGATGAAGGCGCCGTCCACCTTCACGTCGTGGCTGCCGCTGCCGCGCAGCCCGGCCGCGTCCCACGTGTCCACGATCTCGAAATCGCCGCGCGGCAGCAGGAAGGCGCGCTCGGAGGAGCCGCCCCCCTCGGCGGGCACGCCCACGTGGTGCGTGTGCACCAGCGTCCAGGTGGCGTTGTGGCAGCCGCTGCCGAACGACCCCTGGCACCAGAGCCGCCAGCCGCCGTCCACGGGCCGCGCGCGGGCATCCTGCAGCCCGGGGCCCACGCCCGCGCAGGTGAGCACGCGCCAGTCGTCGTAGTACTCGTGCGCGAACTCGAGCGCCATGCGCCGCAGGATGAGGCTGTTGATCTCGGAGTTGATGTGCAGGCACCAGCCCACCGAGCCGTCGATGGCGGAGGCCGCCTCCACCACCTCGATCTGGCCCGCCGCGCGCAGGTCCTCGCCCCCCAGCTCGCGCGGCAGGGCGAAGCGGTAGAGCCCGCGGTCGGCGATCTCGTCGGAGGCCCAGGCGGGCAGGTGGCGCAGGCGCTGGGCCTCGTCGCCCGCCGCCGTCAGCGCCTCGCGCATGGCCCGCAGCCGTTCCAGCGGCGGCCCCTCGGCGGCCAGCCGTTCGCTGCGCTCGATGATCTCCGCCCGCACCATGTCGCGGCCAGTCTACCCCGCGCGGTCGATGCGCCGCATGGCCTCGGCGGCGAAGGCGTGGCGCGGGTTCATCTTCAGCGCCAGGTCGTAGTCGATGCGCGCGTGGTAGAGGCGGCCCTGCGCCTCGTGGGCGCGCCCGCGCAGGGCGAAGGCGGCGGCCCCGATCTCCATCGGCTGCGGCTCGTCGGGCTCGGCCAGTTCCGTCTCCAGCGCGTGCATGGCCAGCCCGGGCTTGCCCTCGGCCAGCAGCTGGCGGGCGTGGAGCAGGGCGGCCACGCCGGGGTGGTCGATGCCCTCGCTGAGGCCCAGTTCGCGGCGCAGGGCGTCGTCGTCCACGCGCGCGATTCTAGCGCCCCGCCGCCCGCCCGTGGCCATGCATCCCCACTCTCCCCTCAGCGCGGCGCGTAGTGACGCGCGCGCTCCTCGCCCCTCAGCCGCGCGCCAGCGCCGCGCTCTCCTCGCCGACCTCGATCATGCCCGCCCGCGTCGAGGGTTCGGGCACCGGATCGCCCGCCTCACGCAGCCCCTCAATGTGGAAGGCGATGGCCTCGCGCATCAGCGTCTCCGTCTCCGCCAGCGTCCCGCCCGTGGCGACGCAGCCGGGCAGGTCGGGCGCGTAGGCGGAGTAGTTGTGCGCCGCCCGCTCGTAGATCACGACGTACTTCACGCGCTTCCCCTCCGTTCCCTCAGGCCAGCCTGCTTCAGGATACTATTCCACGTCCCCGGCTTCATGTCGTCGCGCAAGTGGCCGGAGATGGTCACCGCGCCGGGTTTCGTCGGGTGGCGGAACTGGCGGTGGCTTCCGCGCGTTCGCGTCTGTCTCCAGCCATCCCGTTCCACCATGCGAATCGCCTCTCTCACGCTCGGCACGACGCGCCCCCTCAGCGGACCTCCATGCTAGCACGGCCCCACTCCCCCCTCAGCGCGGCGCGCGCTCTCCTCCCCCCTCAGCCGCGCGCCAGCGCGGCACGCTCCTGTAGAATGCCCACACCGAACGGGCGCGACGCCCCGTCCCGTGGAGTGGCCCCATGACCACCGCCGAACGCTCCGCCGTCGACGAACATCCCGCCATCAGGACGCTGACCGTCACCGCCTACGTCGAGTGGGACGGGGAGTGCAAGCTCTACGTCGGCATCATCCCCGGCATCCGCGGCGCGCACACGCAGGGCGCGACCCTCGACGAACTCCGCGAGAACCTGCGCGATGTGCTGGAACTGCTCGTGGAGATGGGCGAGGTCGAGCCGGACGAGCTCGCCTGCTTCGTCGGCATCCAGCAGCTCGAAATTGCCGTGTGAGCCGCATACCCCCTGCCTCCTTTCGCAAGCTCGACCGCATCCTCCGCCAGCTGGGATTCGAGGTGATCCCCCGTCGCGGCAAGGGCAGCCATGTCTACTACCGCCATCCGGATGGACGCGCGACGACCGTCCCCAACCATCCCGGCGACATCAGTGCGAAGAGCATCCGCGGCATCCTCGGCGAGATCAACGTCTCCCGCGACGACTACCTCGCCATGCGCTAGCACGCCCCCACTCCTCTCCTCAGCGTGGCGCGAAGCGGCGCGCGCTCTCCTCCCCCCTCAGCCGCGCGCCAGCGCGGCGCTCTCCTCAGCCGCCGCCCTGGATGTTCACGCGCAGCTCCAGCGCGTCGCCGTCCGACAGCGGCTCGTCCAGCGTCGATTGCGCCCCGTTCACCACCGCCAGCACCGCCTCCGAATCGCGCTCGTTGAAGCCCTCCCCCGCCAGCACCTCGCGCGCCGTCAGCCCCGCGCGCCACTCCAGCGCGAACGTCTCGCGCTTCGACGCCGACAGGTTCCGCAGCGTGGGGAAGAGCGTCACCGTGATCGCCATGCCGCCTCCGCTCGCATTCTAGCCTTCCGCGGGCCGTGGCGGTACGATTCCGCCATGCGCGTGCTCGCCATCGAATCCTCCTGCGACGAGACCGCCGCCGCCGTGGTCGAGGATGGCCGCGTGGCGCGCAGCTCCATCGTGGCCAGCCAGGTGGACTTGCACGCGAAGTACGGCGGCATCGTGCCCGAGGTGGCCAGCCGCGAGCACCTGCGCCGCATCGGCCCCGTCGTGCGCGAGGCGCTGGACGAAGCGGGCTGCGGCCTCGACGACCTCGACGCCGTGTGCGCCACGCGCGGCCCCGGGCTGGCGGGCGCGCTGCTCGTCGGCTACGGCACGGGCAAGGCCATCGCCTTCGGGCGCGAGCTGCCCTTCCTCGGCGTCAACCACCTCGAGGGCCACGTCTACGCCAACTGGCTCATGGAAGGCCCCCCGCCCGCCTTCCCCGCCCTCTGCCTCGTCGTCTCCGGCGGCCACACCGACCTCATCCTCATGCGCGGCCACGGCGACTACGAGCGCCTCGGCGGCACGCTCGACGACGCCGCCGGCGAGGCCTTCGACAAGTCCGGGCGGCTGCTGGGGCTGCCCTTCCCGGGCGGCCCCGCCATCGCGCGGCTGGCCGCCGCCGCCGGGGCGTCGGCCCTGCGCCTGCCCCGCGCCTGGCTGCGCGGGAGCTTCGATTTCAGCTTCAGCGGCCTGAAGACGGCGGTGCTGCGCGCCGTGCGCGAGGAGCGCGCCGCCCCCGCCGAGATTGCGTGGGAGTTCCAGGAGGCCGTGGTGGACGTGCTCGCGGGCAAGGTCTCGCGCGCCGCCCGCGAACTGGGCGCCGCCGAGGTGCTGCTGGCCGGGGGCGTGGCCGCCAACGCCCGCCTGCGCGAGGAGGTGCGCGCCCGCAGCCCCGCCCCCGTGCGCATCCCCCCGCCCTCCCTCTGCACCGACAACGCCGCCATGATCGGGGCCGCCGGAGGGCACCGCCTCGCCCTCGGCCAGCGCAGCCCCCTCGACGAGGACGTCTTCAGCGCCAACGACTGGTCGCGCGTCTAGGCGCGCGCCGCCCTACACTCTTGCGCGGGGCCGCCCCAGCGCGCGCCCGGGGAGCACTGCATGTTCTGGTTCATCAGCGTCGCCTTCGCCGTCGTCATCTGCGGCGTCGCCTTCCTCATCGGCCGCGCCATGCGTCGCGAGGCCGAGCCCGGCAGCCCCGAGTCCGATCGCGGCATGATCGTGGCCGTGGCCGCCGTCATCGTGTTCGTGCTCTGGGTGGGCGCCCACACCGCCCTCACCGCGCTCAAGCCCATCGAGGCCGGCTCCGTCGGCATCGTCTACCAGTTCGGCGAAATCGTCGGGCAGCGGGGCGAGGGCCTTCAGTTCATCGCCCCCTGGCAGGAGTTGCGCACGGAGAGCATCAAGGTCCAGCTCAAGCGCTACGACAACATCGAGGCGCTCTCCAAGGAGACGCAGGACGTGACCGTCGTCGCCGAGCTCAACTACCAGGTCGATCCGGCGGCCGTCCAGCAGCTCTACCGCACCGTCGGCCCAAACTGGCTCGAGACACTGGTCGACCCGCGCATCCTCCAGTACTTCAAGGCCGAAACGGTCAAGTACAACACCGTCGACATCGGGCCGAGGCGCGAGGAAATCCGCAACGCCGTGCGGACCGTTCTCGATGAGGATCTCCGCCAGTACTCCATCACCATCGTGTCCCTGCTCATCAGGAACATCGACTTCACCACCGAGTTCAAGCAGTCGATCGAGGAGAAGCAGATCGCCGCGCAGAACGCCATCCGCGAGGAAGAGCGCATCCGCCAGCGACAGGCCGAGGCGCAGCAGGCCATCGAAAGCGCCAAGGGCGAGGCCGAGCAGGCGCGGGAGCGCGCCCGCGGCGACGCCGACGCCATCACCATTCGCGCCGAGGCCCAGGCCACGGCCAACCGCCTGCTCGACGCATCGCTCACGGCGCAGGTCATCCAGTACCTCGCCGTGGACAAGCTCGCCGACGACCTCGACATCGCCCTTCTGCCCAGCGGCCAGGGCGTTATCATCGACCCCGTCACCCTCCTCGGCGGGATGCGGTCGGACGACGAGAGCGACGACGATTCGGCGACGGCGGCGGCGAACTAGCGGCCCGGCGGCTGCGCGCGCGGCCTCAGCGGGGCAGCGTGCGCAGCCGCAGCAGGTGCGCCGTCACGCCCGCGCCCACGGCGGCCAGCACGGCGTACACCCACGCCGGGTAGACCCACGCGGGCGGCCCCAGCAGCCACGCCGAGACGCCCAGCCCGATCCACAGCGCGGCGATGGTCACGGCCTTCGTGGCCGCTGTGGCCCCGCGCTCCTCCTGGTAGTTCCGCAGGTAGCGCCCGAAGAAGCGGTTGGTCATCAGCCAGCGGTGGGCGCGCTCGGAGCCGCGCGCGTAGCAGGCGGCGGCCAGCAGGAAGAAAACGGTGGCGGGCAGCAGGGGCAGGAAGACGCCGAGCACGCCGATGACCACGAACAGGCTGCCCAGCGCCAGCAGGAGCGCGCGCAGGGCGACGGGCCGCGCCGTGGGGGCCGCCTTCGCCGTATCCCGGGAACCCGCCAATTCCGCCAAATGGGGCCATCCCGTCCCGTCGTGGGAGTTTCCGCGCGAGTATAACGCAACCCCGCCCCGCCCGTTCCGGTGGGTACGCGGAAATCATTCGATGAAGCGGACGATCACCCCGGCGATGCCCGCGCCGACGAGGGCCGCCGCGATGATGGCGGCCCACATGCGCTCAAGGAACCAGGTCTTCGTTTTCTCGACCTGCGTCCTGACGTCCGCGATTTCCCCGCGGACTTTGGCGATGTCCGTCTGGACGTTGGCGATGTCCACCTTCGTCGCCCGGTGCTCAAGCTCGGACTCGAAGCGGACGATGCGGAGGTTGATGTCGGCGTTGGAACCCTGCTCGTGCGTCACGCCGTCGCCCGTGCCGCCCCGGCGCGATCGAACCAGTCCCAGGTGTCCTTGTGGACCCGTCCCGCGTAGCTCCCGTTGAGACTGAGGACGAACCCCGTCGCGTTCGCCACGGCGTCTTCTCCCCTGAACCCGATGGCGTCGACGAGATCGTCGACGGACAGGTCGCCGACCACCAGCCAGGCAGCGTCGTTGAGCTTGAGGGATTCCTCGCAAGCGTCGCGGATGCGCTGTTCGACTTCCGCGTTCGGCTCGTTGAGGATGATGGCGAACGTAGCCATGGGCGTCCCTCCCGTGGCAACGATAGCAGCTTCAGCCCCGCCCCGCCCGCGTTCAGCGCCGCCAGCGCGTCCAGTCGAACGGCGCCATGCCCGTCTCCGTGAGCTGCCAGATGGACGCCTCCGCGCGCCCGTCCGCGACGTCGAGGAAGCCGATCGTGCCCAGCTGCGTCTCCAGGTTGTGGGGATAGGTGGGCGAGCCCGGATTCACACAGAGCACGCCCCCGATCTCGTCCACCGCCTCCACGTGCGTGTCCCCGTAGACCACCACGTCGAGGTCCGCGCGCCCGAAGTGGCGGCGCATGGCGCGCTCCACCGTGAGGTGGGGCGGCAGTTCGGGCACGGGCAGGTCGTGCACCAGCCCCACGGAGACGCCCCCGAACTCCAGCGTCCAGGTCTCGCGCAGGCGCGGGTGGTCGGGCTGCACGGGCCGCCCGCCGGAGCCGTCCTCGCCGTTGCCGCGCGCCGCCCACACGGGGGCCGTTTCGGCCAGCGCGTCCAGCAGGCGCACGTCGTGGATGTCGCCCGCGTGCAGGATGGCGTCCACCCCAGCCATTGCCGCGAACGCCTGCGGCCACAGCTCCGCCCGCGCCTCGGGGATGTGCGTGTCCGAAATCAGCCCGATGCGCACGGCCCGCAGTCTACGCCGCTTGCCTTGCGAACTTGCGTTCTGATACCCTTCCCCCATGATGACCGCGCACGCCGTCCGCCAGCCCACCCTGCTCGGCCACGAGGGCCCCGCCTTCGACGCCTCCCTCGCGGGCATGAGCCGCGTCATGCTGGGGCGCGGCTCCTGGATCGACCAGCTTCAGGGCTTCCTCTCCGGGCACCAGACGCTCTTCGCCGCGCTGCGCGACGACACGCGCTGGCACGGCCACCGCCGCCTCATGTACGACCGCATGGTGGAGGTGCCGCGCCTCACCGCCTCCATCCCCCGCGACGGCCCCGGCCACCCCGTCGTGCGCGCCATCGCCGACGCCCTCGGCGCGCGCTACGGGCGCACCTTCGACTCCGTCTCCCTCGCGCTCTACCGCGACGGGCGCGACAGCGTGGCCTGGCACCGCGACAAGGCCCGCCGCGACCGCCGCCATTGCGCCCTCGTGGCCACCGTCTCGCTGGGCGAATCGCGCCGCTTCCTCGTGCGCCCGCACGGCGGCGGACCCTCCCGCGCCTTCTCCGCGGGCTGGGGCGACCTGCTCGTCATGGGCGGCGCCTGCCAGCGCGACTGGGCGCATTGCGTGCCCAAGGCCGCCGCCGCCGGGCCGCGCATCAGCCTGATGTTCCGCGGCACCGCCGACTTCGCGCGCTTCTAGCGCAGCTGCCCCCGCAGGCCCTCCATCCCCAGCAGCGCCGCCAGCTCGCCCTGGTGGCTGGACACGTGCCACACGCCCAGCGTGCCCGCCACCCACGCCTTCGTGCGCGGCCGCGGGCCGAAGGACACCTCCTCCAGCAGCGCCTCCGCCGGGGCCTCCGCCAGCCAGCCGTCCACCGTCTCGCGCACGGCGGCGGCGTAGCCGCGCAGCCCCTCGGCGTCCACGCGCAGCGCCTCCGCCCATTCGCGCGTGATGACGGGGCCGTCCGGCAGCTCGAAGCCGGTCTTCCCCTGCCAGCCGCCCGCGCGGTGCACGGGCTCGCGCCCCTGCAGCCAGCCCACCAGCAGCAGGTCCTGCGTGATCACGGCGTGCGCCCAGGTCGCCCCGAAGGGGTTGGCCAGCGACCCCGGGATCGTCTTCGCCAGCAGCTCCGGCGGGCACTTCGCCGCCGTGCCCTCGAGGTTGTCCTGCGCGAACGCATACTGGGCGCGGAGCATTTCCCGCCCGTCCAGTTCCGCCATGCGTGGCCTCCCGCGCCCGTGCGGCGCGCCGCCAGTCTACCCCTTCGCGCGCAGCTCGACGGCCAGCGCGTCGGGACCGTGGATGCCGCGCACGATGCGCTTCTCGATGTCCGCCGTGCGGCTCGCGCCCGTCAGGATGAGCGCGTCGCCGTCCCCGCCGAGCGCCCCCGCCAGGTCCCGCGGGTAGCGCGCGATGGCCCCCGCGTCGAGCTCCGCCACCACGCGCCGCGCGTCCATGAGCGCCCCGCGCTCCGCCGCCTCCCCCGTGAGCGCCACGCTGCCGGTGGCGGCCACGCCCGCCGTGGCGCGCACGCGACGGTCGCCCGCGCGCGGCTCGATGCGCTCCGCCACCTCCATGCCGTTCGCCTCCGCCCGCGCGCGGAAGAGCGCCGCTTCGTCCACGGGCTCGACCGGCTCCGTTGCGGGCGGCGGCTCCACGGCCACGGCCTCGACGGGGATGAGCATGGCCGGGTCGCGCGCCGGACGGGCGTTGGGCAGGCGCCGTCCGCCCGCGCCGGGCAGGGGCGCCCGCGACGCGCCCGCGCGCAGCCCCAGCCGCGCCAGCCCGCTGGCCACGCGCCCGCGTCCGCCGCCCGCGAAGGCCGCCGCCCACGCCTTCCAGCCGAGCCGTTCGAGCGCGCCCCCCTCCGCCCGCTCCGCGCGCAGGTCCAGCAGCATGCGGTGCAGGGGGATGCCCACGGGGCACACCTCCGTGCAGCGCCCGCAGAGGCTGGAGGCCGCGGGCAGGTCCGCGTGCCGCCCGTCGCGCCACAGCAGGGGCGAGAGCACCGCCCCGATCGGCCCCACGTAGGTCGACCCGTAGGCGTGGCCGCCCGCCGCCGTGTACACCGGGCAGACGTTCATGCACGCCCCGCAGCGGATGCAGCGCAGCGCGTCGCGGTAGCGCTCGTCCGCGCGAATGGCCGAGCGCCCGTTGTCCACCACCACGAGGTGGCGCTCCTTGCCCGCGCCGGGGCCGCCCAGGAAATGGGTGTAGGCGGTCAGCGGCTGGGCCGAGCCGCTGGGCGCGAGCGTCTGCAGCACGGCCAGCGCCGCCGCCTCGTCCGCCACCACCTTCTCCAGCCCGGTGACGGCCACGTGCAGCCGCGGGCGGCTCACGCCGAGGGCCACGTTGCCCTCGTTCTCCACGATCACGATGCGTCCGCTGTCCGCGATGACGGCGTTCGCGCCCGTGACGCCCGCGTCCACGTCCGCGAAGAAGGCGGCCACGGCGTCGCGCACGGCGCGCGAAAGGCGCTCGGGGTCGTCATCGGGAACGTCCGCGCCCGCGCCCGCCAGCAGATCGCGAATGCGGGCGCGGTTCAGGTGCAGCGCGGGCGCGATGAGGTGGCTCGGCCCGCGCCCCTCGATGTCCACGATGTACTCGCCGATGTCCGTCTCCAGCACCTCGCGCCCGTCCGCCCGCAGCGCCGGCGTGAGGCCGATCTCCTCGGCCACCATCGACTTCGACTTGGCGATGCGGCGCGCGTTCCCCAGCAGCCGCCCCACGATGGCCACCGCCTCCTCCGCCGTGGCCGCGTGGTGGTAGCCGGTCCCCTGGCGGGCGCAGGCCGCGCGCAGGCGCTCATGCAGCTCCTCCAGGTGATCCACGGCGTGGGCGCGGGCCGCGCGCGCCCGCTCGCGCGTGTCGGGCGGCAGAGTCGCGAGCCGCGCGCGGCTGTCCGCCGTCACCCTGCGCAGGATGGGCGCGAGCGTGGCCGCGGGCGCCTCCTCCGCGATGGCCGCGCGCGCCCGCTCGCGGAAGCCGCTCACGGTTCCAGCGCCCGGTCGAGCAGCTCCGCCAGCGTCCACGTCTCCAGCGCCCGCCCGCTCGCCCGCGCCGCCGTCTCCAGGTGGGCCAGACAGGAGAGGTCGCCCGAGACGAGCACGCGCGCCCCCGTGGCGGCGGCGTCCGCCAGCTTCGCCTCCGCCATGGCCAGCGACACCTCCGGCTCCTTCGCCGCGAAGGTGCCGCCGAAGCCGCAACACTCCTCCTCGTGTGCGAGGCGGCGCACCTCCAGCCCCTCGACGCGCCCCAGCAGCGCCAGCGCCCCCGCCGTCAGCCCCAGTTCGCGGCGTCCGTGGCAGGCGTCGTGCCAGGCCACCGCGCCCTCCAGCCGCAACGCCAGCGCCGCCACGCGCGGATGGCCCGCCACCCACGCCCCGAATTCGACGAAGCGCTCGCAGAAGCGGGCCACGCTGGCCCCGCGCGCCCCCGCCCAGAGCGTGGGCAGGAAATGCCGCGCCATGCTCGCGCACGACCCCGAGGGCACGACCACCGTCCCCTGGCCGCGCGCCGCCCGCAGCAGCCCCCGCCCCACGCTCCGCGCCTCCGCGCGATAGCCGCTGTTGTAGGCGGGCTGGCCGCAGCAGGGCCCCGCGATCACCGTCACCTCGTCCCCCAGCCGTTCGAGCACGCGCCGCGCGCCGCGGGCGTCGTCCGGGCGCAGGGCGGCGAGGTAGCACGGCGTGAAGAGCGCGACCTCGCCCATGCCCCCACGCTACCGGCCCCGCCCGCGCCCCCGCAAGCGGCGGGGGCATGGCGCGCGCTTCCCGCGTGTTCTACCGTGGAAGCATGTTCGCGCGCGGCTTCCGCATCGCCTCCATCGGCGGCATCGCCATCGAGGTCCATCCCTCGTGGTTCGTCATCCTCGGCCTCATGGCGTGGATGCTCGCCTCCGCCTTCTTCCCCCAGGCCCACGCGGGCTGGAGCACCGCCACCTACTGGCTCACCGGCGTCGGCGCGGCCCTGCTCCTCTTCTTCACCGTGCTGCTGCACGAACTGGCGCACGCCGTCGTGGCCATCCGCCGCGGGCTGGACGTGCCGCGCATCACGCTCTTCGTCTTCGGCGGCGTCTCCCACCTCTCGCGCCAGCCGCGCACGGCGGGCGAGGAGTTCGCCATCGCCGCCGCCGGTCCCGCCGCCAGCCTCGTCATCGCCCTCGCCATCGGCGCGGCCTGGCTCGCCCTGCGCGATGCCAACGAACAGATCGGCGCCATCTGCAGATACCTCGCCGCCGTCAACCTGCTGCTCGCCCTCTTCAACGTGCTGCCCGGCTTCCCCCTCGACGGCGGGCGCGTGCTGCGCTCCATCGCCTGGCGGCGCACGCGCAGCTTCGGCAAGGCCACGCGCATCGCCGCCGGCACGGGCGAGGTCGTCGCTTGGGGGCTGGTCGCCGCGGGCGTCGCCTTCCTCTTCCTCGGCCAGTGGCTCACCGGCGTCTGGTTCGGCCTCATCGGCTGGTTCCTGCTCGGCGCGGCCCGCGGCGAGGCGGGCGCCGTGCACGCCGACGCCGTCCTCTCCCGCCTGCGCGCCCGCGACCTCATGCGCGACGACTTCCCCAGCGTCGTCCCCGGCGCCTCCGTGCGCGCCGTCGTCGACGAGCTCATCGCGGGCCGCGGCGAGCGCGTGCTCGTGGTGGCCAACGCCGGGGCCGTGCTCGGCGTCCTCACCGTCGCCGACCTGCGCCGCGCGCGCGTCTCCGACTGGGACGCCACCTCCGTGCAGCGCATCATGACGCCGCGCGCCGAGGTCGACGCCATCGCCGCCGACGCCCCCGCCAGCGACCTCGCCCCCCTCTTCGGCGACCGCCGCCTGGAGCACCTGCCCGTCATCGAGGACGGGCGCATGGTCGGCCTGATCACGCGCCGCGGCTTCCGCGAGCGCCTGCGCCAGGCCGTCGAGGCCGGGCCGGAGGGAAGCTAGCGGGCTGGCGGCGGGAGTGCATGGGAGTCGAACCCACCCCTCGCCGCGCTGGCGACGAGGCGACCGTTTTGAAGACGGCGAGGACCACCGGGCCCTATCCACTCCCCCACCCCCATCCTACCCCGCGAGGAGAGCGCCGCGCTGCGCGCGGCTGAGGGGCGAGGAGAGCGCGCCTGCGGGCGCTGAGGGGTGAGTGGGGGCTACTGCGAATCACGTCCACGGCGGCGAAGGGTCGTCAGCATCCGGCTGACCTCGTCGAGCAGACTGCGGAGCTGTTCGGTCTCCTCGCGGGGAAACCAGCGAAAATCCTCGCAGAGCGTGAGCAGCGTCTCCGTTTCCGCGAGCGAACCCTGGGCGATGGCGAAGAAGTGCGCCTTGTCCCGCATCGTCTCGCGGGACCAGCCCTCGGCGATGTTCGCCGGGATCGACACCGCCGCCCGCGTGATCTGCGAGCGCATCCCGTACTTCTCTTCATCGGGCAGGCGCGGAGACAGCCGGTAGACCTCGCGCGCGATCTCCATCGCCTTGCTCCAGACCACGGCCCGCCGGTAATTCACGCAAAACTCCCCTCAGACGATACCAGCCCCACTCCTCTCCTCAGCGCGGCGCGAAGCGACGCGCGCTCTCCTCGCCCCTCAGCCGCGCGCCAGCGCGGCGCTCTCCTCAACGAAGGCTTTCGCAGGCCACGCCATCCTCGTCCGGGTCGAGCGAGTGCGGGTCCGCCGCCGGACCGCCCGACTCCTCGTAGAACGACTGCGCCTCTTCCCACGTGGCGAAGTCGGCGCAATCGCGGTCGCCGCCCGACGACGTCGCGACGGTGGGGGTCTCCTGCCCGGACGCCCGCTCTTCCGCTTCCCGCAGCCGCTCGCAGGCCACGCCATCGCCGTCGGGGTCGAGCGCATGCGGGTCCGAGGCGGGGCCGCCCGCTTCCTCGTAGAACGACTGCGCCTCCGCCCAACTGGCGAAATCGGCGCAGTCGCGGTCCTCGAACGGCAAGGGCGCGACGGGCTCCCCGTCGCCCGAACCGAGTGCGAACACGAGCGCAATCGCCACGGCCACGCCCGCGATCAGCGCGCCCCCGCCGACCGCCAGCCAGCGGCGCGGAACCCCCGAACGCGGCGGCTTCCCCGGCTCCTCTCGCGTGCGGCTCAGCGTCCAACAATGCTCCGATGCTTCCATGCGAGACTGCCGCATCCCGGGCGGAGGCCGCAACTGAACCCGATTGCCAGCCTCGCGCCAGTAGCCCGTGAGAGTCTGGTGCTCACGGAGCAACGCCCGTTTTTGATCCAAGGTTCCGCACCGATGATGAGAACGCTTGTCGGACGTCTTGCAAAAATGGAGTCCCTGTTGACTGCACATCGTGACGATCGCACGCGACATCTCTCCCTTATGGAAATACCACCCCAGGAAGTAGCGTTCGGAATCCGCACGAAAACCATCAGGCCCGTCGGCCAGGATCAGAACAGGATCCTCGCACTCCGACTTATCGATCTTCTCGATAGCGGCGGCAAAATGCTTCTTGGGTTTCGCCTCGACATAGACGCGCCGCTCGGTCCTCGATTCATCGTGGAGCAGAAGCGCGAAATCGGGCATCCACGCTCCGAAAGGGGTAGACGGCTCATACTCCCAGTGCCAGCCGAGCAGGTTGAAGAACGCCGCCCACTTCGCCTCCAGGCGGCTCCTGAAATCCGTGCCGTCGTAACTGGTGGGCAAAGGCTTCGCTTCCATCCCCGCCACCCTACACGTCTGTCGCCCGCAGCGTCCGCCGCCCCACTCCTCTCCTCAGCGCGGCGCGGAGCGACGCGCGCTCTCCTCGCCCCTCAGCCGCGCGCCAGCGCGGCGCTCTCCTCAGACGTACGGCAGGACGCGCTCCGCGAAGAGACGCGCTGGCTCGCGCGTGTCCCGCCCGAAGAACTCCACGATGAACAGCTCGCAGCCCAGCTCGCGGTTGCGCGCGATCTGGTCGCGGATGCGCTCCGGGCTGCCCGACAGCGCCAGCGGCCCCGACGGATCGCCCAGGTGGCCGCCGAAGATGCGCCGCGCCCGCTCGATCATCGGCCCCGCCGCCGCCTCGTCCGGCGCGATCGTGACCAGGCACTGCTGGCTGACCGTCACCTCCGCCGGGTCGCGCCCCGCCTCGCGGCAATGCTCGCGCAGCACGGCCACCTTGCGCCCGAGGTCCGCGTGGTGGCCCGCGAGGTTGTTCCAGATGTCCGCGTGGCGCGCCGCGATACGCAGCGTCACGCGCTCGCCCGCGCCCCCGATGAGGATGGGCGGACGGCGCGGCGGCTTCGGCTCGCACACGAGGTTCTCCACGCGCACGTGCTCGCCCGCGAACGCGACCGGCCCGTCCTCGCTCCACATGCGCCGCAGCAGCGCCACCGTCTCCTCCATCTGCGCCAGCCGCTGGCGGATGGGGAGGAAGGGCATGCCGAAGTCGGTGAACTCGCGCTCCATCCAGCCCGCGCCCAGCCCGGGGATGACGCGCCCGCCCGCGATGGCGTCGGCGGTGGCGATGGTCTTGCCCAGGTGCGCGGGGTTGCGCATCCCCGCGGGCGTCACCAGCGTGCCGATTTCGACGCGCTCCGTGATGGCCGCCAGCGCCGCCACCGTGGTCCACGCCTCGAGGATGGGGATGGAGGGCGACTGCGGGCCGTAGAGGTGGTCGTTCACCCAGATGGAGTCGAAGCCGAGGGCCTCGAACTCGCGGGCGGCGTCGGCGGTCTCCGCCCACGCGCGCTTGATCTGGGGCACGTTCACGCCGAACCGGGGCTTCGTCATGGCCCACCTCCGCGCCGCATCCTACGCGCGGCGGCGCGGGCGCGGGGGCGTCAGACTGCGGGCGCCGCTACTCCCCGTCCGTGGCGGCGAGGGGGCGGCGCGCCCACTCCTCCCAGACGGCCCAGGCGGGCTTGGCCGCGCCGTCGCCGCGCCGCAGGCCGGTGGCGTTCAGCACCGCCGCCGCGCCCTCCCCCGGCGTGGCCGGATCGCGCGGCGCGCCCCACACCACCGCGCCGAAGCCGCTGGCCTCCGCCTCCGCCAGCAGCCGTTCGAGGAAGAGGCGCTGGTCGCGCTCCGTGCCCGTCAGCGCGCGCCCCTCCACGGGCGCGGAGGCGTAGCCCGCCTCGCTGATCAGCAGCTCGCCCGCGAAGCGCTCCCGCAGCCGCGCGTAGTAGCCCTGCGGCAGCTCCTCCGCCGAGCGGATGCCGGTGAGGAAGGGGTAGGTGGACACGGCGAGCGCGTCCATCGCCCCCGCGAAGGCGTCCAGCACGCCCCACTGCGGCGGATGCGCGCGCCCCAGCGCTCCCTCCATGTCCTCCAGCTGGAAGGTGGGGAACACTTTGGTGGCCGGGCGCACCGACTTCACGGCGTCGTAGATGCGTTCGTAGGCCCGCAGGAAGCCCGCGAACTGGTCGGGGGCGCGCGCGCGCAGCATGTTGATCTCCACGCCCACGGCCAGGTACTCGGGCTCGTAGTTGGTGGCCACGTAGATGGCGTAGGCCACGAGCGCGTCGCGCACGTCCGCGCGCAGGAAGCCCGCGCCATCGTCCACCGCGTCCGGCAGCCCGGCGATGCGCGCGCGCTGCACGGCCCCGTCCGTGGGGTCGATGGCGAACAGCAGCGCCAGCCCGTACTGGTCGAGCAGCGCGCGGTCGAGCTGCGTGAGGGCGTGCGTCTCCGCCGAGACCTCCGCGCCGGGCAGGAACTCCTCCCAGGGCGGCACGCGCGCGATGCGCACGATCTCGGCGTGGGGGACCGTCTCCGCGATGGCCTCGATCCAGGCCGCGCGCGTCCGGTCCGCGGGCCGCGCGCCGAGGCCCAGCCGCAGGTTCCGCGGCTCCCCCCGCGCGGGCGCGCGCGTCGCCTCCGGACCGGCGCGGTCGGGCGCGTCCCCGTTCCCGCAGGCGCCCGCCAGCGCCGCCGCGCCCAGCGCTGCTACAATCAGAATGGCGGGGAACGGGCGCGTGCGTCGCATGAATCTGCGCGGGTTCCTCCTGGTTTCGGCGCTGGCCGGCATCCTCGCGGGGGCCGCCATCGTCGCCGTGCGCTCCATTATCGGGGACGATGACGCTAACGGCGCGCCCCCGCCCGTCGCTCCCGCGCCCCGCGTGGAGACGCCCCGCGCCGTGGCCATGCGCTTCGCCGCCGCCTGGGAGGCGTGGGACACGGACGCCCTGTACGCGCTGCTGGACGCCGACGCGCGCGCGGCCACGTCCCCGGAGGCGCTGGCCGAGGTCTACGACGCCTTCCGCGCGGAGACCGCCGCCGCCGACATCGCCGTGACGGTGGAGCGCGCGGGCCCGGGCGAGGCCGTCCTGCGCGTGCGCCTGCGGACCGAGTGGTTCGGGACGCTCGACTACACCGTCACGGCGCCGCTCGCCCCCGATGCCGACGGCGCCCCGCGCGTGGGCTGGACGCCCGCCGTCCTGCACCCCGCGCTCGCCCACGGCGGCGAGCTGCGCGGCACGGTGAACCGCCCGCGACGGGGGGCCATCCTCGACCGCCTCGGCGAGCCCCTCGCCGTCACCCGCGACGTGCGCGTCATCGGCCTCGACCGCGGCCTCGTGCGCGACCGCGCCGAGGTGGTGCGCGCCTTCGTCTCCTTCGGCGTCGCGGCGGAGACGGTGGAGGCCGCCTTCGCCAGCCCCCTGGGGTCGCGCCAGCGCGTGCCCGTGGGCGTCGTCGCCGACGAGCGCGTGGAGGAGGCCGCGCGCTTCGTGCAGGCCGTGCCCGGCGCCGTCCTCTGGTTCGAGCAGCGCCGCGTGCATCCCCTCGGCCCCGCCGCCGCCCACGCCGTCGGCTACACGCGCGAATACACCGCCGCCGAGCTGGCCGCGCGCCCCGACGACCTGCTGCGCCCGGGCGACCGCCTCGGCGCGTTCGGCCTCGAGGCCACGCTGGAAACCACGCTCGCGGGGAGCGCGGGCGCGCGCCTCGAAGTCGTGGGCGGCGCGCGCCCCACCGTGCTCCACGAGCGGCCCTACGTTCCCCCCGCCGACGTGCGCACCACGCTCGACGCCGCCGTGCTGCGCGCCGCCCACGCGGGCCTCGCGGGGCTGCGCGGCGCGGCCGTCGTGCTCGACCCGCGCGACCACGCCATCCTCGCCCTCGTCAGCTCGCCCGCCTTCGACCCCGACGCCTTCGAGCGCGGCGACGCCGAAACGCTGGCCGCGCTCGTGGCCGACGAGCGCCATCCGCTCGCCAACCGCGCCACGCACGGCCTCTATCCGCCAGGCTCCACCTTCAAGCTGGTGACGGGCGCGGCGGGCCTCTCGTCGGGCCACTACGCCCCGGCCGACCGCATCGACTGCGGCGCCGTCTGGCACGGCGTCGATCCGCCCCGCCGCAACTGGGAGGGGGCGCAAGGCCCGCTCACCATCGCGCAAGGGCTGATGCGCTCCTGCAACCCCGTCTTCTACGAGATCGCGCTCACGCTCCACGAGTCCGATCCCGCCGCCCTCGCGGCCATGGCGCGCGCCTTCGGCTTCGGCGCGGAGAGCGGCGTGGCGGGCATCGACGACGAACCCGGCCTCGTGCCCGACGCGGACTGGAAGCGGCGTGAGCGCGCGGCGCCCTGGTATCCCGGCGACGCCGTGAACCTCGGCATCGGGCAGGGCGACCTGCTGGTCACGCCCCTGCAGCTGGCCAACGCCTACGCCGCCTTCCTCGCGGGCGAACTGCGCGCGCCCGTCGTGCTGGAAGGCGCGTCGCCCGAGGCGCGCGGCGCGCTCGGCCTCGCCCCCGACCACACGGCCCACCTGCGCCGCGGCCTCGAGCTGGTCACCGAGCCGTCGGGCACGGCGGGCTGGGCCTTCGCCGCCGCGGGCCACGACGACTTCGGGGGCAAGTCGGGCACCGCCGAGGAGTCCGAGGGGCAGGAGCACGCCCTCTTCGTGGCCTACGCCCCACGCGACGCGCCCGCCGCCGTGGCCGCCGTCGTCTTCGACGACGGTTCGGAGGGCCTGCCGCTGGCCGCGCCCCTCGCGCGCGACCTCGTCATCGCCGCCCGCGCGGCGCTGGGGCGCTAACTATGCCGCCCTCTCGAACTCGGTCGCGCGGCGCAGGCAGTATTCATCGATGCGGTAGAGGCGCGCGACTTCCCCGATCGTGCTCGCCTGGACGAGCGCCGTGACGAACCGCGTTTCCAGGCTCGTCCCCCGCACGGTCGGCTGTCCGGCGTTCAGGTCCGGGGTCATGGAAACGGCGTCCCCGAACGCATGCTTCTGGAAGAGCGGCCCCTTCTCCCCGACTTCGGACAAGGCGATCGAGAGCGTCTCGCCAGCGCCGTCCACCTCCGAACCCATGAGTTCCCGAAAGGTCATCTGCGCCCCCGGGACGTCGACGATGACATCGAAATTCCGGCGCAGCGTGACGTGAATCCTGGCCTGACTGCCGGGCGCGCGTCCTTCGTGGGCCGCCAGCGACAGGCGCCACCAGTCGGGGAACAGGCCGTCGAGGTTCGCGGTGGCGCGACGGATCGTCGGGGTCGGCACGCCCTGCTCCCGCAGGGACGCCATCACGCAGAGCCGCTGGTAGTCCATCCACGAGTAGCGCCGGGGCGTGCCACGCTGGCCCGGCTCGCGCGTCGCTTCCTGCAGGGCGGACGCATGCCAGTGCTGAAGGGTCTGGGCGCTCAGCCCCGTCAGCTTGGCGACGAGCTTCGAGCGCAGCGAACCGCGCTGGTAGGCGAGCGGCAGCGCTTCCGGGGCGGCGACGGTCACAGCGCCATTCTACGCCGCCCGCG
Organism: Tepidiformaceae bacterium; assembly: GCA_965243075.1. Classification (GTDB taxonomy): domain Bacteria; phylum Chloroflexota; class Dehalococcoidia; order Tepidiformales; family Tepidiformaceae; genus UBA2991. The sequence continues at coordinate 474,976 of OZ251525.1, forward strand.
CGACGCTGGCGTGCTAGCGGCGACTACGTTTTGTCCAGCGCGAGCACGTCCGTCTCCACGTAGCGCTTGAAGGCATCGACGCTCGTGAAGTGGCGGAAGCCGTGGTCGTTCGCGATCTGGAGCGTGGCCGCTTCCTCGTCGAGCAGGAGCGCGACCGGCTGGCTGAGATTCTCCTGCAGTCCGTCGGGCCACGCGAGATCGAGGATCGCCAACTGCTCGCCCGTTTCCTGATGGACAAGTTCATGCTCGATCAGCCCTTCGGCAAGGCCACGCTTAATGACCCACTCACGCACGTCCGCCAAGATCGCCTCTTCGTCCGTGTCCTCAAGCCCGGTTGGGGCGTCCGTAACGGACCGGCCCATGGTGGCCGCCTCTATCTCAGGCGCGGTGGCGTCGTGGCGGAGGCTGTCCAGCAGAGCGTTTGCGGCGTCGGCGAGCAGTTTCCGCCTCGCCTCGAGGAATTGCGGATAGTTCTCGATCTTCCAGAGTTCCTCATCCATCGGAATCCACTGGGATTCGAGCGCGCCCGGGCACTTGTCCCTGATCTCGGGGAAGTAGTCCACTGGCAGCCGCGAGCCGATCTTGCCGTTCGTCTGCTTCGTGAGAAAACAGAAATTGGCGAGCGCGTGGATATCCGGTTTGCGGGTGTATCCGGCCCGCTTCAATTGTGCCTGTGGAAAGATGTGGTGGAGCTCCAGTGTACTTTCCTTCCCCAGAAGCCCGCGCCTCAGTATGGGCCACGGGGAACCCCAATCTCTCGCTTCGCCAGCTCGGGTCAACGCATACAGCACAGGGTAAAAGCGCGCTCCCCTCGTCGATCCTTGGAAATGAGCGGGATCGACCCGTAGCCCCCCACGCGACAGCCGCAATTGCTCTATCAGGCGATCAACGCCACCATCGAGATTGCTGATCGCGTCAAGATCCTGGTCGATTGCAGTCTCGACCGCCTTCGAAAAGCGTCCCCACATCCCGCTTTGAAAATACCAGTAGAGCAGGCGATCCTGTTCGACCGCATCCTCAATGCTGCCACCTCGCTGATCGATGTAGCGAGACATGACTGGCAACGCATTACGCGCGAAGAACACACGGTTGTGATCCAGTCCGAGACGGTCGGCGATCATCGTGAGGGAGTAGTCGATGGCGTGTTCGGCACGATCCAAGCCGCCCTGAATGCTTTGCGTCGACTGGTCGTGGAGGTGAACAAAGCGGGCCTCACCCGTTATGATCGCGTTCACATTCCGTAGTAGCCAGTCGCGCTTGAATTCGTAACCGTTCCTCTGCCATTTCGCCAGCTTGGCCTTGAAGGCCTCGCGCCCATCGGGCCACGATCCACAGATCTTGGCAAGCGCCAGATCGCCTTGCGACAGCTTCGTGCCGCCGCTGTTGACGCGGTTGAAGATGTCCACGACCACGTCGACCGTCTTGTCCGCGCCAGTGACTTCATCCGCGTGGAACTCGATATCACGGATGCCGAGGAGCTGGGAGATTCGCGCGAAGAGATCACCGATGTCAGTCTGGGGGATCTCCGCTTGCGTCAGGCGAGCGATGTGTTCGCCCACTCCATCGTTGCCCCGCTGCATGAGCGCGGAGACGTCGATCCAGAGCGGGTCGTCGTTCATCACCGACGGTTGGTGAAAGCGGAATTCCTCGTTCCGCAGGTGGAAGTGGAGGCCGGTGAACGCCTTCGCGTCACCGTCGAAGAAGGCAGGCGGCTTTCCCCGGATGATCCCGTAGAGCGAGGTGATCCGCTGCTGTCCGTCCAGCAGCAACTGCACCACGCCGGGCGCGAGGTCTTGGCTGCCCCTGTGGTTCACGTTGTCCGAGGGCGTGATCCAGACCAGCAGGCTCCCGACCGGATGCCGCCGGTAGAGGGAGTCCATCAGCTCGCGCACCTGGTCACGGTTCCAGACGTAGCCGCGCTGGAAGGTGGGCAGCGCCATATGGCCGCTGTCGATGTGATTGAGGATGTCCAGAACCTGCATACTGATCGCGCGCCCTAATCCAGCGCCTTCACGGCCTCGATCAGGGCCGGCACCACCTTCTTGTAGTCCTCCACCACCGCGAAGCGCGCCGCATGCACCATGTTCGCGTCCGGGTCGCGGTTGATGGCCACGATGTTCTTCGAACCCGACATGCCCGCCATGTGCTGGCTCGCGCCGCTGATGCCCACCGCCAGATAGAGCGCGGGCGTCACCGTCTTGCCCGTCAGGCCCACCTGCTGCGCGGGCGGATACCAGCCCAGGTCGCAGGCGGCGCGGCTGGCGGCGGTGGCCCCGCCCAGCAGCCCCGCCAGCTCCTCCAGCATGGCGAAGGCGGACGGATCGCCCAGCCCGCGCCCGCCCGACACCACCACGTCCGCGTCCTCCAGCCGCACGCCCTCGGATTCCGCCGCCTCCGTCGAAACCACGCGCACGCGCTGGGCGGCGTCCGCCTCCACCGCCGTCACCTCGCCCTGGCGGGAGGCGTCCGGCTCGGTCGGGTCCCACGCCTTGGCCTTGAGCGTGGCGATGCGCACGTCGCCGCGCCAGGACACCTCGGCCACGGCGTTGCCGCCGTAGCAGCTGCGCGTGGCGCGCGGGCGACCGTCGGCCAGCGTGAGGGCCACGCAGTCCATGGCGGCGGCGGCGCGCAGGCGGAAGGCGAGCGTGGGGGCGAGGTCGCGTCCGAGGCTGGTCTGGCCGATGAGCACGGTGTCCGCCCCCGCGGCCTCGCGCGCGGCCAGCACGGCGGACGCCCCGCGCTCGGCGCAGCCGGGGTCGAGCGAGCCCTCGGGCGCGGTGTACACGCGCTCCGCGCCGTGCTCGACGAGCGCGCGGGCCGACTCCTCGCCGCCCGCGACGACGGCGCTCACGGGACCGGCGCCCTCCGCCGCCAGCGCGGAGGCCGCCGCCAGCAGCTCAAGGGAGACGGGGGCGATTTCCCCGCCGGAGGTTTCGGCGACGATCAGGGTTCCGGGCATGGGCGTTCCTCCGCGGGCTAGATGAGGCGGGCGTCGCGCAGCTTGCGCGCGAGCGTGCGGGCCTGCTCCTCGGGGGAGTCGCCCTCGATGATCTCGACGTTGCTTTCCGTGACGGGCACGTAGAGCGCCTCCAGCGGCAGCCAGCGGTTCTCCTCGCCCGTCTCGTCGGGCGCGAGCCCCAGATCCTCCGCCGACCACACCTGCACCGTCTTTTTGGCCGCCAGCATGATCTGGCGCAGCTGGGGATAGCGCGGCTCGCCGAACTCGTTGGAGATGGAGACCACGGCGGGCAGGTCCACCTCCACCGTCTGGAAGCCGTCGTCCAGCACGCGCTCGACGGTGAGGGTGGAGCCCTCGGCGGTCATGGCGCGGGCGATGGTGACGACGGGCAGGCCCAGCAACTCGGCCACGCCGATGGGGGCCACGCCCATGTCCCAGTCCGCCGCCGCGCGGCCCATGAGCACGAGGTCGATGGCGTCCAGCTTGCCGATGGCCTTGGCCAGCGCGAGGGCCGTCTGGAAGTTGTCGATGTTGGCGAAGGCGGGATCGCTCAGCAGCACGCCCTCGTCCGCGCCCATGGCGAGCGCGTGCTTGATGGCGTCGCGGGCCGAATCCTCGCCCAGGCTGATGACGGTGATCGTGCCCTCCCCGGCGGCGTCGCGCAGGCGCAGGGCGGCCTCGGTGGCCTGCGGGTCGTAGGGGTTCACCACGGGCGCGACGCCCTGCGCGGGAACCACGCGACGGGCCGCCTCGTCCACGGCGAACTGGGAGGCGGGCGTCTCGGGATCGGGAATCTGCTTCACGCAGACGGCGATGTTCACGCGCGTGCGCTCCTTGCGGTTCGGATGGCGCGGGGAAGCGTAGCACGCGCCCGCCGCTCGCGCTCCCGCAGCGCGCGGGCGCGGGGATGTTAGGCTGTAATCGTCGGAGGCGCCGCCGTGACTGCTCCCCACAAGATCGAAAAGCCCCCCATGCGCGGGGATCCGTGCACGGCGTGCGGTCGGGCGCTTGATGACGATTCCTTCTGGCATCCTCTCAGTCCCGCCGAACTCGCTCGGGCGCAGGGAGTCGGCCCCTACACGTTCCCCGAACCGCTGGACGACGGCGATGCCTTCGACGTTGACGAGTTCTTGGCGATGATCCACGGCGATAGAAGGGCCCCGTAACCCGCGCGATTTCGAGGGCATCGACGGCCTCGGCATCATCACCCTGTAGCGCTCCCCCGCCCCGTGTGAACGGTGTGTTTCGTAACCCGCCCGAAACGGCGCGGCAACATGCGGGAAATCGCCCGCCCCTACCTTCCCGCCCAACGTTTCCCGTCCGCGGAGCGACCGCGGGCGCGCAAGGAGGATTGCATGAAACGTGCCCTGGCGGCCCTGCGCCGGCCGACCGCCATGCTTGCCGGCGGCCTGCTCGCGCTGGGCATCATCTCCGTCGCCGCCGCCGACGGCCACGAGGCCGACCCGGCGGCGCTCGCCGACATCGTCGGCGCCGTCGACACCGCGTGGCTGCTCATCGCGGGCTTCCTCGTGTTCTTCATGCAGGCCGGTTTCGCCATGCTCACGGCGGGCTTCGTCCGCTCCCACGAGACGGCGAACATCCTCATGAAAAACATGATAGACGCCTGCGTGGGCGGCCTCTCGTTCTGGCTCGTGGGCTGGGCCTTCGCCTATGGCGTGAGCGACGCCTCCAACCAGTTCATCGGCCTCGGCCAGTTCGCCCTCAACAACTTCGACGACTACGCGGGCTGGTTCTTCCAGTTCGCCTTCGCCGCCGCCGCCGCCACCATCGTGGCCGGGGCGCTGGCCGGGCGCACCAAGTACTCGGCCTACCTCGTCTACACCGTCGTCATCACCGGCTTCATCTACCCCGTCGTGGTGCACTGGGGCTGGGACACGAATACGTGGATGGGGGCCTTCACCGACGGCGAGCCCTGGCTGGGCAACGGCTACGTCGACTTCGCAGGCTCGGGCATCGTCCACACGGTGGGCGGCATCGCCGGGCTGATGGGGGCCATCGCCGTGGGCGCGCGCCTGGGCAAGTACGGCCCCAACGGCGAGGTGCGGGCCATCCCCGGCCACAACATCTCGCTCGCCACCATCGGCATGTTCATCCTCTGGTTCGGCTGGTACGGGTTCAACCCGGGCTCCACGCTCGCCCTCTCCGGCGGCGGGGCGTCGCTGGCCGCCAGCGTGGCCGTCACCACCACCCTCGCGGCGGGGGCGGGCGGCGTCACCGCCATGCTCTGGTCGCGCTTCCGCACGGGCCGCTACGACACCGGCCTCACCATCAACGGCATCCTCGCCGGGCTCGTGGCCATCACCGCGGGCACGGCCACCGTCGATCCCTGGGCGGCGGTCGTCATCGGCGCCATCGGCGCGCTCGTCATGTACTACGGCGTGCAGCTGCTGGACTCCGTCTTCCGCATCGACGATCCCGTGGGGGCCGTCTCCGTGCACGCCTTCGCGGGCATCTGGGGCGTCATCGCCGTGGGCCTCTTCTCCTCGAAGGCGGGCATGGAGGCCGCGGGCTACGTGAACCCCGGCAACTACGGCCTCTTCCTCGGCGGCGGCGGCGAACAGCTGCTCATGCAGCTCATCGGCATCGCGGCCATCGTCGCCTGGACGGCGGTCACGGCGGGCATCCTCTTCTTCGGCATCAGGGCCGTCATGGGCCTGCGCGTGAGCGAGCAGGAAGAGATGCGCGGGCTCGACCTCATCGAGCACGGCATCGACGCCTACCCGGACTTCGGGCCCTCGGGCCCCGGCATCTTCGGTACCGCCGGTCCGGTCGAGTCGGAAAGGAGCTCCCGCTCGTGAAGAAGATCGAGGCCATCATCCGCCCCGGCCGCCTCGAGGCGGTCAAGGACGCGCTCGACGAGCTCGGCTTCTCCGGCGGCATCACCGTCTGGGAGGTGAAGGGCCACGGCAAGCAGCGCGGCCTCACCGAACAGTGGCGCGGGCGCGAGTACCGCGTCGAGTACCTCTCCAAGGTGTGGATCGCCCTCGTCGTCGCCGACGACAAGGCCGAGCCCGTCATCGAGGCCATCCTCGACAACGCCAGCTCCGGCGAAATCGGGGACGGCAAGATCTTCGTCTCCGCCGTGGAGGACGCCATCCGCGTCCGCACCCGCGAGCGCGGCGACGAGGCGCTCTAGCGAGGCGGCCCCCTCGCCAGCGCGCCCCACGCACGGGGGCCGGACGCATCCCGCGTCCGGCCCCCGTCGCGTCTCCGTTGCCCGAACCGCGCCCGCGGGCGTACCGTCCCCCCGCACGCCGCGAAAGGGGAGCGCATGGCGGGAACCCGGCGCGACCGGCGCGTCTCGCGCAGACGGCTGCTCGCCACGGGTGCCGCCCTCGCCGCCGGAACCGCGGGCCTCGCGCTCACCGGCTGCGGCGACGACGAAGCAGGGGAGGGCGCGGGCATGGAGCGGTGGGGCTACTCCGGAGCGACCGGCCCCGACCGCTGGGCCTCGCTCGACCCCGCGTTCTCCAACTGCGGCGAGGGCCGCCGGCAGTCCCCCATCGACCTCACCGGCTACGCGCACGCCCCCGGCGAGCCCCTCGCCTTCGACTACGGCGGCGGCGCGCCGGAGACCATTGGCTACGACGGCCTCTTCCTGCACGTGCGCTACGCCCCCGGCAACCGCTTCATCGCGGGCGGGACCGTCAGCGAGGTCGTGCAGGCCCACCTGCACACGCCCTCCGAGCACCTCGTCGACGGCGACGCCTTCCCCGTCGAGCTGCACGTCGTCCACCAGCGCGCGGAGGGCCCCGCCGCGGGCCAGCCGGGCTACGCCGTCGTGGGCGTCCTGTTCGAGTTGGGCGCGCCGAGCCCCTTCGTCCAGTCCTTCCTCGACGGCGTGCCGGCGCGGGGTGCGGAGGCCGCCGCCGGTCCCGCCTTCGACCTCGCCGCGCTCGTCCCCGCCGACCCCGCCCACTACCGCTACGACGGCTCGACCACCACGCCGCCCTGCGTCGAGCCGGTGGACTGGTACGTGTTGCGCGAGCGGCGCACGGTCTCGCCGGAGCAGGCGGCCCGCCTGCGCGCGCTGCACGGCGGCGCGAACGCCCGCCCCGTCCAACCGCTTGGCGATCGCCGCATCGTCCTCGCGCGCGGGCGCTGAGCGCCAGTGGAGGGAGGTGTGGTAGCGCGTGCGGGATTCGAACCCGCGATCTCCGCCTTGAAAGGGCGGCGTCCTGGGCCTCTAGACGAACGCGCCGTCCACGCCGCCAGTATAGCGCGCGCGCCCGTGCGTTCCCGCTCAGGCCCCGACGATGACCGTGCGGAAGGTGACGGAGACGCGCCGCCGCCGCTTCCTGCGCCCGCCCTGGTCGTCGGGATCGCTGCGGCGCGGGACGATGGCGTGACGCCAGCTGGTGCGCGCCGCGTCCGTGAGCACCGTCAGCGAGCCCACGTCGAGGAACAGCTCCAGCGGCTCGCCTTCCGCGCCTTCAGGCGGCGTGAAGCGCATCGGCCAGCGGTCGCCGAGCGAGAGCATGGCCACGGCGGGGCCGAAGCAGTCGCGGTCCGCGTGCGCGGCGATGCCCTGCCCGGGCTCGTACTCGTTCACGATCACCTGGTCGGGCGTCTCCGCGAACCAGCCGCGCTCCCGCAGCTTCTCCGCCACGGGCTGGATGAATTCCGGCAGCGGCCCGATACGCATGTCCGCCGTCACGGCCCGCGCCTGGTAGTCGTAGCGCCAGCCGTAGTGCTGGACGCGCCGCCGCAGGTCGTCGCGCCACTGCCCGGTTTGCGCGTCGATGTCGGCCAGCAGCCGCTCGCACTCATCGAAGCTGAGGAGTTCCGGCTCGTAGGTGACGCCGATCTCCCGCAGCATCGGGAGCGCGTCGTCGGGCGGGGACGGCGCGGGCTCAGTCTTGGCGAACAGGCTAGCCTGCTGGGCGGTCATCGCTTCCCTCCTGCTGGCGGCAGCACGAGTATCCGTGCGAGCTGGGGCTGGGGCTTGCTCCAAGGATGCCAAGAGGAATGAATCTCTTGAATGTACCGAATCGGGCTCCACGTCGAAACCAACAGTTTCTGATCGTATGTCGTGGCAGACTGTGTCTCTTCGGCAATCCTGTGCCAAGTTTGTGCTACTGTTTCCTGACTATAGAGAGGATGTGTTCCATATATCACGATCAATGCTTGACGTGCTTCAACACGGACATTTTTGATCAAATCGATGGTCTCATCCAGATGAGAAGAGGAAAACGATTTCTGCCCAAACAGGGAATTCGCCGTTAGGAGAACAATGTCCTTCTGTTTGCTGTTGTCCATCACCTGATTTTGAAATCCACTCCAGTCCGAGAGGAAATCGAAGATAATATCATTCGACAGCGACTGTGCGATGATTTTCACCATCTTTTCGGCGAGATTCGTCATGTGGGTGTTGTGATCGTGCCCTATCGTCTCGATATGGGCCGTGGCCGGAAGATTCTTCATGACAGACCATGCGGCCGTTCCGGGTCCGCAACCAAAATCAACGTGGAGAACACTGGAGGAAATTCCAGATTGAAGGTCGAGAGACTTTTTGAATTCATTCGCATTCATCAGAGAGGTCAGCGCATCAAAGTGCAGACAGCTGTAGATCAGGGTGTACCACAGAACACTATCCCGGTTCGCTTCTTTCGGAAGATAATGAGCATGAGCAATATCCCTAGCGACGCTCCACTTGAAATCAGATTCGCGAGGGTTGAAGCGTTTCCAATCGTCCTCATGATCGTTCAGCAGAGGAATCCGCACATGCTGCTGCAGCGCGTCATGGAGCGGTTCCCAATTTCTTGCAATGTCGCGATCCCTGATGCTGAGCATGGCCTCAGTCTACTCCTACGCCCGCGGCCGCGCCGTCGACGAGGCCGGGCGGAAGCGCGCGCGCGGCGCCAGCTCCTTCAACAGCTCGTCCTGGTTGCGCGCGCGCGCCCACTCCCGCGCCTTCGCCAGCGCCGCCTCCAGCGCCTCCCCCTCCAGCACGTCCGACGCGTCGTGGGCGATGCAGTCCACCGGGCAGACGGGCGCGCAGGCGTTGCAGTCGATGCACGCCTCCGGCCAGATGGCGTGCTGGAAGTCGTCCGTGTCGAAGTAGTGGATCGTCTCCGTGGGGCAGACGCGGCGGCAGTAGCCGCAGTTGATGCACCGCGCCGCGTCGATGACGTAGGTCACGCGCCGTCGCCGTCGCCGCGCGCGCCGATGACGCCGCCCGCCCGCGTGAGCAGCTCCTCCAGGTGCATGCGCCACTCGTTCACGCGGCGGCGCGTGGGGGGCGTGTCCGCCAGCTCCTCGATCTGCGCGCGGCCCCACTGGATGTGCTCCTCCTCGTCCTGCAGCATGAGGCGCAGGATGCGCACGGTGGGCGAATCCACCACCTGGTCGGTGGCGCGCATGTGGTAGAGGTAGTGCGTGGCCAGGTGGGGCTTGAGCACGCCGAACACGCCCGCCACGCGCAGCACCGAATCGTCCTGGTCCTGGATGGCCTCCATGAAGGCGCGGAAGTCGTCGTTGGGCGGGTCCATCCTGGGCGAGGTCATGAGCGGGTAGGGGCCTTCCGCGTCCTCCGTCACGCGCAGCTCGGGCAGGCGCTTGCCCAGCATGTCCGCGTGCTGGGCGCAGTGGTAGGCGATGGGGCCGAATTCGACCTTGTGGTGGACCTGCGGCTGCGTGGCGATCCACTGCAGCAGCGCGCGCATCATCTCGACCTCGGCGTAGCGGTAGTGCATCAGCCGTCGCGCGCACTCGTCCACGGAGAACGCCCCGCCCAGTTTCCGCTGCGGCACCCACAGTTCGACCATGCCCGCCTCGCTTTCCGGCCCGCGCGGGGCCTACTTCAGCTCTTCGCGCGGGGTGAAGTAGAGCGCCCCCGATTCGCAGGGCCCGTGGCGCGTCCAGCCCGCGCCCGAGGCGACGGCGGCGGCCACCTCCTCATCCGTCTCCCACATCGTGATGCGCTCGTCCTCGATGGTGGAGACGGCGCACTCCGGCTTCTCGCAGACGAGATCGTGGATCACCATCCCGTGCGAGTCGCCGCAGTAGCGCTTGAAGTCGAAGGGGGGCCGCCAGCGCTTCGCCATCGGTCCGTCCCCCCTAGAGCGCGAACTCCCTGGGGGCCACGACCTCGTCGCCGGTGTTGAGCGCCATGATCAGCTCCTCGAAGGCCTGCTGCGCCTTCATGGCCTCGCGCCGCCGCGCGTCGTCCCCCTCCGTGAGGCGCGGCACCCAGTAGTTGCCCACTTCCACGTGCATCACCTCGTCGGCGTGGTTGAAGTCGAAGGCGCGCTCCCAGTCGGGGTCGCCGATGTTGCGGCCCATGTCGATGAGCGCCGTGAACAGGTTCATGGCCAGCCCCTCGCCGCCGCGGTGCACCGAGGCCATGCTGTTGATCATGTCCAGCGAGGCCCCCGGGCGGGCGTCGCCGTTGGCGGAGGCGCTCGAGCTGGTGAGGCTCTCGCCGGCCACGTAGCCGTCGGCGAAGTCGCCCAGCGTGCAGCCGTGGCGGCCCATCTGCTCCAGCACGATTTCGGTGTGGCGGCACTCGTCCCAGGTGAGGCGCGCGTTCACCAGCGCCAGCTCCCAGGGCAGCTGGTCCACGCCCTCGCGCGTGGCCTGCACGTAGCGCCGCCCGAAGGCCTCGGAGCCGCCGATCTCGCCGCCGTACATGGAATGCAGCAGCACCTTCACGGGCAGCTTCTCCGGATCGCGCAGCAGGATGGAGGGCATGTCGATGCCCTGCTCGCGCCAGTTCGAGCGCTCGCTCACGGCAGGTAGCGGTGCGGCGGATCGCGCCGGATCTGGTCCGGCGACGGATCGTGGTAGAAGGGACGGTCGGTCATGGCTTCGGCGGTCATCTGCTCGCTCCCTCGCGCCCGTCGGCGCGTGCTGCCGGTAGCATACGCCCCGCGCGCGCGCCTTTCACCCCCCGTCCGCGTCCCCGCGCAAGCGGTAGACCAGATCGCCGCGGTCGCCACGCGCCACCTGCGTGAAGGCCGCCGCCATGGCCGCGCCCTCGCCCACGGGGTCGATGCGGCTCCAGGAGTGGACCACCGTGCGCCGCAGGATCAGCCAGGGGCCGTCCCCGCGCTTCTCGAACACGTCCACGTAGCGCCCGCCCCAGGTGAAGTCGCGCGCGGGGCCGTCCCCGTCGGCGGGCATGCGGTGGTAGGCCACGTGGTACGTCTCCGAGTACGCGCGGCTCCCCTCCAGCTCGATGAGCGAGTTGCCGAGGAAGTGCTGGGTGCAGTCCATGCGCGAAAGCCCCGTCATCACGTGTTCGGCGAACTCGTGCGCGTTCCCCTTGAAGGTGCCGTGGTCGTCCCAGGCGTCGGGGTGGTAAGCCGACTTCACCAGCTCCGGGTCGAGCAGGTCGATGCCGCGCGAGTAGCGCATGAGCGCGTCGCGGATCTCCTGCTTGGCGATCAGCTCGTCGATGGCGGCCTCGCGGTCGCTCGTGGTCATGGCGGGCCTCCGTGCGCGTGCGCGCCGCCATTGTAGGGCGCGGCGGGAAGCGCGGGGGCGGGCGCGTTCGCGCGCGTGGCGTATCCTGCCCCCGCCATGCCCGCCACGCCCGCGCCCGCTACCGCCGCCCGCATGGCCGAGGCCGCGCGCGCCTTCCTCGCCCTGCTCGAACCGGACCAGCGCGCCCGCGTCCTGCTCCCGCTCGTCGACGAGGCCGAACGCCGCCGCTGGAACTACGCCCCCGCGACGCGCGCGGGGCTGCCCCTGCTGGCCATGTCCGCCCTCCAGCAGCGCGCCGCCCACCGCCTCGCCGCCAGCGGCCTCAGCCGCTCCGGCTACGTGGCCGCCAGCGCCATCATCGGCCTCGAAAACGCGCTCGACGCCGTCGAGGGCTGGCGCGACCCGCCCCCCGGCCTCGACACCGGCTCCGACCGCTGGCGCGACCCGCAGCTCTACTTCGTCACCATCTTCGGCGACCCCGACGCCGCATCCTGGGGCTGGCGCTTCGAGGGCCACCACGTCTCCATCCACTACACCATCGCGGACGGCGCGATCACGCCCACGCCCGTCTTTTTCGGCGCGAACCCGGCGGCCTCGCCCCTCGGCATCGGACTGCTGCGCCCCCTCGCGGGCGAGGAGGACCTCGCGCGCGAGCTGCTGCGCTCCCTCGACGCCGGCCAGCGCGCCGCCGCCCGCGTCTCCGCCGCCGCCCCGCCCGACATCGTGCAGTCCAACCGCCCGCGCGTGGAAGCGGGGGCGCTCCCCTTGCCCACGCCCGCGCTCATGGGCATCCCCGGCGGCGCGCCTGGGACGAGCGCGCCCGCGCCGAACGCGAGCGCCTCGGCTACGGCCCCGCACAGGAGGCCGCCCTGCGCTACGGCGAGCCGCGCGGCGTCGCCGCCAGCGCCCTCGACGCGGGCCAGCGCGAGCGCCTCGCCGCCCTCGCCACGCTCTACGTGGACCGCCTGCCCGACGAGCTGGCGGCGGAGCAGCGCGCGCGGCTGGCGGACGGCGGCCTCGCGGCCATGCGCTTCGCCTGGGCGGGCGGCGTCGAGCCGGGCCAGCCCCACTACTACCGCCTGCAGGCCCCGCGCTTCCTCGTCGAATACGACTGCGCCCAGAACGAGGCCAACCACGTCCACGCCGTCTGGCGCGACCCCGAGGGCGACTTCGGCGAGGACCTGCTCGCGCGCCACCTCGCCCTCTCCCATGGCGGGACCGCCTGATGCGCTACGTCGTCTACGGCGCGGGCGCCATCGGCGGCGTCATCGGCGCGCGCCTCCACCTGACCGGCCACGAGGTGGCGCTGATCGCGCGCGGCGCCCACCTCGCCGCCCTGCGCGAGCGCGGACTCGCCTTCACCAGCGCCGCCGGCACGGAGACGCTCCCCATCCCCGCCGCCGCCTCCCCCGCCGAGCTCGCCCTCACGCCCGACGACGTCGTCATCCTCGCCATGAAGTCGCAGGACACGGCCGCCGCCGTGGAGGCGCTGGCCGCCGTCGCGCCGCCGGAGATCGCCGTCGTCTGCGCCCAGAACGGCGTGGCCAACGAGCGCATGGCCCTGCGCCGCTTCGCCAACGTCTACGGCCAGCTCGTCATCCTGCCCGGCACCCACCTCGAGCCCGGCGCCGTCATCGCCAGCGCCAGCCCCGTCTACGGCGTGCTCGACCTGGGCCGCTATCCGCACGGTGTGGACGCCGCCGCCGAGCGCATCGCGCGCGACCTCGCGGGCGCGGGCTTCGCCGCCGAGCCGCGCGAGTCCGTCATGCCCTGGAAGTACGCCAAGCTGCTGCGAAACCTCGCCAACGCCGCCCAGGCCGTGCTCGCCTCCGGGGAGGAGGCCGAGGCGCTGGCCGAACGCGCCCGCGCCGAGGCCCGCGCCTGCTTCGCCGCCGCCGCCGTCGAAACCGTCTCCGACGACGCCTTCCGCGAGCGCTTCCAGGCCCTCAGCCGCATCCGCTCCGGCAGTCCCGCCGCGCGCTCCGGCAACTCCTCCTGGCAGAGCCTGCAACGCGGCGCGCCCACCATCGAGACCGCCTGGCTGAACGGCGAGATCGCGCTCCTCGGCAGGCTCCACGGCGTGCCCGCCCCCGTGAACGCCCTGCTCTGCCGCGTCGCCGGGGAGCTGGCCGCCGCCGGGCGCGGCCCCGGCGCGCTCACCCTCGCCCAGTTCGAGGCCCGCCTCTAGCGCCCCCGCTTCAGCTCGCCCGCGATGAAATCGCGCACCAGCGGGAACACCGGACGCCGCCAGTTCCCCGCCAGATCGGCGGGCGCCGCCTCCGCCAGGAAGGCGAACACGTAGCCCTCCGCCGAGCCGTCCGCCGGGCGCGCGAAGCCCGCCGACACGCGGTAGCCGATGGGCACGGGCGAGGTCCAGTAGCCCGCCTTCTGCCCGTACTCGTAGCCCTCCGCGCCGAAATCGGGCGGGAAGGGCCAGAACGTCTCGGGCAGCCCGTTGGCCACCGCCAGCCCCAGCAGCCACGCCGTGCGCTCCGGCCCCAGCTGCCGCCCGCGCACCAGCGAGACCCACACACGCGCCAGGTCGCGCGGCGTGAAGTGGGCGTAGCGCCAGCTGTGCGGCAGCCGCGAGGCATCCGACACGCCCGCCCGCGCCAGCACCCCCGCCACCTGCTCCGGCGTCACCATGTCGTTGATCGCGTCCGCGTTCAGGTCGATGGAATGCTCCAGCACGATCTCGACGTGGGGCCGCATCGCCTCGAAATCCAGCTCCCCGTCCTCGGCGGCGCGCAGGGCGGCGATGACGATCATGATCTTGCCCGCCGAGGCCGTGTACTGGCCGTGTTCGAGCCGCGTCCCCACGACTTCCCCGCAGTCCAGGTCGACGAGCGCCAGTCCCCAGCCGCCGACGAACCCCGCCATCGCGTCCTCGACCGCCGCCGCCAGCGCCTCGCCCCGCGCCGCCAGCCCCACGCACCGCGACGGCACGGGCCGCGCCAGCAGGCTCCCGATGCTGACGGGGGTCGGCGGCGGCGTGGCCGCGGGCGTGGCGGACGGCGTAGGCGTGGCAGTTGGCGTAGGCGTAGGGGAAGGCGTGGGCGTTGGGGAAGGCGTAGGCGTAGCGGAGGGTGTGGGCGTGGCGGAGGGCGTGGGCGTGGCAGACGGCGTGGCCGTGGCGGATGGCGTGGGCGTGGGGGACGGCGTGGGCGTGGGGGAAGGCGTAGGCGTGGCGGACGGCGTGGGCGTGGGGGAAGGCGTGGGCGTGGGGGAAGGCGTGGGCGTGGCGGATGGCGTCGGCGTGGCGGACGGCGTCGGCGTGGCGGAAGGCGTAGGCGTGGCGGACGGCGTGGGCGTGGCGGACGGCGTGGGCGTGGCGGACGGCGTAGGTGTGGCGGATGGCGTGGGCGTAGGTGACGGCGTGGTCGTTGCGGAAGGCGTGGTCGTGGGCGACGGCGTAGGCGTGGCGGTCGGAGTAGGCGTGGGTGACGGCGTGGTCGTGGCAGTCGGCGTGGGCGTAGGGGTAGCGGACGGCGTAGCGGTGGCAGTCGGCGTCGGCGCAGGAGCGGGCGTCGGCGTCAGCGCGACCGTCGGCGTGACCGCGACGGACGGCGTCGCCTCGTCCCGCGCGGCCCCCTCGCACGCCAGCGCCAGCAGGCAGACCGCCGCCAGCGCCCCCACCGCGGCCACGCCCCGCCATGCCGTCGCCGTCATCGGTCGAGCCGCGCCTCCGCCGCCACGAACTCGCGCACCAGCGGGAACACCAGCCGCCGCTGCGGATCGAACAGATCCTCCAGCGTCGTCTGCACCAGGAAGGCGTAGGCGAAGCCCCCCTCCCCGCTCCCCGCCGCGCGCACGTAGCCCGCCGCCGCGAAGTGGTCGTGGTGCCCCTCGCCCACCCAGTAGCCCGCCTTCTGCCCCGACTCGAGCCCGTCCAGCCCGAAATCGACGGGGAAGGTCTCGTAGCCCTCCGGCAGCACCGCCCCCGCGGACAGCTCCAGCAGCCAGCCCGTCCAGCGCTCGTCGAGCTGCTCCCCGCGCAGGATGGAGGCCCACACGCGCGCCAGGTCGTGCGGCGTGAAGAGCGCGTCCCGCCAGCTCCACTCCAGCCACGAGTTCGCCGACACGCCCGCCCGTTCCAGCACCGCCGCCACCTGCTCCGGCGTCACGCGCTCCGCCACCGCGTCCGTGTTCTCGTCGAGCGAGTCGCGCAGCACGCGCGCGACGTCCTCGGCCACCTCCGCGAAGTCCATCCGCCCGTCCTGCACGGCGCGCAGGGCCGCCAGCAGGATCACGATCTTGCCCGCCGAGGCCGGATACTGCGCGTAGCCGGGTCGCACCACCACCTCCGAACCGCAGGCGAGGTCGAGAATGGCCAGCCCCCAGGTGCCCGGATAGCCCCCCATCACGTCCTCCACGCTGGCGATCAGCGACGCCGCCCGCCCGGGCGCGCTCTCGCAGCGCGGGCTGCGGACGACCGGCGTGGGCGTGGGCGTGGCGGTGGCGGTCGGCGACGGCGTGGGGGAGGACGCGGCGGCGGGCGCGCTGGCCGGCGTCGGGGTCGCGCCCCGCGTGGGCGTGGCGACGACGGTGGCCGTGGCCGTCGGCGTCTCCGTGGCGACGAGGGCCGCGCGCTCCGGCGGCGGCGCTTCCTCGTCCAGCGTCTGCACCATGGCGAAGGCGATGGCCACGCCTCCGCCCAGCGCCAGCGCCGCCGCCGCGTTCGCCTGCAGCAGCCGCCCGTGCCGAAGCAAGCCCGCCAGCATGACCGCCACTCTAGCGAACGTCGCGCGCCCATGCCTTGCGGGAAGGGCCCGCGACGCGGCATAGTCGCGCCGCCGGGGCCATCGCGCCCGGCGGGAGACGCCATGTCCGGACTCAACCTCACCGGAATCGAAGGCAAGGTGGCCGTCGTCACCGGCGCGGGCCGCATGAAGAGCATCGGGCGCGCCATCGCCGTCGAACTCGCCAAAGCCGGGGCCGACGTCGTCGTCACCGGCACGGGCCGCCCCCCCGAACGCTACCCCGACGACGAGAAGGCCGCGGGCTGGAAGGACATCGCCTCCGTGGCCGCGGAGATCGAGGCCGCCGGCCAGCGCGCCCTGCCCCTCGTCAGCGACGCTGGCGACGAAGGCTCCGTGCGCGACCTGCTCGACCGCACGCTGGCCGAATTCGGGCGCGTCGATTTCGTTGTGAACAACGCCGGCGCGGCCCGCGGCCCCGACCGCGTGCCCGTCGTCGACATGCCCGTGGACGCCTGGGACACGGTGCTCCGCGTGAACCTGCGCGGCGCCTTCCTCATGTCCAGGGTCTTCGGCGGGCGGCTCGTCGAGGCGGGCGCGGGCGGCGTCATCGTCAACATCTCCTCCATCGCCGGCAAGCTGCTTCCCCCCAACACCGCCGCCTACGCCGCCAGCAAGGCGGGCCTGCAGGCGCTCACCGCCTCCATGGCCCAGGAGGTGGGCCGCCACGGCGTGCGCGTCAACGCCATCTGCCCGGGCCTCGTCGATACCTCGCGCATGGCCGACGTCTTCGACGACCCCGAATTCGACGCGCGCGCCGCCCGCATCCCCATCGGCCGCGCCGGGCTCGGCGAGGACATCGGCTGGGCCGCCGTCTACCTCTGCAGCGACCAGGGCTCCTGGATCACGGGCCAGTCCATCAACGTGTGCGGGGGCAACGCCGTCGCCCACTAGGCCGCGAACCGTGAAGCCGCGCGCCGTCGTCGATACCAACCTGCTCGTGGCTGCCCTCGCCCGCCCCTCCGGCGCGGCGGCGCGCGCCCTCCAGTGCTGGCGCGCGGGCCGCTTCGAGCACGTCGCCTCCGCCGCCACCCTGCGCGAGGCCGAAATGGTCGCGGGCGCGCGCTGGGTCGAGCGCATCGCCGCCCGCGAGGCGCGCGACGCCCTGCTCGCCGAACTGCGCGCGCGCTCCGTGCTCGTCGATGCCCCCGTGCTGGAGGGGCTGGCCCTGCGCGACGCGGGAGACCGCCGCCTCGTCGAGGCCGCCTGCGCGGGCGGCGCGCGCTGGCTCGTCACCGCCGACCGCGAGGTGCTGCGCATGCGCGGCCACGGCCCCGCCGAATTCGTCACCGCGCCCGAATTCCTGCGCGCCCTCGGTTGACGCGCCCCCCGCGCGCTCCTACCGTTCCCGCCCACGAGGAGGCCCGCCATGACCGTCAACCCGCAGGCGCAGGTGGTGCTCGATCAGCTCGCCGCGCTGGATACCCCGCCCATCCACCTGCAGGAGCCGCGGGCCGTGCGCGAGGCCAACCGCCTGCCCCCCGCCATCCCCGGCGCGGACATGGCCGCCGTGGAGGACCGCGCCGTCCCCGGCCCCGCCGGCGACGTCCCCGTGCGCGTCTACCGCGCCGTGGAGGGCGACGGCCTGCCCCTGCTCGTCTGGTACCACGGCGGCGGCTGGGTCATCGGCGACCTCGACACGGCGGACGTGACCTGCCGCGAGCTCGCCGCCCGCGCCCGCTGCGTGCTCGTCTCCGTGGACTACCGCCTCGCGCCCGAGCACCGCTTCCCCGCCGCCCCCGACGACTGCTACGCCGCCACCGTCTGGGCCGCCGAACACGCCGCCGAGCTGGGCGCGGACGCGGGCAGGCTGGCCGTCGGCGGCGACTCCGCGGGCGGCAACCTCGCCGCCGTCGTCTCCCTGCGCGCCCGCGACGAGGGCGGCCCCCCCATCCGCTTCCAGCTGCTCGTCTACCCCGTCACCGACCGCAACTTCGAGACCGCCTCCTACCGCGACAACGCCGACGGCTACCTGCTCACGCGCGACGGCATGATGTGGTTCTGGGACCATTACCTCGGCCCCGACGGCGACGGCGGCCATCCCCACGCCTCGCCCCTGCGCGCGCGGAGCCTCGCCGGCCTGCCCCCCGCGCACGTCGTCACCGCCGAGTACGACCCCCTGCGCGACGAGGGCGAGGCCTACGCCGAGCGCCTGCGCGAGGCGGGCGTGCCCGTCACGCTCACGCGCTATGCGGGCCAGATTCACGCCTTCTTCGGCATGCACGGCATCCTCGACGACGCCGGGCGCGCCGCTGACGAAGCCGCCGAGCGCCTGCGGGCCGCCCTCGCCTGAGCCGCTACGGCCCCAGCGCGCGCGTCTCCCGTTCCCGCCCGGCGCGCGCCACGAAATCGGCCAGCGGCATCGCCCCCAGGTCCTCGCCCGTGCGCACGCGCACCGCCACCGTGCCCGCCTCCGCCTCGCGGTCGCCCGCCACCAGCATGTAGGGGACCTTCCGCAGCTGCGCCGCGCGGATCTTCGCGTTCATGCGCTCCGCGCGCGCGTCCACCTCCACGCGGAACCCGCCCTCGCGCAGCGTCGCCGCCACCTCTTCGGCGTAGGCCGCGTGCCGGTCGGCGATGGGGATGACCACCGCCTGCACGGGCGCCAGCCAGAGCGGGAAGGCCCCCCCGAAATGCTCGATCAGCACCCCCAGGAAGCGCTCCGTCGAACCCATCATGGCGCGGTGCAGCAGCACCGGCGTGTGCTCGCGCCCGTCCTCCCCGACGTACGCGCAGCCCATGCGCCCGGGCTCGATCAGGTCCACCTGGATGGTGGAGAGCTGCCACTCCCGCCCCAGCACGTCCTTCGTGATGAAGTCCGCCTTGGGGCCGTAGAAGGCGGCCTCCCCCTCCTCCTCCGCGTAGGCCAGCCCGGAGGCATCCATGGCCGCGCGCAGGGTCGCCACCGCGCGCTCCCAGCGCTCCGGGGCGTCCACGAACTTGCCCCCGCCGTCCGCGTCCGGCAACGACAGGGCCACGCGGTACTCCGTGAAGCCGTAGGTTCCCAGCACCTCCCGCACCAGCGTCAGCGCGCGCGCGAACTCCTCCCCGATCTGCTCCGGCGCGCAGAAGATGTGCGCGTCGTCCTGCGTCAGCGCGCGCACCCGCGTGAGCCCGCCCAGCTCGCCCGACTTCTCGTAGCGGTAGAGCGTGGCGAACTCCGCGTAGCGCAGCGGCAGGTCGCGGTAGCTGTGCTGCTCCGCGTTGAACAGCGTCATGTGCGAGGGGCAGTTCATCGGCTTCAGATAGAACTCCGTCTCGCCGTCCCGCATGGGCGGGAACATGGCGTCCGCGTAGTGCTCCTTGTGCCCCGACCGCTCGTAGAGCGTCCCCTTCACCAGATGCGCCGTCCACACGTGCCGGTAGCCCTCCCGCTCCTGCAGCTCGCGCACGTAGCCCTCCATCAGGTGGCGCACCGTCTCCCCCTTCGGCAGGAAGAGGGGGATGCCCGGCCCCACGTCGTCGGAGAAGGTGAACAGGCCCAGCTCGCGGCCCACGCGGCGATGATCCCGTTTGCGCGCCTCCTCCAGCCGCCGCTCGTGCTCCTCCAGCTCATCCCGCGTCTCGAAGAGCGCCCCGTAGACGCGCTGCAGCTGGGGATTGGCCTCGTCGCCGCGCCAGTAGGCCCCGGCGATGCTCATCAGCTTGAAGGCCGGAATCTCGCCCGTGTGGTTCACGTGCCCGCCGCGGCAGAGGTCCGTGAAGGCGCCGTGCGTGCATTGCGTGATGGCCCCGTCCTCCAGCCCCGCCAGCAGGTCCAGCTTGAAGGGCTGGTCGCGCCAGCGCGCCTCCGCCTCCGCCCGCGTGACGGCCTCCATGCGGAAGGGCAGCCGCCGCCCGATCGACTTCCTCATGCGCCGCCGCAGCCAAACCAGGTCCTCCTGCGTGAGCGGGCGGGGCAGGCGGAAGTCGTAGTAGAAGCCGGTGTCCGTGGGCGGCCCGATGCCCAGCTCCGCCTCCGGCATCAGCTCCAGCATGGCCTCGGCCAGCACGTGCGCCGCCGAATGGCGCATGCGCGCGAGCCGCTCCTCGCGCGGCAGGGCGTCCAGCTCGACGCGCTCCTCCATCGGTTCGGGCATGGGCGGCTACTCCCTCGGCGTGCCCGCGCTCCCGGGCCGTTGCCCGCCTCTGAGCATAGCGCCGCGTTCGCAGCGCGCGAGCGCGCCCGCAGCATGACCAGCGCCCCGCGCCGTTGCTCATCGTTTGCGCTCTCCTTTCGGTGGCGCGCGCTTCTCGCGTTCCTTCTTCTCTGTCGCATGTAGGCCGTACCAGAGGGCGATCCAGATGACAGCGAAGCTCGGCAGGAACACATGCCACCACTCGATCGAGGCCTCCCCCCAAGAGTCATAGGCGATGATAGCGACGACAACGAAAGCAAAGATGGCAGCGGCAACGAAGGCGATGAAGGCGGCGAAGGCGGCGGAGAACGCGTTCCGCATGATCCCGAGACCGCCCCCGCTGGCGACGGGCTCGCGGCGGCGGCGCGACGGGTACCGGAACGGCTCCGGCGCCAGCCCCGTGATCTCGTGGAAGCGCTCCGCGCGCCGGTCGCGCAGCGCCTTCATGGCCGCCTCGAAACGCGCCGCATCCGCGCGCGTCTCCAGCGGCCACGAGGTCCACGCCAGCTCCGGGTTTGCGTCCGCCGTGGACGCGACGCGCCCCTCGGTGTGCTCCCGCGCCCGCGCCGGCCCGCGCGCCGAATGCCCCACGTAGTGCCCGCGGTCCGTCTCCAGCACGTACACGTAGTAGCGCCGCCCGGCCACGGCGGCATCGCGCCGGTCCTGCTCCTCGCCGAGGTCCTCCGGCTCGTAGTAGCCGCGCCGCCGTCGCCGCATCGCGGGAGCATGGGGCGCGTTTCGCGGGACGGCAAGACGCGCTAGGATGGCCATCCGCGGGCGGTTAGCTCAGACGGTTAGAGCGCTGCGTTGACATCGCAGAGGCCACTGGTTCGAATCCAGTATCGCCCACCACCGCGAAGGGCGGGCCGTGTCCGAATTCACCGTTCTGGCCAGCAGGGACGGCGCTCCGATTCCCCCCCGCCGCCTGGAAGCGCTGGCGCGCGCCTTCTCCGACGCCTACGGCGAGGCCGGGACCAGCGTCCTGGGCGACGGCGCCGCCGTCTCCTGCCTGATCGTGAACGAACCGGAACGGGCCATCCAGCGGTTCGAAAGCGAGCGAGGCTGGATGGTGCTCAAGGGCGTCGCCTTCGACAGCGGCGAGAACGGCGCTCCCCTGTCGCCGGCGCGCATCTTCCAGGGCCTTCTGACTGATCGGCGGCGGTGGCTCGACCGTCTCGAGGGCGGGTTCGCCCTCGCGGCATGGTTCGCGGAGAAACGCGAACTGTTTGCCGTCAACGATCACGCCTCCACGCTGAACCTGTACATCGGCGCGGCTGGCCACGACTATCTGGCCACCACCGCCGTGCTGGCCCCGGCGCGGGCGTTCGGCATCGACCCCGCCCCGGGGGGGGTGCGGGAATACCTGGCGCGGGGCGAGCTGTTCGCTCCGCGTTCCTTCTTCTCCGGCATCGCCCGCCTCAACCTCGGCCAGAGCGCCACACTCGCCAGTGGCGGCTGGGCGCTGAAAACGCACTGGACGCCATTCGCGGATACCTCCGTCTACGCCAACAGCGATGAGGCCGCGACCGCCTATGCCGCCGCCCTGGTCCGCGCCGTCACGCGGATCGATGCAGTGGCGGGCAGGCTGGCCATCGATCTGACGGGCGGCTACGACTCCCGCATGGTCACTGCGGGAGCGCTCCACGCGGGCATCGAATTCACCGCGGTCACCGGCAGGATGCCCCACGAGATCGAGAGGGCCTCGCGCATCGCCCGCGCCATGGGGCTCGAACACGCCGTCCACGGCGCGGATCTCTTCGAGCGCCTGTCGCTGACCCCCGAGGTTGTTCGCGAACTCATCCACCGCACGGCGGGGGAACGCGACTTCGCCGACATCGCCCACGCATCCGTCTCCCTCAGGATGCTGCGTCGCCGCCGTCGCACCCGCCTCCAGGGCTGCCACGGGGAGCTGACGCGCGGCCACCCATGGTCCTATGAACTGTGGAACGCGGGAAGGATTGGCCCGCCCAACGTCGGCCGCTTGCTCCGCTTCCGCACCCTGGTGGAAGGACCGCCGCCGGAAGGGCTGTACCGCCGGGACTGGTGGCCGCACTTCGCCGCCGAGATGGACCATCGCATCCGCCACACCTTCGCCGCGCCCGCCGGGGCCACCCGGGCGCAGCGGATGGACGCCTACGACACCTGGAAGGCGACCACCAACTCCGCCGTCTCCCTCTCGTCCACCCACGCCTGGATGCCCGCCGTCCATCCGCTCTGCACGCGCAGTGTCATGGATGCGGCGCTGGCCATCCCCTGGCACTGGAAACTCGGTGCGCGCATCACCCGCGCCGTCACCCATCTGCTGTCGCCCAAACTGGCGGCGCTCCCGACGCAATACGGTGGAACCGCATCGCCGCTCCGCATGGCCACCCTCCATCTCGAGGCGCGCCATCTGCTCTATCAGGGCGCGCACATCCTCTCCAGGCTGGATCGCCGCTTCGCGGGCGGGCGCCTGATGGGACCGTTCTCCTCGCGGCCCCTCGTCGGGCCGCGGCCCGTCCTTCCCGACGACCTGCTGGCCGTGCTGGACCCGGACGGAATGTTCAGCCGGGAGCTGTTCAACCCGAGCGGGCTCGCCGCGCTGCTGGCGGATGGAACGGACGATCCGGCGCGCCAGCGGCACGTCGCGCGCATCATCAACGTCGAGCTGCTGTTCCGCGAATGCGGCTTCCGGCCCGACGCCGCGTTCCTCGACGCCTGAGCCTCATTGCCGAATCCACTCCCCGATTGATAGCATGGCCTGGAAGAGGAAAGGTTCCGATCATGAACCAGTCTCACTCCGCTTCTGAATCCGCGGCCGTGCTCAACCCGCACGAGGCCGGGACCGTCCCAATCCCGCCCATCGCGGAAGCCCCGTCGGAGCCGCGCCCCATCGGGCTGGGGAAGGGCCTCGCCGTGATCCCCGACTCGTTCCTCGATCCCCTCCCCGACGACCTCCTTGATCTGTTTGAGGGGAAGGCAGACTGAGGGGCTCACGGCGCCCGCTAGCCCCCGCCTTCCCAGGTCGCGCCCCAGCGCTCCTCGTGCACCACCCGATCCAGCGGCATGCGCTTCGGCTGCGAGAAGCGCCCCCGCACGGGATAGCCCAGCGGCACGATGGCGCAGGCCGTGGCCCCCTCCGGCAGCTCCAGCAGGCGGTCCAGCTCGGGGCCCGTGCCGAAGGTGGTGAGCGGCGCGCCGATGCCGTGCGCGCGCGCCGCCAGCGCCAGATTCTGCACCGCCCCGAAGATGAAGCCCCCGTAGAGCAGCCCCAGCCGCGTCGATTCGTTCCCGCCCGGCACGCCCGTCAGCACCGGCGCCACCAGCACCGGAACCTCGGCGAGGTGCTCCGCCAGGTAGGCCACGGAGCGCAGCCCGGCGGCGTCCAGCCCCGTGTCCGCCTCCACCACCTCGTCGAACGCGCCCAGGCGCACGCGCCCGCCCCGCTCCAGCCGCGCCGCGTCCGCGCGCCCGTAGGTGGCGTCGAAGGCCGCCTTCCACCATTCCGCGATGCGCGCCTTGCGTTCGGCGTCGCGCACGAGCACCCAGCCCCAGATCTGCGAGTTGCCGCCCGTGGGCCCGCGGATGGCCGCGTCCAGCAGCTCCCGCAGCACCTCGTCGGGAATGGGCTCCGGGCCCAGGTAGCGCCGCGCGGGCGTCGAATGGATCGCCTCCAGCACGTCCAGGGGCTCGCGTTCGGGCATGGCCTCGCTCCTCCGCCGCCCGCGCTCAGGCGCGCCGCAGCTCCATGTAGTTGGCCGCGGGGTCGTGCCCCACGAAGGTCTTGCCGATCTCCTCGTAGTGCCGCCACGAGATGAGCGCGTGCGTGGCCGACTGCTGCGCGTCCCGCAGGAAGCGCTCCAGCGGGCTGTCGATGCGGCTGCCCGTCGTGCCCGCCGTGTTGTTGATCACGCCCACCACCTGCCGCGCCGACTGGGCCGCGTGGGCGCAGGCCAGATAGGCGGGCCAGAACGTCTCCCACTCCGGCTCCAGCCGCCCGCCCTCCGACGGCTTCGGCCCGAGGTGCGCCTCCAGCGCGTCCTGCGTCTCCATCACGAAGGCCCGCGCCGCCATCAGCGTGGCCTGCGCCTCGCCGATGCGGTACTGCGCCTGCGGCATGTCCCTCAGCGGCGAGGCCAGCCCCCACGGCGTCTTCTCCATGGCCAGCTCCACGAAGGCGTCGATGGCCCCGCGGCACACCCCCAGCGCCACCGCCGACTTGTTGTAGACGGCGTGCGTGGGGTTGCGGAAGGTGGGGTTGTCCCACTGCTCGCTCGGCGCCAGCGCGCGCGCCGGCAACAGGTGCTCCGGCGGCACGTACACGCCGTCCATGCGCACGTCGTGGCTGCCGCTGCCGCGCATCCCCGCCGTGTCCCACGTATCCATGATCTCGAACTCGCCGCGCGGCACCATGAAGGAGTTGGCCGCCCCCTCCTCCGTGGCCTCGTCGATCACCACGGGCGACATCACGAAGTTCCACGTGGCGTTGTGGCAGCCGCTGGCGAACGACCCTTGGTAGCGCAGCACCCAGCCGTCGCCCTCGCGCCGCGCCGTGCGCCCCGGATTGGGCCCGTTCGGCGGCCCCAGCCCCGAGCACACGAGCGCGTCCCAGTCGTCGAAAATCTTGTCGCACAGGGCGCGGTCCATGCGCCGCACCACCAGCCCGTTGATCTCGGAGTTGATGTGCGTGCACCAGCCCACCGAGCCGTCGATGGCGGAGACCGCCTCCACGTTCTCGATCTGCTCGCGCGCGGTCACGTCCTCGCCCCCCAGCTCGGCGGGCAGGGCGAAGCGGTAGAACCCCTGCGCGGCCATCTCCTTCGCCGCCCACGCGGGCAGGTGGCGCAGCTCCTGCGCCTCGTCGCCCGCCTGCCGCAGCAGCTCGCGCATCCCCGCGATGCGCTCCAGCATGGGCGTCCGCCTGATCTCGTTCTGCCGTTCGATGATCTCCGCGCGCACCATCGGCGTCACCTCCGTCGCGGCGTGCGACGGCGATAATACCGGAGCGCGCGCGGAGTGGGGGGCTACCCCGCCGTGCGTCCTCCGAACGGTCGGCCAGCCCGAAGCGCCAGCGCCGCCGCCCCCGTCGTGCCGCTGCCCGCCGTGAAGTCCGCCACCAGCCCCCCCCCGCGCGGCGAGGGCGCGCGGTCACGCGGGGGCTACAGCTCGTTGATGGCGGCGTTGATGGCGACGGCCAGCATGAAGCCGGTCACGGCCAGCCACAGGGCGAGCGCCGCGATCTCGCTCCAGCTGAGGCGTCCCGCCGTCGCGTTCCACGCCCGCCGCAACGCGTTCATGGGGCGCATTGTAGCGAAGGCGGGCGGCGGGCGGTACGCCGCGCGCGGCTAGCCCGCGACGCCGGGAGGGATGGCGCCGTCGGCGGGACGCGGCGGGGCCACGCTCACCTCCAGCAGCTCGGCGATGTCGAAGGCGCGGATGGAACGCGCCTCCTCGTCCGGCTGCACCGCCGGAATGCCGTCCTCGAACATCTGGATGCAGAAGGGGCAGGCCGTGGCCACCACGCCCGCGCCCGTGTTGGCCGCCTCCGCCGTGCGCAGGTGGTTGACGCGCGTGCCCTCCTCCTCCAGCCACATGTTGCCGCCGCCCGCGCCGCAGCAGAGGCCGCGCTCGCGGCTGCGCGGCATCTCCACCAGGCGCGCGCCGGGGATGCGCTCCAGCACCTCGCGCGGCGCGTCCAGCACGCCGTTGCCGCGCCCCAGGTAGCAGGAGTCGTGGTAGGTGATGGTCTGGCCCTCGGCCAGCGCCTTGGGCCGCAGCTTGCCCCGCGCCAGCAGCAGCTGCAGGAACTCGGCGTGGTGCGTCACCTCCCAGTGGCCGTCGAAATCGGGGTACTCGTTCTTGAAGGTATTGAAGCAGTGGGGGCAGGCGGTGATCACGCGGCGCACGCCCAGCTCGTTCATGGAGGCCGCGTTCGACTCCGCCAGCGTGGCGAAGAGGAACTCGCTGCCGAGGCGTCGCGCGGGGTCGCCCGTGCACGTCTCCTGCTGGCCCAGCACGCCGAAGCTCACCTCCGCCTCCAGCAACAGCCGCACGACCGCCTTCGTGATGGGCAGGTTGCGCTCCACCAGCGCCCCCGAACAGCCCACCCAGTAGAGGTACTCCTGCGAGCCGTCGAAGACGGGCACGTCCACGCCCTCGGCGCGCAGCTGCTCCATCCAGCTCTCGCGCGTCAGCTGCGTACCGCGCCAGGGATGGCCGCGCTGCTCGATGTTCTGCAGCGTCTCCTGCGCCGTGCCGGGGATGCGCGCCTGCTCCATCACGAGGTAGCGGCGCATGTCCACGATGGAGGGCACATGCTCGATCATGACGGGGCACTCCTGCACGCAGGCCATGCAGGTGCGGCAGGCCCAGAGCGACTCGTCCTTCACGTAGCCGCCCACCAGCTCCCCTTCGGACGACTCCGCCGGATCCTTGCCCGCGATGAGCAGCGGCCCGGCGTGGTTCATGTAGGCCTTCATGTCCTGGATGATGGCCATGGGCGAAAGGGGCTGGCCCGCCGTCCACGCCGGGCAGGCTTCCGTGCAGCGCCCGCAGCGCACGCAGGTGTCGGCGTCGAAGAGCTGCTTCCAGGAGAAGTCGCGCAGCGTGCCCGCGCCCAGACTCTGGCCCTGCTCGATGAGCTGCTCGAAATCGCCCATGGGCGCGAGGTAGGCGGGCACGGCGGGGCGCTTGAGGAAGGCGTTGACGGGCGCGAGCACGATGTGCCGGAACTTGGTCAGCGCCAGCAGGCCCAGCAGCGTGAAGGCCCCGGCCACGTGAATCCACCAGAAGACGCGGTGCGCCGTGAGCAGCGCGCCCTCGCTGGCGCCGCCCACGATCTTCGCCACCGCCCAGCCCGCAGGCGACCACCACGACCAGCTTTCGTGGCCGCGCGGAATCTCGTCGCCGCCGATGCGCAGGCCCTCCACGAGGAAGCCGCTGAAGAGCACGAAGCCCAGCAGGCCCACCACGATGGCGTCCTCCGACTGGCGGCGGTCCCAGGTGAGCTTGGCGGGCGCGGGCCCGAAGCGCCGGAACAGCGCCATGCCCACGCCGAGCAGCCCGATCAGCCCGAACACGTCGCCCACGAGGCTGTAGCCGAGGTAGACGCCGCCCTCGAGGAAGGCGTGCTCGCCCCCCACCTGGAAGATGAGGGGGAAGTAGTCGTCGATGGCCAGCGCGATCGTCACCAGCGTGAGCACGGCGAAGCTGGAGTAGATGCACCAGTGCATGACGCCCGCGTAGCGGTCGTTCTTCACGCGGCTGGTGCCCGCGCCCATGGTGAGCGCGTTCGTGAGGCGCGCGCCGAGGTCGCCGGACAGGTTCGCGCCCTTGCCCAACCGCCAGATGCGCGCGCGCTGCAGGAAGGCCCCGGCGACGACCGCCACGGAGAGGCCGAAGAGGAAGTACATGATGGCGAAGCCGCGGATGTTGAAGAAGACCTCGCGCTGCGCCCCCTCCGTGCGCGCCGTCTCCAGCGCGCCGATGGCGGCGATGATGGCGAGGGGCACGGCCACGCCCGCGAGGCTCACGTTGAGGCGCCCGCGCTTGCGGTCCCTGGGCGCGGCGCTCATGCGAGGTCGTTCGCGGGCGCGCCGAAGCGCTCGCGCAGGTCGGTCTTCAGCACCTTGCCCATGGCGTTGCGCGGCAGCGCGTCCACGATGGCGATGTACTGCGGCGCCTTGAAGGAGGCGATGCGGCTCTTGCACCAGGCGTTCACCCCCTCGGGCGTGAGCGTCGCCCCCGCCCGCGGCACCAGCACCGCCTTCACCACCTCGCCCCACTCCACGTCGGGCACGCCGATGACGGCCGCCTCCTCGATGTCCCCGTGGTCCTCGAGGCAGTTCTCCACCTCGCCCGGCGAGATGTTCTCGCCGCCGCGGATGATGAGGTCCTTCTTGCGCCCCGTGATGAAGAGGTAGCCCCCCTCGTCCACGCGCCCCACGTCGCCGGTGTGCAGCCAGCCGTCGATGATGGCCGAGCTGGTTGCCTCCTCCTGCCCGTAATAGCCCTTCATGACGCGGTCCGAGCGCACGCAGATCTCGCCCTCCTCGCCCGCCGGCAGGAGGGCGTTGCGCTCGTCCATGATGCCGATCTCCACGTCGTCCATGGGCCGCCCCACGGAGCGCAGGCGCGCCTCGCGCCGCTCCGTGTCCACGCTCAGGTCGTGGTCGTCGGGCGCGAGGTAGGTGAGCGTCGAGGTCGATTCCGTCTGCCCGTAGGCGTTCATCAGGCCCACGCCGCGCGGGGGGAAGACGTCGCAGGCGCGGCGCACCACCTCGTAGGGCATGGGCGCGGCCCCGTAGGTGATGAGCTGCAGCGTGGAAAGGTCCGTGCCCTCCAGATCGGGGTGCTCCATGAGGCGCTTGAGCATGGTGGGCACCACCATCGAGTGCGTGGCCCCCTCCTCGCCCACCGCCCGCAGCCAGCCCTCGGGGCTGAACTGGGGCAGGATGAGCAGCGTGCGCCCGCCCCAGATGGACGAGAGCATGGCCGTGGCCCCCGCGATGTGGAAGAAGGGCACCGACACCAGCGTCTTGTCGTGCACCTCCGGGTCCGCCGGGTTCATGGTGTTGGTCACGTAGGCGGTCATGTCCAGGTAGGTGACCATCACGCCCTTGGGCTGGGCCGTGGTGCCGCTCGTGAAGATGAGCACCGTGGGCTGGTCGTCGTCCACCTCCGTCCAGATCTCCTCGTCGGAGGCGTCCGCCAGCAGCGCCGCGAAATCGTGGAAGCCGTCCGCCGCGCCGTCGTAGCAGATGAAGGCGCGCGTGCGCTCCAGCGACGGGCGGATGCGGTCCACCAGCTCGACGTAGCGCTCCGAGGCCAGCAGCACGCTCGCCCCGCTGGCGTTGAGCATGTAGGTCAGCTCGTCGTCCCGCGAGCGGTAGTTGAGCGGCGCCAGCGTCGCGCCCAGCATGGCGCAGGCGTAGTAGGTGAGCACGAAGTCGGCGCTGTTCTGGGAGACGACGGCGGCCATGCCCCCGCGCTCCAGGCCCAGCCCGCGCAGGGCGTTGGCCAGCCGCGTGACGCGCGCCAGCGTCTCCCCGTAGCCCAGGCGGCGGCCATGCCCGCCCACCTCCGCCAGGGCCTCGCGTTCGGGCACGACGGCGGCGGCGATCTGAAGGAACTCGATGGTGTTCATGCGCCCCCCGGGAGCGTTCGCGTTGGTTCGACGCGCCGCGATTCTACCGATGGCCCGCGCGCGGCGCGAATTCGCCCCCCGCCACGCGCGCCCGACGCGCCGCCATGGCCGTCTGCGGATCGGCCAGCGCGCGCTCCAGCGCCCGCTCCAGCGCCGCGTCCAGCCCATCGGCGGGCGCGACCGCGTCCACCAGCCCCCAGCGCAGCGCCTCCTCCGTGCCGATGGGCTCGCCCGTGAGGATGAGGTCGGCGGCGGCCCCCGGCGGGATCAGGCGCGGGAGCGTCTGCGTGCCCCCCGCGCTGGGGATGTAGCCCAGCGTCGCCTCCGGCAGGGCGAAGCGCGTCCCCTCCGCCGCCACGCGCGCGTCGCAGCAGAGGGGCAGCTCCAGCCCCGCGCCGAAGCAGTGGCCGTGCATGCGCGCCAGCAGGGGCAGGTCGAGCGACAGCAGCAGCCCCCACAGGTCGCGTTCGTGGCGGGCGCGGCGCGCGGAGATGAGGTCGGGCGCCGTGCCGAACTCGGAGATGTCGGCCCCCGCGCTGAAGGAGCGCCCCGCGCCGCGGAAGACGATGGCGCGCGCGTCGGGGTGGTCGCGGCAGGCGCGCAGGTACTCCCACAGCAGGTCGCGCATGGCGAGGTTGACGGCGTTGAGCCGTTCGGGGCGGTTGAGCGTGATGGTGGCCACGCCGCGCCCGTCCATCGCCAGCAGCACCGGCTCCGCCATGGCTCGACCGGTCGTCAGGACGCCTGCTGGGCTTCCAGTTCGTCCGCGAGCTGGGCCAGCACGTCCCGCGCCTCCTGCCCCCAGCGCAGGGCGATGTCCTGCATCTGCTGCCGCCGCTCCAGCACCTCGATGCCGTCCTCCATCTGCGCCCACGCGAGCAGCAGCGTGCGGATGGCGACGGCGCTTTCGCGGGCCAGCGGGTCGGAAAGGTCCTCGCTGCGCTCCTCCACCACCGTCAGGAACTTGTGCAGGGGATGGTCGGTGTTGAGCGACACGATCAATTCGCCCGCGACGCTCTCCACGTTGAACATCTGGTAGCCGGCGAGCCGCTTGGCCAGGAACTTGTAACGGGAGTCGCTACGCAGGATCGTGATGGCGGTCCCCTCGGGATCGGGCGCGCCCTCCTCGCTCAGGAACTCGGTAAGCCCCTTCTGCCGATCGCCTTCGGGCAGTTCGTCGTGGTCCCGGTCGGTGCGCGTCCTCGGCTCGCCGGTGGCCAGACGCCGCTCATGCGCGCGCGTCGCCCGCTCCTCCGCTTCCGCCTCCGGCGTGAGCGCCCCAACGCCGGATGCGCGCGCCTGCTTCCTGAGCGTCCGTCGCTCATTGAACAGCTGCTCGATGGCGCGCCGCATGGCCCGCGTGGTCTTGCGGATGTCGGAGACGACCTTGTAGACGAGATAGCCGGGATCGTCTTCCGAGACCAGCAGATCATCCAGCGCATCCTTGTCGGCCTCATCGGTATTGAAGACTTCCCGCGCGGCGTTCGAGAGGGCGGTCGCCATCTGCTTGTTGTGGTCGATCCCGAAGAGGTCGTCGAGCCCGTCGCCGAAGCGGATTTCACAGCCCCACCAGCGATCAATCCGCTCGCCGCCGCCCTCGCGCACGAAGGCGTTCTCCAACAGCAGCTCACGATCCTCGCGCACGATGGAGACGCCCATGTTGCGGCGCGCCTCCTGGCCGTGCGGAAGCGAGCCCGGGAACTGCGCGCCGTCGTCCGCGTTCACGATCACGGCGCGCCTGGCGATCGAGTAGCGCACCTCCACCGTTTCCTCGCGCCCGTTGACCTCGACGGTGTACGTCTTGGGCGTGCTGTACGGCTCGAACATCGGCTCCCGGTTCCAGGGGGGCGACGTGGTGCTGTTGGGCATGAGGAAGAGCGGATCATTCGGGCGCACGGTCGCGCCCTGCCGCGGCCTGCCCTCGCGGAACATGGCCATGCGGATGACGAGGCTCCCGTCGTTGATGAAGTGGCGGTAGGTGCGCCCGATCTCCTGCTCGATACGGCGGAAGATCGTGTCCGTCTGGGCGGTGATGCGATCGATCTCGCTCCACACCACCAGCGTCCCCTGCAGGGGGTCCAGCGTTTCGGGGGCGATGCGCTGGCGCCACTCCGCGGGCACGGGTTCGGAATCCGCCTCCGGAATCTCCGTCATCTCCCCCCGCTCGATGGCCCCGATGTCGAGCCAGGAGTGCCGGGGGCGGTCGATCGATCCGTGCCACGTCCACACGTCCACGCGGCGGCACTGGGAGGCGGAGGCCGTGGGCAGCCCCATGCCGTACTTGCCGATGGCGCGCACGCGGCGGCTGGCCGTGCGCCCGCCCACGCGCAGCGCCTGCACCAGCGTGTCCGCGTCCATGCCGTGGCCGTTGTCGGCCACGGCCAGCTTGTGCACGCGCCAGCGCGTGCGGGTTTTCACGCGCTCCTGCCGCTCCTCGATGAGCACGTCGACGCGCGGGGCGTTCGCGTCCACGGAGTTGTCGATCAGCTCGGCGATGGCGTTGGCGGGATGCCGGTAGCGTGCGTCGCGCAGAGCGCGCACCGCCGCCACGGGCTCGAAGATGCCCCGATCGAACCTCAGCTGCTCCGTCGCCATAGACCCTCCCAGTTGCGAAACGCCTCGATCACGGAGCCGAAGCCGCGCAGGCTCGTATCCACGACCGTGTAGATCTGGCACTCGCGGTTGCCGCCGGAACGCGGGCCGCGCATGGCCCTGCCCACCATCTGCGAGTAGAGCACCAGCGAGGTGGTTGGCCGCGCGACGATAACACAGCGCGTCCGCGGCGCGTCGAACCCCGCCGTCAGCACGCCGTAGTTGAACAGCGCCATTGGTTCGGGGTCGTCGCTCCGGAAGGCATTGATGATCTCCCGCCGACGCTCTTTCGGCGTGCCCGCCACGATCGACGCGGCCGAGAGGCCTTCGCCGGAGATGATGTCGGCGCTCTCCTCGGCACAGCCGACGGAGGGGCAGAACACCATCACGCGCCGGTGGCTGCCCAACGCCGTACGCGTCAACTCGACGACCTGTTCCTTCCACGCCAGATCGCGTCCGATTGCATCAAGGGCGGCGCGGCTGTAGTCCATGTGCGCCGCTGGCTCGCGCACGTTCGCCTCGATGCTCACGGAAACGGGCGTGAACTCGGGATCGGCGAGGTAGCCCCGCCGGATCAGGTAGGTCACCGCGCTCCCGTGTCCGCGCGGGTCGATGGCCACCTTGTTCTTGCGGAACACTTGCGCGAGGTCGTAGTCCTCGTCGCCCAGCTCCAGCGAGCGCCCGGGCGTGGCCGTCAGCCCCAGCAGCGGCGGGTCGTAGGCGGCCAGCTGCTCGGTGACGAAGTGATAGGTGCGCGCGACGGCCTGATGGGCCTCGTCGAAGATGACGCCCGCGGCCCGCTCGCCGATGCCGGTGAGCAGGTCGCGCTGCTGGCGGTTGGCGGCCCACAGCTTCTGCAGCCCCGCCACCAGAAAGCCCTCGCCGAGGCCGGCGAGGTCGAGGCGCGCGTCGCCCCAGTAGCGGTGCACGGCGACGGGGCGGTTGCCGAGGGCGCGCCACGCTTCGGCCAGGTTCTCCGCCGCCTGCTCGCACAGCTCCTCGGAGGATGCCAGCCAGACGACCAGCCCGCCCTCGGGCCCGCCGCCCGGACGCGCGGGGGCCAGCTGGCCGTCGGCCTCGCGCCGGTTCAGGAGCGCCGCCGCCACATGGCAGGCGATGCGCGTCTTGCCCGCGCCCGTGGGCAGGTGCGCGACCACGCGCCCGCCGCCGTCGAGCGCCTCCAGCAGGTCGTGCAGCACCTGCCGCTGGTAGGGGTAGAGGCCGTAGCCGGGGCCGATGGGCTCCGCCATGCGCGGCAGTGTACGGCGGGGCTAGCTGCGCCAGTCGGGCTTGCGGATGGCGCTGCGCTCCCGCAACGACACGTTCTGCGCGAAATCGTCGTTCGCCTTGCGCGTCAGGTCGTCCAGCTCGTCGCTGCCCAGCTTCATCTCCGCGCTGCGCCAGCGCTTCAGCATGGCCTTGTCCTTCGCCGAAAGATCGGCCTCGGACGCCATGCGGTTCACCAGCTCGATGAGCAGCTCGTTGACCTCGTCGTCGCTGTAGGTCACCTGCACCATGGGGCTACCTCCGCCGCGTCTCGTAGCGTCCGCGGCTCTTCACGCGCCGCGTGAGCTTGGCGTCGATGGCGGCGTTGATGCGCTCGTTCAGCGCCTCCGTGAGCGCCGCCAGCTCCGGCGAACCCTCGGCGCGGTCCGACCGCCAGCGGCGGATGGCCTCCTTCCCCTCCTCGGAGAGGTCGTCGGCGTTGTCGATGGCCACGGCGCTGACGAGCATCATCAGCGACCAGGCCTCCGGTTCCTCCAGCAGGACGATCATGCGCTACTCCCCCGTGAACCGCGGCGGGCGCTTCTCCAGGAAGGCCCGCACCCCTTCCGCCCGATCTTTGGTCGTTTGCAGCAGCAAGGTCAAATCGGTCTCGAAACGCAGGGCCTGTTCGAGCGGCTGCGGCAGGCCCCGCCAGACCGCCTCCTTGGCCAGCCGCGTGGCGATGGGGCCGCGCGCGGCGATGGCCTCCGCCGCCGCCCGCCCCGCCGCCAGCGCGCCGCCAGCGGGGGCCGTGCGCGAGACCAGCCCCCGCGCCAGCGCCTCGTCCGCCGCCAGCGATCCCGACGGCAAGGAGTCCCCCGGCGCGAGGCGCAGCAGCGTGCGCGCGCGTTCCAGCGCGGGGGCGTCGGCGAGGCCGTCCACGGCGATGGTGGCGCGCTCGCCGCAGACGCGCAGGTCGCAGCCGATGGCGAGGGCCGCGAGCGCGCCCGCGACGTCCCCCTCGAAGGCGAAGACGACGGGCGGGGGGAAATCGCGCCAGAGCCAGCGCACGCGCGCGCCGGGCCATGCGTCGAGCGCCGCGCCCGCCGGGGCCTCCACGAGCACGGCGCGCGCGTCCGACTCCGCCAGCGCCGCCAGCGCGTCCGCGAGCGGTTCCGCGCGCGCCTCCCCGTCGAGCGCGACCACGCCCACGCCGTCCGCCCGCGCCGCGACGATGCCCATGCGCCAAGCCTACAGGCGCGCCGCGCGCGTTGTGAGGAGAGCGCCGCGCTGGCGCGCGGCTGAGGGGGGAGGAGAGCGCTTGGCGCTGCGCGCCGCGCTGAGGGATGAGTGGGGGGCTACGGAACGGGTAGGGTAAATCGCGGCGGTTCGGCCCTAGACTGGCGGCATGGAACGCCGAGGACGCGGACGCCCGCGCCATCCCGACATCCTCACGCCCGCCGAACGGCGCGTGCTCGACCAGCTGCGCGAAGGCGGCACGAACGCCGAAATCGCCGTGCGCCTCGGCATCAGCCCCGACGGCGTCAAGTACCACGTCTCCAACATGCTGGGGAAGCTGGGGCTGGAGAACCGCCGCCAGCTGGCCGCCTGGCGCGAGCCTCCGCGCGAGCGTCGTCGGCGCTGGCTGTTCGCGCCGCTGGCCCTGCCCTTCCCGCTGAAGGTGGCGGGCGGAATCGCGGGCGGGGCCGTGGCGGTGACCGCCGTGGTCGTCGTGATCCTCGCCGTCATCGGCGCGCTGCGCGGCGAGGAGGAAGAAGAAGGGGCCGCGGTCGTCGCGGACGGCGCCGTGACGGTGAGCACGGGCCGCGAGCACAGCTGCGCCCTGCTGGCGTCGGGCGCGATCACCTGCTGGGGCTTCAACAGCGCGGGCCAGACGGACGCGCCGGAAGGGCGCTTCCGCGCGGTGAGCGCGGGCGGCTGGCATACCTGCGCCCTCCTCGAGTCGGGCGAGGTGGCGTGCTGGGGCGACAACGGCTTCGGCCAGACGGAGCCGCCGGAGGGGCGCTTCCGCGCGTTGAGCACGGGCGACTGGCATACCTGCGCCATCCGCGAATCGGGCGAGATCGCCTGCTGGGGCACCGACAACCAGGGCCAGACGGACGCGCCGGAGGGGCGCTTCCAGTCCGTGAGCGGCGCTTTCACCCACGCTTGCGCCGTCCGCGAATCGGGTGCGATCGCGTGCTGGGGAGAGGACGGCGAGGCGTTCGCGCAGGCCGCGCCGGACGGGCGTTTCCGCGCGGTGCAGCGGCCCTGCGCGCTGCGCGAGAACGGCGAAGTCGCGTGCTGGAACGCGGATGGCCCGCTGGCCGCTCCCGCCGGAACCTTCCGCTCCATCAACGCGGGCGCATTGCACACCTGCGCCCTGCGCGAGTCCGGCGAGGCGGTCTGCTGGGGGGGCGACGAAGCGGGCCGGACGAATGCTCCCACCGGTGCCTTTCAGTCCGTGAGCGTGGGGTTCCTCCACGCCTGCGCGATTCGGGAGACGGGCGAAATCGTCTGCTGGGGAGACGACGACGCAATCGGCGAGCCGCCGCCCGACCTGCGGGTGGCCACGATGCCGGCCGCCACGCCCACGCCGTCGCCCACGCCCGAACCGGACCGCGCCGTCGCCGTGAGCGTGGGGTTTCTCCACGCCTGCGCCCTGCGGGAATCCGGCGCGGTCGACTGCTGGGGGAACGGCGGCGCCTTCAGGCCGCAGGGGGCGTACCGGCA
Organism: Tepidiformaceae bacterium; assembly: GCA_965243075.1. Classification (GTDB taxonomy): domain Bacteria; phylum Chloroflexota; class Dehalococcoidia; order Tepidiformales; family Tepidiformaceae; genus UBA2991. The sequence continues at coordinate 510,913 of OZ251525.1, forward strand.
GGTGAGCGCGGGGGGCTTCCATACCTGCGCCATTGATGAGACGGGCGCGGTCGCCTGCTGGGACGACGATGGAACCACGCGACCGGGTTCGCCATCCGGCACCTTCTCCGCGGTGAGCGCGGCTACGGGAGGGCCTGACTGTGCGGTGCGTGAGTCCGGAGAGGTCGTCTGCTGGTGGGACAGCGGCGCCGCCACGGCGGACGCGCCGCCGGGAACGTATCGGGCGGTAGCCCCCGGCGTGCTGCAAACCTGCGCGGTGCGCGAATCCGGCGAGATCGCCTGCTGGGGCGCGGAAAGGCTGGGCCTCAACCTCCCGGAGCCGCCGTCGGGGACGTATCGGGCGATCAGCGCCGGCCAACCGTACACCTGCGCCGTGCGGGAATCGGGAGAGGGAATAGACTGCTGGCCCAACAGCACCTTCCTCTCGCGCCACACTGTGGACGGGAATTACCGCGAGGTGAGCACGGGCGGCGAAATGTGCGCCTTGCGGGAAACGGGCGAGATCGACTGCTGGAGGCTGCGGCCACTCAGGCAGCTGGATACGCCGCCGGGGATATACCGCTCGCTGAGCTTGGGGTGGATCCACGCCTGCGCCGTGCGGGAGACGGGCCAGGTCGTCTGCTGGCCGCCGGGGCGCGAGACGGCCCCGCCCGCCGGGGAGTACCGCATGGTGAGCGCGGGCGACTCCCTCGCCTGCGCGTTGAACGAAGCGGGGACGATTCACTGCTGGGGCCTGAACGCGCTCTCGCAGCCTCCCGCCGGGAACCGTTCCGTGAGCGTGCGGTACGCGCTTGTCTGCGCCGTGCGCGAGACGGGCGAAGTCGCCTGCTGGGGGGATGCGGAGTCCGGCGGAACGGACCCGCCATTCGGCAACTACCGCTCCGTGAGCGCGGGCCACCGCTACGCTTGCGCCATACAGGAGACGGGCGAAATCGTCTGCTGGGGGGAGAACGAATCCGGCCAGACGGATGCACCGGCGGGAACGTTCCGTTCCGTGAGCGCGGGGCGGGCCCATGCCTGTGCGGTCAGCGAGATGGGCGAAATCGTGTGCTGGGGGGAGAACGAATCCGGCCAGACCGACGCACCGGCGGGAACCTTCCGCTCCGTGGGCGCGGGCAGCGCCCACACCTGCGCCCTGCGCGAGTCCGGCGAAATCGCTTGCTGGGGCAACAACGATTTTGGCCAGACGGACGCGCCGTCGAGGCAGTACTACCTGCTGGGCGTGGGGCCGCATCACACGTGCGCCGTGCGAAGGAGCGGAACGGTCGACTGCTGGGGCAACAACGAGTCCGGCCAGAGCGACGCGCCGTCCGGGTCGTTCCGCGCGGTGAGCACGGGCAGCCAGCACACCTGCGCGATCCGCGAGTCGGGCGATCTCGTCTGCTGGGGAAGGGAGAACTTCATGGCCGAGCAGATCCCCGCGGACCTGCGCTAGCGCGCGCTAGACTGGCGCGGTGACGGACGAGCTCGACTACGCGCCCGCGCACGAGCTGGCGGCGCTGGTGCGCGCCCGCGAACTCTCGCCCGTGGCGCTCATGGAGCGCTCGCTGGCGCGCATCGCGGCGCTCAACCCCGCGCTCAACGCCTTCGTGGCCATCGACGCCGACGCCGCCCTGCGCGAGGCGCGCGCGCTGGAGTCGCGGCTGGCGCGCGGCGAAGCGGCGGGGCCGCTGGCGGGCCTGCCGCTGGGCGTGAAGGACCTGGAGAACGCGGCGGGCTTCGTCACCACGAAGGGGTCGCGGCTGTACCGCGACAACCGCGCCGACTTCGACGACGCGGCGGTGGCGCGCCTGAAGGCGGCGGGCGCGATCGTGGTTGGCAAGACGAACACGCCCGAGTTGGGCCACATCCCCTTCACCGACAACGACCTCTTCGGACCGACGCGCAACCCATGGGACCGCGAGCGCACGCCGGGCGGCTCCAGCGGCGGCTCGGCGGCGGCGCTGGCGGCGGGCATGGCGCCGCTGGCCACGGCCACGGACGGGGGCGGCTCCATCCGCATCCCCGCCTGCTACACGGGGCTGTACGGGCTGAAGCCGTCGCACGGGCGCGTGCCCCTGGCGCCGCGACCGCTGCCGCCCTGGCTGGCCGTGAGCTGCCACGGCCCCCTCACGCGCTGCGTGCGCGACGCCGCCCTCTACCTCGACGCCGCGGCGGGGCCGCACGCGGGCGACCCCGAATCGCTGCCCCCGCCGGAGCGCTCCTTCGCGGAGGCGCTGGAGGAGCCGTTGCCGAGGCTGCGCATCGCCTTCAACGAGACGCTGGGCGTGACCCGCGTGCGCGCCGACGTGCTGCGCGAGGTTCGCGCGGCGGCGGCGGCCTTCGCGGACATGGGCCACGAGGTGGAGGAGAACGCCGACGCCATCCCCGAAATGGGCGGCTGGTGGGCGCGCGTCTCCGCCTTCCAGACGCTGGGGCTGGAGTGGGACCACTACCTCGCCCGCCACGACGAGTTCACGGAGCGGTACGCGCGCCAGCTGGACCGCGCGCTCGACGTGGGGCCGGAGGACTTCCGCGAGTTCCTGACGCGGCGCGGCCAGCTGGTGGCGTGGACGGCGCGCCTCTTCGCGGAATACGACCTGCTGCTCACGCCCACGCTGCCGACGGACGCCTTCCCCGCCTCGGGGCCCATTCCGAACGAGGTCGAGGGGGAGCGCGTGAACGGCATCGCCTTCACCTACCCGTTCAACTTCACGGGGCATCCGGCGGCCTCGATTCCGGCGGGGCTGACGGACGCGGGGCTGCCGTGCGGGCTGCAGATCGTGGGGCCGCGCCACGGCGACGCGCTGGTGCTGCGCGCCTCGCGGGCCTACGAGGAGGCGCGCCCCTTCCCGCCGCTGCCGCGCCTGTAGAGGAGAGCGCCGCGCTGGCGCGCGGCTGAGGGGGTAGGAGCGCGCGCGTCGCTGCGCGCCGCGCTGAGGAGAGGAGTGGGGGCCAGCACATGGCCGGGCGCGCCACGCGCGGGCGGCGCGCGCTAGAATCGGGGCGGAGGCGCGCCATGCCCGATATCGAGCGGCCCGACGGGGCCGTCATCCACTACGAAACGTTCGGGGCGGGCTACCCGCTCCTGTGCCTCGCGCCCGGCGGCGTGAACAGCGAGATCGGGTTCTGGCAGGTGAGCGCCATCAACCCGCTGCGCGAGCTGGCGGACGAGTTCCTCGTGATCGGCATGGACCAGCGGCACGCGGGACGCAGCCCGGCCCCGGCGGCGCCGTTCTCCTACGGGCAGGCGGCGGCGGACCAGCTGGCGGTGCTGGACGACCTCGGCCTCGAGCGGGCGCACGCCTACGGGGGCTGCATCGGCGTGGCCTACATCCTGCGGCTGGCGCGGGAAGCGCCGGGGCGCATCACGGCGGGCGTGGGGCAGGACCCGGTGGGGCTGGACGAGACGAATTCGACGGACACCTTCATGGAGATGTTCAAGCCCACGCTGGCGCTGGCGCGGGAAGGGGGAACGGCGGCGGTGATCGAGGCGGCGCTGGCCAATCCGGTGTTCATGGCGAACAACGCCGCGGGGCCGTTCGCGCGGCGGCTGCACGACGACGCGGCCTTCCGCGCGGAAGTGGAAGGGCTGGGGGCGGATGGCTACGCGGCGCTGATCGAGGCGTTCGCGGACGGCATCTGGCCCGACCGCGCGCCGTACTTCAGCGTGGACGAGGCGGACGTGCGGGCCTGCGCGACGCCGCTGCTGATCCTGCCGGGGAGCGACCCCTTCCACCCCACGGGCGTGGCCGAACGCATCTGCCGCGACGCGCCGGACGCGCGCTGCCTGCCGGTGGACTGCCGCGATGAGGCGAACCTGGCGGGGACGGCGGGGGAGATTCGCCGCTTCCTGCGGGAGCGCACGCCGTGACGGCGGCGATGCCGGGGTTCGGGGCGGAGCCGACGGTGGCGGCGCAGCAGGCGCGGCTGGTGGAGCGCGTGCTGGCCTTCTGCGAGCGCGTGGTGGAGGGGCTGACGGTGGAGCAGCTGTGCGATACGCGGGGGCAGCGCACGAGTTCCATCGGCTTCGACGTGTGGCACGTGGCGCGCACGGCGGACAACATCATCCACTTCGCCTTCGAGCGGGAGCGCCCGGTGTGGCTGACGGGGGGCTACGACGAGGCGTGGGGGCTGCCGCGCGTGGAGCAGGGCACGAACATGACGGCGGCGGAGGCGTACGCGCTGCGCTTCCCGGGGGCGGAGGAGCTGGCGCGCTACGCGGGGGCGGTGCGGGAGGCGATCGTGCCGCGCATCGCGGGCATGAGCGGGGAGTACCTGGCGGGGATCGTGTTCATCCGCCCGTGGGGGGAGGTGCCGCGCATGGAGGCGATCGGGCACGGGCTCATCGGGCACGGCAACGGGCACTTGGGGCGGGCGTCGTACGCGCGCACGCTGCTGGGCAAGGACGGCCTGCCCTACTGAGGGGGAGGGGCGGGTCCGAAGCGTTCGCGGACGGCCTCACGCCAAGCCCGCTCCTTTGCCTCGTGCCACTCGTCTGCGGAGATCGTGACCGTGGTATGGGAGGCGAGGCTGCCCATCAGCGATTCGCCGTGATCGGGGGCAGGAAATGGATTTCCACGTGGTCGTCCACCAGACGCTGCACCGTAACCCAGCCGGGGACGATGCCAAGCGCGTCGCGAATGGCCTCGTCGATCACCACCTGCCCTTGCGTGCCAACCGAACTGGTCATCGGTTCATCCTTTGGGGTGATGATACCGCAACGCCCGCGTGTGGCGCGCTAGGCGAGGCCGAGGCGTTCGGCGAGGCCGAGGCGCTGTAGCTTGCCCGTGGGCCCGACGGGGATCTCGGCGACGAAGACGACGGCGCGCGGCACCTTGAAGGGCGCGAGCCGTTCAGCGCAAAGGTCGCGCACGGCGGCCTCGTCGAGGGCGGCGGCTTCGGCGCCATCGGCGCGCACGACGGCGGCGGCCACCTCCTCGCCGAGCGTGGCGTGGGGCAGGGCGAAGCAGACGGCCTGGCGCACGGCGGGGTGGCGCAGGATGACTTCCTCAACCTCGCGCGGGGCGATCTTCTCGCCGCCGCGGTTGATCAGCTCCTTCAGCCGCCCCGTGAGGAAGAGGTAGCCGTCCGCGTCGAGGTAGCCCTCGTCGCCGGTGCGGAACCAGCCGCCAGCGGTGAAGGTGGCGGCGTTGGCCTCGGGGTTGGCCTCGTAGCCGGCGGTGACGCCGGGGCCGCGCACGGCGATTTCGCCACGCTCGCCGGTGGGCAGCTCCGCGCCATCGGGGTCGAGGACGACGAGTTCGACGCCTGCGGGGCGGCCCACGGAGCCGGGCTTGCGGAGGCCCGGCGGGAGGGGCTGGGCGGCCATTTGGTGGGAGGCCTCGGTCATGCCGTAGGCCTCGATCATGGGCGCGCGGAAAGCGGCCTCGATGCGTTCCAGCACGACCGGCGGCAGCGGCGCGGAGGAGGAGCGCACGAAACGCAGGCGCGCGCGCGCGAGGGCGTCGGCGTGGCGCGCGGCGCGGGCGAGGATGAGCTGGTGCATGGTGGGCACGGCGGTGTACCAGCTGGGGCGGAACTCGTCGAGCCAGTCGAAGAAGCGGAAGGCGTTGAAGTCGCCCGGGCAGGCGACGGCGCCGCCCGCCGCCAGCGGCGCCAGCAGCCCGGCGACGAGCCCGTGGATGTGGAAGAGCGGCATCGCCACGAGGCCGCAATCGGCGGGCGCGAGGGCGAGGGAGCGGGCCACGGAGACGGCGGAGGCGGCGAGGTTGGCGTGCGTGAGGGGCACCGTCTTGGGGCGCGCGGTGGTGCCGGAGGTCTGGAGCACTAGGGCCACGGCCTCGGGCGCGGGTGGGGCGACGAGCGCGGGCGCGAGGGGAACGCCGCCTTCGGTGAGGTTGAGGTCGAGGCCCGCGCCCGCGATGGCGAGACGGCGGACGCCGGGCGCATCGGGGACGTCCGCGGCGTCGGGGGCGACGACGGCGGCACGCACGCCGAGTTCCGTGAAGGCGCGGCGCAACTCCCCCTCGCGGTAGCGGGGGTTGAGCGGCGCGGCCACGGCGGCGCTGGCGGCGGCGAGGAAGGCGGCGGCCAGCACGGGGCCGTTGGGCGCGACCAGCGCCACGCGGTCGGCGGGGCCGGCGCCGGCGGCGCGGAGCTGTCCGGCCAGCCGCGCGACCGTCGCGCGCAGTTCGGCGTAGCTGGCGGCACCGTGCGCGCCCTTCAGCGCGGGCGCTTCGTCCGCGCCCGCAGCCAACAGGTCGGGGATGGTCGCCGCCGGGGGAGTCGGCATGGGCAAGGCCTCCGGTACGCGCCCCCATGGTACACGCACGGAGCATCAGCATGGTTGGAGCTTGAAAACTTTTCAAGTAACAACCATGCGGAACAAGTCTCCTCCCCGCTGGCACGGCATGATCGGAACTTGAAAAGTTTTCATGTAGTGACCATGCACAACGAGTCTCCTCCCCGCTGGCGCGGCATGATCGGAACTTGAAAAGTTTTCATGTATGGCCCATGCTTGTTCCATGCCCAAAAGCGCCGGAGCCGAGCAGGATCATGAGATGTCCGTCGAGGAGGTCGATGCGGCGTTCGTCCGCCCCGCGGAGGGACAGACGCTGGAGCGGAAGGGACCGCGGATCGACGGGCGCGAGCTCGGGAACGCCATCGTCGGGTTCGCCAACGCCGACGGCGGGCAGCTGGTGATCGGCATCCAGGACGGGCGCGTGCTCGGCATTAACCGCGAGACCGAGAAGCAGGTGAACGAGTGGCGGCAGGCGTCCACCCGCTTCGTGCAGCCCCCCGCGAGCCTGCGCTTCGAGCTGATCGCGTGCCGCAACGCGAGCGGGGAAGCGGACCGGATCGCCGTCCTCGACATCGAGTCGAGTGCGCGGGTCCACCGCAACGTGAAGGGGGACGTGTACCTGCGCGTGGGCGATACGAACCGCCGGCTTTCGCCGACGGAAGCGCAGGAGCTGCTTTACGACAAGGGCGAGTCGGCCTTCGATGGCTCGGCCGTTCCCGAGGCGGGCGGCTGGCCGTTCGACGAACAGGCCGTCTCGCGCTTCCTGCGCGCCATCCGCGCCCGCAGCGCTCCCGCCGAGATCCTCGCGGCGCGGGGGCTGGCGGTGGAGCGCGACGGGGAGGCGCGGGCGACGGTCGCCGGCCTGCTCGTGCTCGGAACGACGCCCCAGCGGTTCCTTCCCGAGGCGTCGGTGCGCGTCCTGCGCTACCGCGGGGCCTCGCGGGAGACGGGGGCGCGCGCGAACGTGATCGCGGACCGCCGCATCGACGGGCCGCTCGTGCAGCAGGTGCGGGGCGCGGCGCGGCTCCTGCGGCGCTGGCTCCCGGAGGCGGTGCGCCTGGGAACGGACGCGCGCTTCGCGCCGGAGGCGCTCATCCCCGAGCCGGTCTGGATGGAAGCCGTGGTGAACGCGGTCGTGCACCGCTCGTACTCCATGGGGGGAGACCACATCCGCATCGAGCTCTTCGACGACCGCCTGGAAGTGCACAGCCCCGGACGGCTGCCCGGGATCGTGCGGCCGGAGAACATCCGCGAGACGCGCTTCGCCCGCAATCCGCGCATCGCGCGGGCGCTTGGCGACCTGGGCTACGGGCGCGAGCTCGGCGAGGGCGTGAACCGCATGTTCGAGGAGATGGCGCGCGTGGGGCTCCCCGACCCCGTGTACGCGCAGACGTCCTCATCCGTGCGCGTGACCCTGCTCGCCGATCCGCTCGCGAGGCGCATTCTCGATCGACTGCCGCGGGGATCCGAGCGCTTCGTCGAGTTCGCCAGCCGCATGGGCCAGTTCACCACGGCCGAGGCCGCCGACCTGCTCGGCGTCTCCCGCCCCACCGCGCGACGGCACCTCTACGAACTGGAAGGCGCGGGGCTGATCGCGCACGCGGGCAGCGGCCCCAAGGATCCGCGCGGCTATTGGCGGCTCGCCCGCTGAAGCGCGCGTTCAGGCGGGCTTCAGCGCCATCGCCTGGTTCACGTCCACGGAGACGGCCGGGCCCATGGTGCTGGTGAGCGTGACCGAGCGGATGAAGGCGCCCTTCACGTCGGGGCGCGCCTCGTTCACGGCCTCCATGAAGGCGGCCATGTTCTCGCGCAGCTGCTCGGTGGCGAAGGATGCCTTGCCCAGCGGCACGTGGATGTTGGCGAGGCGATCGAGGCGGAATTCGACGCGCCCGCGCCGCGCCTCGCGCACCGTGCGCCCCACGTCCTCGGGGGCGACCACGGTGCCCGCGCGGGGGTTGGGCATGAGGCCGCGCGGGCCGAGGATGCGCCCCAGCCGCCCCACCTTGCCCATCATCTCGCGCGTGGCCACGGCCATGTCGAAATCGGTGAAGCCATCCTCGACGCGCTTGATGAGGTCGTCGCCGCCGACGATTTCGGCGCCCGCCTCGCGGGCCTCGCGGGCGGGCTCGCCCTCGGTGAAGACGGCCACGCGCAGCTCCTTGCCCAGCCCGTGGGGGAGCACCGTGCTGCCGCGGATCTGCTGCTCCGCGTGGCGCGGGTCGAGGCCCGTGAGGAGGTGCAGCTCCACCGTCTCGTCGAATTTGGCGGTGGCCGTCTCGCGCACCAGATCGAGCGCCTCGTCGGGCGCGTAGGCCCGCGCGGCGTCGACCTTGCCGCTGGCCTCGCGGTAGCGCCTGCCCTGCTTCATGTCCGTGCTCTCAGTCCTCGATGCCGATGCCCATGCTGCGGGCGGTGCCGGCGATGATCTTCATGGCGCCCTCGATGTCGATGGCGTTCAGGTCGGGCATCTTCGTTTCGGCGATGCGGCGGATGTCGGCGGGGGTGACGGAGCCGGCCATTTCCAGTTTGGAGGCCCCGGCGCCCTTCTCCACGCCCGCCGCCTTGCGCAGGAGGTCGGCGGCGGGGGGCGTCTTCAGCACGAAGGTGAAGGAGCGGTCCTCGAAGATGGTGAGCTGGGCGGGGATGACGTTGCCCGCCTGCGCCTGCGTGCGGGCGTTGTACTCCTTGCAGAACTCCATGATGTTGGCCCCGTGCTGACCGAGCGCGGGCCCGATGGGCGGGGCCGGGTTGGCCTTCCCCGCCTCGATCTGGAGCGTGAGCACCGCGCGCACTTTCTTCGCCATTCGTCCGTTCCGATGGGCGCCCGTCCGGCGGGCGCGCGCGCCCAGTATCGGGCCGCGCGCGCGCACGGGCAACGGGGGGGGCTAGTAGCGGGAGACGTTGATCTCCTGCATGCGCCCCGTGACGAGGTAGATGACGCGCTCGCAGATGTTGGTGCAGCGGTCGGCGATGCGCTCGAGGTTGTGGGCGGTCCAGAGGTAGTAGGTGTTGCGCTGGATGACGTCGGGGTTCTCGATCATGCCGCGGAAGGTTTCGTCGTAGACGGCGTCCTGCAGGCGGTCCACCTCGTCGTCGGCGTCGCAGACGCGGCGCGACTCCTCCACGTTGCGCTCCACGTAGGCCTTGAGGCTGTCGCGCAGCATGGCGAGGGCGCGGTCGGCCATGGCCGGGATGTAGCCCATGCGGCGGGGCACGTCGTCGGCCTCGCCGAGGCGCAGGTTGATGCGGGCGATGCCCTCGGCGTGGTCGGCGATGCGCTCCAGGTCGGTGATGATCATGAGGGCGCTCATGACGGCGCGCAGGTCGCTGGCGAGGGGCTGCTGCGAGGCGATCACGAAGAGGGCGCGCTCCTCGATGTCGAAGCGCTTGGTGTTGATGGCCACGTCGTCGTCGATGATGCGCTGCGACCACGCGAGGTCGGCGGCGCGCAGCGCCTCCACGCTCTCGGCCACGGCCTTCTCGGCCATGGAGCCGAGGATGAGGACGTCGTCCTGGAGCTGGGTGAGCTCCTTCTGGAACAGTTCGCGCGTCACGGCCCGCCCGTCCTTCCTAGCCGAAGCGCCCGCTGATGTAGTCCTCCGTGCGCTGGTCGGCGGGCTGCGTGAACATCGTTTCGGTGGGAGCATACTCGATCAGGCGGCCCGTGGTTTCCTCGTCCGTGAGCATGAAGGCCGTGTAGTCGGAGACGCGCGCCGCCTGCTGCATGTTGTGCGTGACCACCACGATCGTGTAGTCGTCCGCCAGCTCGCGCATGAGGTCCTCGATCTTGAGGGTGGCGATGGGATCGAGGGCCGAGCAGGGCTCGTCCATGAGGATCACGTCGGGGTTGTTGGCCAGCGCGCGCGCGATGCAGAGGCGCTGCTGCTGGCCGCCGGAGAGCGCCAGCCCGGACTTCCTGAGGTCGTCCTTCACCTCGTCCCAGAGGGCGGCGCGGCGCAGGGAGCGCTCCACGAGGTCGTCGAGGTTGCCGCGGAAGCCGTTGACGCGCGCGCCGAAGGCCACGTTCTCGTAGATCGACTTGGGGAAGGGGTTGGGCTTCTGGAAGACCATGCCGATGCGGCGGCGCACCTCCACGGGGTCCACGTCCGCGCCGTAGATGTCCACGCCGTGGTAATCGACGCGGCCCGTGACGGTGACGCCCGGGATGAGGTCGTTCATGCGGTTGAGGCAGCGGATGAGGGTGCTCTTGCCGCAGCCGGAGGGGCCGATGAGGGCCGTCACCTTGCGGCGCGCGATCTCCAGCCCCACGCCCGTGAGCGCCTGCTTGGGCCCGTACCAGAGGTTGAGCGCGTCGATGGCGAAGGCGATCTCGCCGTCGGGGCGGGCGATGGCGTCCACGGCCGACCGCCCCTCGCCGTCGGGGCGGGCGCGCAGGGCGCGGGCGGCGTCGCCGGGCTCGGCGTCGGGGCCGTCCTGGCGCGGCTGGGGCGTCGGCTTCAGGCGGATCGACATGCTGCGGCAACCTCTTCGGGAACGGTATCAGTTTCGGCGCAGGCGGTCGCGCACGAGCAGCGCCAGCGCGTTGAGGCCGATGACGGCGATCATGAGCACGATGATGCCCGCCGCCGCGTTGGCGCGGAACTCCGGCTGCGGGCGGATGGTCCAGTTGTAGATCTGGATGGGCAGCGTGGTGAAGGAATCGAGCAGGCCCCCGAAGCTGAGGGCGGGGTCGAAGGCGATGAAGGTGAAGGCCCCGATCATGATGAGGGCGGCGGTTTCGCCGGCGGCGCGCGCCACGGCGAGGATGACGCCCGTCATGATGCCCGGCAGGGCGCCCGGCAGCACGTGCCGCCAGACCGTCTGCCAGCGCGTGGCGCCGAGCGCGAGCGAGCCCTCGCGGATGCTGGGGGGCACCTGGTTGATGGCCTCCACGGAGGTGATGACGGTCATGGGCAGGATCATGAGGGCCAGCGTGAGCGCCCCCGCGAGGATGCTCGGGCCGAGGCTGAGCAGGCGCACGAACACGGCCAGGCCGAGGATGCCGTAGATGATGCTGGGCACGCCCGCGAGGTTGGCGATGTTGAGGCGCACGACGGTGAGCACGGCGTTGCGGGGCGCGAACTCCTCCATCCACACCGCCGCCCCCACGGCCAGGGCGATGGCGAAGAGCACGGTGAAGACGAGCACCCAGATGGAGCCGAGCACGGAGGAGCGGATGCCCGCCCGTTCGGCGAAGCGCGAGGGGTAGCTGGTGAGGAAATCCCAGTCGAGCGCGGGCAGGCCCGCGATGGCGTTGTCGATGCCGAGGATGAGGAGCACGACGAGGCCCAGCATGGTGGCCCCCAGCAGCATCCAGCGGGAGGCGCGCGACCACGCCTGCCGCCGCGCCACGCGCCCCTCCGCGCGCAGGTGGAAGCCGCTCATTCGTAGGACTCCCGGAAGCGGCGCACGATCAGCTGCGCGCCCACGTTCAGCGTGAAGGTGAGCAGGAAGAGGAGCGCGCCCACGGCGAAGAGGGAGGTGTAGTCGGTGGTGCCGCGGGCGGCGTCGCCCAGCGCCACCTGCAGCATGTAGCCGGTCATGGTCTGGATGCTCTCCAGCGGGGAGAGGGTGAGGTTGGGCGTGGAGCCCGCGGCCACGGCCACGATCATGGTCTCGCCCACGACGCGCGCGATGGCCAAAAGGATGGCGGCCATGATGCCGGAGATGGCGGCGGGGAAGACGACGCGGAAGGCCACCTCGAGGCGCGTGGCCCCCAGCCCGTAGGCCGCCTCGCGCAGGTCGCGCGGCACGCTCGCCATGGCGTCCTCGGAAACGGAGGCGATGATGGGCAGGATCATGACCGCCAGCATGATGCTGGCCGCGAGCGAGTTGAAGAACGATACGTTCTGGCCGAAGAGGGGCAGCAGCACGTCGTCGGAGATGAAGGTGAGGGCGAAGTAGGCGTAGACCACGGTGGGCACGCCCGCCAGCAGCTCCAGCAGGGGCTTGAGGAAGCGCCGCGTCTGCACGTGCGCGTACTCGCTCAGGTAGACGGCGGCGGCCAGCCCCAGGGGCAGGGCGATGACCATCGACCAGAGGGTCACGTTGACGGTGCCCGCCACCAGCTCCCACACGCCGAAGCTGCGCGGCTCGAAGAGCGTCTGCCACTCCGCCCCCCAGTCGAGGAACTGGCCGATGGGCACCTCGCGGAAGAAGCCGATGGCGTCGCGGAAGAGGACGATGATGATGGCGAAGGTGGTGGCGATGGAGACCGCCGCGCAGAGGGCGAGCAGGGCGACGATGAGGTTCTCGCCGGGTCTCCGCAGGGGGCGGCGGCGCAGCGCGCGCGCGAGGTCGGCGCCCTCCGCCAGCGCCACGGCTCAGCCCCCCGCCCGCGCGCGGGCGCGCGCGTCCGCGCAGGGGCGATTCCGCAGCGGGACGGGAGGGGAGGCGGGCACCGCACGGGGACGGTAGGAGCGGCGCGATTAACGGCCGGTTAACACGGCTGGCGGGGCGGCGGCTCGCTAGAATGGCCCCGTGCCATCGACGGGCCGTGGCGAGGGCGCGGAGGCGCGTGGCATCGTGCATTGCGCCGACGGCGTGGCGGTGGCGCGCACGCTCGCGGACGAATCGGTCGACCTCGTCTACCTCGATCCGCCCTTCAACACGGGCAGGCGGCAGCGGCGCGAGCGACTGCGTACGACGCGCGTGGCGGCGGACGCGGGCGACCGCACGGGCTTCGGCGGCAGGCGCTACGAGACCGTGCGCCTCGGCGCGCGCTCCTTCGACGACGCCTTCGACGACTACCTCGCCTTCCTCGAACCGTTCCTCACGGAGGCGTGGCGGCTGCTGAAGCCGAGCGGCTCGCTCTACCTGCACCTCGACTACCGCGAGGTCCACTACGCCAAGCTGCTGCTGGACGGCATCTTCGGGCGCGACTGCTTCCTCAACGAGATCGTGTGGGCCTACGACTACGGCGGGCGGCCGCGCGACCGCTGGCCCGCCAAGCACGACACCATCCTCTTCTACGCGAAGGAGTCGGGGCGGCACCTGTTCAACGCGGACGAGGTGGAGCGCATCCCCTACATGGCCCCCGGGCTGGCGGGGCCGGAGAAGGCGGCGCGCGGCAAGCTGCCCACGGACACCTGGTGGCACACCATCGTCAGCCCCACGGGCAGGGAGAAGCTGGGCTATCCGACGCAGAAGCCGCTGGGCGTGCTGCGGCGCATCGTGGCCGCGTCCTCGCCGCGCGGGGGACTGGTGGCGGACCTCGTGGCGGGCAGCGGCACGACGGGGGCGGCGGCGCTGGCGCTGGGCCGCCGCTTCGTGCTGGCCGACCGTTCGGAGGATGCGTTCGCGGTCATGCGGACGCGCTTCGCGGGCGAGCCGGGCGTGGAGTTCCGGGGGGCCGATGGCTCGGTCACGCGGGCGGAGCATGCAATCGGGGACGGTGGGGCGCTCAGCGAGAAAGGGCGCGCCCGATGAGCATCCGCACAATCGCGAGCGCGACCCACCAGACAAGCCACCCGCCAAGCGTCGAGGCCAGCCCACGGGCCCAGCCCCGGCGCTCTTCACGGACGGGCACGTGCACACGGATGCGTCCGGCATCGTTCGGCAAGAGACTCCCCCGCCTAGCCCTTGATGGCCTCGATGATCAGGGTCGTGGCCGCGCCAGCGACCGAGAGGGCGATCAGCCAGAACAGGGTCGAACCCCAGCTCCAGCCATCGTGGTCTTCCGGCACCGTGGACATGTGGCTATCCCTTCTGGCCTCGCGGCCATCGTGCGCCAACCGATGCTACCGCATGGTCCGCCAGCGATGCGGCGCACGGGCCTAGCGGGAGAGGAGTCCGCGGATGATCGCCCTGACCACCGCAAACACCGTCGTCCAGCCCCACTCCCGAGTCCAGTCCCGCGCCCTGTCGACAACGGATGTCCCCGGCGGGGAAGATTCTTCATCGTTCGACATCACGGATCCTGCCTTTCACGCACGTTGCTACCCGCACGCTAGCACTACGCCGAGGGGCGCGCCGATACTGGCAGCGCACAGCCGGGAGCAGCCCACAGCCTCTTGACCAGCACGGACACGGGCGGGTATTTTCACCGTATGGCACGCACCGGGGACGCAATGGCGAACGACGACGAGCCCGTCCGCAGGCGTGTGCCCGTGCGCGAAGAGCGGCATGGGTTCTGGGGTGAGTGGGGCTGGACGATCATTTCCGTGGTTGTTCGGGCGATCGCCCGAAGTTTCTTCGCCCGCTAACGCACAAGTCCCGCAGCGGCGGCGCTTGCATTAGTTGTCGCGAAGCATTAGGGTCAGTGGTGGAGGAATGCCATGAAGTACGCTCTCATCTTCATCGCTAGCCTTGTAAAGGCTAGACAAACACTACCTATAGGATGCTGCAATCATCCTATAGGTAGTGTTTGTCTAGCCTTGTGCTGGCCGTTCTTGCCCTGTCTCCCGTGGGCATCTCGCCCATCATGGGGGACAGGAACGCCGTCGCGCTGGAGGCTCCGCCCACTCCCCCCGATCAGTGGATGGGGGCCGACCAAGGCGAAGTCGTCCCTCCGCAGCCCCATCGACCCAAGCCCCCACGGCCTGACCCTACCCTGATTTGCGACATGGTTAACTACGGGGATGCGCTTCACCACGAGTTTACCGGCGAGCGCGCCCCGTGGCCCGCACATGATCCCGTCGTGCGGGGGTGCAGGTGGCTGAATCAGCAAACGAACCGCTTCAAGGGCTGGCTGCTTGACCAGGCCGGTCGGCTGGTGAACCGGCTGGCGGACCACCTGCAGGCCCCGACGTCCCCGACGCCCACGCCCACGCCCGGCCCCGAGTACCCGGTTACGCCAGGGGCGGAACCCACGCTTGAGGACGACACCGGGCACGCGAGGGATCAGGCCAGGGATCCACAGTGCTCGCAGGGCAGGCAGCCCGCCGTGGGGCACTGCACCGCCGACGGCACGTACGTGCCACCCCCGCCCACGAGGTCCACGCGAGTGCCGCCACCGTATACGACGCCGGTGCCAGAGCCCACGCCGACGCCGACTCGTACGTCGGCTCCGCCACCACCAGCCCCGGCGCCAACGCCAACCCCCACGCCGACGCTGAGGCCGGCGCCGACTCGCACACCAACGCCACCACCCGCACCGCCACCGTACGTGCCGCCGCCGTACGTGCCGCCGCCCACGCCGACTCCGCCGCCGCCGACTCCCACACCGGCTCCGACGCCGACTGCACACCCGGACCCGCCCAAGCCGAGGCCGCGCCTGCTGAACAACCGTTGCGTGGGCAGAGCCTTCGCGAACCCCAACAATCCGCTCGCGGTGTACCTGGCCTGCATGGCGGAGGGCGGCTGGACGCCCTAGCCTCGCCCCGCCCCGTGAGCGCGCGGGAGGGGGCGGCCTCGAGGCCGCCCCCTTCCCCTGCCCTAGCGGGGCGGCGGCTCGGCCACGACCTCGGCCAGGGCGCGCTCCAGCAGCTCCGCCAGCAGGGCGCGGGAGTACCAGGGTTCGCCGTCGTTGAAGGCGACCCAACCGCGATGGATGACGCCCAGCTCGAAGAGCCAGCGGGCGCGGAACCAAGCCAGCCCGCGCGTCTCGCCCGCGCCGCGCGCGCGTTCCCACCGGCGCACGAAGGGATGGGCGCGGGGCGGTCCGAAGGGCGCGCCCTTGAGGTGGGCGAGGGCCAGCAGCTGGGCGACGTCGGCGCGCGGGTCGCCGATGCGCGCCTGCTCCCAGTCCACCACGCCCACGACCTCGCCGCCGCGGACGAGGTAGTTGAAGACGTTGACGTCGCCGTGGCAGAGGGCCAGTTCGGCGGCAACGGGGTCGCGCTCGCGCAGGATGGCGAGGGCGTGGCGCAGCAGGGGGTCGTCCGCCGCGCCGGGGAAGCGTTCGAGGCGCGCCGCCGTGCGTTCGAGCCAGTCGCGCTCGGCGGCGGCGGGGGCGGGCGCTTTGAGCACGCGGTCGAGGCCGAGGGCGCGCCAGTCGAGGGCGTGGATGCGCGCCACCATGGCGGCGTAGGCGTCGAGGCTGGCCTCCGCGCCGGGCTCGCCCATGTGGGGGGCGTCGATCCATTCGAGCACGGCGAAAGGCGCGCCGAGGACGGAGGCGGCGCGCTCCACGCCGGCGACGCGGGGCACGGGCACGGGGGAGGGGGCGAGGCGGCGCAGCACCTCGGCCTCGCGGGGCACGTCGTAGGGCTCGAAGATGCCGCGTTCGCGCTGCAGGCGCAGGGCCACGGCGGGTAGGGGGGCGCGGGCGAGGGGCGCGCGGAAGGTGAGGTTGGAGGCGCCGCCCGCCACGGGATGGAGCGCCAGCGCCTCGGCGCGTTCGTAGCCCGCGAGGCCGCGCAGCCAGGCGGTGAGGGCTTCGGGCGCGGGCGCGTCGGGCGTCATCGGGCCGTTCCTGCCCCCTATAGTGCGGGCATGGCCGGATACGGCGCATCCCGCGAGCCGCCCGCGGAGGCGCGGGCCGCCCCCGCCATGAGCAGGCTGTGGTGGATTCCGGGCGTGGGCGCGGCGGCGCTGGCGGTGGCGGCCGTGCTGTCGCCCGTCATCGTGAGCGACGGCGGCGCGGAGCCCTACCTCGATTTCCGCGAAGGGGGCCTGCTGCTCTACAACGCGGTGGTGGCGTCGGTCGCCGTCGTGATCCAGGCGACGTCGGCGTTCACGCCCCGCAGGCTGCCGCTCACCACCCTCGGCGGGATGCTGGTCTCGGTCAGCCTGCTGGTCCAGGCCATCGTCGGCTGGCGCGCCATGGAGGGCGAAATCGACCGGCGCATCGTGGAGGCGGTCATGGCGGGCATCGACGCCGGGAACGCGCGCATCGGCATCGGCGTGTGGCTGGCCATCGCCGCCGGCGCGGTCCTCGCCGTGGTACATGCGCGCGCCGTGGCCTTCTGCTTTCGGGAAGACGTGCGGAGAAGCATCTGGGCGCCGTGAGGCGGCGCGTCAGGCGTCATCGGCGGAGGCGAGCCAGCCGCGATGGATGACGCCCGGCTCGAAGAGCCAGCGGGCCCGGAACCAGGCCGGCCCGCGCGCTTGGCCTGTAGCCGTAGCCCTCAGCGCAACGTGCGGAAGAAGGCGCGCACGTCCTCCACGAACAGATACGGCTCCTCCGACGGCGCGAAATGGCCGCCCCGCGGATGCTCCCGCCAGTGCGCCACGTTCACCGCCGCCTCCGCCGCCGCCCGCGGCACGAACACCATCTCCTTCGGATAGACCGGCAGCGCGAAGGGCACGCGCCGCGCCGCCTCCGGGTCCGGCGGGGCCTGCGGCGGCGTGCGGAACGTGTGCCAGTACCAGCGCGCCGTCGTCACGAAGCTCTCCGTGAACCAGTAGATGCTCACCGTGTCCAGCAGGAAGCGCCGCGAAAACGCCTGCTCCACGTCCCCCTCGTTGTCGCTCCAGTTGCGGCGGCGCTCCACCAGCCAGGCCGCCAGCCCGGCGGGCGAATCGTGCAGCGCGAAGGCCAGCGTCTGCGGGTCCGTCGTGTGCGTCGCGATGTGCGCCAGCGCCGTCGTCCAGCGCCGCTCCATCAGGTCATGGCGATGCCGCTCCTCCGGCGCGAAGGCCTCGCGCGGCGTGCGCGCGGCCGGACCGCTGAGCGTGCCCACCAGCTGCCGCGTGCTGCCCGGCTCCGGCGGCTCCGCGGGCGCGGACATGGCCGGCAGCGACGGCAGCGTCAGGTAGACGCCGCGCATGCGCTGCGGGTAGTGCGCCGCCAGCCCGCTCGACACCATCGCCCCGAAGTCGCCGCCGCCCGCCGCGAAGCGCTCGTAGCCCAGCACGTCCGTCATCAGCCGCGCCCACAGGTCCACCGCCACGCTCGTCCGCAGGCCGTCCACGCGCAGCGGCGTGGAGAAGCCGAAGCCCGGCAGCGAGGGCACGACCACGTCGAAGGCGTCGGCGGGATCGCCCCCGTGCGCCGCCGGGTCGGTCAGCGGTCCGATCGTCTCGGCGTAGTCCCAGAAGGTCCAGGGCCAGCCGTGCGTGAGCACGAGGGGCATGGGGTTCGGCCCCTTGCCGCGCTCGTGGATGAAGTGCACGGGCACGCCCTCGAACTCCACCTGGTAGTTGGCGAAGGCGTTGATGCGCGCCTCCGTCTCGCGCCAGTCGTACTCGTGGCGCCAGGAGTGGAGGAACGATTCGAGGTATTCGCGGTTCATGCCGAAGCGCCAGTCCTCGTTGGCGAAGTCGGCGGGCAGGCGGGAGCGGTCGAGGCGCGCGTGCAGGTCGGCGATGGCCTCGTCGGGGACGGCGACGGTAAACGGTTCGGGCCGCATGGCAAGCCTCCGGTAGCGCCCCGAACCCTACAGCGTTCGCATCCGTCGCGTAGCGCGCCGCCACGAAGACGGCATCCGCATCGGCGACGGCCGGGTTTGCCCCCTCGCTACTCGGCGCGGACGGCGACCCAGTAGCGCTGGCCCGCGCTGAGCGTGGCGCGCGTGTTCGTGGCGAGTGGCGCTGGCGAATCGGGGAAGAAGCTGAGCCAGGATCGCGCTTCCGTATCCCAAGCATGGATGGCGCTGATCGATCCCCCCGGTATGGTTTCCGGCAATGCCCCTCCTTGTTCGATGGGGTTGAGGGGAATGCCGTCGCGACCACGCCAGACGATGCGGTTCCACCCCGGCTCGAGGTCCAGAAGGTGGAAGACGGGTTGCCAGGCGAGGGCGTCCAGGGGTACGGCGTAGGCGGATGTTCGGAGCACGCGGGTCTCATTGGCGATCACGATGGCGAGCAGCTCCTCGCCCGTCAGCGGATCCAATTCGCTGATCGATACGTCGGGGGAGAACGGGGGGGCGGGACTGTCGTCGCGGCTCCACCATGATCCCCAGCCAATCAGCCAGTTTCCGTTGTCCAGCAGTTCGACATGGCCCTGCACGCGGCCGAGATGGTCGAAGGTTCCGTGCAGCGAATGATGGCGCAGGAACGTGGCCCGTCCGTTTTCGGGATCGAGGGAGTATTCCACCACCCTGCTGAATACGTCGCTCTCGCGGGTGGTGGTTCCGGTTGCGGGGTCGACCTGGCACACCGCGCCGTTGTCGAAGAGGACGAGGTTCCCGTTCGGCCGCAGCCGTGCGGAGTGCTGGCCGCAAAACTCCCCGTACGGGTCGTCCACGATTTTCAGTGGGGCGGGCGCGCCGCTGAGGATCCAGTCCGCGTCGTCGCGGTTGCTCTTGCCCAGCAGCCAGACGATTTCCCCGCTCGTCCCGTCGATACGCAGCACCTGCGAGCACCCGCGGAAGGAGGCGATGATGTCCCCGTCCACGATCTCCAGCGAGTTGATGTGCGCGTAGTCGTCCGGGAAGCGATGTCCGATGCAGTCCTCAATGGCCATGTGATCCCAGGAGTTCCAAAGAAAGACCTGTTCCCCTTCGGGTGTGATCTCCTGAATGGCCGAGTCTCTCGTTCCCTCGGTTGTACTGTAGGGGTTGCCGTCCGTATCAGTGTAGGCGCTCATGTCGCGCCGGGCGGGCTCGTAGGCCATGAAGACGTAGTTGCCGTTTGGTTTGATGATGAAGGCGTGAAGGCCGGTGTGTGTGAGCGGTGGGATGACCCGTATCATGTCCACTGCGCGGAAATCCCAATCAAGCACCACAGCCATGTAGCTCTGGAGTGTGTTTTCCCTGAACGTGGGGATTCGGTCGGCTCTCTGGAAGTACGAATACGGATAGAGCCCATTCGGATGGTACTGGAAGCGCTGAATGTTCGTGTTGCCGTAGTGAAATCGCGGAACGCCGTTGGTATCGAGAATCACGGCGTAGCGCTGTTCCGTTCCGATCACCGTGACAGCCAACAGGATGTCCGATGCCTTGGGCGACTTCCGCGCGGTGATGGTGGGGAAATCCTCCGGCAGGCAGTAAACGGTGTAGGCGGCGCTTCCGCCCGCGTCATTGTCGAGGTCGATGACAATGTCGCTGTCCCCCGACAGCCCCGTCACCTCGATCACGGCGTTCCGATCCGGCAGACGGATGCCGTTGACCGCCATCCGCGTGCCGTCGGCGGCGGCAAGGGAGAGCGCGAGCGCGCCCCCGTCGCACCCCACGGCGTAGTGATGCGTGCCGGGGTCGAACGGCGGATACATCGCGCGGCCCTCGCCCGTCGCCGCGAGTGCGCTCAGCGCCGGAGGGGCCCCGGCGCGGTCGTCGTCGGGCGTCTGCGCCACGGCCCCATCGGAGCCGGCCAGCGTGAGGATGAGCAGCGCCACGATGGCGATGAGGGCCGCGAGTGCGACATGCTTACCATAACGGGGGGGGGGGGGGGGGGGGTAGCGGAATTGGTGGCGGGCATGGCGCGCACGATACCAGACGCGGGCGGCCGGCGCGCGCCCCGTGCGCGTGGCCTACCATACGGGCGCGGTGAACGGCGGCGTCTGGCTGGTGGGAGCGGGTCCGGGCGATCCGGGCCTGATCACGCGCGCGGGGCTGGCGGCCCTGCGCCGCGCCGACGTGGTGGTGCACGACGCGCTCGCGCCGCGCGCCCTGCTGCGCGAGGCCCCCGCCGCCGCCGAGCTGGTCGACGCGGGCAAGCGCGCGGGGGCGCACGCCATGTCCCAGCGCGACATCGAGGCGCTGCTGATCGCGCGGGCGCGGGCGGGCGGGCGCGTCGTGCGGCTGAAGGGCGGCGACCCCTTCGTCTTCGGGCGCGGCGGCGAGGAGCTGCGCGCCTGCCGCGCGGCGGGCGTGCCCTGCGCGGTCGTGCCCGGCGTCAGCTCGGCCCTGGCCGCGCCCGCCAGCGCGGGCATCCCCCTCACGCATCGCGGGACCAGCCGCGCCTTCCTGGTGCTGAACGGGCGCGACGCGCGCGCGGGCGGGGCCAACTGGCGCGCGGCGGCGGCGGTGGACACGCTCGTGCTGCTCATGGGCGCGGCCACGCTGGGCGAATGCGCCGAACGGCTGCTGGCCGAGGGCCGCGCGCCGGAGACGCCCGCCGCCGCCGTGCGCTGGGGCACGCGCGCCGACCAGCGCACGGTGCGCGGTACGCTGGGCGACATCGTCGCGCGCGTGGCCGAAGCGGGGCTGACGGCGCCGCTGGTCACGGTGGTGGGGGAGGTGGCGGCGCTGGCGGGGGAGCTGGCCTGGTTCGAGCCCGGCCCCCTCGCGGGCAGGCGCGTGGCGGTGACGCGCGCGCGCGCGCAGGCCAGCGCCCTCTCCGAACGGCTGGAGGCGGCGGGCGCGCTGGTGGTCGAGGCCCCCGCCATCGAGCTGCGCCCCGCGCCCGCCGCGGTCCTGCGCGAGGCCGTGGACGCGCCCGCCGCGTGGTGGGTCTTCACCAGCGGCAACGGCGTGGCGGCGGCGCTGGAGGCGCTGGCGGCGCAAGGGCTGGACGCGCGCGCCCTCGCCGGACGCCGCCTGGCCGCCATCGGCGAGGCCACCGCCGCCGCCCTCGCCGAACGCGGGCTGCGCGCCGACTTCGTGCCCGCCAGCGCCACCGCCACCGCCCTCGCGCGCCTGCCCGCCGCGCCGGGCGAGGCCGTCGCCCTCTTCCAGTCGGCGCTGGCCGAGCCCGACCTGGCGGAGGCGCTGGCGGCGCGCGGGCTGGCCGTGCGCGCCGTGACCGCCTACGAGAACCGCCCCGCGCCGCTCGACCCCGCGCGGCTGGCGGAGCTGGGCGAGGCGGAGGCCGTCATCTTCGCCAGCAGCTCCTCGGCGCGCGCCCTGCGGCTGGCCCTCGGCGCGGACGCCCCCGCCCCGCGCGGCGCGCTCGTCAGCATCGGCCCGCGCACCTCCGCCGCCGTGCGCGACTGCTTCGGGCGCGTGGACCGCGAGGCCGCCACGCCCTCGCTCGACGGCCTCGTGCGCGCCGTCGTCGAGGCCCTCGGCGCATCGTGAGCGGCGGGCGGCGGGCGCTGCTCCTCGCCGCGCACGGCTCGCGGCTGGATCCCCGCTCCGGCGAGGCCGTGCGCGCCCACGCGCGGCGGCTGGCCGCCTTGGGCGGGTTCGGCGAGACGCTCACCGGCTTCTGGAAGGAGGAGCCGCCCCTCGCGCGCGCCCTCGACGGCTGCCGCGCGGACGAGGTGGTCGTCGTGCCCGCCTTCATGGCCGAGGGCTTCTTCGTGAACGAAATCGTGCCCGCCGAACTGGGGCTGGATGGGCCGGTCACGCGGCGCGACGGGCGCACGCTGCGGCTGGCCCGCCCGCTGGGCGCGCACCCCCTGCTGGCGGAGGCGGCGGCGGCGCGCGCGCTGGAGGCGGGAGCGGCGGCGGACGGCGCCGTGTTCGTCCTCGGCCACGGCCACCCGCGCGACCCGCGTTCGGCCCGCGCCGTGCGCGCGCAGGTCGGGCGCATGCGCGCGACGGGCCGCTTCGCGCGCGTGGATGCCGTCTTCACCGACCAGCAGCCGGGCGCGGACGCCATCCCCATGCTGGCGGACGGGCGCGCGGCCACGGTCGTCCCGTTCTTCGCCGCCGACGGCTGGCACGTGGGCCGCGCCGCCGAGGCCATCGGCACGAGCGCGCGTCTGGCCGCGCCCGCGGGCACGCACGCGCTGGCCACCGACGCCCTCGCGGCCCTGGCCCGCGAAGCCGCGCGTGGGCAGCGAGCGGGGTAGACTGCGCGCGTGACCAGCCCGGGCACGAACGAGCAGTCCATCAACGTGGCCCTCGGCGAGGTGCTGGCCGGGATGCGCCGCGGCTGGACCGTGCTCGACGAGCGCAATGGCGCGCTGGAAGGCGGCGGGCGCGCCGACATCCTCGTGCTGGACGAGTCCGGCTGGCCCGTCGTCATCGAGGCCGAGCGTGAGAACCACGCCAGCGCCGAACGCGACGCCAGCGCGCGGCTGGGACGGCGGCCCGCAGACGGCGCGCACGCCATCGGGACCGCCATCGCGCTGGTCTACCCGCCGGAGTTCCAGCGGTTGAGCGGAGAGGAACTGCGGAAGGCCATCCGCGCGACGGACGCGCTCGAATACGCGCTCCACACGGGCGACGACGCGCGGGAGCGCGAGCGGCTGCCCGAATCGGGCTGGCTGCGCGGCGGCGTGGTCGAGCTGGCCATGCTGGTTCGCCGGGCCGCGCTCCCGCCGCCGCGCATTGAAAAGCTGGCGAGCGCCTTCTCGGACGCCGTGGACAACGCCGCCAGGCGATTCTCCTTCCCCTTCGAAAGCGAACACGGCGACGCGCTCGCGGGCGTGCTCGGCCAGACCGACGACCGCGACGGGCAGACGCGCCGCATGGCCATGACCGTGCTGCTCAACGCCCTCGCCTTCCACGAGACGCTGGCCGAATGCCGCTACCGGGTGATCGACCGCAGGAGCGGCCGCGAGCGTCCCGTTCAGGGTCTCGACCATTTCTGGGACGAGGACGCCCTCGACCGCATCGAGCTGCTGAGCGAATGGAAGACCATCCTCGACCGGAACTACTGGCCCGTCTTCACGGTCGCCAGGGATCTGCTCGACGCCAGGATCACGAACATCCCCATGCGGAGCACCGGCTCCATCATGGGCGCGCTGCGCCGCGCCAGCATCACGCTCACGCAGAGCGGCTTCATGCGCTCGCACGACCTCACGGGAACGGTGCTGCAGCGGCTCATCGCGGACCGCGCGTTCCTCGCCACCTACTACACGCGCCCGGAGGCGGCGGCCCTGCTGGCGGGGCTGGCGCTTCCCACTACCCGCCCGCCCGGCGGCTCCGACTGGGGGGACGCGGAAACGCTGGCGAGCGTCCAGATCGGCGATTTCGCCTGCGGCACGGGCACGCTCCTGTCCGCCGCCTACTCGCGGCTGTCGCTGCTCCACGAGCTGCACGGCGGAAACGCGAAGGCCCTCCACGGCCCCATGATGGAGGACGGCATCTTCGGGCTCGACGTGCTCCCCGTCGCCGTCCACCTGACGGCGACGATGCTGGCCGGCGCGCACCCCGACGCGCCCTTCGACGGCGAACGGCTGCTCACCATGGACTACGGGGATACGGACAACGGCAACGTGGCCATCGGCTCCCTGGAGCTGCTGGCGGCGGAAACCCAGCCCCAACTCATCGAACGGGCGGTGGCCCGCACATCCGGCGCGCGGGGAGCGGAGGACGTGCGCGACATCGTGAACCACGTCGGCCACGGCAAGTTCGACCTCGTGATCATGAACCCGCCCTTCACGCGCAACACCAACCACGAATCGTCCCGCGCCGACGTGCCCATGCCCGCCTACGCCGCCTTCGAAACCAGCCCCGAAACGCAGGCGGCGATGGCCGCGCGGGAGAAGCGGCTCGCGAGGGGATCGCCCGCCGACGGGAACGCCGGGATCGCGTCCTTCTTCTCGGAACTGGCGCACCGCAAGCTGCGCCCGGACGGCAACCTGGCCGAGGTGCTGCCCCTTTCCGCGCTCAGCGGCAAGTCGTGGGACGCCACGCGGCGGCGCTGGCGGGACGGCTACCGCGACCTGATCGCCGTGACCGTCGCGGGCGCCGGGCCCCGCGATCCGTCCTTCTCGATCGACACCGGCATCGCCGAGTGCCTGCTCTCGGCGACGCGCGCCCCGGAACCGGAAGAGCGCCCCCGGGGGACGTTCGCCGTCCTCGGCAAACGGCCCGCCTCTCCCCTGCAGGGCGAACTCATCGCCCACGCCATCCAGGCCGCCATCGGGAACGGCATTCGGCGCCTCGACGACGGGCCGCTGGGAACCACGCCCATCATGCTCGGCGACGAGTACCTCGGACACCTGCTGAACTGCCCGCTCCCGGACGATGGCCCGTGGCCGCTGGTCGGCGTGGCGGACGTCGAACTGGCGCAGGTCGCGTACCGCCTGGCACATGGGCGGCTGGCGAACATCGGGCAGGCGACCACCGCGCACACGGAAATCCGCATCGCCTTGATCGGTGAAGTCGCGGAGCGCGGACCTATCGACCGCGACATCGACAGCGACGAGCGCGACGGAACCGTTCGCGGACCCTTCGAGCGCCGCAAGATCACCAGCGGCGCGCCGTCCTACCCCATGCTCTGGGCGCACGATGCGAAGAAGGAGCGCCGACTCGTCGTCGAGTCCGATGCGGAAGGCCAGATCAAGTCCGTCGATGCGCGCTTCGACCAGCAGGCCGTGAACGAGAAGGCCGTGCGCATCCAGTCCACCGCCACGCGCGCCCACTACAACCGCGACCTGCGGTTCAACTCGCAGTCCCTCGTCGTGGCGATGACCGAGCGGCCCTGTATCGGCGGGCGCGCATGGCCGTCCGTCATCTTCGAGAACCCCGACCACGAGTACGCCTTCGCCCTGTGGTCCAACTCCACGCTCGGCCTCCTGCTGCATTGGTGGACGGCGAACAAGACGCAGTCCGGGCGCGGCAGCACGACCGTGACGGGCATCCCGCGCATCCCCACGCTGGACGTGCGCACGCTTTCGGCGGAGCAGCATGAGCGGGCGCGGGCGGCGTTCGAGTCGCTGCGGAACGAGCGCTTCCTGCCCTTCGACCAGATCGACGAGGACGCCGCGCGCGCCGCGCTGGACCGCGCGCTGCTGGTGGACGTGCTGGGGCTGCCGGAGTCGCTGTGCGCGGACGGCGGGCCGCTGGAGACGCTGCGCCGCAAGCTCGCCGCCGAGCCGCAGATCCACGGCGGGAAGCGCACGCGCGTCGTCTTCACGGACACGGGCGAGCGCACGGAGCGTCGCGCCGACCGCTAGCGCGCGGGGCGGCCCGCCCCCGCGAACACCGTCGAGCGCACGATGTCCGGCTGGCCGTCGTTCAGGATGGCCTCCATGCGGCGCGCGATGGCGCCCTCGTGGTCCTCGTGCGTGAGGACGTAGAAGCGCTCCTCGCGGATGGCCTCCAGCACGTGCTCCGCCGCCAGCTCCGGCTCGATGGCGGGCATGGCCCCCGGCGCGCTGAAGCCGGGCGTGCGCTCGGCGCGGGCGCGCACGGCCTCCGCGTCCAGCGCGCGCAGGGCGGCGGGACGGTTGCGCTCGGAATCGCGCAGGTTCGTCGACACGATGCCCGGGCAGAGGACGGAGACACGCACCTGCGAGCCCGCGTCGCGCAGCTCGGCGGAGAGCGTCTCGGAGAGGGTGACGGCCCCGTGCTTGCTCACGTTGTAGGGGCCGACGCCGGCCACGGAGACGAGCCCGGCCATGGAGGCGGTGTTGACGATGTGGCCCTCGTCGCGCTCGACGAGATGGGGGGTGAAGACGCGCACGCCGTGGATGACGCCCCACAGGTTGACCCGCAGCACGAACTCCCAGTCGTTCACGCCCAGCTCCCACATGCGTCCGCGGATGCCCACGCCCGCGTTGTTGCAGACGACGTGGACGGTCCCGAAGTGGTCGAGCACGCGCGCGGCGAGGGCGTCCATGGAGGCGGCGTCGCCCGCGTCGGTGGGCACGGCCAGCGTTTCCGCGCCGTCCGCGCGCAGGCGTTCGGCGGCGGCCTCCAGCGCGCCCCGTTCGATGTCGGCGAGGGCGATCTTCATGCCCTCGGCGGCGAAGCGGCGGGCCATGGCCAGGCCGATGCCGCTGGCGCCGCCGGTGACGACGGCCACCTTGCCCGTGAACTCCCGCATCGCGCCCTCCTCGTGGACCGCGCACGCTACGGAGCGCGCCGCGCGAACGCAACGGGCGGGATTGTAGGATGGCGGCCATGCGTCCCGCGGCGAGGCGACGCCTGTATCGCGACCGGCTGCTGTCGGAGGGGCACCCCGACATCGAGCGGCTGGCGCACGAGCGCTATCTGGCGCGGCTGGCGGAGCGCGGCGACGAGTCGTGGCGCACGGAGCGCGTGCTCGCCTGCCTGGGGCGGCTGATCGACCTCGGCGGCGTGCGGGACGTGCTGGTGCTGGGCTGCGGGCCCGCGCCGGGGGCGATGCGCGCCCTCGCGCAGCGGGGCTACGCCGCGACCGGCGTCGAGGCGGAGCCGTCGTTCGCGCGGGCGGCGGCGGACTACGTGGGGACGGACGGGCTCGTGCTGGCCGGAGCGGCGGAGCGCCTCCCCCTCGCCGACGCCTCACAGGACGTCGTCGTGTGCGCGGACGTGCTGGAGCACGTCGATTCCGCGGAACGGAGCGCGGCCGAGATGTTCCGCGTGCTGCGTCCGGGCGGCATCGCCTGGGTGGAAACGCAGAACCGCTACCATTTCTCGCCGACGGGCTCCGGTCGCGAGTTCACCGTTCCGTTCTACAACTGGCTGCCGCGCATCGTGCGGGAATGCTTCGTCTTCCAGCATCTCCACTACGAGCCGGGGCTCGCGCGCTATACGGCCCGCCCTGCGGTCCACTGGTGGTCCCATGCCGAACTGTGCGCGCTGGGGCGGAGCGCCGGGTTCGCCACGTTCTACTCCCCCATCGACCTGATCCGGACGGAGGATCCGGGATGGTCGAGGAGTGCGCTGCGCCGCCGCCTGCGCGCCTTCCTGCTGCCGCGCATCCAGACCAGCCCGTGGTTGCGGGCGCTCGCCCTGACGCAGTACGGCGGCGCCGTCATCATGCGCAAGCGGCCGGAGTGATCGCGGACGGCTACGCCGACGGGGGCGCATCGCCCGTGCCGCCGCCGCCACGCCCCCGCCTGCGACGACGCCTGCGACGGCGCGGCTTCCCTTCCGCGCCCGCGCCATCTCCCGCCGCCTTCGGTTCGCCCGCGCCGCCAGCGGGGCGGTCCCCCGGCGGGCGGCGGTAGACCCTCGCGTTCGCCGATCCCTCGCCGCCGCCAGTGCGCGAGCGTCCGCGCCGCCGCCGCGTGGAGCGCGCGCGTTCGCCCTCGCCGCCGAGCGCGATGGGCGCGGCCTCGGGCATGGCGTCGGCGGCCTCCGCCTCGGGCGTGGCGGGTTCGTCCGGCTCGATCAGGCCCTGCGCGACCGCTTCCTCGCGCGTGATGGCGGGGGGCGGCTCGGCCCCGCGGCTGGAGGGGTCCCAGCGCACCACCAGCCCCAGGTCGCGCTCGCCCACCTCCACGCGCTGGCCGCCGACGTTGAGGGTGACGCGACGGCGCAGGACGTTGAGGGCGACGACCTTGCCCTCGCCCGTGGGCGTGCTGCAGCGCTGGCCCAGGCGGGGCAGTGAGCGCCGCATCTCCTTGTAGCCCTCCTCCTCGTAGGAGAGGCAGCAGAGGAGGCGCCCGCAGAGGCCGCTGATCTTCTCGGAGTTGAGCGACAGTTCCTGGTCCTTGGCCAGACGGATGGAGACGGCGGGGAAGGCGGTGAGCCAACTGGAGCAGCAGAGTTCGCGCCCGCAGATGCCGTAGCCGCCGGCGAGACGGGCGCGTTCGCGCGCGCCGATGCGGCGCACGGCGGCGCGCGCCCCCCAGCGGCGTCCCGCGCGGCGCGTGAACTCGCGCTCGCCGTCGCCGCCCTCGCCCCCCGCGAGGAAGGTGAGGCGCTCGCCGTCGAGCGTGAATTCGGCGCGCTCGACGCGGCCCCGCAGCCCCGTCTCGTCCGCCAGCGCGCGCGCCTCCGGCAGCAGGTCGCGGGCGCGTTCGGCCAGCTCGTCCGCGCGGCGCAGGTCGTCCTCGGCGGCGAGCCGCAGGATGGGGCGCAGACGCTCCTCGCCCAGCTCGTTCACGACCACCTGGTCGGGGGCGATGACGACGCGCGCCAGTTCGGGGCCGCGGCTGGTCTGCACGACCACCGATTCGCCCACCTCCAGCCTCATGCCGGCGGCGTGGAAGTACTCAATGGGCCCGGCGGCGCCGAAGCGCAGGCCGGCCACGTCCTGGCGCGGATCCGTCATGGCGCGGGTTCGCTCCCGTCGGCGGCGGGATCACGGCCCCCCGCCGCGGCCAGTGTAACGTCGGGGAAGCGCAGGAGCATGAGCTCGATGGCCATGCGCGCCACCACCTGCGCCTCCAGATCGGCGCGCGCCGCGGCCACCGCGCGCAGGGCGGCGAGCGCCTCGCGCGCGCGTTCGCCCGGGGCCCCCGCGTCCTCGCGCAGGCGCGCCTCCCAGAACGTCTCCCAGCAGTCGAGCTCGGCCAGCACGGGCTCGCGGTCGCGCCGCCAGCGCTCGGCGAGGTCGCCCGCGTAGGTCATGCGCCCGACGGCGCTGCCCGCCGCCACCTCGGCGCAGCGTTCCAGCAGGCGGCCGCGGTCGTCCATGAGGTCGGGCTGCTCGGCGAAGGCGAGGGCGTCGGCGGGACGGCGGCGACTCTCGGCGGCGGCGCGTTCGGCCACGTCGTCGGGGAAGCCCCGCTCGCGCAGCCCCGCCGCGATGGTCTCGTCGGGCACGAGCGGCACGGGCAGCAGCCGGCAGCGGCTGCGGATGGTTTCGAGCAGCGCGTCGGGCGCGGCGCTGACGAGCGCGAGCACGGTGGACGGCGGCGGCTCCTCCAGCGTCTTCAGCAGCGTGTTCGCCGCCTCCAGCCCCATGCGCTCGGCGGGCTCGATCACGATCACGCGGCAGCGCCCCTCGAAGGGGTAGCGCGAGACGGACTCGATGAGGCCGCGCACCTGGCAGATGCGGATGTCGCGCGACCCCGGATGGGGCTGGTGGCCGCCCCCGCCGCGGCAGAAGGCGTCGCCCGGCTCCAGGTGGAGCACGTCGGGGTGGGCGCGCTCGCCGATGAGGCGGCAGGCGCGGCACTCGCCGCAGGGCCGTTCGTCGAGGGCCTCGCGCTCGCAGTTGAGCAGGCGGGCCAGCTCCAGCGCGAGCAGCGTGCGGCCCGTGCGCGCGGGGCCGGCGAGCAGCAGGGCGTGGGGCGGCTCGTCCATGCCCGCGATGCCGCGCAGCGCCCGTCGCGCGCCCTCGTGCCCGATGATGGCATCCATGCGCGCGCAGCATAGCAGCGCGGACGCTGGCGCATAACGCGGCACGGGCGTACACTTGTTCCCGATGCGTGAATGGCCGTACACCATCAGGCCGCAGGGTGTCGAGATTCGCCCGGACGCGGACGGGCTCTACGTCGCATTCCACAGCGAGCCTCCCTACAGGCCTGAACAGGCTGGGCGGTTCGCGCAGTCGTTCAGCCGTGCGTTCGACACCGAAGTCGAAATCGGGGTCGTCGAGGGAGAACATCGCTACGCTTCGATCAAGGGGCTGGATATGACCCAAGAGAAGCGGGTGCGCACCGTGATGGACGCTCTTCATATCGTCCACGTCGTCCATGCGGACGATATCGAAGAGTGTCCCGATATCTGCCTCGCGCTGGATTGGCATATGGACCCCAATTCCGGCAGCTCGCCGACCAGCGCGACGAAGATCGGCCAGCTCAGGAATTCCGCCAAACGAGAAATTCCTGATCGCAACGCAGCTGTCACTTTGGCGAACACCATGTACAAGGTGATACGAGCGCATTGTGAGATGAAGAACGTTAAATATATTGCTTCCCCTCCTTCCAGTATTGAATTCGCAGGATGGCTGGCTCATACTCTGGGGTACTGGATGAACGTTCTTGTTCTTGATACGGAAGAGAATGGAATGATTTCGAGTCAACAGGATGCTTTCAACCAAGGAGAAAAATTCGAGAAATTGTGTGAACGCAGGAAGGATACGATCAGTATCCAAGCCGACGCCCTTTCGGGTAGCGTGCTCATCGTTGACGACCTCTATGGATCGGGCGGGACAATTCGCGAGATCACTCGCCAGTGCCGGACGCTCGGCGCAGAGCGTATCCTTGCGATGCCCGTGACGAAGAGTCTGAATACCCACCATCGGGCGTGAAGGGGGCAGCCATGAGCAATCAGCTTTCCGTCAACGAGCCGCGTGTGCTCTGGGACACGGGGGCGCCCGCCCTTGCGCTGCGCACCGCGCGCGACTGGCGCGAGCTGCACGACACGCTCCCCATGGCGGAACTGCGCGAGCTGAGCGTGTCCAGCCCGCCGCCCGTGCCGGACGACTCCCTGCCCTTCGCGCCGCTGACCTACACCGCGCCCGACTACCCCGATGCGCTGCGCGCCGTGAAGGCGGCCCCGCCGGTCCTGTGGCATCGGGGGAATGCTGGCCTGCTCCGGCGGCGGGCCGTCGGGCTTTGCGGTTCGCGGGACGCCAGCGCGGAAGGGCTGCGCGTGGCCGCCGACTTCGGAAGGCAGGCTGCCGAGGCGGACACGGTGCTGGTCACGGGTATGGCGCGTGGCGTCGATCGGGAGGCGATGCGGGCCGCGCTCGACGCCGGCGGCGCCGCCATTGGCGTCCTCGCCGAGGGCTGGGAGCGCTGGACGGCGCGCTGGCTGGAACCGGCGATCGCGGACGGGCGGCTCCTCGTGCTCTCCGAGTTCCGCCCCTCGGCGCTCTGGCGCGTCGGGCAGGCGATGCAGCGGAACGGGACGATCGTGCTCCTCTCCGAAACGATGTCCCTGATCGAGGCGGGCGAGCGTGGCGGCACGCTGGACGCGGGGCGGCGCGCGCTGCGGTTCAAGCGGCCCTTGCGCGTGCTCGAAACGGGAACCTGGACGGCCGGGAACGAGCAGCTCGTGCGCGAGGGCGGCCAGCGCACGCCCCGCCTGGCGCCCGTTCCCGCGTAAGCCCCTTCCGAAAACGCGGACACCTGTTATCATGGGCGCGCATGTCCGCGACCGAGAGCGTCGAGACGGAAGCGCCGACAGACGACGGCGTCGACGGGGGCCTCGCCCGCGACGACGTGATCGCGCGCCTCCACGAGGACGTGCGCGGCGGCGCGCACTGGTTCGAGGCCCTGCTCGACGCCATCGGGCGCTGGCGCGCGCCCTCCGAAACGCGCGACGGACGCACCTACGCCTACCTCATCGCGGGCGAGGCCTTCGACTGGCTGCTGCTGGCCGAGCGCCTGCTCGACGAAGCCCCCGCGCTGGCCCCGCCCCACGAGGTGGAGGCGCTCCTCTTCGGCGGGCGCTGGCCGCTCGACCTCGACGACGAGGAGTTCGCCGCCCGCCTCGGCGCGGCCAAGTACAGCGCCCACCTCAACTACGTCTACGGCGTGCTGGTGGAACAGGCCCTGCAGCTGGGCGTGGAGGAGGAGATTCACAAGGAGAACCGCGCCAGCCCCTGGGGCGACGGCCCGCGCATCCACGACGCCATGTTCCGGCGCGTCTACGGCGCGGGCCGCGACGAGCTGCGCGCGGCCTACTACGAGCAGACGGGTGCGGCCCTGCGCGAGACGGCCACGCTCGGCGAATGGGAGGCGTTCGTCTACTGGCTCTTCCGCCAGCGCCTGAAGCGGCAAGACAAGGCGCGCGTGGCCAGCGACACGCGCAAGGGGCTGGCCCAGCTCTCGCGCATGGAGCTGGCCGTGAGCGAGCGGCGGCGCGGCGCGCGCCCCAGCGAACGCGAATTCAACGAGCGCTACGCCCCCCGCGGGGGACGCTCGCGGCGGGCGGTTTGACGTTGCCGCGCGCGCTCCGTACCTTCCGTCCCGCCGTGCATGGACGCATCCGGACGCGCATCCCGCCCCTCGCGGGCCTGCTGGCGCTGGTGACCGCGCTCGCGCTGGCGGGGGCGACCCCCGCCTTGGCCGCGCACGCCCCGTCGGCGGGCAACGCGGCCTCCGCGGGGCTGGCGTCGGAGACGGCCCCGCCCGCGCCCGCCGCGCCGAACCCGCAGGAGACGGACGGCCCGCAACAGTTCGCGGAGGCGGAGTCGCGCAACGAGGGCTCCTGGATCGTGATCGCGGTGGTGCTGCTGCTGGTGTTGACGGCGCTGGGCGTGGGGCTGGCGGCCCTTGGCCTCAGCGGCGACTAGCCGCGCTCCCCCGGCCCTCGCCGTGAACGAAGCCACCGCGCGCATCCGCATCAACCGCCTGCTGGAAGAGGCTGGCTGGCGTTTCTTCGACGAGGATGACGGCCCCGCCAACGTTTGCCTCGAGGTGGGCGTCAAG
This sequence comes from Tepidiformaceae bacterium, assembly GCA_965243075.1. Lineage (GTDB taxonomy): Bacteria > Chloroflexota > Dehalococcoidia > Tepidiformales > Tepidiformaceae > UBA2991. Next base: position 543,798 of record OZ251525.1, read on the forward strand.
GTCCGGCCCGGCGACCTCGACGCGCTCGGCGACGACTTCGAGCATGTGGAACGCGGGCGCATCGATTTCCTGCTGCTGGACGGGCGCGGACGCCCCTTCATCGTGCTGGAGGCCAAGCGGGAGCGGCTGAACCCGCTGACCGGCAAGGAGCAGGCCCGCAAGTACGCTCGCTCGCAGAACTGCCGCTTCGTCATCCTCTCCAACGGAACCCTGCACTACTTCTGGGACCTGGAGCGCGGCAATCCCCACATCATCACCGCCTTCCCGAAGCCGGACGCGGCGCTGGAGTACGAACGCCAGTCTCCGCCCGACCGGGAGAAGCTGGCCGACGAGCCGGTCGGCGAGGACTACATCGCGCTCACGCAGCGGCCCGGCTACGCATCCGAGGCGGCGTGGCGGAACGAGGACGAGCGCGCGGAGTTCGTGCGCGAGCGCGGCCTGCGCTTCCTGCGCGATTACCAGACGCGCGCCGTCCACGCCCTGCAGCGCGCCGCGCGCGACGGCGCCGACCGCTTCCTCTTCGAGATGGCCACGGGCACGGGCAAGACGCTCACCGCCGCCGCCGTCATCAAGCTCTTCCTGCGCACCGGCAACGCCCGCCGCGTGCTCTTCCTGGTGGACCGGCTGGAGCTGGAGACGCAGGCGGAGCGCGTGTTCCGCGACCTGCTGGACAACGACTTCCGCACGGTCGTCTACAAGGAGCAGCGCGACGGCTGGCGCGGGGCCGACGTCGTGATCAGCACCGTGCAGGCGCTGCTCTTCGACAACAAACACCGGCGGCTCTTCTCGCCCACCGACTTCGACCTCGTGATCTCGGACGAGGCGCATCGCTCCATCGGGGGCAACGCGCGCGCCGTGTTCGAGTACTTCACCGGCTGGAAGCTCGGCCTCACGGCCACGCCGCGCGACTACCTCAAGGGCTTCGCGGGGGCCGCGCCCGGCGACCCCCGCGAGGCCGAGCGCCGCCTGCTGCTCGACACCTACCGCACCTTCGGCTGCGAGAGCGGCCAGCCCACCTTCCGCTACTCCCTGCTCGACGGCGTGCGCGACGGCATCCTCGTGAACCCCGTGGTGGTGGACGCCCGCACCGACGTCACCACGCAGCTCCTCTCCGACGAGGGCTACGCCGTGCGCGCCTTCGACGAGGAGAGCGGCGAGGAGCGCGCCGAGACCTACGACCAGCGCGACTTCGGCAAGCGCTTCCTCTCCCCCGCCACCGACGAGACGTTCTGCCGCGCCTTCCTCCAGCACGCCCGGCGCGATCCCGTCAGCGGCGAGATCGGCAAGTCCATCGTCTTCGCCGTCAGCCAGGCGCACGCCGCCGAGCTCACGCAGACGCTGAACGAGCTGGCCGACCGCATGTTCCCGGGCCGCCACCATTCCGATTTCGCCGTGCAGGTCACCTCGAACGTGGCGGACGCGCAGCGCCACGCCATCGACTTCGCCAACAACCGCCTGCTCGGCGCGAGCGCGGTCCTGCCGGAGTACCGCACGAGCAGGGCGCGCGTGTGCGTGACCGTGGGCATGATGACCACCGGCTACGACTGCACGGACATCCTCAACATCGGCCTCTTCCGCCCCATCTTCTCGCCCACGGACTTCATTCAGATCAAGGGCCGCGGCACGCGCCTCCACGACTTCCACGACGACCTGCGCGATCCCGACTTCGCCACCGACGCCGACCTGCGCAAGACCGCCTTCAAGCTCTTCGATTTCTTCGGCAACTGCGAGTACTTCGAGCACGAGTTCAACTACGACGAGGTGATCACGCTGCCCCGCCCGGCGGCGGGACGCGCGGGCGCGGCGTCCGATCCCGTCGCGCCCCTCGGCGACTACACGCACCTCGGCGACGACGAGATCGCCTCGATGGAGGAGGAGACCGTCGGCCCCGAGGGCATGAAGATCGACCGCATGCTGTTCTTCGACCGCTTCGCCGACGCCGTGCGCGCCGACGAAACCGTGGCCGGGGCGGTCGGGGCCGGGCAGTGGGACCGCGCCATCGAGCACGTGCGCGACGAGGTGTTCGGCAAGCCCGAGGACTACTTCACGCTGGAGAAGCTGCGCCGCGCCGTCGCCGTGGACCGCCGCCTCACCCTGCGCGAAATCCTCGAAAAGGTCTTCGGCCTCATCCCCGAATTCAAGTCGAAGGACCAGCTGCTGGAGGAGGAGTTCGACGCCTTCGTGGCCGACCACGAGCCGCCCGCGAAGGCCCTGCGCGCCATCCGCGCCTTCTTCAAGGCCTACGCCGGCGACGTCCGCGTGCGCGACATCATCGACCGGCGCGCGTTCGCGGAGCTGGCCACCGACCCCGCCTTCCCGCTGGCCGACTTCCGCGCGGTGCCCAGGATCTTCCGCGCGCTGGTCCCCGAGTACGTGAAGGACTATGTTTCGCCCGACCGCTTCGCGGCCTGAGGGGACGCCGTGCTCGATCTGGAGACCAGGCGCCGCATCGATACCGCCCGCGACATCCTCGTGGGCAAGGTGCCCGACCCCAAGAGCCAGGTCGAGCAGATCACCTTCGCCCTCATCTACAAGTTCATGGACGACATGGACGCCCTGTCCGAGGAGATGGACGGCGAACGCAGCTTCTTCACCGGCGAATTCGCGCGCTACCGCTGGCCCGTCCTGCTCCACTCCGGCCTCGGCGGCCACGAGACCCTCAACCGCTACGTCGAGGCCATCGAGCGCATGCCGCAGAATCCGAAAATCCCCGCCCTGTTTCGCAGCATCTTCAATAACGCTTACCTGCCTTACCGCGACCCGCCCACGCTGCGTGATTTCCTGCACATTATCGACCACTTTCAATACGACCACTCCGAGCGCTTGGGCGACGCCTATGAATACCTGCTCTCCATCATGGGAACGCAAAAAGAAGCTGGCCAAATCCGCACGCCCCGCCACCTCATCGACTTCATCGTTTCTATCATCGACCCCAAGAAGCACGAGACCGTGCTCGACCCCGCCTGCGGCACCGCAGGATTCCTCGTCTCCGCCTGGAAGCACATGCAGGCCGCCGCCACGGGCGAGGATGGCACGGGCACGCTCACGCCCGACGAGCGCAAGCGTATCGCCGCCAACTTCACGGGCTACGACATCTGGCCCGACTGGGTTCGCCTCTCCCTCGTGAACCTCTACCTGCACGATTTCATGGACCCGCATGTGTACGAATACGACACCCTTACCAGCGAGGAGCGCTGGAACGAGCACGCCGACGTCATCCTCGCCAATCCGCCCTTCATGACGCCCAAGGGCGGCATCCGTCCCCACGACCGCTTCTCGATTGCATCCAGGCGCAGCGAAGTGCTTTTCGTCGATTACATCGCCGAGCACCTCACGCACGCCGGGCGCGCGGGCGTGATCGTGCCCGAGGGCGTCATCTTCCAGAATCAGAAGGCCTACCGCCAGCTGCGCCGCATGTTGCTCGAAGAGTGCCTCGTGGCCGTCGTCTCCCTGCCCGCGGGCGTCTTCAAACCGTACTCCGGCGTCAAGACCTCCATCCTCCTGCTCGACCGCGCCCTCGCCCGTCGCGCGGACGGCGTGGCCTTCCTGCGCATCGCCAACGACGGCTTCGAACTGAGCGACCAGCGCCGCCCCGTCGAGGGCGGCCAGCTCGGGCAGGCGCGCGCCGAAATCGTGGACTACCTGCGCCGCCTGCGCACGGGCGAGTCCGTCGAAGGCTGGGAGTCCGCGCTGGGCATGGTGGTGCCGCGCGAGCGCATCGCGACGGACGGGAACTGCGACCTGAACGGCGAGCGCTATCGGGATACCAGCACGGGAACCTCGGATTGGCCAATGGTACCGCTTGGAGAACTTGGGGAATTCCAATCGGGCGGTACTCCACCAAAGAGAAACCATGAATATTGGGATGGAGATATTCCCTTTGTTACAGCCGCCGATCTTCAAGCCTTGACGGTAGACCGCTCTTGTGCTCGTTCTTTTCTGACAAGAGAAGGGTATCTTTCTGGCAAGACTCCTCAGGTTCACTCCAATGATGTTCTGATTGGAACGAGGACGCGTGTTGGACTTGTGAGTGTTGCAACTGAGGATATGGGAGCTAGTCAGGATATTACTGTCTTCAATTGCGGAACGGATTTGGATCACGATTATCTGGCGAGGATCCTTCTCTCTCGTGCTGATTATCTCGATTCGGCGTCGAATGGAGCGACAATTCAGGGAATCACCCGTAAATTCCTGGCAGGCGTGCCGATCCCCCTGCCGCCGCTGGATGTCCAGCGCGAGATCATGGCCGAAATCGAGGGATACCAGCGCGTGATCGACGGGGCGCGCGCGGTCGTCGCGCACTACCGTCCGCACATCCCCATCGACCCGTCGTGGCCGCTGGCCGCGCTTGGGGATGCGAGTCTCTTTCGCGTCGAAAGCGGCGGGACTCCGCGTTCCGGCGTGGATGAGTACTGGAACGGGGACGTGTACTGGGCCACGCTCGTGGATCTTCCGCAACAGGACTTCATCACGGAGATCAACGAAACCCAGCGAACGATCAGCGAGACGGGATTGAAAGAGTCCTCGGCCAAGTTGATCCCGGAGAATTCCGTCGTCGTTTCGACTCGCGCGACGATCGGCAGAATCGCCATCAATCGCGTGCCGCTGGCAACGAATCAGGGATTCAAGAACATCGTCGTCACGGACTCGAATCGGGCCGTGCCCGAGTACGTTGCGCTCGCGCTAACGAAGCAGGTGTCCACGATGGAGGCTTGGGCCAGCGGTGGAACTTTCAAGGAACTGTCCAAGTCGCGATTCTGCGAATTGAACATCCCCCTGCCGTCGCTGGAGACGCAGCGCGCCATCGTGGCCGAGCTGGAGGCCGAGCGGGCGCTGGTCGAGGCCAACCGCGAGCTCATCGCGCGCATGGATGGCAAGATCGCGGGGGCCGTGGCCCGCGTCTGGGGCGGCGGCGCGGAGGACGCATCGTGAGCGCGCGCGACGACCCGGGGCTGTTCGCCACCATCTACTCCATGCGCGCGCTGCGCCGCTTCCGCCCCGACCCCGTGCCCGACGAGACGCTGTTCCAGCTGTTCGACGCGGCCATCCGCGCGCCCTCCGGCCAGAACGCGCAGGACTGGCGCTTCGTGATCGTGCGGGATGCGGCGGCGAAGGCGCGGCTGCAAGGCTGGGCGGAGGAGGGCTGGCGGCGCTACCAGCCCGAGCTGGCGGCCCATCCGGAGCGCATCGACGCGCTGCCGCGCACGCAGCGGCTCACGCTGCGCAGCGTCGGGCACCTGGTGGCGCATCTGCACGAGGCCCCCGCCGTCATCGCCGTGCTGGGGCTGAAGGGGCGGCATTCGACGCCGGGGGGCAGCACCTTCCCGGCGGTGCAGAACCTGCTGCTGGCGGCGCGCGCGCTGGGGCTGGGCGCGAGCGTGTTCAACCTGCCCATGCGCGGCGGCGACGAGCTGCGCGAGCTGCTGGCCATCCCCGACACGAACGAGCTGTACTGCCTGATTCCGGTGGGCTGGCCGCTGGACCGCCACGGCCCCGTGCGCCGCAAGCCGGTGAAGGCGGTGGCCTGGCTGGAGCGCTTCGGCGAACCTTGGCCCTACGCGCAATCGCAGCCGGACGAGGGCTGGGGCGCGCGCTGGCCGGGGGCCTGAGGGGCGCGGGGCGCTCCGCCGCGCCGCTACACTGGCCGCATGACGCGGGCATGGATGGCGGCGCTGGGCTTGGCCGTGGCGATGCTGGCGGGCGTGCTCGCAGGCGGCGCGGCCACGGCCAGCACGCCCTTCTTCGGCAGGGACGTGGAGGTGACGGTGTGGCGCGCGCTCGACGGCGGCGAGCTGTACGTGGGCGCGCGCGAGGCGGGCGGGCTGTGGCGGCGGCATCCGGCGGCGCTGGATATGTCCGCCACGAGCGCGTCGGGACGCTTCCACCGCAGCCAGGCCGTATCCCTCACCGTCCCCGTGACGGGTTTCGGCGAGGTCGTGGTCGAGGCCGTCGTCTGGCGCTCCGTGGCGGACCCGTCGCGGCTCCACCTGAGCGTGCGCCGCGAGGGCAGGGGCGAGCGCTGGCGCACCGTGAACGAGCCGCTGGCCATGCGCGCCTACGAGCCGCACGAATGGCAGCGCTACGAGCGCGCGGACGCGGTGACCGTGCTGGTCGCGTTCCGCGATCAGCTGCCCGATGCGAGCGTCGCGGGGCCGCTGGCCGTCTTCACCGTCGAATCGGGCGAGGCCTGGACGGACGAGGACGGCTTCGGGCGGGCGCGGGACGTATACGTGCTCGATACGGCCACGGACCGGTACTGGCGCGCGTTCGCGTACCGCTCCGCCTCGCCGGACGGTGTGCTGACGGCGGGCGCGCGCCTCATCGTCTGGGGAGAACGAGAGGTGCGCCGCATCAGGCTGGAGGGGTGGGCCGAAGCGGCGCTGCTCGAAAGCGAGAACATCCGTCAGGTCGAGGTCTCGCCCGACGGCGCGAAGGTGGCGGTCATGGAAGAGAACGGCGCGCTCACCGTGCTCGACGTGGCCACGGGCGAGACGCTGCTGCGTGTCGAGAGCCGGACGGAGCTGGCGATGCTGCTGCCGGACGCGCCCGAGCGCGGCTTCTCACTGGAGGGCTGGAATGCCGCCAGCGACCGGCTCGCCGTCGCGGTCAATGCGCCGATGGGGGAAAGCCGGACCGGCATCTTCACGCTGGACGGCGCGCTCCGCCTGCTCCCGCCCAACGCCGGCGATCTCTCGCCCGACTTCCGCCACGCCATCCAGCCGCACGGAGCGGGATGCAGGTGGGCGTGGATCACCTGGCCGGGGTTCGACGTGATCGAGACGGAGAGCGGGCGGACCGTGCGAACGGTGACGGCCCCGGAAGGCAGGTTCATCGCGCTTCGCGACGACACCTACCAGCCCGGCTGGCAGTGGCTGGGATGGTGGGCCGCGCCCGACCACTACGCCTGGTATGAGACGCCCAGCGGCTGCTCCGCGGCGACGGAACGCGCATCGGAAGAGGGCGCGGTGGCCGCGTCCACGATATACATCGTCAGCCTCGACATCCCCATCAGCGCGATCCCGCTCTGGGAGGAAGACGCGGGAGATGCGCTCGTGGTGGGATCCCCCGTCATCCTCGATATCGCATCGGGGGAGACGGAGCGGCCCGCCCCGGCTGGATGGCACCGCTTGCGAATGGATGCGGCGCGGCTGCACACGCGAGGGTGTGGCCACTCGGCGCCGTCCTGCAACCTCATCTACGAGGGGCGTCCCGTATGGAATGGCCCGGTCGAGGCGGTCGGCGTCATCGAACTCGCCGAACCGCTGGCGCTGTTCGGCGCCGGACTTCTCGACTCGCCACGGCCCTCCCCCGACCCTCCGGCCCCGCCCCCGCCTTCGGAGTGGGCGGGCCCGCTCCTGGCCTGGTCCGAGGACGGCGGGTACGAGATCGTGGTGGACGCGGACGCTGGCCGTGAACGCTTCCTCCCAATCCGGCGCGTGATGGTGTACGACGAGGGCACGGGGCGCAGCTGGCGCGCCTTCGACTACCGCTACCGCGACGAGGAACCGGCGGTATGGCCAGCGCACGGCGGCTTCGTCATCCGCGTCGGGGGGACGGTCCGCTACGTCACGCCCGGTGGGCAGTCCCGGCTGTTGCTCGCCGAGGACCGGGACAACCTCGGCATCCATGTCTCGCCCAGTGGCGGGAAGGTCATCGTTTCGTTCAGAACCGCCCGCCCGATCGACGTCACGCTGGCGCTGTTCGCCCTTCCATCGGGCGAGGAGATCCTGCGCGTCGACAGCAGCGAACCGCGTTTCGAGGACCACCTTCGGGACATGCGACTTCTCTGGACCACGCCCGGAGACCACCAGTCTTTCGCCCCGCCGGAAGCGTTCGTCCTGCTGGACTGGAATGCGGACGAGACCGCCTTCATCGTCGCCATCGGCTACGGGGAAGAGACCTGGGGAGCGTTCAACCTCGACGGCGCGTTCACCCCGTTCCCTCCCGACGCGGAGTTCGGCCCGCCATTCGCAACGCTCACGCCCGCATCGGGGCGCGCCAGCGTCCGTTGCGACGCCGAAGGGTGGTGCGCCGTGCTGCTCGACGGCGAGGCGGTGGGCGAGGGGCGCTGGGCCGAGGCCATCGGCTTCGTCGCGCTCGACTGACACGCTACGCGCGCCGCGCGGCTACGCGAAATCGACGGTGTGGCGCTCCGGGCCCAGGCCCAGCAGCACGGTGATGCGCCGCGGCGCAATGCGGTAGAGGTCGCCGATGCTGGTGAAGTAGCTGGAGAGCCAGTTCTTGGCGCGCCGCGAGCGCGTGCCCGCGGGCGTCCACGGCTCCGTCGTGAGCTGGCGGTAGTAGTCCGCGTAGCGCGCGTCGGCGGGGTCGATGCGCTCGGCGCGGCCCTCCACGGTGACGCGGTCGAAGGCGGGCCAGTCGCGGCCCAGCACGTCGCGGTTGTCGATGAGGAAGGCCACTTCGGGCGTGGCCACGGTGTCGCGCGTGTGCTGCGATTCGGAGACGCTGCCGTAGATGACCTCGCCCGCCTCGGTGAGGTGGAAGAGGACGAAGGCGGGGTAGGGGGTGCCGTCGTCGGCGTGGATGGTGGCGAGGGTGCCGCCGAACTGGGAGCGGGCCACGCGCAGGGCCTCGCGCATGATCTGCGCGCGGGAGAGGTCGGGCATCGGCGCGATTCTCGCGCGCGGGGGCGGCTCGCGCCAGTACGGCTAGTAGAGCCGCGCCGCTTCCGCCTCCAGCGCGCGCCGCTCGCCCGCCTCCAGCGGCGTCCAGGCGCGCGCGGTGGCCGCGTTCGCGCGCACGTGCGCCGGGCGGCGCGCGCCCGGGATGGCCACGGAGACGCCCGCGTTCGACCAGACGTAGCGCAGCAGGTTGGCGGGCGTGAGGGGACCGTCGTAGCCGGCGGCGAGGCGTCCGCGCATGGCGCTGGCGCGGCCCGATCCGCCCAGCGGGCGCATGACGATGACGCCCACGCCGCGTTCGCGCGCGAGGTCGATCAGCGGCGCCGTGACGGGGAAGAAGGCGGAGTATTCCAGCATGACGGCGTCGAACCGGCCGCCGGCGATGGCGCGCTCCAGCACGTCCAGGCTGTGCGAGGAGAGGCCGATGCGCTCCACCAGCCCCCGTTCGCGCGCGGCGCGCAGCCCCTCCAGCGCGCCGTCCGCGCCCGTGGCCGCTTCCCACGCCTCCGGCGTGGACACGTCGTGCAGCAGGTAGAGGCCGACGCGCTCCACGCCGAGCGTCCGCAGGGAGCGGTCCACGTCGTACTGCGCGCCGTGGACGGTGCGGCTGAAGGTCTTGCTCACGAGCCGGAGGCCGGGCGCGGGCGCGCTATCGCGCAGGGCCCGCCCGATGAGCGCCTCGCTGCCAGCGTATTCGCGCGCCGTGTCGATGAGCTCGACGCCCTCCGCGATGGCGGCGTGGATGGCGGCCAGCCCGTCGGGGGAGGTGGGCGTGTCCATCGCGCCCAGCCCCAGCTCCGCCACGGACGGGCCGGAGCGGCCCAGCGCGCGCCGACGCAGCGCGCCCATCGCCTAGCCGAAGGTGAGCATGGGCCCCGAGGCGGGGGGCGGCGACGGGTACTTCTCCGGCAAGCGCGGCGCCGACGGCTTCTCCTCGCGGGGGATGCGGTTGTAGGCGAGGCGCATGGCGTCGTGGGCGTCGTGCCAGGCGCGCAGGGCGCGGGCGATGGCGAGCGCATCGGGCAGGTCCGCCGCCGCCACCGTGCGCGGCAACCCCGCGGGCGGCTCGACCTCCGTGCCCGTGACGGCGGCGCGACGCCAGTCGATGAGCGCCTCGCGCGCGCCCGCGGTGGCGTCGATGAGGGCGACGGCGGCGTCCGTGGCGGCGAGGAAGGCGTCCCGCGCTTCCGCGTAGCTGGCCGCCAGGTCCTCCACGCCCACGTAGACGCCGTCGTCGCGCAGTTCGACGGGGTAGGCGGGCGGCCCCTCGTCGAAGGTGGGCGAGGGATGGCCGTCGTGGGGGTCGAACTCGTAGCGGTGGAGGGGGCAGACCAGCCAGCCGTTCTCGATGAAGCCCTCGCCGAGGGGAGCGTTCTCGTGGGGGCAGCGGTTGTCGAGCGCGCCATGGCGCCCCTCGTGGCGGGTGAGGACGACGAGCGCGCGCCCGGCGAGCACGGTCTTCACGTCGCCCTCGTCCAGCTCGTCGCGCGCCGCCACGCGATGCCATTCGATTGCGGCCACGCGCCGATGATAGCGGAGCGTCGGACGGCGGGCGCGCCGCGCGCGCTCAGTCGCGCGGGGGGAGGGCGGCGCGGGGCTGCACGCGCGGGTTCGCCACGAACTGCGGCCAGCGCCCCTCCATCAGCCCCACGATGGTCTCGCCGATGCGCCGCCGCATGCTCCCGAACGACTCGTCCGAATAGGAGGCCGAATGCGGCATGAGCACCACGTTCTCCATGCGCGCCAGCGGCGACTCCGCCTCCAGCGGCTCGCGCTCGAACACGTCCAGCCCCGCGCCCGCGATGGCGCCCGCGTCCAGCGCCGCGATCAGCGCCCGCTGGTCCACCACGGGGCCGCGCGCGGTGTTGATGAGGTAGGCCGTGGGCTTCATGGCCGCCAGCTCGGCCTCGCCGATGAGGTGGCGCGTCTCCGGCGTGAGGGGCGTGTGCAGGGACACGTAGTCGGAGCGCTCCAGCAGCTCGCGCAGCGTCCCCGCGCGCTCGACGCCGTGGGCGCGGAAGACGCCCTCGCCGAGGTACGGGTCGTGGGCGATCACGTTCAGGCCGAAGGCGCGGGCGCGGGGCACCACGGCGCGCGCGATGTTGCCCAGCGCCACCAGCCCCAGCGTCTGCCCGCCGATGGCCCCCATCGGCCCCAGCGGGCCGGGCCGCCAGCGCCCGTCGCGCACGGCGCGGTCGAGCGCGTGCAGCTTCTTCGCGCAGGCGAGCAGCAGCAGCATCGTCTGGTTGGCCACTTCCGGCTGGCAGAAGTCGGGGAAGTGCGCCACCACGACGCCGTGGTCCGTGGCCGCCGGAATGTCCAGCGTGTCCAGCCCCACGCCCGTGCGCACGATGAGCTTGCAGCGCGGCATCCCCTCGACCACGCGCCGCGTGATGCGCGCGGAGGAGACGATGATGGCGTCCGCCTCGCGCACGTGCCCGATGAGCTCGTCCTCGCTGGCCGCGCTGATGGCGGCGAAGCGCCCCCCGCCCGCCTCCACGATGCGTTGCTCGACGTCGAAGGAGGCGTTGGGGCGTTTGTCGACGTGCACGGCCAGCCACGGTTCGGTCATGGGCGCAAGCCTACCGCCGCGGGCGCGCGCGGGCCAGCGGCGGCGCGCCTGGCGTATGATGCGGCGCGCCGGCCCCATCCGCCGGCCAAAGGAGCGCGCCCCATGACGACGGCCGAACAGACCTGGACCGATTCCACCACCGAGGTCGCGGGCCTCCGCGTCCGCGCCCTGCGGGGCGGGAGCGGCCCCGCCGCCGTCGTGCTCCACCACTCGTCGGGCAACCTCGGCTGGATTCCCTTCTACGAGGAGCTGGCGCGGAGCTTCAGCGTGACCGTGCCCGACCTGCCCGGCTACGGCCAGTCGGAGCGGCCCGCGTGGGCGCGCGACCCGCGCGACATGGCCATCCTCGTGGACCGCTTCCTCGCGCGCGAGGCCCCCGAGGGCGCGACGCTCGTGGGCCTCGGCTTCGGGGGCTTCATCGCCGCCGAGCTGGCCACCATGCACCAGGAGCGGCTGGGCGCGCTCGCGCTCGTGGGCGCCGCCGGCCTCCAGCCCGAGGAGGGCGAGCTGCTCGACCAGATGCTCATCGACTTCCCCGAGTACATGACGGCGGGCTTCCGCGACGAGGCCCGCTACCGCGAGTTCTTCGGCGAGGAAGTGGCGCAGGAGGTGCGCGAACTGTGGGACTTCAGCCGCGAGATGACGGCGCGCCTCAGCTGGAAGCCGTACATGTTCAACCGCCGCCTGCCCCACCTGCTGCCGGAGGTGCGCACGCCCGCGCTCGTGGTCGCGGGCGGCGCGGACCAGGTCGTGCCCCTCGAATGCGCCCGCCAGTACGCCGCCCTGCTGCCCAACGCCGCGCTCGAGGTGGTGGAGGGCGCGGGCCACTACGTGGACTACGAGGAGCCGGAGGCGCTGGCCGCCCTCATCGCGCGCCACGCCGGCGGCTGAGGCCGTCCGCGCACCCCTTCCCACGGACGCGCGCGCAGGCGGTATGATGCGCCCCAACTGAAGCGCGCGGCGCGGGCAGCGCGGGCGCGGGGAGCAGGCCATGTTCATCGGCTACTTCACGGAGCGGCCCTACCAGGATCAGAACTCCGGCTACTTCGGCGCGGCGGGGCGCGACATCGCGGACCTCGGCATCAGCAACGGCGAGTACGACCCGCGCCTCGGTTCCGACCTCTACAACCGCTACCTCGACGAGAAGGTCTACGCCGAGGAGATGGGCTTCGACGGCCTCATGCTGAACGAGCACCACAGCACGCCCTTCTGCATGGGCGGCGTGGTGAACGTGGAGGCGGCCATCCTCGCGCGCATCACGAAACGCGCGCGCATCGTCATCCTCGGCAACGTGCTGCCCATCTGGGACGACCCCCTCTGGCTGGCCGAGGAGCTGGCCGAGATCGACATGATCTCGCGCGGCCGCCTGGTCACGGGCTGGGTGCGCGGCACGGGCCGCGAGAGCGTGGCCCACAACGCCCAGTCCCCCTTCAACTGGGAACGCTTCCAGGAGGCGCACGACCTCGTGCTCGCCGCCTGGACCCGCTCCGGCCCCTTCCGCTGGGAGGGCGAGCACTACAACTACCGCTACGTGAACCCGTGGGCCAGGCCCTACCAGCAGCCCCATCCCCAGATCTGGATCCCCGGCGTCATGAGCCGCAACACGGTCAAGTGGACCGCCGAGCACCGCTACCCCTACGTCATGCTGGCCACCGACCTCGAACCCACGAAGGGCTCCTACGACTACTACGACGAGGTGGCGCGGGAGAACGGCTACGAGGCGGGCACGCAGCACCGCGGCTACCTCTTCAAGGTGCACGTGGACGAGACGGAGGAGCTGGCCGACCAGGCCGCGCGCAAGTACGTGGAGGGGCCGAGCAACCCCTTCCTCGAGGGCAACCAGGGCATCGTGCGCCCCTACCTGCAGAACCTGCCGGGCATGACCTCGCGCACGAACCTGCTGCCCACCGTCACCAGCTTCACGCAGGCGCGCGCGCGCGGGCGCCTGGCGGCCCACGAGGAGGCCACCGCCGAGGCCGACCGCAAGGTCGAGGCCGCCGACCAGTTCGGCACCTACGAGAACCAGAAGGAGCGCATGACCATCATCACGGGCACGCCCAAGACGGTCATCCCCAAGGTGCGCCACGTGCTCGAATACCTGCGCCCGGGCAGCATCTTCTTCTGGGACGGCGACGGCGCCATGGACCACGACGACGCCATGCGCAGCCTGCGCCTGATGGGCGAGGAGGTCATCCCCGCCACGCGCGAGATCGCGAAGGAGCTCGACCTGAAGAGCCCCTTCGAGGTCGATACCAGGACGAACGAGCCGGTCGCGGAAGAGGCGGTGGCGGTCCCCGCGGGCTAGCCGCCGTTCGCGCCGCACGCCCCGAGGGGGGCCGCCACCGTCGCGGCCCCCTCGCCAATTCCGCGCCCCCGGCGGCGCGGTGTGCGACGATCAGGGGCGTGAGCGGCTTCGACGTCGACGTGGCCGTGGTGGGGGGCGGGCCGGCCGGGTCCGCCGCCGCCGCCATGCTCGCGCGCAAGGGCTGGCGCGTGCGCCTGCACGAACGCGCGCGCTTCCCCCGCGAGCACGTGGGCGAATCGCTGCTGCCCGCCTCCATGCCCGTGCTCGCCGAGCTGGGCGCGCTGCCCGCCATCGAGGCCGAGGGCTTCCTGCCCAAGTACGGGGCCACCATGGTCTGGGGCCGCGACCCCGATCCGTGGAGCTGGTCCTTCCGCGAGGCCAGCCCGCGCTACCCGCACGCCTTCCAGGTGGTGCGCGCGCGCTTCGACGAAATCCTGCTCCGCAACGCCGCCGCCGCGGGCGTCGAGGTGCGCGAGGGCGCCCGCGTGCTGGCGGCGGAGGCCGGTCCCGACGGCGCCCTGCTGCGCGTCGCCGCGGACGACGGCGGGGAGAGCACGATGCGCGCCCGCTTCGTCATCGACGCCAGCGGGCAGGCGGGGCTGCTGGGGCGCGCCCGCGACCTGCGCGAGCCCGATCCCTTCTTCCGCAACCTCGCCGTGCACGGCTACTACGCGGGCGGCCAGCGCCTGCCCGAACCGCGCGCCAACGACATCCTCATCGAATCGACCGCCGACGGCTGGCTCTGGGCCATTCCCCTGCACACCGGCGTGGTCAGCGCGGGCGCGGTGGTGGACGCCGCCTTCGGGCGCGAACGCCTGCGCGCGCTCGATCCGGAGCGCTTCCTGCGCGAACGGATCGCGGGCGGACGGCATATCGCGGCGCTGCTCGATGGCGCGCGGCTCACGGGCGCGCCCGCCGTCGTGCGCGACTGGTCCTACGCCTCGCGCGAGCTGGCGGGCGAGGGCTTCGCGCTGGCGGGCGACGCCGCCTGCTTCGTCGATCCCCTCTTCTCCTCGGGCGTGCACCTGGCGCTCTCCTCGGGCGTGCTGGCCGCCGCCCTGGCCACGTCCGCGCTGAAGGACGCGGAGCTGGGGCGCGCCGCCGCCGTCGCCTACGCCGATCAATACCGCCGCCAGTACGAGCACTTCCGCGAGCTGGCGCGCCTCTTCTACGCGGGCAACCGCACGGTCGATTCCTACTTCTGGGAGACGCGCCGCCTCACCGGCGGGGACGCGGAGACGCCCGCGCGCCTCGCCTTCGTGCGCGCCGTGGCGGGGCAGCCCCCCGCCGGCTACGAGCGCGCCGTGCTGGCCCACGGCGAGACCCCACGCGGCTTCAGCGAGGCCGTGGGCGCGGTCGAGCGCCGCCGCCGCGAACGCGCCGCCGCCTTCGACGCGCGCTACGGCGGCGCCCCCGACGCGCTCGCCGCCGCCGTGCCCGTGCGCGCGGCGGACGCCCGCGTCGAGCGGCGCCCGGTGGTGGGCGAGGGCGAGTACGTCTGGAGCGAGACCGTCGTCACGGCGGAGCGTCCCGAGGGCGCACCCGTGAGCGACCTCGTGGCCCGCGTCGTGGCCGGCGTGGACGGGCGGCGCACGGTGGCGGCGCTCCATGCGGAGCTGGCCGCGCGCGTCCCGCCGGAATCGCGCGAGCGGCTCGGCGCGCACGTCGCTGAAACGCTACGCCTGCTCCACGTCGAGGGCGTGGTCGAGCGCTTCGCCGAGGGGGACGGCGCGTGAGCGCGGGCGAGCGCGGGCGCATCGTCCAGCTCAGCGTCTCCAACGGGGGCGTGCCCAAGCGCGCGGTGGCCGGGGCCGAGCTCGGGCGCGACGGCCTCGCGGGCGACCGGCAGGCGGACCGTCGCGCGCACGGCGGCCCCGCCCGCGCCCTCTGCCTGTTCGCGCTGGAGCGCATCGCGGCGCTGGCCGCCGAGGGCCACGCCATCGCCCCCGGGCTCGCGGGCGAGAACGTGACCACGGAGGGCATCGACTGGGGCCGCGTGACGCCCGGCGCGCGCCTGCGGCTGGGCGAACGCGCGCTGATCGAGGTCACGGGCTACGCCGCGCCCTGCTGGAAGAACGCGCGCTGGTTCCGCGACGGCGACCTGCGCGCCATCGACCAGGAGGCGCGCCCGGGCTTCAGCCGCGTCTACGCGCGCGTGCTGGAGGGCGGCCTCCTGCGCGCGGGGGACGCCGTCGCCCTGCTGCCCGCCAGCGCCGCCGAGC
Organism: Tepidiformaceae bacterium; assembly: GCA_965243075.1. GTDB lineage: Bacteria > Chloroflexota > Dehalococcoidia > Tepidiformales > Tepidiformaceae > UBA2991. The sequence goes on from OZ251525.1 coordinate 559,539, forward strand.
GGCTCGAACGCGCGCGCGTGCCCACCGTGCGCTGGCGCCCGCCGGGCGGCGATTAGCCAGCGGGCGCATCGTCCAGCAGATCCGGCTGCGTCACGCGGGCGTCGCTGCGAAGCCGGTGCATCGGGAGATTCAGGGGCTTGACCTGGAGCAGGTCTTCAATGCTGTGGCCCTGAATCACGGGATAGGTTCCGGCGTCGTCCGCGAAGGTGTCGAGGTTCCGGTTGTTTTCGACCGTGCTCAGGTATTCCGGGAAACAGACCATCACTCCGGCGGTGGCGTTGAAGCGCTTCACCGTGGCGTACAGCGCCCTGCAGGCGTCGGGCGTGACCCGTCCTCCCTTCACCTGGACGATGGCGTACTGTTTTTTGGGCGGTTCCCCCAACCTGAATGGATAGAATTCCAAGACTCCATCGACCCCTCCGTCCGCCCCCTTCTCTCCCGGCTCCCGGAACATGCCATGGGCTCCGATGGCGCCGCACGCCCACTTCTCGAACTCGAACTTGTCCCTGTCGGCGAGCGCGCGGGCGTCGGCGATGGTCTCCGGAACCCCGCGCACCTCGATCAGGCCGTGATCGAGATTGGGGAAGTTGCTCAGGACGCGCTCGCGGATCAGCCCCGTGGCGAACGTGGAGATGTCGACGCCGATCCAGCGCCGCCCCAGCTTCTCGGCCGCGTGGATGGTCGTGCCGCACCCGCAGAATGGATCGAGAACGAGATCGCCCGTATTGGAGAAAGCGGAAATCACCCGCTCAAGCAGCCTCACGGGCTTCTGGGTGGGATAGCCAAGACGCTCTTCCCGTGGAGTATGCATCATGTCGGGAATGTCATCCCAGACATCTCCGATCAGTTTCTGCTCGAAAACGTTGCTGTCATCGCGTTCGAGGTAGTATTTGATGCGGACGTTCCCGTTCCTCGTCCGGTAGATCCTCCCTTGTTTCTCCAGTTCGCGAACGCTCTGGTCGGTGTAGTCTCCTCTGGGGCTTGTCTTGAAAGGTTTTCCTTCTTCATCCAGACGAATGTGCGAGGGCAGGTCGCCCAGCGGATGGACTTCATTGTGAAACTGCTGGTTATAGGGCACTGCTTTCTCTCCCGCCCCGTACACCAGCAAGACGTCGTGATTCCCCGGAAATTGGCGGGCGATTGCCTTGGCCCCCCTGCCGCCGTAGGACCAGATGACCTCGTTGCGGTAACTCTTTCCCCCGAAGATGGCGCTGAGCAGAATCCGCAGGTAGGCATCCGCAGCGGGGTCGCAGTGCAGCACGATCGTCCCGGTGTTGCTCAGAACCCGTCGCATGGGGATCAGCCGTGCCGCCATGTTCGTCAGGTAGGCGGCCAGGCTGCTTTCCCGTCGCCCCCGCGCCGGATCGGTGTGCTGGGCGACGCGGATGATGTCGGCGAGGTAGCGGGTCGAGGGCCCTTCGGCGAAAGCGCTGAGGGTAGCCTCCTCCTGCTCCCCCCAGTGCCAGGTGTCGTGGAACGCCTCCACGGGCTTGCCGGTCTTGTACTTCCCCCGGAAGGGAAGGTTGTAGCGGCTGTTCGAGTTGAACGGAGGGTCGAGGTAGATGAGGTCGACGGACTGGCCGGGCAGGGCAACCTCGTCGCGCAGGACATTGAGGCAGTCGTCCGCGAAGAGGATTCGGTTCATGTCGGGCATGGTCTGGCGGGGGCCACGATAGCACGGGCGGCGCGCGCGCGTGCCCACCGTGCGCTGGCGCCCGCCGGGCGGCGATTGACGCCCCCCGCGCCCTCTGGCACTATCAGGCGGACGGACTTAGTGTAGGGAATACACTAAGTCGGCCAGGGAGGGATGGCCATGACGACCGCCACCGGAAACGCCGCCCTGCTGGAGCGCTACTCCGACCCCGATACCTGCCCCACCGACCGGCTGGAGCCGCTGCCCCTCGTGGAGGAGCCCGCCTTCGTCAGCTGGCAGCAGGAGATCCCCCGCTCCTACCTCGGCCTGCCCACGGAGGAGCTGGACCGTCGCATCCGCGGGGCGCGCGCCGCCCTCGGCTCGCGGCTGGTCGTGCTCGGTCACCACTACCAGCGCGACGAGGTCATCCGCTACGCCGACCACACGGGCGACAGCTTCAAGCTCGCGCGCCACGCCGCCGCGCAGGAGGGCATCGCGTACGTGCTCTTCTGCGGCGTGCACTTCATGGCCGAATCCGCCGACATCCTGACGCCGCCCGAGGTGGCCGTGATCCTGCCCAACATGGCCGCCGGCTGCTCCATGGCGGACATGGCCGACCCCGCCGACGTGTTCGCCGCCTGGGACGAGATGACGGCGGCGCTCCCCGGCGAACGCATCATCCCCGTCACCTACATGAACAGCGCCGCCAGCCTCAAGGCGTTCGTGGGCAAACGCGAGGGCATCGTCTGCACCTCCAGCAACGCGCCGCGCGCGTTCGGGTACGCCTTCGCGCGCGGCGAGAAGGTGCTCTTCTTCCCCGACCAGCACCTGGGCCGCAACACCGGCCACGACATGGGCATCCCCGCCGACGAGATGGTCGTGTGGGACTGGCGGCGGCCGCTCGGCGGCAACGCGCCGGACGAGCTGGCGCGTGCCCGCGTCATCCTCTGGAAGGGGCACTGCAGCACGCACCAGCGCTTCTCCGTGGAGCAGATCGAGCGGGCGCGCGCGGAGCGTCCCGGCGTCAACGTGATCGTCCATCCCGAATGCTCGCGCGAGGTGGTGGCGGCGGCGGACGCCAGCGGCTCGACGGAGCGCATCATCGAGACCATCGGCGCGGCGCCCGCGGGCTCCGTCTGGGGCGTGGGCACCGAGATCAACCTCGTCAACCGGCTGGCCGGCGAGCATCCCGACAAGACCGTCTTCTGCCTCGACCCCGTGGTCTGCCCCTGCAGCACGATGTACCGCATCCATCCGGCCTACCTGGCGTGGACGCTGGAGGAGCTGGTCGCGGGGCGCATGGTGAACCGCGTGGCGGTGGACGCGGAGACGCGGGAGTGGTCGCTGGTGGCGCTGGAGCGGATGCTGGCCCTGCCGTAGCGCGCGCGCCGTTGCGGTATCCTCGCGCGCGAGGAGGCGCATGGAAGGCCGCCTGTCCCCGCGCGAGCGCCTGCTCTACGCCTCCGGCTCGCTGGGCGGCAACGCCCTCTCGCGCGCCCGCGACCTCTGGCTCCTCGCCTTCTACCTGGGCGACCTCGACGACGGCGACCCGGCGCGGCGGGGCGCGGCCATCGCCATCGGCGCGGCCATCGTGGCGGTGCGCCTGATCGAGGCCCTCGACGACCCCGTCATCGGCTACTGGAGCGACCGCACGCGCTCCCGTCTGGGCCGCCGCATCCCCTTCGTGCTCAGCGCCACGCCCTTCCTCGCCATCTTCTTCGTGCTCATCTGGCTTCCGCCCGATCCGGGCGAAACCTGGGCCAACGTCATCTACCTGTTCGGGATGCTGTGGCTCTTCAACCTCTTCTCCACGCTCTCCGGCGGCCCCCTCGAGGCGCTGCTGCCGGAGATCGCGCGGCGCGAGGACGACCGCCTTTCCATCGTCGGCTGGCAGGTCGCCTTCGGCCTGGTGGGCACCGCCATCGGCTTCGTGCTCAGCAGCCTCCTGATCGACTGGGTGGGCTACGGGGGCATGGCCATGATCATCGCGGCCATCGCCGTGGTCTCGCGCTACGTGGCGCTGGCGGGCGCGTGGAAGCGCTCCGTGGCGGTTTCGCGCGAAATCGCCGCCGAGGCCCCGGGCGCGCGCGTGCCCATGCGCGCCGCCATCCTCGCCTGCCTGCGGAACGGCCAGTTCCTCGTCTTCCTGCCGTCCTTCATCCTCTACAACGCGGGCATCCTCATGATCATCGGCGTGCTGCCCTTCTACGCCGACGCCGTGGTGGGGCGCGACGACACGCTCACGGTGGCCGCCCTCGCCGGCTCGGCGCTGGTGGGCGTGGCCATCGTGCTGCCCTTCGCGGTCGTGCTCGCGCGCCGCCGCTCCAAGCGCCTCGTCTACGGCTGGGGCATGATCTTCGCGGGCCTCTGGTTCCCGTTCTTCGCCCTCGCGGGCTTCATCCCGGGCGTCCATCCGCTGGCGCAGGGCATCGTCTACGCGCTCATCGCGGGGGTGGCCATCGCGCCCGTGCAGACCTTCCCCAACGCGCTCCTCGCCGACATCACCGACTACGACACGGCGCTCACGGGGCAGCGGCGCGAGGCCACCTTCTACGCCACGCACGAGACGCTGCAAAAGATCGCGGGGGCGGCGGCGCCCGGCCTGCTCGTGCTGCTCCTGCTGGCCGGCTCGACCGCCGACGACCCGCTCGGCATCCGCCTGGTGGGGCCGGTGGCGGGCGCGCTGGCGCTGGCGGGCTACGCCGTCTTCCGGCGCTACTGGCTGCCCGACCGCGTGACCGCGGAGACGCTGGCGGCGCGCGCGGACGGGCGCGGGTAGGCGGCGCGGACCGTCAGCCGTCGCGCTCCGCCGACAGCCGTTCCACCTGTTCCTCCAGACGCTGGAGCGAATCCCGGGCGACGCGCAACTCGCGCAGGATGGATTCGCGCCCCTGCCGCGCGGCCTCGCGCGGGCGGGCCTGCTTCACGATGTCGAGGTTGTTCACGATCAGCGCCGTGAACAGGTTGATGACGATGAAGGTGGCCAGCACCACGAAGCTGGCGAAGTAGACCCACGCCAGCCGGTGCGCCTCCATGGCCGTGTACATGATGTCCGTCCAGTCCTCCAGCGTGACCACGCGGAAGAGGGTGAGCAGGGAGGCGCCGAGGTCCTGCCAGTGTTCGGGGTCGTGCGCGCCGAACAGCTCGAGGCCGACGATGGCGTAGATGTAGGTGAGCACGCCCATGAGGGCCACGATGTGCAGCATGCCCGGGATGGAGCTCACCAGCGTGGTCACCAGCAGGCGCAGTTCGGGCACGGCGGAGACCAGCCGCAGCACGCGCAGCAGCCGCGCCTTGCGCGCCACCAGCGCCAGCACGCCCACCGCCGGGATGAGCGACAGCACGATGATGAGGAAGTCGAAGACGTTCCACGGGTCGCGGAAGTAGCGGTCGAAGCGGGGCGATTCGGCGAACAGCTTGAGCGCCGCCTCCACGATGAACACGCCCAGCACCAGCCACTGCCCGGCGTCCAGCCAGGGGCCGTACCGTTCGACCATCGTGGCGGAGGTCTCCAGCCCCAGCAGGGCCCCGCTGAAGAGGATGAGCGCGACGATGCCGTACTCGAAGCGGCGGGAATGGGTGAACCGGTACGCCAGGTCCCGCGCGCCCGTGCGCGACGGCTGCGGCTGCAACCGCGATTGCGTCTCCATGTGGCCCTCCAGCCGCGCCGGCGGCCCTCGCCGGCGCCGTGATTGGCCAGAGGATAGCGCGGCCCTCGCGCGGGCCGCGCCGTCAGCCGTCGCGCTCCCGATCCGGCGACATGCGCTCCATCTGCTCCTCCAGCCGCTGGAGCGATTCCCGCGCGGCGCGCAGCTCGCTGAGCATGGATTCGCGCCCCTGTTGTGCGTCCGCGCGCGGGCGGGCCCGCTTCACGATGTCGAGGTTGTTGACGATCAGCGCCGTGAACAGGTTGATGACGATGAAGGTGGCCAGGATGACGAAGCTGGCGAAGTAGATCCACGCGGTCTGGTGCAGCTCCATGGCCGTGTACATGATGTCCGTCCAGTCCTCCAGCGTGATCACGCGGAAGAGGGAGAGCAGGGAGATGCCCAGGCTGCGCCAGTGCGTGGGGTCGTGCTCGTTGAAGAGGGCGAAGCCCACGATGGCGTAGACGTACATGAGCACGCCCATGAGGATGAGGATGTGCACCATGCCCGGCAGCGAGCGCACCAGCGTGGCCACCAGCAGCCGCAGTTCGGGCACGACGGAGACCAGCCGCAGCACGCGCAGCAGGCGGGCCATGCGCGCCACCAGCGCCAGCACGCCCACCGCCGGAATGAGCGACGCCACGATGACGAGGAAGTCGAAGACGTTCCAGGGGTCGCGGAAATAGCGGTCGACGCGCGGCGCGACGGCGAACAGCTTGAGCGCCGCCTCCACGATGAACACGCCGAGGATGACCCACTGGCCGAGTTCCAGCCACGTCCCGTAGCGCTCCGTGAGCGTGGCGGACGTTTCCAGCCCCAGCAGGATGGCGTGGGCGAAGATCAGGGCGACGATGAAGTATTCGAAGCCGTGGGAGTGGGTGAAGCGGTTGACGCGGGCGCGCGTTTCCATGCTCAGCGGCTGCGAAAGCATCTCCATGGGCCCCGTCCCGTCGCGCCAGCATACCCGCGCACGCCCGTGCGCGCCCGCGGCCCGGTTTCACCAATGGCGCGCGTGCGCGTACACTGCCCGCGCCGCCATGCCCGCGGCCCGAGGTTGCCATGCCGTCGCGCTCCCGTTTCCGCTTCCGCTTCCTGCCCGCCGTCGCCATGCTCGCGCTGGCGATGACGCTCGCGCTCACCATGCGCGGCCTGCCCGAAGCCGCCGCCCAGGACGGCGACGGCGAGGTCACGCTCACCCTGCTGCACAACAACGACGGCGACTCCGCGCTGCTGCCGCGGACCAACGTCGTCGGGGCCGGCGAGGCCGCGATCGAGGTGCCCGTGGGGGGCATCGCCGCCTACAAGGCGGTCGTCGAGCGGGAGATGGCGGAGGCGCGCGCCAATGGCAACGCCGTCCTCAACGTCCACGCGGGCGACGCCTCGCTTGCGAGCGCGACGTTCGCGTGCGGCCGCATGGAGGGCAATCCCCTCTTCGACGCCGCCGGACAGCGCCTCATCCCCTACGACGCCCACGTCTTCGGCAACCACGAGTTCGACTCGACGCCCGATTTCACGCGCCTCTTCATCGAGACCTTCGGCGACGAGCCCTTCCTCAGCGCCAACCTCGATTTCTCGGAGGAGCCCGGCTTCGCCCCGCTGCTCGACGCCGACGGGCTGATCGAGGCGCCCGTGACCGATGGCCGTCTGGTGGGGCGCTCCCTGATCGTGACGGACGAGACCACGGGCGCGCGCTTCGGCATCGTGGGCGCGACCACGCCCGCGCTGACCAGCATCTCCAGCCCGCGCGACGTGCGCGTGACCGCCGACCTGCCCGCCACCGCCGCCGCCGTGCAGCGCGAAGTCGAGCACCTGATCGAGCATGGCGTCACGCGCGTCATCCTCGTCGCCCACCTGGAAAGGTGGCCCAACTACGCGGCCATCGCGGGGATGCTGCGCGGCGTGGACGTGATCGTGGCGGGCAGCGGCGACGTCAACCACGAACTCCTGCAGAACCCCGACGTCGACGCCGCCCTGCAGCGCCTGCCCGGCGACGCATCCGAGAGCGCCGGGGCCTACCCCAGCCCCGTCACGGACGCCGACGGACGCACGGTCCAGCTTGTCACCACCTCCGGCCAGTACGGCTACGTGGGGCGGCTCGACGTCGTCTTCGACGCGGACGGCGAGGTGGCCCGCGTGCTCACGGAATCGAGCTACCCGCGTCCCGTCGTGCCCGCGGGCGAGGCGGCGGAAGCGGCGGGCTTCGCGGGCGCGGTGGCGAAGGACGCCGCCCTGGTCGCCGCCATCGAGACGCCGCTGGCGGCCTGCCTCGACGGCTTCGCCACGACGGTCGTGGCCACGAGCGAGGTGCCGCTCGACGTCTCCAGCGACGGCGTGCGCACGCGCGAGAGCAACGCGGGCAACCTCGTGACCGACGCCTTCATCCGCGCCTACGACCGCCACGCCGCCGACTTCGACCTGCCCGAACGCGGTCCCGCCAACCCCGTCCTCGCCGTCCAGAACGGCGGCGGCATGCGCCAGACGGCGGGCGATACGCTGCCCGCGGACGGGAGCGTGCCCGGCGACATCTTCCTCGTCGATACGTTCAACGTGCTGGCCTTCTCCAACAGCGTCACCGTCATCCGCGGCGTCACGCCGGAGGATCTGAAGGCCGCCTTCGAGGCGTCCATCGGGCATGTGCTCGCGGACGGCGGCGGCTTCCTGCAGGTGAGCGGCGCGGCCGTGGTCTACGACGCCGCCCGCGACGCCGGGGAACGCGTCGTCAGCCTCACGCTGGAGGGCGGCGCGGCGGTGGTGGTGAACGGCGCGGTGGCCGACGGCGCGCCCGCCGCGACCGTGGTCACCAACAGCTTCGTGGCGGCGGGCGGCGACGGCTACCCCATGTTCGGGGCCAACCCCGACAAGCTGCAGCTGCCCACCAGCTACGAGCGCGCCTGGCGCGACTACCTGGGCGAGCTGGGGACCGTGTCCGCAGACGACGCGCGCTACGCCCCCGGCGGCGAGGGGCGCATCACCATCCTGAACGCGCCCGGGGACGAACCCGCGCCGCAGCGCTCCGATCCCGCCGCCTACACGCAGCAGTTCGTGGAGGAGGCCATCCGCTTCTACCGCGAGAACGGCCTCGACGCCGCCGTCGCCCGCTACACCGATCCCGACAGCGTGGACGGCCAGTGGTACGTCTTCATCCTCGACGAGGAAGGGACCACCATCGCCCATCCCACGCGCCCCGACTTCATCGGCACCAGCCCGTCGGTGCGGCGGGACATTAACGGCAAGCCCTACGGCCTCCAGGTCGTGGCCGCGCCCGAGGAGGGCGCCTGGGTGGACTACGTGTTCGAGAACCCGGACACGGGCGAGCTGCAGCGCAAGAACACCTGGGTCGTGCGCCGCGACGGGCTGGTCTTCGGCTCCGGCTGGTACGAGCCGGGCACGACCGTGGACGATCCCGCCGCCTTCACCAAAACCTTCGTGCAGCAGGCGCTCGACCTGTACGACGCCATCGGGCGCGAGGCCGCCGTCGCCTTCTACAACACGCCCGAAAGCATCCACGGCCAGTGGTACGTCTTCATCTCCGACGAGGACGACGTGATGCTCGCCCACGCCACCGTGCCCGCGAACGTGGGGCGGAGCGCGGACGACATCGTGGGGCCCAACGCCTTCCCCGCCGGGCGGCTGGTGACGGACGGCGCCACGGAAGACGGCGCGTGGGTGAGCTACACCTACCTCAATCCGGCCACCGGGGAGTCCGAGTCGAAGCACTCGTGGGTGGTGCGCTACGAAGGCCTCCTCTTCGGCTCCGGCTGGTACGAGCCCGGCCCCGCGAAGGACGACCCTCCCGCCTACACGCGGGCGTTCGTGGAGCAGGCCGTCCACCTGTACGAGGTCGTCGGGCGCGAGCGCACCGTGGCCTACTACAACATGCCGGAGAGCGTGGACGGCCCGTGGTACGTCTTCATCCTCGACGAGGACGACGTGACCATCGCCCATCCTTTCCTGCCCCAGAACGTGGGGGCGGATCAGGACGAGGTGCTCGGGCCCAACGGCTATCCCACCGGGCGGTTGGTGGCGGAAGCGGGCACGGAGGAGGGCCGGTGGGTGCGCTACCCCTACCTGAGCCCGGACTCCGGCGAGATCGAGACGAAGGAGGCGTGGGTCGTGCGCCGCGACGGCCTGCTCTTCGGCTCCGGCTGGTACCAGCCCGCCCCCGCGAAGGACGATCCCCCTGCCTACACGCGGGCGCTCGTGGACCAGGCCACCCACCTCCACGAAATCCTCGGGCGCGAGCGCACGGTCGCCTACTACAACACGGCGGAGAGCGTGGACGGCCCGTGGTACGTCTTCATCGCCGACGGCGACGGCGTCATCATCGCCCACCCCGCGCAGCCGGAGCTGATCGGCACGGACGCGGGCGGGCTGACGGACGTGAACGGCAAGGCCTTCGGGCGCGAGCTGGTCGGCGTCGACGAGGAGGGCGCGTGGGTGGACTACGTGTTCGAGAACCCGGACACGGGCGAACTCGAGCGCAAGAACACCTGGGCCGTGCGCTCCGGCGGGCTGATCTTCGGATCGGGCTGGTACGAACCGGCGTCCGCCGCCGCCGGGGATGCCGACGACGTGCCCGCCCCGTCGCGCACGGGCACGGGGCTGGCCCCGGACGCCGCTTCCCTCTCCGCCGTCGCGCCGCTCCTGCTGCTGGCGCTGGCGCTGGCGGGCCTCGCGGTCCGGAGGATGGCCCGCCGCCGGACCTGATGGAGGTCGGGCTCGTCTCGCTGGGCGACAACCTGCCGTCCCCCGACGGCGGCGGGCGGCTCAGCGCGAGCGCCCGCTTCCGCCAGCTGGTCGAGCTCGGCGTCCTCGCCGAGGCGCTGGGCTTCGACTCCTTCCACCTCGGCGAGCACCACTTCAGCGACTACATCCTCTCCTCGCCCACGCCCGTGCTCGCCGCCGTGGCCGAGCGCACGCGCGCGCTGCGGCTCTCGACCGCCGTCTCGCTGCTGCCCCACCACGACCCCGTGCGCGTGGCCGAGGACTACGCCACCGTGGACGCGCTCTCCGGCGGGCGCGTCGAGCTCGTGGGCGGGCGCGGCGTCTACCGCGCCCACTACGCGCAGTTCGGCCAGGACCACGAGCGCGGGGCCGACATGCTGGCCGAGGCGGTCGAGCTGCTGCGCCTGCTCTGGCGCGAGGAGCGCGTCAGCTGGACCGGAACCTTCCGCGCGCCGCTGCGGGACGTCACGGTCCACCCGCGGCCCGTGCAGCGCCCGCATCCGCCCGTCTGGCTCTCGGCCAGCTCGCCGCATTCGGTGGACCGCGCCGTCGCGCTCGGCTGCCCCATCGTCATCCCCACGATTTCCGTGGGCGTGGACGCGCCCCCGGCGCTGATCGCGCGCTACCGCGCGGGCTGGCGGCGGGCGGGGCGCGATCCCGCCGGGGCCCGCGCAGCCCTGCACGTCCACTGCCACGTGGGCGCGGGCTCGACCGCCGAGGCCGTCGAACGCTGGCGTCCCTTCCAGACCGGCTACCTCGCCTGGGTGCTGCGCGACGTGGGCGGCGCGGACGGCCCGCTGCCGCCGCCGCTGGCCGAGTTGGCCACGCCCGCCGCGCAGGCCGTCTGCGGCGGCGTCGCGGACGTGGCCGCCGACCTCGAACGCCGCCTGCGCGCGGCGGGCGGCGTCGATCGGCTGCTGGTGCAGATGGATCAGGGCGCGCTCCCGCCGGAGGAGGCGGAGGCGGCGGTCACGCGCTTCGCCACGGGCGTGCTGCCCCTGCTGCGCGAGCGCCTCGAAGCGCCGCCCGCGTCTGGAGCGTAGCGGGCCGTGGGGTAGAATCGCCGCTGGCCCCGCGTTCCGGCGGCCGGGAGGAACCATGCTGCGTTTCATGCGAAGGGCGCGCCCGCGTTGGGCGCTGGCGGCGGCGCTCGCGCTCACGGGCGCGCTGCTCGTGGCCGCGTGCGGCGACGACGAGGACGAACCCGCGCCGGAGCCGACGGCCACCGTCGCGGCCACCGCCACGGAAGCGCCCCCGCCGGAGCCCGCGGGCGACGTGCTGCACATCGGCGTGGTGCTGCCGGAGACGGGCGCGCTGAGCGCCTACGGCGCGCCCATGATCGGGGCCGTGCAGCTGGCCATCGACGACATCCTCGAATCCGGGGATACCGTGCGCGTCACCTACGCCGACTCCGGCACGGACTCCGCCGTGGCCACCGAGTCGGTCAGCCGCCTGCTGGGCGAGGGCGCCCACGTGGTCGTGGGCGCGGCCGCATCCGGCATCTCGCAGGCCATCATCCAGCAGCTCTCCGACGAGCGCATTCCGCAGTGCTCGCCGTCGAACACCTCGCCCTCCTTCAGCACGCAGGAGAATGCGGGCTACTACTTCCGCACGGCGCCTTCGGATGCGGCCGTGGCGCCGGTCATGGTGGACACGCTGGTGAGCGACGGCGCCGCCCGCGTCGCCCTCGTGGCGCGTTCCGACGACTACGGGAACGCCCTCGCCAACCTCCTGCTCGATTCCTTCACCGAGGTTGGCGGCGAGACGCTTCTCCTCTTCTACGATCCCAACGCCACGACCTTCGACGCCGAAGTCGCCGAGGTCTCCTTCTTCGATCCCGACGCCGTCGTGCTCATCGCCTTCGACGAGGGCACCAACCTCGTTCGCGGGCTGATCGAAGCGGGCTTCGACCCGTCCACGATGTACGGCTCCGACGGCATGTACCGCGGCGACCTCTGGGAGGGCGTGGACGCCACCAATCCCGAGGTGCTGGACGGCATGACGCTGTTCGTGGCCAGCGCGCCCGGCGGGACCGTCATCGACGAGTTCAACGCGCGTCTGGAGGAAGTGTCCGAGGGCAACCTCGCCTTCGGGGCGCAGTCCTACGACTGCACCGTCATCCTCGCGCTGGCGGCGAAGGCGGCGGGCAGCACCGACGGCGACGACATCATCGCCGCCGTCAGCGCCGTCACCAGCGGCGGCGCGGAATGCACGAGCTACGCCGACTGCGCCGCCCGTCTGGACAACGGCGAGGACGTCGCCTATGTGGGCAAGGTCGGCCCGCTGGCGCTCGACGCCATCGGCGACCCCACCATCGCCACCTACACCATCGGGCGCTTCGAGGGCCCGGATCTGGTCGAGCGGGAGCCGTACGTCATCAACCTGGCGGCGGAACGGGAGCGCCCGACCGTGACGCCGCGCCGCCCCGAGGTGGCGCTGCGCATCGGCGTGGTGCTGCCGGAAACGGGCGCGCTCAGCGCCTACGGCGTGCCCATGATCACGTCCGTGCGGCTGGCCATCGAGGACATCGAGGCCGCGGGCGGGAACGTCGAGGTCATCTACACGGACTCCGGCACCGACCCCGACGTGGCCAGCGCGTCCGTCAACCGCCTGCTCGGCGAGGGCGCGCACGTGGTCGTGGGGGCCGCCTCCAGCGGCATCTCGCAGGCCATCATCCAGACGCTCTACGACGAGCGCATCCCCCAGTGCTCGCCCTCGAACACCTCGCCGTCGTTCTCGACGCAGGAGAACGCGGGCTACTACTTCCGCACCGCGCCCGCCGATACGGGCATGTCCGTCATCATGGCGGACACGGTGGCGGCAGGCGGCGGCACGCGCGTCTCCATCGTGGCCCGCGCCGACGATTACGGCCGCGCCCTGTCGAGCCTGCTGGCGGACCAGCTGGCGAACCTCGGCGCGGAATCGGAGGTCGTCGGCTACGACCCGCAGGCCGTGACCTTCGACGCGGAGGTCGCCGCCGTCACGAACTTCGCGCCCGACGCCGTCGTGCTCATCGTCTTCGACGAGGGGGTCAACATCATCCGCGGCCTGCTCGAGGCCGGGCTCTCCCCCTCCATCCTCTACGGCTCCGACGGCGTCTACCGCGCCGACCTCTGGGAGGGCATCGACGAGGCCAACCCCCAGGTGCTCGACGGCATGACGCTGTTCGTGCCCGTCGCGCCCAGCGGCCCCGTCTTCGACGAGTTCCAGGATCGGCTGGCGGCGCAGGTCGAGGGCAACTTCGCCTTCGGCGCGCAGTCCTACGACTGCACCGTCATCCTCGCGCTGGCCGCGAAGGCCGCGGGCAGCACCGACGGCGACGACATCATCGCGGCGGTCTCCGCCGTGACGGGCGGCGACAACGAGTGCGAGACCTACGCCGCCTGCGCCGGGCTGCTCGATACGAACGCCAGCATCGCCTACGTGGGCAAGGTCGGGCGGCTCCGCCTCAACGAGGGCGGCGACCCGACCATCGCCACCTACCGCATCAGCCGCTTCGAGGGCGGCGAGCTCATCGACGTGAGCACGGAGGTGGTCGACCTGGCCCGCTAGCGCGAGACCGGTCGGGAAGGAACGTCCGGAGCGGGCGTCGCCAAACGGCGGCGCCCGCTTCCCGCTTCTCAGTCCCGCGCGACGTTCCTACTCGATCTGCCCGGAGATCTCCGAGAGCGATTCGACGAATTCCTGCAACGGCTTGAGGAAGTCCGGAACCTGCGCCCCGGGCGAAAAACACCAGTGGAGCGCGCCGCCGATGAGGGGCACGCTGGGCAGGTGGGCGATGACGTAGAAGAAGGCTTGGGTGAGCATGGCTCTCCCAGTATGGGTTGGACGGGATCATGGCGGCAACCCCGCCTCAGTCCCGCGCGCCCGCGCTCAGCGTGCCGAGGTAGAGCTCGACCACGCGGTCGTCGTGCAGCAGGTCCGCGCCCTTGCCGGAGTAGGCGGTGCGGCCTTGGTCGAGCACGTAGCCGCGATGCGCGATCTGCAGGCAGCGGCGGGCGTTCTGCTCGACCATCATGACGGCCACGCCCGCGCGGTTGACGGCCGTCACCTGTTCGAACACGAGGTCCTGGTAGCGCGGCGAAAGCCCCGCCGAGGGTTCGTCCAGCAGCAGCACGGAGGGGTTCATCATGAGGGCGCGGCCCATGGCCAGCATCTGGCGTTCGCCGCCGGAGAGCGCGCCCGCGCGCTGGCCGGAGCGTTCGGCCAGCAGGGGGAAGAGGGCGGCCACGGCCTCGAAGCGCTCGCGCCAGGCGCGCGGGTTCAGGTAGAGGCCCATTTCGAGGTTCTCGCGCACGCTCAGGCGGGGGAACACGTTGTCCGTCTGGGGCACGTAGCCGATGCCCGCGGCCACCAGCGTGTGCGGCTTCTCGCCGGTGACGGGCGCGCCGCGGAACACCACCTCGCCCCGCCACGTCTCCACCAGCCCGAACACGGCCTTGAGCACGGTGGACTTGCCCGCGCCGTTGGGCCCCACGATGCCCGCGATCTCGCCCTCGCGCAGGCTGAGGCTGCAGTCGTTGAGGATGGGCACGCCGGGCAGGTAGCCCGCCACCAGCGAGCGCACCTCCAGCAGGGGCCGGCCCGCGGGGGCGTCGTCAGGCATCGCCGTCCTCCTCCGCGCCGCCCTCGGCGAGGGCGCGCGCGCGGCCCAGGTAGGCCTCGATCACGCGCTCGTCGGCGACCACCTCCCCGGGCGGCCCCTCCGTGAGCACGCGCCCCTCGGCCAGCACCACCACGCGGTCGCTGATGCCCATCACCACGTCCATGTCGTGCTCCACGAAGACGATGGTCATGCCCTGCTCGTTGAGGGCGCGCATGTGGTCCAGCAGCGACTCGGTGAGCGCCGGGTTCACGCCCGCGGTGGGCTCGTCGAGCATGACGACGCGGGGCTCCGTCATGAGCGCGCGCGCCATTTCCAGCAGCTTGCGCTGGCCGCCGGAGAGGGTGCCCGCCTGCTCGCGCGCCATGTGGGCGATGCCGAAGCGGTCGAGCAGCTCGCGGGCGCGCGCCTCCACGCGGCGCTCCTCGGCCCGCCAGCTCCAGCGCAGGAGGGCGCGCTCCAGCCGTTCGCCGGGCTGCGTCTGCGCGGCCACGGCCATGTTCTCCAGCACGGTGAGCCGCCCCAGCGAGCGCGTCAGCTGGAAGGTGCGGACCATGCCCAGGCGCGCGATGCGGTGGGGGGGCAGCCCCTCCAGCGCGCGCCCCTCCAGCGCCCACGCGCCCGCGTCGGGGCGGTCGAAGCCGGTGAGCAGGTTGAACAGCGTCGTCTTGCCCGCGCCGTTCGGCCCGATGATGGCGGTGATGGCCCCGCGCCGGACGTCCAGCCGCTCCACGTCCACGGCCACGATGCCGCCGAAGGCGCGGCGCACGCCGCGGATGGTCAGGATCGCGTCCCCTTCGCTGGCGGTGGCCGTGCCCATGTGCGTGCCGCTCCTCACGTTCCCAGGTGGAGGTCGCGCTGTCTGCCGAGGATGCCTTGCGGGCGCAGGGCCATGAGCGCGACCAGGCCGACGCCCATGAAGATGATGCTGATGGCGCCCTCGGAGCCGTCGAGGAAACCGGCGAGCAGGTCGGGCAGCCAGCTCTGGGCGGAGAGTTCGCGGATGAACGATTCCACGCCCTCGCGCAGGAACCAGAAGAGGATGGCCCCCACCACCGGGCCGGCGGTGGTGGCCATGCCGCCGAGGATGAGCGCGGCCCAGGCGAAGAAGGTGACCTGCGGCTCGAAGTTCTCGGAGCCGACGCCGGACTGCTGGAGGGCGTCGACCACGCCCGCCAGCCCGCCGATGACGCCGCCGATGACGAGCGCCTGCAGCTTGCAGGCGACCACGTTCTTGCCGAGGCTGCGGACGGCGTCCTCGTCCTCGCGGATGGCGCGCAGCACGCGCCCCCAGGGGCTGCGGATGAGCGCCAGCACCAGCGCCGAGCACAGGATCACCAGCACCCAGGCCACCAGCATCACCCACAGCTGGTTGGAGGAGAAGCTGAACGTGCCCAGGCCGTGCCGCCCGTCGGGCAGGAAGTTGAGGGCGTAGAAGCTGTTGGCGATGGCCTGCAGGCCGAAGGGGCCGCCGGTCACGTCCGTGGCCGGGGAGGAGCGGATGAGCAGGCGCAGGATTTCGGCGGCGGCGATGGTGGTGATGGCGAAGTAGTCGCTCCGCAGGCGCAGCGTGGGCGCGCCCAGGGCCAGCGCGAAGACGATGCAGAGGGCCAGCCCGAAGGGGATGCCCAGCCACAGGGAGCCGCCCCAGGTGGCCACCACCACGGCGGCCCCGTAGGCCCCCAGCATCATGAAGCCGACCTGGCCGAAGTTGAGCAGCCCGCCGTAGCCGAAGTGCAGGTTGAGGCCGACGGCGGCGAGGGCGAAGATGGCGGCCGTCGGCCCCAGGCCCGCGCGCGCGGCGTTGCCGAGGATGACGTCGAACTCCATCTAGCCCACCCGCTCGCGCTGCCCCAGCAGCCCCTGCGGGCGCACGAGCAGCGCCAGCACGAGCACGCCCAGCGCGAACACGGCCTTGATTTCGGGGCTGGCCCAGACCGTGCTCACCTCCGTCACCACGCCGATCAGGAGGCCGCCCACCATGGCCCCGTAGGCCGTGCCCAGCCCGCCCAGCACCACCGCCGCGAACATGAGCAGCAGCAGCCGCCAGCCCATCAGGTAGTCGATGGCCTCCACGGAGCCGAAGAAGACGCCGCCGATGGCCGCCAGCGCCGCGCCCGCCATCCACACCAGCAGGATCACGCGGTCCACGTCGATGCCGGAGGATTCGGCCAGCGCGGGGTTGTCGGAGACGGCGCGGATGGCCTTGCCCGCGCGCGCGCGCTGCAGGAAGAGCGCCACGCCCGCCAGCGCCGCCGCCGACAGCGCCATGATGGTGAGGTCGCGCGGCGTCACCGCGAAGGGACCGAGCGTCCATTCCGACTGCAGGGCGAAATCGGTGAAACGCTGCCGGTCGGGGCCGAAGAAGAGCAGCATCACGTGCCGCGCCAGCAGCGACAGGCCGATGGTGACCACCATGAACTGGAACTGCCCCAGCCGCCGCCCGCGCAGGGGGCGCAGCAGGCCGAATTCCACGCCGCCGCCCGCCGCCCCCGCGATCAGGATGGCGATGGCGCCCGCCGCCAGCAGGGGCAGGCCGGGCGTGCCCGCGTTGAAGGCCCAGGCGGCCACCGCGCCCAGCGTCACCAGCTCGCCGTGGGCGAAGTTGATCAGCCCCGTGAGGCCGAAGATGAGGGAGAGGCCGATGGCGCACATGGCGATGATGAGGCCGAACTTGACGCCGTTGAAGGCCGCCTGCGCCAGCCGCTCGCCGATGGTCGGGCCCATCGCCATCCGCTCCCCCAGATTGAAGATGAGGGGCCGCGCGCGTCCCGCCCGCACCTCCACCTCCAGCGTCGGCCGTTCGGGGTTGCGGAGGGTGACGCCCTCGGGCAGCGTGTCGGCGTCGATGGTGGCGCGCCAGATACCCGGTCCGGGCAGGGGGATGTACCAGTGCCCCCCGGTGTCGGAGACGGCCTCGCCCACGGTCCGCCCGGTGGTGTCGGCGGCAACGATGTGTACACCCGCCACGGGCGCATCCTCGAAGCACAGCGTGCCTGAGAAGGCCTCTCCCTCGGTTTCCCCCAGCTGAAAGATGAGGGGCCGCGCGCACCCTTCCGAAACCGTCACCTCCAGCGTCGTCCGTTCGGGGTCGCGCAGGGTGACGCCCTCCGGCAGCGTGTCGGCGTCGATGGTGGCGTGCCAGACGCCCGGCCCGGGCAGGGGGATGCGCCAGCTGCCGTCCGCGCCGGAGATGGCCTCGCCCACGGTGCGCCCGGCGGCGTCGGCGGCGACGATGCGCACGCCCGCCACGGGCGCGCCCTCGAAACGCAGCGTGCCGGAGAAGGCCTCGCCCTCGTCGCCCCCCTGCGCGAACACGCCGTTTCCGATCAGCAGCGTGAGGGCGGCGATGGCCGCGGCGGCGACCAGCAGGAACGCGCGCGGGATCGTGCGGGGCTGCGTCACGGACGGCCTCCGGTCCGGCTTGGCCGCATTCTACGCGCGCCGCCACGCGGAGCGCCCGCCGCTTGCGCCAAGCCGCGCCATACTCCACCATTGCGCCGAACCTATGAAAAAGAGTTAGGTTTCCCTAACTCGGGAAATGAGGAACGGCTATGCCCAGGTTCGTCCCGACCCTCGCGCGGCTCCGGCGCGCGCCCCTCGCCGTGGCCGCCGCGCTCGCGCTGGCGCTGACGGCCCTCGCCGCCCTGGCCTGCTCCGGCGACGAGGAGGCGCTCACCATCTACTCCGGCCGCAGCCAGAACCTCATCGGCCCGCTCATCGACCGCTTCGCCGAGGACACCGGCATCGACGTCGAGGTGCGCTACGGCGGCGCCTCCGACCTCGCCCTGCTGCTGCAGGAGGAGGGCGACCGCACGCCCGCCGACGTCTTCATCTCGCGCAGCCCGGGCCCCATCGGCTTCCTCGCCGAGCAGGGGATGCTGGCGCGCCTCGACGACGAAGTGCTGGGCCTCGCGCCCTCCAGCCCCTCCGGCTACTGGGTGGCGCTCACGGGCCGCCAGCGCGTGCTCGTCTACAACTCCGACATCCTCGACGAGGCCGACCTGCCCGCCTCCGTGCACGACCTCGTGAAGGACGAGTGGCTGGGGCGCGTGGCCATCGCCCCCGCGAACGGCTCCTTCCAGGATTTCTTCACGCTCTTCCGGCTGGAGATCGGCGACGACGCGGCGCTGGCCTGGCTCACGGCCCTGCGCGAGGGCAACGCGCCCGTGCTCGGCAACAACAGCGGCATCGTGCAGGCCGTGGCCCGCGGCGAAATCGAGATGGGCCTCGTCAACCACTACTACAACCTGCGCCTGAAGGACGAGGACCCCTCCACGCCCAGCGAGAACTACTACTTCGCGGACGGCGACCCCGGCGGCGTCACCATCGCCACCGCCGCGGGCGCGCTCGCCAGCGGCGACCAGGACCGCGCCGAGCGCTTCATCCGCTACATGCTGGGGCTGGAGGCGCAGCGCTACTTCGGCACGCAGACGCACGAGTACCCGCTCGCCGTCGGGCTGGACCTGGGCGAGGTGAACGCGGTTCCGGTGGGGCCCATCGACCTGGGCGAATTCGACCGGCTCGGCAGCGGCCTGCAGGGCACGCTCGAGCTCATCCGCGAGGCCGGCTTCGACTTCTGAGCCGCGCCTTCGCGCGGAACGCCGCCGCCGTCGCCCGCGCGGGCAGCAGCGGCGGCGGCGCGCGTTTGCCATACTCCCGCCCACGGCTTCACGGAATCGGGCATGGCCCCATGCTGGTAGGGCTAGCGGACGCGACGCTCGTTTCACAGCCTGCGAACCAGCTTCTGAAAGCGAGCAAACTGATTACTCCAGTCCTTGATTCCACGCTGCCAATCGCGCTCAATGCTGCGTAGCCAGCGTTGCTGTGAATTGCGCGCGAACGCCCCATCATCGTTCACAATAGTTTGGCACATAGAGCAGACCCACGACAACGTCCCGGGCGGGCACTGGAAAGTGGATTCGACGTTCACGCCACCCTTCTCAACGTCGCTACGAATCATGACATGGGGACAAGATCGCTGGACCTTCCTGCGCAATCGATCATCCCGCCGCTTGAGCAGATCGTTGACATCGATCCTGATCCGCAAGGCCACTATGCCTGCGGTGCCAACGAGGGCGGCAGCGGCGATCCTCCACCAATCAGAGATGAATTCCGTTAATTCATTCACCGACCTTCTACCCCATCCGCTCGGCGATCTCGATGTCCTTGCGCTCGGCGGCGCGCTGCTCAGCCGCCTCAGCCTCCCGATACTCCTTCGTCTGCCGCTTCGTCCACCCAGCCTTGTGATTCTCGTCCCGCAACCCGCTCAACGTGAACCGCGCCGCCTTGCGCCGGTTGCATGGCCCGCACAGCAGGATGCGATTCGGCAGGTCGTCCGTACCGCCATCCTTCTTCGGCAGAATGTGGTCCAGATCGAACTCAGGCTCCTCGCGCACGCGACCGCAGCCCGCGCAGACGACCTCCGTGGCGGGATCGCCGCCCGGGATGCACTGCGCCTCGGCGAGGATGCGCCGCATCTCCGGCACGGACCACTTCGGCTTCGGCCTCGCCCGGCGCAGCCGCAGGTCGGACGGCGGCTCCGGTTCCTCGTCGGGAGCGCGCTCCGGCAGCTCGCCCGGGCCAAGCGTGTACGACTGCCTGCGCTTCAGGTCGTCGGCGGTCTGGTGGTCGCCGAGCGCGGCGGGCGTGGACTCGGTCATCCCGGACAGGGCGTAGCCCTCTTCGTAGAAGCGGCGCTTGATCATCGTCCATGCGCGATAGGCATGGTCGCAGGCAATCCAGCGGCGGTCTTCCATCTCGGCGGCGACGGCGGTGGTGGCACAGCCCGCGAACAGGTCCAGCACCACATCGTCCGGATTCGAGCTGGCGCGGATGATGCGACGGTACAGCGCCAACGGCTTCTGCGTCGCGTAGCCGGTTTTCTCGGCACCGCGAACCTGCGGGATGTCTGCCCAGACATCATCGATTTTCACGCCAGCGTCCTTATCCAGATACTTCTTGTACCTGAACGGGGAATCGGCGGTGGCCTGGACCAGTAGCCCTTCCTGGTACATGGATTCCATGCGCTCCGGAGAAAATCTCCATGCCCTGGTAATCCCGCGAAACTCGTATGGACGATTTCCTCCAGCGTCGTTCGTACACGGGAAAGTTGCGTACCTTCCGCGTTCATCCTCGAATTTGTAGTTCTTCTTGAGATAGTCGTCCGAATACGGAGCGTACTGGATGTTGTATTCCGCGGCGTCGGACTTCACGTACCAGAAAATGCTGTCGTGAGAGCTGGGCAGACGAAGCTTCGCAAGGTTATGCCGCTCGCCCACCTTCCGCTTCCACATGATCTCATTCCTGAAGTTGTCGCTCCCGAAGATCAAGTTCATCAGCAGGCGCAGATAGGAGTTGGCGTGATGGTCGCAGTGAAGGTAGATGCTCCCCGTCGGCTTCAGCACGCGATGGCACTCCAGCAGCCGCGCCGCCATGTAGGCGATGTACGCCGCCTCGTTCTCCGTCGCGCACAGGTCCACCGTCCGCACCACCGCCGCGACGTCGGGGTGCGTCTCCTCCAACTCCTTCAGCCACTGGTCATGCCGGAAGCGGTCCCACCGCCACACGTCGTCCACGCGCGTATCGCCCAGGCCCTCGCGGTGCGGCACGCCATGCTTCCGGGCCAGCGCCTTCTCCTCGGCCAGCTCGTCCGGCGTGATCGGCTTCCTCAGCTTGCCCTCGAACGTCTCGTTCGCCGCGAACGGCGGGTCGATGGCGATCAGGTCGATGCTCTCGCTGTTCAGCGACCGCACGAAATCCAGGTTGTCCATCACGGCCAGCGTGCGGTTGGGAACGTTCAGCTCGGCCATCGCCGCGCCTCCTCGCGCATACGGGCAGAATAGCACAGGCGCGCTACTGCGTGCGCCCGCGGCTCACTCCGACGGCTATCCGGGCATTGGCTACTGACGGGGGCGCGCGGCCCCCGCCCTACCACTGCACGAACATGGGCATGACCACGTGCACGTAGCCGTCCTCGTCCACCGGGCGGAAGACGCCCTGGCTGGAGGGACTGGTCGTCTCCATGCGCACCGAGCTGTCCGCGTCCAGCGCGCCCAGCACGTCGGCCAGGTAGCGGCTGTTGAAGGCGATCTTGGCGGACTCGCCCTTCACGCGCACGGGGATGGTGTCCTCGTTGTCCCCCACCTCGTCGGCGCGCGCGCTGATGAGCAGCTCCCCGTCCTCGCTGTCGGCGTCGTCGGGGCTGACCTGCAGGCGCACGATGCCGCTGCCGTCGCGCGCGAAGATGGCGGCGATGCGCGTGCCCCGCACGAAGTCCCCCACGGGCACCTCGGTGGCCGTGCTGAACTCGGTCGGGATCAGCTGCGTGTAGTTGGGGAAGGATCCCTGGATGAGCTGCGCCGACAGCTCCACGTCCGTGAGCGTGAACTCCACGCGCGTCTTCTCCTCGTTCACGCGCAGATCGACCGGGGCGGCGCTGTCGCCGATGAGGCGGCCCACCTCGCGCAGGGCGCGCGCGGGCACGATCAGGTCGAGGTCCGCCACCGACTGCGCCTGCTTCTCGTCCAGCGCGATGTCGGCCACGGCCAGGCGGAAGCCGTCGGAGGCGGCGAAGGTGAGCATGTGCTCCGCGCCCTTGATGCTCACGCCCGTGATCACGGGGCGGGAATCGTCCGTGGCGGCGGCGAACTCCACGCGGTCGATGGCGCGCCGCAGGTCCGTCGGGTTGATGGAGATGCCGTCCCCGTCCCCGATGGTGGAGAGGCGGGGGAAATCGGTCGCGGAGAGCGTGTTCACGGTCGACTTCGTGCGCGCGCACGTGAGTTTGGCCGGAGGGTGCGGCCCCTCGCCCTGGCTCTCGATGGTGACGGTGGCGGGGGGCAGCTGCGCCACGAAGTCGGTGAGCAGCCGCGCGGGGATGGTGGTGGCGCCCTCGTCGTCGATCTTGGCGCCGATCCACGTGCTGATGGAGATGTCGAGGTCGGTGGCGGAGAGCTTCAGCCGCCCCTCGTCGGTCTTGATGAGGACGTTCGCCGTGATGGGCAGCGTGGAGCGCGCCGCCACCGCGCGGCCCACGATGCCGAGCCCGCGCTGCAGGTTCTCCTGGAGCACCTGAACCTTCATGATCACACCCCGCCGTTCTCGAATGCTGGCGCGATTCTAGGAAGGGGATCGCCTCCCCGCAAGGCTATTTGCGCAGGCGGCTGATCAGTTTCCCCGCCTCTTTCGCACATAAAAGAGGCCCGTAAGGCAAAGAATGGCCTATGATGGGCAAATCCGGCGGCATTCGCCGCCCCGGGCGCGCCGTGTTCATCACCAGGCTCCAGATCGCGGGCTTCCGCAACTACGGGCAGGCCGAGCTGAGCCTCGACCGCGGCCTCAACCTCGTGGTGGGCGAGAACGCGCAGGGCAAGAGCAACCTGCTGGAGGCCGTCTACCTGCTCTCCACGCTGCGCTCCAGCCGCGCCAGCAGCGACGCCGACCTCGTGCGGCGCGACCTGCTGGACACGGAGTTCCCGGTGGCGCGCCTGCGGGCCGAGGTGCGGCGCGCGGCGGGCAACCTCGAAATCACCCTCGCCGTGGTCGGGCGCTCCGTGGAGGGCCAGCGCGCGGGCAAGCGCGTGCGCGTGAACGGCCTCGCCCGCCGCGCCTCCGAGGCCGTGGGCGAGCTGGCCGCCGTGCTCTTCTCCACGCTCGACATCGAGGTGGCGGCGGGGCCGCCCATCCTGCGCCGCCGCTACCTCGACATGATGATCTCGCAGGTGGACCGCGGCTACCTGCGCGCCATGCAGCGCTACCAGCGCGTGCTGCAGCAGCGCAACGGCCTGCTCAAGCGCATCCAGGCGCGCGACGCCGCCCCCGCCGAGCTGGGCTTCTGGAACCAGGAGCTGGCCCACGCGGGCGGCGTCGTCATGAAGGGCCGCGCCGACGCCCTCGGCCTGCTCGTGGCCCACGCCAGCCAGCAGATGGCCGCCCTCAGCGACGAGGCGGAGACGGTGGACCTGACCTACCAGCCCGCCCTCGGCGGGGCCATCGAGCGCGACCTGCCGCTCGACGACGCGGAGTGGACGGAGCGCATGTTGCGCGCCCTCGAACAGGGCCGCGCCCGCGAAATCGCCGCCGGCGTCACCCTCTTCGGCCCCCACCGCGACGACGTGGATGTGCGCATCGACGGCCTGCCCGCGGGATCCTTCGCCTCGCGCGCGCAGCTGCGCACGGCCGCCCTCTCCCTGCGCCTGGCCGAGGCCGCCTACATCCAGACCTGCCTCGGCGACGAACCGGTGGTGCTCCTCGACGACGTGCTCAGCGAGCTCGACGAGCGCCGCCGCCGCGGCGTGCTCGACTCCTTCGAGACCTTCCAGCAGGCCATCGTCACCACCGCCGACGCCGACCGCGTGCGCGACGCGCTGGCGGGCGCGACCGGGCGCTTCGCCGTGAGCGGCGGCGCCGTCAGCCGTTTCGAGGGGGAGTAGCGGCCAGCGCCGGCGGCAGCGGCCCGCGCGGCACGCTCATGCGCACGGCCCCGCGCTCCACGGTCAGCGTCAGCGGCGTCTCCCCGACGACGTCGCCGTCCACCTGCACGGGGATGCCGGGCGTCGCCACCGCGAAGCGCGCCGTCCGCAGCTGGCGCACGCGCGCGTCGCCCCCGTGCCGTCGCGCCAGCGCCTTCGCGGCGTGACGCAGCGCGTCGCCGAGGTTCTCCGGCGCGAAGACGCACACGTCGAGCGCGCCGTCGCGGGCGTTCGCCTCCGGCGAGAACTGGAGGACGCCGCCGTAGAGGCGCGTGTTGCCGGCCACGATCAGCCCGACGCCGTCCTCGCCCTCGCCGCCGTCCGCCGACCACGCCAGCGGCGTGGCGCGCAGCCGCGGGAGCATGGGCGCGCCGTGGAGCACGTAGGCGAGCACGCCCAGCCGCCGCTTGAGCGGGGCCGTCACGGTGGCCGCGATCCGGGCGTCCCAGCCGATGCCCGCCATGAGCAGGAAGGGCTCGCCGTTGGCCCGCCCCAGGTCCATGGGCACGCGCTGGCCGTCGAGGTGGGCGGCGATGGCGCGCGGGAAGGCGCGGGGGATGCCCGCCTCCTTCGCCCACACGTTGGCGGTGCCGCCCGCGAGCACGGCCAGCGCCGTCTCCGCGCCCGCCAGCGCCCCCGCCGCCAGCCGCGCCGTGCCGTCGCCCCCCAGCGCGAACACGAAGGCGTCCCCCCGTTCGGCGGCGGCGCGCGCCGCGTCGGCGGTGCCCCGCGGCGAATCCGGCAGTTCCAGCCGCGCGTCGAGCCCGCGCCGTTCCAGCTGGCGCAGGGCGCGCGCTGCGTCGAAGCGCCGCATCCCGCGCGCGTGCGGGTTGGCCACGATCGTCGCGCCCATCGCCATCGTTGCCCCGCGCCCTCCGCTTCCCTACCATACCGACGGTCCGCCGTGCTCACGCTCACCCGCTTCGACCACATCAGCATGGCCGCCGCCGACTGGCGCGCGCAGGAGGAGCGTTTCGCGCGGCTCTTCGGCTTCCGCTTCCTGCGCGAATTCACCGCCGGTCCGGATACGCCCTTCGGCGGCAGCGTGAGCCGCATCCGCGACACCGCCATCGAGTGGGAGATCCTGCAGCCCGACGGCCCCGGCAGTTTCGTGCAGAAGTTCATCGACGAGCGCGGCCCCGGCCTCCATCACCTCACCGTGCAGGTGCCCGACATCGAGGAAGCGGCGGCGGAGCTGGAGCGGCTCGGCGTCACGCCCTTCGGCGGCGTCAGCGAGGACACGATGTGGCGCATGGCCTACGTCCATCCGCGCGACAGCGGCGGCGTCCTCTGGCAGCTCTACCAGCCGAAGCGCGGCTACCCCGTGAACGGCACGCGCGGCGAGGCGGGCGCGCTCGGCTTCCGCCGCCTCGACCACATCGCCCTCGCCTCGCCCGACCTGGAGGCGCGCGCGGCCTGGCTGGGGCGCGTCTTCGGCATGGAGGCCGAACGCCGCTGGGAGGACCCCGAGCGCGGCTACAAGGGCTGCCTGCTGCGCATCCCCGCCACCGAGCTGAGGATGGCGATCCTGGAGCCGTTGGGCGGCGAGGGCTTC
The DNA here is from genome assembly GCA_965243075.1 of Tepidiformaceae bacterium. GTDB lineage: Bacteria > Chloroflexota > Dehalococcoidia > Tepidiformales > Tepidiformaceae > UBA2991. The sequence goes on from OZ251525.1 coordinate 585,175, forward strand.
CTGCAAACCTTCCTCGCGCGGCGCGGCCCGGGCCTGCACCACGTCTCCTGCGCCGTCGAATCGGTGGACGCCGCCGTGGAGGCGCTGGCGGCGGAGGGCGTGTCGCCCGCGGGCGGCGTGGACGAGGCTGGCTGGGGGCGCAACTTCTTCATCCCGCCGCGCGCCGCCAACGGCGTCCTCTTCCAGCTCTTCGAGGATGCTTCGTGATATGATGGCCGACATGCCTGACAGGGTGCGCATCACTCGCGTTCGGCTCGTGAACTTCAAGGCGTTCACCAGCTACTCGGTGACCCTTGATCCGATGACCATGCTCGTTGGTCCTAACAACTCGGGAAAGTCCACTATCATCGGGGCGTTCCGTGCGCTGAGCGTCGCCCTTCGCACTGCTCGTTCGCGGAAACCGGAACCTCTGATGAGCGTTGATAGCAGCCGCTGGGGATATCGTATCCCGACTGACCATATGCCGATCTCGCTGGAGAATGCTCAGCATGACTATAGCGATTTGGATGCTGTGGCTGAGTTCTACCTCTCGAATGGGAGAAAGCTGACGATGATTTTTGCCCCTGATCAAAGCTGTGTGCTGATTCCGGATACCGAAAAGGCAATGATCCGCAGTGCTGCTATGTTCAAGAGGGAATTCCCCATTACGATTGGTGTCGTCCCTGTTCTCGGCCCAATGGAACACAGGGAAACGTTGGTCCAGGACGCAACCGTTCAAAGGAATCTTCAAACGCCCCGAGCGTCTCGGAATTTTAGGAGCTACTGGTGGTATATGAGAGGGACAGAGGATTTTGCAATCCTCCAAAATCATATTTCGGAATCTTGGGATGGGGTTGAGATAAATGGTGTGGAGATGTTTGTCGATGAGGATGGAACTATGGTGCATATGATGTGCACAGAAGATCGAATTACGCGGGAAGTCTATTGGATGGGTTTCGGTTTCCAGGTGTGGCTTCAGATAATGACTCATGTTCTTCGGTCGGATGATGCGAATCTACTGATCATCGATGAACCAGAAACTTACCTCCATCCAGCATTGCAGCGCTATCTTTTGAGTATTCTTCGAAATTCTGCTGCAGACTGCTTGTTGGCAACGCACTCCCCGGAAATTGTTAGCGAAGCCGAGCGATCTGAGATTGTCTTGGTGGATAAGAAGAAGAAGTCCGGAAGGCGTTTTAGTTCTCATGCTCATATGGCTGCCTTGGATGTTCTTGGTTCGAAATTCAATTTCGCACTCACCGATGTTATCCGGCAAAAGAAAGTTTTGATCGTTGAAGGCGATAGTGATTTTAAGTACCTCAAAATATTGGGGCGCAAGCTATCCCCTGAAGTTCTTCAGGGTCCGGGTAATCTGCCAGTGATTGCAATTGGCGGACATCGTGCAGATGAGGCAAGGAATTTGGCCCGTGCAATGAAAACAATCATTGGCAGCGATGTCAGGGTGGCCATGATACTCGACCGAGACTATCGCCCGGATGCGGAAATTATTGATCTGGAGGAGACTTTGAGGCGTGAATTCTCTGTTGCCCATATTCTTCGGAAAAAGGAGATCGAAAATTATTTCTTGTTGCCTTCTGCACTTGAAAATACTCTGCGGTCGAAATTTACTGGCACTGTCCGATCCGGGGACATTGGTGGTATCCTTGAGGATGTGACAGAGTCCATGAGAATTGCGACCCAGAGTCAGTGGGTGACGCACTACGTGGACTATGCCCGGAAAGTGGATCCAAGTCTTGATCAATCTACTCTTTCCGGGAAAGCAATTCGAGATTTTGAGAAGCGCTGGCTCAATCTGGATGATCGCCTTCAGATTGTCTCTGGCAAAACATTTCTTCGGGCATTGAATTCTGCTCTTCAGGCCAAGGGGGTGAAGGCTGTCACCATCGCTCAGTTGGCCGCTGCTATGCGGGGGTCTGACATTCCTCCCGAGATGGCTATGCTCTTGAAGCAGATTGCTGGCCTGTAGGGAAGGGCTTGGTCCGGATGCCCTCCGGCCGTACTCGGTCATGGCGGGGCAAGGCACCGCGCTCTAGGGCTCGTAGTCCACGCCCAGCTTGGCCAGCTCCGCCACCAGCGTCTCCTCCACAATGAGGCCCGCGCCCCAAGCCCGCAGCACGCCCTCCGCGTCGATGAAGAAGGTGGTCGGCATCCCCGGCAGGCGGTAGTGCAGCGCCACGTCGCCCTCCGCGTCGAGCAGGGCGGGGTAGGTCGCGCCGAACTCGTCGAGCATCCCGGCGGCGTCCCCGGCGGACTCCTCGAGGTTGACGCCGAGGAAGACGACCGCGCCGCCGAGGGCCTCGTAAGCCGCCTGGAAGTCGGGGATTTCGGCGCGACAGGGGCCGCACCAGGTGGCGAACCAGTTGAGCACGACGGGCCTGCCGCGGAAGTCGGAGAGGCGCACGGCGCGGTCGGGGGCGCGCGCGTTGGCCAGCGCGAAATCGGGCGCGGGCTGGCCCACCTCGGGGCGCTGGTCGCGGTCGATCACGCCCGCCTCGAGGCCCGCCACGCCGATGGGCCCGTCCGCCGCCGCATCCGCCTCCGTGGCGTCGGGCGCGGGCGTGGCGTCCATATCGGGCGACGCGGCGTCGGCGGCAGTGGTTGCCGCGGGCGCGTCGGCGTCGGGCGAGGCGGGCACGGGGTCGTCGTCGCCGCCGAAGGCGAAGAGCCACACGGCCATGACGGCCACGCCCACCGCCACCGCCGCCAGCACGGCGTGGCCACCGTATCGTCGCGCCAGCGCGTACGCGCCTCCGCCCGTCGGTTCGTCCATCGCTCGGCCTATCGTGCCATGCCGTCCGCGAAGGGGGCGCGCTTGCGGCAAGAAAGGGGAAAGCGTCGCGCCTTCACCCGTCGCGCTCCCCGTCGCGCCGCTCCGGCTCGTCGTCGTGCAGGACGAGGCCGCGGATCAGCCGTCGCAGCACATCGCGCAGGCGCACCGGCTCGCGCGACGGGTCGTCGTAGTCGCCGCGCATGACGCGCGGGAATTCGGCGGCCAGCTCCGCGCCCAGCAGCAGCACGTTGGCGCTCACGAACATGAGGAAGAGGAAGGTCACGACCGCGCCGAGGGAGCCGAACACGAGGTCGTAGCGCGTGAAGGACTGGATGTAGAAGCCGAAGGCCAGCTTCACCGTCTCGAAGAGGAGGGCGGCCAGCAGCGCCCCCGGCCACACGTGGCGCAGGCGCACGTGCGTGGCGGGCACCAGCCAGTAGAGCAGGGCGAAGGCCACGCAGGAGATGGCGGCGGGCGCGAGGAAGGAGGCGACGGCCCAGCCGAACCCCAGCTGGCGCGCGATCTCGCCGATGACGGGCGCGTCCTCGATGGCGGAGCGCGCCACGCGCAGCGCCGCCGTGGCCCCCAGCGAGAGCAGGAAGAGCGTGCCCAGCATGGCCAGCATGCCGAAATCGACCAGCTTCTGGCGCACGAAGGGGCGCTTGCCGGTGAGGTCGAAGGCGATGTCGAGCGAGCGGCGGATGACGCCGAACATGGCGCTCGCGGTCCACGCCATGCCCGCCAGGCCGAGCAGCCCCAGCGCGCCGCTGGAGGGGCCGGCCAGCTCGCGCACGGCGTTCTCCACGTCGCGCGCGCCCTCCGCGTCCACGGGCAGCAGGCCGGTCAGCTCGGCGATGAGGTCGCGCTGGATGTCGCTGTCGCGCAGCACCAGCCCCAGCACGGCGATGCCGAGGATGACGAGCGGGAAGAGGGAGAAGAGCACGTAGTAGGAGATGGCGGCGGCCATCTGCATGCAGTTGTCGTCGGCGAACTCGCGCAGCGTGTGTTGCGCCAGCTGGCCCGCGTGCCGCAGCGCCCCCAGCATCGCCTCATGCTAGGCGCGGCCGGCGGCGCGGGCCAACGGCGGCGCGGTGACATGCCCCCATCCGGGTTCGCGGAACGCGCCGCGAGCCTGCCGCCCATGTCGCTGCCCGATGCGTCCTTCACGCCCCCGCCCCTGCGCCGGCTGCTGCTCACGCGCACGGCCAACCGCCCCAACCGCCCCTTCGCGGGCGGGCTCGCCGCCTTCCTCACCATCCACCAGACCGGCAACCGCCGCCGCGGGGCTGACGCCCACGCCCACGCCCGCTGGCTGGCGCGCGCCGCCCCCCATTCGTGGCACGCCACCATCGACGACCGCGAGGTCTGGCAGTCGCTCGACTGGAGCGAGCAGGGCTGGCACGCGGGCGACGGGCGCGAGGGCCCCGGCAACACCGGCTCCATCGGCCTCGAAATCTGCATGAACGAGGGCATCGACGCGGCCCGCGCCGACGCCAACGCCGCCTGGCTCGCGGCCCGCCTGCGCGCCGCCGGGCACGGACGCTCCGGCATCGTCCAGCACCACCGCTGGACGGGGAAGAACTGCCCCGAGCTGATCCGCGCCGAGCCCGGGCGCTGGGAGCGCTTTCTGGAAAGCGTGGCGCGCTTCGAGGCGCTGGAGGCGTCCGCCGGCGTGGAGGCGCGGCTGGACGGCTTCGAGCGCCGCCTCGCCGCCCTGGAGGCGTCCGTCGCTCGAACGGGCGCGCGCGACGCGCTAGAATAGGGGGCGCGGGCCTTCGTAGCTCAGCTGGCAGAGCGGCGCATTCGTAATGCGTAGGTCGTCGGTTCGAATCCGACCGAAGGCTCCATCCCCCTAGCGGCGCGCCCACCGGATGGCCCGCGCGAGCGCATCCTCGATACGCTTGCCCCTGCGCCGGAAGCCCATCTCGCGCAGCATCTCCGCCATCAGCTGCTCGTCCGTCCGCAGCAGGCCGTCCGATTCGATCCAGCGGACCAGCTCCGCGAGTTGGTGGTCGTGGTAGTGGGTAATGTTGTCGTAGCCGTGCTTTCCCACCTGCGGCACGGGGCGCGGGCCGTCGCGCGCGGGCGGCGGTTCGGACGGCGGCTCGGCGGGCGGTGGCGCGACCGGCTCGGGCGGGGGCGTCGGCGGATCGGCGTCGGCCTTCGCCACGGCCTCCCGCCACGCCTTCTCCGCCTTGTCCAGCTCGCCCTCGCGGTCGCGGAACCAGGCGGTGGACCAGATGCGGTGGAAGCGCCAGCCCTTGTCCTCCAGCACCTGCTGGCGCAGGCGGTCGCGGTCGCGCGCCGTGGGCGTGGAGTGGTAGCTGGCGCCGTCGGCCTCGATGGCCAGCACCATGCGCCCCGGCTGGTCGGGGTGGGCGCAGGCGAAATCGATGCGGTAGCCGGAGACGCCGTACTGGGCCGTGACGGGGATGCCGCGGCTCCGCAGCCCGTGCTCAATGGCCAGCTCGAAGGGGTTGAGCGGCTCGTCCACCACGTCCGCGCCGAGGTCCTTGCCGCCGGATGCCGCGAATTCGAGGTACTTGCGCAGCAGCTCCACGCCCTTCGCCTCCGAACGCCCCGGCTCCATGTCGTGGTGGCCGAAGGAGGAGACGAGCGTGAGCCTCGAGCGGGCGCGCGTGACGGCCACGTTCAGCCGCCGCTCGCCCCCCTCCTGAAGGAGCGGCCCGAAGCGGTAGGGCAGCCGCCCGTTCGCGTCCTTGTGGTAGCCGACGCTGAGGATGATGGCGTCGCGCTCGTCGCCCTGCACGCGCTCAATGCTCTTCACGAAGAAGCGCTCGGCGTTCGATTCGTTGAAGAAATCGTCGAGCGAGCGGTCGTTCAGCTCGCCCAGGCGGCGCAGGAGGACGTTCTCGATGGCGTTGGCGTGGTGCAGGCCGAAGGCGATCACGCCCAGCGTCTCGCGCGGGCGCTCGCGGGCGTGCGCGATCACGAGGTCGACCACCTCCGCCACCTCGTCCGGATTCGAGCGCGTGCCGCTCACGCCGTGGAGCGGGCGGAAGGGCACCAGCCGGTGGGACACGGGCGGGTCCGTGAGGCTGCCGGGGAAGGCCGTCAGCCCGCCGCCGTAGATGTGGTTGTTGGAGAAGGCGATGAGGCGGTCGTCGCGGCTGCGGTAGTGCCACTCCAGCATCTTGTCGCGCAACAGCGCCCCGGCGGCGTCCAGCAGGGACTCGATGTCGCTGGTGAGAGAGAAATCGTCGTCGTCATCCTCGCCATCCGCGGATGCGTCGCGCCCGAAGAAGGAGGTGGGCGGCAGCTGGCGGCTGTCCCCCGCGATCACCGCCAGCGGGGCGCGCGCGAGGCTGCCGATGGCCTCCGCCGGGGGAATCTGCGAGGCCTCGTCGAACACCACCACGTCGAACAGGTCCAGCTGCGCGGGCACCATCTCCGTGGCCAGCACGGGCGACATGGTCCAGCAGGGGCGCAACGCGGAGAGCACGTGCGGCGCGCGCGCGAAGAGCTGGCGCACGCTCAGGTGGCGGCGCTTCTTGGCCGCCTCCCGCCGCACCAGCAGCGTCTCTTCGGGGTGCTCGTTCATGGCCGCCACCGTGGCCTCGGCCACGAGGCGGAGGATGCGCCGCGGCGTCGAGTCGCGGTGCTGGCGGTCGAGCGTGATGAACTCGTCGCGGCGGCGGGAATGGGCGTTCGCGTCGAAGGCGGAGAGGCGGCGGTCGTCGAACTCCAGCCGGTCGAGCACGCGCGACAGCCAGGCGTGCTCCACGGCGTCGGCGGCGTGTTCGGGCGGAACGTCCCCGCCCACGCGCTCGAGGACGCCGGCGATTTTCGCCTCGCGGAAGCCCGCCTCCAGCTCGCGGATGCGGGGGATGTTGGCGACCACGGTGCGGCTGGCCGCCAGCCGCTCCAGCAGCGCGGCGAGGTCGTCGGCGTCCCGCTCGCGCAGGCCATCGTCCCCGATGATCGCGCCGAGGTCGTCGAGCGAGCGGGCGAGCGCCCCGACGCGCTCACGCACGCTGGCAAGCCCATCGGGCAGGCGCGGCTCGCCGCCGTCCACGCTCCGCCACGTCCATTTCTCGATCTGCTCCCCCGCCTCGCGAACGAGGTCGAGCGCGTCCGTCGCCGAGAGATGAGCCGGAGCGCGCAACACTGCCACGACAGCCTCCCGCGCCGTCCAATGCTCCTTGAGCGTTTCCAGCGTTTCGGACAGCACGGTGTCGTGCTCCACACGGGAGAAAGAGGGCACCGAAGCCATCTGCGTGAAGGCGGCGAGCTCATCCGTGAGCGCGGTCAGGCGCTCGTTTGCATCCCCCAGGGAGCGGGGCACGCGCGGTTCACCATGCCCCACACGCCGCGCCCACTCCGCAGCGTATCCCTCAATCGCGTCCAGCATGGCGAGTGCGTCGGGAGCGGAAAGGTCCGCGGGCTCCAGAAGCGTGGCCCGCAGCGTCTCGCGGGCGTTCCAGTGTTCGCCCATCCGCGAGAGCGCCGCCAGCAGCTCGTCGTACTCCACCTCGGCGAGCGTGTCGGTGGTGATCAGGCGCTGGATGCGTTCGAGCGTGTCCGCGAGGGTGAAGGTCCGGTCGAGCAACTCCCGCAGGTTGGCGGGCAGGCGTGGCGGGAGGCCGTCGGTGCTCCAGTCAGACCACCGTCCGGCCTGACTGGCAATCTCCCGGAGCGTATCTTCACGGGCCGCTTTTTCCGCGCGGTGGCCCGCCGAAAAGAGGGACTTCAAAAAGTCAGCGAACCCCGATGCTTCGGGGGGAAGCATCTTCTTCCGCTCGGTCGGGGGCTTCCCGTAAATGTCATTCGGGCAGTTCATCAGCATCTTCTGGACGTCCCTCAGCAGTCCGATGGTGTCCAGCCATGCCGTGATCGTTCGCGGCCGCCTGAGGCCGACTTCGTCCAGCGCCGTACAAAGCGCCTCGTGGGCAACCGGCAGTTCGTCCGCCAGCCGAGCCAGCAGGGCATAGCCTTCCCGCTCCTGCTCCGCGCCTTTCGTATAGAGCTGCGCCGTCACGCGGTGGGGCAGCCCGTTGCCAGGCGTGATCGCCTCTCGCAGCGCGGCATGGTCGAGCCCGTATGCATCGGGATGCCACTGCGTGACCGCCCACTCAATGTCCAGCAGGAATTCCACCGTTTCCTGCCAGTCGGCAAGCATGTCCGGCAGGCCCCCGCCGACCTCGTTGAGCGTTGTTTCCAGCGCCTTGCGGGCAGCGGGAAGGAGTTCGTCGGCCAACCGAATCGCCAGATCAAAGGCTTCCCGTTCCCTTGCACTAGGCTGATCCGAAAGATGGTGAATGGCCTGCGCGGCCACCGTGCCGGGGCGAGGCGTCAGCGCCTGGCGCACGTCCGCGCGATCAAGGCGGTACACGGCGGGGGAGCACCGCGCGCGCATCTGTTCAACGCCCGTCAGGAACCCCAGCAGCTCTTGCCACTCGGCCACGGTCTCCGGTCGCGCCAGGCCGACCTCGTCGAGCGCGGTAAAGAGGGCGTCGCGCGCATCGGGGAAGTACGTCCCGTCAAGGTCGCGGGCCAGATCGAACGCTTCGCTTGCCTCGTTCCGCGTGCTGATGGCGCTGCGGGACCATTCGGGGTGGTCGGCGGCGAAGGTGGGGCCGCCGAGGTCGACCCACTCCCCGATTTCGCCCCTCAGCCGCTCGAAGCCGTCCTTGTCGAGGCTGCGGGCCGCCTCAGTGGGCAGGCGGAGCCGCGTGCGCGCGGCCTCGGGCAGGGCGAGCAGGCGCGCCTCCATTTCGTAGAGGGAGAGCCCCCACGGTTCGCGCTGGCCATGCACGGTGTCCGCGTGCTCCAGCAGCGCCTCGCGACGCCTTTGCAGGCCCTTGTGCACTTTGGAATAGTCCAGGTCGGGCACGGTGGAGACGTGTTCAAGGGAGTCGGCGAGGGTGCGCGCGAACTCGCGACGGGAGGTGACGCCGCCGTGCATGTCCATCACCAGATCGGCGAGTCCCACATCTTCGAGGCGCTTCATGACGGCCTCGATGGCGGCGCGCTTCTCGGCCACGAAGAGAATGCGCTTGCGCTTGGCCATGAGCGTGGCGATGAGGTTGGCGATGGTCTGCGACTTGCCCGTGCCCGGTGGCCCCTGGATGACCAGCGACTCGCCGCCGAGCACGCGGTTGATGGCCCTGTGCTGGCTGGAGTCGGCGTCGAGCACGAGGAATTCGTCGGCGGGCGCGTCGGTATCGGGCTGGTTGGGCGCGGGATCGCGGATGCCGCCCGTGAGCGCCTCGCGCGCGTCCCCGTCGCCCGCGATGGCGGCCACGAGGTCGTTCTTCGCGAACTCCTCGCCGTTCTCCGCCAGGTCGCTGACCAGCGGCATGGTGGCGTACGAGAACACGGCGGCCACGGCGCGCGGCTCAATGGCGAGATCGGGCAGGGCGTCCCACGACTGCGCCAGCCGGTCGAGCAGGGCGCGGTACCCGGCGAGGCTGTCAGGCGGGGCCTCGGCCACCTCCTCCTCGGCGGCGTCGGTGGCGACGTCGTGCTCGTCGCTCAGGATGTGCGCGAGCACGGGATTGAGGTGGGCGTCCCCGGAGACGGCGATGTTGAAGTCGCGGGCTGCGGCGCCGGTGGCCTCCACCTCCAGCGGCAGGAGCACGACGGGCGCGTTCGGGGCCGTCCCCGTCCCGACCTTCCACGTGGCCAGCCCGATGGCGGCGAAGAGCGTGGCGATGCCCTTCTCCTCGAGGTTCTCGCGGGCCTTGCGGTGGATGGTGGAGAGACGGCGGCGGGCGTAGTCGAAGGCGTCCGTGTCGTCCGGGAGCGCGGGGAAGAGCGCGCCGAGGCTGACGGTGCGGCCCGCCAGCAGCCGGTCCAGCATGAGCGCGTCGAGGCCGCTGTCCGCGTTCGGCGTGAGGTCGAGCGTGCCCGTCTTCAGGTCGCGGTAGTTGCGCAGGCGGTTGCGCCCGCTCGTGTCCACGAGATCCTTGCGCCAGCCCTCGGCGGCCTTGCGGACCTTCTCAATGCGGTCGGCGTTCACGGTGTCCGGCATGGGGCGCGCATTCTACCCGTAGCCCGTCGCGCCCGCGCCGTAGCCCGCCCGCGCGACACGGGGCGCTTGGGGCTGTGTGCGCGGGGGACGCAGGCTCGCCCGCGCATGAAGGCCATCTCCGCCACGCTGCGCGCCCACCAGCGCGGCCCCGACCGCCGTCCGCACGTGCGCGCCATCGCCCGCGCCGAACGCTGGGGCGCGCCCCTGCTGCCCTGGCGGCGGCTCTATCGCGGCGCGGAGCGCGATTGCCCCCACGCGCTGGCGGTGTCCGGCGGGGCGGTCGTGCGCGCGCGCAACGACGGCGGCGCGCTGGCCGTCTCGCGCGTGGCCAGCCCCGGCGCGGCGTCCGCGTGGGGCGTCTGGAGCGCGCTGGGCGCGGCGGCGAGCGGGACGGGCGTGGCGCTGGCGGCGCGCGGCGCGGAGGCGCTGCTCCTCTCCGTCGCGCCCGACGGACGCGCCCTGCAGCTGCGGCGCAGCGCCGACGGCGGGGCCAGCTGGGGGGCGGCGGCCACGCTCGCGCGCGAATCCGCGGCCATCGCGTGGACGGCCATCGCCGTGCGCGCCTCGGACGGCGACGCCTGCGCCTTCTACACGCTGGCCGGGGGCGCGCTCAAGCGCCTGCGCCGCACGGGCGGGCGCTGGGAGACGGCGGGAACGGCCTGGACGCGCGGCGGCGGCGTCTCCGCCATCAGCGGCGTGGCCGCCCTCCACGACGGCGCGGACTACCGCCTGATCGTGTGCGGACGCGCCCGTTCGCCCGCGACCAAGCACGTGTGGTCGTGCCTCATGGGCGACGGCGGCTTCCCCGCAGGGCGCTGTCCGGGCTGAACGCGATCGCCGAATCGGACGCCGCCTCCGCGCGCGAGTTCGCGGGGCCGGGCCTCTTCCGCCCGGGCGGCGTGGATCAGCGCGCCTGCTTCGCCGCCCGCGACGGCGGGACGGAGGGGCGCGCCCGCGTCTTCACGAGCCATCCGCCCGCGCTCACGGGCGGCAACCCCGCGGGCTGGTCCGAGCCGGAGCCGCACGAGGCCGCCTCCGCTCACGGGCTGGCCGTGGCCGCGCCCGACGCCGCCAACGTCTGGGCGGCCACGCCCGACGGCGTCTGGCACGCGCGGCTGGCGGGGGCGCTGGACGTGAGCGCGCGCGTAATCGAGGCCTCCTGGCGGCTGAGCCCCTTCGCCGCCCGCGCGCGCCTCGCGCTCGACGTCTCCGACGGCGGCCTCGACGCGCTCGCGCCCGGCGGCACCGTGGAGATCGCGCCCGGCTACCGCTCCGGCGCGGGCGGCGCGCCCGAATACGGCGTGGCCCTGCACGCCGCCATCGACCGCGTCCTGCGCGAGACGGACGGGACGGGCGCGCGCCTCACGCTCGAATGCTCCGGCCACTGGGAGCGCCTCGCCGCCTGGCGCGCGCCGCAGGTCTGGCAGTCGCCCGCGGGGGGGCGCACGCGCGAGGCGCTCTTCCGGCGGCTGTGCGGGCGCGCGGGCGTGCGCGTCAGCGGCGGGGGCGGGCCGCGCTGGTCCGGCGACCGCCCCGCCTTCGCCCTCGCGCCCGGCGAATCCGGCCTCGCCGCCGCGCGCCGCCTGCTGGCCGTGAGCGACGAGGCCGTGGTCCCGGACGGTGACGGGCTGGCCGTCTCCGCGCCCGCCGCCGCGCCGGGCGAGGGCTACGGCGCGGACGGCCACCCCGTCGCCAGCCTCGCCCTGCGCGAGGGCGCGCCCGCCGCCAACTGGGTGCGGCTGCGCGGCCCCGACCGCGAGGCCGACGCGCACGACTTCGCCGGCATCGCCCGCGACGGCGCGCGCCTGCGCCTCGTGCGGGACGCCGCCGCGACCACCGGCGCGACGGCCGGCGCCCACGCCGCGCCGCCCTCGCGCGGGCGCGCCGCGAGGAGCGCGCGGGCCTGCTCACGGCCCCCTTCCACGCCGGACAGGAGCTGTACGACGCCATCGCCGTCACGGACGCGCGCCTCGGCCTGCGCGCCCGCGCCTTCCGCGTGGTGGAGGCGGGCATGGAGTACGCGCGTCGCCCCGGACGCCACCCGCGCTACGACAGCGTGCTGGGCCTGGGGGCGATGGACTGATGGCGGTGCTGCGGGGCAGGCTGGTGCGCTTCGACGGGGCCGCCTGGCGCGCCGTCGTGCGGCTGGACGGCTCCGCCTCCATGGAGCTGGCGGGCGTGGCCGTGAGCCGCGCCATTCCGCCCGCCGAGCTGCTCGCGGGGCGCGCCGTGCTGGTGGACACGGGCGAGGACGGCGACCCCGCCGCGGGCGTGCTCACCGCCGTCACCGCCTGAGCGCATGGCCCGCTGGGGGCGCGCGTGTACACTGGATGCCGATGCCCGCGCGCCCCGCCCGCCGAAACGCCGCCCGGTGACGCTTCGCCCCCGCCCGTCGCGCGTCGCGAACCCCGCGGGCTCCACCTTCGCATCCCTGCGCGAGCGCGAATTCGCCTGGTACTTCGCGGGCAACGCCGCCTTCTTCATGGCCATGCAGATGCAGTTCGTGCTGCGCGCGCAGCTGGCCTACGACCTCACCGGGCAGGCGTCGTCGCTGGGCATCGTCACGGCGAGCGCGTCCATCCCCATGATCTTCATCGCGCCCGTGGGCGGGCTCATCGCCGACCGCGTGAACAAGCGCACGCTCCTGATCGTCACGCAGACGGCGGCGGCGGTCGTGAGCCTGGCCACCACGCTGCTCATCCTCACGGACCTGATCGCCTACTGGCACCTCTTCCTGCTGGCCTTCTCGGCGGGCGCCATCTTCTCCCTGAACATGCCCGCGCGGCAGGCGCTCGTGCCCCTGCTCGTGCCCCAGCACATGCTCACCAACGCCGTCTCCCTGCAGATGAGCGGCATGAACCTCACGCGCATCCTCGCGCCCGCCCTGGGCGGCCTCCTCATCGCCCCGCTGGGGGCCATCGGCGTGGGCGAGGGCGGCGGCCTCGGCTGGGTCTACGCGCTCACCTGCGTGCTCTTCGCCGTGGCCGTGGCCTCCGAATTCCGCCTGCCCGTGCACGGCATGAAGACGGAGCCGGAGGAGGCCGAGGACTTCCGCACGGGCCTCACCTCCGGCTTCCGCTACGTGGCGCGCACGCCCGTCATCGCCATGCTGCTCGTGGCGGGCATGCTCATGCCCTTCTTCGCCTTCCCCGTGCAGGTCATGCTGCCCGTGTTCGCGGAGGACGTGTTCGGCGTGCGCGGCGGCGGCGGCTTCGGCCTGCTCATGGGGGCGGGCGGCGTGGGCGGGCTGATCGGCACCATCATCTCCGCCAACCTCGACCGCCGCCCGCACAAGGGCCGCATCATGTTCGTGGGCGCGCTCATCATGGGCGGCTTCCTCATCGCCTTCGGCTCCACGGGGGCGTTCGCGCTGGGGCTGCTCTTCATGGCCGCCAGCAACGTGGGCCAGATGCTCTTCATGTCCTCCAACAACACCGCCGTGCAGGCCATCACGCCGGAGGATCTGCGCGGGCGCGTGATGGCCATCATGCTCATGTCCTTCGGCGTCATGCCCCTTGGCACCGTGCCCCTCACCTTCGCCGCCGACCGCTTCGGCGCGCCCGCCGTGGTGGTCGTCTCCATGATCGCCATGCTGGCCGTGATCATGCTCGCCTTCGCGCTGGTGCCGCGCTTCCGCAACCTGCGGCTGGACGTGCGGGAGGACGCCGCCATCTCCTCCGTGCGCGCGGCGGCGCTGGTGGCCTCGGGCGAGCTCACGCGCGCCGAGGCCGACCGCCTCAGCGGGCGCGTGCGGCGCGCGCCCCTGCCGCGGGGCACGCCCCTGCCCGCCGAACGCGAGGAGCGCGCCGCCCCGCCCGAGGGCGCCGCGCCCGCCCCGCCGCCGTGACCGCCCTCGGCGTGCTCGACCAGTCGCCCGTGCGCCGCGGCGGCACGGCGGCGGAGGCGCTGGCGGAGACGCTGGCGCTGGCCCGCGCCGCCGAGCGCCTCGGCTACGCCCGCTACTGGGTGGCCGAGCACCACAACACGCCCGCCCTCGCCTCCACCGCGCCGGAGGTGCTGATCGACCGCATCGCCGCCGCCACCAGTGCCATCCGCGTGGGCTCCGGCGGCGTCATGCTGCCCCACTACAGCGCCCTCAAGGTGGCCGAGACCTTCCGCCTGCTGGCCACGCTCCATCCGGGGCGCATCGACCTCGGCGTGGGGCGCGCCCCCGGCTCCGACTCGCGCACGGCGCGCGCCCTCGCCCCCACGCGCCAGCCGCTGGACCTGAACGCCTTCCCCGACCAGCTGCTCGACCTCTACGGCTTCCTCGCCGACGACTTCCCGCCCGACCACGAGTTCCACGGCATCGCCGCCATGCCGCGCCCGCGCGCCATGCCCGAACTGTGGCTGCTGGGCTCGAGCGACGCGGGCGCGGGGTACGCGGCCGATCTTGGCTGGCCCTATTGCCACGCCCACTTCATCAACGCCAGCCGCACGGACACCTCCCTCGACGCCTACCGCACGCTCTTCCGGCCCTCGCCCGTGGCCCCCGCCCCGCGCCCCGCCATCGCCGTGCACGCGCTCGCCGCCGACTCCGCCGAAGAGGCCGAGCGCCTCTCCTGGAGCCGCTGGGGCTGGCGCCTCATGGGGGGCGCGGGCGGCGGCGGCATCCCCTCCCCCGAGGAAGCGCTGGCCTTCGACTACACCGAACCGGAGCGCGAGTACCTGGAGACGCTGAAGCGCCGCTCCATCCACGGCGACGCGGCGCGGGTGCGCAAGCGCCTGCTGGCGCTGGGCGAGCGCCACGGCGTGGACGAGTTCGTGATCGTCACCATCACGCACGACTTCGCCGCGCGCCTGCGCTCCTACGAGCTGCTGGCGGAGGCCTTCGCGCTGGAACCGCGGACTCCCGCATGAGCGCCGCGTCTCCGTTCCGCCGGCTGCTTGCCGTCCATTGGCCGCTGGCGCTCGCGTGCACGGTCTTCCTGCTCGTCAGCCTGGTCGTCGGCGATGACTACTTCCAGCCAGCGGACATCGCCCCCCAGCGCACGATCGGGATGGCCGCGCTCGACTATCTCGCGGGAGACGGCGAGCGCGCCTTCGACCAGCTGATTTACGCGCACGACCGGTACTACGGCGCGGTTGCGGAGGTGCCGCTCGTGCTCGTCGAACGTATCCCCGCCCTGGGCGATCCCGGCGCTCTCCGCCTCAGCCGGCTCCTGCTCCCGCATCTGTTCTTCATCGCCGGCGGCGTTTTCTGCTACCTGCTCACCTGGCGATTGTTCACCAACCGGGCGCTGGCGCTCCTCGCCATGGCCCTCTTTCTGCTTCACCCCCGCATCTACGCGCACTCCTTCTTCAACCCCAGGGACATCCCCTTCCTCGCCATGTTCATGATCGCCCTCTATCTCACGCACCGCGCCTTGCGGCGTGACACCCTCGCCGCATTCCTGCTTTGCGGCGCGGTTGTGGGCCTGCTCGTCAACCTCCGCGTCATGGGCGTCGTCCTCTTCGCCGCCGTGCTCGCCTTGCGCGGCCTCGCCCTCCTGACGGCCAGCCGCGACCCGGAGCGCAAGCGCGTCCTGCTGACGGGGGGGGCGTTCGCCCTGACCGCGGTGCTTGCGTATTACGCATCCCTGCCCGCGCTCTGGACCGATCCCGTTGGACAAGCCGCGGAACTGACGCGCACGCTCTCATCCCACCCGCTCCCCCGCCACAACCTCTTCCAGGGCCAACTGCTCTACAGTCTGGATGGTCCCCCCTTCGACTACGTGCCGGTCTGGGTGGGAATCACGACCCCGCCCGCCACGCTCCTGCTGGCCCTGATCGGCGGCCTCGCCCTGGTCTGGCGCGGCATCCGTCGGCCGCGTGACGTCCCGCGCAACGGCCCCCTCCGCTTCGGCCTTCTGTTGCTCTCGCTGCCAATCGTCACGGCGGTGGCGGTCGTCGTCCTCGAGAACAACATCAGCCAGGGCTGGCGGCACCTGTTCTTCCTGTACGCGCCCCTGCTGCTGTTGGCCGCCTTCGGACTTCACTGGCTGGGGGCCTCCCCGCGCGGGCGGTGGATGCGCACGGGGGCGTACGCGCTGGCGGTGGCGGCCATGACCGTGACCGCCGTCTCCATGATCCGCATCCACCCGCACCAGAACAACTACTTCACCCTCTTCGTGGACAGAACCTCGCCGGAACGACTGAACTCCCTCTACGCCATGGACTACCCGCGCGTGGCTGGTCGGGACCTGCTTCGCGACATCATCCGTGATCATCCATCCGGGAACCTTTTCCTCTCGTTCAATCACCTGGAGCGGTATCGGGTAACGCTTCCCACAGATGATCGGGAGCGGATCGTCGAGACGCGGGACTTCCGTTCCGGCCAGCGCAACTTCTACGCGATTCACATTGATGGGTGTTCCGCGTCCGCTCCCTTCGCGTCCGTCTCCTACGTCAGCCGCGTCTACGCCACCATGCTCCACTGCGTGGTTGATCCCGTGTCCTGGTTCGGCGGTTTTCGGCGGCGGGCGCTGGCCAGCGACGGCCCCCCGGTCCGCTCCACCTACGATATCCACCGCGACGGGAACGGGCTGACGTACCTCCGGGAAGGCTGTCCGGTGGAGGACATCGGGAGACGCTTCTTCCTGCACGTCACGCCCGTCGACCCCGGCGACCTGCCCCCCGGCCGCGCCGGGCACGGCTTCGACAATTGGAACTTCGCCTTCGGTGCCCGCATCGACGGAACCTGCATCGCCATCGCGCGCCTGCCCGGCTACCCCATCGCCAGCATCCACACGGGCCAGTTCAGCGACGCCGGCGTTCATTGGGAAGTGGAGTTCACATCCGACGGACAGGTCGTCGTTCCCTCGCCGATCGACTTCGCGCGCGCCCGGCGGGAGGCGCTGGCGCGTGAGCCGCTGGCCCGCTCCGTCTTCAACGTCCATCGCGACGGACGCACGCTGACGTACGTGCGGGATGGGTGCATGGAGGCTGAGACCGTCGCGCGCTTCTTCCTCCACGTCGATCCTCTCGATCCCGACGACCTGCCCGCCCACCGCAGGGAGCATGGCTTCGACAACCTCGATTTCACCTTCGCGCGAAGCGGGGCGCGCATCGACGGGAACTGCGTGGCCGTCGCCACCCTGCCCGATTACCCCATCGCCAGCGTGCGCACGGGCCAGTACGACGGAACGGGCGCCATCTGGGAAACGCAGTTCTCCATCTCCGAGGGGGAGTGAGCGTGTCTGGCGATTGCCTTAATTGCCGCCGATCACGACGGTCCACTCGCGCACGCGCCAGCTGCGCACGAGGCCGTTGGTCATGTACGGATCGGCCCGCGCGAAGGCGTCCACGCGGGCGATGTCGTCCACGCGGAAGACGAAGGCCGCGCCGTCCACGGGCACGCCCCACGCGCCCGCCATCAGCAGCTCGCCGCGGTCGCGCGCGGCCTCGGCGAACGCGAGGTGCTCCGCGCGGAAGGGCGCGCGTTTCTCCTCGATGCCCTCGACGTACTCGTAGAACAGCATGTAGTGCGTCATGCGCGCTCCTCCTGCGCGCCCGCCCCGCGCAGCAGCGCGAGGAACGCCTCGTCGCCGTCCAGCGGGGCCAGTTGGGGGTCGGCGGCGGCCTCCCCGGCGAGGGCCGGATCGAGCCGCAGCGCCTCGCGCAGGTGGTCGAGCGCGGCCTCGCGGTCGCCCAGCGCCGCCGCCGCGCGGGCCGCGCCGTGGCGGGCGGCGGCATCGTCCGGCTGCAGGCGCGCGGCCTGCGCGAAGCTGGCCAGCGCCGCCGCCGCGTCGCCCCCGTCGAGCTGCGCCTGCCCGCGGTTCGCCACGGCCAGCGCGTCGTCGGGCGCGAGCGCGATGGCGCGCTCGAAATCGGCCAGTGCCTCGGCGGGCTCGGAGCGGTAGAGCCGCACCATGCCGCGGTTGTTGAAGGCGTCGGCGTCGTCGGGCGCGAGCCGGATGGCGCGGTCGTAGTCGGCCAGCGCCGCCGCGTAGTCGCCCAGGCGCGTGTGCGCGTTGGCGCGGTTGTAGGACGCCGCCGCCAGCCGCGGGGCCTCGGCCAGCGCGCGCGTGTAGCGCTCCGCGGCCAGCCCGTACTGCCCCACGTTGAAGTAGACGTTGCCCTCCTCCAGCCACGATTCGGCGCCGCGCGCGATGCGCCCCGTCGTCGCCGCATCCGGTTCCAGCCGCCGTTCGCGCGCGAAGGCGCGCCACGCCCACGCCAGCGCCGCGAGCGCCGCCAGCAGCGCCATTGCCGCCAGCGCGCGCGACGGGCCGCTCACGAATCTTCCCCCTCGGCGTCGCGCTCCAGCAGCGCCTCCGTCACGGCCATCAGCCCGCTGTAGGCGTAGACCACGTAGTCGCGCGGATGGAGCGCGAGCGGGCGCGTCTCCTCCTTGCGCGCCGTCACGGGGTCCCACGAGCCGGTCAGCTCCACGGCTTCGTGGTCCACGCCGAATTCCAGCTCGCGCAGCTCGCCGTCCTCGGTCACCACCACGCAGCCGCGTTCGGGGTCGCCTCCCGCGCCGGGGTCGCACTCGATGGCGTTCGTGAAGAAGGCGTTGGGGAAGGAGGGGAAGGGGCGCAGGGCCGCGCAGGCCTCCTTCAGCAGCGCCTCCAGCTCCGCCGCCGCCCGCTCCAGCGCGCGGTCGGCATGCGCCTTGCGCCCCAGATGCTCCCGCTCATGCCCGTCCATCGCGCCCATGCTACCCCCGCGCGGCGCGCTGCCGCGACGGATGGGCCGTACAATGCGCCGCCATGCCGCGCCGCCGCCTGGGCCGCGACGACCTCGACTTCGAGACCTGCTGCTTCGTCTGCGACCCGGCCAACGAGCGCGGCCTCGGCGTGGCCTTCTTCCTCGACGAGGAGGCGGGTCGCGTGACCGCCGTCTGGACGCCCGAGGCTGCGCACGAGGGCGCGCCCGGCATTGTGCACGGCGGCGCCGTGGGGGCCGTGCTCGACGACGCCATGGCCTGGGCGGTGACGATGCTCGCGGGCGCGCTCGGCCTCACGCGCCGCGCCGAACTCGAATTCGCGCGCGCCGTGCGGGCGGGCGAGGGCCACGCCGTGGCCGCCTGGATCGAGGAGCGGTCGGATGGGCGCGCGACCGCCGCCGCCGAACTGCGCGACGCATCCGACCGCCTCTGCGCGGCCAGCCGCGGGGAGTTCGTCCTCATCCCCCGCGAGCAGGCGCGGGAGCGGTTCGCCCGCGCGCGCGGCGACGGCTGATGGCGCGCCCGCGGCTGCTGCTGATCCACGGCTACCTCTCCGGCCCCGCCGCCTGGGATCCGCTGCGGCGCGAGCTGGCGGGCGAGGCCGAGACCCTCGCGCCCGCCCTGCCCGGCTACGGCGGCGCGCCCGATCCCCCGGCCTACACGCTCGCCGCCCTCGCCGACGCCCTCGAGGGGACGCTGGCGGAGGCGCGCCCCGACCATCTGCTCGGCCACTCCATGGGGGCCATCCTCGCGCTGGAGCTGGCCCGCCGCCACGCGGGGCGCTTCCGCAGCGTGGGCCTCGCGGGCCTGCCCGTGTTCGCGGGCTTCGCCGAGGGCCGTCGCTACGTGGGCGCGAACAGCCGCGTGCGCGACCGCTACCTGCGCGACCTCGCCACCGGCCACGCCCGCTGCGAATGGCTGCACCGCGCGCGCCGTCTCTGGGCGTCTCCCGCCAGCCTCTTCCTCGAACCGCGCTTCCTGTCCGTGCTGAACGCCGCCTTCGACCACAGCGCCGCCGCCCATCGCGGGGGCATCGAGAACGTCGTCTTCGCCGGGCTCGCGCCCGCGCTGGCGGCGGCCACGGACGCGCCCGTCGCCCTCCTCCACGGGGACGCCGACGGCGTGGCCCCGCCGGACGCCGCGGCGGCGCTGGCGCGGGAACGCGGCTGGCCCCTGCGCCTCGCCCGCGGCGTCACGCACGAGCTCATCTTCACCCATCCGCGCGGCACGGCCCGCTGGGTCCGCGAGCGCCTGCTCGCGCCGTGAGCGCGGGCGGTGTTATGCTGACGCCGCCGCCCGCGCGACGGCGGAGCGGCGGAACGGGGATGCGAATGACGACGGAAGCGAACGCTCCGATCACGCCCGATACGCCCGCCACGCTCGGCGACCTCAACATGATGGCCGAGGCCATCATGACGGAGCTCGGTACCGTCGAGGCTCGCCTCACCGAGCGGATCGACGGCGTCGAGGCCCGGCTCACCGAACGGATGGACGGCATCGAGCAGACGGTCGCCGAGCTCAAGGACACGCTGACGCGACGGATGGACGGCATTGAGCAGGCGCTCGCCGAGATCAAGGCCATGCTGGCACGGTAGCGGGCCGGAACACCGAGGAGGCGCTCCCGTGGAAAACGCCCTGCACGTCATCGCCATCTGGCTCCACGTCCTCGGCATCGCCCTCTTCGTGGGCCCGCAGTTCTTCCTCGTGCTCGCCTGGCTGCCCGCCTCCCGCGCCATCGACGACCTGCCCACGCGCGTGGCCGCCATGCGCGTCATCACCACGCGCTTCGGCTACATCGGGGCCGTCGGCATGGCCCTCATCTTCGTGGGCGGCGCCTACCTCATCGCCACTTGGCGCTCTTACCACGACACCATCCTCGGCGACGACGCGGGCTTCCTCGACGTCGCCTACGGCCCCATCTTCATCATCAAGATGAGCATCCTCATGGTCATGCTGCTGCTCACGGGGCTGCACATGTTCGTCATCGGCCCGGCCCAGATCGACGCGCTGGAGGAGCGCGCCCGCGGCGGGGACGTGCCCGACCTGCGCCTGCGCCGCCTGCGCATCGCCTCCATATCGCTGAGCGGCACGGGCCTCCTGCTCACGCTCGTCATCATGGCGCTGGGCGCGGGCCTCGGCTCCGAGTACGCGACGCGGCCCTGAGCGCCCCCGTGCGCGTCCCGCTCGCCGCCGCCATCCTCGCGCTCGGCCTGCTCGCGGCTTGTGGCGGGAACGGCGGCGGCGAGCCATCGCCCGCGCCGACCGCCACGGCCACCCCCGCCACCGCTACGCCCACCCCCGCGCCGGAACCGACGCCCACCGCCACGGCCACGGCCACGCCGTCCCCGTCCCCGACGCCGACCCCGTCGCCCACGTCCACCCCGACCCCCGCTGGCGATCCGTCCCCGGCCGAGACACTCGCGGGCGGCGCGGGCTTCTTCCTCTACGAGGCGCGCGGCGGCGAGACGCCGGACGCCGTCGCCACGGCGTTCGGCCTTGACGGCGTGGAGCTGCGCGCGCTCAACGGCATCGGCGCGGGGCCGCTCGCCGCAGGCCAGGCCGTGGCCGTGCCCAACGCCTACGCGGGCGGCGAGCTCGCGCCCGTGGCCGCGCTGGAGGCGCTGCTCGGCATCGACCGCGAGCGCCCCGGCCCGCGCCTCCTGCGCCCCGGCGCGGACCTCGTGGACGGCCTGCTCGGGCGGCTCGCCCTCCACCGCCTGCGCCTCGCCCTCCCCGACGGCGCGGACGGCGCGGGCTACCTGCTCGAATTCGCGGGCACCGACCGCCCCGCGCTCAAGGGCGGCGTGCCCGACCCCGAAGCGCGCGTGGCGGGGATCGCCTTCATCGTCGCGGGCGGCTCTCTCGCGGGCGCGCTGGAGGAACGGGGCGCGCTCGCCTTCACGCGCGATGGCGCGCCCTACGCCGTGCTCGCTATCGACCGCGCGGGGCCGTCCGCCGACCAGATCGCCGCCCTGCTGGTGGGGGAATGAGGCGCGCGAATTGACTCGTTCGGGCCGCGCTGGTTCACTGGCCCCAGAGGCTGCGACGGAGACACGGAGCGTTCCGGACCGCGCCCAGCGAGCCCCGTGCGGTGGAAGGGGGCGCTGCGGCGGGGCGCGACCATCCCTCCCGAGCTTCCGGCCGAACGCCGGTCCGCCGGCCAGTAGACCCGGACGGAACGTGCCCGCGCGCGCGGGCCGCCCCCCGTTACCGTGGGCGGGAGCGTGATGGCGCTCCGCGAGCGCCCGCCTCGCGGCGGGAAGCAGGGTGGTACCGCGGGCCCGCGCCCGTCCCTGCGGGGGCGGGACGCCGCGCGGCTCCCCCGCATCCTCGCCCGGGAGGCCGCCGTGCCCCAGCTCTTCGACCCCGTCGATCCCGCCGTCGATTTCCCCGCCCTCGAAGCCCGCATCCTGCGCTTCTGGCGCGAGCGCGACGTCTTCCGCCGCAGCATCGAGCAGCGCCCCGCCGACAACCTCTTCGTCTTCTACGAGGGGCCGCCCACGGCCAACGGCCGCCCGGGCGTGCACCACGTCATGCCGCGCGTGCTCAAGGACCTCTTCGCCCGCTACAAGTCCATGCGCGGCTACCGCGTGCCCCGCAAGGCCGGCTGGGACACCCATGGCCTGCCCGTCGAAATCGAGGTGGAGAAGGAGCTCGGCCTGCGCTCCAAGCCCGACATCGAGACCTACGGCATCGCCGACTTCAACGCCAAGTGCCGCGAAAGCGTGGGGCGCTACGTGCGCGACTTCGAGGAGCTGACCGAGCGCATCGCCTTCTGGGCCGACATGGACGACCCCTACGTCACCTGGCACGACGACTACATCGAGAGCTGCTGGTGGATCTTCAAGCAGCTGTGGGAAGGCGACTACCTCTTCAAGTCCTACCGCGTCGCGCCCCACTGCCCGCGCTGCGAGACCAGCCTCAGCGACCACGAGCTGTCGCAGGGCTACCGCGAGGACGTGCCCGACCCCAGCGTCTTCGTGAAGTTCCGCCTGACGTCGAGTGCCCGCGCGCGCATCGGGCTGGGCGACGAGGAGCGCCCCGTGTGCATCGTGGCCTGGACGACCACGCCCTGGACGCTTCCGGGCAACACCGCCCTCGCCGTGAAGGAGGACGCGACCTACGGCCTGTACGAGCACGAGGGCGAGCTGCTGGTGGTGGCGGAGGCGCTGGCGGGCGCGGTGCTCGGCGATGGCGTCAAGGCCTCGCGGACGTTCACGGGCGCGGAACTGGTCGGGCTGGTCTACGAGCCGCTCTACCGCCCCGAGGAGCACATGGCGGCGGGGGCACTGCTGTTTCCGGAGCAATGGCCTCAGGGCCAAGGTGAGTCGGGTGCTATCGGCAGGTGGGCTGTCGACGACGTTGCGTGCTTCGAGGATGGTGGCCGCCGTCTGCGGCGCATCCTGAAAGCGGACGAGGCCGAGGGGCGGCGGCGCGTCATCACCGCCAATCACGTCTCGCTCGACGACGGCACGGGCATCGTGCACATCGCCCCGGCCTTCGGCGGCGAGGACTTCGCGGACGGCGGGCGCGAGGGCCTGCTCTTCGTCCGCTCCGTGAACGAGCGCGGCGAAATGGCGGCGGGCCTGCCCGGCGCGGGGCGCTTCGCCAAGGACGCCGACGCCGACGTCATCCGCGACCTCGACGAACGCGGCCTGCTGCTGCGCGCGGAAGAGGTGCGCCACACCTATCCCTTCTGCTGGCGCTGCGAATCGCCCCTGCTCTACTACGCCAAGCCCAGCTGGTACGTCCGCACCACGAAGGAGCGCGAGGGGCTGCTGGCGGGCAACGAGCGCATCAACTGGCAGCCCGCCCACATCCGCCGCGGGCGCTTCGGCAACTGGCTCGAACACAACGTCGACTGGGCCGTCAGCCGCGAGCGCTACTGGGGCACGCCCCTGCCCTTCTGGGAGTGCGTGCGCTGCCACGGGATCACCGTCGTCGGCTCGCGCGCGGAGCTGGCCGAACGCGCCGTGGACCGCGCCGCCGCCGAGGCCCTCGACGACCTGCACCGCCCCTTCATCGACGCCATCGCCCTGCGCTGCGAGGCCGAGGGCTGCGACGGCGAGATGCGGCGCGTGCCCGAGGTGGCCGACGCCTGGTTCGACAGCGGGGCCATGCCCTACGCCCAGTGGCACTACCCCTTCGAGCACGAGGACGAGTTCCTCCGCCAGTTCCCCGCCGACTTCATCTGCGAGGCCATCGACCAGACGCGCGGCTGGTTCTACACGCTCCACGCCGAGGCCTCCCTGCTGGGGGCCGCCGGGGCCGTGCCCGACACCATCGGCTACCGCAACGTGGTCTGCCACGGCCACATCCTCGACGAGCATGGCGACAAGATGTCGAAGAGCCGCGGCAACGTGGTCGAACCGCTCGACCTGCTGGACGAGACGGGGGCCGACGCCGTGCGCTGGTACATCTACGCCTCCGCGCCGGTGGGGGCCTCGCGCCGCTTCAGCGCGCGCCTCGTGAACGAGGGCCTGCGCCGCTTCCAGCTCACCCTCTGGAACGTCTACAGCTTCCTCGTGGGCTACGCCAACGTGGACGGCATCGACCCGCGCCGCCGCCCCGACGGCCCGCCCCCGGAGCTGGACCGCTGGCTGCTGAGCGAGCTGAACGCCCTCATCGCGCGCGTCACCGCCGCCCTCGACGACTACGACCCCACCGCCGCCGCGCGCGCCATCGAGGCGTTCGTGGACGACCTCTCCAACTGGTACGTGCGCCGCTCCCGCCGCCGCTTCTGGCGCGGCCTGTCGGGCGACGACGCGGACAAGCGCCACGCCTACTTCACGCTGCACGCGGCCCTCGTCGCGCTGGCGCGCCTGCTCGCGCCCTTCACGCCCTTCCTCGCCGAGGAGCTGTGGCGCAACCTCGCGCGCTCGCTCGACGGCGGGGCTCCGGAGAGCGTGCACCTGGCGGACTGGCCCGATCCCGTGCCACTGGAACCCGGCGGCGCCGTCTTCGTGGACGAGACGCTGAACGCGGAGACGCAGCTGCTCAAGCGCGTGGCCTCGCTGGGCCGCGCGGCGCGGGCCAAAGCGGGCCTGCGCGTGCGCCAGCCCCTCGCCGAGGTGCTGGTCAAGCCGCGCGCGCCCGCCGAGGCCGCCGCCCTCGCCCGTAACGAGGCCCTGCTGCTGGAGGAGCTGAACGTGAAGGCGCTCACGCTGCTGGAGGACGAGGCCGCCGTGGCCGCCTTCGAGGTGAAGCCCAACCTGCCCGCGCTCGGCCCCCGCCTGGGGCGCGAACTGGGGGCCGTGCGCGCCGCCCTCGCCGAAATGGACGCGGGCGAGCTGGCCGCCGCCGTGCGCGCGGGCCGTTCCGTGACCGTCGCCGGCCACGAGCTCGCGCCCGCCGACCTGCTCGTGGAAACGCGCGGGCGCGAGGGCTACGCCGCCGTCGGCGAGGGCGGCCACACCGTGGCCGTGGCCACCGCCCTCACGCCCGCGCTCGTGGATGAGGGCCACGTGCGCGAGATCGTGCGCCGCCTGCAGGACCTGCGCCGCGAGGCCGGCTTCGACCTCGCCGACCGCATCACCGCCTGGTGCGCGGGCGGCGAGGCCGTGGCGCGCGCCCTCGCCGCCCACGGCCCCTACGTCCGCGAGGAGACGCTGGCGGCGGAGCTGATCGCGGAGCCGCCGCCGGAGGACGCCGCCCGCGCCGAATTCGCCCTCGACGGCGAGACGGTCGTGGCGGGTGTGCGGCGGGCGACGCCGTGAGCGCCCCCGACGCGCCCCGCCCGCGCGCCGTCCTCTTCGACCTCGACGACACGCTGCTGGACTGGCGGACCGCCGTGGACGTCTCCTGGGAGACGGTCTGTGCCGAGGCCGCCCCCGGCCTCGGCGCGGACGCCGCCAGCCTGCGCCACTCCATCCAGCGCGAGGGCGCGCGCTTCTGGGCCGACGAGGAGGCGGTGGCCGGCTACCGCGTGCGGCCCTTCGATTCGCGGCGCGCGATCGTGCGCGCGGCCCTGCGCGCCGAGGGCCTCGACGAGGCTCCCGCGGGGGAGATCGCGCGCCGCTCGATGGCCGAGCTGCGCGCGCGCATCGTCCCCTTCCCCGACGCCCTCGACACGCTCGACGCCCTGCGCGCCGGGGGCTACCGCCTGGCGCTCGTGACCAACGGCTCCGCCGACACGCAGCGCGCCAAGATCGAGCGCTGGGGGCTGGAGGCGCGCTTCGCGGCCATCGTGGTGGAGGGCGAATTCGGGCGCGGCAAGCCCGACCCCGCCGTCTTCGCCCACGCCCTGGAGGGCGTCGGGGCCGCGCCGCACGAGGCCTGGATGGTGGGCGACAACCTCTACGCCGACATCGGCGGCGCGCGGGCGGCGGGCATCCACGGCGTCTGGATCCACCGCGACCGCCTGCCCTTCCCCGACGATCCGCCCGCGCGCCCCGACCGGCGCATCGGCCAGCTGGCGGAGCTGCGCGCGGCGCTGGAGGCGGCCCCCGCGCCCTGAGTCTGGCCCGCAGCCGCGCCCGCGCTACACTCGCGGAGGGAGGCCCGCGCCCATGCCCCGACCCAGCGCCGTCGCGCCCGTCGCGCTCGCCCTCATGGGCGTGGGGCTGGTGGCCGCCGTGGTGGTGCTGGCCCTCGCGCGCGACGACGGCCGCATCCCCCCGCCCGCCCCCTCCGAGCCCCGCGCCTACACCGTCGCGCTGGTGGACGAGGCGCTCGCCTACTACGAGCGCGAGGGCCGCGAGGCCGCCCTCGCCCGCTACCGCTCCCCCTCCGCCGTCGATGGCGACTGGTACGTCTTCATCGCCGACGCCGCCAGCGGCGACGTGCTCGCCCACTACGACCCGGCACTCGTGGGCCAGCCGCTGGACGGCCCCCTCGGCACTGACGTCAGCGGCTACCGCTTCGGCAAGGCGCTGCTGGCGGCGGACGAAGCGGGCCGCTGGGTCTCCTACGTCTTCGCCAGCCCGCGCAGCGGGGAACGGCAGCGCAAGCACGCTTGGGCGGTGCGCCGCGAC
This sequence comes from Tepidiformaceae bacterium, assembly GCA_965243075.1. Classification (GTDB taxonomy): domain Bacteria; phylum Chloroflexota; class Dehalococcoidia; order Tepidiformales; family Tepidiformaceae; genus UBA2991. The sequence goes on from OZ251525.1 coordinate 611,562, forward strand.
GGCCTCCTCTTCGCCTCCGGCTGGTACGAGCACGCCGCCTTCGCCACGGCCACGCCGGAACCCACTCCCGCGTCCGAGCCCGTGCCCGCGGGGGAGCCGGCGCCCGCGCCAGCCTCGCCCGACGCGGCCTCCCCCGCGGCCTTCACGCAGGCGTTCGTGGCGGCGGCGCTGGCGCTGGTCGAAACGGAAGGCTTCTCCCGCGCCCTCGATTACTACAACAGCCGCGAGAGCATCGACGGCGACTGGTACCTCTTCATCGCGCAGGAGGGCGACGGCACGCTGCTCGCGCACGCCGCCAGCCCGGACCACGTGGGCCAGAGCCTGCTCGGCCCGCTCGGCGTCGACTCCGCGGGCGACCGCTTCGGCCCGCGCCTGCTGGCCGCCCCCGCCGAGGGCGTCTGGGTGGACTACGTCCATCGCAACCCGCGCACCTGCCACACGGGCCGCAAGCACGCCTGGGCCGTCAACCGCGACGGCGTGATCTACGTCTCCGGCTGGTACGAGGACGACGCGCCCGTCCATCCCCTGCTGCCGGGCAAGTGCGAGCCCGAGGCCTACGCGCGCGCCACCGTGCGGCGCGCCATCGAGCGCTACGACGACGAGGGCCGCGAGGCCGCAGTCGCCTTCCACTCCGATCCGTTCAACAACGACGGGCGCTGGTACGTCTTCCTCGTGGACCCCGCCGCCGGCACCGTGCTCGCGCATCCCGCCGCCGCCTTCGTCGGCTACGACTTCGCCGCGGGCGACGAGGGCTACGACGACAGCGGCTTCCACTACGCCCCCCAGCTGCTGCGCGCCACCGACGCGGGCCTCGTCGTGCGCGGCGTCATCAGCTCGCCCACGCTCGACGAGCTCAACCCCTTCCACGCCGCCGAGGAGGTGAAGCACTACCACGCCGTCCTCCACGACGGCCTGCTCTTCATCACCGGCTGGTATGATCACGCGCCCGATCCCGCCGCCGACCCGGCGGGCCACGCGCGCCTGCTGGTGGCCCGCGCCCTCACGCGCTACGACGACGAGGGCCTCGATTCCACGCTCCTCTTCCAGAACTCCCCCGAAAGCGTCGAGGCGGGGCGCTCCGCCTTCGTGCTTGAGGACCAGGATCCGGGCGGCCTCTACACCGTCGCCGACGCGCTGCGCCCCGAGCGCGTGGGCACGGCGGACGGCTGGGTGGACGCCAGCGGCCATGACTACGGCGCGGCCTTCCGCGCGGCCACGAAGGCGGGCGCCTGGGTCGACCACCTCGCGGAGGACGGCGCGCCACGGCGCACCTGGATCGTGCGGCGCGGCGACCTGCTCTTCGGCGCGAGCTACGAACCCTAGCCGGGTGGCGCTGCGGCCTGTAGGATGGGCGCATGGTGAAAGCGGAGAAACCCGTCGAGGTCAGGGAAGCCTACGCCACTGCTCTGGGCAGGATGATTATCGGCGAGATCGAGGACGCGCTGAAATCGCCGCTGCTTGAACCGTATTGGGGTGAAGTGCAGCTTATCTTCACGTCCCCGCCTTTCCCGTTGAACCACAAAAAGGCGTATGGAAATCGCGATGGAGAAGAGTATATTGAATGGCTTTCGGGTCTTGCTCCCCTTCTGAAGGATATTCTGAAGGAAGATGGCTCTATTGCCATGGAGATGGGAAACTCTTGGGAGAAGGGGGAGCCGGTGATGTCGACTTTGGCTCTTCAGTCGTTGCTCAGGTTTCTCCAGCAGGGAGAATTGAAGCTGTGCCAGCAATTCATCTGTTCGAATCCCGCAAGGCTCCCCTCTCCCGTTCAGTGGGTGAATGTGGAGAGAATCAGGGTCAAGGATTCCTTCACTCACGTTTGGTGGATGTCTCCCTGTTCTCGGCCCAAGGCTGATAACCGTCGTGTTCTTTCTCCGTACAGTAACTCTATGAAGAAACTCTTCGAAAGGTCCTCTTATAATTCGGGGAAACGGCCGTCTGGTCATGTGATCGGGGATGATTCATTCCTTAAGGACAATGGTGGTGCAATCCCCTCAAGCGTGATAGAGGCCAACAATACTCGTGCTCATGATCGGTATCTTGATCACTGCCGTAAGAATGGAATCACGCCTCATCCTGCCAGAATGCCTCGGAAGCTCGCGGAGTTTTTCATCGAATTCCTGACCGACCCGAATGATATCGTTCTTGACCCATTTGGTGGGAGTAATGTGACGGGATCTGTGGCGGAATCACTCGGCAGGAAGTGGATCACGGTGGAGCCGAATGAGGAGTATGCTGAAGCGTCGAGGAGCCGATTCACGGCAGAACAGCTGATCTCGCATGATGGCTGATGCCCGGACTTCGTGGGCGGCGCGGCATGTTCCGCGCGCGTGGCAGGCTACCGCGTTGGATGGATGGTCGAAAGACCTCCGGGGTATCGCCTCGGTGGTGACGGGAGGCGGCAAGACCGCGTTCGCGCAGATGTGCATGCAGGTGTTTCGCGAGCGGTATCGGGATGGGCGGTTTGTCATCGTGGTGCCGACGCTCGCGCTTCTCGACCAGTGGTATGTGAGCCTGCGGGAAGACCTTGCCGTCCCGGAGGACGATATCTCGCTGTACTCTGGCGATGGTTTCCCCGACGAGGCGAATGTCGTCAACCTCATGGTTGTGAACACCGCGCGACGGCATGCGCGCCCAATCGCGGATCGTTTCCCGGTAATGCTGGTTGCAGATGAGTGCCACCGCGTCGCGAGTCCCGCGAACGCGCGCGCGCTTGCTGGAACGCACCAGGCTACGCTGGGGCTTTCGGCTACACCGGTGCGTCAGTATGACGATCTCTGCGAAACGGTACTGGTTCCGGCGCTTGGCCCTGTTTTCTTCGAGTACGATTACACCCAAGCCTTGGCGGACGGAGTGATCGTTCCCTTCGATCTGGTCAACGTTGAAGCCGACTTGGCGAATGACGAGCAGCAGCGGTATGACAGGATGAGCCGTGACATCGCCCGGACGTTCCACGCCGTCGCAGCTGGCAAGGCGGGACGGGAGACGCTGAAGCGCAAGCTCATGAGCCGCGCGCGGCTGGCGGCGACGGCAAGGTACCGCGTTCCCGTGGCCGTGAGGTTGGCCGAGGCCGAGCGCGGTAGCCGTATGCTCATCTTCCACGAGCAGATCGAGGCGGCCGAACGGATTGCGGGGATGTTGGCGGCCCGCAAGTTCAACGCAACGCTCTACCATTCCAAAATCAGCCCGGAAGTCCGCAGGGATAACCTTCGCCTGTATCGAAGGGGTCTCTTCGATGTTCTCGTGACGTGCCGGGCGCTGGACGAAGGGCTTGACGTTCCCGAGACGGAGAATGCGATTATCGCTTCGGGGACGGCGAGCGTTCGGCAGAGGATCCAGCGCCTGGGCCGTGTCCTTCGTCCAGCGACGGGAAAGCTGCGCGCCAAGGTTTACACGGTCTACGCGACCCCGGCCGAACAGGAACGACTGGTGCAGGAGGCTCAGCGACTGGAGGGTACAGGTGACATCACCTGGATGCGCGCGTCGCTGAGGGGGCATGGCACGTCTGCTGATTGACGACGAATGGTATGAGGCGATCGATGGACGCTCGTGGTACGAGCGGGACTTCGAGTCCGTGGTCGAGGCTCACGCCCCCGCGCTGTTCCCCGGATGCCATGTCGTCCCGTTCAAGATTCCGGTGGAGTCCGGGTATGGCCGCAAGGCCCCCGACCTCGCCCTGGTCGATACGGACTATCGTGAGTGGAGCGTCGTGGAGATCGAGATGGCCCACCACTCGCTGCGTGGCCACGTGATCCCGCAGGTCGAAGTTTTCGCGCAGGGGGCGTATGGCGAGGAGCACGTCCGGTATCTCACCAACCGTTTGGGCTCCGCCGATCCCGTGGCGGTCGCGGACATGATCAAGGGCGCACAGCCGCGAGTGCTCGTGGTGGTCAACGAGGAGACCCCGAGCTGGACGGAGCCCATTCGGCGGGCCGGTGGCGAGCTGCTGGTGGTGGAGGTTTTTCGGTCCGTCCGCAACCGCCACAGCCTCAGGGTTGTCGGTACCTACGCTTCTGGTATCATGCCCCGCGTGCTCACCGCGTGCCGTCTCGACTCGATGCTGCCGAACCTGCTCATCATCGACTCGCCGGCGGGCTTGGGCATCGCCCACGGGGAGGGCGTCACGATCATGCTGGATGACCGGCGCACGGAGTGGGAGCGGCTGGATGTCGCGGATCGGGTCTGGCTGAGCCCCGTGAAGCGGAACCCGCTGACCGTGGGCCGGGAGTACGAAATCGAGCAAAGGCAGGATGGGCGCCTCGCTTTCCGGAGCGGGCGGTCTTCCGGGAGGTAGCCTTGTCCGTTCAGCTCCAGCTGGGCCTTGAGGTCATCCACTCCTACAAGCGCTTGGCGTATACGCCGTGGCATGCGATTGCCGAATTCGTCGACAACTCCACGCAGTCCTACTTCAACAATCGGGATGTGCTCGATGAAGCCTTGTCCGCTGCGGGTGAGAATTTGAACGTGAGCGTCGTCTATGATCCGCAGAATGGTGGTATGCTCCGTATCTATGATAATGCGATGGGAATGTCTCTCGAGGAATTGAGGAATGCACTCAAGGTTGGCTCTCCTCCCGCTATTACCACTGGGCGGTCGAAGTACGGTATGGGCATGAAAACCGCCGCTTGCTGGATTGGCGATCTCTGGACCGTGCGCACGAAGAAGCTCGGTGAAACGGAAGAGCACTCCATTACTGTCGATGTGGCAGATGTTGGAGCGGGAGAAGGTGACCTTCCGTACGAATGCTTCGCTGGCAAATCGGAAAGTGATCATCATACCATTCTGGAAATCCGACAGCACCATAAGGTTTTCCGTGGTCGAACACTCGGGAAGATTAAAGACTTCTTGCGGTCTATGTATCGGCAAGACCTTAAGAATGATCTGTTTGTTCTGGAGTGGCAGAATTCGCCTTTGGTCTGGTCTGATTCTGATTTCCCTGTTCTGAAGGCAGAAGATGGCTCGCCGTACCGGAAGAATTTTTCGTTTGCCGTCGGCGGGAAGAACGTGAATGGTTGGGTTGCTATTCTCGAAAAAGGAGGCCGCTCCAAGGCTGGATTTTCTATCCTTCATGCTGGTCGCGTGGTTCGAGGTTGGCCGGAGAGTTGGCGACCGGAAAGCCTTTACGGCCAGGATCTTGGTTCTAACAGCCTTGTTAATCAGCGCCTTTTTGGCGAAATATACCTTGATGATTTTGATGTTAGCCATACTAAGGATGACATCATTTGGGCTGGAGGAGAAGAAGAGGAGGTTGAGCGGAAATTGGAGGAAGAATGCCGTGATTATGCGAGGCGTGCGGAAAGCTACCGGAAAAGGGATGACGATGAGCGTGGCCCGACGGACATCGAGACCAAAACTGCTATTCAGGAATTCGAGCAAGAACTTCAGTCTCCCGAATTTCAAGACACGGTGTCTATTGATATTGTTCCTCCTCCTGCGGCTATTCAGAAGTCCTTCAAACCCCTGCGGGAATGGGCACATACCCGTCAGTCTAACTTTGAGGCAAATTACCCCGGCTTCGTTGTGCAGGGTTTTCTGAAGGGTAAGGGATCCGTGAACGATCCCTACGTTGTTGTTGATGCCGTCAACGATGACAAAATCACGGTGATTATCAATACGGAACACCCTCACTGGCGGGAGCTTCGTGGGAGTGACGGGGTTCTTAACTACTTGCGCCATTGCACGTTTGATGCGATCGCCGAATGGCAGGCTCGACGCAAGGCGTCTCGTTTGGATCCCGATACCATCAAGCTCTTGAAGGACAAGCTCCTGCGTGTCCCGCTTGAGATTGAAATGCACCAAGGGCTGGATGCCAACTCCGAGTCTGATGAGTAGCGCCCTACGGCTCCAGCACGATCTTGCCGAAGTTGGCGTTCGCGGCCATGCGCGCCTGCGCCGCCGCCGCCTCGCGCAGCGGCCACGCGCCGTCCACGGGCACGACGATGCGCCCCGACGCCAGATGCGGCAGCACGCTCGTCTCGAAGGCGCGCGTGGCCAGCGCCTTCTGTTCGGGCGGGCGCGCGCGCAGGGTGGTGCCGCGCACCTGCAGCCGCTTCATCAGCAGCGGGCCGAGGGCGGCCCCCTCCGCCACGGCCCCGCCCATCAGCCCCACCAGCACCATGCGCCCCTGCCGCGCGAGGGCGCGCAGGTTGCGCTCCCAGTAGTCCGCGCCGATCACGTCCAGCACCACGTCCACGCCCGCGCCGTCGGTGGCGGCCAGCGCGGCCTCGGCGAAATCGGCCTCGCGGTAGTTCACGCCGAGGTCGAGGCCGAGGGCGGCGGCCCGCTCCAGCTTTTCCGCCGTGCCCGCCGTGCCCATGACGAAGGACGCGCCCATGACCTTCGCGATCTGGATGGCGGCCACGCCCACGCCCGATCCGGCGGCGTGCACGAGCACGCGCTCGCCCGCGCGCAGGCCGCACTGGCGGAGGGCGTCGTGGGCGGTGATGAACACCTCGGGCACGGCCCCGGCCTCGCGCCAGCCGAGCGCCTCGGGCACGCGCACGGCCAGCCGCCAGTTCACGCTCACGCGCTCGGCGTAGCCCCCGCCCGCGAGCAGCCCCATGACGCGGTCGCCGGGCGCGAAGCCCTCGGCGCGCGCCCCCGCCTCCAGCACCTCCCCCGCGAACTCCAGCCCCGGGATCTCGTGCGCCGGTTTGGGGCCGGGCTGGGGATAGGCCCCGCGGCGCTGGAGCAGGTCGGCGCGGTTGAGGGCGCGGGCGCGCACCGCCACCAGCAGGTCGTCGGGGCCCGCCAGCGGCTCCGGAACCTCGCGCCAGACGAGCTCGCCGTCCTCGATGACGATGGCCTTCACGCCGCCATCCCTCAGTCGGCGGGGGCGTCGGCGTCGGGCATGGCCATGCCCAGCGTGTGGAAGCCGCCGTCCACGTAGAGCACCTGGCCGCTCACGTTGGCGCCCGCGTCGCTGGCGAGGAAGACGGCGGCGCCGCCCACGTCCTCGATGGAGATGTGGCGGCGCAGGGGCGTCACTTGCGGGAAGACCTTGTAGAGGTTGCGGAACTCGCCCACGCCCGCCGCCGAGAGCGTGCGCACGGGCCCCGCGCTGACGGCGTTCACGCGCACGCCCCGCGGCCCCACGTCGGAGGCGAGGTAGCGCACGGCCGATTCCAGCGCCGCCTTGGCCACGCCCATCACGTTGTAGCTGGGCATCATCTTCTGCGAACCGTGGTAGGTGAGCGTGGTCACGCTGCCGCCGTCCGTCATCAGGGGGGCCGCCGCGCGCGTCATGGCCACCAGCGAGTAGACGGAGATTTCGAGGGCCAGCAGGAAGCCCTCGCGGCTGGTCTCGATGAAGGGGTTGCCGAGGTCCTCGCGCTTCGCCCCCACCACCCCGTGCGCGAGCGCGTCCAGCCGCCCGTAGCGTTCCCCCGCCTTGTCGAAGAGGGCCGCGATTTCGGCGTCGTCGGTGGCGTCGCAGGGCTCCACGAAGTCGCAGCCGATGCGCTCCGCCAGGGGCCGCACGCGCTTCTCCATGCCCGGCCCGTAGGAGAGGGCCACGCGCGCGCCCGCCTCGTGCATCGCCCTGGCGATGCCCCACGAGATGGAGCGCTCGTTGGACACGCCGCAGACGAGCGCCGTCTTGCCGTCGAGCGAACCGGTCGCGCCCGCCATGCGCGCAAGCCTACGGGCGGCCCCGCGCGGCGGCAATGCCGCTACGGGGACGCGGCGTAGAATGGCGCGCGCATGGACGCCCTGCTCGCCATCGTCATCGACATCGATCCCGACATCGGCCGCATCTTCGGGCTCACGCTCACCTGGCACGGCCTCTTCACCGCCGCCGGCATCGTGGCGGGCGTGCTGCTGGCCGTGCGCCTCGCGCGCGCCGACGGCGTGCCCGCGGAGGCCGCGCAGGAGGTGGCGCTGGTGGCCGTCGTCTCCGCCATCGTGGGCGCGCGCCTCTTCTACGTGTTCGAGCACTGGGACCAGTTCGGAAACGACCTCGCGGGCATCGTGCTCGACATCACGGAGGGCGGCATCACGCTCTACGGCGGCCTCATCGGCGGCGTGCTGGGCGGCCTCGTCTACGGCTTCATCCGGCGGCTGCCCATCGCCATCACGCTCGACGCCGCCGCGCCCGGCATGATCCTCGGGCAGGGCGTGGGCCGCATCGGCGACCTCATCAACGGCGAGCACCTGGCCACCGCCAGCGATCTGCCCTGGGCCTTCGTCTACGCCCACGCCAACACGCTCGGCGAGCTGGGCGTCTCCGTGCACCCCGTGGCGGGCGGCTACGAGCTGCTCGGCGATTTCCTCATCCTCGCCGTCCTGCTGTTCGTCGCGCGGCGCTACTTCAGGGTGCCGGGCTGGACCTTCTGCCTCTACATGGCGCTCTACTCGATCATGCGCTTCGGCCTCTCCGAGATGCGCGTGGACGAGCAGACGCTGGGCGGCGCGCCCGTGCCCCAGCTGGTGGCGGCGGTCATCCTCGGGCTGGCCGTGATGCTGGCGGGCGTGCTGCGGCGCTGGCCCGGCCCCATCACGCCGGAGTGGGAGGACCGCGTGCTCGGCCCGCCCCCCGAAGCCGAGGCCGACGAACCCGCGCCCGCGCGCCCGTGAGCGCCGCGCCCCGCCTCACCCTCTACACGCGCGCGGGCTGCGGCCTCTGCGAGGAGGCGCGCGCCCTGCTGGAACGGCTGCGCGCGCCCCTCGGCCTGCCCCTCGATGTGGTCGACGTGGACGCCAGCGACTCCCTGCGCGCGCGCTACGGCGAGGCCGTGCCCGTGGTCGCGCTGGACGGTGTGGAGATCGCGCGCGCCCCCATCGCCGCCGCCGCGCTGGAGTCGCGCCTGCGCGCTCAGCGGTAGAGCCCGCGCGCGCGGATGTAGTCGGCCACCGCCGCCGGCAGCAGGTCGTCCACGGGCTCGCCCGCGCGGATGCGCTCGCGCACGAGCGTGGAGCTGATGGCCAGCGGCGACATGGCCAGCGCCGTCACGCGCGCCCCCGCCGGGGCCCTCGCCGCTTCGGCCGCGCGCGCGGCCACGGCCAGCCGCGCCAGCGCCACGATGGCCTCCGGCTCGCGCCAGGCGGGCAGGTCGGCCAGCGCGTCGCTCCCCAGGATGAGCACGAGGTCCGTCTCGCCCTCGGCATGCAACTCGCGCAGCGTCTCCACCGTGTAGCTGGGACCGGGGCGCTCGACCTCGCGCGCGTCCACCTCGAAGGCGGGGTCGTCCGCCGCCGCCAGCCGCGTCATGGCCAGCCGCTCCGCCGCCGGGGCCACGCCGCGCGCGGCCTTGCGCCAGGGGTCGCCCGCGGGCAGCAGGCGCACGCGCGTCAGCCCCAGCTGCCGTCGCGCGGCCTCGCCCAGCGCCAGGTGCCCCCGATGGGGCGGGTCGAACGTGCCCCCCAGCAGCCCCAGTGGCATGGCCGCAGTCTAGCCCGACGGCGATTAGCACTCGCGCGCGGAGAGTGCTAACATGCTCCCAGAGGTCGCACCCATGGCGTTATCAGAGCGGCGAGCGAGGATCCTCGCCCTTATCGTCGAAGACTACGTGGACAGCGCCCAGCCCATCGGCTCGGCCACGCTGGTGGCGCGCCACGACCTCGACCTCTCCAGCGCCACCGTGCGCAGCGAGATGGCCGCGCTCGAGGACGACGGCCTCATCACCCATCCCCACACCTCCGCCGGGCGCGTGCCCAGCGACCGCGGCTACCGCACCTACGTCGGCTCGCTCATGAACGAGCGCCCCCTCAGCAGCGAGGAGGAGCTGACCATCCTCCACCAGTTCCACCAGAGCGTGGCCGACCTCGAACGCTGGGTGGCCCTTTCCGCCAGCGTGCTCGCCAACGCCATGCGCAACGCCGCCATCGCCACCCTGCCGCGCCCCGCCGAGGCGCGCCTGCGCCAGCTCCAGCTGGTCGAACTCACGGGCGAGCGCGCCCTCCTCATCGCCGTCCTGAACGACGCCGCCGTGCGCCAGCAGGCCTTCGAGTACGCCGACGGCGTGACGCAGGAGCGGCTGACGCGCCTCGCGGGCCGCCTGAACGAGCGCCTGGCGGGGCGCACGGCGGACGAGATCGCCGCGCTCGACCCGGCCGAGGGCCCCCACGCCGCCCTCGAGGCGCTCGTGCTGCGGCTCGTGGCCGCGCTGGTGCGCGACGAGGAGGACGCCGCCGCCGAGCCGCCCGTCATCGAGGGCGTGCGCGAGCTGCTGCGCCAGCCCGAATACGAGGGCGACAGCGACCGCCTGCTCGACGCCCTCGAGGCGGTGGAGCGCTCGCGCCTGCGCCGCGCCATCCCCGACCGCCCCCTCGGCGCGGAGGACGTGGCCGTCGTCATCGGCGACGAGAACGCCGACGGCCCCTACCGCGACATGAGCTTCGTGCTGGCCCGCTACGGCCCCCCCGGCGGCGCGGGCGGCGTCGTCGGCCTGCTCGGCCCCACCCGCCTCCACTACCCCGAGGCCGTCGCCCACGTGCGCTACGTGCGCGACGTGCTCACCGAACTCACGCGCCGCTTCTACGGCGAGACGGGCGCGGACGCGCCCGGGGAGGACCGATGAGCGACGACGATCGCCCGCGGCCCGTGGATCGCCGCGCCGCCGCGCGCATGGACGCGGACGCGCCCGCTGCCGAGGAGGCCGCCGCCGCCGGGCCGTCCGCGCCGGACGAGCTGGCGGAGGCGCTGGCCAGCGCCGAACGCTTCGAGGCCAGCTGGAAGCGCGCCGCCGCCGACCTCGCCAACTACAAGCGCCGCGTCGAGCAGGAGCGCGCCGATCAGCGGCTGCTCGCGCGCAAGGACTTCGTGCTGTCCATCCTGCCCGTGCACGACGACTTCGCGCGCGCCGCGGAGACGCTCGACGGCGCCCTCGCCGGGGACGGCTGGGTTCAGGGCGTGCTCGCCATCCAGCGCAAGCTGGCGGCCCTGCTGGAAAGCATGGGCGTGGAGGAAGTGCCCGCCGCGGGCCAGCCCTTCGACCCTTCCCGCCACGAGGCCGTGGCCCGCGCGCCCGGCCCCGACAACGTGTGCCTCGACGTCGCCCAGCGGGGCTACAGCCTCAACGGCGGCCTCATCCGCCCCGCCCTCGTGGTCGTGGGCGACGGCGGCGAGACGCCCGCCGAAGAAGACGCCTGATTCCCGAAGGAGAACGCGAACCATGCCCAACGTCATCGGAATCGACCTCGGCACCACGAACAGCGCCATGGCCGTGATGGAGGGCGGCGAGCCCGCCGTCGTGCCCAACGCCGAGGGCGCGCGCACCACCCCCTCCGTGGTCGCCATCACCAAAACGGGCGAGCGGCTGGTGGGGCAGGTGGCCAAGCGCCAGGCCATCACCAACCCCGAGAACACCGTCTACAGCATCAAGCGCTTCATGGGGCGCAAGCACGCCGACGAGGAGGTGCGGCGCGCGGTGGCCTCCATGCCCTACGCCACGGACGCCGCGCCCAACGGCGACGTGCGCGTGACCATGGGCGAGGGCCATCACAGCCCCCCCGAAATCAGCGCCATGATCCTGCAGAAGCTGAAGGCCGACGCGGAGGCCTACCTCGGCGAGCCCGTCTCCGAGGCCGTCATCACCGTGCCCGCCTACTTCAACGACGACCAGCGCAAGGCCACGCGGGACGCGGGCCGCATCGCCGGGCTGGACGTGCTGCGCATCATCAACGAGCCCACCGCCGCCTCCCTCGCCTACGGCCTCGACAAGCAGGCGGACGAGGTCATCGCCGTCTACGACCTCGGCGGCGGCACCTTCGACATCTCCATCCTCGAAATCAGCGACGGCACCTTCGAGGTGCTCAGCACCAACGGCAACACCCACCTCGGCGGCGACGACTTCGACGACCGCGTCATCGACTGGCTGGTGGACGAGTTCCGCCAGGCCGAGGGCATCGACCTGCGCCAGGACCGGCAGGCCCTGCAGCGCCTCAAGGCCGAGGCCGAGAAGGCCAAGATCGAGCTCTCCAGCGCCCAGCAGACGGAGATCAACCTGCCCTTCATCACCGCCGACGCCAGCGGCCCCAAGCACCTCAACCTGACGCTCCCGCGCGCGCGCCTCGAACAGCTCGTGGGCGAGCTGCTGCGCGGCACCCTCGAGCCCGTGAAGAAGGCGCTCGACGACGCCGGCAAGGCCGCCGCCGACATCGACGAGGTGGTGCTGGTGGGCGGCCAGACGCGCATGCCCGCCGTGCAGCAGCTGGTGGGCGAATTCTTCGGCAAGGAGCCGCACAAGGGCGTCAACCCCGACGAGGTGGTGGCCGTCGGCGCGGCCATCCAGGCGGGCGTGCTCAAGGGCGACGTGCGGGACGTGCTGCTGCTCGACGTCACGCCCCTCACGCTGGGCATCGAGACGCTGGGCGGCGTCATGACCACCATCATCCCGCGCAACACCACCATCCCCACCGAGCGCAGCCAGGTGTTCAGCACCGCCGCCGACAACCAGCCCAGCGTCGAAATCCACGTGCTGCAGGGCGAGCGCCCCATGGCCCCGGACAACAAGTCGCTGGGCAAGTTCAACCTCGACGGCATCCTGCCCGCCCCCCGCGGCCTCCCCCAGATCGAGGTCACCTTCGACATCGACGCCAACGGCATCGTCAACGTGGGCGCCGTGGACAAGGGCACCGGGCGCGAGCAGAAGATCACCATCCAGGCCTCCAGCGGGCTGAGCGAGGAGGAGATCCAGCGCATGCAGCGCGACGCCGAGCTGCACGCCGAGGAGGACCGCGGCCGCCGCGAACTGGTCGAGCTGCGCAACCTCGCCGACGGCGCCGCCTGGCAGGCGGAGAAGACGCTGGCCGACAACGCCGGCAAGATCGACGACGCGCTCAGGGCCGAGGTCGAGGAGAAGGTGAGGGCCGTGCGCGAGGCGCTGGACGACCCGGCGGCGGACGCGGCCCGCATCCAGGCCGCCCTCGACGCCCTCACGCAGGCCCTCCAGCGCGTGGGCGAGGCCGTCTACGGGCAGGCGGGCGCGGGCGCTCCCGGCCCCGACGGCGCGCCGCCTCCCCCGCCCGGCGGCGGCGACCCCGGCGCGGGCGCGGGCGACGCCACCGTCGAGGGCGAATTCCGCGAGGTCTGACGCCCCCCGTGGATGTTCCCGACGCCATCCTGCGCGACCTGCGCGAGGTCGGGCGCGACCTCTACCGCCTCGGCCTCGTCAGCAGCCGCGGCGGCAACCTCAGCGTGCGCGACGGCCACGCCCTCTGGATCACGGGCACGGGCGCCATGCTCGGCCACCTGGGCGCGCGCGACGTCAGCCGCGCCCTGCCCGACGGCGCGCACGATCCGCCCCCGCCCTCCAGCGACACCGTGCTGCACTGGACCATCTACGCCACCACGGACGCCGGGGCCGTGGCCCACGCCCACCCCCGCCACGCCGTGGCCCTCTCCTTCGAGCGCGACCGCTTCACGCCGGAGGACGCCGAGGGCCGCATCCACCTGCGCGAGGTGCCCGTGGTCGCGCCCGGCCCGCTGCAGGAACAGCAGCTGGCCGAGGCCCTGCGCGAGGCCCGCGTGGCCATCCTGCGTGGGCACGGGGCCTACGCCCGCGCCGCATCCCTGTGGGACGCCCTGCACTGGCTCACGGCGCTGGAGGAGAGCGCGCACGTCGCCTGGCTGCGCCGCCTCGCCGCGCGCGGGTAAGGGCGCGCCGCCGTCTGCTACCATCGCAACCGTGATCGTCGACGCCCACGCGCACCTCTTCCCGCCCGCGCAGGCGCGCGCCCGCGAGGCCATCGCCGCGCGCGACGCGGGTTTCGCCGCCATCTACGCCAACCCCCGCGCGCGCATGGCGGACGCGCCCGCGCTGCTCGCCGCCCTGCGCGCGGACGGCGTGGACGCGGCCGTCGCCCTCGGCTTCGCCTTCGCCGCCGCGCGCGACCTCGCCGAGCAGAACGAGTACCTGCTGGCCGCCGCCGCCGAGGCTCCCGCCGCCATCGCCCCCTTCGCCGCGGTCAATCCCGCCCTGCGCGGCTGGGAGCGCGAGGCGCGCCGCCTGCTGGCCGCCGGGGCGCGCGGCTTCGGCGAGCTGCGCCCGGGCGACCAGGGCTGGGACCCGCTCGGCGCGGCGGGACGCCGTCTCGCCGCCCTCGCCGGGGAGGCCGGGGCGGCCCTGCTCTGGCACGCGAGCGAGCCCGTGGGCCACGCCTACGCGGGCAAGGCGGGCGGCCTCTCCCCCGTCCAGCTGATCGAGGCCGCCGCCGCCGCCCCCGCCGTGACCATGGTGGGCGCGCACCTGGGCGCGGGCGCGTCCTTCTACCTGGCCATGCCGGAAGTGCGCGAGGCCGTGCCCAACCTGCTCTTCGACACCGCCGCCGCCAGCCTGCTCTACGAACCCGCCAGCGTCGCCCGCCTGGTGGAGGCCGCGGGCCGCGAGCGCGTCCTCTTCGGCTCCGACTTCCCCCTGCGGCAGCCCGGCGCGGAGCTGCGGCGCGCGCTCGACGGGCTCGACGCCGAGGCCGCCGCCGCCGTCTCCGGCGGGAACGCGCGCGCCCGCCTGCCGGGGGCGTCGTGACCGATTCGCCCGAGAAGTCCCACCGCCTGTTCGTGGCCTGCGAAATCTCCGGGGAGCTGCGCGCGACCATGGGGGGGCTGGTCGAGACCCTGCGCGGGCAGAGCGAGGGGGCCGTGCGCTGGGTCGATCCGCGCAGCCTGCACGTCACCCTCAAGTTCCTCGGCGAGGCCCCCGAACGCCGCATCCCCGCCATCAAGGTGGCCCTGCAGGAGGCGGTCGTGCGCCACTCCCCCTTCACCCTCGAGCTGGACGGCATCGGCATGTTCGGCGGGCGCGAGGGGCTGCGCGTGCTGTGGGCCGCCGTGGCCGGCGACGTGCTGCGGCTGGAGGCGCTGGCGCGCGACGTGAACCGCGCCCTCTCCGTGGTCGGCTTCCCGCCGGAGACGCGCCCCTTCCGCCCGCACCTCACGCTGGGCCGCGTGCGCGACCACGTGCCCACGCGCCAGCGCGCCGAAATCGAGGTGGCCGCGGGCAAGGTCGAGGTGCCCCCCAGCGAGTGGGTCACGGACGCCATCGCGCTGGTGCGGAGCCGTCTGCAGCCGGCGGGCCCGCGCCACGACATCCTCGCCACCTTCCCCCTGCGCGCCCCCCGCCCCCAAGCGTAGGCCGTTCCTTCCCGTCGCATGGAGTCGGTGTACGCGCGGCCCGCGGCGGCGTGTACGATTGGCCGTCCCGCGAGGAGGCCGCCCATGCCCGCCGACGACCATCCCGAACCGACCGAGGACGAGGTCCGCGGCTACTTCGAGAGCTGCGGCAACTGGGGCCGCTGGGGCCCCGACGACAACGCCGGCACGGTCAACCTCATCACGCCCGAGAAGCGGCGCGAGGGGGCCGCGCTCGTGCGCAGCGGGCGCGCCGTCTCCCTCGCCTACCCGCTCGACACCGTGGGCGGGCCCGGCAACCGCAACCCCGCCCAGCACTTCCTGCGCTTCGACCACCGCGCCTCCGCCGACTACATCGGCCTCGTCTTCCACGGCTACGCCACCACGCACGTGGACGCCCTCTGCCACATCTTCTGGGAGGGCAGGGGCTGGAACGGCAGGCCCGCCGCCGAGATGGTCGTCCCCGCGGGCGCGCGCGCCGGCGACGTGGCCGCCTGGAAGGACGGCATCGTCACGCGCGGCGTGCTGCTCGACGTCCCCCGCCTGCGCGGCGCGGACCACGTGACCGTGGACGCCCCCGTGCGCGGCCACGAGCTGGAGGCCGCCGCCGAGGCCGAGGGCGTGGAGCTGCGCCCCGGCGACGCCGTGCTCGTGCGCGGCGGACGCCCCGCCTGGCTGGCCGCCAACCCCGAGGCCGCGCCGGGCGTGCCCCCCGTGCCCGGCCTGCACGCCGACTGCGTGCCCGTGCTGCGCCGCCGCGACGCCGCCATCCTCGGCTGGGACATGCTCGACGCGCGCCCCACGCCCTACGCGATGTTCGAGGATCCGCCCGCGCCGGGCGGCCCCGTGCACGTGCTGGCCATCGTCTACCTGGGCCTGCCCCTGCTGGACAACGCCTTCCTCGACCCGCTCGCGCAGGCCTGCGCCGAGGAGGGGCGCTGGGAGTTCATGCTCACCATCGCGCCCCTGCACGTGCGCGGCGGCACCGGCTCCCCCGTCAACCCCATCGCCCTCTTCTGATTCGCCACGCGCGGCCCGCGCCCTTACGATGGACGCAACCAGACCGGGAAGGGACGGAACCATGCCGCACCGCGCGTTGCTCGCCATCGGGGGAGCGCTGGCCGCCCTGCTGCTGCTCGCCTGCGGCGACGACCGCCTCGCGCCGGAGGAGTACTTCCCCCGCGTGCAGGCCATCGCCGACGACGTGAACGACACCGTGGGCGCGGGCGAGGAGCAGCTTACCGCCGCCGCCGCGGACCCCGCCGCCGGCGAGGCCTCGCTCGTCGATGCGGTGCGGGACTTCTTCGTCACGCTCGTCGGTGCGCTCGACGACGCTGTCGTGGCCCTGTCCGACCTTTCGGGGTCGCCGCCCGCCGACGCCGAGGACGCCCACCATGCCTTCACCGCGCAGGCCAGCGACCTCGCCGAGGCGTTCGACGGCGTCTCCGAGCGCCTCGCCGCCGCCACCGGCTTCGACGAGCTGAACGCCGTGCTCGAAATGATCGACCCGTCGTTCGGGCTGGACGCGGAGTTCCTCGCCGCCTGCGAGGGGCTGGAGCGCGCCGCCGCGGATGCCGGGCAGCCGCTCGACATGCAGTGCGCCCTCGACCTCATCCCCGAGGACGCCTTCACCGCCGCGAACCCCGACGCCGGCTACTTCACGGCGCTGCAGGCCATCGCCGCCGTCGTGCGCGAGGGCGTCGTGACGCGCGCGGACGCCTTCAACGTGGCGCTGGGGGAGGCAGGGGAGGACGCGGACGCCCAGATCGAGGCCATGCGCGCCTTCTTCGTGGAAAGCGCCATCGCCCTCGAGGAGACCGCCTTCGAGGTCGCCGCCCTCTCGCCGTCCGACGCCATCCGCCCGCTCCACGACGACTTCGTCACGGAGCTGGGGAACATGGCCAGCCAGCTGGGCGAGATCGGCTGGCGCATCAGCGGCGCGGCGGACCTCGACGAGGTGAACGCCATCATCGAGGACTCGCCCGCGGCGCTCGGGCAGACCCCGGAGTTCGTGGCCGCCTGCGACGCCCTCGAACAAGCCGCCGCGGACGCCGGGGTCGATCTCGACCTCATCTGCGGGGTCTGATCCATGCCCGGGGAGAACGGCGGCGAGTTCCTGCCGGAGCGGGCGATGGTCGTCGTCGCCCACCCCGACGACGCCGAGTTCATGGTGGCGGGCACGGCGGCCAAGTGGGCGGCGCGCGGCGCGGAGCTGACCTACGCCATCATCACCAACGGCAACAAGGGGAGCGAGGATCCGGAGATGACGCCCACGCGCCTGGCGGAAATCCGCGAGGCCGAGCAGCGCGCCGCCGGGCGCATCCTGGGCGTGCGCAACTTCGAGTTCCTCGGCTACGAGGACGGCTACCTCGTGCACACGCTCGACCTGCGCCGCGACATCACGCGCCTCATCCGCCGCCACCGCCCCGACGTGGTCGTCACCTTCGACCCCACGGCGCGCTTCATGTACGACGCCTACGCCAACCATCCCGACCACCGCGCCGCCGGCGACGCCACCGTGGACGCCATCTTCCCCAGCGCCCGCGACCGCCTCACCTTCCCCGAGCTGCTCAGCGACGGGCTGGAGCCGCACAAGGTGAAGCAGCTGTGGATGGGGGCCGCCGCGGGCGTGAACGCCAACGTGTGGGTGGACATCGGCGAGACGGTCGAGCTGAAGAAGCGCGCGCTGCTGGCCCATCCCAGCCAGCTGGGGGAGGAGGTGGCGGGGTTCGCCCTGCAGATGGCGCGCGGGCAGGCCGAGGGCCAGCCCTTCGAGTACGCCGAGGCCTTCCGCCGCATCATCTTCGACCAGCCGCGCGAGGCCCGCCTCCCCCGCGAGGAAACCTTCGGGAGCTAGCCGCTCACCGTCGCCGCGTCTCCGGCAGGCGCAGCAGGTGGTTGCCCCCGTCCACGGGGATGACCTGCCCCGTGATGTTCCCGAACAGGTCGCTGGCCACCGCCAGCGTCACGTCCGCGCAGTCGTCCACGGTGGTGACGCGGCCCAGCGGCGTCTGCTCGATGAAGCCCAGCGCCGTGGGGTTGTCCGGGGCCAGCTCCACGCGCGCGTCGTCGATGGGCGTGCCCCCGCCGTAGTTGTTCATGGCCGTGGGCACGAAGGTGGGGGCCACGGCGTTCACGCGCACCCCGTCGGGGCCGTATTCGCGCGCCGCGATCTTGGTGGCGAAGTTGATGGCCGCCTTCGCCGCCGAATAGGGCGTCAGCCCCGTAGGCACGGAGATGGCCGTGGTGGAGGTGACGTTGATGAGCGAGCCGCCGCCGCTGGCCGCCATGGCGTTGCCCATGTGCTTCATGAAGTAGAGGAAGCCGAAGTACTGGATATCGGCCACGGCGCGCAGGTCCTCCGGCGTGAGGTCGCGGATGAGCGCCCCGCGCACCACGCCCGCGGAGTTGACGGCCACGTCGAGCGTGCCCCAGCGGTTGATGGCGGCGTCGGCCAGCGCCTTCAGGTCGTCGTGGTCGCGCCCGTCGCAACGGATGGCCGTGCCGCCGATGGCCTTCGCCAGCCGCTCCAGGTTCTCGACGCGGCGGGCGGCCACGATCACGTCCGCGCCGTGCTCGGCGAAGCGCTCGGCGATGGCCCAGCCGATGCCGCTGGACGCGCCCAGCACGATGGCCTTCTTCCCCTCGAGCAGATTCATCGCGCCCCCTTGCGCCGCGCGCCCGCGGATGGGTCTATACTGCGGCAAGGATACGCGAAGGCCCGGCCTAGGGGCGCGGGCCGAAGGAGCAGGCGATGCCGCGCGTCAGCGAAGTCGGAGGCATGGAGGGGTTCGGCGGGGTCTACATGCACCGCCCCGACCTCTTCAAGGGCTTCATGTTCAACTACGGCCTGCTGTGGTCGCACAGCACGCTCGATCCGGTGCTCAAGGAGCTCGTCCGGCTCTACTCCTCGAACACCAACGGCTGCCGGTACTGAATCCCCGCGCGCTCTGCTGCGGCGCAGCAGGAAGGCATGGACGAGGAGATGATCGAGCAGGCGCTCGATTTCCGGAACTCCGATCTCCCCGAACGCACGAAGGTCGCCCTCGAGCTGACCGAGGACTTCATCCTCAACCACGCCAACAACGTGGACGACGCCTTCATGGACCGCCTGAAGGAGCACTTCACCGAGGAGCAGATCGTCGAGCTGACCATCGGCATCGGCATCTGGGACTCGGTGCACAAGTTCAACAACGTCTTCGACGTGCCCCCGCCCGTTTCGGAGGGGCTCTTCACCGTGGGCCTGCCCGACGTGCCCGCGGACATGCGCCACCTCGTCACGCACGACGGGGAGCGCGGGGCGGAGACGGAGGCCGCGGGCGGCGGCTAGCGCTTCCGCCACCGCGACCACGCCGCCAGCGCCACGCCCGCGAGGACGCCCGCGCCGAAGGTGGCCAGCAGGAACTCGGTCACGCCAGCGCCTCGGGCGGCGTGCGCGGCTCGCGGCCCGTGAAGCGCCGCGGCAGGCGCACCGTCATGGCGGCGCCGCGGCCCGCCTCGTTGCGCGCCGCCACCGTGCCCCCGTGCGCCTGCACGAGGTGCTTGACGATGGCCAGCCCCAGCCCCGCGCCCGCGTCCGCGCGCGCCTGCTCCGCCTTGTAGAAGCGCTCGAACACGCGCTCCAGGTCCTGCTCGGCGATGCCCGGGCCGTCGTCGCACACCTCCACCGCCACCAGCGCGTCCTCGTCCCGCACGGCCACCGTGATGGCGCTCCCCGCGGGGCTGAACTTGAGCGCGTTGTCCAGCAGGTTGGTGACGATGCGCACGGTGGCCGCGCGGTCCGCCTCCACGGCGGGCACGTCGTCGCCGGGGCCATCGACGCGCACGCCGCGCTCCCGCAGCTGCGGCTCCAGCCCCGCCAGCGCCTCCGCCACCGCCGCACGCAGGTCCACCCGTTCGGGCGACAGGTGGATGGCCCCCGACTCGATGCGCGAGAGGTCCAGCAGCTCGATCGTGAGCGCGGCCATGCGCTCCACCTGTTCGCGGATGCGGCGCAGGAATTCCGCCTGCTCGCGCCGGTCCAGATCGCCCAGCTCCAGCGTCTCCACCAGCGCCCCGATGGCGGCGATGGGCGTGCGCAGCTCGTGCGAGACGTTGCTGATGAAGTCGCGCCGCACGTGGTCCACGCGGTGCACGGGCGAGAGGTCGACGAGCACCAGCAGGGCCGCCCACGCGCCCCCCTCCGGCACGGGCGTGGCCAGCGCCCGCAGGGGCGTGCGTTCGCGCCCGAAGGGGATGACGCGCGCGGGCGGCGCCTCCCCCGACGCCGCCTCCCGCGCCAGCGCGTCCAGCTCGTAGTCGCGCACGCTTTCGATGAGCGTGCGGCCCGTCACGTCGGCGGCCTCCATGCCCAGCAGGGCCAGCGCCGCCGGGTTGGCGTACTGCACGATGGTCTCGCCGTCCACCGCCATGATGGCGTCCGCCGCCGCCGCCATGGCCGCTTCCAGGCGCGCGCGCTCGGCCGCGACCAGCCCCGACGACTCCTCGATGGCCGCGGCCATGGCGTTGAACTCGTGCGTCAGCTCCGCCGTGGGGCCGGTGGTGCGGACGGCGCGCGCGGAGAGGCTGGCCCCGCGCAGGGCGCGCGCCGCCGCCGCCGTTTCGCGCAGGGAGTGGGCCGTGCCGCGCAGGGGCAGGAGCGCCGCCAGCGCGCCCATGCCGCCCGCCGCCAGCACCGCCAGCGCGATCCAGGCCGCGCCGCCGCCAGCCGCCGCCACGATCACGGCCACCGTCGCGCCCGCCAGCGCCCCGCACGCGCCGCCGATCGCCGCGCGGCGATCAAGCCCGTTCACGGCCTACCCCTCGAAGAGGTAGCCGCTGCCGCGCACCGTGCGGATGCGTTCGGGGCTGGCCGCGTCCGCCTCGATTTTCTGGCGCAGCCAGCGCACGTGCACGTCGACCGTTCGCGCGTCACCGTGGAAATCCTGCTCCCAGACCGACTCCAGGATGTGCTCGCGGGAGAGCACCTGGCCGGGGTTCCGCAGCAAGAATAGCAGCAGCTCGAACTCGCGGGGCTTCATGCGCAGCAGCTCGCCGCCGCGCCGCACCTCCCGCCGCGCCGCGTTCACCTCCAGATCGCCGGAGCGCGCCACCTCCCCGTCGCCCGGCGGTTCCGCCGCGCGCGCGGGGGCGCGCCGCAGCAGGGCGCGCACGCGGGCCAGCAGCTCGCGCATGCCGAAGGGCTTGGGCAGGTAGTCGTCCGCGCCCGTGTCCAGCCCGGCGATGCGGTCGCCCTCGCCGCCCAGCGCCGTGACCATGATGATGGGCACGCGCGAATCGCGGCGCAGGGCGCGGCACACGCCCATGCCGTCCACGCCCGGCAGCATGAGGTCCAGCACGATGGCGTCCGGTTCGCGTTCGCGGGCCAGCCGCAGGCCGTCGTCGCCGCGCGCCGCCGTGAGCACCGCGTAGCCCTCGCGGCGCAGGTGGTGGGCCATGGCGAGGAGCAGCGCCTCCTCGTCCTCGATGATCAGGATGGTTGCCGTGCTGGCGGGGGCCGCGGTCATCTCCGTCGCCACTTTCGCGGTCGCATGTGAACGCCCCGTGAACGGCGCGCCCCCGCAATCGTCGCACATTCCGCGCCCCGCGCGCGGCGTCGAGTTCACGCTGGCGGGTGTATGCTCACCGATATGGGAAAGCCGAGGCTCTGGATCGTCGCGGGGCTGGCCGGAGCCTTCGCGCTCGCGACAGGTCGTGGACGCGCTGACCATGCGTAGCGCCATCGCCATCCTGCTCGCCATCGCGCTAGTCCTCGTGGCCTGCGGCAACGACCAGCGCAGCATTGAGGAACTCGGCGTGGCATACATCCAGTGCCTCGCCGACGGCAGGCTGCTCGAAGCGCTGACCGACGACGCGGCGTGGGAAGCCGCCTTCGCAGACTGCTTCGACGAGCTCGACCTGACCGACGAGGAGATCGAATCCTTCATGCAGGCATACCTCGACGGCCTGATCGACACCGATGCGCTACCCTAGTCCCGCCATGCCGACCGCCGAACAGCGTCGCGCCTACAACGAGCACCGCCGCGACAGCGGCATCTGCCGCGACTGCCCCGAACCGGCTCGTCCCGGCAACGACGGAGCGGTGCGGAGCGCCATCGAGTCGCTCGGTCTCGCCACCTGCCAGTCGACGCCGTAGCCCGCGCGCGGCTTCGCGCCCGGCCGTGCTACCCTGTCCCCGTTCGGGCGACTGGCGCACGCGGAGCACCGCGGGGAAGCCCGGACGAATCCAGCGCAATGGCCGCTCGCCTGGGCCGCACGCTTCCCGCGCGGAAGCACGGAGGCCCGCCATGCGCGCCCTGCTCGGCGTCCACGACAAGACCGGCATCGACGAACTCGCCCGCGGCCTGCACGCGCTCGGCTGGGAGCTCGTCTCCACCGGCGGCACGCGCCGCGCCATTGAGGCCGCGGGCGTCCCCGTCGCCGGCGTCGAGGAGGTCACGGGGCTGCCGGAGATGCTCGACGGGCGCGTGAAGACGCTCCATCCCGCCGTGCACGCGGGCATCCTCGCGCGACGCGACCTGCCCGCCCACGGCGCGGACCTCGACCGCCACGGCTTCGCCCCCATCGACCTCGTGGCCTGCAACCTGTACCCCTTCCGCGCCGCCGTCACGCGCGCGGGCGCGACCTTCGCCGAGGGCGTGGAGAACATCGACATCGGCGGGCCGGCCATGCTGCGCGCCGCCGCCAAGAACCACGCGCACGTGGTCGCCCTCTGCGACCCCGCCGACTACGCGGACGCGCTCGCGGCCCTGCGCGCGGGCGGCCCCGACCCCGCCGCCCGCCGCCGCCTCGCCTGGAAGGCGTTCCAGCACGTGGCCGCCTACGACGCCGTGGTGGCCGAGTGGCTGTGGGCGGAGGAGGCCCCGCCGCCCGCCCTCGCCCTCCCCCTGGAGCGGCTCGCGGGGCTGCGCTACGGCGAGAACCCGCACCAGTCCGCCGCCCTCTACCGCGACGCCACGCTCGCCGCCGCGGACGCCGGAGGCGTGGCCGCCGCCGTCCAGCACCACGGCAAGGAGCTGTCCTACAACAACTACCTCGACGCCGACGCCGCCTGGAGCGCGGTCAACGACTTCGCCGAGCCGGCCTGCGTGATCGTGAAGCACGCCAACCCCTGCGGCGCGGCCACGCGCGACGACCTGTGCGCCGCCTACCGGCTGGCCGTGGCGGGCGACCCCGTGAGCGCCTTCGGCGGCATCGTGGCCTTCAACCGCCCGCTGGACGAGGCCCTCGCGCGCGAGCTGCGCGAGTTCCGCAACCCCGCCGACGGCGAGACGCGCATGTTCTACGAAATCGTCATCGCCCCCGGCTACACGGACGGCGGCCTGCGCGCGCTGCGGGGCAAGTCGAAGGATTTGCGCATCCTCGAGGCGCGCCCCCCGGCCCGCGGCGGACGCGCCCTGCGCCAGATCGGCGGCGGCTGGCTGCTGCAGGACGCCGACGCGCTCGACGCGGACGCCATCGACCTGCGCGTCGTCTCGAAGCGCGCGCCCACGCCCGCCGAGCTGGCCGACCTGCGCTTCGCCTGGCGCTGCGTGAAGCACGTCCGCAGCAACGCCATCGTGGTCGCGCGCGGCGGGCGCCTGCTGGGCATGGGCGCGGGCCAGCCCAACCGCGTGAAGAGCGTGGAGCTGGCGCTGGAGAAGGCGGGCGGCGCCCCGCGCGGGGCCGTGCTGGCCAGCGACGCCTTCTTCCCCTTCGCGTGGGACGACGCCGTGGAGCGGGCCTGTCGCGCGGGCGTGGCGGCCATCGCGCAGCCGGGCGGCGCGCGCCGCGACCAGGACTGCATCGACTGCTGCGACCGGTACGGCGCGGCGCTCGTGTTCACGGGCGTCCGCCACTTCCGGCACTAGGGCTGGCGGAGAGGGCGGGATTCGAACCCGCGAGGGACGATTGCCCCTACACGCTTTCCAGGCGTGCCTGTTCAGCCACTCCAGCACCTCTCCGCGCGATGGCCGTCTCCAGCGTAGCAGCGCGGGCGCGACGGGCTAGCGGGAACGCCGCTCCTTCGTGAGGGAGCGATAGCGGGCCCACAGCTCCGCCTCCCTCGCGCGCGCGCCCTCGCGCCCCCGCTCCAGCGTCTCGCGCGCGAGGGAGCGCGCCCCGCTCACGGCCCGCGCGGACCGCTCGCCGCCGCGCGCACGGGCCAGCGCGTCCGTGGCGAAGGCGCGCGCCCGCGTGAGGAGCGCCGCGGGGCCGTCGTCGCCGTCCGCGCGTTCCCCGCCGATCTCCGGCTCGCCGCTCACCGCCCGCCCCGGAAGCGCTTGCCGGCGGCGCCCACGGCCCCCGCCCCGCGGCGCACGCCGCTGAGGATGGAGTGGACGCGGATGATGGGGCCGACGGCCGATTCGCCCACGAACTCGGCGGTGCCGCGCGCCTCGTCCACCAGCGCGCGCGCCGAATCGAGCGTGGCGGCCACGTTCTCGCGCAGCAGCCGCCGCGCCGTCAGCGCCAGCCCCGTGAGCGCGAGCAGCATGGCGCAGGCGGCGATGGCGGCCATGCCCAGCAGCAGTCCCGCCGCCACCACCACGATGGCCTGCCACTCGCTCCAGCTGTCGGGGGCGTCCCAGCTGTCGGGCACCGCGCCGTCGGGGTAGATGTCCCCGCCGAGGTAGCCGTCCACCAACGCGCTCAGGGCGAGGTAGAGCACGGCCAGCAGCAGGGCCGCCAGCAGGACGGTGAGGACGAAACGACCGGCTCCGCGCATGGCGGCCATGATAGGCCATCGCGGCCCATCGCGCGCGGGGGCGGTCTCGGCCATGATGGCGGCATGGGCGCGGAGGCCGTCTGGATCGAGCGCAAGCGCAAGCCCGACGGGAGCGAGCGGCGCTACCGCTGCGCCCTCGCCCACGCCTCCCCCGCGCTGGTGGTGCTGCGTTTCGCCATGCCGGAGGGCGCGGGCGGCTTCGCCACGCCCGTCCCCATCCCGCGCGGCACCGTCTCGCACGGCTACTTCTGGCGCGCCCGCCCCTACACGGTCTACCGCATGAGCGCGGGCGGGCGCATCGTCGCGCACCGCTTCGACGCCGTCGCGGGCGTGCGCTTCGGGGAGAACGAGGTGGCCTACCGCGACCTCGCGCTCGACTGGTGGCTCACGCCCGCGGGCGAGCTGATCGAGGAGGACCGGGACGAGTTCGAGGCCCTGCGCGCGGAAGGGGTTTTCAGCCCCGCCGAGCTGCGCGCCGCGGCCCGCGCCGAACGCGCCATCGCCCGCGCCACCGACCGCCTGCTGCCCGAGCTCGCGGGCCTTGAGCGCGGACTCGGCATCGCGTGCTAGACTGGGGGCATGTTCGACCGGGAAAAGATCGTTCGCATCTGGCGTCGCGTGACGCCCTTCGTCGTCGGCTTCGTGGTGGGCGGCATCAGCGCGTGGTACATGCTCATCGAGGCCTTCCTGCAGAACATGCGGGACGTGAACGACTGGCTGATCACGCTGGCCTCGGCGGCCTTCGGGGGCATCGTCTTCCAGGTGGCGGACCACCTGTACGAGACCTACTGGGTGCCCTTCCAGGCGTGGCGGGAGGCGGAGGCGGCCAAGTCCGCCGACGCCGCCACGCCCGAGCCGGAGCCCGACGCGCACGCGCCCGCCCCCAGCGGGGACGCGGCGGCGACCGATAGTTGATCACGGAATCGGAGTTCGCGGCGCTCCTCGCTGACCGAACGAAGCGGATTGAAGGGGAACTGGCCTGGAGGCAGTCGGAGCGTCACTGGCCCGCGTCGAGCTTTCGCGCGGCCGTGCTCTCGGAGCCGGGCTGGCCGCTGTTCGTTGAAGCCTGGTGGAACCCCCGGTCGGAGAAGCTCAGCTATGCGCTCATCCATCGCGGGGCTGGCCGGATTCTCAGCCTCGACCTCGGCAGGGAGCACCGCAATCCGTCCGGCGACCTGCTGCGCGACGTGCACAAGCACCAGTGGAGCAGCCGGTTCAAGGACAGGCACGCCTACGCCCCGCCGGACATCACCGCCCCCTGGAACCGCCCCGTGGAGGTCTGGCGGCAGTTCTGCGCGGAGGCCACAATCACACACACGGGCGTGATGCGTCCGCCGGTGTGGCAGGAGGAGATGCCGCTATGAACCCCTCCGCTTTGTCCAGGCTGCTGCGCGACACGCTCCCGGCGCTCTTCGAATGCACGGACGCGCCGAGGGGCGCCGTGCGCGTGCGGACGCCCCTGCTTTACCCCGACGGGGACCGCATCGATCTCTTCGTCGTCGAGGAGGACGGCTCCTACCTGCTGACGGACTTCGCGGACACGACGGGTTGGCTCCGCCTGCAGTCCGTCAGCGACGACTTGACCCGGAACCAGCGCGAGTTGATTGACGACGTTTGCCTGACGCTGGGCATCGGGCATGAACGGGGGCAGCTGGTGGTTCGCGTCGATGAGCGCTCGGCGATCACGGATGCGCTCCACCGCTTGGGCCAGGCCGCGCTCCGCGTCGCCGACGTCCAGTTCACCTTCCGCCCCCACGAACCGGGCTCGATCTCGGACGACGTGGATGGCTGGCTGAGGACGCAGCCGTTCGACGTTTACCGGAACGTGAAGCGCGACGGCGGTTCGGGGCTTGAATGGACGGTGGATTACGAAGTCTCCAGCGACGACCGGACCTCGTTCCTGTTCCTGCTCACCGGCGGCACTCCGTCGGCGGTGCGGGAACGCAGCGTGCATGTGTTCGCCGGATGCTCCGACCTGAGAGAGCGGACGCGGGGGCCGTCTTCCGTGGAGATGATCTCGCTGTTCGACGACGCCAGCGCCGGTTGGCGGGAAGAGAACCTCAGGCTGGTCGAGAAGGTTTCCCACGCCGTGCGATGGTCGGAGCGCGGGGAACTGGCTCGCCTGCTTGCGAACAGGGCCATGCCCCTGCGCGCGTGACCCCGCCCGTCTCCCTCCCCGCCGTGGTGGAGGCGCTGGAGCGCATGCACGGCGACGAGCGCTGGCACTGGGACGACGGCGCCGACCCGTTCGAGGTGGCGCTCGGCGCCATCCTCGTGCAGCGCACCGCATGGGCCAACGCGGAGCGCGCCCTCGACCGCCTGCGCGAGGCCCGCGTGCTCGATCCCGAACGGCTGGCGGCGCTCTCCGACGCGGACATCGAGGCGCTCGTCCGGCCCGCCGGGCAGTACCGTACGAAGACGCGCAAGCTGCGCGCGTTCCTCGACCTCGTCGCCCGCCACGGCTCGCTGGCGGCGCTGCTAGCACTGCCGCCTAAGACGCTGCGCGAGCGCCTGCTGGCCACCTGGGGCATCGGCGAGGAGACCGCCGACGCCATCGCGCTCTACGCCGCGCGCAAGCCCGCCGTGGTGGTCGACGCCTACGCGCGCCGCCTCTTCTCGCGCCTGGGGCACGGCCCCGCGTTCGACGCGCCCGCCGCGGACTGGCGCGGCTGGCTCGCGCCACGGCTGCCGCCGGACGCGCCCGCGCTCGCCCGCTTCCACGCCCTCGTGGTGCTCCACGGCAAGCGCCTCTGCCGCGCCCGCCGCCCGCGCTGTGGCCAGTGCGAGCTGGCCCCGCGCTGCCGCGCCGCGCTCGCGCCCGCCGAAGCGGGGGCATAGGCTCGGGCCATGCGCGCCGGCATCATCGGCCTGCCCCGATCGGGCAAGACCACCGTCTTCAACGCCGTCTCCGGCGGCGACGCCCCCGTCGGCGGCTTCGGCGGCGGCGAGGCCAAGCCCGCCATCCGCTCCGTGCCCGTGCCCGACGAGCGCGTGGACCGGCTGGCCGGGCTGTACCGCCCGAAACGCACCATCCACGCCGCCGTCGAGTACGTCGATTTCCCCGTGGCGGGCGAGCGCTTCGGGTCGGGGGAGGGCATCGGCGGGCGCTTCCTCAACGAGCTGGCCGCCGTGGACGCCCTCATCCACGTCGCGCGCGCCTTCGAGGATGGCGCCGTGCCCCATCCCGACGGCTCGGTGGACCCCTCCCGCGACATCGCCTCCATGGACCTCGAACTGGCCTTCGCCGACCTCGCCCTCATCGAGCGGCGGCTGGAGCGCATGGACGTCGAGCTGCGTTCGCTCAAGGCGGGCGAGCGCGCCCCCCTGCAGGCCGTGCGCGAGCTGCTGGAGCGCATGAAGGGCGGGCTGGAGGCGGAGGCGCCCATCCGCGCGCAGGCCCTCTCCGCCGAGGAGCGCCGCCTGCTGGGGGGCGCGCGCTTCCTCACGGAGAAGCCGCTGCTGGACCTCGTGAACGTGGGCGAGGGCGACCTGCCCCGGCGCGAGGCCATCGAGGGGGAGCTGCGCGCCGCCCACGCCGGGCCCGCGCGCGACCTCGCCGTCATGGGCGGGCGCTTCGAGATGGAGCTGAACGAGCTCGACGACGACGAGGCCGAGGAGTTCCGGCGCGAGGCGGGCGGCGGGCGCAGCGGCATGGCCGAGGCCGTGCGCCGCAGCTACGCCCTGCTCGGCCTCGTCAGCTTCCTCACCGTCGGGCCGGACGAATGCCGCGCGTGGACCGTCGCCGGGGGCGCCACCGCCCCCGAGGCCGCGGGCCGCATCCACTCCGACCTGCAGCGCGGCTTCATCCGCGCCGAGGTCATCCGCTACGAGGACCTGATCGCCTGCGGGAGCGAGGCGGAGGCGCGCAAACGCGGCCTGCTGCGCACGGAGGGCAAGGAGTACGTCGTGCGCGACGGCGACGTGCTCAACATCCTCTTCAACGTCTGAGCGGCGCGCGTCAGACCCTGACCACGGGGAAGCGCGGCGTGCCCCAGTCCTCGCCGGGGTTGTCCAGCATCACGTCGACGAAGATGGGGACGAGGAAGAACATGACGCGCGCGCCGTCGCCGACCTGCTCGCGGTTCACCGAGCTGCTCCAGGTCGCGCCCCCGTGCAGGAGCTGGTTCCGCAGGACGTAGAGGCGGGAGAACAGGATGCGGAGGACGTCCTTCGTTTCGTGCGTGCGCTGGCGGGCGAGGGCGTCGCGCACCTTGCGCCGGTCCTGCTCCAGCCTCCGCGCCCAGTCGTCCGCCCCCTCCTTCCCGTCCTGATGCTCCCAGAACCGCCAGTACACGAAGCGGTTGCCCACGAATTCGTCGATCGGCCCGCGGAACCGCTGCCAGACCGCGCGGTGGATGACCCTGCCGGATTCGAGGTTCAGGATCCGGTAGAAGTAGTCGTCGAACAGAACCCACTCGCGTTCCTCGCGCTCGTCCGCGTAGGCGGCGTTGAACGCGATCCAGCAGAAGATGAAGGCGGCGTCGGGATCGTCCCCTTCGCGCGCGGCGCGGTCGAGCCAGCTGGTGGCGCGGCGCATCCGCAGGCCGAAGGGCGCGTCCGGCGGCAGCGCCGGCTCGACCTTCCCCCACTTCTCCAGCAGCCCCGCGATGGGGACGCCGCTCTCAATGCCGTCCCCGTCGCTCACGGCGCTTCCTCGTCCGTGCTTTCCCCGTCCGCGGCCTTGTCCGCGCCGGCGCGACGGCCCCGCCCGATGAGGCGCGCAGCCAGCGCGTTGCGCAGGGCGCGGTAGGCGTCGGCGGTGTCGTCGGCGCTCGTGCGCTCCAGGTCGGGCGGGCCGTAGCGCGCTTCCTCGAAGGCGGCGCTCAGGGCCGTGGCCTCGTCGGGGCGGCCCAGCGCCTCGCCCAGCCGCTCGCCCCAGCGGCGCGCGCTTTCCGAGTCCCCGGCGCGCAGCCCGGCCCAGCCCGCCAGCCGCTCGACGCCGCCCCACTGGCGGGGCATGCCGCGCAGGCCGCGCAGGCCCCAGAGCCAGACCAGCCGCCCGCCCAGCAGCGCCGCCGCCAGCGCCGCCAGCCCGCCGCCGATGCCCCAGAACAGCTCCCGCGGCGGGCCCCCGCCGGTATCGGGGAAGGGCGTGAGCAGCTCGTCCAGCGTGAGCTCGGCGCCCTCTCCCGTGAGCGCGTCGAGCGGCAGCGTGTCCAGCGGCAGTTCGATGAATTCGCTGTCCGCCCCGCCCGTCAGCAGGGCGGCCCCCTCGCCCAGCGCGACCAGCTCCCGCCCGGCCAGGAACTCCACCCAGCCGTAGGTGGGGAAGAAGGCCTCCACCCACGAGTAGGCGTCGTTCTTGCGCACGGAGAAGGAGCCGTCGGACGGCTCGAAGTCCGCGGGGTCCAGCAGGTAGCCCACGGCGATGCGCGCGGGCACGCCCTGCGTGCGCAGCATGACCGTCATGGCCGTGGCGAAGTAGTCGAAGTAGCCGCGCTGCAGCTCGTCCAGCAGGTAGTCCACCGCGTCGCGCCGCGAGGGGGCGGAGTGCACGCCGAAGTCGACCTCGAACTCGCGCAGCCGCGTCTGGATGGCCAGCGCCAGGTCGTAGGGGTTGGCCGCGCCCGCCGCCTCGGCCGCCGCCGCCGCCTCGTTCGCCACGCGCTCCGGCAGGTCGTCGGGCAGCTGCAGGTAGCGCTCGCGCACCCACTCCGGATAGGCGGTGGAATCGGCCCGCAGCTGGTCGGGCGCGGCCAGGCTCACGGAGCCGATCACGCGGTAGCGGTCGCCGTTGGAGAAGTCCTCGCGGGCGCGCAGGCGCTCGATGTCGCCGGGGAAGGCGCGCGGCAGGTCGGCGCGCGCGTCGATGTTCGCGCCCAAGGGCGTGCCCGTGGAGAAGAGCGCCTCCTCGTCGTCGAACACGGTCACGTCCAGCTCGGTGACGGCGCGGTCGCGGTAGGCGCGTCCCTCCACGCCCGCCGTGATGGCCTCGCCCGCGCTCGTCTCCCGCACGTCGCGCTCGGTGGCCTTCCAGCCCGCGCCCGTGTAGCGGTCGTAGCTGGTTCCGCGCACGAGGCCGGTGAAGTCGCCACGCACCTCGAAGAGCACGCGCTTGCCCAGCTCCACGTCGCCGCGGATGGCCAGCGTGGTGCCGAACTTGTGGAAGTTGCCGCCGCCGCCCGCGAGGTTGGTGAAGAGCCGTTCGACGGGGTCGGCCAGCCGCTCGAAGGGGGAGGCGATGGCCGACAGGGCGCGCTCCGTGGCCGCCGCCTGCCGCCCGATGGGCAACAACCAGGCGACCGCCACCATGACCACGGTGAGGGCCACGGCCAGCTGCGCCGCCTGCGCGCTCAGCCACTCCGGGCGGTCCACGCGCTCGCGGTCCCAGCCCGCCAGCGAGCGCTGCAGGTGGAGGCGCGCGACGAGCAGCAACGCGCCGATGGAGAACATGAGGAAGGCCCCGGGGGGCTGCCCTTTGGTGGTGGCGATGATGCCCAGCAGGCCCGCGCCCGCCGGGATCACCGCCAGCCAGGCGTTGCGCCAGCGGAAGATGGCCCAGGCCGCCGTGTAGGCGCCGATCGCGCCCAGCCCGTGCACCATCAGCACGAAGGGGAAGTTGTCGGTGCTCACGTCGCCCGCGCGCACCACCGACACCCACTCGCGCATGCGCGCCACGAGGTCGGCCACGCGATCCGTGTAGGCGTCGCCGGCGGCGTAGGGCTGGGCCGTGGTCATGACCAGCGCGAGGCCGAGCAGCAGGGCGGCGGGCTGCACCAGCCACTGGCTGGCCCGCGTGCGCGCCGCCGCCAGCCCCACCACCATGGCCCCGATGACGGTCGGCGCGATCGTGGGGAAGTCGCGCACCCAGCCAGCCTGCTGGACGGCCACGGCGAGGGCGGCGTAGGTGACGAGCGCGGGGACGAGCGTGAACCAGTCCTCCCAGCTCATGAGCAGGCGCGGGGCCTCCACGGCGAAGCGCCGCAGCCGCGCCCCCCGGCCCGCCGCAGCCGTCAGCCCTGCCATGCGTCCGCCCCCACGGCGCTCGTGCTCAGCGCCAGCGACAGGTCGTCGCCCCGCGCCACCGTGTAGGTGAGGATGTCGCTGGCCGTCAGCTCGCCGTAGAGCGCCAGCGGCGATTCCCCCTTGCCGAACGTGCCCGCGTCGACGAGCACCGCCGCCACGCGCACGCCCCGCTGCACGAGCGACTGCACGGTGGTCAGCCAGCGCCCCTCGGTGGAGGGCGTGACCAGCACGAGCGTGGTGTGCCGTCCGAAGCGGCGCTGCTCCTCCAGCAGCAGGTTCTCCAGCGGCACCTCGCCCGACGCCTTGGCCACGGCCAGCGCCTCGAGGATGCGCGA
Organism: Tepidiformaceae bacterium; assembly: GCA_965243075.1. GTDB lineage: Bacteria > Chloroflexota > Dehalococcoidia > Tepidiformales > Tepidiformaceae > UBA2991. The sequence goes on from OZ251525.1 coordinate 643,633, forward strand.
GAGCTGCTGCTGGCCGCGCTCGGCCTCGACCACGCGGTACTCGGCGCCGAACGAGATCAGGCCCACGGAGCGGTTGGCGGCGATGTAGCGCTGGGCCACGCTGGCGGCGATGGTGATGGCGTACTCCTCCGTGCTCTCGTCCCCCTCGCCCGCCTGCAGCCGCCCCTCCAGATCGACGATCACCCAGATGTCGCTGGTCGGGTCCAGCTCGAACGTCTTGACCATGAGCTGGCCCGTGTGCGCGGTGGAGCGCCAGTGGATGCGGCTGAGCGGATCGCCGGGGGCGTACTCGCGCGTGCCGCTGGCGTTGGGCGTGATGTAGTGCGTGCGTCGCCGGAAGCGCCCCTCGCCGGGCAGGCTGGCGGGCGGCGTCTGGAAGCGGGGCAGGTCCACCACGCGCGGGTAGACGAGGATGTGCTGCGCCGCGCCGTAGTCGCGCGTGGCCTGGAAGATGCCGAAGGGGTCGCCCCCGCGCACGCGCAGCGGCCCCCATTCGTAGAGGCCGCGGCGGCGCAGGGGCGTCTCCACCACCCAGCTGCGCAGCCCCCGCCCGGGGATGGCCAGCGCGCGCCGCGAGCGGTGGCCGGGCAAGCCGCTGGGATCCTCCACCTCCACCCACAGTTTGGGCAGGAGGCTGGGGTTTCGCACCTCGATCAGCTCCTCCGCCTCCTGCCCCACCTGCGCGCGGGGCGTGCGCCGCTCCACGCGCGCCTCCAGCCCGCGCGTGTTCAGCCACGCCAGCAGCAGGGCGAGGGGCACGCCCAGCGCCAGCAGGTAGGCCATGCGGTAGAGCAGCCAGAAGCCCGTGGCGGTGGCGATGAAGAAGGCCGCCGCCAGCAGCAGCACGAGCGCCGTGATCGTGCGCCGCCGCCGCGAGAGGGGCCACGCCAGCGCGCGCCGCACGGGGCGTTTCCCCCTAGGCCCGCGCGCGCGCGCCGGGCACGGGCACGCGCGCCAGGCAGTCGGCCACCACGTCCGCCTCCGTGGCGCCCTTCACGCGCGCCCCCGGATTGACGATCACGCGGTGCCCCAGCGTGACGAAGGCCAGTTCCTTCACGTCGTCGGGCACCACGTAGTCGCGCCCTTCCAGCAGGGCGCGCGCCTGCGCCGTGCGGAAGAGGGCGATGGAGCCGCGCGGGCTGGCGCCGAGGTACACGTCCTCGTGCTGCCGCGTGGCCCCCGCCAGCCCCACGATGTACTGCTTGATCAGCGGGTCGATGTAGACCTCGCGCACGGCCCGCTGCAGCTGCCGGATCTCGCCCGCGTCCGTCACCCCCGCCAGCTCGTCGATGGGGTGCGCCACCTGCTGTTCGTCCAGCACCGTCACCTCGTCCTGGGCGCTCGGATAGCCGAGGTTCACGCGGATGAGGAAGCGGTCCAGCTGCGCCTCCGGCAGGGGGAAGGTGCCCTCGTATTCGATGGGGTTCTGCGTGGCCATGACCATGAAGGGGGAGGGCATGGCGTGCGTGGCCCCGTCCACCGTCATCTGCCGCTCCTCCATGGCCTCCAGCAGCGACGACTGCGTCTTGGGCGTGGCGCGGTTGATCTCGTCGGCCAGCACGATCTGGGCCATGATCGGCCCCGCGCGGAACTCGAAGTCGCCCGACTTCTGGTTGTAGATGGAGACGCCCGTCACGTCGCTGGGCAGCAGGTCGGGCGTGAACTGGATGCGCTTGAAGCTGCAGCCGGTGGAGACGGCCAGCGCGCGCGCCAGCATCGTCTTGCCCACGCCCGGCACGTCCTCCACGAGCAGGTGGCCGCCGCACAGCAGGGCGGTGATGGCCAGCCGCAGCTCGCGGTCCTTGCCGATGATGACCTTCTCGACGTTCTCGATGATGCGCCGGGCGACGACTTGCGGCTCTTCCACGGGCTGCGCTCCCTTCCGCGCCGTGCGCGCGGCGCCGCGCAGTATAGCAAGCGCCCGCCCGCCGCCGCCGCGCGAGCCGCTAGACTGCCCGCCATGGCCGAACCGGACTGGCTCGCGCGCGCCGCCGCCCTGGCCGCGCGCTTCGCCGAACGCGCCCCCGCCCACGACCGCGCGGGCGATTTCCCCCACCGCAACTTCGCCGACCTGCGCGAGGCGGGCTTCCTCGCGCTCACCGTCCCCCGCGCGCACGGCGGCGCGGAGCTGCCGCTCTCCCGCTTCCTGCGCGTGCAGGAGACGCTGGCGGCGGGCGACGGGGCCACGGCGCTGGCCCTCAACATGCACCTCATCCGCATCGGCGCGGAGCGCGAATCGCCCACGTACCCGCGCGTCTGGTTCGACGAGATCTGCCGCGGGGCGGTGGAGGCGGGGCGGCTCGTCAACACCGCCGCCACGGAGGAGGGGTTGGGAAGCCCGGCGGGCGGCGGCCTTCCCGAAACCGTCGCCGCGCCCGTCGAGGGCGGCTGGCTGCTGAACGGGCGCAAGACGTTCGTCACGCTCGCCCCCGCGCTCTGGTACTTCGTCGTGCTGGCGCGCGTCGAGCCGCCCGGCGGCGGCCCGCCCGAGGCCGTCGATTTCATGGTGTTGCGCGACGACCCGGGCTTGCGCGTGGACGAGACCTGGGACGCGCTGGGCATGCGCGCCAGCGGCAGCCACGACCTCGTGCTGGAGGACGTGCGCCTGCCCGCCGACCGCCTGCTGGCGCGCCGCGGCGAGCGCAAGGCGGGGCGCGCGGGCGGCGTCTGGTTCGCGCTCGGCGTGGCCGCCACCACCATCGGCGTGGCCGCCGCCGCGCGCGACTACGCCGTGGCCTTCGCGCGCGAACGCCGCCCCGGCGGCGGGGGCGCCATCGCCGCCATCCCGGGCGTGCGCCGCCGCATCGCCCGCATCGACCTGCTGCTGCAGCGCAGCCGCGCGCTCGTGGCCGACGCCGCCCACGCCTGGGAGTCCCGCGACGCCGCCGACGCGGACGGCGGCATGGCCCCCGCCGATCGCGTGGCCGCGGCCAAGATCGACGCCCTCGACAACTGCATCGAGGCGGTCGACCTGGCCATGCGCGTGGTGGGCGGCGTGAGCCTGCAGAAGCGCCGCCCCATCGAGCGCTACTACCGCGACGTGCGGGCGGGGCTGCACAACCCGCCGCTGGAGGACCGCGCCCTCGAGCAGCTCGCCGCCAGCGCCCTCGACGGCCCGTGAGGCAGTCGTTCGCGCGCTCTGCTATAGTCCGCGCCAATCGCGGAGGTTGTCGTCATGCGGGCCTGGAACATGCGGAGCGGATTGGGGGCGGCGTTCGTCCTCGCCCTCGCGCTCGTCGTCGGAGCGGCGTCCGGGGAAGCCCCCGCGTCCGCCCAGAGCGGAACCGCAACCACGCCCACCACCACGACGACGCCGGTCACTGCGACCACGCCCGTCACGGCCACCACGCCGGTCACTGCGACTACGCCCGTCACGGCCACCACGCCGGTCACTGCGACTACGCCCGTCACGGCCACCACGCCGGTCACTGCGACTACGCCCGTCACGGCCACCACGCCGGTCACTGCGACTACGCCCGTCACGGCCACCACGCCGGTCACTGCGACTACGCCCGTCACGGCCACCACGCCCGTCACGGCCACCACACCCGTCACCGCCACCACCCCTGTCACTGCTACCACGCCCATCACCGCCGACACGACGCTTCCGGGCTCGCCCCCCACCTGCATCACGAGCACGCTTGGGGGGCCACGCGCGGACAACGCATTCCTGGCAACGGACTGCGACACGCTGCTGGCGATCAAGTCCACGCTGGCGGGCACGGCGACGCTCAACTGGAGCCAGGCGCTGCCGCTCACGTCGTGGGACGGCGTCACCGTTTCCGGCGCGCCGAAGCGCGTGACCGAGCTGGACCTGAACGGGCGGCAGCTGACGGGGAGCATCCCCACGCAGCTGGGGAGCCTCACGGGGCTGACGCGGCTCCTGCTCCACACGAACCAGCTGACGGGGGCGATCCCCACGCAACTGGGCAATCTGACGAACCTCACAATTCTCGACCTCGGGAACGCCGGGCTGACGGGGAGCATTCCCACGCAACTGGGGAGCCTCACGCGGCTGACGAAACTGGCGCTCCTCAGGAACCAGCTGACGGGGCCGATCCCCACGCAACTGGGCAATCTGACGAGTCTCACGATCCTCGAACTGGGGAACACCGGGCTGACGGGGAGCATCCCCACGCAGCTGGGGAGCCTCACGGGGCTGACGCGACTCCTGCTCTATACGAACCAGCTGACGGGACCGATCCCCACGCAGCTGGGGAGCCTCACGCTGCTCACGAATCTGTCGCTTTACCAGAACCAGCTAACGGGGAGCATTCCCACGCAACTGGGTGGACTCTCGGCACTCACCAGGCTGTCCACCAAGGAGAACAACCTGACCGGGGGCATTCCCACGCAACTGGGCAATCTGGCGAATCTCACTTACCTCAACTTGGAGCAGAACCCGTTGAGCGGGGGCATTCCCACGCAACTGGGCAATCTGGCGAATCTCACCTACCTCAACTTGGGGAATGCCGGCCTGACGGGGAGCATTCCCACGCAACTGGGCAATCTCACGGGGCTAATGTTTCTGGGGCTCTACCGGAATCAATTGAACGGGAGCTCCCCGTGCAGCTGGGAAGACTCACAATGCTCACCAGAATGCATCTCGACAACAACAACTTGACGGGGGCGATCCCCACGCAGTTGGGCAATCTGACGAATCTCACCAACTTCGACCTCTCGAACAACCAGCTGGACGGGAACATTCCCACGCAATTGGGGAGACTCCCGGCGCTGACCGACCTCGCGATCCACGCCAATCAGTTGACGGGGCCGATCCCCACGCAACTGGGCAATCTGACCACGCTCACCTGGCTCAGTCTCGATGCCAACCAGCTCACGGGGAATATCCCCACGCAGCTGGGAAACCTGGTCGCACTCACCTGGCTCGGTCTCGAGGGCAACCAGTTGACGGGGGACATCCCCACGCAGCTGGGCAACCTGACCGCGCTCCCGTCCCTCTCCCTGTGGAACAACCGGCTGACGGGGAGCATCCCGACGCAATTGGGGAACCTCACCAACCTCACCGCGCTCAATCTTAATGTCAATCAGCTGACGGGGAACATCCCGACGCAACTGGGCAACCTGACCGACCTCGTCAACCTTGAAGTGGGCGGAAACCAGTTGACGGGGAACATCCCGACGCAACTGGGCAACCTGACCAGTCTCACCAGGCTTGTTCTCTCCAAAAACCAGCTGTCCGGGAACATCCCCAGGCAGTTGGGCAACCTGACCGCGCTCACCAGGTTCATGCTGGGAAACAACCAGTTGACGGGGAACATCCCGACGCAACTGGGCAACCTGACCGCGCTCACCAAATTCAGGCTGGGCCCGAACCGGTTCACGGGGACCATTCCCGCGAGTCTGGGGAACCTGACCAGACTCGGCACCCTGACAGTGCAGGGCCTCACGCTCACGGGCTGCGTGCCGGGCGAGCTGTCCCGCGTGCGGGACAACGACGTCGCGCAGCTGGGCCTCCCCGATTGCCGGATGCCGGCCACGGTGCTGGACATGGCCCCGCCCACCTGCACGGCCACGACGCTGGGCGAAGCGCGCACGGCGACCGGCGCCGCGACCGTCACGGACCTGGCGAACGACTGCGACACGCTCCTCGCCATCAAGTCGAAGCTGGACCCGATGGGGCAGCTCAACTGGGCCGCCGACCGGCCGCTCGCGGGCGCGACGACGACGGACGGGTGGGACGGCGTGACGGTCTCGGGCGCCCCGAAGCGCATCACGGGCCTCGACCTCACGCGCCGGGGACTCGCGGGCGTCATCCCCACGCAGCTGGGGCGCTGGCCGGACGTCTCCGACGGGCCGGGAGCGGCGGGGCTGTCGGGCCTCACGTCGCTGAAGCTCGGCTTCAACCGCCTCACGGGCGTCGTCCCCACGCAGATCGGGAGCCTGACGGCGCTCACGCACCTGGACCTGCGCCGCAACCTGCTGGAGGGGGCGCTGCCGACGCAGCTGGGCGACCTGACGGCGCTCACGACGCTGCTGCTGACGGCCAACCAGCTGGGCGGGCTGATCCCGACGGAGCTGGGCAATCCGGCGTCGGCGCTGACGGAGCTGGACGCATCCTGGAACCGGCTGACGCGCGTGACGGGGAACCTGGGGGATCTGGGCGCGCTGCGGACGCTGCGGCTGGCCGGGAACGACCTCGGCGGGAGCATCCCGACGGGGCTGGGGAGACTGTCCGCGTTCACGGAGGTGACGCTGGCGAACAACCCCTTCACGGGCTGCGTGCCTGCGGCGCTGACGGCCACGGCCACGCGACGGAGCGACGCCGCGTCGCTCGGCCTCGCCACCTGCGGGACGACGCCGTAGCGGAACGGCGCGCCGCTGGCTCAGCCCATGCCCAGCTCGTGCAGGCGCTCGTCGTCGATGCCGAAGTAGTGGCCGATCTCGTGCAGCACCGTCGTGCGCACCTGCTCCCGCACCTCCGCCTCGTCCGCGCAGATGGATTCGATGGGTTCCTGGTAGATGCTGATGGTGTCCGGCGGCACGAGGTTGTAGTTCTCGCCGCGGTCGGGCAGGGGCACGCCGTGGTAGAGGCCCAGCAGCGTGCCGCCCCCCTCCAGCCCCGCCCGCTTGCGGTCGCGCGCCGTGGGCCGCCGCTCGACCAGAATCTCCACGTTCCGCACCCGCGCCAGCAGCCCCGGCGGCAGCGTGGCCAGGGCGTCGCGCACCAGCTCGCGGAAGCGCTCCCGCTCCATCGCCGTCGAGTCTACGGCCCGCGCCCGCGCCGCGCCCTTTCCCCATGCGGTGATCGGCTGTACCGTGGGCGGGGGATTCGCGCCTGCGCGCCCGAGGAGAGCCGATGCCGCCGTCGCCGGGCCGAATGTTCATGCCCAGGGCCCTCTAGGGAGGGCCGCCCTCGCCGTCCCCGCCCCGCGCCGGAGCGCCGCCCCCGTGCGGGCCGCGCCCGCCACGCACCCGATGAACGAGAGAGAGGCATGAACTACGCACGCAACCTGCGCTGCCGCGAGTGCGGCCGCGACTACCCCCTCGCCGCCATCCACGTCTGCGAGTACTGCTTCGGCCCGCTGGAGGCGGTGTACGACGACGAGGCCATCCGCGCCGCCGTCTCGCGCGAGGCCATCGCCGCGCGCCCGGCCACGCTCTGGCGCTACCGCGAGTTCCTGCCCTGCGAGGCGGACTCGGCGGTGGACATCGGCGCGGGCTTCACCCCCCTGCTCCACGCCAGGAACCTCGGCAAGGCGCTGGGCCTGCCGCGGCTCTACCTGAAGAACGACACGGCCAACCCCACGTGGTCGTTCAAGGACCGCGTGGTGGCGGTGGCCAGTTCGCGCGCGCGGGAGCTGGGCTTCGAGAAGCTGGCCTGCGCCAGCACGGGCAACCTCGCCAACAGCGTGAGCGCCCACGCCGCCGCCGCCGGCATGGAGGCCGTGGTCGTCATCCCCCACGACCTGGAGGCGGGCAAGGTGCTCGGCTCCAGCATCTACAACCCCACGCTGGTGAAGGTGCGCGGCAACTACGACGCCGTGAACCGCCTCTGCGCGGAGCTGGCCGGTTCGCGCAACTGGGCCTTCGTCAACGTGAACGTGCGCCCCTACTACGCCGAGGGCTCCAAGACGCTCGGCTTCGAGGTGGCCGAGCAGCTCGGCTGGCGCGCGCCCGACCACTGCGTCGCGCCCATCGCCAGCGGCTCGCTCTTCGTGAAAATCCGCAAGGGGCTGGACGAGTTCGCGCGCGCCGGGCTGATCGAGCCGTCGCGCACGCGCATGAGCGCCGCGCAGGCGGCGGGCTGCTCGCCCGTGGCCACCGCCTGGGCCGAGGGCTCCATGAACTTCCGCCCGCAGAAGCCCGACACCATCGCCAAGTCGCTCGCCATCGGCAACCCCGCCGACGGCTACTACAGCCTCGTGCAGCTGCGCGACACCGACGGGGCCTGCGCCTCCGTGAGCGACGACGAGATCGTGGCGGGCATGCGGCTGCTGGCCGAAACCGAGGGCGTCTTCGCGGAGACGGCGGGGGGCGTCACCGTGGCGGGCGTCAAACAGCTCGCCGAGCGCGGTAGAATCGACCCCGACGAGCTGGTGGTGGCCTTCATCACCGGCGCCGGCTTCAAGACCGCCGAGGCCGTCGCCGGGGGGCTCGCCCCCGCGCTCGAAATCGACGCCACCGTGGGCGCCTTCGAGGCCGCCTGGGGCGCGCGCGCGGAGGAGGTCCACGCCTGATGGCCGTTCGCAGGCTGCGCTTCACCTTCCCCCAGGACCTCATCAAGGAGCCCGTCATCTACCTCCTCGGGCGCGAATTCGAACTCGTCACCAACATCCGCATGGCCGACGTCGACGAACGCACCGGCTGGGTCGTGCTCGAACTCGAGGGCGAGCCGGACGAGATCGCCCGCGGCGTCGACTGGGCCGAAAGCCGCGGCGTGCGCGTCGATCCCGTCACCGGCGACGTCGTCGAGGGCTGAGCGCCCGCCGCCAAAAGGGAGACCGCCTTGTCCGTGACCGTCCTCATCCCCCAGCCCCTGCGCGCCCTCACCGATGGCCAGTCCACGGTGGAGGGCGCGTCCGGCCCGCTCGCCGCCTGCCTCGCCGACCTGGAGGCGCGCTTCCCCGGCATGGGGGAACGCCTGCTGGACGAGGAGGGCGAGCTGCGCCGCTTCGTGAACGTCTACATCAACGGCGAGGACGTGCGCTTCGCCGACGGCCTCGCCACCGCCGTGGGCGAGAACGACGAGGTCAGCATCGTGCCCGCCGTCGCGGGGGGCTAAAGGTCGTCGTAGCGGGCATCGTCCTCGTTATCCCAGATCGCGGCCAGGACGGAGGGATCCCCCCACACGACAGCGCACTCCGGATCCCGTTTGCCCCGGAGCCGGAGCGCGAGGCGCTTCAGACGGTCGAACATGCCCGCACGGATGAGGCCCGCGGACGTTCGCGGGCCATGCTAGAAGACGTTGCGCGAGCCGGAGCCGTCGCCGCTGGCCGGTTCCGTCGGCGGAGGGGCGGCGGGCGGCGCGGGCTGCTGCGGAGGCGGAGGCGGCGCCTGCGTCTGGGCGGCGGGCGGCGGAGGCGGGGCCTGCGTCTGCGCCTGCGCGGTCGTGGCAGCGGCCTCCCCCTCTTCCTCCTTCTCCTCCTTCACGCCGCGGCGGAACTCGCGGATGGACGTGCCGAGCTCGCGCCCGAGCCCGCTGATGCGGCCCACCCCGAAGAGCAGCACGATGATGGCGGCGATGATGGCGATTTCCAGCGGCCCCAGATTCGGCATGGCGGCCCTCCTGCTCCCCGTGCGCGGGGAGACGTTTGAGCATGGTACATGATGCGGGAACGTGGGGAAACGCCCCACCGCTTGGTCCCGAACGGCCCAGAGCGCCTTTGACATTCGGGCGCGCCCAAGACTAAGATTCCGAAACCGATCCGAAGGGAGAACGGGATGGCCAAGTTTCCACGAGACATTCGGCAGCATGAAGCCGTCGCGGCGTTCGCCAGGCTAGGCGGGCGCGAGCGTATGGGGAAGGGGAGCCACCGCGCGCTGACGATGCCCAATGGCCGTAACATCTCCATCCCCGCGGGCGATGTGAAGGTCGGGCTGCTAAAACGAGCGATTCGGCTCGCAGGCCTTACGGACGAGGAGTTCCTGAAGGCTGCGGGACGCTGAAGGGGGAACAGGATGCATTCCTTTACCGTGCTGGTGCATGAGGCCGAGGAAGGCGGGTATTGGGCCGAGGTTCCCGAACTGCCCGGCTGCCTTTCGCAAGGCGAGACGCTCGACGAGCTCCGGCGCAACGTGGCCGAGGCCATTGAGGTCTGCCTGGCCATCCATCTTGAGGACGAGGGTCCGCATATCCCGCAGAAGGTGGACAGGTGGGAAATCCCCGTGTCTATCGAGGGGCGCGAGCTCACGCCCGCCTGATCCACCGGGGCGGCCTCTAGGAAAGGCGCTCGACGAGCACGTCCATCACGCCGCCGCAGATCTTGTCCTCGCCGTCCACCGGCTCCGTCAGGTCCACGGTGACGACGCGGGCCACGCCGTCCTCCAGCGTCTCCATCGCCTCCTGCCACACCTCGGCCTCGCCGCAGCCGCCGCCGATGGTGCCGAGGAAGGAGCCGTCGCGGCGCACCACCATCTTCGCGCCCGTCTTGCGGGGCGTGGAGCCGCGCGTGCGCGCCACGGTGGCCAGCGCCACCGCCTCCTCGCGCTCCAGGGCGCTGGCGATCTCGCGGTAAATCTCCTCGCTCACGCCTTGATCCTGCCTTCCGCGTGCGTTCGCCGCAAGCCTCAGCCCGCCGCCAGCCGCTCGCCGAGGAAGGCGCGGATGCGCGCCGTGGCCTCGCGCGCGATGGCGATGGGCGCGGCGTCGAAGCCGTGCGGCCCGCCCGCGTACGCCGCCAGCTCCGACTCGTTGCCCGCCGCCAGCCAGCGCGCGTGCATGAAGAGCGAGTCGTCGAGCAGCGGGTCGAGCGTGCCCACCGTGAAGAGCGCGGGCGGCAGGTCGCGCAGGTCCGCGTTCAGCGGCGACACGTCCGGATCGGCGGCGTCCACGCCCGCGGGCAGGAACATGGCCCCGAAGGCCTCGATGTCCGCGCGCGTGAGCCCGCCTTCCGCGCCCGTCGCCCGCCGCTGGCTGGGCGTCATGGTCATGTCGTACGGCCCGTAGAGGAGGTTCGCGCCGGCGAAGCCCGTGAAGCCGTGGCGGTCGCGCAGGCGCAGCAGCGTCACGGCGGCCAGGTGCGCGCCCGCCGACCCGCCGCCGATGAGCAGCCGTTCGGTCCCGAATTCGGCGGCGGCGTGTTCCGCCAGCCAGACCGCCGCCGTCTCGCAGTCGTCCGGCCCCGCCGGGTAGGGGTGTTCGGGGGCGAGGCGGTAGTCCACGCTCACCGTGGCCACGCCCAGCTGCTCGATCAGCGTGAGGTTGGCCTGGTCGCTCCAGCGCGCCGCGCCCGCGGCCCAGCCGCCCCCGTGGATGTCGAGGTAGACGCCCGTCGCGTCGTGCCCCTCGGGGCGGATGACGCGCACGCGCGCCTCGCCGTGGGGGCCGGGCACGGCGCGGTCCTCGGCGCGCTCCACCGGCGGCGGGGGCGCGAACGGCCCGCCGCCCTCCTCCGCGAGCGCGCGCAGCATGGGGATGGTGGCCTCGGAAAGGGGCGGCATGCCCCCGCGCATGGCGGCGGCGCCCTCCACGAAGGCGCGCGTCTCGGCGCTCACGGCCTCCGCGCGGAAGGTGCCCGCGTCGAGGCTCACGGCTTCAGCCCGAACGAATGGATCAGCCGCCCGAAGCCCAGGTAGCTGACGATGGCCCAGCCCAGTTCCACGATCTGTTCCTCCGTGTAGAAGCGGCGCAGCTCGTCGAACAGCGCCCCGTCGATGTTGGCGTGGTCCACGACCAGCCGCTCGGCGTAGTGGAAGGCGGCGCGCTCGGCCTCGCTGAAGTCCGCGTCGCCCCAGCGCGCGATTTTGGCGACGGTCGCTTCCTCCAGCGTCTCTCCTTCCCCTCCCAGGGGAAGCCGCGCGGCCTGTCAGAATTCGCAGGCGTTGAGCTGCGCCACGCGCAGCCGCACCAGCTCCTTCAGGCGCGCGGACACGGCCCCGTCGCGGATGAGCGGGCGGTACCACTCGTTCCACGCTTGCAGCAGGCGCGCGTTGTGCCCGAACACGCGCGTCACGGCGTCCGTGCGCTCGCGCAGCGGCTCGGGCAGTTCGTCGTCGCGCGCGAGGCGCAAGCGGGGCAGCGGTTCGTTGCTCATGCCGCCCATTCTAATCCTCCGGCGGCGGTTCGCGCCGCGGGTCCGCCAGCCGCTCCTCGATGCGCGCCAGCTGCTCGCGCATCTCCGCCAGCGCCGAACGCTGGCCCTCCTGCGTGAACAGCGTCACCGCCATGGCCCCGATCACGGCGAAGTTGACGATGCCGTAGACGGTGATGACGCTGGCCACGATGCGTCCCCCCGCGGTGGCAGGCGAATGGTCGCCGTAGCCCACCGTCGTCATCGTGATGAAGGCCCACCAGAAGGCGTCCAGCGGCGTCTCGATGAGGGCGTCGTGGCCGGTCACGTTGCGTTCCAGCAGCCACACCAGCGTGCCCCCGATGAACATGACGGCGATCAGCATGATGGCGAGGAAGGTGATGCCGCGTTGCCGGAAGAAGCGCGAGAGCAGGGAGACGTTGAGGCCCAGGGCCACGGCCACGCGCAGCAGCGGCAGCACGCGCAGGAAGGCCAGCGGGCGCAGCAGCGGCAGCGCCACGAACAGCACCTCGATGGGGTGCGCGCGCACGTAGGCCAGCCGGTTGGGGGCGACCGCCAGCTTGGCCAGCAGGACCGCCGCGAACGCGCCCCAGATGATCCAGTTGCCGACGTCGAACCAGTCCCGCACGCCCTCGGACACGTCCGTGAACTGCGGCGTGAGCAGCAGCGGCAGCATGGCCAGCGCCAGCAGCAGGAGCGGAGCCTCGGTGTGGCGCTCCAGCCAGCGCAGGCGCTCCTCGCCGCGGATGCGCCCCATGCCTCAGCGGGCCCCGGCGGGAGGCTGGCGGAGAGGGGGAGATTCGAACTCCCGGTGCATCGCTGCACACCGCTTTTCGAGAGCGGTACCATAAGCCACTCGGACACCTCTCCGCGGGCGAGTGTAGCAACCCGCCCCGCCACCGCGCACGCCGCGCCACCGGAGGCCAGCCGTGGAACGCTTCACCGTCGCCTGCTGCCAGGTGCGCGCCTACGACCTCGAGGACGCGGAGGAGAACCTCGCGGGCCTGCTGCGCGCCCTCGACGAGGCGGGCGCGCTGGGCGCGGACCTCGTGGCCCTGCCCGAATGCGCCTGGCCCGCCTACCACCTGCGCGACGCCGATCCCTACGCCCGCCCCGGCGTGCGCCCTTATGCCGAGGTGGCCGACCTCTTCGCGGAAAAGGCGCGCCGCCACGGCTACTGGCTGGCTGCGGGCATGGCCGTGCCCCACGCCGGCGGCGCGCTCACCAACAGCGGCGTCGTCTTCACGCCCGGGGGCGAGGTGGCGGGGTGCTACGACAAGAGCTTCCTCTGGCACTTCGATAACGACTGGTTCCGGCGCGGCGACGCCTTCCCCGTGTTCGACGCCGGCTTCGCGAGATTCGGCGTGCTCATCTGCGCCGACGGACGCCAGCCCGAAATCGCGCGCTCCCTCGCCGTGAACGGGGCCGAGGTCATCCTCGACCTCACCGCCTGGGTCTCCTGGGCGGGAACCGTGGAGCAGCTGACCACCACGCAGTGCGAGTACCTCATGCCCGTGCGCGCCTTCGAGAACGGCGCGTGGGTGGCGGCGGCGGACAAGTGGGGCGCGGAGGACGGCTCGCTCGTCTACGCGGGCCGCTCGCGCGTGATCGACCCGCACGGCGAGACGCGCGTCGCCGCGCCCTCCACCGGCGACGCCGTGGTGGCGTGGGAGATCGATCCGTCGGAATCGTTCGCCCCGCCGCCCCCGCGCCGCCCCACCCTCTACGGCCGCCTGACGCAACCCTGGGAGGACGCGCCCGCGCGCGCCCTGCTGGAGGAGCCGCTCGTGCCCGCGCGCGAGAACCGCCGCGTGGCCGTCGTCCCCGGCGACGCCGACGGCGCCTTCGACCCCGCCGCCGTCGTCGCCCGCCACGAGGCCCTGCGCGCGCAGGACTGCGACCTGACCGTGTTCGCGGGCATGACCGCGCCCGAGGGCTGGCAGGCGTCCCTGCCCGTGGTGGAGCGGGCCGTGCGCGCGCGCGGCGGGGCCGTGGCGCTGGCCGTCGCCAGCAGCGGCTGCACCGCCGAACGGAGCGCCGCGCTGGTCACGCCCGACGGAACCATCGAGCACCGCGCCACGCACGGACGCGGCATCGACCTCGGCGAGACGAACGCGCCCGTCGCGCCCACGCCCGCCGGCAACGTGGCCATCCTCTGCGGCGACGAGGGGTACGCGCCGGAGGTGGCGCGCTGCCTCGCCCTGGAAGGGGCGGACCTGCTCGCCTGGCCCTGCTTCGCGGACCACCCCATGAACGAGCGCGTGCTGCGGGCGCGCGCCGACGAGAACCGCGTCTACGTGGCCGCCGCCTGGCCCGACGGGGGCGCGGTGGCCTCGCCCGCGGGCGCGCTGCTCACCGTCGCGCCGCGCGGCGCGGGCGTGGCCATGGGGGCGCAGGTGAACCGCGCCGCCGCCCGCTGGAAGGACATGGCCCCCGGCACGCACGCCCTCCGCGACCGCGTCCCCCATGCCTACGGGGCGCTCACGGACGAGGGCGCGGGCGTCAGCTTCCGCGCGGCCGCAGCACCTCGACCGTGAGCTCGGCGGGCACGTTCGCGCGCGTCACGTTGAGGCGCGGCGCGGGCTCCGGGCTGGCCCCCGCCTCGCTCAGGAAGCGGTCCAGCGGCTCCAGCTCGGCCCGCTCCCGCTCCGTGCGGTAGTGCATCGGGATCACCACGTGCGGGTCGATCGTGCGCATCAGCTCGGCGGCCTCGGAGGCGGGCAGCGATGCGCCCCCGCCCACCGGCAGCAGCAGCACGTCCACGCCCTCGAAGCGGTCGAGCGCCTCCGCCGCGGGCGGCGCGTCGGGCAGGCCCAGGTGCGCCACGTTCACGCCGTCGATCTCGCAGATGAAGGCCATCGTGCGGCTGCCGTCCGCGCGCGGCAGGGGGATGCCCGTGAGGAGGATGCCGCGCACCTCGTATTCGCCCGGCGCGTCGAACACCCTGGGCTCGCCGCGCACGCCCGCCACGTTGCTGAGGTCGGGGTCGTCGCGGCGGCTGAGGGTGACGATTTCGGCGTTCGCGCGGCCCAGCGCGTGGCCCGTGGCGGCGCTCACGGGATCGGTGAGAACGGCCCCCTCGCGTCCGCGCAGGCGAAAGCAGGTGCGCCCGAACCAGCTGATCTCCACCGCGCGCATGGTAGCGCCCATGCGGCGAAGGCGGAAGGCGCTAGCGCTGCAGCAGCACGCTCGCGTTCGTGCCGCCCATGCCCAGCGCCGTCACGAGCACGCAGTCGAGCCGTTCCGCGCGCGTCTCGCGCACGACGCCCAGCTCGGAGCCCTCCGGCGCCTCGCGGAAGCCCGCCGCCGGGGCGACCTCCCGCCGCCGCATCGATTCCAGGGCGCAGACCAGCGCCAGCGGGCCGCTCGCCGCCAGCGTCTGCCCCAGCGCCCCCGCGGGCGCGCTCACGCTGGCGTAGTAGACGTGCCGCCCGAAGGTGCGCGCCAGCCCCGCGGCCTCGGCGGCGTCGCGGTCGGAGCGCCCGTCGGCGCAGGAGACGACGTGGTCGACCTGGTTCTGCAGGTAGCCCGCCGCCCCCAGCGCGGCCTGCACGGAGCGCCCCGCCTCGGCCGCGCCGCTGGGGTCGAGCGGTTCGGCGGACGGATCGAAGACGCGCGCCGCCCCGGCGATGCGGGCGTGCGCGGTCGCGCCCCGCGCGCGGGCGTGCTCCGCCGCCTCCACCACCACGTACGCGGCCCCCTCGGCGGGGATGCAGCCGTCCGGGCGGGCGTCCAGCGGATGGGCCGCGTCGGGCGCGATCAGCCCGCGTTCGGCGAAGTGCGCGAGCACGGGCGGCTGCAGCGCCTGGGCCGCGCCCGCCACCGCCACGTCGGCCTCGCCGCGGGCCACGATGGCGGCGGCCTCGGCCACGGCGGCCAGCCCGCTCGCCTCCGCCCCCGCCAGCTCCGCCACCGCGCCGCGCACGCCCAGCGCGCGCGCCGCCAGCTGGCCGTACGGGACGAAGAGCGTGGCCTGGCCGGGCGCGCGGAAGGCCAGCCCGTCGGCCACGGCGAAGCGCCGCGCGTCGCCCGCGCCCGCCTCCAGCCCGGCGGACTCCACCGCCCGCAGGGCGGCGTCGAGCGCCATCAGCGCGCCGCGGTCGAGGAAGTGCGCGAGGTTGCGCGGGATGCGCGGATGCGCGCGGTAGCCGTCCGGCAGCGGCCCCGCGCGGTAGGAGGGCGCGCCGTCGTCGGGGCGCCAGTCGCGCGCGGGCGAGCGTCCCGCCGCCAGCGCCTCCCACAGCGCCTCCGGGCCGCTGCCGTGCGCGCACACGGCCCCGTAGCCGGTGATGACCGGCTGCGTGCCCGCGTCCTCCGGCGAACGGGGCGCGGCGCTCAGCTAGTCGAGGTCCTCGTCGAGGAAATCGTCGTCGTCGCCACGGCGGCGCATGACCACGGTGACGGCCCCGGCGACGGCGAGCAGGACGAGAAGGGCGAGGATTCGCTTCATGCGGTGGGTACCTCCAGAGGGAGCGACAGGATACCCGATCGCGCGCTTCCGCGCCGCTACCAGCCGTCCGCGCCCGCGCGCATGTCGCCGAGGAAGGCGCCGAGCGCGGCCTCGAAGGCGCGCGGCGCGGTGAAGGGCGCGCCCGCGCCGCAGTCCGGCAGCGTCTCCAGCCGCGCCCGCGGCAGCGTCTCCGCCAGCAGCCGCGCCGCCGCCAGCAGGGGGTCGGACTCGCCCGCCAGCACCAGCGCGGGCGTCCCCAGCGCCGCCAGCCGCGGCAGGGCGTCGCCGCGTTCCGCGCGGGCGCGGCAGGCGGCGGCGAAGGCGTCCGCGTCGATGCGCCGGTAGCGCGCCCGCAACGCCGCCCGCGCCTCCGCCCCGTCCAGCGTCTCCGCGGCCAGCGCGGCGGCGCGGTCCATGCCGAAGCGCCCCGCCAGCCGCCCCTCCTCCGCCAGCCGCCGCTCGTGCGCGCGCGCCGCCTCGTCGTAGGCGTCGTGGTCGGGCGCGGGCGCGGCCCCGCTCAGCACCAGCAGGCGCGCCCGTTCCGGCTCGGCCAGCGCGAACTCCAGCGCCACCTCCGCGCCGAAGCCCGCGCCGACGAGGGCGCAGCGCGCGATGCCCTCGCCGTCGAGCAGGGCGGCCAGGTCGGCGGCATGGTCGCGCAGGGAGGGCGCCGCCCCGGGCGGCAGCGGGCCGCTTTCGCCGAACCCGCGCAGGTCGGGCGCGATCACGCGGAACCCGTCGCTCATGGCCTCCGCCAGCGCCCGCCACACGCGCCGGTCGCCCGTCAGGTCGTGCAGCAGCAGGGCGGCGGGCGCGTCCGCCGGGCCGTCGTCGTCGCGGGCCAGCGGCGGGGCGGAGCCATCGCGTTCGGACACGGCACGCGACGCTGGCAGCCCCGCCCGCCCCCGCCAGCCTTCCTCCGTCCCCATCAGCGCAGCACGCCCCGCTCGTGCAGGGCGGCCACCTCGGCGTCGGCGAAGCCCAGCTCCGCCAGCACCTCGCGCGTGTGCTGGCCCAACGTCGGCGCGGGCGTGAGCGGCACCTCCGAGCCGGAGAGGCGCGCGGGCATGCGCATCACCTTCACCGTGCCCAGCTCCGGGTGCTCCAGCTCCTCCACCAGCCCGCGCTCGCGCAGGTGCGGGTCCGTGAACAGCTCGAGCGTGTCGAACGTGGCCGAGCAGGGCACGCCCGCCTCCGCCAGCTCGCGCATGGCCTCGTGCTTGGTGCGCTCGCGCGTCCAGGCCGCCACCAGCTCGTAGAGCGCCTCGCCGTGCTCGTGGCGCAGGCGGGGCGTGGCGAAGCGCGGGTCGTCCATCAGCTCGGGGTGGCCGATGGCCACGCTGAAGGCGTCCCACTGCGCGCTCGTCACGATCATGGTGAAGAGGTAGTCGTTGGGGCCGCCGGGCTTGCAGGGGTAGACGTCGGTGCCGGGGCCGCGGCGGTTGCCCGTGCGCTCCTGCGGCTCCTCCCCCCAGCCGCGCAGGCCGAGCGTGCGCATGAAGAGCGTGACGGCCTCCTGCATGGAGATTTCGATGAACTGGCCCTCGCCCGTGCGCTGGCGCTGCACGAAGGCGGCGGTGATGGCGAGGGCCAGCTGCGCGCCCGTGCCCGAATCGCCGATGGTCGGGCCCGGGCGCGTGGGCGGGCCGTCGCGCTCCCCCGTCACGGAGAAGGTGCCCGCCGCCGCCTGCGCCACCCAGTCGTAGGAGAGGTAGCCGGCGTAGGGGCCGCTCAGCCCGAAGCCCTTGAGGCGCGCGTAGATGATGGCGGGGCTGGCCTCGCGCATGACCTCGTAGCCGATGTCCAGCTTCTCGATCACGCCCGGGCCGTAGTTCTCCACGAACACGTCGAACCGGGGGGCCATGCGCAGGAGCAGGGCGCGCCCCTCCGCGCTGGCGAGGTCGATGGCCACGCTGCGCTTGTTGCTGTTGTAGTTGAGGAAGTACTGGGGCAGGCCCGCGGGCGTGGCCACGCCGCGCCCGGGGTCGCCGCGCGGGGATTCGATCTTGACCACGTCCGCGCCCAGCCAGCCCAGCAGCTGCGTGCACGAGGTGCCCGCCTCGTACTGCGTCATGTCGAGCACGCGCATGCCTTCCAGTGCGCCCACGGGCTTGCCCTCCCGCCACGATGATACGCCCTTCGCGGAGCGTTGCGGCGCGATGGCGTATGCTCGACGGCATGGCGGCGCAGCCGGCGGGGGAGCGGACGGACGCGGGCCTCGACGCCGCCCTGCCCGCCCCCGGCCTGCCGGAGATCACGCGGCTGTTGCGGGGCGACCTCAGCGTCCTGCGCACCATCGACTGGCGCATCTTCTGGAGCGCCCTGCCCGTCCTCGCCTTCCTCGTGCTCAACTGGTTCTGGCCGGAGGGCCTGTGGCGCACGCAGGTCGCCATCCTCGGCTCCTTCGCCGCCGCCCTGTGGGTGTTCGCCAACAACCGCGACCGCGGCGTCATCCGCGTCATCGCCGTCATGAGCTTCGTGGTGGTGGCGGGCTCGGCCGTGGTGGGGCTGGCCCTGAACAGCGCCAAGGCCTTCGCCGCCCAGAACATCGTGGCCGACTTCCTCATGGCGGCCATTTGCGTGGGCAGCGTGGCCCTGCGCAAGCCGCTGGTGGGGGCGGTGGCGCGCGAGAGCATCCCCGCCCTGCGCCCGCTGCTGGCCCCCGACCACCGCCTCTTCGCCGTGCTCACGCTCACCTTCATGGCCATGAACCTGTGCACGGGCGTCTTCCGCATCTTCCTGCTGGACTGGCTGGCCACGGCGAACGAGTACGTGATCGTGACGCAGGTGACGGGCCGCCCGTTGAGCGCGGCCTTCGTGGTGGTGTGCTACTTCGCCATCAAGCGCGCGGCCCGCGCCGCCGAGGCGGGGGCCTGAAGGCGGGCGTGGCCAGGCCGTTCCTGAAGTGGGCCGGGGGCAAGGCGAAACTCGCCCCGCTCGTCGCCGAACGCGCCCCCGAACGCATCGGGCGCTACCACGAACCGTTCCTCGGCGGGGGCGCCGTCTTCTTCGCCCTGCGCGAGGCGGGACGCATCGACGACGCCGCGCTGGCCGACGGCAACGCGGAGCTGATCGAGACCTGGCGGGCCGTGCGCGACGACGTGGAGGGCGTGATCGCCGCGCTCGAACCGCTGGCCGCGCGCTACCTGCGAACGGACTGGATGGAGCGCGCGTTCGTCTATTCCGACATCCGCGACCAGCGCCCGCGCCTGCCCGCCAGGAAGGCCGCGCGCCTGCTCTTCCTCAACAAGACCTGCTTCAACGGCCTCTACCGCGTGAACCGCAAGGGGCGCTTCAACGTGCCGCACGGGCGCTACGAGCGGCCCGCCATCCTCGACGCCGAACGGCTGCGCGACGCCTCGCGGGCGCTCGCGGGGGTCGATCTGCGCGCCGAGGATTTCGAGAGGGCGTGCGCGCGCGCGGAGCCGGGCGACTTCGTCTACCTCGATCCGCCCTACCAGCCGCTGAGCGCGACCTCGGCCTTCACGCAGTACACGAGCGCGGACTTCGGGTTCGCGGACCAGCAGCGCCTGCGCGACGCCTTCGACGGCCTCACGGAGCGGGGCGTGCCCGCGCTGCTCTCCAACTCCGCCCATCCCGACGTCGATGCCCTGTACCGCGGCTACGCCATCGAGCGCGTGCCCATGGGGCGCTCCATCAATTCCAACGGCGCGGGCCGCAAGCCCATCGACGAGCTGCTGGTGAGCAACCTCGATCGCATCGCGCGGGCGGGCGGCGCTCAGTCGAGGCGCTGCATGCCGGAGACGAACAGCCGCTCGTCGAGCGCGCCGAGGATGGCGTCGCCGAGCGCGTCCGCGCCGTCCAGCCCAGCGCACCAGTCGGGGCGCAGGGGCACGACGGCGGCTCCGTAGGGCGATTCGATGGCGAAGGCGACGACGGGCTCGCCACCGTCGTGGCCAGCCTCCACGCTCGCGAGCTTCCAGTCCGTGGGCCGCGCCCCGTAGGTCAGCGGCATCCCCGCGAAGCGCCCCAGCCTTGCGACGGCATCCTGTTCCATGCGCGCATTCTACCGCTGTGTGGATCGGGGCGCGGACGCCCACCGCTCACGATGAACGCCCGCGCCCACCTCGCCACGCCGGGCCTCGCCGGACCAGACCGCGCCTTGCCGGGCCTTACTACGCCCAGCCATGCCATGCCTCGATTTCCTCGCCCTGCCGAACCTTGCCGGGCCACGCCGAGCCGGACCAAGCCGAGCCCTACCTAACCGGGCCGCGCCAAGCCCCACCGAGCCTGGATGTCCTTGCCCAGCCATGCCACACCAAGACTTGCCGCACCCAGCCACGCCAGACCGCGCCTTGCCAAGCCCGACCGTGCCATGCCAAGCCCAGTTACACGAGTTTACTCCGCAACGGCCTCGATAGTCATGGTCTCGAAGCGCCCGTAGTCACCGGACTTCTCCGGCCGCCAGTCGCCGAGGCCGATGCGGCGACCGGCGATGTCGAGCCACGTCTCCAGCTGCGTGCGGTCCACCAGCTCGTCGTCGCAGTCGAGCGCGAACTCGCACGACCACGGCAGGTCGAACATGGCGCGCGTCCGCAGCACACGGCTGCGCTGGACGACCACGCCCGTCGTGAACTGCGCCTTCTGGCCCAGTTCCTCAAGCGTCGTGCCGTAGCGCTCGGTGTCGTAGATGAACTTCGACCCCGTGACGATGAGGCCCTCGCGGACCTGCGGCCCCTGCTTCAGCTTGCGGGCGGCGGTTTCGATGCAGGCGCGGAGCGCCGTCGTCGGGATCGCGGGAGTCTCGTCCCCGTCGAGCCAGAGGGCGGTGAGGCAGTCGAGTTCGCGGAGGCGGGCCTCGTCGGATTCGGTGCGGTTGCTTCCGCGCTTGCGGACGATTTCCGCCTTTTCGAGGTTGGCAGGGGTCCGGGGGTCGAGTCCGGCCCCCGAGTGGTGGATGATCGGACGGATTCCGCGGATTTCGCACTGGTAAAGCATTCCTCGATCGCCTTTCCGAAAATGGCCATGAACGTCCAGATGTCGCCCTCAAAGCGCCGCAGCGCCGTGACGATCTCGTGGCAGATGATGCACACGGCCGTGAGATCATCCGCCGTCGTCTCGCTTTCGTCCGGGTAGTTCGGCCAAGCCCAGTGGTGGGCCTCGACCGCATCGCGCTTGCCGCAGAGCTGGCACTTCCCGTTCGAGCGGGCGAAGGCTTCCGCGCGGGCGGCGCGATAGACCGGATGGTTGTAGTCGAATTTGCTGTGGTGCTTCGGCACGATGAGATACTACCAGACCGCGAACCGCCGTTCTAGCCCGCCGCGAGGCGCTCGCGCAGGGCGGCGGCGTAGGGCTGCGGGTGCTCCACCAGTCCGGCGTGGCCCCCCGGCAGCTCGCGGAACTCGCCGTTCGGCAGCGCCTCCGCCAGCGCCGCCGAGCGCGCGGGCGGCACGAGGATGTCCTCTTCCCCCGCCAGCACCAGCGCGGGCTGCTCAATGGAGGCGAGGCGGTCCGTCGCGTCGTGGTCGAGGAAGGCGCGCGCCTGGCGGGCGTAGGCGTGGTCCTGCGGGGGATGGGGGTCGCGCGCGGCGGCGCCGATGGCCTGGCGGCGGCGCTCCGCGTCCCCCAGCAGGGCGGCGCCGTACAGCCAGGGCGCGGTGAGGGCGAAGGCCTGCTCGCGGCTGAGGCTGGAGCGGCGCGCGTCGGCCCAGCCCTCGGTGACGAGGCGCTGGCGTCCGTCGGGGGAGGCCGCCGCGCCGACGAGCGCGAGGCTTTCGACCAGTTCGGGGCGGGCGGCGGCCAGTTCGAGCGCGATGGACGCGCCCATGCCGTGCCCGGCCACGGCGGCGCGCTCGACGCCGAGGCGCTCCAGCAGCTGGGCCGCGTCGTCGGCCATGCCGGCGATGGAGTAGGGCTTGTCGGGCGCGCCCGTGCGGCCCGCGCCGCGGTTGTCGAGCGCGATCACGCGGTGCCCCCGGGCGAGGGCGGGGACATGGGGCGACCACAGGCCGGAATGGCCACCGAGGCCCGCCAGCAGGAGGATCGCGGGGCCGTCGCCCGCCTCCTCGTGCCAGGCCACGATGTCGCGCAGCTGGGTGTGGGGCATGTCGCCGCCAGCCTACGCGCGCGCCCGATTGCGGTCCACGAGACCGCGGCGCTCCGCTTCCTCGATGATCTGGACCACGTTCGTGGCCGCGCCCTTGCGGATGCTGTCGGTGACGGCCCAGAAGGCGATGCCGCCCGGGCGGGAGGCGTCGGCGCGCACGCGGCCCACGAGCACGTCGTCGTCCCCGGCGGCGTCGAGGGGCGTGGGGTAGCGCCCGGCGGCGGGGTCGTCCACCACGCGCACGCCGGGCATGGCGGCCATGGCGGCGCGCGCGTCGTCGGGCTGGACGGGGCGCGCGAATTCGGCCCACACCGACATGGCGTGGCCGAAGAGGACGGGCACGCGCACGCAGGCGGCGCTCACGGCCACGTCGGGGGCGTCGAGGATTTTGCGCGTCTCGTTGGCCATCTTCAGCTCCTCGCGCGTGGCCCCGTCCGCGTCGAAGGCGTCGACCTGGGGGATGGCGTTGAAGGCGATCTCGCGCGGCTGCGCGCCGGACGGTTCGCGCCGCCCGTCGAGCGCCGCCGCCGTCTCCGCGCGCAGCCCCGCCACCGCCGCCGCGCCCGCGCCCGCCACCGCCTGGTAGGTGCTGACCACGACGCGGCGCAGGGGGTTGGCGCGATGGATGGGGAAGAGCGCCATGACCAGGGGCGTGGTGGTGCAGTTGGGCTGGCTGACGATGCCGCGGTGGGACTCCAGCGCGTCCGCGTTCACCTCCGGCACGACGAGCGGCACGGCGGGGTCCATGCGGAAGGCGCTGGAGTCGTCGATCACGAAGGCGCCGCGGTCGCGCGCGATGGGGGCGTAGCGGCGGGAGGCCTCGCCCGACGCGGACAGGAACACGATCTCGTCGTCGCCCGCGAAGGAATCGGGGGAAGTCTCCTCGACCGTGATTTCGCCGCCGCGGAAGGGGACGCGCGTGCCCGCCGAGCGGCTGGTGGCGAGCAGGCGCAGGCGGGCCACGGGGACGTCGCGCTCGTCGAGCACCTTCAGGAATTCGCGGGCGACGATGCCCGCGCCGCCCACGACGGCGATGGCGCGCGGCTTCATGGCGGGCATGGCGGCGCGCTGCGGGGCTACTCGACGGCGGCGGGCTCGCCCTGCTCCTCGCGCTCCGCCTCCGCGTCGGGGGCGGGCGGCTCCAGCGCCTGAGGCTGGGGCTCCATGTGCTCCAGCCCGGAGATGCTGAAGCCGAGGTCGCCCAGTTCGCAGAGGAAGCTGCAGTAGGTGAGCCGCAGGGCGCTGGTGGACTTGGAGGGCTGGTAGCGCAGCTCGCAGCGGGCGCAGCGCAGCATCTCCTCGTTCTCCGCGCCGAAGGCCGGGGGCGGGAGGGAAGCGGGGGCGGTCGCGTCGGGGCTTTCAACCATCGCCCCACCATGCTAACGCCTCGGCGCGCGATGGCAACCCCGTGCGAGGAGAGCGCCCGCGCGGGCGCGCGGGCTGAGGGCGGAGGAGAGCGCCGCGCTGGCGCGCGGCTGAGGGGTGAGTGCGGGTCTCCCGTGCGCGGGCGGGGCGTGAGCGCGTGACGGGGCTGGCGGCGCTCGCGGGCAGCCCCGCGCTACACCAGTTCCAGCGGCTCGCCCGCGAAGGTACGCGAGCCGCGCCGCAGCTCGATCAGCTCGCCCACCTTGACCACGCAGTCGGCCACGGGCGCGTCCTGCACGCCGCAGACGTTGCAGGCGCCGTGGTGGCAGTCGCCCACCGTGTGTTCGCGGAACACGTCGCGCCACTGGCCGCGCAGGTAGCTCTTGGTCACGCCGCTGGCCACGTGGTCCCAGGGGAGGGGCGCGAAGGTGTCCCACTCCTCGTGCGCGAACCAGTCGGGGTCCACGCCCTCGGCGGCGAAGGCCTCGTCCCAGAGGGCGGGGCGGAAGCGCTCGCTCCAGGCGTCGAAGGTGGCGCCCAGCCGCCAGGCGCGCCAGACGGCCTCGGCCACGCGCCGGTCGCCGCGGCTGAGGATGGCCTCGATGCGGCTGTCGGCGGGATCGTTCCAGCTGAACTCGACGCCGGCGGCGCGGCAGCCGTCCTTCAGCAGGCGGTGCTTGGGCGCGAGCTCGTCCGCCGTCTCCTGCCGCGCCCACTGGAAGGGCGTGTGCGCCTTCGGCACGTGGTTGCTGGTGCTCACGCGCACGCGCGCCCGTCCGCCCGCGCGCTCGCGCCCGATCTCCTTCACACGACAGCCCATGTCCACGATGCCGGCCACGTCGTCCATCGTCTCCGAGGGCAGGCCGACCATGAAGTACATCTTGATGCCGGTCCAGCCGCGGGCGAAGGCGTTGGCGGCGGCGCCGAGCAGGTCATCCTCGCTCACCAGCTTGTTGACGGCGTTGCGCAGGCGCTGGCTGCCCGCCTCGGGCGCGAGCGTGAGCGTGTGCTTCTTGCCCTTGGCGATGGCGTTGGCGACGTCCACGGAGAAGCTGTCCACGCGCGTGCTGGGCAGCGAGATGCGGAGGTCGGGGAAGGTCTCCGTGAGCGCCTCCACCATGGGCACGATGCGGCTGTGGTCGGTGGTGCTGAGGGAGAGCAGCGAAAGCTCCTCGTAGCCCGTGCTGGCCAGCAGCGCGCGCGTGGCCTCCACCACCTCCTCGGGGGAGCGCTCGCGCGTGGGACGGTAGATCATGCCCGCCTGGCAGAAGCGGCAGCCCTGCGTGCAGCCCCGCTGGATCTCCACGGCGGCGCGGTCGTGCACGGTCTGCAGGAAGGGCACGATGGGGCGCGTGAGCGGCGGCGGCAGCTGCTCGACGACGCGACGCTGGATGACCGGCGGCGCTTCGGGATCGAGCGGTTCGAGGGCGGCGAAGTGGCCGCGGTCGTCGTAGCGCGCCTCGTAGAAGGCGGGCACGTAGGTTCCCGGCAGCGCCAGCAGGTCGCGCAGGCGCGCGGAGCGGGGCGCGCCCGCGCGCTTCCAGCCGCGCGCCAGTTCGGCCAGCTCGGCGATGGCCTCCTCGCCCTCGCCCAGCACGAAGGCGTCGATGAAGGGCGCGAGCGGTTCGGGATTGAAGGCGGAGCTGCCGCCCGCGACGACGATGGGGTCGTCCTCGCCGCGGTCGCGCGCGCGCGCGGGGATGCCCGCCAGGTCGAGCATGTTGAGCACGTTCGTGTAGGTCAGCTCGTACTGCAGGGTGAAGCCGAGGACGTCGAACTCGCGCAGGGCGTGGCGCGTTTCGAGGCTCCAGAGGGGCGCGCCCGCGCGGCGCATCTCCGCCTCCATGTCGGGCCAGGGCGCGAAGGCGCGCTCGCAAAGCGCGTCCGCCTCGGCGTTGAGCAGGTCGTAGAGGATGCCGAGGCCCATGTTCGACATGCCGATGTCGTAGGCGTCGGGGTAGGCCAGCGCCACGCGCACGGCGGCGGCGTCCCAGTCCTTCACGACGGAGTTCCATTCGCCGCCGGTGTAGCGCCCGGGCTTGGTCACGCGCCCCAGCAGCGGCTCGATCTCGACCGTCATCGCAGCTCCCCGGCGGCGAACGCGCCGCCGCCCCGTACATGGTAGCGGGCGGCGGTGTACCGTGCGGCCATGCGGGTCGACGCCGTGGTGGTCGCGGCCGGACGCTCCGCGCGCTTCGGCGGCGGGGACAAGCTGCTCGCCGATCTGGGGGGACAGCCCGTCGTCGCCTGGTCGCTGGCCGCGCTGGCCGCCGCGCGCTCCGTCGACCGCGTCGTCATCGTGGCCGCCGAAGCGCGGCTGGAGGCGCTGGCGGCCATCGGGCGGGAGACGCTGGGCGGGGCGCTGGCGGCGGTGGTGGCGGGCGGGGAACGGCGGCGGGACAGCGTGGAGGCGGGCCTGCGCGCGGTCTCGCGCGAATACGCCGCCATCCACGACGGCGCGCGCCCGCTGGTCACGCCCGCGCTCATCGACGCCTGCGCGGCGGCGGCGGAAGGCGCGGCGGGCGCGATCCCGGCGGTGCCCGTGGCCGACACCATCAAGGAAGTGGCGGACGGCGCCGTCGTCGCCAGCCCCGACCGCTCGCGCCTGCGCGCGGCGCAGACGCCGCAGGTGGTGCGCCGCGCGGACTGGCTGGAGGCCGCCGCCCGTTGCCACGCGGACGAGACCGACGACGCGGCCATGCTCGCGCGCGCGGGGCTGGCGGTGCGCGTGGTGGACGGCGATCCCGCCAACCTCAAGGTGACGCGCCCCATCGACCTGACGCTGGCGCGCGCGCTGCTGGCCGAACGGGAGGGGCGCTGATGCGCGCGGGCATCGGCGAGGACCTGCACCGCGTCGATCCGTCGCGCCCGCTCAGGCTGGGCGGCGTGACCATCCCCGGCGCGCCCGGGCTGGCCGGGCACAGCGACGCGGACGTGCTGCTGCACGCCATCGCCGACGCCGTGCTGGGGGCCGCCGGCCTCGGCGACCTGGGGGCGCATTTCCCCAGCGCGGACGCGCGCTGGGCGGACGCGGACAGCGCCGTCTTCCTCGCCGAGGCCCTGCGGCTGGCGCGCGAGGCGGGCTGGACGCTGGCCAACGTGGACGCCACCGTGCGCGCCGAACGCCCGCGGCTGGCCGAGCACCTGCCCGCCATCCGCGCCAGCGTGGCGCGCATCGCGGGCGTGGAGCCCGCGCGCGTGAACGTGAAGGCGAAGAGCGGCGAGGGGCTCGACGCCATCGGGCGCGGCGAGGCAATCGGCGCGACCGCCGTGGCCCTGCTGGAGGCCGCGCCGCCGGACCGGGGCGCTACTCGCCGCCCTCGATGAGGGACGCGCCCCAGACGTCGCCGTCGGGGGCGACGGCGGCGGCGGCGCCCACCTCGCGTTCGGCCAGCATGCGCTCCAGCTCGCTCTCCTCCTCGAGTTCGAGCGATTCGGGCAGGTCGAGCTCGGGCACGGGCTCGCGGCGGGGCACCTCGATCTCGGCGCGCGCGGGGATGAGCTTGCCGATGATGACGTTCTCCTTGAGGCCCACGAGCTTGTCCACCTTGCCCTCGACGGCGGCGTTGGTGAGGACGCGCGTGGTTTCCTGGAAGGAGGCGGCGGCCAGCCACGAGCGCGTGTTCAGCGAGGCCTTGGTGACGCCGAGCAGGACGGGCTGGGCGGTGGCCGGTTCGCCGCCCTCGGCCACCACGCGGGCCACGATCTCCTCGAACTCGCGCCGGTCGATGAGGTCGCCCGGCAGGAGGCCCGTGTCGCCGGGGTGATCGACGCGCACGCGCCGCAGCATCTGCCGCGTGATCACCTCGATGTGCTTGTCGTTGATGTTCACGCCCTGCGAGCGGTAGACCTTCTGCACCTCGTCCACCATGTAGCGGCGCACGGCGTCGCGGCCCTGGATGGAGAGGATGTGCTGCGGGTTCTTCGCGCCCTCCGTGATCTGCGCGCCCGCGTCGATCGATTCGCCCGAGGCCACGAGCAGGCGGGAGGCGGCGGGGATGGGGTACTCGCGGTCCTCGCGGTCCTCAAAGACGACCTGGATGGTCTTGCGCCCCTTCAGGCGCACCACGCCGGGGATGCGCGAGAGCGCCTCGGGCGCGACCGCCGTCTCGGCGGCGGCGGAATCATCCTCCGCCTGCTTCGCCTTCGCGCGGGAGGCGCGGGGCTTCTTGCCGCTCTCCTCCCCTTCCGGTTCGGGCGCGGCGGCGAGCACGCTGCCGGCGACGACGTGGTCGCCGTCGGCCACGCGCGCCTTCGCGCCCTTCGGGATCTCGTATTCCTCGACGATGGTGTCGACGTTGGAGACGCGCACGAGGCGCTGGGCGCCGTCCTCCAGCACCTCCACCACGCCGTCGATCTCGCTGATGATGGCCTCGCCGCGGGGCACGCGGGCCTCGAACAGCTCCTCGACGCGGGGGAGGCCGCTGGTGATGTCCGTGGTGCCGGCGACGCCGCCGGTATGGAAGGTGCGCATGGTGAGCTGCGTGCCCGGCTCGCCGATGGACTGGGCGGCGATGATGCCGACCGCCGTGCGCGGGCGCACCAGCTCGCCGCGGGCCAGGTCGCGCCCGTAGCAGAGCTGGCAGATGCCGCGCTCGGCCTCGCAGGACATGGGCGTGCGCACCTGCACGCGGGCCACGTCGAGCGCCTCCAGCCGCTCGACGGCGGCCTCGTCGATCTCCTCGTTGCGGTCGATCACGACCTCGCCGGTGGCCTCGTCCGCCACGGGCGCGGCGGCGTAGCGGCCCACGATGCGGTCGCGGAAGTCCTCCATCGTCTCGCGCTCCTCGCGCTGCTCGATCCAGAGGCCGGCGGTCGTCTCGCAGTCGCGGTCGCCGATGATGACGTCCTGGGAGACGTCGATGAGGCGGCGGGTGAGGTAGCCGGAGTCGGCGGTGCGGAGGGCGGTGTCGGCCAGCCCCTTGCGCGCGCCGTGCGTGGAGATGAAGTACTCGAGCACGGTCAGCCCCTCGCGGAAGGAGGCGCGGATGGGCTCCTGGATGATCTGGCCGTGGGGGTCGGCCATGAGCCCGCGCATGCCCGCCATCTGCCGGATCTGGGTGATGTTGCCCTTCGTGCCGGAGCTGGCCATGTAGTTGAGCGAGCCGTAGTCGGCCAGGTTCTCGGAGATGTCGTTCTCGATGCGGCGCGTGGTTTCGCTCCACACCTCGACCGCGCCCTGGTAGCGCTCCTCGTCGGTGATGAGGCCGATCTGGTACTGCTCCTCCAGCTCGGCCACCTGGCGGTCGGCCTCGGCGATCAGCTCCTGCTTCTGGTGGGGCACCGCGATTTCGTGGATGGCGATGGTGACGCCGCTGCGCGTGGCGTAGGCGAACCCCACCTCCTTGATGCGGTCCACCACCTCGGCGGTGGCGTCGCCGCCCAGCTCGCGGTAGACGAGGGCCACGAGGCGGCGCAGGGCGGGGCGGTCCATGGTGTAGTTCTGGAAGGGGATGGCGTCGGGCAGCGCCTCGTTGAAGACGATGCGGCCCACGGTGGTTTCCAGCAGGCGGGGCGCGTCGGGCGTCTCCGCCTCGCTCTCCCCGCCGTCCCCGGCGGCGCTGGCGGCGGCGGGCCGGTCGGTGCGCACGCGCACGGGGGCGCGCAGGTCGACCGTGCCCACGTCGTAGGCCAGCTTGGCCTCCTCGAAGGAGGCGTAGACGCCGCGCGCGGGCGCGCCGTTGGCCTCGGCGAAGGCCCCCCGCGCCCCCTCGTCGACCTCGGTCATGTAGTAGGAGCCGAGCACCATGTCGAGCGTGGGCGTGACGGTGGGGTCGCCGCTGGCGGGCGAGAGCAGGTTCTTGGTGGCGAGCAGGATCTGGCGCGCCTCGGCCACGGCCTCGCGGCTGAGGGGCACGTGCACGGCCATCTGGTCGCCGTCGAAGTCGGCGTTGAAGGCGGTGCACACGAGCGGGTGCAGCTGCACCGCCGAGCCCTCGATGAGCACCGGCTGGAAGGCCTGGATGCCGAGACGGTGGAGCGTGGGCGCGCGGTTGAGCAGCACGGGGCGATCACGGATGACCTCGTCCAGCACGTCCCACACCTCGGGGCGGGCGCGCTCCACGATGCGCTTGGCGCTCTTGATGTTGTAGGCCAGCCCCTTGGCCACGAGCGAATGCATGACGAAGGGCTTGAACAGCTCCAGCGCCATCTTCTTGGGCAGGCCGCACTGGTGCAGCTTCAGTTCGGGGCCGACGACGATGACGGAGCGCCCGGAGTAATCGACGCGCTTGCCCAGCAGGTTCTGGCGGAAGCGCCCCTGCTTGCCCTTGAGCATGTCGCTCAGGCTCTTCAGCTTGTGGTTGCCGCTGCCGTTCACGGCGCGCCCGCGGCGGCCGTTGTCCACGAGGCTGTCCACCGCCTCCTGCAGCATGCGCTTCTCGTTGCGGATGATGATTTCGGGCGCGCCCAGGTCCAGCAGCCGCTTCAGGCGGTTGTTGCGGTTGATGACGCGGCGGTAGAGGTCGTTCAGGTCGCTGGTGGCGAAGCGCCCGCCGTCCAGCTGCACCATGGGCCGCAGCTCGGGCGGCAGCACGGGCAGCGTCTGGAAGATCATCCACTCCGGCTTGTTGGCGGAATCGAGGAAGGACTCCACCACGTCGAGGCGCTTGGTGGCCTTCTTGCGGCGCTGGCCGCTGGCGGCGGCGAGCTCGCCCTTGAGGCGCGTGCGCAGGGCGTCGAGGTCGAGCCGCTCCAGCACGCTGAGCACGGCCTCCGCGCCCATGGCCGCCTCGAAGACGTGCCCGAACATGTCGGAGAGTTCGCGGTAGCGCGTCTCCGTGAGCAGCACGGTGCGGTCCTCGCTCACGGGATCGACGAGGTACTCCTCGAGGTCGTTGATGCGCTCCTCGTACAGCTCCTCGGTCTCGCGGCGCAGCTGGGCGGCCTGCTCCTGCAGCGGGTGCAGCTCGTTGAAGACGGCGGCCTTGGCCTCCTCCATGGCGGTCTCGACGGCGAGGCGCTCGGCCTCGATCAGCTTCTTCGTCTCCTTGTCGAAGGCGGTGAGGCGCTTGCGGCCCTCGCGCTCGATGCGGTTGCGCCCGGTCTTGGTCACCTTCACGCCGGCGGCGACGATGACGTCGCCGGCGAGCGTGAAGTCGCGCTCCGCGGGCGCGCCGATGACGGCGGTGGCGGCCTCGGCCTCGGAGGCGGCCTCGGCCTCCATGTTGGCGCGCGTGAGGCCGCGGCTCTCCTCGAGGGCGGCGATGGCGCGGTCGCGCTTGTCCTCCAGTTCGAGCTGGGCCGTTTCCAGCTCCGATTCGAGCCGCTCGCGTTCGGGCGCGGTCTCGGCCAGGCGCTCCGCCACGGCGCGCTCCATGTCGAGGCGCACGTTCTCGATTTCGCGCTGGCGGGCGTCCTCGTCCACGCGCGTGACCAGGTACTGGGCGAAGTAGAGGACGCGCTCGAGGTTGCGGGGGGAGATGTCGAGCAGCAGGCCCAGCTTGGAGGGGGTGCCCTTCACGAACCAGATGTGGCTGACGGGGCTGGCGAGGGCGACGTGGCCCATGCGTTCGCGGCGCACCTTGGCGCGGGCCACCTCGACGCCGCACTTGTCGCAGATGATGCCCTTGTAGCGCACGCGCTTGTACTTGCCGCAGTAGCACTCGAAGTCCTTGGTGGGCCCGAAGATCTTCTCGCAGAAGAGGCCGTCCTTCTCCGGCTTCAGCGTGCGGTAGTTGATCGTCTCCGGCTTGGTGACCTCGCCGTAGGACCACGATTCGATCTGGCCGGGGCTGGCCAGCCCGATGCGGACCTGGTTGAAGTCATTCACTTCGAGCATGGAAGAACTCCTCCTCGGCGGCTTCGAAGCCGGACAGGTTGACGCCCAGGCGGGGCATCTCCTCGGCGACGGCGTCCTCGCTGAAGGAGATGGCGCCCTCGTCGCTGGAGACGTCGATGGCGAGCCCCAGGCTCTGGAGCTCCTTGACCAGCACCTTGAAGGACTCGGGCACGCCCGGTTCGAGCACGTCCTCGCCCTTGACGATGGCCTCGTAGGTCTTGACGCGCCCGACCACGTCGTCGGACTTGACGGTGAGCAGCTCCTGCAGGATGTGGGCGGCGCCGTAGGCCTCCAGCGCCCAGACCTCCATTTCGCCGAAGCGCTGGCCGCCGAACTGCGCCTTGCCGCCCAGCGGCTGCTGCGTGATGAGCGAGTAGGGGCCGGTGCTGCGCGCGTGGATCTTGTCCTCCACGAGGTGGCTCAGCTTGAGCATGTAGATGTAGCCGACGGTGACGGGCTGGTCGAAGGGCTCGCCCGTGCGCCCGTCGTGGAGCGTGGTCTTGCCGAAGAGCGGCGGCGGCGCGCCCGTCTCCGCGAACACCTCCTGCGTCTGCGCCTCGAGGCGTTCGACGGAGGTTCCCTTGCGCACGCGACGGCCCGCCTGCTTCAGCCACAGTTCGAGGCAGGCGCGCTTGGCCGCGCCCTTCTCCGGCTCGTGGAAGACGGGGGCGGGGTCGTGGCCCTGCTCGCGCAGCCATTCGGCGGCCACGGCGGGGTCGAAGCGGTAGTCGCGCCCGCCCTCGTGGGAGACGGCGCTGGACTCGGCGGCCATCCAGGCGCGGGCGAGGGCGTCCTCGAGGTCGCCGTCGTCGGCGCCGTCGAAGACGGGGCTGCTGGCGCGGAAGCCGAGGGCGCTGGCGGCCCAGCCGAGGTGGGTTTCCAGCACCTGGCCGATGTTCATGCGGCTGGGCACGCCGATGGGGTTGAGGATGATGTCGACGGGCGTGCCGTCGGGCAGGTAGGGCAGGTCCTCGCGCGGCAGGATGCGGCTGATGACGCCCTTGTTGCCGTGCCGCCCGGCCATCTTGTCGCCCTCGGCGATCTTGCGGCGCTGGGCGGTGCTGACGCGCACGAGGCGGTTCACGCCGGCGGCCAGTTCGGGGTCGGTCTCGCGGTCGAAGACGCGCACGTCGATGACCTTGCCGCGCTCGCCGTGGGGCAGGCGCAGGCTGGTGTCGCGCACCTCGCGCGCCTTTTCGCCGAAGATGGCGCGCAGCAGCTTCTCCTCGGCGGTGAGCTCGGTCTCGCCCTTGGGCGTGATCTTGCCCACGAGGATGTCGCCGTCGCGCACCTCCGCGCCGATGCGGATGATGCCCTCCTCGTCGAGGTTGGCCAGCGCCTCCTCGCCCACGTTGGGGATGTCGCGCGTGATCTCCTCGGAGCCGAGCTTGGTGTCGCGCGCCTCGATCTCGTGCTTCTCGATGTGGATGGAGGTGAACTTGTCCTCGCGCACGAGGTTCTCGCTGACGATGATGGCGTCCTCGAAGTTGTAGCCCTCCCAGCTCATGAAGGCGCAGAGCACGTTCTGGCCGAGGGCCAGCTCGCCGCCCTGCGTGCTGGAGCTGTCCACCAGCGGCTGGCCCGCGCGCACGCGCTCGCCGCGGAAGACGAGGGAGCGCTGGTTGAGGCAGGTGCCCTGGTTGGAGCGCTGGAACTTGCGCAGGTGGATGACGCGCCCGCCGCTGGCGCCGTCGGTGTTGAGCGCGGCGTCGTCGTAGCGCACGACCACGCGCGCGCCGGAGGCCTCCAGCACCTCGCCGTCGCCGAGGGCGATGGCCACGTGGCCGCTGTCCACGGCGGTGCGCGCCTCCATGCCCGTGCCCACCAGCGGGGCCTCGGGGCGCACGAGGGGCACCGCCTGGCGCTGCATGTTGGAGCCCATGAGGGCGCGGTTGGCGTCGTCGTGCTCGAGGAAGGGGATGAGCGCGGCGGCCACCGACACCATCTGCTTGGGCGACACGTCGAGGTAGTCGATCTCGTGCGGGGGGACGAGCTTGAAGTCCTCGTTCACGCGCACCTCGACGCGCTCGTCGAGGATGCGGCCCCCGGCGTCCACGCGCGTGTTCGCCTGCCCCACCACGAAGCGCTCCTCCTCGTCGGCGGTGAGGTAGGTGATCTCGTCGCTGACGACGGCGTTGACGGGCACGCGCTCGCCCAAGCGCTTCAGTCGACCGGCCATGCGCCGGTCCACCACGTCGCCGGGCTCGGCGATGACGGCGTCGCGCGGGCCCCGGACGGTCGCGCGCACCTCGCGCCCGATGAGGGCCGGATCGTCCGGCGCCAGCTCGCTCACGACGCGGCGGTAGGGCGTCTCGATGAAGCCGAAGTCGTTGAGGCGCCCGTAGGTGGCGAGCGAGCCGATGAGGCCGATGTTGGGGCCCTCGGGCGTTTCGATGGGGCAGATGCGGCCGTAATGGCTGTGGTGCACGTCGCGCACGTCGAAGCCCGCGCGGTCGCGCGAGAGGCCGCCCGGGCCGAGCGCGCTGAGGCGGCGCTTGTGGGTGAGTTCGGCCAGCGGGTTCGTCTGGTCCATGAACTGCGAGAGCTGGCTGCCGCCGAAGAACTCCTTCATGGCCGCCACCACGGGGCGGATGTTGATGAGCGCGCTGGGCGTGGCCTCCGCCGGATCGGTGATGGTCATGCGCTCGCGCACGACGCGCTCCATGCGCACGAGGCCGATGCGGAACTGCTGCTGGATGAGCTCGCCCACGGCGCGCACGCGGCGGTTGCCGAGGTGGTCGATGTCGTCCGTGCCGCTGCGCCCGGCGTTCACGTTGATGAGCTCGCGCGCCAGCTCGACCAGGTCGAGGGGGCGCAGCCAGCGCCGGTCGATGGCGGCGTCGAGGCCGAGGCGCTTGTTCAGCTTGTGCCGCCCCACGCGCCCCAGGTCGTAGCGGCGCGGGTTGAAGAAGAGCTGGTTCACGAGCGCGCGGGCGTTCTCGTGCGTGGGCGGATCACCCGGGCGGATCTTGCGGTAGAGCTCGAGCAGGGCGTCGTGCTTGTTCTCGCAGGGGTCGTTGGTGCGCCCGCCCTCGCGGCGGCCCAGCGTGGGGATCAGGTAGGAGTCGTCCTCGGCGGGGTCCACGCCCTCGAAGAAGGCGAGCACGCGCTCGTCCGTGCCCAGCACCTTCTCACATTCGCGGCGGGCGGTGTCGCGGGCGCGCTGGGCGGCGGGGGAACCCTCGCGCTCCAGCCGCGCCTCGGCGGCGAAGTACTTGGCGAAGGCCGGATCGTCGGCGTCGCCGGGCAGCAGGCCGGGCTCGTCGATGACGCGGATGAGGACGGTCACGGGCAGCTTGCGCTTGCGGTCGATCTTGACGCTGAGGATGCGCTTCGCCGAGGTCTCGAATTCGAGCCAGGCCCCGCGGCTGGGGATGAGCTTGGCGCTGGCCAGCGTCTGGCCGCTCTGCGGGTCCGTCTCGGCCGTGTAGTAGACCCCGGGGGAGCGCACCAGCTGGCTCACGACCACACGCTCGGCGCCGTTGACGATGAAGGTGCCGCGGTCGGTCATCAGGGGGAAGTCGCCGAAGAAGAGGCGCTGCTCCTTGATCTCGCCCGAATCCTTGATGCGCAGCTCCACGTCCACGAAGAGGGGCGCGGCGTAGGTCTTGTCGCGCTCGCGGCACTCGTTCTGGTCGTACTTGGGCTCGCGGAACTCGTACTCGCCGAAGATGAGGTCCATCTTCGAGCTGGTGAAGTCCTGGATGGGCGAGATCTCGTCGAGCAGATCCCGCAGGCCCTCGCGCTTGAACCAGTCGAACGAATCGAGCTGCAGCTGGATCAGGCTGGGGATCTCGAGGACGTTGGGGATGCTGCTGAACGACTGGACGGCGATCGGGGCGCGATCGCCCGTCCGCGCACCGTTGAGCGTCGCGGTCATGCGCTGGCGGCTCCTTCAGGCACTGGGGGGCGGAACGGCATGGCACGGCGGGGCGGGGTCGACGACATGGGGGTTCTGCGCGGGGCACAGCACGCCACGGGCCAGAATAGGGGAACCGCCCCGCACGGTCAAGCGCGCGCGGATACGATTCCCGCTAGCCGGCGGGAACGGCCTCGGGCACGGGCCGGATGGCGAGCCCCTCGCCCTCCTCGCGCCGGTCGATGATGAGCTTGTCGCCCGTGCCGAATTCGCCCGCCAGCAGCATTTCGCTGAGGCGGTCCTCGATGTTGTCCTGGATGACGCGGCGCAGGGGGCGCGCGCCGAAGACCTGGTCGTAACCCTTCTCGCCCAGCCAGTCGCGGGCGGCGTCCGTGACCTCGAAGGTGATGGCGCGCATGGCCAGCCGCCGCTCCACCTGCGAGAGTTCGAGGTCGACGATGGCGCGGATGTGCTGCTGCGTGAGGGCGTGGAACACGACCGTGCTGTCCACGCGGTTGAGGAACTCGGGGCGGAAGACGTTCTTCAGCTCGTTGAGCACCTTGTCCTTCATGCGGCGGTAGCGATCCTCGTTCGTCTGCGCCTCGTTGTGGCTGATGGCGAAGCCGAGGGAGGAGTCGCGCTTGATCAGGTCGGAGCCCACGTTCGAGGTCATGATGATGATGGTGTTGCGGAAATCGACCTTGCGCCCCTTGGCGTCGGCGAGGCGGCCCTCGTCGAAGATCTGGAGCAGCAGGTTGAAGACCTCGGGGTGGGCCTTCTCGATCTCGTCGAGCACGATGAGGCAGTAGGGGCGGCGGCGCACGGTGTCCGTCAGCTGGCCGCCGTCGTCGTAGCCCACGTAGCCCGGGGGCGCGCCGATGAGGCGGGCGACGGTGTGCTTCTCGCTGAACTCGCTCATGTCCAGCTTCATCATGTTGTCCTGCGAATCGAACATGAACTCGGCCAGCTGGCGGGCGAGGTAGGTCTTGCCCACGCCCGTGGGGCCGAGGAAGAGGAAGACGCCGATGGGGCGGCGCGGATCCTTCAGCCCGGCGCGCGCGCGGCGCACGGATTTGGCGATGGACTCGATGGCTTCTTCCTGGCCGATGACGCGGGTGCGCAGGGCGCTCTCCATCCGGAGCAGGCGGGCGCTCTCCTCGCTGGCGATCTGGGCGGCGGGGATGCCCGTCCACATGGCCACCACCTCGGCGATGTCGTCCTCGCGCACGACGGGCGTGGCCACGCCGCCGCGGCCCTCGCCCCACTCGCCCATCTCGTCGATCTTGATGCGCAGCTTCTCCTCGCGGTCGTTCAGCTCGGAGGCGTATTCCAGCTGGTGCGCCTCGGTGGCCTGGTCGCGCTCGCGGCGCAGGCGGTCGAGGCCCTTCATGGCCTCCTGCAGGGAGGGGGGCGTGGCCGCGCGGCGGATGCGCACGCGGCTGGAGGCCTCGTCGATCAGGTCGATGGCCTTGTCCGGCAGGAAGCGCTCGGTCACGTAGCGGTCGGACATGCGCGCGGAGGCGGCGAGGGCGTCGTCGCTGATGGTGAGGTTGTGGTGCTCCTCGTAGCGCCCGCGGATGCCGCGCAGGATTTCCACCGTCTCCTCCACCGTGGGCTCGTCCACCACGATGGGCTGGAAGCGCCGTTCGAGGGCGGCGTCGCGCTCAATGTGCTTGCGGTACTCGTCCAGCGTGGTGGCGCCGATGCACTGCAGCTCGCCGCGCGCGAGGGCGGGCTTGAGGATGTTGGCGGCGTCCACCGCGCCCTCGGCGGCGCCCGCGCCCACGAGCATGTGCAGCTCGTCCACGAAGAGGATGCAGTTGCCGGCGGACTTGATCTCCTCGATGACCTTCTTGAGGCGCTCCTCGAATTCGCCGCGGTACTTGGTGCCGGCCACGAGCGAGCCGATGTCGAGCGTGAGCAGGCGGCGCTCGCGCAGCGTTTCGGGCACGTCGCCGCTGCTGATGCGCTGGGCCAGCAGCTCGGCGATGGCGGTCTTGCCCACGCCCGGCTCGCCGATGAGCACGGGGTTGTTCTTGGTGCGGCGGGAGAGGATCTGGACCACGCGCTCCAGCTCCGTGGAGCGCCCGATGACGGGGTCGAGCTGGCCCGAGCGGGCGGCGGCGGTGAGTTCGATGCCGAGCTGGTCGACGGTGGGCGTGCGGCTGGCCTGGCGCGGGCCGCCGGCGGCGGTTCCGGCGGCCTGGGGCTGGGACTGGCTGAGGATGCGGGAGGTCTCCGCGCGCACGCGCTCGATGTTGACGCCGAGGCTTTCGAGCACGCCCGCGGCGATGCCCTCGCCCTCGCGCACGAGGCCGAGCAGCAGGTGCTCGGTGCCGATGTAGCTGTGGCCGAGGCGGCGGGCCTCGTCCACGGCCAGTTCGATGACCTTCTTGGCGCGCGGCGTGAGGCCGATCTCGCCGAGCACCGTGCGGTCGCCGCGCCCGATGATGAATTCGACGGCGGAGCGCACCTTGTTCAGCTCGACGCCGAGGTTGGAGAGCACCTTGGCGGCCACGCCGTCGCCCTCGCGCACGAGGCCGAGCAGGATGTGCTCGGTGCCGATGTAGTTGTGGTTGAAGCGGTGCGCCTCCTCCTGGGCGAGCGTGAGCACGCGGCGGGCGCGTTCCGTGAACTTGTCGAATCGGTCGGCCATCGCGTTCCTCCTACTGGGCGGGAGCGGCGGGGCCGCCCTCGCCGGACGCGGTCACTGCTTCCGTGCCGGACGCCTCCGCGCCGGCGGCGTTCACGGTCCCGTCGGGGGCGGCATCCGGCGTACCCGCGTCCGCGTCCTCCGCCACGGCGGCGGGCGGCTCGACGGGCGACTCCGCTTCCTCGGCAACCGCTTCGGCGGGCGCTTCCGCCTCGGCGGCGGGGACGTCCTCGACGGCCGCAGGCGCTTCCTCGGCGGCGGGCTCGTCGGCGAGGTCGAGCGGGCGAC
The DNA here is from genome assembly GCA_965243075.1 of Tepidiformaceae bacterium. Classification (GTDB taxonomy): domain Bacteria; phylum Chloroflexota; class Dehalococcoidia; order Tepidiformales; family Tepidiformaceae; genus UBA2991. The sequence continues at coordinate 681,809 of OZ251525.1, forward strand.
CGCCCTCGGCGTTTTCGAGGGCCTGGGCGAAGGCGTGGGCGAAGGCCGAGACGGGCTCGGGGTCGCTGGCCACGGCCTGCTCGACCGTTTCCTGGGCGGTGCGCGGGGCGGGGGGGCGCGGCGTTTCGCGCGGGCCCAGGTCGAACTCCGCGCGCACGTCGTCGGGCCAGTCCACCACGGCGCCGTCGCGGTCGAAGCCGAAGCCCATGGCCTCGGCGTCGTTGCGCGCCTGGCGCAGGCTGAGGCCGAGGCGGTGGCGGTCCTTCTCGATGCGCACGAGCTTGACGGGCACGACGGCGTTTTCCTGCAGCACCTCGCGCGGGTGCTGGATGCGGCGGTTCGTGACCTCGGAGATGTGGATGAGGCCCTCGATGGGGCCGTCCAGCCGCACGAAGGCCCCGAAGGGCATGAGCTTGGTCACGCGCCCGATGAGCACCTGGCCGATGACGAAGCGGTCCACGGCGTTGTCCCACTCCTCGGGGTGGGCGCGCTTCAGGGAGAGGGAGATCTTGCGCGTCTCGCGATCCACGCGCAGGACGTAGGCCTTCACCTCGTCGCCGACGGCGTAGAGGTCGCGGGCCTTCTTGCCGCGCTCCCAGGTGAGCTCGGTGAGGTGGGCGAGGCCGTCGGCCCCGCCAAGGTCGACGAAGACGCCAAAGTCGGTGATGGAGGAGACGCGGCCCTCGCGGATTTCGCCCTCGCGCAGCTCCTCGATGATGCGTTCCTTCTGCTCGCGCCGCCATTCCGCCATGGCCGCGCGCTCGGAGAGGATGGCGCGGTTCTTGCGGCGGTTGATCTCGATGACCTTGAGGCGCACCTCCTTGCCCACCAGCGTGGCCAAGGCGGCGGAGGCGTCGGGGTCGTCGCGGCGGATGCTGTCCACCTGCGAGAGGGGGATGAAGGCGTTGACGCCCTCCACGTTGGCGAGCACGCCGCCGCGGTTGTGGCCCACGATTTCGGCGGTGAAGGTTTCGCCCGATTCGAGGCGGGCGGCGAGGATGTCCCAGCCCTCCTCGCCGCGGGCGCGGTCGAGCGAGACGACGCCGTGGCCCTCGGCGCTCATGGGCTGGAGCACCATGACGCGCACGCTGTCGCCGGCCTTCAGGCGGGCCTGGCCGTCCACGCCCAGCGAGAGCATCTCGTTCTGGGGGATGACGGCCTCGGTCTTCGTTCCCACGTCCACGATGACGCCGTCGGGGGAGGCGCCCATGACGGCGCCGGTGATGATCTCGCCGCGGCGCAGGCTGCCCGGCTGGGCCGCCTCCGTTTCGAGCAGCGCGGCCATGTCCATCTCGGCGGGATCGGACGGGGGCGCGGGGGGGGCGGCCGCCTCGGGCGCGGGATGCGCGGGCGGGGGGGCGGCTTCGGCGGGCGCGACGCCGGTGGGGGGGAGTTCGTCGGTGGCGGCCCCGGGGGCCTGTTCGTCGGTGGACACTGGTGGGCTCCGTTTGACCGCGTTGCCCGTGGCGGCCGCTGTTCTCCCCCGATTGTAGCAGCGCCGCCATGAAGGCGCGAAAGCGCGGCGGATTCCCTCCGCACGCGCGCGACGGCGCGAACGGCGGGGGGACGGGAAGCCCGGCGGCGGCCTATTTTCCCACCCGGCGACCCGGGCAGTATCGTCAGCGCTGAGACGTTTCACTTCCGTGTTCGGGATGGGAACGGGTGGGACCGTCTCGCTCCAGCCACCAGAGCGCCCAGTATCGGGCGGGAACGCCGCTCGCGCAAGCGCGGCCCTCAGCGCTCCCGCGCGGGGGCGACGGGCACGGCCTCGAGCGCGCGCACCCAGGCGGCGGGCAGGCCGTGTTCGCGCGCGCCCTCCACGAGCAGGGCGCGGTAGGCCGCCGTGGTGGGGCCCTCCGCGGCGGGCGCGCGGATGACGTAGGCGAAGGCGTCCGTCTCCCCGCCGCCGGGGCGCTCGACGCGCACGGAGGCGCGCCGGTACTGGCCGCGGGCCACGCCCTCGAAGCGGTCGAGCGCCGCCGCGTGCGCATCCGTGACGCGCCAGAGCACGCCCCACACCTCCCCATCGGGCGCGGGCGGGACGTCGGCCACCATGCCGCCGCGCCGTTCGCTCCAGGCGTCGAAGGCGAGGCGGCGTCCGCGCAGGCGGGCCGCGCCCAGCGCCGTCGCGCCCGGGCAGCGCTCCGCCATCTGCGCGGAGGCCATGTTCGAGCCGTAGGCGAAGTAGGGCGGGAGCGGCTCAGACACCGGAGACGGTCATGCCGTCGATGCGCACGGTGGGGGCGGCGGCGGAGCCGAACCAGGCGAGGTCGTCGCCCACGGCGTCCACGCGCGCGAGCATGTCGGCGAGGTTGCCGGAGACGTTGGCCTCGGCCACGGGCCAGGCGACGGCGCCGTTCTCGATCCAGAAGCCCGCCACGCCGCGCGAGTAGTCGCCCGTGGTGGGGTTGAAGCCGAAGCCCATGAGCGCCGTCACCAGCAGCCCCGCGCGCGTGTCCGCCACGATGTCGGCGGCGGGCGTCGTTCCCGCTTCCAGCACGAGGTTGGCGGGGCCCGGCTCGGGCGCGGCGGCGGGATCGCGCTGGGCGGCGCCGGTGGTGCGCGTCCCCGCGCGCCGAGCCGTGTAGCAATCGAAGAGGAAGCCCTCGAAACGCCCCTCGCGGAAGAGCACGTTGCGGCGCGCGGGCACGCCCTCGCCGTCGAAGGGGCGCGAGCCCAGGCGCGCGGGCATGAGCGGGTCGTCGACCAGCGTGACGAGGGGCGAGCCGACGGCCTCGCCCTCGCGCCCGGCGAGGAAGGTGGCCCCGCGGTAGAGGGCCGCGCCGCTGGCGCAGCGGGCGGCGTCCGCGGCCAGCCGCGCGGCCATCATGGGTTCGAAGATGACGGGCGCGCGCGTCGTCTCGATCTTGCGCGCGCCCAGCTGGTCCACGGCGCGTTGGGCGGCGATGCGCCCCAGCCGTTCGGGGTCCATGAGCGCGCCGAGGCCGCGTTCCGCGCTGTACCAGAAGGCGTTGCGCTTCTTGCCGTCCGCGTCGTCCGCCATCACCTCGGCGGCGAGCGAAATGGAGGAGGCGGGGTAGCTGGCGGCGAAGCCCGCGGAGTTGGCCAGCGCGGCCTCGCCCGTGTGCGTGGAGAGGCTGGCGCCCTCGGAGTTGGTGACGCGCGCGTCGTGGGCGAGGGCGGCCTCCTCGCAGACGCGCGCCATGTCGATGCGCTCCTCCAGCGGCAGGCTCTCGATGCGCTCGTCGTAGAGGCGCAGGGCGTCGGCGTCGCCCGCGCCCAGCAGTTCGGCCTCGGGCAGGCCCGCGTACTCGTCGGGGGCGGAGACGCGCGCCAGCTCGACCGCCCCGGCGGCGAAGCGGTCGAGGGCGTCCGCGCCGAAGTCGGAGGTGGCGCAGACGGAGGTGCGCCCCCCGTCGATGACGCGCAGGCCGAGGGAGCGCGAGCCCGCCTCCATCAGCTTCTCCACCTCGCCGAGGCGCACGGAGACGGTGGACTCGACGTGGGCGACGGCGAGGGCGTCGCACTGTTCGGCGCCGTGGCGGCGGGCGAGCGCGACGGCGCGGCTCGCCAATTCGAGCGGGGAGGCCTCAGCCAAGCCGCGTGCCGCCGACCGTCATGGCGGAGACGAGCACGGTGGGCAGGCCCACGCCCACGGGCACCGACTGGCCCTCCTTGCCGCAGGTCCAGCGCCCGTCGGAGAGGGCGTAGTCGTTCGCCACCATGCTCACCTTCGAAAGGGCGTCGGGGCCGTTGCCGATGAGGTTCGTGGTGCGCAGGGGGGCGGTGACGCGCCCGTCCTCGATGAGGTAGGCCTCGGTGGTGGAGAACACGAAGTCGCCGTTGGAGATGTTCACCTGCCCGCCGGAGAAGGCGGTGCAGTAGATGCCGCGCTCCACGCTGCCGATCACCTCCTCGGGGGTGGAGGGGCCGGGCAGCATGAGCGTGTTGGTCATGCGCGGCATGATGGGGTGCTTGAAGGACTGGCGGCGGCCAGAACCGGTGGGGGGCGCGCCGAAGTGGCGGGCGCTGATCTCGTCGTGCAGGTAGCCGCGCAGCACGCCGCCGGCGATGAGCGTGTTGCGGCGCGCGGGGTTGCCCTCGTCGTCCACGTTGATGGAGCCGCGCGAGCGGGCGATGGTGGCGTCGTCGATGACGGTGACGAGGTCGCTGGCCACGGGCTGGCCGACGCGGCCCGTGTAGTTGCTGGTGCCCTTGCGGTTGAAGTCGGCCTCGAGGCCGTGGCCGATGGCCTCGTGCAGGAGGATGCCGCTGTCGCCCGCGGCCAGCACCACCGGAACCTCGCCCGCGGGGGCGTCCACGGCGTCCTGCAGGAGCACGGCCTGGCGCGCGGCCTCGCGGGCCGTCTCCTCCGGCGGCACGCGCTCGAAGTACTCCATGCCGAGGCGTCCGCCGCCGCCCGTGCGGGCCGTCTGGCGGCTCTCGCCGCGCTGCGAGAGGGCCATCACGTTGAAACGCATGAGGGGCTGGGCGTCGCCGCGCAGCTGGCCGTCGCTGCGCGCCACCAGCACCACCTTGCGCTCGTCCGCCACGCTGGCCTCCACGCGCGCGATGCTGGGGTCGAAGGCGCGCGCGGCGCGGTCGGCCCGTTCCAGCAGCGCCACCTTCTCCGCGGCGGGCGCGTCTCCGAGCAGGGCGTCCTCGCCGTAGCGGCTCTCGGAGGCCCCGCCGGGGGTGGCGTCGAGGGCGCGGGGAGGCTCGCCGCCGCCCGCGCCGATGCGCGAGGCCGTCTCCGCCGCCCGCCGCATGGCCGCCGCGTCCAGCGACTCCGTGTAGGCGTAGCCGATGCTTTCGCCCCGCACCACGCGCACGCCCACGCCCTGCTCCACGCCGCGCGTGGCGGACTTGACGCGCTGGTCGTCAAGCGTGATGGCCCCGTTGGTACGGTGCTCGAAGAAGAGCTCGGCGAAGTCGCCCCCGCGCGCGAGGGCCGCGCCAAGCAGTTCGGAGATGCGGGCGGAATCGATGCCGTAGCGCTCGGCGAAGAAGCGCCGGGCCTCATCGGAAGGATCGGACATGCCGCCATCCTACCGCACGCGGCGCGCGAGTGTAGCGCGATGCGGTAGGCTCGCGGCATGGAGGCGCTGGCGGAATTCCTGCGCCCGGGGCTGCGCGCGCTCACGGAGACGGGCGCGCTGCGCGAGGGCGCCGAGCGGCCCGCGGCGCCGCCCGACGGCCCCCTGCTCGTGGTCGACCTGGAGATGAGCGGGCCCAACCCGCGCGAGCACGAGGTGATCGACGTCGGGGGCGTGCGCGCGGCCCTCGCCCCGGGCTTCCCCGAGGAGGAGGCGTGGGGGTCGCGCGTGCGCCCGCTGCACATCGGCACGGCCAACCCGGCCTCGCTCAAGGTGGCGGGCTACGCGCCGCGGGAGTGGCGCGACGCCATCGGCCTGGAGGAGGCGTTCGCGCGGCTGGCGGAGCTGGGGCGGGGCGCGACCATCGCGGGCTGGGGCATCCCGAGCGACATGGCCTTCCTGGCCGAGACGGCGCGCCGCACGGGCGTGGACTGGCCCTTCGCGGAGACGGCGCTCGACATCCAGCGCATCGCGCGCAAGCGGCTGGGCGCGGGCGAGGTGGAGCGCTTCAACCTGGGGCACGTGGCTGACCGCCTCGGCATCGGGCGCATGGGCGAACACGGCGCCCTCGCCGACGCCTGCGCCGCCTACGACGTGCTCGTGGCGCTGGCGGCGCGCGCCGGGCTGGGCGCTCCTTGACAACGCCCGCGCGGATGCGGACGATCAGGGGGACGTTCTCGGGGCGAGGTGAAAATCCTCACCGGCGGTGAAAGCCCGCGACTCCGCCCAGGCGGATTGACCCGGCGCGATTCCGGGGCCGACGGTCACAGTCCGGATGGGAGAGAACGAAGGGCGAGCGCCCGGCGCGTCCGGCCGCACGCCGCCTCCCGTCATCCCCGAAGCGCGCGAGGACGGGATGTTCACCGGCATCATCGAGGAGCTGGGCACGGTGCTCGAAAGCGGCGAGGGGCGCCTCCGCGTCCGCGCCCCGCTGGTCACGGGCGACGCCGCGCTGGGCGACTCCATCGCCATCAACGGTGTGGATCTGACCGTGGCCGAGCTGGAGGGCGACGCCTTCGCCGCCAACCTCATGCCGGAGACGTACCGGCGCTCGGCGCTGGGCGACCTGCGCGCGGGCGAGCGCGTGAACCTGGAGCGCAGCGTGCGCCCCGCCGACCGCCTCAGCGGGCACATCGTGCGCGGCGTGACCGAGGGCGTGGGCGAGGTGCTGTCGCTCACGCCGGAGGGCGACGCCCTGCTGGCGCGCGTGGCCGCGCCGCCCGACCTGCTGCGCTACGTGGCGGTCAAGGGGCCCGTCTGCATCGACGGCGTGAGCCTCACGGTGGTGGCGAAGGACGCGGCCTCGCTCACGGTCTCGCTGGTGCGCTACACGCGCGAGCACACCACGCTGGAAAGCCGCGGCGCGGGCGCGCGCGTGAACCTGGAGACGGACATCCTCGCGCGTTACGTCGAGCAGTTCGTGGAGGAGCGCTTGGGGGAGCGGGCATGAGCGGCGACGGCGTGACCATCGGCGTGGAGGAGGCGATCGAGGAGTACCGGCGGGGCACGTTCGTCATCATCGCCGACGACGAGGGGCGCGAGAACGAGGGCGACCTCACCATCCCCGCCGAGTGCGTGACGGCGGAGACGATCAACTTCATGGCGCGCTACGCGCGGGGGCTGATCTGCATGCCCCTCACGGCGGAGCGGGCGGACGAGCTGAAGCTGCCCATGATGGTGGACGAGCGGCGCAACGACTCGCAGTTCGGCACGCCCTTCACCGTCTCCGTGGAGGCGCGCACGGGCGTGTCCACGGGCATCAGCGCCGCCGACCGCGCGCGCACCGTGCAGGTGCTGCTGGACCCGGCGACGCGCCCCGAGGACCTCGTGCGGCCGGGCCACATGTTCCCCCTGCGCGCGCGCGAGGGGGGCGTGCTCGTGCGCGCGGGCCAGACCGAGGCCAGCGTGGACCTCTGCCGTCTGGCGGGCATGCGCCCGGCGGCGGTCATCTGCGAGATCATGAAGGGCGACGGGGAGATGGCGCGCATGCCCGAACTGCGCCGCTTCGCCCGCCGCCACGGCCTCAAGATCCTGACCACCAACGACATCATCCGCCACCGCCTGAAGACGGAGCGGCTGGTGAAGCGCGTGGCCGAGACGGCGCTGCCCACGTCCGCGGGCGAGATGACCATCATCGCCTACCAGGCGCGCTACGCCCCCGAGGAGGAGGTGGCGGTGGTGAAGGGCGACATCGATCCCGACCGCCCCGTGCTCGTGCGCGTGCACGACCAGTGCTTCACCGGCGACGTGCTCCACTCCCTGCGCTGCGACTGCGGCGAGCAGAAGGACCTCGCCCTGCGCATGATCGGCGAGCGGGGGGGCGTCTTCCTCTACCTGCGGCAGGAGGGGCGCGGCATCGGCCTGCACAACAAGCTGCGCGCCTACCGTTTGCAGGACGGCGGGCTGGACACGGTGGACGCCAACCTCGCCCTCGGCTTCCCCGCCGACGGGCGCGACTACGGCATCGCCATGCAGATGCTGCTGGACCTGGGGGTGCGGAAGCTGCGGCTGCTCACCAACAACCCCGACAAGCTCGCGGGGCTGGAGGGCTACGGCCTCGAGATCGTGGAGCGCGTGCCCCTGGAGACCGCGCCCAACGAGTTCAACATCAACTACCTCGAAACGAAGCGCACGCGCATGGGCCACCTGCTCGACCGGCTGGACGCCCCCGAGGCGGCGGCGGACGGGGAGCGCGCGTGAACGAGATCGCCCCGGAGAGCGACGGCGAGGGGCTGCGCGTCTGCGTCGTGGTGGCGCAGTGGAACGAGTTCGTCACGCGCAAGCTGCTGGACGGCGCGCGCGCGGGGCTGCGCGAACGGGGCGTGCGCGACGGCGACGTGACGGTGGCCTGGGCGCCGGGATCGTTCGAGGTGCCGGCGGCGGCGCGCTGGGCGGCGGAGTCGGGGCGCTTCGACGCCGTGGTGGCCCTCGGCGCCGTCATCCGCGGCGAAACCGGCCACTACGAGCACATCGCCGCGCAGGCCGCCGCCGGGCTCATGCGCGCGGGGCAGGACACGGGCGTGCCCGTCGCCTTCGGTGTGCTCACCTGCGAGAACGCCGAGCAGGCGCTGGAGCGCGCGGGCGGCGCGCAGGGGAACAAGGGCGAGGAGGCGGCGGCGGCGGCCATCGCCATGGCGCGCCTGCGCGAGCGCCTCGCCTGACGCCAGCCCGCCGCGGCTTCACGTGGTAGCATCCCCCGCAACCAGGGCGCGAAAGGACCGGCATGGCGGCAGCGGAACAGTCGAGCGATCCCGTTCGGGACTACGGCAGCCCCGCGACTTGGGGCGACGTCGAGGCGGTGCGCAATGCGCTGGCCGCGCTCGAGCACGGGATGGAGACGCGCCAGGCGCGGCTGGAGGGCCGGGTCGAGACGCGAATCGCCGAGGTGCGGGAAGAGGTCGCCGATCTCAGGACGGACTTTGCCAGGCTGGAAAGCAAGCTCGACGTCCAGATCGCCCAGGTCAAGGGGGACATTGCCGAGGTCAAGGCGGATGTCGTCAAGCTGGAAAGCAAGCTCGATGTCCAGATCGCCCAGGTGCGGGCCGACGTCAGCGCGATGGAGAGCCGGTTCAACACGCAGATCGCCGAGGTCCGGGCCGCCATCAGCGCGATGGATGGCCGCTTCAACGCGCAGATCGCCGAGGTCAAGGCCGACTTCAATGCGCAGATCGCCGAGGTGCGGGCCGATCTCAACACGCAGATCGCCGAGGTCCGGGCCGACATCAGCGCGATGGATGGCCGTTTCAACGCACGGCTCGCCGAATTGCACACCGAGATCGCGCGCGGGAATGAGCGCATGGTCCGCTGGACCCTCACCGCCGTGGTGGCGGGCGTGGCCGCCATCACCGCCCTGGTCGGCATCCTCGCGGCCATCTGAGGCCCGCACGGGCGCCCCGCCTCAGGGCTTCTCCAGGTAGATGCCCGCCGCCCAGCCGTTGCCCTCGGGCGCGGTCACCAGCCACCAGTTGAAACCGCTGGCCGCCACCGGGCCCTCCAGCACCGTCACCTCCACGCCGTCGGCCACGCAGTCGATGACGGCGGCGTCGATGCGGGCGCTGGCGCGAATGTTGAGACAGCTGTCCGTGCCCGCCACGATCGCGCCCGCGCCCGCGGCGAAACGCGGCGGCAAGGGCGTGGGCGTGGCCGTCGGCGTGGAGACGGGCGTGGGCGTGGCGGCCGGCGTCGAAGCGGGCGTGGCTGCGGGCGTCGCGGTCGGCGTGGCGGCGGCGGGCGCGGGATCGCCGCCGCCCCCGAACTGCTCGACGCCCCAGACGATGCCGAGGGCGATGGCGGCGGCCAGCAGCAGGCCCGCGGGCACGTACCAGTAGCGCAGCAGCCAGCCGCGCGAGCGCGGGGCGCGCCCGAGGACGCCGATGTCGGCGGGCCGTCGCGCGGGCGCGCGGGCGCCCTCCATCCGCGGCGGCGCGCGCATCGCCGCCGGACGCGCGGGCGGCGGCGCGGGCCTGGGGGACGGCGCGGGCGCGGGGGACGGCCCCCCGCGGAAGGCGAGCGGCAGGGGCTGGCCCTCGTGCGCGCCCGGCGTGGCGCAGCCGTCGCGCTCGACCCAGCAGGCGGGATGGTGGAGGGCGCGACAGCCCGAGCACTGCAGCACGGCCTCGTTCGCGAGGAACGCGACGCCGCAGGCCGGGCAGCGACGGTGGGCGGGCTGGCTCACGCGGCACCCCCGCCCAAGTATCGAGCGGGCGCGGGCGCTCGGCAAGGCGCTCACGCGTAGACTCGCCCCATGCGGAGGCGTGCGTGAGCGCGAAGCGGCGGCCCGCGGCGGGCGTCGCCATCGTCGTGCGCGACGGCGACGGGCGCGTGCTGCTGGGGCGGCGCGCGGTGGGCTGGGGCGCGGGCGCGTGGTGCATCCCCTGCGGCTCCGTGGAATGGGGCGAGGACGTGCGCGCCGCCGCCGAGCGCGAGCTGCTGGAGGAGACCGGCGTGCGCGCCCGCGCGGGCGAACCGCTGGCCGTCCATTCCAACTTCCACGACCCCGAGCGGCTCACGGTCGGCATCTGGTTCGCCGCCGAGGACGCGCGCGGCGACCCCTTCCCCGCCGACGGCGAGCTGAGCGAGACCGCCTATTTCGATCCCGCCGAGCCGCCGCCGCTGGCCTTCCCCACGGACGCGCTCGTGCTGGCCCAGCTGGCGCGCGCGGGCACGGGGCCGAAGCGCCCGCGCGGCCAGTAGCGCCAGACCGCGCGCCCGACGATGGCCGTCCGCGGCACGGGGCCGAAGACGCGGCTGTCGCTGCTGGCCGTCGCGTTGTCGCCGCGCAGCTCGACGCCCCCCGCGGAGGCCGCGGCCACGCGCTTCACGATCTCGCGCGACGCATCGCGCGGGTCGCGCGCCACCACGACCTCGCCCGGCGCGGGCGCGCGGCGCGCGTAGGCCCGCCGGTCCACGACGAGGTAGTCGCCCGGGGCGAGCGCGGGCGCCATGCTCGCGCCCGTCACCGCGTAGCGGGCGAAACGCCAGCGGGCGAACGCGAGCAGGGCCGTCGCGCCCGCCCCCGCCAGCGCGAGGGCGGCGACGCGCCTAGCCGGCGGTGTAGAAGGGGACGTCGTCGCGGTTCTTCGAGGCCCAGAAGACGTCGTGGATTTCGCGGATGGCGTCGACCAGCGCCTGCGCGGCCTCCACGTTCACCTCGACCTTGTTCTGCGAGCAGAGCTTGGCCGCGTTCCAGAAGGTGGCGTGCAGGTCGGGGTTGGCCTCGAGGTGCGGCGGCTTGAAGTAGTCGGTCCAGAGGATGAGCAGCTCCTGCTTGGCCAGCTGGGCCTGCTCCTCCTTGATGGCGATGTAGCGGCCGCGCGTGTTCTCCGCGGCGAGGCCGTCGCCCTCGAGGGCGACCAGCTTTTTGGCCATGGAGAGGACGGCCTCGGCGGCGATGCGCGCGGAGGCGGGATCGTAGACGCCGCAGGGACCGTCGCAGTGGGCGGCGGCGATGCGGGCAGGACGGAGGATGCGATCGAGCAGACTCATGGAGAGGCTCCTTTCGGCGGCGCAGTATAGCGGCACCGGCGGCGCTTCGCCCCCGCGCTTGCGGACGCCCGACGGCGCGCCTAGGATTGGGGGGCGCGGACGGTCCGCGCGGAGGGGCGATGTCCTACAGCATCATCGAGACGTGCATCGGCTGCACGGCCTGCACGAAGCGCTGCCCCACGAACGCGATCACGGGCTCGCGCAACGAGCTGCACGTGATCGACCCCACCCTCTGCATCGACTGCGGGGCCTGCGGCGTGGTCTGCCCGCCCGAGGCCATCCTCGACGGGCTGGGCGACGTGACGAAGTCGATCAAGAAGAACGAGTGGCCCAAGGCCGTCGTCATCGAGGAGAAGTGCATCGGCTCCGGCTGCGAGCTGTGCATCAACATCTGCCCCTTCGACGCGCTCAGCCTGCAGCACACCGACCGCGTGGACGACTTCTTCGGCGTGAGCACGGTGGACGAGAAGAAGTGCACCGGCTGCCGCCTCTGCGAGGACGTGTGCGGCTGGGACTCCGTGCACATCTTCCCGCTGCGGGACGAGATCCTGAAGCCGCTGGAAACGCTCACGGATCAGGAGATCGCGCTCGTGAAGCGGGCGAAGACGGCCCAGGACGCCATCGGCGCCTCCTGAGCGGAAGCCTCGGACGGGGGCTAGGCGTAGTGCTCGATGCGGCCCGCCAGATCGACGTCGAGCCGCGTGACGCCGCCCGCGTCGTGCGTGCTCAGACGAATGTCGACGGTGGCATAGACGATGGTCAGCTCGGGGTGATGGTTCATCACCTCGGCGGCCATGGCCACGCGCGTGACGAAGCCCATGGCGGCGATGTGGTCGTCGAGGCGGAAGGTCTTGCGGATGGCGTCGCCGTCCCCGCTCCAGCCGGGCAGCCCCGCCAGGGCCTCGCCGATGCTTTCGTCGCTCAGTCGATCGGGCATGACGCACCTCCCGGAGCGCGGCCCCGTGCGCGCGGCGGCGCTCCCCGCGGGCAAGGATAGTACGTATGGCGCGCGCGCGGGAGCGGCGACGGCACGGGCGGCGGTGGTTCCTCGGCGCGCTGGGGGCGTCCGCGGGAGCGGCGGGACTGGCGGCGCTCGGCTGCGGCGACGGCGGCGCGCCCGCGCCCGCCGCCGAGGTGCCGGACGCGCCGCCCGACGACGCGGAGGCGTTCCCCGTCTACCCGAGCACGCCCGCGCCCTGGCCCGAGCGGCCCCCGCAGGACAGCCGCCACGGCGGGGCGCTGCGCTACGCCGCCGCCCTCTACAGCGACGGGCAGTTCGACCCCCACCGCTCCGTCTCGGCCACGCTGCTGGGGCAGCAAGCGCTCGTCTACAGCCGCCTGCTCACCTACGAGAGCCAGGTGGACGGGCGGCTGGGGCCGGACCTCGCCCTCGGCCTGCCCGAACAGCCGGACGAGCTCACCTACGTCTTCCGCCTCAACCCGGAGGCGCGCTGGCACGCGGGCGCGCCCCCCGACGGGCGGCCCGTGACCGCGCGCGACGCGCTCTTCAGCATCGAACGGCAGCGGCTGGGGGCCTCCTCCGTCTTCCCGCGCAGCGCGCGCTGGGATCCGATCGAGTCCGCCGAGGCGCCCGACGACCTGACGCTCACGGCCAGCACGGCGGAGCCCTTCGCGGGGACGCTGGCGCGCTTCGCCTCCACGGAGGGGTTCGTGCTGCCGCCGGAGATCGAGCGGGCGGAGGGGCTCACGCGGCACCGCCAGCCCGGCAGCGGCCCCTTCCGCTGGGTGGAGTGGTCGGAGGGGACGTTCGCCAGCGTGGTGCGCAACGACGCCTGGCACGGCCCCGACGACGGCCCCTTCCTCGACGGCGTGTCCGTGGTGCAGCCGCGCCCCGTGGACGAGCTGGAGGCGGACCTGCGCACGAACCGGCTGGACGCCGTGGTGGCGGGCTTCCAGCAGGCGCGGGAGCTGAAGCGCCGCCTGCCCGACCTGCGCGAGGCGCGCTCCGCCATCGCCCAGTTCTACGGCATGCGCTTCCTCTCGGCGCTGCCGCCCTACCGCGACCCGCGCCTGCGGCTGGCGCTGACGGCGGCCATCGACCGGCGCGAGCTGCTGGACCGCTTCTTCAGCGGCGCGGGCACGCTCAACCCGTGGATCAGCGCGGCGGTGCGGCGCTGGTCGCTGCCCCAGACGGAGCTGGCCGAAGCGCCCGGCTACCGCCCCGGCAGCGGCGGGCGCGCCCTCGATCTGGCGGACGCCCGCCAGGCCCTCGACTCCTACCGCGCGGAGGCTGGATTGCCCGACGAGATCGAGCTGCTGGTCACGGAGAACGTGGAGCGCACGCTGGGCATGGGCGGGCTCATCCGCGACCAGCTGGCCGCCGCCCTCGACCTCGACGTGACCGTCAGCGCCGTCTCCATCGAAACGCTCGCGCGGCGGCTGGTGGCGGGCGAGGCGCCGTGGGCGGCGGGCTTCGACAACGGCTGGATCGACCTCGACGACTGGCTCTACCCGTACTTCCACAGCGAGGGCACGGCCAACACCTTCGCCCTGCGCGACGACGAGCTCGACGCCCTCATCGGCGAGCAGCGCGCGGAGATGTCGTCCGACCGCCGCCAGGAGATCGGCTACGACGTGCAGCGCCACCTGCTGGACCTGAACGTGGGCGTCAACCTCGTCAGCGAGGACGTGGTGACGCTCTTCATGCCCTACGTGCAGCTCTTCCCAGTGGACGCGGGCGAGAGCTATCAGGATCGCTTCGCGCGCACCTGGATCGACCGCACGCACCCGACCTGGGTGGCGCCCGCCTAATCCCGCGCGCGGAAGTCGGGCTCGCGTTTCTCGCGGAAGGCGGCCACGGCCTCGGCGAACTCGGGCCCGCGCAGCAGCTGGCGCTGGAGCGGCCACTCGAATTCGAGGTGCTGTTCCAGCGTGGCCCACTGCGCGTGCCGCAACATGCGGCGCGTGTAGGCGAGGGCGGTGGGGGGCTGGTTCGCCACTTGCGCGGCGAAGGCCAGCGATTCCTCCACCAGCCGCTCGTGGGGCACGACGCGCGAGACGATGCCCATGGACAGCGCCTCGTCGGCCTCCACGATGCGCCCGCTGTAGAACAGCTCGGCGGCGCGCTCCGCCCCCACCATGCGCGGCAGGAACCAGGACAGGCCGAAGTCGGCGGCCAGCGCGCGCTTGATGAAGATCGTGCCGAAGCGCGCGCGTTCGCTGGCGATGCGCAGGTCGAAGGCGCCGCAGAGGCCGAAGCCGCCGCCCACGGCCGCGCCGTTCACCGCCGCGATGGTGGGCTTGCCACAGCCGTGGATGGCGAGGATGGAGCGCCCCGGGCCGAGCGTGTCCAGCTCCTGCGGGCGGGCGGGGGCCTCGCCGCTTTCCTGGCGCTGGCCCGCGTCCTCCAGGTCGGCCCCGGCGCACCAGGCGCGGCCCTCGCCCGTGACCACGAAGGCGCCGACGGCGTCGTCGCGCACGCCCTCCGCGAAGGCGTCGAGCAGCTCGCGCATGAGCGAGCCGCCCATGGCGTTCATGCGCTGCGGGCGGTTGAGGCGCAGCAGCAGCACGCGGTCGTGGCGCTCGACGATGACATCCGGCATGGGCTTCCTCCGTGCGCGATGATACGCGCCCGCCGCTTCGCGGTAAGGTGGGGCGCGATGCGCGCGGTCGTGTGCCACGAGTTGGGGGAGCCGGAGGGGCTGCGGTTGGGCGAGCTGCCGGAGCCGCCCGTGGGCGCGGGCGAGGTCGGCATCGCCGTGGAGGCGGCGGGCGTCTCCTTCGCCGACGCGCTCTTCGTGCAAGGGAAGCACCAGACCGAGCACGAGCCGCCCTTCGCGCCGGGCATGGAGGCGGCGGGACGGGTGACGGCGGTGGGGGCGGGCGTGGATGGCCTCGCCGCCGGCCAGCGCGTGGCCGCGCTGCTCCACGACGGCGGCCACGCGGAGCGCGCCACGGCGCTGGCCAGCGAGTGCTTCCCCCTGCCCGACGGCATCGCGCCGGAGGTGGCGGCGGGCGCGCTCTCGGCATACCTCACGGCCCACATCTGCCTCGCCTGGGAGGCGCGGCTGGAGGCGGGCGAGCGCGTGCTGGCGCTGGGCGCGGGCAGCGGCGTGGGGCTGGCGGCGGTGGCCGTGGCGGCGGCGCTCGGCGGCGAGGTGACGGCGGCGGCCAGCAGCCCCGCCAAGCTCGCCGCCGCCGAAGCCGCGGGCGCGCGCCACCTCGTGAACTACGCCGCCGAGGACCTGCGCGAGGCCACGCTCGCGGCCAACGGCGGGCGCGGCGTCGACGTGGTCGTCGATCCCGTGGGCGCGCAAGGCGAAGCGGCCTTCCGCAGCCTCGACTGGGGCGGACGGTACGTCGTGGCCGGGTTCGCGGGCGGCGCGGTGCCGCAATTCAAGGGAAACCACCTGCTGATCAAGAACCGCAGCGCCCTGGGCATGGTGCTCATGCACTACCGCGCCAACCGCATCGGGCGCATGCGCGAGTCGGCGGCGGACGTGTTCGCCATGCTCGCGGACGGACGGCTGCCCGCGCCCGTCATCGAAACCGGCTCGCTGGCCGACGGCCCCCGCTTCCTGCGGCGCGTGCTGGACCGCGAGGTGGTGGGCAAGCTGGTGCTGGTGCCGTAGCGGGCGCGGCGCGGACGCGCTACCCTGCGGCGCATGAAGTTCGGCGTCACCATGTTCCCCACCGACTACGCCATCACGCCGGGCGAGCTGGCGCGCGAGGCGGAGGCGCACGGCTTCGAGTCGCTCTTCTTCCCCGAGCACACGCACATCCCCGCCAGCCGGAAGTCGCCCTGGCCGGGCGGCCCCGACCTGCCGCGCGAGTACTGGCACACGATCGACCTGTTCGCGGCGCTGACCGCGGCGGCGGCGGCCACCGAGCGCCTGCTGGTGGGCAGCGGCATCTGCCTCGTCATCGAGCGCGACCCCATCACGCTGGCCAAGGAAGTGGCGAGCGTCGACTTCCTCTCCGGCGGGCGGCTGCTCTTCGGCATCGGCGGCGGCTGGAACCTCGAGGAGATGGAGAACCACGGGACGGACCCGAAGCGGCGCTGGCGGCGGATGCGCGAGACGGTCGAGGCCATGCGCGCCATCTGGACCGAAGACGAGGCCGAGTACCACGGCGAGCTGGTCGATTTCGACCCCATCTGGCAGTGGCCCAAGCCCATCCAGCGGCCCGGCCCGCCCGTGCTCATCGGCGGCGACGGGCCGAACACGCTGCGGCGCGTGGCGCGCTACGGCGACGGCTGGATGCCCATCGACGGGCGCGCGCGCGACAGCTTCGCCGAGCCCATCGCCCGCCTGAACGAGCTGGCGGCGGAGGCGGGACGCGGCCCCCTGCCGGTCTCCCTCTTCGGCGTGGGGAGCGACCCGGCGCGCATCGAGGCGCACGCGCGGGCGGGCGTGGAGCGCGTCGTGTTCGCGCTGCCGCCCGCGCCCCCCGAGGAAGTGCTACCGAAGATGGAGGCGCGCGCGCGCCTGATGGAGCGGTTCGCGTGAGCGCGCCCGCGCCGTCCGTCGCCGAGATCGAGGCGCTGGTCGGGCACGAGTTCCCCGGCGGGACGTACACCATCGCCCACTGGGAGAACTTCCTGCTGACGGAGTGCACGGGCTCGGAGCCGCTGCCGGACGGGCTGGCCCATCCCGCCGTCCTCTTCCACATGCCCATCCTCGGCGCGGGCACGTCCATCGCGGGCATGTTCGCGCTGGGCAGGGCGGAGTCCGATTTCTCCATCGGCATCGAGAGCTACGACTGGGAGATCCTGCGGCCCCTGCGCGAGGAGGTGGCGTACGACGTGCGCGGGCGCGTGACGGAGGCGGGGCGGCGTGAGGGGGCGCTGCGCGGCGCCCCGCGGGGCGTGTACGACCGCATCCAGTTCCGCTTCGAGCTGCGCGAGCCGGAGGGCGCGCCCGCCGCCGTCTCCACCATCACCTGGACCTACCGGAGGTCGGCGTGAACGCGAAGCCGGGCGACGCCATTCCGGAGTGGGTGATGGAGAGCGTGCGCCCGGAGCGGATGCGCACGATGGCGGCCATCCTGCGCGACCCCAACCCCGTGCACTGGGACCGCGAGGCCGTGGCCGCGCTCCCCTTCGGGCTGGGCGAACGCACCATCAACCAGGGGCCGCTCGGCCTCGGCTACATCCTCAACATGCTCATGGACTGGGCGGGGCCGGCGAGCGTGCGCCGCGTCACCATGCGTTTCCCCAAGGTGGTGCTGGACGGCGACCGCGTGACCGCGGGCGGGCGCGTGACCGCCGTGCGCGAGGAGGGCGGCGAGCGGCTGGCCGACTGCGAGGTGTGGCTGGCGCGCGAGGGCGAGACGCCCGCGCTGGAGGGCACGGCCACGGTGGCCCTGCCCGACGCCTAACCTGATCCGCCGCCTTCCGCGTCCGTCCGCGTTGGCCCGCCACTGGCGGCGGATGCGCCACGCCTGGCACGGCTGGTGGCTGCTGGCCGGGTCGGTCGTG
Organism: Tepidiformaceae bacterium; assembly: GCA_965243075.1. GTDB lineage: Bacteria > Chloroflexota > Dehalococcoidia > Tepidiformales > Tepidiformaceae > UBA2991. The sequence continues at coordinate 699,290 of OZ251525.1, forward strand.
GCCGTGGCGCTCACGGCGGGCACGTCCTTCTGGTCCTTCGGCCTCTACATTGAGCCGCTGGAGGGCGAGTTCGCGTGGTCGCGCTTCGAGGTGTCCAACGGCTTCTCCCTGGGGCTGGCGGCGAGCGGGCTGGCGGCGCCGTTCATCGGGCGCTGGATCGAGCGGTACGGCCCGCGCCGCATCATCTTCATCGGCGCCATCCTGACCGCCGCCAGCTACCTGCTGCTGGCCACCACCAGCGAGCTGTGGCAGTGGTACTCGTGGCAGTCGGTGAACGCCGTCTTCCGCCAGATGATGTTCTTCATCCCCTTCCAGACGCTGATCTCGTACTGGTTCGCGCGGCGGCGGGGGCTGGCCGTGGGCATCCTCGCCATGGGCTTCTCGCTGGGGGGCTTCGTGGTCGTGCCCCTCATGCGCATCGCCATCGACGCCTTCGGCTGGCAGGGCTCGTTCGTGGCCGTGGGCATCGCCCTCACCGTGCTCTTCACGCCCCTCTGCCTCTTCCTCGTGCGCGACCACCCCGCCGACGTGGGCGCGGAACTGGACGGCGACGCGGCAAGCTCGGGGGCACCGCCCGCGACCGCCGCGGGGCTGACCGGCGTGACCGCGCGGGAGGCCCTGCGCACGCCCCTCTTCTGGGTGATCTCGGCGGCGCTGATGGCCTTCTTCTTCGGCATGTTCGGCTGGATGACGCACGGCATCCCCTACTACGAGTCGGTGGGCTATTCGGGCACGTGGGCGGCCAACTTCTTCTCCATCGCGGCGGGCGGGGGCATGTTCAGCCGCCTCGCCTTCGGCTGGCTGTCCGACCGCATTCCCAGCATCGAGGCGGCGGCGGTGGTGGTCACGGGCACGCTCGCCTGCGCCATGCTGGCGCTGCTGGCCACGGGCGGGAACGCGGCGGGCGTGGCCGTTTTCGTGGCCTTCTGGATCGTGGGCTCCAGCGGCGGCCCCATGATCGAGCCGCTGCTGCTCACGCGCGCCTTCGGCGTGGCCCACTTCGCCTCCATCCTCGGCATCGTGGCGGTGGTGGAGACGAGCGGCCAGATCATCAGCCCGCCCGCGGCGGGCGCGATCTACGACGCCACCGGGGCCTACGACTGGGCACTGGTGATGTTCGCGGCGGTGCTGGGCCTGTCGGCGCTGCTCTTCGCCGTGGCCGGACGCCTGCCGAGGCCGGGTGGCGGGTGATCGGTGGCCGGTGGTCGGTGATCAGTGGTCGGTTGGGCGCTAGCCGATAACCTCAATGTCATCGCAGCGCCAGACGGGTTCCTGATCGGGAACGGCAACGCCACGCAGAAAGCAGCGGACGAGGTTGCCCTTCCCAATCCCGGCAGATGCGCGCAGGGAAGATTCGATGAAGAACGTGAAGCTGAAGTCGTCCTCATCGCCCAGCGCGCCCGCATGCATGGTGAGCTGGTCGAACTGCCCCTTCCCCAGCTCCCCAAGGAGCGCCGCGCCCATAGCCGTTGCGGGGACATCAAAACGCCGGTACAGGTCCACGGTGGGAATGAACTCGCGAACAATGCCCGTCTCGTCCGCCTTCAGGCCCTTGTAGGGAATCTGGCGATTGATCCGCGGCTGCAGCGGCTTCGGCCCGCGGGCAGCCCTCCGAACGCGGTGCGCATACGTGCGCTCGATACGCAGCGTCGTCATCGACGCCTTGAGACCACGGGCAAGGGCCTCCTTGCCGCCCACGACCTCGATAACGCGCTCATACGTGATGTGGTCGCCGCAACGGTGCTGCGGCCACGGATCTCCAAGCGCCTCGAAGAAGACCTTCGACCCGCAGTCGCAGGAGAAGTAGAACACGTCCGCGTAGCAAGTGGGGCAAGTCGTGGGGTAGGTGCGCGTGCGGCACCTGTCGCCGTGGTACATCACCCCCGCCGCACCCCAGCGCGCGCGGGCTGCTCGGCGGGGACGTAGGCGTCGTCGAGGCGCTCGCCCCAGACGACCGCGCCCGCCTCGTCGAAGTTGAGGATGCTCAGCTTCTCCGCGTCGATGGGGTCGTCCGTGCCCAAGGCGACGGACAGCTTCTGCGTGCTCCACTTCGACATGTCCAGCATCAGCTCCACCAGCTGCGCCTCCGTGAAGTGGGCGCGCGCCTGCTTCCGCAGTTCCGCGTCGATGGCGCCGGGCATGGTCACGAAGGCGTCGGTGAGGCGCAGCGCGACCTTGTGGCGCTCCGGCAGGTCGCTCTCCTCGTAGCGGTCGATCTTGGCGGCCATGTCCTCGTCGAGGCCGTTGTCCCGGGCGACGCCCAGGCGCAGGGACATTCAGGTGTGGCACTGGTGCTGGCGGGCGCAGCGCAGCCGCACCAGCTCGGTGGTGACGGGGTCGAGCCCGCCGAGGCGCATGACGGCGTCCTGGTAGACGCCGATGGCCCTGCCGAGGGCGGGCGCGACGGGGCGCTCCCCCGCGGCGGGGTCGGGCAGGCGGCGTTCGCGGACGATGGCGGTCATGCGGGTTCTCCTTCGGGCGCGAGGACCGTGCGCAGGCCCAGCGCCAGCCGCTGGTGTTGGTCGAGGGCGAGCAGGGCGCTCACGAAGGCGCGCGCCCCGGCGGGCGACAGGTGCTCCAGCAGGGCGTCCGCGTCGGCCTGCGTGACGCCCGCCACGTCGGCCACGAACTGCTCGGTAAAGGCGAGGCAGGCGCGCTCGCGTCCGTCGAACAGGGGCGAGGCGGGCCAGTCGCGCACGGCCGCCGCCTTCTCCGGCGGGAGGGAGGCGGCGGGCGCGGGGCGGGCCAGCTCGGCGGCGTCGCCCTGCAGCGTGGCGATGCGCAGGCGGCAGAGCTCCAGCAGGTCCGCGTCCAGCTCGCGCCAGAGCGCCCCGTGCATGCCGGCCACGACCTCGCGCACCTCGGGGGCGAAGCGCGCGAGGCGCTCCTCCAGGTCGGGCGCGATCAGGCCGGAGGGGGCGTCGGCGGTCATGCGGTGACGGTACGAAAAGCGACGCGGGCGCGTCAACTAGTCGCGCGGGATGCCGAGGGCGTCGTAGGAGTCCATGCCCGCGTCGTAGCGCGCCTGCGCCGCCTTCATGATCTCGATGGCGTCGGCGCGGCGGGCGGTGTTGCCGAAGATGAACTGCTCGTTGCGGCGCGCGTCGTAAATGTCGCGGTCGCGGCCCTCCACGAAGCTCTGCTTGCAGGCGGCGAGGCTGAAGGCGGGCCACTGCGCGATGTGGGCGGCCCAGGCGATGGCCTCGGCGCGCAGCTCGTCGTCGGGCACGACCTTGTTGATGGCGCCCAGCGCCAGCGCCTCGCGGGCCGTGATCGGGCGGCCGTCGAGGATCATTTCGAGGCACTTGGCGGGGCCGATGAGGCGCGCGAGACGGGTGCAGCCGCCCGCCCCGGGGGGGATGCCGATGGCCACCTCGGGCTGGCCGTAGGTGGCGGATTCGGCGGCGATGCGCAGGTCGCAGCCCCAGGAGAGCTCGGCGCCGCCGCCCCAGGCCTGGCCGTTGTTGGCGGCGATGGAGACGAGGGGGCTGTCGCCCACGCGCTCGAACAGCATGCGGTTCGCGCCGTAGGGCCTGCGGGAGGGGGGCGCGGCGTTGCCGATGGCGGCCAGCCCCTCCATGGCCTCCACGATGCCGCCCAGGTGCCAGTGGGCGATGAAGTAGCCGGGCGTGTCGGAGGCGAGCACGAACACTTTGGCGCCGGAGCCCTCGACCTCCTCGATGGCGTCGAGGAGGCGCGCGCCCAGTTCGCCGCCGCCGAAGTTCATGGGCGGGTCGGAGAAGGCGATGAGGCCGACGCCGTCGGCGGGGTAGGTCACGTTCACGGTCACGGCCATTGGGGAGCGCTCCTGCGGATGGGATGGGAATCGCGCGCAGTGTGCGCGTTCGCGCGGCGCGCCGCCAGCGGAACGCGCTAGAATGGCGGCGATTCGCGGCGGGCGCGTGGTAGCATCCGCGCGCCCGCGGGCAGGAGGCAAGGCGATGACGGCCACCGAGGAATCCGTGAACATGGAAGAGGCGATTCGGGAGCAGCTGCGGCTGGCCATCGACCCGCGCGAGTTCGACGGCCCCGAGTTCCGGCGCGACCCCTTCCCGCTCTACAAGCGGCTGCGCGACCACCACCCCATCTACCAGGACCTGTTCCACAACAACTGGGTGGTGAGCCGCTACGACGACGTGGTGGCCGTGTTCCAGAACAACGACGATTTCGACCGCGGCGTCTACGACCCGAAGGGCGACTACGAGTTCGGCAAGCGGCACGTGTTCGGGCCGAACATCCTGGAGTACGGCAACAGCGACGAGCACCGCTTCCTGCGCAACGTGGTGGCCGACCAGTTCGTGGGCAACCGCCTGCAGACGTTCCTGCCCTTCATCGAGCAGATCGCGCGGGAGCTGCTGGCGCAGTTCGTGCCGGACGTCTACCGCAAGTCGGCGGACGACCTGGCGGAGGCGTTCGCGGGCACGGGGGAGGTGGAGCTGGTGGGGCAGTTCTGCAACCAGTTCCCCATCCGCGTCATCTCCAACATGCTGGGGCTGCCGCGGGAGGACGAGGACACCTTCGTGCGCTGGTACCAGCACCTGATCGAGGGGCTGGGCTTCGGCGGCGAGCACCTGGCGCGCGGGCTGCAGGCGCGCAACGAGATGTGGGCCTACCTCGACCCCATGATCCGCGAGCGCGAGGCCAACCCCACGGAGGACCTCGTCTCCCGCATCGTGCACGCCGAATTCCGCGGGCAGCGCATGAACCCGGACGAGATCAAGGGCTTCATCGCCCTGCTGCTGGCGGCGGGCGGCGACACCACCGAGAAGGCCATCGCCAACATGTGGTACCACATGCTCTACACGCGCCCCGACCAGTTCGAGCACGAGGTCAAGCGCGACCCCTCGCTGTGGACCAACGTGTTCACGGAGATGATGCGCTACGACCCCGTGGTGCACACGCAGGGGCGGCACACCACGCGCGAGATCGAGATTCACGGCGAGGTCATCCCCGAACGCGCCAACATCGTCATGTACCTGGCGGCGGGCAACCGCGACGAGCGCGTGTTCAAGGATCCGGACACGTTCGACATCCTGCGCGACGACCTGCACATGGGGCGCGAGCTGCGCTCCGGGCGCTACGCGGACGGCAAGCACGGGCACCTGGGCTTCGGCATGGGCCAGCATTTCTGCATGGGCTACGCCATGGCGCGGCAGGAGGCCATCATCGCCAGCACGCGCCTCTTCGAGGCCATGAAGAACCCGCGGCCCAAGTTCCGCGACCATCCCGGCGTCACCTCCCCCGCCACTGGCTCCGGCGGCTTCCGCACCCCCGAGGAGCTGTGGATCGAGTTCGACGTCAACTAGGGGCGAAGCCATGCGCGTCACCGTCGATCTGAAGAAGTGCACGAAGAGCGGGGAGTGCTACTACAACCACCCCGCGCTCTTCAAGGTGGACGGCGAGGGCTTCCCCGTCGTGCAGGTCGATCCGCTCGACGACGAGGACCTGCGCGTGGAGGCGCGGCAGGCCGCCGAGGTCTGCCCCGTCGAGGCCATCGCGGTGGAGGAGTAGCCACATGCGTTCCGTGAAGAACCGCGTCATCGCCGCGCTGGGGGCGCTGCTCGCCGTCGCGCTGGTCGGCGGATTCGCCTTCGCCCAGTCGCAGCGCTCCGCCAGCGTCGAGGTGGTGGTCTGGCAGAGCGCCGCCGACGGCTCGCGGCTCCATCTGAGCACGCGCGCCGAGGGGGGCGAGTGGCGCACGGACGACGCGCCCCTCTCCCTCACGCCGAGCGCGTCGGGGCGCTTTCTGCGGAGCGGGATCGTGACCGTCACGGCGCCCGTGCCGCCCGCCGTCGCGCCGCGCGACGTGGGCGCGATTGCGGTGGCGCGCATGGCCGGGCCGGACGGCGCGGAGCTGGGGACGGTCACGATCGAGCAGGGGCCGCAGGGCCTCATCATCGCCGCCGACGTGCGCGGCCTGTCGCCGGGCGGCCACGGCTTCCACATCCACGAGACCGGTTCCTGCGAGCCCGATTTCGCCGCCGCGGGCGATCACTTCAACCCCACCGGCGCCAGCCACGGCGCGCGCCACGGCCCCGACCGGCACGCGGGCGACCTGCCCAACCTGTACGCCGACGCCGACGGCGGGGCGCGCGCCGACGTCTTCACGGACGCGGCCACGCTGGACGAGGGCGAGCCCCATTCGCTGTTCGACGCGGACGGCTCGGCCGTCATCATCCACGCGCTGCCGGACACCTACGGGGAGGACGCGGGCGCGGGCGGGCGCGTGGCCTGCGGCGTGCTCCGGATCGCCGAGGACACCGACATCGACGACTCGGCCACCGCGGAGTAGCGCCGCTCAGTAGTGGATGGCGCGGCCCGCGCCCCCGCCCGCGGCGATGGCGTCGCCCTGGATGGCGGCGGACTTGGGCGAGGCGAGGAAGGCCGCCACGTGCGCGATCTCGCTGGCGTCCACGATGCGGCGGATGGCGTTCCCCTCCGCCATGCGCGCCCGCGCCTCCTCGACGGAGACGCCCCATTCGGCGGCGCGCCGCTCCAGCAGCTCCGGCATGCGCTCCGTCCAGGTGAGCCCCGGATGGATGACCGTCACGTTGACGCCGTGGGGGCCGAGCTCGTCCGCGAGGTTCTTGGTGAGCGCGGCCACGGCCACGTTGCGCATGCTGCCGATGGCCGTGCCCGACTGGCGCGCGGCCAGCCCGCTGACGTTGATGATGCGCCCCCAGCCGTTCGCCTTCAGGTGGGGCGCGACGGCGCGGGCGCAGCGCAGGTAGCCCAGCACCTTCGTGTTCATCTCCTCCGCGAAGGCGGCGTCGGCGATCTCCTCGATGGCGGGCGCGGGGCCGGGACCGCCGCCGGGACGGGCGGCGTTGTTGACGAGGATGTCGATGCGCCCCAGCCGCGCGACGGCCTCCGCCACCATGGCCTCGACCGCGGGCGTGCTGCCCGTGTCGGCCACGACGGGGACGATGCGCCGCCCCGTGTCCGCGGCCAGCCCGGCGGCGGCGGCCTCCAGCGGCTCGCGCGTGCGCGCCGCGATGGCCACGTCCGCGCCCTCCCCGGCGAGGGCGCGCGCGATGGCCTTGCCGATGCCGCGGCTGCCGCCCGTGACGATGGCCGCGCGGCCCTCCAGTTCGAGGTCCACGGCGCTACCGCAGCGCGGCCCACCACTCGGGCGCGAGCACGCGCAGCACCTCGTCGTAGGTGCGGGCGATGTCGGGCGCGTCGGCGGGCAGCTCCTGCGGATTGCTGGGCGGCAACGGCGAGGCCCCCTGGATGGGGTCCACCCACTCGATGCCCTCCTCCTCGATCACCTCCATCAGCGGCGGCGTGGCCTCCTCGTGGTGGTCGCTGATCTGGTGGTTGATGAGGAAGGTGTTGTAGTCGGGGAAGGAGAGCAGGCAGTAGTAGCTGCGGGGCTCGCGCCCGCGCCACATCTCGTAGCGCAGCACGTCCGCCTCGATGCGGTGGGTCTTCTCGTAGAGGTCCTTCTGGATCTCCTCGTAGCGGGCCTCCATGCCCTCCTTGATTTTGAGCGTGATGAGCACGGTGGCCATGCGGGGCGCTCCTTCGCGTCGGGGTGTGCGCGAGACGATACGCCAATCCGCCCGAACCTTCACGGGAAAGGCGTGACCGGGCGGGGCCGCGGCGCGTAGGATGCGCGCCACAGCGGCGACGCGCCGCCGGAGGACAGCACAATGCAGCGACCGACCGCGGAGGCGCCCCACGCCACCGGCCACCGCGTGGAGCAGATCAGCGAGTGCCCCGTGAAGCTGGACGACGTCGACCTCTTCTCGCCCGGGGCGCAGGAGTTCTGGTTCGACTCCTACCGCATCCTGCACGAGCAGGCGCCGGTGCACCGCATCCCCGGCGAGGGCGGCCTGCCCGGCACGGACGCCTTCATCCTGACCAAGTACGACGACATCGCCATGGTGGTGCGCGATCCGGAGACGTACGAGTTCTACAACGCGGCCGAGGGCGACGAGGCGGCGCGGGCCATCTTCCGCGAGCAGGGGTTCGGCACGCTGGGCGACACGTGGGATTCGCTGCGCCCGAACATGGAGGAGCACAAGCGCCACCGCATGGAGCTGACGGACCCGTGGGTGGCGCTGCCCGCCGCCGAGCGGCACGCGCCCATGATCGAGCGGGCCGCGCACGACCTCATGGACCGCTGGATCGACGACGGCGCGGTGGAGTTCGTCAAGGCGTTCGCCGCGCCCCTGCCGCAGACGGTGATCACGACCATCCTGGGCTTCCCGCTGGAGGACATGCCCATGACGCGGCGGTGGGAGGAGGAGCAGGTCAGGCGCTTCGTCTACGGCTTCAGCCACAAGAACCTGCTGAGCCCGGAGGACGAGAAGGCGAACGCGGAGGCGCTGGTGGCCTTCCAGCACTACATCGGGGAGCAGATCGAGGAGAAGCGGCGCAACCCCGGGGACGACATGATCACGTTCCTGATCGACGTCGAGTACGGGCCGGAGAAGCGGCGGCTGAGCGACGCCGAGATCGTGAGCGTGGTCTACGGCATGCACATCGGCGGGAACGAGACGACGCAGTACGCGCTCACGGCGGAGGCCATGCTGCTGGCGCGGCAGCCGGATCTGGTGGAGGAGCTGCGCGCGGACCGCTCGAAGGTGCGCTTCTTCGTGGAGGAGGCGCTGCGCCTGTTCGCGCCCACGCAGGGGCTCTCCACGCGCATCGTCACGAAGGACGTGACCATCCGCGGCGTGGACGTCCCGCGGGGGTCGATGCTGCACCTGCGTTACGGCGCGGCCAACCGCGACCCCGACCTCTGCCCGGCCACGGACTCCATCGACCTGACGCGCAAGAATCCGGGGCGGCACCTCACCTTTTCGATGGGGCCGCGCGTGTGCCCGGGCGCGGGGCTGTCGCGGCTGGAGCAGAACATCGCCGTGAACGTGATGCTGGACCGCCTCGACGAGCTGCGGCTGGCCCCCGGCAAAAACGACCTCACGCACCAACCGGGCATCATGCTCGGCCTGTGGGAATTGCACCTCGAATTCGCGAAGCGGGGAGGGACGGACTGATGGGGGAACGCGCGCTGGAAGCCGCCCGCCGCCGCGCCGCCGACCTGCTGGAGCGGGGCGAGACGCCCGACCTGCTCGCCATCCTGCGGGAGGAGTGCGCGCTGGAGCCGCGCGACGCCTACGACCGCGCCATCCGCGCCATCGCGGAGACGGTGGCGAACGCCAGCGGCGAGGGCGAGGACGCGGTGGCGCGCTGGGCGCTGGGCGTGCGCGCGGGGGCCTCGCTCTACCTGGCGCTGGGCGACGCCGTGGACTGGCTGCGCGAACACGCCCCCGAGGGCGCCGGCGAACCGGAGCAGCCGCCGCTGGCCGTCTAGCGCTCCTCGCGGCTGAGGCTGATGGCGTTCCCGGGGCAGACGCGCACGGCGTCCTCGGCGTCCTCGATCTGATCGCCCGACGGCTCCTCCACGACGACGACGGGGAAGCCGTCGTCGCGCGCGCGGAACAGTTCGGCGTGGTAGGTCGAGCACTCCGCCGCCTTGATGCAGCGTTCGAGATTCACGGAGAGTTTCATCGCGTCCTCCCGGTGCGACAGAGGATGGAAGCTCCGCGGGCGATTATCGGGCACGGGGCCATGCGCGCGCCAGCGCTTGACGCGCCCGCCCGCGCCGCCCACGATGCGCCCACTGGCGGGGAACGGCCCGCGGGAGGGCTGCATGGAGCGCGACTACGACATCGTCGTCATCGGATCGGGAGCGGCCGGGCTGGCGGCGGCGGTGACGGCCGCCGACGCGGGCGCGAGCGTCATGGTGCTGGAGGCGGACGACAAGGTGGGCGGCTCCTCGCGCCTCTCCGGGGGGCACTTCTACGCCGCGGGCACGAGCGTGCAGCGCGAGGCTGGCATCCTCGACGACACGCCCGACGCCATGTTCAGCTACTACATGACGCTCAACCAGTGGAACGTGGAACCGGCGGTGGCGCGCGCCTACTGCGACAACGCCGCCCCCACCTTCGAGTGGCTGCGGAGTCTGGGCGTCGTCTACCGGCCCGAGCGCGTCTACATCTCCGGCATCGACACCGTGCCGCGCGGCCATCCGCCCGAGGGCGAGGGGCTGGCGGTGGTGCGCACGCTCGACGCGGAGCGCATCCGGCGCGGCGTCGACTTGGCCCTCGTCACCCGCGCCGACCGCCTGATCGAGGAGGACGGCGCCATCGCGGGCGTGGCCGCGGGCGACCAGGAGGTGCGCTGCGGGGCCGTCGTCATCGCCTCCGGCGGCTTCGGCCACAACAAGGAGTTCATCGAGAAGTACTGGCCCGACGCGCACGAGCAGGGCGACGGCGTGTGGGCCATCTCCGGGCCGAAGTCGATGGGCGACGGCATCACGCTGGGTCAGCAGGTGGGCGCGACCCTCGGCGGCCACAACCGCGGCCTGCTGCTGCTCACGCCCGGCTTCACGCGCGACCTCGAGGTGGCCGTGCCGCCGTGGGTCATCCTCGTCAGCCGCGAGGGGCGGCGCTTCTGCAGCGAGATGGCCCCCTACACGGTCATGGCCGGGCTCTTCAAGCGGAACGGCGGCATGGCCTGCGCCATCTTCGACGAGGCCGCGCGCCTCGACGCCGACGCCACGCCCGTCGGCCCCAGCTGGACGGCGGAGAGCCTCGCGGCGCGCGCGGACAGCGGCGAGATCCCGCGCGCGGACACGCTCGACGAGCTCGCGCGGCTGGCCAAAATCAACCCCGAGCCGCTGGCCGGGACCGTGCGCAAGTACAACGAGGACTGCGCGCGGGGCGTGGACCGCGCCTACTTCAAGCCCTTGGGACTGCGCCCGATCGAGACGCCCCCGTTCTACGCCGTGGAGGTGCGGCCCGCGATCATCGCGTGGACGGGCTGCGGGCTGCGCGTGGACGCGGAGACGCAGGTGATCGCGGGGAACGAGCTGCCCATCGACAACCTGTTCGCGGCGGGCGAGGCCATGGGCACGCTGCACGGGGACCGCTACATCGGCGGGGGCGGCTCGTACGGTCCGGCGGTCACCTTCGGGCGCATCGCCGGACGCAACGCCACCGCCGCCGCCCGCGGCGCGGGCCTCATGGAGTAGCGCGCCGGGCGCTGGCGCTGGCGCGGAGCCGCCCCCGCCTATAGAGTGCGCGCAGGTCGGGATGACGAACACGCGCATCGGCCACATGCTGGCGGCGGCACGGGAGCAGACGACCCCGGAGCGGCTGCGCTCCCTTCCGGATCGGCTCGTCGGCTGGAGGCCGCTGCCGCCGCTCCTGCTGCTGGCGGCGCTCTCGACCGTCTTCATCTTCGCCAACGACCGGGGCAACTTTTATCGCCCGGGGTCTCATGACTACGTGACGGCGGATCACCTCGGGATCGCCAAGAATCTCTCCCCGCAACACAATTTCCTGATGTTCCGGTTCCAGCAATTCCATAATGGAGAGATCGTATACCATCCATATAATCGTTTTCCCATCGGAACACATGCACTGGTGAAACTCGTTATCTTTCCCTTTCAGCACGGGAGTTCTTCAGAACTATACATCTCGCGAATTTTAATGTTGCTTTTTTTTAGTGGATCGGCAATCTTGGCATATCTGTCCCTAGACAGATTGATAGCGAATAGGTGGATAGCCCTTGCGGCCACCATGTTGGCATTCAGTTCAACGTATGCTCTCTACTACAATGACATGGTGGCCCCAGACGGAATCCCCAGTGTTTTCGGCATTCTTTTCACACTACATGGGTTAATTGTTTTCTCTCAAGAGAAAAAGATGAGGCAGCTTCTATTCAAGATCGCAGTATCCATTTTATTAGGTTGGCCTGTTCTCGTATTCATTTCCCTTTTCTTCGTTTTTGGTATCGCCAAAAGCGTGATAGAGGAGGTTCGCAAACGAAACGAAAAAATCAATCCGGGCCGGATATTCAAAAATGATTATGCAAAAATCGGGACGTTCTCAATCCTCTTCAGTCTCGTGATTTTTGGTTTCAATATCATCAATGAATCTCTTTCAGTCAACACTAGTCCGCTCAATATTCCGTCAATATCTTCCCTTCGAGAGAGGTCGGGAATCGATCAATTCGAATGGAGAGCTTCCGATGAGGAAGATCTGAATTTGAGCGGCATGGTCTCCACTTTTCTTTACCGAATTTCCACTGCTTCAATTCCTGCATCACTCCCCAATTACTCTTCTACTACTACGTGGGCCCTGAATGTTCCCTGGAATTCTCAAGGTTCCATTGTGGGAATGATCATAATTTCGTTCAGTATTGCGGCAGCATTATTCGCGAAAGAAAAAATCATTCTCGTTCCTCTCGTGCTGTCTGGCCTGATCTGGGTGTTGGTATTTCGGTATCACACTATCGTTCATGATTTCACGACTCTATTCTTCATTGGTATCCCTCTCATTTTCTTTTCGACATTACTGCAATTTTTCACGAAAAATTCCGGGAGGATGCCACCTGCTTTTCTTGCGACTGGTACTGTCTTCCTGTTTGTTTTCTCCGTCGTCCAGATGGAGAATGTTGGGTACAATTCCAATTCAGCGACGGATGCAGGACAAATCAGAAAGGATTTCTTGAAGATCCGTGAGATTACAAAAAATCACTCTGTCTTCATTAATCTACCAGAGGATAATGAGTATTACCCGGCTACCGTCCCATGGTACTACCTCTCGGGCAGCTTCATCGCCAATATAACACAACGTTATCAGGCTGATTATTTCATCTCGGAATCCCGAGTTTCGTGTGGCCTCGTTACGCAAGAAAACCTTCATGTTTTTCTTTACGACAGTTTCGAGTCTTTTGCTGACTGTGAGTTGGAAATTCTGGAAGGAAGTCCTGTCTTCCGTGATGCTATCCTTACTCCTTACCAAGTCTATTTTCGGGAAAAAATGATTCGCTATGCACATGAAGGACACTGCGGTCAGCATGCTGCCTCATCTGAAATATTCTTCCTCCATGTCTTTCCCGTCCGGATAGACGATCTGCCTGCGGGCAGCCGGGAATACGGGTTCGCCAACCTTGACTTCCTGCCGGCGGAGCGCTGGCAGGATATCGATGGTCATTGCGTCATCGGAGCCCAACTGCCCGCGTACGACATCGCCAGTATCCGGACCGGGCAATACACCGAACAGGAAACCCTCTGGAGCGCGGAAATCCGCGTCGCAGAGGAATAAGGCGCGCCGGGCGCTAGCGGGCGCCCGCGAAGGCCTCGGCGGCGCGCGCCTCCTCCTCGGGAACGCCGTCGATGAGCACGATGGCGCGGCCCGCCTGCGCGGGGACGCGCGGCACGGGGATGACCGAACCCGTCAGGTTCACGGGGTCGACCGCGCGCACGACCACGCGCTCGCCCGCCTTCGGCTCGGTGCGCGTGCGGCGCAGCTGCTCGACGGCCTCGATGAGGGCGTACTGCTCACCCACGACGCCCGCCACGAAACGCCCGCCGCGCACGTCGCCGCGCGCCTCCATCATGCGCAGGGCGCGCAGCACCGCGCGCCAGGGCACGGTGAAGCGCTCGTGGGCGGCGAGGTCGCGGAAAACGACGCCGTACCGTTCCAGCAGCACGCCCGCGACCAGCGCCGCCAGCTCCTCCTCGCGCGCGGGATCGGCGGGCGGCGCCTCGACCAGCGACCAGCGCCCCGGCGGTCCGCCCAGCACGAGGCCCAGGCGGTAGCTGGCGATGGGGCGGCGCACGGGCGCGCGGCGGCGCGACGCGGACGAACGCGCGAAGATGCGGCGCACCCCCTCGAAGCCGTCGGATGCCACCAGCCCGGCGGCGATGAGTTCGCGCAGCGCGTCCTCGGTCTGGCTGGCGAGCGCGCCCGTCTCCCGCACCAGCTCGTCGAAGAACAGCGCGCCGCGTTCCCGCAGCAGCGCGACGATGGCGGCGGCCCCGGCGGGCGCGGACGCGGGCGCGACGCCGTAGCGGGCGGCGGCCAGCAGGTCGGGAAAGGCGCGGCGGGCGACGAGCGCGATGGGCGTGGCGCGCGTGGCCGGAGCGACGCGCGCGGGGGCCTCCGCCACCCCGTTCGCGCGCACGCCGAGGCGCGCCCAGGCGATCTCGCCGCCGAGGCAGAGTTCGTCGAGCCAGCCCGGCTCGTAGTCGCGCACGCGCGGGCGCAGCAGGTCGTCCTCCCAGGAACCGGCGGGGGCCTCGAAGCCCTGCAGCCGTTCGAGCGCGCGGCGCAGCCCGGGCCGTCCGCCCAGCACGGCCCCGGGCGCGAGCCCCTGCCAGCGCGTGAGGAAGCGCACGTAGTCCGCGCGGGAGACGGGGGCGACGCCCTTGCGCAGCCCCTCGAGCGTGTAGCGGTGGATGCGGGCGAGCAGGCGGCGGTCGCAGAACTCGTCCGCGTCCGCGCCGGGCGTGAAGCGCCCGCGCAGCAGGTGGCCCGCCGCCTCCGCGGCCCGCAGGCCGTAGTCCGCGTCGCGTTCGGCGAGGCCCGCGCGCCGCGCGAGATCGGCGGGCGTGAGCGGGCCGAGGCAGTCGGCGTGGCCGCGCACGAGGGCGAGGCGCGCCGCCTCGCGGTCGGCGGCCCCGATGAGCGCATCGGCGGGCACGGCGGGCGCGGGAACGTCCGCGTCGGGATGGAGCAGGCGCACGGACGGCAGGTGCTCGACGGCGAACCAGAAGGCGCGCCCGTCGAGGCGCAGGCGCGCGGCGCGGCCCGCCGCCTCCAGCTCGTCCAGCCAGGGACGCCAGCCGGGCGCGTCCTCTTCCGCCAGCGCGACGAACCCGAGGAGCGCGTCGTGCGTCTCCTCGGCATCGCGCGGATCCGGCCAGGCCTCCTCGCGCACGCGCGCGATGGCGTCGGGCGAGAGGGCGGCGAGGTCGCGGGCGGAATCGGGCAGCGTGCGACGCAGGGAGACGGCGCGCGTGCGGCGCTCCTCGATGGGGGCGTCGTCGAGGTAGGTGTAGGGCCGCCCGCTCACGATCTCGTGGGCCATGGGCGAGGGCTCGACGGTATCGACGGCGTGCAGGCGCACGGCGCCCGCCTCCACGCGCGCCAGCACCTCCTCGAGGCCGCGCACGTCCATGGCCTCGTAGAGGCAGTCGTCGCGCGTCTGCCGCATGAGCGGGTGGTCGGGCAGCGTGAGGGGCGCGTCGAGGTGCTCCTGGCAGCCGACCTGGGCGGGAAAGACGGCGGCCATGAGGTCGTCCGCCTTCATGCGCTGCAGGAAGGGGGGCACGCGCTTGCCGTTGCGCTGGCGGGCGATGGCCAGCGCGCGCGAGGCGTTCCAGCGCCAGCGCGTGGGAAAGAGGGGAATGTAGAAGATCGACTTCTCCACCAGCGCGGCCGCGTTGCGGGGCGTGACCCAGGCGAACGCCTCCTCCAGCCGCCACGAATGCTGCGGCCCCGCCGAGAGCAGGATGGCGTCGTCGTTGGCCGCCGCCTGCAGCTCGAAATCGAAGGTGGTGCAGAACTGCTTGCGCAGGGCCAGCCCCCAGGCGCGGTTCACGCGCGCGCCGAAGGGGGCGTGCACCACCAGCTGCATCCCGCCCGTATCGTCGAAGAAGCGCTCAAACACCACGTCGGCGTCGGAGGGCACGAGGCCGAGGCCGTCGCGCGTGGCGCGCACGTAGGCGGCCAGCTGGCGCGCGCCCGTTTCGGAAAGCGCGCATTCCCCGCGCAGCCAGCCGGCGAGCGCGTCCTCGTCGCCGAGGCCGTCCGCCACCTCGCGGCGCAGGCGGCCCACCTCCTGCGAAAGCTCGATCGTGCGACCGGGCGCTTCCCCCAGCCAGAAGGGCACCGTGGGCGGCGCGCCATGGGCATCGACCACGCGCACGGTGCTCTGCTCCACGCGGCGGATGCGCCAGGAGGTCGAGCCCAGCAGGAAGATGTCCCCGGCGGCGCTCTCCATGGCGAAGTCCTCGTTCACCGTGCCGACGGGGATGTCCTCGGGCTCGGCCACGACGCGGTAGTCGCCCATTTCGGGGATGACGCCGCCGTTGTTGAGGGCGGCCAGCCGCGCCCCCCGCCGTCCGCGCACGACTCCGTTGATGCGGTCGCGGTGGATGAGCGGGGGCGCGCCGCCGGGCCCCTCGCCGATGCCCCGCGCCAGCATGGCCACGATCTCGTCGAACGGTTCGCGCGCGAGCGACGCGAAGGGCGCGGCCTCGCGCGCGAGCGCGTAGAGGGCGTCCTCCGTCCAGGGTTCGCAGGCGCATTCCGCCACGATCTGCTGGGCCAGCACGTCGAGCGGGGCGTCGAGCGGCGCGATGCGGTCGAGCCGCCCCGCGCGCACGGCCCGCACGAGGGCGGCGCATTCCACCAGCTCGTCGCGCGTGGTGGGGAAGAGGCGGCCGTGCGGGCGCAGGCCGAGGGCGTGGCCGGAGCGCCCGATGCGCTGCAGCAGCGTGGCGATGCCGCGCGGCGAGCCCACCTGGCAGACGAGATCGATGGCGCCGATGTCGATGCCCAGCTCCAGCGAGGCGGTGGCCACCAGCGCCCGCAGGTCGCCCGCTTTCAGCCGCTGCTCCACGCGCAGGCGGCGCTCCTTCGCGATGCTGCCGTGGTGGCTGGCCACGGCGTCCTCGCCCAGCCGCTCGGCCAGGTTCTGGGCGATGCGTTCGGAGAGCGCGCGCGTGTTCACGAACACGAGCGTCGTGCGGTGCTCCCGCACCAGCTCCGCGAGGCGGTCGTAGACGTCGCCCCACTGCTCGCGCGCGGGCACGGCCTCGAGGTCGCCCGGCGGCGTCTCCACGTGCAGGTCGAGGTCGCGCTGGTGGCCGCGGTCGACGATGGCGGCGGAGCGCCCCGCCCCGGCGAGGAAGCGCGCGATCAGCTTGATCGGGCGCTGCGTGGCGGAGAGGCCGATGCGCACGGGCGGGCGTTCCGCGATGTGGTCGAGCCGCGCCAGGCTGAGCGCGAGGTGGCTGCCGCGGCGGTCACGGGCGAGCGCGTGAATCTCGTCCACGATGACCGTGCGCACGCCCCGCAGGTTGGCGCGGCTGCGCTCCGCCGTGAGCATGAGGAAGAGCGATTCGGGCGTGGTCACGAGGATGTGGGGCGGGCGGCGCGCCATCGCCTGGCGCATGGAGGCGGGCGTGTCGCCCGTGCGCACGGAGACGGTGATGGGCGGCAGCTCGCGGCCCGTCTCCGCCGCCAGCGAGCGCATCTCCGCCAGCGGCTCCTCGAGGTTGCGCTGGATGTCGTTGCCCAGCGCCTTCAGGGGCGAGACGTAGACGATGCGCGTGACCGCCTCCAGCGCGCCCGCCTCGGCCTCGCGCACGAGCTGGTCGATGCCGGCGAGGAAGGCGGCGAGCGTCTTGCCGGAGCCGGTGGGCGCGGCCACGAGCGTCGTCTCGCCCGCGAGGATGCGGGGCCAGCCCTCGGCCTGCGCGTCGGTGGGGCGCTCGAAGCGGCGCTCGAACCAGGCGCGCACAACGGGGTGGAAGGCGGCCAGCGGCCCGCCGCCGGGGGGCGCATCGGCGGATGCGTCGCGTGCGAACATGCGTACGCGATGATACCGGAATCACGCCGCCCGCGCGAGCGGGAGGAGATGCCACATGCGTGCGGCCACCGGACCCCGGACGCCCACCGTGCCAAGCCCGGCGGTAGACTGCGCGCATGGAGACCAGCTTCCACGAGGCCGACGAATTCTCCGGCGGCAAGGGCCGCCACTACCTCACCATCGACTCCGACTACCGCTGGGAGAAGGGCGACGAGGTGTGGCTCGAAACCGACGACGGCCCCGTCAAGCTGCGCCTCACCTGGGTGGTGGTGAAGGTGGGCGCGGACGGCGCGCTCACGCGCGAGCTGCTGGGCCTGCGCCTCTAGCGCAGACGGCCAGCGCCGCCTCCATCTCCCCGCGCGCCCATTCGTCCCGCTCCAGCGCCAGCCGCGCCGTCAGCGCCGCCGTCGCGCGCGCGCCGAGGCCGTGCCGCAGCGCGATCTCGCCCAGCGCCCAGGCGGCGTGCCCGCGCACGAGCGCCGCGCCGTCGGCCAGCGCCGCCTCCAGCGCGTCCGCGTCCTCCGGCGCGCCCGTGTTGCCGAGCGCCACGCACACGTTGCGCAGGAAGCCGTCGCGCGTGGCCCGTTGGATGGCGCGTCCGCGGAAGCGCGCGCGGAAGGCGTCCTCGTCCAGCGCCAGCAGCTCCGCCAGCGGGGGGAAGGCGTCGTCCGCCGAGGCGGGCGCGAGGTTGGGATGGCCGCCCGCCTCGCGCGCGCCCACGGGGCAGGAATCGAGGCAGTCGTCGCAGCCGAAGATCCAGTCGCCGAACTTCGGGCGCAGCTCGCGCGGGATGGGTTCGCGGCTCTCGATGGTGTGGTAGCTGATGCAGAGGCGCGAATCGAGCGCCCCGCCGTCGGGCGCGATGGCCCCCGTGGGGCAGGCCACGATGCAGCGCCTGCACGCGCCGCAGCTCTTGCGAAGGGGCGCGTCGGGCGGGATGGCCAGCGTCGTCGCCACCGCGCCCAGCAGCGCCCACGGGCCGAGGCCGGGGGCCAGCAGCATGGTCGATTTGCCCAGCCAGCCCAGCCCCGCGCGCGCCGCCAGGGGGCGCTCCAGCAGCGGCCCGTAGTCGACCGTGTAGCGCGCCTCCCCGCCCAGCTCCTCGCGGATGGCGCGGGCGATGCGCCGCAGCCCCGGCTCGAACAGGCGGTGGTAGTCGCGCCCGCGCGCGTATCGCGCCACGCGCCCCCGCGCCCGTCCGTCGTCGGGGCGCGGCGGATCGGGCGGACGCCCGGCCACGGCGAAGAGCGCCACCGTGCGCGCCCCCGCCAGGAACGCATCGGGGTCGGCGGCGCGCCCGATCCACTCGTCCGTCATCCAGCGCAGGTCCGCCAGCCGGCCCTCGTCGCGCGCCGCCAGCGCCGCCGCGCGCGCCTCGTCCAGCGCCTCCGCGCCGGCGAAGCGCACGCGGTCGAACCCGGCCCCGGCGGCCAGCGCCTCGATGCGCGCGCGCGCGTCCATGCCTCCATCCAACCGCCGCCCGCGCGGGGCCGCAAGCGCCGTTCGTTCGGAACGGGGCGTTGACGTTAAGGATTCGCTGGTGTTCAATCGCGGAACATGCGTTTCGCGGAGGATGACAGCATGAGCGAACTTTCCGCCCGTCAGACCAGCATCTTCGAGTACATCCGCAAATTCATCGACGAGAAGGACTACCCGCCGTCCGTGCGCGACATCCAGCGCGGCTGCGGCATCAGCAGCACGTCCGTGGTGGACTACAACCTGCGGCGCATGGAGGAGAAGGGCCTGCTGCGGCGCGACCGCAACGTCTCGCGCGGCATCGAGCTGCTGGAGGGTCGCCGCCGCGCGCGCACGGTGGACGTGCCCGTGCTCGGCGCCATCGCCGCCGGCCAGCCCATCCCCGTCCCCGCCAGCGACCGCTGGCGCGCCGACGTCGAGGACACCGTCACCGTCACCGAGGAGATGCTGCGCGGCCGCCGCGACGTCTTCGCCCTGCGCGTGAAGGGCGAGTCCATGATCGAGGACCTCATCGACGACGGCGACATCGTCTTCCTCGAGCCCGCCGCCAGCGCCGACGACGGCGAGAAGGTGGCCGTGTGGCTGGAGGACCGCGGCGAGGTCACGCTCAAGCGGCTCTACCGCGAGGGCGACCGCGTGCGCCTGCAGCCCGCCAACTCGGCCATGCCGCCCATCTACGCCGACGCCGCGGACGTGCGCGTGCAGGGGCGCTTCATCACCTCCATCCGCCCCAGCGGCTAGGGGCGCGGCGGGCCCGCCGTGGCCACGCCCCTCGTCCGCGTCCGCGGCCTCTCCGTGCGCTACCGCGCGCGCGACGCCACGGCCCACGCCGTCGACGGCGTCTCGTTCGACGTCGAACGCGGGCGCGTGTTCGCGCTGGTGGGCGAATCGGGCGCGGGCAAGAGCACCGTGGGCGCCGCCATCCCCCGCCTCCTGCCCGACGAGGCGCGCGTCCTCTCCGGCGAAATCGTCTTCGACGGCGCGGACCTGCTGGCCATGCGCGAGGGGGAGCTGCGCGCCATCCGCGGGCGGCGCGTGTCCATGATCTTCCAGGACCCCGTGGCCGGCCTCAATCCCGTCCTGCCCGTGGGCGAGCAGGTGGCGGAGGCGCTCACCGCGCACCTGGGGCGGAAGAAGCGCGCGGCCCGCGCCGAGGCCGTGGCCATCCTCGCGCGCGCGGGCCTGCCCGACCCGCCGCGCGTGGCCAAATCGCTGCCCTTCCAGCTGTCCGGGGGCATGTGCCAGCGCGTCATGATCGGCATCGCCACCGCGCTCGAGCCGGACCTCATCATCGCCGACGAGCCCACCGCCGCCCTCGACGTGACCGTGCGGGCGCAGATCCTGCACCAGCTGGACGGGCTGCGGCGCGAGCGCGGCGCGGCCATCCTGCTCATCACGCACGACTTCGGCGTCGTCTCCCAGATCGCCGACGACGTGGGCGTCATGTACGCCGGGCGGCTGGTGGAGGCGGGTTCCGTGCGCGAGACGCTGGCCTCGCCGCTGCATCCCTACACGCACGGCCTGCTGGCCGCCCTGCCGCGCCTCGACGCCGCCCGCCGCGAGCTGACCGCCCTGCCCGGCGTCGCGCCCGAACTGGACGCGCCCGCCGAGCATTGCGCCTTCACGCCGCGCTGCCGCAAGGCGCTGAACCGCTGCCGCAACGAGCCGCCGCCGCCGCTGGAGCCGCCCGCGGGCCGGTCCGCCCGCGCCGTCGCCTGCTACAACCCCGTCTGGCAGGGCTGAGGGGGGAGCGCCCTCACGACGCGCGGCGGCCCGCGCGCGGGGCCAGCGCCAGCAGCTGCGTGACCGCCACCTCCAGCGCCACCTCGTCGCGCAGCTCGCCGCGCTTCACGCCGCCGTCCGCCGCCGCCAGGATCTCGTAGGCGCGCAGCACGCCCGCGCGCCCCAGCCGCCGCGCGCGCTGGATGGCCTGGTCGCGCAGGCGCGGCCAGGGGCGGCGGATGGCCTTGCCGATCTCGTCCGCGCCCGCGCCCTCGTCCAGCATCTCCGCCACCGTCACCAGCGGGCGGTAGGCCGCCGCCAGCTGCGCCAGCAGGCCGTTCACCGTCTCCCCGCGCGAGCGCAGGAAGCGCACGGCCTGCAGCGCCCTGGCCGTCTCCCCGTCCAGCACTGCGTCCACCAGCTCCCAGATGGTGGCCCCGCGCTCGCCCCCGCAGAGCAGGTCCACGTCGTCCACGGTGGCCTCGCGGCCCATGGTGTAAAGCGCCAGCTTCTCCAGCTCGCGCGCCAGCTCCAGCGTGTTCGGATGGAGCGCGGCCAGCAGCTGGGCGGGGTCGTCCTCACGCGGACGGCGCCACTCCTCGTCGGCGGGCAGCGGGCGCGTCGAGCGTCCGCGCCGCAGGGCCACGCCGTGGCGTTCCGCCTCCTCGCGCACGAACGCGGCCAGCTCGCCGCGCTTCAGTTCGGGGAAGTGCTCGACCGTCGCGCCCGCCTCCTCCAGCCGCCCCAGCAGGGGATTGCGCTTGGTCAGGGGGCCGTCCACGAACACCAGATCGGTCGTGTCGGGCGCGCCCGCGGCCAGCCCCTCGATGAGCGGGTCGAAGGCGTTGGCGCGGGGCGCGCGTCCGCCGCCGCGCCCCGACTCGAAGCGCTCCAGCAGACCCTCCACGACGACGGCGCGGCGCGGCGCGAGGAAGGGCGCGGTGAAGGCGGGCGCGAGGATGTCCTCGGGCTTGGCGTCGCGCCCGTCGAGCAGGGTCACGTCGGCGTCGTCCCCGCGGATGTCGCGCAGGCGGCGGCGCAGCCGCAGTTCGTCCAGCCCGTGCAGCACCGTGATCATGGGCGGGGCGATGATAGCGCGTCGCGCCGCGATGCCGCCGTCTGGCCGTAGAATCGGCGCGCGCGGCCCCGTTGGGCGCGCCGGAGGTGACCATGCAAGCCAAAGCCGCCGTCTTGCGCGCCAGCGGCGTCCCCCTCGAAGTGCTGACCGTCACGGTCGACGACCCCGGCCCCGGCCAGGTGCGCGTCAGGCTCAGCGCCTGTGGCCTCTGCCACACCGACCAGTCCGTGCTGGAGGGCGTGCTGCCCGCCATGAACGCCCTCGTCATGGGGCACGAGGGCGCGGGCGTGGTCGAGTCCGTGGGCGAGGGCGTGACCACGCTCGCGCCGGGCGACCACGTGATCATGACCACCACCGCCTTCTGCGGGCGCTGCCTGCAGTGCGTCGAGGGCCAGTACGCCCAGTGCGAGCGCATGCCCCTCACCAACAACACGTCCACGCCCTTCCACCTGGACGACGCGGACCTGACGCCCTTCGCCTCCGTGGGCGGCCTCAGCGAGTACACGGTGGTGGCCGAGAACACGGCCATCAAGATCGCGGACGACATCCCCCTGCTGAGCGCCTCGCTGCTGGGCTGCGGCGTGATCACGGGCGTGGGCGCGGCCATCAACACGGCGGGCGTGCGGCCCGGAACCAGCTGCGCCGTGTGGGGCGCGGGCGGCGTCGGCCTCAGCGTCATCCAGGGCTGCCGCATCGCGGGCGCGTCCACCATCGTGTCCATCGACGCGAACCCCGCCAAGCTCGACTTGGCCAGCCGCGTGGGGGCCACGCACGTGGTGGACGCCTCCAGCGAGAACGCCCTGGAGCGCGTGCTCGCCCTCACGGAGGGGCGCGGCGCGGACTACACCTTCGAGGCCATCGGCGTGGGCGCGGCCATGGAGC
Organism: Tepidiformaceae bacterium; assembly: GCA_965243075.1. Taxonomy (GTDB): domain Bacteria; phylum Chloroflexota; class Dehalococcoidia; order Tepidiformales; family Tepidiformaceae; genus UBA2991. Next base: position 721,848 of record OZ251525.1, read on the forward strand.
AGGCGTGGATGGCGGCGCGCCGCGGCGGCACCGCCACCATCGTGGGCGTGGGCCGCTTCGACGACGCCTTCACCCTCTCCGCGGGCCTCGTGGCCGTCACCGAAAAGACGATGAAGGGCTCCTTCTGCGGCGGCGGGGCGAGCGTGCGCGATTTCCCGCGCATGCTCGACTGGTACCGCGCGGGCAAGCTCGAACTGGACGCCCTCGTCACCACCACCTACCCCATCGAGGAGACGCCCCAAGCCTTCGCGGACATGACCGCCGGCAAGAACGCGCGCGGCGTCGTCGTCTTCTAGCGGCGGGGGCGTCGGAGACGCTTCCGCCGCGTTAAATCTTTCGGAAAACGCGCCGTGCGCGGGCCGTATGACGCGGGGCTGTGCTAGCCTGTGGGCAGGTTCGGGAGGAACGGAACATGGCGCGCAGGAGTTCGGGGTCGGCGCAGCGCTCGTTCACGGCGCGCATCGCGCGGTTCAGCGCCCGCCATCGCTGGTACATCATCGCGGCCTGGGCCGTGCTGGTGGCGGGCGCCGCCGTGCTCGCCTTCGACATCCGCGACGTGCTCACGACCAGCGACCGGCTCGACCCGAACACCGAGTCGGAGCGCGCCCGCGCCCTCATCGAGGAGCGCATCCGCGGCCCCGAACCGCCGCGCGAATTCGTCCTCCTGCGCGCCGACGAGCGCACCGTGGACGATCCCGCCTTCGTCGCGCTCGCCACGCGCCTGCTGGCGGACGTGCGCGCGCTGGACGGCACGGTGATCGCCGCCGCCAGCTACCACGAGAGCGCGAACGAGATGCTCGTCTCCGCCGACCGCCGCACCGCCCTCATCCCCGTCACGCTGGCGGGCACCGTGGACGACGCGCCCGAGACGGCGGGCCCGCTGGTGGCGCTGGTGGAGGAGTTCGAGACGCCGCCGGGCTTCGAGGCGCTGATTACCGGGCAGGGCAGCATCGGCCGCACCTTCACGGAGATTTCGGAGCACGACCTGCGCCGCGGCGAGGGCATCGGCCTGCCCATCGCCATGCTCATCCTGCTGGCCGTCTTCGGGGCGGCGGTGGCGGCGGGCATCCCCGTGGTCGTGGCCCTCATCGCCATCGTCACGGCCCTCGGCGGGGCCTTCCTCATCGGCCAGGGCCTCGAGCTCTCCTTCTTCGTGGTGAACATGATCACGGCCATCGGCCTGGCGGTGGGCATCGACTACTCGCTCTTCATCGTGCAGCGCTTCCGCGAGGAGCGCCTGCGCGGCTTCGCCATCGCCGACGCCATCTCGCGCGCGGGCGCGACCGCCAACCGCGCCGTGTTCTTCTCCGGCGGGGCCGTCATCATCGGCCTGCTGGGCCTGCTGCTCATCCCCAGCAGCATGTACCGCAGCCTCGGCCTGGGCGCGATCATGGTGGCGCTGGCGGCCGTGCTGGCGGCCCTCACGCTGCTGCCCGCCATGCTCAGCGTGCTGGGCGACCGCGTGGACGCCCTGCGCATCCCCTTCATCCCGCGCATGAAGCTGCACGACCGCAACGGCGGCGGCGGCCTCTGGTCGCTCGTCGCGCGCGCCGTCATGCGCCGCCCCATCGTCAGCCTGGCCGTGGCCGCGGGCCTGCTGCTGGCCGCCGCCATTCCCGCCTTCACCCTGCGCTCGGGCGTGGCCGGCGTCTCCACCCTGCCCGAGGACAACGAGCGCCGCCGCGCCTTCGAGCTGCTGCAGCAGGACTTCAGCGCGGGGCTGGTCTCGCCCGTCGAGATCGTCGTGGACGCCCCCAACGTGGCCGATCCCTCGGTGACCGCCTCCATCGCCGCGCTCAACGCCAGCATCGCCGCCGACGCATTCCTCCTCCCCGCGGGCGTGGCGGTGAACGAGGCTGGCGACCTCGCCCTCGTCTCCGCCCTGCTCACGGTCGATCCGCGCAGCGCCGGGGCCTACGACGCCGTGCGCCGCCTGCGGAGCGACCACATCCCGGCGGCCTTCGGGGAGGGCGGCGCCACCGTGCTCGTCGCCGGGCCCACCGCCGGGGACGTGGACTTCTTCGACGTGATCGCGCGCTACACGCCCATCGTGTTCTCGTCCGTGCTGGGGATGAGCTTCGTGCTGCTGCTGCTGGTGTTCCGCTCCATCGTCGTGCCCATCAAGGCCATCGCCATGAACCTGCTCTCGGTGGGCGCGGCCTACGGCATCGTGGTGCTCGTCTTCCAGCACGGCATCGGCAACGAGCTGTTCGGCTTCCGGCGCTCGGAGACGATCGAGGCGTGGCTGCCGCTCTTCCTCTTCGCCGTCATGTTCGGGCTGTCGATGGACTACCACGTGTTCCTGCTGAGCCGCATCCGCGAGCGCTACGGGATCACGGGCGGCAACCGCGAATCGGTCATCTTCGGCGTGCGCTCCACGGGGGCCATCATCACGGGCGCGGCGCTGATCATGGTGGCCGTCTTCGGGGGCACGGCCATCGGCGATCTCCTGCCCCTGCAGCAGGCGGGCTTCGGGCTGGGCGTGGCCGTCATCCTCGACGCCACCATCATCCGCTCGGTGATCGTGCCCGCCAGCATGGCCGTGCTCGGCTCGGCCAACTGGTACCTGCCGCGCTGGCTCGAATGGCTCCCCGAACTGCGCATCGAGGGCGACCTCGAACCGGACGCCGAAACCGCCAAGTAATCAGGGCGCGTTCCGCTCGATCCAGTCGTCCACGCGCCGCCACTGCTCGTGCAGCCACGCGCCGCGCGCCTTCACGTCGGCGGGGATGTCGGCGCGGGGCACGCGCCAGAAGGCCACGCGCACCCGGCGGCGCAGGAGTCCGCCCGCGAGCACGGCGCGGTAGCTGCCGTCCTCCAGCCCGGTGTGCGCGCAGAACACGACGTCCGCGCCCTCCGCGCGCTCCAGCAGGGCCAGCGCGCCGCCCAGCTGGGGCGGGAGCACGTTGCGGTAGGCGGCGGCGCGCTCCGCCTCCTCGCCACCGCCGCCGCGGCGCAGGCGCGCCACCGCCCGCGCCAGCCGCCGCGGCGTGAAGAGCCCGCCCTCGGGAAAGACGAGCACGCCGTCGCGCGGGCCGAGGTTTTCGCCCAGCGCCGCCACCTTGGCGATCTGGCGCGGCCCTTCCCGCGAGCCCACCGTCAGGAAGGTGCTCGTGACGCGGTGGCCCACGAAGTCGATGCAGGGGTCGCGCGCCAGCCAGGCGTTCATAACCCAGCGCAGGCGCATCCCGTGCCGTCCCTCCAGAAAGACCGCCGCCAGCAGGTTGTCCACGGGCGAGACGTGGCGGCAGAACACGATGGCCGGTCCGCGCGCGGCCTCGGCGTCGCCTTCCACGGCCACGCGCACTTCGAACAGGCGCACGAGGCTCCAGAACACCCAGCGCGCCCACACCCGCGCGAACCAGTGGTGCAGGGCGAGGCGGCGCTCGCGGCTCCCCTGCCCCGCCAGCCACAGGGGCAGGAAGAGCAGCAGCCCGAACGCCTCCACCGCCAGATAGGCCCACAGCCCCAGCACGCAGCGCACGATCACCGTGCCCCGCCCCCGCGCGAGGTCCACCAGCAGCGCCACCGCGAGGAAGAGCGGCGCGCCCACCGTGTTGATGAGGAACGAGGCCAGGTAGACGGGCACCGTCACCGAGCGCCGCGCGAAGCGCACCGAGCGCCGCTCGCGGTCGACCTCCAGCCGCGTCACGCGCGCGAGCGGCGAGGGGGATCGGGATGGGGCGGCGCTCGGGCGGTTCACCGCCGTGTAGCGTAGCGAACCGCGCCCCTTCGCGCCCCGCCGGGCCGCCCGTCGCGTAGAATCGCGCCGATTCGCCGCGCGGGAGGCAGGGCGTGACGCTTGCCGGGGACATCCGCGAACGGCTGCGCGCGCGCGCCGGAGCGTCCCCCCCGCACGCCCCCGTGCGGCTGCCCGCGGACCGCTACGCCAGCCGCGCCTTCCACGAGGCCGAGCGCGCCCTTTTCGCCCGCAGCTGGCTGCTGGCCGGGCGGCTCGACGAGGTGGCCCGCCCGGGCCTCTACATGACCTGGGAGAAGACGCGCGTGCCCCTCATCGTGGTGCACGCCGTCGATGGCGTGGTGCGCTGCTTCTACAACAGCTGCCGCCACCGCGGCGCGCCCGTCGTGCGCGTGCCCCGCGGCCGCAACCGCGCCCTCCGCTGCCAGTACCACAGCTGGACCTACGACACCTCCGGCAGGCTCGTGTCCGTTCCCGACGAGCGGGATTTCGTGGACCTGCGCCGCGAGGAGCGCGGGCTCGTGCCCGTGGCCTGCGCCCTCGCGGGCGGCGGCATCTTCGTGAACGAGGACGCGGACGCCCCCGACCTGCGCGACTGGCTCGGCCCCGCCGGGGAGGAGCTGCGCGACGCCGCGGGCGAGGGGTGGCGCACGCTCGACCAGCGCTCCGTCGCGGTCGCGGCCAACTGGAAGCGCGTCATGGAGCGCCTGCTGGCCGAGCCGCCCGCGCCCCCGCGCGCGGACGCGGGCCCGCTCGTCGCGGACGGCGCTGCCGCGGACGTGGAGGCGCTGCCGAACGGCCACCTGCGCGTCGTCGCCCCCTTCACGCCGGAGAGCGCCCGCGCCCTCGGCCTCGCCAGTCCCCTCGACTGGATCGACCCGGTGGATGAAGGCGCATCGGACCTCGGCGCGATGCTCCATTCCGCCGTCGCGATCTGGGTTCTCTTCCCCAACCTGATGGTTGTGGTCGCGCCGGGCGGCGTCCTGAGCCTCGCCGTCTGGCCCGAGGGCGAGGCGTCCACGCTGCTCGACGCCACTTGGTACGCGCCCGATTGGGGCGAGGGCGACTCCCCCGCCGACCAGCCTCTTTGGCAAACGCGGCTCGCCTGGGCGCAAGGGCTGCTCGGCGACATCGCCGATGCGCTCGCGGGCGACGCCGAGGCCGTGGCCGCGCTGGCAGAACGGGGCGGCGCGCTGGAGAGCGGCTCCGAGGCCGTGCGGCGCTGGCACGAGGCGCTCGACGCGCGCCTCGCCGGGGACGCGCGCTAGCGGCCCGCCACGGCGGCGTCGATGCGCGCCGTCAGCTCCGCGCCGAGCGGCCCTTTCGCCTCCGCCGCCAGACACTCCGCCAGCTCCGCGCGGTTCTTCACGCCGAGGATTACGGTCGAGACGCCCTCCATGCCGAGGGCGTAGCGGTGCGCGAGGGAGGCGGGCGATTCGCCCAGCTCGCGCGCCAGCGCCCGGAAGGGGGCCGCCCGCCGGAAATCGTCCAGCTCCGCGTGGTCGGGCGGCAGCTCGCGGTCGATGGCGTCCGTGAGCGCGCCCGCCTGCACGGCGCGGATGCCCATGACGCCCACGCCGCGCGCCGCCGCCGCCGCGATCAGCGCGCGCGGGCGCGGCGGCTCGTCGTACGCCCTCATGCCGCCGGGCGAATCGAGCAGGTTGGCCACGCACTGGATGGCGGCGGGCGGCGGATCCTCCGCCAGCGTCTCCAGCAGGGCCGAGGGCACGCCCACGCCGCTCAGGCCCCACGCGCCGATCAGCCCGTCCGCGACCATCGCCTCGAAGGCGGGCCGCGCCGCCTCCGCGAAGAGCGCGCGCGGCGTGCCCCGCCCCGCGAAGCCGTCGGGCACGACCATGCCGTGCAGGAAGAAGAGGTCCACGCGCTCCAGCCGCAGCCGTTCGAGGCTGGCCGCCAGCGCCGCGCGCAGCGTCCCCGCCACCTCGCCCGCGGGCGGATTGCCGAGGTGGTGCTTGGTGGAGACGCGCACGCCCCGCGGCAGCCGCCCGCCGAAGGCCTCGCCGACCACGCGCTCGGCCTCGCCGTCGCCGTAGCCGGGGGCCACGTCGAGGAAGTCGATGCCGCCGTCCACCGCCGCGCGCACGGTGGCCACGGCCTCGTCGCGCGTGGTCGCGCCCCACACGCCGCCCGTGCCCCCGCCGCCGAGCGTGAGGGCGCTCACCGTGCCCAGCGGTCCGAAGGGTCGCGTCTCCATGCGCGCAGCCTACTCCATCGCCAGGCCCGCGCGCCGCAGGCCCTCGACGATGCGCGCGCCCGTGCCCGCGGGGGGGTCCGCGCGCCAGGTCATGATGGCCACGCCGTCGATGGCGTCCGCAGCCGCCAGCGCCGCCAGCGTTTCGTCGAAGGCGCGCCAGGCCTCGGCCTCGCCCGCGGCGATGCGCCGCCGCAGCGCCTCCGGCGCGGGGATGCGCAGGCGCGCGCCGATGGCGTCGAGCGCGTGCGGCGTGAGCATGGGGATGGACATGGCCATGACGCGCGCCTCCGGTTTCAGCGCCTTCGCCGTCTCCGCCGCCCGCAGCAGGGGCGCGAGGTCGAAGGCGGGCTGCGTCCACAGGCAGGCCGCGCCCGCGCGCAGCTTGCCCGCCAGCGCCCGCCGCGCGCCCTCGTCCTGGCGGTACTGGTCGAGCGCCGCGCCCACGGTCAGCCCCGGCGCGCGCTCGCGCAGGATGGCGATGGCCTCGCGCACGGGGGGGCCGCCCGCCGCGCGGTGGTCGCCCCGCAGGCAGAGCGCGTGGCCGACGCCGCCCGCCAGCGCCCGTTCCGCGTCGGCGGCGATGGATTCGCGCGTGCGTCCGCCCGTGGCGAGGTGCCAGACCGGCTCGACGCCCGCGCGCCGCAACTCCAGCGCCGCGTCGAGGCTGGGCTGGCGTTCGGGCCGCTGGATCACGTTCACGGCCAGCGCGTGGGCATCAAGCAACCGCGCGCGGCGCAGCAGCACCGCTGCGTTGCGCTGGCGCGGCGGCGTGATTTCGAGCGTGACCGGAACGGCGCCGCGCGCCAGCGCTTCCGCGAACGACATGCTCCCCAGCCTGTGGCGCTGGCTCTCTTCCGGTCCAGTCACGCGCGCGCCTTCACGCGGATGCGTCCGCGCCGAGGACCGCCACGCGCGCCTCCGCCACGGCGCGCAACGAGCCGGCCACGCAGATGAGGTCGTCGGCGTCCGCGCGCGCCCGCGCCCGCGCGATGCCCTCGGCCACGCTGGCGGCTTCCGTCACGGGCGCGCCGAGGGGCCGCAGCGCCGCCGCCAGGGAGGCGGGATCGCGGGCGCGCGGCGAATCGGGCGCGCAGCACCAGATGGCGTCGGCCAGCCCCGCCAGCGCCGCCCCCATGCCGCGCGCGTCCTTGTCGGCCATGACGCCGAGCACGAGGAAGCAGCGCCGCCATGCATGGCCGTCGCGCAGCGCCCGCGCGAGCGCCGCCGCCGCCGCCGGGTTGTGCGCGCCGTCGGCCAGCAGCAGGGGGGCGCGCGCCAGTGTCTCCAGCCGCCCCGCCACGCGCGCGCCGGCGATGCCCCGCGCGAGCGCCTCGTCGGGGACGGCGCGCAGGGCGTGGATGGCCGCCGCCGCCGTGGCCGCGTTCGCCAGCTGGTGCGCGCCCGCCAGCGGCGTCCGCAGGTCCAGCGCCCCGTCCGGCCCATGCAGCCGGAAGGTCTGCCCGTCGGAATCCCGCGCGAGCGGCTCGACCCGCCATTCGTCCGCCACGGACACGAGCGCGGCGCCGGTTTCGCGGCAGCGCTCGCGCACCACCGCGTCGGCCACGGGGTCGGGCTGGTGCGCGAGCACGCAGGTGGAGCGCGGCCCCACGATGCCCGCCTTGTCCCGCGCGATGGCCTCCACCGTGTTTCCCAGCACGGCGGTGTGGTCGAGCGCGACGGGCGTGATCACGGCCAGTTCGGCCCCGCCCTCGTGCACGTTGGTGGCGTCGAAGGATCCGCCCAGCCCCACCTCGACCACCTGCCAGTCCGCCGCCCGTTCGCGCGCCAGCCAAAAGAAGGCGGCGGTGAGCGCGCCGAAGGTGCTCACCGCTCCGCCGGAGGCCGCGCGCTCCGCCTCCAGCGCGGGGCGGACGGCCTCCACGCCCGCCGCCAGTTCGGACATGGGCACGGGCTCGCCGTCGAAGCGGATGCGCTCCGCCCAGGAATGGAGGTGGGGGCTGGTGAAGAGCGCCGTGCGCGCCCCGCCCGCCCGCAACGACCCCTCGATCATGGCGGCCACGCTGCCCTTGCCGTTCGTGCCCGTCACGTGCGCCGTGCGCCGCCCGCGCTGGGGATCGCCCAGCCGCCGCAGCAGCGCGCGCATGGAGGCCAGGCTCATGGGCGGATTGGCGGATGCGCCCGGCTCGCGCTCCATGTCGTGGAGCGATTCGAGGTAGGCGATGGCCGCGCGTTCGTCCACGCGCCCATTGTAGGGTTCGCCGCCGCGCCCGAAGATGGAGGCGCCGTGGACGCTTCCCGTTTCGCCCGCGCCATCGCGCTCATCGACGCGGCCAACGCCCCCGATCCCGCGACCATCGACGTGGACGGGCGGCCCGTGCCGAGGGAGCCGGCGCACGCGCGCATGATGACGGCGTGGGTGGAGCGGCTGCGCCCCGACGCCAGCGAGGCGCTGCTGCTCGCGGCCCGCGCCCACCACGTGCGCCGCTGGGAATCGCCGCGCGCGGACTACCCGGCGGGGCGGCGCGGCTACCTGCGCTGGCGGCGCGACCTGCAGCGGCGCCACGCCCGCCACGCCCGCGCCATCCTCACGGAGGCGGGCTACGACGAAGCGACCATCGCCCGCGTCGAACGGCTCATCCGCAAGGAGACGCCGCGGCGCGACCCCGAGGGGCAGGCGTACGAGGACGCGCTCACGCTCGTGTTCGTGGAAACGCAGCTGCACGACCTGGCCGCGCGCTCCGACGCGGCCACGATGGAGCGCGTTTTGCGCAAGACGTGGCGCAAGATCAGCCCCGCCGCCCGCGAGCTGGCCCTGCGCGCGGACCTCGCGCCGGAGGACCGCGCCCTGCTCGAACGGGCGCTGGCGGGCGGCGACGCCCCCGCCTGACTACAATGGCCGCGATGTCCGACCCCTCCGCCGGCGACGGGTTCGCGCGCGAGCTGCTGGACGCGCGCCCCGACCGCTTCGCCGCCGCCATCGCCGGCCTGCCCGAAGCGGACCGCCTCGACGCGCTCGCCTTCGCGCGCCAGCTGGCCGCCACCGTGCGGGCCATGCGCGCCACCTACGTGCTGCACGTGGCCAGCGATCTGCCCTCCGGCGCGGCGGGCGAGGCCATGGCCGTCCACGCCAGCCTCCACCTCGCGGGCGCCTTCGGCCACACCGGCCAGCTCGAGACCGTGGTGAGCCACGAGCGCCTCGCCGCCGCCATCACGGCCCACGCCGGGCGGCACGCCCTCGCCGAGCGCGTCCGCGTGCACGCGGGCGACGCCCCCACCGTCGTGCGCGCCCTCAACGGCCCCCACGACCTCGTCGTGGCGGGGGCGCGCTGGCGCGAGTACGAGCGCATGGGCGACCACCTCATGCGGCTCGTGCGAACGGGCGGCGCGCTGCTCGTGGTGAACGCGGGGGCGCTGCCCGCGGCCCTCGCCGACGGCCCCGGCGACGCGGGCGCGGCCTCGCTCCAGCGCTTCCTGCGCGCCCTCGCCGCCGACGAGCGGTACGAGCTGGGCGCGTCCCGCGATTTCCGCTTCGCGCTCGCCGCCCGCGTGCGCTAGCGCCCCGCGTGAGCGAACCGCCCCGCCGCCGCGTCGCCATTCCGGCCGAACCCGAGGCCCCCGCCGGGCGCGGCGGCTGCCTGCGCGTGGCCGCCATCCTCGGCGTGCTCGCGGGCATCCCCGCCGGGCTCTTCGGCATCCCCGCCGCCGTCAATTTCTTCTACGGCGAAACGGAGGTGGCCCCCGGCGAGGCCTGGCGCGGCGAGGGCGTGACCATCTCCGTGGAAGCGGTCCGCTTCGGGGAAGAGCCGCCCGCCTGGACCGTCATCGTGCGCGTCCGCGCGGAGGAGGCGTGGACCTTCGAGCCGGAGGGCGTCGAGCTGGAACTGGAGAACGGCGGGCGCGCGGCCATCGACTGGCCCGACGGGCGCGCGCCGCCGCGGCTGGACGCGGGCGCGGACGAGCCGATCGCGCTCACCTTCCCCTGGTACGGCGGCGCGACCGAGCCAGGCGTCCTGCGCCTGCCCGACCCCGGCGTGCGCTTCCGGCTGGCGGCGGACGAGCCGTGAGCGGCGTCCGCACGCTGCCGCACTACCTGCGCCCCGGTCTGCGCCTCGTGTTCATCGGCTACAACCCGTCCGTCTACTCCGCCGGGGCGGGCCACTACTACGCGCGCGCGGGCAACGTCTTCTGGCGGCAGCTCAACGCCAGCGGCCTGCTGCCGCATCCCGCCGGCCCGGAGGACGACGCCTCGCTGATGGACGCGGCGGGCGTCGGCTTCGTCGACCTCTGCCCCCGCCCCACGGTGCGCGCGGACGAGCTCACGGAGGACGAGATCGCGGCGGGCGCGCACCGCCTGCACGCGCAGCTGCTGGAGGTCCAGCCGCGCTGGGCGGCGTTCAGCGGGCGCGGCATCTACGTCCACTTCGGGCGGCATGCGCTGGGCCTGCCGCGCGCCGCCCTGACGCGCCGCCCCAACGGCGCGCAGCCGGAGCGCATCGGCGCGACCGTGCCGTGGGTGATCCCCTCGTCGAGCGGCCTCGCCAGCCGCTGGCACGGCGAGCGGCTGGCGCTCCTGCGCGAGCTGGCCGCCCTCGCGCCGCCGCCCTCGCTCGCGCCGCCGCCCGCGCCTACGGCCCCCGCACCCCCTCGAACTCGGTCATGATCGCGCACTCGAGGATGCCCAGCCCCACGTCCTCGGGGTCGTCCAGGTTGCGGTAGACGGTCGAGAGCTCGGCGTAGGAGCCGCCGCCGCTCATCTGCGGCACCTCGTTCCCGTCCGCGTCGTACACCTTGACCGGATGGGAGACGTCCCAGACCTCGCCCTCGACCACTTCCTCGCCACGGTAGACGCCGCGCCCGAGGGTGTCGTGCCAGCCATGGGCGTAGCCGCCCGCGAGCATGTAGACCGGCTCGGCCACCACCTCCAGCTGGAAGCGGTCGACGCCGCCGTCGGGGCGCGTCAGGTTGAGGCGTCCGCGCTTGAAGCGGGGATGGCCGTCCTCCCATTCGTGCGCCTCGATGGAGACGTCGTCGTAGGCGAAGCCCTCGCGCCCGGAGTCGTAGGCGTATTCGACCCAGCTGTGCAGGGCCCCCGCGCTCTGGCGGCCCGTGCCGGAAGCGGTGTAGCGCCCGTCCTCGCCGCGGCGGAAGGCGTAGTAGAGGCAGCGGTCGGGGAAGTTCACCACGCCCCAGTGGCGCATGCCGTCGGCGGAGAAGCTGCCCCGTTCGGGCGGCCGCAGGGGCGGTGCCACGTAGGGGTTGGGCTTGCCGCCGCCGCCCGTGCCCGCGCCGATGCCCCAGGAGTGGTCGCGCGTGCCCGCCCAGCCGTCGCCGAAATCGAACGTCCACTCGCGCCCGTTCACCTTGACGCGGCCCGCGACGTCGGCGGACTGGATGTAGTTGGAGCGCTCCGCCACCAGCCGCCCGTCGTGCAGGAAGCGCCCGCCGGGGGCCTCGTCGTAGGGCGGGGCCTTGCTCTCCCAGAGGATGTCGAACTCGATGCCGTGCGGGTTCTCGCGGCAGCCCAGCCGCAGCGTGCGCAGGCCGCGCACGATCTCCTGCCAGAACGGCCCCACCTCCAGCTCGTCGATGCGCGGGCGCAGGCGGCGGCTGGCGCGCAGGTTGTACTGCTTGCCGTCGTCCAGGCTGACGATGGCGTAGGCGTCCATCACGTTCGTGTTGTGATAGAGGCGGATGGCCGTGATCAGGTTCACCTCCCCCGCCGGGTCGCCGAAGCAGAACCAGTAGCCGTCGCTCCAGCCGGTGCTGGCCGTGGCCACGGAGTCGAAGGTGTCGATCGTCTGGTGGCGGGGCCACTCGTCGAGTTCGGTGAGGACGCGGGGCCTGGGCATGGGGCGCACTCCTTTCGCGTTCGCGGGGGCCGATCCTACCCCACTCCCGCGAGGCGCCGCCGCCGTCAGACGCGCTCGATCACGACCACCGGAATCTCGCGGCTGGTCTTCTCGCGGTACTCGTTGAAGCGCGGCATGGCCGCCGCCTGCCGGTCGAAGAGGCGCTCGCGCTCCTCGCCCGCGGCGATGCGCGCGCGCCCGCGGAACGTCTCCCCCGGCAGCTCGACCGTGACCTCCGGGTCGGCGCGCAGGTTGAGGAACCAGGCGGGATGCCGCGGCGCGCCCGCGTAGGAGGCGATGACGACCACGCTCCCGCCGTCCGTGCTGTGCACCAGCGGCGTCGTGCGCGGCTCGCCGCTCTTCGCGCCCGTGGTGGTGAGCAGCAGCAGGGGCGCGCCCGCGAACTGCCCCGTGACGGTCCCGCCGTTCGCGCGGAACTCCTCGACGATCCCGCGGTTGAAGGCGAGCATCCGCTCCAGCGGCATGGGGTCCGACGACGAGGACGACGACATGGCGAGGCTCCTTCGCCCCGCGTTCGATCGCGCGGGGTTCGCGCACTCTAGCGGAAGCGGGGGCGACGGGGAGCGCGGCCATACGCGCGGATGAAGCCGCTAGCGCAGCGCGTCCGCCAGCAGTTCCGCCGCGTGGCGCGGACGGCGCGCGGTGAAGTGCCCGATCTGCTGGCGGCAGGAGACGCCCGTGACGGCGATGGCGGTCGCCGCGTCCGCCGCCTCCACGGCGGGGAAGAGGCGGTACGCGCCCATCGCCCGCGAGACCTCGTAGTGCTCGCGCTCGAAGCCGAACGATCCGGCCATGCCGCAGCAGCCGGAATCGACCAGCGCGGCGTCGTAGCCCGCCAGTGCGAGCGCGCGCAGGCTGGCGTCCGCGCCCGCCAGCGCTTTCTGGTGGCAGTGCGCGTGCAGGAGGGCCGCGCCCGCGCCCTCCGCGCGGAAGAGGCCGCGCACGGCGTCCGCGTCCTCGTCCGCCGCCCGCGCGATCAGCTCGTCCAGCAGCAGGGCGCGCGCGGCCACGGCCTCGGCGTCCGCGCCCGGCGCGAGGTCGCGGTACTCGTCGCGCAGCGTGAGCAGGCAGGACGGCTCCGTGCCGACGATGGGCACGCCGCACCGCGCGAGGGGGGCCAGCCGCGCGAGGTTTTCGCGCGCCCAACGCCGCGCCAGCTCCGGCTGCCCCTTGGAGATGGCCGGACGCCCGCAGCAGCGCAGCCCCGCGAGCACCGTCACCCCGTACCCCAGCGCCTCCAGCAGGCGCACCGCCGCCCGCCCCGTTTCGGGATGGAAGAAGCGCGTGAACGTGTCCGCCAGGTAGACGGCCTCGCCGCGCGGGGCGTCCGGAGGCGCGATCCGCCGCCTGCGCTTCCACCAGCGCCCGAAGGGCTCCGGCGCGAAGGCGGGCAGGGGACGCCGCCGGTCGACGCCGCCCGCGCGTTCGAGCAGCGCCCGCGCCGCGTGCGTCCGCGCCAGCGCGTTGGCCAGCGGCCCCGCGCGCGCGCCGATGGCGCTGAGCATGTGGATGCGCGCGAAGGCGCGGTCGCGCATGGGGAGGCCGTGGGCCGCGTGCGCCCGCGCCAGCGTCTCGTACTTCAGCTTGGCGAAATCGACGCCGGAGGGGCACTCCGTCTTGCACGCCTTGCACTCCACGCACAGGTCGAGCGCCTCCATCATGCGCGCGCCCGCCAGCTCTTCGACGGGCAGGGCCCCGTTGAGCGCCTGGCGCAGCAGGTTGGCGCGGCCCCGCGTGGAGTGCTCCTCGTCCCCCGTGACCATGAAGGAGGGGCACATGCCGCCGTCGAGCTTGCGGCAGGCGCCCTGCCCGTTGCACTGCTCGGCGGCGCGCGCCAGCCCGCCCTCGGCGCTGAAATCGAAGGCCGTGGCCGCCTCCGCGTTCACCGTCGCCGGGCCCAGGCGCAGGTTGTCGGCGAAGGGGGGCGTGTCCACGATCTTGCCCGGATTGAGCAGCCCGTCCGGGTCCCAGAGCCGCTTCAGTTCGCGGAAGGCGCGCGTCAGTTCCGGCCCGAACATGCGCTCCGTGAAGGCCCCGCGCACGATGCCGTCGCCGTGCTCGCCGCTCAGCGCCCCGCCGAATTCGAGCACGAGGTCCGCGATCTCCGCGGCCAGCCCCTCGGCGTTCGCCAGCCCGTCCGCTTCCTTCAGGTTCACGAAAGGGCGGATGTGCAGGCAGCCCACGCTGGCGTGGCCGTAGTAGGCGGGGCGCAGGCCGCGCGCGCGCACGAGGGCGTCGAAGCGCGCCACGTACTCGGCCAGCCGCTCCGGCGCGACCGCCGTGTCCTCCACGAAAGCCACGGGCTTGGCGTCGCCGCGCACGCTCATGAGCAGCCCCAGCCCGGCCTCGCGCATCCGCCACATGCGCGCCTGCTCCGCCGCCTCGCGCGCCACCACCGCGGCGTAGGCCCCGCCGTCGCCCACGAGGTCGTCGCACAGCCGCGCCAGCCGCGCCTCCACCTCGTCCGCGCCGTCGCCCGCCATCTCCACCAGCAGCAGCGCCCCCGGCTCGCCCTTCACGAAGGCGGCGAGGTGGCGGAACCCGGCGTTGGCGCGGCAGCGCTCGACGATGGTGTCGTCCACCAGCTCGACCGCCGCCGGGGCGTGGGCGTTGGCGCGCACGGTGGCCGCCGCCGCCTCCCGCACGGTGCGGAAGTGGAGCGCCGCCACCGCCTTGGCCGCGGGCACGGGCGCGAGGCGCACGGTCGCCTCCGTCACGGTCGCCAGCGTGCCCTCCGAGCCCACCACCAGCCTGGCCAGGTTGAGCGGCCCCTCCGCGCCCACGGCGTCGAGGTTGTAGCCGGAGACGCGCCGCAGGATTTTGGGGAAGCGCGCCTCCACCTCGGCGCGGTATTCGCGCGCCAGCGCCCGTACGCCGCCGTAGATGCGCCCCTCCAGCCCCGCGCGACGCCCGCGCGCCTCGGCCTCCGCACCGTTCACCTCCTCCAGCCGCGCCGTCGAGCCGTCGGCCAGCACCACCTCCAGCGCGATCACGTTGTCCACGGTCTTGCCGTACACCGCCGAATGCGCCCCGCAGGAGTTGTTGCCGATGCCCCCGCCGATGGTGGCGCGGTTGGCCGTGGACGGGTCGATGGGGTACTGCAGGCCGTGCGGGCGCAGGGCGCGGTTCAGCTCGGAGAGGACCACGCCGGGCTGCACGCGCGCCATCCGCGCGTCCGCGTCGATGGCGAGCACGGCGGCCATGTGGCTGGTGAAGTCGAGCGCCACGGCGTGGTTCACGGCCTGCCCGGAGAGGCTCGTGCCGCCGCCGCGGGGCAGCAGGGGCACGCCGTGGCGCGCCGCCGTGCGCGTGGCGTGGACCACGTCCGCCGTGGCGCGCGGATGGACCACGGCCACCGGCTCCATCTCGTAGATGGATGCGTCCGTGGCGTAGAGCAGCCGCCGGTAGCGCTCGACCTCCACGTCCGCCCCGCCCGCGGCGAGGTCCCGCGCCAGCGGTTCGAGCGCGCCGTCGCCGCCACGCAGCAGCTCGCGCGCCCGCGTGACGGTGGCGAAGGGCGAGGGCGCCGAGCCCTCCAGCACGCGCCCGCCGGACGGCACGGCGCTCAGACCGGGTCGAACTCGATGGGGAGCTCCCACGGCTCGATCCGGATGGCGATCGGCTGCGGACGGGAGCCCGGGGCGAAGCGCGGATTGCGCATCACCGCCATCAACATGCGCGTGCCGATCACCGTCTCCGTCTGCGCCAGCTGGTAGCCCACGCAGAAGTGCTTGCCCAGCCCGAAGCCCAGGTGGCTGGCCTGGCCGTTCTCGTGGTAGCCCGCCCGCAGCGCCCGCCCCGTGTACAGGTCGGGCCGCATGACGTCGAAGCGGTCGGGGTCGGCGAACACGCGCTCGTCGCGGTTGCCCCCGTAGATGGACAGGTTCACGTAGGCCCCCGCCGGGATGGTGACGCCGTAGTCGGGGAAGGGGACGTCCACGATGGCGCGCCGCGCCTGCCCGCCGGAGGGCGGATGCACGCGCATCATCTCCGTGAAGGCGCGGTCCAGCAGGGAGGGGTCGTCCCGCACCAGCGCCCACTGCTCCGGATTGGCCAGCAGCTGGTACCAGAGGTTGGCGATGGCCTTGTCCGTCGTCTCCGCGCCCGCCACCAGCAGCAGGCTGGCGAACGACTTGATCTCCGGCGGCGTCATGCGGTGCCCGTCCACCTCGGCCACGCAGAGGCGCGAGATGAGGTCGTCCCCCGGATCGCGGCTGCGCGCCTTCAGCAGGGGATCGAGGTACTCGTGGTATTCGGCGTTGGCCTTTATGCCCGCCGCGCGCACGTCGGGCGGCCCGCCGATGCCGTTCATCATGGCCGGATACCACTCGTGGAAGAGGTCGTGCGCGTCCTGCGGCAGGTCCAGCACGTCGAGGATCACGTTCAGGGGCAGGCGCGTGGCGAAGTCGTCCACGATGTCGATCAGCCCCGTCCTCGCCGCCTCCCGGGCCATGCGGCGCGCGTGCTTCTCCGTGAACTTCACGACCAGCGCCATCGAGTTGCGCTCGATGATGGGCAGCAGCGCCTCCAGCTTCCGGCCCACGAACTCGGGCGCGACGATGTTGCGCAGCTTGTTGTGCTGCTCCCCGTCGTACTCCATCAGCGTGGGTCCGAACACGGCCCCGATGCCGAGCGCGTTGGGCTGCGCCGAATAGCGCTCCGTGTCGCGGAAGGCCGCGCACACGTCGTCGTAGCGCGTGATCAGCCACTGCTCCGTGAGCGGGTTGCGGTAGACGGGATGGTGGTCGCGCAGCAGCTTGAGCGTGGGGTAGGGGTCGTCGGCGTACGCGCGGCTGGCGAAGACGCGCGGGTCGATGTCGGGGGCGGTCGTCGTCATGGCGCTGTCTCCGTGGCGTGCGTGCGCGCCATGATAGCGGCTCGCGCGCGGCGCGGGGCGTGCTATCCTGCCCGCCCGCCAGTTGGCGGCGTCTGAGGTTGTGCGTTCATTGGCGATATTATTTGGCGGATACTTTTCCCAGGATTGATTGTTGACAACAGAAGCGCGGACGATTCAAAATCGGATGAGCGTTGGGAAAAATCCGGCGGGAAAGGAAAACCATGACGGAGCAAATGATCAAGACGCCGACCTGTCTGGAGCGGCATCCCGGCATCGTGATCCGTTCCGGCCCCGCTGGCCCCCGCGCGAGCCTCATCGACGGCCCCGACGTGTGGGAAGTGGCGCGCCTCATTCCCGCCGACGGCGCCTGCGACAATGGCGCGCGCGAAACCATCCGCGAGCTGTCGGGCCTGACCGCCATGCAGGTGGACGCCGTGCTGCGGTACCACGCCGAGCATTCGGACGAGATCGCCGACTGGATCCGGAGCGTGGACGAAGAAGCCGACAGGGCCGAGGCGGCTTGGCGGCGTGAGCGGGGCCTGCCCGCGCGGTGAAGCTGCTGCTGGATGAAATGTGGCCGCACTCGGTTGCCGAGGAGCTGCGTCGGCGCGGCCACGATGTTGTGGCGGTGACGGCGCTCCCCGACCTGCGGGGCAAGTCCGATGAAGAGATCGTAGAGGCGGCGCTGGCCGACGGGCGGGTGATCGTGACCGAGAACGCCGTGGACTACCGGCCGCTCATGGCCGTCGCCGGGCACGACGGGCGCGATTTCCCGCCCCTTATCCTCACGAACAATCAGGGCTGGTCGCGCGCGAACCCCAGAGTGGAGGGGCGGCTGGTAAATGCGCTGGACGCCCTGCTCACCGCGGACGATGAGATTGAGGGCGAGCACTGGCTCGGATAGCCGCGCGCTAGACCGCCACGGCCTCCCGCGCCTTCGTGAACCGCCCCGCCTGCCGATCGCATGTGGACATGGAGCAGGCCGAGGGACAGCGGGCGCTGGACGTTGACACCACGCCGCCCACGTCGAAGATGACGGGATACCAGCAAGGGAGAGTCATGAGCGAAATCCTGATCGGTGTGTTGCTCGTTGTTCTTGGTGGCGTGCTGGACCGTGCCCTTCAGCACATTCGTCTTCGGCATGTGAAACGAGGCTTGGTGATCGTCGCCGTTCCGTTCTCGGTGCCGTATGCTTGGATCAAGCGGCTTTATTATCAGCGATGGCCAAGAGGTATGCCTGAGTGTATGGCTGCATCTCGCAAAATCGTGAACGGGGAGTTCCCGCCTCGCAATTGGATGGGGGCGTATAAAGAGATGCGTTCTAAAGGAATCGAAAGGATTGCGATCAATGGAATTGAGTTCAGCACTGCCAGAGGTGACATTGACCTTCGATGTGTCAGGCATGACAATTCTAGTGACGACTGCCGCGCCTGTCAGCGTTCGGTTAGCCAAAACGCAGGGCTTGAAAAAAGACCTCGGCTTGCGTCGATTGAGCCTCTTGATCCTCTCCCACCAATTTGACACTTAGGGGCGGCTGGTAGCGGCGCTGGACGCCCTGCTCACCGCGGACGATGTGATCGAGGGCGAGCACTGGCTCTAGCCGTCCCCCGCTAGACCGCGACGGCCTCCCGCGCCTTCGTGAACCGCAGGTGCAGCTCGTAGAGGCCCAGCATGATGCCCGGCTGGTGCCTGAAGTCGTTCGCGTCCGGCGCCAGGCGGATGTCGTCCATGCGGTCCAGCATCACGTTCACGGCGATGTTCTGCTCCAGCCGCGACAGGCCCGCGCCCGGACAGCCCCGCGGGCGGATGGAGAAGGTCAGGTGCTTGCCCGGATTCTTGCGGTCCAGCCGCAGCTCGTCGGGCGCGGGGCAGAGCTCGGGGTCGCGGTTGGCCGCCGCCCAGCGCAGATGCAGCAGCGAGCCCGCCGGAATCTTCACGCCGCGAATCTCCGTGTCGCGCGCCACCATGCGCCCCGACAGCCCCTGCGTGGGCGCGTAGAGGCGCAGCGCCTCCTCCACGAAGAAGCGCACCTTCGAGCGGTCCGCGCGCAGCTCGTCCACCACCTCCGGGTGCAGGGCCAGCAGCATGGCCTCGGAGGTGAGCGCGTACTGCGTGGTCTCGTTGCCGCCGATGTGCATGCCCGACACCACGCTGATGATGTCCCCGTCGCTGAGCGGCTGGCCCTGGAACTCCACCTGCGTGAGGAAGGTGATCATGTCCTCTTTGGGCTCGCGCCGCTTCTCGTCGATTCGCTCCTGGATGTAGCGGTTGAAGGCCACCAGCGCGCGGGCGTTGTCCTCCTCGTCCGGGGCCTCCATCTGGCTCTTCGGGCCGAAGCCGTAGACGAAGCGGCGCACCTGCGCCTCCTCCCACTGCTTCGTCATGGGCATGTCCTCGAGGGGGAAGCCCAGGATGGTGGAGATGACGGCCTGCGGCAGGGGCGCGGCGAACTCCGTCACGAACTCCACCGCGCCCTTGTCGATCCAGGCGTCCATGAGGCGGTTGGCGTGCTCCGCGATCATGTCGCGGTGCCGCAGCGCGCCGGACGCGCCCACCCACGGTTCGGTGAGCTGCTCGCGGTGGGCCTTGTGCGAATCGATGTCGGGGCGCAGCCGCTCGCGCGCGGTGACCACCTCGCCGAAGCCCTCGTCCGCGAAGATGCGGTCGTGGATCTCGCTCGTGCCGGAGGATCCCGGCCCCACGCGCGTGGGGAAGAGGTCGGGATCGCGCACCACGCGGCGGATGTCCTCGTAGCGCGTGAGCACGTAGGCGTCGGCGCCCGGCTCGTAGCCCTGCCCGGGCAGGCGCAGCACGGGCGCGTCCTCCTGCAGCAGCTTGTAGGCGTCGTACCAGTGCTCCTGCGCGCCGGGCGCGAACAGGTCCACCTCCTCCACGCTCATGGGGCAGCTGGCCTGGGGCATGGCCTCGAAGTCTTCGCGGTTGGCGGCCATCGTCGCACCTCGCTCCCCGCCGTCGCGGGGGAATCGCGCTGAGTATAGCGATTCGGCCAGCGCCGCGCCCCCGCTTGACCAAGCCCGCGCCATGCCCCACGCTTGCCCGACCAGTTCCGGGGCCGCGCGCCCGCGCGGAGCCGAGGGAAGCCGGTGCGAATCCGGCGCTGTGCCGCAACTGTGACGGGCGAGCCATCGCCCCCAGCCAGGAACTTCCCCCGGGGCTGCCGAGACTCCTTCGTTCCAAAGGAGCTGGCGATGCGCTGCACCATTCCCTAGCCCCCGGCATTCCCCCGGCGTCCAGACCGTCGCGGGCCGCGCCATGCGTCGCGCGCGCCCGCCCACGCAAGGGAAGGGAATGACCGTGAACCCCGTGAAACTCGCGATCCCGGCGGCGCTCGCCGCCATCCTGCTGATCCCCGCGCTGGCCGGCGCGCAGACGGACGCCGTCGCGCGCGGCGCCGCCTTCATCCGCACGACCCTGCAGGACGACGGCGCCCTGCAGACCGACCGCGCCTTCGGCCCCGGCCAGACCTTCGACGCCATCTACGCCCTGCGCGCGGCGGGCGTCGACCCGGCGGGCCTCGTGAGCGCCGCCGGGAACACGCCCGCCGACTTCCTGGCGGCGCAAGCCCCCGAACTGGAGGGCGCGCTGGCGGCGAAGGGCGCGCTGGCCGCCATCGCCCTCGGCCTCGATCCGCGCGCCGTGGGCGGCACCGACCTCGTGGCCGCCGTCGAATCCGCCTTCGACCCCGCCACGGGCCGCCACGCCGCCGACGATTTCGGCCAGGCGCTCATCGTCATCGCCCTCGTCGCGGCGGGCGCGCCCGTTCCCGATGCCGCGCTCGACGCCCTGCGCGCGGGCCAGCTGGAGGACGGCGGCTGGGGCTTCGACGGGACCGGCAGCGCCGACGCCACCGCCATCGTGCTGCAGGCGCTCATCGCGGCGGGCGCGGACGCGACCGACTCCGCCGTGGCCGACGCCATCGACTTCTTCGGCGCGAGCCAGTTGGAGGACGGCGGCTGGGGCTTCGACGGCGTCTCCAACGTCAACACCACCGCCTTCGTGGTGCAGGCCCTGCTGGCGGCGGGGCTCGATCCGGAGGGCGGCGCGTACGCCCGCGCGGACGGCGCGACGCCGGTGCGCTACCTGCTCGGCCAGCAGCTGGAGGATGGCTCGTTCGCGGGCTACGACCCCGCCTACGCCGTCAACCAGACGCTGCCCGCGCTCGCCGGGCGCACCTTCGCCAACGCCGTGACCACGCCGCTGGCCGTCGCCATGCCGGACGCGCCCGCGTCCGCCGCGCCGGCGACGGGCACGGGCCTGCGCGCGGAAAACGGCGGGGTTCCGCCGCTGGCGCTCGCGCTGCTGGCGGCATTGCTGGCCACGGGCGTGGGCGGCGCACTGCTCCCGCGCCGCCGCGCCTGAGGGGACGGCGGCGGTGAGCACGGTCGCGTGGGCGGCCTGGGTCGCGCTCGTGATGGCCACGGCTCTCACGACGACGAACCCGTACGTCCTCGCCATCCTGCTCGCCGCCGTCGTCCTCGTGGCCGTGGCCGCGCCGCGAACGGAGCGCGCGGGGCTGGGCCTGCGCGTGATGCTGGCGCTGGGCCTCGGCCTCTTCGCCTTCTCCATCGGCGCGGCCATGCTCAACACCGGCTTCGGCGAGCGCGTGCTCTTCACGCTGCCGCGGGCGAGCGCGCCCGACTGGATGGGCGGCCTCCTGCTGGGCGGCGACGTCACCGCCGAGACGCTGGTGGCGGGGGCCGTGCGCGGGGCCGTGGTGCTGGCCGTGCTGCTCGGCTTCGCCGTCTTCAGCGGGGCCGTGAGCGCGCACGCCATCCTGCGCCTGGCCCCCGCCGCGCTCTTCCACGCCGGGCTGGTGGTCACCATCGGGCTGGCGCTCCTGCCCGCCACCATCGCCGACATCCGCCGCATCCGCGAGATGCAGGCCCTGCGCGGGCGGCCCACGGGCGTGCGCGGCCTGCCCGCGCTGGTCGCGCCCGCCGTCATGGGCGGACTGGACCGCGCCATGCGCTTCGCGGAGGCGATGGAGGCGCGGGGCTACGCCGCTCCGCCCGCCATGCCCGCGCGCACGCGGCTGGCGGGAGTAGTCGCCGCGCCCCTGCTCGTGGCCGCCGCCTGGGCCTGGTTCTACCAGCCCGACGTGCGCTGGATCGGGGCGGCGGCGGCGCTGGCGGGCGCGGGCGCGCTCCTCTTCTGGGGCTGGGATTGCGCCCGCCGCCAGCGCGTCACGCGCCTCGCGGTCGAGCGCGAACCGCTCCCCCTGCGTCTGGCCGCGCGCCTCTC
The DNA here is from genome assembly GCA_965243075.1 of Tepidiformaceae bacterium. Classification (GTDB taxonomy): domain Bacteria; phylum Chloroflexota; class Dehalococcoidia; order Tepidiformales; family Tepidiformaceae; genus UBA2991. The sequence continues at coordinate 743,693 of OZ251525.1, forward strand.
GCTGGCGGGGGCCGTCGCGCTCGTGATCGCCGACCTCGGCGGCTGGCTGCCGGGCGGCTACAACCCCTTCGCGGGCTTCCCCGCGCCGCCGTTCAGCGCACTCGCCATCATGCCCGCCGTGGCCGCCCTCTGGCCGCTGCCCTTCCTCGCCGCCGCCCCGCGCCCGCGCGCTCGGAGTGGGCCCGCCGTCCCGCCGCCCCTGCCGTCGTGAGCGCCATCGCCGCCGTCGAGCGCGTGCGCTACGCCTACCCGTCGGGCGACGGCCACGCCCTGCGCGACGTCGATCTGGAGGTCGGCGAGGGGCGCTTCATGGTCGTGGCCGGTCCCTCCGCCGGGGGGAAATCGACCTTCCTGCGCCTCTTCAACGGACTCGTGCCGCAGTTCACGGGCGGGCGCATCGCGGGCCGCGTGACCGTGGCCGGGCTCGACGCCGCGCGCACGCCCACGCGCACGCTCGCCCTGCACGCGGGCATGGTTTTCCAGGACCCGGAGGCGCAGGCCATCGCCGACCGCGTGGAGGACGAGGTCGCCTTCGCGCTCGAACAGCGCGCCACGCCCCGCGCGGAGCTGCGCGCCCGCGTGGACGGGGCCCTGCGCGCGCTCGCCATCGACCACCTGCGCGAACGCCGCCTGTCCACGCTCTCCGGCGGGGAACGGCAGCGCGTGGCCATCGCCGCCGCGCTGGCGCTCGGCCCGCGCCTGCTGCTGCTCGACGAGCCCGCCTCGCAGCTTGACGCGGAGGGGGCGGCGGTCGTGTTCGACGCCGTCGCGCGGCTGCACCGCGAACGCGGCCTCGCCACGCTGGTGGTCGAGCACCGCCTCGACCGCCTGCTGCCGCTGGCGGACGACGTGGTGCGGGTGGAAGGGGGCGTGGCCGCGCGCCTCGATCCGCGCCCGTTCGCGACGGAATACGCGGGCTCGCCCGCCGTCGCGCGGCTGGCCCGCCGCCTCGGGCTCGATCCGCTCCCGCTCACCATCGACGAGGCGCGCGATTGGCACGGCCCCGCCCTCGCCCGCGCGGGAGTGCGCCCCATGCCGCCGCCGCCCCCCGCGGGCGACGAGCTGCTGCGCGCGGATGGCCTCGCGCTCGCCTACGGGGAGACGGCGGCCCTGCGCGGCGCCGGGCTGACGCTGCGCGAGGGCGAGACGCTGGCGCTGCTCGGCCCCAACGGCAGCGGCAAGAGCTCCCTGCTGCGCGCCGTCGTGGGGCTGGCCAAGCCGCGAGCGGGCGCGGTCCATTTCCGTGGACGGCCCGCGCCCGCTGCCACCGCCGAGCGCTCCGCCTTCGCCGGCTTCGTGCCGCAGGAGCCGGCCCTCGCGCTCTACCACCCGACCGTGGCCGCCGAAATCGGGGCGTCCCTGCGCGGGCGGTCGGGCGCGCGCGAACGGCGGGCGGCGCTGGAGCGCTGGGGCTTCACGCCTCTCGCCGCCCGCGATCCGCGCGAACTGAGCGCCGGACAGCAGCAGCGCGTGGCCATCGCCGCCATGCTCGCGCACGAGCCGCCCGTGTGGCTGCTGGACGAGCCCACGCGCGGGGCCGATGCCGCCGCCCGCGCCTGGCTGGCCGCGCGCCTGCGCGACCACGCCGCGCGGGGCGGGGCCGCCGTCGTGGCCACGCACGACGCCGAGTTCGCGGCGCGCGTGGCCACGCGCGCGCTGCGCCTCGAGGCGGGCCGCGTCGCCTTCGACCTGCCCGCGCGTGCGGCCTTCGGGCGGGACGGCCCCATGCCCTCGCCCGCCGCCCGCCTCGTCGACGGCGCCATCCTCCCCGAGGAGGCGGCGCCGTGAAGGCGCTCGCCGTCGCCACGGCCATCGCGCTCGCCGCGCTCCTTCCCGCCGTCGCGCTGGCCGAGGGCCCGGAGGCCGGGCTGGTGGTGGACTACGGCGACGGGCGCGTGGAGACGTACTGCGTGGCCCTCGGCGAGGCCGAAAGCGTCTCCGGCGACGAGCTGCTGGAGCTGGCGGGGCTGGAGATCAACGAGCTCTCCGGCCTGCTCTGCTCGATCGAGGGATCCGGCTGCGAGCACGAGGGCGACTTCGATTCCTGCACCTGCGAATGCGACTGGGGGAGCGGCGAGGCCTGCATCTACTGGGCGCTCTTCTCGCGCGCGCCGGACGACGACCGCTGGCGCTACTCCCCCACCAGCATGTACGGCCTGCGCGCGGCGGACGGCGACCTGCACGGCTGGAGCTGGGGCGAGGGCGGCCCGGGCTGGGGGGAAGCGCCGCCGCCCCTCGCGTTCGCGGACGTGTGCGCCCCACCCGAGGCCGCCGCCGCCACGGAACCGCCGTCCGCCGCCGAAGCCACGCCCGCGCCGCAAGCGACGCCCGAGGCCGTCGCTGCCGAGGAACCGGACGATGAACCGGAACCCGCCTCCGCCGCCGCGGGCGCGGGCGGGGACGGCGGCGGGCCGGACTGGCGCGCGATCGCCATCGGCAGCGCCGTGGCCGCCGCGCTGCTGGCCGCCGTCGCGGGCGCGGGCGCGTGGCGCTGGCGGACGGCGCGCGCGGGCGAAAGCGCCGCCGCCCTGCTCATCTTCGCGGCCCTCAACGCCGTCGGCGTCATCGCCTACTTCCATCCCTTCGTCTTCGCGGGCGCGACCGATCCCGATTCGCGCTGGTTCACGCACGCCACCGACGGCCCCATCGTCTTCGCCGCCGTGGCCGCGCTCTGCCTCGCCCTCATCGTCTCCAACCTCGGCGAGGGCACGCTCAACAGCCGCTCGCTGGCGGCGCTGGGCGTGCTCTCCGCGCTGGCGGCGGTGCTGCGCGCGGTCACCCTGCCCGCGGGCGCGAGCCTCTACTTCTTCCTCATCATCGTCGGCGGCTACGCCTTCGGGCCGCGGCTGGGCTTCCTGCTGGGCGTGTTCTCCTTCTTCCTCGGCTCGGTCGTGACCGGCGGCTTCGGCCCCTGGCTGCCCTTCCAGCTGTTCGCCGCCGGCTGGGTGGGCATGAGCATGGGCGCCGTGCGGCTGCTCGCGGGCGGCGGCGGCCCCGACCTGCGCCGCGACGCCGTGCTCATCGTCGCGGGCGGCGTCTTCTGGGGCTTCGCCTACGGCTTCATCACCAACCTCTGGTTCTGGCCCTTCGTGGTGAGCGGCCCCGACGTGGCCTACCAGCCCGGCCTCGGCGTTCTCGAAACCGTGCGCCGCTACTGGAACTTCTACCTGTTCACGAGCCTCGGCTGGGACCTGCTGCGCGCGGGCGCGAACGCCGTCGTGCTGATCCTGCTGGCGCGGCCCCTGCTGCGCGCCATGCTGCGCTTCCACGACCGCTTCAGCTGGCGCGCCGAGCCCCTCGCGCCCTACCGCGCCGCCGTGCCGCCCGACACGGTGAGCAGCGCGCCCGTGGTGAAGCTGGACGCCCCGGACGCGAAGTAGAGGGCCGCGCCCACGATCTCCTCCGCCCGCCCGCCGCGTTCCAGCAGGATGGTGCTGGCCGCGCGCGCCTCGAACGCCTCCATGTCCCACGCCTTCGAGATGTCCGTGAGGAACGGCCCGGGCACGATGCCGTTCACGCGCACGGTGGGGGCGAAGGTGCGCGCGAAGGCCGGCACGAGCGCGTTCAGCCCCGCCTTCGCCGCCGCGTAGGGGATGGCGTTCGGGCTGGGGTTCACGGAGGCCGTGCTCGACACCATGACGATGGAGCCGCCGCCGTCCTCCGCCATGCGCGACCCGACCAGCGCGGTCAGCCGGAACGGCCCCTTCAGGTTCACGGCCAGCACCTTGTCGTACAGCTCCTCGCCCACCTCGCGCACGTGCCCGTAGAGGGGGGACATGCCGGCGTTGTTGACGAGCACGTCGATGCGTCCGAACTCCGCCCAGGCCGCTTCCGCCAGCGCCTCCACCTGCCCCCATTCGCCCACGTGGCAGGCCACGGGCAGCGCGCGCCGTCCCGTTTCCGCGCGCACCTCCGCCGCCAGCCGCTCGCATGCCTCCAGCTTGCGGCTGGCGATGACCACGTCCGCCCCGGCGCGGGCGAAGGCGCGCGTCATGGCCGCGCCCAGCCCGCGGCTGCCGCCCGTCACCAGCGCCACCTTCCCGCTCAGGTCGAACAGCCCGGACGCCTCGCTCATGGCCCCTCCCGTCGCGCCGTCGCGCGCGGCGCGATGATACAGCGCTCAGTGGTGCATGGGCCGTTCGCGCGGGCGGCGACGGCGCGGGGCCAGCGGGCGCACCTCGTCCCAGTGCTCGATGACGGCCACGGCCCCCGCCACGAAGGCCCGCAACGCCGCCTCGCGTGGCATCCCCGCGCCATGCTCGCGCCACCACGCCTCCGCCCAGCGCTCGACCATCGCGCCGAGCCGCTCGCCCGCGTCCTCGCCGTCCATCGCGCGGAGTCTACGGCCTGCGCGCGGGCATGGGTTGCCAGCTGGCGCGCGGTCGGCGAACAATCCGCCGAAGCGCCATGACCGCCTACCTCGCCCGCAAGCTGGTCGCCACGACCGCCCTGCTGCTGGGCCTCTCCCTCGTCCTCTTCCTGTTCCTCCTGCCGCTCGCCGCTCGCGCGTCGATTGTCAACCGCCCTCACTGCGTCTCTCTTGTCAGCTCGTGCGCGAGTGCGCCGCATGAGGGGGCCTACGATGACTGGAAAGAGGGCCACGGGCTCAGCGGCCCCTGGTACGAGCGGTACGCCGACTGGCTGTGGAGCGCCTTCCGGGGAGACCTCGGCGAGAGGATGACCCCGTCGTATGACAGCGTGGCGGCGAACATCGCCGGGGCGCTGCCCGCGACGCTCGCCATCCTGCTGCTGGCCGCCGTCATCGCGGCCCTGCTCGGCGGTGGCGTCGGGGCGTTCTCCGCCGTACGCCGGAACGAGCGCGAGGGCGCCGTCTTTCGCGGACTCACGAGCGTCGGCGGTTCCATCCCGGTTTTCTGGCTCGCCCTCCTGCTGGTCTACCTGCCCCTGTGGTGGTGGGGATGGACCCCCTACGCGCGGGACTGGGTGAGCCTCACGGACGATCCGCTCCGGCATCTGGCCATCGTCATCTGGCCCGCGCTGGTCTTGGCGCTCGCCCTCGTGCCGCTGACCGCCCGCGGCGTCCGCGCCTTGATGCGCGACGCGCTCGACTCCGGCTACGCGCGCACGGCCCGCGCCAAGGGCCTTCCCGAGCGCCGCGTGATCCGGGGGCACGCCTTCCGCAACGCCCTCATCCCCGTGGTCGCGCGCATCGGCCCGCGGGCTGGCGCGCTGCTCGGCGGCGTCGTGCTGACCGAGGTGGTCTTCGGCATTCCCGGCCTCGGTCTCCTGGTGGTTGAGGCCGGGATCGGCCAAGACTACCCGCTGATGCTCGGCGTGGTGATGGTCTTCGCGGTCCTGTTGGTCCTCGCCGGACTGGCTGGCGACATCGTCCGCGCCCTCGCCGACCCGCAGCTCCGCACCCCCGCATGGCCCGGGAACGGACCATCGCGCCCGGCGTCCCCGCCGAGGCTGCTCCGCGCGGTTCCGAGCACACGACCGCAGGCGTGATCCCGCATCGGGCGGCGTGCGCGGGCATGGGTTGCCGGGCCACGGGCCAGCGCGTACCTTCCCGTCGAGGGCGAACGGCATGGACGGCTACCTCACCCGCAGGCTCGTCACGGCGCCGCTGGTGCTGCTGGGCGTCTCCTTCATCCTCTTCCTGCTGCTCTATGTGCGCTGGCCCCAACAGCCCGCCCTCGCTTGTGTTGCCGGTGCTGTCGGCTCGTGCTTTGTGATCGAGGTCGAGGGATCGGCGCGCTGGCCCGATCACCTTGGACTCACCGATCCCTGGTACGAGCGATACGGCGTCTGGCTGTGGGACGCCCTGCGGGGAGACCTCGGCGAAAGCTTCTATTCGGATCCGTTCAATCCGTACGAAGCGGGGCGGAGTTACCTGCCGCTGGCCTCCGCCATGACCATCTGGGGCCTGTGCGTCCTCGGCGCGCTGGCCCGCGACGTCCGCAAGCCGCGGCCCCGCATCGCCGCCCGCGCCGGGGAACGCGCCCACGCGCGCCGCCTGCGCCTGCTCACGCTCCCCGCGCCCTGATTCCCGCGCGGTTGCGGATGTGCGATCGCTCACGGACAATCCCGCGAATCGCGCGCGGGCATGGTTGCCAACTGGCGCGTGATCGCGGACAATCCCGCGAATCGCGCGCGGGCGGCCATATGCAGGGCCGCGTCTCCGCATGGAGGGGACGCGCAGCGGGCAAGGGTCGCGGCCACGCCCGGCGAACGGAGCGCATGACCGGCTACGTCATCCGCAGGCTCATCGCGGTGCCCTTCATGATGCTGGGGATCTCCTTCATCCTCTTCATGCTCCTGTTCGTGCGTCCGGGCAACGCCGCCTTCGCCGCCACCGCCTCCATCGGCGACACCGACCCCGGCGCCATCGAGCGCTTTGAGGAAAAGTTCGGCCTCAACCGCCCGTGGTACGTGCAGTACGGCGACTGGTTGTGGAAGGCGCTGCGGGGCGACCTGGGTGATCGCCTGAAGCCGCCGCAGGAGTCCGTCACTGGCAAAATCTGGGAGCGTCTGCCCAATACCGTGCAGGTGGGCCTGCTCACCGTGGTGCTGTCCGCCATCTTCGGCGTCGTGGTCGGCGTACTCTCGGCGGTACGGCGTAACAGCCTGCTGGATTATGGCCTGCGCACGGTGGCCATCGCCGGCATCTCCATCCCCAATTTCTGGCTGGCCATCCTCGTCCTCACCCTGCCCGCTATCTGGTGGCAGTGGACGCCCTTCGCGAGCACCTGGGTGTCATTCACGGACAACCCGCTGGACAACATGGCCATCGTCATCTGGCCAGCCATCACGCTGGCCCTCGCCAGCGCCGCCGGTACCGCGCGCCTCGTGCGCACCTCCATGCTGGAGGTGTTCTATTCGGACTACGTGCGCACGGCGCGAGCGAAGGGGCTACAGGAGCGCCGGGTCATCTGGGGACATGTCTTCCGCAACAGCCTCATCCCCGTCATCACGCTCCTCGGCCTGCAGACGGGGGCGGTGCTGGGGGGCGTGGTCATCGCCGAGGTCATCTTCGGCATTCCCGGCCTGGGCAGCCTCACGCTGGATGGCGTGCTGGCGCAGGACTATCCGCTGGTGCTGGGCACGGTCTGCATCTTCGCCCTGCTCTTCATCCTGGTCACGCTGGTCGTCGACGTCCTCTACACGATCGTCGATCCGAGGATTCGGTACTAGATCGTGTCGCGGGATGAGGCTTCCGTCGCCAGCGCCGACGCGCCCGCCTTCGAGGCCGCGCTGGCGCTGCAGTACGCCATCCCGCCGAAGCAGCGTTTCAACCCCCTGCACTGGATCCGGCGGGAGCCGCTGGGAGCCTTCGGTCTGGCCCTCATCCTCATCGTGTCCATCGGGGCGGCCGCGGCGCCCGTGCTGAACACCTTCTCCGACCCGCGCGAGCAGGGCGTGGGGCCGCCGCTGACGGGGCCCAACGGCGATCACTGGTTCGGCACCGACCGCTTTGGCAAGGACGTGTGGACGCGCGTGCTCTACGGCGGGCGCATCTCGCTCAAGATCGGCGTGGCCACGGTGCTCATCGGGACGCTGGCCGGGACGGTCATCGCGCTGCTGTCGGCCTTCGCCGTGGGCGCGCTGGATTTCCTGGTGGGCAGGGTGGTCGACATCCTGCTGGCCATTCCCAGCATCCTCCTGGCGCTCGTGCTGTACACAGCCGTGGGACAGGATCTGCCCGACCTGCCCGGTCTCCCCAGACAGGAGTTCGTGCTGGTCATCTCCATCGCCGCCTTCTTCATGCCGGGCACCTACCGCATCATGCGGGGCATCGTGCTGGAGCTGCGCGAATCGCAGTACGTGGAGGCGGCGCGGGTGGTGGGCGCGAGCAACCTCCGCATCATGTGGCGGCACATCATCCCCAACATGGTCGGCCTCATGATCGTCATCACCAGCATCTCGCTGCCCGCCGCCATCCTCGCCGAGGCCAGCCTCAGCTTCCTCGGCGTGGGGGTGGAGCCGGGCACGCCTTCGTGGGGGGCGGACCTTTCGGGCACCACGCGCACCTACTTCATCCGCGGGCCGTGGCTGGCCATCTTCCCCGGCCTCGCCCTCGCCCTCACCGTGTTCGGCTTCAACGTGTTCGGCGATTCCCTGCGCGATACCCTCGACCCGCGGCTGCGCGGGCGCATCTGACACGTTCCGGCGCGATTCCGCCAACGGGAGACTTGATGTAAGCTGATTCGTCTTGGCGCACCATCGCAAACCTGAAAGCAGGGGAGGGAACCCGCTTCATGCGCGACAACGAGAACTACTGGAAGAGGCTCCGGAACCGTCCGGTCAGCCGTCGCGGCTTCCTCGTCGGCAGCGGCGTGGCGGCGGCGGGCGGCGCGGCCATCCTCGCGGGCTGCGGCGACGACGACGATGACGACACCCCCACCGCCGCTCCGCAGGCCACCGCCACCGCCACGGCGGCTCCGACCCAGGATCCGAACGCGCCCCGCAACGGCGGCACGCTCCGCCTGTGGAAGGCGCAGGAAGATGCCGGTCTCGACCCGGGCATCTACCACCTCAACAACACCGAAATCATCTACTCCACGATGACCCAGCCCTACACCTACCAGCCCACCAAGAACGTCTTCGCCATGGACGGCATGGTCGGCTACGAGCAGGTCGATCCCACCACCTTCGTGTGGAGCATCCGCCCGGGCATGAAGTTCCACAACGGCGACCCCGTGAACTCGGAGGCCGTGGCCTTCAGCTTCGGGCGGCTGACGAAGCTGTACGACTTGCTGAATCCCCACACCACGCGCACCGGCTTCGTCTTCGTGGACACCTTCGACGCCACGGATGAACTGACGGTGACGGAGAGCTGGAATCGCCCGAACGCGGACGCGCCCGTCTACCGCGCGCGCCACTACTACTCGTTCGTCAACCCGCGCGTGGTCGATTCGCAAGGCGCGCTCGAGGGTACGTGGGAAGGACCGAACGGCCCCGAGGACGTGTACAGCGTTCAGGATCTGCCCGAGGGCACCGGCAGCGGCCCCTACACGGTTACGCGACGCGACGCCACCGGCACGCGCGTGGAACGCTGGCCGGAGTACCACAAGCACACCCCGGCAGACGATGGGTTCGTCGAGGACGGCCCCTACATCGACGCCTGGGAGACGCGCATCATGCCCGACGGGGCGGCGCGCAAGGCCGCCTTCCTCGCGGGCGACCTCGACGTCTACGCCGCCATCGACCCCCTCGAGGTGGCCGAGTTCGAGGGCGTGGATCACGTCAACGTGGTCGAGCTGCCCGCGGGCGGCACTGGCTACCTGGGCATGGACGGCGGCAAGTTCCACGACAAGCGCTCCCGCCAGGCGCTGCAGAAGTCGCTCGACTACGACCGCATCATCCGCACCATCTGGACGGCGGGCGGCAAGCTGGCCGGGCCCGTGTCGGACCTCATCTCCGCCTACCAGAAGCTCAGCCAGGAAGAGCTGGCGACTTGGCTCCGCTGGGATCCGGAAGAGGCGCGCGCGCTCTGGGCCGCCGCCGACTTCGCCGTGCCGGTGGAGAAGATCAAGCTCTTTGGCGCCGTCGAGGATCCGCTGCTCTCCGACGTGACCCAGCTCTACGCGAGCATGATCGAGGAAGCGCTCGGCATCGAGACCGAAGTGGAGCTTGTGGACCAGAACACCTGGGCCGCGCGCGCCACGGATCGCTCCGAGGACGTGAAGGACTGGGAACTGCTCAGCTACGGCAACGGTTCCGCCGGGGGTACCACGGGCGTGCCCAACGATACCCACCTCATCCACTACGACCCGCGCGGCTATGGCCTCAACGCCTTCAACCACTGGGCGGAGTCGCCGCGCCCCGAGGTCGCCGCGGACTCGGAGACGCTCATCGGGATGCTGAACGCGCAGGAAGCGGAGACCGATCCCGAGGCCCGCGCCGCGATCATCACCGAGATGCAGCGCTGGATCCTGGACAACCACTTCTGCAACTGGCGGATGCCCATCAGCTCCGTCTCCTTCTTCGGCTTCAACTCCCGGCTGCGCGACTTCGGTCAGAGCGACTGGGCCAACTTCTACGACCGCAGGCGCGAGTCCATGTGGCTCGCGGACGCCTAGCCCCACCGCCCCTCGGGCGCCCAGCCGGGCGCTCCGGCCAAGCACGAAGGCCCGCCCCGAATGGGGCGGGCCTTTTCGCGCGGTAGCATGGGGGCGTGCGCCGCATCGTTCCGCTGCTCGCCGCCGTCCTCGTCCCGCTGGCGCTCGCCTGCGGGGGCAGCGAGGCCGAGCCGGACGGAGCGCTCATCCCGTGGCCCGCGGAGAACGGCTGCCCCTACGCCGAGTACGCCTTCGAGCCGGAGGACATCGTGAACCCGCCGCCCGACTTCTGCCGCGACTGGCCCGACCAGGACTGGACGCGGCGCACGGTGCGCTTCGGCCAGATCGTGCGCGGCTGCGGCGGGCGCGACTGCATCCTCGCGCTCGACGCGCCCGGCGCGGTCTCCAGCGACGGCCCCTACGGCGTCGCCCGCTTCGCCCCCGTCGCCGCCGTGGACTACGCCGCCAACCTGCCCGTGGCCGTGCTGCGCGTGGGCGGCGGCGCGCGCGGCTACCCCCTGCACGTCCTCACCCTGCACGAAATCGTGAACGACACGGTGGCGGGCGTGCCCGTCGTGGCCTCGTTCTGCCCGCTCTGCAACACGGCCCTCGCCTTCGACCGGCGCGTCGATGGCGCGACGCTCGATTTCGGCGTATCGGGCAACCTGCGCCACTCCGACCTCATCATGTGGGACCGCCAGACGGAGACCTGGTGGCAGCAGGCCACGGGCGAGGGCATCGTCGGGCGGCACGCGGGCGCGCGCCTCACGCCCCTGCAAATGAGCGTCATCGCCTTCGGGGATTTCCGGCGTGCCTTCCCCAACGCCGACGTGCTCACCGAGGAGACGGGCTTCGGCTACCGCTACGGGCGCAACCCGTTCCCCGGCTACGACACGGCGGGCTTCCCGCGCTACCTCGCGAAGACGCCCGACGGGCGCCTGCCCGCGCTCGAACGGGTGCTCACGCTGTCGGACGGCGACGAGCATCTGGCCGTGCCCTTCTCCGCGCTCGCGCGCAGCCCCGTCGCCACCGTCGGGTTCGCCGGAAGCGAGGTGCTCGCGCTGTGGGCCCCCGGCGTGGCGTCCGCGCTCGACGGGCTGGAGATCGCGGCCTCGCGCGACGTGGGCGCGGCGGCGGCCTTCCGCCCCGAGGCGGGCGGACGCGCCCTCACCTTCGCGCCCGCCGGTCCCGGCCGCTTCGCCGACGCGGAGACGGGCTCCGTCTGGGACGTGACCGGCCTCGCCCTGTCCGGGCCGCTCGCCGGGGAGCGCCTGCCCGCCGTCGCGCACACGACGCAGTTCTGGTTCGCGTGGGCCGCCTTCCATCCCGCGACCGCCATCTGGACGCCGCCCGCGGACGCGCCCGCCGCCGCGACGCGGTAGGCTTGGGCGCGCGCACGGCGGGTCCGCCGTCGCATGAGGAGGACCGGCATGGAATTCGGCGTGAACTACGCCCCCACGCACTACAACGCGAGCCCCGTGCTCGTGGCCCGCGAGGCCGAGCGCCTCGGCTTCGAGTCGTTCTTCGTGCCGGAGCACTCGCACATGCCGCTGGCCACGGACTTCCCGCTCGCGCCGGAAACGCCCATGGGCTACAAGAGCATGTTCGACCCCTTCGTGACGCTGGCCGCCGCCGCCGCCGCCACGGAGCGCATCAAGGTCGGCACCTCCATCGCCCTCATCCCCCAGCGCGACCCCATCCACTGCGCCAAGGAGGTTGCCACCCTCGACCGGATTTCGGGCGGGCGCGTGATCTTCGGCATCGGCGCGGGCTGGAACCATGAGGAGATGGAGGCCCACGGCGCCGATCCCGCCACGCGCTTCCGCCTCATGCGCGAAAAGATCGAGGCCATGAAGACGCTGTGGACGGAGGAGGTGGCCGAATACCACGGACGCCACGTCGACATCCCCCCCACCTGGCAGTGGCCCAAGCCCGTGCAGCAGCCCCATCCTCCCATCCTCATGGGCGGCGCCGGGCCGAACGTGCTCAACCGCGTGGTGGACTACTGCGACGGCTGGTTGCCCGCCGTGCACATGAACTTCACGGAAGACCTGCGCGGGCGCTTCACGCCGGTCGAGGAGCTCGTGGACGAGGCGGCCAAACTACAGCGGCTGGCCGCGGAGCGCGGACGCCCGCGCGCGCAGATCCAGTGCAACGCGGTGGTGCTGTCGCGCATCCCCCTGGGCCAGCTCGAGGAGGTGGGCGTCACGCGCCTCACGCTGGGCGTGGGCGGCGCCGATCTCACCGAGGTCACGGACGAGACCGTGCGCCCCATCCTCGAACGGCTGCGCGAGACGGCGGACAAGGCCGGCGGCTGATCGCCGTGGCGCTCGTGGCGGAGCTGGAGGCGCGGCTGGCGGAGGCGGGCGGCGAACGGGGCGCGCTCGCCTTCCTCGCCGAACGGCTCGCGGACGCGGACGCCGTGCGCGCGGAGCTGGCCGACGTGGATGCGGCCGCCGGCGCGGCGGAACTGACGGAGGAGCGCTCCATCGCCTGGATGCAAGACGCCTTCGAGCGCTTCCCCATCATGAACGCCGAGACCTTCCCCCACAGCTCGCACGTGGACCCGCGCGCGCACGCGGTGCTGGCCACGCACCGGCTGGCGCAGCGGGCGGGCCTCTACGTGCCCTCGGAGCTGCGCGCCATGCACGAGCGCGGGGAGGTCTCGCTGGCGTGGCGCGCGCGCGAGGGGCTGCGCTTCCGCCTGTTCGCGGCGCTGGCGCACAGGCTGGGCGAGACCATGGTGGAAGGCGGCGTCGATCCGGCCTCCTACGTCTCCGCCTGCCAGGAGACGGCCAAAGCGCTGGGCGGCATCGACATCGCCGCGCCCTGATCGCGCGCCGTCCTGTAGGGTTGGGGCCGCGGTCGCGTTCGGGCGGCCACGGGAGGAACCGCGGTGACGCAATTCGGCGTGTTCATGTTCCCCACGGCGAACACCATCCAGCCCGCCGAGCTGGCGGTGGCCGCCGAGGTCCTCGGCTTCGAGTCGCTCTTCTTCCCCGAACACACGCACGTCCCCATGCGCCGCTGGACGGGCGAGCCGCCCGACCGCCAGGGCACGGTCACGCTGCGGCGCGAGGGCATCCGCCCCTACGGGCGCGCCTCCGACCTCGACACCTTCACCTTCGCCGAGGAGTACCTCAGCCTCTACGACCCCTTCATCGCCATCGCCACCGCCGCCGCCGTCACCGACCGCCTCGCCTTCGGCACCGCCATCTCCCTCATCAACGAGCACGACGTCATCACCTTCGGGCGCGAGCTGGCCTCGCTCGACCGCCTCTCGCAGGGGCGGCTCATCGTGGGCTTCGGCGGGGGCTGGTTCCCGGACGAGCTGGCCGACCACGGCATCCCCTTCGAGCACCGCTGGCAGATCGCGCGCGAGCGCATCGAGGCCATGCGCGAGCTGTGGACGAAGAAGGATCCGGAGTACCACGGCGAGTTCGTCGATTTCGACAAGTGCTGGATGGACATGAAGCCCATGCGGCGCGGCGGCCCGCCCTTCCTGCTCGGCGCGAACTCGCGGCCCGCCCACCGCCGCGTGGTCGAATACTGCGACGGCTGGCTGGCGCCGCCGGGCCCGCCCGAACTGCTGCGCGTGGGCGTGGAGCGCATCCGCCGCATCGCCGAAGAGCGGGGCCGCGCCATGAACACCATCGACCTCTCCGCGCTCGTCTTCGTCTCGAACGAACGGGAGGCCGAGGAGCTGATCGACATCGGCTTCGACCGCATCATCATGTGGCTCCACCTCGGCCCGCCCGTCGACGTGCTCCCCCAGCTCGAACGCTGCGCCCGCATCAAGGACGCCTTTGCCGGGGCCTGAAGGCCCCGCCGCGCCGGAGCGACGCCATGCCCATCCACGTCGACGTCAGGGACCACATCGCCGTCGTCACGCTCGACAACCCGCCCGTGAACGCCATGGCGGCGGACTGGGACGTCCCCGCCGTCTTCGACGCCCTCTCCGACGACGCCGACGTGCGCGTGGCCGTGCTCACCGCCGCGGGCGAGCGCGCCTTCTGCGCGGGGGCCGACCTGCGGGGGGCCGCGCGCGCCAGTGACGACGGACCGCCCCGCGCGCGCACGCCCAGCGGCACGGGCAACCGCCGCGTGCGCGAGATGTTCTACTCGATCCAGGAGTGCGCCGTGCCCGTCATCGGGGCGATCAACGGCCCCGCGCTCGGCGGCGGGCTCGCCATCGCCGCCTCCTGCGACTACCTCATCGCCTCCGAGAAGGCGACCTTCGGCCTGCCCGAAATCGACGTGGGGCTGCTCGGCGGGGCGCGCCACTTCATGCGCCTGCTGAACAACTGGGGCCTCGTGCGCCGCCTGCACTACACCGCCGAGCGCCTCGACGCGCACGAGGCCCTGCGCCTCGGCATGGTCGTGCGCGTCGTGCCCCCCGACCAGCTGCTGGAGGCGGCCATGGCGGACGCGCGCCTCATCGCCGCCAAGATCCCCCTCGGCGTGCGGCTGGCCAAGGAGAGCCTGCACCTCATCGAGAACATGGACGTGAAGAACGGCTACCGCTTCGAGCAGACGCGCACGGCCATCCTCACGAAAACGGAGGACGCCGCCGAGGCCCGCCACGCCTTCATGGAGCGCCGCCCGCCGCGCTTCACGGGCCAATAGAGGCGTTTACCAGATAACCTGCCCGGCGACGAGGCGCTCGTACTCCGCCGCGTCCAGTCCGAGCAGCTCGCGGCAGACATCCTCGCCGTGCTGCCCGAAGAGGGGCGCGGGGCCGTAGGCGTAGGTCAGTTCGCCGTAGCGTCCGGGCAGCCCCGCCAGCAGCCGCGGCCCCACCTCGGGGTGGTCCATCTCCACGTAGAGGTCGCGCGCGCGCATGGCCGGGTCGGCCAGCAGCTCGTACGGGTTGAGGCAGGCCGCCGCGGACACGCCCGCCGCCTGCAGGGCGTGCATGGCGTCGAGGTGCGTGCGTTCGCGCGTCCAGGCGGTGATGCGCGCGTCGATGGCGTCGTGGCGCGCGCGCCGCCCCTCCACGGTGGCCAGGCCCGCGTCGCGCGCCCAGGCCGGCTCGCCGATGGTCTCCGCCAGCGCGCGCCACGCCTCGCCGTCCGCCGCCTCGATGGCCACCCACTGGTCGTCGCCCGCGCAGCGGTAGACGCCGCGCGGCGCGTGCGCGGGCGAGCGGTTGCCGGGCCGCTCCGGCTCCCGCCCGTTCATGGCGAAATCCATGATGGCCTCGGGGATCATGGCGGACACGATCTGCGCCATGGAGAGGTCGACGTACTGCCCCGCGCCCGTGCGCCCGCGCGCGTGCAGGGCGGCGAGCGCGGTGAAGGCCATGACCGTGCCGATCATGAAGTCGGGGTAGAGGCCGCCCAGCCCCGAGGGCGGCCCGCCCGCGTAGCCGGTGAGGTGGGGCAGGCCCGCGTAGGCCTGCACGTTGGGGCCCCAGCCCGTGGCCGCGCGGTCCGGCCCCGTCTGGCCCAGCGGCGAGGTGGCCACCATGATCACGTCCGGATTGACCGCCCGCAGCGCCTCGTAGCCGAGGCCCATCTTCTCCATCACGCCCGCCGCGTAGTTCTCCATGACGACGTCGCTGTGGCGCACGAGCTCTTTCGCCAGCTCCAGCCCGTGCGGCGTGGCCAGGTTCAGGCGCACGCTCTTGCGGCTGAAGTTGAGGGAGTTGAAGACGGCCCCGCGGTTGATGCCGGGCACGCCGTCCGCGCCCGCGCCGAGGTTCTGGCGGTGGAAATCGAGGCGGCTCTGCGACTCCACGCGGATCACCTCCGCGCCCAGGCTGCCCAGCCAGGCGGTGGCGTAGGGCCCGGCCAGAATCCAGCCGAAGTCGGCCACGCGCACGCCCTCCAGCGGCAGGCGCTTGCCGCTTCCGCCGCCCGTCGCGGGGGCCGGACGCCCGACGGCCTCCGCCAGCGCCTCGTCCGTGTGCTCGCCCAGCAGGGGGGCGGGCCGCCGCACCTTCCAGGGCGTGCCCGACCAGATGGCGGCGCTCCCCGGCTGGCGCAGCGCGCCCGCGCGCGGGTGCTCGACGTCGACGAAGAAGCCGCGCGCCGCGTACTGCCGCGAATCCAGCACCTCGGCCATGGTGTTCACGGGGAAGCAGGCCACGTTGCGCGCCAGCGCCATCTCGTAGACCTCCCGCTTCGTGCGCTCCATGAGCCACTCGACCGTGAGCGGCTCCACCACGTCGGCGTTGGCCACGCGCCCCATGGTGGTGGCGAAGGCCTCGCTCGTGGCCCAGTCGGGGCTGCCCATCATCTCCACCACGGCCCGCCACCAATGGTCCAGCAGGAAGGGCGCGAAGGAGACGTGCCCGTCCTTGCAGGGCATCACCCAGGGGAAGTTGGCCTTCTCGCGCGTGACCTTCGGCTCCTGCCCGTAGGCGATGGCCGCCACGGGCATGCGCGTCATGGCCGCCACCGCCTCCATGGCCGACACGTCCACCAGCTGGCCGCGGCCCGTGGCGGCGCGGTGGAAGACGGCGATGAGCGACGTGATGGCCGCCGTCCAGCCCGTCAGGTAGTCGCCCTGCGAGCCGCCGTCCACGAGCGGCGGGAAGGCCTCGGTGTCGGTGATCTCGTTGTAGGGCGTCTCCCGCCCCATGCCCCCGGCGTGGAAGGCCGTGAAGGCCGAGCCCGTGTAGTCGCGGTACGGCCCGTCCAGCCCGTGGGGGCTGATGCAGGTCGTGATCAGGCCCGGATTGCGCCCCCGCAGCGTTTCGTGGTCCAGCCCCAGTTCGGCGTAGGCGGCGGGCGCGAGGTCGGCGATGAAGAGGTCGGCGCCAGCCGCCAGCGCGCGCAGCCGTTCGCGGCCCGCCTCCGTGTTCACGTCGACGACGGCCCCGCGCTTGTTCGCGTTCAGGTAGAGGAAGCGCGCGCTGCGTTCGCGGTCGGGCCGGTCGCCGGGGAAGGGGCCGTCGGCGCGGCTGCGGTCGCCCGCGGGCGGCTCCACCTTGAGCACGTCCGCGCCCAGGTCGGCGAAGGCCTTGCCGCAGAAGGGTCCGGCGATGCCCTGCGCGTACTCGACCACGCGCAGGCCGGCGAGCGCGCCCCCGTCGTCCGCCACCCCCTCAGGCGTTCTGCTTGCGCGATTCGTACTGCTGCATCACCTGCAGGTTCCGCGACGAGGTGCCGAGCACCGGCGGGATGAGCGACGAGCCCGCGTCGATCATGCCCGCCTCCGCGCAGAGCGCCTTGAAGAGCGCGATCATGCGCTCCCGCTCCTCCGCCGGCTCGTACTCGCGGAAGGCCGCGCGCAGCTTCAGGTCGCTGGCCGTGGTCGGGTCGCAGCTGTCGAAGACGGGCTCGTAGACCTCCCGCAGCAGCTCCGCCAGCGCCTCGTGGTAGTCATCCTCCGACTCGCAGTCCTGGATGCGCTGGAAGCGGGGCGTGGCCGCGCTGGCGGCGTCCACCAGGTCCATCAGCCGCAGCGCGTGCATGGTGCGGTCCACGTCGATGAAGGGGATGCCCACGTGGTGCAGGTCGTCGGGGCCGAAGCGCTTCGGGAACTCGCGCAGGCGGTAGCGCCGGATCACGCTGAGCACGTTGACGACGCCAGCCGCCGGCGCCGTGGCCTCGGTGGGATGAGCCATCTGCTTGCCTCCTCGCTAGCGGTCGGGGCCGGAGAGGTACTGGTCCAGCGCGTGGTGCATGGCGCGGATGCGGCGCTCCTCGCTGTTCAGCAGGATGCCGCTGAAGCCGCGCGAGTGGTACGACTCCTGCACGATCTGCGCCTGCGCCATGTCCTGCTCCAGCGCCTCGAACAGCTCCGGGTGGTTGCGCGCCGTGCCGTGCACCGTGGCCGGACGGCGCGGCGGCGGCGCCCCCTCCGGCACGCGCGCGTACACCTGGTAGTCCCAGTAGCACTTGTTCGGGTCCGTGGGGTGGGGCCGCGGGCGGAAGAAGAGGAACGACCCGTAGGTCAGGTTCAGCGTGAGGTTGGGGAAGATCATGTAGTGGAAGTTGTCCACCAGCTGCTCGTCCACCAGCAGGCCGAAGTCCATGCCGATGCGCTCGCCCCATTCGCGCCGCGCCCGCGCCAGGAAGGGGGGCAGCTCGCGCGCCTTGCCCGTGAAGCTGTCCGGATCGACGCCGCACTGCTGCAGGTTCTGGCGCTGCTGCCGCGTGAGCTCGTCCCCGTTGTCGTAGCCGAAGCGCCGCGCCAGGTCGTCCGTCCAGCTCGGATCGGGCGTGCCCATGCGGATCAGCTGGCGGCTGTGCCTGCCCCCGTCGTACACGTCCAGCGGCGTGGCCAGGTGGTCGAAGTACTCCAGCAGCTGCGGATGCAGCGCGGGCAGGTGGTAGATCTCGGCGAACTGGTCCACCGCGAACTTCCAGTTGCACTCCCACTCCAGCACGTAGTCGTCCACCACGTGGTACTTCTCCAGCTGGTAGGGGTCGAGGTGGGAGGGGATGACGCCGAGGAACTCGTGCAGCGGCTCCGCGTCGGGGTCCATGTTGAACCACACCCAGCCGGCCCACGTCTCCACGCGCACCTCGGCCAGCCGCTGCTTCCCGTCGGGGATGCCGTTCACGAAGTGCTGGCGGTCGGGCACCTCCGTGAGCCTGCCGTCGATGTCGAAGGTCCACAGGTGGAAGGGGCACTGCAGCTGCTCGGCGTGGCCGAGGCCCGTGCTGGGGCGCAGGCGGCTGCCGCGGTGGGGGCAGACGTTGTAGAAGCCCTTGACCTCGTCGGGGGCCGTGCGCATGAAGATGAACGACTCGCGCCCGATGGCGTGCACGAAGTGGTCGCCCACCTCGGGGATGTCGGAGAGCGGCCCCGCGTTCAGCCACACCTTCGTCCACATGCGCTCCCATTCGAGCCGCGCGAACTCGGGCGAGGTGTAGCGCTCCGTGTCGATCAGGCCCGTGCCCATGTCCGGCTCGTCCGTGCGCCCCGTGGGCGTCGGCGCCGGGCGGTTCTCAAGCACCATCGCAACGCGCCTCCAGTGGATTGCCCGCGTATCATGAAGGTTCGCGGAGCGTTCGGCAACGCGCGCGGCGTTGACAGCCCGCGCGCGGCAGTCGAGCATTCAACGCGAGGGCGGGCCCGCCCTCGATCGGAGGAGCGCATGGCCACCATCGAGGAACTGGAACGGCGCGTCGCGTACCTGGAGGCCGTCGAGGGCGTCCGCCGCACCGTGCTCGAATACCTGCTCCTGCACGACATCCCGGGCGTGGTCGAGGATCTCATCCGCCTCTTCACGGAGGACGCCGTGCTCGAAATCAGCGGCTACGGCGAGGCGCTGGAGGGCGTGCTGGAGGGGCGCGAGGCCATCGGCGGCCTCTACCGTCGCCTCGACGCGGGCGGCGTGGCCTCGGGCAAGCACACCACCACCAACATCCACATCGAGGTCGACGGCGACGAGGCCACCGTCATCAGCTACCTCGCCGTGGGCGCGGACGCGACGCCCGGCACGGCCCCCGGCGGCGGCATCTACCAGGAGCGCCTGCGCCGCGAGTCCGACGGGCGCTGGCGTTTCACGCGCAAGCGCATCATCGGCACGGGCGAGCAGACGGTGCACGCGGCCCTCGACCGCGACTTCCCCGGCACCGGCGCCTGGCGGAACTAGCGTGGAGTTCGGCTGGAACGAGGAGCTGACGGCCTTCCGCGCCGAGGTGCGCGACTTCCTGCGCGAGGTGGACACGCCCGCCCTGCGCGCCGAGATCGCCAGCCGCACGGAGACGGCCAAGCTGGGCCCCGAACGTCAGCGCGTGCGCGACGCCCTCGAGGCGCGCGGCTGGGCGCGCATGTGCTGGCCCCCCGAACTGGGCGGCGAGGGCCGCTCGCAGTGGTTCCAGTTCGTGCTCACGGAGGAGTTCGCCAAGGCCGAACTGCCCTACGGCGCCGGCTTCGGCAGCATGGTCGGCCCCGCCATCCAGCGCTTCGGCACGGAGGCCCAGCAAGAGAAGTACCTGCCGGGCATCTGGGGCAACGAGATCACCATCTGCCTCGGCTACTCCGAGCCCAACGCGGGCACGGACCTGGCCGCGCTCGAAACGCTGGCCGTGCGCGACGGCGACGACTGGCTCATCAACGGCCAGAAGCTGTGGACGAGCGCCGCCGACACCGCCTCCCACGTGTGGCTGGCCGCGCGCACCGATCCGGACGCCCCCAAACACCGCGGCATCTCCACCTTCATCGTGCCCATGGACACGCCCGGCATCTCCGTGCGCGGCATCATGACCATGGGCGGGCACCGCACCAACGAGGTCTTCTTCGAGGACGCGCGCGTGCCCGGCGACGCCCTCATCGGCGAGGTCAACCGCGGCTGGTACATCATCGCCAACGCCCTCGACCACGAGCGCGTCTGGATCGGCGCGGGCGGCGGCTTGCGCCACACCTTCGACCGCCTGCTCGCCCACCTGCGCGAACGCCGCCCCGAACTGCTGGAGGACGCCGCCGTGCGCGCCCGCCTGGTGGAGCTGGAGCTGGACCTCGACGTGATGGAGGGCCTCGTGCTCACCAACGCCTCCATCGTGGCCGCCGGCGATACCCCCACCATGGAAGCCTCCATGTCCAAGGTCTGGACCTCCGACCTGCGCTACCGCATCAGCAGCGTGGCCATGGACCTGCTCGGGCGGGAAGGCGCGCTGGCCGAGGAGTCCGGCGACGGCGCCCCCCTCGCGGGCGAGCTCGAACGCACCTACCGCAACTCGCCCGTGCAGCGCTTCGGCGGCGGCACCAACGACGTGCAGCGCGACATCATCGCGCGCCGCGGCCTCGGCCTGCCCCGCTAGGCCCGCGCATGGACGCCACCCTCAGCGAGACCCAGCGCCTGCTCCGCGACTCCCTGCGCGACTACCTGCGCCGCGAAGTGCCCTTCGACCGCATCCGCGAGCTGGAGCGCGCGGGGGGCATGGACGAGGCGCTCTGGGGCCACCTGCGCGACGCCGGTTTCCTCGCCCTGCCCTTCGCCGAACGGCACGGCGGCGAGGCGGGCGAGCTGGCCGACGCCGCCATCCTGCTGGAGGAGCTGACCCGTCGCGCCTGTATCGTCCCCTTCCTCGAAACGGTGGCCGCCGCCCTCGCCGTCGAGCGCCACGGCGACGAGGCCATCGCCGCCGAGATCGCGCGCGGCATCATCGGCGGCGCCGTCACCCTCGCCCCCGCCCTCGGCGACGGCGTTCGCGCCGTCGCGGGCGACGCGCTCGACGGCGAATGCGGCTTCGTGGACTACGGCGCGGAGGTCACGCACCACCTCGTGGAGGCCGTCGCGGACGGCGAGCCCGGCCTGTGGCTGGTCGATGCCCGCGGCGCGGGCGTGCGCGCCGAGCCGCTGCGCACCATCGCGCGCACGCCCCAGGCGCGCGTCCGCTACGAATCCGCCCCCGCCCGTCGCGCGGGCGGCGCGGAGGCGCTGCGTTTCCTGCGCCGCGCGGGCCGCGCCCTCTGCGCCGTGCAGTGCGCCGCCAACGCCCGGCAGGCGCTGGACATGACGGTGGAGTACACGGGCATGCGCGTCCAGTTCGGGCGGCCCATCGGCTCCTTCCAGGCGGTGCAGCACCACTGCGCGGACATGGCCACGCAGGCGCTCGCCGCCCGCTTCCTCGCCCTCCGCGCCGTCTGGAACCTCGACCACGGCCGCGCCAGCGACCGCGAGATCGCCAAGGCCAAGGCGCTCGCCTCCCGCGCCGCCACGGAAGTCACCATGCAGGCGCACATCCTCCACGGCGGCATCGGCTACACCGAGGAGTACGACCTCCACTTCTTCAGCCGTCGCGGCAAGGAGCGCGCGCTCGCCTGGGGCGCCCCCGACGAGTGCCTTGCCTACGCCGCCGCCACGCTCGACGAGGTGCGGCCCTGGCGCTAGACCCCGTCTGCGGACGCGAGGTCGCCGAGCGCGACGTGGACGCCCTCGGCGGGCGGCTCCCCGGCGGCGCGCGCGAACGGCCATCGGGCGCGGGCGTCAAGCGCTTCCATGCTGGCCGCTGGCGCTACTTCTGCTCCGTCCAGTGCCGCCTCGCCTTCATGGCCACGCCCGATGACTTCCCCGGCGACGCGAACGGGCCCTAATCGGGGAGGGTGAACTCCACGCTCCAGATCTGGCCCGTGTCGTCGTACTGCCCCGTGCGGATGCGCGCGATGCCGTAGTCCGGCAGCTCGACGGTCGTCAGGCACGTCCCATCGAAGCGCGTGGCCTGCCGGTCGAAGATGAAGTCACGACCGTCGAAGCCCCAACGCTTGCGTTCTTCGGGCAGGTCGGCGGGATCGTCGGGGTCGACGTGCAGGAAGAACCACGCCTCCGTATCGGCGGGGGCGCACGGCTCCCGGACGTAGACCAGCGCGCGCCCGTTGACGTACACGTCGAATTCGCCGCTGGCCACCAGCTCGCCGGATTCCTCCGTCAGTTCGTTCAGATAGCGGTTCACGTTGGCGCGGTAGCCCGCTTCGTCGAAGCGCCATCCCGGGGGAAAACGGTAGACGCCGCCGTCGGAGAACTCGCCCAGAACTTCCACGCCGGGCAGGAAGCGGAACGTGGCGGCGTATTCGGCTTGGGGGACAGGCCCTCCGGCTAACAGCACGACATGCGCGTGTCCCCCCTGGATGCGGCCAACCAGGGCATTGAAGCCATCCCCGCTCCAGTGATACCTCCCCTCGGCTGCCAGCGTCCCGCTACGGTACCAGACAAGCCCAAGGGCAGGACTGTAGACTCTTCCGGAAATGGGGTTATCCTCCAGATAGGTGAGCGCTTCCGATTCGTCCCAGTACGCAGTGTTATACAGCCCATATGCATACCCGCGCTCCAATGCCGACGAGGTGTCGGATATGGTTCGCTCGATCATAAAACCGGAATGGATGAGAAAGCCGACACCTACGATAGACAGGAGCACTCGCGTATACATTTTCTTGCCGTGATTGAAGCACAGCATCTTGTCTCCCCACCAGAAAATCATCAGAACCGACGGAGCGTAGACAGGCAAAAGATAACGGCTGTCGATGGAACTCCCCGCAGTGAATGGAGTGATGGCGGCTATCATCACCAGGTAGACCAAGACGAATAAACCGAAAGGAACGATGGACGTGGAGAGGAATGCAAAGTACTTTCTCTGATGAACGGAAAGAAAGACCAGAGTGACAAAGAAGATGGATATTGGCATGTAGAGGATATTCATGAATCCTTGATCGACGGGAATGATCCATTGATCAAGAACGGATAAAATCTGCCGAACGGAGTCAAGTATGGACTGACCGGAGGCAAATGCCCTGTCCCCAATGGGCCTCTGAGCGGTCACGTCGTTGTAGATCAGCGCTCCCGCCAGTGGAATCGAGGAGATGACTCCGAAAATCAAGGCCGACGTCACCCGCGCGCCAGCCGCCCCGCGTCGCAGGAGGGCCATGATTAACCCGGCGACCAGCCCGATAACCCCCGCGTAGCGGAGCACCGCCGCCAGCCCGAACAGGATCGCCCCCGCCAGCAGCGGTTTCTTCTCTCCCGATTGCAGAAACGACTCCATTTGAAGCAGCGCCACGAGGGTCAACAGGATGAACAACGGTTCGGTCATCAGGTAGGATGACCGGTCGGCCAGGGGGTATGCGGTGAGTATGGCGAACGTGCCCCCCAGCGCCAGGAACCGCGAACGGAGATTGCGGGTCAGCCAGACGCCGGATACCAGCACGATCAGCCCGAAGGCGATGGCGTTGATCCATCGCCCCGCTTCCCCGGCGTCCATGCCCGCCAGCTCGAAAGGCGCGAGCAGCATGGGGAAAAGCGGCGGCCAGTGCACGTAAGGCTTGCCGTCGAAGCTCCTCAGGCCAGCTCCGGCGGCCAGGTTCTCGGCCGTGGCCAGATAGTGTGTGGCGTCGAACCCGACGGCCGCGCCGTACGTCCAGGTGCGGATGAGGATGTGCGTCGCGCCCAGCGCCGCCATGGCCACGACCAGCGCCAGCGCGAGGTGGCTGTCTGCACGGAACGGCAACTGGCGCATGGTCTGATCATCGCCCCCGGCCAGCGGGGAGGGTGAACTCCACGCTCCAGAGCTGCCTCGATCCGTCGTACTGGCCCGTGCGGATGCGGGCGATGCCGTATCCCGGCAGATCGACGGTGGTCAGGCACTTCTCCCCGAACCTCGTGGCCTGCCGGTCGAAGATGAAGTCGAGGCCATCGAACCCCCACCGCTGGCGTTCATCGGGCAGGTCGGCGGGATCGTCGGGGTCGACGTGCAGGAAGAACCAGTCCTCCGTATCCGCCGGAAGGCACGGCTCCCTGACGTAGACCAGCGTGCGCCCGTTCAGGTACACGTCGAATTCGCCGCTGGCCACCAGTTCGCCCGCTTCCTCCGTCAGTTCGTTCAGGTAGCGGGTCACGTTGGCGTCGTAGCCTTCCGCATCGAAACGCCATCCGGCGGGGAAGCGATAAACGCCGCCGTCGGAGAACTCGCCCAGGATTTCCACGTCGGGCAGGAAGCGGATCGTGTCGGCGTATTCAGCCTGGAAGACCGGGCCCCCGGCCACGAGCACGACGTGCGCCGACGTCCATCCCGGCTTCGGCATTGGCCACGAGACCCAGATGAGCGGGTCCTCGCTGAGGATGCCGTACGTCCCCGCCCCCTGGGAGATTTCGTAGGCCAGCTGCTCGAGGTCATATCCGCTCCATAGATATCTCCCCTCGCTCGCTGGCGTCTCGCTACGGTACCAGAGAAAAGAATGGTCCGAGCTGTAGATGGTCCCTGGAACAGGATTGTTTTCCAGCCAGGAAAGCGTCTCCGATTCATCCCAGTACGCGGTATTGTACAGTCCATCACCGAATCCGATTTCCAGCGCTTCGGATGTATCGGACACGGTTTGATTGATTGCGAAGCCGGAGTGGATGAAGAATCCGATCGCGACAACGGAAAGCAGCGCCCATTTGCGGGCCCGCGTTCCATAATCAGCGGCAACCAGCCCGTCCGCCCAACACGAAGCCACCAGAACCATCGGGACGTAAGCAGGAAGGAGATACCGGCTGTCTATGGCGGTGCCCGTCGCCAGCGGGGTGATGAAGACAATCATTCCCAGATAGATGAGGGCATACAACCCAAAGGGGAAAGCAGGATTGGAGAAAAGACGTGAGTACCTGTTCCGTCTGTCGGTCTTCAGGAAAGCATAGACCGCCATGAGGCAGAAAAGGGAAAAGGGAATGTAAAGGAGGGCCATGAATTCTTGTTCGGATGGGATAATCCATTGGTCCAATACCGAGAACACCTGTTGCAGGGATTCCAGGATGGCTTGATCCGATGCCTGCGCTCTCCTGTCTCCGGTCAGACTCTCCGCTGTTATCCCGTTGTAGATCAGCGCTCCCGCCAGCGGAAGCGCTGCGATGGTTCCGAAAACCAGAACCGCCGCCAGCCTCATCCTGAACGTCCCGCGACGCAGGATCACCAGAAGCGATCCGGTGATCAGGCCGATGATGCCCGTGTAGCGGGTCACCGCCGCCAGGCCGAACAACACCGCCCCCGCTGCCAGCGGCCGATTCTTCCCCGATTTCAGGAATGATTCCGTCTGGGTCAGCGCCAGGAGCGTGAACAGGATGAACAGCGGCTCGGTCATCAGATAGGACGACCTGGCGGTCAGCGGATACGCGATGAGGATGGCGAACGTGCCCCCCAGCGCCAGCAGCTGCGAACGCAGGGTGCGGGTCAGCCAGATTCCCGATGCCAGCACGATCAGCCCGAAGGCGATGGCGTTGATCCACCGGCCCGCCTCTTCCGCGTCGCCCCCGATCAGCTCGAAGAAGGCGAGCAGCATGGGGAAAAGCGGCGGCCAGCTCACGTAGGGAAGCCCGTCGAGGCTCTTCAGACCGGCTCCGGCTGCCAGGTTCTCGGCCGTTGCCAGATAGTGCACCGCGTCGAACCCCACGGTCGCGCCGTGCGTCCAGGTGCGGATGAGGATGTGCGCCGCGCCCAGCGCCGCCATGGCCGCGACCAGCGCCAGCGCGACGTGGCGATCCGGTTGAAAGCGCGCGACGGACGTGATCGCGCGACGCGCCTGCGACATGGCCGCAAGTATATCGCCCGCGCCCCCGCGCGGCAGCCCGCTCCTGTACGCTTGCCCCGCGCGAACGCGCCAGGGAGGCCCCCGTGAGCGAGCTGTCCGCCGCCGGCGTCACCGTCGACGAGAACGTCATGATCCCCATGCGCGACGGCGTGCGGCTGCAGGCCGACGTCCACCGCCCCGCCGGCGGCGGCCCCGTGCCCGCGCTCCTCTCCCGCTCCCCCTACGGGCGCAACCCGGGCGGCCGCCCCGGCACGGGCGCCGACTTCTGGGTGCCGCGCGGCTACGCCTACGTGACGCAGGACTGCCGCGGGCGCTTCGGCTCCGAGGGCGACTACACGCCCCACCTGCACGAGGGCCCCGACGGCTACGACACGGTCGAATGGATCGCCGCCCAGCCCTGGTGCGACGGCACCGTGGGCACGGTGGGCCAGTCCTACCTGGGCGCGGACCAGTACCAGCTGGCCCCCCACAACCCGCCCCACCTGAAGGCGCTGGCCCCCGTCTCCGGCACCTGCGACCACCGCCAGAGCTGGACGCGCCATGCGGGCGGCGCGCTGGAGCACGGCTGGATGGTGCCCTACTCCCTGCTCAAGGGGCGCAACACGCTCGAACGCAAGGGCCTCACGGGCGCGGACATGGACACGCTGGAGGGCTACCTCGACCCGCCCGACGAGCACGGCTTCTTCGCCCAGCCGCTCACGCCCGAGGGCTACGCCCACGTGCCCCTCACCGACTGGTCCGAGCGCATGAAGGACAGCGCCCCCTACTTCGCCGAGTACCTCGAACACCCCGACGACGGCCCCTACTGGTGGGAGATCAACGTGCGCCGCGGCTTCCACACGGTGGACGCGCCCATGCTCCACTTCGGCTCCTGGTACGACATCTTCCTGGAGGGCACGCTCGCCGGTTTCGAGGGCGTCAACGCGCTGGGCGGGCCCAACGCGCGCGGCAAACAGCGCCTGCTCGTCGGCCCCTGGGGCCACATCGGCTACTCCGTGCCCACCACGGGCGGCTGCGGCGAACTCGACTTCGGCCCCGGGGCCGCCATCGACTTCATGGAAATCCAGGAGCGCTGGTTCGGCCACTGGCTGAAGGGCGAGGACACCGGCGTCATGGACGAGGCCCCCGTCCGCATCTTCGTCATGGGCGAGAACCGCTGGCGCGACGAGCAGGAGTGGCCGCTCGCGCGCACGCGCTACACCCCTTGGTACCTGCACAGCGGCGGCGCCGCCAACAGCCTCGACGGCGACGGCGCGCTCAGCCCCGAGGCGCCCGCCATCGAGCCGCCCGACCGCTACGTCTACGACCCGCGCGATCCCGTCCCCAGCCTGGGCGGCAACAACCTCATCATCCCCCGCGGCGTCTTCGACCAGCGCCCCGCCGAACGGCGCGACGACGTGCTCGTCTACACCGGCCAGGCGCTGGCCGAGCCGCTGGAGGTGACCGGGCTCCTGCGCGTCACGCTCTGGGCCGTCACCTCCGCCGTCGATACCGATTTCACGGCCAAGCTGGTGGACGTGCACCCCGACGGCTACGCCCGCAACCTGCAGGACGGCATCATCCGCGCGCGCTACCGCGATTCGGCCAGCTCGCCCAGCCTGCTCACGCCCGGCCAGCCCTACCGCTACGAGATCGACCTCTGGGCCACCAGCCACGTCTTCCTGCCGGGGCACCGCATCCGCCTGGAGATCAGCTCCTCCTGCTTCCCGCGCTTCGACCGCAACCCGAACACGGGCACGCCCGTGGAGAGCGAGGCGAACCTCGTGCCCGCCGCCCAGATGGTGCTGCACGACGCGCACCATCCCTCGCACGTCACCCTGCCCGTCATCCCGCGCTGAACGCCGCGGGAGCGGTTCCCGCAATGGGAGCCGCCCCCGTCCGTGCGTCGAGCCGCCGGGCCGCTAGCGGTCGGGGTCGTACAGGTACTGCTCCAGCGCGTGGTGCATGGCGCGGATGCGGCGCTCCTCGCTGTTCAGCAGGATGCCGTTGAAGCCGCGCGAGTGGTACGACTCCTGCACGATCTGCGCCTGCGCCATGTCCTGCGCCAGCGCCTCGAACACCTCCACGTCGCGCGCCGTGCCGTACACCGTCTGCGGACGCGGGGGCACGGGCGTCCCCTCCGGCAGCCGCACCGACACCTGGTAGTCCCACAGGCACTTGTTCGGGTCCGAGGGATGCGGCCGCGCGCGGAAGTAGGTGAGCGAGGTGCCCCCGATGTTGAGCGTGATGTTGGGGAAGATCATGTAGTGGTAGTCGTCGATTAGCTGCTCGTCGTGCAGCCCCGACACGTCCACGCCCATCTGCTCGTACAGCGCGCGGCGCGCCTGCATGATGGCCGGGCGCACGTCGTCCACGCCGCCCTCGAACGACTCCCTGGCGATGCCCACCGCCGCCAGCTGCTGCCACTGCGAATCGGTGATCATCTCCTTGCCGTCGTAGCCGTGGCGGCGCGCCATGTCGTCCGTCCACGCGCCCCCGTCGGGGTAGCCCTGGCGGATGAGCTGGCGGCTGTGCCTGCCCCCGTCGTACACATCCAGCGGCGTGCCCGCCGTGTCCCACCACTCGATCAGCTGCGGATGGAGCGCGGGCAGGTGGTAGATCTCGGCGAACTGGTCCACCGCGAACTTCCAGTTGCAGGCCCACTCCAGCTGGTAGTCCTGCACCAGGTGATAGTCCTCGAAGTGGTAGGGGTCGAGGTGCGAGGGGATGACGCCGAGGAACTCGCGCAGCGGCTCCGCCTCCGGGTTCATGTTGAAGAACAGGTAGCCGCCCCAGGTATCCACGCGCACCTCGGACAGGCACTGCTTCCCGTCGGGGATGCCGTTCACGAAGTGCTGCCGGTCGGGCACGTCCGTGAGCCGCCCCTCGATGTCGAAGGTCCACAGGTGGAAGGGGCACTGCAGCTGCTCGGCGTGGCCCAGCCCGGAGCTGGCGCGCAGGCGGCTGCCGCGGTGGGGGCAGACGTTGTAGAAGCCCTTGAACGCCTCCTCGCCCGTGCGCATGAAGATGAACGACTCGCGCCCCAGCGTATGCGTGAAGTAGTCGCCCGTCTCGGGGATGTCGCACAGCGGCCCGGCGATGTTCCACACCTTCGTCCACATGCGCTCCCACTCCAGCGCCGCGAACTCGGGCGAGGTGTAGCGCGTCTGGTCGATCGTGCCCGTGCCCATGTCGGGCTCGTCCACGCGCTCCAGCGGCGTCATGGGCATCGGCTGCTTCGTGACCATCGGAATCCCCCCGTGCCGCGGGCGTGGCGGCGGTGGCGTGCGCGCGCGTCGGGGCGCGCCGTCCGTTAGCATACAGTGGCGCGCCGCCGCGCGCGGAGGCATTCGCATGGCAACCGTTGGAGTCGTCGCCCGTTTCACCGTCCAGCCCGACAAGGCGGACGAGTTCGCCCGCGTCGTGAACGAGGCCATCGTCGGCCCCAGCCGCTCGGAGCCCGGCTGCATCCGCTACGAGCTGTGGCGCGACAACGCGGACGCCGCCAGCTTCGCCATGGTCGAGGAGTGGGAGAGCGACGACGCCCTCAACGCCCACCTCGCGGGCATGGGCCAGCGCGAGGGCGGGCCCAACCTCGGCGACTACCTGGCCGCGCCCTTCGAGATGCGCCGCTTCGGCAAGACCTAGCCCGCCCGCATCGGCTTCATCACCTCCTCCACGAAGCGCAGCACCGGCTCCGTGGAGGTGGGGTGGCCGAAGTCGCAGGTGAAGTGGCGCACGCCCAGCTCGCGGAAGCGTTCGAGCGTCTCGCGCCACGCCTCCGCCTCCGCGCTGTCGTTGGGCAGCCCCGCCTCGCGCGTCACGCTGATCGTGACGTCGGCGGGGTCGCGGCCCGCCTCCTCGGCCGCCTTCCAGACGATGTTCCGCTTGCGCGTCCAGTTCTCCTCCCACTCCTCGCGCGGCCACCAGAAGGTGTTCCAGCCGTCCGCCAGCCGCCCCACCATGGGCAGCGACAGCTGCTCGCCCTGCGCGCCCACCATGATCGGGATCATGGGGTCGGGCCGCGGCGGCGCCTTGGCGTCCTTGATGGTGTAGTACCGCCCCTCGAAGCTGGGCGATTCCTCCGTCCACATCAGACGGCAGATATTGATCGTCTCTTCCAGCTGGCGGATGCGCGTGGCCGTGGAGGGGAACTCGTAGCCGTAGCGCTCGAACTCCTCGCCGCGCCAGCCCGCGCCGATGCCGAGGATGAAGCGCCCGCCCGACAGCGTCTGCAGCGTGGCCGCCATCTTGGCCGTGAGCGCCGGGTTGCGGTAGCCCTGCCCCAGCACGTGGTGGCACAGCTTCACCGTGGGGAACTTGGCCGCCAGCCACGTCATCGTCGTCCACGACTCGAGGAAGGGGTCGTTCTCGTTGGCGAAGCCGTAGAAGTGGTCCGCCAGCCACACGCAATCGAAATGCTGGAAGGCCGTGGGCAGGATGTTCCGTTCCTGGTACATCACGATCGGCTCGTGGTCGCTGTCCGGCAGGCCGATCACGGGGGACACCCACCCAAACGTGAGTTCATCGGTCACAGGTCGTCTCCTCCGCCCGCGCTCCCGCAACGGGCGCGGCGCGGGGCGAGGATACACGAGCGCCGCCGCCCGCGTTCGCGTGTCATTCCGGCGGCGCGAACTCCGCAGCCCACAGCTCGCCCGTCGCGTCGTACTGCCCCGTGCGGACGCTGGCGATGGGGTAATCGGGCAGGGGGACGACGGCGATGCAGCGGTCGCCATCCGCCAGGCCGCCGTATTCCCAGAGGTGGAAGTCGCGGTTGTCGAAACCGTACTCGCGGCTGGCGTCGGGCAGGTCGTTGGGATCGACGGAGACAAGATGGAGGAAGAAGCGCGCCATCGCCTCCCCCTCCGTGCAGCCGTCCTTCACGTAGACGAGCGCGTCGCCGTGGCGGTGGACGTCGAAGACGGCGCGGGCGAGGGGCTCGCCCGCCAGCGCCGCGGGGTCGACTTCCGGCGGGGAGAAGGCGAAGCGCGCGCTCCACGCCGTACCCGTCCCACCGCCCTCCCGGGGGAACTGGCCGGTGTGGACGTTGGCGATGGGGTAGGCGGGCAGGGGCGCGACGAGTACGCAGGCGCCGTCCCGCAGGCGCACGCCGTGCTCCGCGAAGTCGAAGTTGAGGTTGTCGAAGCCGTGCTCCGCGCGCCAGGGGGGAAGTTCGTCCGCGTCGGCGGGGTAGACGTGGAGCCTGAAACGGGCTGCGGCGTCTTCCGCCGAACACGCCTCGCGCACCCAGGTCAGCGTGCGCGCGTCCGCGTCGAGCCAGACGTCGAAGTACGAGCGGGCCACGGGCGCGGCGTCCGCCACGGCGAGGCGCGCGGCCACGGCCCAGTCCGGCGTGTACTGGCCCGTTTCGATGCGGGCGATGGGGTAGTCGGGCAGGGGCACGGCGGCCACGCAGTTCCCGTCGATGCTCGCCCCGTAGCGTCCGAAGTCAAAGTCGCGCTTCTCGAAGCCGTACGCCGCATGGGAGCCGGGGACGGCGCCGGGGAAGCCCCGGAGGTGGTCCCGGAGGTAGTCGGGCAGATCGGCGGGGTCGGCCGGATACACGCGCAGGAAGAAGCGCGCGGCCGTGTCCTCCCGCGAGCAGCCGTCCCGCACGTAGACCACGAGGCCGCCCACGCGGTGGGCGTCGAAGCGCGAGCGGGCCAGCGCCTCCGCGGCCAGCGCTTCCCGCCGCAAGCCGCCGAACCAGGCTTCCGCATCGACGGCGCACTCGAACGTCGCGCCGTACACCCTGATGGCGTACGTGCCGGGGGCGTCGTGCGGGCAGGCGCGGGAAAAGCGCGGCAGCCGGTGGAAGACGCCATCCCCCGAACGGAACGCGACGGGGGCGGTGAGCCGTCTCCATTCATCCAGCGGAATGACGTCTTCCACGAAGGTGTAGCGAAAGCCGCGCAGCGTTGCGGCTGGATGGTCGTCGAGGATGTTCCGGACGAGATTCCGGTGCGACAGGGTCAGGGTCCATGGGTCCATCTCGTAGCGGACTCCCAGCTGCTGCGGTGTGGTGCGGTCCGTCAGGGCGCTGAAGTAGCTTCCCTGGTATGGATGGATGCGGACCATGGAGACGAGGGCGACGGCGATGACCGCTCCCCCCAGCGCGTACGCTCCCGCCCGCGGCCATCGCCCGCCAGGGGGCGAGGTGAGCCAGTGAAGCCCGAAGGCCGCCAGCAGCGGCAGGGGCGCGTACAGGAAGAACAGTTGCCGCCAGGTGTCATAGATGTTGCTCCCGAGCACGACGATGGCGACCGTCACGGCCGCGGGCAGGATCGCCAGCAGCAGGCCAAAGCGCACGGGGCCGTTGCGGAGCACGTCGCGCGGGCGGCGCAGGGCGCTCCAGGCCAGCGCCACGGCCCCCATCGCGGCCAGCGCCAGCGTGACCGGCGGCGTCGTGATGGCGACCCACACGGGCACGTAGTCGAGCGGCGGCCCGTCCGGGGCGTAGCGCCATTCGCCGCGGAAGACCTCGACTGCCGCATGCGGGTGGGCGCTGAGCGTCCCCAGCAGTTCCGCGAAGCGCCCGAGGGGATCGGTCCAGAGCACGGGCAGCGAGGCGTAGTACGTGAGCACGGCGGCCAGCGCGAAGGCCCCCGCGCTTCCGGCCGTCGCCCGCCACGAGCGTACCCCCCCCTTATGTTTACCGGCGAACGCCAGATCCAGCGCGCGCAGGGCCAGCACGGCGGCGAAGAGGACGACGCCCATGACGCGCAGGTTGACCAGCAGGCCAACCCCCACGCCGCAGAGGATGAACGCCCCCAGCGTCTCCCGCCGGAAGGCGCGGTGGATGAGCCAGAGCGCGGCCATGAACGCGACGAGGAAGGGCACGTCCCGTGGGTTGTGGAAGGAGTAAGCGTAGATGCGCGGGTGCAACAGGAACAGGACCATGGCCGCGAGCGCCAGCGCCCTGCTGCCGAACAGCCGCAGCGCGAGCAGGTAGCAGATCGCCCCGCCGCCCAGGAAAAGCAGGTGCATGAGCAGGCGGCGGCTGAGCTGGATGTCCCGACCGTCCAGGCCGAGGATGCGTTCCACGAGGACCAGCGGCGCCTCCAGCGCCGCGCCGTAGTATCGATCATGCGCGAAGTGCACCTCGTCCAGGGCGCGCTCGCCGTCCCCCGCGAGGTAGTCCAGCGCGGCGATGCCGATCGCGCGCTGGTTCTCGCCCACCAGGTCCATGGGGGCGCCGAGGGCTTGCGCGCCCACCAGCAGGAAGGCCGTGCAGACGACCGCCAGCGCCCAGTGACGGCGCAGGCGGCGGGCGACGCTCGCGGCTGGAATCATCGGCGCGGGCGCAGTGTACCAGCGCCGCCGTTCCGCCCCGCCACGTGTTAGCGTGCGCGCACGCCGCCCGTGCGGCGCGAGGAGGCGGCCCATGCGCGCCCTCGTCTACCGCGGCCACCGGCGCGTCGAGCTGGAGCGCGTCCCCGACGCGGACGTGCCCGGTCCCGACGGCGCGCTCGTGCGCACCACCCGCTTCGCCATCTGCGGCTCCGACCTGCACGGCTACCACGGCCCCGTGAACGAGGAGCGCATCGGCCGCGCCATGGGCCACGAATGCATCGGCGAGGTCGTCTCCGTCGGCCCCGAGGTGCGCCGCTTCCGCGCGGGCGACCGCGTGCTCGTCTCCGCCGTGGTCGGCTGCGGGCGCTGCGATGCCTGCGACGCCCTCCTCACCGCGCGCTGCCCCAACCGCGAGGCGCGCGTGCTGGGCGGCCCCGGGCTCGACGCCGCCCAGGCCGAGGCCATCGGCGTGCCCGCCGCCGACAGCTCCCTGCTCCGCATCCCCGACGGCGTGAGCGACGAGCAGGCCGTGCTCCTCACCGACATCCTGCCCACGGGCTACAAGGGCGCGCGCGGGGCCGACGTCCGGCCCGGCGGCTCGGTCGCCGTGGTGGGCGCTGGCCCCGTGGGACAGATGGCCATCGAGACGGCCTTCCTCTTCGGCCCGTCGCGCGTCTTCGCCATCGACCAGGCGGCCTACCGGCTGGCCGAGGCCGAACGGCTCGGCGCCGTCCCCATCGACGCCAGCCAGGTCGATCCCGTCGAGGCCGTGCTCGACCAGACCGGCGGGCGCGGCTGCGCCCACGTGGTCGAGGCCGCGGGCCCGCAGGCGACGGTGCGCATCGCCTTCGGCGTGCTGGCGCACGGGGGCACGCTCTCGCAGGTGGGCGCCACCGCCGACCCGGAGATGACCGTCAACCTCATGGCCGTGTTCGGCAAGGACCTCACCTACCGCGTCGGCCTCGTCTCGCCGCAGTTCGCCTGGCCGGAGCTGGCGCCCCTGCTGCGGGAAGGCAGGATTCACCCCGAGCGCGTCTTCACCCACCGCCTGCCCATGTCCGAGGGCCCGCGCGGCTACTCCATCTTCGACGAGCGCCGCGACGGCGTGATCAAGGTGCTGCTCGACCCCGCGGGCTAGGCGCTCACTCCCCGTCCGGCCAGCCGAACGCCGCCTCCCACTGCCGCCCGGTCTCGTCGTACTGGCCGGTTTCGACGCGGGCGATGGAGTAATCGGGCAGCGCGACCATCGCCACGCAGCGCCCCTCGGCGCGGCCCCCGCGCTGCCACAGGGGGAAGTCGCGGTTCTCGAAGCCGTGCTCGCGCGCGGCCTCGGGCAGATCGGCCTCGTCGACCGGGTAGACGTGGAGGAAGAAGGCGGCATCCGCTTCCTCTTCCGTGCAACCGTCCCGCACGTAGACCAGCGCGTCGGCGTCCCGCCAGACGTCGAAGGCGGCGCGGGCCAACGGCTCGCCCAGGGCCGTCGCGTCGATCTCCCCGCGCACGAGCGGGAACCGCGCCTCCCAGCGCTCGCCATCCTCGTCGTACTGGCCGGTGCGGACGCTGGCGATGGGGTAGGCGGGCAGGGGCGCGACGGCGATGCAGCGGTCGCCGTCCGCCAGGCCGCCCCGTTCCCAGAGTTGGAAGTCGCGGTTGTCGAAGCCGTGTTCCCGGCGGGCGGCGGGCAGGTCGGCCTCATCCACGGGGTAGAAGTGGAGGAGGAACCTTGCCGTCGCGTCCGTCTCCCCGCAGCCATCGCGCACGTAGACCAGCGCCTCGCCGTCCCGCCAGACATCGAAGACGCCCCGCGCCAGCGGCTCGCTCAGCGCCGACGGGTCGACTTCCGGAAGGGAGAAGGCGAAGCGCGCGTCCCACGCGACGCCCTGTATCACGCCCCCGGCCTGGAGATGGGCGAACTGGTGGAACTGGCCGGTGTGGATGTGGGCGATGGGGTAGGCGGGCAGGGGCGTCACGGCCACGCAGGCGCCGTCCTCCAGACGCACGCCCTGCTCCTCGAAATTGAAGTTGAGGTTGTCGAAGCCGTGCTCCGCGCGCCGCCAGACGTCGGCGATGCCGCCCGCGTCGACGGGGTAAACGTGGAGGCGGAAGCGCGCGAGCAGGTCCTCCGCCGAACACGCCGCGCGGACGTACGTCAGCGTGCGCTCGTCCGCGTCGAGCCAGACGTCGAAGTACGAGCGGGCCACCGGCGCGGCGCCGGCCACCGCGCGGCGCGCGGCCTCGCCGTACTCCGGCGTGTACTGGCCCGTCTCGATGCGCGCGATGGGATGGTCGGGCAGGGGGATGGCGGCCACGCAGTTCCCGTCGATGCTGGCGCCGTACCGCGCGAAGGAGAAGTCCTGCTTCGCGAACCCGTACGGCGCCCGCCGGTCGGCGGCCGCGGCGGGGTGAACGCGCAGGAAGAAGCTCAGGTCCAGGTCCGCCGCGGAGCAGCCGTCGCGCAGGTAGACCATGACGCCGTCCACGCGGTGGGCGTCGAAGCGGGAGCGGTCCAGCGGCTCCGTGGCCAGCGCCGCCCGCCGCAGGCCCCCCAGATGCGCCGCCGGATCGACCATGCAATGGAGCAGGAGGGTGTACACGCGGCGCGCGCGGGTTCCCGGCAAGTCGGGACACCACTGGCCATGATGGATGTCCAGGAAATTGCGCTCGCCCGTGCGGAAGGCGCGCGTCGGGACGATCCGCTCCCGCTCCCTGGCGGGGAGGGAGCGGCCAGGGGACCAGATGCTGGAGACGTACAGGGGCCCGGACGGATGCTCCCCGGCGATGCCGGCGAACGCGGCCCGGGCGTCCTCCGAGGGCCAGTAATGCACCTCCCAGGTGGAAGCCAGCGCGTTCGGCGTGGTCCGGTCCGTCAGGGACGTGAAGTAGAGGCGCTCATGGGGGTGGATGCGGACCATGGAGACCACCGCCACGGCGATGGCCGCCCCCGCCAGCGCGTACGCCCCGGCGCGCGGCCACCGCCCGCGCCCGGCCCGGAGGAGCGCATGGAGCCCGTAGACGGCCAGCAGGAGCAGGGGCGCGTACAGGAAGAACAGGTGCCGCCAGGTGTCGAAGACGTTGCTTCCCGACGCGACGACGGCGACCGTCACGGCCACGGGCAGGACGGCCAGCAGCAGGCCGAAGCGCACGGGTCCGTCGCGGAGCATGTCGCGCGGGCGGTGGGCGCCGCGCCGGGCCAGCGCCAGGGCCCCCATGGCCGCCAGCAGCAGCGTGGCGGGCGGCGTCGTGATTCCCACCCACACGGGCACGTAGTCGGGCGGCGGCCCGTAGCGGGAATACAGCCACTCGCCGCGGAACAGGTTGAAGGTCTCTACCCCGACGGAGGAAAACAACTCCTCGATCAACTGCGGGAAGCGCCCGCCGAGGTCGGTCCAGAGCGCGGGCAGCGAGGCATGGTACGTGAGGACGGCGGCCAGCGCGAAGGCCCCCGCGGTTCCGGCCATCGCCCGCCGGGAGCGCCCCCCTTCTCCGGCGAACGCCAGGTCGAGCGCGCGCAGGGCGAGCACGGCGGCGAAGAGCACGATGCCCATGACGCGCAGGTTGACGAGCAGGCCAACCCCCACGCCGCAGAGCAGGAAGGCCCCCAGCGTCTCCCGCCGGAAGGCGCGCTGGATGAGGGAGAGCGAGACCATGAACATGACGAGGAAGGGCACGTCCTTCGAGTTGAAGAAGGACTGCGCGTAGATGCGCGGATGCAGCAGGAACAGCACCATGGCCACGAGCGCCAGCAGCCTGTTGTTGAACAAGCGCAGCACCAGCAGGTAGCAGCAGACGCCGCCGAACAGAAAGAACAGGTGCATGGGGATGTGCTTGAGGCGCTCGCGCTCCCGGTGGGTGTCCGGGCCGAAGGCGCGTTCCAGGAGGACCAGAGGCGCCTCCACGACCGCGCCGTAGTAGCGGCCCCAGGGGAAGCGCAGCTGGTCGAAGGCGCGGTCGCCATCCCCCGCGAGGTAGTCCAGCGCCGCGTTGCCGATGGCGCGCTGGGCGCCGCCGTCGTAGGTGACGTGGTCGTAGTCCCCGAGCGCGAGCGCGCCCGCCACGAGGAAGGCGGCGCACACGACCGCGAGCGCCCAGTGGCGGCGCAGGCGGCGGGCGACGCTCATGCCGGGAATGCTCATGGTGGAATCATCGGCGCGCGCGCGAGTGTACCAGCGGCGCTATTCCGGCGGCGCGAACTCCACCCACCACAGCCGGCCCGCGTCGTCGTACTGGCCCGTGCGGACGCTGGCGATGGGGTAATCGGGCAGGGGGACGACCGCCACGCAGCGCCCGTCGCCGGTGCGCGCGCCCTGCTCCCCCAAGTTGAAATCGAGGTTGTCGAAGCCGTGCTCCGCCCGCCAGTCGGGGAGGCTGCGTTCGCCGATGGGGTACACGTGGAGGAAGAAGCGGACGCCCGCGTCCTCCGCGGAGCAGTCGTCGCGCACGTAGGTCAGGGCGCGCCCGTCGGGAACGGCATGGACGTCGAACCACGAGCGGGCCAGCGGCTCGACGCCCGCCACGGCGTCCCGCGCGGCCTCCGCGTACTCCGGCGTGAACTGGCCCGTCTGGATGCGCGCGATGGCGTAGCCGGGCAGGGGCGCGACGGCCACGCAGTCCCCGTCGATGCGCGCGCCGTAGCGCGTGAAGAAGAAGTCGCGTTTCTCGAACCCGTACTCGCCGCGCGGGCGGAACGCCGGGTCCGCGGGATCGGCGGGATGGACGTACAGGAAGAAGCGCGTGCGCGCGTCCGACGCGGAGCATGCGTCGCGCACGTAAACCATGACATCCCCCACGCGCCAGGCGTCGAAGCGGGAGCGGGCCATCGGCTCGGCGGCCAGCGCCCGCTGCCGCATCTCTCCGAAGTACGCCACCGGATCGACGATGCAGTAGAGCGTGTCCGCGTGGATGCGGCTGACGTAGGCGGCATCGGCGGGACACGGCTGGCCGTCGCGCAGCTCGAGGAAGTTGCGTTCGCCGGAGCGGAAGTCGCGCGTGATCGTGAACCGCTCCCGGTCGCGCGCGGGGATGATCTCCAGGTTGGGCGTGTGCGGAATCGCCACGTAGAGCGTCCCCCGGGGATGGTCCCCGCGGATGGCGTCGAGCACGCCGCGCGACGCCTGGTTCCAGTAACTCAGGTCGTAGCGCGCCGCCAGCCCTTCCGGCGTGGCGCGGTCCGTCAGCACGGTGAAGGACAGGTTCTGGAGCGGGTGGACGCGGATCATGGAGACGGCCGCGACGGCCATGGCCGCCCCCGCCAGCGCGTACGCCCCCGCGCGCATCCAGCGCCCCCGCGGGGGAGACGCCATCCCCTGAAGCCCGAAGAGCGCCAGCAGGACCACGGGCGCGTGCAGGAAATACAGCTGCCGCCAGCCGGTGTAGACGTTGCTTTCGAGGCCGACGACGACGGCGACCGTGGCGACGGGCAGGGCGATCAGCAGCAGGCCGAAGCGCGTCGCGCCGTCGCGGAGGACGTCGCGGGGGCGGCGCAGTCCGCGCCACGCCAGCGCGATGGCCCCGGCCAGCGCCAGCAGGAGCATGGCGGGCGGCGTCGTGATGGCGACCCACACGGGCGCGTAGTCGAACGGCGGCCCGTTCGGGGAATACAGCCACTCCCCGCGGAAGAGGTTGAACTCGGCCCACGGATGCGAACCGAACACCCGCAGCGTTTCGGCGAAACGCCTGATCGGGTCGACCCAGAGCACGGGCGAGACGGCGTGGAGCGTCAGCGCCGCCGCCAGCGCGAACCCCCCGGCGGTCAGCAGGATGCGCTTGCGCTCCTCCGCGCGTTTGGCGGTTACGAGGTCCAGCGCACGCAGGGCGAGCACGGCGGCGAAGAGCAGCAGCCCCATGACGCGCAGGTTGGTCAGCAGGCCGACGCCCGCGCCGCAGAGCAGGAAAGCGGCCAGCGTGTCCCGCCGGAAGGCGCGGTGGATGAGATACAGCGCGATCACGAACGCCACGAGGAAAGGCACGTCCTTCGAATTGAAGAAGGAGTGCGCGTAGATGCGCTGATGCAGCAGGAACAGCGCCATGCCCGCGAGCGCCAGCGCCCTGCTGCCGAACAGCCGCAACCCAAGCAGGTAGCAGACGACGCCGCCGGCGAGGAAGAACAGGTGCGTGAGCAGGTGCCTGGCGAGGTAGACGTCGCGGCTGTCGTCCAGCCCGGGGATGCGTTCGATGAGCGCGAGCGGCGCCTCCACGAGTGCGCCGTAGTAGCGGTCGGACGGGGAGAGCAGCCGCGCGTATGCCCGTTCGCCGTCGCCCGCGAGGTAGTCGAGCGCCGCCATCCCGATGCGGCGCTGGATCGGCTCGTCCGTCGCGACGCCGTAGTCGTCGAGCGCGAGCGCGCCAGCCAGCAGGAAGAGCGCGCACGCGGCCCAAAGCGCCCAATGGCGGCGCAGGCGGCGGGCGATGCTCATGCGGGAATGCTCGCGGACGGAGTCATCGGCGGCGGAGCGAGTGTAGCAGCCGCGCTACCGGGGGAGCGCGAACCGCGCATCCCAGAGCCTGCCGTCGGCGGTGAACTGGCCGGTCTCGACGCGGGCGATGGGGTAACGGGGCAGGGGGGCGACGGCCACGCAGGTGCCGTCGTCCGTGCGCGCGCCCTGCTCCCGCGGGCTGAAGTTGGGGTTGTCGAAGCCGTGGCGCGTACGATGTGTGGGGAGGTCGCCTTCGTCTTCGGGAAAGACATGGAGCAGGAAGCGCGTTTCCGCATCCTCCATGGAGCACCCGTCGCGGACGTAAGTCAGGACATGCCCGTCGGCATCGAGGTAAACGTCGAAGCGCGCGCGGACCAGCGGCTCGGACTCCGCCACGGCGCGGCGGGCGGCCTCGGCCCATTCCGGCGTGTACTGCCCCGTCTCGATGCGCGCGATGGGGTAGTCGGGCAGGGGCACGGCGGCCACGCAATCCCCGTCGATGCGCGCCCCGTGGCGTCGGAAATCGAAGTCCCGTTTCTCGAAGCCGTACGCCACGCGGTGGCCGGGGAAATTCCGGAGATACTCGGGAAGGTCGGCGGGATCGACGGGATGCACGCGCAGGAAGAGGCGCGCGTCCAGGTCGTCCCGCGAGCAGCCGTCCCGCAGGTACACCATCATCTCCCCCATGCGATGGGCGTCGAAGCGGGAACGGGCCAGCGGCGCCGTGGCCTG
The DNA here is from genome assembly GCA_965243075.1 of Tepidiformaceae bacterium. Lineage (GTDB taxonomy): Bacteria > Chloroflexota > Dehalococcoidia > Tepidiformales > Tepidiformaceae > UBA2991. The sequence continues at coordinate 784,089 of OZ251525.1, forward strand.
CGCCTCCCGCCGGAGATCCCCGAAGTACGCCACCGGATCGACGATGCACTCAATGGCGGCGCCGTACACCCGCACGGCGTACGTGCCGGGGTCGTCGTGCGGACAGGCGCGAAAAAACCGCTGCAAGCGGTGGAGGCTGGCGCCGCTCGAGGGGAACTCCGCGACGGAGACGATCCGCTCGCGGTCGTTCGGGGACAGCATGTCCCGTACGCCGCGCGGAAGGCTCCGCAGCAGGAGCGTCGCGGACGGATGGTCGTCGAGGACGTGCCCGACCAGGACGTGGTATGACTGGGCCCAGTAGTCCGTGTCGTAGCGGGATGCCAGCCGTTCGGGGGTGGTTCGGTCCGTCAGGGCGTTGAAGTAGCTGGCCTCGTGCGGGTGGATGCGAACCATCGCGACGAGGGCGACGGCCGCGGCCGCTCCCGCGAGGGCGTACGCTCCGGCCCGCGGCCACCGCCCGGCGGACGACACGAGGCGGTGAAGCCCGAGGACGGCCAGCAGGAGCAGGGGCGCGTGCAGGAAGTACAGGTAGCGCCAGCCCTGTTGGGCGGGGTTCTCGAGGATGACGGCGGCGGCCACCGTGGCCACGGGCAGGGTGAGCAGCAGCAGCCCAAAGCGCGTGGGACCATTGCGGAGGAGGTTGCGCGGGCGGCGCAGGGCGCTCCAGGCCAGCGCCGCGGCTCCCGCCGTGGCCAGCAGGAGCGTGGCGGGCGGCGTCGTGATGCCCGCCCACACGGGCACGTAGGGGAGCGTGATCCCGTTCGAGCCCCACAGCCACTCGCCCCCGAACAGGACGTAGCCCGGGTTCGGGTGGGGGGAACTGAACAGCCTGAGCATCTCCGTGAAGCGCCCGACGGGGTCGGTCCAGAGACCCGGCAGGGCCGCGTAAAAGGCGAGCATGGTGGTCAGCGCGAAGGCCCCCCCGGTCAGCAGCGCGCGCTGACGCGCGTCCCCGTTCCCGGCCGCCAGCAGGTCCAGCGCGCGCAGGGCGAGCACGGCGGCGAAGAGCAGCAGCCCCATGATGCGCAGGTTGATGAGCAGGCCCACGCCCGCGCCGCAGAGCAGGAACGCCCCCAGCGTGTCCCGCCGGAAGGCGCGGTGCGTGAGATAGAGCGAGACCATGAACACGGCGAGGAAAGGGACGTCCTTCGAGTTGAAGAAGGAGTGCGCGTAGATGCGCGGATGCAACAGGAACAGCGCCACGGCCACGAGCGCCAGCGCCCTGCTGCCAAACAGCCGGTAGACGAGCAGGTAGCAGAAAACGCCGCCAACCACGAAGAGCAGGTGCGTGAGGATGTGTCTGCCCAGGTAGATGGAGCGGGGATCGTTCAGATCGAGGAGTCGCTCGACCAACGCGAGCGGCGCCTCCACGACGGTCCCGTAATAGCGGTCGTGGCTCTGGAAGAGCCGATCGAAGGCGCGCTCGCCGTCCCCGAGGAGGTAGTCGAGGTTCGCATGTCCGGTCGCGCGCTGGTTCGCCTCGTCCGGCGCGATGCCGTAGTCGTCGAGCGTGAGCGCGCCCGCGAGCAGGAAGGCGGCGCCCACGGCCGCGAGCGCCCAGTGGCGGCGCAGGCGACGGGCGACGCTCGCGGCTGGAACGCTCGCGGACGGAATCATCGGGCGCGCGCCAGTGTAGCAGCCGCCCTACTCGGGGAGCGCGAACTCCGCCACAGCCGCCCGGTGGCGTCGTACTGGCCGGTTTCGACGCGGGCGATGGGGTAGCGGGGCAGGGGGACGGCGGCCACGCAACTTCCGTCGTCCGTGCGCGCGCCCTGCTCCCGCAAGCTGAAATTGAGGTTGTCGAAGCCGTGCTCGTGGCGGTGCGTGGGGAGGCTGGCGACGTCTTCGGGGTAGACATGGAGCAGGAAGCGCGTGTCCGCGTCCTCTGCGGCGCACCCGTCGCGGACATAGGTCAGGACATGCCCGTCGGCATCGAGGTAAACGTCGAAGCGCGCGCGGACCAGCGGCCCGGACTCCGCCACGGCGTGGCGGGCGGCTTCGGCCCAGTCGGGCGTGTACTGGCCCGTCTCGATGTGGGCGATGGGCCAGGCGGGCAGGGGCGCGGCGGCCACGCAGTCGCCGTCGATGCGCGCGCCGTACTCCTTGAAATCGAAGTCGCGCTTCTCGAAGCCATAGGCCGCGCGGTGGGCAGGGAACCCCGGGCGGTACTCGGGAAGGTCGGCGGCATCGACGGGGTACACGTGCAGGAAGGTGCGCGCGTCCAGGTCCTCCCGCGAGCAGCCGTCCCGCAGGTAGACCATGAAGTCCCCCGCGCGGTGGGCGTCGAAGCGCGCGCTGGCCAGCGGCTCCGTGGCCAGCGCCTCCCGCCGCAGGCCCCCGAACCAGCCGACCGGGTCGACCAGGCACTGGAGCGTAGTGCCGTAGACCGTGGCCGCGAAGGCGCCGGGCGGGCGAGCGGCGGGACAGTTCCGGGCAGGATCGTGGTTCCAGAGGTCGTAAAACCCCGCTTCGCCCGAACGGAACTCCCTCGTGCCGGTGATTCGCCCCCGCTCGTCAGGGGGGAACAACCCTCGTTGGAACAGCGCCTGCGGGCTCGCGACGAGGAGCCGCCCCGATGGACGTTCCGCGACGATGGCGGCGAGAACCTCCCGGCTGGAAAGCCCCCAATAATCCAGGTCGTAGCGGGAGGCCAGCCGCTCCGGCGTGCTCCGGTCCGCCAGCAGGTTGAAGGAGCTGTCCTCGTGCGGATGGATGCGAACCACGGAGACGACCGTCACGGCGATGGCCGCCCCCGCCAGCGCGTACGCCCCGGCTTTCACCCACCGCCCGCGACGAACCCGTACGAGCTCGCGCAGCCCGAAGGCGGCCAGCAGCAGCAGGGGCGCGTACAGGAAGTACAGCTGCCGCCAGCCGTTGTAGAGGTTGTTCTCCAGCGCGACGACGGCCACCGCCGTGGCCACGAGCAGGGCGATCAGCAGCAGGCCGAAGCGCGTGGAGCCGTCTCGCAGGATGTCGCGTGGGCGGCGTATCCCATGCCACGCCAGCGCGACAGCCCCGACCAGCGCCAGCAGGAGCGTGGCGGGCGGCGTCGTGATCCCCACCCACACCGGCACGTATTCGAACGGCGGCCCGTTCGGGGCGTACAGCCATTCGCCCCGGAAGAGGTTCCAGGCCACGGTCGGATGGGAGCCCAGCACCCGCAGCACCTCCACGAACTGGCCGGCCGGGTCCGTCCAGAGCGCGGGCAGGGATGCGTAGTACGTGAGGATGGCGGCGAGCGCGAAGCCCACTCCCGTACGCAGTACGCGCTTCCGCCCATCCGCACTCCCGGCGACCAGCAGGTCCAGCGCGCGCAGGGCGAGCACGGCGGCGAAGAGAATGATCCCCATGACGCGCAGGTTGACGAGCAGGCCGATCCCCGCGCCGCAGAGCAGGAAGGCGGCCAGCGTGTCCCGACGGAAGGCGCGATGCGTGAGGTACAGGGCGATCATGAACATGGCGAGGAAGGGCGCGTCCTTCGAGTTGAAGAACGAGTGCGCGTAGATGCGCGGATGCAGCAGGAACAGCGCCATCGCCCCGAGTGCCAGCGCCCTGCTCCCGAACATCCGCAGCACGAGCAGGTAGCAGAAGACGCCCCCGGCGAGGAAGAACAGGTGCGTGAGGAAATGTCTGGAGAGGTGGATGTCCCTGCTGTCCTCCAGCCCGAGGATGCGTTCGGCCAGCACGAGCGGGGCCTCGAAGGCGGCGCCGTAGAAGCGGTCGTGGGCGTTGAACCGGCTGACCAGCGGCTCGAAGGCGCGTTCGCCATCCCCCCCGAGGTAGTCGAGCGCCGCGATGCCGATGGCGCGCTGGTTCCCCTCGTCCTTCCCCACGCCGTAATCGTCCAGCGCGAACGCGCCCACACACAGGAAGGCAGCGCACATGGCCAGCAGCGCCCAGTGGCGGCGCAGGCGGCAGGCGATGCGCTCAGCGGCGGCGGCCGGGCCGTGCCTCATGCGCGCCCCGCTAACGCTGGCGCAGGAAGCCGGTCCAGCGCTGCGGCGCGCCGGGGCGCGGCCCGCCGGGCGGCGCCAGCGTGCGCCAGAAGCGCGCCATCAGCGGCTCGTAGGCGCGCCACAGGGCCACCGTCGCCGCCCAGAACACGCCCCCGCCCACCCAGACCGCCAGCAGCAGCCGCCAGGTGGCCGCCGTCTCCGTGGGCGCCTCCACGTCGCCGGGGCCCCCGCCCGCCGCCACCTCCACGCGGAACCAGAACCCGTCCATGGCGAGGAGATCGAACTGCGAGAGCGCGACCGTGGCCCCCGGCACGATGAGCGTGCGCGCCAGCGCCAGCGCCAGCGCCAGCGCCGCCGCCACGCGCACGTAGCCGTTGCGCCGCAACAGCCACAGCCCCGCCAGCAGGCTGGGCGCGCCCGCCGCCGCCAGCAGCAGCCCCGTGCGCCAGACGTCGAAGTAGTAGAAGCAGGCCTGCGCGAGGGTGCCCCGGAAGCGGCAGAGCTCGCCCGCCGGCTGCCCCAGCGCCTCCGCCTCGTGCTCCCCGCCCAGGAAGAACACGAAGAGGAGGCCCAGCGGGGCCGTGACCAGCGGCGAGACCGTGATCCAGAAGAAGGGCGACCGTCGCGCCAGCCAGCGCCACGCCCCCGCGCGCGGGGCGGCCTCAGCCTCCGTCATCCCGCCGCCGCGCGCTCACGTCGAGAGCTTCCCCCAGTCGCCGCTCAGGTCCGCCGGGCCGCAGTAGAGCGCCTCCAGGCGGCGCGTCCGGATGTGCCAGCGCCCGTCGATGCGGCGGTAGGTGTCGAAGTAGCAGAGCGCGTTCATGGTGCGCCCGGCCTCGCGGTTCAGGAACTCGCCCATGTACCAGCGCCCCGTGGCCGCGTCCCCCGTCACGTCGTCGATCACGCCCGAATAGACGTGCATGTACACGTTGGGGATGCTCGACATGATGCGCGTCCAGTCGGCCACGATGGCCTCGCGGCCCGTGCGCGTGGTGCCCGTCGTCCACTCCCCGTCCGGCGCCCAGGTGGCCCCCCACGCTTCCGCGTCGAAGCGGTTGACCGCGTCGGCGTAGCGTTCCGCCAGCTCGCGCAGGGCGGTGTAATCCTCGACCGTCGGCGTTCCCATGCGTTCCTCCTCGCGTCCGCCCAGCCTACGGCATGGCCGCGTACCGTAGAATTCCCGCACCAACGTGGAGGGATGCTCCATGGACGACACCGGCGCCTACGAAGGCATGCTGGCCGAAACCATCACCGTCGCGGGCGACGGCGGCGACCGCATCAACGCCTACTTCGCCCGCCCGCTCGGCGCGGGGCCCTTCCCCGCCATGCTCCTGCTCCACCACATCCCCGGCTGGGACGAGTGGTACAAGGAGCTGGCCCGCCGCTACGCCCATCACGGCTACGCCGCCATCGCCCCCGACCTCTACTGCCGCGACGGCCGCGGGACCGCCGAGGACGTGGCCGCGAAGGTGCGCGCGGAGGGCGGCGCGCCCGACGACCGCGTGGTCGCCGACGCCGACGGCTGCATCGCCTTCCTGCGCTCGCTCCCCTACGTGAACGGCAGGGTCGGCGTCATGGGCACCTGCTCCGGCGGACGCCACAGCTTCCTCGTGGGCTGCCGCTCCGCCGAGGGCGTGGACGCCGTCGTCGACTGCTGGGGCGGCAACGTGGTCATGCCCCCCGACCGCCTCACCGAGCGCCAGCCCGTCGCCCCCATCGACTACACCGCCGACCTGCAGGCGCCTCTGCTCGGCCTCTTCGGCGAAAACGACCGCAGCCCCACGCCCGAAGAGGTGGCCGAGCACGAGGCCGCCCTGCGGCGCGCGGGCAAGGAGTACGAGTTCCACATGTACCCGAACGCGGGCCACGGCTTCTTCTACTACCAGTACCCCCAGGCCTACGCCGCCGAGGCCGCCGTCGATGGCTGGGAGAAGCTCTGGGACTTCCTCGCCCGCCACCTGGCCGCCTGAGCGGGAGGGACGCCATGTGCACCATGATCGCGGAGAAGATCGCGGTGGCCGGTTCGGGCAAGGCGCGCGACCGCTGGTTCGACCTGGCCCAGACCTACGTCTCCTTCGACCATCCCTTCCACTACCGGCGCGAGCACGCCCTCAACCTCGATTTCGTGAACGAGTCGCTGGGGCCGGGCGCGCGCGTGGCCGTGGAGCTGTCGCCGGACGCGGCCCGTGCGCTGGCCACGGCCATCCTGCGCGTGCTCGACGAGGGCGCGCGCGCCGAGGGGGCGTGATGGGGGCTTGCACCTGCGTCGTGGAAGTGGGAACCTGAGGATAGCGGAGAAGACTTGATGCCTGACGACGCGCCTAATGCTGCTCCGGTGATCTCGCACGCGTGGGAGCGCATTGAGGATCTGCCTGAGAACTGGCATGACCTTTGTCGTCGCGACCTCCACGCCGTCCATCGGCAGTGGACCGAAGATCGCAATCTCATTAAGGATCCGGAGAAGATCAACACGTTCCGGGACCGTCTCCATAGGCTGTGGGCCATCGAAACGGGAATTATTGAAGGTCTCTATAGCGTTGATCGTGGAATCACGCTTCATATTCTGCAGGCGGGGATGGAGGCGCTTGGCCGATATCATGCCCGGAACAGCCTCTCTACGAATGCTCGTGCCCTGATCGAGGATCAGCACGCGGCTCTCGGAATGGTGATGGACGCTGTTGGGGGGAAGCAGGAACTCACGGCATTTTACATCAAGCAGCTACATGATCAGCTCACCCGCAGCCAGGACACCTGCGATGCCCAAGATCAGTTCGGGAATCTGGTGAAAGTCGAACTACGGAGGGGAGCATGGAAGAAGCATCCGAACAACCCCCTGATTCTCGAAGGATCGACTCACGAGTACTGTCCCCCGGAGTTCGTCCAAGACGAGATTGACCAACTGCTGGCTTGGCACAAGGAACATGATGCTGTTAACGTCTGTCCCGAGGTCGAGGCTGCATGGATCCACCACCGTTTCACGCAGATTCATCCCTTCCAGGATGGAAATGGCCGTGTCGCGCGCGCCCTCACCGGTGCCGTCTTCCTGAAGGCTGACCACCTCTTCCTCGTTATCCGTAGCGAAAAACACCGCAATCTCTATCTCGATGCGCTCGAAGCCGCCGATGGCGGAGACTTGAGCCAGCTCGTTGACCTTTTTGCGGACATTCAGATAAAGGATCTTCAAGACGCGATGGAGTCCATCCGGGAACTTCGCGGTGAGACGATAGTTCAGGCCACGGAGTCGGTCGCGGAGCGTGCTCGTCGACGCAAAGAAGCCGTGCGGAATCGTGCTGCTGGCGTCATGGATGACTTGCTCCGGATCGCGAGCGTTCGCCTGGAGGAAACTGTGGGGGAATTGTATCATTCCTTCCATGATCAGGGGGTTGAAGTCTCCGCGCGAGTGCGTCCTGACGATGAGGAGAGGCGCGACTGGTGGTCTTGGCAAATCATTGATGCTGCTCGTCATCACCAGTACTACGCCGAGCTTGATCGTCCGCGCCGCTGGGTGTCGATTCAACTGCGCCTGCCTGAGATTGAACGGGATGAAACCAGGTTCGTCGTTTCCCTTCACGCCGTTGGGCGCGCTGCCGACCTGCACGCGGTCACGGCCTTTCTCACGAATCCGGTGACGAGTGGCAAAGGGGACGAGCCCAAGCGCTGGGAAAGCAGGATCGTTCCCGGTCGTCCCTTCCAGTTCCGCGCGGAGACGGACAAGGTGGATGACATCAGCAGCCAGTTCCGCGCCTGGCTCGAAACCGCCATCGAGAACGGCCTCAGCGTCTGGGGCGAGCGGCTGTAGCGCCGCCCCCGCGCGAGGCGTTATCCTGTGGGCCACCGCCCTACCACGGAGCCTTGCCATGAAAGCCGAAGTCCATCCCCTCAGCGGCGCCACCTACACCGAGCTCGGCGACGGCCTCGTGCGCGTCGAGAAGGCCAGGAAGTACGGCGTCTTCAAGTGGGACGGCCACCACGTCGAGGGCGACCTCAAGTACGCCGACCCCCACCTGCTGCAGTGGGTGGGCGGCCCCGAGCTGCCCGCCGAGGCGAGCGAGAACGACCCGCGCCGCCTCGCCCGCATGAGCGCCCAGCAGAGCGCCGCCGCCGCCGAGGCCCAGTACGCGGGCGGCACCGCCCTCGCCGGCGACGAGCTCGACGAGGCCTTCACGCGCTACACCGGCGACCCCGGCCGCGACACGCCCGCCGGGCCGCGCTCCTCCGGCATCTCCTTCATGGAGCTGCTCGACGGCGACCAGTACCCCGAGCGCATCCCCGAAACGCTGCGCATGGAGTCCTCCCAGCCCGGCGGCGTGCGCAAGGTGCCCACCGAGCGCTACACCAGCAAGGAGTGGCACGACCGCGAGGTCGAGCGCCTCTGGAAGCGCGTCTGGCAGATGGCCTGCCACGTGGACGACATCCCCGAGGTGGGCGACTACGTCGTCTACGACGTGGCCCACCTCTCGTGGATCGTCGTGCGCACGGGCGCGGACGAGTTCAAGGCCTTCAACAACGCCTGCCTCCACCGCGGTCGCCAGCTGCGCGAGTTTGACGGCCGCCAGGCCACGGAGTTCCGCTGCCCCTTCCACGGCTGGTGCTGGGAGATCGACGGTTCCCTGCGCGAAATCCCCTCGGAGTGGGACTTCCCCGAGGTGCGCGAGGACGTGGGCCGCCTGCGCGAGGCCCGCACCGGTACCTGGGGCGGCTTCGTCTTCATCAACCCCGACCCCGAATGCGAGCCCTTCGAGGATTTCCTCGGCGACCTGCCGAGGCACTACGAGAAGTACGACTACGAGAAGAAGTACAAGCAGATGCACGTGGCCAAGGTGGTGCGCGCCAACTGGAAGACGAACCAGGAAGCCTTCATGGAGGGCTACCACATCATCGCCACCCACCCGCAGCTCATGATCTACGGCGGCGACGGGGCCAACCACCAGTACGACTCCTTCGGCAACTGGTCGCGCGCCGTCACCATCGCCGCGCGCTCCAGCCCCCACCGTGGCATCCATCCCTCGCGCGAGGAGATCTTCGCCACGCGCCACCGCATGGCGGACATGATGCGCGAGAGCCTGCGCGAGGTCGTCGGCGACCGCGTGGACGCCTACTGCGACGCCGAGCTCATCGACGGGCAGTACAACAACCTCTTCCCCAACTTCCATCCGTGGGGCTCCTTCAGCCGCATCGTCTACCGCTTCCGCCCCTATGGCGACGACCCCGACATGAGCATCATGGAGGTCATCTACCTCGCGCCCTGGCCGGAGGGCGAGGAGAAGCCGCCCGCCGCCCCCATCCACTGGCTCGGCCCCGACGACCCCTGGACCGACGCCCCCGAGATGGGCGGCCTCGCGCGCGTCCTCAACCAGGACAGCTACAACCTGCCCAAGGTGCAGGAGGGGCTGAAGACGAAGGTCGACCCCCACATCTACCTCGCCGCCTACGAAGAGGGGAAGCTGCGCCACTTCCACCACCTCTACGACCGGTGGGTGGCCTCGTAGCGCGCGCCCGTGCCGCCGCGCCGCTGCGCCTTCTGCCCCGCCCCGCCCCTCGAAGAGGCGGCGGTCTCCAGCTGGCGCGACGACCCCGCCGACGTGCGCCGCGAAACCATCGCCCTCTGCCGCAAGCACCTGCTGCGCCTGCGCAAGGCGGGCGCGGCGGGCCACCTCCACCGCGGCCTGCGCTACAAGGCGGGCTTCTGGTAGAGCGGGTTCTCGCCGATGAGGCGGTCGCGCACGGGCCGTCCCCGCCCCAGTTCCCCGACGATGAGGCGGTCGAGCGCCTCCGCGTCCAGCCCCGCGTACCAGCGGCCCTCCGGGTAGACCACGGCCACGGGGCCGTCGCGGCAGACGCGCAGGCAGCCGACCTTCGTGCGGTAGATGGGCGGGCCCGCGCCGCGCGCGTTCAGCTCGCCCACGCCGCGCTTCAGCCGCGCCCAGGCGGCGGCGCCCGCCTCCGGCGTACAGCAGTCCGGCCCCGTGCACAGGAAGACGTGGCGTCCGTAGCCGCCCACGCCGCGCCGTTTGGCCTCCGCGCGCGCCTCCGCCAGCCCGTCGTCCCCGCCGTCCGGCACGGGCGCTAGTCCTGCGTGAAGAAGGCCCGCTCCGTGTGGCCCGGCTCCACCAGCAGGTGCATCTCGGAGCGCAGCGCCAGCATGGACTGGCTGGAGGCGGCCGCCTCCCCCGCGTCCTCGTCGCGGTAGATGGCGATGCGCGCCAGCTCGCCGCTCTCGTCGTGCGGCTGGAGCAGGTACGTCTGCAGGCAGCCCTCGCGCGAGTCCGCCTCGGCGTTGAGGCGTTCGAGCACCTCGCGCAGGCGGCCTTCCTCGCCGCGCCGCGGCTTCGCGATGGAGATGCGGATGTAGGGCATGGCGAGCCTCCTTCGGGTCGTCGGTCCATCGTAGCGGTTTCGCGCGAACGAAAGCCCCCGCGCGGGGCGGGGGCTTCGTCGCGTGTTGGCCGGGCGCGGGGCTACAGGCGCAGCTTGCCGTGCGACGGCTGGCGGCGGCGCTGGCGCTGGGGCAGCGCCGCTTCCTCCGCCGCCAGGTCGATGGGCGGGCGCGTCAGCACCTCGTGCACGTAGCCGCACATGATGCAGCTGCCGTAGGTCCCGTGCCAGTCGCGCTCCACGATGATGGAGCCGCTGCACTTCGGGCACATGCGGGGGGGAGCCTCCTGCAAGGCGGGCATGGGAACGTTCTCCTCGGTTCCGTGAGGCGTGAAGAAAATGACCTCGCAGCGGGGCGACCCGCCCGCCGGGCCTTCCATATGCATACGGGGTTAGCTGACGGGTTCGGGCGGAAGGTTGCCCTGGGAGCCGGAGACGCTCCGTTCACCCCTGAAGTGGTTCCCCCGCTGCGCCTCTGGCGCACTCTGCAGATATCGGTTGTACCGAGCGCACGGCCCCGCGAACGGAGCCACGGGGACGCTACCAGCCCCGTTTCGCCCCTGTCAAGCGTTTTCGCGAAGAATTCCGAACTTTCTTCGCGCCGATCACCGGCCACCGATCACCGCCCCGCCCGCTCCGCGCGGTCGATGGCCCGCTCCAGCGCCAGCATCTTGTTCACGCTCTCGCGGTACTCCGCCGCCGGCTCCGAGTCGTAGACGATGCCGCCCCCCGCCTGCAGCCAGGCGTACCCGTCCTTCACCACCATCGTGCGGATGGCGATGCAGGTGTCCAGCGCCCCCGCGAAGCTGGCGTAGCCCACCGCCCCCGCGTAGACGCCCCGCCGCTCGCCCTCCAGCTCCGCGATGATCTCCATGGCCCGCACCTTGGGCGCGCCCGACACCGTGCCCGCCGGAAAGACGGAGCGGAAGGCGTCGAAGCGCGTGCGGTCGGGCCGCAGCCGCCCCGACACGCGCGACACGATGTGCATCACGTGCGAGTAGCGCTCGACGTCCATGAGCTGGTCCACGCGCACGCTGCCGGGCACGGCCACGCGCCCCACGTCGTTGCGCCCCAGGTCCACCAGCATGATGTGTTCGGCGCGCTCCTTCTCGTCCGCCAGCAGCTCCGCCGCCAGCGCGTCGTCCTCCTCGGGCGTGGCCCCGCGCGGGCGCGTGCCCGCGATGGGATGCGTGGTCACCACGCCGTCCTCCACGCGCACCAGCATCTCCGGCGAGGCACCCACGATCTGGAAGCCGCCCAGGTCGAGGTAGAACATGTAGGGCGACGGGTTCACCGTGCGCAGCTGGCGGTAGATGGTGAAGGGGTGCGCGGAGACGGGGCGGCGGATGCGCTGCGAGGGCACGGCCTGGATAATCTCCCCCGCGATCACGTCCGCGCGGATGCGCTCCACCATCAGTTCGTAGCCCTCGCGCCCCGTGTTGGAAACGCCGCGCGCGCCCTCCCCCGCCCCCGCCACGTCCTCCACGGGCGCGGACAGGGGCCGTTCGAGGCGCGCGGCGATGGCGTCGATGGTCTCCGCCGCGCGCCGGTACGAGGCCTCCACGGCGCCGTCCAGGCGGCAGTGCGCCAGCACGCGGATGGTGTGGCGGATGTGGTCGAACACCACCAGCGAATCGCACAGCAGGAACATGGCCTCGGGGATGCCCACGGGGTCGGCCTCGTTGGCGGGCACGCGCGGCTCGAAATGGCGCACGGCCTCGTAGGCCACGTAGCCCACGGCCCCGCCCGTGAGCCGCGGCAGGCCGGGCAGCTCCACCGCGCGCAGCCCCGCCAGCGCCGCCTCCAGCGGGATCAGCGGATCGCCCTCGTGCTCCTCGCCCGGCCCCGTGCGGATGACGCGCCGCGGGTTCGCGCCGATGAAGGAGTAGCGCGCCAGCCGCTCGCCGCCCTCCACCGATTCCAGCAGGAAAGAATGGTCGCCCTCGCGCACCTTCAGGTAGGCGGAGACGGGCGTCTCCAGGTCCGCCGCCAGCTCGCGCGAGACGGGCAGCAGGTTGCCGCGCCCCGCCCCCGCCAGCGCGCGCGCCTCCTCCAGCGTGGGCTGGTGGGACACGCTCAGCCCCGCGCGGGCGGCGGCCCCGCCAGGTAGTCCACCGCCAGCGCGTCGCGCACGAGCGCCATCGTTTCTTGCGCCCGCGCCCGCGCCCGCGCCGTGCCCGCCTCCAGCGCGTCGCGCACCTCGCCCATGTGCGCCTCGTAGTGGGCGCGGCGCTCGCGCATGGGGTCGAGCAGCGCGTTCAGCGCCCGCGTCAGCTTCTGCTTCACCTCCACGTCGCCCACGCGCCCCTGCACGTAGCGCTCCTTCAAATCGGCCACCTCGTCCGCGTCCGGGTTGAAGGCGTCGTGGTAGAGGAAGACGGGGTTGCCCTCCACGTGCCCGGGGTCGGTGGCGCGCAGGCGCGTGGGGTCGGTGAACATGCCGCGCACCTTCCGCGCCACCGTGCCAGCGTCGTCGCGCAGGTCGATGGCGTTGTTGAGCGACTTGCTCATCTTCGCCTGGCCGTCCAGCCCCACCAGCCGCGGCACGCGCCCCACCAGCCCCTCCGGTTCGGGGAAGACCTCGCGGAACTGGCGGTTGAAGCGCCGCGCCAGCTCGCGCGTCATCTCGATGTGGGGCAGCTGGTCCTCGCCCACGGGCACGAGGTGCGCGCGCGGCATGAGGATGTTCACCGCCTGCATGACCGGGTAGGTGAAGAAGGCCACGGGCGCGGAGCGCTTGCCGAACTCCGCCAGCTCCGCCTTCAGCGTGGGGTTGCGCTGCAGCATGCCCAGCGGCAGGAACCAGCTCAGCCACGCCCCCAGCTCGGCGTGCTCCGGCACGAGGCTCTCGATGACGAAGCAGCTCTCCTCCGGATCGAGGCCCACGGCCAGCCAGTCCAGCGCCACCTCCCACACGGACTCGCGCACGCGCGCGAAATCGTCCGCCAGGTCGGACACTTGGTAGTCGGCGATGAGGAAGTGGCAGTCGTACTCGCGCTGCAGCCGCAGCCAGTTCTCGAGCGCGCCCGCGTAGTGCCCCAGGTGCAGCGGCCCCGTGGGGCGGATGCCGGTGAGGATGCGCCGACGCTCGCCCACGACGCGCTCAGGCCGCCCGTTCGTGGCAGCCGTCGAGGAAGGCCAGCAGCCGGTCCGCCGCGCGCGCGGCCGCCGCCGTCACCGCCCCGCCGTCCTCGCACAGCTCCTCGATGGCGGCCAGCTCCGCGCCCGAATGGGCCACGTCCGAAACGAGGTGCACGGAGAAGAACTCGAACTGCTCGGGGCGCAGGCCGTAGCGCTCGTCCAGCCCCTTGATCTTCTCCCAGGCCACGGCGGGCACCTGCGACTCGTAGGCGAAGAGCGCCGCCAGCGCCTCGGCCACGGGCGCGTGCGCCGCCGCCTCGGCGTAGTGCTCCACCAGCGCGCGCGTCTGCGGGTGCGGCTCCGATTCCTCCACCTCCGCGCGCGACAGGCCCAGCGCCGCCGCGAACTCCAGCCACAGGGCGGGATGGTTGCGCTCGCCGTGCTCCTCGTCCCACAGGTTGTCCAGCAGCAGCTGGCGGATGGCGGGCGACTCCGTGCGCGCGTGGATGGCGCTCAGGAAGCGCGGGAAGGCCCGCTCGAAGTGGTAGTACTGCCGCGCGTAGTCCCGCAGCCGCTCCATGTCCAGCGTCCCCTCCGTCCACGCCCGGTAGAAGGGATGGTCCAGCAGCGAGCGCTCCGCGATCACCGCCCGCAGCCCCCGCTCCAGCGCGGACGCCGTGTCCGTGCCCGTCCTCGTCATCGCCGTCATTGCGACCTCCCGCATCGCGATTTGCCGATCAAAAAGCCCCGTCCCATATCAAAGGACGGGGGGGGAACCCCGCGGTGCCACCTTCGTTCCCCGGCATACGCCGGGGCGCTCGGTGAGCGGCCCGCCCGCATCGGACGGTACGCTCCGGGCCGCTAACGGCGCCCCCGCCGCCCCCGCCTACCCACCGTTCCCGGCTTCGGCGGGGGAGCTCCCGGGACCATTCACCGCGCGCGTCCCGCCGGACTCCCACCGTCTCCGGCTCGCTGTGGGGGCCGTCCGCGCGGCTACTCTCCCCGTTCGTCGCTTCCGCGATTCAGTTGTGCCGGCGAGCGTAGGGGGCGCGCTCCACACGGTCAATCCCGCGGCAGGAAGTCCTCCAGCGCCGCCAGCGCGTCCCGCTCATCGAGCAGGGGCGGATGGGCCGCGCCCGTCACCTCCACCACGCGCGCGTTCGGATGCGCCGCCATTTTCGCCGCCGTGTCGCGCGTGAGGATGTCGCTGTGCTCCCCGCGCAGCACGAGGATGGGGCACTCGATGGCGTGGTAGCGCCGCCACAGCTCGTCCGTCTCGGGCACGCCGCCGCCCACGTGCCGCGCCGCCGGGTCCATCTTCCACACGTACAGCCCGCTGTCGCTGCGGCGCACGTTCCAGCGCGCGTACTCGGACACGCGGTCGTCCGGCAGCCGCGCCGCCGCCGGGAAGTGCTCCTTGTAGTAGGCCACCACCGCCTTCAGGTCGGGGAAGGCCGTGGGCGTGGTGTCCGTGCGCTCGCTGATGCGGCTCAGCCCGCCCCCGCCCACGTCCGGCCCGATGTCGTTCATCACCAGCGCCGACACGCGCTTCGGGTGCCGGGCCGCGTAGGCCATGGCCACGCCCCCGCCCATGGCCGTGCCCACCAGCGCGAAGCGCCGCAGCCCCAGCGCCTCGCGCACCGCCTCCACGTCCGAAACGTAGTGGTCCTGCGTGTACTCGTCGGGCGGGCCCCAGGCCGATTCCCCGCGCCCGCGGAAATCCAGCGCGTACACCTGGTGCCGTTCCGCCAGCGCCGCCGCCGCGCGGTCGAACATGCGCGCCTGCCCCACCAGGTTGTGGAGCAGCGCCACGCTCGGCCCCGTGGCCGGCCCGCGCGCGATCAGATGCTGCCGCAGCCCGTTGGCCTCGACGAAGATGTCCCGCACCCCGAACGAACTCATGGCGCACTCCTTCCGTTTCCCCCATTCTACAGCGGACGCCGCCCCGCGTAGCCCGCCTCGATCGGATGCCACCAGGCGATGTCCGTCTCCGCCAGCTCGTAGCAGAGGAACACCACCTCGCCCCCGCGCTCGTGGTGGAAATCGACCAGCCCGCGCGCCGGATCCTTCAGCTCCACGCCCCATTCCCCCAGCTGCCGCAGGCAGTCGCGCAGGGTCGCCTCGTGCGCCGCGCGCTCCTCGTCCGCCGTCGCGGGCGGTTCCGCGATGGGGTGGCCGTCCGTGAGCGCCGCGCGCCGTTGCGCCGCCTCCAGCGCGCGCGCCCCGCGCAGGGCCGCGAAGGCCTCCCGCAGCCGCTCCAGCACGGGCCGCAGGCGCGGCAGCAGGGCGCGCGCCTCCTCCACCTCGTACAGCCGCACCGCCGCGCCTCAGACGAACAGGTGCAGCGGCATCTCGTCGGGCTGCACCGTCTCCCCCGACGCGATCGCGTCCCGCCCCGCCAGCTCCCCGGCCACCCCCGGGCCGACCACCACGTTGCGCCCCACCGTCATGCCCGCGGGGATGGCCGCGCGCTTGCCCACGATGGAGATGCCGCGGTTCACGATGTCGGGGCGCTCGCGGTTGGGCCGCTGATCCGCGCCCGCGCCCACCACGGCCCCGCTCCCCACCGTCACCTCCTTGTCGAGGATGGCGCGGTCCACCACCGCCCCCGCGCGGATCACGCCGTCGTGGCAGACGATGGAGTCGCGCACCGCCGCCCCCTCCTCCACCACCACGCCGGGCGAGATGACGGAGCGCTCCACGGTCCCCTCGATGCGCGCGCCGGGCGAGACGAGGGCCGTGCGCGGGGCCGCCTTCGCCCCGAAGCGCGCGGGCTCGCGCGCCGGCCCCGCCGTGCGCAGGGGCGCGTCGGGGTTGGCCAGGCGCAACGGCGGACGCGGGCCCGTCAGGTCCATGTTCGCCTGCCAGTAGGCCTCGATCGTGCCCACGTCGCGCCAGTAGTCGAGGTACTGGTAGCCGAACACGCGGCGGTTCGCGAAGACGCGCGGCACCACGTCCGCCCCGAAATCGTGCGCGCTCGCCTCGCCCAGCTCGGCGTCCTCCTGCAGCGCCTCGATGAGCGCCTCGCGGTTGAAGCAGTAGATGCCCATCGAGGCCCACGGCGAGCGCGGCCGGGCGGGCTTCTCCTGGAAATCGACCACGCGCCCGCCCGCGTCCATCTCCAGCACGCCGAAGCGGCTCGCCTCCTCCAGCGGCACCGCGTACACGCCGATGGTCACGTCCGCCCGCTGCTGGCGGTGGTAGGCCACGAGGTTGCGGTACGACATCAGGTACACGTGGTCCGCCGACAGGATCAGCACTTCCTGCGCCCGCGACTGCGCGATCAGGTAGAGGTTCTGGTAGACCGCGTCCGCCGTGCCCTGGTACCAGTCCATGTCCGCCCGCCCCAGGTAGGGCTGCAGGATTTCGACGCGCCGGTCGGGCGTGTCCAGCCCCCACGCGCGCCCCGAGGCGATGTGGTTCACGAGCGAGCGCGGGCGGTACTGCGTGAGCACGGCCACGCGCGGAATGTCGCTGGCGGCGCAATTGCTCAGCGCGAAATCGACGATGCGGTACTGCCCCCCGAACACCACGGCGGGCTTCGCGCGCTGTTCGGAGAGCACGGACAGGCGGTCGCCCTGCCCGCCCGCGAGGATGAGCGCCAGCACATTGTTCACCCGCGCATTCTAGCCCGCCCCCGCGCCCGCCCGTGGCGCGAGCGCGCGGGCCGCCCTAGACTGCCCCTCGCCTGGCAAGGCCGTCGGCGCGCTGCGCCGTCGCTCGTCGTTCACGCGTCACCGGGATGGCCGCGCGCCTCCTTGCCGGTTCGTGAACCACGGCGACGGCTTTGCCAGGCAGTTGCCATCCCGCGCCGCAAGGGGGCCTCCATGACTCAGAACGCGCGCCCGCGCTACGGCACTCCCCGCTGGGTGAAGTGGTTCGCCGGCATTGTCGTCGTCCTCATCGTCCTCGTGGTCGTCGTCGCCATCTTCGCCGAGGGCGAGGATTCCGACGACGACGTTCCCGCCGCTCCCACCGCCACGGCGAGCGCCGTCGCGACGACCGCCTTGGAGGCTTATCGGGATGCGCAGAAGCGCTGTGGCGCAAGTGGGATGGTTCCAAGATGGTCGAATGGGATGTACCAGTGCGTGGCGGAGCGCCGCTCCCAGCCGCGAGCCGCCGCCACGCCGCGCCGTTCCCAACCTCGTGCCGCCACGACGCCCCGCCCCCCGACCTCCCCCGCTGGCTGTGAGGCTGCGAAGGAGCGCGCCATGGCCAGGGTCAGGGCAATAGTGGGATCGGGCTACAGCAGGATTAGCTCCACCTGCAGGCAGAGCCCCGCCGTCCGCAACACGCTCGTCGGCGAAGTGAAGCTGACCTACTCCGACGGCTGTGTTGAGGTCGGGTGGGTGGAGCTTCGTACCGGAATCGAGCTCGACTACGACTCTCAGCGCGTCTCCTGCTAGGCATCGCGGGCGTCCCGCCCATCAGCACCCCTGCCGCGAGCGGCTATGCTGGGGCCATGCGCTCGTGCCGCGTGGCCCTCGCCCAGATCAACGCCGCCGTCGGCGACCTCGACGGCAATTGCGCGCGCATCCGCGAGGCCATCGCCGCCGCCCGCGAGGCCGGCTGCGCCATCGTCGCCTTCCCCGAACTGGCCGTCACCGGCTACCCCCCCGAGGACCTGCTCCTGCGCCGCGCCTTCTGCGAGGACTCGCGCGCCGCCGTGGCCGCCCTCGCCCCCGCCGCCGAGGGCGTCATCGCCGTCGTCGGCTTCGTGGACTGGCGCGACGGCGACCCGCGCAACGCCGCCGCCGTGCTCGCGGGCGGCCGGTGGCGCCACTCCGCCCACAAGCGCCGCCTGCCCAACTACGGCGTCTTCGACGAGGAGCGCTACTTCGCCGCCGGGCGCTCCGTGCCCGTCTACCGCGCGGGCGACCTCTCCTTCGGCGTGGCCATCTGCGAGGACCTCTGGTACCCCGGCCAGCCGCTCACGGGCATGGACCTCGGCGGGGCCGAGCTGTGCGTGCACGTGAACGCCTCGCCCTACCACCGCGGGCGCGCCGCCGACCGCGCGCGCATGCTGGCCACGCGCGCCATCGACAACCGCATCGCCATCGCCTACGTGAACGCCGTCGGCGGCCAGGACGAGCTGGTGTTCGACGGCGGCTCCATGGCGCTCGACGCGCGCGGCGAGGTCATCGCCGCCGGCCCCCAATTCCGCGAGGAGCTGGTCGTCGTGGACGTCGACCTCGACGAGACCGCGCGCCGCCGCCTGCACGACCCGCGCCGCCGCGCCGAGCTGCGCGACGAGGGCGCCCTCGCCGAGGTGGAGCGCGTGGACCTCGGCGTCGCGCCCGACCTTTCGCCGCCGTCCGCGCCCCCGCGCCCCCGCGCCGCCCCCCTCGCGCCCGAGGCCGAGGTGTGGGAGGCGCTGGTGCTGGGCACGCGCGACTACCTCGCCAAGACGGGCTTCGCGCGCGCCTTCGTGGGCCTCTCCGGCGGCATCGACTCCAGCGTCGTGGCCGCCGTCGCCGCCGACGCCCTCGGCCCCGCCAACGTGACCGGCGTCTCCATGCCCAGCCGCTACTCCAGCGAGCACAGCCGCGCCGACGCCCGCGCCCTCGCCCAAAACCTCGGCATCGAGCTGCTCGACGTGCCCATCGAGCCCGCCCACGCCGCCATGCTGGAGATGCTGGCCGAACCGTTCGCGGGCACGGAGCCCGGCCTCGCCGAGGAGAACCTGCAGTCCCGCCAGCGCGGCAACGTGCTCATGAGCCTCGCCAACAAGTTCGGCGCGCTCGTGCTCGCCACCGGCAACAAGAGCGAGATGGCCACCGGCTACGCCACTCTCTACGGCGACATGGCGGGCGGCTTCGCCGTGCTCAAGGACGTGCCCAAGACGCTCGTCTGGTCCCTCGCGCGCTGGCGCAACGCCGCCGCCGCGCGCCCCCTCATCCCCGAATCGGTCATCGCCAAGCCGCCCAGCGCCGAGCTGCGCCCCGACCAGCTCGACGCCGATTCCCTGCCCCCCTACGAGACGCTCGACGCCATCCTCGAGGCCTACGTGGAGGGCGACCTCGGCGGCCCCGAAATCGTCGCCCTCGGCCACGACGAGGCCACCGTGCGCCGCGTCCTCGCGCTGGTGGACCGCAACGAGTACAAGCGCCGCCAGGCCCCGCCGGGCGTGAAGATCACGCCGCGCGCCTTCGGACGCGACCGCCGCCTGCCCATCGCCAACCGCTACCGCGCCTGGTAGCGCGCTGATGTACGATGGAGCGTATGACCGAGCGGATCGAGGACATGCCCGCCGTGCGCGAGTTCGCCACGGCCATCGGCGAGTGGCTGCTGGCGCGCCGCTTCGGCTTCATCACGCCCCTCGCCTTCCGCTGGCAGGTGGAGGAATTGCACCTGGACGGCGAGGTCTTCCCGTACGTCATGTTCGACCTGCTGGTGAACGACCCGCCGCCGCCCTCGCCGGAATGGCTCGCCCTGAGCAGGGAGGAGCAGGACGCGCGCCCCATCCGCGAGTGGGCGCAGCAGGGCAACTGGCCGTTCGCGGACATGCGCGCGCTGGAGGAAGCCACCCGCGAACGCGCGGACGCGCTCGGCGTGCCGGACGCGCTCGATACCGCCCTGCCGGTCGACGTGGCCCTGTTCGGGCGCACCGAGGCGAAGGAGATGCGGATGCGCTTCCCGCACGTGGCCAGCGAGGCGGCCGTGCGCTAGATGCGGCCCGACGGCGAACCGGAATACCTTTCGCCCGTTGACCCGCGCGCCCTGGTCCGCCATGCGCGCGAACGCATCAACGCGCCGGACGCGGAAGCGACCGACTACCGTCGCGCCGTTTCCGACGCCTTCTATGCGCTCTACCACGCCCTCACGCTGGCCGCCGCCCCCTCCATGACCGCCAGCGCCGACCCGCTCGAACCGTACCGGCGGGTGCGCCGGATCAGACACCGGCATGTCCGCGCCGTCGTCGAAGAGGCGCGGGAGAGCGCCGACCGGCAGGTGCGCCTGGTCGCCACGGTGATGCTGCGGCTGTACTCCCGGCGGGAAACCGCCGACTACAGCCACCTTGTCCGCTTCACGCGAGCGAGCGCGAGTGATCTCATCGACATCGCCGACGAGGCCGTGGATGCCGTCACGGCCCCGGCCTTCGCCGAGGGCGATGGCGGCCAGTCCCTCCTGCGCCAGCTCGCCGCCCGCCCCGACGCCCCGTAGCGCGCGACGCGCTCCCGCAGTATGCTGCGCTCCAACGGCGAGACACGGAGAAGGAGGCTGCGATGGCTAGGATGAGCGATGAGATGGCGGCTAACTTGAGGAAGTTGAACACCAAGCAAGTGGACATGCTCAATGCGCTCACGGGGTTTGCCATTGCCCTTGATGGACAGCGCCTTGCCCCCGACGATCTCCTCGGCATCGACATGGAAGAGCTGGCGGGCCTTATCGCAGTGCTGCTTGGCGGCAGGGACTCTGCTGCGGGATCCCGCGCCAGCCACCAGCCCCTGCCCTCCGATGAGGGGGCCAGCGCCGTCCAGTTCGACGTGATCAACCTGCTGCAGCCGTGGTGGCGGGAGCAGCGTTAAGGAGGGAAGCGATGGTCGAACTGAGTATCTTCCCTGACCATAATGTGAGCGGACGGCTTTCGGAGATGCGGAAGCTGCTGTATTCGCTGCCGGAAGATATTGATCAGAGGATTCTCTTCGATGC
This sequence comes from Tepidiformaceae bacterium, assembly GCA_965243075.1. GTDB lineage: Bacteria > Chloroflexota > Dehalococcoidia > Tepidiformales > Tepidiformaceae > UBA2991. The sequence goes on from OZ251525.1 coordinate 805,154, forward strand.
AATCCAAAAGAAGGGAAGTGTTGAATTTTCGAAGGAAAGTAACCTTGCGTGGAGTTCGATTGATGTTTCCGGCCAGTTCATGATCGCTCTCGATAGGACCCTCGAGCAAGCGCAAGTGCCGTGGGCCCTTGGGCGAGTCTCTCTGGAGGCATCTTCCCGAGCCGCTTGGCTCCTCGATGTCAGCCTTACTCCTTCCCAGAGGCTTGAAAGGTGCTATGCCCTTCTTCTTGATGACCTGCCGGGCCTGAAATTCAGAACACAGGATCAGCGTGAAAAAATCCGGATCGATAGGGAAAAGTATCTGGAAGAAGCCCAAAAGAGAGGGGTCTCTCTGTCAGAAGAAGAATTCAGAAATCTCGTTCCCGGCAAACAAGCAATGGCAGAACAGGAATTGGGAATGGGTTTGTGGTATAGTGAACTCTCTCAAAGGATTCATCCAAATCATGCTGCAATTCAGGTTGACGCGGCCATGGCCCTTGCCAATCATGATGCTAAAGGTACCGTATTAATTCCAGTTGTTATCTGGGCATATGGTGTTGCAGTCTGGAGATTCTTTCAGACTCGTGACCTTCCCAGCGATAGACTCGAAGACACTCTTGGTGATGCTGGTCGCATCATGGGATTTCCTCCACAATTCTGGAAAAAACGGCCTCGTCCCCAGCGCCCTTCATAGGTGAGAGAACTTACATTCACCTTCCATTAATTTTCGACGGTGCATGTGGATTATTACTGAGGATGCCATCCATCCACGGATCGTGTAGATGGTACGGTCATGCAGAAAGTATGTCCTCAGGCGTAATCTTCGGCACTCCTGTTCCCTTTCCAAAATTCAATCAGCGCTTCATCCTGCTCACTCGGATCGAGGTCATGCCATTCACCCCATTTACTGATATCTAGTATTCCATTCGACTTATTGAGATCGTCTATTAGCGTGATCCTATGAATCAATACTCCGATAGTGCACCCGACATTACTCCCATCGATAAGAGCTGCACTAATTTGATTTAAAAGTTCGTCGTCCGCAGTGAAATGAGGGAAATACACCTGAAAAACCGTGTACAAAAGCTCGATCAAGAATCCAAGAATATCACCAACATTAGCTCCGGCATCGAGAGCCATGTTTACCCTGTCACGAAATTTGTCGGAAAAGGGGAAATCATTCTTCCATCCTTCGATCAGTCGGTCATGCACTGCATCAGAAACACGGTGAGTATACGATTTCTCAAGGAGTTCTCCATAGACCTCAGATTGTTTTTGCAGCTTATCGTTGAATTCCCTCAGGATTTCGATGACATCATTTTGTTTCTGAACAATGTTGCGTTGTTCTTCCCGCTCGCTGCGCAACTGGTCGATTAGTTCCTTTTGCGCCTGAATCAGATCGTGTTGTTCCTTCCATGCGCTACGCAATCGATCAATCATTTCCTCGTGGCTGACCAGCGGGATCGGCTTGATCCCGGTCATTGCCTCAAAGGTGTCAGCCCTCTGGTCACGCAGGGATTTCAGCGTGGCTTCCAGCAAGGTGGCCTCTTCCCGGCTGGGCTGCTCCGTCGCCCAGACCAGCGTGGGGCGGAAACCGCGCGTCGCCTTGTGTTGCCCGCGCTCGTGCTCGCCGATCCGCCGTTCGAGGTTGCCGGTGTGCCCGATGTAATGCCCGGCGTCCGTGTCCAGGATATAGACATGCCACGGCCCGCCATGATACTCATCGCCCTTCGCCCAAGCCCTGTACGGTTCCGGCGCATGGTAGGTGTCGGACATCGCCGACAAAGATAGGGATCTGGTCGAGGTTGGTCAATCGGTTGTCTCCACCCCCCGCCCCTCCGCGCTGGGCGCGAAATCCAGCACCTCCAGCTCCATGCGCTCCCCGCGCCACTCGCGGCCCAGCGTGTAGACGACGTCCAGCTCGGGCGCCAGCTCCGCCTGCTCCTCGCCGCGACGGAAGGCGATGCCCGGCCAGGTGGCCGCGCCGTCCCGCACCTTCAGGCGCAGGTGGCGCTCGTCCGCGCCCACGCGGCGGCTGTCGCGCAGCTCCACGCCGCGGCTCAACAGCACCGGGCGGCGGTTGCCCTGCCCGCACGGCTCGAAGCGCGTCAGCCCCTTGATCTCCAGCCCGTCCAGCGCCGCCAGCGGGGCCTCCGCGTCGATGGTGAAGGACGGGCGGCGGTCGTCCGGCCCCAGCTGCTCCGCCGCCGTGTTCATGATGCGCTCGCGGAACTCCGGCAGGCGCTCGTTGCGGATGGTGAAGCCCGCCGCCGCGCGATGCCCGCCGTGCCGTTCCAGCAGGTCGCGCTCCTTGCGGATGGCGCGCACGATGTCGAAGCGCCCCCGCGTGCGCGCGCTGGCGCGGCTGAACTCCGGCCCGCGCTCGTAGACGATGGCCGGGCGGCGGCGCGACTCCGCCAGCCGTCCCGCCACGATGCCGATGATGCCCGCGTGCAGCTTGCCGCTGCCCACCAGCGTGAGCGGCTCGTCCTCCGGCCCCAGCAGCGCCTCGGCCTCGGCCTGGCCGCGCTCGCACTCCTCGCGGCGCTGCTGGTTGAGCGCGTCCAGCTCCGCCGCCAGCCGTCGCGCCTCGGCGGGCGTGTCCGCCAGCAGCAGGTCGAGCGCCGCGCGCGCGTGCGTGAGCCGTCCGGCGGCGTTGAGGCGCGGCCCCAGGCCGAAGCCCAGCGTCTCCGCGCCGATGCGTTCGGGCGGGCCGCCCGCCACCGCCGCCAGCGCCTCCACGCCGGGCCGCGGCGAGGCGCGCATGTGCGCCAGCCCCTCCGTCACGATGGCGCGGTTCTCGTCCGCCAGCGGGGCCACGTCGACCACCGTGCCCAGCGCCACCAGGTCGAGGAACTCCGCCGCCGGCAGTTCCCGCCCCAGCGACTCGAACAGCGCCTGCAGGAAGCGCCAGGACACGCCCACCGCGGCCAGCTCGGCGAAGGGGTAGGGCGAGTCCTCGCGCTTGGGGTTGATCACCGCCAGCGCCGCCGGCAGCTCCTGTGGCACGGAGTGGTGGTCGAGCACGATCACGTCCGCGCCGAGGCGGTTGGCGAGGGCGATTTCGGGCACCGAGCTGGTGCCGCAGTCCGCCGTGATGAGCAGCCCCGCGCCCGCCGCCCGCAGCCCCTCCACCGCGCCCGCGTTCAGCCCGTAGCCCTCCGTGAAGCGGTCCGGCAGGTAGGGGACCGTGGTCGCGCCCAGCCGCTCCAGCGCCAGCTTCAGGAGGGCGATGGAGGTCACGCCGTCCACGTCGAAGTCGCCGAAGAGCGCGATCGTCTCGCCGTCCGCGATGGCGCGGCGCGTGCGCGCGAGCGCCTCCGCCATGCCCGGCAGCAGCAGCGGATCGTGGCGTTCGGCCAGGTGCGGCTTGTAGAAGCGCTCCGCCGCCTCGCGCGTGACGATGCCGCGCGCCGCCAGCGCCGCGCCCGTCACCGGCGGCAGGTTCGGCAGCCGCTCGTCCGCGGCCCCGGCGCGCCGCCAGCGCCAGCGCGGCGTCTCCGTCACGACGGGCGCGCGTGCTGGCGGAAGACGAGCGAGCTGTTGTGCCCGCCGAAGCCGAAGGCGTTGGTCATCACCGTCCGCAGCGGCGCCGAGCGCGCGGCGTTGGGCACGTAGTCGAGGTCGCAGTGCGGGTCCGGCGTCTCGTAGTTGATGGTGGGGGGAATGGCCCCGTGGCGCAGGGCCAGCACGGCGATGCCCGCCTCCACCGCCCCCGCCGCCCCCAGCAGGTGCCCGGTCATGGACTTGGTCGAACTCACCGGCAGCGTGCGCGCGTACTCCCCGAACACGCGCTTCACGGCCAGCGTCTCGAAGCGGTCGTTCAGCTGCGTGGAGGTGCCGTGCGCGTTCAGGTAGTCGACGTCGTCGGGGGCGATGCCGGCGTCGGCCAGCGCCGCCTCCATGGCCAGCGCCGCGCCCTCGCCGTTTTCGGCGGGCTGCGTCACGTGGAAGGCGTCGCTGGTGGCCCCGTAGCCGGCCAGCTCGGCCAGCGGCGCGGCCCCGCGCGCCAGCGCGTGCTCCTCCGCCTCCAGCAGCAGCACGCCCGCGCCCTCGCCGATGACGAAGCCGTCGCGGTTGGCGTCGAAGGGGCGCGAGGCCGTGGCCGGGTCGGTCGATTCGGTGAGCGCGCGCGCCGCCGCGAAGCCCGCCACCACCAGCGGCGTGACGGCCGCCTCGGCCCCGCCCGCCATGGCCGCGTCCGCCTCGCCGCGGCGGATCATGCCCGCCGCCACGCCGATCGCGTCCGCCCCGCTGGCGCAGGCGCTGGCCACCGCGAAGTTCGCCCCCTTGGCCCCCAGGCGGATGCTCAGATGGCCGCCCGCCATGTCCGGCAGCATGCGCGTCAGCAGGAAGGGGCTCACGCGCCCGGGGCCGCGCTCCCGCAGCACCTCGTACTCGCGCTCCAGCGTGGTCACGCCGCCGATGGCCGTGCCGATGAGCACCGCCATGCGCGCGTCCCCGCCATCCGGCGGCTCGTAGCCCCCCTGCCGCCGCGCCTCTTCCGCCGCCGCCGCCGCGAACTGCGTGAAGCGGTCGGCGCGCTTGGCCTCCTTGCGCTCCATGAAGGCCTCGGGGTCGAAGTCGCGCACCTCGGCGGCCACCGTGCCCGCGAAGCGCTCGTCCGCGAAATGCCCGATGCGCCGCACGCCGGAGCGCCCCGCCAGCAGCCCCTCCCAGCTGGCCCGCGCGTCCAGCCCGACCGGCGTGACCATCCCCAGGCCCGTGACGACGACGCGTCTGCTCATGGCTGCGTCGCCACTATACAGCAGCGCTTCCCGCGGGCTCCGCGAGCTGGCGCACCACGGCGGGCAGGCGCTCCGCGATCTCGCCCGCGCGCAGGCCGCCGTCGCCGTACTCCGCGCGCAGGGCCTCGCCCGTGGCCGCGTGCAGGTAGACGCCCAGGCTGGCGGCGTCGAAGGCGGACAGCCCCCGCGCCAGCAGGGCCGCGATCACGCCCGCCAGCACGTCGCCGCTGCCCGCCGCGGCCAGCAGCGGGTTGGCGAAGGGCGAGACGCGCGCCAAGCCGCCCGGCTCGGCCACCACCGTGTGCGCCCCCTTCAGCGCCACCGCGCAGCCGTAGCGCGCGGCGGCCTCGCGCGCCGCCGCCACGCGGTTCGCCCCCACCTCCGCCGCGCCCGTCCCCAGCAGCCGCGCCATCTCGCCGGGATGGGGCGTGAGCACCGCCCCCGCGGGCGTGCGTTCGGGGCCGTCGGCCATCCCCGCCAGCGCGTTGAGGGCGTCGGCGTCGAGCGCCACGCGCCCGTCCAGCTCCGCCGCCGCGTCCGCCAGCAGCGCCCACACGAGCGCGTCCGTCTCGCCCCCGCGCCCCAGCCCGGGCCCCACCGCGGCGGCGTCGAAGGCGGCCCATTCCTGCCGCAGCGCCAGCGCCGCCCCGCCCGTCAGCCGCCCCTCCGCGTCCGCCGCCTGCGGCAGCCACACGGCCTCCGCCAGCGCGGGCGCGATGGACGGGACGATCACATCGGGGCAGGCGATGGCGGCCAGCCCCGCGCCCGCGCGCATCGCCCCCCGCGCGGCCAGCGCGGGTGCCCCGCGGTAGCGCGCGCTGCCCCCCACCACCAGCACGCTCCCGAACGTGCCCTTGTGTCCGTCCTCCGCGCGCGGCGGCAGGGCCTCCCGCGCCCAGCGCGCGGTGATCAGCTCCAGCGTGGCCGTCTCCAGCGCCTCCTCGGGGATGCCGATGTCGACCACCTGCACGCGCCCCGTGGCCGCGCTCCCCCCGGCCTGGTACATGCCCGCCTTGGGCAGGCCGAAGGTCACGGTCGCGTCCGCCGCCGCCGTCAGCGGGTCCGCGCCGCCGCCGTCGGCGTCGAGGCCGCTGGGCAGGTCGAGCGCCAGCAGCCTGGGCGGGCGCGGTTGCGCGCGCAGTTCGGCCAGCGCCGCCAGCGCCGCGCCGATGGGCTCGTCCGCCGCCAGCGGGCGCGCGCGGCCCGTCCCCAGCAGCGCGTCGATGAAGAGGTCCGCCGTCTCCGCGCGCAGCCCCGCCACCGCCTCCGCGCCGTGCGCCACGGCCACGCCGCGCGCCTCCAGCTCGCGCAGGTTGTCGTCGGGTTCGCGTCCGCGCGGCGCGATCACCGCCGTCTCCGCGCCCCAGTCGTGCAGGTGGCGCGCGGCCACCAGCCCGTCGCCGCCGTTGTTCCCCGGCCCGGCCAGCACCACGATGCGCCGCCCCTCCAGCGTGCCCAGCAGCATCCACGCCTCCTGCGCCGCCGCCAGCCCGGCCTCCTCCATCAGCTGCGCCGCGCTCGATCCGGCCTCGATGGCGACCCGCTCCAGGGCGCGCATCTCCGCCGCCGTCACCAGCTTCACCGCGCCCCCTCCCCGTAGGGCGGGCGCGGACGGTCGTCCGTCTCGCTGAGGGCGCGCTCGCCCACCGCCGAGGCCATGGCGAACTCGCGCGAGTGCGTCAGGCTCACGTCCAGCCCGCGCAGCTCGATGCGCTCCCCGCGCCGCGCCCCCCGCCCGTGCAGGAACACCAGCGGCTTGCCCCGCCGGTTCGGCAAAATCTCGATGTCGCGCCAGCCCACGCCCCGCGCCCCCGTGCCCAGCGCCTTCATCACCGCCTCCTTGGCCGCGAAGCGCGCCGCCAGCTCGGGCGCCCGCCCGCGGCAATGGCGCACCTCGTCCTCCGTGAACACGCGCCGCAGGAAGCGCTCCCCGTGTCGCTCCAGCACCGCCCGCACGCGCGCGATCTCGATGATGTCGATGCCGTGGGCGAAGGTGCGGGCCACGCCCCCATCGTAGCCGCTCGCCCACACCCGCGCCCGCCCCGTAGGCTTGCGCCCATGACCGCCGCCGTCATCGACGGGCGCGCCATCGCCGCCGCCGTGCGCGCCGAACTCGCGGAAGAGGTCGCCGCGCTGGCCGACCACGGCGTGCGCCCGGGCCTCGCCGCCGTGCTCGTGGGCGACGACCCCGCCTCCCTCAGCTACGTCTCCGCCAAGGCCGAGGCCTGCGCTGAAACCGGCATCCTCGCCGAAACCGTGCGCCTGCCCGCCGAAACCACGCAGCAAGCGCTGCTCGAACGCATCGCCGCCCTCAACGCCGACGCCCGCTTCCACGCCATCCTCCAGCAGCTGCCCCTGCCCCCCCACCTCGACGAGCGCGCCGTGCTCGACGCCATCCGCCCCGACAAGGACGCCGACGGCCTCCATCCCGCCAACCTCGGACGCCTCCTGCGCGGCGACGCCGATGCCCCCGCGCCCTGCACGCCCCGCGGCGTCATGGAGCTGCTGGCCCGCTCCGGCGTCGATCCGGCGGGCAAACACGCCGTCGTCGTGGGGCGCTCCCTGCTCGTGGGCAAGCCCCTCGCCGTGCTGCTTGGCGGCAAGGCGGCGGGCGCCAACGCCACCGTCACCCTCTGCCACACCGGCACCGCCGACCTCGCCGCCCACACGCGCCGCGCCGACATCCTCGTCGTCGCCGCTGGACGCCCCCGCACGGTCACGGCGGACATGGTGAAGCCCGGCGCGACCGTCATCGACGTGGGCGTGAACCGCATCGACGACCCCACGCGCCGTCGCGGCTGGCGGCTGACGGGCGACGTCGACTACGCGGGCGTTTCGGAGGTGGCGGGGCGCGTCACGAAGGTTCCCGGCGGCGTGGGCCCGATGACCATCGCCATGCTGCTGGCCAACACCGTGCGCGCCGCCCGCCTTGCGCCCTAGCCGCGCAGGCCCCATACTGCCCGCAGCCTTCAGGGGAGATGCCCGTGCCGAGCCTGTTCAACCACGTTATTTTGTCCGTTGATGACTTGATGACCGATATCAAGTCCGGGAAGTTGCGCCTTCCGGAGATTCAGCGCCCGTTTGTCTGGGATAATGTGAAAGTCCGTGATTTGGTCGACTCGGTGTACAGGGGCTATCCGGTTGGTGAGCTGATGCTTTGGGATGGTCCTGCCGAACCTGATAGCAAGACTATCGGGAAAGGCCAGAAGACGCACCAGACGCAGCAGCGAATCGTTGATGGCCAGCAGCGCTTGACGAGCCTGTTCGCTGTCATTACTGGAGAAAAGGTTCTTGATGATGACTATAAAGACAGGAAAATTCAGATAGCGTATGATCCATTCAAAGAGCGCTTTGAAGTTGCCAATGCTGCTGTCAGGCAAAGCCCGGAATGGATTGCTGATATTGCAGAATTGTACAAGACTGTCACGGTCAGTTCTTTTGTGGATAGGTATGCCCTATCTCGCAGTATGGACGATAGCCAGCGTAATGAATTGTACCAGTACGTCGAGGGGAAGTTCATGAATTTGTGGAGCAGTCTCAACAACTTCAACTTCAATGTTGTCACAATTAAAGCAGATGTTCCGCCTAAACTGGTCGCAGATATTTTTGTGAGGATTAATTCTGAAGGCGTCAAACTCAATCGAGCGGACTTTATCCTGACGCATCTAAGCGTTTTCTGGAATGAAGGACGCGAGCGCTTGGAAGAGTTCGCTCGTAATTCTCACCTTTCTCCGGATCTTGTGACCGAAAGGACCGGTGTTCAAACGAACTGGACGCCCCGAAATTACTACATTGCTCCAGACTCCGGGCAGCTAGTGCGTGTCATCGTTGCCGTGGGCCAAAGGCGCGGGAGCTTGGAAAGCGCCTATAATGCGCTTCGGGGACGCGATCCCCGTACGGGAGAATTCCAGAAAGAGTACAGTGATCGGGAAATCGGGAGACTGAAGGGAGCGTTGGATCATACGATCAAGCCAGCAAACTGGGATGACTTTCTGAAGACTCTTGGTCGTGCTGGTTTCCGTTCGAAGAAAATGATATCGTCTGCAAATGCCCTATTGTACACCTATGCTCTGTGGTTGATTGGTCGTACCGAATACAATGTTGAGCCCGCGAATCTGCGTGAGTTGATGGCTCGCTGGTTTTTCATGGCGAATGTTACGCGCCGCTACACGAACTCTCCCGAATCGAGAATTGAAACTGACCTTGTGCGCCTTGCGGATGCGGGACGGACTTCGGAAGACTTTACCGGCGTTCTGGATGCGGCGATTTCTACGGAGTTCACCTCGGATTTCTGGAGTATTCGGCTACCCGACGCATTGGAAACCTCTTCCAAGACGAGTCCTGCGTACCAAGCCTACATCTCGGCTCTTAATATCTTGGATGCGAATCTGTTCCTCTTGGATGAAACGGTTCGCAACTGGATGGATCCCAATTGGGGTTCGACAATGAAAGTCGAGGAGCATCACCTGTTTCCGAGGGCTCATCTCCGCAATCTTGAAATCACTGGGACTAGGCGCGTTAACCAGATTGCCAATTACGCTCCGACGGATTCTGATACGAACAAGCGAATTTCGTCTCGTCCGCCGCATGAATATTGGCCTGATCTTCTGAGCCAACGAAATATCAGTGGTAATGCCTTGCAGCTTCAACGTTTTTGGTACGCCTTGCCGGATGGCTGGGAGAACTTGGGCTACTGGGAATTTCTGCAAGAGCGTCGCAAGTTGATGGCCGAGGTTATTCACCAAGGCTATTTGCGCTTGCTTGACCCCAGCTATGTTCCCCAGATGGGCGATGACGCGAATGCGTGGGTGGATGATGAGACCACGCGAGGGCTTCGGCTGCCCGATCTCGTGGACGCGGGCCTGCTTCGTCCCGGCGACATTCTTGGGCCGGTTGATCCGGAGCGCCCTACGGCCGCTGAGATCACTGACGACGGCATGATCAGCTTCAACGATGAGGAGTACGACACGCCCGCCCGTGCCGCGCGGGCGGATGGCGATGAATCGTCCGACGGCTGGGAGTACTGGATGCTAGCCGATGGCGATCCCCCGCAGACGCTGCGCGACCTTGCCGTCGAATATCGGCGGATCGAGGCCGAGGGCGCGTGACGCGGGCCGCCTCCTAGCGTTATGCGCCAGCTGCTGGTCCGCGCCCGCGCGCTCCGCTCCCGCGTCTCCGATACGCTGGCGCGGCTCGACCTGCCCCTCACGGAGGCGCGCCTCGCCGAGCTGGAGGAACGCTCCGCCGAAGCCGCCTTCTGGAACGACGCCGGGGACGCCCGCGCCGTCATGCGCGAAATCGCCTCCCTGCGCGCCCGCGCCGATACCTGGCGCGAGGTCGAGCGCCTCGCCGCCGAGCAGGTCGAGCTGCTGGAGCTGGCCGTGGCCGAGGACGACGGCTCCCTCGCCGCCGACGCCGCCGGGGAGCTGGACGCCCTCGAGGCGCGCCTCGAACGCCTCGAATTCGAGCTGCAGCTCTCCGGCGACTACGACCAGCGCGACGCCATCCTCGCCGTGCACGCGGGCGCGGGCGGCACCGAATCGCAGGACTGGGTGGAGATGCTGCTGCGCATGTACCTGCGCTGGGCCGAGGACCGCGCCTTCGACGCCGAGGTGCTCGATTCCACCGAGGGCGAGGAGGCCGGGCTGAAGAGCGCCACCATCGAGGTGCGCGGCCCCCTCGCCTACGGCTACCTCGCCAGCGAGCGCGGCGTGCACCGCCTCGTGCGCCTCTCCCCCTTCGACGCCGCCCACGCCCGCCACACCAGCTTCGCCAAGGTCGAGGTCATGCCCGAGGTGGCCTCCGCCAGCGAGGTCGCCATCGCCCCCGACGACGTCCGCGTCGACGTCTTCCGCGCCAGCGGCCACGGCGGCCAGAACGTGCAGAAGAACTCCACCGCCATCCGCATCACCCACCTGCCCACCGGCATCGTCGTCACCTGCCAGAACGAGCGCTCCCAGCACCGCAATCGCGCCAGCGCCATGAAGGTGCTGGAGGCGCGCCTGCTCGAACGCGAGCTGCTGGAACGCGAGGCCGAGAAGGCGCGCCTCAAGGGCGAGCACGTGGACATGGGCTGGGGCAACCAGATCCGCAGCTACGTGCTCCATCCCTATAAGATGGTGAAGGACCACCGCACCAACTTCGAGACGAGCGACGCCGCCGGCGTGCTGGACGGCGAACTGGACGGACTGATGGGCGCATGGCTGCGCGCGCGCATGGGGAGCGAGGCGTGAGGGCGGCGGCGCTCGCCTTGGCGCTGGCGCTGGCGGGCCTCGCCGCGGGGACCGTCGCGCCCGCCGCCGCCCAGTCGCCCGAATTCCGCACCGAGGTGGTCAACGAGTTCCCCCAGTTCCTGCGCTTTCGCCTCGAGGTCGACGCCCCCCGCGAGGTCGTCGACGTCTCCCTGCGCTACGCCGTCACGGGGTCGGGATCGCGCGCCTTCGCCAAGCCCGAGGAGTTCGCGCCCGCCGCCGACGTCGGCGTCGAGGTGCCCGTGCCCACGGGCGTGCGCGGCTACATCCCCGTGGGCAGCGAATTCGTCTACTACTGGGAACTCACGCTGGACGACGGGACCGTGCTCGAAAGCGAACCCGCCGTCTTCTTCTACCTGCCGCCGGGCAAGGAGTGGCTGCGCGTCGAAAACGAGTTCATGCACATCCACTACCAGCCCGGCTTCGGGGACGCGGCGCGCGACTTCCTCGAGGCCGCCGCGCGCACCTACGAGCGCATGGGGGCGCTGCTGCGCACGGAGCTGGAGATCGTGCCCGTGAACACCGTGCTCTTCGCCTCCGAGGCCGAGATCGAGGAGGCGCAGCCCACCCGCAGCGCCACCTACGACGCCGCCACCATCCTCTGCGGCACGCAGGTGGCCGACAACGTGCTCTTCGTCATCGATCGCTCCTGCGGCACGCGCGACAACGCCGACACCCTGCGCCACGAGTTCGCCCACATCCTCACCAAGGCGGCGGGCGAGAGCGCCCTCGGCAAGATTCCGTCCTGGCTCGACGAGGGCACCGCCGTGCACGCGCAGACCGAGCCCGGCGCGGGCTACTCCAACGCCTTCGCCGTGGCCGTGGCCCGCGACGACCTCATCCCCTTCCTGGAGATGGGCACGGGCAACCGCGACCCCGGCGAGGTCGGCCTCTTCTACGGCCAGTCGTACCAGATGGTGCGCTTCCTGCTCGACCGCGGCGGCGAGGAGGACTTCGCCCGCCTCTTCGCCACCATCAAGCAGGGCAACCGCTACGACGCCGCCATCGAGACGGTCTACGGCTTCGATTTCGCGGGCTTCGAGGCGGCCTTCCGCGAATTCCACGGCCTGCCCCCGCGCGAGCCGCCCGCGCCCGTCGAAACCGCCACCGAGCCGCCCGCTCCCACGGAGCCGCCCGAAGCCGCCACGGAGCCGCCCGCCGCCACCGAAGAGCCAGAGCCAGCCGCGGAGCCGTCGCCCGTGGAGACCGAATCCGAGCCCACGCCCGAACAGGCCGCCCCCGCGCCCTCCTCCGGCGGCGGCGGCGGCGACGGGTTCGCCATCGGGGCCGTCTCCATCGGCGCCATCGGGGGCGGCGTCGTGCTGGCCCTGCTGGCCCTGCTGGCCTACCTGTTCTCGCTCATGCTCGACAACCGCGCGCGCGGAGCCGCCGCCGCGCCAGCCGCTTCCCCGTTCCCGCCGCCGCCCGCCGCGTCTCCATACCAGCCGCCGCCAGCCGCGTCTCCATACCAGCCGCCGCCCGCCACGCCCGCCGCGCCCGCGCCGCCGCCGGAAGCGGAGCCCGCCGCGCCGCCGGTCGATCCCGACGATTACTGGGGCCCGCCGCCGCCCTGATCCCCCGCATCCGCGCGGTCCAGCGCGCGCAGCCCGCGCCCCACGATGATCCAGCGCTGCAGCGCCGTGGCGTTCGCCAGCACGGCCAGGATGGGCACCACCACCGTGAGCCCGTTCGCCAGCAGCCCCACGCCCAGCAGCACCACGCGCTCCTGGCGGCGGAAGAGGCCCTCGCGCGTGGCCACCCCCTGCGCGTCCCCCCGCGCCCGCACGTAGCTGACGGCGATGCTCCCGAAGATGGCGGCGTAGGCGAACCCCGCCTGCACCAGCTCCCCCCGTTCGGCGAAGTACCAGACGCACGCGCCCAGCACGAGCGCCTCGCCCACGCGGTCCATGACGGCGTCGAGCACGGCCCCGAAGGGCGTCGCCCGTCCCGTCGCCCGCGCCACCGCGCCGTCCACGAAATCGAGCGCGCTGAAGCCGAGGAAGACCGCGCCCGCGACGAGCAGGCGCCCATCCACGATCAGCCACGCCGCCGCCGCCGCGCCCGCCGCGCCCGCCAGCGTGATCATGTTGGGCGTGACGCCGAGCGCCCCCACGCGCCGCCCGATGGCGTCGGCGGCCCGCGCGGGGATGCGTTCCGGCAGCAGCCGCGGCCGCCAGCCGCTCACGCCCGCGCCGCCGCCACCTGCCGCCGCTCGTAGAGCAGCCGCTCGTAGTAGGCCAGCACGCGCCGCGCCACGTTCTCCCAGCTGTAGCGCGCCGCCTGCGCCTGCCCCTGCGCCCCCAGCCGCGCGCGCAGGCCGGGGTCGTCGCGCAGCCGCAGCACCGCCCGCGCCAGCGCCGCGTCGTCCTTGGGCGGCACCAGCAGCCCGTCCACCTCGTCCGTGATCATCCCCGCGAACCCCTCGATGTTGCTCGCCGCCACCGGCAGCCCCGCGGCCATCGCCTCCAGCAGGGCGATGCCCTGGCTCTCGTTGCCCGTGGCCGGCGACCAGAAGGCGTGCGCGCTGTGGTGGTAGCGCGGCAGCTCCGCATAGGGCACGTTCGAGCGGAAGAGCACGCGCTCGTCCCCGCCCAGCAGCCGCTCGTAGCGCCGGAAGCTGCCCGCCCCCACCACGATCAGGCGGCTGCGCGGCTCCGCCTCGCGGATGCGCCGGAAGGCCCGCAGCGCGTACTTCAGCCCCTTGCGCTTCTCCGGACGCCCCACGAACAGCACGTTGAAGCAGCCGTCGTCGAACTCCGGGAAGGGCTCGGCCTTCTCCGCGAAGTGGGCGAAATCGATGCCGTTCGGGATCAGGTTGAAGTAGCCCGGGAAGTAGCGCCCCACCAGCCGCGCCGCCGCCGGCGAGACCGCGATCTTGCCGTCCAGCTTGCGGAACCAGCGCCGCGTCAGGGGCCGCGTGTAACCGTAGATGCGGTTCCCCCCCTCCTTGGCCGCGTGGAAGGTGCCCACGTTGGCCGCCTCCGACTGGCGCAGCACCTGGTAGGGCAGCAGCGGCATGAGCGGCTCGTGCAGGTGCACGATCTCGAAGCCCCCCTCCTCCAGCAGGCTCTCGATGGCCCGCCTCTTCCAGGTGAAGCTGATGCGCGCCTTCGAGCCGCTCGTGGGCACCGTGCGCGGACGCCCCATGACCACGCACTCCCTCTCCGCCGCCTCCGGGTCGGAGGCGGGCGCGAGGATCGTGGCCTCGTGCCCCCAGCGGCGGAACTGCGTCGCCAGCTGGCCGATGTGCCGGTTCACGCCGCTCGGCACGGACCAGTCGTAGGGCGACACCAGCGCGATCCTCATCCGGTCCCCCTCCAGGTGCTCCGCCTCATCATCTTACGGGGCGTGGCCGAGAACCCCCACGCCAGCCCCAGCGCCGCTTGCCCCAGCCCGATCTCGCGCAGCGTGGGCGGGCGCGAATGCCCCTCCGCCACGGCCCCCGCCTCCAGCGCCGCGCGCAGCTCCGCCGCCGTCGATCCCGCGAACTCGGTCCAGCCCGTGCCGATCTGGGGCAGGTGGTGGCCGTCGCTGCCGCCGCACACGGGCAGCCGCCAGCGCTCGGCGTTGCGCCGCGCCACGCGCGCCGCCGACACCCGCCCGGCGGGGCTGAAGTTGGCCTCGACGGCGTCGAACGTGACGCCCGCCTCGGCCCGCGCCGTCACGCGGTCGATGGTGCGCGCGCTCAGCGAGCGCGTCAGCCAGCTCATGGGGTGGGCCGCCACCGCCAGTCCCCCCTGCGCGTGGATCGCCTCCAGCGTCGCCTCCACGGAGCGGAACACGGGCGGCGTGCGCTCGATGAAGAGCGCCAGCAGGTGCCCGTGGCGGGTCGTCACCTCCGCGCCGGGGATCACCTCCACGCGCAGCCCGCGTTTGGCCGCCAGCTCCCGCGCCTCCAGCCCCCCGCGCGCGTCCTCGTGGTCCGTCACGGCGATCACGTCCAGCGTCGTGCGCTCCTCCACGTACGCGAGCGTGTCCGCCACCGTGGCCATCCCGTCCGAGATGCGCGTGTGGATGTGCAGGTCCGCCCTACCCACAGGCGTGCGCCTCCCAGAACGACTCCAGCACCGTCCACTGCGCCGGGTCGCGCCGCAGGTGCTCCCCGAAGCGGTCCGCCCAGCGCTGCGCCGCCGCGCCCACCGCCTCCTCGCGGTCGCCCCCGCCGGACACCGTGAACGGTTCCTCCAGCCACACCGTCTGATGGTCGTTGAAGCGGCGCGTGGCGAACAGGGGGATCACCGTCGCGCCCGTGCGCCGCGCCAGCTCCCACGGGCCGCGCGGCAGCAGCACGCGCTTCCCCAGCAGCTCCGCGCACACGCCGTTGCCGGCGAGGTCGCGGTCCACCACCAGCGCCACCAGCCCGCCGTTCCGCAGCTCGCGCAGCGCCTGCCGGAAGCCGTTGGCGTTGGCCTCGGCCACGCGCCCGCCCCCCGCCTCCCGCAGCCCCGCCAGCTGGCGCGCCAGCGCGGGCGAGGCCAGCGGCTCCACCAGCTCCACCCAGCCCCGCCCCCGCTGCGCCACCGCGATCATCGCCAGCTCGGGGCTGCCCGCGTGCGCGCTGGCGATGATGGTGGCGCGCGGCTCGAACAGCGCGGGCACGTGCTCCTCCCCCATCACGCGCAGCCGCGTGCGCTCGTAGCCCGCGCGGTCGCGATGCGGCAGCGACGCCAGGTCCACGTAGTAGCTGGCGGCGGACTGGAAGACGCGCGGGGCCAGCGCCCGCGCCCGTTCGCGGTCCCCCCCGCAGGCGGGCGTCAGGTTCGCGACCACGCGCGCCCGCGCCGCCGGGCGCAGCGCCCACGCCAGCCAGCCCACGCCCCGCGCCAGCGCGTAGGCGGGCCGCGGGAAGCGCCCCGCCAGCGGCGTTCCCAGCCGCAGCCCCGCCAGCGTCAGCGCCGCGCCCGCGCTCACGACGGCCAGAACTCGCGGAACATGTACCACTGCTCCGGCCAGCGCCGCACGTACTCCTCGTGCGCGCTCATGATGGCCTGCGTCAGGTCGCGCACGTCGCGCTCCGCGTCCCCGCTCGGCTCGAAGTCGAAGGCGAAGCGCGCGAACACGTCGATGCGCCCGTCGCCGCGCCGCGGGAAGGCCACCGCCGCCGCCGTCGCGCCCGTGCGCAGGGCCAGCCGCGCGGGCCCCTCCGGCACCTCCACCTCCTCGCCGAAGAAGCGCGCGCGCACGCCCCCCCCGCGCAGCGGCCGGTCGATCAGGATGGCCACCATCTCGTTGCGCCGCAGCGCCCGCACCAGCGACGGCCCCGCCCGCTCCATCTTCACCAGCCGCACGCCCAGCGCCTCCCGCCCCCCCACGATGAGCGCGTCCAGCCGCGCGTCCTCGAACGTCTCCCCGACCACCGTCAGCGGGTAGCCGCGCGCCGTGGCGCTGATCGCGCCCAGGTCCCAGTTGCCGAAGTGCATCGGCGCCACCAGCGCCCCCTTCCCCCGCGCCAGCGCCCGCTCCAGGTCGGCGAAGCCCGGCGCCTCCGCGGCCACCGCCAGCCGTTGCGCGGGCGTGAGCCGCCCCGTGCCCGCGAACTCCAGCACGTAGCGGAAGTAGTTGGCCACCGAGCGCCGCGCCGTCCGCCGCCGCTCCGCCGCCGTGGCCTCCGGCAGCACGTGCTCGTAGTTGCGGGCCATGACGCGCCGCCCCTCCGGCCACAGGTAGTACCACGCGCTCCCCACCAGCCCCGCCGCCCAGCCCAGCGGGCGCGGCGGAACGATGCGCGTGAGCGCCAGCAGTGCGCGCCAGCCCAGCCAGGAGAACGTGGCGGACCCCTTCGGCGGAGGCTAGTCCGCCACGATGAACGACTCGACCAGGTCGCGCGCCTCGTCGTCGTGGTACTGCACCGGCGGCGACTTCATGAACCAGGCGCTGGGGGCCAGCAGCGGCCCCTTCAGCCCGCGGTCCAGCCCCAGCTTCGCGCAGCGGATGGCGTCGATCACCACGCCCGCGCTGTTCGGGCTGTCCCACACCTCCAGCTTCAGCTCCACGTTCAGCGGCGCGTTCCCGAAGGTCGTGCCCTCCATGCGGATGTGGCACCACTTGCGGTCGTCCAGCCACGGCACGTAGTCGCTCGGCCCCACGTGCACGTCGTCCGACGGCAGCTCGTGGTCCACCTGGCTCGTCACCGCCGACGTCTTCGAAATCTTCTTCGACTCCAGCCGCGAACGCTCCAGCATGTTGTAGAAGTCCGTGTTCCCCCCGAAATTCAGCTGGTACGTGCGGTCCAGCCGCACCCCGCGGTCCGCGAACAGCCGCGTCAGCGCGCGGTGCACGATGGTCGCCCCCACCTGGCTCTTGATGTCGTCCCCCACGATGGGCAGCCCCGCCTCCTCGAAGCGCCGCGGCCAGTAGCCGTTCTCGTCCCGCGCGATGAACACGGGAATGCAGTTGATGAAGGCGCAGCCCGCCGCCAGCGTCTGCTCCACGTACCACTTGGTGGCCTCCTCCGACCCCACCGGCAGGTAGTTCACCACCACGTCCACCTCGTGCTCCCGCAGCAGCCGCGCGATGTCCGCCGTGCCCCCCGGCGCCTTCTCGATCACGCCCCCCAGGTACTGCCCCAGCCCGTCGTGCGTCATGCCCCGCTCCACCGTCACCCCCGCGTGCGGCACCTCCGCGAAGCGCAGCGTGTTGTTCTGCCCCGCGAACACCGCCTCCGACAGGTCCTTCCCCACCTTCTGCGCGTCGATGTCGATGGCCACCGTCACCTTGATGTCGTTGATGTGGTAGCCCCCCGCCACCGGGTGCATGATGCCCGGCACCTCGTCCCCCTCCTCCACGTGCCGGTAGAACTCCAGCCCCTGCACGAGCGAGGAGGCGCAGTTGCCCACGCCGATGATGGCCACGTTGATGCTCACGGTTCGTCGCTCCGCCTTATCGCGTTGCCGCGGACGCGCGCCGCCCGCGGGCCGCGCCGCCGCCGCAACGCAGTACTCCACCGTACCAGCCCGCCCGCGCCCGCGCCACCTAGCCCCCCAGCTTGTTGCGGTTCATCGCCGGCCGCCACTCCCCGATCACCGCCGTCTCCAGCGCGTCCGTCTCCTCGCGGCTCGCCGTCCACGCCACCGAGAAGGCCGCCAGCCCCCCGAAATCCCGCAGCGCCCGCCGCAGCCCCGGATTCGTCTCCCCCGACAGGTGGTCCAGCAGCCGCTGCCGCACGCACCGCTCCGACTTGCCCACGTACAGGCACTCCCACTCGTCCGCCGTCGTGGCCGACGGCAGCCACAGCGCGTACACCCCGCAGCGGTCCCGCTCCAGCGCGCGCACCGTGGCCGCGTCGTAGGGCCGTCGCTCCCGCCGCAGCCGGTAGCGCACCGCGAACGGCGGCGTCCCGCCTTCCGCGCTCATTGCTCCAGCACCAGCCCCGCCTGCTCCTCCCGCCGCATGGCCTGCCGCTCGATCGCCTCCCACGACGCGGCCACGCTGTTGCAGCGCACCGCGTTCGCCGAATCCCCCTTGTGGTCGAAGTGCTCGTACAGGATGCGCGCCAGCCGCTCCACCGCCGCCGCGCCGCTGCCCATCGCCCGCGCCAGCGCCGCCGCCCCCGCCGTGCCGTCCCCGTCCTCGTGCCACAGGTGCCACGCCATGCGGAACAGCCCCTCCCACGCCGTCGGTTCCCCCAGGCGCGGCCCGCCGTCCGGCCCGAACCGCTCCGGACGCAGCAGCCGCACCTTCCCGCCCACCGCCTCCAGCAGCCGCGGCGACAGCCCCTCCACCGTCACGTTCAGCGCCCGCGCCAGCGTCTCCGCCTCCCCGTACGGCCCCTCCGCGTAGCCGTGCGACCGCAGCCAGCCCGCGCAGAAGCGGCTCTCCCCGTCCAGCGCCCCCTCCTCCCGCGCGTGGTGGCGCGCCACCTCGCGGTTGATCTCCGCCAGCGCCTCCCGCACCGTCACCGCCTCGCCCGCGATCGTCTCCACCCGCCGGTAGCGCGAATACACCTTCATCCCCGGCCCGATGGCCGCCTGCGCCAGGTCCACCGGCGCGATGTGCCCCTCGTGCGTCAGCTGCTCCAGCGCCCGCGGCAGCTCCGACGCCAGCTCCCCCAGGAACTGCCCGCGCGTCGCCAGCGGCGCGTCCTCGGGGCGCGGGCGGCAGACGAGGACGACGGAGGTGGCGAGGGCGTTCGTGCCCATCGAGTTGGCACGGTTCCCGAGCTCCGTACGCATCGGCCAGGTACCGACGATCTGGAAACCTGCTCCCACCAGTGCTGTCAGCATCGTCTCCCAGCCCGTGGAGACCTGCCCACCTTCGCGGTGCTCTTCCCGCTGCTTGTAGGCGTAGAAGATAGTGGATGGGAACTCGCGTGTGCAGCGTTTCTGCATCAGGCTCAGAGCCTTGTTCAGCAGTTTCTCGAATCGTTCGTGCGGCTTCTCGAAACGAGACGCGATCGCTGTCATCTCTTCGTCCTTCGGTGCGGCGATACTGGCAAACAAATCAGGATGAACATTACGCAGAGTCTTACGCAGCCAAATGTAAAAAAAATCGGAAAGCTCCGCGTAACTGATATTGTCGTAATAAGGTGGATCAGTGGCAATGACTGGCGCAACGTCTGTACGGACGGTTGTCGATGCGTCTCCCTGATGTGAAAATCCCGTGTGGTCTGTGGGGATCAAGCGATCTACTGCTTCGGAAACCCATTCAATTTGAGCCATCCAATTGGAAGTAGATGTTGAAAATTGGTTAACTTCCGCAAAATCCCAAATCATCGGAATGGCTTGGCGGGCAAAGGTACCGGCAAGATTGCCGGTACCTTTGCCCGCCGCATTATCCCACCTTGCATAGCTGGAACCGGCTTGAGCGGCCCTGCTTATAGCAAGCGCCAGATAGGTGGAGACGGCGTGGGCGTACTCCGCGCTGGCCCCGTGCGTCTCCATCTGGGTGCTGGCTTTCTCCAGTAAGTCGCAGAGGGTGGTCAGGACCAAGAGTTGACGCTTGGTAAATAATTGATGCCAATTCGAAATGCCGTACCCGCGACCGCTCACAAGGTGAGCGGTCGCGGGCATTTTCAACTCTGGACGCCACTCAGGGGAGGCGCTCTGGGCTACCTCGATATGCTCCACGGTGGGCGAAGCGTAGGCCCGCTGCCGGTCGCCCTCTGCCACGATGCCAATCATCTGCTCGCCCATCTCTCCCCCATGTGCCCGCGTGTATTCGCGCACATAGGAAAGCGGAGCGGCAGAGTCGCAGGCGAGGCAGACCGCGCCCGTGCGGTTCACCGTGCCGCCCTCCGGCACGCCGCCCGCGTGGTCCTGCACCGTGAAGGTGATGGTATTCGCTTCCCGGTCGTGGACGGGCCGCGTCCAGTGCTCGTTCCCCATCTTCTTCGACAGCTGGAACGTCTTCATCAGCGGCATCTCCACGCCGCAGGCGGGGTTGGGGCAGGGCACGGTGCGCGCCCACAGCCACGCGATGACGGTGGCCTCCGTGCCGTCCGCCAGCCGCGCTTTCGGGTAGAGGTGGCCGATGCGCTCGAAGGCGCGCTCGCGCATCCAGCGCCCGTACCAGCGGATGTCGTCGGCCAGCCCGGCCGCGCCCTTCCAGCCGCCGCGCTGCATGGGGTCGGCGTCGGGGTTCACGGGCGGCCGCCCGCGGAACTTCGGGGGCAGCTCGATGAGCGCCTTGGTGATGAGCACGGCCACGGGGTTGAGGTCCGTGCCGATGGCCCTGAGGCCGAGCCGCTGGGCTTCGAGGGGGATGGAGCCGCCGCCGCAGAAGGGGTCGACCACGGGCGGGGCGTGCTCGGCGAGGTAGGCGAGCACGGCGGCGCGGTCGTCGGGGTCGGGGGCCTGCTCGCCGCGCCCGCGCGCCACGGAGCGCGCGATTTCGCGTCGCGCCTGGGCCAGCAGCGTCTCGTCCGTGCTGTGCTCCCACACCACCAGCCGTTCGATGAGGTCGTGCAGGCGTTTGCGTTCGGCGCGCTGGTCCTCCTCGGAGGGGAACTCGTCGGGGCAATCGCCGGGGTCGTCGACCATGCTGGCGAAGACGACGGCGCGGCAGGCGGCGAGCGGTCGTCGCGCCCACCACAGGTGGAGGGTGGAGGGGTGGCCGTGGCGCAGCGACTTCTCGCGCGCGGATTCGTCGTTGATCTTGGCCAGCGGCAGGTCGACCTCGATGAGCTTCCTGCGGAAGGCGTGTGCATCGGCGGGGGCGTTCACGGCGCGGGCGTCGCCGTGCGCCAGTCGCTGGCCGCGTCCACGAACACCATGATGCTAGGCCGAGTTGGCGCGCCCGTTCACGCCGGGCGGGGGCTCGTCGAAGGGCTCGCCGCGTTCCTTCGCCTCTTCCATGCGGGCGTACCACGCTTCCAAGTCGGCGCGGACCTCGGCGCGGCCCTGCTCGATGCCCTGCTCGATGCCCTGCTTGAGGCCCTGCTTGAGGCCCTGCTCGAGGCCCTGCTCGCGGCCCTGCTCAAGGCCCTTCCTGAACCGCTCGGCGAATTTGCCGTCGCGCCAGGCGATGGCCGCATCCACGAACACCATGACGTACCCTCCAGTCTCCGCGATGAACATGGCCGCACCCGCGGAGCCGATGGCTACGGATCCGGCCAGCCCCATGATGGTGGCGGCGCCGTGGCCGGTGACCGCCAGAAAGGCGAGGCTCCCGCCGAACAGCACGCCGAAGGTGAGCAGGTAGGCCGTCCGCATGCGCGGGCGGATGCTCCAGATGGACGAGTCGCGCTCCCCGTCGCCCGTGCCGCGCTTGCCCTTTCCGTCGTCGTCGGGGTTCATGCCCCCATGCTGGCGCGCGCGGGCGGGGATGTCAACGCGGAACGCGCGCCAACCGCTACCCCTCGGGGATGTCGATGTCGAAGTCGAGCTGGGCGCTGTTCTCGCGCACGGCGCGCAGGGCGCTCTCGGTGAAGCCCTCGCCCTTGCTCGCGCGCACCGTGACCTCGACATTGATGTCACCGCCGTCGTCGCGCAGGACGCGCGCGATCTCCTCGCGCAGCTGGATCATCTCGTCGAGCGAGATGTCGGCGCGCCCGCTCACGCGCACGGTGACCTGCGTGGGCCCGCCGAAGGGCGTACGGGGCTCGGAGACGCCCCCGCCCGCGCCGGAATCGGGCGCGTCCTCGCCGTCCTCGTCGTCGCCGGCGTCGGGCGCGGGCGCGGGCGTTTCGTCGCGCACCAGCTCGGCCATTTCGCGCTCGATCACGAGCGCGTCGTCGGGGATGTCGGCGGGCGGGGCGCCGAACGTGAAGCCCCGGTAGCCGCTGGAGGACGCATCGTCCACGCCCGCGGCCAGCCCGAAGGCGCCCGCCGCCACGCCCTCGCGGATGCACTCCGCGAGCACGGCGCGGTCGCGCAGGCGGGGCAGGTAGACGTTGGCGGTGAGCATGGCCCACAGCTCGCCCACGGGGATGTCCTCGGTGTGGTCGGGCTGGTCCTTGCGCCAGACCCACTCGGCCAGCAGGTTGGCGAGGTGGTCGGGGGAGACGCGCTCGGCCAGCTCCTCGGCCTCGAGCAGGCGCCGGAACGCGGCCTCCACGACGTTGCCGTCGAGGCCGACCTCCGTCGCCAGCTCGTGGAGCTCGTAGCTGGCTTGCCGCGGGTTGGGCTGGCGCGGGGCGAGCGCCAGCCGCCAGGCGCGCGCGATGGCGTCGTCGAATTCGTCGCTCGCGCGCTGGACGTTCTCGCGCGCCTGCCGGCGCCGCTCGCCCTCGAGGCCCGTGATGCGCCGCTCGCCCTCGATGATGGAGCGCCAGGCCAGCCAGGAGCGCGCGCTGGCGCGCAGCTGGCGCAGCTCGTCGTTCCGGGCCGCGAGGAAGAGCAGCGCGTTGCGGTGGACGCGCGGGGCGTCGCCGCGACGGGCCAGCATCTCCCGCGCGGTCTCCGCGGCCGCGTCGCGCTCCTGCGCGCGGCTGGGCAGGGCGTGGTCGGGATGGAGCACCACCAGCCGCGCGGCGGCCTCGTCGGGCACGGCGGCGGAGTCCTCCGGGCAGACGACGACGTCGCCGCGCCGCCCCACCGCCGCGCGCACGCGCTCGAGGACGTGGGCGGTGATTTCGGCGGCGCCCAGCTCGCCCTCGCGGTCGGCGGCCACCTTGTTCAGGTTCTCCTCGGCGTGGAACCAGTAGGGCCCCGCGCCGTCGCCGTAGAAGTAGTGGAGCTCGCCGCGCATGGCCTCGAGGGCCTCGCGGTAGGCGGAGACGCCGTCGTTGGGCCGCGTCACGCCGAGGTTGATGCCGGGCAGGGCGAGGCCGCGCACGGCCCCGCCCGTGGCGCTGCCCAGCAGCACCGCCCGCGCCACGCGCCGCGCCGCCCCGCCCACCTCGGCGAAGCGCCCGTGGGAGGCGTCGAGGCGGTCGGCCCGCCCGTCCGCGCCGTCAGCCTCCGTGAACACCGCGTTCCAGCGCCCCGGCAGCACCCGCGCGAACTCGTTGGCCAGCGCGCTGTCGCGGAAGGGCAGGTCGCCCGGCAGGATCATGGGCGAGGAGTCGTTGCCGCGGTAGAGCACGCTGATGGCGTGGGCCATGAGGCGCAGCACGCCCCGCGTGCGCTGGAAGTTGGGGCTGCTCGACCAATCCTCGTAAAGGCGGTCGAAGACCTCGGGATGGATGGGGTAGCACTCCCGCATGCGTTCGAGGTAGCGCTGCTCGCCCGTGCCCTGGGGGTAGTCGCGCGGGGCGCGGTGGTACATGCGGCTGAAGGCGTCGCAGGCGGCGTCGCGCGCCTCCGCGTCGATGTCGCCGCCGAACAGCCGCCGCCGCACCACCTCGAAGGCCTCGTGCACCTCCAGCGGCTCCCACGTGGCCTCGATGCGCCCGAAGATGTGGTCCAGCGCCGCCAGCACGGCCGCCCCCCGCTCGTCCCCCGCCTCCGTCGCCGATTCGGGCAGCGTGGCCACCAGCACGGCGCGCTCGCTGCGCCGCACCGCCTCCGTCAGGTTCTGCACGAAGGTGTAGACGCTGTCGCGGTCCACCCCGGCGTTGCGCGCGTAGGCCACCAGCTCGTCGATGAGGATGAGGCAGGGCCCCACGTGCAGGAAGAGCGCGTCCAGCGTCTCGCCGCCGGGCGCGAAGCCCTCGCGCGCCGCCCGCCCCACGATGTCGTAGGCCGCCTGCCCGCCCAGCTGCCAGGCCATTTCGCCCCAGAGCGTGCCCAGCGGGTCGCCCGCGTCGGTGCGCGCCGCCCGTCGCGGGTCGAGGGAGGTGCCCACGAGCACGGCCACGCGGGCGGCGCTCACGTCGTCCTGCTCCAGCCGCACGCGCGCGGCCAGCTCGCGCACGTCCGCCAGCGCCGGTTCGCGCGAGCCCGCCAGCGCGGCGGTGGACGTGATCAGGTGGTAGAGCGCGATGAGGCTGTGCGTCTTGCCCCCGCCGAAGCCGGTCTTGGTCTGGACGACGGGGTCGCCGCCCGCGCCGCCGGTGCGCCGCAGCACGTTCTCCAGCAGCTGCCGCATGCCCGGCGTGATGTGCGTGCGCTCGAAGAACTTGACCGGGTCGCCGTACTCCGTGGCCTGCGCGCTCCCGTCGCGCACCTGCTGCAGGTCGGCCATGAACTCGGCGGTGAGGAAGGTGCGCTCGGTGATGTCGGCGTTGGGCCGCGCCGCCTCGCGCCAGGGCTTCAGCCCGGCGCGCCGCCTGCCCTTCCCGCCCGCCTTCCGCGCCGCGGGCATCGTCGGGAGCGTGGGCTCCGGTTCGGGCGCGGCCCCCGGCGCCTCGAGCGCGGCGCGGATGCCCTTCACGCGCTCCTCCGCCTCCGGCGCGCGGATGCGTTCCAGCACCTCCGCGATGTCCGTGATGCGGGCCTGCGCGTAGGGGAACTCGATGTCCTCCTCGCCGCGGTGGGCCCAGCGGTTGCGCGCCTCCGCGATCAGATGCAGCAGGGAGAGGATGCCGCGCTCGTGGCGGAGCGTCGCGCCGAAGACGTCCTTCCAGCGCCGCTGCACGAGGTAGGGGATGTCGCCCGCCTCGATGGCGCCCTCCACGCTTTCGCCCCGCCCGAGGCGCTCGCGGAAGCGCTCGCGGGCGTGATCGCTCAGCGCCCCCTCGATGGCGCCCCGCAGGTCCGTGCCCGGCACGCGCCGCAGGCCGCGCGCCACGAACGCCCGCATGGCGTCGAGGTAGACGTCGAGCGCGTCGCCCAGTGCGCCCCGGTTCGGATACCCGCCGTCGGCCATGTCCGTACGCCTCCGCGCGCCCATCCTACCCCGCCCGCCCCGCCGCTAGAATGGGAGCGAAGCGGGCCCCCGTAGCTCAGCGGACGAGAGCAGGCGTCTTCTAAACGCCCGGCCGCAGGTTCGACTCCTGCCGGGGGCATGATCCCGCCCGCCGCCCGTCCGCCGCGGCCCCGGAGCGAATCCCCATGCAGGTCTCCCCCAGCGTCCGCGCCGTGCAGGTCCCCGACGAAAGCCCCATGCGCCCCCAGTCCACCAACATCTACCTCGTGGGCCGCGGCCAGACGCTCACCATCGACTCCGGCGAGGCGCTCGACCGCTACCGCTGGATGCTGCGCGGCTACCTCGCCGCCGTCGAGCGCGCCGAGATCGCCGTGGCCGCCGTTACCCACCACCACGCCGACCACTCCGGCAACCTCAAATGGGCGCGCGAGGTCTTCGGCGCGGACGTCGCCATCCCCGCCAACGGACGCCGCCTGCTGCGGGGCCGCCTGCCCGCCTGCGGCGTGCGCCCCCTTGCCGACGGCGAGACCGTCGAGCTCGACGGCGGCGTGCGCCTGCGCGTGCTCGCCTCCCCCGGCCACTCCGTCGATTCCCTCTGCTTCTACCTCGAGGAGGAGGGCGTGCTCTTCACGGGCGACACCATGCTCGGCTCGACCACCACCACCGTGGCCGACCTCGCCGCCTACCGCGCCACCCTGCGCCGCCTCGTCGAGCTGCCCAACCTGCGCGTCATCTGCCCGGGCCACGGCCCCCTCGTCACGGACCCGCGCGAACGCCTCCAGTCCTACGTCGACCACCGCGACGCGCGCGAGGCGCAGATCCTGGCCGCGCTCGAACGGGGCCGCCCGCGCACCAGCTGGGAGATCATGCTGGCCCTCTACCCCGACGTCGACAGCCGCCTGCGCCGCGCCGCCGACGGCAACGTGCGCGCCCACCTGCGCCAGCTCGAGGCGGAAGGCCGCGTGCGCGTCCACGCGGGCAGGCCGCGCCGTCCGCCCGGCCCCGCCGCGCGCGCCCGCGCCGGGGCCCGCGAACGCGAACGCCAGCGCGTCATCCGCCGCGCCCGCCGCCTCGAGGCCGCCGCCAGCCGCGCCGCCGTGCGCGCCCAGGAGAACCCGCCCGAGGGGGAATGGATCGAGCCTCCGCGCTACGAGCCGCGCTGAGCGCTCGCGCTGCCGCCCCCGACGCGCTACCATCATGACGCCGCGCACTGGCGGCCCGTTGACGTGCCATGCCCGAAACGCATCTCGTTCACCGCAAACTCGACATCGCCGTCCAGAAGGTGCCCAAGCAGGACGCCGGGGAGCGCGTGCGCAACTGGGACGAGACCTACCTCGGCTTCGACGTCAACTCCGCGCGCATCGAGGCCCAGCGCTGCATCCAGTGCCCCTCCGCCCCCTGCCAGGAGGCCTGCCCCGTCAGCAACGACATCCCCGGCGCCTTCGCCCTCGTCGAGGAGGGCGACATCCTCGGCGCCGCCGACAAGTTCCGCGAGACCAGCAACCTGCCCGAAATGTGCGGGCGCCTCTGCCCCCAGGAGAACCTCTGCGAGGGCGCCTGCGTCGTCGGCTTCGCCATCCGCCCCGACGGGCGCGCCGAACCCCCCGTCACCATCGGCAAGCTCGAAGCCTTCGTCACCGACTACCAGCGCCGCGAGCTGGGCGGCTACCCCAGCCCGAAATACCCGCCGCCCCCGAGCGGGCGCAAGGTGGCCGTCATCGGCGCGGGCCCCGCCGGCCTCGCCGTGGCCGAGATGCTGGCCCACCGCGGCCACGCCTCCACCGTCTTCGAATACTGGCCCGAACCCGGCGGCGTGCTCGTCTACGGCATCCCCAACTTCAAGATGCGCAAGCAGATCGTGGACGACTACATCGCCCACCTCGAGGCCATCGGCATCGAATTCCGCTGCAACACCTACGTGGGCCGCGACGTCACCGTCGACGAAATGCTCGACGGCGACTACGACGCCGTCTTCCTCGGCACCGGCGCGGGCGTCGGCAACGAACTCGGCATCGAGGGCGAGAACCTCGAAGGCGTCCACCGCGCCACCGACTACCTCGTGCGCGGCAACCTGCGCGCCGACCAGCTGCCCCCCCACCTGCGCGATCCCCTGCCCCCGCCCCGCAAGGTCGCCGTCATCGGCGGCGGCGACACCTCCATGGACTGCGTGCGCACCGCCGTGCGCCTGGGCGCCGAATCCGTCACCTGCGTCTACCGCCGCACCGAGGCCGAGATGCTGGGCCGTGGCGAGGAGCGCATCAACGCCCGCGAGGAAGGCGTCCGCTTCGAAATGCTCACCGCCCCCCTCCGCATCCTCGGCGACGAGCACGGCAAGGCCGTCGGCGTCGAATGCATCCGCATGGAGCTGGGCGAACCGGACGACTCCGGACGCCGCCGCCCCGTCCCCGTCGCGGGCAGCGAATTCGTCATCGAGGCCGACACCATCCCCATCGCCATCGGCTACGGCGCCGACCCCGTCGTCCCCGAAACCACCAGCGGCCTGAGCACCAGCTGGGGCGCCCTCATCGCCATCGACGAGGGCGGGCGCACCTCGCGCCGGGGCGTTTTCGCGGGCGGCGACAACGTGAACGGCGCGGACCTGGTGGTCACGGCCCTCGCCGACGGCCGTCGCGCCGCCGAGGCCATCGCCGCCTACATCGAGGGCCTGGAGTAGCGGCGCTACTCGATCCGTGCGCCCTTCCGCAGGTTGTGGTGGGCGCAGAGGATGCGCACGTTCTCGGTCGTCGAGGCACCGCCCTTCGAGAACGGGATCTCGTGGTCGAAGTGCAGGTCGTCGCTGGCTCCGCAGAGCACGCAGCATCCGCCGTCCCGCCTCCACACCTCCCGTTTCACCACCGACGGAATGATGCGGGAAGGCTCCCGTTCCTGCGGCGCGCCCGCCGCCTCCGCATTGGTGATCTCCAGCCGGAACCTGCACACCTGCCTTCCGCCGGACGGCTCCGTCCAGGCGTCGGTCAGGCGAAAGAGGCCGTTGCAAACCCAGATGCCCTGCAGCAGCTTCTCGTAGACGCGCACCAACTCGCGCTTCGTGCCCGCGGCCTCGAAGAAGCGTCCGTTCTGGGTCAATCGCCCCGTGGCCGTCCGCAGCGGCTGGTCAACGGCCTTCGGGTCGGGCGTTTCGTCCCCGCGCGGCGCGTCGTGCCCTTCGTAGATGATGACGGTGCCGCCATCCCGCACCTCGTCCGTGTACGGCGCATTCGGGCGCTGACTCATCAGCAGCACGCTGTGGTTCGGCCCCAGGCGGAAATTCATGCCCCGCTGCAGGCTCGTTCCCTCCTCCTCGCACATCGCAAGGTAGGAGATCACCTCTCCCGGCTCGAACGGCATGGCGCCAGGATTCCAGGATGCGCGCTTACGGGCGCCCCCCTTCAGAGCCGCGACGCGCTAGGATCGCCCCATGCCGCTCCTGACCGGCGTCGGGCTCGCCATGCTCCTGTTCCTCATGGCGATGGCATCGTCCGTGTGCGAGACGCTCGGCCTCGGTGGCGGCGATGGTGACGGCGCGTCCGTGGGCATGGGCGCCGACGGGCCCGCCGTCGAGGGCGCCGTCCGCTTCGCGGGCGGCGAGGTCGAGCTGCCCGAAGGCGCCGTCGTCGAGGTGCTGCTGCAGGACACCTCCCTCGCCGACGCCCCCGCCGTCACCCTCGGCGAGCACGTCATCCGCGACGCGCGCTTCATCCCCCTCGACTTCCGCATCCCCTACGACCCGGCGGCCATCGACGAGCGCTTCGAATACACCCTGCAGGCCAGCGTCACCCTCGACGGCCGCCTGCTCTACGTCAACGACACCGTGCACCTCGTGCTCACCGGCGGCGCGCCCGAGGACATCGACGTCGAGGTCATCCGCGTCCCCTGAACGGCCCGTGTCCCGCCCACTCCCCCCTCAGCGCGGCGCGCAGCGCCACGCGCTCTCCTCACCACTCAGCCGCGCGCCAGCGCGGCGCTCTCCTCAAAATGGAGCGGGCGAAGGGAATCGAACCCTCGTCTCAACCTTGGGAAGGTCGCATTCTGCCATTGAACCACGCCCGCCCGCGCCGCCGGTATCCTACCATTCCAGCGCATTCCCCGCGCATCCCGATGGAGGCCCGCCGTGCCCATTCCCGACGAACTGGCCCTCACGCCCGCCGAGATCGACGAGATCATGACCAGCGCTTGGAACATGCGCATCGCCACCCACAGCCCCGGCGGGCGCATCAACCTCACGCCCCTCTGGTTCGGCTGGGCGGGCGGGCGCGTCTACACCCTCTGCCGCGGCCAGAAGGTCCGCAACCTGCGCCGCGACCCCGCCGCCACCGTGCTCGTGGACCGCAACGAGCGCTTCCCCGAGCTGCAGGGGATCATGCTGCAGGGCCGCGCCGCCGTGCTGGAGGACGCCGCCGCTGAGGCCGCCGACCCCCATCTGGAGGAGGCGCGCCTGCAGATGGGGGCCAAGTACGGCTCCGGCCCGCGCCACGAGGGCACGGCCAGCGGGCGCAGCAGCCGCTGGGTCGTGTTCGAGCCGGAGCGCGCCGTCACCTGGGACAACTTCAAGCTGGAGCGCCTGAACCGCTAGAGCCGCGCCGCCAGCCATGCCTCCGCTGCGCGCGTCACGTCGTCGCCGATGGCGAAGTGCCCGCCCGGCAGGGTGAGCAGGTTCTTTTCGCCGGGCAGCCCCGCGAACAGCGCCTTCGTGTCCGCGCGCGCGATCAGCTCGTCGTCCGCCTTCGCGATGAGGCGCACGGCCACGCCCGCCAGCGCGGGCAGACGGCTGCCGGGGCCGTCCGCCGGGCCGCTCAGCGGTCCCGCGCCGGCCGCCGCCAGCGCCGCCGCGCGGTAGCGCCCGTCGCCCGCCAGCACGGCCACGCCCAGCATCGCGCCGAGCGAGTAGCCGTAGTAGCCGAGCCGCGCGACGTCGACGCGCTCGCACTCCGCCACGGCGTCCACGGCGGCGCGCGCTTCCGCCGCGAACCGGCCGGCGAGGGCGGCGGCGCGTTCGGGATCGCGCAGGGCGGCCAGCGGATCGGCGCTCGCCCGCTCGCCGTGGCCGGGCGCGTCCAGCGCGAGGCACGCCCAGCCGTGCGCCAGCGCCCAGTCGCGCGCGGGCGCGGCCACGATGGCGTCGTCCTTGCCGCTCATGCCCGGATGCTGGAGCAGCACGAGCGGGCGCGCCGCCTCCGTCTCCTCGTAGGGGAGCCACAGCCGCCCGGGCACGCCCTCGCCCGCCACATCCAGCCGGAAGCGCACGTCGCGCAGGCCCCCCGCCGTGCGCTCGCTGGCCTCGAACCGCGCCATGCCGCCAGCCTACGCGCCCAGCCGCCCCCACAGCAGCAGCCGCCTGAAGGCGAAGGCGTACGGGCGCTCCGGCGGCAGCTCGGCCAGCAGCCGTGCGCGGTAGTCCGCGAGGTACGCCTCCCAGGCGTCGTCGCCGAGCCGCGCGCGGTAGTCCGTCAGCAACGATCCCTTCACCCACTCGACCACCTCCTCCGGCCCCGCCAGCCGGTGCCGGTAGACCTGGATGCGCGCGTGCCGTTCCGCGAAGCCGAGGCGCTCCAGCGTGGCCGCGTACCACTGCGGCGCGCGCACGGGGTTCTCGCGCACGTAGCCGCCGAGGGCGCGGGCGTGGCGCGATTCCCGCGCGACCGCGTGCGCCACCGTGTGCGAGGGATGGTCGTGGTTGGCGGGCATCTGCACGGCCAGCTGCCCGCCCGCCCGCAGCGTCCCCGCCAGCCGCGCGAACAGCGCCCCGTGGTCCGCCACCCATTGCAGCGCCGCGTTCGAGAACACGAGGTCCAGCCCCTCCCCCGCGAACGACTCGATGTCGCCCCGCTCGAAGCGCAGGCCCCCGTCCGCGTGCCGCTCGCAGCCCGCCAGCATGGCCGCCGAGCGGTCCACGCCGACCGTCTCCGCCGCGCCCGTGCGTTCGTGCAGCAGCCGCGTGAGCGCGCCCCCGCCGCAGCCCAGGTCGGCGGCGCGCCCGCCCGGGATGGGCTTCACCAGCGCGAGCAGGTCGTGGAAGGGCCGCTCGCGCTCGGCGCGGAAGCGCGCGTACTGCCGCGGACGCCAGGCGTCGGCCATGCGCGCGAGCCTACGACGCCCGCCCTTGACGCGCGCCCACCGCGCCCGCACCGTGCCGCCATGCCCGATGCCGAGGCGATGGAGGAGCGCCTGCGCCGCTGGCTGGCGGACGAGTGCGGCGTGGTCGAGCCGCCCCGCCGCATCGCCCGCATGGACGCGCGCGAGCTGCTCGTCTCGAAGTTCGCGCCCGGGTTCGCCGCCCGCGCGGGCGCGGCCATCGAGCGGCTGGCGCCGGGCGAATTCCCCGATGCGCTCGCCATCGCGTACGCCCGCCACGCGAGCCGCCATCCCGGCGAATCGCGCGTCGAGCTGTGGCGCGAGGCCGCCTGCGGGGCCGTGCGCGAGCGCGCCGCCGCGCGCGGCATGGACCCCGAGGACGCCGAGCTGGTCGTCGCCGGCGTCGAATCGGTGGCCGCCGTGCTGCGCGCCGTCCTCTGGAGCGATCCCGTCGCGGGCCAGCCCTACGCGCCCTCCCCCGCCGAGCGCCGCGCCTGGCGTGATGCCGCGGCCCGCATGGACGACCTCGCGGGCGGACTCTTCACGCGGCGCTACGGCGCGTTCGAGGGGCGCGCGGTCGTGGCGCACTGCCCGGGCGCGTCCCACGCGCGCGCCCTGCTGGCCTCCGCCTGGCGCGCCTGCACGGGCGAGCCCCCGCCGCCCTGACGGGACGGGGCGAGGGCTCGCTTCCGCGACGGGCTATCCGTCGGTCTGCACCACCGGACCGGGCCCCGGCGTGGGCACCGGCGCAGCCGTTGGCGTGGCGGTGGGCGTGGCCGACGGGGTAGCGGTGGGCGTGGCCGACGGGGTAGCGGTGGGCGTAGCGGTCGGGGTTGCCGTAGGCGTAGGCGTCGGCGTGGCGGTGGGCGTGGCCGAAGCCGTGGGCGTGGCCGTAGCCGTAGGCGTGGCCGATGGAGTGGCCGAAGCCGTGGCGGTGGGCGTGGCCGTAGCCGTTGGCGTAGCCGATGGAGTGGGCGTTGGCGTGGCGGTGGGCGTGGCCGTCGGGCAGAGCCGAAGGACGGTGGTTTGGCCCAATCGCTGGAACAAGTTCTGGAAAGCGGTCTGGTGGCTGGCATCCACGCACAACCGCTGTCCATAAACGTGCAGTTCACGCAGGTTGCCCAGGTTGGCGAGTTCCGCCGGGATCTCTCCCGACAGCCGGTTGTTGTGCAGGTAGAGGCGCGTCAGCTTCGTCAGCTGGCCCAGCTCCGCCGGGATCGTGCCCGTCAACCGGTTGCCGTCCAGGACGAGGACCTGCAGCTTCGTCAGCTTGCCCAGTTCTGCGGGGATCGCGCCCGTCAGCCGGTTGCTGTACAGGCGGAGGGACACCAGCTTCGTCAGCTTGCCCAATTCCGGCGGGATCGCGCCCGTCAGCCGGTTGGTGAGCAGGGAGAGGACTCGCAGGTCCGTCAGCTCGCCCAGTTTCGCGGGGATTGAGCCCGTCAGCCGGTTGTTATCCAGCTCGATCGCGCTGACCCGCCCGCTGCCGCTGGTCGAAACCCCGGCCCACTCATTCAGCGGTGCGTCGGTCTTCCAGTTCGTATTCCTGTTCCAGTCATCGCCGCCAGTGGCGTCGTAGAAGGCGATCAGCGTGGCCCGATCCGCCTCCACCTCGGGGGAGGCGGGAGTGGTCGTCGGAGTCGTCGCGGCCTTGGCGGGGCAGAGCGGAACGACGATGTTCACTCTCCCGACGCCGCTGAGCCAGCTGCGGAGGGCGGTCTGGACGGCTCCGTCGCGCCCCACGCACAGACCGTTGTCCACCTTGAGACGCCCCAGCCTGGTCAGCTTGGTCAGCGCCGTCGGGATCGCGCCCGCCAGTCCGCTCCGCTCCAGGTAGAGAACCCGCAGGTCCGTCAGCTTGCCCAGTTCCGCCGGGATCGCGCCCGACAGCTGGTTGTCGTGCAGGTAGAGGTACTTCAGCTTCGTCAGGTTGCCCAGTTCCGCCGGGACGCTCGTCAACTGGTTGTTGTTCAGGGAGAGGAGCTTCAGGTTCGTCAGGTTGCCCATCTCCGCCGGGATGGCGCCCGACAACTGGTTGTCGTCCAGGCTGAGCTCCGTCAGCTTCGTCAGGTTGCCCATCTCCGCCGGGATGGCGCCCGTCAACCGGTTCCCGTTCAGATTGAGGTCCGTCAGGTTCGTCAGCTTGCCCAGTTCCACTGGGATCTCGCCCGTCAACCGGTTCGCAGTCAGATCGAGCCTCGTCAGGTTCGTCAGGTTGCCGAGTTCCGCCGGGATGGCGCCCGTTAACTGGTTATGGCTCAAGTCGAGGCGTTTCAGGTTCGTCAGCTTGCCCAGTTCCGGCGGTATCGGACCAGACAACTGGCCGCCGGACCAGTAACCGGACAAGCTGAGAACTTCCAGATTTGTCAGCTTGCCCAGTTCCGGCGGTATTGGACCAGACAAGTTACCATCCAAGCCGAGAGACTTCAGCTTGCTCAGGTTGCCCAGTTCCGCTGGGATCCTCCCGGTCGCGCTAGGACTACCAAACGGCAGGGCAACATGTATCACGCGTCCGTCCGCGTCGGTTTCGACCTGCCCCCACTCGCCCAGGGGCGCATCGCTATTCCACTTCCACGTGCTGCTCGCGAGCGTGCGCTGGGTCTCGCTGTCGACGGCATGATAAAGGGCCATGAGCGCGGCGCGGTCGGTCTCCACGCTCGTGGGCGTGGGAGTCGGGCAGTCGTTCACGCAGGCCACGGGGCCGGTCCCGCCGCCGCCCCCGCCGCCGGGGACGGCCCCCCCGCCACCACCACCGCTGGGGACACCGCCACCGCCGCCGCCGCTGGGGACACCACCCCCGCCACTGGGGACAGCGCCGCCGCCCGGCCCGCCGATGGACGGCGTGGGCGTGGGAGTCGGAGTAGGCGAGGGCGTGGGGGTAGCCGTCGGCGTGGGCGTCGGACTGGGAGTCGCGGTCTCGGTCGGCGTGGCCGTCGGGCAGTCCGTGACGCAGGCCACGGGGCCGGTCGTCGGCGTGGCCGTGGGCGCCACCGTCGGGGATGGCGTCGGCGTGGGAGTCGGAGTCGGCGTGCGCGTGGCGGTCGGTGCGGCCGGCGCCCCGGCGGGCACGGGGAGGTCCGTGTCCGCGTAGCGGTAGCGCCCCGACGTGCTCTCGCCAGCGAGATCGAGCGGCACCGTTCCCAGGTCGCGCCACGAACCGCCCGCGCGGCGGGCGCTGATGTACAGGTTCCCCGCATTGCTCACGCCCTGCCAGACGCGCACCTGCACGGTCACCGCCTCGTCCGAACCGCTGGGGGCCACGTCGAGGGAGATGTCGCCGTAGCGGTAGCGCCCCGATCCGCTGAGGGCGCTGGTGTCGAGGGGCACGGTGCCGAGGTCGCGCCACGAGCCGCCCTCCGCGCGGGCGCTGACGTAGAGGCTGCCGGGGTCGCTGACGCTCTGCCAGACGCGCACCTCGACGTTGGCGGTCGATTCCGAGCCGTCGCCCGACTGCGCGGCCACCACGGCCACGCCCGCGAGGGCGAGGACGAGCGCGCCCGCGAGGCCGGCGGCGATCCAGCGTCCCGGCCTGCCCAGCAGGCGGCGAAGAGGCGGCATCATCTGGTCGGGACGCGGAATCGAGGCGCGCATGGGGACACTCCAACCGAAAAGTCTGACAGTATATTGGGGGGGGGGGGGGGGGATGTCAAGCGCAAGCCCGCGCGAACGCGAATTCCGCGCCGCGGGGCCGTCGCGCGATTCACCCCCGGGATGGCGCGAGCGCCCGGATCGTGTCCAGCACCGCCGCCTGCTTGTCCGCCGCCCCCGCGGGCGCGATGGGGTAGAGCAGCGCCTCGTCCAGCCCCGCCGCCAGCAGCGCCTCCGCCTGCTCGCGGCACTCCCCCGCGTCGCGCCCCACCACCGCGTGGGCGCGCACGAAGCGCTCGGAGATGCCCGTGATCGCCTCCGCCCGCTCCCGCGCCTCCCAGCGCCGCGCGAACGTCTCGCACTCCTCCCCGAAGCCGTCCTCCGTGAACACCCTGCGGTAGACCGGCGCCATCAGGTAGGCCAGCAGCTCCTCGCGGATGGGCGTGGCGGCGGCCTCGTACGACTCGTGCAGCACCGTGCGCGCGAAGGCGATCACGCGCACCTCCGCGCGTTCCCGCCCCGCCCGCGCCACGCCCCGTTCGATGGCCTTCACGGCGCGCGCGATGGACGTGGCCGTGGGGTAGTTCAGGATCACGCCGTCGGCGATCTCCCCCGCCAGCTCCAGCATGCCCTCGCCCAGCGCGCCCACGTAGACGGGGATGGGCGGGTCCGCCGCGGGCATGGCCGGGGCGCGCGTGCGGTAGAGCCCCTCGTGGCGCGGGCGCTCGCCCGCCGTCATGCGCCGGAAGAGGTCCACGTACTCCCGCATGTGCGCCAGCGGGCGGCTCCAGGGCTGGCCGTGCCAGCCGTTCACGATCACGGGCGTGCTCACGCCGAAGCCCGCCGTCATGCGCCCCCCGCTCAGGTCCTGCAGCGACCAGAACGACATCGCCGCCAGGTACGGATCGCGCAGGAAGATGGGCGCGATGCCCGTGCCCAGGCGCAGGCGCTCCGTGCCCGCCGCCGCCGCCGCCAGCACCGTCACCGCGTCCGGCTCGCTCACCTCCGTCACCCAGCCGCTGGCGAAGCCCAGCCGCTCGCCCTCCCGCGCCTGTTCCACGTGATCGCGCACGCGGTCGCCGTGCAGCACCAGTCCCGTGTAGCTCATGGCCGCGCTCCCCCGCGCATCATGCCACGGCGCGCTCAGCGCCGCCGCGTGCGCGGGCGGATGAAGCCGCGCCGCATCAGCGCGCGCGTGAGCAGGCGCGAGACGGAGAGGCCGAGCATCCCCGCCACGATCAGGAACACGACCGTGCCCACGATGCCGCCGCCCGTCACCATCGCCCCCAGCATGATGCCCGCGAAGAGGCCGAAGGAGAGCGCCGCGAACACCGGCAACGTGCGCCAGCGCCACTCCGGCAGGGGCGGCGCGGACGGCCTCGCGGGCGGCGCGGGCTGCTCGCCGCCGCCGTCGCGGATGCGCCGCCGCCGCCGCCGCGAGGGGCTCACGCGCCGCCGCCCGCGCGCGCCAGCCGCTCCACCGCCGCCCGCTCGAAGAGCAGCGCGCCGCCCGCCGTGCGCCGGTGGGGGAGCCGCCCCGCCGCCGCCTCCGCCGCCAGCGCCGCCTCGGACAGGCCCGCCGCGCGCGCCGCCTCGGCCAGGTCCAGCACCGCCGCCAGCTCCGCGGGCGCGTCCGCGTCCGCCTCGAACGCCTCGCCGCAGGCCGCGCACAGGAACTCCAGCGCCAGGTGCGCCTCGCTCAGCGCGACCGTGCCGCAATCGCGCCCGGGCAGGTCCGCCCGCTGGTTCAGGTGGAAGAGCCGCCCGCAGCCGTTGCAGTACGACTCCGTGTGCCGCTCCACCGGCTCGGCGCAAATCGAGCACGGACTGGCCGCGAAGGTCTCGCCCATGCGGGAACGGTAGCCGTTTTCTTGACACCGCGAAACGCCCCCCGATATGATCATGGCGCTCTATCAATTCCGTTCGGACAAGCGGGGGTGCATCGCCTTGCAGAACGCGGACGCGGCGATCGCGAGCGGCGAACTGGCGGAGCGCCTCGGCATCCCCCCGCTGCCCGACGACCTCCTGCGCGAGGCCCTGACGCACGCCTCCTGGCCCAACGAGGGCGGCTCCGGCTCCCGCTCCAACGAGCGCCTCGAGTTTCTCGGCGACGCCGTGCTCGGCATGATCGCGGCCAACGCCCTCTTCCGCGCCTTCCCCGACGCCTCCGAGGGCGAGCTCACGCGCATGCGCGCCGAGATCGTGTGCGGCCCCGCCCTCGCCGCCGCCGCCCGCCGTATCGGTCTCGGCCAGCGCCTCATCCTCGGGCGCGGCGAGGAGGCCGCCGGGGGCCGCGACCGCGACCGCAACCTCGCGGGCGGCTTCGAGGCCCTGCTCGGCGCCGTCTACCGCGCCCGCGGCCTCAACGTGGCCCGCGCCCTCGCCCTGCGCCTGCTCAAGCCCGAACTCGACCGCGTGCGCGACGGCGGCGCCCCCCTCGACCCCAAGTCCGCCCTCCAGCACCTCGTGCAGGCCCGCTGGCACGAGCCGCCCGAATACGTGACCGTGGACGAGCGGGACCAGCACGGCGAGCGCCGCTTCGTGGTCGAGGTGCGCGCCCGCGGCGCCCGCATCGGCCTCGGCGCCGGGGTGAGCAAGCGCACGGCCCAGCACGAGGCCGCCCGCGACGCCCTCGCCGCCGCCGGAGGGGGCTGACCGTGTACGTCAAGCGCCTCGCCATCCACGGCTTCAAGAGCTTCGCGCGCGAGACCGCCTTCGAGTTCGGCCCCGGCGTCACCGCCATCGTCGGCCCCAACGGCTCCGGCAAGAGCAACGTGGCCGACGCCGTGCGCTGGGTGCTCGGCGAACAGGGCCTGCGCCTGCTGCGCGCCCGCCGGCAGGAGGACGTCATCTTCTCCGGCGGCGGCGACCGCCCCCCGCTGGGCATGGCCGAGGTCGTGCTCACGCTCGACAACGCCGACGGCTGGCTGCCCCTCGATTTCGCCGAGGTCGAAATCGGGCGGCGCGCCTACCGCGACGGCGACAGCGAGTACCTCCTCAACGGCTCCCGCATCCGCCTGCGCGACCTCAACGACCTGCTGCAGAAGGCCAACGTGGGCCAGAACAGCTACGCCATCATGGGCCAGGGCATGGTCGACGAGGTGCTCAGCCTCTCCCCCAAAGACCGCCGCTCCCTCATCGACGAAGCCGCCGACGTGAAGCGCTTCCGCCAGAAGATCGACGACGCCCGCACGCGCCTCGCGGGCACGCGCGAGAACATGGGGCGCGTCGAACTCATCGTGGCCGAACTCGAACCGCGCCTGCGCCGCCTGCGCCGCCAGGCCAGCCGCGCGGACGAGCACCGCGAGCTCTCCGCCCGCCTCGCCCGCCTGCTGCGCGACCTCTACGCGGGCCGCTGGGACGAGACGCGCACCGCCATCGCCCGCGCCAGCGCCGCGCTCGACCAGCGCATCGCCGAGGACGAGGCCGCGGACGCCCGCGCCGCCGCCCTGCGCGAGCAGATCCAGGCCCTCGGCGAGGAGATCGCCCGCCGTCGCGAGGCCGTCGCCCGCCGCGAGGGCGACCGCGACGACGCCGAAAACCGCCTGCGCGCCCTCGAACACGAACTCGCCCTCGACCGCGAGCGCCACGCCATGACCGCCTCCCGCCTGGAGGAGCTGCGCGCCGAAATCGAGGGCCTCGAGGGCGAACGCATCGCGCTCGCCGCCGGGGAGGGCGACGGCGACGATGACGGCGGGGAGCGCGCCGCCGCCGCCGCGGACGAGATCGCCGCCGCCCGCGCGGCCCTCGCCCACGCCCGCGACGCCCTCACCATCGCCCAGCGCGAGGACGCTGCCATCCACCGCCGCGCCGAGGAGCTGCGCGGCCAGCTCGCCGCCCTCGACGACCGCATCGCGGACGCCGCCGGGCGCGCCCCCGATGCGGTCGAGGACGGCCCCGGGCTGGAAGCCGTCGAGGCCCGCCGCCAGCACCTGCTCGTCGAGCTCATCGGCTACGGCCGCCGCTTCGCCGAACAGGGCGAACGCTCCGCCGCCGCCGAGGCCCGCCTCGCCGAGGCGCGCGAATCCGCCGCCGGGGCCCGCGAACGCCTCGCCCGCGTGCAGGCCGAGCTGGCCGAGCGCGAGGCCGCCGGACGGGAGCGCGCGCGCGAACTCGACGCCCTGCGCGACCGCCTCGACCTGCTGAAGCGCGTGCGCGACGAGAACGAGGGCGTCGCCCACGGCACCCGCAACGTGCTCATCATGGGCCAGGTGCTGATCGAGAACGTGCGCCCCGGCAGCCTCGGCGAGGCCCCCGAGGTCGACGGCGTGGCCGGCCTCCTCTCGCGCCACGTGCGCGTGCCCGCTGGCCTCGAGGCCGCCATCAACGCCGCCCTCGAACACCGCCTCCACGCCATCGTCGTCGAACGCGAGGAGCAGGCCTTCCGCGCCATCGCCCTCCTGCGCGAACGCGCCGCCGGCCGCGCCCAGTTCCTCCCCCTCGACGCCCTGCGCCGCGTCCATCCCCTCAACCTGCAGAAGGAGCGCGGCGTCGTCGGCGTCGCCTCCCGTCTCGTGCGCTGCGAGAACCGTTTCCGCGACCTCGTCGACGCCCTCCTCGGGCGCGTCATCGTGGTCGAGGACCTGCGCGCCGCCCGCCGCATGCTGGGCCGCGGCCTGGGCGCGGTCGTCACCGTGGACGGCACCTTCCTCGACCCCTCCGGCGTGCTCACGGGCGGCCTCGCCTCCTCCGCCGAAAACCCCTTCACCTTCGCCCGCCAGCGCGAGATGGACGAAATCCCCGCCCGCATCGCCGAGCTGGAGGCGCTCGTGGCCGAACACGACCAGCAGATCGCCAGCGCCCGCGAGACGGTCGAACGCCTCATGCAGCTCGCCGCCGACGGCGACCGCGCCCACGCCGAGGGCCGCGCCGAGCTCGACGCCGCCCGTCGCGAGCGCGACCGCGAGCAGGCCCACCTCCACCGCCTGCGCCGCGACCTGGCCGCCGTCCACCAGCGCCGCCGCCAGCTGACCGGCGCGGCGGAAGCCAACGACGCCGAGGAGCGGCGCGAGCGGCTCGACCGCCTCACGGCCCGTCGCGCCGAGCTGGGCGCGGAACTGGACGGCCTCGCCGCCAACCTCGAGGCCGCCCCCGTGCGCGTCGAGCAGGCCGTGGCCGAGGTCTCGGAGGCCAGCGCCCGCCTCGCCGCCGCCGAGGGCGAGGCCCGCGCCAGCGCCCACGCCCGCGAACTGCGGCGGCGCTCCGTCGAGCGCCTCAACGCCCGCCTCGCCCAGCGCCGGGGCCGCCTCGGCGAGCTGGAGGCCGAGGCCGCTGCCTTCGCCGGGGCCGTCGAACGCCAGACGCGCGAACTCGACGACCTTCGCGCCGAGCGCGCCCGCGTCAGCGAGGACAGCGCCCCCGACCGCGACGAGCTGCACCGCCTGGAGGCGCACGAGCGCTCCGTGCAGGCCGCGTCCGCCGAGGCGCAGGCCGCCCTGCTCGAGGCCCGCGCCCGCCGCCTCGACCTGGAGGCCGAGCTGGGCCGCGCCCGCGACCGCCTCGAAACGCTGCGGGGCGAGATGGCGCGCGAGGGCATCGAGCCGCCCGCCGCCGCCGAACCGGAGCCGTCCGCCGTGGACGCCGCCGCCCTCGAGGCCGAAATCGCCGACGTGCGCCTCTCCATCCGCAAGCTCGGCCCCATCAACGAGGAGGCGCTGGAGGACTTCCGCGAGAGCGAGGAGCGCCACGCCTTCCTCACCGGCCAGCTGCAGGACCTGACCGACGCGGAGGCCCAGCTGCAGGGCGCCATCGCCGAGCTGAACGAGGAGATCCGCACCCGCTTCAACGCCGCCTTCACCAGCGTGAACGCCGCCTTCAGCAGCTACTTCACGGCCTTCTTCGGGGGCGGGCGCGCGCGCCTGCAGCTGCTCGACCCCGGCGACGTGATCGACTCCGGCATCGAGATCGAGGCGCAGCCCCCGGGCAAGCGCCTCAGCAGCCTCAGCCTGCTCTCCGGCGGCGAACGCTCCCTCACCGCCGTGGCCCTGCTGTTCGCCCTGCTCTCCGTGAACCCCGCACCCTTCTGCGTGCTCGACGAGGTGGACGCCGCCCTCGACGAGGCCAACGTGGGGCGCTTCGTGGCCGAACTGGCGCGCCTCGCCGGGCGCACGCAGTTCCTCGTCGTCACCCACAACCGCCGCACCATCGAGGCCACCGACGCCATCTACGGCGTCTCCATGGGGCCCGGCGGCGTCTCCGCCACGCTCTCCCTGCGCCTCTCCGACCTGCCCGGCGGGGGCGCGTCGGCGCAACGCCCGCTGGCCGCCGCCTCCGACGGCCCGCGCCCGTCCGCGGCACCCGCCGCCAGCCGCTGAGGGCGTGGCGTGCGCGTGCGCGCGCCGTCGGGGAGAATCGGGCGCGCCATCCCGGCGATGGCGGAGAGGCGGCGCGATGCGTTTCTGGCGACGGCGGTCGGCTGACGAAGACGCCCCCGCGGGGGAGGCCGCGTCCGGCTTCACCGCCGGGGAAACCGGGGAGATGCGCGCCCAGGCCGAGCGCGCCCTTGCCCGCAGCCGCTCCGGCCTCTTCGGGCGCATCGGCGCGCTCTTCGAGCGCCGCGAATTCGGCGACGACCTGTGGGACGAGCTGGAGGAGCTGCTCATCGCCGCCGATACCGGCGTCGCCACCGCCGGACGCATCCTCGACGGCGTGCGCGCGCGCGTGCGCGAAACCAGCGCGACCACCGCCGACGGGGTACGCGCCATCCTGCGCGACGAGCTCGTCGCCATCCTCGAGGCGCCCGCCGCCGCCCCCCCGCGCTGGGACGCGCCCTTCCCCGAACCGCTCGTCATCCTCGTCGTGGGGGTCAACGGC
Source organism: Tepidiformaceae bacterium (assembly GCA_965243075.1). Classification (GTDB taxonomy): domain Bacteria; phylum Chloroflexota; class Dehalococcoidia; order Tepidiformales; family Tepidiformaceae; genus UBA2991. Next base: position 846,732 of record OZ251525.1, read on the forward strand.
GCCGGCAAGACGACGTCCATCGCCAAGCTGGCGGCGGCGCTGAAGGAGGGCGGCCACACGCCCGTGCTCGCCGCCGCCGACACCTTCCGCGCCGCCGCCATCGACCAGCTGCGCGCCTGGGGCGAACGGCTGGGCGCGCGCGTCGTCGCCCACCAGCCCGGCGGCGATCCCGGCGCCGTCGTGTTCGACGCCCTCGCCGCCGCCGCGGCCACCGCCGGGGCCGTCGCCGTCATCGACACCGCGGGCAGGCTGCACACCAAGGCGAACCTCATGGAGGAGCTGCGCAAGGTCGTGCGCGTCATCCAGCGCCGCCATCCCGACGCGCCCCACGAGACCCTGCTCGTGCTGGACGCCACCACCGGCCAGAACGGCCTGCTGCAGGCGCGCGCCTTCACGGAGGCCGTGAACGTGACCGGCATCGTGCTCGCCAAGCTGGACGGCACGGCCAAGGGCGGCATCACCTTCGCCGTGGCCGGCGAACTCGGCCTGCCCGTGCGCCTGATCGGCACCGGCGAGGGCCTCGGCGACCTCGCCCCCTTCGACCCCGCCACCTTCGTGGACGCGCTGCTCGCATGAGGCGCGCCCGTGCCTGAGGCGCTCGCCTTCTGGGCCACCGCCATGGTCCTCGCGGCCTTCACGCTGCCGCTCGCCTTCCGCCTCTTCGCGCGCTTCCCCGACGGCGGGGCCGGGCTCAGCCTCGCGCTCGGCCTCATGCTCGCGGCCCCCGGCTACTTCCTCCTGCGCGTGATCGGCGCGCTTCCCGCCGGTCGCGGAGGCGTCCTGCTGGCGCTCGCGCTGTTCGCCGTGGCCATGGCCGCGCTCGCCCTGCGCGACGGACGCGCGCGCGCCGCCTTCCGCCGCTCCCGTACCGGCGTGGCCATCGCCGCCACGCTCTTCACGATCCTCTTCTTCGCCTTCGCCTGGTTCCGCGCCCACGTGCCCGACCCCGCGCCCGAATACCCGATGAACCTCACCTTCCTGAACGCCCTGCTCGTCTCCCCCGACTACCCCCCGCACGACCCCTGGATGGCGGGCGAGCGCCTGAGCTACTACTACGGCGGCCACCTCCAGGCGGCCATGCTCACGGCCGCGTCGGGCGCGTCCGCCGCCGCCGGCTACAACCTCGCCCTCGCCGCCGTTTTCGCCAGCGCCGGAACCGCCGCCGCTTCCCTCTGCGCGGCGCTCGCGCGCTGGCTGCTGGGCAGGCGGGCGCGCGCGTGGATCGCCGCCGCTGCCGCGCTCGGCGTGGTTCTGCTGCTCTTCTCCGGCTCGCTGCTCGGCCCCTTCCAGCTCGCCGCCGCGCACGGGGCCGCGCCGCCGGGCGTGTTCGAGGCCTTCGGCATCGAATCCTTCCTCCCCGACGACCCCGCCGCGCGCTCGGCCACGTGGTACCCCGACGCGTACTGGTTCTGGTGGCGCGTCTCGCGCCTCGTGCCCGACACCATCACGGCCTTCCCCGCCTACAGCTTCATCCTCGGCGACCTGCACGCGCACGTGATGGCCATTCCCGCCATGCTCCTCGCCATTGCCATCGCCGCCGCCCTCTGGCGGGGACGCGGCGCGCTCTCCTGGCGCGACCACCGGCGGAACCCCGTCCCGCTCGTCGTCATCGCCCTCGTGTTCGGCGGCCTCGCCTTCGTCAATACCTGGGACGCCGTCACCTTCGCCGCCATCCTCGCCGCCGCCGTCGTCGCCCGGAACCTGCGCGCGGGCCCGTTCCGGCGGCAGGGCGTGGCCGCGCTCTCCTGGCTGCTGCCGCCCGCCATCGTCGCCGTCGCCGCCTACGCCCCCTGGTATGGCGCGTTCAGCTCGGCGGCGTCGGGGCTGTACGGCTACGCCGGGGCGGGCACGCGCCCCGAACACCTCTTCCTGCAGTTCGGCGCGCTCATCCTCTTCGCGCTGCCGGTGGCGGGCTGGGCGTTCGCGCGCAGGGCGCCGTCGTCCGCGCGCCCCTTCGCCGTGGCGCTGGCCACTCCGCTCCTGCCGCTCGCGCTCTGGCTGATCCTCTCGGCCCAACGCGGCGAACTCTCCCTCGCGTTCGACGCCCGTGGCGCGGGCGGCTGGATCACGCTCGCGTTCCACGCCGCCGCCGTCTGGCTGCTCACCGGCGCCGCGCTCGCGCTCGCCCGCCGCCGTCACCGCGCCGCCGCCGTCGCCGGCCTCGCGGCCTTCGGCGCGTTCCTCTTCTACGGCACGGAGCTGGTCTTCATCGGCGATGTCTTTCGGGAAAGCGCCCCGCGCATGAACACCGTCTTCAAGCTGTCCTTCCAGGCATGGATCATCCTTTCCGTGGCGGCGGCCGTCGCGCTCGTCGCTGTGCTGCGCGGCATGGCCCCGCGCATCCGTCTCATGCTGGCCGCTCCCTCCGCCGTGCTCCTCGCCGCCACGCTCGTCTACGCCGTCATCGCCGTCCCCAACCGCGCGGACGGATTCGCCCGCAACCGCGGACTCGACAGCGCCGTGTCCGACGCAGGCGAGCGCGGGATCGTCCGCTGGCTGGCCGGGAACGCCGCGGGCGACGCCGTCGTCGTCGAGGCCACGGGGCGGCGCTGGGAGCGTGGCGACGACGGACTCCCCCGGCTGTCCCGCGAGCAGCCGCGCATCGAGTACAGCGCCGTCAACCGCGTGAGCATGCGCACCGGCCTGCAAACCCCCGTCGGCTGGCCCGGACATGAAATCCAGTGGCGCGGCAGGGATGCGAGTCCCGAGCTCGCGCGCCGCCAGGCCCTCGTCGACCGCGTCTACACCGCCCCCGGCGCGGAGGAGGCGCTGGCCGTCCTGCGCGAGCTGGGCGCGCGCTACGTCGTCGTCGGGAACCTCGAGCGCGAGCGCTATCTTGATGGCGTCATGCCCCCCTTCGGGACGTTCCTCGATACCGTCTTCGCCGACGGGGACGCGCGCGTCTACCGCATTCCCGTCGCCGAACTGGTCGTCACGCGATGAGCATGGCCGCGCCCGCCGTCCGCCGCCTTCCCGCCGTGTCCGTCGCCGCCCTGGCGTGGACGGCGGCGGTGGCCGTCTTCGCGCTCATGCGCGTGGGGCTGGCGTGGAGCGGCCCCGTGGGCGGCCTCGAACTCGACCACCTCTCCGGCGCCTGGCTGGCCAGCCTCGGCGTCGCCGACGACCGCTACGTCCCCACGCTCTTCCAGGCGCTCACGGCGCTGACCCTGAACTGGACGGACTCCGAGGTTCCCGCGCGCGCGCTGGCCCTCGCGGGCGCGTTCACGATCCCGTTCGCGCTGTACCGCCTCCGCCACGCGCTCGGGGAGGCGGGCGCGCTGCTCGCGCTCGTGCTTGTGGCGCTCGATCCGGCGGGCATCCTGCTGGGCGCGACCGCCTCGGCGCTCGCCTGGGACGCTGCCATCGCGCTCTGGCTGGTCGTCGCGCTGGCCGGGGGACGCCCGACGCCGCCGTGGGGCCGGGCCGCGCTCGCCTTCCTCGTCGCCACCGCCGGACCGCTGCCGCTGCCCTTCCTCGCCGTCGCGGCGCTCCTGTACGTCCGCCGTCCGTCGTGGCGCGCGCTCGGCCCCATCGCGCTCGGCGCGGCCGCGGGGCTGCTGGCCACGAGCCTGCGCTTCGGGCTGGTCGGCGGCGGCGTGCTGATTCCCTCGTTCGACCTCTTCGCGGACTCGTTCGGGGCATCCGGCGCGGCGAACGGGGCCGAACTGGCCGCGCTCTACGGCCTGCCCCTGCTCGCCGGGGGGACCGTCGCCGCCGTCTGGCTGGGCGTCCGCTTCCGCCGCGAACGGAGCGCTCCGCCGCCCGTCGAAACGCTCGCCGCGGGAGCGTTCGGCGTGGCCGTCCTCTGGCTCCTGCTGGCGCTGGGGAGCGCGTCGCCGCTGCCGCTGGCCGCCGCCGCGCTGGCGGCCAGCCTCCTGCTCGGCCCCATGCTGGCGCGCATTGCCGGAACGCTGCGCGCGGCCAGCTGGCGCGAGGGGCGCGCGCTCCTGCCGCTCGCGCTCGGCCTCGCCGCCGTCGCCTGTTTCCAGCTGGCGGCCTGGGGGCGCGCGGGAGGCCCCGGCGGCGCGGACGGACAGGCGATCGTGGCCAGCTCCCTCGCGCTGGCGCTGGCCGCTCTGGGCTTCCTCGCCGTGCGCCGCGCCACGCGCCCGCTGACGCTCGTCCCCGTGCTGGTGGCGGGCGGCGTGCTGCTGCTCGCGGGCGCGAGCGGCGCCGCCTTCAACGCGGACCGCGAACCCCTGTCCGGACCCGTTCGCCCAACCCTCGTGCGCGAGGCCGTCCTCGAAGCCGCCGCGGGCGGGCTCGTCGTCGCGCACCCGCGCTACCGCGAGGCGCTCGACTGGCCCTTCCGCGACTCCGCCGTCCTGCTGGCCGCCAGCCGCGTGCCCCCCAACGCCGCCGCCGTCGTCTGGCCGCCGGACGAAGCCCCGCCCGACGGCCTCGTGCCGCTGGAGGGGAGCTGGATCGTCGAACGCGCCATCCGCCCCCCCCGCGACTTCCTCGGCTGGGTGCACTGGCTCGGCGATCGCGGCGGGCTGGAGCGCGAAACGGAGCTGGCCGCCATCTACGCGAGGCCGCCGGAATGACGCGGCCCGGCGCGCTGGACGCCCCCGCCTTTCTCGCGCGGCGCGTCTCCCTGAACCGGGAGATCGTCTTCTGGGCGATCATCCTCGCCGTCGCCGTCGCCCTGCGCTTCTGGGACCTCGGCGCGCGCGCCCTCCACCACGACGAGAGCATCCACGCCAAGTGGGCCTGGGACTTCGCGCAGGGGCACTACCGCCACAGCCCCGTCTACCACGGCCCCTTCCTCTACGTGGTCCAGGGCTTCACCTTCCTCGTCGGCACCGCCACGGACTACACCGCGCGCATCACGCCCGCCCTCTTCGGCGTGGGCGTGGTGGCCGCGCCCCTCGCCCTGCGCCGCTGGCTCGGTTCGGGGGGCGCGCTCGCCGCCGGGGCCTTCCTCGCCCTCTCCCCGACCGCCGTCTACTACAGCCGCTTCCTGCGCATGGACATCTACCTCGCCCTCTTCACGCTGCTCGCGGTGGCCGCCCTCTGGCGCTACCTGCACGACGGACGGGCGCGCTGGCTGGTCGCCTACGCCGCCGCCCTCGCCTTCGCCTTCAGCACGAAGGAGGTGGCCTTCCTGCTGGTCGCCTTCCTCCTGCTCGCGCTCAACGGCCACCTCGCCGGGGACCTCGCGCGCGCGACCCTGCGCCGTGGCGAACGGACGGCCTCCCGCCGCCGCTTCGTCGCGCTGGCCGCCGCCTGCTTCCCAGTCGCCTGGGCGGTGGCCGCCCTCTGGCCCCTGCTCGAACGACCGCGCCGCGCCCTCGGCTGGCGCGAGCTGCCCCGCTCCGGCGACCTGCTCGTGCTCACGGGCACGCTCACGCTGCCGCTGCTCACCGCCTTCGCCAAGGGCCCCCTCGTCTGGCTGCTGGGCGCGCTCGGCGAGGACGCCGCCGGGCGCTTCGACTACTCCGCGATCTGTTCCGGCGGCGACGCCAACGACCTGCTCGTGCTCGGCGGCGCCTTCGCCGTCTCCACCGGCCTCGCCGCCGCCGTGGGGGTAGCCTGGCGGCCCCGCCTCTGGCTCGTGGCCGCGGGCCTCGCCGCCGTCGTCTACGCCACGCTCATGACCAGCTTCTGGGCGAACCTCGACGGCCTCTGCAGCGGCCCGTGGGGGTCCATCGACCACTGGCAGGCGCAGCAGGACTACCGCCGCGGCGACCAGCCCTGGTTCTACTACCTGATGCTCATGCCCGCCTACGAATTCCTGACGCTCGTGCCCGCGCTCATCGGCGGCGTCTGGGCCATCGCGCGCGGCTCGTCCTTCGCCCGCTTCCTCGTCGTCTGGTTCCTGGCGCTCTTCGTGGCCCTCTCCTTCGCCGGGGAGAAGATGCCGTGGCTCACCACCCATCTGGCCGTGCCCTCCGCCCTGCTCGCCGCCTGGACGCTCCACCGCGCGTGGAAGGCATGGGGCCCGCGCGCGCTCGACCGCCGCGCCGCGCTGCCGCTGGCCGTGGCCATCGCCGCCGCCGCGCTGGCCGCCGTCGCGCTCGCCTTCGACTGGGGGCCGCCCGCGGGCGCGCGCATCCTCTGGGGGGGCGCCGCCGCGCTGGTCGCGGTCATCGCCGCCGCCGTCGCCGCCCGCGATTTCGGCGTGCGCGCCCTGCCCGCGTTCGCCGCGCTCCTGCTCGTCGCGGCTTTCGCCTGCCTCTCCGTGCGCGCCATGGCGCTTGCCGTCTACGAACGCGGCGACGTGCCCGACGACCTGCTCATCTACACGCAAAGCTCCCCCCGCGTGACGGAGCTGGCCGACGACATCGACGCCCTCGCCGCCGCCAGCGGGCGGGGACGCGACCTGCGCATCGCCGTCGATACCCGCTCCTCCCTGCACTGGCCCTGGGTCTGGTACCTGCGCGACTACCGCCGCGTGTCCTGGGCCAACATGGAGAACGGCCCCCCCGACGGCGCCTTCGACGTGGTGCTGGCCAGCGCCGCCAACGGGGACGCCGTGCGCGCGGGCCTCGCCGATGGCGTCGTGGACCACGCGCCCCCCGTGCGCCATCCCCACCGCTGGTGGTTCCGCGAGGTCTACAAGGAATGGCCCCCTGCGGACGGCGGCGAGGGCTCCGCCCGCTGGGGCGAGCCGTACGACGCCGAGACCTGGCGGCGCATCGCCGAGGGCGTCTTCCGCCGCAACTGGCTCGGCGACGCCTTCGCCTTCTGGCGCGACCGCGAGCCGCCGAGCGAGTCCGGCTCCCTCGACGCCCTCGCCTTCTTCCCCGCCGGTTTCGACCGCGAAACGGGCCGCCTCGCCGCGCGCGCGTCCGGGACCGTCCCCGCCGCCGAGCCCCCGCCCCCCACGACCGACGCCGCCAGCCGCGCCGTCTTCGGCGAACGCGGCGACGGCCCCGGCCAGTTCCTCGGCCCCGTCGACATCGAGGCCGGCCCCGACGGCAGCCTCTACGTGATCGACCGCGTGACGCGGCGGCTGTCGCGCTTCGACGCGGACGGGAACCTGCTCGCCTCCGTCGACGTGCGCGCCTCCCCCGACGAGGAATCCGAACCCTGGGGCCTCGCCGTGGCCGCCGATGGCCGCGTCTACGTGGCCGATACCTTCGGCTGGCGCGTGCTGGCCTTCGACGGCGTGACGCTGGAGCGCGTGCTGGCCTTCGGCGAACGCCCCTCGCTCGACGGCGAACCGCCCGGCCCCCACCAGCTCTACGGCCCGCGCGACATCGCCATCGACGCCAACGGCGACCTCTGGGTCACGGACACCGGGCACAACCGCATCGTCGTCTACACACGGGACGGCGAGTATCTGCGCGAGTTCGGCGCGCCCTTCGCCGCCGACAGCCTCGGGCGCGGCTTCGGCCCCGGCCAGTTCAACGAGCCCGTCGGCATCGCCATCGGCCCCGGCGGCGAGATCGCCGTGGCCGACATGTGGAACGCGCGCGTCCAGATCCTCGATCCGTCGGGCGCGTACCTGCACGAGTTCCCCGTCCCGGGCTGGGGCGGCACGGACGCCGCCGACAAGCCGTACCTGCGCGTGCTGCGCGACGGGCGCATCGCCCTCACCGTGCCCGCCGCCGGGGAGGCGCGCGTGTACGCCGCCGACGGCTTCCCGCTGGCCGTCATCGCGCCCGCGGACGACCCCCTGCTCTCCCCCTACGGGCTCCTGGAGACGGCGGATGGTAGACTGTGGATCGTCGAAGGCGAGGGCGCGCGCGTGCGCCGCTTCCCCATTCCCGAGCCCGTGGAGCCCTGATCCGCATGTTCCGCAGCCTCCGCTTCTGGATCAGCGCGGGCCTGGGCGTCCTGCTCATCACGCTCTTCCTCGTCACCACCGACCCGCGCGAGATCGGCCGCGCCCTGCGCGACCTGAACTACTGGTACCTCGCGCCCGCGCTCGCCATCTTCGCGCTCGGCCACTGGCTGCGCAGCTACCGCTGGGCCTTCCTGTTGCGCCCCATGGCCGCCATCCCCGTGCGGCGGCTCTTCCCCTGCTTCATCATCGGGGCCATGGCCAACAACCTGCTGCCCGCGCGCACGGGCGAGCTGGTGCGCGCCTACGTGCTCGGCCAGCGCGAGCGCGTCCCCACCACGGGCGTGCTCGGCACCATCGCCGTCGAGCGCCTCTTCGACGGCTGCACGCTCGTGATCATGCTGCTGACGGCGGCGGCCTTCACGGGCCTCGGCAACTCCGGCCTGCGGGCCATCGCCATCGCCTCGGCGGCCCTCTTCGCCGTTGCCTTCACGGGCTTCTACTGGCTCACGCTGGCCGAGACGCGCCTCTACCGCTTCGCCTCCTTCGTGCTCGACCGCCTGCCCGAGGGGCCGCGCCAGCGCGTCGAGCCCCACGTGCAGGCCTTCATCGACGGCCTGCGCTCCGTGCACGACTGGCGCCGCTTCCTGCCCGTGGCCATCCTCAGCGCCGCGGCCTGGCTGGTGGAGGCCTGCGCCTACGTGGTGCTCGGCCCCGCCTTCGGCATCCAGATCGGCTTCGCCCACTACGTGCTCCTGCTCGCCGCCGCCAACCTCGCCATCATCGTGCCCACGCTGCTCGGCGGCACCGGACCGTTCGAGTGGGCGGCCAAGCTCGTGCTCGTCAACGCGGGCGTCGCCGGCGGCCTCGCCGGGGCCTACGCCATCGGCGCCCACTTCATCCTGCTCGTGCCCGTCACCGTCAGCGGCCTGCTGCTGCTCTGGCTCTTCGGCATCCCCCTGGGCGCGCTTGGACGCCTGGGGCGCGCGCGCCCCGACGCCGCTCCCGAGCGCGACGCGGTGACGCCGTGAGGGCGGGCATCGTGGGCGCGGGCGCGGCCGGGCTGGCCGCTGCCCACCGCCTGCAGGCGCTCGGCCACGAGGTCACGCTCTTCGAGGGCCGCGGCGAGCCCGGCGGCCAGGTCGTCGCCTTCGAGGTCGGCGGCGAACCCATCGAGTGCTTCTACCACCACATCTTCACGCACGACCGCACCGTCATCCGCTACTTTGAGGACCTCGGCATGGGCGACCGCCTCGAATGGATCGAGCCCCACAACGGCCACTTCGTGAACGGGCGCGTCTATCCCTTCGTCACGCCCCTCGACCTCCTGCGCTTCGACGCCGTCAGTCTGCCCGGTCGCCTGCGCCTCGGCCTCGCCAGTCTCTGGCTCAAGCGCCAGGCCGACTGGCGCGTCTACGAGGGCGTCACCGCCCGCGCCTGGATGGAGCGCGCCGTCGGACGGCGGGCCTTCGCCGCCTTCTGGGGACCCCTCCTGCGCGGCAAGTTCGCCGAACGCGCCGACGAGGTGGGCATGGCCTGGCTGCACTGGAAGATCCGCCTGCGCTTCGCCTCCCGCTCCGGACGCCTCGGCGCGAAGGAGACGCTCGGCTACCCCCGCGGCTCCTTCCACGCCTGCTACGTGGCCCTCGCCGAGCGCGTGCGCGCCAACGGCGGGACCATCCACCTGAACGCGCCCGTGGAGGCCGTGGCCGCGGACATGGGCGCCGTCACCGGCATCCGCGCGGGCGGCGCCTTCCACGAATTCGACCAGGTGCTCATGACCACCCCCAACGTCATCACCAAGCGCATCGCCCCCGACCTGCCCGCTGGCTACACGGCCATCCTCGACCGCGTGCGCTACCAGTGGGCCAGCTGCCTCGTGCTCGCCCTCGACCGCCCCCTCAGCGACGTCTACTGGCTCTCCATCGGCGACGACCTGCCCTTCGTGGCCTGTGTCGAACACACCAACCTCGTGCCCGCCGACCGCTACGGCGGCAACCACATCGTCTACCTTTCCAACTACGTGGCCCCCGACCATCCCGTGCTGCAAATGGACGCGGAGGAGGCGCTGGCCGCCTACGAGGAGGCCATCCGCCGCATCAACCCCGCCTTCGACCGCTCCTGGGTGCGCGAGAAGTGGTTCTTCCGCGATCCCGGTGGGCAGCCCGTCATCACCACCAACTACTCCGCTTCCGTGCCCCCGCTGGAGACGGGCGTGCGCGGCCTCACCCTCGCCAACACCACGCAGGTCTACCCCGAGGACCGCGGCCAGAACTACAGCCTCGAACTGGGCGAGCGCGCCGCCGACCACATGGACGCCGCCAACCGCGCGGTTGCCGCGGCGCGGGGCGCGCGCATATAGTCATGGCGCATCTCACCAGCGGGACGCTCCGACATGGCGGCTGAGCCCACCACTCGCGAGCTGCGGACGCTCGTCGCCGGGTACGAGTTCGAACGCGGCCACCTCCTCCCCGCCCTCATCGCGATCCAGGAGCGCTACGGCTACGTCTCCCGCCGCGCCATCGACGTCCTCGCCCGCCAGCTCGGGACCACCCCCGCCCTCGTCTACGGCGCCGTCTCCTTCTACGCCGACTTCCGCACGGAGCCGCCGCCGCGCCGCGAAATCGTCTGGTGCAGCGGCCCCGCCTGCCGCCTGCGCGGCGGCGACCGCATCCGCGAGGCCCTGCAGCGCACCCTCGGCCTGCCCCTCGACGGCCAGAGCGCCGACGGCGCCTGCGGTTTCCGCCTCGGCCAGTGCAACGGCACCTGTAGCGAGGCCCCCCAGGTCTGGCTCGACGGCGAGGTCGTGGGCGGCCTCACCGTGGCCCGCGCCGTGGCCCTCGCCCGCGAGGTCATGGAGGACGGCGCCCCGTGAACGACCGCTTCGCCGCCATCGCCGCCGAGGCCCGCGAACGCCGGGACGCGAGCCGCTCCAGCGGCCGCCCGCGCGTCGCCCTCTGCCTCGACACCTCCTCGCTGGCGCGCGGCGGCGAGGCCACGCTCGCCGCCCTGCGCGAGGCCGTCGCCAACCACGGCCTCGACGTCGAGATCGCCACCACCGGCTCCTGGGGCTTCTGCTGGCTCGAGCCGACCGTCTCCGTGCGCTCCGCCGCCGGCACCCGCACCGTGCTCTACCACTCCCTCACGCCCGACCGCGTGGACGAATTCGTGCGGGCCACGCTCGTCGAGGCGGGCGAATTCCCCGAACTGGCCCTCGGCGTCGTCGATGGCCAGGCCACGGATAGCGTCGGCCTGCTGAAGGACCACCCCTTCATGCGCGGCCAGGTCCGCCGCCTCATGGCCAACTGCGGGCGCATCGACCCGGCCAGCATCGACGAGGCCATCGCCAACCGCGCCTACGAGGGTTTCGCGAAGGCCCTCGACATGGCGCCGGAGGCCATCATCGAGCTCATGCTGGAAAGCGGCCTCGGCGGGCGTGGCGGCGGCGGCTTCCCCGCCGGGCGCAAGTGGGACTTCCTGCGCAACGCCACCGCCGACCCCCGCTACCTCGTCTGCAACGCCGACGAGGGCGACCCCGGCGCGTGGGTCAACCGCATCCTCATGGAAGGCGATCCCCACCTCATCATCGAAGGGATGCTCATCGCCGCCCTCGCCACGCACGCCGTCGAGGGCTACGTCTACGTCCGCCACGAGTACCCCCTCGCCATCGCGCGCATGGAGGAGGCCGTGCGCCAGGCGCGCGAACGCGGCCTCCTCGGCGCGGACGTCCTCGGCTCCGGCAAGGCCTTCGACCTCGTCGTCTTCACGGGCGCGGGCTCCTACGTGTGCGGCGAGGAGACGGGCCTCATCAACTCCATCGACGGCTACCGCGGCATGCCCCGCATCCGCCCGCCCTTCCCCGCCCAGGCCGGCATCTGGAACCTGCCCACCAACGTCAACAACGTCGAAACCTACGCCAACGCCCCCCTCGTCCTGCGCGAGGGCGCCGAATGGTGGTCGTCCGTCAGCGACGACGACGCCAAGGGCACCAAGATGTTCACCTTCTCCGGCGCGGTCAACCAGTCCGGCTGCGTCGAGATCCCCTTCGGCCTGAGCGTGCGCGAACTGCTGGAAACCTACGGCGGGGGCACGCCCGGCGGCGTTCCCCTCAAGGGCTACCAGCCCGGCGGCCCCCTCTCCGGCATCCTGCCCGCCGCCGCCGCCGACCTGCCCCTCACCCTCGCCCCCTTCCGCGAGCGCGGCATGTTCCTCGGCTCCGGCGGCATCGTCTTCTTCGACGAAACCGCCAGCGTGGTCGACCTCTGCACCTACTTCCTCGGTTTCGCCGAGGACGAATCCTGCGGGCGCTGCACCACCTGCTTCCAGGGCACGCAGCGCGCCGTCGAAATCCTGCGCCGCATCGCCGGTGGCGGCGGGCGCGAGACCGACCTCGACAAGCTCGACGACCTCATCCAGACGATGATCTGGTCCAACTGCCTGCACGGCCAGTTCGCGCCCACCACCGTGAAGCTGGCCCTGCGCGAATTCCGCGCCGAGTTCGAGACGCTCATCCGCGAGAAGCGCGACCCCACGCGCTCCCTCCCCGGCATGATCACGTACGAGATCACCAACCCGACCGCGCCCGCCTTGGCCGAGGCCGCCGCCGTCTGCCCCACCGCCGCCATCGTCGCGGACGGCGCGGGCCACGCCATCGTGGACGAGCTGTGCATCCGCTGCGACGCCTGCCGCGAGGTCGCCCCCGACGCCATCGCCATCCGCGACCGCTTCTCCTGAGGTATACTGTCAGCATGACCACTCTGCGCGGCGACGAGCCGTTCTGCGCGGGCGACGCGCATCTCGATTTCACGCTGCTCGACTACTGGCGCTGGTCTGGGTCGGACCTGCTGGACAACACGGAGCGTGGCGTGCTGGCCGAGTTCCTGGTCGCCAAGGCGCTCGGCGTGGCGGACGAACCGCGCGTCGAATGGGCGGCGCACGACGTTAGCGCCTCGTTTGATGGCAAGCCCGTTGCGGTCGAGGTGAAGAGCGCTGCCTGGTATCAGTCGTGGGATCAGCATCAGGCTCAGCCGAGCCCGTCGGCCATCCGCTTCGACATCGCCCCGCGCAAGTGGTCCTGGGATCCCAAGACGAACGAGAGCGTCGAACTCTCGGAGCCGCAGCGTGCCGCCGATGTCTATGTCTTCTGCGTGCTGGGAAACGACGACGGGAGCAAGCCCAATCCCTCGATCTCGACCAGTGGAATTTCTACGTCCTCGATACCGCCAGCCTCGACCGCGAACTGCCGGAACAGAAAACGATCGGCCTCAAGCCGTTGTGCCAGCTGGTGGAGAAGGCGCCCGGGCGTGGCGCGGTGAAGTACGCGGACCTGCGCGAGGCCATCCGCGCCCGCTCCGCCTGACGTCGTGGCCCGCGTTTGACACCAAGGCGGAACGGCCCTATTCTTGCCGTAGCATTTTCCCCAGCGCTCTGCGGGGCGTTGGTGGAGCATTTGGTCGGCGCTCTACGGGGCGTCGGCCTTTTTCTACCTTGGGGGAGTTCGGCATGGCGCGTCTGGCGATTTTCATCGACGGTGGTTACATCGTCTCCATCTGCAGGCAGCACTTCGATGGAGCGCGCGTGGACTACCACAAGGTGGGCGAAGAGATCCGCCGGAGGGTTGGGCAGGGGTCGCCCGAGGCCGTTGATCGGTTCCGCACCTACTACTACACGTGCCCGCCGTACCAGGGAGACCCCCCGACGGCCGAGGAGCGCGACCGCCTGTCCGCCTACGACCGATTCGCGCACGCGGTTGCCTCTCTTCCCCGGTTTCAGGTTCGTGAGGGGCACCTTCAGAAACAAGGTTATGGGGATGATGGCCGTCCCATCTTCCAGCAGAAGCGTGTTGACCTCCTGTTGGGTCTCGATGTCGCGCTGTTGAGCGCCAAACAGCAGATGACACATGTCGCGCTCCTTGCGGGCGACGGCGACTTCCTTCCCGCTGTGACCGTCGCGAAGCAGGAAGGCGTGTCGGTCTGGCTGTTCCACGGCCCTCCGTCGAGCTATTCGCGCGAGCTCTGGCGCGAGGCGGACGAGCGCATAGAGATGGATGGAGCGTTCATGGACGCGGTGCGGCTGGGCTAGACTCCCGCCATGCCCTTCGCCGACCTCGATGGCGCGCGCCTCTACCACGAACGCCACGGCCCGCCCGACGGCGACCACGTCGTGTTCGTCCACGGCGCGGGCGGCAACAGCCTCTCCTGGTGGCGGCAGCTCCCCGTTTTCGCCGAGCGCTACCGCTGCACCGTCTACGACGCGCGCGGCTGGGGCCGCTCCACCGCCCGCGGGGAGCACGACCGCGGGGCCTTCGGGCGCGACCTCCTCGGGCTGCTCGACCACCTCGCCATCGACCGCGCCCACGTGATCGCGCAGTCGATGGGCGGGCGCGCCGTGGCCGGACTGCTGCGCCTCGCGCCCGAACGCGCCCGCTCGCTCGTGCTCTGCGGCACCACGGCGGGGGCCACCAACGACCGCGTGCGCGATCTGCAGGCGGCGCTGCGCCGCGAGCGGGGCGAGGGCGGCCTCGCGCGCCACGCCCTCGCGCCGTCGTTCGCGCGCGACGAGCCCGCGCTGGCCCTGCTCTACCACCAGATCCGGCGGCTCAACCCGCCCCGCGCGGCCAACGTGCTCGGCCCGCCCCCGCCGGGCTACCGCGGCAGCACGCACGAGCTGCTGGCCGCCGGCGGCGCGCCCGTGGCCTTCGTCGTGGGCGAGCGCGACCGCATCACCTCGCCCGCGCTCGTGCGCGAGGCCCGCTCGCTCGTCCCCGGCGCGGAGTTCTTCGAGGTGGCGCGCGCCGGGCACTCCGCCTACTACGAGCGCCCCGCCGCCTTCAACGGCTTCGCCCTCGCCTTCCTCGCCCGCGCCGAAGCCCGCGAACGCGAACGCGCCGCCGTTTGACGGCCCCGCGCCGTTCCCCTACCCTCGCGCGCCCATGCCCAGCTGGCCGAGCCGTCTGCGCCCGTTCCCGCGCCGTTCCCGCGCGCGCGGCTGGGTGCGCCCGGGCAACGACATCACGCGCGCCATCGAGGACGATCTGCGCGCGCCCGCGCTGCCGCCGCACCTGCCCTCGGCGCCGTCGCCCGTGCCCGCCCCGCTCGCGCCCGAGCCCGCGCGCGCGGAGGAATCCGGCGGCGGCCGCCCCTCCAGCGCCGCCTGACGCTATACTGGGCGCATGGCCATCTACGAGTACTACTGCCCCACCTGCCGCGACACCTTCGAGCGGCGCAGGCCCATGGCGGAGGCCGCCGCCGCCGCCACCTGCGCCTCGGGCCACCGCGCCGAGCGCGCCATCTCCGCGTTCGCCGTGGCGCGCGGCGGGAACGGCGCCGAAGCCGCTCAGTTCGAGCCCGCCCCCATGTCGGGCGGAGGCTGCGCCTGCGGCGGCGGGGGCTGCGGCTGCTCCTCCTGATCCCCGCCCGTCCCGCTGGCGGTGCTGGCTTCAGTTGAACGGTCGGCGGGACGAGCGCCCTTGCGCGGCGCGCGCGTGAACCACAGGCAGGCCCCGGCCAGCATCGCCAGCGCCGCCGCCGCCCCCAGCGTCAGCCCCCCCGCGATCAGCGACGCCTCCCGCCAGAACGTCTCCGGGTACATCTGGATGAGCCGGTCGCGCGCCGGGTCCAGCCGCCAGAAGTCGTTGGTGAAGGCGAGCTCGTGGAACTGGCTCCAGAACCGGTCGAAGCCCAGCGCGAGCGCCAGCGCGCCCACGGCCAGCGCCGCCGCCGCGCCCACGCCCACCGCCGCCAGCGTGCGTTTGGCCAGCTGCCGCGCCGTGCGCTCCCCCGACCACAGCACCGCCGCCCCCGCGTAGGCCAGCACGAAGCCGAGCGCCGCCTCGTTGGCGCGGAAGAGCGCGCGCATGAGCGCCTTCACGTCGCGCATGTGCTGCGTCTCCACCGCGTTGAAGAGCGCCAGCTCCCCCTCCCTGTCGCTGACCACGATGCGCAGCGTCTCCGCGTCATCCTCGAAGTAACGCGCGATGGCCCCCGCCGCGCGGTCCAGCTCGGCCAGCGCCAGCCCCGTGGCCGCCGCCGCGCCGTGCTCGCGCAGCCCCCGCTCGGCGAAGGCCGTGTCCACGGCCAGCAGGCGCACGGCGCTGGTGAAGAGCAGCACCGGCAGGGCCAGCGTGAAGGCGGCGCTGGCCACGGGCGCGGCGATGCGCGTCGCCATCCCCGCCGTGGCCGCGGCGTTCACCGTCCGAACCGCCGGTCCAGCGAATCCTGCCGCACGTGCACGAGCGTGGGCCGTCCGTGCGGGCAGGTGCGCGGCGAGGCCGTGGCCGCCAGGTCGTCGATCAGCTGGCGCATCTCATCCAGCGACAGGGCCATGCCCGCGCGCACGCTGGCGTGGCAGGCCACCGTGGCCGCCGCGCGGTCGAACGGATCGGACAGGCGGCGGTCCTCCCCCAGCTGCTCCAGCAGGGCGATCAGCGCCTTCGCCAGGTCGCCCTCGCCGAAGCCCGCGGGCGCGGCCCGCACGAGGCAGGCGGCGTCCCCGAAGGGCTCCAGCTCCAGCCCCAGCCGCGCCAGGTGGGGGGCGTGCTCCTCCAGCACGGCCGCGCCCGTGCGGTCCAGCTCCACCAGCACGGGCGCGAGCAGTGGCTGCACCGCCTCCTCCGCCGGACGCGCCAGCAGGCGGTCGAACACCACCCGCTCGTGGGCCCCGTGCTGGTCGAGCAGGTACATCCCGTCCGGCCCCTCCGCCACCACGTAGGTGGTCGCCAGCTGGCCCACCACGCGCAGCAGGGGCAGCGTCTCGCGCTGCGTCCGCCGCCCCGTGGCGATGAAGGGCGCGCCGTCGCCGTCCGCGCCCTCGCCCGGCGGAAGCAGGCGCTCGCGCAGCGTCGGGGCCTTCGCGCCATCGTCCGCGCGGGAGGGCGGCGGCGGCTCGCGCTCGGCCTCGTCCGGCAGATCCCATTCCGCCGGGGCCGCCCCTTCCAGCGCCTGGACCACGGCGCGGCGCAGCGTGCGCGCCACCGCCCGCTGGTCGCGGAAGCGCACCTCCGCCTTCGCCGGATGCACGTTCACGTCCACCGCGTCCGGCGGCAGGCGCAGGGAGAGGCTGGCCACCGGATAGCGCCCCGTGGGCAACTCCGACTGGTAGGCGTCGCCCACGGCGAAGCGCAGGGCCGCGCTCTGCACCCAGCGCCCGTTCACGAACAGGGCGATGCCCCCCCGGTTGCCGCGGTGGAGCGAGGGCGGCCCCGCCAGCCCGGAGACCTCGACGTCCCCCTCCGTCAGCGCCACGTCCAGCATGGCCGCGCCCTGCTCGGCCCCGTAGACCGCCGCCACGGCGTGGCGCAGGACGCCGTCGCCGCTGGTGGCGAAGGGGCGGCGGCCCGCCTCCAGCCGGAAGGCGATGCCCGGGTAGGCGAGGGCGTAGTGCGAGACGAGCGTCGCGATCTGCCGCCCCTCGCTGGCCGCCGAGCCGAGGAAGCCGCGCCGCGCGGGCACCCTGGCGAACAGCTCGCGCACCGTGATGGCCGTGCCCACGGGGGCCGCGCGCGCCGCCCGCCGCACCACGCGGCGGTCCGACAGCAGCGCCGCCACGCCCACCGGCTCCCCCTCCGCGCGCGTCACGATCTCGACCTCCGCCGCCGCCGCGATGGCCCCCAGCGCCTCGCCGCGGAAGCCCAGCGTGGCCACGCGCCGCAGGTCGCCCGCCTCCGCGATCTTGCTGGTGGCGTGGCGCTCGAAGGCGATCTCCAGCTGGTCGGGGGCGATGCCGCGCCCGTCGTCGCTCACCTCGATGGCGCGCAGGCCGCCGTCCTCCAGCCCCACGCGGATGCGCCGCGCGCCCGCGTCGATGGCGTTGTCCAGCAGTTCCCGCACCACCGACACGGGCCGCTCGATGACTTCCCCCGCGGCGATGCGCGCGGCCACCTCCGGCGGCAGCTGGCGGATGCGGGGCGGAACGCTCACCGCCCCTCCCGCGCCCGCGCGCGCAGTTCCGCCAGCCGCGTCAGCGCCTCCAGCGGCGTCATCGCCTCCAGGTCCAGCGCGGCCAGCTCCGCCGCCAGCTCCGACCCCGGGTCCGTGCCCGTCTCCACGCCGAAGAGCGCGCCCTGCCTGCCCCGCGCCTCGTCCGGGGACGCCGTCGCCGCGCCGCGCTCCAGTTCGTCGAGCAGCGTGCGCGCGCGTTCCACCACCACCGCCGGCAGCCCCGCCAGACGGGCCACGTGGATGCCGTAGGAGCGGTCGCTCGGCCCGGGCTCGATGCGGTGCTCGAACACCACCTCGGCGCCGTCCTCGTGCACGGCCACGTGCGCGTTGTCCGCGCGCGGCAGCTCCGCCGCCACCGCCGTCAGCTCGTGGTAGTGCGTGGCGAAGAGCGTGCGCGGCGACCCCGCCGGGCGCGCCGCTAGGTACTCCAGCGCCGCGCGCGCGATGGCCATGCCGTCGAAGGTGCTCGTGCCCCGCCCCACCTCGTCGAGGATGACCAGCGAACGCTCCGTCGCGCGGTGCAGGATCTGCGCCGTCTCCACCATCTCCACCATGAAGGTCGAATGCCCGGCGGCGAGGTCGTCGTGCGCCCCGATGCGCGTGAAGATGCGGTCGAACAGGGGCAGCTCCGCCGATTCCGCCGGCACGAAGGCCCCCGCCTGCGCCATGAGTGCGATCAGCGCCACCTGCCGCAGGTAGGTCGACTTGCCGCTCATGTTCGGCCCCGTCAGCAGCAGGATGCGCCGTTCCCCCTCCAGCAGGCAGTCGTTGGGCACGAAGCGCCCCGCCCCCAGCGCCGCCTCCACCACCGCGTGCCGCCCGCCGCGCACGGCCAGCCGCTCGCCGAAGGAGGGGCGCACGCAGCCGCGTTCCGCCGCCGCCTCCGCCAGCCCCAGCGCCACGTCGATGGCCGCCAGCCCCTCGGCCGCCTCCTGCAGCGCCGCCAGCCCGTGCGCCAGCCGCTCCACCAGCGCCTCGAAGGCCTGCCGTTCGCGCGCCGCCAGCCGCTCGCGCGAGGTGGCCATGCCGCTCTCCAGCTCCTTCAGCTCCTCCGTCACGTAGCGCTCCGCCCCCACCAGCGTCTGCCGCCGCTGGTAGCGCTCGGGCACGAGCGAGTCGTTGGCGCTGGAGACCTCCAGGTAGTAGCCGAAGACGCGGTTCTGGCCCACCTTCAGGGAACGGATGCCGGTGCGCTCGCGTTCCGCCGCCTCCAGCCCCAGCAGCGCCTCGCGCGCCGAATGCGCCGAGTTCCGCAGGCTGTCGATCTCGGCGTCGTGGCCGGGCGCGATCACGCCCCCCTCCTCGAAGGTGGCGGGCGGGTCCTCCGCCAGCGTCCCGTCCAGCGCCAGCAGCGGCTCGGCCACGCCCGCCAGCGCCGCCTGCGCGCGCTTCAGCAGGGGCGGCGCCTCCGTCCCCTCCAGCAGCGCCCCCAGGTCGAGCGCGGCGCGCAATCCCAGCCGCAGGGAGGCCAGCTCGCGCGGCGACACGTGGCGCGTGCCCAGCCGCCCGCAGAGGCGCGCCACGTCGGGGATGCCGCGCAGCACGGCCTGCCCCCGCTCCCGCTCGATGGGCGACGCCAGCGCCCAGTCCACGGCGTCGTGCCGCTCCGCCAGCGGCGCGGGGTCGCGCAGCGGGCGCGCCAGCCAGCGCCGCAGCAGGCGCGCGCCCATGGCCGAGCGCGTGCGGTTGAGCACGGCGAAGAGCGAGGGCCGCCCGTCGCCCGCGGGCAGCGTCTCCAGGTTCGCCAGCGTGCGCCCGTCCAGCGTCGCCGTCTCCTCGCCCGCCAGCGTGCGCACGCGCCCCAGCGCGCCCGCCGCGGCCGGGTAGACCTCGCCGAGGTAGGCCAGCAGGTGGGCCACCGCCGCCACCGCCGCCTCGCTCCCCAGCAGCGTCTCCGGCGCGGCCTCGCCATACTGGTCGGCCACCAGCGCCGCCGCCACCGCCGCGCTCAGGCGCGGGCGCTCCACCTCCACGCTCCCCGTCCCGCCGGAGGCGTCCTCCACCAGCAGCTCGGCGGGGGCGGCGCGGGCCAGCTCCGCCAGCGCCGTCTCGCCCTCGGCCACGCGCACCTCGCCCGTCGTCACCTCCGCCAGCGCCAGCGCGCGCCGCCCGCCGCGCTCGGCCAGCGCCGCCAGCTCGTTGGGGGCGTCCGCCTCCAGCGCGGCCTCGCTCGTGACCGTGCCCGCCGTGACCGTGCGCACCACCTCGCGCGGCACGATGCCCTTCACCGTGGCCGGGTCCGCCATCTGCTCGCAGATGGCCACGCGGTGGCCGCGCTTCACGAGCGTGGCCACGTGCCCCTCGATGCTCTGCACGGGCACGCCCGCCAGCGGCACGCGCAGGCCCTTGCCCATCACCTTCGTGGTGAGCGCGATCTCCAGCTCCCGCGCCACCACCTCGGCGTCGGCGTCGAACGTCTCGTAGAAATCGCCCAGACGGAAGAAGAGGATGGCGCCGGGATGCCGCCGCTTCAGGTCGAGGTACTGCCGCCGAATGGGCGTCGTCACGCGCTTCCGTCCTGGCCCCGCGCGGCCTGCCCCCAGTATATGGACGATGGGGCCGCGCGGGCGGGTTAACGCGCTATTCGTCCACCGCCAGCGCGCGCAGGGCCGCCTCGTCGAAGCGCAGCCCCAGCCCCGGCCCCTCGGGCGGGACGACCATGCCGTCCTCCACGCGCGGCGTCTCCTCGAAGAGGGGGAAGGCCCACGGCACGTGCTCCAGCAGCAGCGTGTTCGTGCCCGCCGCCGCCTGCGCGAACAGCTCCGTGGCCAGGTGCGTGACCACGGGCAGGTTGAACGCCTCCGCCAGATGCGCCGCCTTCACGTAGCCCGTGAAGCCCCCCACGCGGAACAGGTCCACCATGAGGATGTCCGCCGCGCGCGCCTCCGCCAGGTGCCGGAAGGGGATCAGCCCGTAGTGGTATTCGCCCGTGCACAGGGGCGTGTCCAGCGCCGCCGCGATGCGCGCCATGCCCGCGTAATCCTGATGGTGCGTCGGGTCCTCCAGCCAATAGAGGCCGTGCTCGGCCAGCGCGCGCCCGTTGGCCGTGGCCTCGTGCGCGCTCCAGCCCTGGTTGACGTCGATCATGATGTCCGCGTCCGGCCCCACGGCCTCGCGCAGCGCGCGCATGCGCTCCACCTCGGCGGCGGGCGAGGCCTCGCCCCCGCAGCGCAGCTTCATGGCGGTGAAGCCCGCCGCCAGCAGCCGCGGCCCCCATTCGCGCAGCTCGTCCAGCGAGTAGTGCCGCCAGAGGTGGCCGCTGCCGTAGGCGCGCGCGCGGCCCGCGCCCCCGCCCAGCAGGCGGTGGCAGGGCAGCCCCAGCGCCTTGCCCTTGATGTCCCACAGGGCCACGTCGATGGCCGAGCTGGCGCGCGTCACCAGCCCCGCCGGGGCCGCGCCCCCATTGCGCCCGCGCAGCTCGCGCCCGATGGCGTCCGTATCGAAGGGATCGCGCCCGACGGTCTGCTCGCAGAGGCCGTCCAGCGCCGCCTTCAGCGCGGGGATCATGGCGCGCGACACGTAGGCGGCGTAGGCGATGCCCTCCACGCCCTCGTCCGTGCGCAGCCGCAGGGTGACGCAGCGGGGCGCCACCTGGCCGGGGATTTCGCCCAGCTCCCCGCGCCCGCCCGGCAGCTCGACCACGCGCGTCTCGAAGGTCGCGATTCGCATTCCGTTCCCCCTATTCCAGCGGGCCCTGCTTGAGCGCCACCGCCAGCTCGGGCGCGGGCGGAAGCGCGGGGCCGCCGCCCTCCACCTCGAAGCCGGCGTCCGCGATCATGGCCAGGTCGGCCTCCGCCGCCTGCCCCTTCGTCGTCAGGTAGTCGCCGATGAAGATCGAGTTCGCCAGGTGCAGGCCCAGCGGCTGCAGCGAGCGCAGGTGCGTCTCGCGCCCGCCCGCGATGCGCACCTCGGCGCGCGGGAAGAGCAGGCGGAAGACGGCGAGGATGCGCAGGCAGCGCCGCGGCGTGAGCGCGTTCACGCCCGCCAGTGGCGTCCCCTCGATGGGGATGAGGAAGTTCACCGGCACCGAATCCGGCTCCAGCGCGCGCAGGGCGTAGCCCGCGTCCAGCACGTCGGCGTCGCCCTCGCCCATGCCGAAGAGCGCGCCCGAGCAGGGGGAAAGCCCGCCCGCTTTGGCCCGCTCCACCGTCGCGCGGCGGTCGGCGAAGCCGTGCGTCCCGCAGATTTCGCCGTAGAAGGCCTCGCTCGTGTTGAGGTTGTGGTTGTAGGCGAACACGCCCGCCGCGCCCAGCCGCTCGGCCTGCCCCTCGTCCAGCAGGCCGAGGCAGGCGCACACCTCCAGGGCCCCGTCGCGCGCCTTCACCGCCTCCACGCCGCGCGCCACCCGCGCCAGCTCGCGCTCCGTGGGGCCGCGCCCGCTGGCCACCAGACAGAGGCGCGTGGCTCCCAGTTCGCGCGCCCGCGCCGCCGCCGCCACGAACGTCTCCTCGCCCACCATCGGGTAGGCGGCGATGGGCGCGGTCGAATCGCGCGCCTGCGAGCAGTACTGGCAGTCCTCCGGGCAGAGGCCGCTCTTGATGTTGAGCAGCAGGTTCAGCTTCACGCGCCGTCCGAAGGCGGCCTCGCGCACGCGCCCCACGGCGGCCACGATCTCCAGCGTGCGGTCGTCGGGCGCGGCCAGCAGCCATTCCAGCCCCGCGCGGCCCGGATCGCGCCCCGCCAAGCTGGCCCCGACCAGCTCCGTCAGCCGTTCCGCGAATGCGTCGCCCACGGCGCGCAGCATACGCCCCGCTCGCGCCAGGCGTCGGGCGCGGTACGATTCGCCCGTGCCCGCCGACGACCACTACCCCCTCTGGCACCCCTTCACGCAGATGGCGCGCTTCGAGCGCGAGCCCCGCCTCGTCGTGGCCCGCGCCGAGGGCAACCGCCTCATCGACGCCGGCGGCGCGGAGTACGTCGACGGCGTGGCCTCGCTCTGGGCGAACGTGCACGGCCACGGCCATCCCCACCTCGTGGACGCCATCCGCGAGCAGGCCGCGCGCCTCCAGCACAGCACCCTGCTCGGCATCACGCACGAGCCCGCCATCGAGCTGGGCCGCCGCCTGCTGCCCCACTTCCCCGGGCGCTCGCGCGTTTTCCTCAGCGAGAACGGCGCCTCCGCCGTGGAGGTCGCGCTGAAGATGGCGCTCCAGTACTGGGCCAACCGCGGCCAGCCCGAACGCCGCCGCATCGTGGCGCTGGACATGGCCTACCACGGCGACACCATCGGCGCCGCGGCGGTGGGCGGCGCGGGCCCCTTCCGCGACGTCTACGCGCCCTTCCTCTTCGAGCCGCTGCGCTTCCCCAACGCCTACCGCTACCGCTGCGCCCGCTGCGCCGCCGCGCCCGCCTGCACGGACGCCTGCGTGAACGCCCTGCGCGACCTGCTGGAGGCCCGCGGCGGCGAGGTGGCCGCCGTCATCGTCGAGCCGCGCGTGCAGGGCGCGGGCGGCATCATCGTCGCCCCCGAGGGCCACCTCGCCGCCATCCGCGCCCTCTGCGACGAATTCGGCGTCCTCCTCATCGCCGACGAGGTGGCCACCGGCTTCGGCAAGACCGGCGCCATGTTCGCCTGCGACCTCGAGGGCGTCACGCCCGACATCGCCGTCGCGGGCAAGGGCATCACGGGCGGCTACCTGCCCCTCTCCGCCACCGTCGCCACCGAGGAGGTGTACCGCGCCTTCCTCGGCGGCGAGGAGCGCAAGCTCTTCCACGGCCACACCTACGCGGGCAACCCCGTCTGCTGCGCCGCCGCCCTCGCCAGCCTCGACCTGTTCGAAACCACCGACGTCCTCGCCCGCGGACGCGCCCGCGCCGAACTGCTCGGCGAGCTGCTCGCCGAGCGCGTGGCCCCGCACCCCCTCGTCGGCGAGGTGCGCCGCCAGGGCCTCATGACCGGCATCGAGCTCGTCGCCGACCGCGAGACGCGCGCCCCCCCGTCGCCCGAACGCGAGGCGGGCTGGCGCGTCTGTCTCGCCGCCCGCGAACGCGGCGTCTTCATCCGCCCCCTCGGCGACGTGGTCGTGCTCATGCCGCCCCTCTCCATCAAGGAGGACGAGGTCGAGCGCATCGTGGAGGCGGTCGCCCATGGCCTCGACCGAATCGCGCGCGGCTAGCGGCTGGACGGCGGCGCTGGAGGCCGAGCTGGCCGCGCTTGAAGGCCGCTCCCTGCGCCGCGCCGTCCTCACGCCCGACGGCGGGCAGGGCGAGCGCCTCCGCATCGACGGGCGCGAGCTGCTCAACTTCACCTCCAACAACTACCTCGGCCTCGCCAACGACCCGCGCGTGACCGCCGCCGCCGCCGCCGCCGCCCGCGAGTACGGCGCGAGCGTGAGCGCCTCCCGCCTGCTCTGCGGCTCCACGCCCCTCCACGACCGCCTCGAGGGCCGTCTGGCGGCGCTCAAGGGCGGCGGGGCGGCGCTGCTCTACTCCTCCGGCTACCTCGCCAACCTCGGCGCGCTCACCGCCCTCGCCCGCCCCGGCGACGCCATCTTCAGCGACGCCCTCAACCACGCCTCCATCATCGACGGCTGCCGCCTCTCCGGCGCGGACACGCGCGTCTACCGCCACCGCGACGCCGATCACCTCGCCGAGCTGATCGCCGCCTCGTCCGCGCCCCGCCGCCTCATCGTCAGCGAGACCGTGTTCAGCATGGACGGCGACGTCGCGCCCCTGCCCGCGCTGGCTACCATCGCCCGCCGCCACGACGCCATCCTCGTGCTCGACGAGGCCCACGCCACGGGCGTGCTCGGCCCCGGCGGCGAGGGCGCCATCGCGCGCGCCGGCGTCGACCCCGACGGCATCGTCATCGTGGGCACGCTCTCGAAGGCGCTGGGCTCGGCGGGCGGATTCGTCGTCGCCGGGGCCGCCGTCGTCGACTACCTCGTCAACCGCTCGCGCCCCTTCATCTTCAACACCGCGTTGCCGCCCGCCAGCGTGGGGGCCGCGCTCGCCGCCCTCGACGTCGTGGCCGCCGAACCCGAACGGCGCGCGCGGCTGGACGCCCTCGCCCGCCGCCTGCGCGAGGGCCTGATCGCCGCCGGCCATCCCCCGTCGGACTCGGAGACGCCCATCGTGCCCCTGCTGCTCGGCGACGCCGAGGCCGCGCTGGCCGCCGAGCGCCGCCTGCGCGATGCGGGCGTCCTCGCGCGCGCCATCCGCCCGCCCACCGTGCCCGAGGGCACCGCCCGCATCCGCTTCAACCTCATGGCCACGCACGACGAGGCCGCCATCGACCGCGCCCTCGCCGCCCTGCCGCCGCCCCCATGAGCGGACGCATCCTCTTCGTCACCGGCACGGACACGGGCGTGGGCAAGACCGTGGCCGCCGCCTGGCTCGCACGCGCGCTCGCCCGCGACGCCCGCGTGGCCCTCGTCAAGCCCTTCCAGACGGGCGCGGCGGACCCCGCCCGCGACGGCGACGAGGCCTTCTACCGCGCCGCCCTGCGCGGAACGACCGTCGCCATCCGCACGCTCGTCTCCCTGCCCGAGCCGCTCGCGCCCTCCATCGCCGCCGAGCGCGCGGGAACGCCCATCGACGTGCCCGCCGCCCTCGCCGAATGCCGCGCGCTGGCGCGGGACCGCGACGTCGTGCTGGCGGAAGGCGCGGGCGGCCTGCTCGTGCCCATCGACGGCGCGACCGACATGGCCGCGTTCGCCGCCACGCT
The DNA here is from genome assembly GCA_965243075.1 of Tepidiformaceae bacterium. Lineage (GTDB taxonomy): Bacteria > Chloroflexota > Dehalococcoidia > Tepidiformales > Tepidiformaceae > UBA2991. Next base: position 872,068 of record OZ251525.1, read on the forward strand.
CGACGCCTCCCTCGTGGTGGTCGCGCGCCCCGCGCTCGGCACGCTCAACCACACCGCCCTCACGCTCGAAGCCGCCGAACGCCGCGGCCTCGCCGTCGAACTGCTTGTCATAAGCGGCTACCCGCGCCGCGCGGGCGTGGTCGAGCGCGAGAACCTGCGCTTTCTGCGCGCCCGCTACCCCGACCTCCCCATCGTCACGCTGGCGGAGGCGCCGCTGGCCCCGCCCGACCCGCTCGCCGGCCTCGACGCGCGCGCCCACGGCCCCCCCTCCCCGCTGCTGCCGGGCGCGATTGCCCGCGAGGAGTCCAGCGGGTAGGATTGCCGCCCCGTGTCTTTCTGGCGCGCCCCGTCGCTCGACGAGCTGGCCATCATCGCCGTCGCGATCATCGCCTTCATCGTCTGGAAAACCGTTATCGACGATAGCGGCGGCGACGCCGTGCCCGCCCCCACGCCCGTTCCCGTGGTCACGCCCGCGCCCGCCGCTACCGCCACGGCCACGCCGACGCCCGTCGCCACCGCCACCCCCTCCCCGACCGCCACGGCGCCCGCGCCCGCCGTCGCCAACACGGATGAATGCGACTTTGGCGACCATGCCGCGAACGTGCGCGCCGCCATCGTCGAAGTTGTGGCCGACGTCGGCGGCGATCTGCCCAATCGCGGCACGGCCTTCCACGTTGGCGGAGGCGACTACGTCACTGCCGCCCACGTCATTCAGGACGACGCTGGTCGGCCTGCCCGTACCATCACCCTCCGAGCGGGCGACCAGCGCCTCTCCGCCACCATCGACAGGATTGGTTCGTATTCGCAGTACGGTACCGAACGCGATATCGCCAAGCTGCGCGCGGAGCCAATCGACGCCGCCCTTGATCGGCGTATTCTCTCCAAGGGCGATACGGACATTGATGTGCGCGTCTTCGGCTACCCGTGGTCCAGCATTGAGGACGGCACGCTCCAGACCAGCCGCGGCGTCGTTTCCGCCGTGCTCACTACCGACGACGGCATCGCGATCGTGGAGACCGCTGCGGACGTTAACCGTGGCATGAGCGGTGGGCCGCTGGTGGATGAGTGCGGGAACGCCCTCGCCGTCGTCTCGTTCTCCCTCAGAACGGACGACACGGATGACCCCAGCGAATTTACCGTCTTCATCTCCATCTCCGAACTGGACAACCTCGAATAGGCGCGAGGGCGCGCACAGGGAGGGCCCCATGGGGACCGTGAACATCTTCCTCGGCGGCACCGGCAAGCACATCGCCGAGGACATCCAGGACAGCCGCGACTTCTACGGCCTCAGCATCAGCGAGCCCGTCGCCTTCGACCTCGACGGCACCAGGCGCTCCGGCGTCGACCTGCGCGGTTTCGTCCACCCCGCCCAGGACGCCATCAACAGCGTGGGCGACGTCGCGCGCCGCTGGGCGGAACTCGAACCCGGCCGCGAGCTCGGCCCCGCGGACGACGCGCCCGGCCCGCGAACTTCCCCCGAACACTCCGTCCTCGTCGACGTGGGCAAGGGCATCGCCGAAAATCCCGCGCCCACCCGCGGCCTCTACGCCCTGCGCGGCCACGGCCTCACCGTCTTCTCCGCCCTCTTCGACTCCCGCTTGGCCATCGCCGGCGCGGGCGACGGGAGGCGGCTCCGCACCCTCATCGCGAATCGCGTCCGCGAGGCCCGGGTCGAGGGGAGCGACGGCGAGACGCGCGTCAACATCAACCTCGTGACCTCCACCGCCGGCGGCACGGGCGCGGGCACGGTCATCCCCCTCGCCCTCTGGCTCAGGGCCGAGTACCCGAACGCCATCCTCACCCTGCTCGCCGTGACGCCCACCGCCTTCGCGTCCGTGCTCAGGGGCAACCCGAACAGCGCGGAACTCGCCGCGAAGGGCCGCTCCGGCACCTACGCCATGTTCCGCGAGCTCTCCTTCCTGCAGGGCGTGGACCCGCAGGCGCAGAAGGGATTCTCCCCGCGGCTGCTGCCCGCCACCGACAAGGGCCTCGCCTACGCCCCGGGGCAGGAGCTCTTCAACCGCGTCTACTGGTTCGGCGGGCGCGACGGGAACGATCCGTCCGACGCCTTCGAGGAGGCGGGCGCGCTGCTCCGCATCCTCAGCGCCGACAACACCGCCGAGGAGCTGCGCGGCAAAACCGGCGCCCATCCCCTACAGTCCGTCGGCGCCGTCACCGCCATCGAGTACCCGCGCCTCCGCCTCCAGCGCAAGCTCGTCTCCGGCGTCCTCATGAGCGCCTACGAGCGCTTGCGCGCCGCTCGCCCGGTCCCCGCGGGCGGCGCGACGACTGGCTCCTCGGTCTCCCTGCTCGACTACGTTGACGGCGGCACCGCGCGCCCGCTCGGCGCCTGGTTCTTCGAGCAGCGTCCCGCCGCCCTCTCCCTGGGCACTGCCTGGACGCCGCTGGATGACGCCGCCGCCGGAACCCTCGCCGAGCGCATCCATGGGGAGGCGAGCGTCGAGACCTATGCCTCCGTGCCCCGTGGCGCCCAGATCCCGGGACCCAACTACGACGGTAACGATGCCGACTGGGGGAGGTATCAGCGCCAGCTGTTCGATGGCCTCGAAAAGGTTGCCCATGCCAACCAGCAAAGGCTTGAGGCCGCCCGCGCCACGATGCGCGCCGGAGAAGAGCGGGCCTTCGCGGCATGGCTCAAGCGGAAGGTCTTCGACGAGTGGCTCAGCGGCGGCGATGACGGCAGGCCGGAGGGCGTCGAGGATGTGCGCGCGCGGCTGGATCGCCTCGAACAGGATGCGAAGAAGCTTGAGCAGCGCGTCGGCGAGGCCAACTTCATCCCCGGCAATACCGTGCCCAAGGCCAGTGATCGCATCAAGACCTGCGAGAACAAGCTCGACAAACCCGACCCCGTGAACGTCGGCCTCAAGTTGTGGCAGCGCCTCATCGGCTATGGCGCTGCCGCTGGGCTGTTCTTCGCGTTCGTGCTGGGTCTCAGTCCCGTCTGGGACGGCATCTCTCGCTTCGGCGAATTCGCGGGCACGTCCCTCTCCGAAATCCTCGTCTGGGTCGGCGGGGCCCTCCTCGCCATTATCGTCTGGAGGATCGTGGAAGCGCTCTTCTCGCGCTCCGCCGGGAACGCCGCCCGCCCGCGCGAGCGGCGCAAAGCGGCCGAGGATCGCCTCTTCGCCGCCTACGCCGATCAGGATCGCGTGCGAGCCCTCCACTGGCTCCATGAGGAGCTGCGCGGACGAGATGGCGTCTCCGCCTTCTTCCGCGAATTGCGGAGCCAGATCGAGTCCGCCCGGGCCTACGTCGACAGGCTCGATCAGCTCTACGACGGGCTTCGCGCCGAGGCGGCCGCCGAAGTGGTCAGCACTGCCGCCAAGCCCGCTTTCGTTCAGGCCACCGTCGGCGACTGCATCGCGGCCGATGTGGGTATCGCCGACGAAATCGTGCCCGAGATCGCCAGGCGCCTGCGCGTCGATGCCACGCTCGACCCCAAGGGCAAGGTGTGCGCGCTGGACGTTCGCATTGAGCAGCTCGATAGCGATGACGCTCAGGTCACGCCCGCGTCCGTCGATGTGCAGACTATGCTCAATGCCATCGATCCCGATATCGGGGCGGGCGACGTTGTCGCCACCGACATCGCCAACAGCTGGAAGGATGCCGTCTGGGGGCTGGTCAACTGGAAGCTCGGCGAGAACCTGCCCAAGGACTTCGACGTCGCCCTCCAGCGCTGCGAGGGAGGCGAGGACGCCGCCACCGTGGCCCTCGTGACCCGGCTGAACAACATCGACTTCCCGCGTCCCCCCTCCGTCGACCTGCTGGTGCCCGCCACCGCCCCCGTCTTCCGCCAGATGTACGCGGGCAGCTCCGCCATCCGCGCCCGCTTCAACGCCGCACTCCAGCACCCTCTGCTCAATCCCGCGAAGCGCAATGCGCTCATGCACTACGCCGAGGACAGCAAGGACGTGGGCGCGCTCGGCGAACAGCTCGTCTTTCTCGACCTCTGGGCCGACGACGGGGGCCAGCCCTGGGCGCCCAACGTCATCAGCAGCGCCGTCGAGGCTGGCGCGGCCCTCAAGACCTACTACGACGCCGACCCCGGCGCTCCCGATCAGGCCACGGCCAACCAGACCTGCTTCACCGTCATCCCCGAGCTGCTGGCGGCCACGAAGCTGGAGCTGGGCGGGATCGTCGAGCCGCTCGCGCCCGCCGTCATCGCCCGCCTGCTCGGCAGCGACCTCGATACGCAGGGGCCGACCTACGCCGAGCTCTTCCATCTGCTGCGCGCCCGCGGGCACATCGTCCAGCACGTCGAGGGAGCGGGGCCGGGCGCCCAGACCATCGTGCGCCTCAGCCTCGGCGATGCGGCCATTGGCCTCGTCGAGTACGCCCTCGGCGGCATTGCCGACCCGCTGTTCGGCCAGGGGCGCGCGAGCGTCATCGCCTTCGACGCCTTCTGCGACTTCATGCGCTTCGACGGCACGCCCATCGTCGGCGGGGGAGAGGGCGTCGGGCCCTTCCCGGGCGCCAGGCTGCTCAAGGGCGAATGGGCGAACGATTCGCAGCTCGTCGCCCGCATCCAGCACGCCGCCGTGCATCAGTGGTACGAGGGCGACATCGACGACGACTGCGCGGGCATGATCCGCGTTCTCGAAGAGGATCTCGCGCTGATGAAGAATGGCGACAGCGCCGTGCGCGAGAGCTGGGAACGCGCCATGCGCCGTCTCCTCAACGGCAAGGAGCGCCGCGACATCCGCCAGACCTGGCTCCAGTGATGCGCGCCGCCGTCCTCGCGCTCGCGCTGGTCGCGCTCCTCGCGGGCGTGGGCGGCGCGCGCGCGCAGGGCGGCGGCGACGCCCCCGCCACCCACGTCGTCTTCGCCATCGACGACTCCGGCTCCATGTTCGGCGCGAACGGCAGCGACCCGCGCAAGCAGCGCTACGACGGCGTCATCGGCCTCGTCGAGGTGCTCGGCCAGTTCCTCGCCGATGACGACCCGCGCCGCGTCGAACTCGGCGCGCTCTCCTTCGGCCTCGATGCCGTCGTGCACACCCCGCTCGTCTCCGTGCGCGACGCCGCCCTCGCGGACGGGCTGCGCGCCGCGCGTGACGCCGCCGCCAGCCGCGGCGCAACCGACTTCCGCGGCGCCCTCTGCCGGGCGTGGCAGACGGTCACCGGGCAGGCCGCGCCCGCCGGTTCCGGCTGCCCCGACGCGACGGGCGCGGGCACGGCGGCCTCCCCCGACGCGCGCCGCCTCGTCGTGCTCGTCACCGACGGCGCGCCCGCGCCCGTGGCCGACGCCCTGCGCTTCGCCGACGCGCCGGACGCCGCCGACTGCCCCGCCACGGTCGACGCGGACGCCTTCGCCGAGAGCCGCGAGACCGGCGCCGCCGACGCCTACCTGTGCGCGCTGGGCTCGGTCTGGGCCAACCTCAACCGGCAGGCGCGCGTCACGCTCGTCGTCATCGGCCTCGACCAGCGCGACCAGTGGTTCGAGCGCGCCGCCCCCTACTGGCGCCGCGCCGCGGGCTGCGCCCCCGACGGCCCCTGCGACCGCGTCGTGCGCAGCTTGGACGCCGACGGCCTCGCCGACCTCATCCTCGGCGCCTACCCCGACATCGACCTCTGCGAGCGCGTGGCCGAGGGCGAGCCTTTCACCTGCGACATCCCCGGCGGCCTCACGGGCGTGCAATTTCTCGTCACCGGCGTGCCGGACGGCGGCGTCACGGTCGTGGACGACGCGCGCGACCTCTGGCGCTCCGATGCGGCTGGCCCGCCCGACGAATTCCGCCAGCGCGAAGGCGGCATCCACAGATGGCGCTTCGACGACCGCCCCTACCGAGGCCCCTATCAGCTGACGCTGGAAGCCGCCACGCCCGCGCCCGACGCCGCTGTGTTCGTCGATTACACGGTGGCCAATTTCGATGTTGGCGAACCCGCGTGGGACGACGATGCCGAGGAGCTCACGCTTCCCCTGACCGTCGTGACGGACGCCACCTGTAAGAAGGAGGACGAGGAGGATGACTGCAGGGTGCGCGTTAGCGGCGTCGCGAATCAGGACTACGAGGCCGTGCTACAGGTCGAGGGGGCGATCGCCGTCCAGCGGGTGAATCTGGAGCATGTCGCGGATGGACGCGAGTTCACGGTCACGATACGGGCGGACGCGGGCGCGTCCGAGGTCACGCTCTACCTCGACTTGGGCGGGAGCCGGGGTCGCATCCAGGTCGCCAGCGCCGCCATCGCCGCCGGCGTCTACGCCGCGCCGCCCGCCGCCACGCCAACCCCCGCGCCCACGCCGACGCCGACCGTCGCGCCCACGCCGACCGCCACCGCCGTCCCGCCGCCAACCCCCACGCCCGCGCCGCCGCCCGTCGTGGAGGAGCCGGAAGAGGGCGGCGGCATCAGCCCCATCCTCCTGGCAATCCTCATCATCCTCGGCGTGCTGGCCGCCATCGTCATCGTCAGCGCCATCTCCGTGCGCCAGCCCCAGCCCTACAACGACAAGGGTGACACGGCAGCGCCCATCGACCTCCGCGTCCCCGACGCCGATCCCGCTCTCCAGTTCCTCACCCACGATCTCGTGCACGGAGGCGTGTTCGCCTGGCGCGCCACGGCTCCCGATGGCGCGGACGGCGCGCCCCGTCGCGTCATGCTGTGGGGCTTCATCGCCGGGCCCATGGTGGTGCGCGCGCGACGTACCGCGAACGGCGGCATTGACTGGCGCGGCACGCCCGCCGCCAAGTCCGGCATCCGCTTCGAGCGCCGCCCCCCCAAGCAGGCGGACGGTTAGGGCCGCTCGCAGTCCTCGCCCGGTGGCTTCACGAAGAGAATGCCGATGCGCGACTGGTTCGCCTTCAGGCCACCCCTGCTGTAGTACCCGTCGCTGCGCTTCGTCCATGTCTCTTCGGCACCGCCCACGAAGATGTCAGGGAATTTGTCCGTCTCAACCGCGTGCCCGACGCATCCAGCGGGTTGAGGTGCAAACGAGCAGAAGAATGTCTCGTTGATGTTTCTGGAAAGCGCAGTCGAACCAGAAAGCGCGGCCAAGCCGATGACGCCATTCCAAGAAAACGTCTGGATGACTGCGATTTGGAAACCGTCCATCCGCTTGTCTCGCAGGTAATCTAGCACGCTGCGTTCGTCGATCTCCTCGTCGCCAAAGGCCGCGTCCATTTCTCCGACCGTGACGCTCGTCCGAATCTTGCCGCCGATGATGTTCTCCCACGAAGCGACGTTGTTGGGGCTGTTCACGATGATCTGGTCGAACGCGATGTCCGGGTCCGCTTGGGAGACGCACTCGTTCACGGGTGTCGGCGTGGCCGTAGGAGTCGGCGTGGGCGTTGGGGTAGGAGTAGGCGTCGGCGTAGCGGTAGGTGTTGGGGTGGGAGTCGGTGTCGGAGTAGGCGTGGCGGTCGCCGTGGCCGTGACCGTAGGCGTGGGCGCGACCGCCTCGGCGTCGTCTGCGTCCCCGCGGCCCACGACCACGAACACCAGCGCCAGCACCAGCATCAGGTCGGCGAACAGCCAGCCCGCGATGCCGATGCCCTCGTCATCCACCGGCCCTGCTCCCGTTGTCCAGCTCCTCCAGCACCCGCGCAGCCACGGTGTTGAGGGCCTGCGTGAGCGCTTCGACATTCTTCGCCGTCAAGTCCAGCGACTCGAAACTGCCTCCGAACACTTCGCCCACACGCTCCAGCTGCTTGCCCGTCGCGTCCAGCTGGCCCGTCAGCCCGCCCAGCGCGCTGGCCGCGCCCGCCAGCTGCTCCGCGGTGGGCGCGAGGTTCTGCCGGATGTCGTCCAGCGTGCGCGCGGTCTCGCCCAGCTGGGCGGTCACGTCCCGCAGCTCCGCCTGCACGCCGCCCATCTGCTCCCCGATGCGCGCGATCGGCTTCAGCAGCGTCAGCATCTGGCCGACCTGTTCGTCCTGCTGCTCGACCGTGCGCGCCATCCGATCCAGCACGCCGCGCGCCGCCGTGAGCGACTCGCCAGCGCCCCGCAGGCTGGCGGTCAGCTCGGCCCCCACCTGCGCGAAGGCGGCGATGGCGCTCTCCGCGCCGTCCGCACGGGCCGGGAGCGACATCTCCATCGCCGCCAACGACGTGGCGAATTCGCGCGCGATGCGTTCGGCACGGGCCTCACGCCGCTGCCGCATCACGCCCAGCGCGACATGCGCGACGATCAGAGCGGCAATGAAACCGGCGACTGTGCCAGCCGTGCCCTGCAGGTCTCCGAGGTTATCCAGCCCTTCGTTGGCGATATGCGCCCAAGCGATGAGCACGGGCACGAAGATGAGGATGTTCCGCACCACCTCCAGCACCCGCTCCAGGCGCCGCAGGGTGCCGGCCGACGCCAGCGTCCTTCCCACCATCGCCGGGTCGATCGACGAGGGCAGCGCCATCACGGGCGGAGGCCGCCTGCCCTCGCCAACGTCCCGGGCACGCATCGCGTGCGCGAGGACGATCCCGCCCAGCGTGGGTTCCCCCGCGCTCGTCAGACGGTTCCCGTAGCCCCTGAGCTCGTCGGTCCAGCGCTCCCAGAGTTCCCGCCTGTCCGGCTGAGGCTCGCTTTCGGCGGCGGCCACGGAGTCAATCTCCCCCTCGTCGGGCTCCGGCTGTGCGTCCATGTCGTCGTCCTTCGCATCGCTGGCGTCGCTGGCGGCGCGCGAGGCCGCCTCGCGCACGTCGGTGAGCGTGACGCCCCCGCGCGGGCCCGTGCCCTCGACCTCGTCGAGATCGACGCCCATCTCATCCGCCAGCCTCCGCACCTGCTGCGAGTAGGTCCTCGGCCCTTCGGGATCAGCCAATGGTGTGCTCCTTCATGTCCGGCACCTTCATGTCCGGCGCAAGGGTATCGACGATGGCGCCAATGAGCCCCGCGCTTCCCGCGCCGCCGAACGCGCCGTCGCCCGCGTCGCCACGGCCCGCGTAGACGAGGAAGGGGCTGCCCTGCCCCCGCTCGAACGGCGCTCGCCCGTCGTGGGCCGTATCGCCCCCGTGCTCGGCGGCCCCGATGCTCCGCGCCAGTTCGGCCCGCTGCCCGGGCGCGAGGTTGCGCAGCTGCTCGCGCCAGCCGGGCCCCACCTCCAGTCTCCCCACCAGTTCGGGGGCGATGGAGAGGCGCAGCAGGTCCGCCTTCGTGATGGCCAGCCACACGGGCCTGCCCCTCGGCAGCCACGCGGCCAGCTCCAGCGTCCCCGCGTCCGCGTCGATGGCGTCCCCCGTGCGCACGGCTGGCGGGAAGCTGTCCGCCGTGCCCCGCACGCGCGTGGCGTCGATCACGTGCACGACGCCGTCGAGGTCGCCCGCCGCGGGCCGCCCCGGCAGGTCCGTCTCCCTCTCCCGCGTGTGTTTCCAGAAACGTAGCCGCCGCGTGCCGCCGTCCGCCCCCTGCGCCAGCAGCTCCGTGGCGTACAGCCCGTCCCCCTCGCCGTGGCGGACGGGCGCGGCCAGCTGGACGTACCCGGACGCGACCATGCGCGCGATCAGCGCCGTCTTGCCCGAACGCGGCGCGCCCGTGACCAGCACCCAGCAGTCGCCCGCCTCCTTCGGCCGCCACAGTTCCCGGGGGCTGAGCGGGCGGGCGGGATTGACGGCCTCGGGCGTCGATGCCCCGCGATCCCGCCGCCAGAGGACGGCTCCGCCCGCCGCCGTGGCCACGGCCACGGCGATCAGGAACCAGACGCCGGAGCCGATGCCCGTGGTCACGCTGGATTCGCCCGTCGTCGTGGCGACGGTGAGCCGGAACCAGTCGCCGAGGAAGACGCCCGCGGCCACGGCGGCGGCGAGGACGGCGGTCAGCAGCGCGGGCCCCTTCCACGCATCGGCGGAGCGGCGCGTCAGATCGAGCGCGCCCGCCGCCAACGCGCCCAGCCCCAGCCCGACCACCGCCGCCAGGATCGCGTCCGCCATGCCTCAGCGCACGCGCCCGCAGCGCGCGCCGCGCTCCCCAACGATGGCCGGGAGCGCCGCCCTCACAGCGTGTCGCTGAAGGCCGTGGCGATGTGCCCCTCGTCCGTCAGCCGCTGGTACTCCTCGTCGCTCACGCCCAGCAGTTCGCGGTAGACGTACTCGTTGTCCTGCCCGAAGGCCACGGGCGGGAGGCGGATGCCGCCGGGCGAATCGGGGAACTCGTACAGCGGGCGCGGGTAGCGGTAGACGCCGATGTCCTCGCGCGCCAGCTCGCGCGGCACGTACAGCCCCCGCGCCTGTGCGTGGGGGTTGTCGAGCACGCGCGAGGAGTCCAGCACGGGGGCCGCGGCCACGCCCGCCTCCTGCAGCCGCGCGAACAGGTCCAGGTCCTCGACCCCGGCCGTCCACGCCGCCAGCCGCTCGTCCAGCAGGTCCTGTTGCCCGGCGCGGCCCGCCGCCGTGGCCAGCTCCGGCGCGCGCGCCCATTCGGGATCGCCCATGACCGAGCGCAGCGCCTCCCACTCGCGGTCGCCCGTCACGGTGATGGCGATCCAGCGGTCGTCGCCCGTCTCCGCGCCGCCCTCGGAGCGGCAGGGGTAGACGCCGCAGGGGGCCACGCCGTCGGCGGCGTAGATGGAGCGGTTGCCGATGGCGCGCTCCACCTCGCCGTTGAGGCTGTAGTTCAGGTAGGCCTGCGCGAACATGGCGGCGGCGTTCTCCGCCTGCGCCATCTCGATGAACTGCCCGCGGCCCGTGTTGTTGCGGTGCCAGATGGCCATCATGAGGGCCAGCGCGATCTGGGCCGCGGCGATGTAGTCGGCGGCGAAGATGCCGCTGTTCGTGTTGGGGTCGCCGCCCGCGTAGCCGCGCAGGAGCTGGTGGCCCATGGTGCCCTCGAGGTGCGCCCCCATGGTGCGCGCCTCGCGGTACTCCCCCGTCAGCCCGTAGCCCGGCGCGCGCAGGAAGATGATGTCCTCGCGCTGCTCCCGCAGCCACTCCCAGGTGATGCCCAGCTTCTCCATCGTGCCCACGGCGCTGTTCTCCAGCACCGCGTCGGAGATGGCCGCCAGCCGCCCCAGCAGCGCCTTCCCCTCGGGGCGGCGGATGTCCAGCGTGAAGCTGCGCTTGTTGCGGTAGAGGCTCACGAACATGGGGTGGTAGTTCCAGGGCCGCTCGCCCGGATCGCCGTTGGGGAAGCCCGTGATCCAGCCCGGCCCCGAGCGCGTCATGGCCGCCGGAATGCGCGGACCGGGCACCGCCCGCGTGTTCGGCTGCCACACGAACTGGTTCTCCTGCTTCAGCACCTCCGCGCCCAGGTCGGCCAGCAGCACGGTCGAGAACGTGCCCGCCCACACGCCGCTCAGGTCGAGGATGCGCACGCCGTCCAGCGGCAGCGCGGTCACGACCGCGCCTCCGCCGCGCCCGCCGCCGTCAGCGCGCCGATTTCGTCCCTGCCGTAGCCCGCCTCCGCCAGCACCTCCGCCGTGTGCTCCCCCAGCAGCGGGGCCGCTCGGCGCAGCTCCCAGGGCGTCTCCGACATGAGGAAGGGCCGCCCCGGTATCTCCACCTCCCCCAGCGCCTCGTGTTGCGCCAGCGTCCAGAAGCCGCGCGCGCGGAAGTTCGGGTCGGCGAACACCTCGTCGATGGTGAAGAGCGGGCCGCAGAGGAAGCGCACCTTGCGCGCCGCCTCCCAGATCTCCCGCTTCGTGCGCTCCGAGAGCCACAGGTAGAACCAGGCGTTGAACTCCTCGATGGCGTCGGGATTCATCTGGATGGCGGGGTCGTCCCACTTCTCGTCCTCCATCCACTCCGGATGGCCGAGGAACTCGCGCGCCCGCGCGAACCGCGGCCCGCCGCCCTGCAGGTCCACCCAGCCGTCCTTGCAGGGGAAGACGCCGTTCAACATGCCCACCGCCGCCCCCGGCGAACGCAGCGTCTTGCGCCCCGAGAACTGGTGGCCCATGACCGTCGCGTGCCGCCGGTCCACCCCCACCAGATGGCTGTCCGCGATGGAGAAATCGACGTGCTGGCCCGCCCCCTGGTAGCGCCCCGCCATGAGCGCCCCCATCATGGCCGTGGCCGCCGCCGAGCCCGACTGCACCAGCGCCGCCGTGCCGTACATCTTCACCGGCTCCCGCTCCAGCAGCCCCGTCGAATACATCTCCCCGGCGAAGGCGTAGAGCACCAGGTCCGAGCCGCGGTAGTCGCGGTAGGGGCTTTCCTGCCCGAAGTTCGAGATGGAGACGAGCGGAACCTCCGCGCGCCGCGCGTGCATCGCCTCCCAGCCCACGCCCAGCCGCTCCAGCACGCCCGGACGGAAGCTCTCCACCACGAGGTCGGCGCGGTCGAACAGCCGCCAGAACGCCTCGCGCCCGCCGTCCGTCTTCAAATCGAGCACCACCGAGCGCTTGTTCGTGTTGAAGTAGAAGAACGTCCCGCTCTTCTCCGGATCGGGCGTCCCGCCCCGGTACGGCCCCAGCCGCCGCGAGGGATCGCCCCCGGGCCGCTCGACCTTGATCACGTCCGCCCCGAAATCGGCGAACAGCTTCGTCGCGTACGGGCCCGCGACGTGCTGCGTCAGGTCCAGCACCCGCACGTCGTTCAGGGGACCGGTCATCCGTCTCCCTCCGTTCTCCTGGCGTCCCGCGACGGGGCGGGCGCGCGCCGCATCTTACGGGCTTCCCCGCCCGCGCGTTCCCCGCGCACGCGAAAGGGGCGCGACGGAAACGCCGCGCCCCCTCGGGGTTGGGTGGACCGGGGCGGCGATCGCCGCCGCCCCGCTAGTCGAGCTTGGCCCGCTGCTCGTCCAGCAGGTCGGCGGGCATGGTCACGTAGCCGACCTCGGGCACGATGGCGTCGGAGCTGTCGAGGAAGAAGCGCACGAACCCGGCGAGCTCCGGCCGCTCCCGCAGGAGGCTGGCGCGCGTGTAGATGTAGAGCGGGCGCGAGAGCGGCGCGTACTCCCCGGAGAGGGCGGCCTCGAAGCTGGGGGCCACGCAGCCGTCGCCGTTGTCCACGGACACGGCCTGCAGCGACTGCCCCGCTTCGAGGAAGTAGGCGAAGCCGAAGTAGCCGATGGCGTTGCGGTCGCGCCCGATGCCGAGCGCGAGGATGTTGTCGTCCTCGGAGGGGGTGCCGTCGCCGCGGTGGGTAGCGCCCTCGACGGCCTCGATGATGGCCTCGTTGAAGTAGTCGAAGGTGCCGGAGTCGGCCCCCGGGTAGTAGGCCACGATCTCCGCGTCGGGCCATTCGGAGCGAATCTCGTTCCAGCGCTTGGCGCCGCCCGCGCTGAAGGCCTGGTTGAGCTCGGCCACGGTCATGCACTGCGCGAAGTCGTTGTCCGGATGGACCATGACGGTGAGGGCGTCGATGGCCACCTGTATCTCGACGATGTCGGTGATGCCGTTGTCGGCGCAGGCGTCGATTTCGCCCTGCTTGATGGGGCGGGAGGCGTCGGAGATCTGGGTTTCGCCGCGGCAGAACTTCTCGAAGCCGCCGCCGGTGCCGGAGAAGGCGACGTTGACGCGCACGTCGGAGACGAGGCCGAATTCCTCGGCCATGGCCTCGGAGATGGGGAAGACGGTGGAGGAGCCGTCGATGCGAATCTCCCCCGAAAGGTCCGCGTAGCGGTCGTCGCCCGCGTCGGTATCGCTCGCGGCGGTGGTGGCCGCCGTCGTGGGCGCGGGCGTATCGGCGGAGCCGTCGCCGTCGTCGGAATCGCCGCCGCACGCGACGAGGACCAGCGCGAAGGCGGCCAGCCCGGCAAGGAGGAGCGTCAGCCAGCGGCGCTGGCCCCGGTGGAACATGGCGGTGTGATGGTGCACGGAGTTGGTGAAGCCCCCTGAAGATTCGCCGCCCGGCGGGCTGGCGTTCGGTTGCGGGGGACGCTAGCCGCCGCCGCTTAAGTGCCCGTTAACGGCGTACCATGCCCCCGTGATGGGCGCTGGCGGCGGCACGACGGCATGCTGAACGACGCCCTCGCGCTGGCCCTCGCCTTCGCCATCGGCTCCGTGCCCTTCTCCTGGCTCATCGCCCGCCACCGCTACGGCATCGACCTGCGCGCGGCGGGCGACGGCAACGTGGGCGCGGGCAACCTGCTGGCGCTCGCGGGCGCGGTCCCCGGCGTGGCCGCCATCCTGCTCGACATCGCCAAGGGGGCCGCCGCCACCGCGCTCGCGCTGGCCCTCGCGCGCGGCGAGGGCGTGGCGCTGGCGGCGGGCGCGCTCGCCGTCCTCGGCCACGTCTTCCCGCCCTGGCTCGGCTTCTCCGGCGGACGCGGCGCGGCCCCCGCGCTCGGCGTCGCCCTTGGCCTCCTCCCCCTCCCGGGCGTCGCCATGCTCGCCAGCGGCGGAGCCGCCCTCGCCCTCACGCGCGGACGCACCGTCGCGGGCATCGCCGCCGCCGCCGTCGCGCTCGTTGCGGTCGCGCTCGCCGTCGATGCTGATCGCGGACGACTCCTCTTCGCCGTCGCCCTCTTCGTCGCCGCGGGCCTCAAGGACCTCGCCGACCGCCTGCGCGCGCGACGGGCCCGCGCCTGATCGCCCGCATCCTCACGGCGTGGGCGATGAGGTAGTTGTGGGGGACGGCGCGGGCGATGCGCTCGACGCCGGGGCGGGTGTGGGCGATGGCGAGGGTGCGGGCGGCGGCGTGGCCGACGAGCAGAGGGGGATGTTCGGCAGGCGCTTCGTCTCGACGCGGGAGAGCGCATCGGGCAGGCAGCCCGTGTGCGCCGTGCCGAGCCCGATGCGCGTGAGCGCGGTGAGGTTCTCCAGCTGTGGGGGAATGCTCCCGTTCAGGTGGTCTCCCAACCGCAAGTCATACATCCTGGACAGGTTGCCCAGCTGCGTTGGAATCTTCCCCGTCACCCGGTTACTGCCTCCGAGGACGATTTTGCTGAGCGATGCAAGGTTGCCCAGCTGCGTCGGAATCTCGCCCGTTAACCGGTTGGTCAGGAGGTTCAGGATTCGGAGATTGCTCAGGTTGCCCAGCTGGGTCGGGATGCTTCCCGTCAGCCGGTTATCGACCAGCCAGAGACTCGTCAGGTTCGTGAGATTGCCCAGTTGCGTCGGAATGCTCCCGCTCAGGTAATGATAGCCCAGACGGAGCTTGCTGAGCTGGGTGAGGTTTCCCAATTGCGTCGGGATGACGCCCGTCAATCTGGTGGCACCCTGCTTGCCATTCATGCTGAGAAGGGTGAGCGCGGCCAGGTTTCCCAATTGCGTCGGGATGCTTCCACTGAACTGGTTGGTCTCACTCCCATGACCCACGCCGAGAACAAGGCTGGTGAGCGCGGTCAGGTTTCCGATTTGCGTCGGAATGACCCCGGTCAACTGGTTCTTGCTGAGGTCGAGCTCCGCGAGCGTGATCAGATCTCCAACCTGCGTGGGGATGCTCCCGCTCAATCGGTTCTCGTTGAGGACAAGCTTGGTGAGCGCCGCCAGATTCCCGATCTGCGTGGGGATGTTCCCCGTCAACTGGTTCCCGGAAAGATTGAGGCCCGTGAGCCCCGCCAGGTTCCCGATTTGCGTCGGGATGCTTCCGTTCAGACCCTTCTTGTTCAGGGCAAGGGCGGTCACGCGCTTCGTCCCGCTGCTGGAGACGGTCACGCCGTCCCACCTCGTGAGCGCCAGCGCCGGGCTCCAGTTGAGCGGGGCCGTTCCCGTCGCGAGCGTTCCCTCCAGCGTGGACTTGATCGCCAGCAGCGTGTCGCAGTCCCGTGCCAGCACCGCGTTGGCCGTGCGCGAGCCGCCGAGCGTCGTCGTGATGCAGGTACCGGGATTGTCCGGCGGCGCCGTCCTGGTGGTTGCAGCCGTCCGCGGCGTGCGGGCCGTCCGCGGCGTGCGGCGCGTCGTCGTCGTGGCGGGCGTCTCAGGGGTCGCGTACGTGTCGAGGTGCAGTGTGGTGATTCCGTCCAGGGACGCCAGGTCCGCCAGCGTGAAGGCGTAGGGCGCCAGCTCCAGCCCGGTCACGCGCTTGTTCCCGTCGGCGTCGGTCCCGACGGTGACGCCGTCCCAGCCCCGCGTGGCCGAGGTGATGGCCACCGCCGGGCTCCAGTTGAGCGTGTCCGGGCGGGACAGCTTGTAGCGGAGCGCGAGGAGCGTGTTGCAGTCCGCCGCCAGCTTCGGGTTGGCCGCGAGCGCGCCCGTACCCCCCAGCGTCGCGTCCGTACAGGCCAGCCGCGGCGTACTGGTGGCCGTGGCTGTTGGCGCCGACGTGGCTGTGGCCGTCGCGGTGGCGGTGGCCGCAGCGGTAGCGGTGGCGGTAGCCGTGGCCTGTGCGCGGATGGACGGAGCGGCGTCCCGAATGCCGATGCCGATGCCGAGCGCGAGGACGCCGACCGCCAGCGCGACGACGGCGATCAGCGTGAGCGTGCGTTTCATGGGAGTTCTCCAGACCCTCCGGCGCGGAGCATGGTACAGCCCCAGGCGGCAGCCTGTACATAAGGGCCAATGGTCAGGGGCGCGGCTTGATCGCCTCGATCTCCACCACGCGCTCCTCGAACCGCCACAGCCCGTCCGCGCAGCGCCGCGCGCGGTCGCGGTAGCGCCCGAAGACGAGCACGTAGGGCTCGCCCGCCGAATCCTCGTCCAGCCGCAGGAAGAAGCTCTCCACGCGGGCGCGTTCGCCGCCGTCCTCGATGGCGATGCGCGGCTGCGCCATGAGGTGCTTGTGCCACGTCTCCGGCGCGCGCGTGTGCGTGGCGATGAAGGCGGCCAGCGCCTCGCGCCCCTCGTGCCGCTGGCCCTCGCCCGCCCCGAAGTGCGGGCGCGTGCGCATGTCGAAGGCGCCGTCCTCCGTGAAGCAGTCCACCCACTCCGCCTCCAGCCCGTAGTCGATGCTGTGGGCGTAGCGGTACAGGTTCGCGGTCACGCCCCGCTCGGCCTCGAGCGCGGCCACGCGCGCCTCCAGCTCCGCCAGCCGTTTCCCGTCGTTCCCCATCGCGGCCCTCCGCCGGCGCGTGCGCCCGTCGCGCCGCAGCCTACCCCGCGTCGGACGCCGCCGCCACGGGCGTCTCCGGGTGCGAGGGCATCCGCCGCAGGCTGGGCTGCGCGATCAGGAAGGCCACCGCCACGGCGGCGGTGGCGGCCCCCGAAATGGCGAACCAGCGGCCCGCGTCCAGCCACGCCGCCCCGCCCCCGGCGATGAGCGCGCCGAAGGGCGAGCCGCCCAGCATCACGAGCGTGTAGATGGACATGATGCGGCCCATCATGGCGTTGGGCGTGTGCGACTGGATGAGCGTCAGGTTGAGGTTCATGAAGAAGCCCGCGTTCAGCCCGCTCGCCACCATCAGCGTCATCGTCAGCGCGTAGCTGTCGGAAAGGCCGAGGCCGACCGCCAGGCTGCCGCCCGTGACGAGCGTGCAGGTGAACCAGCCGCCCGCGTTCCGCAGCCGCGGCATGGAGGCCAGCACGAGCGAGCTCACGATCGTGCCCGCGCCCATGCCCGCGAACAGCATGGTGATCGCGAATTCGTCCGCCCCCAGCTGGTCCTCCGCCACGCGCGGCAGCAGCGTCTGCCACGTGCCCATGATCACGAGCGCGGTGGCGAGCAGGAGGACGAACAGGGCGCGCACGTCCGCCGCCCGCCACGCGAAGACGAAGCCGTCGCCGATCTCGCCCAGCATCTCCCGCAGCCGCCGTCCGCCCACGCTCACGGCCCGCTCCACCGGGGGCACGCGCAGCGGGATCAGGAAGAGCAGCCCCGCGCCCATGAGCGCCGCCTGCGCCGCGAAGCTTCCGCCGATCCCCCAGAAGAGGATGGCGAAGCCCGCGATGGCGGGGCCCGCGATCTGCGAGACGTTCTGGCCGAGGCTGTTCAGCGAAATGGCGTTCAGCAGCCGCTCCGGCGGCACGATGGCGGGCACCAGCGCCTGCCGTACGGGCTGCCCCACCGCCACGCCCACGCCCACCAGCACCGCCATGGCCAGCATCGCGGGCACGCTCATGCGGTCCGCCCAGATGAAGACGGCGGTGAGCAGCGAGGCCGCCAGCACCAGCAGCTGGCTCCCCACCAGCAGCAGGCGCCGGTCGGCGCGGTCCGTGAGCACGCCCGCGGGCAGCGTCAGGAAGAAGACGGGGATGCCGAGCGCGAAGACCACGAGGCCCAGCGTGAACTCGTTGCGGGTCAGGTCGCCCGCCAGCAGCACGAAGGTGAGGCGCTGGATGCCCTGCACCAGCGCGTAGCTGAAGTTGTTGGCCCAGAGCAGCCGGAAATCGCGCGAGGCGAAGGCCGCGAACGTGCGCGGGCCGGGGCGGGGACGCCTGGTCCGTTCGGCCATTCCCCCACCCGGCGGAGCGGGCACGCGCCTCGCGCCTCCGCCAGCGTTAACCTACCCGTTCACACGCGCGCGCGCACGCCCCGCGCCCCCGCGTCGCCTTCCAGTCGCACCTCCGCCAGAAAGGCCTCGAACCCGGCGCGGTGGTCGATGCCCGCGGGCGCGAGCTGGCCGACGTCGATCAGGGCGCGCGCCGTGCGCACGACGACGGTCCGCAGCAGCTCCGCTTCCCCGCAGGGCGCCTCGTGCTCGATGGCGTCGCGGCCCGCGAAGCGCCGCGCGCGCGTGCGCACCGCCTCCGCCGGCACGGCGTGCACCCGCCGCCAGCGTTCGGGCACGTCGTCGGTCGCGTCGGGCCCGCGCACGCGCACGGCGAACGACGACGCCCCCTCCTTGCGGAAGACGGCGGCGTAGTCGGGCGACTCCAGCCGCTCCCAGCCCGAGGCCGTCAGGTCCGGGATGCCCAGCCGCCCCTCGTCGAGCCAGATCACGGGCTGGTGCCCCGCTTCGGTCATCGGCCTCTCCTTCGTGCTAGGCTACCCCCGCCAGCGGCCCCGTGTTTGGCCGGGCTGGCGTCTGGAGCGCGGCGATGGGGCGGCTGGACGGCAAGGTGGCGCTCGTCACGGGCGCGGCGCGCGGGCAGGGAGAAGCCGAGGCCCGCCTCTTCAGCGCCGAGGGGGCCGCCGTCGTGCTCGCCGACGTGCGCGAGGCCGAGGGCACGAAAGTGGCGGCGGAGATCGCCGAGGCGGGCGGGCGCGCCGCCTTCGTCAACCTCGACGTGACCAGCCCCGACGCCTGGAAGGCTGCCGTGGCGGACGCCGTCGCCGGCTTCGGCAAGCTCGACGTGCTCGTCAACAACGCCGCCATCTGGCGCGGCGAGGGCGGCATCGAGGACATCACCTCCGAAAACTGGGACGACCTGCTCAACGTCAACGCGAGGGCCGCCCTGCTGGGCATGCAGGCCGCCATTCCGGAGATGCGCCGCGTCGGAGGCGGCGCCATCGTCAACGTCGGCTCCACGCTCGCCATGCACGGGGCCGCCAGCAGCGCCGCCTATTCCGCCGCCAAGGCCGCGCTGGTCGTGCTCACGCGCTCCGCCGCCGTGCAGTACGCCGCCGAGGGCATCCGCGTGAACCTCATCCATCCCGGCTCCATCGACACGCCCATGCTGCGCGAGGGCGCCCGCGGCAGGCTCCCCGACATCGCCGCCCGCATCCCCCTGGGCCGCCTCGGCCAGCCCATCGACATCGCCCGCGGCGCGCTCTACCTGGCGTCCGACGAGGCCTCGTTCGTCACCGGCGTCCAGCTCGTCATCGACGGGGGAACGCAGGCCTGATGGGCGCCCGCGTCCTCGTCGAACGGAACGTGATGGCGCCCATGCGCGACGGCGTGCGCCTGGCGGCGGACGTCTACCGTCCCGACGACGGCGGACCGCATCCCGTGCTGGTGCACCGCATCCCCTACGACAAGTCCATCGCCCAGAACGTCGGCAGCCAGATGGTCAACCCCATCGTCGCCGCCGAGCACGGCTACGCGGTGGTCGTGCAGGATTGCCGCGGCTGCTTCGCCTCCGAGGGCGTGATGACGCTCTACGCGGACGAGGGGCCGGACGGCTACGACACCGTCGAGTGGGCCGCCGCCCAGCCCTGGAGCAATGGCCGCGTCGGCATCTACGGCTCCTCCTACATGGGCGTGACCTGCCTGCAGGCCGCCGTCGCCGCCCCGCCCCACCTCGAGGCGGCCATGGCCTACCTCACCGCCGCCAACCTCTACCAGGGCTGGGTCTACAGCGGGGGCGCGCTCGAACTCGGCTTCAACCTCGGCTACACGCAGGGCCGCGCCCTGCCCGCCATGGCGCGGCTGGGGGTGGACCGCGACCGCCAGCGGGAGCTGCGGCGGCAGCTGGCCCAATGCGCCGCCGACCGCGCGGCCTTCCTGCGCACGCTGCCCCTCAGCGAGGCCCCCGTGCTGCGCGAACGGGACGTCCTCCCCTACTGGCATGATTTCATCGACCACGACACGTACGACGATTACTGGAAGAAGCTGGACGCCGCCGCCCGCGCCGGCGAGATCCGCGTGCCGGTGATGCACGTCGCGGGCTGGTACGACCAGTTCCTGAAGGGGCACCTCGACCTCAACCGCGCCCTGCAACGGCATCCCGACGCGCGCGTGCGCGAGAGCCACCGCTTCATCGTGGGCCCGTGGGACCACAACTCCTACATGGGCTACAACCTGTCGCGCGCGGGCGACCGCGAATTCGGCCCGCGCGCGCTGAGCGGCGTGGCCGTGGTCGGCGACCTGCTGCTCCAGTGGTTCGACCACTGGCTCAGGGACGAGGACACGCCCCTCATGGCGCGGCCGCGCGCCCGCTACTTCCTCATGGGCGGCGAGAACGCGTGGCGCGAGGCCGACGCCTGGCCGCCCCCCGCCACGCCCACGCCCTGGTACCTGCACGGCGGCGGGCGCGCCAACTCGCGCTTCGGCGACGGCGCGCTGTCGACCGAGCCGCCGGGGGCCGAACTGCCCGACAGCTACCGCTACGACCCCCGCGATCCGGTTCCCACGGTCGGCGGGCGCACGTTCGCGACGGTCACGGGGCCGGGCGGCGTGCGCGATCAGGCGGAGGTGGAGACCCGCGACGACGTGCTCGTCTACACCTCGGCCCGCCTGCTGGAGCCGCTCACCATCGCCGGCAACGTCACGGTGGAGCTGTGGATCGCCAGCAGCGCGCCGGACACCGACTTCACGGGCAAGCTCGTGGACGTGGAGCCGGGGGGCTACTGCGCCATCGTGGCCGACGGCATCCTGCGCGCCCGCTTCCGCGACTCGTTCGAGTCGCCCGAATTCCTGCGGCCCGGCGAGGTCGCCAGCCTCACCATCGACCTCTGGGACGTCGCCTACACCTTCAAGCAGGGCCACGCCCTGCGGCTCGAAATCAGCAGCAGCAGCTTTCCCCGCTTCAGCCGCAACGCCAACTCGACCGTGCGGCCCGAATTCGCCGGCCCCGACGACCTGCGCGTGGCCGTGCAGCAGGTGTTCCACGACGCGCGCCGCCCGTCGCGCCTCGTCCTCCCCGTCGTGGACGGCGGCTAGCGCCAACCTTGCCCGCGGGGCGTAGGCTTGGGCGCGGAGGCGTCCGCCATGTTCATCCCGCCCGCCAGCCCCTGGACCGTGCCCTTCGACGGCGGCTTCGACGTGCGCGCCGCCCCCACCGCCCCGCCCGCCGATGCGCCCCCGGCCAAACACCTGCGGAAGGAGCTGCGCGCCCTCGTGCGCGAGTTCGACGACCTGCAGCGCAAGCTCTTCGGCGAGGACCGCCACGCCCTGCTGCTCGTCTTCCAGGCGCTGGACGCGGCGGGCAAGGACAGCACCATCCGCGCCGTGCTGCGGGGCGTGAACCCCGCGGGCGTGCACGTCACCCCCTTCGGGCGGCCCTCCTCTCTGGAGCTGCGGCACGACTTCCTCTGGCGCACCGCGCGCCATCTGCCCGAACGCGGCCACGTGGGCGTGTTCAACCGCAGCTACTACGAGGAAGCGCTCGTCGTGCGCGTCCACCCGCGCCTGCTGGAGCCGCAGCGCCTGCCCGAGCCGGAGAGCATGGAGGCCTTCTGGCAAGGGCGGCTGGAATCCATCCGCGACCACGAGAAGCACCTCGCGCGCAGCGGCACCGCCGTGCTCAAGTTCTGGCTGAACGTCTCGAAGGACGAGCAGACGCGGCGGCTGCTCTCGCGCCTCGACGAGCCGTCGAAGCGCTGGAAGTTCGAGATGGCGGACATGCACGAGCGCGAGCACCACGAGGACTACCTCGACGCCTACCAGGCCGTCTTCGACGCCACCTCCCGCCCGTGGGCGCCGTGGTACGCCATTCCCGCCGACGACAAGCCCTTCATGCGGCGCGTCGTGGCCGGGATCGTGGTGGAGGCCCTGCGCGCCCTCGATCCGAGCCATCCGGACGCGCCCCCCATCGCCCCCGGCGAGGCCGAGCGCATCCGCGCCCTGCTCGCCGCCGAGCTGGAGGGGTAGCGCGGGCATGACGAAGGGCCTCCCGAATCGGGAGGCCCTTCGCGACGGTCTGGTAGCGGGGGAGGGATTCGAACCCCCGACCTTCGGGTTATGAGCCCGACGAGCTACCACTGCTCCACCCCGCGTCGCCGGTCCGCCGTGCGGACCTTCACACGGAAGAGCGAGGAACTGGCGAGATCCAAGGCGAGCCTCGATTGAGGTCAAGCCCTCGACCATTAGTACGCCTCAGCTGAACGCGTTGCCGCGCTTACACCTGGCGCCTATCGAACAGGTAGTCTTCCTGTGGTCTTACCCCCTTGACGGGGTGGGAGGTCTCATCTTGGGGCCGGCTTCGCACTTAGATGCTTTCAGCGCTTATCCGATCCGGACATGGCTACCGGGCGGTGCTCCTGGCGGAACAACCCGCACACCAGCGGTCCGTTCACCCCGGTCCTCTCGTACTAGGGGCAACTCCCCGCAAACCTCCTGCGCCCACGGCGGATAGAGACCGAACTGTCTCACGACGTTCTGAACCCAGCTCGCGTACCGCTTTAATGGGCGAACAGCCCAACCCTTGGGACCTACTCCAGCCCCAGGATGCGACGAGCCGACATCGAGGTGCCAAACCTTGCCGTCGCTATGGACGCTTGGGCAAGATAAGCCTGTTATCCCCGGGGTAACTTATGTCCGTTGATCCACGGCCCTTCCACTCGGTACCGTAGGGTCACTTTGGCCGGCTTTCGCCCCTGCTCGACTTGTGGGTCTCGCAGTCAAGCTCCCTTGTGCCAATACACTCGACAGGTGATTTCCATCCACCCTGAGGGAACCTTTGCGCGCCTCCGTTACGCTTTGGGAGGCGACCGCCCCAGTCAAACTGCCCACCAGACACTGTCCTCCTGCTTGATCAGGAGTTAGAAAGCAAACCACGGAAGGGTGGTATTTCAACGGCGGCTCCACCGCGCCCGCAAGCGCGGCTTCCAAGCCTCCCACCTATCCTGCGCATCCAGGGCCCACTCCCAGTGCCAAGCTGCAGTAAAGCTCCACGGGGTCTTTTTGTCCTGCCGCGGGTCGGCCGCATCTTCACGGCCAATTCAATTTCGCCGGGTCCTTCGTCGAGACAGTGCCCAGATCGTTACGCCTTTCGTGCGGGTCGGAACTTACCCGACAAGGAATTTCGCTACCTTAGGACCGTTATAGTTACGGCCGCCGTTCACCGGGGCTTCGGTTCAAAGCTCTCACCTCTCCCCTTAACCTTCCGGCACTGGGCAGGCGTCAGCCCCTATACGTCAGCTTTCGCTTTGGCAGAGACCTGTGGTTTTGGTAAACAGTCGCCTGGGCCCGCTCACTGCGGCCCCCTTCCGCTCGCCGGGCAAGCCGGTCCACGGCCGGGGGCGATCCTTCTCCCGAAGTTACGGATCCAATTTGCCGAGTTCCTTAACGAAGGTTCTCCCGTTCGCCTCACGGTACTTACCGCCACCTACCAGTGTCGGTTTGCGGTACGGGCACGTTGGCAACTTGCAGCGAGGCTTTTCTCGCCGGCCTGGGCTCAATCCCGTCGCTTTGACGAATGTCTCCACTTCTCCCGCACCCTCGGCTTGCCCCGGCGGCGGATTTCCCTGCCGCCGGACGCCTACGATGCGGAAACGGACCATATCCATTAGGCCCGCGGGGTCTACCCTCCCGGGTCCCCCCTCTGCGTTAGAACGCTGCCATCGTGGTGCTGGAATACTAACCAGCTGTCCATCGCCTACGCCTCCCGGCCTCGGCTTAGGCCCGACTAACCCTACGCGGACTGACCTTCCGTAGGAAACCTTGGGTTTACGGCGGGTGCGGTTCTCACGCACCTTACGCTACTCATGCCGGCATTCTCACTTCGCTCCACTCCAGGGCCCCTCGCAGGTGCCCCTTCCCGGCTGGAGCGAACGCTCCCCTACCGCCATCCGCCCGAGGGCGGATGACCCACAGCTTCGGTGTCACGCTTAGCCCCGTTGAATTCTCGGCGCAGAACCACTCGACCAGTGAGCTGTTACGCACTCTTTAAAGGGTGGCTGCTTCTAAGCCAACCTCCTGGCTGTTTCTGCAATTCGACATCCTTGCACACTGAGCGTGAACTTCGGGACCTTAGCTGGTGGTCTGGGCTGTTTCCCTTTCGACAATGAAGCTTATCCCCCACTGTCTCACTCCCGGACTTTGTCCGGCGGCATTCGCGGTTTGGTTGGGTTTGGTAGGCGGTAAGCCCCCTAGCCCATCCAGAGCCCTACCTCCGCCGGAGATGATTCCGAGGCTGCACCTAAATGCATTTCGGGGAGAACGAGCTATCTCCTGGTTCGTTTGGCATTTCACCGCTACCCACAGGTCATCCAATCGTTTTGCAACACGAGAAGGTTCGCGCCTCCATCCGGTTTTACCCGGACTTCACGCTGCCCATGGGTAGATCACCAGGTTTCGCGTCTACTCCGCGCCACTCAGCCGCCCTGTTCGGACTCGCTTTCGCTACGGCTCCGTGACCGAGTCACTTAACCTCGCGACGCAGCGTAACTCACCGGCTCATTCTTCAATAGGCACGCCGTCACCCGCCGAAACGGGCTCCGACTGCACGTAAGCACACGGTTTCAGGATCTCTTTCACTCCCCTCCCGGGGTACTTTTCACCTTTCCCTCACGGTACTGGTCCGCTATCGGTCATCAGGGGTATTTAGCCTTGGGAAGTGGTCTCCCCGGATTCCCACGGGGTTTCACGTGTCCCGTGGTACTCAGGTGCCCGCCCGGAGTCGCAAACCATTCGTCTACGGGGCTCTCACCCTCTCTGGCTGGCCGTTCCAGTGCCATTCGCCTTGGTCCGCGATTGCTAACTCCGTGTCCGAAGACCGGCGGGTCCTCCAACCCCGACCGGGCGAACCCGATCGGTTTGGGCTTCTCCCCGTTCGCTCGCCGCTACTTGGGGAATACTCTCTTTTCCTCGGGGTACTTAGATGTTTCAGTTCCCCCGGTTCCCCCTCGCAGGCCTATGTGTTCAGCCTGGAGTGACCCGGTATTCCCGGGCCGGGTTGCCCCATTCGGAAATCCCCGCCTGAGCTTGTTTGGCAGCTGAGCGGAGCTTATCGCAGCCTTACCACGTCCTTCATCGGCCCCTGATGCCTAGGCATCCACCGTGCGCCTTGGTAGCTTGACCTCAATCAAGGCTCGCACGCATTGGATCTCTCCCGGCTCCGGCGCCCGGCCCCGAGGGGACGCGCGCCGAACCCGTTCGCAGTTCCATCGCTCTTCGGTTGTGAAGGTCCGTTCCCGGCTTCGCCGCCGGCCAGCGCCCCTGGCGCTCGCCCATCGCGAAGCCCTCGTCCGCCGGTCCGCATGCCCGGATGGTGGAGCCGGGGAGAATCGAACTCCCGACTTCCGCCTTGCAAAGGCGGCGCTCTCCCAGCTGAGCTACGGCCCCGCGCCCTGGCCACATCGGTGGTGGGCCATTCTGGACTCGAACCAGAGACCTCAGTCTTATCAGGACTGCGCTCTAACCAGCTGAGCTAATGGCCCCCGGTCGGGCCGGCACGGCCTTTAAGAGCTGAATAGCGGACGGAAGCAGGCCGCCTGGGGGCCTGTGGGACGCCACGGGCGCGAACCCGCGGCGATCGACCTGGGGATGGTCCCTCCCGCGCTCCGGACACCGCGTGCCGGGGCGTCTTGCCGGAAGGGCGTACTCCCTAGAAAGGAGGTGATCCAGCCGCAGCTTCCGCTACGGCTACCTTGTTACGACTTCGTCCCAATCGCTGGCCCCACCCTCGACGCCTGCCTCCTCGCGGTTAGCCGGGCGGCTTCAGGTGTTGCCAACTTTCATGACGTGACGGGCGGTGTGTACAAGGCCCGGGAACGTATTCACCGCAGTAGTGCTGACCTGCGGTTACTAGCAACTCCGGCTTCATGCAGGCGAGTTTCAGCCTGCAATCCGAACTGAGGATGGCTTTGATGGGATTAGCTCCACCTCGCGGTTTCGCGACCCGTTGGACCATCCATTGTAGCGTGTGTGTAGCCCAGGGCGTAAGGGCCACGCTGACCTGACATCATCCCCTCCTTCCTCCGGGGGTTTCCCGGCAGTCTCGCCAGAAAAGTACAACTGGCGACAGGGGTTGCGCTCGTTGCGAGACTTAACCCAACACCTCACGGCACGAGCTGACGACGGCCGTGCAACACCTGTGCATGCTCCCCGAGGGGTCCCTCAGCTTTCGCATCGGTACCACATGCATGTCAAACCCTGGTAAGGTTCTTCGCGTACCATCGAATTAAACCACACGCTCCGCTGCTTGTGCGGGCCCCCGTCAATTCCTTTGAGTTTTAGCCTTGCGGCCGTAGTCCTCAGGCGGAGCACTTATCGCGTTAGCTTCGGCACTGAGGGGGTCGATACCCCCAACACCTAGTGCTCATCGTTTACGGCGTGGACTACCCGGGTATCTAATCCGGTTCGCTCCCCACGCTTTCGCCCCTGAACGTCAGGACAGGGCCAGAATGCCGCCTTCGCCGCTGGTGTTCCTTCCGATATCTACGCATTTCACCGCTACACCGGAAATTCCGCATTCCCCTCCCTGCCTCAAGCCTGGCAGTTTTCCAGGACCCCTCCCGGTTGAGCCGGGAGATTTCACCTGAAACTTGCCGGGCCGTCTGCGGGCGCTTTACGCCCAGTAAATCCGGACAACGCTTGCCACCTACGTATTACCGCGGCTGCTGGCACGTAGTTAGCCGTGGCTTATTCGCGAGGTACCGTCAGAACTTCTTCCCTCGCAAAAGCGGTTTACAACCCGAAGGCCTTCCTCCCGCACGCGGCGTTGCTGCGTCAGGCTTTCGCCCATTGCGCAAGATTCTTAGCTGCTGCCTCCCGTAGGAGTCGGGGCCGTTCTCAGTCCCCGTGTGGCTGATCATCCTCTCAGACCAGCTACCGATCGTCGCCTTGGTGGGCCGTTACCCCACCAACCAGCTAATCGGCCGCGGGCCCCTCCCGGAGCGCCGGAGCTTTGACCTCCCGGATTCCCACCGGGCGCCGTATGCGGTATTAGCCCGGCTTTCGCCGGGTTATCCCCCACTCCGGGGCAGGTTACCCACGTGTTACTCACCCGTCCGCCGCTCTCCACGGGCCCGAAGGCCCGCGTCGCGCTCGACTTGCATGCCTAATACACGCCGCCAGCGTTTGTCCTGAGCCAGGATCAAACTCTCCGTTAGAGCTTCCCCCGATCCGGAGACCGGGATCATTCCCTCGACGGGTTCCCAGACGTTCTCTTTCGTCCGCTATCCAGTTGTTAAAGTCCGCCGGGCCCCGCCCCGCGGGCAGGCCCGAAGGAGAAGAATGGGGGGTGCGCGCCATACTGTCAAGCGCGAACGTGAAGATTCGCGCATTTTCCCCGCCGCCCCTACGGAGCGCGCCGGTAGGTCATCGGCCCCTGCTCCCGCACCAGCCCCTGTAGCTCCAGCGTCATCATCGCACTCGTGACCGCCTGGATGGGCAGCTCCGCCAGCCGCGCCACCTCGTCCACGTGCAGCGGCCCATGCTCCAGGCACCGCAGCACGCGCCCCTCGTTGCCGTCCGCCAGCACGGGTTCCGCCGCCGCCGCCGGTTCGGCTGGTGCGACGGGAGCGGGCGCTGCCGGTTCGACGGGCGCTGGGGCGTCCGGGGCTGGCGGCGGGGCCGCGGGCCTGGGGACGTCCGCGACCGCTTGCGGAACCCCGGCCAGCGGCGGCGGCAGTTCCGCCAGCGGCGGCTGCGCCCCCACGCTAAGCAGGTTTAGCTCCTCGAGCAGATCCTCCGCCGAGCCCACCAGCTTCGCGCCGCTCTCGCGGATGTACTTGTTCGCCCCATCGCTGCGCGGCGAGAAGATGCCGCCCGGCACGGCCAGCACCTCGCGGTTCTGATCCAGCGCGTGGTCGGCCGTGATCAAGGCCCCGCTCGTCTTGCCCGCCTCCACCACCAGCGTGGCCTGCGCCAGCCCGGAGATGATGCGGTTGCGCCGCGGGAAGTGGTCGGGCCGCGCCTTCGACCCCACGGGGTATTCCGAGAGCAGGCAGCCGTTGGCCATGATGCGCTCCGCCAGCCCGGCGTTCTCGCGCGGATAGATGGCGTCGATGCCGCCGCCCAGCACGGCCACCGTGGGCGTACCCGCTTCCAGCGCGGCGCGGTGGGCGATGGCGTCGATGCCGCGCGCCAGCCCGCTCACGATGACCACGCCCGCGCGCGCCGCCGCCCCGCACAGCTGCTCGCAGGCCTCCCGTCCGTAGGGCGTGGCGTCGCGCGTGCCCACCACCGCCAGTGCCTGCGCGAAACGCGGCCCCGCGCTCCCCCGCGCGAACAGCACGGGCGGGCTCGACGGAATCTCCTGCAGCAGGTCGGGATACTCCTCGTCCTCCCAGGTGATGACGCGCACGCCGTGTTCCGCCAGCGCCGCCGTCTCCCCCTCGGGGTCGAAGGTGCGCCGCGCCCGCTCGAAGGCGCGCACGTACTGCGTGCGCAGCCCCGCGCGTTTGGCCTCGCCGTCGGGCGCGTCCCACGCCTCGGCGATGCCGCCGAAGTGCCTGATCAGGTTGCGAAAGCTCTCCGACCCGAGGCCCGCGCGCCGCAGGGCGACCCACTGCGCGCGCCCGATGTCCGCGTGGTCCGCGTCCGCCATCGCGGGGACTCTAGCACGGCGCGCGCTCAGACCGTCGCGCCCTCGGGCGCCGCGTCCGGCTCGCGCGCCACGCGCAGCCGCCGCAGCCGCCGCCCGGACATGCTCAGCACGCGCAGGCGCAGGCCGTCCACGCGCACCTCGTCGCCCACCGCCGGCAGCCGCCCCAGCTCGTGGATGACGAAGCCGCCGATGGTGTCGAAGTCCTCGCTCTCCGCCGCGTAGCCGAAGATCTGGTCCAGCACGACCGCGGGCATGCTCGCGTCCAGCAGCACCTCGTCCTCGGAGATCTGCTCGAGGGCGGGCGCGGCCACGTCGTACTCGTCCTCGATTTCGCCCACGATCTCCTCGATCAGGTCCTCGATCGTGATCAGCCCCGCCGTGCCCCCGTACTCGTCCACCACGATGGCGAGGTGCGTGCGGTTGGCGCGCATCTCCGTCAGCAGCTGGTCGGCGCGCTTCGATTCGGGGATGAAGACGGGATCGCGCAGGAGGGCGCGCAGGGGGGCGTCCTCGCGCCCCGTGATGAGCGCCTCCAGCAGGTCCTTGGCGTAGGCGATGCCGGCGATGTCGTCGATGCTCTCGCCGTGGGCGGGGATGCGGCTGAAGCCCCGCTCCGTGGCCAGCCGCGCGGCCTCGGCCACGCCGGCGTCCGCCTCCGTGGCCACGATGTCGATGCGCGGCACCATCACCTCCCGCGCCGTCTTGTCCTCCAGCCCGATGATGCCGCGGATCATGCGCCGCTCCTCCTCCTCCACCTCGCCGCGCGCCTCCTCCCGCTCCAGCAGGGCGATGAGGTCCTCGTCCCCGTCCTCGTCGTCGCCCGCCGCCGCCGACCCGAGGGGGGCCGCGATCAGGCGCGCGGGAACCCCCAGCGCCCAGGCGGGGACCGCGAAGAGCCGCCGCACGGCCACGATCACGCGGTGCAGTTGCAGCACGGAGTACTCCGGGCGGCGCGCCGCCAGCGTGCCCACCGTCATCTGCAGGAGGGCCGCCGCGCCGCCTCCGGCCAGCCCGATCCAGGCCGCGCCCGCCGCCCCCAGCTGGGTCGCGCCTACGTAGGCGCAGGCGCTCACCAGCCCCGCCGCCGCCAGCACGCGCGCCACCGTGAGCGGCCCCAGCGGGTCCACGGGGCGCTCCACCGCGCCCACGATGCGCAGGGCGGCGGCGTTGCCCTTGCGCGCCAGCGACTGGATGCGGGCCGCGTTGGCGCGCTCCAGCGCCGTCTCCGCGCCCGCCGTGAGCGCCAGCGCCAGCGCCGACCCGGCGATGGCCACCACGGCCCCGATCAGGTCCGCGCCCATCACGCCCCCTTGCGGGGAAGCTCCCGCGCGGGCACGCCCGCCACCAGCGCCCCCGCCGCCACGTCGCGCGTGACCACCGCGCCCGCCGCCGTGAAGGCGCCCTCGCCCACGCTCACGGGCGCGATCAGCATGGTGTCGCAGCCCACGAAGGCGCGCGCGCCGATGTGCGTGCGGTGCTTCGCCTTGCCGTCGAAGTTCACCGTCACCGCGCCCGCGCCGATGTTCGCGCCCGCGCCCACCTCGGCGTCGCCGAGGTAGCCGAAGTGGTGCATCTTCACGCCGTCGCCCACGGACGAATTCTTCACCTCCGCGTAGTTGTGCACCTCGCAACCGTCGCCGATGGCGGCTCCGTCGCGCACGTGCGCGAACGGCCCCACCACCGTACCCGCCCCCACCGTCGAGTCCTCCACCACGGAATGGAGCACGCGGCTGCCCGCCCCCACGCGCGCGTTCCGCAACGTCGCGCCCGGGCCGATGACGGCGCCCTCCGCCACCTCCGTCCCGCCGAGCAGGTAACAGTTCGGCTCGACGGTCGTGTCCGCCGCCAGCCGCACGTCGCGGTCCACGTAGACGGTGGCGGGGTCGCGGAAGGTGACGCCCGCCGCCAGGTGGGCCGCGACCAGCCGCCGCCGCATGGCCGCCTCCGCTTCCGCCAGCGCCGCGCGGTCGGCGATGCGCGCGATGGCCGTGGCGGCGGCGATGATCGCCGGGGCGTCCGGCGCGAGCGTGCGCGGGTCCGCGCCCGCCATCCCGATGCGTCCCCACAGCCACGCGGCGTCCGCGCACCAGGGGCCCGCGCGCCCGTCCGCCACGGCCACGGCCAGCGGCGCCGCGCCCCGCGCCTCGAGCAGCGCGCGCAGCAGGCCGGGTTCGACCAGCGGCGCGTCGCCCCACGCCACCAGCACGGCGTCGCAGTCCGCCAGCGCCTCGCGACAACCCGCGACGGCAGCGCCCGCGTCCGCGCCCTCGGCGTGCGGCGCGAGCGCGAATCGCGCGCCGTCGACATCCAGCGCCGCGCGCGCCTCCGCCTCGTCCGCGACCGCGACGGCGATCCGTTCGGGGGAAAGGGCGAGCGCGGCGTCGATGGCGTAACGCGCGGCGGGAACGCCCGCCACGGGATGGAGCGCGGGCGGCAGGGCGGAGCGCATCCGCCCGGCGCGCTCCCCCGCGAGCACGATCACGCCCAGCCGTCCGCTCATCGCGGGCGGGCCCGGGGTCTCGGAACGGTTCCGCGTTCGTGGGGATCGGGGTCGTCGGTCATCGCGACTGTTCGCGGCCATGCTGGGGCGGGCGTCGGGCGATGTCAAGCGCCCCCGCGCTGACACCTGGCCGCTGGCGCTGTAGCATCGGCGGGCAGCCATGCCCACTCCCCCGCGGAGCTCCGACGAGATTCGCACGGCCTTCCTCGATTTCTTCGGGGCGCGCGAGCATCGCCCCCTCCCCCCCTGGCCGCTCGTGCCCATCGGCGACGCCTCCACTCTCTTCACCAGCGCGGGGATGCAGCAGTTCAAGCCCTACTTCACCGGCGAGGCGGAGCCGCCCGTGCGCCGCGCCACCACCGTGCAGCGCGCCTTCCGCGTCACCGACATCGAGGAGGTCGGCGACTTCAGCCACCTCACCGCCTTCGAGATGCTCGGCAACTTCAGCTTCGGCGACTACTTCAAGAAGGAGGCCATCGCCTGGGCCTGGGAGCTGAGCACCGGGGTCTACGGCCTGCCCCCCGACCGCATCCACGTCAGCATCCACCTCGACGACGAGGAGTCGTACGAGGCCTGGCGCGCGACGGGCGTGCCCCACGCCCGCATCCACCGCTACGACGAGTCCGAGAACTACTGGTACAGCGGCCCCGTCGGCCCCTGCGGCCCGAACACGGAGATCTTTTACGACTTCTTCCCCGAACGCGGCCTCGACGGCGCGAACCCCGCCGCCGACGGGGAGCGCTTCCTCGAATACTGGAACCTCGTGCTCATGCAGAACTTCCGGCACGAGGACGGCTCGCTCAGCGACCTGCCGGCGAAAAACATCGACACGGGCAGCGGCCTCGAGCGCGTGGCCGCCATCCAGCAGGGCGTGCGCAGCGTCTACGAGACCGACGTCTTCCTGCCCATCCTCGAAGAGGCCGCCGCCGTCGTGGGCGTCGATTACCTGGGCGGCCATGCCAGCGCCTCCGCGGGCCGCGCCGTCCGCGCCATGTCCGAGCACGCGCGCGCCGCCGCCCTGCTCGTGGGCGACGGCGTGGCCCCCAGCAACGAGGGCCGCGGCTACGTGCTCCGCCGCATCCTGCGCCGCGCCGTCTACCTCGCCCGCGGCGAGGGCGTGGACGCGCCCTTCCTGCACCGCCTCGCCGCCGCCGCCATCGCCCGCCTCGCCCCCGCCTACCCCCATCTGGAGGCGGAGCGCGACTTCATCCTGCGCGCCATCGGGGCCGAAGAGGAGCGCTTCCTGCGCACGCTGGCCACCGCCTCCCAGCGCCTCGACCTGCTGCTCGACCGGCTGGAGGGCGCGGGCCGCCGCACGCTCCCCGGCGAGGAGGCCTTCACCCTCTACGACACCTACGGCCTGCCCATCGAGCTCACGCGCGAAATCGCCGCCGCCCGCGGCTTCGACGTCGACGCTGCCGCCTTCGAGGCCGCGCTGGAGGAACAGCGCCGCGCCGCCCGCGCCGCCGCCGCCCAGCCCGATGGCGGGGAGCGTCCCGCCGTGGCCGCCGCCGCGGGCGAGCACAGCGCCTTCACCGGCTGGAGCGGGATCGCGGGCGACGCCGCCACGGTCGCCGTCCTGCGCGCGGGCCGCGCCGCCGACGTCCTGCCCGAGGGGGCCGAGGGCGCCGTCGTGCTCGACGCCACGCCCTTCTACCCCGAGGGCGGTGGCCAGCTGGGCGACCGCGGCCTGCTGCGCGCATCCGGCGGCCTCTTCGCCGTGGAGGACACGCGCGCCGAGGGCGGGGCCATCCTCCACCACGGGCGCGTGCGCGAGGGCGAATTGCGCGTGGGGGACTCCCTGCGCGCCGAGGTCGATCCCGTCTGGCGCGGCGGCGCGGCCCGCAACCACACGGCCACGCACCTGCTCCACGCCGGCCTGCGCGCCGTGCTCGGTCAGCACGTGCGCCAGCAGGGCTCGCTCGTCGCCAGCGACCGCCTGCGCTTCGACTTCACCCACCTCGAACGCGCCCCCCGCGAGGCCCTCGACGAGGTCGAGGCGCTGGTGAACGAGACGGTGCGCCGCGATGCGCCCGTGGAATGGCGCATGACCAGCTACCGCGAGGCCATCGACGGCGGCGCGCTCGCCTTCTTCGGCGACGCCTACGGCAGCGAGGTGCGCGTCGTCGAAATCGGCGCGGCGGGCGTCCTCGCCAGCGCCGAACTCTGCGGCGGCACGCACGTGGGCCGCACGGGCGAACTGGGCATCGTGCACGTCCTGCGCGAATCCGCCGTGGCCGCCGGCACGCGCCGCATCGAGGCCCTCTCGGGCGCGTCCGCCGAGCGCTTCCTGCTGGAACAGCACGCCCGCCTGCGGCGGCTGGCCGACCGCCTCGGCGCGCCCCCCGCCGCGCTGGAGGAGCGCATCGAGGGGCTGCAAGCCGAGCTGGATGAGTTGCGCGGGAAGGTGGCCGCGCTGGAACGGGCGCGCGCCGCCGGGCAGGGCGCGGACCTCGCCGCCGCCGCCGAGCGCGTGGGCGGGGCCAACCTGCTCGTCGCGCGCGTGCGGGCGCCCTCGCGGCAGGCCCTCAAGGAGCTGGCCGACGACCTGCGCCGCCGCCTCGCCCCCGCCCTGCTCGTGCTCGCCGCCGTCATCGACGACCGCCCCGCCTTCCTCGTGGCCGCCACGCCCGACCTCGTGGCCGCGGGCGTGCACGCGGGCGACATCGTGCGCGCGGTGGCGCAAGCCGCGGGCGGCGGCGGCGGCGGACGCCCCGACCTCGCCGAGGCGGGCGCGCGCGACCCCGCCGCCCTCGACGCCGCCCTCGAGGAAGGCCGCCGCCGCGCCGTCGCCGCCCTGGCGGATGGCGAGGGGGGCGCGGCGTGACGGACGACGCATCCGCGAACGCGCCCGATCCCGCTTCCCCCGCGCCCGACGACGCTCCCCCCATCGGCGAGCCGCCGCCGCCCGACGAGGTCGCGGGGGATGGCGGCGAGGCGGTCGCCGCCTCCGTCGTGCCCGTTGGCCGCCACGAGGAGGTCGACGGCATCTGCGGGCGCATCGACGCCGCCCCCACGCTCGCCGTGGTCCTGCACGCGCCCGGCGGCAACCGCGCGCTGGCCGAGGAGCTGGGCATGCGCCGCCTCGTGCGCCACGCGCGGGCGCGGGGCCGCCTGCTCGCCGTCGCCACCCGTTCGGGAACGCTCGCCCGCCGCGCCCGCCGCCAGCGCGTGCCCGTCGCCTCCGCGCCCCACCGCGTGCACTGGGGGTCGGGCGGCAAGGCCGTCCTGCGTCTGGGCTTCGCCACGCTGCTCCTGCCGCCGGTCGAGCGCTACGCGGCGCACGTGGTCCTCGCCCTGCTGGCGCTGGCGGCGCTGGCCATGCTGTTCACCGCCGGGCCCGCGGCCACCGTCACCGTCTACCCGCCCGTGGAGCGGGTGGAGCGCGTGGTCGTGGTGCGCGCCTCGCCCCGCGTGGACGCGGCCAACCTCGAAACGCTGACCCTTCCCGCCGAGGCCGCCGCCGTCGAACGCGCCGTCCTGCTCGCCGTGCCCGCCACGGGCATGGTCACGCGCGGCCTGTCCCCCGCCACGGCCACGCTCGTCATCGCCAACCCCACCGGCGACGCCGTCACCGTGCCCGCCGGATCCATCGTCTTCGCCCTGCCCGAATTCATCTCCTTCGCGCTCGACGAAGCGGCCACCATTCCGGCGGGGGGCGAGGCCGAGGCCGCCGTCACCGCCATCGACGCGGGCGCGGACGGCAACGTGGCCGCGGACGCCATTACGCAGTGGCGCAACCAGTCGTTCCTCACGCTCGACGTGACCAACCCCGAAGCGGCCTCCGGCGGCACCGACGATACCCGTCGCGCGGTCGCCGCCGCCGACCTGCGCGCGCTCGAAACGCTGGCCGACGAGATCGCCGCGGACGTCTCCCTCGCCGCCCTGCTGGCGGAGGCGCGCCCCGGCCACGCCGTCATCGCGCGCAGCGCCGCCGCCACCGTCGAACTGGGGACGCCCAGCGCCGCCGAGGGCGATCCCGCCAACGCCGTCTTCATGGAAGTGCGCACCACCGTGCGCGCGCTGGCCATCCCCCCGGCGGCGCTGGAGGCCCTCGCGCGCTCCGTGCTGGAAGCGCCCGACGGGCTCGGCGCGCTCGTCCCCGGCACGGTCCTCGCGGTCGAAACGGGCGGCGCCCAGCGCGACCACGCCGACGGCTCCTACACGTCCGAGCTGCGCCTGAGTGGGGCCTTCCCCGACGCCCCCGCGCCCGACGCCGTCGAGGACGCCGTGCGGGGCCGGAGCGCTACGTCGGCGGAAGCGGAGCTGCGAAGCCGCTATGGTAACGGGGATGTCGAAATCGAACTCTCGCCGGGCTGGGCGCCGTGGCTCCCGCGCTTCGGATTCCGCATCGACGTCGCCTACGCCGTCCGCCCCCCCGAACCCGCCCCCGACGGCGCGGAGACGGCTGATGGCCCTTGACCCCGGCTCCCGCCGCACGGGCGTGGCCGTGAGCGACGAGCTCGGCCTCTACGCCCATCCCCGCCCCGCCCTGCATGGCGGCGCGCGCGCCCTGCTCGAGGCCGTGCCCGCGCTCGTCGAACGCGAGGGCGTGGCCGAGGTCATCGTGGGGCTGCCGCTCACGCTGGCGGGCGGCGATTCCGATCAGACGCGCGCCGCCCGCGCCCTCGCCGACCGCCTGCGCGAGCGGCTCGACGTGCCCGTGCATACGCGCGACGAGCGCCTCACCACGGCGCAGGCGGCCCGCCATTCCCCCGAGGCCCGCGCCCGCCGCGACGGCTCGCTCGATTCCGCCGCCGCCGCCATCCTCCTGCAGACCGAACTCGACGCGCGCGCGGGGGGCGGGCCGTGAACGCCGCGCTGCTCACGGGGCGCTCCCTGCTCATGGCGGCGGGCTTCGGGCTGGTCGCGGGGGCCGTCATCCTCGGCGCGGCGCTGATGGCGGGCACGCCGCGCGCCACGCTGGGCGGCGACATCATCCCGCCCCCCACGCCCGCGCCCCCCGCCGCCCCCCAGCGCTACATCCTCGCCGAGGGCAGCACCGCCACGGGCGTGGCCGACCAGCTGGAGGCGCTGGGCGTCATCCGCTCGGCCACGCAGTTCAACGTGCTGGCCTCCCTGCTGGGCCTGCAGAACCGCCTCGCCTCCGGCTCCTACACGCTCACGCCCGGCGCCTCCATCGCCTCCATCATCGACCAGCTCACCGTGGGCGAGGCCGTGCCCACCGCGCGCGTCACCTTCCCCGAGGGCCTGCGCATCGAGGAGATGGCCGCCATCGCCGAGGAGGCGGGCTTCGGCACCGCCGCCGAATTCATCGCCGCCGCCACCGGGGACGACCTCCCCCTCGGCCTCGCCGCCGAGCTGCCCGAGGGCGCGGGCCGCGAGGGCTACCTCTTCCCCGACACCTACATCCTGCCCCTCGGCTCGACCGCCGCCGACCTCGTGGCGCTCATGTTCGAGACCATGCACCAGCGCTTCACCGCCGGGCTGCGCGAGGCCGCCGCCGCCCGCGGCCTCAGCGTCCACGACGCCCTCACGCTGGCCTCCATCATCGAGCGCGAGATCGTCCTCGCCAGCGAGCGCCCCATCGTGGCGGGCGTGTTCTTCAACCGCCTCGACGCTGGCGATCGCCTCGGCGCGGACGCCACGGTGCAGTACGCCATCGCCGCCGACCCCGCCAGCGTGGCCGAATTCGGCTGGTGGAAGCCCGGCAGCGAGATCACCGTGGCCGACCTCGAACATCCCTCGCCCTACAACACGCGCCTCCACCCCGGCCTGCCGCCCGGCCCCATCGCCAGCCCCGGCCTGGCCGCCATCGAGGCCGTCGCCAACCCCGTCGAAACCACCTACTACTACTACGTGCTCGACGCCTGCGCGGGCGACGACTCGCACGCCTTCGCCATCACCTTCGCCCAGCACCAGGCCAACATCGCGCGCTCGGCGGCCTGCCCGTGACGCGCGCGCGCCTCGGCATCGTCGGCCATCCCGTGGCCCACTCCCTCTCCCCCGCCATACAGGGGGCCGCCCTGCGCGCCGCCGCCATCGACGCGACCTACGAGCGCTGGGACACGCCGCCCGACGCCCTGCCGCAGCGCATCGCCGCCCTGCGCGCGCCCGACTGCCTCGGCGCGAACGTGACCATCCCCCACAAACGGGCCGCGCTCCCGCTGCTCGACGCGCTCGCGCCGTCCGCCGCCGGGGCCGGGGCGGTCAACACCATCGTCAACGACGGCGGGCGGCTGGTCGGGCACAACACCGACGGCGACGGCTTCACGGCGGCGCTGGCGGAGGCCGCCTTCGCGCCCGCGGGCAAGCGCTTCCTGCTGCTGGGCGCGGGCGGCGCGGCAAGGGGCATCGCCCTGGCACTCGTGCGCGCCGAGGCCGTCGTCGCCATCGCGGCCCGCCGCCCCGAAGCCGCCCGGGCGCTGGCGCGGGACGCGGGCGCCCTCGCCCTGCCCCTCGACACGCCCCTCGCGCCCTTCGACTGCGTGGTGAACTGCACTTCGGCGGGCATGGAGGGCGGCGGCGCGGAAGCCACGCTCATCCGCGATCCGGCGGAGGCCGCCCCCCGCGCGCTCATCGTCGACATCGTCTACGCCCCCGCCGACACGCCCCTGCTGCGCGCCGCACGCGCCGCCGCCCGCCCCACGCTCGGCGGCCTGCCCATGCTGGTCCACCAGGGCGCGCTCGCCTTCGAATGCTGGACGGGCCGCGCCGCCCCCCTCGACGCCATGCGCCACGCCGCCCGCCACGCCCTCGCCCACGCGCCATGATCGTCATCGGCGTCAGCGTCGCCCTCGCCCTCTTCCTGCTGGTCGGCTGGGTCATCGCCACGGAGATGTTCCAGCAGCGCGGCTGGCGGCGGCGCGTGGCCTCCGGCGACCACGCCATCGTGGCCGCCCTCATCCTCGAGGCCATGGCCTCCTGGCGGCGCGCCCGCCCCCCGCGCGACGTCCCCCCGAGCCTCTGGGCGGGCGTCCAGCGCGCCGAGCTGGTGGCCGCCGACGCCGAAGCCGCCACCGTCCAGGCCTCCGCCGAGCGCGCCTTCCGCTCCGTCGGCGGGCGGCGCGAGCAAGTCGCCTCCGCGCTCGACGAGGCCGTCCCCCTCGCCGCCAGGCTG
This sequence comes from Tepidiformaceae bacterium, assembly GCA_965243075.1. Taxonomy (GTDB): domain Bacteria; phylum Chloroflexota; class Dehalococcoidia; order Tepidiformales; family Tepidiformaceae; genus UBA2991. The sequence continues at coordinate 910,444 of OZ251525.1, forward strand.
GCCGAGATGATGCTCTACGACGTCCCCAACCTCAGCCTCGGCGCCGTGCGCGTGGACGTGTACGCCACCTTCGCGGCGGACGGCGGCGCGGCCATCCAGCGCCCCATCCTCACCACCACCGCCCGCCGCCGCGAGGCCGACGCCATCGACTGGGACGGCCTCGAACCCGCCGAAATCCTCGCGCGCCTCGACACGCTGTCCGAGCCGCCGGACGCGAACGGCGCGCCCGTGCCCATCACGCTGCCGCCGCCGATTGGCCAGCCGGTCACGGACGCGGATGGTGGGCTTTCCACGGAGGCGAGTTAGGCGAGGCTACTCTTCGTCGTCGTACTCATCCTCATCATCGCCTTCCTCAGTGTCATCCGTGAACACCCTCTTGCCCATGGCCTGCTCAATGAGAGCAATCAGTGCCTGCCTGCGCGCCTCGAAGAATTTGTTGAATTCGTCCTTGCGGAGAAGCCCCGGATCGATGCAGTGTGTTTTAAGGTGGTTGTCGAGTTTTATTTCTCCACCTGCTTCGCTCTGGATGGCGGCGGCGTACTTACTTGGTGCCTGCCCACCGAGCTTCTTGTTCGTCCAGTAGAAGAGAGGCGTCTTGTTCACGATGGAATCGCGGCGATCCTCCTTGATTGCAGGATTTTGAGCGTTGCACCACCGCTGGGGGAAGATGTGGTGGATCTCGACGGCTTTTTCGAAATCCTCGAAGCTTTCCACGTTAGCGCCCGTGATCCAGTCGTACGCCCCTTGCCGAAGAATCAGGGAGTGCACGCCTTTATAGGCGGCACTTCGGAGGCTCTGTAGGGACAGGAGCCGCTTCCGATCAAACCGCGCTTCTTGGACGGTTAGTGGGACGGCTTTTCCACCACTCATCCATTCCACGACTTGGGGAAGGTCGAGGGCGAAGCGGCTCTCGATACTGCCGCCGTAGAGTTCACCAAACACGCCGCACCAGTACCACTGCGCCAGCTTGTCCCTCTCTGCACCCGTCAACTTGTCCTTGTTCAAGACGGTTCGAATCGCAGCAAGCGGAATCAGCTGGCTGCCATAGGGCAGGAATTTAGCGCGAACCTTCTGGTCGTGGAGGAAGAACGCGGCCCACTCGAATCCTTTCATCAAGAGATCGGCCCACTTGTCATATTCTTTCCGTGTGAGACTGAGTATGTCGGCCCGCTTGCAGCTAATGCCGGGCGGGCGGGGGTTGCCCTTCTTCCGTTCCCGTTCCTGCTGTTCTCGCGTTGCCAGCAGCGTGACCGCCTGCAGGAAATCCGTACCGGACACTTTGCTGAGCACGGAGAGCCCAAGGGTCTCCTTCAGCTGCTTCTCGCGCGCTTCCCAATCTTCCTTAAGATTGAATCCTTCAGCTGCGAACATTGCCGTAAGCAGCTCGAACACAGTCAGCTTCACGCCAGCAGTGTTGACTTTCTCAAACACCTGACAGATGGCTTCTTTCGGAGTATCCTTCCCTATCTTAATCACAGGAAGCCGACAGCTCTTGAAATTATCCACGACCGACCGGTCGAAGGTGTTCCACAGCGATTTTCCTTGCTCGCCCCTTCCATGCTCGCTCCAGTAATCCTTGAATCCGTCTGCCCAATTATGCGGATCGAAGATATACCTCAAGGGGAAGACCATATCCTTGTACTCATATTCGGTCTTAGAGTAATCCCTTCGGATTTTGTTCCGACCCTTCTCAATGAGATTCTCGCGAATGGAGAAAATCGCTTCTTCCCGGTCGATTTCATCGTCAAGCGCCATGTTCATGTCGATGTAGTACCAGCGCTTGCGCTGGTTCTGCATCTCGACGGGTTTGCCCGAAAGCAGCGCTTGGAACAACGAGGTCAACCGCTGTTGCCCGTCTAGGATCAGTTCCTCAGCCGGGTGGATGGGCTTCGGCGCGCCCTCCAGCGGCCGGGGCTTGAACCGGAGCAAATCCCTCACCGTCTCGTCCGTCACGCGCCGGTCGTTCGCTTCCAGCATCATCACCGCGCCGATGGGGTAGGCAAGGGAGATACTTTTCAGCAGGCTACGGATATGCCTGTCGTCCCACACCCAGCCGCGCTGGAAGTCCGGCAATTGGACGATCCCGGTGGCGACCTCCTGCAGGAACGCGTCCAGATTTTTCTCACCGATCCCGTAACTCGTGTCCGGCATGGTTCCCCCCTGCGCGCGCAGGCTACAGCGTCTGCGTCGGGCGTGCAAACCGCTCCCCCGCCCCCGTCCCGCGCCGCTGGCGTAGCATGGGGCGCGGAGGAGCGCGCATCGTGACCGGACGCTTCCGCTTCCTGACCGCCGGCGAAAGCCACGGCAAGGGCCTCACCGCCGTCATCGAGGGGCTGCCCGCGGGCCTGCCCCTCTCCGAGGACGACATCGCCCGCGACCTCGCGCGCCGCCAGCGTGGCTACGGGCGCGGCGGGCGCATGAAGATCGAGCGCGACCGCGCCGAAATCACGGCGGGCGTGCGCCACGGCCTCACGCTCGGCTCGCCCGTCGCCCTCTGGGTCGAAAACCGCGACTGGGCCAACTGGACCGAGCGCATGGCCGTCGCGCCCGTGGAGGCCGAGGTGGAGCGCGTCACGCGCCTGCGTCCGGGGCACGCCGACCTGCCCGGCGCGGTCAAGTACGGCTTCGACGACGTGCGCAACGTGCTGGAGCGGGCCAGCGCGCGGGAGACGGCGGCGCGCGTGGCCGTGGCGGGCGCGGCCAAGCGCCTGCTGGACGAGTTCGGCGTGGCCTTCGGCAGCCACACCATCGCCATCGGCGGCGTGCGCGCGGAGGCGGGCGGCGTCATCGCCTGGGAGGCGCTGGAGGCGGACCCCGTGCGCTGCGCCGATCCCGCCGCCAGCGCGGCCATGGTCGCCGCCATCGACGCCGCCAAGGCGGACGGCGACACGCTCGGCGGGCAGGTGGAGGTGCGCGTGTCCGGCGTGCCCCTCGGCCTCGGCTCGCACGTGCAGTGGGACCGCAAGCTGGACGGGCGCATCGCGCAGGCCATCTGCAGCATCAACGCCTTCAAGGGCGCGGGCTTCGGCCTCGGCTTCGACGCCACCGACCGGCGCGGCTCGCAAACGCACGACGTGATCCTGCCCGCCGACCAGTGGGGGGAGCGGCCCTGGCGGCACGGCTCGAACAACCACGGCGGCATCGAGGGGGGCATGAGCACGGGCGAGGAGATCGTCGTGCGCGCCGCCGTCAAGCCCATCCCCACGCTCGCCCACCCCCTGCCGTCCGTCGATCTGGAGACGGGGGAGGAGGTGCTGGCGCACTACGAGCGCAGCGACGTGTGCGTGGTGCCCGCCGCCGGGGTGGTGGCGGAGGCCATGGTGGCCATCGTGCTGGCCGACGCCTGGCTGGAGAAGTTCGGGGGCGACAGCCTCGCCGAGCTGCGCGCCAACGTCGAGGGCTACCTGGGCGCCCTCGGCCCGCGCGCGCGGCGCGGCTGAGCGGGGCCGCCGTGTCCGCCCGCATCTTCCTCACCGGCCTCTCCGGCGCCGGCAAGTCCACCGTCGGGCGGCTGCTCGCGGAGCGCCTCGGCTGGCAATTCCTCGATACCGACGCGCTCGTGGAGGAGGCCGCCGGGCGCACCGTGGCCGCCATCTTCCGCGACGATGGGGAGGCCGCCTTCCGCGCGCTGGAGGCGGAGGCGCTGGCCCGCGCCGCCCGCGCTGATCGCGCCGTCGTGGCTACCGGCGGGGGCGCGCCCGTCCACGCCGCCGGACGGCGCGCCCTCGCCAGCGGCTTCAGCGTCTGGCTCGCCATCAGCCCCGCCGCCGCCGCCGCCCGTTTGGGGGACGGCGAGGCGCGCCCCCTGCTGGATGGCGGCGATCCCGCCGAACGGCTGGAGGCGCTGCTGCGCGCCCGTCGCGCGGCCTACGCGCGCGCCGACGCCTCCATCGACGTGGACGGCCTCACGCCGGAGGAGGCGTGCGCGGAGGCGCTGCGCCTCTGGCACGAGGCCCATCCCGCCGCCCCCGCCGCGTCGGAGTTGCCGGACGTGGCCGCCACCGTGCGCGCCCCCGGCGGACGCTACCCCATCGTCGTGCGCGAGGGCGCGCTGGACGGCCTCGGCGCGCTCTGCGCGGGAGCGGGGCTGTCGGGCCGCGCCTTCCTCCTCGCCGACGCCGGCACCGGCCCGCGCTTCGCCGCCCGCGCCCTCGATTCGCTGCGCGCGGCGGGCTTCCGCGCGCTCGACCACGCCATCCCCGCGGGCGAGGAGCACAAGACGCTGGCCACCGTCGCCGCCGTCTGGGACTGGCTGCTCGATGCGCGCGTCGAGCGCGGCGATTTCGTCGTCTGCCTCGGTGGCGGCGTGGTCACCGACCTGGGCGGGTTCGCCGCCGCCACGGTGCTGCGCGGCGTGCCCTTCGCGCACGTCCCCACCAGCCTGCTGGGCATGGTGGACGCCGCCATCGGGGGCAAGACGGGCGTCGATCACGCCCTCGGCAAGAACCTCGTGGGGGCCTTCGCGCAGCCGCGCCTGGTGGTCATCGACCCGGCCCTGCTGGCCACGCTGCCGCCCCGCCACCTGCGCGCCGGGCTGGCCGAGCTGGTCAAGCACGGCTTCATTCTCGACGAGGAGCTGGTGGCGCAGCTGGAGGCGCGCGCGGGCGATCCCGCCGCCATGGCGGGCGCCGACCTCATCGCCCGCAGCGCCGCCATCAAGGCCCGCGTCGTCTCCGGAGACGAGCGCGAGGCGGGCGCGCGCACGCTCCTCAACTACGGCCACACCGTCGGCCACGCCGTCGAGGCCGCCGCCGGCTTCAGCGGCTACCTGCACGGCGAGGCCGTGGCCATCGGCATGCGCGCCGCCGGGATCATCGCCCGCGAACGCGGCCTGCTGGCCCCCGACGCGCTCGAACGCCAGCAGGCGCTGCTGCGCGCCTGCGGCCTGCCCGAACGCGCCGAGGGCGTGGACCGCGGGGCCGTGCGCGAGGCCATGCGCGGCGACAAGAAGGTGCGCGACGGCGCCATCTCGTGGGTGCTGCTCGACCGCATCGGCCACGCCGCCGTCCACCGCGACGTGCCCGACGAGGCGGTCGCCGCCGCCCTCGACGCCGTGCTCGCCTGAGCGTGTCCGTCGCCTTCCGCATCGAGGGCGGCGGCGCGGGCCCCGTCGCCCCCCGCGCGGGCGTGCTCGCCACCGCGCGCGGAGCCGTGCCCACGCCCGCCTTCATGCCCGTGGGCACGCTCGCCGCCGTGAAGGCGCTCACGCCCGCGGACGTCGCCGCCGCCGGGGCCCGCATCGTGCTCGTCAACGCCTGGCACCTCGCCCTGCGCCCGGGCCACCGCCTCGTCGAGTCCCTCGGCGGCGTCCACCGCTTCATGCGCTGGGACGGCCCCATCCTCTCCGACAGCGGCGGCTTCCAGGTGTTCAGCCTCGCCCGCCTCGTGCGCGTGGACGACGCGGGCGTGCGCTTCCGCTCCCACCTCGACGGCTCCGAACACGCCTGGACGCCCGAGCTGGCCATCGCGGCGCAGCGCGCGCTCGGCGTGGACGTGGCCATGCCGCTCGACCACGTGCCGCCCGCCGACGCCCCCGCGGCGGACCAGCGCGCCGCCGCCGACCGCACCCTGCGCTGGTACGAGCGCTCGCGCGCCGCCCTCGGCGGGGATGCGGACGCGCCCGCCCTCTTCGCCATCGTCCAGGGCGGCACGGACGAGGACCTGCGCCGCCGTCACGCGCGCGCCCTCGCCGCACTCGACGCGCCCGGCTACGCCATCGGCGGCCTCTCCGTGGGCGAGGGCAAGGCGGAGATGCACGCCGCCCTCGCCGCCGCCTGCGCCGAGCTCCCCGCCGACCGCCCGCGCTACCTCATGGGCGTGGGCAGCCCCGAGGACCTCGTCCACGCCGTCGCGCGCGGCGTCGACCTCTTCGACTGCGTGCTGCCCACCCGCCTGGGGCGCACGGGCGCGCTCTTCAGCGACGACGGCCGCATCAACGTCCGCGCCGCGCGCCACCGCGAACGCGACGGCCCCTTCGTCGCGGGCTGCGACTGCGCCATGTGCGCCGGGTACTCCGCCGCCTACGTCCACCACCTCTTCCGCAATCGCGAGCTGCTGGGCTACCGGCTCGCCAGCATCCACAACCTGCGCTACCTGCTGCGCCTCTGCGAGCGCATGCGGAGCGCCATCCTGGCCGGCGCCTTCGACGCCTTCGCGGCGGACTTCCACGCGCGCTACCGGCCCGTGGACGAGGCCGTGCGCGCCGACCAGCGCGCCCGCCGCCCGCCCCGTTGACGCGCGTGCGCCACTGCGCGCCTTGCCAGCGCGCCGCCGCCCGCCTACGCTCACGGCGAAGGGCCGGGCCCCATGCGTCTTCCGCTTTTCGCGCTGCTGGCCGTGATCGCCGTCGCCGCCGCCATGGCCGCCTTCCCCTCGCGCGCCCAGCCCCCCGCCTTCCCCGAATTCACCACCGTCTACGGGCGCGCGCTCATCGACGGCGAGAACCTCCAGCCCGCCGAACAGCCCCTCGTCGCCTTCGTCAACGGGCGCGCCTGCGGCTGGACCAGCGTCGGTCTCGCGCCCGCAGACGACGACGCTGGCGACGGCGGGGACGCCGATCCCGATCCCGACGCGGGCCGCACCGTCTACGCCGTCGATGCGCGCTCCGGCGGCGACGGCCTCTACCAGATCCCCGGCTGCGGCCAGGCGGGCGACGCCATCCGCTTCTACCTGCCCCTCAGCGGGCGCATGGCGGAAGAGGAAGCGCGCTTCGGCGGCGAGGGGGCCGTGCGCGCCGACCTCTCCTTCGACGTCGAGCTGCCCTGGCGGCTGCGCGCCCCCCAGCTGGCCAGCGAGGGCGCGCTCGAATCCCCCTAGTCCCCCGCGCGGAAGGCGGCGCGCGCCTCCACGCCGATGGCGATCAGGTAGCGCCCCGCCGCCGTGGCCCGTCCCGCAGGCGCGGCCAGCAGGCGGCGCGCGTCCGCGGGCGTGTCCAGGTCGAGCGCCAGCGCGGGGGCGGCGGCGCGGCGCACGGCCATGCCGGAAGCGCGCGCGGCGGCCTCGTGACGGTCCGCGCTGCCCCGCCCGTAGGCCAGCGGAAAGCGCCCCGGCGGGCGCAGCAGCAGCGCGTTCGTGCCCCCGTCGGCGCTGCGCGCGAGCGTGGCCGAGAGCGCGGGCGGCGCCTGCGCGACGAACCCCCGCAGCGCCTCCGCCGTGGCCAGCGGCAGGTCCGCGTGCAGGATCAGCAGCTCCGCGCGGTCCAGCGCTTCCGCCGCCCGCTCCAGCTGCGCGCTCAGCCCTTCCGCGTCGGGCCGCTCCGCCAGCGCGCGCGCCCCCGGCGGCAGGCCCGCGCGCACCTCCGCGTCGGCGGTCAGCACCACCGCCTCCAGCCCCGCGCCCGCCGCCGCATCGAGCACGGCGCCGAGCGTGCGGCGCGCCAGCTCGGCGCGTTCCTCCGGCGCGAGCAGGGCCGCCATGCGCCCCTTCGCGCGGTCCAGCCGGTTCACCGGGATGAGGACGGCCAGCGCCGCCACCGCGCGCCTACGCGATCCTGCCGTGGCACTTCTTGTACTTGAGGCCGCTCCCGCAGTGGCAGGGATCGTTGCGCCCGATCTTGCCGGCGGGCGCGCGCGCCGCGCCCCGTCCGCCCCGTGCACGCGCGCCCGCCGCCGCCAGCGCCGGTTCCGCCACGCGCACGCCCGTCCGCCGCCGCCCCGCCGCGCCGTTGGAGCCCGCGCCCGACGGGAGCGGGGGAGGCGGCGGCAGATCCCGCGCGCGCAGCTTCAGCAGCGTCTGCGCCACCTGCCGCCGGATGTTCTCCCGCAGCTGCTGGTACATGTCGTAGCCCTCGCGCTTGAAGGCCACCAGCGGGTCCACCTGCGCGTAGGCCTGCAGGCCGATGCTCTGGCGCACGTCCTCCACCGCCGTCAGGTGCTCGCGCCAGTGGTAATCGATGGACTCCAGCAGCAGCCACTGCTCCAGCCCGCGCGCCAGCTCCTCGCCCAGCGCCTCCTCGATCTCCTCGTAGCGCTCCTCAATGCGGTCCAGCGCCAGGTCGGCGGCGGCGGACGGGTCCGCCTCGATCTCCTCGATGGCGGGCAGGATGTCGGGCGGCATGATCTCGCCCAGCTCCGTGCGCGCCAGCGCCGCGTCGAAGCCGTCGCCGCGGTTGCGCTCCACGATGCCGTCCACCTCCTCGGTGACGAAGGCGAACACGTTCTCGCGCACGTCCGCGCCCTCCAGCACCTTGTCGCGCTCGGCGTAGAGCACGGCCCGCTGCTCGTTGATCACGTCGTCGAACTCGACCAGCCGCTTGCGGATGTCGAAGTTGTGCCCCTCCACCTTCTGCTGCGCCTGCTCGATGGCGCGCGTCACCATGCGCGACTCCAGGGGCATGTCCTCCGTCATGCCCATCTTCTCCATCATGCCGGGCACCCAGTCGGGGGCGAAGCGCTTCATGATGTCGTCGCCGAAGGAGACGAAGAAGCGGCTGGAGCCGGGGTCGCCCTGCCGCCCCGCGCGCCCGCGCAGCTGGTTGTCGATGCGGCGCGACTCGTGCCGCTCCGTGCCGATCACGTGCAGCCCGCCCGCCCGCGCCACGCCCTCGCCCAGCTTGATGTCCGTGCCGCGCCCGGCCATGTTCGTGGCGATCACCACGGCCCCGCCCTCGCCCGCGCCCTCCACGATGTTGGCCTCGCGCTCGTGCTGCTTGGCGTTCAGCACCTCGTGGTCGATGCCCCGCCGCCGCAGCAGGGAGGCCAGGTACTCCGATTTTTCGATGGAGGTCGTGCCCACCAGCACCGGACGCCCGCGCCCGTGCATCTCGTCGATCTCCTCGACCACCGCCGCGAACTTGGCCTTCTCGTTGATGTAGACCACGTCCGCGTGGTCCTCGCGCACCATGGGCCGGTTGGTGGGGATGGCCACCACGTCCAGCCCGTAGATCTTGGCGAACTCCTCCGCCTCCGTCTCCGCCGTGCCCGTCATGCCCGCCAGTTTCTCGTACAGCCGGAAGTAGTTCTGGAAGGTGATGGTGGCGTAGGTGAGCGACTCGCGCTGGATGGGCGCGTTCTCCTTCGCCTCCACCGCCTGGTGGATGCCGTGGCTCCAGCGCCGCCCGGGCATCATGCGCCCCGTGAACTCGTCCACGATCACGATCTCGCGGTCGCGCACCACGTAGTCGCGGTCGGGGCGCTTCAGGTACTCCGCGTCCAGCGCCGCCTCCAGGTGGCGCGCCAGCCGCGGGTCGCCCCCGAACACGTTGTCCACCTTCAGCGCGCGCTCGATCTTGGCGATGCCCGTCTCCGTGAGGGCCACGTGCTTCGCCTTGTGGTCGATGGCGTAGTCGAGCTCCTCGTGCAGCCCGCGCACCGCCCGCGCGAACAGCTGGTAGGTGCCGCTGGCCTCCTCCGCCTGCCCGCTGATGATGAGCGGCGTGCGCGACTCGTCGATGAGGATGTTGTCCACCTCGTCCACGATGGCGTAGGCCAGCGCCCGCTGCGCCTTCCGCTCCGTCTCCCGCGCCATGTGGTCCCGCAGGTAGTCGAAGCCGAACTCGTTGTTCGTGCCGTACGTCACGTCCGTGCGGTACACGTCCGCGCGCTCGCAGGGGCGCAGGTCGTCCAGCCCGCCCTCGCCGTCCTCCCCCGGGCGGTAGCCCGGCTCGTAGAGGTACTGGATGTGGTCGTTCTGGATGACGCCCACGCTCATCCCCAGCGTCGCGAACACGGGGCCGTACCAGACGGCGTCGCGCCGCGCCAGGTAGTCGTTCACGGTCACCAGGTGCGCCCCCCGCCCGGCCAGCGCGTTCAGGTAGAGCGGCGCGATGGCGGTGAGCGTCTTGCCCTCGCCCGTCTTCATCTCCGCGATCTTCCCTTGGTGCAGCGCCAGGCTGCCCATCAGCTGCACCGCGTAGGGGCGCTGGCCCACCTTGCGCCAGGCCGTCTCGCGCACGGCGGCGAAGGCCTCGGGCATGAGGTCGTCCAGCGTCTCGCCGCGCGCCAGCCGCTCGCGGAACGACTCCGTGGCCGACGCCAGCTCCGCGTCCGTGCGCGCCACGAACTCGTCCGCCAGCGCCTCCACGGCCTCGACCGCCGAGGCGAGGCGTTTCACCTCGCGTTCGTTCGAGCCGCCCACCACGCGACCGATGATGCCAAGTTTGGGCATGGCTCCAGTGTAGCGCGCCGCCGCTCGCGCGGGCTAATCGACGAGCGCCGCGATCACGTCGTCCACGATGGCGTCCGCCTTCTCCCGCATCTCCGCGTCCGTCGCGTCCTGGATGGGATGGGGCACGAAGAGGCGGCGCACCTCGGGCAGCCCCAGCGTTTCCGCCTGCGCCGCCGCCGCATCCACGAAGCCGTCGGACGCGATGAACACCGAGGGCTTGCCGTTGATTTCGAACCAGGTCGTGTCGTGCACACTGCACGTGGTGCACGACCCTCAGTCGGCCAACCCCTCCACCACGAAGTCGGCCTCCCGCGCCACCTCGCGCCGCAGCGCGTCCGGGGCGGGCTTCGTGAACGTGGGCTTGGCGTAGCGCCGCACCTCCACCTCGGGCAGGCGCTCGCGGAGGCGCGTCTCCAGCCGGTCCAGCAGCACGTTCCCGCGCGGCTTGGAGATGTCCAGCAGCGCCACCGTCCCGCGAATCGCCTCCGGCCGCCGCGCCAGCGAGCGGCGCACGGGCGTGCGCTCGTCCGTGGGGTCCAGAATCGTCGTCATGGGACGCCTCCGGCGGCAATCGCGCCGCCCGCCCAGTATAGCGCCCCGCCGCCCGGCGCTACCGTTCCGGCGCGAACTCCACGCTCCAGGTCTCGCCCCCGTCGCCGTACTGCCCCGTGCGGATGCCGGCGATGGGGTAGTCGGGGAGCGGCACGGACGCCACGCACCGCCCGTCGAAGCGGGACCCGCGCAGGGCGAAGCGGAAGTCCAGGCTGTCGAACCCGTATTCCCGGCGCGCATCGGGCAGATCGCCCGCGTGATCGGGCGTCAGGTGCAGGAAGAACCAGTCGTCCGTGTCCTCCGCGGCGCACTGCTCCCGCACGTAAAGGAGCTGGTTCTCGATGAAATGGATGTCGAAGGTCGAACGGACGATGGGTATGCCGTCTTTGGCCTGCTCGTACGTCGCGCGCAGAAGGTCGTCGAGGCCGGGCACGAACTCCACAGCCCAATCCCGTTGATGCTGGTTCGCGCGAATCTGACCCGTGCGGATGCTGGCGATGGCGTAATCCGGAAGTTGCACCACCGCCACGCACCGCCCGTCGAAACGCACGCCACGCTTCTCGAAGGGGAAGTCCAGATTGTCGAACCCGGATTGTCGACGTTCGCGGGGCAGATCACTCGTGTCAGTGGGCATCAGGTGCAGGAAGAACCATTCACTTGTGTCATCCGCATCGCATTGTTCCCGCACGTAGACCAGCCGGTTTTCGATAGAATAGACGTCGAAAATTGAGCGCGCATTGGGTTCTCCAACAAGAGCCCGGTCGTATATCGCACGAAACGCATCGATAACGCGATCCATTGTGTCACCAAAAGGCACTCGGTAGATGGCCCATTGATACCCGATTTTTCCAGTGCCATCCACCGCAAGGCTGCCGAAATCAACCGACCTGTGAGGGGTTCCACCCTGAAGGAATTCAGCCAGCGTATAGGCATGCGATATAATTTCATAGGATCCATTACTTGATATGATATCATGGGCATTCAGAATATCGAAAATGCTATCGCCCCGACGAAGGAACGTAAAATACTGGGTGCTCGGAACAGGAGGTGGATGAAGATGGATACGATCTACTGGAGAAACAAAGGAAATATCAACAACCCTCGGCCATCCGACCCAGGAAGTATTCTCAATTTCCAGTCCCTGAAAAAATGGCCGATAACCCGCGAAATAATAGTGCACGCTGAATTCCTGTTCCGTCTCGTGATAATTATGCACATACCTTCCGGATGCATGAAGCCGGGCAATTGCCGCGAGCGTTGATTCATCAACTTTTCTTAATCCGTGCTGGGCAATTGTCTGACTCGAGTAGTTATAGTAATTGATCATACTGAAAAAAGCAATGAATGCAATGACTAATGATATGATAGTCCCGAAGAATAGAGGAGAGACCTTCCGCGAAAGCATCACCAGATAATTCACGGAAAATGACATCATTAATACAAATATGGGGATCATGGGGTACCAGTATCGTAATGTGGTTTCCTGTTCGGAAAAAGCAAAAATGAAAAAAATCGAAGATATCTGTCCAATGAGAAACAACTGGAACAGAAAATCATCTGATCGCGTTCGCTTCATGAAGCTGATAGCAATTCCCGCAACGATAAAAAGCGAAAATACAACAGTAATAATGAGAGAGGTTTCCACCTGAAACAGTCCTTTGGCAATGATTTCCGCATGGCTGGCAAACGGCCCGAAAGAACCTGAAGACGAAAACGGATAATTCTCCGACGCAATATATATTCTGGAGCATGTGAAGGCAAACAGAAGCACAAGTGGTATTGATCCAATGAAACTCCGCCACATTCTGGATCTGGTGGCATGGATACCGTACGCAACCAGTAGCCAAAGCGCAACCGCGAAATTGGGCTCCTTGGAGAGAATGAGCCCAGTGTATCCAATCAGAAACAGGCTGTATTTCATGCCTCCTGATCGTAGCCACCCCTTGCGCTCCCCGCTTTTCAGTGTCGCAGCGACCGCCAGCGTGCACATCCCGAGAAAGAATACCGTATAAACTTCCTGGGGCGACAACCGGGAAGCGGGAGAGTTCGGGAAAAACATCCAGAGGTAAACCAGAAACGCCACGGGGATGAGCGGCAGCGCCCAGGTCCTGACGCCTTCAGCCTCTCCATCCGGACGGGCAAACCGGAGGAAGGCCAGCGCGAACATGAGGATCGCCGCGAAGTGGAAGACCCATCTGCTCAGGTGATGCAGCCAGGGATTGGTTCCGAAGACGCTCCATGCCGCCGCATTATAGAATTCCCAGAACGGGCGATAGCGCTGAGCGTCGGTACCGAGAAACGTGAAATCAAGCCAGTCCAGAAAAAGCGCGGGACTGGTGAAGATGATGCTGTACTTCCAGTCCGAATAGTCATCGACCAACCCGAACGGCGTGTCCAGCGAATAGTACAGGATGGGCGCGAACAGCAGGGCGGCGGGGATGAAGAACGCAATCGTCAGAATGCGGGTGCCGTGCCGCCCGCCCCACTGCGCCAGTGCCGCTCGCATGACCAACGGCATGGTACGACAGGCGACGCCCGCTCGCCAACCCGCCACGGATGCGCTACCATCCCCCCATGACCATCCGCGAACGGTTCCGCGACGACGAGGTGCTCCCCATGGCCCAGCAGCGGCTCGCCATCTCCATCACCTACTGCGTCCCCTGAAACTACACCGCGCGGGCCGCGTGGACGGCCCACGAACTGCTCGACGCCTTCGCCGACCAGACCGCCTCCCTCACGCTCGTGCCCGGCGCGGGCGGCGCCTTCGAGGTCGAGGTGGACGGCGACCTCGTCTTCTCCAAGCACGCCGAGGGGCGCTACCCCGAACTGCAGGAGCTGAAGGAAGCCATCGCCGCCCGCCTCTCCTGACCGCCGGCCCCCTTGCGGCGCGCGCGCGACATCCCCACAATCCCCGCACCACCGCGAGGGAGGCCCGCCCGTGCCCTACGTGCTCGTCCGCCTGCAGTGCCGGTACGGCAAGACCGAGGAGTTCCAGGAGATCATGTCGCACCTCGTCCCCGTCCTCGAGGACCGGGGCTGGCGGCTCCACGGCGCCTACCAGAACCGCATCGGCCGCCTGAACAAGTGCTACGACCTCTGGGAGATGCCGGACGCCAACCACGTCAGCTCCGTGCTCGCGCTCGCCCGCGAGGATCCCGAATTCCGCGAGTGGGCCGCCGGTCTGCCCGACTGCCTCGAGGAGGAGGAGCTGGAGTACATGAACGAGCTGCCCTACTCCGTCGCAGCCCGCGAGCGCCGGGCCGCCCGCGCCGCCGCCGACTGATTCGCGTCGCGAACGCAAAGATTCGCGCAAGCCGCGTTCCCGCGCGGGCGGGGGGCCGTAGACTGCGCGCCCCATGAGCGAACGGACCGGCGCCATCGCGGAGCAGGCCGCCGCCCCGTGGCGCCCCCCGCCGTCCTCCGCCCCCGCTTGGCCGGAGCGCTGGGACGTCCCCCCCGGCGTGCTGCCCGGCCAGCGCCTGCGCGAGGCCGAGCGCCTCGGCATCGTCACCACCAGCGCCTACGAAATCCCCGACGACAGCTTCCAGCCCGCCAGCCTCGACCTGCTGCTCGGCCCCGTCGCCCACCGCATCGCCACCAGCTTCCTCCCCGGCGACCGCACCGTGCGTGAGCGCCTCAACGAGCTGGGGCTGGACAAGGGCATCGACATCCGCTCCGGCGGCATCCTCGAACCGCGCCGCCCCTACCTCATCCCCCTCATGGAGGGCCTGCGCCTGCCCGCCAACGTGCGCGCCTTCGCCAACCCCAAGAGCTCCACCGGCCGCGTCGACGTCTTCACGCGCGTCGTCACCGACCGCTCCCACCGCTTCGACGACATCGCCGCGGGCTACGTGGGCGGCCTCTGGCTGGAGGTCTTCTCCCGCTCCTTCCTCGTGAAGGTGCACGCGGGCATGGCGCTCAACCAGCTGCGCCTCATCGCCGGCGGCCCCCCCGAACCGTCCGCCGACGCCAACGGCGCGTCCCCCGCCCCCGCCGTCCCCGGCACGGTGCGCATCCAGCTGCGCACCGCCGAACGCGAGCCCGCCCCGGCGGACGGCGACGGCCCCGCCCCCGTCGGATTCAAGGCGCGGCGCAACAACAGCGCCCTGCTCGACCTCGCCCGCGCCGACCACGCCCCGCGCGATTTCTGGGAACCGGTCTGGCCCGCCCGCCAGCTCGTGCTCGAACCGGAGGAGTTCTACCTGCTGCGCTCGCGCGAACGCATCGCCATCCCCCCCGGCCTCGCCGCCGAGATGGTCGCCTTCGAGCCCACCAGCGGCGAGTTGCGCACGCACTACGCCGGCTTCTTCGACCCGGGCTTCGGCGGAACCGCCGGCGAGGGCCTGCCCGCCGTGCTCGAGGTGCGCGCCCACGACGTGCCCTTCATGCTGGAGGACGGGCAGGAAGTGGCGCGCCTGCGCTACCAGCGCCTCGCCGAACCCGCCGACCGCCTCTACGGGCGCGAGACGGGCTCGCACTACGCGGGCGACCGCCAGTGGCGCTTCCTCAGCAAGCACTTCCGCCCCTGGGGCCAGCTCCCCCTGCGCTTCTGAATCAGCGCTCCCCGTCGGGGAAGGGGAAGGCCGCGCTCCAGATCTCGCCGCCGTGCCGCGACCACTGCCCCGTGCGGATGCCGGCGATGGCGTAGTCGGGCAGGGGCACGACGGCAAGGCACGCGCCGTCGAAGCGCACGCCGTAGCGCGCGAACGGGAAATCGAGATTGTCGAAGCCGTGCTCCCCGCGCCCCCGCGACAGGTCGTCCGCATCGGCGGGCGTCACGTGCAGGAAGAACCCCTCGGCGATGTCGGCGTCGGAGCACGGATCGCGCACGTAGGCCAGCGCCCGCTCCGCGGGGTGGAGCGCGAAAGCGGCGCGGGCCAGCGGCTCGGTCGCCCGCGCCGATGCCAGCGCCGCCCGCCACGAGGCCAGCGTATCCCCGGCGGACGCCCGATCCACCCGATAGATCGATGCGTCCGGGAACTCCGCCACGGGTGCCAGCTCCGGCGCGATGCGCAGCGCCGCCCCCGCGCCCGCGTACTGTTCCCGGAACCAGGCCACCCAGACGCCGTCCGGTGTGTCCGCAATCGTCCGGCGCACGTGTCGCGTGTTCTCGTGCACCGCGTCCAGGCTGCCGTCCTGGGAGATGACGTACAGGTGAATCGCGCCCGTGGCGTTGCTCAGGACGAGGGCGTCGCCCGCGCCCCGTTCCCGCAGGAAGCGGATGGCCGCCGACTCCCGCCAGCGCTTCGTGTTGAAGACCTTCGCGTCGAAGGAATCCTCCGGGTAGCCCCGCTCCAGCGCCCGCGTCGTGATGGCGAGATTCCGCTGCGCGGAGATGCCGGCGTGCGTGAGGAAGACGAGGGCGGCGACGGCGATAAGCCCCCAGCGGGCCATGCCCGCGACTCCCTCCGCGCGCAGCGTGAGCAACCGGTCCAGCAGGAAGGCCGCCAGCAGGATCAGAAGCGGGTAGGTCTGCAGGAGGTACCGCTCGGAAATCCCCTCCCCCGATCCCCATGGCACGGCGGCGACGTGAAACCCGAGGTCGACGAGGGCGAAGAACGCGACCAGCGCAATCGCCCCCCGCCCCCGCGCCAGCGCGAGAACCGCCGCCGTCGTCAGCACGACGATCCAGACTCCCGGCCACGGGAAGCCTCCGGGCCAGTCGGGCAGCGGGAGCCAGGTGTTGATGACGGCGTCGATCTCGGTCAGGGAATCGGCGACCGTCTGGTGGGTCGCGAACTCCCGCGCCCCCGTCCAGGTGTCGGAGACGAGCCGGTTGCGGGCCAGCGTCAGCGCCAGCGGAAGCGCGGAGATGGCGCCGAAGAGGACGGCGCGCTTCAGCCTGCCGGCCAGCGGCATGTCCCGACGCAGCAGCGGCAGGAGCGTTCCCGCGATGAGCAGCGCCAGGCCCGCGTAGCGCGTCAGCGCCGCGAGCGCCGCGAACAGGGCCGCCGGAATCAGCCGATCGTCGCGCCCTTCCCGGAAGGCGCTCAGCTGGATGAGCGCCGCGAGCGTCAACAGCGTGAACAGCGTCTCCGTCATGAAGTAGGCGGCGCGTTCGTTGGCGGGCAGCGCCACGAGGATGGCGACGACGGCCCCCGCGGCCACCAGCCGCGACCGCAGCACGCTCCGAAACCAGAGCCCCGCGAGCAGCAGGATCAGTCCGAAGGCCGCGGCGTTCAGCAGCCGCCCCGCCTCCAGCGGCTCCATCCCCAGGAAGCTCATGAAGGCCGTCAGCATGGGGAAGAACGGCGGCCACAGCGCCAGCGGCAGCCCCCGATGCGTGACCAGCCCTTCGCCCGCGAGGAGGTTCTCCGCCGTCGACAGATAGTTGATCCCGTCCGCGTCGATCGCGGCCCCGTAGCTGGCCGTGCGCACGAGCGCATGCGCCGCGCCCAGCGCCGCCAGCGCGACCAGCAGCAGCGTGAAGCCGTCGGGCCGCCAGCGGGCGAAACGGGCGCGCACGCCGCCATGCTACGGCGCGGGCCATTCCCGCCGCGCCCCCGCCGCGCTAGACTGGCGGCCCATGCCCGACATCGGCCGCCTGCTCACCGCCATGGTCACCCCCTACGACGCCGCCGGGGAGGTCGACTACGCCCTCGCCCGCCGCCTCGCCGCCGCCCTCGTGCGCGCTGGCAACCACGGCGTCGTCGTCACCGGCACCACCGGCGAGGCCCCCCTCCTGAGCGACGACGAGAAGGTCCGCCTGTGGGAGGAGACGAAGCAGGAGCTGGGCGCGGACGCCACCGTGGTCGCGGGCGCGGGCACCAACGATACGCGCCACTCCGTCGCCCTCGCCCGCCGCGCCGAGAGCGCCGGGGCCGACGCCATCCTCGCCGTCGCCCCCTACTACCTGCGCCCCCCGCCGGACGGCATCGTCGAGCACTTCCGCCGCATCGCCGAGAGCGTGAGCCTGCCCGTCATCGTCTACAACGTGCCCGCGCGCACCGGCGTCGACCTCTCCGTGGAAACGCTCCTGCGGCTCGCCGAAATCCCCAACGTGGCCGGCGACAAGGAGGCCAACGGCGACCTCCACGCCGCCGCCCGCCTGCTGGAGGCCGCGCCCCCCTCCTTCCGCCTCTGGAGCGGCAACGACAACGACAACTTCCACCTCTGGTCCATGGGCGCGTGGGGGGCCATCAGCGTCACCTCCCACGTCGTGGCCGGACGCCAGCGCGCCATGCTCGAGCACGTGCTCGCCGGGGAACTGGCGCCCGCCGCCGCCATCCACCGCGCCCTCGTGCCCCTCACCGACGCCTGCTTCCGCGGCGGCAGCCCCGGCACCATCCGCCACGTGCTGCGCCAGCTGGGCGTCGCCATCGGCGAGCCCCGCCTGCCGGTGGTCGAACCGGACGCCGCCACCGGCGCCGCCGTCATGGCCGAGGTGCGCCGCCACCGCCTCGACGCGCTGGATCTCGCCTGAACGGCCAATTCTGGCGGGCCTCGCGGCTGGGTGATACCGTCATCCCCGCTGGAGTGCGACGATGAGCGGCCTGGGCATCGGGGAAGCGCTGATCCGGGCCCGCGAGGCGCGCGGCCGCACCCTCGACGACGCCGAGCGCGACACGCGCATCACCCGACGCTACCTGCAGGCCCTCGAGGACGAGCGCTTCGACCTCACCCCCGCGCCCGTCTACGCGCGCGGCTTCCTGCGCTCCTACTGCCAGTACCTCGGCATCGATTCGGACCCCCTCATCGCCCGCTTTCCCAGCGAGGGAGCTTCCCCCGGCGGAGCCTCCCCGGCGTCCGCGGGCGGCGCATCCGCGGATTCGGGCGGGCGCCTCTTCCCCCCGCGCGAACCGACCATCGGCGTGGACATCGGCCTCGCGGGCGGCGGCGGACGCCTGCGTGGCGGACCGCTCCCGGGCGCGCGCGCGGCCACCGTCGCCCTCGTCGCCGTCTTCGCCACCGCCGTCGTCATCCTGATCGCCTTCGTCATCGCCAGCGTCGGCGACGACGGGGGCGCCGCCGTGCCCGCCACCCCCACGGCCACGCCCGCGCCCGGCCCCGACGCGACGCCCGCTTCCAGCGGCCTCGAAACCCGGATCGGCATCGTCCCCGACGTCGTCGGCCAGTCCGAGGCCGTGGCCCGCCAGGCCGTGCGCGAGGCGGGCTTCGAGGCCAACGTGGTCACCGAGCGCAACGAGCAGTACCCGCGCGGCACGGTCTTCGAGCAGGCCCCCGCCGCGGGCGTGCGGCGCGAGCCCGGGCGCAGCGTCTTCATCGTCGTCAGCGCCGGTCCCTAGCCGCGCGGGCCTGTAGCATGGCGGGCATGTCCGACATTCCCGCGCTCGATCCGCCCCGCCGCACGCTCATGGGCCCCGGCCCCAGCGGCGCCGACCCCAGCGTGCTGGCCGCCATGGGCCTGCCCATCCTCGGCCACCTCGACCCCGAATTCATGCGCATCATGGACGAATGCCAGACCATGATGCGGCGCGTCTTTCGCACCGCCAACGACGTCACGCTCGCCACCCCCGGCACCGGCACCAGCGGCATGGAAGCGGCCGTCATGAACCTGCTCCAGCCCGGCGACCGCGCCGTCATCGGCATCTGCGGCTACTTCGGCGAGCGCATCGCGCAGATGGCCGCGCGCACGGGCGCGGAGGTGACGCGCGTGACCGCCCCCTGGGGCTCCCCCATCGCCCCGGAGGACGTCGAGCGCGCCCTGCGCGACGGCCCCGCGCGGCTCGTCGCCATCGTCCACGCCGAAACGTCCACGGGCGTGCGCCAGCCCGTCGAACCCATCGCGCGGCTGGCCAAAGAGGCGGGCGCGCTGCTGCTGCTCGATTGCGTCACCTCCCTCGGCGGCGAGCCCGTGGACATCGACGGCTGGGGCGTGGACGCCGCCTATTCGGGCACGCAGAAGTGCCTCTCCGCGCCCCCCGGTGCCTCGCCCCTCACGCTCTCCCCCGCCGCCTGGCGCGTGGTCCAGGCGCGGGAGACGCCCGCCAACAGCTGGTACCTGGACCTCGGCCTGCTGGAGGCCTACTGGGACAGCCGCCGCGCCTATCATCACACCTCCCCCATCTCCATGACCTACGCCCTGCACCGCGCCCTCGCGCTCGTGCTGGAAGAGGGGCTGGAGGCGCGCTGGGGCCGCCACGAACGCCACGGGCGCGCCCTCCAGCGCGGGCTGGAGGCCATGGGCCTCGCCCTCCACGCCGACGCCGCCCACCGCCTCTCCGTGCTCACCACCGTGCGCATTCCCGAGGGCGTGGAGGACGCGCCCGTGCGCGGCGCCCTGCTGGAACGCTTCGGCATCGAGATCGGCGGGGGCCTCGGCGACCTGCGCGGGCGCGTCTGGCGCGTCGGCCTCATGGGCGAATCCTCCACGCCCGGCAACGTGCTCTACTTCCTCGCCTCGCTCGGCGGCCTGCTGCGCGAGCACGGCTTCGCCGCCGACACCGGGGCCGCCCTCGACGTCGCGTCCGGCGGCCTCAATCCGTGATTCCGCGCCGCTGGCTTCCCCTCGCGCTCGCCAGCATCCTCGCCGCCATCGCCCTTGCCTGCGGCGGCTCGTCGCCCGCGCCCGACGAGCCGCCCGCGCCGCCGGACCCCGCGCCCGCATCCGCCGCCGCCACGCCAGCGCGCGCGCCGACGGCCACGCCAGCCACGCCCCCCGCCGCTACCGCCACGCCCGTTCCCGCCACCGCCACGCCCGTGGCCGCGGAGCCGCCCGCCCTCGCGCTCGTGCCCGCCTTCCCGGGGCTGCCCGAACTGGAGCGGCCCGTGGCCATGCTCGAAGCGCCGGGGCACGGCCTCTTCCTCATCGCGCTGCAGGACGGGCGCGTGCTCGCCGTGCCGCGCGACGGCCCCTGGGGGAACCCGCGCACGGTCCACGACCAGCGCGCCCGCACCCGTCGCGACGGCAACGAGCAGGGGCTGCTCTCCATCGCGCTCGACCCCGACTTCGCCCGCAACGGCTACGTCTACGCCTGGTACAGCGCGCGGGGCGGGACCGACATCGCCCGCGTCGCGCGCTTCACCGCCACGGGCGAGGGCGCGTCGTTCGCCTTCGACGCCGCCAGCGAGCTGACCATCCTCGAAATCGAACAGCCTTATTCGAACCACAACGGCGGCACGCTCCTCTTCGGCCCCGACGGGATGCTCTACCTCGGCGTGGGCGACGGCGGCGCGGGCGGCGACCCGCACGGCCACGGCCAGAACCCCGGCACGCTGCTGGGAACCGTCGTCCGCATCGACGTGCGCGGGGCCGATACCGACGCGCCCTACCGTATCCCGCCCGACAACCCCTTCGCAGACCGCGAGGACGCGCGCCCCGAGGTCTGGGCGTACGGCCTGCGCAACCCCTGGCGCATGAGCTTCGACCGCGAAACCGGCCTGCTCTGGGCGGGCGACGTGGGGCAGGACGCCGCCGAGGAGATCGCCATCGTGCGCGGGGGGGACAACCACGGCTGGAACGTGATGGAGGGCGCCCGCTGCTTCCTGCCGCGCGAGGGCTGCGACCGCGCCGGGCTCGTCCCGCCCGTGTACGAATACGGCCGCCCCGACGGCTGCTCCGTCACGGGCGGCTACGTCTATCGCGGCGCGGCCATCCCCGCCCTGCGCGGCTGGTACCTGTTCAGCGACTACTGCGCCGGGGGCATCCACGCGATTCCCGCCGGTCCCGCCGCCAGCGGCGAGGCCGCGCAATCCCTCACGCTTTGGGATGGCGGCCCCGCCGAGATCGCATCCTTCGCCGAGGACGCCGCCGGCGAGCTCTACGCCCTCGGCTTCCGGGGCGCGCGCATCTACCGCATCGTCGCGGCGGGCGGGCCGTGAACGCGCGTCGCGGGCCTCGCCCCGCGCTCGCCGGTATCGTCGCCGCCATGCTCGCCGCCGGCACCATCGCCTGTGGCGGAGGCTCGTCGCCCCCGTTCGACGCGCCGCCCACGCCGCCGGACCCCGCGCCCGCCGCCACGCCCGCGCGCGGCCCGACGCCCACGCCCACGCCCGTCTCCACGACGCCCGTCCCCATTGAGACGGTCTCTGCGGAGCCACCCGCCCTCGCCCTCGTGCCCGCCTTCCCTGGGCTGCCCCGGCTGGAGGACCCGATCGGGCTGGTCGAGGTTCCCGAACACGACCTCTTCCTCATCGTGCTGCAGGAAGGCCGCGTGCTGGCCGTGCCGCGCGACGGCCCCTGGAACGCCCCGCGCACCGTGCACGACCAGCGCGGGCGCACCAGCACCGTCTACTACGAGGAGGGGCTGCTGGCCGTCGCCCTCGACCCCGATTTCGCCCGCAACGGCTACGTCTACGCGTACTACAGCGCCAATCCCGCCCCCGACGACTACGTCTCCCGCCTCGTGCGCTTCGCCACCACGGGCGAGGGCGCGACCTTCGCCTTCGACGCCGCCAGCGAGCTGCTCATCCTCGAGGTCGAACAGGTCAACGGCTACCACAACGGCGGCGCGCTGCTCTTCGGCCCCGACGGCATGCTCTACCTCGGCATCGGCGACGGCGGCACCATCGCCGCGCCGGGGTCGAACACCGCCATCCAGGGCGATCCCCTCGGCCACGGCCAGAACCGCGAAACGCTGCTCGGAACCGTCGTCCGCATCGACGTGCGCGGCGCCACGGCGGACGCGCCCTACGCCATCCCGCCGGACAACCCCTTCATCGGGGAGGAAGGCGTGCGTCCCGAAATCCAGGCGTACGGCCTGCGCAACCCCTGGCGCATGAGCTTCGACCGCGCCACCGGCCTCCTCTGGGCGGGCGACGCCGGCGAATCCCACCGCGAGGAGGTCAACGTCGTGCGCGCGGGCGCGAACTACGGCTGGAACGTGATGGAGGGCACGCTCTGCTTCTCGCCGAGGGAGGGCTGCGACCGCGCCGGGCTCGTCCCGCCCGTCCACGAGTACGACCACGACGACGGCTGCGCCATCACGGGCGGCTTCGTCTACCGCGGGGCGGCCATCCCCGCCCTGCGCGGCTGGTACGTGTTCACGGACTACTGCCACAGCCGCGTGCGCGCCATCCCCGCCGCGCGCGCCGCCGCCGGCGAGGCCGTGGAGCCGCTGTTCCTGTGGGAGCGCGGCCCCAACGCCGTCGTCTCTTTCGCCGAGGACGCCGCCGGCGAGCTCTACGTCGTCAGCCACCAGAGCGCGCGCATCTACCGCGTCATCGCCGCCCCCGCCGCGAGCCCATGAACGCCGAGGCCCTTCCCTACACGCTGCTCGTCATCCTCATCGAGCTGGCCGTGGGCGCGCTCTGGGTGACGCTCGCCGCCGACCTGCGCGGGGGCGTCACGCGCGGCTTCGTGCTCACCATGGCGCTGGCCGCCGCCATCGTGGCCGCCCTCGCCTGGTGGGCCGCCGCCGCCATCGACCTCGGCGCCGACGTGGACGGCTACCCGCTCGACGCCGCCTGGTTCGCGCCCCTGCGCCGCGCCCTGCTGGTGGTGCTGGGCACGTCCGCCGCCTACGCCTTCATGGTGTTCATGGGCTGGGATCCGGTGGGGCGCATCGCCGCCATCGGCGGGTCCGTCGCGGGCGTCCTCGGCGTGGCCTTCCTCGCGGCCATGCTGGCCCCGCCCGTGTGGAGCTACGCGGGCGTCTTCCTCGCGCTGTTCGCCGGAACCCTCGCCATGGGGGCCGTCTCCACCTCCATGACCTGGGGCCACTGGTACCTCACGGAGGGTTCCCTGCCCGCCCGCCCCATGCGCGAGCTGGCCTGGATCCTGATCGCCGCCATCCTCCTGCAGGCGCTGCTGCTGGCCGTCAACGCCGCCGTGCCCGAGCGCGTCGCGCCCATGCCCGCCAACCCCGTCGAGGGCGGCCTGCTGGGCAACCCCCTCTTCTGGTTCCGCGCGGGCGTGGGCATCGCCTTCGCCCTCGCGCTCGCGGTCCTCGCCCTGCTCACCGCCCGCATCCGCTCCATGCAGAGCGCCACCGGCCTGCTCTACATCTGCATGGGCGCCGTCTTCACCGGCGAGGTGCTGGCCCGCGGCGTCCAGTTCCTCACCGCCCATCCCGTCTGACGCGCCCCCGCGCCGCGGTGGTAGGATGCGCCCGCGAAGGGAGGAGCGCCATGCAGCGGGACCGCGCCTGGGAGATTCTCGGCGAATTCGCGCGGGAGGAGCGCACCCGCAGGCACGGCATCGCCGTCGAGGCCGTCATGCGGGCCTATGCGCGCAAGTACGGCGAGGACGAGGAGAAGTGGGGCATCGTCGGCCTGCTCCACGACTTCGACTGGGAGATCCACCCCACCGAGGAGCTCCATCCGAAGGAAGGCTCGAAGCTGCTGGCCGCGCGCGGCGTGCCCGAGGACGTGCGCTACGCCATCCTCTGCCACGCCCCCTTCCTCGGCCTCGACTACACGCAGGACATGGACCGCGCCATCTACGCCGCCGACGAGATGGCGGGCTTCGTCATCGCCTGCACGCTCGTGCGCCCCGACCAGTCGCTCGCCTCGCTCAAGCCCTCCTCCGTGAAGAAGAAGATGAAGGACAAGGCCTTCGCCCGCAGCGTCAACCGCGACGACCTGCGCAACGGGGCCGCCGACCTCGGTGTGGAGCTGGACGAGCACATCCTCTTCGTGGCCGAGGCGCTCGCGCCCGTCGCGGGCCAGCTGGGGGTGAACCCGTGAGCGCCGCCATCGAGCGCAACATCTCCATGGAACTGGCGCGCGCCACCGAGGCCGCCGCCCTCGGCGCCGTCCCCTGGACCGGGCGCGGCGACAAGAACGGGGCCGACGGCGGCGCCGTGGACGCCATGCGCGCCATGCTCGACACCATCGACATCGACGGCGTGGTCGTCATCGGCGAGGGCGAGAAGGACGAGGCCCCCATGCTCTTCAACGGCGAGCGCGTGGGCACGGGCGCGGGCCCCGAGGTGGACATCGCCGTGGACCCCATCGACGGCACCACGCTCCTCTCCCTCGGGCGCGCCAACGCCGTCAGCGTCATCGCCGCCGCTCCGCGCGGGGCCATGTACAACCCGCGCGACATCTTCTACATGGAGAAGATCGCCGTCGGCCCCGAGGCCAGGGGCATGATCGACCTGGCCGCGCCCGTGCGCTGGAACCTCGAACAGGTCGCGCGCGCGCGCGGCATTCCCCTCACCGAGGTCACCGTCACGCTGCTCGACCGCCCCCGCAACGAGGCCCTCGCGGCCGAGATTCGCGACGCCGGGGCGCGCATCATCTCCATCACCGACGGCGACGTGGCCGGGGCCGTGATGGCGGGCATGGACGGCACCGGCGTGGACGTGCTGCTCGGCATCGGCGGCTCCCCCGAGGGCGTCTCCGCCGCCTGCGCCATGAAGGCCCTCGACGGCGACATGCAGTGCCGCCTCTGGCCGCGCCACGACGAGGACCGCGCCCTCGCCGCCGAACGCGGCCTCGACCTGGCGCACGTGCTCACGCTCGACGACCTCGTGGCCGGCGACGACTGCTATTTCGCGCTCACGGGCATCACCACGGGCTACCTGCTGCGCGGCGTGGAGGTCACCCGTTCGGGGGCGCGCACGCACTCCCTCGTCATGCGCAGCCGCACGCGCACCATCCGCACCATCGAGGCCGAGCACCACACGCACAAGGTGGAGCGCTACCTCTCCCCCGAATAGCCGAAAAGGGGCCACGCCATGACCGACGACGCCGAACGGGACGCCCTCGCCGCCTGGGTGCGCGCGTACAGCGATACCTTCGGGCACGCCTTCCACGCGGGCGACCCCGCGCTCATGCGCCCCTACTGCCACGTGCCCGCGCTCGCCATCGGCGGCGGCGGCGTGCGGCTCATCGCCAGCGAGGCCGAGTCCGACGCGCGCTGGGCCGCCGCCCACGCCGCCCTCCCCGCCGACTACGACCACAGCGTCCTCCATACCGTCGACGTGACCTTCACGGGGGCCGACGCGGCCTTCGTGACCGTGAACTGCGGGCGCTACACCACGGCGGGCGAGGAGTACGTCAACTTCGACGCCTCCTACGTGGTGGCCCGCACGGACGACGGCTGGCGTTTCACGGCCTGGATTGGCCACCGCTGAGGCTCAGGCGGGCTTCGTGACGGAGAGGATGCCCTCGCGGCTGGCCGAGGGCAGCAGCTCCAGCCGCACGCCCAGCGCGCTGTTCACGTAGGAGACGCCCAGCACGCGCGCGCCGTCCTCCGAGACCGTCTCCATCTCCAGCTCCGCGCCCTCCGCCGTGAGCCGCTCGATCTCGGCGTCGAGGTCGTCCACGAACGCCCCCAGGTGGTGGATGCGCGAGCCCTCGCCCGCCTCCCACACGGTGCCCGGCACGGCCTCGATCAGCTCCACGTAGGGCGGCCCCTCGGCGGTGTAGGCGTAGCGCGAGGAGAGCGTGCCCACGCCCGCCGCCGTGCGCACGCGGATGCTGGCGGCCCCCGGCGGACGCGGCCAGCTGACGCCGAAGCGGCGCGCCATCTCCTCCATGCCCCGCTCGATGTCGGGCACGATGACGCCCACGTGGAACACGTCCGCGTAGTCGATCACGCGCCGTTGCCCCCCAGCCGCGCCATCATGCCGTCGCGCAGGCTGGCGGGCAACAGCTCCTGCCGCACGCCCAGCGCGCTGTTCACGTAGGCGGCGGTGAGCGCCTGCCCGCCGGTCACGTCGAGCATCGCCTCCACCTCCGCGCCCGCCGCCGTGAGCCGCGCCACCTCGTCGTCGAGGTCGTCCACGAACGCGCCCAGGTGGTGGATGCGCGAGCCCGCGCGAGCCTCCCACGGCGTGCCCGGCACGGCCTCGATCACCTCCAGCCAGGGCGGCCCCTCGGCGGAGTAGACGCCGCGGATGACGGCGGTGGTCTGGCCCGCGTTCGCGCGCACGATCACCTCCGTGCGGCCCGGCGGGTCGGGGAAGGTGACGCCGAAGCGGCGCGCGATTTCGGCGGTGTCCCGCTCAATGTCGGGCACGATGATGCCAATGTGGAAAACGTCCTCGTAGCGCATGGCGCAGACCGTACGCCCGCAGCCACGCCGCCGCAAGGGGTTACGGCGCGGGCGTAGCCGAAGACGGGTAGAATGCGCGCCCCATGCCGGACACCGTGAGCGCCGACCGCATCGAGAAAGTCCGCACCGCCGCCGAGCGCTGGCGCAAGGATCTCGTGGACACGAGCGGGCGCAACCGCCTGCGCAACTACCGCGACCTGAATACGGGTACGCTCGACCTCACGCCGGGCGCGGACAACGGCCTCGACATCGTCGCGCTGGACCAGCTGCTGGCGGGCGATACCGTTCTCCTGAGCGATCTCTTCCCGACGTTCATGGATGACACGGTTGCGTTTAACAATGCCCGCAAGCACGTCTCGGCCATCCACCGGAATGCCCGCAGCGATCTTGAGGAGAAGGGCATCGACACCCTCTTCGCCGCCATCGGGCTGGCCACGTGGAAGGTCGAGCCGGACGCCACCTCGCCGAACGCGCCCGTGCTGCTGGCACCGCTCGAAATCCAGCCCAGGGGCAAGAAGGGGAGTGACTTCACCATCGGCATCTCCGGCGACATCATCCTCAATCCCGTGCTGACCCACATCCTCGAGCAGGATCACGGGGTTGATACCACGCCGGTCGGCCAGCAGATCGGCGATGCGCAAGACACGGACAAACCGTTGGAGACGTTCACGCCGTTCGAGCGCCTTGCGGACATCGCGGACGACTGGAGCGGCCAGCGCCCGGAGCTTGGGCTGTCCATCGAGCCGCGCATGGTCGCCGGTATCTTCCGCTACGCCTCGCAGGCGATGGTCGAGGACCTCAAGAGGAACTGCGAGCGCTTTGCCGCGAACGACTTGATCGCCGCCATCGCGGGGGACGGGGACGCGCGGGCGGCGCTCGGGGCCAACATCCGTGACCCCGCGCCCAACCAGCCGGACCGCGATCCGCCCGCTGCCGAGTTCCTCGTGCTCGACGCCGATTCCAGCCAGCACATGGCCATCAACCGCGTGCTCGGCGGCAAGTCGCTCATCATTCATGGGCCGCCCGGCACGGGAAAATCCCAGACCATCGCCAACCTCATCGCCACGCTCATGGCCTGCGGCAAGCGCGTTCTCTTCGTGGCCGAGAAGCGCGCCGCCATCGAGGCCGTCTACAAGCGCCTCGAAGGCGTGGGACTCGCCAATCTGGTGATGGACATTCACGGCGGCATCAAGGGCAAGAAGCAGTTCGCCAAGATGCTCAAGGACAGCCTGGATATGGTGGGGACGGTGCCGCCGACTGATGACGACGGCCTGTGGGGGAAGATCGAGAATCGTCGCGAAACGCTGATCGCCTACGAGCACGCCCTGCACCGCGAGCGCGATCCCTGGGGCCTCTCTGTGTTCGAGATACAGCAGCGCCTTCTCGCGGTGCCCGGGGAGGCGCGAACGAAATTGCTCCTGTCGCTCACTGCCGCCGAGGGGATCAACAGCGCCAAGTTCAACTCGCTGGCCTCCGGGATCGGAGAGTGGGTTGGCCTTGGTGGTCACACCCTCGCCACGGAGCATCCCGAATGGTCTCGCAGCACCATCCGCACGCCGGACGAGGCAATCGAGGCGTACGATCTGGCTCACGACCTCGACGGGACGCACTTCCCCGTCGCACGCAGCGCCCTCTTCGCCGCGCTCGACGAGGTCGGCTTGGCGCGGACGGAGACCGTGGCCGAGTGGCGGCAGGCGCTGGGCTTCCTGGCGGGCGTTCAGCAGGCGCTCAGGCGCTGTCGCGCGGATGTGTTCGACCTAGACCATGCCGCGCTGGCCGAGGCGCTGGCTCCGGTGCGAGGATCGCGTTGGCGGCGGCTGAGCGCCCAACTGTTCTCGAAGGACCACCGGGCCGCGCGAAGAGCGGTGCGGGCCACGCTGCGGGAATCCGCCAGCCTTCCCGCCGCTGATGCCCTCGATCTCTTGGAAACCGCAGGCGAGCAGGTCGCGGTGTGGGCGCGGCGCGGGGGCGATGGCATTCCGCGCGTGCCCGACGGGCTGGACGTGGCGATCACAAAGGTGGATGCGCTGGCGAACAATCTTGGCGCGTTCGGCAAGATGATGAAAATCGGCGATCTCGCCCGCAGGCCGTACGCCGAACTGGGCGCGATGCTGGAACGGCTGGCGTCCGCGGAGAGTCAGGCCGCGGCGATGAAGCTTCCCCACGTCCGTCAGTTGGAAGCGGGGTTCCGCGAGGCGGAGATCGACAACGTCCTTGGGCAGGTGGGGCAGGGCATTCCCGCCGAACACGCCGCCGATGCGGTCGAACACGCCTGGCTGCAGCGCGTTCTCAACACCATCCAGTTCCGCGACAGGCGGATTGGCAATTTTGACGGCGGTACCCATTCCGGCATCCGTGACGACTTCATCGAGTTCGACCAGCAGCATATCCGCGCCACGCCCCAGCGTGTGAAGCGCCGCGTCGCGGAGGCGGCCACTGAGGCGATGAATCAGTATCCCGGGGAGACCGCCATCGTTCGGGCGGAAGCGAACAAGGGGGCCAGGTTCAAGCCCGTCCGCCGCCTGTTCGAGGAGGCTCCCCATGTTCTGGCGGCGCTGCGGCCGTGCTGGACCATGTCGCCGATCCTCGTCGCGGAGAGGATTCCCGCCGACCTCGCACTCTTCGACGTGGTCATCTTCGACGAGGCGTCCCAGATTCAGCCCGCCGAGGCCATCGGCAGCCTTGCCCGCGCCCCGCAGGCCGTGATCGCCGGCGACGACAGGCAGCTTCCGCCCACGACGTTCTTCGGCAAGGTCGCTGCCGATGATGACGACGATGACGACAACGGCAATAGCCCGAACGCAGCCATGTCCCGGTCGGCAACCGAGGGCATGGAGTCGATCCTTGCCGTTGCCAAGACGATCACCCTGCGCGAGCAGATGCTGCAGTGGCACTACCGCAGTCGCGACGACCGCCTCATCGCCTTCTCCAACCGGTACCTGTACCGCAATGCGCTCACCGGCGAGGCGCTCACGGCCTTCCCCGGCACCCTCAATGCCGTTCCCATTCTCCACCATCGGGTTCCCAAGCCTTCCCTCACGGGCAGTTCGAACCCCGAAGAAGTCGATGCGGTCATCAATCTGGTCCTGGAGCACGCCCACGAGTGCCCGGACAAAACGCTGGGCGTGATCGCCTTCGGCCAGCCCCACGCCACCGCCATTGAGGACGCGCTGGCCAATCTGCAGGGCGGTGATTCCGCCCTCCTCGCCACCTTCGAAGCCGAAGCGGACAAGAAGGGCGAACGACTCTTCGTGAAGAACATCGAGCGCGTGCAGGGCGATGAGCGCGACGCCATCATCCTCAGCGTCGGCTACTCCCGAAGGCAGGCGAATGGCAAGATCGCCCACAATTTCGGGCCCATCAACCAGGACGGCGGCGAGCGGCGGCTGAACGTGGCCATTACGCGCGCCCGCGAACGCATGACGCTCGTCTCCACGTTCGATCACCACGACATGAATCCCTCTCCCGCGTGGCCGCAGGGCGTCAATCTGCTCCACCAGTACTTCGAGTATGTGGCGTCCGGCTGCGAGAACGCCGGCAGTCCGCCGCCGGAGATGAATCCCTTCGAGCTCTCCATCGCGGAAGGGCTGAGCGAGCTGGCCATCGCGAAAGAGATGAGGCAGCGCGGTATCAAGCCCTTTGAGGCTCAGTACGGCGTCTCCGGCTACCGCATCGATTTCGCCTGCGCCCACCCCGACCAGCCCGGGCGCATGGTGCTCGCCATCGAGGCCGACGGCGCCAGCTACCACTCCACGCCCACGGCGCGCGACCGCGACCGCCTGCGCCAGCAGGTGCTGGAGGACAAGGGCTGGCGCTTCCACCGCATCTGGTCCACGGCCTGGTTCCGCGACCGCCAGGCCGAGCTGGACAAGGCGGAGAAGGCGTGGCTGGAGGCCGTGGCGAAGGCCGACGCCGGTCCGCCGTCGCCCCCGCCCGAGCCGGTCGCGCCGCCGCCCGCCGATCCGCCGTCCGAACCGTCGCCCGCCCGCAACGGCCCGCGCCCCGTGCCGCAGGTGGGAAAGCACGGCTACGGCAACATTACCCACTACCACGACCACCAGCTCGCGGAGCTGATCGACTGGATCGGGTCCGACGGCCTGCTGCTGACGGACGAGCAGCTGATGGCGGAGATGCTGCGCGAGCTGGGCTTCAAGCGCCGGGGCAAGCGCATCGAGGATGCGCTCGCGCGGGCCATCCGGCGGGCGCGACGCTAGCCCTCGGCGAGGGCGAGGGCGACGGCGGCCGCGCCCAGCAGGCCCGCGTCCTCGCCCAGCTCGCTCACGCGCACGGGCGTGGCCGCGGCCGGGCCGTAGGCGTTCGCGGCCATGGCCTCGCGCAACGACTCCAGCAGCGGCTCGCCCATGCCCAGCAGGCCGCCGGAGAGCGTCACCACGTCGGGGTTGAGCACGTTCACGAGGCCCGCCAGGCCCACGCCCAGCAGGTGGCCGCCGTTGCGTATCTCGGCCAGCGCCGCGGTCTCGCCGCGGGCGGCGGCGCGCGCGAGGTCGGCGGCGGTCGGTTCGCGGCCCGCGCACAGTTCGGCGAGCACGGGGGCGGCGCCGGTTTCGAGCAGTCGCGCGGCGCGCCGCCCGAAGGCCACGCCGCCCGCCAGCGCCTCGATGCAGCCGCGCGAGCCGCAGGCGCAGGCTGGCCCGGCGGCGTCGATGACGACGTGGCCGATCTCCCCGGCCAGCCCCGCCGCGCCGCGGTGCAGCCGCCCGTCGATGACGATGCCGCCGCCGATGCCGGTGCCCAGCGTGGCGTGCAGCACGTGGCGCGCGCCGCGGGCCGCGCCGAAGCGGTGTTCGCCGAGGGCCGCGGCGGATGCGTCGTTCTCGATGGCGGCGGGCAGGCCCGTGCGCCGGGCGAGGGCCGCGCCCAGCGGCAGGTTGCGGAAGGAGGGCACGTTGGGCGAGACGAGCACCAGCCCGCGTTCGGCGTCGATCAGCCCGGCGGCGGCGATGCAGGCGGCCACGGGGGCCCCGGCGGCGGTGGCGCGCACGTCGGCGAGCAGCGCGTCCACGCTGGCCAGCGCCTCTTCCGCCGTGCCCGCGGCGGGGGTGGGGACCTCGCGACGCGCGAGCACCTCGCCGCTTTCGGCCACGAGCGCGGCGCGCAGGTTGGTGCCGCCGAAATCGCCCGCGACGACGGTGCGCGCCATGGCCGCACTCTACGCCAGGCTGCGCGCCATGGCCGCACGCTACGTTAGGCTGCGCGCATGGAACCGTGGCAGGAGTGGCTGCTGGCGGAGGCGCGGTCGGGGGCGCTGGCCACCATCGGACGCGACGGCATGCCGCAGCTGGTTCCCGTCTGCTACGCGCTGGCGGAGGGGGCCGTGGCGGTGGCCATCGACGAAAAGCCGAAGCGGGGCGGGACGCTGGCGCGCGTGCGCAACGTGGCGCGCGACCCGCGTTTCGCGCTGCTGGTGGAGCGGTACGAGGAGCGCTGGGAGCGGCTCGCGTGGGTGCGGCTGGAGGGCGCGGCGGAGACGCTGGCGCGTGGCGCGGAGTGGCCCGCCGCGCTGGCCGCGCTGCGCCGCCGCTACCCGCGTTACCGCGCGATGGCGCTGGAAGCGCGCCCGCTCATGCGCCTGCGTCCGTCGCGCGTCGTGGGCTGGCGCTGGGAAGATGCTGGCGCGACATCCGGGCCGTCGGGGCAGTAGCGGGCGGCGTGGCGTTGCCCGTTGCGGGCGCGCGCGCAAGGCTGGAGCCATGCTCAAGGACGCCTTCGCGGGCGACCTCACCGTCGCGGACGAGGGGCGCGCCGTGCGCCTCGCGGGCTGGGTCCACCGGCGGCGCGACCACGGCGGCCTCATCTTCCTCGACCTGCGCGATTCGCACGGCGTGGTGCAGGTGGTGGTCGATCCGGAGAACGCCGCGGCCCACGCCGCCGCCCAGCGCGTGCGCGCGGAGTGGGTGATCGCGGTCGCGGGCGTGGTGCGCCGCCGCGCGCCGGAGACGGTGAACGCGGCCATGCCCACGGGCGAGGTGGAGGTGGCGCCGGAGCGCGTGGAGGTGCTGAACGAGGCGCTCACGCCGCCCTTCGCCGTGAACGACGAGCGCGAGGTGGACGAGCAGGTGCGCCTGCGCCACCGCTACGTGGAGCTGCGCCGTCCCGCCGTGGCCGCCGTCATCCGCCTGCGCCACGAGGTGGTGCTGTTCATGCGCGAGTTCCTCTCCGCGCGCGGCTTCGCGGAGATCGAGACGCCCACGCTTATCAAATCCACGCCGGAGGGGGCGCGCGATTTCCTCGTGCCCTCGCGTCTGCGGCAGGGGGCGTTCTTCGCCCTGCCGCAATCGCCCCAGATCCTGAAGGAGCTGCTCATGGTGGGCGGCTTCGAGCGCTACTTCCAGATGGCGCGCTGCTACCGTGACGAGGACACGCGCGCCAACCGCGTGGCCGAGCACACGCAGCTCGACCTGGAGATGAGCTTCGTGGAGGAAGCGGACGTGATGGCGCTGGTGGAGGAGCTGTTCACGGAGGTGGCGGAGCGCTTCGGCGGCGGCAGGCGCCTCGCGCGCGCGCCCTTCCCCCGCCTCGACTACGCCGACGCCCTGGCGCGCTACGGCACGGACCGCCCCGACCTGCGCTTCGGGCTGGAGTTCACGGACATGGGCGAGGCCGTGCGCGATTCGGGGTTCCAGGTGTTCGCGCGGGCGCTGGCCGAGGGCGGCGTGGTGCGCGCCGTGCGCGTGCCCGGCCAGGCCGGGATGCCGCGCCGCGCCGTCGATGCGCTCGTCGAAACGGCGCGTGGCGGCGGTGCGAAGGGCCTCGCCAACGTCGGCTTCCTCGCGGGCGGCGAGACGCGCTCCCCCATCGCGCGCTTCCTCTCCGCGGACGAGCTGGCGCGGCTGCGCGCGCTCACGGGGGCGGCGGACGGCGACATGCTCTTCCTCGTGGCCGACCGCGCGGAGGTGGCGGCGGCCTCGCTCGCGCTCGTGCGCGCGGAGCTGGGGCGGCGGCTCGACCTGATCGACCGCGACGTGCTCTCCTTCGCCTGGATCACGGGCTTCCCCCTGCTCGAATGGCGGCCCGAGGAGGGGCGCTGGGACGCCACGCACAACCCCTTCTGCGGCTTCGTGGAGGCGGACGAGCCCCTGCTCGAACGCGACCCCGGCGCGGTCCGCTCGAAGCAGTACGACCTCACGCTGAACGGCGCGGAGATCGCGGGCGGCTCCGTGCGCATCCACCGCCGCGCCGCGCAGGAGCGCGTGTTCCGGCTGATGGGCTACGACGACGCGGAGATGCGGGAGCGCTTCGGCGTGCTGCTCGACGCGCTGGAGTACGGCGCGCCGCCCATGGGGGGCATCGCCTCCGGCATCGACCGCGTGCTCATGGAGCTGACCGGCACGGACAACATCCGCGACGTGATCGCCTTTCCCAAGGCCTCCTCGGGGGGCGATCCGCTCATGGACGCGCCCCGGCCGGTGAGCGACGACCAGCTGGCGGAGCTGGGCCTGCGCCTGGCGCCGCCGCCCTCGGGGTAAAGGCCGCGGGCGCGGGCGCTGGAGCGGGCCCGCAACCTGCTCTATCGTCTACCGCATCGCGCGCCGGGAGGGGCCATGTCGAATCGCACGCTGGGTCTGATGATGGGCGGCGTCGTCCTGCTGATCGTGGCGGTGGCGATCGTGTTCGTGTTCGTGGTGGCGGGCGGCGGGGACGGCGACGACGACACCGCGCCCGTCTCGGCCAATCCGACGGAGAGTCCCGCGCGGGACGGCGCCAGCGATACCGCGTCCACGCCCACCGGCAACGGCGATAGCGCGTCCACGCCGACCGCGTCCGCTGGCGGCGCCACGGAAACGCCGCGCAGCGGGGAGCGCGTGAGCGGCATCTGCGGCGAGAACCGGCTCATCACCTTCGGCAGGGACCCCGCCACCGTGCTCGACCCCATCCAGGTGGGCGACGCCGACACCGCCGTCTACGTGGCCGAGATATTCGGCGGCCTCGTCACGCTCGACCTCGACCTGAACGTGCGGCCCGACATCGCCGAGCGCTGGGAAGTGTCGGACGACGGCATGGTCTACACCTTCTTCCTGCGCGACGACGCGGTCTTCCACAACGGGCGGCGCGTGACCGCCGAGGACTTCAAGTACAGCTTCGAGCGGGCCGCCGATCCGGCCAACTTCTCGCCCACGGCGCGCGACTACCTCGGCAACATCGCGGGCGTGCTGGACAAGCTGGGCGGCAGCACGGACGAGGTGCGCGGCGTGCGCGTGATCGACGAGTCCACGCTCCGCATCGAGCTGCTGCGGCCCGTCAGCTACTTCCTGCAGGAGCTCACCTACACCGTGGCCTTCGTGGTGGACCGCGAGCAGGTGGAGGACGACCCGCGTGGCTGGACGCGCAACCCCGTGGGCACGGGGCCGTTCCGGCTGAAGTCGTGGCGGCCGCTGGAGGAGCTGGTGCTCGTGCCCAACGAGCGCTACCACCTGGAGCCGCCGAAGCTGGACGAGGTGGTGTTCCAGCTGGGCGGCGGCTCGCTGCTCACGCGCTTCGAGAACGACGAGGTGCACGTCGCCATCGTGCCGGCCATCGAGCTGGCGGGCGTGCTCAGCGGGGAGAGCGACCTGAGCGACCTCTACCGGCCCGCGCCGCAGCTCTCCCTCTCCTACCTGGGCATGAACGTGAACGAGCCGCCCTTCGACGACCCCCTCGTGCGGCAGGCCTTCGCGATGGCCATCAACCGCGAGGCCATCAACGAGGCGCTCTACTTCAACGCCGCCATCGTGGCCGACGGCATCGTGCCGCCCACCATGCCGGGCTACGCCGAGGGCGTCAGCAGCTACCCGTACGATCCGGAGCGCGCGGCGGAGCTGCTGGCGCGCTCGCGCTACGCCGACGACATGCCGCGCGTCATCCTCACCTATAGCGGCAGCGGCGGCGATCCGCCCGACACGCTGCAGGCCTACCAGCAGCAGTGGAACGAGGCGCTCGGCGTGCGCGTCGAGGTCGAGGCCATCGAGTGGGCCGCCTTCCTGCGCGAGCTGCGCCGCGGCACGTTCCAGATGTACGGGGCGGGCTGGATCGCCGACTACCCCGACCCCGAGAACTTCATCGGCAAGCTGTTCGGCACGGACAGCGGCGTCAACCACACGGGCTACTCGAACGCGCGCGTGGACGCCCTGCTCGAGGAGGCGGCCACGCTGCGGGACGACGAGCGCCGCTACCGCATCTACCGCGAGGCCGAGCAGATCGTCATCGACGACGCCTCCGTCATCCCCACCTTCTGGTCGGTCGACCACTACCTCGTGCGCGACTGCGTGCGGAACTGGCCCAGCGTGGGCACCATCG
The DNA here is from genome assembly GCA_965243075.1 of Tepidiformaceae bacterium. Lineage (GTDB taxonomy): Bacteria > Chloroflexota > Dehalococcoidia > Tepidiformales > Tepidiformaceae > UBA2991. Next base: position 946,298 of record OZ251525.1, read on the forward strand.
TGCCGAAGTACCGCTACATCGAGATCGACACGACCAGGCGGTAGCGGGTGGGCCTGGGGCTCGCGGGCTACCTCATCCGGCGGCTGCTGTGGGCCGTGCCCGTGCTCATCGCGGTCTCCATGCTGGTCTTCCTGCTGCTGCGCTTCACGCCCGGCGACCCGGTGGACACGCTGCTCGGCAACCGCTACGACGAGGAGCTGGCGGCCCGCCTGCGCGCCAAATACGGCTACGACCAGCCCGTCCACATCCAGTACCTGAGGTACCTGGAAAACCTCGTGCAGGGCGACCTCGGCATCTCCACGAGTCACGCCGAGTTCTCCGTGGCGGAAGTGATCATTCCGAAGGTTCGCGTCTCCGCCGCGATGGGGCTCATGGCCGTGATCGTGGGCTTCGGCCTGGGCATCCCCGTCGGCATTTTCGCCGCGCTCCGGCGGGGTTCATCCCTCGATCCGCTCACCATCGGCTTCTGGCTGCTGCTCGATTCCATGCCCATCCTCGTCGTGGCCCCCGCGGCGATATGGCTCTTCGCGCTCGCGCTGGGCTGGGTGAACCTCTCCTACGCGGGCGTTCTCCACCCCAACATCATCCTGCCCGTGGTGCTCATCTCCCTGCCCGGCGTGGCGGGCGTGGCGCGGATCATGCGCGCCTCCATCATCCAGATCCTGGGCGAGGACTTCATCCGCACGGCGCGCGCCAAGGGGCTGCGCGAGCGCACGGTCGTCACCCGCCACATCACGCGCAACGCCCTGCTGCCCATGGTCACGGTCATCGGGCTGTCGCTGCCGGGCATCGCCGCCGGTTCCCTGTTCACCGAGCTGTTCTTCGGCATCCCGGGCATCGGCCGCGAGTATCTCGAATCCCTGCTGGACCGCGACTACGACGTGGTGCTGGCGCTCGTGCTCCTCGGCTCGGCGCTCTTCGTGTTCGCCAACATCGCCGTCGACGTGGCCTACGGCTTCATCGATCCGCGCGTGCGCGTGGGCGCGACGCGCGGAGGGGGCGCGTAGTGGCCGCGCGGGCCGCTTCCATCGGGACGGACGCGCTGGAGCGGGCCCGGCCCCGGCGGCTGTCGCTGCTGCGCCTGCTGGCGCGCAAGAAAGTGGCCATGGTCGCCATCGTCTGGATCGCGATCTTCTACGGGGCCGGAATCCTCGCGCCGCTGGTCGCGCCCCATGATCCCAACCGGCAGGAGATCTCGGTCGAGGCCCGTCTCCAGTCCCCCTCCGGCGAGCGCCTGCTGGGCACCGACCAGCTGGGGCGCGACCTCTTCTCGCGCGTCATGTACGCGGCGCGCACGACGATGCTGTTCACGATCGTGGTGGCCATCTCGGGCAGCCTGTTCATCGGCTTGGGGCTGGGGCTGCTGGCGGGCTACCGCGGCGGCTGGGTGGACGCCGTCATCATGCGCGTGGGCGAGGTGCTGGCCGGCATTCCCCAGCTGCTCGTCATCCTCGCCATCGCCGCCGCCTTCCGCCCCCGCCTCAACGACTTCGCCTTCTGGCTCAAGGACAACTCCTTCCTCGGGGACGACGCGCGCCCCATCGTGTTCTTCGTGGTCATCGTGGCCGCGACCATCATCTTCAGCTGGATCGGCTCCGCCCGCATCGTCCGCAGCCAGGTGCTGGCCATCCGCGAGCAGGAGTACGTGCTGGCGGCGGAGGCGCTGGGCGCGTCCACCTGGCGGCTGCTCCTGCGCCACGTGCTGCCGGGCGTGGTGCCGATCTTCCTCGTGGGGCTTTCCGCCACCATGGCGGGCATCGCCGGCACCGAGATGGCGCTGAGCTGGCTGGGGCTGGGCGTGGATCCGTCCACGCCGAGTTTCGGCTCGATGCTCAACAATGCGAGCGGCGTGCGCACCCTCCAGGAATTCCCCCACCTGCTGCTGGGCGCGGGCGTGCCCGTCGTCCTCTTCTTCTTCGCCTGGAACCTGCTGGGCGACGCACTCGTCGATCTGGCGGAGCCGCGCACGCGCGGGCGCTGATGCGGGCCAGCGCAACGGCGGGATGCCGTATACTCGCGGGACGGAGGCGCATCGGCCCGTGAAGGTCACGCTTGAACGGCTCCCCGAGAGCCGCGTGCAGCTCGAAATCGAAGTGGATCCCGACCGGCTGGAACGGTCGCTGGACGCGGCCTACCGGCGGCTCGTGCCGAAGCTGCGCGTCCCCGGCTTCCGCCCGGGCAAGGCCCCCCGCAACGTGGTCGAGCGCATGCTGGGCCGCGACGAGCTCATCCGCGAGGCGCTCGATTCGCTCCTGCCCGCCGTCTTCCGCGAGGCGCTCGAGGCCGAGGAGGTGGACGTCATCGCCCCGCCCGAGATCGAGGTGCTGGAAACCGAGCCCGTGCGCTTCAAGGCCACCGTGCCCGTGCGCCCCACCATCAAGCTGGGCGACTACCACGCCATCCGCCTCGATCCCGAGGCGGTCGAGGTGACGGACGAGATGTTCGCCGAGCAGATGCGGATCATCCGGCGGCGCTTCGCCACCATCGCCCCCGTCGAGCGCGGGGCGCAATGGGGCGACATCCTCACGGCGGACATCATGGGCACGGTGGACGGCGCGCCCCTCGTGCAGGACGAGGACGTGGAGTTCCAGCTGATCGAGGGCCAGCTCCTGCTGCTGCCCGGCCTCGCCGAGGAGTTCCTGGACATGGAGGCGGAGGCGGAGAAGGCGCTCGAATTGCCCGTGCCCGACGACTTCCCCGGCGAGGCGCGCGGCAGGACCGCCTCCCTCACGCTCACGCTGAAGGCGGTGAAGGTGGAGGAGCTGCCGGACGAGGACGACGACCTCGCGCGGCAGGTGAACGCCGAGGAGTTCGAGACCATCGACCAGCTGCGTGAGCGCGTGCGCGCCGACCTGCTGGAGACGCTCCAGCGGCGCGCGGACGAGTCCTACCGCCTGAAGGCCGTGGACGCGCTGGTGGAGCGCTCCGAGGTCGAGTACCCGGTGGTGCTGCTCGACCACGAGGTGGACGAGCTGATCCGCGAGACGCACGGGAGCGACGCGCGCGCCTTCCAGGCGCACCTCGCGCAGGCCGGCCAGACGCCCGCCGAGTTCCGCGAGTCGTACCGCGAGCCCGCCGCCCACCGCCTGCGCCGCTCGCTCGTGCTCAGCGAGTTCGGGCAGGCGGAGGGCCTCGGCGTGAGCGACGAGGAGGTGGCGGAGCGCCGCGAGGAGATGCTGAAGCCCCTCGGCGACAACGCCGCCGCCATGCGCAACGTGTTCGAAAGCGAGCGTGGCGAGGCGGGCATCCGCCAGGATCTGCTGACGAACAAGACGCTGGACCGGCTGCGCGCCATCGCCGCGGGCGAGGTCGAACCCCCCGCCGCCAGCGCGGACGTCGGCGAAGCCGATGACGCCGAAGAGCCTGGACCCGAATTCGAAGCCGCTGTGGAAGCGGACGCCGACGCCGCCCCCGAACCCGGGGAAGCACCGAACGAGGAGCAAGCCGAGTGAGCCAGCCCAACGCCATCGTCCCCATGGTGGTCGAAACGGGGCCGCGTTCGGAGCGCGCCCTCGACATCTTCTCCCTGCTCCTGAAGGAGCGCATCATCTTCCTGGGCACGCCCATCGACGACCAGGTGGCGAACCTCATCGTGGCCCAGCTGCTCTTCCTGCAGCGCGAGGATCCGGAGCGCGACATCAGCCTCTACATCCACTCGCCCGGCGGCGTCATCCCGGCGGGGCTGGCCATCTACGACACCATGCAGCTGATCGAGCCCGCCGTCTCCACCATCGCCGTGGGGCAGACGGCCTCGATGGCCTCGGTGCTGCTGGCGGCGGGCGCGCGGGGCAAGCGCTACGCCCTGCCCAACGCCACCGTGCACATGCACCAGGCGCTGGGCGGGGCGCGCGGGCAGGCGCGCGACATCGAGATCGCGGCCCGCGAAATCCTGCGCAACAACGAGATCATCCGCGACATCATCTCCACCCACACCGGCCAGGAGGTGGCCCGCGTGCAGGAGGACTTCGACCGCGACTTCTACCTCGACGCCGAGGGCGCGCGCGCCTACGGCTTCGTGGACGAGCTGCTCGAACAGCAGCAGGGCGCCACGCCGAGCGCCAACGCGGACGCCTGACATGGCCAGCCGCGGCGGCCGCCCCCCCAAGCGCACGCAGTACCACTGCTCCTTCTGCGGCAAGGCCCGCGACCAGGTGGGCCGCCTCATCGCCGGCCCCGGCTCCGTCTACATCTGCGACGAATGCATCGCCCTCTGCCGCGAGATCATCGAGGAGGAGTCCGGCGAGAAGGACGGCGGCGGCGCGGGCGGCTCCGGGCGGAAGAAGTCCGGCGCGCGCGAATCGTCGTCGTCCGCTGGCAAGGGGGAGGCGGCGGCCAGCGTGCCCTCCCCGCGCGAGATTCACGAGCACCTCGACGGCTACGTCATCGGGCAGGACGCGGCCAAGAAGGTGCTCTCCGTCGCCGTCTACAACCACTACAAGCGCATCAACGCCAGGATCGACGACGAGGTGGAGCTGGAGAAGTCGAACATCCTGCTGGTGGGCCCCACGGGCGTGGGCAAGACGCTGCTGGCGCGCACGCTGGCGCGCTACCTCGACGTGCCCTTCTCCGTGGCCGACGCCACCGCCCTCACCGAAGCGGGCTACGTGGGCGAGGACGTGGAGAACATCCTCCTGCACCTCATCCAGGCGGCGGATTTCGACATCCCCAAGGCCGAGCGCGGCATCATCTACATCGACGAGATCGACAAGGTCGCGCGCAAGGCCGACAACCCCAGCATCACGCGCGACGTCTCCGGCGAGGGCGTGCAGCAGGCGCTCCTCAAGATCATCGAGGGCTGCGTGGCCAACGTGCCCCCCCAGGGCGGGCGCAAGCACCCCCACCAGGACTTCCTGCAGATCGACACCTCCAACGTGCTCTTCATCTGCGGCGGCGCCTTCGAGGGGCTGGAGAAGAACATCGAGCGGCGCCTCAAGCGCGACCAGGTGAGCCTCGGCTTCCGCGCCGAACGCAGCTTCCGCGGCCCCGAACGCACCGACCAGCTCCTCGCCCACGTCACCCACGACGACCTGCTCGACTACGGCCTCATCCCCGAATTCATCGGGCGTCTCTCGCTGGTCGTGTCCCTCACCTCGCTCGATTGCGACGACCTCGTGCGCGTGCTCACGGAGCCGCGCAACGCCCTCGTGCGCCAGTTCGAGCGCTACTTCGAGATGGACGGCGTCGAGCTCGGCTTCAGCGACGACGCCCTGCGCGCCGTCGCCGACGAGGCCATCCGCCTGAAGACGGGCGCGCGCGGCCTGCGCACGGTGCTCGAGGACCGCCTCGTGGACGTGATGTACGAAATCCCCAGCCGCGACGACATCGACCGCTGCGTGGTGAACGCGGAGACGGTGTTGAAGCGCCAGCGCCCGGTGCTGATGGCGAAGGGCGGCCAGACGGTCGAGCTGGAGAGCGCGGAGATGCGGGACGAATCCGCCTAGCCCCTGGCACCGTCGCCCCCTATGGGCCAGCGGGGGCGGTTAATTCCCTTCGTTGCCGCCGGGTGCGGATTCGTCGGAGCCGCCCGGCTCGCCGTCGGGCGGCGACGACGCAGCAGCAACTTCGTCCTTGAGAGTCTTGAGCGCGAAATCCTCAATCTTGAGCGTGCTGCCGTACAACTGCTCCTCAATGTAGGGGATGACGTTGTGATCCCAGACCAGATTCAGCTTCTCGGAGTCGTTGATGTCGTCCTTCATGAAGTAGCTGGGGCCGATGGCCGCTTCCTCGTTACCCAACTTCTTGTTGGCGGCATCGACAACGTCGGGCAGCCACTCCATCTTGTCGCTCCACTCCTTCTCCTTAGCCTTCCGCTCCAGCCAGCGTCCAAGCAGACCCTTGATCGGATCCTTGCCGGGATGGAACTCAACGAAGTGGAAGCGGCGACGTAGAGCTAGGTCCACGAGCGCGATGGAGCGGTCCGCCGTGTTCATCGTGCCGATGATGTAGAGGTTCGATGGCAGGGAGAACATGCCAGCGTCGGAGTCATTGGGGACGTCCGATGCATCAGCGTCGGTGTCAGTCTCCTCCGCTCCGGAATACTGGAGCCGCATCTTCTTGTTGCGATACTCCAACAGAAAATACAGCTCACCGAAGACCTTGCTGAGGTTCCCACGGTTGATTTCGTCGATGACGAGAATGTGCTTCTGATCCGACTCTTCACTTGCTTGTTCAGCCAGATCAACCAACGGCCCGTCTGTGAGACTAAAGCCCAGTTGCTTCGTCTCCTTATCCTTCTTCGGGCGGAAACCCTGCACAAAGTCCTCGTAGGCGTAGGACGGGTGGAACTGAACGAGCCGCACGCGCTCCTCGGATCCTGCGAGGTATGTTGCCAGCTCCTGCGCAACGAAGGTCTTCCCCGTGCCGGGCGGACCCTGAAAAATGACCTGCTTCTTGTCCTCCAGCAGCCGTTCGATGTTCTGCAGGTACTTGACTTCGATCAGCAGTTTCTCTGCAAGTCCTTCCAGCGACGTCACATGCGGCACAGGACTCAGAATATCCTTCCGCCGGTAGACGATAGACTGTGCCTCAAGACGATCACGCGGCCTCTCAAATCCCAACTCCCTCGCCCGCTCGACAATCCTGTCCAAGAATTCCCGCGCGTGCACATAGGTAGCCCCTTCGTCCGCACCACTCGGAGAGCGAGGGTACCCCAGATGGTCGTAGGCTTCGTTGAACTCCGTCACCTTGAATGGCGGATAGCGCTCCGGGCCCAAGCCGATCAGGAGTGCCGAAAACGCCCGCAGCCTCTGATTAACGCCTCCAAACGTGTATTTCCTGCCCTTCCGATCCACGAGATGCCGGGGAACAAAACTGAGACTTTCGCGAAGTCGTTTGTCGGGAGGAGTGGCATCGTCCGCCCAGAGCACCTGCATGGCCCTCAACGCCTCGTCGACGTGCGTTTCAAACCACCTCAACAGGAGCGCCCTCGAATGCCAGTACGCAAGGTTGGCGATGAAGCCCTTTTTCACCAGCAAGGGCCACTCGCTGTCACCCGAATGCACGGCGGGGCGCGCATCGGCGAGAGCGTCAGCGGCCTTACGTTTGTAGTTCAGTTCCTGCGAGTCGAGCCACCCCGCGCTGATGAACGCCTGAGCCTGCCGCAGGTAGTCGTCCAGCTTCGCCTGATCCATTGCGTTCCCCCTTCGCGCCGTGGCCCGGACAGGCTACCACAAGCGGCGCGTGCGGGCTGGCGCGGCGGCGTCAGTCCTTGGCGATGGCGGCGCGCTGGGCGCGGCAGGCCGCCAGCAGCGCGTCCGTGTCCACGGCGAACACGGCGTCGTCCGCGCCCGCCGCCGCCCACACGCGCGCGAAGCGCCCGATGCTGTCGTCGGCCACCACGTCCCAGCCGTCGGGCAGGCCCACGGGCGGGACGCCGCCCACGGCGTAGCCCGTGCGCGCCAGCACCTCGGCGGGCGGGGCCAGCCGCAGCCGCTTGCGCGAGACGCCCAGCAGCCGCGCGAGGGCGCCGGTGTCGATCTGGCGGTCGCCCGCCGCCAGCGCCACCGTGGGCCGCCCCGCCGCGAGGAACACGAGCGTCTTCACGATCTGGCCGGGCGCGCAGCCCACGGCGGCGGCGGCCTCCGCGGCGGTGGCCGTGCCCGCCGGGAAGCGCTCGACGCGGCTGGCGATGCCGTGCGCGCGCAGGGCCGCCTCCACGCGCGCCACGCCGTCCGGCCCGCCGCTCACGCTCCCTCCATCGGGCGCTGGCAGAGGAAGAGGCGCTGGCCTGCGGCGGCGTCCTCCGGCAGCGCGGGCCACGGGCGCGCCGCGAATCCCGCCCCGCGCAGCGTCGCCAGCCACTCGGCCTCCGTGAACAGCCCCTCCTCGCAGGAGTCGTGCACGCTGCGCACGGCCCCGTCGGGCGTCCGCAGCAGGTAGACCATGTCGACCTCGTAGCGCGAGTCGTCGGGGTCGGCGTCGCGCACCCATTCGAGGTAGCGCAGGGAGCGCCCGTCGGGGCCGTCGTGCCCGCCGGAGTCGGTGGATGGCCGGAAGCTCTCGCGCGTGTAGTCGGGCGCGAAGAGGGCGGCCCCGCCCGGGCGCAGGTGCGCGAAGGCCGTCTCCGCCGTCGCGCGCAGATCGTCGAGCGCCGTCAGGTAGGAGACGGCGTCGTGGACGAACACGAGGTCGAAGGCGCGTCCCAGCCGCAGCGCGCGCATGTCGCCCTCGACGTGCTCGCATTCGGGGTTGATGGCGCGGCTCTGCGCCAGCATCTCCGGCGAACGGTCCGTGAGCGTGCAGGCGAACCAGCGCTTCAGGTGGGAGGCGTTGTTGCCGCCGCCCGCGCCCAGTTCGAGCAGCGTGGCGGCGGGCCCATCGCAGGCCGAGGCCAGCGCCTCGCGGCAGTTGGCCGCCTCGTCCGCGTAGTCCGCGGGCGCGGTGAGCAGGTGGAACCAGCCGGCGAGGTCGTGGTAGAGGCGCATGGCGAACCGTCCCGCGCGGTTCGGCGCGGGCGGCCATCCTACCGCGCGGGCGGCTGGCGGCGTAGCCTTTGGGGCATGGCCCGCGTTCGCGCCGACCAGCTCCTCGTCCGCCGCGGCCTCGCCCCTTCCCGCGAGAGCGCGCGGCGGCTGATCATGGCCGGGCGCGCCCGCAGCGGCACGACCACGCTGGTGAAGCCCGCCACCCTGCTCGACGACGGCGCCCCCCTCGACCTGCGCGAAAGCGAGCGCTACGTGAGCCGCGGCGGGCGCAAGCTGGAGGCCGCGCTCGACGCCTTCGCCATCGACGTGCGCGGCCTGCGCTGCCTCGACGTCGGCGCCTCCACGGGCGGCTTCACGGACTGCCTGCTGCAGCGCGGCGCGGCCTCCGTGCTGGCCGTGGACGTGGGGCGCGGGCAGCTCCACCAGCGCCTGCGCGGGGACGCGCGCGTGACCGTCATGGAGCGCACCAACGCGCGCGACCTGCCGCCCCTGCCGCCGCTCGATTTCTTCGTCGCCGACGTCTCCTTCATCTCCCTGCGCAAGGTGCTGCCCGCGGCGGCGGCGCGCCTGCCTGCGGGAACGCCCGGCCTGGTCCTGCTGAAGCCGCAGTTCGAGGCGGGACCGGCGCGCGCCCCCGGCGGCGTCGTGCGCGACGAGGCCGTGCGCGAGGAGGTGCGCGAGTTGTTCCGCGCGTGGGCGCTGGGCGAGGGCTGGGAGGTGGGCGGCGCGCTCGATTCGGCGCTCCCCGGGCCGCGCGGGAACCGCGAGATATTCGTGCGCCTGGCCACGCCCGCGCACGCGGCGGCGCCGTGCTGAAGCGCGCGCTCGTGCTGCGTCCCGAGGGCGCGGGGCCCGCGCTCGCCCTCGCCGACCGCATCGCGGATGCGTTCGCCGGCGCTGGCGTCGAGGTGGCCGTGGCCGACGTGTGGGGGTCCGCGCCGGACGCCCTCGCGCGCGCCGAGCTCATCGTCTGCGCGGGCGGCGACGGCACCGTCCTGCGCACGGCGCGGCTGGCCGTGCACCGCGACGCGCCCATCCTCGGCGTGAACGTGGGGCGGCTCGGCTTCCTCACCAGCCTCAGCCCCGACGGCTTCTTCCGCGCCCTCGATCGCATCCTCGCGCGCGACTGGGAGGTCGAGCGGCGGCTGATGGTGGCGGGCACGGTCGTCGCGGGCGCGGAGGCGGGGCTGGCCTTCCACGGCCTCAACGACGTCGTGCTCAGCCGCCGTTCCCCCGGCCGCCCCGTCTACGTTGAGCTCGACGTGGACGGCGAGCGCGTGGCCCGCTACCGCTGCGACGGCATGATCGTGGCCACGCCCACGGGCAGCACGGGCTACTCGCTGAGCGCGGGCGGCCCCATCCTCGCGCCCGTCGAGCGCCACCTCGTGGTCACGCCCGTCTCCGCCCACCTCGCCATCGGGCGCTCGCTCGTGCTCGAACCGTCCGCCGTGGTCACGCTCAGCGTGGGCTCGGCGGAGGGCGCCATCCTCACCGTGGACGGGCAGGAGGACGCGCCCCTCGCGGGCGGCGCGCGCGTGGCCGTGCGCGCCAGCGAGCACGTCGCCCGCTTCGCCCTGCTGCACCCCTCCTCGTCCTTCTACGGCCACCTCGCCGAGCGCCTCGAGGTGCAGCTCAGCAGCGCCATGAACGACGGGTGATCGAACGGCTCGCCGTCGCCGATTTCGCCGTGGCGCGCGAACTCTCCCTCGCGCCCGGCCCGGGCCTCAACGTGATCACGGGCGAGACGGGCGCGGGCAAGTCCCTCGTCGTCGATGCGCTCGACTTCCTCTTCGGCGGGCGGCACGGGCGCGACGTGGTGGCCGCCGGCGCGGAGCGCGCCCTCGTGCGGGCGGAAGTGCGCGCGGGCGGCGAGCGGCTGACGGTGGAGCGCACGGTGCGCCGCTCGGGACGCACGGCGGGGCGCATCGACGGCGAACCGGCCCCGGTCGAGCGCCTGCGGGAACTGGGCGCGCGCGTCGTCGACATCCACGGGCAGGCCGACCAGCTGACGCTGCTGCGCCCGCCCGTCCAGCTGGCCGCGCTCGACGCCTTCGCCGGGCTGGACGAGCGCCGCGCGAGCCTGGCCGCGCGCGTCCGCGAGCTGCGCGCGGCGCGGCGCGAGCTGGAGGCCGTCAGCGTCGATTCGCGCGAGCGCGAGCGGCTGCTCGACCAGCTGCGCCACGAGGCCGCGGAGATCGGGGACGCCGCCCTCGCGCCCGGCGAGGACGAGGCCCTGCGCGACGAGCAACGCCGTCTGGCCAGCGCGGGGCGGCTGCTGGAGGCCTCGGCGACGGCGCTGGACGCGCTCGACGCCCCGCCCCTGGGCGAGGCCGCCGAGGCCCTGCGCGAAATCGGCGAACGCGATCCGTCCGCCGCCGAGCTGGCCGCGCAGGGCGCGCTGCTCGAGGCCACCGCCGCCGACCTCGCCCGTTCCCTGCGCGCCTACCGCGAGACGGTCGCGGACGACCCCGCGCGGCTGGCGGCCATCGCCGAGCGGCTCGACCTGATTGCGCGCCTGCGCCGCAAGTACGGCGAAACGGTGGCCGACATCCTCGCCCACGGCACGCGCGCACGGCGGCGGCTGGAGGCGCTGGAGACGGCGGGCGCCTCGCTGGAGCGGCTGCGCGAGCGCGCGGACCAGCTGGCGAAGACGGCGGCGAAGGAGGCCGTGGCGCTCTCGCTGGACCGGCGCGGGGCCGCCGCGCGGCTCATCGCGGCGGTCGCCGCGGAGCTGGCGCGGCTGGAGATGGACGGCGCCTCGCTGGCGGCGGGCTTCGCCTGCGAGGAGGCCCCCGACGGCCTCGTCGCCGCCCTGCCCGACTACGAGGCGGTGACGCCCGACGCGCCATCCCGCGCGGACGGCGGCGAGCCCGGCCCGCGCGCCTTCACCGAGTCCGGCCTCGACCGGCTGGAACTGCTGGCCTCGTTCAACGCGGGCGCGCCCCCGCGGCCCCTCGCCAGCGTGGCCAGCGGCGGCGAGGCCTCGCGCTTCCTGCTCGCCCTCGCCATCGTGCTGGGCGACGCCGCCGAACCGCGCCTCGTCGTGCTCGACGAGGTCGACGAGGGCGTGGGCGGGCGCGCGGGCGCGGTCGTGGGGGAGGCGCTCCGCCGTCTCGCCGCGCGCCACCAGGTGCTGTGCGTCACGCACCTGCCGCAGGTGGCCGCCTACGGCGAGCGCCACTTCGTGGTCGAGAAGCGCGACGACGGCGACCGGGCCGTCAGCGGCGTGCGCGAGGCGCGCGACGATGAGCGGCTGGACGAGATCGCGCTCATGCTCGGCGGGGCCACGCCCGCCAACCGCGCCGCCGCCGCCGCCCTGCTGGCCGGGGCGCGCGCCCCTCAGGAGTAGCGCTGCTCCTTCCAGGGGTCGCCGTACATGTGGTAGCCGTACATTTCCCAGAAACCCGGGCGGTCCTCGGCGATGTACTGGATGCCGCCCACCCACTTCGCGCTCTTCCAGAAGTAGAGGTGGGGCACGACGAGGCGCATGGGCCAGCCGTGCTCCTTCTCCAGCGGCTGGCCGTCGTGCGTGCGCGCGAAGAGCACGCCCTCCGCCAGCAGGTCGTCGATGGGCACGTTGGTGGTGTAGCCGCCGTAGCTGTGCACCATGGCCACCTTCGCCTCGGGCTTCGGGGCGATGGCCTCGTGCAGGGCGCGGTAGGGCACGCCCGTCCATTCGTTGTCGAACTTGCTCCAGGTGGTCACGCAGTGGATGTCGCTGGTGTCCGCCATCTCGCCGAGGGCGTTGAATTCGTCCCACGTGAAGGAGCGCTCCGCCGCCACCAGCCCCCACACGTGGAAGCGCCAGGCGTCCGTGTCCAGCCGCGGGATGCCGCCGTAATGGAGCACCGGCCAGCCCGTGGTGAGTCGCTGGCCGGGCGGCAGGCGGAGCTTGCCGTCGGGCCGCGTTTCGCGCGTCGCGCTCTGGGTCATGCGGGGCCTCCGCGGAAGGGATCGCCCCCCAGCCTACGGGCGCGCGGCCCCTCGCGGCAAGGCCGCCGCCCGTTCGCGCGCGTCGCGGCGGCGCAGGATGGCGGCGGCCGCGGCGGCCAGCGGCCCCGCCCGTTGCGCCTCGCGCGCGTAGCTCGATTCGCCCCGCTGCACGGCGAACAGCGACGACCAGAGGAAGGGCGTGCGCTCGGCGGCGAACAGCCAGGGCCGCGGCGCGCGCCGCAGGACGCCGTAGAACATGGTGGCGATGACGCGCGCCGCGTGCAGCTCCGGCTGGATTTCGGCCTCCACGCTGGCCTGGTAGCGGCGCAGGTCGCCGTCGCCGCCGAGCGCGCGCAGGGCGGCGCGGGCGGCGAGCCTGCCCGAATGGATGGCGTAGGAGATGCCCTCCTCCGTGAACTCGTCGGCCAGCCCGGCGGCGTCCCCGACGAGGGCCGCGCGTTCGCCCGCGATCGGCTCCCCGCCGCGGCGCAGGCGGATCTTGTGGCCGCGCGCGATGGCCACGTCCGCGTCCGCCAGCCCCAGCCGCGCGCGGTAGCGCTCCACCAGCGCCTTCATGTCGCCCGCCCGCTCGCGCGGCAGCACGATGCCCACGGAGAGCCGCCCGGCCTTGGGGAAGAGCCAGGCGTAGCCGCGCGGCTCGTAGCCGAAGTCGATGAGCGCCGTGGCTTCGGCGATGCCGCGTTCGCGCGGGCGGCCCCGCAGCTCCACCTCCCAGGCGGCGCACTCGGCGATGCCCTCCCCCAGCCCCGCCATGCGCCCCACGGGCGAATGCGCGCCGTCCGCGCAGATGAGCGTCTCCGCCTCCGCCTCGAAGCCGTCCGCGCGGATGCGGACGCGCCCGTCGATCTCGAGCCCGCGCACCGGCGTCTCCGTGCGCAGCTCCGCGCCCGCGCGTTCGGCGTGTTCGGCCAGCAGCGCGTCGAAGCGGTCGCGCATGACCATGCGCGCGAAGGGGCCGCGCGGCGAGCGTTTGGCGAAGGCCGTCGCGCCGCCCGCCGACACCTCGATGCGCGAAACCGACGCCTCCGTCACGCCGTCGATGGGGAAGGCCAGCATCCGCTCCGCGCGCAGGGGGATGCCGCCGCCGCAGGCCTTGTAGCGCGGCCAGGCGGCGCGTTCGACCATGAGCGTGCGCGCGCCCGCGGCGGCCAGCTCCCGCGCCGCCGTGCTCCCCGCCGGGCCCGCGCCCACCACGATCGCGTCGAACGCGCGCATGGCCCCGATTCTACCGGCGCGCGCGCCACCGCCCCCGCTCTGCTATCATGGGGCGGAGATGCCGCTCAAGTACTTCCTGCTCAACATCATCCCCGTGACCGCCATCGCGGCCTCGCTCGGCTGGATCATCGGCGACCTGGTCTAGCCGTGGCCGCCATCGGCATGAGCGCCAGCCACCTGCGCGTGGCCATCCTCAAGGCGACCGGCGCGGACAACCTCCAGCGCCTCGCCGACCAGTGGCTCGACGCCAACATCTCCACCGAGGTGGTCTCCATGGACCTCGCGGCGGGCGACAGCGGGCACGGCGAGGGACTCCACCTGCTCATCGTCTACACGGACGAGCGGCGCGTGCGGCGCGCGTGAGCCGCTTCGTCCGCACGCGCAAGGACGCCGCCGGCAAGGCCGTCATCGCCGAGGACCGCGAACTCCCGCCCGACCGCGCCCGCCGCTTCGATGTGCCCGCGGGCGTCGGCGGGCGCTGGCTGGTCGTCGAATTCGCGCCCGGCCAGTCCACCGGCTGGCACGCCGTCCACTGCGACGTCTACGTCTACGTCGCCAGGGGCCAGCTCGAGTTCGCGCTCGACGGCGGCGAAAGCGTGACCGTGCGCGAGGGCGACCTCGTCATCGAGGGCGACGACACGCTCCATTCCTGGACCAACACCGGCGACGGCCCCGCCATCGTCTCCGCCGTCGAGATCGACCTGCCGTAGGGGCGGGGTTCAGCCCGCGGGCGTGCGCGACAGCAGCTCGATGGTGTTGCCGTCGGGGTCCCAGCCGTAGACGACGCGGATGCCGCCCTCGTAATCGAGCACGGGCGACTTGAACTCCATGCCCGCCGCCGAGAGGCGCGCGTACTCCTCGTCGGCGGAGTCCACGTTCAGGCAGAGGTGGAAGCCGCCCACGTCGGAGGTGCGCAGGGGGTTGCGCGCGTAGCCCGCGGGCGCGTGGTACTGGATGACCTCCAGCGCGTAGTCGCCGAGCGCCAGCACCGCCGCCGTGATGTCCGCGCCGGGGATGGCCTGCAGCGTTTCGATGAATTCGTCGTCGAGGTGCAGGCGCGTGCCCGTGTCCTCGAAGCCGAGCAGCGCGTAGAAGGCGATGGCGCGGTCGAGGTCGCGCACCGTAATCGACGTATGCCCCACGCCGCGGATGGCCATTGCGATGCCTCCAGTGTGGTTGCGCCATGGTAGCCGAAGGGATTCTGACGGTGCCCGTCTACGGTGCGCCCATCGAGAGCCGCACGGTGTTCTTGATGGCCTCGGCCACGTGATCCGAGTCGAGCGCCCCCTGCTGGAGGCGGCGCAGGAGTTCGGGCGAGAGCGGCGCTTCCGCCCGGAACTCCCCGGCAATGCCGTTCACGATCTGATTCACGGTGGTGATGCGGATGTCCTGGTAGAAGATGCAGGTCGTCTTGCTGGGGTAAGGGTGTTCGCCCGGCTGCACGATCACGCAGTTCCGGCTGCAGGTCATCTTTTCGCCCGGGCGATGGCTGGTGAAATTGGTGATGACGACACCGCCGTCGTGGTCGGGATTGGTCAGGATAAACCAGACATGATGAAGGCTATCGATGCCACGGAACGCATCACCGATGCGAAGAGGCGCGGGCGTCGTCATTGCAGATCCTCCACTTCATTTCACTTTCTCCAGTGCTTCGTGCAGAGTGTAGACCGCATCGGCTTGTTCCACAACTGCTTGTATGGCTTCTTCCGAGTATCCAGAGTACCGCAGAATATCTTCCGGATCGATGGGAATAGCGCCCTTGCCGGGATCCTTCCACTCCGGCAATGCGTGCGTGTGGGCAACCACGTTCCACTCCTTCCTGCATCCGTAAACCTCGAAAATGCCGTCGAGCGTGTCCTGATTGCACCTGGACAGCCACTCGTTGTCGGCGGGGCCGACGAGGCGGACGTCGAAGCCCGTGCGCTCGACGTACCTGTGCCAGATGGAGTCCCCGGCGGGGTTGTCTTCCTTGATCAGGTCGAGCACGTGGCTAAGGACGGGCCCGTAGCGCATGGAGACGAAGCGGTCGCCGGTGATGGGGACGCCAGTCTCGATGAGAGACTCGCGGTCGGCGAGGTAGAGCAGCTTGATGAGCTTGATGTAGGGCATGGAACCGCCGTGCCCGTGGAGCAGGCGGGCAGCGGCCTGGGCGGCGCGGCGTTCGTCGAACACGAAGCGCATGGATGAATCCTCTCCCTTCCAGTATGGCCCTTCCCGTTGCGGATGGCCACTGAAGCGAAGCGCGTGGGCGTGGTTCCGCCCCTACCCCGGGAAGCCCCACTGCGGCAGCGGCGGCGTGCCGCTCATCTCCATGTGGCCGATGCCCTCGCGCTCCCCGTAGCGGCAGCGCACCGCGTGCTCGCCGTCCCACAGCTGCGGCGCGAAGGACTGGTAGCCGGAGAAGTCGGACAGGTCGTAGCGGTCGTGCTCCTCGTGCCAGTCGCCCTGCCAGCCGCCGAGGAAACGGGGCTGGCCGTAGCCCTCGCCGCGGATGTGGCGCGTGGCGTTGGGCGCCAGAATCTCGAACTCCAGCGGGTAGGCCTCGCCGTACTCGTCGATGAGGGTGATGCGCGCGCCCTGGAACTTGGTCGTGCCCGGCTGCGTCTCGATGTCCATGTCGTCGAAGTCGACGATGCGAATCTCGCGGCGGGGGTCATCGATGGGCCAGGTGACGGCGCCGTCGAAGTGGCCGCCGCGGTTGTCGGCGAGGGTGCCGCCGAGCGTGGGGCGGTCCATGAACTCGTCCATCCACCACCAGAAGCCGATGTCCTCGAACTGGATGTGGCTGTGCCAGTGGATGCGCCCGCCGCCGCGCGGGGAGACGCCCGTGCCGCCGGGCATGGGGCCGACCCAGCCGTGCCAGCGCTCGCCGCCGAGGCTGGCCCAGCAGCGGTCGCGCTGGCCCCAGGTGTTCGCGTGGTTCACCTCGTAGGTCTGGCCGTCCACGCGCAGCTCGCCCCGCCAGCGGCCCATGATCTCGAAGTAGGGCAGCAGGCCGGGCAGGCTGGCCGAGCCGGCGAAGGCGATGGGCGTGCGCGTCTGCACGGGCTGCAGGAAGGTGTCCAGCGTGAGGTCGTAGCTGATGCCCCAGGGGTTGTCCGCCGCCAGCGTGAAGCGCGCCTCGCGCAGCGGCTCGACCACCTCCATGGCCGCCGGGCCCACGCGCAGGTTGGTGCGCGTGGAGCGGTAGCCGTCGCGCTGGATGGAGCGGGAGTAGCGCAGGTTGTACTGCGTGTCGCCGTGCACGATGATCTGGCCGTTCTCGATGATGCCGCTGTTGGGCCAGAGCGGCCAGTTGGCCCCCACGATCCAGCGCCCCTCCACGTCCATGCACTGGAACCAGTGCTGGTCCACGAAGCGCGGGTCGGTGTCGCGGATGGCGTCCACGGGCGCGGGCGTCTGGTGGTAGAAGTGCTCGTCGAGCTCGGTCAGCGCCGTCATCGGTTTCCCTCCCGCTAGCTGCTCAGGCGGATCACGCCGTGCGTGTTGAGCGCGCCGCCGCCCGCCACGACCTCGCAGAAGTGCTCGATCGCGAAGGGGTTGACGTGGCCGGAATCGTTGTCCAGCAGGCGCGCCACCGCGGCCCCGTCCGCCAGGTCGTGCGTCTCCGTCTGGGCCACGCCGTCCTTGTACTCGACGTGGCGGAAGTCGGGATGGCCGTAGCCCAGCCCCTTGGCGTAGAGGGTGGCGACGGGCTTGAGCGTGACGCCGTGCATGCCGCCCTCCCAGTCGCGGAAGGCCAGTTCGCCGTGACGCAGGCGCTTGCCGTCGCTCTCGAAGCGCAGGTCGCATTCGGTCAGCTCGACGAAGCGCACGCCCTCGCCCTCGCCGTGGCGGGGGCCGGTGCAGCCGTCGAAGCGCGTGCGCCCGCTGTCGTCGCCGAGCCCGCCCGTGGCGGCGGGATGGCCGCCCTCCGGCTCGATGCGCCAGAGCCAGCCGGAGAGCGCGTCGGTGTGCACGGCCATCCACAGCGAATGCCGCCCGATGGAGCTGGGCGGGCGGCCCAGCGTGGGCACCTGCCCGAAGATGGGGCGCACGCCCCAGGAGCGTTCGCGCGCGCCCACGGCCCCCTCCAGCGTGATCGTCTCGCCCTCCACCGTGACGGTGCCGCTGGCCGTGCCCGTCTGCGCGTAGTGGTGGAGGTCCCAGATCAGCTGGCGACCGTCGCGCCGGTGCTGCACCGGCCCCGCCACCTCCATGGGCTGCGTGGGGGAGACGAAATCGATGTCGAAGCTGACCGGCTGGCCCTCGGCGGGGGCCAGGGCGAAGCGCCAGGCGCGGAAGGGATCGACGATGTCCGCGCGGATGCCGCCCACCTCGCGGCGGTCGCGGTCGCCGTCCACGCGCCGCCCGAAGCGCACGTCGTACTGCTTGCCGCCACGAACCACGCTGACGGCGGCGTCCATGGTGGCGGTGGCGGGGTAGACGCCCAGGTGCCCCGCCACGCTGAGCGAGCCGTCGGGCGCGCCCACGTGGAACCAGAGCTCGTCGACCCAGCGCGGGTTGCGCCCCTCGACGTGCTCCAGGTTCTCCACGATCTGGTGGATGGCGTAGTCGTCCAGCGCGGTGGCCACGGCCGCCCCCTTTCGCCGCGGCTTCTCGCGCGCGGCCCGCGATGCCCGCGAGTCTAGCGGGGCGGCGGGCGCCTTGCTAGCGGCCCTGGAAGGCGGCGGCGCGACGCTCCTGGAAGGCGGCCACGCCCTCCTTCGCGTCCTCGGTGTAGGCGAGGTCGTCGAAGAGGCGGTGTTCGAGCGCCAGCCCCTCGTCCAGCGGCAGCTCCGCGCCCTCGATCATGGCCCGCTTGGCCGCGCGCAGGGCCAGCGGTCCGCGCGAGCAGAGCTTGCGCGCCAGCTGGCGGGCGGCGGCCTGCAGGCGGTCGGCGGGCACGACATCGTTGACGAGCCCCGCGTGCAGGGCCTCGTCCGCGCCCAGCTGGTCGCCGGTGAGGGCGATGCGCGCGGCCATGGCCCAGGGCAGCTGGCGCGGCAGGCGCTGCGTGGCCCCCCAGCCCGGAATCAGCCCCAGGTTCACCTCGGGCGAGCCGAAGCGCGCCCCCTCGGCGGCGACGCGCAGGTCGCAGGCGAGCGCGATTTCGAGGCCGCCGCCCAGCGCGAGGCCGTTCACGGCGGCGATCAGCGGCTTCGTCACCGTCTGCCCGCGCATGATCGTGGGCGGCTCGGCGTACGGGTTCCCGCGCGGGTCGTCGATCAGCGCCGGAATCGTCTCGCGCAGGTCCGCCCCCGCGCAGAAGGCGCGCTCGCCCGCGCCCGTGACGATGCCCACCCACACGTCGTCGTCGGCCTCCAGGCGGGCGCACGCCTCCGACAGTTCGCGCCACGTCTCCAGGTCGATGGAGTTGAGCGCCTCGGGGCGGTTGATGGTGAGGGTGGCGATGTGATCGGCGGTCTCGTAGAGCAGGGCCACGGCAGCCTCCGGTGGGGTCAGTCGTATTCGAAGAAGCCGCGGCCGCTCTTGCGGCCGAGGTGGCCGAGCGAGACGAGCCGCCGCAGCATGGACGGGGCCTTGAAGCGCGCCTCGCCGTACTCCTCGAACATGGCGTCGCTGATGTGGATCATCGTGTCCAGCCCGATGAGGTCGGCGGTGGCCAGCGGCCCCAGCGCGTGGTTGAGCCCCACCTTGCACCCCTGATCCACGTCCGCCGCCGTGGCGATGCCGCTCTCCACCATGCGGATGGCGTCGAAGATGAAGGGCACCAGCAGGCGGTTCACGATGAAGCCGGGCGAATCCTTCACCCGCACCGTGAGCCGGTCGATGGAGTCGCAGAAGGCCATGATCTCGTCGATCGTCTCGGCGGAGGTGCTCTCCGACGAGATCACCTCCACCAGCGGCAGCACGGTGGGGGGGTTGAAGAAGTGGATGCCGATGACCTGCTCGGGGCGGCCCGAGGAGGCCGCCAGCTCGCTCAGCGAGAGCGAGGAGGTGTTGCTGGCGAGGATGGCATCCGGCTTGCACACCTCCCCCAGCTCCTCGAACAGGCGCTTCTTCATGGGCAGGTCCTCGACCACCGCCTCGATCACGAGGTCGCTGCGGGCGAAGCCGTCGAGCGTGGCCGCGCCGTTCAGGCGGGAAAGGGTGCGGTCGTGGCGCTCGCGGCTGAGGCGTCCGCGCGCGACCTCGCGCCGCAGCCGCCGCCGGATGGCCGCGAGGCCCTCTTCGAGCCGCTCCGGGTCCTCCTCGCTCACGTGCACGCGGTAGCCGTGGGCGGCGCACACCTGGGCGATGCCCGCGCCCATGATGCCGCAGCCCACCACGCCCACGTCCCGAATCGTCATCGCCGTTCCTTCCGTCGGGGCCGCGCCGGCGGGCGGCGCGCCGTGCGCATTGTCGCACACGCGCCGCGAACGCTCGCGCTCAGGCGATCTCGTGCCCGGCCAGCGTCTCCAGCGCCTTCACCAGCGCGGCGTGGTCGAGCTCGCCCCAGCCATGCGCGTCGCAGGCGTTCAGCAGCTCCTGCGCGGTGGCCGCGTTCGGCAGGCTGACGCCCAGCGCGCGCGCCCCCTCCAGGGCGAGTCCGAGGTCCTTGCGGTGGAGGGCGATGCGGAAGCCCGGGTCGAAGGCGCGCTCGATCATGCGCGCGCCGTGCACCTCGAGGATGCGCGATCCGGCGAAGCCGCCCATGAGCGCCTCGCGCACGCGCGCCGGATCGACGCCCGCCCTGGAGGCGAAGAGCAGGGCCTCGCCCACGGCCTCGATGGTGAGGGCCACGATGATCTGGTTCGCCACCTTGCAGGTCTGGCCCGCGCCCACGCCCCCCACCAGCGTCACGTTCGCGCCCATGAGGTCGAGCAGGGGCCGCACGCGCTCGAAGGTCTCGCCCGCGCCGCCCGCCATGATCGTGAGGCTGGCCGCCTTCGCCCCCACCTCGCCGCCGGAGACGGGCGCGTCGAGGTAGTCGCAGCCGCGCTCGGCGATGCGCGCCGCGAACTCCCTCGTGGCGATGGGCGAAATCGAGCTCATGTCCACCACCGTCGTCCCCGCGCGCAGGCCCTCGGCCACGCCGCCGGGGGCGAACAGCGCCTCCTCCACGTCGGGCGTGTCGGGAACCATGGTGATGACCACCTCGCCGCGGGCGGCGGCCTCCGCGCCCGTGGCGCACTCCGTCGCGCCGCCCGCCAGCAGCTCCTCCGGCAGCGGCGAGACGTGGCGCACGACGGACAGCTCGTGCCCGGCGGCCAGCAGGTGTCCGGCCATGGGCCGCCCCATGATCCCCAGCCCGATGAAGGCGATGCGCGTCATGCCGTTCCCCCTAACAGCCGCTCGCGCCAGCCCAGCCCCTCGGCGGTGGCGGCGGCGGGCGCGTACTCGCAGCCCACCCAGCCCCCGTAGCCGATGGCGTCCAGGTGGCGCAGGAAGAAGCCGTAGTTGATCTCGCCCGTGCCCGGCTCGTGGCGGCCCGGGTTGTCCGCGATCTGCACGTGGCCGATGACGCCCAGGTGCTCCTCCACCGTGCGCGCCAGGTCCCCCTCCATGATCTGCAGGTGATAGGCGTCGTACTGGAGTCCCACCAGCTCCTCGCCCACCTCGGCGATGAGCGCGAGCGCGTGCGCGCTGGTGTTCACGAAGAAGCCCGGAATGTCGCGCGTGTTAATGGGCTCGATCAGCAGGCGCAATCCGGCCTCGCGGAACGCCTCCCCCGCGTGGCGCAGGTTGGCCACCAGCGCGCGCCGCGCCTCATCCGGCGGAAGGCCCGGCGGCGGGATGCCCGCGAGGCAGTTCGCGCGCGGACAATCGAGCGCCCGCGCGTAGCGGATGGCGTCGGCCACGCCCGCGCGGAACTCGTCCGCGCGCCGCGGGTCGCAGGCGATGCCACGCTCGCCCGCCGCCCAGTCGCCCGCGGGCAGGTTGATGAGCGCCTGCGTCAGCCCGTGTTCGCGCAGGCGCGCGGCCAGCTCGTCCGCCGGATGGTCGTAGGGGAAGGGGTACTCGACCGCCTCGAAGCCGTGCGCCCGCGCCAGCGCGAAGCGCTCGAGGAAGGGGGCCTCCGTGAAGAGGAAATTCAGGTTCGCCGCCAATCGCACCATGGCAGCACATGATACGGGGCCGCGCGCGCACGCGGCGGCGTAGACTGCGCCCCGAAGGAGCCGCCCATGATTCGCCATGAGGACATCCACCACATCGCCTTCGTGGCCCCCGACCTGCGGCAGGGCATGGATGAGGTCGGCGAGGTCTACGGCGTCGAATGGACGACGCCGCGCCACATGGAGCTGCAAGTGCGCGACCATCGCGGCGTGCGCACGCTCAACCTGTCCGTCGTCTACTCGCGCCAAGGGCCGCTCTTCCTCGAAGTGCTGCAGGCCGTGCCCGATTCCGTCTGGGCGGCGCAGCCGGGCTCGCGCCTCCACCACGTGGGCGTGCACGTCGACGACGTCGAGGCCGAGATCGAGCGGCTGGAGGGGCTGGGGCAGGCGCTGGAGGCCGCGGGCGTCGGCCCCGACGGGCGCGCCGGCGGCTGGGCCTACCTGCAAAGCCCGCTGGCCCTGCGCGTCGAGATCATGGACGTCAGCGGACGCGAGGGCACGGCCCGCTGGGCGCGCGGCGAGGTCGTCTAGCGCCAGCCCCGTCCCCGCTAGCTGGTCAGGAAGTCGAGGATGTTGCCGCCCTTGCCGCCCTCGGCGCGGTAGAAATCGGTGTGGCCGCAGTTCTCGCAGATGAGGGCCGTGAACTTCTTGTTCTGCACGTCGAAGAAGCGGCTGTACTTGCCGGTGGCGCGAATCTCCTCCACCTCGTACGAGGGGTTGGAGCACTTCGGGCAGGAGTAGGCGGTCCGTTCGAGCGTCATGGCGTGAGCGCCTCCCGTGATGGTGGCGTGATTCTACGCGCCCGCCCCGCTAGATGACCGTGGGCGGGCGGTACTCGCCGAAGACCTCGCGCATGGCCCCGCAGATTTCGCCGAGCGTGGCGTAGGCGCGCACGGCCTCGAGGATGGGCGGCAGCAGGTTGGCCTCGCCCGCGCAGGCCGCCTTCAGCGCCGCCAGCGCGCCCGCCACGGCCTCCGCGTCGCGCTCGCGGCGGTGGCGCTCCAGCCGCGCCAGTTGCTCGTCCACCAGCCGCCGGTCCACGCTGAAGATGGTTTGCGGCTGTTCGCCCCCCTCGCGGTAGTCGTTGACGCCCACGACCACCTCGTCGCCCTCGTCCACGCGCTGCTGGTGGCGCCAGCTGGCCTCGGCGATCTGGTTCTGCATCCAGCCGCTCTCGATGGCGGCCACGGCCCCGCCCATGGCCTCCACCTCGTCCATGATGGCGCGCGCCCGCGCTTCGAGGTCGTTCGTGAGGCGCTCCACGTAGTAGCTGCCCGCGAGCGGATCGACGGTATCGGCGGCGCCGGTTTCGTGCGCCACGATCTGCTGCGTGCGCAGGGCGATGCGCTGCGCCTCGTCCGTGGGCAGCGCCAGCGCCTCGTCGAAGCAGCTCAGGGCGATGCTCTGCACGCCCCCCGTCACCGCCGCCAGCGTCTGGATGGCCGCGCGCACGATGTTGTTCTCCGGCTGCTGCGCCATGAGCGTGCTGCCGCCCGTCTGCGTGTGCGTGCGCAGCGTCAGCGAGCGCGGGTCCGACGCCCCGTAGCGCTCCTTCACCATGCGCGCCCACAGACGGCGCAGGGCGCGGTACTTGGCCACCTCCTCGAAGAAGTGGTTGTGCGTGTTGAAAATCCAGCTGATGCGCGGCGCGAACTCGTCGATGGCCAGCCCCCGCGCCAGCGCCGCCTCGATGTAGGCGCGCGCGTTGGCGAAGGTGAAGCCGATCTCCTGCGCCGCCGTCGAGCCCGCGTCGCGGATGTGGTAGCCGCTCACGCTGATGGCGTTCCAGCGCGGAACCTCGCGCGCGCACCACGCCATCACGTCCGCCGCCAGCCGCACGCTCGGCCCCGGCGGGAAGATGTAGGTGCCGCGCGCCACGTACTCCTTCAGCACGTCGTTCTGCACCGTGCCGCGCAGCTTCTCCGCGGGAACCCCCCGCCGCTCCCCCGCCGCCACGTACATGGCCAGCATCACCGCCGCGGGCGCGTTGATGGTCATGCTCGTGGACACGCGGTCCAGGGGGATGCCGTCGAACAGCGTCTCCATGTCGGCCAGCGAATCGATGGCCACGCCCACCTGCCCCACCTCCGCGATGGCCATGGGGTCGTCCGAGTCGTAGCCCAGCTGGCTGGGCAGGTCGAAGGCCACGGACAGGCCCGTCTGCCCCTGCTCCAGCAGGTAGCGGAACTTGCGGTTGGACTCCTCCGCCGTGCCGAAGCCCGCGTACTGGCGCATGGTCCACAGCCGCCCGCGGTACATGGTGGGCTGCACGCCGCGCGTGAAGGGGTACTCCCCGGGGAAGCCGAGGTCGCGCCCGTAGTCGAGGTCCGCCACGTCCAGCGGCGTGTAGAGGCGGGCCACCGCGGCGCTGCTGGTGGCGAACCCATCCGCCCGTTCGGGCGAGCGCTGGAGGGCCTTCGCCAGCGGCCCCTCCTCCCAGCCGTGCGTGGCGCGCGAGAGCGCCGCCAGCGCCTCCTCCGAGAACAGGCGGGGCTGGGTCGCGGCGTTATCGCTCATGGCGCGGGCCTCCGTGCGCCCAGTGTAGCGCCGCGCGCCGCATGGGCGTAGGGCGGCGCGCGCTACTGCCCCGTCGGCCCGGATGGCGGGGGCGTGGCGGCGGGGGTGGGGGTGGGCGTCGCGGTTGGAGTAGCCGTAGCCGTGGGCGCAGTCGTAGCCGTCGCGCTCGCGGTTGCGGTTGCCGTGGCGGTGCCTTCCTCTTCCTCGAAGCCGCCCGCGCCGCCCGGACTGAACGTCACCGACACGCTCCTGGGGCCGGTCATCACCACCGTGCAGGTGCTCCCCGAACCGCTGCACGCCCCGCCCCAGTTCCACACCGAGCCGAACAGCCCCGTCGCCGAAATCGTCACGCGTGTCCCGTGCGTGTACCTGTACCTCCCAGGGCGTGGTGAGACCGATCCCGCCGAACCCCGCTGCGCCGACGAAGTGATGGTCAGCGTGTGCAGCTTGGCGAACGTCGCCGTCACCGTCTTGTTCGCATTCATGTACACGCTGATCGTGTTTCGCGGGAGCGAGGCGCTGCTCCCGCTCGCCCCGCTGCCGCCGCTCACCCGCAGGCTGGACAGCCGGTAGCCGGCATTGACCGAGTAGGTGACAGAGGCATAGGTGTTGGCAGTGTGCGTCCCGCTACAGCAGGCCGTCCCGCCCGTTCCGTGCCGGACGGTCAGGGTGTACGTCGTGGGCGGGGGTGGTGTGGTGGGCGTGGCGGTAGGAGTAGCAGTGGGCGTGGCGGTAGGAGTAGCGGTGGGCGTAGCGGTAGGGGTAGCAGTGGGCGTGGCGGTAGGAGTAGCGGTGGGCGTAGCGGTAGGGGTAGCAGTGGGCGTGGCGGTAGGGGTAGCCGTGGGCGTGGCAGTAGGGGTAGCCGTGGGCGTGGATGTATCGGTACCGCCACCACCACCGTCATCGTCGTCGTCGCCGCCATTCCCGCCGCCATTCCCGCCACCGTTGCCGCCACCACTGTTGCCGCCACCGTCGCCGCCACCGCCGTTGCCGCCACCGTCGCCGCCACCGCCGTTGCCGCCACCGCCGTTGCCGCCACCACTGCCCGGCTGCGTGCCGGTTGTGGTCGGGGTAGTGGTGATCGTCTGTGTAACAGCCGGAGTAGGTGTTGGGCAAGGCGCAACGCAAAGGCTCGTGGTAACAGCCACCTCTTCGGCAATATAAGCATGAGTCGCAGAGACAATTTTATAAGTTTGCATTCCAGAGGGCTGACCAGTAAGTTCTTTTTGGTAATAATAATTCCCACTAGCATCTGGTTTATTTGCATCTACTTCCAATAGCAAAATCCAAGCACTACCATCCTTGCGATAGATAGCGATATCATTCTCTTTATGAACATCTGATGCGTCGAATGACGCAATAATTGTGCCGTTACTCCCGGATTTATTTGCGAAAAAATCATCAACCACAAGTGGGGATCCTGTATTAGGATCCCTAGTCCGAACAAAATTTTTGACAGCCTCAGGCTTATATATCTGTCGATAGTTTTTGAAATCAGTTTCCGTTAGGACAGTGGAAGCAGACAAGTTATTTTCATC
The DNA here is from genome assembly GCA_965243075.1 of Tepidiformaceae bacterium. Classification (GTDB taxonomy): domain Bacteria; phylum Chloroflexota; class Dehalococcoidia; order Tepidiformales; family Tepidiformaceae; genus UBA2991. The sequence continues at coordinate 971,984 of OZ251525.1, forward strand.
GTCCTTAAAAGCACAAGTCATCACTGCTCTCCAAGTCGTTAAGCTGTCATCACACTTGTAATCACCCAATCCAAGTGCATGACCCAGTTCATGTGCGATCGTTCGAGTAATCTTCGTGAATTCTTGAGTATCTTCATCCTCATTATCCCAATCTGCGGGCCGTTTTGCTTCTGTCATCTTCACGGAAGCATTTCCAGTCTGAGTATAATATGGGCGATGATATTCTCCACCTTTCGCATAGCATGCATTGCCAGCGCAATTCAACGAGGGGGCAATGGATATGCTGGATATCCGGTCATTATCAGGAGCTTCTGTGGGGCAATTGGTCACCACGATGAACAGAGGACGTAGTGGATTTCCCATACTGTCAGCAGCGATATAATTCTTTGAGACAAGACCATCGTGCCACACTTTGATAGCAGCTTCCGTGGCTTTGGGGTAATTCGTGCACACCTTGATCGCTTCACCAATGATGAGATTCCTCGCACCGTAGCTGTACAGGCTAATCGGACCGGTGCTCGTACCAGACTGTGCGAAGACCACACCGATATACGAACTGAAAGCCAGAATCAAGCAACACACGACCTTGATCATGGAATGGATTCCATCCGAGCGGAATTTGTAATACTGTCGAAGAACATTTCGACCCCATTTTTATCAGACTGCCCACTAATCCCACTAGAAAGGATGGTGCGATGAGTTTCTGCACCAGAGTATGCATCATACGTAATATCCGAACCAGTTGCCATATCAGACAAGACATACAGCAACATTGGATCGTCGGAACTGTCAGCTTCAATTGCCAAAGTCGACTTCCATTTGATCTGCCTTCCACTCCCGACGTTAATCACAAAATACGGACCAGAGTAGGGATGGAAGTAGTCGTCAAAATAATACGTTCCTTCTCCAACAATTTGTCCGTACTGGATTTCTGTTGGTTTAGTGCAAGACGAAAGCTGCAGCCTGTTGAGGTCGCTTGTGGACACGCTCCACAGCACGTTCGGCACGCAGCCGGTGAGGGTGTTGCCCGACAGCCGCAGCAGCGTCAGCTTGGTCAGGTTCCCCATCTCCGGCGGGATGGCCCCGCTCAGGCTGTTGTTCTGTAGCTCCAGCCTCGTCAGCGCCGTCAGGCTCCCCAGCTCCGTCGGGATCTCCCCGCTCAGGCTGTTGCCTCCCAGCGCCACCTCTGTCAGCGCCGTCAGGTTCCCCACCTGCGTCGGGATCTCCCCGCTCAGGCTCGCCCCGTTGAAGGACAACACCCGCAGCTTCGTCAGAACCCTCAGCTGGGTCGGCAGCGGCCCGCTCAGCTTCGTCTTCCACAGCCACAGGTACTCCAGCTTCGTCAGGGCCTCCAGCTGCGTGGGCACGCGCTCCGTCAGCGCGTTGTCCGCCAGGTCGATGTAGGTGAGCGCCGTCAGCTTCCCCAGCTGCGTGGGGATGGCCCCGGTCAGGCTGTGGTCGTTCAGGTCCAGCCGCCTCAGCCCCGTCAGGTTCCCCAGCTGCGTCGCCAGCGTCCCGTTCAGCTTGCTCGCGCGCTTGCCCCCGTGGATGACGATCTGCGTCACGCGCTTCGGCGTGCCCCCGACCGTGATTCCCTCCCACGACGTGAGCGCCGTGCCCGGGGCCCAGTTCAGCGCGTCCGTGCCCGCCAGCGTGGACTCGATGGCCAGCAGCGTGTCGCAGTCCGCCGCCAGCAGCGCGTTGGCCGCGCGCGTGCCGCCGAGCGTCGTGGTCGTGCAGGTGGGCGGGTTGGAGGGGAGCGTCGTGGCCATGGTCTCCGGCGTGGCGGGCGTGGGCGCCGTCTGCCGGATCGCGGTCACCACGGGCGTGGCCGTCGGCGTGGTGTGCCCCAAGTGCGAATCGTCCGATATCTCCGGCGTGGACGCGCTGGACGGCGTCGAGGCAGCCGTGGGAGTCGGCGTGGCCAGCGTGACGCCGCCCCCCGACGGCAGGCTGGGCGCGTCGCCCGACGGCAACGTGGGCGCGGGCGTCGGCGTGGTGCCCTGCGCGCCCACGCCGGGGGCGTTCCCGCGCGTCATGCCGATGGCCAGCGCCAGCCCCACGACGCCCAGCGAAACGCCGAGCGTCAGCCCGAACCGCAGCCAGCGTGCGCGCATGGCCCGCAACCTCTCCCGCCAAGATAAGCGCACCCCAGAACGCACGTCAAACGCCTCCGCAGCCCAGCGCCTCCACCGCCGCCCCCTGCCCGGTAGGGCGCGACGCGCGTAGACTGGACGCCATGCCGCCCGAAACCGCCCTCTTCCTGCCCCCCGGCGTGGTCGCGCCGTCCGTGGCCGCGCAGGCCGCCGTTGGCGCGCGCGCGGGCGGGCCCGTAGGATCGGCGCGCGGCGTTCGCCAGCCCGACCCACGGAGCCCATGTGCGCATTCTCGAAGGCGTCTACCAGCTGCTCACGCCCTTCCCCCAGTACGAGTTCGCGGAGGCCAGGCGGCTCCGCGGCGAACTCGAGCGCAAGCCGCGCGTGACGAAGGGCCTGCCCTACGTGCTGCCCTACCTGATCCGGCACGGCGGCGACACCATGCTCGTCGATTGCGGCTGGAACACGGACGCCGCCCACGCCGCCCTCGAGGAGGGGATGCGCGAGCACGGGACGCATCCCTCCGAGATCACGCAGCTCGTCATCACGCACGTGCACCCCGACCACTACGGCATGTCCGGGCGGCTCAAGCAGGAGTCGAGCTGCGAGGTGGTGATGCACGAGCGGGAGGCCGACTTCATCGCCTCGCGCTACTTCGCGCCGCGCGGGCTGACGGACGAGATGCAGCAGTACATGGCCCAGCATGGCGTGCCCGCGCTCCGCGCCCCGGAGATGTCGCGCGGCTCCATGAGCATGCTCGACAAGGTCCAGCCCGCCGCCGCCGACCGCAAGCTGCACGGCGGGGAGACGCTGCGCGCGGGCGACTTCCAGTTCGAGGTGGTGTGGACGCCCGGGCACGCGCCGGGCCACATCTGCCTGTACGAGCCGAACCGCAAGCTGCTCTTCAGCGGGGACCACATCCTGCCCACCATCACGCCCAACGTGTCCATGCACGCGCAGACGTCGGGCGACCCCCTCGGCGACTACATGCGCTCGCTGGAGGTGGTGGCCGAGCTGGATGTGGAGCACGTGCTGCCCGCGCACGAGTTCGACATCCGCGAGCTGAAGCGGCGCGTCAACGAGATCCGCGACCACCACCGCGAGCGGCTCGACGAGATGCTGGCCTGCGTCGATGCGGGCGCGACCGCCTGGGACGTGGCCGGGCGCGTGCGCTGGGCCACGGGCACGCTCGACGATTTCGAGCCCTTCATGCAGCGCGCCGCCGTGGGCGAAACGCTCTCCCACCTCGAGCACCTCTTCGAGCAGGGCCGCCTCTCCAAGGTGAAGCGCGAGGGCCTGCTGCACTGGATTCCCGTCTGAGGGAGCGCCTGCGGGCCGCGTCTGCTACCGTGGGCGCGTGGCCAAACAGGAATCCATCGAAGTCGAGGGCCTCGTCACGCAGGCGCTGCCCAACGCCGTCTTCCGCGTCGAGCTCGCCAACGGGCACGAGGTGCTCGCGCACGTGAGCGGGCGCGTGCGGCGCTACCGCATCAAGGTGCTGCTGGGCGACCGCGTGCTCGTTGAGCTCTCGCCCTACGACCTCTCGAAGGGGCGCATCACCTACCGCTTCAAGTAGGGCCGTCGCTTCATCGCGGCAGCGCGCCCGTCTCCCGCAGGCGGCGGAACCACTTGCGGAACATGTCCTCCGTGTCCATGCACGCCCCGAAGCCCGCCTGGCGGACCTTGATCGTGCTGTTCAGGATGGGCAACGGCGGGCGGTCGGGCGCGCCCAGCACCACGTCCGCGTAGACAAGCGAGTTGCGGCCCGTGAAGGCGAGCAGGTCGGCGGGCGCGGTCAGCCCGTGGCGCGCCACCAGCGCCGCCCAGTCCGCCGCCCGCTTCGGCAGCTCCTCCGCCAGCGACCGGGGCCGCGGCTCGCCCGCCTCCATGCCCAGCGTCTCCGCGATGGCGGGCCACACGTTCTCCCACAGGAAGACGTCGCCGTTGGTCAGGTTGAAGGTCTCGTCGCGGGCGGCGGGCGCGGTCGCCGCCCACTCCAGCGCCTCCGCCACCAGGTCGGCGTCCACCGCCTCGCGCAACGTGGGCGCGCCCGGACGCCCGGGGAAATCCAGAGGGCGGCCCTCCTCCCGCAGCAGCGCCGCCCACGCGCCGATCACGGGGATGGCGTTCATGTGGTTGCCGGGCGCGTCGCCGTAGATCACGGTGGGGCGGAAGATGGTCAGCCCCCAGCCACCCTCCGCCTGCCGCGCGCGCAGGTAGTCCTCCTGCTCGAAGTAGAAGTTGGGGTGCTCGGCGCGCGGCTCGCGCTCCCGCAGGGGAACCTTCACGCCGCGCGCGCCGACGTCCGGATGGTGCAGCCCGTAGGCCTTCGTGCCCTGCAGCAGGGAGACGTGCTCCAGCCCCGCCGCCGCCCGCGACAGCGGCTCGAACAGGTTGCGGACCATGCGCGCGTTGCGCTCGATGACCTCCGGGTCGACCCAGCCGGGCATGAGGCCGGGGATCTCCTGCAGGGCGGCGTAGACGAGGTGCGTGACCTCGCGCATGTCCCCGAAGGCGCGCTCGCAGGCCGCCTCGTCGAGCAGATCGACGGAGAGCAGCGCGGCCTCCGGCGGCAGGCCGCGGGGCAGGCGGCGCGAAACGCCCACCGCCTTCCAGCCCGGCGCGGCGGCGAAACGGCGCACGGCGGCGTGGCCCACCAGCCCCGACGCGCCCGCGATCAGCACCGTCTTCGCGGCCATGCGCCCCGCCCCTAGTAGCCGCGCTCGCGCCCGACCACGTTCCGCAGCGGCTCGCCCCGCGCGTAGCGCCCGAGGTTCTCGGCGAAGAAGGCGGCGGCGCGCGGGAAGTAGCCGCGCACGGCCCCCGACCGGTGCGGCGTCACGATGGCGTTCGGCAGATCCCAGAAGGGGCTCTCCGGCGGCAGCGGTTCGGGGTCGTGCACGTCCAGCGCGGCCCCCGCGATGCGCTCCTCGCGCAGCGCCGCCAGCAGCGCCTCCTGGTCGACCACGGCGGCGCGCGCCACGTTCACGAGCGCGGCCTCCGGCTTCATCAGCGCGAGCTCATGCGCGCCGATCATGCCCTCCGTGGCGGCGGTCAGGGGCACGCAGATGACGACATAATCCGACTGCGCGAGCAGGCGCGGGAGGTCGCGCGCGGGCAGCAGCTCGTCCGCGTCCGGGTCGGAGTCCCCCGCCTTCGCGCCGTGGCGGGTGGCCACCACGCGCATGTCGAAGGCGCGCGCGCGCCGCGCCAGCTCGCGCCCGATGGCCCCCAGCCCCACGATGCCGCAGGTCTTGCCGCGCAGTTCGCCCGTGAAGCGGAAGTCCCAGCGGCGGGCCAGCTGGTCGCGCATGGTCGTGTGCAGCCCCTTCTCCAGCATCACCATCACGCCCATGCAGTACTCGGCGATGGGGCCCGCGCCCACGCCGCTCATGGTCGTCACCGTGAAGCCGCGTTCGAGGATGCCCTGCGCGATCAGCTCGTCCAGCCCGGCGGTGAGCACCTGGAACCACCTGAGGTTGGGCGCGGCGTCGAACAGGGCGATGGGGTCGCGGTGCGCGCCGAAGACGACCTCCGCTTCCGCGAGCGCCCGCCGCGCGGCCTCGCCCAGCGGGGGCGGGGGCGTCCCGTCCGGCGGCACGCGCTCCGCCGGATAGTCGAGCAGGCGCACGCGCGGCGAGGCCGCCTCGATCGCCGCCCGCGACTCCGCCGGGAGCGTGAAGGTGACCGCCACCGGGATCGGGGCCTGGGCCATGCCGTCCTCCTTCGCCGCTCCCAGTGTACCCGCCAATGGCGCGGCGCTCGCGTTCCCGCCCGCCGTCGCGGACAATCCCCGCGTGGCCATTCCCGCGAACGTGCTCGCCGCCCTGCGCCAGCGCTTCGACGCGCTCCCCGCGCCCGTCACCATCGACTACTTCCACCAGAGCGACAGCGGGCTGGTGGCGCCCGGCGGCGCGCGGCGCAGCCCCTGCCCCGCCTGCGCCCCGGCCAAAGCGGCGCTGGAGGAGCTGGCGGGCGTCTCCGCGAAGCTGCGGCTGGCGCTCCACGAATTCCACGCCGAGCCGCAGCTGGCGGAGCGCTGGGGCGTGGAGCGCGTGCCCGCCGTGCTGTTGCGGCGCGGGCGCGGCTTCCCGCCGCTGCGCTTCGAGGGGCTGCCCGGCGGCCACTTCCTGCAGATTCTGGTGGAGGCCATCGGCGCCGTCGCGCGCCCGCCCGCCGCCGCCCCGCCGGACGTCGCCGCCAGCCTCGACCGCATCGGCGAGCCCGTGCCCGTCGTGGTCGTGGGCTCCATGCGGCATCAGGCGGCGGCGGGAGCGGCGGCGGCCGCGTGGCAACTGGCGCTCACCTCGCCGAAGGTGGAGGCCACGGTCGTCGAGCTCGATACCTTCCCCGAACTGGCGGGACAGCTTGGCCTGCGCGAGGTTCCCGCCACCATCGTCGCGGGCGAACACGGCTTCTCCGGCGTGACCTCGCCCGCCGACCTCGCGCGCTTCCTCCTCGCCGTCCAGCAGGGGGACGCCGCCGCCACGCCGCCGCGCACCGCCCCGGGGTCGGCGGCGGCCATCGGCGGAGGCCCGCCGCCGCCGGCAGCGCCTTCGCCAGCGCCCGCCCCCGCGCCGTCCGCCGCCGCCGTCGCGCCCGCCGAAGAGCGCGTCGATGTGGCCATCGTGGGCGGCGGACCGGCGGGCCTGCAGGCGGCCCTCACGCTCGCTCGCGCGCGCCGCACGGTCGCCGTCTACGACGCGCCCGCGCCCGCCCGCAACGCCGCCTCCCACGGCGTGCACAACTTCCTCGGGCTGGACGGCATGAAGCCCGCCGAGCTCGCGCGCGTCGCCCGCGAGCAGATCGAGGCCATCGGCGGCGTCTCCTTCCGCCGCGCCGAGGTGGCCAACGTCGAGCGCGCGGATGACGGCGAATTCGTGCTCACCGCGGACGGCGGCGAGCGGCTGGGCGCGCACCACGTCATCCTCGCCTTCGGCCACCGCGACGAGCATCCCGACGTCCCCGGCTTCGCCGAATGCTGGGGCGATACCATCATCTCCTGCCCCTACTGCGACGGCTTCGAGCACCGCGACCGCGTCTGGGGGCTGGTCGTGCCCGCTGCGGGCGCGGGAGCCACCCCGCCCCTGCTGGCGCGTCACTGGACCGAGCGCATCAAGCTCTTCCTCGGCGAGGGCGTGGCGATCCCCGACGAGCTGGTCGCGCGGCTGGAGTCGTTCGGCCTCGCCGTCCACCGCGGCGCCATCGCCGCCGTCGAGCACGAGGGGGGCAAGGTCACGGGCGTGGCGCTGGCGGGCGGCGAGACCGTGCCCGTGGAGACGCTCCTGTGGACGCCGAAAGCGCTGCCCGCGCCCCTCGCCGCGCGGCTGGCGGGGAGCCTCGGGCTGGCGCTCGACGAGCAGGGCTTCGTGGCGGTCAACCCCATGCAGCAGACGAACGTGGAACGCCTCTGGGCGGCGGGCGAGGCCGCGGCCCCCACGCTGGCCATCGACGCCGCCCGCTCCGGCGGGGCCGCCGCCATGCTCATCGTGCAGGGCTGGTTCGAGGAGCCGGGCCACTAGCGGGCGCGCCGCTCCGCGCGTACCCTTGCGGCAGAACCGCCGCCGCCCGCGGCGCGAGGAGCGTGTACGCATGACGCGAGAGCAGCTGGTGGCCATGAGCCGCCGCGAGGTGGAGAACCTGCAGAGCAAGCGCATCGACCTCGCGCCCGACATCCACAAGATTCCCACCGCCCACTACCACGACCGCGACCGCTGGAACCTGGAGATGGACCGCATCTTCCGGCGGCTGCCGCTGGCCCTCGCCTTCTCCTCGGAGATGCGCGAGCCGGGGGCCTACCGCGCCCTGGAGGTGGCGGGCGTGCCCGTGCTCATCACGCGCGCCGACGACGGCGTGGCCCGCGCCTTCGTCAACATGTGCAGCCACCGCGGCAACTACGTGGTGGAGGAGCCGGAGACGGGCAACACGCGCATCTTCCGCTGCAACTACCACGCCTGGACCTACGACCTCGAGGGCAACCTCGCGGGCGTGTTCGACGAGGGCAACTTCGGCGAGTTCGACCGCTCCTGCCACGGCCTCACGCCGCTGCCCGCCGCCGAGCGCGCGGGCATGATCTGGGTCACGCTCCGGCCCGGTTCGGGCGTGGACATCGACGCCTTCCTCGCGGGCTACGACTCGCTGCTCGACGACCTCGCCTTCGACGACGCCTGGGTGGTGGGCCGCCAGAACCTCGACGGCCCCAACTGGAAGGTGGCCTACGACGGCTACCGCGACTTCTACCACGTGCCCATCCTGCATCGGAACAGCTTCGGGCCGGACGGCCCCTTCCAGCCCGACTACTACGCCTGGGGGCCGCATGTGCGCGTGATGTCGCCCAAGGGCCACGAGAAGCTGGCCGACACGCCCGAATCGGAGTGGGGCTACGACGACATGACGGCGGGCGTGTGGACCGTCTTCCCCAACATGTCCATCGCCGGCAGCACCGGCTCCGGCTACATGGTCTCGCAGATGTTCCCCGGCGCCACGCCCGACTCGTCCTTCACCATCCAGAACTTCCTCCGCTTCGAGCCGCCCGAGCAGCAGGACGAGGAGGAGCTGGGCCAGTACATGAAGTTCATGGGCATGGTCGTCGGCGACGAGGACTACTACACGGGCTTCCACGTGCAGAAGGCGCTGGCCACGGGGGCCAAGGAGTACTCCCTCTTCGGGCGCAACGAGGGCGGCGGGCAGCTCTTCCACAAGTGGGTGGACGCGCTCATCGAGACGGAGGACGCGGACCTGCCCGCGCTGCTGGAGCGCGGCATCGGCTAGCGCGCTTACTTGCCGGGCGCGCCCGCCTTGTCCGGCTCGCCCGCGAGGCCGCTTTCCGGCGCTTCGGCGTCGGTGGCGGCGGCGTCATCCACGTCCGCTTCCCCGGCGCGCGCCTCCGCGATCAGGTCCTCGCGCCCGCGCATGTGCACGCGCGGCATGAACATGCCGATGGCCAGCCCCAGCGCCACGATGCCCACGCCGATCAGGAAGATGTCCGTGACGGAGTCCGCCAGCGCCACGCGCGCCGCGTCGATGACGCCCCCGGAGGCGCCCGGGCTGGCCCGCTCGATGGCATCGGTGAGCCGCGCCACCGCCTCCGGGTTCAGCAGGATCTGCGGGTCGTCGAGCAGCTCGCCGAAGCGCGGCGGCACGGCCCGCGCCAGGTTCGCGGCGAAGCTGCTGGTCAGCAGCGAGCCCAGCACGGCCACCGAGAAGGTGCCCCCGATCTGGCGGAAGAAGTTGACCGAGGCCGTGCCCGTGCCCAGCAGGCGGTGGGGCAGCGCGTTCTGCACGGCCAGCTGGAACGTCGGCATCCAGAAGCCGATGCCCAGCCCCAGCAGCACCATGTAGCCCCGCGCCGTCCACGCCGACGAGCCCTCGTTCAGCGTGGAGAGCAGGTAGAAGGCGGCGATGAGGGCGCCGCCCCCGACCAGCGCGAGGGCGCGCAGGTCGCGCCCGCGGCTCAGCAGCTGGCCCGTGACCACCGAGCCGAACACCATGCCGCCCATCATGGGCATCACGATCAGCCCCGTGTTCGTGGCGGAGACGCCCTGTACGCCCGCGAGGAACAGCGGCAGGAACTGGAGCGCGCCGAAGAGGGCCGCGCCCAGCACCATCGTGGCCAGGATGGAGACGGCGTAGACGCGGTTGCGGAAGAGGCCGAGGGGCAGCACCGCCTCCCGCGCGCGCCGCGTCTGTACGATGAAGACGAGGAAGAGCGCCCCCGCCGCGCCCAGCGTGGCCAGCACGGGCGCCTCGCCCCAGCCGTACTGGTTGCCGCCCCACGACAGCCCCAGCAGCAGGGGCACGGTCACGCCCACGATCAGCGCCGCCCCCGTCCAGTCCACGATGGCCTTGCCGCGCTGGCGGTACCAGGGCATGCCGAAGGCCACCAGCGCCAGCGCCAGCGTGGCCACGGGGATGTTGATGTAGAAGATCCAGCGCCAGGAGAGTTGGTCCGTGAGCGCCCCGCCCACCAGCGGCCCGATGATGCTGGCCAGCCCGAAGACGCCCCCGAAGAGCCCCATCCAGCGCCCCCGTTCGCGCGGCGCGAAGAGGTCGCCCACGGAGGTGAAGGCGGTGGTCATGATCAGGCCCGCGCCCACGCCCTGCACGGCGCGGTAGGCGATCAGCTGGATCATGTCGCCCGCCGCCCCGCACAGCCACGAGCCCGCCACGAACACCACGATGCCCGCCAGCATGAACGGCTTGCGCCCGTACAGGTCCGACAGCTTGCCCACCACCGGCACCAGCGCCGTGGAGCTGAGCATGTAGGAGGTGAAGGGCCACACGTAGAGGTCGAAATCGCCGAGGCTCTCCACGATGCGGGGCAGGGAGACGTTCACGATCGTCTGGTCGAGCGCGGCCAGGAACATGGTGGCGAGCACGCCCGCCAGCACCAGCGCTTTGCGCCGCGGGGGCAGCGTCATGCCCGGCGGCAGGTCGTCGCCCGGCGTCTCCACGGCCCGTCCCATGGCCAGCATGCGCTCCTACCCCTCGTCCGCCAGCGCCGCGTCCACGCGCGCGGCCACGTCGTCCGGCACCCAGCCGCTCCAGCGCTCGCGCCGCGTGCGCAGGAACTGGATGGCGCTCTCCTCGAACGAGGCGTTGTTCTCCAGCAGCCACAATTCGAGATACGTCTGGTCCACCGTGGAGTAGTCCCACGCGCCGAAGAACGCGATGATCTCCGGCGCGCGTTCGGGCAGCGTCTCGTGTACGCCGATGAGGATGTCCACCACGGGGAAGCCGCACGCCTTGTCCTCCGTCGCCCAGCACTCGTCCGTGTAGGGCGGCTCCTCCAGCACGTACAGGTCGAGCGTGGCCGAGGGGCGCGAGGGGTGGCCCACGTAGCCGATCCAGGGCTCGCCCCGCTCGTACTTCGCCGCCAGTTCGGCGAACACGGCGGCCTCCGACCCCGGCGTCACCACGTCGACGACGTCGCCCAGCCCGTACGCCTCGATCTTGCGCGCGATGATGGGCTCGCAGGCCCAGCCCGCGATGCAGTTCACCAGCCGGATCTTGCCGCGCGAATCCGCCGTCGTGAAGGCGTCCACGTAGTCGGGCAGGTCGAACACGGAGACCAGCCCCGGGTTGGCGTCCTTGACGTAGCGCGGGATGGCGAACCCCTGCCAGTTCTCCCGCAGGCTCTGCCCCACGGCGAGGACCGAATCCTCGACCTCGCCCCAGGGATCGGATGCGTTCGGCAGCCAGACCTCCATGATGACGTCGGCGTCGTGCCCGCCCAGCCCGAGGATGAGCGGGATGGTCTCGCCGCTGATCACGTCGGTGGGGTAGCCGTAGCCGTGCCGCACGATGTACGCCGCGATGCGCGTCTGCAGGTGGGCCGATTCCCAGTTGGGCGCGGCGAAGACGATTTCCCCCTTCCGCTCCTCGCCGCCGTCGCCGCCGCAGGCCGCCGCCGGCAGCGCCAGCGCCGCCATGATCGGGATGAGCGCAAGATGGGCCTTCGCGCGGAGCATGGGCGGAATCCTCGTTCGCGGGGCGCTGTGGCGCTAGCCTTCCGCCGCGAGCGCCGCGTCCACCCGCGCCGCCACATCATAGGGGACGAACGCGCTCCATACGTCCCGCATCGTGCGCAGGAAGTGGGCGACGGCGTCCTCGATGGATGCGTTCCGCTCGTCCATCCAGCGGATCAGCTCGTGGTGGGTGGCGGTGCGGTAGTCCCACGTTCCGAGGAAGGCCATGACCTCCGGGGCGCGCTCGGGCAGCGAGGCGTGTACGCCGATGGTGACCGTGGACACGGGATAGGCGCAGGCCTGGTCCGTGGCCCAGCACTCGTCCGTGTAGGGCGGTTCCTCCAGCAGGTAGAGGTCGACCTCGGCCGTGATGATGCTGGGGCTCCAGACGAAGCCGAGCCAGGGCCGTTGCATCTGGTCGGCGACCCGCACTTCGATCGCCGTGGCCACCTCGGACCCCGGATCGACGACGTGCACGAGGTCCGCGAGCCCGTAGGACTCGATCTTGCGCTCGTTGATGCCCGCGCACGCCCAGCCCTCGGTGCAGTTGAGGAAGCGCGCCTTGCCGTGCGATCCGGCGGTGGCGAACAGGTGGGCGTACTCCGGCAGGTCCAGAACCGACACCAGCCCCGGATGCTCGTCCTTGACGTGCCGGGGGATGGCGAACCCCTCCCAGTTGTCCCGCAGCGTCTGGCCCGCGGCCACGACCGAGCCGTCCGCCGTGACGCGGTCCCATTGTATTTGCGTCACCGGCAGCCAGACTTCCATGAAGACGTCCACGTCGCCCTGCTCCAGCCCCTGGAAGAGCAGGAGCGTCTCGGCGCTGATCAGCTCGACCGGGTAGCCGTAGCCGTGTTCGACGATGTAGGCCACGATGCGCGTCTGGATTTCGGAGGACTGCCAGTTCACGTCGCCGAAGACGATGGGGGCCTTGCCGTCCGTGCCCCCCCCGCCACAGGCCGTCGCCAGCAGCGCCAGCGCGACGGCGAACGCGGCCAGCCGCCTCGCCCCGCTCGCGAACGCCCCGATGGGCTTCCCCTGCTGCATGGTCCTGCGTCCACTGTACCCGCGGAAAGGGCAAGACGATCTTCACCTGGCGCGACGGGATGAGATGACGCTCCCCCCGCCCAGCCGGGCGGGGGGAGCGTCGGGGTGTTGCCGGTGGCGGCGCGGGCGGCTAGCCCTCGTCCGCGAGCGCCGCGTCCACGCGCTCGGCCACCTCGGCGGTGACGAACGAACTCCAGGCGTCGCGCCGGTTCTGCAGGTACCAGATGGCCGCGCCGTCGGAGTCCGCGTTGTTCTCGCTCGCCCAGTTCTCCGCGGCGATCTGATCGCTCGCGGGGAAGTCCCACTTCTCGAGGAAGGCGACGATGTCGGGCGCCCGCTCGGCCAGCGACGAATGCACCATGATGAGCACGTCGGACGGCGGGTAGGCGCACGCCTTGTCCGTCTCCCAGCACTCGTCCGAGTAGGGAGCCTCCTCGAGGCGGTAGAGGTCGAGCGCCACCGTCGGCGGCGTGGGCGACCAGATGTAGCCCAGCCACGCGTCGCCACGCGCGTAGGCCCCCTCGAGGTCGGCGAACAGCCCCGCTCCCGATCCGGGGTTCTGCACGTCGATCACGTCGCGCAGGCCGTAGGCGTCGAGCTTGGCGGAGTTCACCTGCTCGCAGGCCCAGCCGGGCACGCAGTCCACGAAGCGCGCCTTGCCCCGCGACTCCGCCGTCACGAACAGGTCGGCGTACTCGGGGATGTCGGTCACGGAAACGAGGCCGGGGTTCTCGTCCTTCACGTACTGGGGGATGACCCACGCCTCCCAGGCCTGATCGAGGCTGTTGCCGAGGTCGACGAGGGTGCCTTCCTCAATGTCCTCCAGCCACTCGGCCTGCGCGGGCCAGATCTCCATCGTGATGTGCGTGTCGCCGTTGACCAGCGCCTGCCAGAGGGAAACGGTATCGCCGCTCTGCAGGTCGATCGGGTAGCCGTAGCCCTTCTCCACGATGTAGGCCGCGATGCGGTTCTGGATCTCGGCGGAGGCCCAGTTCAGGTCGGAGAAGATGATCGTTTCCTTGTCACCGGTCTGCACGGCCGGGGCCGTGGTGGCGGTGGCGGTCGCCGCCGTGGTGGCGGTGGGGTCCGGCGCGGACGGCGTGTCGTCGTCGTCGCCGCAGGCCACGGCCAGCAACGCCAGCGCGCCCGTGAGGGCGGCAAGCGCCGCCAAGACCGGTTTCCTGGGAATGGACATACGCGTTCTCTCCTTGCGAGTGTCGGTCCGCGTCCCGGGGGAGGGCGCGAACGGGCTATCCGGCGCCGAGCCCCCGCGACGATTGCTGGCGGCTCGCGAACGCCTGCGTGATGCGGTCGATGATGATGGCGAGGAAGACGATGCCCAGCCCGGCGAGGAAGGCGTTGCCCGCCTCGATGCGGCCGAGGGCGCGGTTCACGTCCTCGCCCAGCCCGCCCGCGCCCACCAGCGAGGCGATCACCACCATGGCCAGCGCCATCAGCGTCGTCTGGTTGATGCCCGCCATGATGGTGGGGATGGCGAGCGGCACCTTCACCTTCAGCAGCAGCTCCGTCGGCGTCGCGCCGAACGACTCCGCCGCCTCCAGCGTCTCCGCCGGCACCTGCCGGATGCCGAGGTTGGTGAGCCGCACGGCGGGCGGCACGGCGTAGATCAGCGTGGCGATCACGGCGGGCACGTTGCCCAGGCTGAAGAAGGCGATGGCGGGCACGAGGTAGACGAAGCTGGGCATCGTCTGCATGGCGTCGAGGATGGGCCGCAGCAGGCGGTCGAGCCGGTCGCTCTGCGAGGCCCAGGTGCCCAGCGGCACGGCGATGAGGACGGAGAGCGCCACCGTGATGGTGATCAGCGCCACCGTCTCCATGGTGCTGTCCCACAGCCCGAAGGTGGCCAGCACGGCCAGCGCCGCCGAGGCGAAGAGGGCCATGCCCAGCCCCGCCGTGCGCCAGGCGAGCAGGGCCACGCCCGCGATGAAGGCGGGCCAGGGAAGCCACAGCAGGAAGTCCTCGAACTTCACCAGCACCCACGTGACCGCTTCCTTGATGGCGTTGAAGAGGAAGTCCAGGTGCGTCGTCATCCAGTCGACGAGGCGATCAATGCCCGCGCCCACGTCGCGCCCCACGTCCACGGGGAAATCGCGCCCCCAGCCCCAGCCCCAAACCACGAGCACGACCACGAGGATGACGAGCGGCACCACCCAGCGCAGCCAGACGACGCGCCGCGCCCAGCGCGGCGAACCCTCGCCGAGGGGGTGCTCGATGCGCGTCCAGACCGCGTGCAGAAGGTCGCGCAAGCTCGCCGCGCCTCGCACGATGTGCTGCCAGACCGCGCGCAGCTGGTCGACGGTCGTGCGCTCCTCGACCGGCTGATCAGCCATCGTGGGCTCCGTTCGCCGCGGCGGCCTCGTCCGAGGCCATGGCGTCGGCCAGCGCCTCCAGCGGGATTTCGCCCAGCAGCACGCCCTCGTCGTCCACCACGGGGATGGCGTGGGCGGCGCGCAGGCCGTGCGCCACGAGGTCGTCGAGCACGGTGTCCCCGGTGACGGCGTCGCCCGCGCGCAACGGCAGCTGGCCCACGGGCGGGTCGCCGTCGCGCACGGCGCGGCGCAGCATGGGGCCGCCCACGCCGCCGAGGTAGCGCCCGTTGGCGTCCACGATCATGGCGTGCGCGCGGTCGTCGGCCACGAGGTCGTCCAGCACCTCGGAGGCCGGGCGGTCGTCGCGCACGACGCGGGGCAGGGCGCGCATCACCGTGGCCGCCGTCACCATCGACTGCAGGCGCACTTCCTTGGTGAAGTCGCGCACGAAGGCGTCGGCGGGGTTGAGCACCACGTCCGTGGGGGCGTCCAGCTGGACCACGGCGCCGTCGCGCATGATGGCGATGCGGTCGCCGATGCGCACGGCCTCGCTGAGGTCGTGCGTGATGAAGACGATGGTCTTGTGCACGCGCTCCTGCAGGGCGCTCAGTTCGTCCTGCAGTTCGCGGCGGATGACGGGGTCGAGGGCGCTGAAGGGCTCGTCCATGAGCAGCACGGGCGTATCGAGGGCGAGGGCGCGGGCGAGGCCCACGCGCTGCTTCATGCCGCCGCTCAGCTGGTCCGGCATGCTCGTGCCCCAGCCGCCCAGCCCCACCGCCGCCAGCGACTCCTCGGCGCGCTCCCGTCGCCGCCGCCGCTCCACGCCGTTCACCTCCAGCCCCCAGCACACGTTGTCCAGCACGTTGCGGTGGGGCATGAGGCCGAAGTGCTGGAAGACCATGGCGATGTCGGTGCGCCGCACCTGGCGCAGGTCGCGCGAGTCGAGCGAGGTGATCTCGTGGTCGCCCAGCCAGATCTCGCCCGCCGTGGGCTCGATCAGCCGGTTGATGCAGCGCACCAGCGTCGACTTCCCGCAGCCGGAGAGGCCCATCACGATGAACAGCTCCCCGCGCTTCACGTCGAACGACACGTCCGACAGCGCCAGCACGGAGCCGTGCGCCTCCTGCACCGCCTCCTTGGACGCGCCCTCGCGCGCCATCTCCAGCGCGGCCTGCTCGTCGCCGCCGAAGAGCTTGTAGACGCCGCGCACGGAGACGGCCACGTCGCCGCCCGCGCCATCGGACTCCGCGCCGACGGTCGCCGGTTCCGCGCTCACGCGCCCGCCCCGTTCGGATGCATGGCGCTAATCCTACACCATGCGGCGGCGCGCGTCGCAAGGGACGGCCATTCAGGGGCCGAGCAGCTCGCCCGCGCGCGTGTCCATGACGGCGGCGATGTTGCGTTCGGCCATGACCGCGATGAGCGCCTCGCCCGCCGCGATCAGCTCGCGGAAGGCGCGGTGCTCCGCCTTGGGCGCGTCCGGCGGGGGCGGCTCGCGCTCGGCCATGCCCTTCATGCCGATGATGGGCGCGTACATGCTCCACAGCAGCCCCAGGCGGTAGTCCTCGCGGCAGCGCTCGGGCGAATAGCCGGAGACGCCGTGCGCCACGAGGCCCGCGTGGTAGCGCGCGAGCAGGCCGTCCTCCAGTTCGCGCCGCTCTTCCGGGGCGAAACCCTGCGCGAGGAAGTAGGCCAGGTCGCGCGGCCCCGATCCGCGCGCCGCCAGCTGCCAGTCCAGCAGCACCACCTCGTCCGCGCCGCCCGGCTCGCCGAAGAGGAAGTTCTCGATGCGGAAATCGCCGTGCACGAGCGTGGAGGCGAAGGCCGCGCCCCGCGTGAGCGTGTCCGCGAACCGCCGCACGAGCCGTTCGCCCACGGGCAGGAAGGCGGCGTCGACGCGCGGGACGATGCGTTCCGCGAACGGCCCCCAGCCGTCCTCCATCAAGGGCGCGTTCAACTCCGCCTGCTCCTCCGGCGAGGGCAGCCACGCCGCCTCCCGCAGCCGCTCGCTCTCCCACCACTGCGCGTGCAGGGCGGCCAGCGCGTCCACGATCGGCCCCGCCCGCTCCGGCGGGCACGACTCCATCTGGCTGGGCGATTCGAGGCCGCTCAGGTCCTCCAGCAGCAGGGCGTAGGAGCGCGCGCCCGCGTGCGCCGTCCCGTGGCAGGCGGGCACGCGCGCGGCGCAATCCCCGCCCGCCTCGCGGTAGAAGGCCAGCTCCGTCTCCACCGCCCGCGCCGCCCACGGGCGCAGGTAGGCGGGAAAGTCGATGGAGATGGGAACCTTCGCCACCAGACTGGCCGGGGCGGAGGCGTCCGCGCCCTCGTACGCGGGGATGACGCGCACGGTGTCGCTGATGTAGCCGAAGCCGATGCCCTCGCCGCTCAGTTCGACGGCGCGCACGCGCCCGCGCGGCAGCGCGCCGCTCTCGCGCAGCGCCTCCGTCAGCCACGCCGCCGTGATCGCGTCGCGCCCCGCCAGCGGTTCCACGCCGCCCTCCGCCTACGACTCCAGCACGGTCGTCTGCGAGCCCGCCGCCATGATCGCCAGGTGCGCCATGGGCGAGCCCGTGTCGTGCGCGCCGTGCCAGTGGTCCTCGCCCGCGGGGATGACGGCGCAATCGCCCGCGCTGACCACGCGCTCGCCGCCACGGTCGCCCACCTTGCCGATGCCGGACACGACGTACAGCACCTGGTCGCTGGTGTGGCGGTGCCAGCCCGCGCGCGCGCCCGGCCCGAACTGCACCAGCTGCACGGCCAGCTGTCCCGAGGCCGCGCCCGTGAGCGCGCGCCCCCACACCTGGCCGCCCTCGAAGATGGCCGCGTCCGTGCGCTCGATCGTCTCGCCGTCGTCCGACTTCAGGATGTGCATTGCCATGCCCGCCTCCTTGCGCCGCGCCAGCATACGCGCCCGCCGCTTGCCACGGACGCCCGCGCGCGGCACGCTTCGAGGCGTGAAGCGCATCATCGCGGCCGCCACGCTGGCGCTGGCCGTCCTGGCCTGCGGCGGCGATCCCGCGCCCGCGGAGACGCCCGCGCCGCCGCCCGCGGCCACGCCGACCGCCACCGCGACGCCGACCGCCACGGCCACTCCCGCCGTCGCGACGACGCCCGAAACCATCGTCGAGCCGGACTACTGCATCGATGCCGTGATCCTCGCGCACGACGTGTCCGACGGCGTGCTCACCCTCATCCACGAGGTCGAGGCCATCCGCGACGCCGCCAACGCCGTCGCCATCGACGCCCTGCTGGAGCTGCTGGAGGCCTACGACGGGCCGTACGACGAGCTGCTGCTGGAAATCGGCTGCGACCCCTCCGCGTGGTAGGGTATGGGCATGGGCGAGGCGAAGTTCGTGGGCGTGGACTGGGCGAAGGGCGGCTGGCTCAGCATCGCCTGTGACGCGGACGGGAACTGGGAGGCGCATCACGGCTCGTTCGAGGAAATCGTCAAGCACTACAACAATGCCAAACTCATCCTCGTGGACATTCCGATTGGCATCCCGGTGGGGCGGCGGGAAGGTCGTGCCTGCGACAAGGCGGCCAGAAAGAAAATCAGCGGTGTTCGCTCCGATTTCCGTTCCAGTGTCTTCCGTGTGCCTTCGCGGGATGCACTGGCGGATCGAATGATCAATGGTCTCCAAAGGGAAGAAGCGCATCACTGTGAGAAAAAGCGCACTACTAAGCCGGGGATCAATCGTCAGTCGTGGAGTATTATTCCCCAGATTTTTGAGGTTGACGGAGTGCTGGCGAAACTGGGGAAGCAGCGGAAGAACATCAGGGAGGTCCATCCCGAAGTTTGTTTCTGGGCTTTGAATGGGAAACAGTCTCTCCAGCATAAGAAGGATCAGCCGGAAGGAGAGGCTGAGCGTATTCGTATTCTTGAGGCCGGGCGCATTGAGCCGCGTACTCGGGAAATCCTGGATGCGGCCTGGAACAAGTACCGTGGGCAGGCCGCGCGCGACGACATCCTCGACGCGCTCGCCGCCGCCGTCACCGCGCGCCTCGGCACGCAGGCCGAGCGGCGTGGCACGCAGGCCAGGCGGGGGCTCCAAACGCTCCCGGCGCGGGCCGATCCCTGTCGCCCGTTGGAGAGTGACGCCCATGGCCTCCCCATGGAGATGGTGTACTACAATCCCCACCATGCCTGAGCAGCCCGGCCTCGCCGTTCGCCTCGAATACTGCGCGCAGTGCGGCTACCTGCCCCGCGCCCAGTGGATGCTGGGCGAACTGCTCGCCGCCCTGCAGGACGACGTGGCCAGCTTCACGCTCGTCCCCGGCGGCGGCGGGTGCTTCGAGTGGAGCGTGGACGGCGAGACCGTCTTCTCCAAACTCGCCAGCGGCCGCTTCCCCGAGGTCGACGAAATCATGGAGCTGCTCGCGGACCGCCTGTAGCGTCCGCGCGGAAGGAGCGCCGTCCGTGTCCACCGAACCCACCGTCACCGTTTACGACCCGCGCGGGCATGCGCGCGTCGTCGCCGTCGGGGCCGCGCCGCGCCCGTCCGCGCTCGACGGCCTGCGCCCGGGCGTGCTGGAGAACCGCAAGGCCAACGCCCGCCTGCTGCTGGAGTCGATGGTGGACGGGCTGCGCGCCCTCGCCCCGCTGGGCGCCACCACGACCGGCGGCAAGCCCGTCTCCGGCCCCGCCAGCCGCGCCACCATGGCCACGCTCGTGGAGGGCTGCGACTTCGTCGTCGTGGGGTCCAGCGACTGAGGCTCCTGCACGGCGTGGAGTGTCCACGCCGCCATCGCCCTGGAGAAGCGCGGCGTGCCCACCGTGACGGTGGTGACGGACGCCTTCCTCGACCTCTTCCGGCTGGAAGCGGAGCAGCGCGGCGCGCCCGGCCTGTCGCGCGTCGTCATCCCCCATCCGCTGGGCGGCATCCAGCCCGATGCGGTGCTGGAGCGCGCCCGCGAGGCCGTTCCCGCCCTGCGCGACGCCCTGCTGGGGAACGGATCGTGAACGACGCCGAGTCCCTGACGGCGCTGGCGGCGACGCTGGAGGTCGAGGAGCTGGGCGCGGGCCGTCGCGCGCCGACGGTCGAGGCCCCCGCCGACGTGGCCGCGCTCGGCCGCGCGTTCGCCACGCGCGGCTGGTCCGATGGCCTGCCCGTCGTGCCCCCCACGGAGGCGCGCGTGGCGGCCATGCTGGCGGGCGCGCCCGACCGCGATGCGCTCGAGGTGGTCGGCATCCTGCCGCCGCGACGGGGCGAGGCCACGGTCCACGCCATCGCCGTGAACGCGGTCATGGCGGGCTGCGCGCCGGAACAGCTGCCCGTGCTGCTGGCCGCCGTGCGCGCCGTCGCCCACCCCGAGTTCAACCTCTCCGGCGTGAACGCGACCACGCATCCCGTCTCCCTCTTCCTGCTGGTGAGCGGGCCCGCCGCCGAGCGACTCGGCGTGCACGGCGGCGCGGGCTGCTTCGGCCCGGGCTTTCCCGCCAACGCCACGCTGGGGCGCGCCCTGCGGCTGATCCAGCTCACCATCGCGGGGGCGTGGCCCGGCGGCGGCGACCGCGCCACGCAGGGGACGCCCGCCAAGCTCGCCTTCTGCGCCGCCGAGAACGCCGCCCGCAGCCCGTGGCCGCCCTTCCACACGACGCGCGGCCTCGCCCCGGAGGAGAGCGCCGTCACCGTGTTCGGCTGCGAGGGGCCGCACAACATCCAGGACCACGGCAGCAACACCGCCCTCGGCACGATGCAAACCATCGCCGGGGCCATGGGGCAGGCGGGCAGCAACAACATCCTCGCGCGCGGCTCGCCCGTGCTCGCCTTCGGCCCGGAGCACGCCGCCACCGTGGCCGCCGAGGGCTGGTCCCGCGCGGACGTGCAGCGCTACCTGTTCGAGCGCGCCCGCTACCCGCTCGCGGAACTCTCCGACGAGTTCTTCGGGGCCGTGCGGGACCACTTCTCGCAGGGCGTGCCCGTGGTGCCCTTCGCGCGCGACGCCCTCGCGCCCATCGCCGACGGCCCGCAGTCGATCCACGTCATCGTCGCGGGCGGGCCGGGCAAGCACTCCTGCTGGCTGCCCACCTTCGGCGGCATGACGCGCCCCGTGACGGTCCCGCTCTAGCGCGCGCCCAGCAGGGCGGCGGGGTTGTCCCGCAGCATCCGCCCCAGATCCGCCTCCGTGAAGCCCGCGTCGAGGAAGCGCTCGCCGAAGCGCGCCAGCGCCTCCGCCGGCTCGGGGTTGGCCGCCTGCCCGTGGTCCGAGGAGAGGATGACGCGCTCCGGCCCGACCTCCCGCACCTGCCGCAGCAGGTCGGGCCACGCCGCCTCGCCGTCCTCCCCCGCGATGGCGATGGCGCACTGCTCGACGTAGCCGCCCCGCGCCGCGACGTCGCGCTGCAGCTCCAGCGGCGTCCAGAAGGAGGCGTGCGTGATCACGCAGCGGACGCCGCGCTCCAGCGCCACGCCGAGCAGGACGGCGGTCTCCTCCGGCGAGAGGTGGCCGCTGGCGAGCACGGCGTCGTGCGTCGCGATCAGGTCGAGGATGTCGTGGCAGACGGGTTCCAGCGCGCCGTCCGCGTCCAGCACGGCGATGCCCTCGCGCGCGCTGTTCCAGCCGCCGGGCCGCCAGCCGCGCCAGTGGCGCGCGTCGAAGGTGGGCATCCAGACCACGCGCCCGCCGATGCGGAGCGCGATGTCGACGGCGTCGGGGTTGAGCCCGCCCACGCCCCAGTCGAGCGCCACGCCGCCGTGCACGGCGATGCCGTCGAACTCGCGGTCGAGCGCCCACGCGAGCGGCTGCGTGGGGTACTCGTGGCTCTTCAGCACCAGCCCCGCCATGCCCGCCTCGCGCGCCCGCGCCACCGTCGCGCGGAAGTCGAGCTTGCGCTCCGCGTAGGGGTCGGGGTCGGCGTGCACGTGGATGTCGATGGCGCCGCGCAGCAGCGCCCGCGCGCGCTCCGAAAGCGTTTTCACGGCTGGTCCTCCTCGAGGTAGAGACTTCGGGCCACACTGATTACCGCGGAAAGATCGCTTCCGAGCGTATCAGCGATTCCCACAACGGTATATGCAATCCCGGAAGATTCGTCGAATATCGCGACCATTATCGGATAGCGGTTCTCTCCGGTTGGGCTGTACTGAATGATCGAAAAATGGCCATCAATTATCCTTGTCTCGAATACACTCGTTCCACGAGAGTCGATGAGCATATCTTGAGGATGCCAGCGGGGGCGTTCAACATAAATATCAACTCCAATGCCACCACGAGGAGTGCGATAGATCACATGATATCCATCAATTCCTTCGAGCCCGATACCTCCCCACGTAAGCGTCCAACCATCGGGAAGATCAGGAGTGCGCCAGAGCGGGTGCTGCTGGACTACCGCCAGGTCTGTGGACACCTCCGGTTGGGCTACCTGCGATGATCCCGGAAGCGGTATCCGTTCTTCATAAACGCCATCCGTACCTTCCCAGTCGAGACGGTTCCAGTACGCGGGGGGAAGCAGCAGCCAAATCCCATGCCGCACGGGCACGGTAATGTCGAGGGACTGGATGTTGGGTGGGGACCAAGTCCACATGCGGTCGCCCGCCGCGGAGATGGCACCACTGCAGCCCGTGTAGGCGTAGGTGATCCAGCGCACGGCCAGCGCCTTCAGGGGCGCGTCCATCGGGTCCGGCAGCACCTCGTCCACCAGGTAGTGCACCCAGCAGTCGTCCGCCTCCCGCCACTCGAAGTCGTCGCCAGCTGCCACCTCATCGTAGAACGCCGTCCACGACGCGCCGTCCGCGTCGCGCTCGTGTATCACCAGCCGCTCGACGTCCTGCCGCAGGCCCTCGTAGGTGGTGATTGGCCCGTCAGCGGAGAAGAAGGCGTACTCGCCCGGCGCGTCCACGACGCCGTCCAGCTGCGGCGCGCCATAGCGCATGACGACGGGCGCGGGCTCCGCGTAGAGGCTGCGGGCAATCTCGATGAGCGGCGATATATTGCTTCCAATGAGCGCCCCGATATAGCCGTATGCTGCATATACAATCCCGTTTTCCTCATCGTAAATCAGCACGCTTGTTGGCGCGAGAGGATTTTGCCCGTCCGGATTATACAGCACAAGGGCAGGGTATCTGTCAATAATGCGTGCCTCCTGGATGGAGATGGTATTGCCGGGATAGTGCGCGGTTGCGTGGCCGGGGACTACCTGCATGTGCCCGACCATAACACTGACGGCTACGCCTCCCTCTGCCGTAACGTAGTCTGCCTGGAATCCGTGACCATAGGGCGGCGAATCGTAAGTCCCCGCCTGCGCTGAGCCGAATCTCCAGTCACTGACGGGCAGGGTCACATCCCGCCAGAGCGGGATGGTACGGGCTTTGGCGAGGTCGGTTGTGTTGAAGGTCGTGGGGGTGCCAGCCTCGGTTGACGATTCTTCGACTCCAACCGCTTGGGGGTTCAGCCGCACTGGCTCTTCGATATTCCCTGACCAGCCTGCGGGAATGAGCAGCACCGGCCCGTGGCGCACCGGTACCATGACATCGGGGCCACGAATGTTGGGCGGTGCCCAAGTCCACATGCGGTCGCCCGTCGTGGAGATGGCGCCGCTACAGCCCGTGTAGGCGTAGGTGATCCAGCGCACGGCCAGCGCCTTGAGCGACGCGTCCGCCGGGTCCGGCAGCACCTCGTCCACCAGGTAGCGCACCCAGCAGTCGTCCGCCTCGCGCCACTCGAAGTCGTCGCCCGCCTCCACCGCAGCGTAGAACGCCGCCCACGACGCGCCGTCCGCGTCCCGCTCGTGTATCACCAGCCGCTCGACGTCCCGTCGCAGGCCCTCGTAGGTGGTGATTGGCCCGTCGGCGGAGAAGAAGGCGTACTCCCCCGGCGCGTCCACGACGCCGTCCAGCTGCGGCGTGCCATAGCGCATGACGACGGGCGGGGACATGGCGGGCGCGGGCGTGGGTTCGGGCCTTGCGGAGTTCGCGATACGGTCGAATACTTCATTGATGCGGGCGGTGTCATGCTGTTCGCTGGCGCCATCCGCCGAAACGACGTATCGACCGCACTCTTCGGCAGTCACGGAATCCAGACAAAGATCGGAGCCACTGTTCTCATCCCGGAGAATGATCGCGGGGTAACAGGGATCAGGGATACACGTGCTATACTCGACATCCCACCACAAGATACTCGCTCCTTCCGGCACATTGAAGATGATGGCATCCAGTCGCTCCACAATCCGGTAGGTTCCAGCTCCACGCGGGAAATCCTGGCTGAAGTCGCCCGGCAGCGTGATCGGGGCGCTACAGTCCGCCAACCCGACCTCCGCCAGGTCCTTGTTCGCCACGCTCCATAGCGCGTTGGGGATGCAGCCCGTGAACGAGTTGCCTGAAATGGCAAGGTTGGCGAACGCGGCAATCTCTCCCAGTTGCGCCGGGATGCTCCCGCCCAGCGCATTGCCCGACAGGTCGAGGGCCGTCAGCGCCGTCAGTCTCCCCAGCTGCGCGGGCAGCATCCCGTCCAGTTTGCCCGACCGTGCGCCGCCGGGGATGACGATCCGCGTCACGCGCTTCGGATCGCCGGAAACCGTGACGCCCTCCCACGCCGTCAACGGCCTGTCCGGACTCCAGTTCAGCGTGGCGGTCCCCTCCAGCGTGGCCTTGATTGCCAGCAGCGTGTCGCAATCGGCCGCCAGCGCCGGGCTGGAGGCGCGCGCGTGGCCCAGCGTCCTGCCCGCGCAAGCGAACGGATCGGCGGTGGCGGTCGGCGACGGGCTGGGCGCAGGCGTGGCGGTCGCCGTGGGCGTCGGGCTGGCCGCAGGAGTGTCGGCAGCCGTGGGCGTCGGCACAGCCGTAGCCGTGGCGGTGGGGCTGGCCACGGGCGCGGGCGTCGGCGCGACCTCCGCGCTTCCGCAGGCCGCCAGCGCGACGGCCAGCGCCAGCGCGGCCACTCCCGGCCAGACGCGGCCAGCCCGCATGGCGCGCCCTCCCCGTGGGGGAGTATAGCGCGCCGCGCGTCGCCTCAGCCGCCCGCGGCGAGGCGGTCGTAGGCGGCGAGGATGGCGGCGAAGCGCTCCTCCACCGCCTCGCGCGTCTCCGGGTGCGTCACGACGTACAGGTCGTTGTTCCGCACCGCCCGCACCACATGCCGCGCGATGACGTCCGGCTCCTGCACGTTCGCGCCGATGATGCGCGGCATTTCGCCGCCGGCGGGCGGCTGGATGGGCGGCTCGGCCTCCGTGGGCGGGCCGCCCGCCGCCACGGGCCGGTTGCGCGCCGACTCCCCGATGCGCGTGTTCACCACGCCCGGACAGAGCGCGGAGGCGCCCACGCCGTGGGGCTTCAGCTCCTCGTGCAGCGTCTCCGTGATGCCCACCACGCCGTACTTGGCCGTCGTGTAGGCGATGACGTTGGGCGCGGCCAGCGGCACCAGCCCGGCGATGGAGGCCGTGTTGACGACGTGCCCCTCGCCCTGCGCCACCAGCGCGGGCAGAAACGCCTGCAGCCCGTTCACCACGCCCCGCAGGTCCACGCTGAGCACCCAGTCCCAGTCCGCGTCGCCCATCTCCGCCGAGGGCTTGCCCGCCACCACGCCGGCGTTGTTGCACACCACGTGCGCGCCGCCGAGGGCCGTCCGCGTGGCCGTCGCGAGGGCGCGCACGGAAGCGGCGTCGGTCACGTCGCAGGCCACGGCCAGCGCCCGCCGCCCCTTCGCGCGCACCTCGTCCGCCACGCGCTCCGCCGGTTCCGTCTCGATGTCGCCGATGGCGACGTCCATGCCCTCGTCCGCGAAGGCGAGGGCGAGGGCGCGTCCGATGCCGCTCCCCCCGCCCGTGACGACCGCGATCCTGCCGCTCAATTCGCGCATGGGAGTCCCCCTTCCGTTGGCGCGCGAGTCTAGCAGGGCGGGCCGCGCGCCGCCCGCGAAAGGCGTACCCTCGATCCCGTCGCAGGAGGTGCGTCATGCCGCTCCGGACTTCCATCCTCACGCTGGCGCTCATCCCCGCCCTGCTCGCCGTCGCCTGCGGCGGCAACGACGCCACCGACGCCGACCGGCTCTCCGCGGACGATCTCGAAAACGCCACCTATCTGGCCGAGGGCCCCGACGCGGGCGAGGCCACGCTCGACGGGGGCGAGTTCCGCTATCCGGTGGCGGAAGGCTCCTCCGCCGAGGCCGTGATCCGGCTGGATCAGTGGGCGCTTGGCGACCTCGATGGGGACGGCGCGGAGGACGCCGCCGCCATCACCAGCGAGCGGCCCGGCGGCAGCGGCGTCTTCTCCTACGTGCACGCCCTGCGGAACGATTCGGGCGAGCCGCGCGACCTGGCCTTCGCCTTCCTCGGCGACCGCGTGCGCGTGGAGTCCGTCGCCATCCACGAGGGCGTCATCGTGGTCGCGCTCTTCGACCGCCCGGAGACGGCCCCGTACGCGGAGGAGCCGTCCATCGCGGTCATCCGCCGTTTCCGGCTGGATGGCGGCGCGCTGGTCGAACTGGCCGCGCCCATGTCCGCGACCCAACGGCAGCCTGACGAGGTCGACGTCAGCACGCTCCAGACGGTGATCGAGCGCGGCGAGCTGCTGTGCGGCGTCAAGGACAGCCAGCCCGGCTTCGGCTTCGCCAATCCGGACGGCAGCTTCTCCGGTTTCGACGTGGAGTTCTGCAAGGCCATCGCGGCGGCGGTGCTGGGCGACGCGAGCAGGGTCACGTACGTGCCCAGCTCGGCGGCGGCCCGCTTCGAGCTGCTTGCCGCGGGCATGATCGACGTGCTCATCCGCGCGACCACCGTGACGGCCGAGCGCGACGCCGCGCGCGCCGTCGACTTCGGCCCCATCACCTTCTACACGGGCCAGGGCTTCGCCGTGCGCGCCGATTCGCCCTACAATTCCACGGCGGACATGGAGGGCGCGACCATCTGCGTCCAGTCGGGCACGACCACGGAGCTGAATCTCGACAACCACTTCAGCGGGCTGGGCTACGACTACGCGCCGCTGGGTGGTGACTACCAAACGACACAGGACGCCTTTGCGTGGGGGCGCTGCGAGGTGTGGACGGCGTACCGGGATATCCTCGCCTCGCGCATTTCGCAGTTCGACGATCCCTCGCAATTCCGCGTGCTGGGCCAGACCATATCGAGGGAGCCGCTGGCCCCGGGCGTGCGCGACAACGACAGCGAGTGGAAGGACATCGTCAGCTGGGTCGTCTCCGGCCTCATCAACGCCGAGCAGCTCGGCGTCTCGCGGAGCAACGTGGCGGACATGGCCAACTACCCGCCGATCCCCGCCATCGCGCGCCTGCTGGGCGTGCCCTTCGAGGGCGGCGAGGTCTGGGATCTCGGCTTCGGCGTGGACCCGCAATTCATCCAGCGCGCGCTCATGGCCGTGGGCAACTACGGCGACATCTACGAGCGCACGCTGGCCCCGATTGGCATCGACCGCGCCTGCACGCTGAACGCCCTCTACACGGAGGACAAGCGCGGCTGTCCGCCGGGTGGCGGCGGCATCCTCTACGCGCCGCCCTACCGCTAGCGGGCGGGGCGTTACGCCTCCAGACCGAGGCCGCGCAGGAAGGCGTCCGCGTTCGGCTCGCGGCCGAGGAAGTCGCGCACCAGCCGGTCGCCGTCCACGGAGCCGCCGCGCTCCAGCACCGTGCGGCGGTACTCCGCGCCGAGCTCCGCGTTGAGCAGCCCCGCCCCCTCGAAGCGCGTGAACATGTCGTCGCCGAAGACGTGCGACCAGAGGTAGCCGTAGTAGCGCGCGTCGTAGCCGAAGAGGTGGCCCCAGCCCGACTGGAAGTGCGTGCCGGGCGTGTGCGGGAAGGACGTGACGTCGTGCAACTCGCGCGCGAGGGCCGTGCTGTCGCCCGCGAAATCGGGGGCGTGGAAGGCCTGGTCGAGCTGGGCGAAGTAGAGCTGCCGCAGCGTGGTCACGCCCGAGCTGAGCGTCTTCGCCCCCAGCATCGCGTCGAGCAGCGCGTCCGGCAGGGGATCGCCCGTGCGGTGGTGGCGCGTGAAGCCCGCCAGCACCTCGCGGTCCCACACCCAGTGCTCCAGCATCTGCGAGGGCGCCTCCACGAAGTCGCGCTCCGTGCTCGTGCCGCTGAAGCGCGCGTGCGCCGCCCGCGTGAGCGTCTGGTGGAGCACGTGGCCGAACTCGTGGAAGAGCGTCTCCACCTCCGAATGGCGCAGCAGGGAGGGCGCATCCGCCGAGGGTTTCGTGAAGTTCGCCACGATGGCGCTCACCGGCGTCTGGTACGAGCCGTCGGGCAGCCGCCGCCCGCTCCGCAGGGTGAAGGCGGCGGCGTGGCCGAAGGTATCGGGCCGCGGGAAGAGGTCCATGTAGAAGCGCGCGAAGGGCTCGCCGCCCGCCGCCTCGACCACGTCGAAGGCGCGCACGTCCTCGTGCCACACGGGCGCGTCCGGGCGCGGCTCGAAGCGCACCCCCAGCAGCCGCCGGCAGACCGCGAACAGGCCGTCGAGGCAGGCGTCCAGCGGGAAGTACTCGGCCACCTCGAACTCGTCCACGGCGTGGCGCGTCTGTAGCAGCCGGTCGTGGCAGTAGCGCCAGTCCCAGATGTGGACGGGGCCGTCGTTCACCCCGGCCATGAGGGCGAGGTCGGCCTCCGCCTTCACCGCCACCTTCGCGCGCAGGTCGGCGAGGAAGTCCGCCACGCGCTCGCGCCCGCCCGCCATGCACACCTCGAGCGCGTAGGACGCCCAGGAGTCGTAGCCGAGCAGGGCGGCCATCTCGCGGCGCGCCGCCAGCGCCCGTTCGAGCACCTCCACGTTGGCCGCGCCGCCCTTCACCTGCTCCTTCGCGAACAGCTCGCGCCGCAGCTCCGCCGAGCGCGCCTTGCCCATGAAGGGGAAGTACTCCGGGTAGTCGAGGGAGACGCGGTAGCGCGTTTCGCCGCCCGCCTCCTCCGTCCGCAGCGACTGGATGAAGGCATCGGGCAGGCCGTCCAGCGCCTCGCGCGGCGCCACGATGCCGTCGTCCCACTCGTTGATGTTCTTCTGGAAGGCGACGCCCAGCGAGACCAGCTCGTCGCTGAGCGCCCGCACGCGCGCGCGTTCACCCGCGGGCAGCCCGAAGCCGTTGCGACGGTAGTCGCGCAGCTGGTGGTCGAGCAGGCGCGCCTCATCGGGGGCCAGCGCCTCGCCCCGCGCCGCGTACGCGCGGATGGCGGCGTACAGGTCCTCGCGGAAGGAGAGCTCGACGAAGTACTTGTCGATGCGCTCCTCCTGGCGGCGGGCGGCCTCGCGCAGGGCGGCGTCGCCGGCCACGTAGGCCATGAAGGCGTACTGCCCGGCGGCCCGCGCCACCCCGTCGGCGGCCTCTTCGAGCGCGCCCAGCGTGTTGGCGAACGTACGCTGGCCGTCGGGCGCGGCCACGATGGCGTTCACGGCGTCGTCGCAGGCGGCGATGGCGCGGTCGCAGGCGGCGTCCACGTCCGGCGGCGTCAGCGCCGCGAAATCGGGCAGCCCGGCATCGACGTCGGCCACGGCGCTACTGTGCGCGATGCGCCAGCGTTGTGTCCAGCACAGGGCCTCAGCTCAGGGCGGGCAGAGTTCGGCCAACGGCTGGGAGAGGCGGATGACAATGCCGGTCACGTCGGCGGCATCCGCGACCGTGACCACCGGTGGCCGCCCCACGCCCGTCCAGCGCTCCCCGTTGCTGTCATACAGGCCAAGATCGCAACCTTCATCGGACAGCGAGAGCTCGTAGGCGCCGTCGGGCACTAGGATGGCAAAGGCGCCCTCGGTGTCCGTCCAGGCTCCCTCGTTCAAGCGGTCCCTCCGATAGAGCCGAACCTGTATCTCCGACAGCGGTTCCCCGTCCGGCCCCGACACGACGCCTTCGACCCGAGCGCAGAGTGTGGACGTGAGCTCATCGGGAGTGGCGGGGAGCCGGATGTCGATGCCCTCGACGCCAGCGTCGCCCACCGTAACCGGCACAGCCTCTCTTCCCCGTGCGGTGAGATCGCGGTCCCCGTCGTACCAACCGAAATGGCAGTCGTCGGGCGGAAGGTTCGTGAACGAAACGATGTAGGTGCCGGGCTCGGCCGGATACGCGAAGGCACCGTCCGGTCCGGTCACTGCCTGCCATGTCCAGCCGGATCCATCCGGATCTCCACGGACGCGAACGTCCTTCAGCGGCTCACCGCCGGGCCCCAGAACGGTTCCGCTGACCCGTGGGCAGAGCTCGGCCGGAGTGGCGGAGAGCCGGATGTTGATGCTCTCGATGTCGGCGTCGCCTGCCGTGACCAGCACCGCCTCCTCCCCCCGCGCGGTGAGTTCACTGTCCCCGTCGTACCAGCCGAAATAGCATTCGGGGGCCAAATGGTCCGCGAACGAGACGGTGTAGGAACCGGGCTCGACCGACAACCTGAACGTGCCGTCCGGTTGAGTTAGCCATGCCACCCTGTTGAGCCCGGAGTGGACACTGACGTAAACATTCTCCAGCGGCTCACCATTGGGACCGAGGACGGTTCCAATGATCCGCCCGTACGGTGGGAAGTTGCGCGCTCGATGATCCTCGAACATTGAGTAGAATTGGTCGGTATCCAAGCCAAAGACTTCCCGGAACGCACTTTCCCAATCGTTTGCAGAGAAGAGCTTTCGATAGTAGGTGAACAAGGACTCCTCGCTCGTGAGCTCGACAAGATATTCGATGGCGAGGTATGACAGGGAGTATTTGGCAGAATGGTCTCCCGCCAACAAAATCCCGTAATCCGTGAGGAACCGGAGTGCTGTTTTCGTTCGACGCGCTTCCGGGAAAATGGTTCCGGCGAAATACGTATCGAGTGGTCGTTCTCCAGTGGAAGCGTGATAAACGCCCGACCAGTGATTCGCCATGCCTTCAGTTATCCATACTGGTGCTTCAGGACCGGCGTAGCCTCGCGGCTGTCCGCTCGAGTCGTGGCCTCTCAGATAGCTTTGGATGGCATGGGTGTACTCGTGTGCGAGAGGCCTGAAGCAGTCCACGCTAATCACCCTAATATTACCGTCATAGAATCCGCCGCAGGATTCTGGCCGATCAGCGGAGAACCGCACGGTGAGGTCCGGTACCGCGATCCCGGTGCGCTCGATGAAGAACGACACCACCTCATCGACGAGCACGCGGAGCTCGGCTTGCCTTGCGGGCGTGAACGTGTCCGGGAACTCGACCCGCGGCGGGAACTGCCACCAGCGCTTGGCCCCGGAAACCCGGATCCAGTACGCACCCCCCTTTTCCAGCGTGCGCAGCGTGTTGGCATCGGTGTTCGGGGTGTACGTCTCCCGCCGCCGCACCTCCGCGTTCCAGTCCCAAGCCTCCAGCAGGACATCGTCGAGTCCCACGAACGCCTCACTGGCGGCGATGCCGTCGCGCCCGGACCACGCCACCAGGTTCCACCCCTCGCGCAGCGGCACGAGCCCAACTCCGCCCGGCGGCAGCATGGAGCGCGTCCAGATGAACGGCTCCGCGCCGCCGAGGGCGAGCCACAGCCCCATGCCCGGCGTGAGCGTCCGCAGGTCGCCGGAGCCGTCGCGGGCGGCCCAGCGGAAGCGCTGCGCGGCGGCGTCCCAGGCGTAGGCCATGTCGAGCCGGGGGATGGCCTCGAAGAGCGCCGCCGCGTCCGCCTCGGCTTCGGTCCAGCCCGCGAGGTTGAGGCCGGGCCGCAGCGTGGTCGTGGCCGTGGCAGGGCCCTGTGCGGAGGCCGTCGGCGCCGCCGCCACCAGCCCGACGGCCAGCGCGAGGAACGCCACGCCAGCGATGAGAACGGCGCGAAGATGCGGCATGGCCCTACCTTAGCAGCGCGCGAGCGTCACGCGGGCGCGGGGATTCCGCTATTCGCCGCCGTCCCCGAGCGCTGCGTCCACGCCGCCCCAGTCGCAGGGGGACCAGCGCTCCTCGGGTAGCGCCTCCCGCCGGACGACGACGCGCATGCCGATGGCGTCGCCGTCCGCGACGCTGATGGCGGCGTCATCGGCATCGTCCGCGTCGGCGGAGCTGAAGACGGTGCACGCGCCCACCTGATCCGAGTGCACGTGCATCCGGTAGACGTCGGCCTCCATCTTGAGGAGGAACGCTCCCGCCGCATCCGTCCTGTCCCCGAAGTACCGTTCGTCGCTTGCCGGATGCCGGAGGGCCGCCACCCACAGCCCCTCCACGGGCGCGCCGTCCGTATCGACGGCGACGCCCCGGATGCGCGCCGTCAGCTGGGGCGCGACCTCCGCGCGGTACGCCGCGAAGGCGTCGTAGAAGTCGTCGGCGGTCATGCCGAAGACGGCGCGGAACGCGGCCTGCCAGTCCGGGTGCGCTGGACGCTCGCGGTAGAAGGCGACGAGCGAATCCTCGCCCATGCGCTCGACGAGCCAGTCGGCGGCGAGCGTGGCGAGGGAGTAGTTGGCGGACCGGTCCCCGCCGGCGAGCATGTCGCCTTCGAGCTCGCGCAGACGGGCGGCGGAGGGCGCACGGGCAACGTCGCGCGCGAGCCGGTCCTCGTACGTCCAGTCGGTGGTCGCGGCGTGGTAGACATGCGACCAGTAGTTCGCCGTGGCCTCGGACAGCCAGGCGGGGCCGCTGCGCGCCTCCCCGTAGCGGCCCCGCACGTCGCCCCAGCGCCCGTCCTCCCCGATGGTCGCGTGGTACTCCAGAATGGCGTGGACGTATTCGTGCGCGTGGGAGGCGAAGCAGCGCTCCTGCAGGTAGATCACCCTGCGCCCGTAGCTCCCGCATGGCCCCTCCTCCGTCTCCATGTCGAGCTGCACGACGAGGCCCGGCACCCGCGGGCCCATGCGCTGGGCGAAGAACGCCACCACGCCGTCCACCGCCGTGCGCAGCGCGGCTTTGCGCGCGGGAGGGAAGCCGCTCAGGAACTCCAGCCGGGGCGCGAGCTGCCACCATTCCCGCGGGGCCGAGACGCGGACCCGGTACGCGCTGCCCTTGTCGAGCGCGCGCAGCGTGTTGAGGCGGACGTGGGGGGAGTACGACTCCCAGCGTTGCGCCGCCGCGTTCCAGCCCCGCGCTTCGATCAGGACGCCATCGAGCCCCGCGAACGCCTCGCGGGCGGCGATGCCGTCGGGTCCGGTCCAGGTCACGAGGTTCCAGCCCGCGCGCAGCGGTACCAGCCCGAGCGCGTCGGGCGGCAGCACGGGGCGCGTCCACAGGGCCGGTCCCGTGCCGCCGAGCGCGAGCCACAGCGCCATGCCCGGCGCGAGCGCCGTCAGGTCGCCGGAGCCGTCGCGCGCGGCCCAGCGGAATCCGCCCGTCGCGTCGTCCCGGGCGTAGGCCACGCGGAGCTGGGGGATGGCCTCGAAGAGCGCCGTCGCGTTCGCCCCGGCCCCGGTCCAGCCCGCGAGGTTGAGGCCGGGCCGCAGCGTGGTGGCGGCGTACTCCTCCGCGACCCTGCACCGAATCCACCCCCGGCTTTCCGGGCGCGGCCCGCCGAGCACGAGCACGAGCCCGTCGATGGCCCGCCCCACGACGTTGATCGCCCGCGGGTCGTTCGCCGCCGCCTCGTAGCCCGCGACGGCGCAGGTGCTCCCCCAGTCCGTCCAGACGTCCAGGCGATAGCGCCCGTCCGGCAGCGAGAGCGTGAATTGCCCCGCGTTCCCGACCAGCCGCTGCACGCGCCGCTGGACGAGGCGCTCGTGCCCCTCGGGCTGTTCCCCGAACTCGACGGCGGTGATCCAGTGCCCGCCGACGGGATTGCCGTGCTCGGTGACGACCACGCCGCGCACCTGCCGCGACGTCGTGACGTCCCCCTGCGCCACGACCGGCATCGCCAGCGCGGCCAGCGCGAGGAGCGCCGCGCCAACGGCGAGGATGGCGCGCACGGGCGGCATGGCGCTCCCCGCCCCCGCCCCTAGCGCGTGAGCCAGGCGAACTGCTGCGGCTTCCGCTGCGCCTGCGGGTCGATCATGATGTTCACGATCGAGGGCGCGGGGTCGTCCACGGCCTTCCGCAGCGTCGCGTCCAGCTCGGCCACCTCCGTGACGAAGTACCCCTTGCCCCCGAAGGCCTCGATGATCTTCTCGTAGCGCGCGTTGGGCATGTAGGAGCCGGGCGGGATGTTCTCCGGATCGAGCTCGCTGGGCCCGCCGCCGATGCCGTTGTTGTTCACCACGATGAAGGTGATGGGCAGGTTGTAGCGGCAGGCCACCTCCACCTCCATGGCGCTGAAGCCGAAGCCCGCGTCGCCCTCCACGGCCACCACCTTGCGGTCGGGGTGGACGGCGGCGGCGGCGATGGCCTGCGCCACGCCCACGCCCATGGTGCCGAAGGTGCCCGCGTCCAGCCGCGAGCGCGGCGTCACGTTGGGCAGCACCGTGCGCCCGATGTCCATCGTGCTCGCGCCCTCGCTGGCGATGATGGCGTCCGCCGGAATGGCCTCGCGCACGGCCCGCAGCACGCGGTAGTAGCCCATCGGCTCCGAGTCGTCCAGCTCCATGGCCGCCACCGCCTGCCGGTTCTCCTCCGACTTGGCCGACAGCCCCGTCCACCACGTCGTCTCCTGCGGATAGGACCACGGGTTCCGTTCGAGGGCGGCGTTGAGCTGCCCCGTCACCGCCTTGGCGTCGCCCACCAGCGCCACCTCGGTGGGCACGTTCGTGCCGATCTCCTCGGCGCTGATGTCCATCTGCACCACGCGCACGTTCTCGTTGAAGCGCGGCGGCAGGCCGAAGTGCATGATCCAGTTCAGGCGCGCGCCCATGAGGAACACGAGGTCCGCGTTCTGCAGCGCGTGCGAGCGCGCGGGCGCCACCGAGAGGGGATGGTCGTCGGGCACCACGCCCTTGCCCATGGGCGAGGCCAGGAAGGGCAGCTGCGTGGCGTCGATGAAGGCCCGCACCTCGTCCTCGGCGCGCGCATGGGCCGCCCCCTTGCCCACGATCACGAGCGGGCGCTCCGCCGATTTGAGCGCCTCGATGGCCCCGTCCACGGCGGCCGGATCGGCGTGGATGCGTGGCGGATCGGGGCAGCGCTCGCGGAAGGCCAGCTCCGTCTCCTCCACGCGCCCGGAGATCACGTCGTTGGCGAAATCGAGGTAGACCGCCCCCGGTCGCCCGTACATGCTCGTGCGCACCGCCTGCTCCACGTAGTAGGGCACGCGCGCGATGCTCTCCGCCCGCCGCGACATCTTGGCGAAGGGCCGCGCCGCCTCCACCTGCGGCGCCTCCTGGAAGGAGCCCTGCCCGTCCTGGTAGGAATCGGGCGCGCCCCCGATGAGCAGCATGGGCCAGGTGTTGGACCAGGCGTTGGCCATGCCCGCGATGCCGTGGATCATCCCCGGCCCGCAGACCGTGAGGCACGCCCCCGGACGGCCCGTGAGGTAGCCGATGGCCCCCGCCGCGTAGCTGGCCGCCTGCTCGTTGTGGAAACCGAAGTAGCGGATGCCCTCGCGCTGGGCCGCCGCCGCGATGCCCTGAACGGGGAATCCCACCACGCCGAACATGTAGTCGACGCCCTGCTGCTTCAGGCTCCGCGCGATCACCGTCGCGCCGCTGATCTCCGCCATCTGGTCCGCTCCTCGTGCTCGTTGCGCCGCGATGATACGGCAAAGACGCATCCGCGCTCCCGCTTGCGATGACGATCGCGCGGCGGGGCGGTAGGATGCGCCCACCAGGAGAAAGGAGACTCTCCCATGCCCACCCCCGCCCGCGTCGTCGTCTGTCCCGCCGAACCCGGCCCCCTCCGCATCGACGAGATCACGCTGCCCGATCCCGGCCCCCACCAGGTCGTGGTGAAGCAGTTCGCCAGCGGCATCTGCCATT
This sequence comes from Tepidiformaceae bacterium, assembly GCA_965243075.1. Taxonomy (GTDB): domain Bacteria; phylum Chloroflexota; class Dehalococcoidia; order Tepidiformales; family Tepidiformaceae; genus UBA2991. The sequence goes on from OZ251525.1 coordinate 1,007,601, forward strand.
CGCAGCTGCACCAGATGCACGGCCCGCGCGGGATGCCCCAGCTGCTGGGCCACGAATCGACGGGCACGGTCATGGCCGCCGGTTCGGAGGTGAGCCACGTGAAGGAGGGCGACCGCGTGATGGTTACGTGGGTGCCGCGCCGCCCCGACCTCGGCCGCACTGCCGATCACGTCGCCCTCGAGCTGTCCGACGGCTCGACCGCCATCGCGCGGGGCGTCTTCACCTGGGCCGACAACATCATCGCCGACGAGCAGTTCGTCGTGTCCATGCCCGATGACGTGGCCACCGACGTGACCGCCATCATCGGTTGCGCCGTCATGACCGGCGCGGGCGCGGCTTACCACACGGCGGGCGTGCGCGAGGGCGAGAGCGTGGCCGTCTTCGGCGTGGGCGGCGTGGGCCTCTCCGCCATCGTGGCCGCCGCCGTCATCGGCGCGGACCCCATCATCGCCGTGGACCTCAGCGAGGAGAAGCTGGAGTTCGCCAGGAAGTTCGGGGCCACCGTCGGCGTCAACGCCTCCGATGGCGACCCCGTCGAGCAGATTCGCGCGCTCACCGAGGAGCCGGGCCAATTCAGCTTCTTCGGGACGCCCGACCTGGGAGCGCCCGTGGCGGGCGTGGACTACGCCTTCGACTGCATCGGCGTGAAACAGACGATGGAGCAGATCCTTCCCGCCACCCGCCCGGGCGTGCTGGGCATACGCACGGGAGGCACCGCCGTTCTCGTGGGCGTGCCTTCCGTCAACGTCGAACTGGACGCGCGCGACCTGCTCATGATGGAGAAGAAGTACATCGGCAGCATCGGCGGCTCCTGCAGCCCCGACCGCGACTTCCCCATGTTCATCCGCTGGTACAAGGAGGGCGACCTCGACCTCGACGCGATGGTGACGGCGCGCTACGACCTGGACGCCATCAACGAGGCCACGGACGCGCTCACGGCGGGCCAGATTTCGGGCCGCTCCATCATCCAGCTGTAGGACGGCGCTGGGGCGCGATCACGGGTGGCGAATCGCGGGAGCTGCCGCATGGCCGCGCCGCTCGTCATCGCGCACGCCGCCGCCGCGGGGGAGGCGCCCGCCAATACGCTCGCGGGCGTGCGCGCCGCGCTGGCGTCCGCCGACGCCATCGAGATCGACCTGCGCCTCTGCGCGAACGGCGCGCCCGTGCTGCTGCACGACGAGACGCTGGACCGCACGACGGACCTCTCCGGCCCCGTGCGCGAGGCGTCCCTCGCGCGGCTGGCGCGGGCCGACGCGGGCGATGGCGAACCCGTGCCCGCGCTGGACGAGGCGCTGGCGCTCGCGGCGGGGCGCGTGGCCGTGTTCTGCGAGCTGAAGGCCGCGCCCGACCGCCGCGCCGAGGGCGAGGCCCTGCTCGACGCCGCGCTCGCCGTCATCCGCCGCCACGGCGCGGAGGGCTGGACCGCGCTGCACTCGTTCGATCACGCGCTGGCGGAGCGCGCGCGGCAGCTCGCCCCCGACGTGGATGCGGCGTTCATCGCCCCGCCCCTGCCGCCAGCGGAGGTGGAGGCGCTCTGCGCGCGCGCCGCCGCGCACGGCATCGGCGCGCTGTCGCTCGAACACAGCGCCGCGGACGCGGATGCGGTGGCGACGGCGCATCGCCAAGGTTTGCGGCTGTGGGCGTGGACCGCCGACGGGCCAGCGCACTGGCAGCGGCTGGCGGCGGACGGGGCCGACGGCATCATCACGAACCATCCCGCGCGGCTGCGCGCCTGGTTGCGTTCGCGCTGATTCGCGGGGCCGTTCGCAGACAACTCGCGCCGCGCCCCTTATGATTCGCCTTCGCCGCGGGCGGCGCGGACCGCCCAGCCTTCCGAAGGATTGTTCATGAAGGAGATCGACTACCTGGCCCCGACCTCGCTCGACGAGGCCTACGCGGCCCTCCAGAACGGCAAGACCTCGGCCTTCCTCGCGGGCGGCACGGACATCATCGTGCAGCTGCGGGAGGGCCGGAAGCAGGTCGACCAGCTCATCGACGTCAAGCGCATCCCCGAGCTCATGCGCTACGGCTGGACGGACGGGGGCGGGCTCGCCATCGGCGCGTCCGTGCCCTTCGCCGAGATTTACGAGGACGCCGAAATCGCGCGCCGCCTGCCGTGCCTCATCGACTGCGCCACGTTGGTGGGGGGCATCCAGATTCAGAGCCGCGCCTGCTTCGGCGGGAACATCGGCAACTCCGGCCCCGCCGCCGACACCGTGCCCGCGCTCATCGCGCTGGGGGCCACGCTCACGCTGGGCTCGCGGGAGGGGACGCGCGAGCTGCCCCTGGAGGCGTTCTTCACCGGCCCCGGCCAGAACGTGCTCGCCCCCGGCGAGCTCATCGTGACCGTGAACGTGCCCCCGCAGCCCGCGCGCTCGGGCGCTTTCTTCCACCGCTTCATCCCGCGCAACGAGATGGACATCGCCGTCGTCAACGTGGGCGCGCGCCTCGAGCTGGACGCCGCGGGCGAGCGCATCGCGGGGGCGCGCGTGTCCGTCGGCGCGGTGGCGCCCACGCCCCTGCTGGTGGAGGAGGCGGGCGCGGCGCTGGTCGGGCAGGCCCCCGACGAGGAGGCCTTCGCCCGCGCGGCGGACGCCGCCGCCGCCGCCGCGCGCCCCATCACGGACATGCGCGGCTCCATCGCCCAGCGCGTCCACCTCACGCGCGTCCTCACCGTCCGCGCCCTCCGCCGGGCGCTCGAACGAGCCCGGGAGGCCTAGCAAATGCCCATGCGTCGGTCGCACGTCCAGACCACCCTCAACGGCGAGGAGATCGATTTCCTCTGCGAGCCGCGCCAGAGCCTGCTCGAGGTGCTGCGCGACGAGCTCGGCCTCACCGGCACCAAGGAGGGCTGCAACAACGGCAACTGCGGCGCCTGCAGCGTCATCCTCGACGGGCGCGTGGTGAACGCCTGCTGCGTGCTCGGCGTCGAGGCCGAGGGCGCGTCCGTGGTCACCATCGAGGGCGTCGCCGAGGGCGACCGCCTCCACCCCCTGCAGCAGGCCTTCCTGGAGGAGGCGGCCCTGCAGTGCGGCGTGTGCACGCCCGGCTTCATCGTGGCGGCCAAGGCGCTGCTCGACGCCGAGCCCAACCCCGACGAGGGCCGCGTGCGCCACTGGCTGGCCGGCAACCTCTGCCGCTGCACCGGCTACGACAAAATCGTGCGCGCCGTCCTGAAGGCGGCGGACACCCAGGAGGTCACCGCATGACGACCATCGAGAAGCCCGACTACAAGGTCATCGGCACGCGCCCCATCCGCCCCGACGGCGTCGAGAAGGTCACGGGCAAGGCGCTCTACGGCGCGGACGTGCACCTGCCCGACCTGGTGCACGGGGCGGTGCTGCGCAGCCCCCACGCCCACGCCCGCATCCGCTCCATCGACACCGGCGCCGCCGAGGCCCTGCCCGGCGTGCTGGCGGTGGTCACGCACGCCGACCTGCCCGCCGTGGCGGACACGGTGATCGACACGGGCGAGGGCGCGGCCAGCGCCTCGGACATGAGCCTGAACGTGCTCGCCGGGGACAAGGCCCTCTACCGCGGCCACGCCGTGGCCGCCGTGGCCGCCGCCAGCGCGCACGAGGCGCTGGCCGCCCTCGACGCCATCGCCGTCGACTACGAGCCGCTGCCGCCCGTGCTCTCCGTGCGCGACGCCATGCGCGAGGACGCGCCCCTGCTCGACGAGAACCGCCGCACGAAGCAGCCCGACGGCGAGCTTTCCGACACGGCCAGCAACGTCGCCGCCCACACGCGCTTCGAGGGCGGCGACGTGGAGGCGGCCTTCGCCGACGCCGACGCGGTGGTCGAGCGCGAGTTCGACACGAAGATGGTCCACCAGGGCTACATCGAGCCGCACAACGGCACGGCCAACTGGAACCCCGACGGCACGCTCACGGTGTGGACGAGCACGCAGGGGGCCTTCGCCGTGCGCGGCATGCTGGCCGAGCTGCTGCGCCTGCCCGTCTCCCGCATCCGCGTCATCCCCATGGAGATCGGCGGCGGCTTCGGCGGCAAGATCGGCATCTACCTGGAGCCGCTGGCGGCGCTGCTCTCGCGCCAGTGCGGGCGGCCCGTGCAGCTCACCATGGACCGCACGGACGTGTTCCAAGCCACCGGCCCCACCAGCGGCGGGCACATGAAGGGCCGCCTGGCCGTGAAGGACGGCGTCATCACCGCCGCCGAGGTGAGCCTCGCCTTCGAGGCCGGGGCCTTCCCGGGCTCGCCCGTCATGGCCGGGGCCATGTGCATGCTCTCCCCCTACGACGTGGCCAACTTCCGCGTGGACGCCTACGACGTGGTGGTGAACAAGCCCAAGGTGGCCGCCTACCGCGCCCCCGGCGCGCCCAACGCCGCCTTCTGCGTGGAGCAGCTGATCGACGAGCTGGCGCGCGAAAGCGGGGCCGACCCGCTCGCCTTCCGCATGAGGAACAGCGCCCGCGAGGGCACGCGCATGATCACGGGCGTGGCCCATCCCCGCATCGGCCACGAGGAAACCATCGAGGCCGCGCGCGATTCCGACCACTACCAGTCCCCCATCGAGGGGCCCAACCGCGGGCGCGGCGTGGCCAGCGGCTTCTGGTTCAACGCCGGCATGCAGTCCTCCGTGATCGCCTCCGTCAACCCCGACGGCACGGTCAACCTGATCGAGGGTTCCACCGACATCGGCGGCACGCGCGCCGCCCTCGCCATGCAGCTGGCGGAGACGCTCGGCATCCCCTACGACGCCGTGCGCCCCACCGTCGCCGATACCGACTCCGTCGGCCACAACGACGTGACCGGCGGCTCGCGCACGGCCTACGCCAGCGGCCAGGCCGTCTACGAGGCGGGCCTCGACATCCAGCGCCAGCTGGTCGAGCGCGCCGCCCGGCTCTGGGAGTGCGAGGCCGCGGACGTGTCCTTCGCCGACGGCGAACTGCGCCACGCCTCCGACGCCGACAAGCGCCTCACCTTCGCCGAGCTGGCGGGCAAGCAGATGGAGACGGGCGGGCCCCTGCAGGGCCGCGGCTCCGTCGTCGCCCGCAGCCCGGGCGCCGCCTACGGCGTGCACGTCGTCGACGTCGAGGTCGACCCCGACACGGGCAAGGTCGACATCCTGCGCTACACCATCGCCCAGGACGCCGGCACCGCCGTGCACCCCGCCTACGTGGAGGGCCAGATGCAGGGCGGCGTCGTGCAGGGCATCGGCTGGGCGCTCAACGAGGAGTACTACTACAACGAGGACGGGCGCATGGAGAACGCCTCCTTCCTCGACTACCGCATGCCCACCTCGCTCGACCTGCCCATGATCGACACCATCATCGTGGAGGTGCCCAACCCGGGGCATCCCTACGGCGTGCGCGGCGTGGGCGAGGTGCCCATCGTGCCGCCCCTGGCCGCCATCGCCAACGCCATCCACGACGCCACCGGCCACCGCTTCACGGAGCTGCCCATCTCCCCCCGCCGCGTGGTGGAGGAGCTCCACCACCTGGGCTAGCGCCGTGGCGACGGTGATCGTGCCGTCGCCGCTGCGCCCGCTCTGCGCTGGCGCCGCGACCGTCGAGGCCGCGGGCGCCACGCTCGGCGAGCTGCTGCGCGCCGTGGACGCTCGCTGCCCGGGCTTCTGGGCGCGCACCGTGGCGGACGGCCGCGTGCGTCCCGAGCTCTCCATCGCCCTGAACGGCCACGCCCACCGCTACGGCCTGAGCGAGCCCGTCGCGCCCGGCGACGAGGTGGCCATCGTGCCCGCGCTGGGCGGCGGCTAGCGTCGCGCGTCGCGGGCCTGTAGGATACGGGGGAAGGAGTGGTCCGATGTCCGACTTCCTGTTCGCCCGCCCCAGCTTCTGGGAAGGTCTTGGGCGGCTCATCGACTTCGGCGGCACGCTGACCGAGTTCAACAACGCGCCCAGCGGCCCGCAGGCCGACCGCTACGCCATCGCGCAGGACTGGCAGGCCGTCGGCAACGACCTGCGGGACGCGATGGGCGTGTACGAGGTCACCATCACGGTCGAGAAGCAGGAGAACGCCGACCGGTCGTGAGCCAGGAGAACGACTCCCGGGATTTGGTGCCGGGTTCCGATCATCCGGTTCCCGACGCTGCTGATGAGCAGACGTCGTCGGATATCCTTGAGATCCTTGAGCGGCTTCCCGCAGGTTTTGCGTTCAGGGCCAGGACGTCCATTCGCTCCGGACCGTTGCCGCCCGCAGATGAGCTGGAGAAGTACGAGGCCGTCCTCCCCGGCGCGGCTGATCGCATCGTGAGGATGGCGGAGGGGCAGGCCGACCATCGCGCCGAACTGGAGACCGAGGCGCTGCGACAGGAAGGCCAGCGGTCGTGGACGGGCCTTGTCAGCGGGGCGCTCCTGACGCTTGGCTTCGAGGCGCTGGCGCTCGTTGCCGTGCTGGTGGATCGGCCTTGGTTCGCGGTGGCCTTCGCGGCCTTCCCGCTACCGGCCATCCTCGGGGCCTTCGTCTACGGTACCCGCTCCCGCCGTCGGGAACGCGAGCAGCGTGCCCGCCTCATGACGGGCCGCGACGCTTCCTGATCCCGGGCGCGCTTCGGGTTGCGCGTCGGCGGGCGGGCGGGTAATCATGGTACCATGAAGCGCATCCTCACGTCCCTCGCCCTCGCGCAGTCGGGGAACACGGCCCACGTCGAGGTGCGCGCGCAGTGCGAGCGGAAGAAGCGGAAGCGGGAGCGCCATGCCTAAGGGTTGCGTCATTCCGCTCTGCCTCTGCCTCTTTGGCTTCGGCCTGTTCTTCATCGTCTTGGGCGCGCTGGGCGCCAACTCTGCCGAGATTGGCGTGGGCGTCATCGCTGGCATCGTCTTCGTCTTGGTCGGGATTTACTCCCTCGGGTTCCTGAAGTGAGGCGCGGACTGCGGGCCGCTTGACGCCATTGCCACCGTTCTGGCAACACTACGGCGCAAAGGAGGAACGGCATGAATCAGACCAGTACGCCCGACACTCAGATCAGCATCACCATCATTCCGCAGGGAGGTGTGACGGATGCTATGGCGATGAGCGCTACCAAGATTACCGGGAAAATTCCCGCTGGGACTGGTGCCGAAGAAGTCAGGAGGGACGTTCTTGGTGCGCTGCCGCAGTTTGAGGAAACGAACCGGACCAACACGAACGACACCCAAATCTGCATCTCCATCATTCAGCGGATCCCCATTCAGGGAATTGTGACGGATCCCCCTGTGCGTCCGATCCCCATTGTGATGGGTGCAATCACTGGGAAAATCTCTGCTGCTGTTGATGCAAAGGAAGTCAGGGAAACCCTTCTGGATGCGCTACAGCGGTCGTACGACTTTGAGGAGACGGAAGGAACCGACTTGAGCATTTCCTAGAGGCGTACCCATCCCCCTACAGCTCCGCCCAGTTGCGGCCGCGCTTCAGGTCCACCTTCAGCGGGACCGCCAGCTCCAGGCTCGCGGGCATCACCTCCGCCAGCAGCGACGCCGCGGTGGCGTACCCTGCGGGGCATGGGCGCGCTCGCGGGCATCATCGTGGCGGGCGGACGCAGCACGCGCTTCGGCTCCGACAAGGCCGCCGCCACGCTGCGCGGACGCCCCCTCCTGCAGTGGGTGCGCGACGCCCTCGCGCCCGTCGCCGACGAGATCGTGATCGTGACGGCGGCGGGGCGCGCGCTGCCCCCCATGCACCCCGCCCTGCCCGTGGCCGTGGTCGAGGACCGCGAGCCGGAACGCGGGCCGCTGGCGGGCATCGCCGCCGGGCTGGCCGCCGCCTCCGCGCCCGTCTGCTTCGCCGCCTCCTGCGACGCGCCCCTGCTCGCCCCCGCCGTGGTGGAGCGCGTCGTGGGGGCGCTGGGCGGGCGCGAGGCCGTGCTGCCGGAGGTGGGCGGCTTCCGCCAGCCGCTGGCCGCAGCCTACCGCCGCGAGCCCTGTCTGGCCGCCGCCGAGGCCGCGCTCGCGGCGGGCGTGAACAAGGTCGCGGACGCCTTCGCCGGGCTGGACGCGCTCGCGCTGGGCGAGGAGGCGCTGGCGGGCGTCGACCCCGACCTGCGCGCCTTCCGCAACGCCAACACGCCCGCGGAGCTGGCCGCCATCGCCGCCCTGCTGGACGCGCGCGCGTGACCTGGCCGCCGGTCGCGTACAATCGGCGGGCGCGTCCGCGTGGGGCGCGGCGAAAGGACGGACGCGATGAAGGTTGGCACCAGTTTCGGGGGCGGCTGGCTGGGGGAGGCGGAGGCGCACGCGCGCCGCGCCGAGGAGCTCGGCTACGACTTCGCGGGCGTGGCCGAGACGGCGCACGATTCGATGCTGGCGGCCACGCTGGCGGTGGCGGCCACGGAGCGCGTGGAGATCGGCACGTCCGTGACCATCGCCTTCCCGCGCGCGCCCATGATCCTGGCCATGCAGGCGTGGGACCTGCAGCAGCTGAGCGGGGGCCGCTTCGCGCTCGGCCTGGGCAGCCAGGTGAAGGGCCACAACCAGCGCCGCTTCAGCGTCCCCTGGGTGCCGCCCGCGCCGCGCATGAAGGACTACATCCGCGCGCTCAAGGCCATCTGGCGCACCTTCCAGACGGGCGAGAAGCCCGACCACGTGAGCGAGCACTACCAGTTCACGCTGATCAACCCGACCTTCAGCCCGGGCCCCATCGACCACCCCGCGCCGCGCGTGCTGCTGGCCTGCGTGGGCGAGGGCATGGCGCGCGCCGCCGGCGAGGTGGCCGACGGCGTGCTGCCCCACGGCTTCATGACCGACAAGTACATGCGCGAGGTGGTGCTGCCCAACATCGCCATCGGGCTGCGCCGCTCGGGCCGCCAGTGGCAGGACATCGAGGTGTCGGGCGGCGGCTTCACCGTCTTCGGCGAGGACGAATCGGAGATCGAGCGCGGCCTCGAGGCCCTGCGCCAGCCCATCTCCTTCTACGGCTCCACGCGCAGCTACCACGACGTGTTCGAGATTCACGGCTGGAAGGACCTCGGCATGCAGCTGCACTCCCTCTCGCTGCAGGGCAAGTGGGACGAGATGCGGAGCGTCATCCCCGAGGACGTGCTGCGCGGCTTCGCCCAGACCTCGACCTACGACCGCCTGCCGGAGTTCGTGCGCGAACACCGCGAGTACGCCAGCCGCATCGGCTTCGGCATGCCCGTGGACACGCCCGAACGGCGCGAGCGCTTCGCCCACGTGCTGGCCGAGCTGAAGCGGGTGGAGGTGTCGCGCGTGCCCCGCGGGCTGGAGGACGCGGTCGCCCCGGCGGCGGCCTCCCGGGCGTGAGGGACGCCGAGCCCACCCTCCGCGAGGAGCCGTACGTCTTCCTGACGTGGCTGGCGCGCTGGATGAGCGGCGAGCGCAGCTGCGAGTGGGCCATCTGGTTCCAGGCCCACTGGAAAGATTTCAAGAGGGCGGAGAGCGACTCCGGCTTCGCCGTCTGGCGGGCGCGGCACACGAAGCTCCTGCGCGAAACGCACCGCGCCCTCAACGCCGACGGCTACCGCGTGAGGGTGGAGGCGCAGAACTGGTTCCGCTACCGCCACGGGGGCGAGCCCATCGTGGTCGGCGGCAAGCCCGACCTGCTCGCCTTCCGCGACGACGACGCCATCGTGCTCGACGTGAAAACGGGCCGCGCGCACGACTGGCACGAGCAGCAGGTGCTGCTGCCCATGTCGCTCCTGCCCCGCTCCGACCTCCACGAGTACGAGGACGCGCGCTTCCGCGGCCGCCTCGTCTACGAGGACGGGCTGGTGCGGGACTTCCCCGCGCGGCAGGCCGAGGACGTCTTCGAGCAGCTGCCCTACTTCCTCGACATCCTCGCCGGGCCCGAGGAGGAGGCGCACCGCGTGCCCAGCCGCGAGGAGTGCCGCTTCTGCCCCATCAGCGGCGCGCACTGCCCGGAGCGCATCGAACCCTTGGCCGGTCGGCCCGATTCCCCCGCGCCCGACGCGGACCCGTTCGGCTAGCCGTCGCGCGGGCCGCGGTAGTCGCGGTTGGGCCAGACGAAATCGATGTAGGTGCGCGCGATCTTCCAGGCGCCGTCCACCTTGCGGTACACGTCGTCGTAGACGCCCATGAGCATGAGCGGGTTCTGCTCGGCGGGGCCGCTGAGGGAGAGGTCGAGCAGGTACCAGCGCGCCTTCGCCGTGTCCGGGCCGGTGATCTCGACCCACGGGTTGGTGTTGGCGTGCATGGCCCCGGTGAAGGGCCCGCCGCCGCCCTGGAACTCCTCGTAGCCCTTGCGGATGCGCTCCTTGCCCACCCAGTCGCCGCCGTAGTTCGGGCCGAACTCGCAGACCGCGTCGTCCGTGAACAGGTCGACCAGCTCGTCGATCATGCCCATGTCGAAGTAGTGGGAGTAGAGGATGCGGACGCGCTTGATCGCCTCCGTCTCCAGCAGTTCCTCGATCGTGAGCGCCTTCGTGTCCGACATGGCGGGCCTCCTTGCCGTCGTTGCGCGCAGCCTACACGATGCGCCGCGGCGGCGGCGGTCAGCGGTGGCGGATCAACTGCGGCGCACGATGCGCGCCAGCCCCAGCCCGCGCGGCGAGCACACGAAGGTGATGGCGAAGAAGGCCACGGAGGCCACCACGATGGCCGGCCCGGCGGCCACATCGGCGTGGAAGGAGGCATGAAGCCCGACGACCACGGCGGCCACGCCGAGCAGCGCTCCCCCGGCCATGATCAGGGGAATGCGCCGCACGATCAGCGCCGCCGTGGCCGCCGGGGCCACCAGCATGGCCATCACCAGTGCCACGCCCACCAGACGGAAGGCGGCCACGGCGGCGATGGCCACGAGCGCCATGAGCCCCGTCTGCACGGCGGCCACGGGCACCCCCGCCGCCGCCGCCATGGTGGGGTCATGGGCCGTGAACAGCAGTTCGCGGTAGAAGACGAGCGTGACGATGGCGACCACGCCCGCGAGCGCGGCCATGAGGATGAGGTCCTCCTCGGGGGCGGTGAGGATGCCGCCCACGAGGAACGACGTGAGTTCGAGCGTGTAGTTGCGCGCGCTGCTGATGAGCAGGATGCCGAGGGCGAAGAGGGCGGCGAAGAGCAGGGCGATGGCGGTGTCCTCGCGCAGCCGCGCCCGCCGCGTGAGGAAGGAGACGCCCACGGCGGTCGCCCCCGCCGCCCCCGCCGCGCCCAGGCTGATGGCCACGGAGCCGCCCCCCGCGAGGAAGGCGATGGCCGCCCCCGCCAGCGAGGTGTGGGCCACGGCGTCGGCGAGGAAGGCCAGCCCCTTGGCCACCACGAACGCGCCCACCACCGAGGCCGCCATGGCCACCAGCGCCCCCGCCAGCAGGGCGCGGCGCATGAACTCGAACTGCCAGGGATCCGCCAGCCAGTCGATCACCAGGCGGCCTCCCGCCGCTCGTGGTCGTCGTGGGGCGCGACCGCCAGCTGCCGCCCGCGGCGCCCCAGCACGAGCACGTGCCCGGGGAAGGTGCTGTCCAGCGATTCCTCCGTGATGGCCTCGGCGGGCGGCCCGAAGGACATGACCGTGCGGTTCAGGCAGAGGGCGCAGTCGCAGCGCTCGTTCACGCAGGTGATGTCGTGGGTGGAGACGACGACGGTCGCGCCCCCGGCGGCCAGCTCGCCCAGCAGGTCGAGCAGCTCCCGTTCGGCGGGGGGATCGAGGCCCGCCGTGGGCTCGTCCAGCAGCAGCACGTCGGGGGCCTTCACGAGCGCGCGGGCGAGCAGCACGCGGCGCTGCTGGCCGCCGCTCAGCTCGTCGATCTGGCGGTCCGCCAGGTCCGTCGCCGAAAGCCGTTCGAGGGCCGCCATGACGCGCCCGCGTTCGCGCCCGCGCCGCCGCACCCGGCCGAGGGAGCGCCGGTAGAGGCCCATGCCCACCACCTCGCGCGCGGTCACGGGGAAGTGCCAGTCCATGTCCTCGGCCTGGGGCATGTAGCCGATGCGCGCGCGCGCATCGCGCGGGGGGGCGCCCAGCACGCGCACGCTCCCGGCCCACGCGGGCAGCAGCCCGACCAGCGCCTTGAGCAGCGTGCTCTTGCCGGAGCCGTTGGGGCCGAGCAGGCCGAGGAACGCGCCCTTCGGCAGCGCGAAGGACACGTCCTCGATGGCCGCCGCGCCCCGGTAGCCCGTGGTCAGGCGCTCGACCGCGATGGCGGGCGCGGCGCTAATCGGCGATGCCCCGGGCGATGGCGCGCAGGAATTCGACGTAGGTCGGGTACTCCGCGGCCAGCGATCCCGACGGGATGGTGCGCACCGCCGCCCCGCTGTCGCGGGCCACCTGCTCGATGGCGCGGGCGCTGAACTGGGGCTCGGTGAAGATGAAGGGCACGTCCAGCGCCTCGATGCGCTCCACCAGGTTGGCGATGGAGCCCGCCGCGGGCTCCTCCTCCGGACCTTCCACCACGAAGCCGAGGATGGTCAGCCCGTAGCGCGCGGCGAAGTAGCCGTAGGCGTCGTGGAAGGTGACGAGGTAGCGGCGCTCCTCCGGCAGGTCCGCCAGCGTGGCCGCCACTTCGGCGTCGAGCGCGCGCAGCTCCGCCGTGAACGACTCCGCGCGCTCGCGGTAGCCGTCCGCGCTCTCCGGATCGAGCCGCGCCAGCTGCGCGCGGATGGCCTCCACGGCCTCGATGACGAAGTCGACGTCCATCCAGAAGTGCGGGTCGACGCTGCCGTGGTCGTGCCCGTGGTGGCCGTCCTCGTCGTCGTGATCGTCGTGGCCGTCCTCGTCGTCCTCGTGGCCGTGGTCGTCGCCGTCCTCGTCGGCGTGGTCATCGTCCTCGTGGGCGTGATCGTCGCCGTCCTCGTCGGCGTGATCATCGTCCTCGTGGGCGTGATCGTCGCCATCCTCGTGCCCGTCTTCGTCGGCGTGATCATCGTCCTCGTGGGCGTGATCGTCGCCATCCTCGTGCCCGTCTTCGTCGGCGTGATCATCGTCCTCATGGGCGTGATCGTCGTCCTCGTCGTGGCCGTCCTCGTCGGCGTGATCGTCATGGTCGTCGTCATGGTCGTCGTGGGCGAAGGCCTCGGAGAAGGGCTGCAGGTCCATGCCGTCGGTGAGCGTGAGGACCACGCCATCCGTGTTCCGCGCGAGGTCGTCCTCGATCCTGGCGAGGCTCGACCCCACGACGACCAGCAGGTCCGCCTCGCCCGCGCGGCGGATGAGGCCCGGCGTGGCCGCGAAGGTGTGCGGGTCGCCCCCCACGGGAACGGCGGTGCTCACGTCCACGCGCTCGCCCCCGACCTGCTCCACGAGGTCGGCCACGATGCTGGTGGAGGCGAGCACGGCGATGCGCTCCTCGCTTCCGCCGCCGTTGGACCCGTTGGAGTCGCTGGGGGTGCTGGCGGCGGTGGCGGTGCTGGCGGCGCTGGGGGTGCTGGCAGCGGTGGGGGTGTTGGGGGTGTTGTCGCCGCCGCCGCAGGCGATGGCGGCCAGCGCCAGCGCGCCGGTCAGGATCGCGGCGAGCGCGAGCTTGGGGACGTGGATGCGGTTCTTCATCGGGGCCTCTCTGATTCAGCGTCTCGGTTGGAGTGCGTATCTTGGGGACGGTGATACCTAGTGTCAAATCCGCGCGGCGGACCGTTGACAGCCCCGCCGCGCGAAATCAGACTGGGGCCGGTGAGCATGGCCACGGATTCCGCCGCCCGCCTCGCGGACACGGGGCATCGCCTCACCGCCACGCGCCGCGCCGTGCTCGACGCCATCGCCCGCAGCCCGCGCCCCTTCACCATCGAGGAGCTGAGCGCGCGCCTGCCCCACATCGGGCGCGCCACCGTCTTCCGCACGGTCAAGCTGCTGTCCGAGCTCGAGCTCGTGTGCCGCCTGCCCCTCGAGGACGGCGGCGTGCGTTACCAGCGCTCGGGCAGCGGCGAGCACCACCACCACCTCATCTGCGGCGGCTGCGGCGCCGTCGCGGAGTTCAGCGACCCCGAGCTCGACGACGCCATCAGGCGCAACGCCGCCGTCGCCGGCTTCGCGCTCGACGCCCACAGCGCCGAGCTGTACGGCCGCTGCGCCTCCTGCCGCGCCTGACGACCGCCGTCGCGCGCCTGCTACCATCCGCGCCATGCTCGCCCCGTACCGCGTGCTCGACCTCGCCGACGAGCGCGGCCTGCTCTGCGGCCACGTGCTGGCCGGGCTCGGCGCGGACGTGATCCTGGTCGAGCCGCCCGGCGGGTCGCCCGCGCGCCATGCCCCGCCCCTGCTGCCGCCCGAGGCCGCGCCCGAGGGCGAGCGCTCGCTCTACTGGGCGGCGTACGCGCGCAACCGCCGCGGCGTCGCGCTCGACCTCGACGCCCCCGACGGGCGGGCGGCCCTGCTGCGGCTGGCCGCATCCGCCGACGTGCTCGTCGAGTCCGCCGACCCCGGCGCGATGGCCGCGCGCGGCCTCGGCCCCGACGACCTCGCCGCCGTCAATCCCGCGCTCGTGTACGTCTCCATCAGCGCCTTCGGAGGGGACGGGCCGAAGGCGCGCGACGCGGCCACTGACCTCACCGTGGCCGCCGCCTCGGGGTCGCTGCACATCGCCGGTTCGCCGGACCGGCCCCCCGTGCGCGTGAGCGTGCCGCAGGCCTTCGCGCACGCCGGGGCGGAGGCGGCGGGCGCGGCCCTCGTGGCGCTGGCCGAACGGGCGCGCTCGGGCCGCGGCCAGCACGTCGACGTCTCCGCCCAGCAGGCCACCAACCTCGGCGCCATGGGGCAGCTCGTGAACGCCGTCGGGGGCGCGCCCGAGACGGTGCGCGTGGCGGGCGGCGCCGTCGTCGGCCCCGTCCTGCTCAAGCTCGTGTGGGAGGCCAAAGACGGCTACGTCTCCCTCACCTTCTTCTTCGGCCACTCCGTCGGCCCCTTCACCGCGCGCCTCATGGGGTGGATCCACGAGGAGGGCGGCTGCGACGCGGCCACACGCGACAAGGACTGGATCGGCTACGCCGCCCTGCTGCAGCGCGGCGAGGAGCCGCAGTCCGAGTTGGAGCGCGTGCTCGGCATCGTGGACGCCTTCCTGAAGACGAAGACGAAAGCCGAGCTGCTCATCGAGGCGCAGCGCCGCCGCCTGCTCATCCTGCCCGTGGCCACCGTCCCCGAAACGCTGGAGAACCCGCAGCTGGAGGCGCGCGGCTACTGGCGCACGCTCCCCGTGGCCGGGCGCGAGGCGCGCCATCCCGGCCCCGCCGTGCGCCTGTCGAACGCGCCCGCGCGCGCGGAACGCCCCACCCCCCGCCTCGGCGAGCACACGGCGGAGGTGCTCGCCGAGCCGCCCCGCCCGCGTCCCGCGCCGCCGTCCGCGCCCGCGCCGGAGGGCGCCCCGCCGCTGGAGGGACTGCGCGTGCTCGACTTCACGTGGGTGATGGCGGGACCGGTGGCGACGCGCGTGCTGGCCGACTACGGGGCCACCGTCATCCGCGTGGAGTCGCCCGCGCGCCCGGGCACGGGGCGCTCCATGGCCCCCTTCCACGGCGGCGTGTTCGCGCCCCAGAACTCGCTCTTCTTCGACAACATGAACGCGGGCAAGCTCGGCCTCGCGCTCAACCTCGCCAGCGAGGCGGGCCGCGACCTCGCGCGCGAACTGGCCGCCCGCGTGGACGTGGTGGCCGAGTCGTTCGCGCCCCGCGCCTTCCGCGCCTGGGGCCTCGACTACGAGTCGCTGCGCGCCCGCAAGCCCGACCTGATCATGCTCAGCAGCAGCCTCTTCGGCCAGAACGGCCCGCTCTCCGACGTCTCCGGCTTCGGCACCATGGGCGCGGCCATCTCCGGCTTCATCGACCTCACCGGCGACCCCGACCGCGCGCCCGCGGGCCCCTTCGGCGCCTACACCGACACGGTCGCGCCCCGCTTCGCGCTGGCGGCCCTGCTGGCTGCGCTCGACCATCGCCGCCGCACGGGCGCGGGCTGCTACCTCGACCACGCGCAGGTCGAGAGCGCCCTCCATTTCCTCGCGCCCTGGCTGCTCGATTGCCAGCTCACGGGGCGCGCGGCCAGCCGCCTCGGCAACCGCGACCCGCACATGGCCCCCCACGGCGTCTACCCCGCCCGCGGCGACGACGACTGGGTGGCCGTGGCCGTGCGCGACGACGCCGACTGGGCGCGCCTCTGCGAGGCCATCGCGCGGCCCGACCTGGCCCGCGACGCGCGCCATGCCGACCTCGCCGGACGGCTCGCGCGGCAGGACGCCATCGACGCCGCCATCGCCGAATGGACGGAGACGCGCTCGCCGCACGAGGCCGAGCGCGCCCTGCGGGCCGCGGGCGTGCCCGCCCACGCCGTCCTGCGCTCGCGCGACGCCGGGGCCGACGCGCAGCTCGCGCACCGCGGCCACTTCGCGCGCGTGCCCCACACCCTCCACGGCGAGAGCGTGGTGGAAGGCTCCCGCTTCCGCCTCTCGCGCACGCCCGCGCGCGTGGGCGAGCCGCCCGTGGTGGGCGCGGACACCGAGCGCGTGCTGCGCGAGCTGCTCGGCTACGACGCCGACCGCATGGCCGACCTCGCCGCCGCCGGCGCCTTCGACTGACGGTTCGCCGCCCGCGCCCCTCGCGCGTACGCTGGCGGCATGGCCCGCCGCCGCCGTCGCCGTCAGGAGATCCCGGAGGAGGAGCGCCTCCACACCGTGCGCGTCGAGCGCCTGGTGGCGGGCGGGCGCGGACTGGCCCGCCTGCCCGACGGACGCGCGCTCATGGCCGACTTCGCCGCCCCGGGCGAGCTGGTCGAGGTCACGGTCGAGCGCGTCCACTCCGACTACGCCGAGGGCGTGGTCACGCGCGTGCTCGAGCCCTCGCGCAGCCGCGTGGAGCCGCGCTGCGCCCTCTTCGGCGAATGCGGCGGCTGCCAGCTCCAGCACCTCGACTATCCCGCCCAGCTGGCCGCCAAGGAAGGCATCGTGCGCGAGCAGCTGGCGCGCATCGGCGGCATCGCGGACGCGCCCGTGCGGCCCGTGGTCGGGGCCGACGACCCGTGGGCCTACCGCAACCACGTGCGCCTCTCCACGGGCCGCCGCTTCGGCGACGCCGGCTTCATCCACCGCCGCGGGCGCGGCCTGCTGCGCGTCACCGATTGCCCCATCGCCGACCCGTGGGTGAACGGCGTGCTGCCGCGCGTGCAGGGCCACGCCCGCGGCTTCCACCAGATCCAGCTGCGCCATAACGCCGCCACGGGGAGCGCGCTCATCGCCCCCGCCGTCGAGCCGCTCGCCGGGGAGGGCGCGGCGGACCGCTACGTCGAGGAGCTGGGCGGGCGGCGCTTCCAGGTGAGCGCCTCCTCCTTCTTCCAGGTGAACAGCGCGCAGGCCGAGCGGCTCGCGGCCCTCGCCGGGGCCGAGCTGCCCGACCGCGGCGCGCTGCTGGTCGACGCCTACGCGGGCGTGGGCGTCTTCGCCGCGCTCTTCGCCGCCCGCTTCGACCGCGTCGTCGCCATCGAGGAATCGCCATCCGCCCTGCGCGACGCCGAGGTCAACCTCGCCGGCATGGCGAACGTCGAGTTCCGGCAAGGCAAGGTCGAGGCGCTGCTGCCGGCACTGGGCGCAAGCCCCTCCGTGGTGCTGCTCGACCCGCCGCGCGCGGGCTGCGCCCCCGAGGCGCTGGCGGCGCTGGAGACGCTCGCGCCCCCGCTCATCGTCTACGTCTCCTGCAACCCCACCACGCTGGCGCGCGACCTGCGCCGCCTCGCCGCCGCCGGCTACGCCCTCGAACGGGTCACGCCCATCGACATGTTCCCGCAGACGGCGCACATCGAGTGCGTGGCGCGGCTCGCGCGCGTCCCCGCCTGAGCCCGCCATGCGCGCGGTGCTGGCCTCCGCCTCGCCCCGCCGCCGCGAGCTGCTGCGCGCCCTGCTCGACGACTTCGCCGTGGACCCCGCCGACCTCGACGAGCGCGCGGGCGGCGATCCCCGCGACGACGCGCGACGGCTCGCGCGCGAGAAGGCGGAGGCGGTCGCGCGCCGCCATCCGCGCGCCCTCGTCATCGGCGCGGACACCATCGTTCACGACGGCGCGCGCGCCCACGGCAAGCCCCGCGACGCCGCCCACGCCATCGCCATGCTGCGCGCGCTGCGGGGCCGCCCGCACCTGGTGGCCACGGGCGTGGCGCTGGCCTGGCCCGACGGCGCGGCGGACGGCGTCAGCACGGCCACGGTGCGGCTGGCGGACCTTTCCGACGCGGCCATCGCCGCCTACGCCGCCAGCGGACGCCCGCTCGACAAGGCGGGGGCCTACGCCATCCAGGACGAGGACGCGGGCGTGGTGGCCGCGCTCGACGGCTGTTACTGCGCGGTCATGGGGCTGCCCCTGTGGCGCGTGTGGGCCATGCTCGCGGACGCGGGCGCGCCCGTCGCCGAACCGCACCGCGCCCACGAGCGCTGCGCCGCCTGCCCGGAGCGGTGAGGCTAAGCTGGGGGTTTATGCGAAATTTAGTGTGCGAGAATAGGCGCGAGGTTTAGTGTGCGGTTTTATATGCCATTTAAGTCGGTCTTTACCTTACATTTATGGTATTTAAGGTGGATTTGACATACCCATCCCCACCCTGTACCGTCCGAGTAGGAGGTACAGATGCTTCCGAAAGGCCAGTCCAAAACCGTCATCCAGGAGGCGCTTGGCTGCTGCCAGCGCAGTCCGTATGGCAACCCCATCCTGACGTACCTGACCCCGTCCGACCGCAGCGCTTCCGGGTACGCCACCAGCGTCGGCAAGGGCATCAGCCGCGCCCGGTAGCAGGGAATTTGCTCGTTGCGCAGATCTGTGATTTGCTACCAATCGAGAGGCACTCGCATGGGCCGGTCAGCGCGCATCTGATCGGTTATGCGAGAGAAAGGAGGTTTTAACGAGCAAGAATCTCGGGAAATAAGTCGCGCGAATAGCCCCTCACTTTTAGTGAGGGTTTTCCAATTCCGAGACTCCACTGTGGAGTCATAGCGTCGAAAGACAAGAAAGGTGACACCTTTTGACTGGCGACCATTACGTCCTGCGGACGATTCCGCAGACCATCGACCTCAAGCCCTACTCCGACCGGATCGTCGGGGACGCGTCGGCCTGGTACCGGCGCAACCCCGACGTGTACGGCGTGCCCGTCTACGAGGCCCTGCCCAACCACAACGCCGCCGGGTGCGCCATCGGCATCGGCCACGCCATCAGCCGTGCCCGGCATCAGGGCACGATGCCCTGTGTGAAGCACGGTGGTGTGATGAGCCCCGTCATCTTCGTCAAGTCGCGGTTCGATGAGCGTGGCCACGCGGTTGTCGCGGTCTACCGGCGTTCGGGGGACTGGTGGTTCCCCGACCCGGATGCCTACGGGGCGCAGCTCGCCGCCGAACTCCGGCACGAACTGCTGACGCAGATCGCCTATCCCCCGTGTTACCTGGATTTCACGGGGCTCAAGAGTTTCCGCGACAAGGTGCTCCCCCGGCCCGAACTGGCCGGTACGGACGATTTCGCGGTCAGGCGCACGATCCTGTACCAGCTGCAGGCGTGGAACCTGATCGAGGTCTACGACGCCGAGAATCCGCAGGGCCTGCCTTACCCCGTGAAGGCGCTGCGGCTGACGCCCACGGGGTGGAACGCGATCAAGCCCGAGGGGGAAGCGGCCTAGCCGCCATCCCGCCAGCCATGTTCGGCGGCGCCCGCCCGGGCGTCGCCGGACTGGCAGCCCCGCGGTACACGCGAAAGGGGAATGCTCATGGACGACTACCTTCAGCCCGAACCGTTCGAGAGGCCGCATCGCCGCCAGCGCCCCCTGCCGGACTTGCTGGATGGCCTTCGCGTGCTGGAGCACTGCGCCGAACAGGTGGAGAAGCACAGCCGCGCCGCCGAGTGGTACGCGCGGGAAGTGCTGATCCGCGAACGCGAACTGGAGAACGCCGATGACATGGAATCCGCCCAGACCGCGATGACCGGCGCGTGGGACGCCAATCGCGTCGTCGCGGAGAGCATGTGCGAGGCGGCCAGGCAGGCGGCCAAGGTGTGGGAGTACAACGACACCACCCACGCTTGGCCCCCCGCCGTCAACGCCGTCGCGGAAGCGGCGCAGTGGGCGCGGATCGCACAGGAAGCGATCGAACGCATGGAGGAACGGAACGCGGAGGAGTGGGACGAGATGCTGGCGCTGGGGTAACGCGGCTAGGCGCGGATGGCGCGGGGGAGGGCGCGGGCGGCGGCGGCGGCACGCTCGAAGCTGGGGAAGAGGGGGATGCGCCGCTCCGCGAAGCGCAACCGCAGCTCCGCCACGTACGCATCCTCGTGCGCCGGGTGCATCACCATCAGGAAGGGCTTGGCCGAGCGCTCGGCGTGGGCCGCCAGCGCGTCCAGCAGGGCGTCGAAGCGCTCCGGCTGCTCCTTCCACTGGCGCGCCCCGAACATGGCCGACTGCTCCATGGCCATGGCGTCCACCGTCTCGTCGGCCTCGAGGATGGCGAGGATGCGCTCCAGCACCTCGACCTTGCCCTGCACCGTGCCGGCCATGTCGAGCGGGTTGCGGAAGCTGCCGCCGACGGTGTTGAAGAAGCTGGCCAGCTCCGCCGAGGAGCGCTCCGCCAGCGGCCCCACCTCGAAGCCCGCGCGCGCGAAGGCGTCCGTCATGGAGACCGACTGCCCGCCCGTCATGGCCATGAGGGCGAAGCGCTTGCCCGCGGCCGGCTTGGCGTCGAGCAGCGTTTTCACCGCGTCGACCGTTTCGTCGAGGCCGTCGGTGGCGATGGCGCCGCACTGGCGCATGATGCCGCGCCAGACGGCCTGGGGGGCGGCCAGCGAGGCCGTGTGGGACATGGTGGCGCGCGCGCCCGCCTCCGTCTGCCCGCCCTTCCACACGACCACGGGCTTGCGCGCCGTGGCCTCGCGCAGGGCGCGCACGAAGCGCGGTCCGTCGCGCACGCCCTCCACGTACATGGCGATGACGTCCGTCTCCGGGTCGTGCGTCAGGTAGTCGAGGTAGTCGGGGACGTCGAGCGCGATGGCGTTGCCGAAGCTGGCGCAGCGGCTGAGGTGCAGGCCGTGCGCGCCCATCACGAGGCTGAACATGATGCCGTGCGTGCCCGACTGCGAGAGGAAGCCCGTGCGCCCGTCCGTGGCCGCGGGCACCTCGGGGTGGAAGCGCACGCCCGCCTTCGGCAGGTAGAGGCCCATGCAGTTGGGGCCGACCACGTTGAAGCCGGACTCGCGTGCCATCTCCGCGAGCCGCCCCTGCAGCGCGATTCCCAGCTCCTCGCCCGTCTCCGCGAAGCCGGAGGTGAAGAAGGCCGCGCCCCCCGCTTTGGCCGCGATCAGGTCCGCCAGCACGTGGGGCGCGACCTGCCGCGGCACGGACACGAGGGCGTAGTCGACCGGTTCGGGGATGGCCGCGACGGACGGGTAGTTGGGCACGCCCAGCTCCTCGATGCCGGGGATCTGCGCCTCGTCGATCTGCACGGAATAGAGGGTTCCGCCCCGCTCGCGGAAGGGCTGGTTGTTGTTCAGCCACGGGTAGTTCGGCCCCTTGTCGCCGACCACCGCGACCGTGCGCGGGTTGAACATGCGGTCCAGCGGATGGCCGGGCGCGCCCACCTCAGGCCTCCGCGAGCACGATGCGCGCGTCCGCGGCGATGGCGCCGTCGGGCGAGGCGATGACGGGGTTCAGGTCCAGCTCGCGCACCTCGGGGTGGGCCGCCGCGAAGGCGGAGACGCGCTCCAGCGTTCCCGCGAGCGCGTCGATATCGGCGGGGGGCTGGCCGCGCGCGCCGTCGAGCGCCGGACGGCCCTTGATTTCGTCGATCATGTCGCGCGCGTCGCCCGCGCCGAGGGGGGCCAGGCGGAAGGCCACGTCGCCCATCACCTCCACCATGATGCCGCCGAGGCCGAACATCACGACCGGGCCGAACTGCGGGTCCGCCGTCACGCCCACGATCACCTCCACGCCGGGGGCGGCCATCTCCTGCACGGCCACGCCCTCGATGGCCGCGTCCGGGAGGGCCGCGCCCACGGCGGCCATGATGGCGTCGTGGGCCGCGAGCACGTCCGCGCGGCTGGCGAGGTTGAGGCGCACGCCGCCCACGTCGCTCTTGTGGGCCACGGCGGCGGAGACCACCTTGAGGGCCACGGGGAAGCCCATGCGCTCGGCCAGCGCCGCCGCCTCATCGCGCGAGCGCGCCAGCTCGGTGGCGGTCACGCGCACGCCCGCGTCGGCCAGCGCCGCCTTCGATTCCACCTCCGACAGCAGGACGCGGTTGGCGGCGCGGGCGCGGGCGACGGTTTCGGCGAAGGTCATGAGGCGAACGCTCCGGTGAAGCGGGACTGGAGGCGCCGACCGGAATCGAACCGGTGATGAAGGTTTTGCAGACCTCTGCCTTACCACTTGGCCACGGCGCCGTTTGTTTGGTGCCCAGGGTGAGATTTGAACTCACACGCCCAATCGGGCACTGCCCCCTCAAGACAGCGTGTCTGCCGGTTCCACCACCTGGGCCCGATCTGATCGTAGGCGAGCGCGCGCCCCTGCGGCAAGTGCGGGGAAGGACGATTGGCAGGGGCGGCAGGACTCGAACCCGCGACACTCGGATTTGGAGGCCGATGCTCTACCAACTGAGCTACGCCCCTGCGTCCCCCTGATCGTAGCAAACGCGCGCCTTCCGCGCGTTGCCCGTTGCGGGGGCGTCCCCAAGACTCGACGGATGCGCCATCTGCTCGCCGCCGCCGACCTCACGCCGTCCGAGATCGGGTTCCTGCTGGAAACCGCCGAGGGGCTGAAGCGCGCGCCGCGCCGCCTGCTGGAGGGGCGCACGCTCGCCCTCCTCTTCGAAAAGCCCTCGCTGCGCACGCGCGTCAGCTTCGAGGTGGGCATGCGCCACCTCGGCGGCGAAACCATCTACCTCGGGCCGCAGGAGGTGGGGCTGGGCGAGCGCGAGGCCATCAAGGACGTGGCCCGCGTGCTCGCCCGCTACGTGGACGTGGCCGCCGTGCGCACCTTCGGGCAGGGCGTGGTGGAGGAGTACGCGCGCTACTCCGGCATCCCCGTCGTGAACGCCCTCACCGACGCCGAGCACCCCTGCCAGGCGCTCGCCGACCTGCTCACGCTGCGCGAGCGGCTGGGCGATTTGCGGGGCCGCTCGCTGGCCTTCGTCGGCGACGGCAACAACGTGGCCTGCAGCCTCATCGTGACGGCGGCCTCGCTGGGCATGGACGTGCGCCTCGCCACGCCGCACGGCTACCGCCCCGCCGATGCCGTGCTGGCCGAGGCGGGCGCGCGCGCGGAGGCCGCCGGCGGCGCCTTCCTGCTCACCGCCGATCCCGCCGGGGCGGCGCGCGGCGCGGACGCCCTCTACACGGACACCTGGATTTCGATGGGGCAGGAGCGCGAGGCCGAGCAGCGCCGCGTCGATTTCGCCGGCTACCAGCTGGACGAGGCGCTGGCCGCCCGCGCCGCGCCGGGCGCGCTCATCATGCACGACCTGCCCGCCCACCGCGGCGAGGAGATCACGGACGAGGTCATCGAGTCGCCGAACTCGATCGTGTTCGAGCAGGCGGGGAACCGCGTGTGGGCGCAGGCCGCCGCCGTGGCCTTCCTGCTCGGCCTCGTGGCGCCGCCCGCCTGAGCCGCCAGCGGCCCCGCGCGTTCGCTATGATGGCCGCGCGGCAGGGCGCGGCGCGCGCCGCGGACGGTGAGCATGGACTTCCAGCAGGCACGCGAAGTCCTCGACCAGTTCGACCTTTCGGCGGCGATCGACGTGCTGCTCATCGCCGCCGCCATCTTCGCCATCTTCCGCCTGCTCAGCCGCACGCGCGCCATCACGCTGCTGCGCGGCGCGGGCGTGGTCGTGCTGGCCGTGGTCATCCTTGGCCGCGCCTTCGACCTGACCGCCGTGAACTGGCTCTTCGAGAACGGGCTGGTTGCCCTCATCGTGGGCGCCGCCGTCGTCTTCCAGCCGGAGCTGCGGCGCGGGCTCGACCGCCTCGGGCGCACCGGCATCCGCGACCTGCTGGCGCGCGGCCCCCGCGACGAGGCCATCGAGGCCGTGGCCGAATCGGCCCGGCGCATGGCCCGCGCCCGCCACGGGGCGCTGCTCGTGTTCGAGCGCGAGACGGGCCTGCGGGACGTGGTGGAGACGGGCGTGCGCGTCGATGCGCGCGTCTCGCCCGAGCTCGTGGCCGGCATCTTCTTCCCCAACTCGCCCCTGCACGACATGGCCGCCGTCATCCGCGACGACCGCGTGGTGGCGGCCTCCTGCGAGCTGCCCCTGGCGCACGAGCTGCCGGAGGGCGAGCACGCGCTGGGCACGCGCCACCGCGCCGCCCTCGGCATCACCGAGGAGACCGACGCCATCTCCGTCGTCGTCTCCGAGGAAACGGGCCGCGTCAGCATCGCGCAGGGCGGGCGGCTGGAGCACCTCGAGGCGGGCGCGCCCCTCGCCGCGGAGCTGAAGCGCCGCATGACGCGCCTCGCCCCGGCGGACGGCGCGACGGCGGACGAACCCGGCGGGCTGGCGGCGCATGGGTGAATTCCGCGACCGCCCGCGCGCCTTGTGGCTCACCACCCGCTTCCTCGCCGGGGCCGTCGCCGGGGCCGTCGCGCGCCACTGGCTGCTGGCCATCGGCAGCCTCGTCGCCGCCTTCGCCCTGTGGTTCGCCGTCGAGGACGTGGAGAACCCGCGCGTGGCCGCCACCGTGCCCGTCGAAACCGAGGACGCCGTGCCCGTCGAGGTCGTGAACGTGCCCGCGGGCCTCATCGTGGGCGAGGCCGGGGCCGTGCGCGTCGTCGTCGAGGCGCGCGAGGCCGACGTCGACGAGCTGCGCGCGGGCGACTTCAGCGCCACCGTGGACGCTTCCGCCATACGCGCGGACGGCGTGCGCAGCCTGCCCGTGACGGTGGCCACGGCGCGCGGGGACGTGCGCGTGCTGCGCGCCGATCCGGGCGTGATCGAGGTCTCCGCCGTGGCCGCCGTCAGCCGCGAGCTGCCCGTGACGGTGGTGGCCACGGGCGAGCTGCCGTCGGGCTTCCGCCAGGGCCTGCCCGAGGTCGATCCGCCCTTCGTCATGGCCACGGGCCGCGCCGAGCTGGTGGAGGCCGTGCACGAGGTGCAGGCCACGGTCTCCATCTCCGGCCTGCGCACGGCGCAGACCTTCAACGTGGAGCTGGCGGCGCGCACGAGCGACGGCTCGCGCGTGACGGTCACGCTCTCGCAGAACCGCGCGCGCGTGACGGTGCCCGTCGAGGAGGCGCTGCTCACGCGCCGCATCGCCGTGCTGGGCGGCGTGCGCGGCAGCCCCGCGCCGGGCTACGCCGTCACCGGCGTGGCCATCGCCCCCTCGCCCATCGAGGTCACGGGGCCGCGCGAAATCGTCGAGGCCATGGGGCCGTTCACGGTGGCCGACATCGACGTGAGCGGCGCCATCGCCGAGGTGGTGGCGCGGCGCGAGCTGGCCCTGCCCGACGAGGTGAGCGCGGAGGTGAGCGCCGTCTTCGCCACCGCTACCATCGAGCCGCAGCGGGGCTGGCGCACGCTCCGCCTCTCGCCCGTCTTCACCGACGTCCCCGAGGGGCTGGCAGTCGCGGACGGCGTCTACGCCGTGGAAGTGCGCGTCACCGGCGACGAGCCCCTGCTGGCCGGGCTCACACACGAGGACGCGACCGCCACCGTCTCGTTCGCCGAGGCGGAGGTGGGGCTGGCCGAGCGCGCGGTCGAGGTGGCCGTGCCGGAGGGCGTGCTGGTGGTCGTCGTGAGGCCCCTGTCCGTCGAGCTCGTGGACCCGGAGGCGGTGGATGGCGCGGAGGATGGCGAGGGTGCGGATGACGCGGAGGGAGCGGATGATGCGGGTGAAGGTGAAGCGGAGGGGGCGGAGCAATGAGCGCGCTGCCGCGCGTGGCCATCGTGGGGCGCCCCAACGTGGGCAAGTCCTCGCTCTTCAACCGCATCGTGGGCGAGCGCCGCGCCATCATCGAGAACGAGCCCGGCACCACGCGCGACCGCCTCGAGGCCGAGGTGGAATGGCGCGACCGTCCCTTCCTGCTGCTCGACACGGGCGGTTTCCAGCGCGAGGACGAGGGCGAGTACACGGGCCCCGTCCGCGCCCAGATCGCCGCCGCCATCGCCGAGGCCTCGCTCGTGCTCTTCTGCGTGGACGCGCGCGACGGGCTCACGGCCAGCGACCACGACGTGGCCGACGCCGTGCGCCGCGGCCCGTCCCCCGCGCTGCTGGTGGCCACGAAGGCGGACAACGAGGCGCGCGAGGCCGTCGCCCTGGCCGAGGCCGCCGCCCTCGGCTTCGGCCCGCCCCTGCCCGTCTCCGCCCTGCACGACATCAACGTGGGCCTGCTGCTGGACGAGGTGGCGGAGCGGCTGCCGCAAGCCGCGCCCCTGCTCGAACGCGACCGCGTGCGCGTGGCCATCGTGGGCCGCCCGAACACGGGCAAGTCCACGCTCGTGAACGCCCTCACGGGCGAGGAGCGCGTCATCGCCAGCGCCGTCGCGGGCACCACGCGCGACGCCATCGACACCGACCTCGACGCGCCCGAGGGGGCCTTCACGCTGATCGACACGGCGGGCATCCGGCGGCCCGGCAAGCGCGGGCGCGGCGTCGAGCGCCACGCCGTGCTACGCGCCACCGCCGCCCTCGCGCGCTGCGACGTGGCCGTGCTGCTGATCGACGGCGCGCACGGCTTCACCGCGCAGGACGCGCACGTCGCGGGCCTCGCCAGCGAGGCCGCCACGGGCATGGTCGTGGCCGTCAACAAGACCGACCTGTGGGAGGACGCCGGGGAGGAGCGGGCGCGCGCGCTGGCCGCCCTGCGGGACCGCCTCGCCTTCCTGCCCTGGGCGCTCTTCGCCTTCGTGTCGGCGGCGGAGGGCAAGGGCCTCGCCGAGCTGCTGGCGCTGGCGGCGGAGGCGCGCGAGGCCCGCCGCCGCCGCATCCCCACGGGCGAGCTGAACGCCATCCTGCGGCGCGCCGTGCGCGAGCATTCCCCGCCCGTCGTGCACAGCCGCCGCCTCAAACTCCGCTACGCCACGCAGCCGTCCGTCGACCCGCCCGGCTTCGTCGTGTTCGTGAACGACCCGAAGCTGCTCCACTTCAGCTACCGGCGCTACCTCGAACGCCGCCTGCGCGAGGCCCGCGACTTCGAGGGCACGGCCATCCGCCTGACCTTCCGCGCCTCCAGCGCGGAGGAGGCCCCGGCGTGATCGGCGAGTACCTGGCCGCCGCCGCCCTCGGCTACGCGCTCGGCTCCATCCCGACGGGCCTGCTGCTGGGCCGCCTCTGGCTGGGCCGCGACATCCGCGAGCTGGGCAGCGGCAAGACGGGCATGACCAACGTGCTGCGCACCGCCGGCCCCCTGCCCGCCGTCCTTGGCCTCGTGGTCGACATGGCCAAGGGGCTCGCGCCCGCGCTGGTCGGGCGCTTCGTCCTCGACGACCCCGCCGTGGCCGCCACGGGCGCGGGCATGGCCATGGTGGGGCACGTCTGGCCCGTGTTCGCGGGCTTCCGCGGCGGACGCGGCGTGGCCACCGCCGTCGGCGGGCTCTTCGCCCTCATCCCCGTCTACGCCGCCGTCTTCTGCGCCATCGGCCTGCTCGCCCTGGGCCTCACGCGCATCGCCTCCGTCATGTCCGTGGCGGGCGCGGCGGCGGCGGCCGTCATCGTCGCCGTGGCCGGCCTCACGGGCGCGATGGAGCCCGCCTACGCCTGGCTCACGGTCGGGGTGGTGGCGCTCATCGAATACACGCACATCCCCAACATCCGCCGCCTGCTCGCGGGAGCGGAGCCGCGCCTCGGGCGGGGCGGCGACCGTCCCGCCACGGGCTGAGCGATGCCGTCCTTCTGCGTGGCCGGGGCGACCTCGTGGGGCGTGACGCTGGCCGCCCTGCTCGCCCGGGGCGGCGCGCGCGTCTCCCTGCTCACGCGCACCACCGCCGAGGCGGAAACGGTGGACCGCGCCCGCGGCGTCGCCTCCCTGCCCGAATGCGTCCTGCCCGAGGCCGTGGCGGCCATCCCCATCGAGGCCGCGCCCGCCGCCGCGGACGGCGTGATCGTGGCCGCCCCCGCGCAGTCGCTGCGGGCCACGGCCTCGCACGCGGCCCTGCCCCGCGGCGCGCCCGCGCTCTCGGCGGCCAAGGGCGTCGAGCACGGCTCCATGCGGCGCATGAGCGAGGTGCTGGCCGAATGCGGCTGGCCGGAGGGCCGCGTGGCCGCCCTTTCCGGCCCCAACCTCGCGCGCGAGATCGTGGACGGCCAGCCCGCCGCCGCCGTCGTGGCCGCGCGCGACGAGGCCGTGGCGGAGATGTGGCAGCGCGCCCTCAGCGCCCCCCGCTTCCGCCTCTACCGCTCCGCCGACCTCGTGGGCGTGGAGCTGGGCGGCGCGCTCAAGAACGTCGTGGCCATCGCCGCGGGCGTGGCCGTGGGGCTGGGCTTCGGCGCGAACACGCTGGCCGTGCTCGTCACCCGCGGCCTCGCCGAAATCACGCGCCTCGCCGCCGCCGAGGGCGCCGCCCCCGAAACCCTGCCCGGCCTCGCCGGACAGGGCGACCTCATCGCCACCTGCTTCTCGCCCCTCAGCCGCAACCGCCGCTTCGGCGAGCGGCTGGCCGCGGGCGACGGCGCGGACGCGGCCCGCGCGGCGGCGGGCGGCGTGGTCGAGGGCGCCGCCACCGCGCCCGTGGCCCTCGCCCTCGCCGCCCGCCACGGCCTCGACCTGCCCATCACCGAGCAGGTCGCCGCCGTGGTCGCGGGCCAGCGCTCCGTCACGGAGGCCATGGAGGCGCTGCTCGCGCGCGAGCTGCGGGCGGAGGGCTAGCGCGGCCCCGATGCGCGTACGGTGTACCATCGGGGCATGAGCGCCTCCCCGGCGGCGGCCCCCGGTTTCGCGGAAACGCTGGAGCGGCTGGCGGGGGGCGCGTCCCTCCCGCCGCACGAGGTGGCCGCCTTCTCCGACCTCGACCGCGAGCAGGCGCGCGCGCTCGAAGCCGCCTGGCCGCGCGTCCCCGACGCCGCCCGCGCCGCCGCCGTGGTCGAGGCCGTGCGCCTCGCCGACGCGCGCCTCGACGTGGAGTTCTCGCGCTTCGCCGCCGTGGCCCTGCGCGATCCCCTGGCCGAGGTGCGCCGCGCCGCCATCGAGGCCCTGCGCGAATCGACGCACCGCTCCACCGCCCGCCTGCTCGCCCCCATCCTGCGCGACGACCCCGACGAGGACGTGGCCGCCGCCGCCGCCGAACTGCTCGGCGAATTCGTGCTGCGCCTCGAACTGGGCCGCTTCCCCGAACGCGAGGGCGCGCCCATCGTCGCCGCACTGCGCGCCGCCGCCTCCGACTACGCGCGCGCCCCAATCGTGCGCGCCGCCGCACTGGAGGCGCTCGCGCCGCGCTCCCTGCCCTGGATCGACACGCTCCTGCTGGACGCCTGCTACGGCGACGACGAGACCGTGCGCCTGGCCGCCGTGCGCGCCATGGGCCGCTCCGCCCGCGAGCAGTGGCTCGAATACGTGCTGGAGCAGTTCGACGCCGCCGACCCCGCCTTCCGCCTCGAGGCCGTCGTGGCCGCGGGCGAAATCGGCTCCGAGGACGCCATCGCGCGGCTCGCCGACCTCTTCCTCGACGCCGACGCCGAGGTGGCGCGCGCGGCCATCGCCGCGGCTGGCGAAATCGGCGGCGAGGTCGCCATCGAGTACCTGCGCGAGTTCGCCCCCGACGCCCCCGACGAGCTGGCCCGGCTGGCGGGCGAGGCCATCACGGCAGCCGCGGGCGTGCGCGGGGACGGGCCGTGAGCACGCGCGCCGCCCGCCGCCTGCCCGTGCGCGAGGCCGTCTCCGCCGGGGGCGTCGTCTGGCGGCGCGCCCCCGACGGCGGCGTCGAGGTCGTCATCGGCTTCCAGGCGCGCGAGGAGCGCTGGGCCCTGCCCAAGGGCACGCCCGAACGCGGCGAAACGCTCGAGGCCGCCGCCCTGCGCGAGGTGGTCGAGGAGACCGGCCTGCGCGTCGCCCTCGGCGAGAAGGTCGGCGTCATCGACTACTGGTTCGCGCGCGACGGACGCCGCTACCGCAAGCGCGTCCACCACTGGCTCATGACCGCCGACGGGGGCGACTTCGCGGACCGCGACGGCGAGTTCGACGAGGCCGTGTGGGCGCCCGCCGCCGAGGCCCTCGCGCGCATCACCTTCGCCACCGAGCGCGACATCCTCGAACGCGCGCTGGCCATGCTGGAGGAAGGGGCGTGAACGCGGACGGCGTGGTGGCCGTGAGCGCGCGCCTGCGCCTGCGCGAGAAGCGCATGGCCGACGCCCCCGCCGAGTACGCCTGGCGCCGCGACCCCGAAACCGCCCGCTACGACGGCGGCCTCCCCACCATCCTGCCCTACCGCGAATTCGTGCAGCAGTTCGAGCGCGACCTGCGCTTCGCCAACCCCGCCCGCCACGCCTGGGCCATCGAGACGCGCGCCGGCGAGCACATCGGCGGGCTCATGTACTACAACGCCGACCACGCCGGCGGCGTCGCCGAGTACGGCATCTCCATCGGCCCCGCCGAACGGCGCGGCGCGGGGCTGGGCACGGAGGCCACCATCGCCTTCCTGCGCTACGCCTGGCGCGCCCTCCCCCTGCGCCGCCTGCGCCTGCACACGCTCGACTGGAACGCGCGCGCCCTGCGCTCCTTCGAGCGCGCGGGCTTCCGCCGCACGGGCGTCGTCCAGCGCCACGGCGACCGCTTCGTGCGCATGGAGGCGAAGCGCGAATGGTGGCTGTTGTGGGACGGCGAGGGCCGTTTCGCCGCCCACGACGGCGCGCGGGCCCGGGAAACGGTGTCCGCGCGGGACTAACCGTCGTTGGACAGCTTCGGGATTTCCGTGAGCGCCGTGCGGAGGCGGTCCGCCAGCAGGTCGATGTTCGCCACGGCGTCGTCGTAACTCACGTTCCAGCGACCGCTCTTCGCCTGCTTGGGGAATCCGTCCGAAGCGAACTGGTTGGTCCATTCGTCAAGGAAAGCACGCAGTTCGCCGGTTGTCTCGTCTCGATGATAGCACCCGAAAACGAAGTGCCATTCCTCTGCCCAACCGGCGGATGCGCCTGGGCGATAGATCAGCGCGACGGGGAAGCCACGTTTCTTGTATGCGGATTTGGCTCGGATGGTAACGCTTGCATCCTGCCAAGTGAGACGCCCGTGTGCATCGGCCAGCTCGAGCAGACGGGTCGCGGCACCGTGCACATGGTCTTCGAGTTCTTCAAAGAGCAGTTCGCGCGTCAATTTCTTGGGGGATGCGTCCTGCTTTGCCAGCCGCCCGATGACGCGCGGCACGAGCGTCTGCAGCGTCTCGCCCCGAAACTGCTTGACCTCCACTGCCAGCACCTGGATGTCGCGCATCTTTTCGTTCAGGAACTCCACAATGTGCGCGAGCTCGTCCGGAATCGCGTCCGCCACGAACAGCAAGCGGATGTTCCTCTCCTCAAGGTTCTTGGCCACCATCTTCCAAAAAATATCCGAGTCAAGATCCTTGTCTTTGAGCAGTGCGTCCAGTCGTTCTTCAGCGCCGGATTGGGCATCGAACGTCTTGCGCAAGTCATCCGCGTTGAGAGTATGAGCATGAGCGGCGTAGTCCAGCATCTGGCCGACGACCTTGCGACGCGCATCGGAGTTCGAGCCAAGCTTCACCTCCACCAGCGTCGGCGTGGCGTCCTGATCGATGACGAGGATGTCGAGGGACCAACGCGCAGCCGCGTCGCCGGTGACGGCGATCCCCTGCTCGCGCGTGATGAGAATCCAGCGGCGGGGATCGTCGGGCCGAATCTGCGTCCCCTCCAGCAGTTCGGGGTAGTCGGCCAGCAGTTTCTGGAGCGCGTCCTCGGTGTTGAAACGCTCCTCCATGAGCGGCTCCAGCCCTCCCGCTTCGGTCCTGACGTAGATGCGTTCGCCCTCGCGTTCGGCCATGCGTTGCCTCCGCGCGGATGCTAGCGCGCGCCGCCGCCGTTGACAACTTCGGCGCGGGGCGTACCCTTGCCCGTATGGCGCTGGCCACCCGTTCCGACGACCACTCGCATCCCGACCTGGCGACGAAGGCCGAGGTGGAGGACAAGATCGGCGAGGTCGCGGCCCTGCGCGCGGATTTCATGGAACACCGGATGGAACAGACCGGGGAGGTCGCGACCCTGCGGGCGGATTTCGCCGAACTCCGGGCGGACTTCACGGAGCTCCGGGGGGATTTCACGGCCCTGCGGGGGGAGTTCGTGGAACACCGGGCGGAGCAGCGGGAGGCGCTCGCGGAACTCCGGGCGGACTTCACGGTCCTCGGGGGGAAGGTCACGGCCCTCGAGGGGGAGACGGCGAGGATCAGGGAGGAGATGGCCGCGCATCGCGAGGAGACGGTGCGGGTGCGGGAGGAGGTGGCGGAGCTTCGCGGGAGTCTGAAGTCGCTCATGTGGGGGCTCGGCATCGGCTTCGCGGCCATGTTCGCGGGACTCGGCATCATCGCCGCCGTGTTCGCGCCCTGAGCCGTGCTCGCGTCTGACTAGCTGCCACGCCGCGCGTGCGCCTCGAGGATGGCGTTGGCGATGAGGCGCGCGTGCGGGTACGGCTTCCAGCCGTCCGGCGAGTTGTAGTAGCGCGTACCCGTCTGCGCCTCCTCCGGCGCGCGCTCGCCGTACTCCACGTCGACGCCCTCGACGCGGATGCTGGGCGTGCCGAGGAAGCGGCGCGCGGCGGCGTCCTCCTGCCCCGCCACCTCGACGTAGGCGACCTCCACGTCGATGGCGGTGGCCTCGATGGCGAGGCGCAGGTTCTCCTCGGCCCGTTCGCCCGGCGGCTGGCCGCGCGCGTGGAGCACCTCAACCCTGATCGGCTTCAGCGCGTGCCTCCCCGTCGGGGCGCCGTCTTTCGAGGCGCGCGGCCAGCGCCGCCTCGGCGCCCAGCGCGCCCGGCTCATAGTAGCGTGCCGCGCCCAGCTCCTCCGGCAGGTAGCGCTCGCCGGCGGCGTAGTGGCCGGGTTCGTCGTGGGCGTAGCGGTAGCCCGCGCCGTGGCCCATTTCGCGCATGAGGCCGGTGGGCGCGTTGCGCAGGTGCATGGGCACGGGCAGGTGCGAGGTGCGGCGCGCGTCCTCGCTGGCGCGCGCGTAGGCCGTGAGCGCGGAGTTGCTCTTGGGCGCGAGCGCCAGGTAGAGGGCGCATTCGGCCATGGGCAGAAAGCCCTCGGGCATGCCGATGAAGTGGACGGCCTGCTGGCAGGCGGCGGCCACGGACAGCGCGCGCGGGTCGGCCAGCCCCACGTCCTCCGCCGCCAGGATGACCATGCGGCGCACGACGAAGAGCGGGTCCTCGCCCGCCTCCAGCATGCGCGCCAGCCAGTAGAGGGCGGCGTCGGGGTCGGAGCCGCGCACGGACTTGATGAAGGCGGAGACTGCGTCGTAGTGGTAGTCGCCTCCCTTGTCGTGGTAGGGCAGGCGCTGCTGCAGGGCGCGGCGCGCGTCGTCCGCGGCGATGGCGTCGCGGCCGTCGGCGATGGCGGCGGCGGCGGCCGTTTCGAGCGCGTTGAGGGCCGCGCGGGCGTCGCCGTGGGCCCCCGCGATCAGCGCCTCGCGCGCCTCGTCATCGAGCGTCAGGCCGCGTGTGCCCAGCCCGCGCTCGCGGTCGGCCAGCGCGCGCCCGACGACGCGCTCCAGGTCGGCGTCGGCCAGCGCCTCGAGGCGCACGACGCGCACGCGGCTGAGCAGGGGCGCGACCACCTCGAAGGACGGGTTCTCCGTGGTGGCCCCGATGAGCGTCACCGTGCCGTTCTCCACGTAGGGCAGGATCACGTCCTGCTGGGCCTTGTTGAAGCGGTGGATTTCGTCGATGAAGAGCACCGTGCGCACGCCCGCGTCGCGGCGCCGTTGGGCGTCGGCGATGACGGCGCGCAGCTGGGCCACGCCGGAGGCGACGGCGGAGAGGGCCGTGAATTCGCCCTCGGCCTCGCGCGCGAGGATGCGCGCGAGCGTCGTCTTGCCGCAGCCGGGCGGCCCCCAGAGCACGACCGAGGGCAGCGCGCCGCCCGCCGCCGCGCGCCCCAGCAGGGCGTCGGGGCCGACCGCCGCGCGCTGGCCCGCGAACTCGTCCAGCGAGCGCGGCCTCATGCGCGCGGCGAGGGGCGCGTCCGCGGGGACGTCCTCGCCGAAGCCGAGCGCGGCTTGCGGGCCGCCGTCCATCCGCCCGCGCGGCACGCTCAGCCCGCCAGCACGGCGATGGTGACGCCGTCGCCGCCCTCGCGCGCGGGCGGCGTCTCGTAGCGCCGCACGAGGGGGTGGCGGGCGAGGGCCTCGCGGATGGCGGCCCGCAGCGCGCCCGTGCCCTTGCCGTGGATGATGCGGATGAAGGGCAGGCCCGCGCGGAAGGCCTCGTCGAGGCGCGCCTCGAAGGCGTGCACCGCTTCCTCCGCGCGCTGGCCGCGCAGGTCCAGCTCGGCGGGCACGGATTCGGCGGCGGGCAGCCGCACGGCGCTCCCCGCGGCCTTGCCCGCGCCCTCCGGCTCCACCCGCTCGATGCGGTCCACGGACACCTTCATGCGCATGGCCCCGAAGCGCACTTCCATGCGCCCGTCGGGCCCCACGCCCGTCACGGCCTCCCCCGTCTGCGGGATGTCGCGCACGCGCACCGTCGCGCCGGGCCCGATCTCGCCCAGCGCGGGGTCGGCGCGTGCCCGCGTGCGCGAGGCGCGTCCCGCCGCCTCCAGCTCCGCGTCCAGCGCCTCCAGGCGCGCGCCCGCCTCGCGCATTTCCCCGGCCTCGCGTTCGCGCCGCTCCAGCCGCTCCAGCTCGCGCCGCGCCCGCGCCACCAGCGTTTCGGCCTCGCGCCGCCCGCGTTCGAGCGCGGCCTCGCGCTCGGACTCAATGCGCTCGCGCTCCCCGGCCAGCCGCAGGCGCAGGTCCTCGGCCTCGCGCCGCGCCGCCTCCTCGCGGGCGCGCGTCTCCGCCACCGCGCGCCGCTCGATCCGCACCTCCTCCAGCAGGCCCTCCAGCTCGCGCGCGCCCGCGCTCACGCGCGCCTCCGCGCGGGCCAGCACGTCCTCGCCGATGCCCAGCCGCCGCGCGATGGCGATGGCGTTCGACTGGCCGGGCAGGCCGATGGCGAGGTGGTAGGTGGGGCCGAGCGTGCGCGGGTCGAACTCCACGGAGCCGTTGCGCATGCGCGCGTCCTCGTGCGCGAACGTCTTGAGCTCGCCGTGGTGCGTGGTGGCCACGACGGTACAGCCGCGGTCCAGCAGCGTTTCGAGGATGGCGCGCGCGAGGGCCGCGCCCTCCTCCGGGTCGGTGCCCGCGCCCAGCTCGTCGAGCAGCACGAGCGTGCCCGGCGCCGCCGCCGCGAGAATGCCCCCGATGGTGCGCATGTGCGAGGAGAAGGTGGACAGCGACTGCTCGATCGACTGCTCGTCGCCGATGTCGGCGTGCACGCGGGCGTAGGCGACGAAGCGGGAGCCCTCGTCGCAGGGCACGGGCAGGCCCGCCTGCGCCATGAGCGTGAGCAGCCCCACCGTCTTCAGGGCCACGGTCTTGCCGCCCGTGTTCGGCCCCGTGAGGAGCAGGCCGGGCGCGTCCTCGCCGAGGTCGAGGTCGATGGGCACGACCTCGCCGCGCAGCAGCGGATGGCGCGCGCGCACGAGCGCCGTCGTCCCGCGCGCCGCCAGCCAGGAGTCGTCGCCGTCGGCGCGCGGCAGGGCGCAGCCGAGGCGCTTGCCCAGCCGCACCTTCGCGCACAGCAGGTCGAGCCGCGCCATGGCCGCGACCGAGGCCAGCGCCTCGTCCGCGCGTTCGCCCAGCATGGCCGAGAGGCGCAGCAGCACGCGGCGCTCCTCGCGCTCCTCGGCCAGCTGCAGCTCGCGCACCTCGTTGCCCGCCTCCACCACGGCCAGCGGTTCGAGGAAGACGGTGGCGCCGCTGGCGGAGACGTCGTGCACGATGCCCGGGGCCTGCCCGCGGAAATCGGCCTTCACGGGGATGACCGTGCGCCCGTTGCGCTCGGTCAGCAGCGGCTCCTGGGCGACGCCGAGGCGCACGGCCTCGGCGAGGGCGGCGCGCGCCCGCTGCTCCAGCCGCGCCTGTGCGCTCCGCAGCTCGCGGCGCGTGGCCGCCAGCTCCGCGCTGGCCTCATCGGCCACGCCGTCGCGGGGCGTGAGGGCGCGGCCCACCTCGGCGGCGAAGGGGCGGAAGTCTGCCACGTCCGCGGCCACGGCGGCGATGTGCGGCACTCGGTCTGCGAGGCGTTCGGCCAGCTGGCGCGCGCGGAAGGCGGTGGCCAGCGCCGTGGCCGCCTCGCGCAACTCCGGCGGCTCCAGCGCCTGCCCGATGGCGGCGGCGCGCGCGTGGGGGCGCAGGTCGCGCATGCCCGCGAAGGGCACGTCCAGCCCCATCTGGTCGATGCGCGTCATCTCCGCCGTCTCCGCCTGCAGCGCGCGCACGGCCCCGTGCCCGCTTTCGGGCCGCAGGGCGAGGGCCAGCTCGCGCCCCCCGCTGAAGGCCGTCTCGCCCGCCAGCAGGGCCAGCACCTTGTCGAACTCGAGGACGCGCAGGGCGTGGTCGTTCACGGGGCCAGCGTACGGCCTCGCTTCGGGGCGTACCAGACGCGCGCCCGACGGCGTTCGCCGCGAACCGTTAGGCTGGGGGGGCGATGCCCGAGCGCGCGAAACCGTGAAGCTGTCCAAGGTGCTGGTCGCCAACCGTGGCGAGATCGCCCTCCGCATCGTGCGCGCCCTGCACGATCTGGGCATCGGCTCGGTGGCCATCTACTCCGAGGTGGACCGCCTCTCGCGGCACGTGCGCTACGCCGACGAGGCCTGGCTGGTGGGCCCGGCGGAGGCGGCGGAGAGCTACCTCAACGTGGGCCGCATCCTCGACGTGGCGCGGGCCTGCGGGGCCGACGCCATCCATCCGGGCTACGGCTTCCTCGCGGAGAACGCGGACTTCGCCGAGGCCTGCGAGGCGGCGGGCCTCACCTTCATCGGCCCCTCGCCCGAGGCCATCCGCCTGCTGGGCGACAAGCACGCGGCGCGCGCGCTGGCCCGCGAGGCGAACGTGCCCGTGGTTCCCGGCACGGCCCCGCTGGAGGCGCTGGAGGACGCGGCGGAACTGGCGCGCGGCGTCGGCTACCCCCTCGCCGTGAAGGCCATGGCCGGCGGCGGCGGGCGCGGCATCCGCTTCGTCGACCGCGAGGAGGACCTCGCCCGCGCCGTCGCCCTCGCCCGCCGCGAGGCGCTGGCCGCCTTCGGCGACGGGCGGCTCTACTTCGAGGCGCAGATGCGCAACGTGCGCCACGTCGAGGTGCAGATCATCGCCGACACCTTCGGCAACGTGATCCCGCTGGGCGAGCGCGAATGCTCCATCCAGCGCCGCCACCAGAAAATCATCGAGGAGTCGCCCTCGATCGCGGTCGGCCCGGAGCTGCGGCGCGCGCTCAACCGCGCCGCCGTGCGCGTCACGCGCGCCGCCGGCTACCGCAGCGCGGGCACGGTCGAATTCCTGCTCGCGGAGGACGGCGCCTTCCACTTCATCGAGGTCAACGCGCGCCTGCAGGTCGAGCACCCCGTCACCGAGATGACCACGGGCGTGGACCTCGTGAAGGACCAGATCCTCGTGGCCGGGGGCGACGAGCTGCCCTACGGGGAGGGCGACCTGCTCACGCGCGGCTGGGCCATCGAGTGCCGCATCGTGGCCGAGGATCCGCACAACGGCTTCCTGCCGTCCGTGGGGCGCGTCGTCTTTTCGCGCGAACCCGCCGGGCCCGGCGTGCGCGTGGAGAGCGCCCTGCACGACGGCCTCGAGGTGACGCCCCACTACGACTCCCTGCTGGCCAAGGTGACGGCCTGGGGCCCCGACCGCGAGGGGGCGCGCGCGCGCATGATCCGCGCCCTGCGGGAGTTCCGCGTGGTGGGCGTGGCCACCAACATCCCCTACCTGCGCGAGATCCTGGAGCTGCCCGCCTTCGTCGAGGGACGGCTCGACACGGGCTTCCTCGACCGCCATCAGGTCGAGAGCCGGGAGGCGGAGGACGCGCCCCGCGAGGCCGCCGCCATCGCCGCCCTGCTCGCCTTCACCGAGGGCCGCGCGGGCAACGGGGCCGCCCCTCCGCGCCGGCCCGCCCGCTCCGCGTGGCGCCGACAGGCGATGGGACGATGGCCGAGAAGTATCTAGTCCAGGTCGACGACTGGCCCTTCGAGGCCGAACTGGAGCGTCCCGACGGGGACGGCGGGGCGGCGCGCGTGCGCCTGCGCCCCGACGACGAGTGGCGCGCCGTGGAAATCCAGCACGTGCGCGCCGGGCTGCACGTGGTCATGATCGAGAACCACCCCCTCGAGCTGTACCTGGAGCGGCGCGGCGCGGGCGTCGACGTGACCATCGGGCGGCACACCTACCGCGTCCACATCGGGCGCGGACGCGCCGCCGCCGCGCGCGCCGCCGCCACGGGCGACGGCCTCGTGCGCGTGACCGCCCCCATGACGGGCGTGGTGCTGGAGGTGCGCGTGGAGCCGGGGGAGCGCGTCGAGGCCGGGGACGTGCTGGTCGTGATCGAGTCGATGAAGATGAACAACGAGCTGCGCGCCCCCGCCGCGGGCACGGTGGAGCGCGTGGGCGCGCGCGTGGACGCGCAGGTGGGCGAGGGCGACGAGCTGGCGGCCCTGCGCCGCGCCGAGGACGCGGACGGCGTTTGACCGCCCCGAAGCGGTTTCGTACCGTAGCGGCAGCCGTGCTAGGCGGGGAGCTAGCGGTGCCCTGTAACCCGCAAGCCGCTCCAGCGGGGCTGAATTCCCGCCCGAGGGTCGCGCATCCGGGGACTGCCTTCGCAAAGCGGCATTGACGATCTGGTCCCGCGCGGCGGGGCGCTGTGAACCTGGTCAGGTCCGGAAGGAAGCAGCCATAAGCAGCCCGCCCCGGGCGCCGCGGAGCAACCGGGTCCGAGCTGGCTCGCGCGGCGCAAGCCCGGAGACGCGCTTCGAAGGCGGGTGCACGGTCGCTCGCGCAATGCCCGCCTCCGCGCGCGGAGGCGGCGGGGGGGAATGCCGCCGGTGGCTCGCCGCGTTCCCGCCCACGCCCGCCCGCGCCGCCTGCCCGCCGCCTTCGGCAGGCTCGAACGCCTCCACTACCCCCGCGCGCGCGGACGCCACCACGCCGCCGCCATCCTCGTCGTGGCCCTGCTGGCCGCGCTCGCCTTCCAGCTGTTCCCCACGCGCACGGTGACGGTGCTCACCGGCGGCCACGCCGTGCAGGTGCGCGCCGTGCTCGGCGGCGAGCGCGAGGCGCTGGCGGCGGCGGCCATCGAGCCCGCGCCCGGCGACCGCCTGCTCGTGGGCCGCGTCGGCGACCACGCCACGCTCGCCCTGCGGCGCGCCATTCCCGTCGCCGTGCTGGCCGACGGCGCGCGCGTCGAGGCGCGTACGCAGGCGCGCACGGTGGCCGGGGCGATGGCCGTCGCGGGCGTGGCCCTGCGCGAGGGCGACCACGTCTACGTGGACGGCTTCCGCGCCGCGCCCGCCACGCCGCTCGCGCCCCCGGCGGCGGCGGACGCGCCCGCGCGCATCGAGGTGGTGCGCGCCCGCGCCGTCACCATCTACGTGGACGACCGCCCCATCGAAACGCGCTCCGTCCACGACACCGTGGGGCGGGTGATCGCCGACGCGGGCATCGCCGTGCGCGAGGGCGATCTCGTCTCGCATCCGCTGGACGGGCCCGTGCCGCCCGACGCCGTCATCCGCCTGCGGAAGGCGCGCACCATCACCATCGTGGTCGATGGCGTGGCCGAGGACGTGTACACGCAGGTCACGCGCGTGGGCGAGGTGCTCGACCTCTTCGGCGTCCAACTGGGCGAGGACGCGGACGTTTCCCACGACCTCGACGCCCTCGCGGAGGACGGCATGGAGATCGACGTCCAGCTCGTGCGCGAGGTGGTCGAGGAGACGGTCGAGCTCACGCCGCCCCCCGTCATCCGGCGCGACGACCCCACGCTGCCCCCCGGCGAGGAGACCGTCGTGCCGGGCCAGCCGGGACGGCGCGTCGTGCGCCATCGCGTCACCTACCGGGGCGGCGAGGAGATCGACCGCGAACGGCTCGGCAGCGAGGTGACGCGCGCCGCCGTGGCCACCGAGCACCTCATCGGGCCGCCCGCGGAGGATGGCGATGCGCGCCTCGTCACGGACGAGTACACGGGGCCGTACAAGGCGCGGCTGCGCGTGCGCGCCACCTGGTACGACGCCACGCACGGGGGCAAGGAGCGCGGCGACCCGGACTGGGGCATCACCGCCACCGGCATCCCCCTGGAGCACGGCATCTGCGCCGTGGACCCGGAGGTCATCCCCCTGCTCACGCGGCTCTACGTGCCCGGCTACGGCCCCTGTCTGGCCGCCGACGTGGGGGGCCTGATCAAGGGCAACCACATCGACCTCGGCTTCCCCGAGGACCACGCCCCCAATCCCTGGTACACGGGCGACGTCGACATCTACATCCTCGATTAGGAGGATTCCCGCGTGAGCGCGAAGGCCCGCATCCCCCGCGCGCGCAAGGCGCTGGGCCAGCACTTCCTCATCGACGGCGGCGTGCTGGCGGCCATCGCCGGGGCCGTGCGCACGCCCGCGGGCGGCCTCGTCGTCGAAATCGGCGCGGGCACGGGCCAGCTCACGGAGGCGCTGCTCGACGCCGGGCACGAGGTGGCCGCCGTCGAGCTGGAGCCGCGCCTGCTCGCCCACCTGCGCCAGCGCTTCGCCGGGCGCGAACGGCTGCGCCTGTTCGAGGGCGACGCGCGCCGCTTCGACCTGGCCCTGGCCGTTCCCGCGGGACGGCCCTTCAGCGTGGCCGGCAACCTCCCCTACTTCGCCGCCAACCCCATCATCCGCCACCTGCTGGAGGGCGAGCCGCGCCCGTCGGAGCTGGTGGTGATGGTGCAGCGTGAGGTGGCGCGCGAGATCACGGGACGCCCCGGCCGCTTCTCGCTGCTGGGGCTGGCCGTGCGCAACCGCGCCGAGGCCGAGCCGCTCTTCGACGTGGCGCCGGGCGCGTTCGACCCGCCGCCCGCGGTCCATTCGGCGGTCGTGCGGCTCAGGCCGCGGGCCGCGCCGCTGGTGCCGCCCGCGCGCGAGGCCGCCTTCTTCGCGCTCGTGTCGGGGGCCTTCCGCAACCCGCGCAAGCAAATCCATAACGCCCTCGCGCGCATGCCCGGCGGCGACGCGGAGACGGCGGGCGCGGCCCTCGACGCCGCGGGCATCGACCCCGAACGCCGCCCCGGCGCGCTCGCCATCGACGAATGGCTGGCCCTGCTCGACGCCCTGCCGACCGCCACGCCGCCGCCATGAGCGCGGAACTGAGCGGTCCCGCGCCCGCCAAGATCAACCTCACGCTCGAAATCGGCGAGACGCGCCCCGACGGCTACCACGAGCTGGCCAGCGTGCTGCAGACGCTGGCGCTGGCCGACGAGGTGGCGCTGCGCCCGGCGGCGGCGCGCGCCATCGCCATCGAGGGGCCGTTCGCGGCGGGCGCGCCCGCGGACGCGGGCAACCTCGTCTGGCGCGCCATCGACGCGCTCGCGGAGGCGGTCGGGCGCGCGCCGGAGCCGTTCCAGGTGCGCCTCGTGAAGCGCATCCCCGCCGCTGGGGGGCTGGGCGGCGGGGCCTCCGACGCGGCCACGGCGCTGCGCCTGCTCGCGCGGCGCTGGCCGCAGGCGGACGAGGCCGCGCTGGCCCGCGCCGCCGCCGCCACGGGCAGCGACGAGCCGTTCTTCCTCGCAGGCGGCACGGCCCTCGTCGAGGGGCGCGGCGAGCGCGTCACGCCCCTGCCCGACCTGCCCCCGCACGACGTCGTCCTCTTCGTGCCGCGCGAGACGCTGGCGGGCAAGACCGCCGCCCTCTTCGCGGCCCTCGACCGCGACGGACGGCGCGACGGCTTCGGGCGCGGCGCGGCCCTCGCCCGCCGCCCGCCCGCGCGCCTGACGCCGGACACGCTCTTCAACGGCTTCGAGCGCGTCGCCTTCGATTGCTTCCCCGGGCTGGCGGCGCTGCGCGAACGCATCGAGGCGCGCATCGGCGAGCCGGTGCGCCTCGCCGGGGCCGGCCCCACGCTCTTCTGGATCGGTCCGCCGGAGCGCGCGGAGGGGGTGCGCGCCTCCGCCGCCGGACTCGATTGCGCCGTCATCGCCACCGCCACCGCCGGATCGCCGTGGCGGCCCTGATCGCGGGCTGGCTGGCGGGCGCGGCGATGGCCATGCTCACGACCGCGTCCGCCGCCGCGCTGGCCCTTCGCGCCCGCGACAGCGCGCTGGTGGAGCGCTGGATCGCGCGCGAGGTTCCGGCCACGCTGCTGGCCGTGCCCGTCTTCGCGGGCGCGGTCGTGGCCTGGACGCTGATCGGGCTGGGCGCGGGCGCGATTTACGAGGTCGCGGACATGGCCGCGCGCCCCGACGGACTCGGCGGCCCCAGCGCCGCCTTCACCATCGCCGCCGCCGCCCTGGGCGTCGCGCCCGCGCTCCTGCTGGGCATCCTGTGGCCGCGGCTGTGGTGGCTGTGGAGCGCCCACGCGGCGGCCTTCGCGGGACTCTTCGGCTGGCTACTGCCGTATCTGGCGGGGCGGTAGGATAGCGGAGCGCCGCGCGATCCCGGCGGCGTCGGAGGCGCGCGTGCCGGGCACCATCGTGGACATGCACCTGCACACCACCCGCGGCGCGTCCGACTCCATGCTCGACCCCGACGACCTGATCGCCGAGGCGCGCCGCATCAACCTCACGGGCGTCAACATCACCGAGCACGACCGCATGTGGGAAAGCTGGGACCTCAAGCCCTTCCGCAAGGCCAACCCCGACGTCTTTATCTCCAACGGCATGGAGGTCTCGACGGACATGGGGCACGTGATCGCCGTGGGCCTGCGCGGCTACGAGAGCGGCATCCGCCGCCTCGAGCGGCTGCGCGAGGTGGCCGACGAGCACGGGGCCTACCTCGTCGTGGCCCACCCCTTCCGCCACTACTTCGACCCCGTGCACTTCAAGCGGCAGGGCAAGGAACCCTTCACCATGACCGCCGAGGAGGCCGCGCGCCTGCCCGTGTTCCAGCTGGTGGACGCCGTGGAGGTGCTCAACGGCTGCAACACGCCCCGCGAGAACCATTTCGCCCTGCGGGTGGCGAAGGCGCTGGGCAAGCCCGGCACGGGCGGCTCCGACGCGCACTCCAACCAGGGCATCGGCTACTTCAGCACGCGCTTCGAGGAGGCGGTCGAAAGCCCCGACCACTTCCTGCGGATGCTCCACGCGGGCCGCTTCCATCCCGTCCACGGCCTCCCGCAGGGCAAGGTCGAGAACTACTGGAACGCGCCCCCGCCGGAAGAGGAGGCGGTCCCGTGAGCGGCCGCGTGCGCTGGGAGTACGCGCGCGTGGTGGTGAGCGGCCTCGATCAGCCCATCGCGGTCAACTACAGCCACTGGCCCGGCGACGACGCGGAGTACGGCCCCGCCGACCTCTCCGGCGCGCTGCGCGACCTCGGCGACGCGGGCTGGGAGATGGTCTCCGACGCGCGCGTGGAGAACTGGATCGGCCCCACGCTCATCTTCCGCGAGCTGCTCTATTTCAAGCGTCCCCAAGGCGGGATGGGGGAGGCGTCGTGAGCGATGAACAGCCCTTCGCGGGCGTGACGGTGCTCGAATTCGGGCAGTTCGTGGCCGTGCCCTACGGGGCGCAGCTGCTGGCCGACGGCGGCGCGCGCGTGATCAAGGTGGAGCCGCCGGAGGGCGAGGCCGCGCGCCACACGGGCTACCGCTGGGACGACTACACGCGCCATTTCCTCGGGCGCAACCGCGGCGCCCATTCGCTGCCGCTGGCCTTGCGCCACGAGCGCGCCCCCGCCATCCTCGACGCCCTGCTGGCGCGCAGCGACGTGGTCCTCACCAACCTGCGCCCGGGGCTGGCCGCCGAGCTGGGCCTCGACTACCCCAGCCTCGCCGAACGTTACCCCGCCATCATCGTGGGCAACGTCACCGCCTTCGGGGAGGAGGGGCCGGACGCGGGGCTGGCGGGCATGGACCAGGTGGTGCAGGCGCGCAGCGGGCTGATGGCCATGAACGGCGGCATGCGCGACGGGCGCCCCGTGGCCGAGGGCTCGCCCATCTCCGACTACATGTGCGCCGCCCTGCTCGCCTACGGCGTGGCCTCCGCGCTCTACCGCCGCACGCGCACGGGCCGCGGCGGGCGCGTGGACACCTCCCTGCTCATGTCCTGCCTCATCCTGCAGAACAACCTCATGGTGCGCGTCGACCAGGGCGACGCGGAGAACCATGCCGCCTACCTCGACTGGCTGGCGGAGGCGCGCGCGGCGGGCATGCCCTACGCCGAGCAGGCCGCCCAGCAGCCCAACACGCGCGCGGCGCGGCTCACCGGCATCTACTACCGCACCTTCGCCACGAAGGACGCGGCCATCGCCATCGCCTGCCCCAGCGTGGGCCTGCGGCGGCGGCTGATGGCGGCCACGGGCCTGCATGACGCCGCCCTCGACGACTCCCCGCCGGCGGGGGACCGCCTCGCGCTCGACCGGGCGCTGCAGGAGGAGATCGAGGCGCTCTTCGCATCGGAGACGACGGAGCACTGGGAGCGGCTGCTGCGCGAGCACGGCATCCCCGCCTCGCGCGTGCGCCTGCCGC
This sequence comes from Tepidiformaceae bacterium, assembly GCA_965243075.1. GTDB lineage: Bacteria > Chloroflexota > Dehalococcoidia > Tepidiformales > Tepidiformaceae > UBA2991. Next base: position 1,052,051 of record OZ251525.1, read on the forward strand.
TGGAGCTGATCGACGACGAGCAGGCGGCGGCGAACGACCTGTTCGTGGACGGCGACGCGCCCGGCGCGGGGCCCTTCCGCGTGCTGGGCAAGGCGCTGGCGCTGGACGAGGACGGCTTCGCGCCCGCGCCCTTCCCCGCGCCCTTCCGCTCGGAGACGCGCGACATCCTCGCCTGGGCGGGGCTTTCGCCGGAGGAAATCGCGGACGTGGTCGCGAGCGGGGCCGTGGGCGAGGTCCCGGACTAGCGGCGGCGCGCCCACTCCAGCGCGTGGTAGGTGATGACGATGTCCGCGCCCGCGCGCCGGATGGCCGTCAGCGTCTCGTCGATGGCGCGTTCCTCGTCGATCCAGCCGTTGGCCGCCGCCGCCTTGAGCATGGCGTACTCGCCGCTGACGTTGTAGGCGGCCACGGGCGCGTCCACGGCCTCGCGCACCTGTCGCAGCACGTCGAGGCAGGGCAGCGCGGGCTTCACCATCACCATGTCCGCGCCCTCGTCGAGGTCGGTGAGCGCCTCGTCGCGGGCCATGCGCGCGTTGGCCGGGTCGAGCTGGTAGCCACGGCGGTCGCCGAAGGCGGGGGCGCTGTCCGCCGCCTCGCGGAAGGGGCCGTAGAAGGCGCTGGCGAACTTGGCCGCGTAGGAGAGGATGGCCGTGTCCCCCAGCGCGGAGCCGTCCAGCGCCTCGCGGATGATGGCCACGCGCCCGTCCATCATGTCGCTGGGGGCCACCACGTCGCAGCCCGCCTCCGCCAGGCTCACGGCCATGTCCGCCAGCGCGGGCAGGCTGGCGTCGTTGTCCACGCCGCCGTCCGCGTCCAGCACGCCGCAGTGCCCGTGGCTGGTGTACTCGCACAGGCACACGTCGCCGATGACGAGCAGCTCGGGCAGGGCGTCCTTCAGCCGCCGCGCCGCCTGTTGCACCACGCCGCCGTCGTCGTACGCGCCGGAGCCGCGCTCGTCCTTGCGCCCCGGGATGCCGAAGAGGAGCACGGCGGGCACGCCCGCGTCCCGCAGCGCGCGCGCCTCCTCGATGAGCGCGTCCTGGCCCAGCCGCGCCTGTCCGGGCATGGAGGCGATAGGCGCGCGCCCGTCCAGCCCCTCCTCCACGAAGAGGGGGGCGATGAGGTGGGCGGGCGTGAGTTCGGTCTCGCGCACGAGCGCGCGCACGGCCTCCGTGCGCCGCAGCCGCCGGTGCCGCCGGAAGGCGGGCCCGTCCATCTCAGCCGCTCACGCAGTCAGTCGCCGCCGCCACGGCTGGCATTGCAGTGACGGTGCGCGATGCGCGCGTTCTCTGGGATAGTGGCCCCGCCCCGCCAATAATGTTTCACATGGTCAAGGACGGCATCATCCAGCGTCTTGACTTCCTGTCCACAGATCGCACAAGTGTTGTTCACAGAGAGCATCTCCTGCTTGAGAGATTTGGAAAAGACCCTCCGTCCGTCATTCGGAGGAACATCATCCAGCACCGCATCCAAGCGCCTCCGCCACTCCTCGAAGACGTACTTCAGCCGTGTCGATTGCCCTGTCGCATTACGGACTCGATCAACCCAATCTCGATCAGTGCTGATGAGGTCCAAATACTCTTCGAGAATTCGGTCACTAGCCCTCGTGATTTGACCAAGATCATAGTCTGCGAAGGAAGTAGAAACTGCCTGAAAAATAGGAGCGTTTGCTTGATTCGACCATTCTCCAAGAGAAATCGAATCAACACCGTCCTTCTTAAGGCGAAATCCTTGTTCACCAAACACCGTTAGCGATGCTTTCATGCACTTTTCAAAAACATCACGGAATTCAGCTAGTCGCTTGGGGGGAGGATTCCGGTAATCCTCAAGGAAATTATTCAAGAATGGCTTGAGACCTTTCGTGCATTTAATGTGCGTATTGTGATAGAAAGCGAGGAAACGCAGAACCAGAGCCCTGTCATCCATCCGCCTCTCGATGTTCTTGTGATTGATAACCTTCCTGAAATTCCTGTCTTTCCCCAGATCGATAATCAGGTTATTCAGTTCTCCTCGATAAACACAGTTCCGGATTTCCATTTCATTCAATTTCGTTCCACCAGTATTAAGCCGTTCAAAAACCACGAACAACATGTCCCGATCAGTATTGTTTTCGAATTCAAACGACCTGAGGGTAGCGTCTGCGAGAGTTCGCTGAAGAGTTCCATCCAGAGCATTGAACTTTTTGTTCTGAATGTCAGTAAGAATATTCAAGCCGCTAAGCGGGTATTCATTATTGAGGAAATCAAAAACGCTCTTCAAGCGCTGCTGTCCATCGATAACTTCATAGTTTGCCTTCTCATCTTTGGCCAAGTAGATCACCGGAACAGGAATCCCCACAAGAAACGATTCGATCAACCTAGATGCCTGTTTCCGATTCCAAACATACTGCCGCTGCCAAGGGGGGTTGAGAATCAGACTACCCCTGTCGAACCACCGCTTCAGATCATGCAAGCTCCGGTCAATTTTCTGAAGATGAATCTGCTGGCTCTGCGGCGAATTCAGGTCGCCCTCGTCCAAACCCTCGATCTCGGCGTCAAGGTCAGCCTGCGCGTCGGCCTGCGAAATCCCCACCGGGGTGGTCGCGGAGTCGTCCTGCGGCGTTTCCGGCATCAGGCCTCCATGGTAGCACGCCGGCTCAGACGGCGCACTCGCCCTCGCCACGCTCCAGCACGTAGAGCTCGTACTTGGTCCAGTCGATGAACATGCCGCGGTTGTCCTCGGTGAACTCGCCGGGGATGGTGAGGTCGCGCACGGCTTCCTCGAAGGGCGCCTTGCCGAGGCGGTCGAAGCAGTCGTTGAACGGCTCGCCCTGCAGCCGCTCGCGCAGGTAGAGGTCGATCCAGCGGCCCACGGCGTCGGGCGCGCGCTTGGCGGGCAGGCGCAGCTTCAGCTGCGTGCCGATGCGGACTTGGCCGTTCCCCTCCTCGCCGGAGCCGCCGAGGAAGGCGTGGTAGGCGGGCAGCTGGTGGCCCTCCACCTTCATGGCCGCGCCGTGGAAGCCGATGTTGGCGAGGTGGTGCTGGCCGCAGCTGTTGGGGCAGCCGCTCATCTTGATGTGCAGCCCCGCAACCAGCGGGTCGTCGGTGGCCAGCTCCGCCACGCGCTCCTGGATGGCGCGGTTGAGGCCCATGGAGCTGGTGATGCCCAGCTTGCAGCTGTCCGTGCCCGGGCAGCTCACCACGTCCGTGACCGTGTTCGCGCCCGCCTCGCCCAGGTCGAGCGCCCTCAGCCGCGTCCACACCTCGTACAGGCTCTCGTCGCGCACCCAGCGCAGCACGAGGTTCTGCTGCACGGTGGTGCGCGCGTTGCCCCCGCAGTACTCGCGCATGACGGCGGCGAGGCCGCGGAACTGCTCCGGCCCGAGGTCGCCGCGCGTGACCTTCACCTGCACCGTGCTGAAGCCTTGCTGCTTCTGCGCGCGCACGTTGGTGGCGGCGAAGCGGTGGAATTCGGCGGCGTCCGCGCCGGGCTGGTCGCAGGAATCGCGGCGGGCGGGGGCGCGCTCCTCCTCGTTGTCGAGGAAGAGCAGGCGGTCGGGGCTGAAGTCGCGCCTGGCCCAGTCCCCGGCCAGCTCCTCGTCCACCATTTCGAGGAAGCGGTCGGCGCCCACGCGGTCGATGAGCACCTTGATGCGGGCCATGGCGCGGTTCTTGCGGAGCATGTCGGCGGCGTTGAAGATGCGGACGACGGCCTCGCTCACCTTCAGGTACTCGTCCACGGAGACGAATTCGCGCACGACCACGGCCTCGCGTGGCATGATGGCGAGGCCGCCGCCGCAGACCATGCGGAAGCCGCGCACGCCGTCGCGCAGGCGCGGGATGAAGCCGAGGTCGTGCATGCCGGTGATGGCCACGTCGGCGTCGTCGGCGCTGAAGGCGACCTTGAACTTGCGCGGCAGCAGCTGGGAGAGCGGGTTGCGCAGCCAGAAGCGCGCGAAGGCCCCCGCGTAGGGCGTCACGTCGAAGGGCTCGCCCTCGGTCACGCCCGCCCAGGGGTCGGCGGTCACGTTGCGCACGGTGTTGCCGCAGGCCTCCCGCGTGGACAGCCCGGCGGCGGCCAGCAGGCGCAGCGCCTCCGACGCCTTCAGCAGGGGCATGTGGTGGAACTGGAAGTTCTGGCGCGTGGTGATGTGCCCCTTGCGAAGCGGCGCGATGCGGTCCGCCAGCTCCGCGAAGGCGTCCATCTGCTCCGGCGTGACGCCGCCGAAGGGCAGCTTCACGCGCAGCATCTGCACGTTCGCCTGGCGCTGGCCGTAGACGCCCTGCTTCAGGCGGTAGCCCTGGAAGACGGCCTCCTCTTCGTAGCCCCCCGCCAGGAAGCGCGTGGCCTCCGTCTCGAAGTCCTCCAGCTCCTCGCGCAGGATCGGCAGCACCGTGCCGGGAGCGTTCGTCTGGACGATGGTTTCGACCGCGCGCATGGGCGTTGTCCTTTCACGGGCGGCGGCCCCGCGACGGGACCGCGACGGCCTCCGTGCGACTGTAGCACATGCCGCCGTTGCCGCTTGGGGCGGCAGTGGCCATACTGTCAAACACAGAACCCGCCTTTCGCCGGAGCGCCCGCCCGTGACCCTCGCCGCCGCCCCCGACGACGCCGCCCTGGCCGAACTGGGCCAGCGCTTCGAGCGCGCCGACCCGCGCGACATCGTGCGCTGGGCGGTGGACGAATTCGGCGACGGCCTCTCCGTGGGGGCCAGCTTCGGCGGTCCCAGCGGCATGGCCATCCTGCACATGGCCGCCAGCCTCAAGCCGAACGTGCACGTGTTCGTGCTGGACACGGACTACCTCTTCGAGGAGACGCACCAGACGCGCGCGCGCGCCACCGCCGCGCTCGGCCTCGAGAACGTGCGCGTCTACAAGCCGCTGCTGAGCCACGAGGAGCAGGCCGCCGCGCACGGCGCCGCCCTCTGGATGCGCGACCCCGACCGCTGCTGCGAGCTGCGCAAGGTGGAGCCCAACCGCCGCGCGCTGGAGGGCCGCACGGCCTGGATCGCGGGCCTCCGCCGCGACCAGTCCGAGGGCCGCGCGGCGGTCCCCATCGTGGCGCGCAACGAGCGCTTCGGCGTGGTCAAGATCAACCCCCTCGCGCGCTGGACGGAGGGGGAGACGTGGGCCTACCTGCTCGAACACGGCGTGCCCTACAACCCCCTGCTCGACCAGGGCTACGTGAGCATCGGCTGCTACAACTGCACCGTGCCCGGCAAACAGGGCCGCCAGGGCCGCTGGGACGGCTTCGAGAAGGACGAATGCGGCCTGCACGTCTGAGTCCGCGAACGGCGCGGGCGTTCCCCCCGGACCACGCACGCGGCGCGCCGCGCGGGCGCGCTTCATCCCCGCGCCATGAGGGATAAGGAGGAGACACGCGCATGAGCGAACAGGGCTTCGTCGTCTGGTTCACGGGGCTTTCCGGTTCGGGCAAGAGCACGCTGGCCGAGGCGCTCGCGCCCGTGCTGCGCGAACGCGGCCGCCGCATCGAGATTCTCGACGGCGACGTCGTGCGCACGAACCTCTCGAAGGGGCTCGGCTTCAGCAAGGAGGACCGCGACGCCAACATCCGCCGCATCGGCTTCGTGGCCAACCTGCTGGCGCGCAACGGCGTGGGCGTCATCACCGCCGCCATCTCCCCCTACCGCGCCATCCGCGAGGAGAACCGCGCGTTGGTGGAGGGCGACGGCGGCGCCTTCATCGAGGTGCACGCCGCCGCCACCGTGGAGCAGTGCGAGGCGCGCGACGTGAAGGGCCTCTACGCGAAGGCGCGCGCGGGCGAGATCAAGGGCTTCACCGGCATCGACGACCCCTACGAGTCGCCCGCCGCGCCGGAGGTGCGCTGCGAGACGGGCATCGACCGGCCCGACGCGAGCCTGCGCCAGATCCTCGCCTGCCTGGAAGCGCGCGGGCTGGCCCCGGAGGCGCGTTCGTGAGCGCCCTCGGCGAACCCCACGGCGGCGCGCTCGTCGACCTCGTGGCCGGCGGCGCGGAACGCGAGGAGCTGGCGCGCGAAATCGCGGACCTGCCCGCCATCGAACTCGATTCGCGCACGGCCAGCGACTTCGAGCTGCTGGCGAACGGCGGCTTCAGCCCCCTCACCGGCTTCATGGGCGAGGCCGCCTACCGCTCCGTGGTCGGGGAGATGACGCTCCCCGACGGCCTGCCCTGGTCCATTCCCGTGACGCTCTCCGTGCCCGAGGCGCGCGCGGGCGAGCTGCGCCCCGGCGCGCGCGCCTCCCTGCGCGACGGGGACGGCCTGCCGCTCGGCGTCATCGCCATCGAGGAGACCTACCGCCGCGACAAAACGCACGAGGCCCAGCGCGTCTACCGCACCGACGACGAGGCGCATCCCGGCGTGGCCGCGCTCATGGCCTCCGGCGAGCTCGTGCTGGGCGGCCCCGTGCGCGCCCTGCGCCTGCCCGACCACGGCGACTTCCCCGACCACCGCCTCACGCCCGCCCAGACGCGCGCGGCCTTCGCCGAACGGGGCTGGCGCACGATCGTCGGCTTCCAGACGCGCAACCCCATCCACCGCGCCCACGAGTACCTGATCAAGGTGGCGCTGGAGGGCGTGGACGGGGCGCTCATCCATCCGCTGGTGGGCGACACGAAGGACGACGACATCCCCGCCGACGTGCGCATGCGCTGCTACGAGGCGCTGCTGGGGCGCTACTTCCCGGCGGACCGCGCGCTGCTGTCGGTGCTGCCCGCGGCCATGCGCTACGCCGGCCCGCGCGAGGCCGTCTTCCACGCCATCATGCGCAAGAATTACGGCTGCACCCACTTCATCGTGGGGCGCGACCACGCGGGCGTGGGGAACTACTACGGCACCTACGACGCGCAGCGCATCTTCGACGAGGTCGACCTCGACGCGCTCGGCATCCAGCCGCTGTTCTTCGAGCACGCCTTCTGGTGCCTGCGCAGCGGGGCCATGGCGACGACCAAGACGAGCCCCGCGCCGCCGGAGGAGCGCCTCTTCCTCTCCGGCACGAAGGTGCGCGAGATGCTGGCGCGCGGCGAGGCCCTGCCCGTCGAGTTCACGCGCCCCGAAGTGGCCGCCATCCTGATGGAGAGCGCCCGGGGCGGCTGAGGTGGAGCGGCGGGCGCGCCCGCACGCCGCCGCCCGCGTCCTCCGCGGCCTGGCCCGTATCCTCGCGGGCGTCGTCGGGCTGGCCCTCTTCGCGCTGGCCCTCGAACTGGCGCGCGCCGGGGCCGGATCGCTCGCGCCCCTGCTCGACGACCTCGACGTGTCCGGGGTGGCCAACGGCCTCGGCTTCGGCTGGCTCTTCGCCTACGTGGCGCTCAGCGGCTCGCCCGTGGCCGCCATCGGCGTGACCCTGCTCTCCGAGGGCGTGCTGCGCGAGACGGAGGCCTTCGCCGTGATCGCGGGCTCGCGCCTCGGCGCCTCCTTCGTGGTGCTGGCCGCGGGCTTCCTCGCCTACCGCTTCGGGCGGCGCAGCGGCGACGGCCTCGCCATCGGCATCGTGGCCATGCTCGCCACCTTCGCCACGCAGGGCCCGGCGGTGGCGCTGGGCTTCCTGGCGCTGCGCGGCGGCTGGCTGGACGGCGTCGCGCCCGCCACGCCCGGGGCCGTGCTGCGGGGCGCGGACGCCGCCTTCGACCCCGTCACGGAGGCGCTCGATTTCCTGCCCGGCCTGCTCGTGTTCGCGGCGGGGGCGGCCCTGCTGCTGCTGGCCTTCGCCGTGTTCGAGCGCGCCCTGCCCCGTCTGGAGGGCGAGGCCGAGGGCATCCGCCGCCGCCTGGCCGTGCTCAACCGCCGCCCGCTCATGTTCCTCATGGGCGTGCTCGTCACGCTCACCACGCTCAGCGTGGCCGTCTCGCTGACGGCGCTCGTGCCCCTCGCCCTGCGCGGCTACGTGCGCCGCGAGCACGTCATCCCCTACGTGCTGGGGGCCAACATCGCCACCTTCGTCGATACGCTGGGGGCGAGCGTGCTCGTGGGCGGCGAGGCGGCCACGGCCATCGTGCTCGCGCAGATGGCCTCCACGGCGGTCGTGGCGCTCGTGGCCCTCACCGTCCTCTACGGCCCCTGCCGCGCCGCCATCCTCGCCGCCGAGCGCTGGATCGCGGCGCGTCCCCGCCGCCTGGCCGCCTTCCTCGGCGTCATCGTGGCCGTGCCCCTCCTGCTGCTCGCGCTCTAGGCACGCGGGTTGGCGGGCGCGCGCGGCTTCCGTACACTGCCGCCCGCATGGCGCTCCCGCGACTGGCGATGCTGGCGCTTCTGGGCGCGACGCTCCTGTTCACGGAACCCGCCGCGCGCGGGCAGACGGCCTGCGCCTTCAGCGGCGCCGCCGTCCGCGCCCAGACGTACGTCGCCGGGACGGCGCTGGCCTCCACGGGCGTCAACCGCCTGATTGAATTCCCCACGGCCACGGGCTGCACGGGCCCGGTCGCCTACACGCTCGTTCCCGTCGTGACGACGGGCTCCACCGGCACGGACGTGCCCGGCCTCACTTTCGACGGGAGCGTCTCGCCGCCCACGCTCACGGGCACGCCGAGCGCCCCGACCGGCTACTCCGACGCGCACGTGCTCGCCTACACCGCCACGGACGCGAACGGCGACGACGCCACCATCCAGTACCGCATCACCGTCGAGGCCGACAGCGTGCCGTCCTTCGCCCAAAGCGAGTACGCCAAAACCTTCTACGTGGACCGCTACGAAGTCTGGGGCACGCCGCAGGCGACGGGCGGCAACTACCGTGGCGGCTACCAGTACGGGATCGCGGTTCCCGCCGGAGAGCCGTCCAACTACTGGGTCAACGCGCCCCTGCGGTACCACCGCAACGCCCACCAGATAACGGCGCTGCCCAGCGCGACGGCGGCGGAGGCGAGCCACGTCTACACGTTCACGGACGCCGACGGCGACGCGGCCACCACCACGCTCAAGTTCACGGTGGAGAACGCGCCCCGGCCGGAGTTCTTCCGCGACTCCATCCGCATCAACTGGATTCTCAACAGCGTCTTCCGCAACTCGTCGGACTTGGCCATTCCCCTCCACGGGGCGGGCGGACCGGGCACGACCTACGCCCTCAGCGGCACGCTGCCAATGGGCATGAGCTTCGACGCCGCCACGCGCACGCTCAGCGGCAGGCCGAGCGAGGCCGGCACGTTCGACCTCACGCTCACGGCCACGGACACCAACGGCGTCAGCGCCACGCAGGCCATCAGCCTCTTCGTATCGCCGACGACCGACCCCAGCTTTCCGCCCGTCTTCTTCGCCCGCAGCGTCCCGAGCTGCACGGAGGTCAGGTTGAGCTGGGCCGCGCCGCGCGGGGGCGACCCGCCCGAATCCGGCTTCATGCAGCCAGCCGTCACCGGCTACCGCATCGAGGGGAAGCAGCGCGGCGTCGATTCCGGCTGGAAGCTCATCGCCGAGCCCGGGGGCGGCGACACCAGCTACGCGCACGTCGGCCTCCCGCCCGGATCGCAATGGACCTACCGCATCCGCGCCATCACGGCGGGCGGCGTGAACCCGTGGTCCCCGAACCTGCACGCATCGACGTCCGTGAACGCCAGCAGGCCGTACCGCCAGCTGGAATCGGGCATGACGCTCGGCGTCTCCTACGCGACGATCCGGGGAGGCGAGATCACGCGCTTCCAGTGGTACCGCTCGCCCGACCAGCCGTCGCTGGCCTGGAGCCGCGCCCCCGGCGGCCCGGACGGGTTCTACGACGTCACCGACGCCGACGTCGGGAGCCTGATCGGGGTGGCCTTCCCCACCGAGGAGTACATGACCGGGTCCGCCGACGCGCTCACCAGCCAGGTGACCGTGATCCAGTCCTTCGCGGGCGTCTTCGATCCGGTCGCCCCCGACGAGTCCCCGTCCTTCGACACGGCCTTCCGGCGCATTGAGGACGCGCCCGCGGGCCAGCCGATCGACATCCAGCTGCCGCGCGCCACGGGCGGCAGCGGAACCATCGTCCATACGCTCAGCCCCGACCTGCCCGACGGCCTCGCCTTCGACGTGGACGCGCTCACCATCACGGGAACGCCCGCCGCGGACTGGCGCGGCGAGTACACCCTCACCGCCCGCGACGACGACTGCGACCTGGCCGTCCACACGCTCGCCATCGGCCCCGCACCGGTTCCGCCCGCCGCGCCCGCGCCCGTGGTCGTGGTCCCGTACGCCACCATCGCGCTGGCCGTGGCCGAGGAGGGCCCCGCGCCGGACGACGCCGCCTACGCGCTGCGGCTGGACTGCGGGAGCGCATGGTTCACGCCCACGCTGGCCGCGGGCGAGACCTACGAGGCCGCCGCCATCGCCGGTTCGACCTGCTCGCTGACCGTGACCGATACGGCGGGCGCGGCGGAGGTGCGCGGCGAGTTCGCCGGGCGAGCCTTCGACGCGGGCCGGTATGCCGCCACGGTCACGCTGGTCCACGCCGAACCGGAGCCGTCGCCGGTGGAACGGCTGGACGCCGCGCTGGCGGCGGGGGAGACCGCCGTACGCTGGCACGGCGACGAGACGCCCGTGGCCGAGGTCGCGGCGGGCCTCACGCACTGCGTCACCGCCATCCATCACTGGGACGCCGCAGCGCAGGCATGGCGCTCGTGGTTCCCCGGCGGCGAGGCGCTCGGCGTGAACACGCTCGCCGCCTTCCAGCCGGACGCCGCCTACTTCGTCTTCGCGGCGGCGCCGGATGACGGCGGGACGGCTCAGGCCTGCGAGCGCTTGCCGGCGTGAAGGCGGGCGATCCCGTCGTCGCTTCGCCCCGGCGGCCCGCGTCTGGTATCGTGCGCGCCATGTCCGACAATTCCGCTACCCCCCCCCCCCCCCTTATGGAAAGTACATCGCGCTCGCGGCCTTCATCGCCGTGGCGGCGCTGCTGCTTCCCGCGCTGGCGCGCCCCGATGGGGCCGTGGCGCAGACGCCCGACGACCGCGCCACGCTGGAAGCGCTGTACGACGCCACCGGCGGCAGCGGCTGGACCACCAGCACGAACTGGAAGGCCGCCACCCTCGCCTCCGTCCACACCTTCAAGCTGACGGCGACGACGGCTGGAGGCGGGACTGGCTACACCGCTTCCGGCTACAGCTTTTATGTTCGCGGCAGCGTGCGCGACTCGTCTGAAACCGTCACGCTGAACGGCCGCGTGTATACGCTCGCGGAAGCCTACACCGCCTCGGCCAGTCTCACCTTCTCCGTAACTCCACACACGGATGCCGCCGCCAACTTCGCGGGTCACCACGTCCGGATCGGCACGACCACGCTGGCCATCGCCGACGCGAGCGCACAGAACACGGGGGGTATGGTATCAGGGCGCAGGATCTGGACATGGACAGGCGCGGGCACGCCCAGTATCGCCGACGGGAACTTTGACGCGGAGCTGCTGCGGACGGTCGCGCTCAGCAGCTGGCACGGCGTCACGACCGGCAGCGACGGGCGCGTGACGGCGCTGGCGCTCGGCGGCAACGGGCTGTCGGGCAGCATCCCCGCCGCCGTGGGACAGCTCACTGCCCTCACCAGCCTCGACCTGTCCGGAAACGCGAACCTGTCGGGGAACCTCCCCAGTGCGTGGACGGCGCTGACCGCCCTGACCACGCTCGACCTGTCCGGCACTGGCGTCTGCGCCGACCCGGACGCCGACGCCGTGAACGCCTGGCTGGAGGGCATCCGCACGGGCGGCGGCAGCGTCACGGTGGACGTGTGCGAAACCGCGCCGCCACCGTCGCGCTCCACGCCGACGCCCGCGCCCGCGCCCGTGATCGTGATCCCGTACGCCACCATCACGCTGGCTGTGGCCGAGGAGGGCCCCGCGCCCGATGACGCCGCCTACACGCTGCGGCTGGACTGCGGGCACGCCTGGTTCACGCCCACGCTGGCCGCGGGCGAGACCTACGAGGCCGCCGCCATCGCCGGGAGCACCTGCTCGCTGACGGTGACGGACCGGCAGGGCGCGACGGAGGTGCGCGGCGAGTTCGCGGGGCGCGCCTTCGACGCGGGCCGGTACGCCTTCACGGTCACGCTGGTCCACGCCGAGCCGGAGCCGGAACCGTCGCCTACGGAACGGCTGGACGCGGCGCTGGCGGCGGGCGAGGCGTCCGTGCGCTGGCAGGGCGACGAGACGCCCGTGGCCGACGTCGTCGCGGGCCTGACGCGGTGCGTGACCGCCGTCCACCACTGGGACGCGGAGATGCGGGCGTGGCGTTCGTGGTTCCCCGGCGGCGACGCGCTCGGTGTGAACACGCTCGCCGCCTTCCAGCCGGACGCCGTCCACTTCGTCTTCGCGACGGAAGCGGATGACGGCGGGGCGGATCAGGCGTGCGAGCGCGCGTCGGGCTCGTCGGCGGTCACGCCCTCGTCGTGAAGGCGGGCGATCTCGTCGTCGTCCAGCCCCAGCAGCTCGCGGAAGACGTAGCGGTTGTGCTCGGCGAAGCCGGGCGCGGGCAGGCGCGCGTGGCCGGGCGTGCGCGGCAGGCGCCAGGGCGGCGTCTCCACCTCCCAGGTGCCCGCGTCGGGATGCGTCTGCGGCGACCACGCCCCCCGCGCCCGCAGCTGGGGGTCGCTCATCACCTCGGGGATGGTGAGCACGGCCCCGGCGGGCACGCCCGCGCGCTGTAGCAGGTGCATGGCCTCGTAGTGCCCCAGGCGCGCGGTCCAGCCCTCCACGATGGCGTCCAGCGCGCGCTCGTTCGCCTTGCGCCCCGCCATCGTGGCGAAGCGCTCGTCGTCCGCCAGTTCGGGCTGGCCGATGACGCGGCAGAGGGCGGCGAACTGGCCGTCGTCCTCGCAGGCGACGGCGATCCAGCGGTCGTCGCCCGCGCTGCGGTAGACGCCGTGGGGGGCGAGACGGGGATGGGCGTTGCTCGCGGGCGGGCGCAGCTGGCCGTTCATGCCGTAATCGACCACGAATTCGCCCACGAAGTTGGTCAGGTTCTCGCGCTGGGCGAGGTCGATGAAGACGGCCTCGCCGGTGCGTTGGCGCTGGCGCAGGCCCAGCGCCACGGCGGCGGGCACGGCCATGCCGGAGGCCGGATCGCCGTAGCTGAAGCCCGTCTTCAGCGGCTCCCCGCCCTCGTAGCCGGAGACGGAGACGAGCCCCGCCAGCTGCTCCACGTTCGTGCCGTAGGTGACGTAGCCGGATTCGGGGCCGGTCTTGCCGTGGCCGGGCATGGAGAGGTAGACGATGCGCGGGCTGGCCGCGCGCACCGCCTCGAAGCCCAGCCCGAGGCCGTCCATCACGTTGGCGCGGTAGTTCTCCACGAGCACGTCGCTCCGCGCGCAGAGGCGCAGGAGCAGCTCGCGGCCCCGTTCCCGGCGCAGGTCGAGGGCGGCGGCGTACTTGTTGCGGTTGTTGTGGTTGAAGTAGGCGGCGCGGTTGTACCAGCGCGGCTCCGTGCGGGGGATGCCGCCCAGCCCGCGCAGCAGGTCCCACTGCCCCGGCCCCTCGACCTTGATCACCTCGGCCCCGTAGTCGCCCAGCAGGCGCGTGCCCAGCGGCCCCGCCCACACCATCGTCAGGTCCACCACGCGAATGCCCGCGAGGGGCGCGGGCGCGACGCTCACGGCCCGGCCCGCCGCGCGAGGCTGGGCGGTCCGCGCCATTCGCCGCCGTCGTCGAGCCGCACGCGCAACGTCGCGCCCGTGGCCGTGACCGTGCCGCGCACGCGCGCCCCCCGCGGGGGGAAGGCCACGCGCTCCGGGGCCTCGACGCGCGCCCCTTCGGGGAAGGCCGCGGCGGCGGCGCGCTCCAGCGTCTCCGTGCGCCTGCCGATGGCGCGCGCGAGCGCCTGCAGCTCGGCGAAATCGGGCGTGCGCTCCACCAGCCGCCGCGCCTCGCGCGCGTTCGCGGGCATGGCGTCGGGGGCGACCGTCGCGGGCGCGGGGATGGCGTCCTCGCCGCCCGCCGCCAGCGCGCGCGCCACGAAGCGTTTGGCGCGCCGCGCCACCACGGCGGAGAGCTCGTGCAGCAGGGCGGGGTCGTCGCAGCCCTCGAAGAAAGCCACGGCCCGCGCCAGCGCGCTCACGCCGCCGCCCCCGAGGCGGCGGCGATGGCGGCGTCGTCCAGCCCCGCTTCGGCGAGCACGGCGCGCGTGTGTTCCCCCAGCAGCGGCGCGGGGCCGTCGCGCCAGGCGTCGGGGCCCATCCACCAGGGCGGCCCCGGGTACGCGCTCTCGCCCGCCACGGGATGATCGATGCGGCGCAGGAAGCCGCGCGCCGCCAGCTGCGGGCTTTCCAGCAGGTCGGCCATGGTGTGGATGAAGGTGACGGGCGCGCGGTGCTCGCCGCCCGCCGCGTAGGCCTCCTTCTTGCGCACGCCCGCAGCCCAGCCCAGCACCTCCGCCATCAGCTCGTCGTCGTGCTGGCGGCGCGATTCCGCCGTGGCGAAGCGCTCGTCCTCGAGCCATTCGGGATGGCCCGTCATGCGCGCGAAGTTGGGCCAGTTGCGCGCCATCACGTGCACGCCCACCTGCCCGTCGAGGCAGGGATAGACGGCCATGAAGCCCGACATGAGGTTGCCCCGCCGCGCCGCCCGCCAGACGCCGTTGTAGGAGTAGAAGGGCACGCCCGCCTCGAGGATGGGGGCCATGCAGTGCTGCACGCTGACGTCCACGTGCTGGCCCTCGCCGTCGCGCTCGGCGGCGAGCAGGGCGAGGTTCGCCGCGGAGAAGGCGTTGAGCCCGCCCTGGTAGTCGGCCTGGTAGCCGCCGTTCTTCACGGGGCCGCCCTCCTGCGTGCCCGTGAGGAACATCTGCCCGCCCATGGCGAAGGCGATGAGGTTGTTGGAGCGGTAGTCCGCGTACGGGCCGTCCTGCCCGTAGGCGGTGATGGAGACGAGCACGAGCCGCGGGTTCACGGCGCGCAGCCGCTCGTGGTCCAGCCCCAGCTTGCGCGCGTCGGCGGGGCGGTGGTTCTCGATGAGCACGTCCGCGTCCGCGGCCAGCCGCGCCAGCGCCTCCCGCCCCGCCGGAACCGTGAGGTCGAGCGTGACGGAGCGCTTGCGCGTATTCAGGTAGAGGAAGAGGGCGCTGGTTTCGGGGTGGGGGACGCCGTCGCGGAAGGGGCCGTGGGCGCGGGCGAGGTCGCCGTCCGGCGGCTCCACCTTGATCACGTCCGCGCCGTAACCCGCGAAGAGCCGCCCGCAGTAGGGCGCGGAGACGAAGTTCCCCACCTCCAGCACGCGCACGCCGTCGAGGGGCGGGGGCATGGGCGGGCTAGGGCCGCGAGGGGAAATCGACCTGCACGTTCCCGCGCACGGAGGGCTGGCCGTCCGCCAGCGTGACCACCTCGAGCTCGACCACGTTGCGGCCGTCCTCGCGGCGCTTGTCCACGACGCGCCCGGCCAGCGTGAGGGGCTTGCCCGCGATGTCGGGCCGCCGGAAGGCGACGCGCACGCTGCGCAGCTCGGCCTCCGGCCCCGCCCACGCGCCCACGTAGTTGGCGATCCAGGAGAGCTTGAGCAGGCCCGGCACGAGCGCGCCGCCGAAGCCCATGCGCCGCCCCGCCTCGGCGTCGCCGAAGGCCGGATTGGTGGGGTTGTCGCGCCCGAAGAACTCGACCGCCTGATCCTCCGTGGGCAGCCGCTCGAACGGCTCCAGCTCCTCGTCGGGGGCGACGTCCTCGAACCAGCGCTGGCTCACGATTCGGGCCGGTCGAACTGCGTGATCGTGCGCAGCGATGCGGCCGCCTCCTCTCCCGCGTCGTTCAGGTACGAGGTCTGGAACATGACCAGCACGCTGTAGCCGTAGCGCCCGCCCAGCCGGTCGCGCACGTCGATCAGGCGCGTCACCGCCCGCAACGGCTCCTCCAGCCTGATGGGCTGGCTGAAGGTCCACTCCGTCTGCGTGAGGATGCCGCTGGAGAGCACGCGCGGCGACAGGTCCTCCGGCAGGCGCGGCTCCAGCATGGCGAGGATGTAGGGGGGCGCCACGCCCGTGCCGTCCGCCCAGCGCGGGTCGCCGTCGCCCAGCAGCTCGCGCATGCGGCGCGCGTCCGCCGTGCGCGGCACGACCTCGATGGGGTCGCTGGCGCGCCCGATCATGGCGCGGTGCTCGTCGGTGATGCGGCTTTCCTGGACGTCGCTCACGTTCGCTCCGTCGGCGGGCTAGCGGGGCAGCCCCACCATGACCTCGTCGTTCTCGATGCGCACGGGGTAGGTCTGGATGTCCTCCGCGCCCATGTTCCAGAAGAAGAGCTTCGACTGCAGCCGCCCCAGCAGGGGATGGGCCGCGTTGAACTCGCTGCTGAAGGGCTGGCGCACGACCGCGCCCGTGGCGGCCTCGAAGCGCGCGCCGTGGAAGGGGCACATGACGCAGCCGTCGCGCACTGGCTCGGGCCTGATGGGCGCGCCCGGGAAGCTGGCCAGGGGCAGGCGCGCGTGGGGACAGAGGGCGGTGAGCGCGTGCGCCTCCTCGCCCTGCCGCACGATGGCCACGCGCATGCTGCGCAGGCGCACCTCCGTGGCCACGCCGTCGGGGAAGGCGCGCAGGGGCCCGGCGCTGGCCCACGCCTTCATGCGCTCGTGGGGGATGATGCTCTTCGCCTTCACCGGCAGGGGCGGGTCGAGGCCCAGCAGCGGCGCCACCACGATCTGCATGAGGCCGCCGGAGACGAGGCCCGTGATCAGCAGGAAGATGCCCGTGCCCAGCCCGCTGGACACGGTGTCGGCGTCGCCCGGCGCGACGATCAGGATGACGCCGCTCACGATCAGGGCGATCGTGGCGATGCCCCACGTCCCCAGAATCGAAACGCCCACGAAGGCCAGCGAGACGGACACGGCCTACCCTCCCGGAGGCGGATCGTACGCGCCCGCCCGCGCCAGCGCAAAGCGCATCAATCGAGCCCGTGGTAGCCGCGCCGGAAATAGAGCAGCGGCGCCTTGTCCGGGTCCGAGGCCGCGCCCACCACGCGGCCCACGGCGATCACGTGGTCGCCGCCGGGCAGCACGGATTCCAGCTCGCAGTCGAGGTGCGCGATGGCCCCCGCGAGGATGGGGCAGCCGGTGCGGTCGGTGAACGTCTCGAAGCCGTCCAGCTCCGCCGCCGGGTCGCGCCCGGAGATGGCGAAGTGGTTGGAAGCGGCGTCCTGCCCCTCCGCCAGCACGCTCACGGCGAACGCGCCGCGGGCGGGCACCATGCGCTCCAGGTGGTTCCCCTTCTGGATGCACACGAGCACGAGCAGGGGGTCGATGGAGAGGGTGGAGAAGCTGGAGGCGGTGATGCCGTAGACCAGCCCCTCGTGCGCCGCCGTCAGCACCGTCACGCCCGTGGCCCACGACGCGAGCGCGTCCTTGAAGGCCCCGGCGTCGACCGCGGCCCCGGCGCTCACGCGTTCTCCAGCGCCGGGCCCATGTCCCACGCGGCGTGGGCCGAGACCTCGCTGAAGTAGCGGGCCATGGGCAGCCCCGCCAGGATCTGGTCCATCTCGGCGGCGTCGGCCACGTCGAAGATGGCGAGCACGCCGCTGCCCGTCTCGCGGTAGATGGCCTTGATCTTGCCCTGGTCGCGGAGCGCCTTCGTCGCCTTCAGCTGTTCGGCGACGACCGTCTGCCAGGCGTTGGCGTCGAGATCGGCGGGCTGCCTCGACACGAGCCGAACCGAAAACAGCACTGGCTGCCACCTCCCCGTCCGGGTCCGTCGCGTCCGCGCCGCCCGGCGTGTTGGGCGCAAGGCTACCGCACGGGCGGCGCCGAGCGCCAGCGGCTAGCATGGCCGCGTGGCCGCCCGCCCCCTCGTCACCTTCGACATCGACGGCGTGCTCTGCCGCCCGCCCTTCGGCATCAACCCCGGCGGGACGCGCGCGCGCTCCCGCGATCCCGTGCGCGTGCCCCGCCTCTCGTGGCCCGTGGAGCGCTGGTTCTACGGCTGGCGGCGGCCCATGCCGGGCGCGCGCGAGGGTTTCCACGCCGTCGCCGCGCGCTTCGCCGTCGCCGTCGTCTCGGCCCGCGCCGAATCCGCCCGCGGCGTCACCGAACGCTGGCTCGAACGGGAGCTGGGCGCGACGCCGCTCCCGCACCTGCGCCCCACCTGGCGCGAGCGCTCGTCGGCCTTCAAGGCGCGCGTCGTGCCCGCCCTGGGCGCGTTCGCGCACTTCGAGGACGACCCCGACACGGCCCTGCTGCTGGCCGCGCGCATCCCCCGCGTCTTCCTCGTCGACTGGCCCCGCAACCGCGGCGTCGCGCATCCCAACGTGCACCGCATCGGGCGCATCGCCGAGGCCCTGCCCCTGCTGGAGGAGGCCGCCGCCCGCGCCTAGCCCGCGCGCGCCAGCGCCACCAGCCGGGGGCTGTCCATGCTCAGCGCCGAGCCGTCGAACCCGCCCCAAACGTCCTCCACTTCCAGCCCCGCGTGGGCCAGGCGCAACGCCAGCTCCTGCGGCGTGTAGACGCGCACGGTGAAGCTGCGGGATGTGCGCTCGCCGTTCGCGCCAATGACTTCCCAGTGCGTGGCGATGACGCCCGTCGCGGCGTCGAATTCGCGCCGCTGCAGCAGGATGCTGCCGTCGTGGCGTCGCGCCCATGAGCGCGGTTCGAAACGGCGCATCAGGGAGTCGCGGTTGATGAGGTCGAGCAGGAAGCGCCCGCTCGGCCGCAACACGCGCGCCACCTCGTCCAGCGCCCGCTGGTTGCCCTCGTCGTCGAAGTAGCCGAAGGCGCTGAAGATGTTGATGACCGCGTCCATGCTCGCGCCCGGGAGGCCCGTGTCGCGCATGTCGGCCTCGCGCCAGTCCACCGTGACGCCCAGTCCGGTGGCGCTCTCCGCCGCGATGGACAGGTTGTAGGCAGAGAGGTCGATCCCCGTGACGCGATGCCCGCGTTGCGCCAGCCGCACGGCGTGCCGCCCGAACCCGCAGCAGAGGTCGAGGATGTCGCCCGCCGCCGGCAGGTCGAGCGCGCACTCAATGAATGCGGTCTCGGCATCGTCGCGGCGGGCGTAGGCGCCGTCGTCGTCGGGATAGCTGGGTCCGCCCTTGGCGAACAGGTCGTACCAGTCGCGCTCGAAGAGCGTCTCGTACCAAGGGCGGTCGGCCTCGGCGCTCTCACTCATCCCGCCGAAGGGCTAGCGCGCCGCCAGCTCCTCGCGCATCGCGTTCAGGGCCGTGCTCGTGACCCGCTCCTGGTTATGCTGGACGGCGGCATCGTAGATGGCCTTGAATTCGGCGAAGTGCGGATCATCGTCCGCAACGTCGAACGTAAACAGGCGATCACCGTTCCCTCCCCAGACGATGACGCCGATGGCGGCTTCGTCGGGGGACCACTTGAGCAGCCAGAGGCCCGACGCGAGCGCGACTTCGACAACCTCCCCCCCGCGCGGCCTGCCCCGCCGGCTCGACACCTTCCAGTCCAGGCGGCCAGCCTCGGAGAGTTTCCTGAGCCGGTGCACGATGTCCAGAATCTCAGCGGGAACGCTGCTCATGATCGTTACCTCCCATCCCCTACGCCGGGTGTTCCCAGTCGATCATCATCACGTCGATCTCGTCGCCCGGGTTGGCGCGGGGCAGGTCCTCGGGGATGATGGTGAGGCCGTTGGCGGCGCTCATGCTGGTCAGGATGCCGCTCCCCTGCGGGCCCGTCAGGTCCGCGTACCAGCGCCCGTCGTCGCCCGTCGTGACGATGCAGCGGGCGAAGAAGCGGCGCCCGTCCGTGTTCACGATGCGGTCGCGCGTGACGGCCCGCACGACGGGGCGCTCCCAGCCCGCCTTGCCCAGCATTTTGAAGATGGCGGGCCGCCCAAAGAGCTCGAAGGCGACCATGGAGCTGACGGGGTTGCCGGGCAGGCCGAGGTGGGGCACGCGCCGACCGTCGGGGGCCTCAAACGCGCCGAAGGCCAGCGGCTTGCCCGGCTTCATGCGCACCGTCCAGAAATCGATGGCCCCCTCGCGCGCGAGCACGTCCTTGACCACGTCGAAGTCGCCGCGCGAAACGCCCGCGCTGGTCACGATCATGTCGGCGTCGAGCCCGGCGCGAATGCGCGCGGTCAGGTCCTCCACCGTGTCGCGGGCGATGCCGAGCAGGCGCGGCCGTCCCCCGCAGGCGCGCACGAGCGCGGCCACGCCGTGCGCGTTGGCGTCGTAGATCTGGCCGGGGCGGAGCTCCCCGCCGGGCGGCGCGATCTCGTCGCCGGTGGAGAGGATGGCCACCTCGGGGCGGCGGTAGACGGCCACCTCCGTGCGCCCGAGGCTGGAGAGCACGCCGATCTCGGAGGCGCGCACCACGCGGCCCGCCTCCAGCGCCGCCCGCCCGGCGCGGATGTCCTCGCCGCGGCGGCGGACGTTGGCGGCGGGCGCGGCTTCCTTGAACACGGCCACCGCGTCGCCACGCGTGGGGGCCTGGCCGGGCTCGCGCGGCGTCTCGTCCGTCTCCTCGAAGGGCACGATGGCGTCCGCGCCGGGGGGCACGGGCGCGCCCGTCATGATGCGCACGGCCTCGCCCGCGCCCAGCGGCGTCTCGCGCACGTAGCCCGCGGCCAGGTCGGCGACCACGGCGAGCGTGCGCGGATCGGCCTCGCTCGCTCCCGCCGTGTCCGCCGCGCGCACGGCGTAGCCGTCCATGGCCGTGTTGTCGAGCGGCGGGATGTCGAAGCCCGCCACCACGTCCTCGGCCAGCGCCTGCCCGAGCGCCTCCAGCGGGGGGACGCGCTCCGGCGCCAGCCGCTCGACGAAGGCGAGGACGCGCGCGCGCGCATCCTCCACGCTGATCATCGCCGAGGCGGGGACGGTCACGGCGCGGGAATGGCGACGGCCCTAGCCGAGGCGCACCGCCAGACAGGTGGTCGTGCGCTGCACGCCGGTGATCGTCTGGATGGCGTCCGTGATGGCCGTGCCCAAGGCGTCGAGGTCCGCCGCCTCCAGCTGCACGATCACGTCGTAGGGGCCGGTCACCGTATCGACGGCGAGCACGCTCGCGCCCGGATACATCAGCTCGGCGGCGGCGACGCCCACGGCCTTCGCGCTGCCCACGTCGGTCTCGATCAGGACATAGCCTCGCACCATTGGCGCACCTCCGTTGGTGGGGGCCATGATTCGCCGCCCCACCGCCGCTGTCAAGAACCGCCGTAGGTGGGCTCCGTGGCGGGCAGCGCGTACTCGATCACGATCTCCCCGGCGCGGGCGTCCGCGTCCACGTGCAGGGGCGCGATCAGCTCCAGCCGCTGGATCTGGCAGAGCGCGGCCTCGCCCTCGCGGCAGTAGTAGACCACGCCCTCGCCCGTGATGGTGGCCTCGCCCTCGCGCAGGTCCACGGGCACGGGGATGGCGATCATGGGCTCGTCCGTCTGCCAGGTGAGCAGCGTCTCGCTGAGCTCGGCCACCTGCGCGTTGCTGGCCGCCAGCTCCAGCCGCGAGGTGGCCACGCTGTTCAGGTGGAACTCGTCGGGCGTGCGCACGATGATGCGCAGCGTGCCCACGCCGGGGGCCACCGTCTGCGCCGGCAGCGTCACGCGCAGCACGCCGTCGTCGGGCAGGGGCGGGCTGGCCGCCGCCAGGTTCGTGAGCGGCAGCGTGGAGACCTCCCCGCCGTTCGGGTCGATGAGACGGATCACGTGGTTGCCCGTGTCGGCCAAGTAGAGCCGCCCGCGCGCCAGACTGAGCGCGTTCGGCTCGATGAAGGCGGCGTCCGCGCCGGTGGCGTCCAGCCAGCCCCGTTCGCCCGTGCCCGCCACCGTGCGCACGTCGTCCCCCGCGATACTGTAGGCGCGCACCTTGTGGTTGTAGGTGTCGGCCAGGTAGATGACGCCGCCCGCCAGCGCCAGCCCCTGCGGGTGCTGGATCTGGGCCGAATCGGCGGGACCGTCCATGTCGCCCCAGTCGAACAGGCCCGTGCCGATGAGCGTCTCCACGTCGCCCGTGCCCGCGTAGGGCACGCGCCGCAGCGAGCTGGACTCGGCGTCCACCCAGTACACGTAGGTATCGTCGCCGGTGATGCCGCTGGGCTGCGCCAGCGTGGCCTCGTCGAGGCGGTGGCCGTCGTCGATGTTCTCGCGCCGCGTGCCCGCGAAGACGCTGAGCAGGTCCAGCTCCAGATCGAGCGCCCACAGCTGATGTGAGCCGGCCATGGCGATGTAGAGGACGCCCTCGTGGTAATGGACGTCCCACGGGGAGTTGAGCCCCGTGTCCGCCGCGTCCATCCCCGCGACCAGCGAGCGCACCTGCTCGCCCGTGCCCGCGATGGTCGTCACCTGGCCGGAGGCGAGGTCGATGGCGCGCAGGGCGTGGTTGCGCGTGTCGGCCACCCACAGCGTGCCGCCGTCGGGCGACAGTTCGAGGCCCTGCGGATCGCGGAAGCGGGCCTCGGCGGCATCGCCGTCGACCAGCCCGGGCTCGCCCGTGCCGAAGGATTGCAGCACGCGCCCGTCGAGGTCGGTGACGACGATGCGGTGGTGGCCCGCGTCGGCGATGAAGAGGCGGTCGCCTGCCTCGTCCGCCAGCACCTCGCTGGGGAAGGAGAGGAAGGTGGATGCCGTGCGGGCGTCGAGCGCCAGCGGCAGGGGCGTCTCGTCGAGCAGGTCGAGGTGCCAGAATTCGGCGTACAGGCTTTCCATGATGGGATGGAAGGCTTCGTAGACGCCCTCGCCCGCGCGCCCGTAGACGAAGTTGCCGCGCGGGTCGATGAGCGCCACCGTGGGCCAGGCGCGCGCCCCCCACTGCCGCCAGACGACGAAGTCGGGGTCGTTCACCACCGCGTGCTTCAGCCCGTAGCGCGCGATGGCCTCGGCCACGGCGGCGTCCTCCTGCTCCTCCGAATACTTGCCGGAGTGGACGCCGATGACGGCCAGGCTGTGGCCGAACTCCTCCTCCAGCCGCTCCAGGTCGGGGAAGATGTGCTGGCAGTTGATGCAGCCCTGCGTCCAGAAATCGAGCAGCACCATCTTGCCGCGCAGCCGCTCGAGCGTGAGCGGCTCGCTCACGTTGAACCACGTGAGGCCGTCGGGGAAATCGGGGGCGGGCACCGTGCCCGCGCGCGACTCGGCGGGGGGCGTGGGCGTCGGCTTCGGCGTGGGCGTGGCGGTGGCCGTCTCCGCCGCTGCCGCTTCCGCCGGGGTCTCCGCGGGCGATTCGGCCGCTTCGGGCGTGGACGCGGGCGTGTCCGCCGCCTCGCGCGCGTCGCCCGCCGCCGCCGCCGTGGCGGAATCGGGGGGCGCGTCGCCCCCGCCGTCGCCGCAGGCGGCGAGGATCAGCGCCAGCGTCGCGAGGACGGCCAACGGGGCGAAGGTGCGGAGCGGGCGGCGGCGAATCGTCATGCGCTCCACTCTGGCAGCCCGCCGCCTTGCGCGCGTGTCCCCCTTCTTTACCTTCCCGCCGCGTTCGCCCGTGTCCGTTCCCTGCCGTACGCTCCCCGCGATGGACGCGGGCGAGCCCGGCATCGACGAACTGCGCGCGCAGGCGCTGGCGGCGCTCGCCGGGGCGGACGGCGCGGAGGCGCGGGCGGCCTGGCGCGCGCACTGGCTGGGGCGCGGCGACGGACGCCTGACGCTGCGCCTGCGCGCCCTGGGGGACGCCCCCCGCGAGGAGCGCGCCGCCCTCGGCAAGGGGCTGAACGAGCTGAAGGCGCTGCTGGAGCGCGAGTTCGCGGCGCGCGAGGAGGATGCCCGCGCGCGCGCCGTGGCCGCCCTCTCCGGCGAGGCCGCGCTCGACGTGACGCTGCCCGGACGCCCCCAGGCCGCAGGCCGCCTGCACCCCGTCACGCAAACGCTGAACGACTGCGTCGCAGTCTTCGCGGAGATGGGCTTCCGCGTGTTCGAGGGGCCGGAGGCGGAGTGGGCCGCCTACAACTTCGACGCCGTGCGCATCCCCGAGGACCACCCCGCGCGCGACATGTGGGACACCATCTGGATCGACACGCTCATCGGGGGCGAACGCAAAATGCTGCTGCGCACGCACACCTCGCCCAACCAGATCCGCGTCATGGAGCGGAGCGAGCCGCCCGTGCGCGTGATCGTGCCGGGCAAGTGCTACCGGCAGGAGGCGACGGACGCCACGCACGAGTGGATGCTCACCCAGATCGAGGGGCTGGCCGTGGACGAGGGCGTGCGCATGAGCGACCTGAAGGGCACGCTCTACGCCTTCGCCCGCCGCCTCTTCGGCGCGGACCGCGAGATCATCTTCCACCACAGCTATTTCCCCTTCGTCGAGCCCGGCGTGGAGATGGCCATCGACTGCTTCCTCTGCCGCGCGGACGGGAGCGCCTGCCGCACCTGCCACGGCACGGGCTGGATCGAGATACTGGGCGCGGGCATGGTCCATCCCGAAATCATCGAGAACGCGGGCTACGACTCCGCGCGGCACACGGGCTTCGCCTTCGGCGTGGGCATCGAGCGCGTGGCCATGCTGCGCTGGGGCATCGAGGACATCCGCCACTTCTACCAGAACGACCTGCGCTTCCTGCGCCAGTTTTAAAAGAGGGTTGTGAAACGCATGCTGCAGCGCTTCATCCAGCGCCTCGGCGGAACCCAACAGCCGACGGCCAAAGGCCAACAGCCATGAAACTGCCGCTCTCCTGGCTGCGCGACTACGTCGAGGTCGACCTCGAACCGGCCGAATTCGCGCGTCGCGTGACCGCCTCCATCGCCGAGGTGGAGGGCTGGGAGACCATCGGCGCGGACTGGGATCCGGCGCTCGTGCGCGTGGCCGAGGTGCTCGCCGTCGAACTCCACCCCAACGCCGACCGCCTGCGTCTGGCCACGGTGGAGGCGGGCGAGGGGCCGCGCACGGTGGTCTGCGGCGCGCCCAACGTGGCCCCCGGCCAGAAGGTCGCCTTCGCCGCCGGCGGCGCCACGCTCATCGACGGCCACACGGGGCGGCCCGCCCGCCTGAAGCTGCGCGCCATCCGCGGCGTGGAGTCGGCGGGCATGGTGCTCAGCGAGCGCGAGCTGGGACTGGGCGACGACCACGACGGCATCCTCGTGCTGCCCGCCGACGCGCGTGCGGGCGCGCCCCTCGTCGAGGCCCTCGGCGACGTCGTGTTCGACGTCTCGACCTGGGCGAACCGCGCCGACCTGCTCGGCGTGCTCGGCTTCGCGCGCGAGGTGGCCGCCGTCACGGGCAAGCCCCTGCGCGAACCCGACCGCTCGCACGGAGACTCCGGGCGCGGCGTCGGCGGGTTCGTGTCCGTCGAAATCGAAGCGCCCGATCTCTGCCCGCGCTTCACCGTCAGCGTCATCGAGGGCGTTGAAGTGGGCCCCTCGCCGCCCTGGATGCAGCAGCGCCTGCTGCGCGCGGGCATGCGCCCCATCAACAACGTGGTCGACGTGACCAACTACGTGATGCTGGAGACGGGCCAGCCCCTGCACGCCTTCGACCACGCCCTCGTGCGCGGCGGCGAACTGCGCCCCCGCCGCGCGCGCCCCGGCGAGCGGCTCACCACGCTCGACGGCGTGGAGCGCGAGCTCGACGCGGAGACGCTCGTGATTTGCGACGGCGGCGGGCCGGTGGGTTTGGCCGGCATCATGGGCGGGGGCAACAGCGAGGTCTCGGCGGCGACCACCACCGTCCTGCTCGAGGTGGCGAACTTCCATCCCGGCGCCATCCGCCGCGCCTCCACGCGCCTGAAGCTGCGCAGCGAGGCGTCCCTGCGCTTCGAGAAGGGCATCGGCCCCGAACTCGCGCCCCAGGCCCAGGCGCGCGCCCTCCACCTGCTGGAACGGGTCGCGGGCGGGCGTCCGGCGGCGGGCATCGTCGACGTCTATCCCGCGCCCGCGCCCGCTCCCCGCATCACGCTCGCGGACGCGCGCATCGAGCAGGTGCTGGGCATGGCCATCGACCGCGCGGACGCGCTCCGCATTTTCGCCGCGCTCGGTTTCGCCGTGGAGGAGGGCGCGGACGCCTGCGCGGTGACGCCGCCGTTCTGGCGCCCCGACGTGGCGCGCGCCGACGACCTCGTGGAGGAGCTGATCCGCGTCCACGGCTACGAGCGCCTGCCCGCCACCACGCTGCGGGGCGCGCTGCCGGAGTCGCCCCCGCGCCCGGTCGAGGCCGTGCGCGAGCGCGCCCGCCAGCTGTCCGCGGGCCTCGGCTTCCAGGAGATCGTGAGCTACACCCTGACCTCGGCGGAGGAGCTGGCGCGCGTGGTCCCGCCCGACGACGACGAGCGCGCGCGCCCGCTGGCGGCGGCCAATCCCGTGGCCTCGCAGCACGCCCTGCTGCGCACCTCGCTGCGCGGCTCGCTGCTCGCCGCTTGGGCCGCCAACCGCCGCCACGAGGAGACGGCCCTGCGCCTCTTCGAGGTGGGCGTGGAGTACCTGCCCGTCGAGGGCGACCTGCCGCACGAGCGGCCCGTGCTCTGCGCCGCGCTCGGCGGCCACCGCGGCGGGCGCTGGTCGCGGCCCGGCCCCGAACGGCTCGACTTCTTCGACGCGAAGGGCGCGGTCGAGGCGTTGCTCGGTGCGCTCGGCGCGGAGGCGGCCTTCGCGCCGGATGAGGCCCACGGGCTGCTGCCCGGCCATACCGCCGCCGTCTCCGTCGGGGGCGAGGCCGTCGGCGTCGTCGCGCAGGCCCATCCCGACACCGCCGCCGCCTTCGGCATCGACGAGCCGGTCTTCCTCTTCGAGCTGTGGATCGAGCCGCTGGCGCGCGCCCTGCCGGAGCGCCCCGCCTACGCGCCGCCGGGCCGCTATCCGGAGGTGCGCCGCGACCTGGCGCTGATCGTGCCGGAGGCCACGCCCGCGTCCGCCCTGCTCGAGCTCGTGCGTTCGCACCGCTCGCGCGGGGCCAGCGCCAGCGCCGAGGTGTTCGACGAGTACCGCGGCGCGGGCGTGCCCGCGGGCATGAAGTCGCTGGCGCTGGCGGTGCGCTTCCGCGCGGACGACCGCACCCTCGCCGAGCGCGATGCCGCGCGGCTGGAGGAGGGGCTGCTGCGCCGCCTCGAACGGGAGCTGGGCGCGCGCCTGCGCGGGTGAGCGGCCCGCCCGCCGGACTCTGTGGCCTTTGCCGGCACGCGCGCGTCGTGTCCAGCGCGCGCGGATCGCGCTTCTGGCGCTGCGACGAGGCCGCGCGCGATCCCTCGCTTCGCAAGTATCCGGCCCTGCCGCGGCTGGCGTGCCATGCCTTCACGCCCGCGCGCCGCTATACTGGGGCGGAGATGCCCACGCGCGACGACCTCGCCGACCGCTACCCCACGAACGCCCTGCTGCGCGACGGCACGGCCATCGTCTTCCGCCCCATGACGGCGGACGACGGCGAGGCCGTGCTGGCCTTCGCCCGCGCCCTGCCGGAGGACGACCTGCTCTTCCTGCGCGAGGACATCACCGCGCCCGAGGTGGTGGCGGACTGGCTGGCGGAGATCGCCGGGGGCGCGGCCTTCACGGTGCTGGCCGAGGTGGGCGGCGTCGTGGTCGGCTACGCCAGCCTGCACACCGAGCCCGCGCGCTGGACCCGCCACGTGGGCGAGATTCGCATCAACGTGCACCCCGACTACCGCGGCACGGGCGTGGGCGCGGCCCTCGCGGGCGAAATCCGCCACGTCGCCCCCGCCCTCGGCGTGCGCACGCTGACCGCCCAGATGACGGTCGATCAGGCCACCGCGCGCATCGTCTTCGAGCGCCTCGGCTTCCACGAGCAGGCCGTGCTCGCGGGCTGGGTGACGGACCGCGCGGGCGTCGAGCGCGACCTCGTGGTGATGGCCCGCGCCCTGCCCGACGGCTAGCGCCCGGCGGCGAAGGCGGCCCGCCAACCCTCCCCCTCGCGCTCCAGCAACGCCCGCGCCTCGTCCAGCGTTCCGAAGGCGTGCACGCGCTCGCCCCCGTCCAGCGCCGCCAGCAACGGACCGTCGGCGCAGATGGCGGCGGCCAGGCGCGCGGCCTCCGCGCCCGCGGCGTCCGCGCCCACGTGCGCCACGCAGTCGCCCGCGTCGCGGAAGGCGGCGGCGTAGGAGAGCAGGAAGCCCTCGTCCAGCTCCACGCCGCGCGGGCTGGCGTGCGTGAGCCGCCAGCGGTAGACCTGCCGCGTGCGCCCGCAGTGGCGCGCCACGCGGTCGAAGCCCGCCTCGTCGAGCACGGCGTCCACGCACACGTCGGGCGCCAGCGTGACCACGACGGGCAGCCAGCCGTGCCACTGCGCCCAGCCCACCAGCTCGGCGAAGCCCGGGCGCGGGCGGGCCAGTTCGCGCACGCGCGCCTCCACCTCCTCGCGCGGGGCCTCGAATTCGGCGATGGCCGCTGCCAGCGCCGTCTCCGGCGTGTCCGCGCCGTGCTCGGGCGGGCGCGCGGCGAACTCGGCCACGATGGCCTCCGTCAGCCCCGCCTCCACGGCGACGCCCTCGAAATCCAGCCACAGCACGGAGGCCATGCGCCGAGCATAGCCGAAGCCCGCGCCACGGCCACCTGCCGGCCCCCGCTGGACGTCCGGCGCGGACCCTGCTACCGTCCATCTATCGCCTACGCGGATGATCGTTTCGGTCGCCGCGTGATTGCGGAGAGGCGGACGCCATGCCCGAGCTCGACGACTATCTCGACCTGGCCGAAAGCGCGCGCGTGCTGGGCATTCACGCCCAGAGCCTGCGGCGCCTGATCAAGCAGAAGAAGATTCCGGCCACGCTCTTCGGGGGGAAGTACCTCATCGAGCGCGACAAGCTGGAGATGTTCAAGAGCAACTACGACAAGCGCCCGGGGCGCAAGCCGGTCCACCGCCTGCTCTAGCCGCTAGAGGATCTTGCCCTGGCTGTTGAGCACGGCCAGCGTGATGAGCACGGCCGCCTCCACGGTCAGCACGAAGCCCGCCACGCCCAGCCAGACCAGCTGCGCGCCGCCGCGCGTGGCGAAGGCGGGGATCGTCAGGATCACCGTCGAGGCCGCCCAGATGAGCACGAAGATCACGCCCAGCGCGAGCGGGCTGTAGAGCGCGAGCGGGACATCGGGCATCGGAACGGGCGCCTCCTTTTCGCCGGATTCCGCATCATACGACCGTTCGCGCGAAGGCGCACGGCGGCGCGTTCAGGGGGCGCGACGGCGGTAGTCGGCGATGGCGCGCCGCAGGGCGTCGGCGGCGAGCACGCTGCAGTGCAGCTTGTCCCGCGGCAGCCCGCCCACGCCCTCGGCGATGGCCTCGCGCGTGAGGCCCTCCGCCCGCTCCAGCGTCCAGCCCGTCACCAGCTCGCTCGTCCACGAGCTGGTGGCGATGGCGGGCGGGCAGCCGCGCGTGAGCCAGCGCATCTCCGCGATGCGCCCGTCCGCGATGCGCAGCATCACGCGCATGCGGTCGCCGCAGACGGGGTTGGAGACCGTGGCCTCGCCGTCCGGCGATTCCAGCTCGCCCGCGTTGCGCGGACGCTCGAAGTGCTCGACGACGGCGGCGGAGTAGCCGCCCATGCGCTCCACGTCAGGGCCCCCTCGCCAGCACCAGCTGGAACTCCATGACGCCGTTGTCCTCAATGGAGACGAGGATGGGCGAGCGCGGCTGTGCGATGTCGTAGTCGGCGAACAGGATCGGCAGCGATCCGACCACGACCAGCAGGCCGTCCGCCAGCTCCGCCTCGAGGGGGATGGCCACGGCGCGCGTGACGCCGTGCAGCGTGAACGAGCCGCTGGCGTTCATGGCGATGGCCTCGCCCGCCGCCAGCCCCGCCGGGATGGCGAGCGGCCCCTCCAGCGCGAACGCGGCGGTGGGGAAATCGTCCGTCTCCAGCGCTTGGCGCCGGAGCGCGCCGTCGCGGCGGGAATCGTCGCTCTTCAGCCCGCGCAGGTCGACGGTGATGGCGGCGGCGGTCAGCTCGCCCCCCGCGATGGTCACGGACGCCTCGATGCCGGAGGTGCGCCCCACCGCCTCCTTGTAGCCGATGGTGGCCAGCTCCTCCTCCACGCGGTAGCCCGCGAAGCTCTCGCCCTGGTCGGAAAGCGTCCAGACGCCGTCCAGCGCCGCCGCGCCCGCGTCGGGGCTGGCGTCGGCGGGCGCGGGGCTGGCCGTGGCGGCGGCGTCCGGCGAGGCGGCGGGCGTCGCCGTGGCGGTCGCGTCGTCCTCGATGGAGGAGACGGCGGCGGGCAGCGTGACCGCAGGGGGCGCGTCGTCGCGCAGCAGGAACCACCAGAGCAGGAAGATCAGCAGGGCGATGAGCGCGGCCGCCGCGCCGCCGCCGATGAGGAGCCGCCGTCGCGTCATGGGTGGTCGGTCCCTTTCGTGCCGGTTGTGGGCCAGTCTACGCCAGCCCGAGGGCGGCGAAGAGCGCCTCGAAGGCGGCGAGGTTGCCCGGATTGAAGTGCGGCTCCACGTGGCGCACGGTCCCGTCGTCCCCCACGGCCACGAGCGCCCGCCGCGCCTTGCGCTCGTCCTCGTCCCAGAGTCCGCAGGCGCGCGTCACTTCCCCGAAGAAGTCGCTGAGCAGGGGGAAGGGAAAGCGGTCGCGCTCCTGGAAGCGCTCGTGCGACCCCAGCCCGTTCGTGTTGATGCCGAAGGGGAGCATGCCCGCCGCCCGCAGCGTCCCGCGCTCCTGCGCGAAGGCCCGCAACTGTTGCGTGCAGAGGGGCATGCCGTCGTCGCGGTAGAAGAGGAAGAGCGCGCCGCCCTCCGCCAGCGCCCGCTCCAGCGTGACCTCGATGCGCTCCCCCTCCGTCGTCACGGCGGGCAGGCGGAAGGACGGCATGGGCTCGCCGACCGCGATCGGCGTCGCGCGGGGCGGGGCGTCGGTGGCGGGAACGCGCTCCCCGTCGCTCACGCCGCGCCGCCGAAGCCGGGCGGCGTTCCATCCAGCCCGCGCGTTCCCGCCAGCGCGCGCACGCGCCCCAGCCCGGCGGCGTCGGTGAGCCGCTGGAAGGCGCGCCGCCGCGCGAAGTACTCCGCCGCGTCGTCGCGCGCCGCCTCCGTCAGCCGCCCCAGCCCCGTCTCCGTGAGGAAGGACGCCTGGCTCACCGGCCCGAAGGCCGTCATGCCCGCCTCCTCCATCGCCGCCGTCAGCTCGGACAGGTTCACGTGCGCGGTCAGATCCTGCTCGCCCACGTGCCGGTACGGGTCCTCGTGGGCCGTGTGCCGGTGGAAGCAGAGCAGCGTCCCCCCCGTGCGCCAGTCCGCCCACAGCTCCTCCGCCGCATGGCCGTAGTCGAAGGCCAGCACGGCGCCGCGCCGCACCAGCGCGCACATGGCCGCCATCGTCGCGGGCGCGCGCCCGCTCGCCTCGAAGCGCCCCGATGCGGGCGCGCCGTCGATGGTGGCCACGGGGCCGCGCGTCTCCGCGAAGGCCGCGCCGTCCCAGCGCACGTACACCTCGGCGGGGCCGCGCTCGCCCACCTCGAAGAGGCGCACGGGCAGCGCGTCGAACAGCTCGTTCGCCAGCGCCACGCCCGCCTCCGCCGGCGGGGGGGCGTCCGCGCGCCACTCCACGCGCGGGTCGCCGCCGCGCGCGTTCGGCTCGATGGCGGTGTAGCGCAGGGCGCGGGCGAAGCCGCCGCCGCGCCCCTCCGCCCAGTCCAGCAGGGCCGTGGCCAGCGCCCCCTCGCCCGCGCCCGGCTCGACGACGGCGAAGGGATCGGGCCGCCCCAGCGCCTCCCACACCCACTCGCACCAGGCCCCCACGGCCCAGCCGAACATCGGGTGCACGGTCGGGCTGGTGAGGAAGTCGCCCGACGGCCCCACGCGCCCGGGTTTGCGGTAGTAGCCGTGCCGCGGATGGTAGAGCGCCAGCTCCATGAAGCGTTCGAAGGGGATGGCGCCGCCGTCCATCTCCGCGACGATGGCCTTCACGAGCGCGGGGTTGCCCGTCGCCGCCAGTCCGGGGTCGAGGTCGAGCGCCATGCCCCGATTCTCCCCCGCCCGCCGCTACGGCGCAGGCGCGCGTTGACCGCTGCCGCGCGGGGGTTACGATGCGCCCATGCCCGAACCGCGCAACCGCAACATCTTCCTCGTCATCTACGGCATCCTGTTCAGCGTCGGCGTGGGCCTGATCGTGTATCGCGGGCCGGATGATGCGGTGACGGGGTGGGTGGATCAGGTAATCTGGATCTGGGGAGCGACGGCCCCGCTGGCGGCGGTGTCCGTGCCGGGCGCCGTCGTCCTGACGGAGATCACGAGGTGGATCATGGTGCTGGCAGCCTGGCTGGAGAACCGTCTGGAGCGCTCGCGCGAGGAGTATCGCGCCAGGATTGGCGAGGAGGCGCGCGTCGCGGGCCGCGCCGAAGCCCGTGCCGAGACGGACCATGAGTGGGAGGGCTGGATCGAGCGACGCGAAGCCGCTGTCGCGCGTGGCGAGCCGTTCAGCGAGCCCCCGCCCTCCATGAGCCGCAACGGCAGCGGCTAGCGCATGGTGCTGGCAGCCTGGCTGGAGAACCGTCTGGAGCGCTCGCGCGAGGAGTATCGCGCCAAGCTTCGCGCCGAGACGGACCATGAGTGGGAGGGCTGGATCGAGCGGCGCGACGACGCCGCCGCGCGTGGCGAGCCGTTCAGCGAGCCCCCGCCCTCCGTGAGCCGCAACGGCAGCGGCTAGCGCAGCGGCCTACGGTTCCCGCCCCATCTCGTCGCCGTCGACACGGACGCGCTGCTGGCGGCCTGTCGCGCCCAGCGCGCGGCCATCGCCAAAGTCGGACGCCCGCCGCCATCCCGCACGCGCCGCCGTTTGACCACTCTGTAGCCCCCGCCTATGCTCACCGCGTCGAACTGCCGCAGGGCGCGCTGCGTCCTCCGGCCCTGAACCCCCGCGCGAGGGGATGGCGCATCAGCGCCTCCTTGTCGGTTCACGGCGGATGCGGCAGTTCGACGACTACGCCTTCCCTTGCCGCAAGGAGGCTCTTCGTGAACTGGATCATCGCCACGCTGGCCGTGGGGCTGGCGCTCGCCATCGGGGCCGTCGCGCTCTCGCAGAGCACGCGCACGGCCAACGTCGAGGTGCGCGTCTGGCAGAAGGTGGACGACGACCGCGCCCTGTACATCAGCGCCCGCCCGGATGGCGGGAGCTGGCGCGACTTGGGGACGGTGCCCGTTGCGATGGACGGCGTGAGCGCCAGCGGGGCCTACCGCTACGGCGACCTCACGCTCACGGTGGCACACGACGCGCCACTGACGCCCGATGTGTCCGCCGAGCTGCGCGAGCTGCGCGAGCGCAACGCGGAGCTGGCGACGCAGGTGGAGCGGCTGCGCACGGAGAACGCCGAGCTGCGCGCCCGCCCAACGCCTACACCCGTGCCTTCACCCAGCCCGACGGCTACGCCCACGCCCATGGCGACGCCGGAGCCGGCCAGCACGCCCGTCGTCGCGCAGCCGCCCGTCGTCGTCGACCAGCCCACGGAAGTGCCTTCGCCCGTCCACGTCCCCGGTGGCGACGGCTCGCCCTCCGGGGGTACACCCGTGCCGTCCAACGGTGGCGGAGCACCCAGCAGGGGTACGGGCGGCACGCCCACGCCCAATCCGACGGCTTCACCCTCGCCTACGGCTACCGTGTCGCCCTCGGCCACGCCCAGCCCCACGGCCACGCCCACCGCAACGCCGACGGCCAGCCCCACGGCCACGGTCAGTCTCATCGCGCAGTGTCAGGCGCTGGGGACTTGGGGACCCGAGATTGAATATACCCGCCATGGCGCATACCGGATTTCGGGCGTCTACGTGCCCTGGCGCGACGCCAACGGCGAGTGGTCGGTGTGCGGCAAGAGAGCGACCCGCACGGAGCTCTTGCCCCGCGGAAGTTCGTGTACCACGACGCAGGGGCATTGTGGCATCATCCAGTACGACAGTAGCGGCACCGTCTGCCTCCGCGTGTTGGGCTGCACTCACCGCTAGCGACTGAAGCGCCCGCGCTGGGCAGCGATACCGTCGCGGGTGTCCGTCGCCCCGGTGCAGGGGGCACGGCGCTTGCCGTGCTGGCGCGATACCCCACAGTGGCGTAGGGTAGGGGGACAGTCGCGCGGCTGCGGAAATGCTTGGCGAAAAGGGCTGGTTCTGGTAGGGTACAGTCATGGTGAGATTCTCCCCCGGCACTCGGTGCGTCTACTGTGGTACTGCTCCCGCAGACACTGCCGACCATGTCCCGCCGAAGTGTATGTTTGCGAAAGACAACCGTAGTAATCTCATTAGCGTTCCGGCGTGCCTCGAGTGCAACAAATCCTTTTCGGAAGACGATGAATATTTGCGCCTAGCCCTGACGATGGATGAAAAATCCTTGGAATTTCCTGACGCCAAAGAGGCTAGTGATATCACCCTACGCTCGATGCAGCGCCCTGAGCATTATAAGCTGCTCAAATCCATGATGAGGAACTTCGAATCCGTGATCGTGGAAGACAAGGGTATCTTCCGGATCAAGCGAGCGTATCGGTTCGATGGATTGCGGATCAATGGAACCGTTTCTAGAATCATAAGGGGTCTTTTCTGGCACGAGAATAAGACAATCCTTCCGCCCAGCTATGAAGTTTGCACGATCAGGTACGCACATCCTTCTATTCAGTCTAGTATTCCCGCAATGAAGGAATTCGATCTCCTTCACGCTCGTTGCGTTGCGAATGGAATTCGGTATATCGCGGGAAATGCGTTCGAATATGCTTTTTCCGCTACTGACAATAATACGACTTTCTGGATATCGCGATTCTACCAGAATGACTCTTGTGCTTTCATCTCCTTCACAGTTCCGAAACTGGCACCCGCGAGACACAGGGTTCCTCGACTGATCCCGCGTAGTTCGCGCTGGCGTAGACGGTGACGGTGGCCCGCGATGGCGGCATCCATCTACCGCTAACGCCGCGAGCCGCGCCAGCCTGCGGCCCGCATCCAATATCGCCACGCTGGCCGCACGCCGCTTGCGCGGGCGTGGGGATGTGCTATCCTTCCTTACGGGAACCGATGTTGGGAGGAGCCTAGCCATGCCCAAGCCAGATGACACGCCGCACTGGGTCTACACGATTGACAGGCGTGACAAGCGCTACCGGAACCCGCTTCGCAGTGGGGTTACCCGTGACCTGAAGCAGCGCATCGCACAGCACCGTCGGACTTGGCCCCGTCTGGTGGTTCTCTACACGAAGCGGTACCCGACGAAAGCGGCTGCGTTGGAGGCTGAGCGTCGTCTGAACGCGCGTCGCGCGCGGGGCCTCTAGCGCGGCGTTGCGCCCCCCCGCTGGCCCGTAGGCGGCGACGGTGCCAGCATGGGGCCATGCCCGATTCCGCCAGCCCGCGCCGCGTGCGCATGGTCGACCTCTCCAACCCCTTCGCCCCGCTTGATGGCATGGCCGAGCTGCTGCTGCTGCGCCATGGCGAACAGCAGCTGGCCGCCAACATGCCCGTCGGCGAGGTGCTCGACGCGCCCCTCTCGGCGCAGGGGCGGGAGCAGGCGCGCGCGCTCGGCGAGCGGCTCGCCGGGACCGCGCTCGACGCCGTCTGGTGCAGCCCCCTCAGCCGCGCGCGCGAGACGGCCCGCGCCGTGGCCAACCGCCACGGCCTCGAGCCGGTGACGCACGAGGGGCTGCGCGAGATCGACCAGTTCCGCGGCGTGCCCGACCACCTCGGCGTCATCGACCACTACGGCCAGGAGCGCTTCGTGGCGCTCATGCGCGAGGCCAACCGCACGCGCCGCTACGCCACCTGGCCCGATTCCGAGGACGTGGGGGCCTTCCGCCGCCGCGTGGTGGCCGCCATCCGCGAGATCGCGGCGGCCAGCGAGGGGCGTCGCGTGGCCGTCGCGTGCCACGCGGGCGTGATCAACAGCTTCCTCGCCGAGGCCCTTGACACGCGCATCGACCAGGTGCTGCCCTTGCACCACACGTCCATCACCACCGTGCGCGTGGCCGGGGAGCGACAGGCCGTCCTCACGATCAACGACTTCGCCCACGTCCACGCCGTGCAGACCGCCCGCAACGACCTGAACGGCTAGCCGCGCCGGGCGTGCGACGATGACCGCGCCGCGCCAGAAGCTGTGGCTGGAGGCGGACGGGCGGCTGGTCATGTCGGACTACCGCGTGCGCCTGCTGGAGCTGGTGGCGGAGACGGGTTCGCTGGCGGAGGCCGCCGCCGGGCTGGGGTTGAGCTACCGCCGCGCGTGGGGCAAGGTGAAGGAGCTGGAGGCGAACATGGGGCGCGCGCTGGTGCGCTCCGAGGTGGGGGGCGCGGGCGGGGGACGCACGGCGCTCACGCCCGACGCGGAGGCGCTGGTGGCCGCCTACCGCCGCTTCCAGGAGCGCGTCGAGCAGGAGGTGGAGCGCGCCTACGCCGCCGAACTGCGCGACCTGCTGCCCCCGCGCTGAGCGGGCCGTTTGACGGGCGTTCTACGGCGTGCCTAGTCTTGCGGGAGAGGTTGCGGGCCATGCGCGCACGCTGGCTGCGGTTCGGGCTGACGCTCGGCGTTTCGCTGGGCGTGGTGGGGCTGGCGCTGGCCATCGGCATGACGCGCGGGAACGCCCCCGGCGCGGGCGCGCAGTCTGCGGCCACGCCCACGACTGCGGCCACGCCCGTCACGACGCTGCCGTCGAACCCGCCGACGTGCACGGCCACGACGCTGGGCGGGACGCGCACGGCGAACGCGCAGCTGGCGACGGACTGCGACACGCTGCTGGCCATCGAGACGACGCTGGCGGGGACGGACGGGCTGAACTGGAGCCCGACGCTGGCGCTGGCGTCGTGGGAGGGGATCACGGTCGGGGGGACGCCGAAGCGGGTGACGGCGATTCGCATTCACGGTGGGAAGCGGACGAGCAAGCTGAACGGGGCGCTGGCGACGCAGCTGGGGAACCTGACGGGGCTGAGGCGTCTGGACCTGAACGGCCACGGCCTGACGGGGGTCATCCCCACGCAGCTGGGGAATCTGACGGCGCTCACCTACATCGACCTGGCGGGCAACGCGCTGACGGGGTCGCTGCCGACGCAGCTGGGGGGTCTGACGAAGCTGGAGTACCTGTGGCTGTGGAGGACGGGGCTGAGCGGGGCGCTGCCGACGCAGCTGGGGAACCTGGCGAAGCTGCGGGTGCTGTCCTTCACCGGTGCGAGCCTGAGCGGGAGCATCCCGACGCAGCTGGGTGGTCTGGCGTCGTTGACGCAGATCAATCTGGGGGGGAACCGGCTGAGCGGGAGCATACCGACGGAGTTGGGGAACCTGACGGCGCTGACGAGGCTGCGTCTGGAGAACAACCGGCTGGGCGGGAGCATCCCCACGCAGTTGGGGAGCCTGACGGCGCTGACGGAGCTGAAGCTGTCGGGCAACTCCCTCACCGGCTGCGTGCCCGAGCGACTGCGGTTGATCACGGCGAATGACATCTCGACGCTCAGGACGGCGCGCAGTCTCAACTACTGTGCCGTACCGATTGTCTCCGAAGGAATGTTTCTCACATCCGGAGGGACATACCAGCTAGGAACGAGCGATCTGTTGGATCTAATCG
Organism: Tepidiformaceae bacterium; assembly: GCA_965243075.1. Lineage (GTDB taxonomy): Bacteria > Chloroflexota > Dehalococcoidia > Tepidiformales > Tepidiformaceae > UBA2991. Next base: position 1,089,256 of record OZ251525.1, read on the forward strand.
TCGACATTCCGGTTGGTGTCCACCAGATAAGATTCGACTACATGTCCTTCGATGGGCAGTGGGGCATCACGTATTGCCTCTCGGACGCCACGAAATTGAATTCAAGACTATGTATTCGGCGACATGATTCGACCGTGGTGGTCAATTATGTGCCAAGTACTGCTGTGAGTGGTTCCAGTGCTGAAGAAAATGATACGCCAACGATCTTTGATAGGATCGGATCATCGGCGCGATTGGAGCCGAACAAATGAAGTACGCCTGCCTGATCATTATGATGGCAGCCATTGGTATTGTCATCACGGGGATTATGGAAAATACCAGTGCTGATAACCACACCACTGGCTCGGCATACCTGTGGTTCTCTCCTCATATCGCTGCGAATGTCAATCTTGGAGATCCAATTGATGTCTGTAGTAACAATTACCCCAAGTCTACTGAGGCGGCAGTAAGACTATGGAATGATTCGCTTTCCTCCTATCTCGATCATGATGTGTTTAAGTGGCAAAAATCATTCTCCTTCTGTTCTGCATCATCCAATTCAAGGGATCGCATCGATTATGTGATAGTGAAGTACTTTGATCCGGATCGTCTAGGGATGACTGATGCAGAAAAAGCGGAAGGTTGTCCTAATACTGCTGCACATGGTTGTATCAGGGAGTATCCTCGCAATGATGGAACATTCATAGGAAGGATGAAACTTATCATCCAATTCTCAGGACATAAGCCTGCCGTAGATGCGAGCAAGCCTTTTACACTTGTGCGTGATATCGCGCACGAGATGGGTCATGTTCTGGGTCTTCGTGATTACCACTGCGAAGGATCGGATCCTGATTGGCACAAGCCCGGCGTAACGGTCCTTCCCGCTAGCGATAGTAATTCTCGCTCTCTAATGAATAATACAACGGCGATTGCTGCTTGCAATATCACGCGGCTGGCGCTAACTCCCCGCGACATTCAAGATTTCAAGAATGCCTATCCCTCGCCGTGGCGAGCCCCCACTCCAACTCCTGCGTCCACCGAAGCATCTACCGCCGTGACGGCCACAACCACCGGGCCGTCCACGGCCACCACCACGACTGCCACGGAAGAGCCCACCGATACCTCCACCACGACAACCGCCACGGAAGAGCCTACCGACACCTCCACCACTACGACCGCCACGGAGGAGCCCACCGACACCTCCACTACTACGACCGCCACGGAAGAGCCCACCGACACGCCCGCCACGAAGACGGCCACTGCGACTGCCACCGCCACAGCTACGCCCGCCGCCACAGCTACGCCCACTGCCACCGCCACCGCCACTCCTGCCACCACGCCCACGGACACGCCTACCGCTCCCCCTGTCGTCGCAACGCCCGTGCGTTACTGCACGCTGCTGGTCCTGGTGGGGAGCGGGAGCGGGATCGTGGGCGGCACCACGACCGTCAGGTGCGGGACGACCGTGGCCGCATCCGCGGTGGCGTCGCGCGGCTGGTGTTTCTCGGGATGGACGCCCTCATTCGGCGTGAGCGGCGCGACGGCATGTCCGCGCACGAACATCGCGCGCATCCGCCTGACGGTCAGCCTGACGTTGCGGGCGACCTTCACGCGCGCGCCCACGCCCCCGCCGCCGATCTTCCGGCCAACGGGCACGGGCGAGGAGGCCACCCCCACGCCTACGCCCACCACGACTTCCGCGCCAACGGCAACGGCCACTCCAACCGCCATCCCCACGCCGCCGCCGTCCGCCACATCCACCCCCGCCGCCACGCCCCCGCCGTCCGGGCCGTCGGGGCAGTAGCGCGCGCCGCCTGCTTGACACTATCGCCGTTCCCCTTTCACGCTCACCCGTGCGGCGGCGTCCCCGCGACGGGACGCCCGCGAAGGAGCGCATCGATGGCGAAACGGGCGGCCACGGCCACGGCGAAGGGGAAGCGCGCGTCCGCGAGCGGCGGCGCGCCCAACCTCGTCATCGTGGAGTCGCCCGCCAAGGCGCGCACCATCGAGGGCATCCTCGGCGCGGACTACCGCGTCATCGCCTCCGTGGGCCACGTGCGCGACCTGCCCCAGCGCGGCTACGGCGTGGACGTGAAGGGCGGCTCCTTCGAACCCACCTACGTGGTGCTCGACGACAAGAAGGACGTCATCGACCAGATCAGGGCCGCCGCCGCCGGAGCCGAGCGCGTCTACCTCTCCACGGACGCGGACCGCGAGGGGGAGGCCATCGCCTGGCACATCGTGGAGGCGGCGGACATCCCCGCGGACAAGACGAACCGCGTTGTGTTCCACGAGATCACCAAACCCGCCATCGAGGCCGCCTTCCAGAGCCCGGGCGAGCTGAACCGCGGGCTGATCGAGGCGCAGGAAACGCGCCGCGTGCTCGACCGCCTGATCGGCTACCCGCTCACGTGGTTCGTGGGCGGCAAGGTGGCGCGCCATGCCAGCGCGGGCCGCGTGCAGAGCGTGGCCCTGCGCCTCATCGTGGAGCGCGAGCGCGAAATCCAGGCCTTCGTGCCGCGCGAGTACTGGACCGTCGCCGCGCGCCTGGCCAGGGACGGCGAGGAGTTCGAGGCGCGGCTCGTCTCCCTGCCCGGCGTGAAGAAGCTGGACGAGAAGCGCGACCTCCCCGACGAGGCCGCCGCCAACGCCCTGCTCGCCGTCCTGCGGCGCTCCGATTTCGCCGTGGCGTCGGTGAAGACGGGCGAGCGCAAGCGCCGTCCCGCGCCGCCCTTCACCACCAGCAGCTACCAGCAGGCGGCCAACAACCGCCTCGGCATGGGCGCGCAGCGGGCCATGGCCATGGCGCAGCAGCTGTACGAGGGCGTGACGCTTCCCGGCGAGGGCCCGACCGGCCTCATCACCTACATGCGCACGGACTCGCTCAGCGTCTCCCCCGTGGCCCGCCGCGAGGCGCGCGCCTGGGCGGCCCGGCGCTGGGGCGCGGACTTCGTGCCCGCGAAGGAGCGCGTCTACCGCTCGCGGGCGCGCGGCGCGCAGGAGGCGCACGAGGCCATCCGCCCCACCTCGCCCGCGCGCGCGCCGGACACGCTGCGGGGCGTGCTCGACCGCGACCAGCTGCGCGCCTACACGCTCATCTGGGAGCGCTTCATGGCCAGCCAGCTGGCCGACGCCCGCTACGCCACCGTCGCCGTCGAAATCGAGGCGCGCGAGGGCGGCGAACTCCGCGGCGGCTTCCGCGCCAGCGCCCAGCGGCTCGTCTTCGCGGGCCACCTCGCCGCCCACGGCATCCACCCCGACGAGGAGGGCGCGGCCAACGACGGCGAGACCGCCGGGACCATCCCCGCGGTGGCCGCGGGCGACGCGCTCGAACGCCGCGCCGTCGATGGCGCCCAGCACTTCACGGAGCCGCCCCCGCGCTTCACCGAGGCCACGCTCGTGAAGGCGCTGGAGGAAGAGGGCATCGGGCGGCCCAGCACCTACGCCTCCATCGTGCAGAAGGTGCTCAACCGCGCCTACGTGGCGCGCGAGGGACGCCAGCTCGTGCCCCAGGAGCTCGGCTTCGTGGTCAACGACCTGCTCGTCGAGCACATGGACCGCTACGTGGCCGTGCCCTTCACCAGCGAGATCGAGGGCGAACTGGACGCCATCGCGGGCGGCGGGCAGCGCTACGACGCCGTCGTGCGCGGCTTCTGGGGGCCGTTCGACGAGGCCCTCGCCACCGCCAAGCAGCAGGCCGGGAAGCAGGTCGAGGAGACCGACATCGTCTGCGCCAAATGCGGGGAGGGGAAGATGCTCGTGCGCTGGAGCCGCACCGGCAAGTTCCTCGGCTGCGCGCGCTTCCCCGAATGCCGCAACTCCATGCCCCTCACGGCGGAGGGCGAGCCGCAGCCGCAGGCCGCGCCGCGCCCCTCGGAATGGGCCTGCCCCCGCTGCGGGTCCGCCACGGAGCTGAAGAACGGCCCCTACGGCGAATACATCGACTGCGTGAAGCGCGAGAAGAAGGCGTGCGAATTCCGGTCGAGCGCGCCCGTGGGCGTGGCCTGCCCGGAGGAGCCGAACGGCCAGCTGGTGGCCAAGCGCATGCGCGGGCGCGGGCGCGGCGTCTTCTACGGCTGCTGGAACTACCCCGACTGCACCTACACCACGAACAGCATCGAGCCCGACGCCATGGCCCCCGCGCGCAGCGCCGAGGAGCGCGCCGAGGCCGCCGAAAAGGCCAAGGCGCGTCCCGCCCGCGGTCGCGGCGCGCGCCGCTCGGGCGGGACGCGCCGCCGTCGCGCCAGCTGACGCAATCGACCCTGACCGCGCGCGCCGCTATCCTCGGTGCATGGCCGCCGTCGCCGACCCGCCCGCGCACAAGACCGCCGAGGCCTTCCTCGACGCCTACCTGCGCGAGCTGCGCGCGGGCGGGCGTTCGGCCTACACCATCCGCAACTACGGCGCCGACGTGCGCCACTTCCTGCGCGCCTGCGCGGCGGACGGCACCGATCCGCTGGCCATCGACCGCGCGCGCTTCCGCGTCTACCTGGGCGAATTGCGCGAGGCGGGCATGGCCCCCGCCTCCGTCGCCCGCCGCACGACCACCGTCCACGGCTTCTACCGCTTCCTGCATCGCGAGGGCGCGACCGAACGGGACCTGCTCTACGGCGTGGCCCTGCCGAAGAAGCCGAAGCGGCTGCCGAAGGTGGTCGAGCCGCCCCACCTGCGCACGCTCATCGACACGCCCGACGCCTCCACGCCGCGGGGCGTGCGCGACCGCGCCATCCTCGAGCTGCTCTACGGTGCGGGCGTGCGCATCTCCGAGCTCACCGGCCTCGACGTGGGCGACGTGGACCTGATCGAGGGGCAGGCCATCGTGCGCGGCAAGGGCGACAAGGAGCGCGTCGTGCTCTTCGGCGAGCCCGCCGTGCGCGCCCTGTCCGCCTGGCTGGAGACGGGCCGTCCGGCCATGGTCAAGGACGCCGGGACGGCCCTCTTCATCAGCCGCAGCGGGGGCGTGCGCATGTCCGACCGCGCCGTGCAGATGATGGTGCGCCACCACGCCCTGGCGGCGGGCATCCCGCGCGAGGTGCACCCCCACCTGCTGCGCCACACCTTCGCCACGCACCTGCTGGACGGCGGCGCGGACATCCGCATCGTGCAGGACCTGCTCGGCCACACCTCCGCCGCCACCACGCAGATCTACACGCACGTGAGCCGCGCGCGGCAGGCCGAGGTGTCGGAGGATGCCTGGGCCGAACTGGGCGAGAAGGCGCTGAAGCGCGCCCGCGCGGGCCGTCGCGCCTCGTGAGCGCCGCCCCCCTCCTGCTGCTCGCGCACGGCCCCAACCTCAACCTGCTCGGCGAGCGCCGCCCCGACCTCTACGGGCGCGACGGCCTGCCCGCCATCGAGGCCGGCGTGGCCGCCGCCGCCAACGCGCGCGGCGCCGCCGTGCTCGCCTTCCAGAGCAACCACGAGGGCGCGCTCGTCGACTTCCTGCACGAACACCGCCATCGCGCCGCCGGCGTCATCCTCAACGCGGGCGCGCTCACGCACACCTCCGTGGCCCTGCGCGACGCCATCGAGGCCATCGCCCCGCCCGTGGTCGAGGTGCACCTCTCCAACGTGCACGCGCGCGAACCCTTCCGCCGCCGCTCGCTCATCGCCGCCGTCTGCGCCGGGCAGGTGGCGGGGCTGGGACGCGCGGGCTACGCCGCCGCCGCCAACCTGCTGCTGGACCGCCTGGGCGCGCCCCCCGCGACCGCGTCGGGCGCTACACTGGAACCGTGAGCGGCGCGCCGCACTCCGCGGAACGGCTCGCGCGCGTGCGCGAGGCCCTCGACGAGGCGGGCCTGGACGGCCTCTGCGCCGCCAGCCCCGTGGACGACGTCAACCACCGCCACTCGGCCAATCGCCGCTACCTCACCGGCTTCACGGGGTCGAGCGGCCACGCCGCCGTGTCCGCCACCGCCGCCGTGCTGGCCGTGGACGCGCGCTACGCCGCGCAGGCGCGCCGCGAGGCCGAGCCGCGCGGCTTCACGGTGCTCGACGTGAAGGGGCCGCTGGCCGCCTGGTTCCCCGAATTCGCGGCGGCGGCGGGGGTCGCGGGCAAGCGCCTCGGCCTTTCGCGCGCCGACTTCAGCTACGGCGACTTCCTCGCCCTGCGCGACGCGGTGGAGGCCATGCCCGCCGCCGACCGCCCCGAACTCGCGCCCGCGCCGCCCGTCGTCGAGCGCCTGCGCGCGCGCAAGGACGCGGCCGAGCTGGCGCTCATCAAGGAGGCTATCGCCATCGCCGAGCGCGCCTTCCGCGAGGTGCGCGCCGCCGCCGCGCCGGGCATCACCGAGCGCCAGTTCGCCGCCGCCCTCGAGGCCGCCGTCAAACGCGGCGGCGCGCGCGGCTTCTCCTTCGAGCCGATCGTGGCCGCGGGCGAACGCGGGGCCATGCCCCACGCCGACCTCTCCGACCGCCCCTTCGCCCCCGGCGAGCCCGTGGTGGTGGACTGGGGGGCCGAGCTGGAGGGCTACTGCAGCGACCTCACGCGCACCTTCTGGCTGGAGCGGGAGCCGCCGCGCTTCCGCGAGGTGTACGAGGCCGTGCGCGAGGCCCAGCGCGCCGCCATCGAGGGCATCGAGGCGGGCATGAGCGGCGCGCAAGCCCACGCCCTCGCCGCCAACGCGCTCGAGGCGCGCGGCTTCGGCCACGCCTTCACGCATGGCCTCGGCCACGGCGTGGGCCTCGACGTGCACGACTACCCGCCCTACCTCGGCCCCTCCTCCACCGACGTGTTGGAGGACGGCATGGTCTTCACCGTCGAACCCGGCGTCTACCTGCCCGGCTGGGGCGGCGTGCGCATCGAGGACATCGTGACGCTGGAGGGCGGGCGCGCGCGACGCCTCAGCCATCTCGAATCCACCCTGCCCGAGGGAGCATGAATTGAGCCAGATTTCCACCGGCGAACTGCGCCGCGGCGTCACCATCGAGCTGAACGACAAGCTCTACGCCGTGCTCAGCTACGAGCACGTGAAGATGGGCCGCGGCTCCGCCCAGGTGCGCCTCAAGCTGCGCGACGTTCGCAGCGGCGCCATCATCGAGCACACCGTGCAGGCGGGCACGCGCTTCGACCGCGCTCGCGTCGAGCGCCGCGAGATGCAGTACCTCTACGCCGACGGCGACATCTACCACTTCATGAACACGGAGACGTACGACCAGATCCCGGTGGACGCGGCCAAGGTGGGCGACGCCGCCCGCTTCCTGAAGGAGAACGGCGTCTGCGAGCTGGCCCTCTACGGCGAGGAGGTGATCGCCGTGGAGATGCCCGCCTCCGTGGCCCTCGCCGTGGCCGCCACCGAGCCTGGCGTGAAGGGCGATACCGCGCAGGGCGGGGTCAAGCCCGCCACGCTCGAAACCGGCATCGTCGTGAACGTGCCCCTCTTCATCGCCGAGGGCGAGGTCATCCGCGTGAACACCGAGACCGGCGAGTACATTGAGCGGGCGGGCTAGTGGAACCCATCCGCGTCTCCCAGCTCGTCTACCTGCTCCGCGACATGCTGGAGGGCAGCGAGCTGCTCTCCGACCTGTGGGTCACGGGCGAGGTGGCCGACTCCGTGCGCTCCCGCCCGGGTCACCGCTACTTCTCCCTGCGCGACGGCGAGGGGATGCTGCGCGCCGTGCTCTTCCGCGACGACATGCCCGACGCCGAGGTGCCCAACGGTGAGCGCATCCTCGCGCACGGGCGCGTGAGCGTGTACCCGCGCCGCGGCGAGCTGCAGTTCGTCTGCGACTTCATCCGCCCCGAGGGCGTGGGCATCGAGGCCGCGCGCCTGGAGCAGCTGCGCGAGCGGCTGGAGCGCGAGGGCCTGTTCGAACCCTCGCGCAAGCGCCCCCTGCCCGTCTACCCCCGCCGCATCGGCGTCGTCACCTCCACCAGCGGGGCCGCCGTGCGCGACGTGCGCGACGTGCTGGCGCGCCGCTGGCCGCTGGCCGAAATGGTGGTCGCGCCCGCCCTCGTGCAGGGCGACCAGGCCCCCGCCAGCATCGTCGCCGCCCTGCGCGCGCTGGCCGCCGACGAAACGCTCGACCTCGCGCTGGTGGTGCGCGGCGGGGGCGCCGCCGGGGACCTCGCCGCCTTCAACGACGAGGGCGTCGTGCGCGCCGTCTTCGGCTTCCCCGCGCCCGTCGTCACCGGCATCGGCCACGAGACGGACACGACGCTGGCCGATTTCGCCGCCGACGTGCGCGCGCCCACGCCCAGCGCCGCCGCCGAGCGCGCCGCCCCCGACGCCGCCGAGGTGGTCGCCCGCCTGCTGGCCACGCAGCGCGCCATGTCGCAGCGCGCGCGCGGGCGCATCCGCGAGGGCGCGGCCCTGCTGCGGAACCTGTCGGCGGAGCTGCGCCACGCCGCCCCCAGCCCCGCCCGCGCCGCCGAGCGCGTGACCGCCGCGGGCGAGCGCGTGCGCCACGCCCTGACCGCGCGCCTCGTGGCCGAACGCGCCGCGCTCGACCACGCCGCCGTGCGCGTGGCCACGCTCGATCCGGCCACCACGCTGGCGCGCGGCTACGCCGTCGTCGAGCGCGCCGACCGCCGCCGCGTGGTGCGCCGCGTGGCCGACGCCCAAAGCGGCGCGCGCCTCTCCGTCTCCGTCAGCGACGGCGCCTTCTGGGCGGAGGTGAGCTGATGGCCGAGCCGTCGTTCGAGGAACTGGTCGAGCGGCTGGAGGAACGGGCGCGCACGCTGGAGGAGGGCAACCTGCCCCTCGACCGCGCCATCGCCGTCTACGAGGAGGGCGCGGCCCTCGTGGAGCAGCTGCGCGCCATGCTGGAGGCCGCCGAGCTGCGCGTCCAGCGCCTGCGGGGCGCGTTCGCCGAGGGATCGTCCTTCCGCGAGGAGCTGGAGCCCTACGACGAGCTCGCCGCCCCCGCCGAAGACGGCGGCCCCGCCTGAGCGCCGCCGTGCGCCCGCCCCTGCGCGTCGCCTGGCTCACCACCGGCCGCGGCCCCGGCTCCCTCGGCGCGCTGGAGGCGCTCCTGGCGGCCATCGACGGCGGCCTGCCGGTCGAAATCGCGGTGGCCTTCTGCAACCGCGAGCGGGGCGAGTCCGCGGCCACCGACCGCCTGCTCGACCTGCTTGACGGGCGCGGCGTACCGCTGGAAACGCTCTCCTCCGCGCGCTTCCGCGAGGCGCGCGGGGGCGAGCGCTCCCATCCCGGCGCGCCCCTGCCCGCCTGGCGGCGCGCCTTCGACGAGGCCGCCGCCGAACGCCTCGCCGCCCACCGCTTCGACCTCGCCGTCATGTTCGGCTACATGCTCATCGCCACGGAGGCGCTGCACGCGCGCTTCCCCATCGTCAACGACCATCCCGCCCTGCCCGACGGCCCCACGGGGACGTACCAGCGCGTCATCGCCGAGCTCATCGCCACGGGCGCGCGCGAATCGGGCTGCATGTACCACCTCGTCACCGGCGACCTCGACCGCGGCCCCGCGCTCAGCCTCTGCCGCTACGCCCTGCCCGACGGCCCCGCCGTGGCCGCGCCGCCGGACGCGGGGCGCGCGCGGCTGGAGGCCCTGCCGCGCTACGCCGAAATCCGCGCCCTCGGCGTCGCGCGCGAACGCATCCTCCTGATCGAGACCCTGCGCGCCATCCAGGCGGGCCGTCTGGCCGTGCCGCCGCTGCGCCCGCTGGACCTCACGCACGAGGTGGAGGCGGCGCTGGCCGCGCGCGGCGGCGTATAGTCGCGCGCATGGCCGAACCCGTGGCCGTCACGCTCGTCTGTGCCGAATGCGCCGCCCCCCGCGACGTCGCCGACAACTTCTGCCGCCGCTGCGGCGTGGACCTCGTGGGCGAACGGCTGCCCGTGGCGCGCCGCTCCGCCGCCGTCGCGCCCCCGCGCCCCACCCTGGGCGCCGTGCCCGTTCCGGTGAAGCGCGCCGCCGCCGCCGTGGCCGTGGGCACCGCCCTGCGCATCGGCGCGGGCGTCGCGGGCAGGCTGCTGGCGCGGCGCTCCGCCCGTTCCGCCATCGCGCCGCCCGCCCGCCGCCCCCGCGCCGCGCCGTCCCGCGCCACGGTCGTGAGCGAGGCGCTGTTCGTGCGGCGCATCCGGTTCGAACGCGACTGATCCGTGCGCGTCCGCAACCCCATGGTCATCCACTACGTGCGCGACATGGCGCGCGCCCGCGCCTTCTACGGCGAAACGCTGGGACTGCCGGAGACGCCCACGCCCGGCTCCGGCTCGCCGGGCTGGCGTACCTTCCGCTGCGACGGACTGATCGTCGCCCTCCACGGCCTCCCCGCGGGGGAGTCCGCCGAGGGGCCGCTGCCCCACGCCGGGCTGAACCTGGAGGTCGACGACCTCGACGCGGCGCTGGCCGAGCTGCGGGCCGCGGGCGGCAAGGTGCGCGCCATCCACGAGGCGGGCGGCGGCGTCCCCGTGCGCGTGGCCGAGGCCGCCGATCCCGACGGCAACGGCTTCGAGCTGCGCCAGCCCGTCCCCGCCGGGGGCCGCTAGCCATGTTCCACACGCTCGGACACACCATCGAGCTGATGAAGATGAGCTGGCGCGTGCTCATGCTGGACCGCGAACTCATCCTCTTCCCGCTGATGGCGGGCGCGATGCTCGCCCTCATGGCCGGCATCGGCGTCCTCACCGGCTCCATCGACGCCGTGGCGAACGAGCGCGAACGGGCGGGCGGCGGCGATCTGGCGGTCGCCGTGGCGCTCGCCTTCTGCTCCTCGTTCATCGTCATCTTCTTCAACGCGGCGCTCGTGGCGGCGGCCATGGAACGGCTGCGCGGGGGCGATCCCGACGTCGTCTCCGGGCTGCGGGCCGCGACCGAACGCCTGCCGCAAATCCTCGCGTGGGCGCTGATCACGGCGGTGGTCACCGTGATCCTGCGCGCGCTGCGGGAACGCGGCGGCATCGGCGGCGCCATCGCCTCGGCCATCGGCGGCATGGCCTGGGACTTCGCCACCTTCCTCGTCGTCCCCGTGCTGGTCGCGGAAGGCCTCGGCCCCTTCGCCGCCATTCGGCGCTCGGCCTCGCTCCTGCGCCAGACCTGGGGGCGGCAGGTGGCCGCCAGCTTCGGCTTCACCATCGTCATGCTCGTCGCCGGCGGCGCCGCCCTGCTCATCGCCGTGCTGCTCTTCCTCGTGCATCCGGTGCTCGGCATCGGCGTCGGCGTCCCGCTGGTCGCGCTGGCCATCGGCGTGGTCGCCGCCCTCGAGGGCATCTTCCGCGCCGCGCTCTACGACTACGCCATCGGCCAGACGCCGCACGGGTTCGACACCGCCACGCTCCAGGGCGCCTGGCAGCCGAGCGCGGGCGGTGTGCGCTAACGCGGCGGCCGGGCGTGGTACACTGGCGCGACGCCGCGTTCGGGGGCAAGGTGGCGGCCCGTCGGACGCAAGGGGGATTCCCGTGAAGAAGATCGTCCTGGCCTTGATGGTCGCGATGCTGGCCGTCGCGGGAGTTGCGGGGGGACTGTCGTTCGGCTCCTCCACGGACGCGGACGCGCAGAGCGCCAGCGCGCGGAGCAACGAGTCGGCGTGGTGCGCGCGCTACCGCTCCATCCAGCGGCAGATCGACGCCGGTACCATCACGGCCTCCGCGAGCTGGCGGGCGTACGTGGCCCGTCGCGTCCGGGCGTGCGGGCAGAGCTCGCCGAGCGGCGCGACGCTGCTATGGTGCGCCCACTACTCCGCCATCCAGCAGCGCATCGAGGCGGGTACCACCACGGCCACCGCGGCCTGGCGGGCGTACGTGGATGCCCGCGTCCGGGCGTGCGCGAGCGTCCTCTGGTATCAGTACCGGGGCGGGGCGTCGGGGGGGGCAGTGGCGGTGGTGGTGCCCACGGCGGCTCCGACCGTGGCGGCCACGCCGACGGCCTCGGCCGCCTCGACGCCCACACCAACGCCAACGACGCCCACGCCCACTACGCCCACGCCCACTACGCCCACGCCCACTACGCCGTCGCCGACGCCGCCGTCGCCCACCATGACGGCGACGGTGTGCGTCGGTGGATGCGAAGTGGGCAATTGAGGCGTGAGGCCCTCGCCAGCTGCGGCTGGCGGGGCCTCGACCATGCGGGGCCGGGGCGGCCGCTCCCGGCGGCAACGGCTGTGAAGGCCGTAGTCGCGCCCTCCGTCGTTGCCGTCCCGCCTCGGCGAGAGTGCCTGGCGCGCGCCTCCAGGCCTCAGGGGTCGACCGGCAGGCCGCGGCGGCGGGCGATCTCGCGCCAGGCCGCCGCCTCCACCGCGTCCGGCGGCTGCGTTGCGTCGATTTCGAGCCACATCCCCGGCGGGGCCGCGGCCAGCTGGGCGCGGTAGCCTTCGCGCACGCGCTCGTGGAAGGCCAGCGGCTCGCGCCCCGTGGCCGGCCCCTCGCCCTCCGCCGCGCCGCCGGGGTCGGGCGGCACGTCGAGCAGCGGGCGCTGGTCCGCGGGCACGGACTCCGGCAGCTTGCGGCGCAGGCCGGTCGCGGGCGGCGCGTCGAGGTAGACGGTGAGGTCGGGCGCGAGCCCGCCCGTGGCCCAGCCGTCGGCCTCGGCCAGCCGCCGCCGGTCCAGCCCGCGCCCGTGGCCCTGGTAGGCCAGCGTGCTGGCGCTGAAGCGGTCGCAGAGCACGGTCGCGCCCCCCTCCAGCGCGGGGCGGATGACGCCGTTCACCAGTTCGGCGCGGGCCAGCAGGAAAGCGAACGCCTCCGCCCACGGGCTGAGCGTCCCGGCCAGCAGGTCGCGCACGCGCTCGCCCGCGGGCGTGCCGCCCGGCTCGCGCACGGCCACGACGCGCTCGCCCGCGCGTTCGAAGCGCTGTGCCAGCCGCGCCGCCAGCAGGCTCTTGCCCGCGCCCTCGCCGCCCTCGAGCACGATGAAACGGGGGCCCGCGCCGCCGCTCACCGCGCGCGCCCGCGCGGCGGCCCGGGCAGGATGCGGACGCGCCGCTCCGGCTCCGAACCGCGGCTCTCGCTGTCGAGGTTGAAGCGCCCGGCCAGCTCGTGCTGGACGCGCCGGATGTAGCTGTTGGCGGGCGTCAGCTCCAGCGGGCGGCCGTCGCTGAGCACGCGCGCGATCGCCTCCTCGGCCTCGCGGTGGGCGTCCGCCACGGGGTCGCGCCGCCGCCGCTGGGCGCGGAACTGGAGCATGGCCTGCTCCATCTGGAAGGGCGTGTTGCTCTTGATCACGTAGATGGGCAGGGAGCGCTCCTCGGCCTCGCGCACGGGCGCGGGCTTCTTGCGGTAGGAGTGGCGCAGCGTGATGAGCGCGTCGGCGGCGCGCAGGTCGTCCACCAGCCGCACGGGCGCCTCCGTCTGCCGCGCGGCCTGCAGCAGCCGCCCCCGCGAGATGCCGAAGGGGAAGAGCGCCACCGTCTCCCCGTCCGCGCCTTCCCGCGCCTCGTCGGGCGGCGATGGCGCGGGCGCGGGTTCCTCGGCGGGCGCGACGGCGACGGCCCCGTCGTCCGTCAGCTCGCGCTCCTCGGGGGGCGCGGGGAAGCCGCGCAGCTTGGCGTCCACGGTTTCGCCCACGTCCTCGTGCAGGGCCACGCGCCGCCAGCCCTGAATTTCGACGACGGCGTCGAAGGTGGGCGGGGCCATGCGTTCGAGGATGGACTTGCGCGTGCCCCGCCGCCGCGCCTCCTCGTCGCTGAGCGTGACCGACTGGATGCCGCCGATGAGGTCGCAGAGCGTGGGGTTGGCCATCAGGTTTTCGAGCGTGTTGCCGTGGGCCGTGCCCACCAGCTGCACGCCGCGCTCGGCGATGGTGCGCGCCGCCGCCGCCTCCAGCTCCGTGCCGATCTCGTCGATGACGATGACCTCCGGCATGTGGTTCTCCACGGCCTCGATCATGACGCCGTGCTGCAGGGCGGGCGTGGCCACCTGCATGCGCCGCGCGCCGCCGATGGCGGGGTGGGGAATGTCGCCGTCGCCGCCGATCTCGTTGGAGGTATCGACGATGACGACGCGCTTGTTGGCCTCGTCGGCGAGCACGCGCGCCACCTCGCGCAGCATGGTCGTCTTGCCCACGCCCGGGCGGCCCAGCAGCAGGATGCTCTGCCCGCTCATGACGAGGTCCTCGATGATGCGGATGGTGCCGTAGACGGCGCGCCCGATGCGGCAGGTGAGCCCCACCACGCGCCCCCGCCGGTTGCGGATGGCGGAGATGCGGTGGAGCGTGCGCTCGATGCCGGCGCGGTTGTCGTCGCCGAACGCGCCCACGCGCGCGATCACGAACTCGATGTCCTCGTCGCTCACCTCGCGGTGGCCGAGCACCACCTCGGCGTTGGGGTAGCGCGCCTCCGGCAGCCGCCCCAGGTCCATCACCACCTCCAGCAGGTCGCCGCGCCCGTCGCGCGCCGCCAGCCGCTCGGCCAGGCGCGACGGCAGCGTCTCGATCAGGGCGTCGAGGTCGTCCGTGACGATGCGTTCGGGCAGGGCGCCGTTTCCCTCGGTCATGCGCGTCGCCCCTACGCTAGCCGATCGCGGCCCGCTCGTTCACGCCCCGAGCGCCAGAAAGTACTCGTGCAGGCGCGGATCGTCGCCCAGTTCGGGGTGGAAGGCGGTGGCCAGCAGGGCGCCCTGGCGCGCGGCCACGATGCTGCCGTCCGCCAGCCGCCCCAGCGTCTCCACGCCCGCGCCCGCGGATTCGATGCGGGGGGCGCGGATGAAGATGGCGCGGAAGGGGCCGCCCGCCAGCCCCGCCAGCTCCACGCCCGCCTCGAAGCTGTCCACCTGCCGCCCGAAGGCGTTGCGCGCCACGGCGATGTCCATGGCCGCCAGCCCCGGGCGGTCGAGCGCGTCCACCGTGCGGGCCAGCAGGATGGCCCCCGCGCAGGTGCCCCACACGGGCCGCCCGCTGGCGCAGAAGGCGCGCAGCGGCTCGCGCAGGCCGTAGCGGGGGATGAGGCGCGCGATGGTCGTGCTCTCGCCGCCGGGGATGATGAGCGCGTCCAGCCCCTCCAGCGCCTCCGGCCCGCGCACCTCGACGGAGGCGCGGCCCAGGCGCGCCAGCATGGCGGCGTGCTCGCGGAAGCCGCCCTGCAGGGCCAGCACGCCCACGGTCACGGCCTTCGCGCCTCGCTCTCGCCCACGCCCGCGCAGTGTAGCAGCGCGGCCCGCTATGCTTGCGCGCGGAGGTTCCATGCCCGCCACGCTCACCCCCGACGAAGTCCGCGAATTCCTCGACAGCCGCCCCGGCTGGATCACGCTCACCACCATCGGCCCCGACGGCTACCCCCACAGCGTGCCCATCGGCTACTTCCGCGCCGGCGACGACGTGTACGTCGGCTGCCGCGACCGCACGCAGAAGGTGCTCAACGCGCGGCGCAACCCGAAGGTCAGCCTCTCGCTCGAAAGCGGCTCCACCATGCGCGACATCAAGGGCGTGCTCATCCAGGGCGACGCCGTCGTCGTGAACGAGCCGGACGAGCTGCTGGAGCTGACGCGCGAGTCCGTCCGCCAGCGCGGCGCGCCCGAATCGGCCCTGCCGACGAGCCCGCCGCCGGGCGCGGCCTACATCCGCGTCACGCCCACGCGCGTCATCTCCTGGGACTACTCCCGCGAAGCCTGACCCCACACGCGCTCACACCCCCGCACTCACCCCTCAGCGCGGCGCAGCCGCGCGCTCTCCCCGCCCCTCAGCCGCGCGCCAGCGCGGCGCTCTCCTCGTCCTCGGGCCACCAGCGGAAGGCGCGCAGGTCCACGCGCCCGTCCGCGTTGAAGGCCACGCCCTCGGCTTCGAGCCGCGCGCGCTGGAGGTCCGCCCCCGCGCCGCGTCCGCGCAGGCTGATGCCGCCCTTCGCGTTGATCACGCGCCACCAGGGCACGTCCGTATCGGGCGGCAGCGCGCGCAGGGCGTAGCCGACGGCCCGCGCCGCGGCGGGCGCGCCCAGTTCGAGCGCCACCTGCCCGTAGGTGACGACGCGCCCGCGCGGCGTCGCGCGCACGAACGCCCACACGCGCTGCTGGAAGCCGGGTGCGCTCAGGGCGACCTCGCGCCGTTACCCGCTATCCGCCGCCAGATCAGAGAGGTGCGGCTGGATAGCGGCGCGCAACGTACCGAGGCGCTGGATGGCCCAGTCGCGCACTTCGGGCCAGCGCTCGCGGTCTCCGATCACAAGATTCTCGTCCGGATGCCGGATGGATATCCCCTGCCTCTTACGCCCCTTCTTGTGATCCCAGATCACGCGCTCGCTAAAGTGCTTCTCGATTTCATCCTGCTGTGCCTTCAGTGCAAGGAAATTTCGCTCTGCCTCCTCAATGCTGGAAGGCCAGAGCCCGACCCAAAAATTCACTCTGGTCCGCCCTTCCTGCCGTGAGTAGTCGAAGGAATAATGCATACCGTCCTTCCCCGCATCGAACGACAGATAGGGATTCGTCAAATTCTGCTCTCCCTCCGATTCCCTGAGAACTTCCCAGTCTTTATAGTCTCGTTCGAATGCGGTCAAAAATTTAGTCCAGAAATCATGATAGGTCTGCTTCTCAAGAGTCAATTTTTGTCCCTTTGGCGACAATGAAGTGTGATCAACTTCGACCTCGCGGGCGAGCAGCGTCTCATCGTCACGCCTGAACCCATAGAACGTCAGCACGGAAATGCTGACTCCGCAGGCCTGCAGGAATCGCGCCATCCGCTCCGCATGCTTATCGATGCTGAGGCCAACCAGCACCAACCGTGGCGGCAACAGGCGGCTCAGTTCGCTCTCCTCAAATTGTGCCTCGTACTGTTCCCGATACCACGCTTTGAAGTCGTCAATCTTCTCGATCCCGTCGGTTCCCGACTTTCCCGCAATATGTTTCGCCAGCGCCTCCGGGTCCATCGCGTCCAGCGCGGAGGCGTAGTCGATGCACTGCGTCACGGCGTCACGCGGGACGCGGCCCCGCTTCAGCTCAAAGACGACTAGCCGACCGTCAGCATCAACACCAAGCAGGTCGGAGGGACCGCCATCGGTGTGCGTCTGCCGCCCCACGAGCTGGATGTCCGAGCCCAGCATGTCCGGACGCTGGACGAGCATTCCCTCAAGGCGGTCTTCAAGGTCCACCTCGCCCACGGGGTTCAGAGCCTCGGCCGTATCATCCGCCTTGAGCGTCCAGATGCTGAGTTCGTCCATGTCGCGCCTCGCCTGCAGGTTGTGCCGGGCCAGCCTACAGCCGCGCGCCGCCGCCCGCAACGCGCGCTGCGTGGTAGGCTGGGGCGGGAGGGAACGACATGGGCACGCGGCTCGAACAGGCCCCCGCCGTCCGCGAGTTCGCCACCGCCATCGGCGAGTGGCTGCTCACGCAGCGCTTCGGCACGATCACGCCCCTCGCCTTCCGCTACCGCCTGTGGGAGCTGCCCGACTCGCCCCCGGACGAGATGCCCATGCTTGTCCTTGATGTGCTGGTGAACGACCCGCCGCCCCCGCCGCCGGAGTGGCATCGCCTGAAGGACATGAAGAGCGATGACATGACCATGGCGGAATACGGAGAGTGGATGCGGGGGCTGCTCTGGCCGCGCGTGGACATGAACGCCATCGACGAGGCCGTGGATGCGCGCGCCCGCAGGCTCGGCTTCCCGGAGGGGCTCTCCTACTGGCCGGTCGTCGTGAATCTTTTTGGCCGTTCGGATGCGCGGGAGTGCGGCTTCCCGTCCGTCGATGACTGAGCCGCGTTCCGAGCCCGAGGGGCCATTCCCGATCGACCCCGCGGCCCTCATCCGTCACGCGCGGCGCATCGTCGGGGTGTTGCCGGAGCCAGAGGAGACGGAATACCGGCGCGCCGTCTCCGCCGCCTACTTCGCGCTCTTCCACGCCGTCACGCTCCGCGCCGTCGAACTGCTCGTGCCCGGGGATGCGCTCCTCCAGCGGTACGAACGGGTCCGCGAGTTCGGTCATGCGGACGTCCGCAAGGTCGCGCAGTGGGCATCCGGTGCGGGTCCGCCGCCTCCCAGGGCGGAGTCGCAGGCCGCGGTCGCTCGCGATGATGGGCAGTCGTTCGGGGTCGCCGTGGCGCTCCTGCGGTTGAACGCCGAACGGCAGCGTGCCGACTACGACCACTTCGCCCGCTTCACCGAGCCTCATGCGACTTCCCTCATCAACGACGCCGAAGAGGCCGTGGCGACCGTCACGGCCCCGGCCTTCGGCGCGAGCGACGGTGGGCGCGCCTTCCTGCGGATGCTGGCGGCGCAGCTGGAGGCGCGCCCGCCCGTCGACGCCTAGTTGCCGCCCTTCGGCAGCTGCGGCACCAGCCAGGCGAGGAAGCTGTCCGGCGAGCGCGTCTGCATGTAGAAGCGCCCGGGGCCGGTGATGTTCACCACCAGCCCCTCGCCGCCCAGCAGCGTCGACTTCCAGCCGCCCGCGCGGCCCACGTCGTAGCGCACGGTGTCGTCGAAGGCCACCATGTGGCCCGTGTCCACCACGTAGGGCTCGCCCACGCCGAGGTCGATGGGGTGGATGGCGCCGTAGCTGGAGACCCACAGCGTGCCGTGCCCGGTGCAGCGCAGCAGGAACAGCCCCTCGCGCGAGAAGAACGACTTGGCCCCGCCCCACTTCGTGTCCACCTCGATCCCCTCCGTGGCGGCGAGGAACGAGCCCGACTGCACGAGCACCGGCTGCCCCGTCAGTTCGAGCGCCATGATGTCGCCCGGCAGGCCCGGCGCCACCGTCACCTGCCCCGCCTGCGCGGCGCGGAAGGTGTTGACGAAGAAGCTCTCGCCGCCGAGCACCGAGCGCCGCAGGCCGGAGAGCACGCCCCCGCGCGCGCTCGTCTGCATCTCGATAGAGGCCGACATGCTCACCATCGCGCCCGCCTCGGCCTGGATCGATTCCCCCGCGTCGAGGTCGATGATGGCGAGGGCGTAGGAGGGGCGGTACTGGACGTCGTGGCGCATGGGCGGGCACTCCTTCGGCGTGCTGGATGCGCGCAGGGTAGCACGCGCCGCGCCCGTGCGGTTGGCGGGGCGTTCGGGCATGGCGTACGCTCGCGCGGGGGGACGCGGCCCGCGCGCCGCCGTCCCCGCAGGAGGGGCGCATGCCCGCACGCTACCGCTACTCGATCTGGGACGGCACGCAGGACGTGGCCGACCTCGACCCCGACCAGCTGCTCGACAACCTCAGCGACGACCTGATGAATTTCGGGGACCTGCAGCACGCCCTGCGCAACCTCCTCCAGCGGGGCATGCGCAACCCCATGGGCGACCGCACGCAGGGGCTGCGCGATCTCCTGCAGCAGCTGCGCCAGCAGCGCCGCCAGCAGCTCGACCGCTTCGACCTCGGCTCCATCTTCGACCAGCTGCGGGAGCAGCTCGACGAAATCCTCGACATGGAGCGCGGTGCCATCGACCAGCGCCTGCGCGACGCGGGCATTCCCCCCGAGGGCGAGGCGTCGGACGGCGATTCCCCGGACGATGGGCAGGGCGAGGGCGATTCGGGAGAGCCGGGCGACGGCGGGGGTGCGCAGCCGCGCGGCGAGGGCGCGGAGCAGCCTAGCGGCGAGGGTGGCCAGCGGGGCGAGGGCCAGTCTGGCGCGTCGCCGCAAGCGGGCGCGGGCGCGTCGGGCGGGAAGGGCGAGTTCGCCGACATGCTGCGCTCCATCGCCAACCGCAAGCAGGATTTCCTGGATGAGCTGCCCGACGACGCCGCCGGGCAGGTGCGCCGCCTGCAGGACTACGAGTTCATGGACCCCGAGGCGCAGGCCCGCTTCAACGAGCTGGTCGAATCCCTGCGCAAGTCCATGCTCGATACCTTTTTCAAGGACCTCTCCAGCCAGATCGCCAACATGTCGCCCGAGGACATCGAGCGGCTGAAGAACATGACGCGCGACCTGAACCGCATGCTGGAGGAGAAGATGGCGGGCGGCGAGCCCGACTTCGACGCCTTCATGCGGGAGTACGGCGACCTCTTCGGCGACGACCCGCCCCGCTCCCTCGAGGAGCTGGTCGCGCAGATGCAGCAGCAGGCCGGGCAGATGCAGAGCCTGCTGGGCAGCCTCCCCCCCGACCTCCAGCAGCAGCTGCAGGACCTGCTTTCCGACAAGATCGGCGACCCCGAGCTCCAGCAGGGGCTGAACGAGCTGGCGCGCAACCTCGGCTTCCTCGCGCCGCCCAACGACCCGCGCGACCAGTACCCCTTCCGCGGCGAGGAGCAGATCGACCTGCAGGCCGCGATGGAGCTGATGCGCCAGATGCAGTCCATCGACGAGCTGGAGCTTCAGATCGAGCGCCAGATCGATCGCACGCAGGGTGGGGAGGGGCTGGATGACATCGACGCCGACCAGCTGGAGGAGATCCTCGGCCCGGAGGCGCGCGAGACGCTGGACGAGCTGCGCAGGCTCCTCGAAATCCTCGAGGAGGCGGGCTATATCCGGAAGAAGGGGTCGGGTTATGAGCTGACCCCCCGCGGCACGCGCCGCATCGGCCAGCGCGCCCTCGTCGAGCTGTACGCGCAGCTCAAGGCGGGTACCTTCGGCAAGCACGAGACGCACGCCACCGGCCACGGCGGCGAACGCACGGACGACGCCAAGCCCTACGAGTTCGGCGATCCCTTCCACCTCGACATCCGCCGCACCATCATGAACTCCATCGAGCGCGAGGGGCCGGGCGCGCCCGTGCGCCTGCGCCCCGAGGACTTCGAGGTGGCGCGCAGCGAGCGCGTCACGCAGACGGCCACCGTCATCATGCTCGACCTCAGCTGGTCGATGGCCCTGCGCGGCAGCTTCCAGGCCGCCAAGAAGGTGGCCCTCGCCCTCAACAACCTCATCTCCGCCCAGTTCCAGCGCGACAGCCTCTACATCATCGGCTTCAGCGCCTACGCGCGGGAGCTGAAGGCCGAGGAGCTGCCCTACGTGCGCTGGGACGAATCGGTGCTGGGCACGAACATGCACCACGCCCTCATGATCGCCGAGCGCCTGCTGGCCCGGCACACGCAGGGCACGCGCCAGGTCATCATGATCTCCGACGGCGAGCCCACCGCCCACCTGGAGCGGGGGCGCAGCTACTTCGCCTATCCGCCCAGTCCCGTCACCATCCGCGAGACGCTGAAGGCGGTGAAGCGCTGCACGCGCAAGGGCATCACCATCAACACCTTCATGCTGGACCGCAACCACTACCTGAAGGAGTTCGTGAACCAGGTGGCGCGCATCAACAAGGGGCGCGTCTTCTACACCACGCCGGACCAGCTGGGCGAGTACATCCTGGTGGACTACGTGGCGCAGAAGCGCCAGCGTCTCGCGGGCCTGGCGGGCTGACGCGGGGCATGGGGCGTGCGCGCCGTTCGCGGGCTCGTCGCGGCGCTGGCCCTGCTGGCGTGCGCGTGCGCCGGCGAGGCCGCGCCGCCCCCGACGGCCACGCCCGATCCGACGCCCACCGCCACGCCCGCGCCCACGCTGACGCGGACCGTCACGCCCGCGCCGACGCCGCTGGCGACGCCAACGCCAACCCCCACGCCGACGGCCACACCAACCCCGTCCCCCACGCCCGAGCCGTCGCCCGCGCCCTGCCACGGCGTCGAGTGCATCGAACCCGCACCGGATGTCTTCGAGCGCCGCATCTTCGAGCCGGGCGAGCGCATCGACTGGGAGAACGGCGTCTTCTTCCTCGACGTCGAAACGGGCCGCACGGAGGCGTACCGCGCGGAAGAGTCGTTCTATAACAACCATCGGCACAGCGAGGATGGCGCTTGGGTCTATACCTGGTTGGGGCGAGATAGAACGGTAGCGGTGCTTCGGCGCGAGACCGGGCAGGCTTGGCGGTGGCCGCGGGAGGGCCTGCGCCTGGTCGCCATGTCACAGGACCACATTCTCCTCGAAGAACGCGCACGGAGTAAAGAAAGCTCCATCCTGTTCGGAGCGCTTGTGCTCGTCAATCACGAGATGGAAGAAGTCGGCCGGTTTTCCATTGGAACCGGCGACGATCCGTATAAGGAGCCGATGGCGCTTTTTTCTCCGGACGGGCAGATCATCGTGTTTAGCGTGCGGAACACGGTGTACCATGTACCGGTGGCTTCATTTGACCCCGTTGTTGTTTTTGAACCAGAGAGTCGGGATGGTTGGGAAATATCGGTTAGTATCGATCCCCCAACCGATTGGTTGATAGGATATCCCGATCTCCCTGATGAACGAGGCTTTCTTGTCCGCGTATGGTACAGGCGACCAACAGATAGCAGTGATGATGATAATGATGTAGAAACGCATTACTTCAATTGGTCTGGTGATGTCTCCCCCGATTTTTGTCCAGGAACTTTATCTCCCGACGGAGGATATGTAGCACAACAGCAGGGTGTAGGATTTCCATATCCTGAACGACCGTGGCCTTCCGTTGTATTCTCCGATGCCGGCACCTGTGAACCGATATTCCGCGTGCGATCCGCTTATACGAATCAGATACACTGGGATAGACAGTGGTTGTCCAACAGTGAAGGATTTATCGTGGGAGTCGAGAATAGAAAGGACGATGGTTGGGATGAATATGTGATCGTCCGTGTTTCTCCCGAACCGGAAATTATTTACCTGACACCTGATGATCCCAATGAGACGCGACTCTGGTTGGGTGGACCATCGCCCGCCCTTGCCGGAGATGGGTGCTACTTTTTCTATCGGTGGACCGGAATCTATGATTCCTGTGGAGATCGCTGGATAGCAACAGATTCTTTTTCTGAACACTGGGGACCTTACTCGTGGGACGATTCTGAACTGGAAATACGATATTTTCCTGAATATTGGGGAGAAGGGCCTATTTCCCGGATGGCCTACGGTCCGCCGGAAATAGAGTTCCCGCCCTTCAACGACGATTTCGTTTTCCGCGTGGCGCGCACGGGCAGTTGCCTCTATCTCCGCCAGAATCCGGATGCCCAGGCTGCCGTGCTCGACTGCCTGCCGGATGGCTCCCGCGTGGTCTCTGGGCCGGGGCTGCATCAGTTCGAGGACCGTGAGATCGGACCGATCTGGGTGGTTGTCAATGACGACAATACCCTCACCAGCTGGATCCATGTCCGTACGGAATCGGGCGCGGAGGGCTGGGTGGCTTTCGGGTACCTCGACCAGGACTGACGGCGCGTGGCTGGCGTGAAAAGGCCCGCCCCGGAATGGGGCGGGCCTTCGCTGCTGGTCGGAGCGCCCGGCGGGCGCCCGATGGGCGGTGGGGCTAGGCGTCCGCGAGCCAGGTGGACTCGCGCCTGTTGGCGTAGAAATTGTGCCACTCGCTGGGCTCGTAGTCGCGCAGACGCGAGCTGAAGCCGTAGTACGAGACCGTGGCCGGCGGGAGCGACCAGTTGCACCAGTGCCGCTCGAGGATCCAGTGCTGGATCTCGGAGAGGAGACCAGCGCGGGTCTCGGTATCCAGTTCGGCCTCCTGGGCATTCAGCATGCCGATGAGCACGGCCCCGTCGTCGAGGATTTCCTGCCGCACGACATCCTGATGGTGGTTGAAGGCGCTGTTCCCGTAGCCACGCGGATCGTAGTGGATGAGGTTGGAGTCGTTGGGAACTCCGGTGGTACCGCCGGTCGTGCCAAGACCGTAGGCGAGCAGCTCCCAGTCCTTCACGTCCGCACGCTCCAGCGCGCGAGCGGCCCACGTGGTGACGTCGACGGCCTCCGTGTCGGTCTCGATGCCGAGCGAGTCGCCGATCGACTGGGCGGCGAACTGCCCGATCTCCAGCTGGAGCGGGTTGCCGGCGCCCATGAACACGGTGATGTGATCGACCGGGTACTCGAAGTCGGCGGCCGCCCAGAGCGCGCGCGCCTCGGCGGGATCGTAGTAGTAGTACGACTTGATCTCTTCCTGGCTCAGCGCGAATTGCGGAATCAGGTTGGAGACCGGGCCCTGGTAGGTGCCGCCGAAGGGGCGCAGGGCCGCGATGAAGCCCTCGTAGTCGAAGGCCTTCTGCAGCGCCTGGCGCGAGCGCTTGTCATGGAACTTGCCGCCGTCCATGCCCAAATGGGCGTAGCCGCCAGCGGGCAACTCGACGATGTTCACGTTGTCATTCCCCTCGAAGTCCGAAAGCTCGAGGGGATCGACGTCGTCGTACACATCGAGTTCGCCAGCGAGGAAGGCCGCCTTCCTCGCCGCAGCGTCGGGGATGATGCGCGTCTCCCGGACGTCGATGTAGGGGCCATCCTCGACGAAGCCGTCGTCCGCCGGGGTGTGCTTGTGATAGTCCGGCCAGCGCTCGAGCCGGACGGTGGTGGCGTTCCTCTGCGTCATCGTATAGGGCCCGCTGCCGGAACCGGGCGGCAGGTTCTGGACGCCCAACACCTCCCGCGACGTGCCGTCCTCGTTCTCCAGCGTGCCCTCGACCGTTCCCTGCGATTCGACGATGCGCGGGTTGAGGAACGAGTAGTAGTGCCGGGAACGGAAGATGACGCCGTCCGCATTGGGCTGCTTCCAATTCTCCGTCACCGTCAGGTCGTCGGGCGCCTCGAAGCTGTCCACGAAGAGCCAGCCGGTGTTCGTGGTATGGGTGGCGCCGTGGGCGTTGTACAGGTCGTCCAAGCGCCTCCAGCTGAAGACGACGGACTCGGAGGTCACCGGGTCGCCGTTGTGGAACTTCATGCCCGGGCGCACGTTGTAGACGACGGTCTGGTCATCCACCTGCTCAAAGGAGACCATGCCGTCCATGGAGAACAGGCGCTTGCCCGGCTGGTAGGTGAAGGGCTGGGTCATCGTCGGGATGATGATCTCGGTGTTGTTGACGTGGAAGATGGCGGGATCGAGCCCGGCGTCCTCCGTGGTCTTCCAGATCCGCATCGTGCCGCCACGGCGCGGCGCGTCGGCCGCCATGGTCGGGGCGGCGGTCGCGGTCGGAGCCGCCGTGGCCGTGGCGGTGGCCGCCGTCGTAGCGGCGGCCGTCGCCGTGGCCTGCGGGGCGGCGGTGGGGGTGTCGTCATCGTCGTCGTCGCCGCAGCCCGCGAGGATGGCCGCGCCGCCCGCCGCCGCCACGCCGCTGCCGATGAGGAAGCCGCGCCGGCTGACCGGACGCCGCCGGAGCCTCTTCCAGTAGTTCTCGTTGTCGCGCATGAAGCGGGTCCCTCCCCTGCTTTGGTTGGGATACTCGATTCGCGCCCGTGGGGCGCTGTTCGGCGGTCAGTCTACATCGCGTCTCCTGCGTGGGGAAGAGCGCCCCGTGGGTTGGCTAGATTCGGCCGCGCAGCCTCGGATCGAGGGTGTCGCGCAGGGAGTCTCCGAAGATGTTGAAGCCGAAGACGGTCATGGACAGGGCAAGGCCCGGGAAGATGGCGAGCCACCAGCCCCGTATGAAGAACTTCTGCGAGTCGCCGGAGAGGTCGGCGCCCCACGACGGCGTCCCTGGCTCCACGCCCAGGCCGAGGAAACTGAGGCTGGCCTCCACGAGGATGGCGGCGGGCAGCGAGATGCTCGTGATGACGATCATGAGCCCCACCATGTTCGGCGTGATGTGCCGCCACATGATGCGGAAGTTGCTGGCGCCGACGACCTGGGCCGACTCCACGTACTGCGCCTCGCGCAGCTCCAGCACCATGCCGCGCATGATGCGGTAGGTGCCCGGCATGAAGAAGGCTGAGATGGCGATGACGAGTGTGAACTCCTGGCGCGGCAGCCCCGGCAGGTCCGGCAAGTCCTCCCCGATGGCGGAATACAGCGTGAGCGCCAGCAGAATCCCGGGTATCGCGATGATCATGTCCGCGACCCGGCCAACCGCGAAGTCGACGACTCCGCCAGCGTAGGCCGCGAGGAGCGCGATGATGGTTCCCGCCAGCGTGCCGATGAGGACGGTGGCGACGCCGACCTTGAGCGACACGCGGCCTCCGTAGAGGACGCGCGACCACAGATCCTTGCCGCGCGCCGTGGTCCCGAACCAGTTGTCGCCATTGGGAGCGCCGAGCGCGGGGCCCGCCCCGAACCTCTGCGGGTCGACCGTGTTGAGGAGAGGCGCGGCGCCCGACCCGAAGGCGACGATCAGAATCAGGAGCAGCCCGAAGGCCCCGAACGGTTCCCGCCGAATCCAGTGAACGGGGTTGAAGCGCTGGCGCGGCGGGATCGCATACTCAATCGCAAGCGCGGATTCCGAGATCGGCGTTTCGGGGGCGGCCGCCTGTTCCTGAACCATGCCCTAGTACCGGATCCTCGGATCGACGACCGTGTAGAGGATGTCGACGACCAGCGTCACGATGACGAAAACGAGCGAGAAGAGGATGAGCGAGCCGAGGACGAGCGGATAGTCTTGGGCAATCACCGCGTCCAGCGTGAGCCGCCCGAGCCCGGGGATGCCGAAGATGAGCTCGGCGATAACGACGCCGCCCAACACCGCGCCTATCTGCAAGCCGATGAGCGTAATCACCGGGATCAGCGAGTTGCGAAAGACATGCCCCCAGATCACCCTGCCCTCGCGCAGGCCCTTGGACCGGGCGGTGCGCACGTAATCGGAATAGAACACCTCAAGCATGGACGTGCGCACGAGCCGGGCCGTGCCCGCGGCGCTGGCGAGCGCGAGCACCATGGCGGGCCAGATGACGATGGAGAGATTCGTGAGGGGATTCTCGGTGAAGGAGACCCAGTCCGTGGCAAATGGGGTCCAGCCCCACCAACGCGCTGGCAGCGTTACGAGCAGGACGGCGATCCAGAAGTTCGGGATGGATATCCCGGCGATGGTGATGCCACGGAAAAGGTAGTCGAGGAGGCTGTTTCTGCGGACGGCGGAAAACACCCCCACGGCAATGCCCAGGATGGCGGCCATGATGATCGTCATCAGACCGATTTGGATCGTGTTGGGGAGGTGGTCGCGAAGCCGGACGCTGACGCTCTGGTGCGGCGTGCGCAGCGTGACCCCGAAATCCCCCCGCACGGCGTCCCACAGCCAGTTGCCGTACTGCACGTACCAGGGATCGTTGAGCCCGAACCGCTCCTCGAAGAGTTCGATGGCCTGCGGATTCTCCATGGCCGAGCCGATGGAAGCGAAGGCGGCGCTGCCGGGGCGCACGTAGAGCAGCATGAAGAGGATGAAGGAGATGCCCAGCAGCATGAAGGGCACCGCGATGAGCCTGCGGATGATGTAGCCGGTCATGCGCTCCGTTCGGCGGGGCGGACCGTGGCCCACGCCATGCTGCCCCATGCGCGGCGCGGCCCCCGGAGACGCCCCCCGCGCGATTCGCGGGATTGTCCGCGATCACGCGCCAGTTGGCAACCACCGTTTCGTGATTTTGCGAGGCAGGCCAAATTTCACCCAATGCCCGCGCGCCGTCATCGAGCACTGGGACGAGGTGCGCCCGCTGGTCCCGCGACAGCGCTCGCCTGTGGGACTGACGCCCCGTGCCGTAACGCGGGCGCGTGCTACCATCCCTCCCCCATGCCCACCGACCGCGTCCAGCTCTACGACACCACCCTGCGCGACGGCGCCCAGATGGAAGGCATCTCCCTCTCCGTCGAGGACAAGGTGCGCATCACGCGCAAGCTCGACGAGCTGGGCGTGGAGTGGATCGAGGGCGGCTTCCCCGGCTCCAACCCGCGCGACGCCGCCTACTTCCGCCGCCTGCGCGAGGTCGCGCCCCTCTCCCGCGCCAGGGTGAGCGCCTTCGGGGGCACGCGCCGCGCCGGCCTCACCTGCGAAACCGACGCCAACATCCAGAGCATGGTGGCCGCCGAAACCGAGGGCGTCACGCTCGTGGGCAAGGCCAGCCAGTACCAGGTGCGCCGCGTGCTCGAAACGAGCGACGAGGAGAACCTGGCGATGATCGCGGACACCGCCCGCTACTTCAAGGCGCTGGGCAAGACCGTCTTCTTCGACGCCGAGCACTTCTTCGACGGCTTCGCGGACAACCCCGACTACTCCCTGCAGTGCCTCGCCACCGCCGCCCGCGCGGGGGCCGACGCACTCGTCCTCTGCGACACCAACGGGGGCATGACCACGCCCCGCCTGCTGGCCGCCATCGAGGCCGTGCGCCAGCGCGTGCCCGATGCGCGCCTCGGCATCCATTGCCACGACGACGCCGGGCTGGCCGTGGCCAACACGCTGGCCGCCGTGGAAGCGGGCGTCTGGCAGGTGCAGGGCTGCGTGAACGGCTACGGCGAGCGCTGCGGCAACGCCGACATCCTCACCGTCACCGCCAACCTCAAGCTGAAGATGGGCCTGGACGTGGTCGCCGACGAGCAGCTGGCGCGCCTCACCGAGGTCTCCAGCTACGTGAACGAGCTGGCCAACCTCGTGCCCGATTCGCAGGCCCCCTTCGTGGGCCAGAGCGCCTTCGCCCACAAGGCCGGCTACCACGTGGCCGGCGTGCGCAAGGACGCCAACGCCTACCAGCACATCGACCCCGCGCGCGTGGGCAACAGCAGCCGCGTGCTCGTCAGCGAACTCTCCGGCCAGCGCAACCTGCTCGTGAAGCTGGAGGAACTGGGCATCGACTACCCCTTCACGCAGGACGAAATCCGCGCCCTGCTCGCCGCCGTCAAGGAAAAAGAGAGCGAGGGCTTCCAGTACGAGGGCGCGGAGGCCAGCTTCGAGCTGCTCGTGCGCCGCCAGCTGCCCGGCTACGCGCGCCCCTTCGAGATCGAGGATTTCGTGATCGTGGAGCGCCACCGCCACCTCCGCGGCGACGACCAGCGCGGCGACATGGTGGCCGAGGCCATGGTCAAGCTGCGCGTCGGCGGCCAGCGCCATCACACCGCCGCCGAGGGCAACGGCCCCGTGAACGCGCTCGACCTGGCCGCCCGCAAGGCGCTGGCCGCCGCCCACCCGCGCGCCCTCGACGTGAAGCTGGTGGACTACAAGGTGCGCATCCTCGACAGCGAATCGGCCACGGCGGCGCGCGTGCGCGTGCTCATCGAGAGCACCGACGGCGCGCGCTACTGGACCACGGTGGGCTGCTCGACGGACATCATCGAGGCCAGCTGGCTGGCGCTCGCGGACGCGCTGGAGTACGCCATCGGTACCGCGCCCGAGCCCGCGCGCCCGTCCTAAGCGCCCACGCCGCCACGCGAGCGGCTATGCTCGCGGCATGAGGTTGGGCGCGTGCGTGGCGACGCTGGCGCTGGTCGCGCTGCTGGCGCTCGCCTGCGGCGCCTCCGACGCCCCCGCGCCGACGGCCACGCCGGCCGCAATCGCGACGCCTACGGCTACGCCGCCCGCGACCACTACGCCGACCGCCACGTCCACGCCTGCGGTGACTCCGACCGCTACCCCGATGCCCACACCCACCGCCACGCCGACACCGACCGCCTCCCCGACTGTCGCACCAACCGCGACGCCTACCGCCACGCCCACGCCTGCACCGTCTCCAACCCCCACGCCCACCCCCACCGTCACGGCAACGCCCGTGCCCGAGACGCGGTACGACCTCGACCTCATCGAGCCCGCGCCGGACGCCTTCAAGCGCGGGACATGGGAAGCGGGCGAGCTGATCGAGTGGGAGCCGGGCGAGGCGGCTCGCGTCGGTATTTTCTTCATGGATACCGAGACTGGTTCCATCGAAGGTTACCGTGTAGAAGGAAGTCGGCCTTTTTACTACACCAGCCAGGACTGGCGATGGATATACGCGATGCAAACGTCGGGATCGTACAGATTTCTCTTGGATCGGAGAAGTGGACGTTCTTGGGAATGGTCAAACCGAGCAAGAGAAGATGGGGCATATGTTGGCCTTGATTTCGTTGCAGGTTCACAGAACTACCTTTTGTTGGCTCGATCACATCATAATCCGGAAGGGTATCATATTGTCGTTGATGACAATCTTCACGAAATCGCACGTTTCCCTATCCGTCGTGGGGAATATGGCATAGGAGGAGCATTTTTTTCTCCCGATGAAAAGAAGATTGCCTTGGCTCCGAAAAGTCATACGGTTTATCTTCTTGATATCGAAAATTCTCGCATAGATATTTTGTATGAAGCACGTGATGATGAGAAAGAAGAGAAAACGGTGTACGATGTTTACGCTTGGACTACTGAGGATAGCAAGGATATTCATGTCACTGTCCATTATTACTCCGAAAAAGAAGATGGATATCTACGAGAAGATCACCGATTTAGCTGGGAAGGACATGAAATTACGGCAAAGCTTCACCGGAGCGATCTTCCAGATGGTCTCTATACTGCTTGGAATGAAGGAGGACTCTCTATCACGGATGCCGGATTCTTTGGCGCGTGGCCAAGCGTCGTCGTTGTGGCTGATGCAGTGACAGGTGTACCAGTCTTTCGCGTCCGCTCTGCGGCACTGGACTACGGCGACAGGCTCGGTGGAAGTCGCTGGCTGCCAAGCGGCGACGGGTTGGTGATGGAGGTGAGGGATGGATATGTGATCGCGCGCGTCCGTCCTGTTCGGGAGCTCATCTATTTGCCTGCTGCGCCGCCCGGATGGTACGGGTGGTCGGGGCCAGCGCCGTTACCCGCGCCTGTGGGCAATGACCGCTTCTTCAGCTATGGCCGTCTTGGTCTCTACGATGCACTCGAGAATCGCTGGTTGATCGCCTTAGTGGATGGAGAACCCGACCACTACCACCCATGGGGTATGACCGACCGAGAAATGCGATTTGTTCTTGGCCATGGTGGACATGGTGGAGGGTATCGACTGTATGCGGGCCATCCGCGAATCGAAACCCCTCCTTTTAGCGATGAGAACGTCCTCCGCGTCACGCGCACGGGAAGTTGTCTCTACCTCCGTGTGGAGCCGGGGAAGGAAGGTGGTGCCCTCGATTGTCTTCCGGATGGAACGCGCCTGGTTCCGCAACTGTCTGAGGAATGGGAGTCTCAATGGTATGAGTATGCGCGCAGAACGCTCGAACCGTCCATCGCCTTGTCAGACGGATTCTGGGTCTACGTCCGCACGGACGACGGTGCGGAGGGCTGGGTGTCCCACGAGTACCTTGACTGGTACTAGCCCCCATGCTGCCCCGTGAGCGGCTATGCTTACGGGCATGAGGTTGGGCGCGTGCATGGCGATGCTGGCGCTGGTCGCGCTGCTGGCGTTCGCCTGTGGCAGCGCTGCTGAGCCTGCGCCCACGCCGACGCTGACCACGGCGGCCACGGTGAATCCGACCGCTACCCTGGTGCCCACGCTCACCGCGACCGCCACGGCAACGCCCACGCCGACCGTCGAGCCGACCGCTGCGCCGACGCCGACTGCGACGCCGACGCCCGCGCCACTGGCCGAGCTCGTTGAGCCCGCGCCGGATGCCTTCGAGCACCGCGCGTTCGAGCCGGGGGAGAGTATCGACTGGAGCCACGGCATCTTCTTCATCGATACGGAGACGGACCATGTTGAGGGCTACCGCATGGTGGTGGATATCGGCGATTATGGCGATTACCCGTGGGATAACTACCACGCCACGGACGATGGCCTGTGGATATCGGGAACGGACGGGAATACGGTATGGGTGATGAATCGCCACAGCCAGCGCGCATGGAGGCTGCCGGGAGGGCTACGGACAGTCGCCATGTCGAACCTGCGGATGCTGCTGGAAGATCGAGACCAGTCGGGGCTGTATCAGGTACTGGAGTACTCGACGCTTGTGCAGGATGGAGGCGATATGGATTTGGTTTCCATTGGTCAGCAGCAGCATGTGGCGGGCATGGCGCTGTTCGCTCCGTCGGGAGGGGTGATCGCGCTGGTGAACGACCTCTCCCTGTATCTGGTGGAAACGGATCCAATCAGAATATCCACACTGTTCGATGGGAAAACGGACAGGGAAAACGTCTACTACGTAGGATTGACGTACCTCGATGAACGCGGATTCCTCATCGAGGTACGCGGCTCTGCCATGATGGAGCGCTACGCCTTCAGCTGGGAGGGAACGGAGGCGCCGTGGGACCAGCGCTGGAATCGCCTCTCGCCGGACGGGCGTTACGGCGTCCGGGAAGATTTTGGATACATGGCTGGACCTGTATCGAACCACTACTGTTTCTCCCGGGCGTGGCCTTCGATCATTCTTGCTGATGCGGCTACGGGAGAACCGGTGTTGCGCATCCGATCGGTCTGGGGAGACCCGGGCGGCATGCACTGGTTGCCCAGTGGTGACGGCTTTCTCGCAATGGTGAGGGACCGGACCGCGGATGCGGAGCGCCATGCCATCGTGTGGGTTCGGCCAGAGCCGCGGATTGTCTGGTTGCCGGACCCGCCGGGAGACGAGTTTTGGGGGTGGGTGATTCCGGCCCCCACTGGCGCTGATCGCCATTTCGCCTGGTATGCGCCGTATCGCGGTGTGCAGCTGTACGATGCGCGCAACCAGAGCTGGGGTCTCCCCGTGGCCAGCGAGCGCACCGCGATCAGGCACCCGTCGTGGGGCGAGGATCATCGGGAATTGCGATTCACGCTCTGGCCGCCCTTGGCCAAGTGGGGCGTTTGCGACATCCCGCTCCTGGCCCCGCCGAGGATTGAGCGTCCGCCCTTTGACGAGGGGTACGCCTTCCGCGTTGTGCCCGGGGAAGGCTGTCTGCCACTCCGCGCGGAGCCCGATGCGGGAGGGCGCGCTCGCGACTGCCTTGCCGAAGGCGCGCGCCTTCGGCTGAGCGCGTCCCGCGAGTGGGCGGAAGCGGCCGTCCACGACCGCGATCCATCCATCGCCTGGTCGGACGGCTACCAGGTCTACGTCCGCACGGACGATGGCACGGAGGGCTGGGTGGCGGCCAAGCACCTCGACCACGACTAGGCGCTGGCATGGCGCCCCACGCCGCCACGCGAGCGGCTATGCTGGCGGCATGGGGCGGAGTGCGTGCGTGGCGACGCTGGCTTTGGCCACGCTGTTGGCGCTCGCCTGCGACAGTGCCGATGCGCCCGAGTCCACGGCTGCGCCGACCGCTACTGCCACGCCTGCGCCCACCGCGACGCCTACGCCGACTGCGACCGCTACGGCAACGCCCATGCCCACCGCGTCGCTGACGCCTGTGGCATCACCGACTCCGACGCCAACCGTTGCGCCCACGCCGACCGCAGAGCCAACGCCCGCGCCGCTGGCCGAGCTGGTCGAGCCTGCGCCGGATACCTTCGAGCACCGCACGTTCGAACCGGGGGAGGAGATTGACTGGGGCGATGTGCGGGATGTGGCGGGCGCGATCTTCTTCATGGACACGCGGACAGGGCGCATTGAAGGCTACCGAAAGTCGAGTCTGGCGAGTGTTGACGGGAGCTGGTTGTGGCTGGATGGCGTGGAGCGGCTGCTGTTCGATCGCCGGAGCGGGCGTACATGGCGCTTGGTCGAGAGTCGGCTGGTTGCCGCTGAAGGGGAACGACTGCTGCTGGCTGCATCCGGTGGATACATCCTGACGGACCGAGCGTTTCAGGAGATTATCTCGTTCTCTGTCCCGGTCAGTGAACATCCTCGCGGAGGGCAAGCAATCTTCTCGCCGGATAAACAGAAAATTGCATTGATGGTCAATGAATTGGGTTATGTATTTGATATTGAAAGCAGGGAATTGATGACGATTTTTGAGTTGCGTCGCGACGAAGAAACAGGAATTCCCCAGAGAGTTAATCTCAATTCCGTGGTAAAAGGAAAGCAAATACTAATTACCATTCGTTACTGCAGAAAGGAAGGCGATCTCTGCGTGTATCATGATGCGGGGCACCGCTATACATGGGAAGGGGAGGAGCTTTCCTGGGGCCATCGCTGGATCGACCTTGCGCCGGACGGTCGCCATGCGGCATGGGAAGAGCGCTGCCTTGCGTATTCAGACGCGGGGTTTCACGAAAGCTGGCCAGCTGCCGTCGTCATTGCCGATACGGAAACGGGCGATATTCTGTTCCGCGTCCGTTCGGCCATCCTGAACTACGACGGCTATGACCTCGGAGGCAGCCGTTGGCTGTCCAGCGGTGATGGTCTGGTGGTGAACACCAGCAGGGGGTCCAGGATTGCGCGAGTCCGTCCCGTACCGGAGCTTGTCTATCCGCCTGTTCCGCCACCAGGCCTGTACGGGCGGCCGTTGCCCGCGCCGGTGGGCAACGATCGCTTCTTCAGTTATGGCCCGCTTGGTCTCTACGACGCGCATGAGGACCGCTGGAGCGCCGTTCTCCTTTCCGAAAAGTATTGGAATGCGTTTTTCGTATTTGATGCGCCGGGCTCCGATCCATGGGGATCTACCGACCGCGAGATGCGATTCACGATGAATATAGGGGGATCGCGTGGCGGATCTGTCTGCGTCTATGCAGGCTCTCCCCGGATCGATTTCCCGCCATTTGACGATGAAAACGTCCTCCGCGTCGTGCACACGGGAAGTTGTCTCCACCTTCGCGCGGAACCGGAGCTGGAAGGCGGCATCCTCGATTGCCTTCCCGATGGGACGCACCTGCACCCGAGGATGTCAGCGGAGTGGGCTGAGGAGTGGGGGGATGGTGGGTGGTATGAAGGTTTCAATGGGCCGTCGCTCGAATGGGGGTGTGTCGGGCCTGGCGAATGTTCCGCGTACGGCTCGCATGGCTACTGGGTCTACGTCGGCACGGACGACGGCATGGAGGGTTGGGTGGCGCTCCGGCACCTCGACTGGTACTAGCACCCCCACGCCGCCACGCGAGCGGCTATGCTGGCGGCATGGTGCGGAATGCGTGCGTGGCGACGCTGGCGCTGGTCGCGCTGCTGGCGCTCGCCTGTGGCAGGGCCGACGCGCCCGCGCCGTCGCCCACGGCTACGCCTACGCCGACCGTGGCTGCTACGCCCACGCCCGTCCCGACGACTGCGCCGACCAGCACGCCCATGCCGACTGCCACGGCTACGCCCACAGTCACGCCCACGCCAGCGCCGACGCCCGTGGCGACCCCGACGCCGTCGCCAGCTGCCACCTCGTCGCCCACGCCGACCGTCGCGCCGACTCCCGTGCCCGAGACGCGGTACGACCTCGACCTCATCGAGCCCGCGCCGGACGCATTCGAGCTCGGGATGTGGGAGGCGGGCGAACTGATTGAGTGGGAGCCGGGCGAGGCGGCGTATACCGGCATTTTCTTCATGGACAGGGAGACAGGATCCATTGAGGGCTACAGGTTGGGAAGCGGTAGATACCACTTCGCCTACTTTAATTCTGCTGATGGGAGGTGGGTGTATATGGATTCCCATCTTCTGGATCGCCAAACCAGACGATCCTGGATGTGGGAAATGGATCGTGGTGATGACGGGACGATCATAGATGTGGATTTCATCGCTGGTTCACGCGATCATATACTGCTGGCTCGTTCTCACCATAACCCCAAAGGTCGTCATATCGTCGTTGATGACGAGCTTCGGGAGATCGCGAGATTCTCCATCAAGCTCGGGGAATATCGATTTGGAACATGGGAAAGTGGAGATGCGTTTTTCTCCCCCGATGGAAGGAAGATCGCCTTGGCACCGAGGAGCAATACAGTCTATCTGCTTGATTTGGAAACAAAGCAGGAGGAAATCCTGTTTGAATCCAGGGAGAGCGAGGATGATGGAGTGCCGATTGGCGTTTACGTCCGCAGTATTATGAACGGGGGGCAGATACTGGTAACTGCTCGGTACGATCCGGACGACAGTGACTACTACCGAGTCGTGACGCGCCGGTACACCTGGGATGGTGAGGAGTTGCCGTGGGATCAGCGCTGGCTGGATATTTCGCCGGATGGCCGCTTTGCCGCCTGAGAGGAAGGTGATCTTTTTCAGGGAGACGGGCTCTCTGGTACGGGGCCACGGTTCGTCGTTGTCGCCGATACGGAAACGGGAGATCCCGTCTTCCGTGTGCGCTCGGCATCGTGGTACTATGGCGATTCGCTCATGGGAAGTCGCTGGCTGGCGAGCGGCGACGGCCTGGTGGTGAAGGTCCGGGACGGCTATGTGATAGCCCGCGTCCGCCCCCATCCCGAGATTGTCCATCTTCCCGCCGCGCCATACGGATGGTATGGATGGTCGGGGCCAGCGCCGTTACCCGCGCCTGTGGGGGATGATCGTTTCTTCAGCTACGGCAGGCTGTCTGTCTATGACATGCAGGAGAACCGCTGGATTATCGCCGCGACCGAGGGACAACCGGAACACCGGAAGCCCTGGGGTCCCAGCGATCACGAGATCCGGTTCGTCCTGGGGCATCTCGGTCACGGCGGAGGCGAGCCAGTCTTTATCGGAGATCCCCGGATAGATTTCCCGCCCTTTGACGGCACCTACTTCCTCCGCATCGTCGGCACGGGCAGTTGTCTCTACCTTCGTGAGGAGCCCGAGCCCAATGCGCCAATCAGGGACTGCCTTCCCGATGGCGCGCGCATGGCTCTCACCAGTGATTCGGTCGAAGCGAACGAAGATCGCTGGTACCCGTCCGGAATGCTCAGTGCCAGCTATGGCGACGACAATCTTGCCTCCTACTGGGTCTACGTCCGCGCGCCCTCCGGCGCGGAAGGCTGGGTCGCGCGCGAGTACCTCGACTGGTACTAGCGCCCCCCCGTCGTGTCCGCGTCGTCGAAGTCGGCCTTGCCGCGCATGACGGCGATGGCGTCGCGCGCCAGGCCCGGCAGGGCGCGCCGGTTGTGCGCCAACAGCACGGCGCACAACACCAGGTAGGCCACCGCGTACCACAGCCGCGCGGCCTCGTTCGTGATGAACAGCTGCGTGGCGAAGAGCACGAAGAGCGCCCCCGCCTCCCAGCGGCTCATGCGCAGGTTCACGAACACGGCGATGGCGAAGGCCGATTGCGCCGCCGTCAGGAACACCTCCTGCTGCTGGCGCCCGTCCAGCGGCAGGCCGTTCAGCAGGCCCCAGTCGCCGGAGCCGAACATGAAGGCGATGGGCAGCGTGCCGATGAGCAGCGTCCACTGGTTCACCTTGGAGGAGATGAGCGCGCCCATGCCCGCCGCCGCGCGCCCGCGCCAGGCGAGCAGCGCCGCCACCAGCACCTCGGGCGATTCCGAGGCCAGCGGCGCCACCCACTGGATGAGGAAGAACTCGCTGATGCCGAACTGCTCGCCGGTGGCGACCAGCCCCTCGTGGGCGAAGGGCTCGGCGGAGGCCACGATCACGCCCGCGGCGTAGACCAGCGCCACCACCACCAGCGAACGCCGCCGCCAGTCGGACAGCGCCCCCATGGCCCGCGCGGGGCCCACCAGCTCCACCTCCTCCGACTCCGTGCGGCTGGTCATGGCGAGGTAGATGGCGAACATGGCGACGAGCACGATCGTGTCCACCAGCGTGAGCGTGCTGCGCAGGGGCACGAAGATGACGTACAGCGTGGCGATGGCGAGGAAGGCCAGCTCCAGCGAGCGCGAGCGGCTCACCACCAGCTCCCGCAGGCGTTTGCGGTAGAAGAAGATGAGGAACACGATGGGCCAGCCCACGCCGATGAGCAGGCGGTTGCCGCCCGTCATGTTGGCGATGGCGAGGCCCTTCGCCGCCTCATCCGGGTCGGCCCCCGCGCGGAAGGCGAGCACGGCGTCCACGGCGTATTCGGGCAGCACGGCGATGAAGGCGATGATGGCCAGCGCCAGCCCCTGCGAGATGTCCAGCTCCGCCGTCTCCGCCGCCCAGCTGAGCAGGAAGGCGGCGGCGAGGATGGACAGGCCGTAGACGGACGAGGCCACCAGCGGATCGACGTGCGTGCCGGTCAGGCGCAGGGCGACGCCGGGCACGCCCAGCGCGGCCACGATGACGATCGTGGCCCACTGGCCGCCGAAGCGCTCGCGGCTCACGGCGCGCACGGTCCCGGACGGGAATGGGGCACGGCGCGCAGCCTACCGCCGCCGCGCCCTGGGGGCCAGCCCCGCGCCCCGCCCCCGCCTCAGTCGTGCCAGCGCATGACGGCGCGCGCCGCCTCTTGTTCGCGCGCGCTCTTCTCCGCCCAGCGCCGCAGGAACGGCTCGCCCACCACCTCCCGCGCCGCCGCCCACGACAGCGCCTCCGCTTCGCCCGTGCGCCGCGCGCGCACCGCCACCAGGAAGGCCGTGGCGTCGCCCAGGTCGAACGCATCCAGCGTCTCGCACTCCAGCGTCCCCGCGCCGCCGGGGAAGACGGGTGCGCCCCAGTCCGTGAGCGCGTGCCCGAGCCCCGCCAGCTTGTCGCCGTCGCGCCCCGAGCGCAGCCCCAGCGGCGCCAGCAGCCCCGCCTGCCCCGCGCCCAGCACGCTCACCGTCAGCCGCCCGTCGGCGCGCGCCAGCCCCTCCGTGTGGTTCGTCTTCGAGAGCGAAACCAGCAGGCGCGGGCGCTCCGGCACGATGGAGGCCCCGAACACGGACACGCAGATCTGGGCGTTGGGCCCCGTCGGGCCGCGCGCCCCCACCGCGCACAGCGGCGCCCAGAACAGCGACAGCACGTCGCGCGCGGCCATGCCCCCAGCCTACGCCGCGGGCGGGCGGGCGGGCATGGGCGTTCCCGTGTAGGCTGCGGCCCATGGCGTGGAACGGCGAACCCGTGCGCGAGGAGGCGGTCAACGCCCTGCTCGCCGAACTGCTGGGCGGCTACGGCCTGAGCGCGCGCGCCGAACGCCGCAGCCGTGGCGGCGTGCCCGACGTGCGCGTCGATCTGAACAGCGGCGACTTCCTGCTGCTTGAATGCAAGTGGGAGAGCGCCGCCAACACGCTCGAAGCCCAGCTCGAGGAACGACTCGAAGCCTTCCCCGATGCCCTCGGCGTGCTTGGCGTCCTCTACCCCG
Source organism: Tepidiformaceae bacterium (assembly GCA_965243075.1). Classification (GTDB taxonomy): domain Bacteria; phylum Chloroflexota; class Dehalococcoidia; order Tepidiformales; family Tepidiformaceae; genus UBA2991. The sequence goes on from OZ251525.1 coordinate 1,127,666, forward strand.
ACCGTCTCCAGCGCACCTCGGAGACGTTCGAGGAGCTGCGCACCACCATCGACGTTCACTGGTGGGTGCACGGCGTTCGGGGCGAGGCGAGGACCTTGCGTCCCGTGCGCGTTGGGTCGGTCAGCGAACTGGCCGACCAGATTCGCGCGCTGCCGCTCGAACTGGAGGGCGAGGATCGCGTCCGCGCGGCGGCTGCCATCGTCGATTACGAACTGGAGCGCGCGAAGGACGAGATCGCCAAGCATGCCCGCATCTCCTTCCGCATCGCCAGCCTCATTGGCGAGACCGACCGCGAGAAGGACCGTGCCGCTGCCCTCCGCATCGCCTGTCTCGTGCTCTTCAACGCCCTCGCCTTTCAGGACAGGCTTTCCGTCACGCGGACGGACGTTCCGTCGGTTGCCGAAGTGGGGCGGCGCGTCGCCGACTTGCGCGACGCCTGGGCGCGCATCTGCGACCGCATCGACTACGTTCCCGTGTTCGATCTGGCCGTTCAGATCGTCGACATCCTCGCTGGCTGGCCGGGCGAGGTGTACGGCCCCGCCTTCGATCCGCTGGTCAAGGCGATGGAGGGGACGCGCCATCTCGAAGGGCACGACCTGTCGGGACGACTCTTCCACACGCTCCTGACCAACGCCAAGTACACCGGCGCCTACTACACCTCGATCCCGGCGGCCACGTTCCTCGCGCGCCTCGTGTTTGAGGGCTGGCCGCGCGATGTGGACTGGCAGGATCACGAATTTCCGGGATCGCTCAACGTGGCGGACCTCGCCTGCGGCACGGGCACGCTGCTCATGGTCGTCGCCTCCGAGGTCGAGCGCCGCCACCGCGAGGCCGGCGGGACCAACGCCGCCGCCCTGCACAAGGCGATGGTCGAGCAGGCCCTGCACGGCTACGACGTGCAGCTTTCCGCCATCCACTTCGCCGCCACCAGTCTCGCCATGCTCAACCCCGAAATCCAGTTCGACCGTATGAACTTCTACGTCATGCCCCTCGGCGTCGAGGATGGCAAGACGTCGCTCGGCTCGCTCGACTTCCTCGGCGTGGACGAAGTTCCCGTGCAGTTCGCGCTGTCTCCCGAAGTCAGTGGCGACGGGAACGGGAACGGTACGAACGGGCCCCGGAAGGTGTCCGGCAGCGGATCCGTGGGCGCGGGCGAGGGCGTGACCGCCCGCCTGCCAAGGCTGGACCTGGCGATCATGAACCCGCCTTTCACGCGCTCCGTGGGTGGCAACCTCCTCTTCGGAAGCGTGCCGAAAGCGGATCGCCGCACGCTCCAGAACGAACTGGCGAGCCGCCTGAAGCAGCGCAAGGCGTCCGCCACCGCGGGACTGGGTGCCGCCTTCGTGGCCGCCGTCGCGCCGAGTCTCCACCCGGGCGAGGGACGGCTCGCGCTCGTCCTGCCCGCCACCGTCTGCACGGGGCCGTCCTGGGCCCAGACCCGCGCCCTCATCGAGCAGGAATTCGTCCTCGATACGGTCATCGCCTCCCACGATCCGTTCCGCTGGAACTTCTCCGACAGCACCGACCTTTCCGAGGCGCTCCTCATCGCCACGCGCCGCCCGTCGAACGGCCTCGCTGGCGAGCACCGCACGACGTTCGTCAACCTCTGGCGCAACCCCGAGAGCGTGTTCGACGCGCACCGCACGGCGAACGCGGTCAGCCAGATGCTCCCGGCCGATCTCGAAGGCAGCGGCACGGCCTTGCTGGAAGTGGATGGCGTCCATGTCGGCGAGCTGCTCACCATCCCCGAGGCCAGTCTGCTGGGCCGCAAGTGGTTCGGGATGCAGTTCGCCCGCGCCGACGTCACGCGGAGCGCCCTGAGCCTGCTCGACGATCACGCCGTGCGCGTCCCGGGCGAGGTGACGACGGCGACAGTGCCGCTTTGCCAGCTTGGAGAGATTGGCGAAATCGGGCCCGATCAGCGGGATGTGTGGGATGGCTTCGAGCGCACGGATGCCGTTACGGCCTACCCCATGGTTGAGAACCACGATACCGAGAAGAGGAAATACCTGATCGCCGAGCCAGACAAGTTCCTGGCGCCACTTAATGAGCCCCGCAGGGGGCGTCCGCTGAAGCGGCTCGATCTGTTGTGGCCGAAGGCTGGCCGTCTCCTCATCGCCGAAAGGCTGCGACTCAACACGGCGCGGATGTTTGCCTTGTGGTCGGAGACGAACGTGCTGTCCAACGTGTGGTGGCCGGTCAAGGTGGACGATGCCCAGACCGAGAAGGCGCTCACCCTCTGGCTGAACTCCAGTCTCGGCTTGTTGACCGTTCTGGCCACGCGCACCAGCACGGAGGGGCCGTGGGTCAAGCTGAAGAAGGCCGACCTGCAAGAGCTGCCCGTGCTGGACGTGCGCGCGCTCGACGACGCGCGGCTGGCGGCGCTGGCCGACCTGTTCGACGAGCTGGCCGAGGCCGAATTCGCGCGCCTGCCGGACATGGGCGCGTGCCATGCGCGCGGGCGGCTGGACGAGGGCCTGGCGCGCATCCTCGGCCTGCCCGCGCTCGCGCCCCTGCGCGAACTGCTGGCCAGCGAGCCGGTCGTCTCCAACCGCCGCCTCTAGCCCCCCGCCCCGCCGCGGAGCCGGGAGGGCGTGGGCTCGCTGAAGGCCTCGTCGCGCGCGAGTGCGGCCTCGCGCCGCCGGTTCCACTCATCCCATTCGCGGTTCTCCTGCGCGAAGCCCTCCGCGAAGCCTTGCGCGAAGCCCTCGGCGTACCCTAGCGCGAAGCCCCCAGCGCGACCCTCGGCGAAGCCCTCAGCGTGACCCTGGGCGATGCGCTCGGCGCGGTGGGCCGCGCGCGAGCGCTCCAGCTTCTCCTCAAGCCACGCGGCCAGCACCATGACCTAGGGCCGCGCGCCGTTGCGGGAGGGCGGGGGTTCGGTGAAGGGCTCGCCCCGCTCCAGAGCGGTCTCGCGCCGCCGGTTCCACTCCTCCCAGTCGTGGTTCGCCTCGGCGCGTCCCTCGGCGCGGCCCTCGGCGCGACGGGCCTCGCGCGTGCGTTCCAGCTTCTCCTCGAGCCAGCCGGCGATCACCATGATCCACCTCACGATCTCCGTCAGGAAGGCCGCGCCCACGATGGCCACGGCGGCCAGCGGCGCGAGCTCTCCCCAGATGGAGAGTACCTGATCGACCCAGCCTTCCGCACCCTCGCGCGGCCCGCGCGAGACGGCCAGGCCCGTGCCGGTGGCGAACAGCAGGCCGAAGATGGCGAGGAAGATGTTGCGGTTGCGCGGCTCGGGCACGGCGGGCTAGCCCTCGTCCTCGTGCAGGATGATGAGGTTGCCGCAGGTGTCGTCCAGCACGGCCTGGTGGCCCCAATCCGAGCGCGTGGGCGGGTTGCGGAAGGTCACGCCCAGCGCCTCCAGCCGCGCGTGCTCCCGCGCCAGGTCGTCCACCATGAAGATGGCGGCGGGGATGCCGTCGGCGTAGAGCGCCTCCTGCCAGACGCGCGAGGGCTCGTGGGCGTTCGGCTCCAGCATCAGCTCCACGCCGTCCGCGTCGCCGGGGGCCGTCAGCGTGATCGCGCGGAACTCGCCCGCGGGATCGTCGCGCTTCAGCTCGAAGCCCAGCGTCTCCGTGTAGAAGGCGAGCGCGCGCGCCTGGTCGTTCACCATCACGCTCGTGAGTCCGATGCGCACGGTCATGGGTATCCCCTCCCGGCCGCAGTCTACCCCGCCGCGCGGCTTCCCCGCTTGCGGCGCGCGCCCGTCCCCGCCACAATCCGCGCGTGTCCGGCTGTCTTTTCTGCGGCATGGCCTCGGGCGATGTGCCCGCCGAGCGCATCGCCGCCAGCGAGCGCGCCTTCGCCATCCGCGACATCAATCCGCGCGCGCCCGTGCACGCGCTCATCATCCCCACCATCCACATCGCCGACGCGCGCGAAATCGAGGCCGAGCACGCGGCCACGCTGGCGGCCATGTTCGCCCTCGCCTCCGAGGCCGCCCGGCGCGAGGGCGTGCTCGAATCGGGCTACCGCCTCGCCTTCAACGTGGGCGCCGACGCGGGCATGACCGTCTCCCACCTGCACCTGCACCTGATCGGCGGACGCCTGCTCGGCCCGGAAGGGTGATCGCCCGCCAGATCGCCGCCGTCCGCGAGGCCATGCTGGAGCGCCCCGCCGGGCTCGTGCGCCACGTCGAGCGCGTGCTCGCCGAGGCCGTGCCGCTGGCCCGCGCGTGGCGGGCCGATGAGGCGCGCGTCGAGCTGGCCGTCTGGGGCCACGACCTCTTCCGCGCCGAACCCGCCGGGGCGCAGCTGCGGCTGGCGCGCGAGACGGGCGTGGCCATCGACGCCGATTCCGCGGCCTACCCCATCCTGCTCCATGGCCCCGTCGCCGCCATCGTCCTGCGCGAGCGCTTCGGCGTGACGGACGCGGAGGCGCTGGCGGCGGTGCGCGACCACACGGCGGGGCTCGACCGCATGAGCCTCATCGCCCGCATCCTGCTCATCGCCGACAAGATCGAGGCGAACAAGCGCCGCCGCGCGCCCGCGCTGGCGATGGTGCGGGAGCTGGCCCGACGCGACCTGGACACGGCCATCCTCTGCTGGTCTGACTGGCGCTGGGCGAACGAGGCGCGGGAACGCTATCGCACGCAGGCGGCGCACTGGCGCGCGCGCCGGGTCTGGGTGGCGGAGCATCACCGCGACCTGGCCATGCCCGGGCGCGTCTCCGCGAGCGCCTTCGCCGCCGCCGCGCGCCGCGAGGGGCTGGTGCGCCCCCCGCGCTAGGGGACGATCAATTCCTGCCCGGGCTGGATCGTGAGGCAGTCGTCCTCGGTCAGCTCGTTGGCCGCGAGGAAGGCGTCCAGCGTCACGTCGTTGGCCGCCGCGATGCCGCCGCAGGTATCGCCCGGCACGACTATGTGGACGCGCGCGGCGGGCGTGGGCTCCGGCGTGGGCGCGGGCGTCGGGGTCGCCGTGGGCGTGGGCGCGGCGGTCGGCGTGGCCGGCGCCGCCGTGGGCGTGGGCGCGGCGGGGGTCGCCGTGGCCGCCGCCGTGGGCGTGGGCGTGAGCGCCGCCGGAGCCGTGTCCCCGTCGTCGCTCAGCTGGCGGTTCACGATGAAGGCGATGGCCACCACCACGATGGCCAGCGCGAACAGCGAGATGGTGGCCACGGGCATGCTCAGCTCGCCGTCGCGCAGGGGCTGGCGCAGCCCGCTCGGCAGCCAGCGCGTGCCCGGCGTGGCGAAGGGCGTGCGCGGACGCGAAGGAGGCTGCGCGCCGCCAGCCGTGCCCGCCGTCGCGGTCGGCTGCGTGGACGCGGGCTCGCTCGCCGACGCGGCCGCCGCGCTGGCGGAGGCCGCCGTCGCCGCGCTCTCCGCCGGGGCCGGGGTCGGCTGCGTGGTCGCCTCCACGCCCTCGCCCCGGTAGACGGGGCAGGAGGAATGCTCCGCCGTCAGGCAATAGCGTTCCTGGTGCTGCGTGGCGATGCGCGTGGCGTTGGGCAGACGGTAGCAGCGGTGCGCGTCCGTCGCGTAGGTGGCGTGCAGGTCGCCGTCGTCGACGAGACCCAAGTAGTTGCAGGCGCTCGCGCCCTCGCCGGTTTCCGGTTCAGCAGGAAGGCTCACGACGTCTCCAATCCCGCGAGGCCCGCCGCCACGCGGCCCCATACTCGCAGAATCGCCCCGCGCTGGCAAGACTCCCGCGCGGAAAATCCGGCTCCGCCGCTTTCTCCGCCGCTTTGATGATGGGCGGCGCGCGTGCCAGACTCGCCCATCCGGCGGAACGGGGTACGCGGTGCGCGTGTCGTGGCGGTGGGCGTGGCTGGCGATGGCCGTGGCCGCGGGCGCGCTCGCCTGCGGCGGCGGCGCGCCCCCCATGTTCACCGTGGCCAAATGGCACGACGACCACGCCGCCGCCATCTCCATCACCTACGACGGGCTCGCCTCCGACGGTTCGCTCGCCTACCTGGATACGCGCCTGCCCGCGCGCTTCCGCCTGCTGGCCGACACCCGCCCCCTCGAGGACGTGGTGCTGGGGCTGGGCCTGACCCTCGACTACGAGGTCGTCACGGTGAAGTTCGACTGGTTCCCGGAAACGGAGGCGTACTTTCTGGAAGAGGTCATCCCGCGGGGGCTGGGCTACTTCGGCCACGGGCACCTGCACGTCGACCACGACCGGATGCCGTACGACGGGGCCTACCGCTCGTTCCGCCAGCACTTCGAGCGGCTGCTCGAATACGGGCTCAAGCCGGTGGCCTACGCCTATCCGCGCGGGGCGGGCCGCGAGGAGGAGACGCAGCGGGCGCTGGCCGACGCCGGGTTCCTCTCCGGCCACTACGCCGACAGTCGGGAACAGGGGCACTACATCGTGCCGGACGGGCAGATGGCCCCCGACAACTGGTTCGCCCTGCCCCGCCTGCACATGGAGAGCCATGACTTCCAGCAGTGCGGCTCCTGCATCAACGACACGGACGAACTCATCCCCATCCTCGACGAGGCGCTGGAGAAGCGCGCCTGGATCGTGCCCGTCTACCACAACGTCGGCCTGTACGACGGCTATGGCTTCTACGACCGCGAGACCTTCGAGGCGGACATGCGCGCCATCGCCGCTCGCGACTTCTGGGTCGCATCCATGAACGCCGTCGTGCTCTACGTCCGCGAACGCGAGCGGGCCGTGGTCACGGTCGAGCCGGTCGGGCCGGACGTCGCCGCCCCCGTCCGCTTGCGCGTCACCCTCTCCGACGGGCTCGACAACGGGCGCTTCGACCAGCCCCTGACGCTGCGTTTCCGCCCGCCGCCGTCGTGGGCGGGCCGCGCCGTCTCCGTGCTGCGGGATGGCCGCGCCGTGGCCGAGCTGGCGCCGGAGGACGGCATGGCCCTCGTCTCCCTGTTGCCCGACGAGCGCCCCTACGTCTTCCAGCCCCGCGCCGAGTGACGCCCGCGGCGGCGGGGTCGCGGCGTTTGACCGTTCGGCGAGTTGTGCTAACCTGCGCGTTCGGCGCTTGGTGACTGGCCGCATTCGGCAGGTCGAAAAGCACTGGGCTGAAGACGGTCCCGCGCGAAAACGCGGGGCGCTGTTCGGGAACCGGCTTTCCGGCCTGTTTCCGTGCCCGGCGCGCGCAAGCGCCGTGAAGCGGGCCGCGCGAGCGGACCGGATTCGGAGCGAACGGCAGTGCCGACGATCAACCAGCTGGTGCGCAAGGGCCGCAAGCCCCGCTCGAAGAAATCGGGCGCGCCCGCGCTGCTCTTCAACTACAACTCCGAGCGCGGGCGGCTGTCCCGCGTGGCCGGCCGCGGCGCGCCCCAGAAGCGCGGCGTCTGCACGCAGGTGCGCACGCAGACCCCCAAGAAGCCGAACTCCGCCCTGCGCAAGGTGGCGCGCGTGCGCCTCACCAACGGCATCGAGGTCTCCGCCTACATCCCCGGCGAGGGCCACACCCTGCAGGAACACTCCGTCGTGCTCGTGCGCGGCGGGCGCGTGCGCGACCTGCCCGGCGTGCGCTACCACATCGTGCGCGGCGCCGCCGACTCCACCGGCGTCGCCGACCGCCGCCGCGGCCGCAGCAAGTACGGCACGCGCAGGAACGGGTAGCCGCCATGCCGCGCCGCAACCGTCCCGAACGCCGCGTCATCCGCCCCGATCCCCGCTACGGCGATCAGCAGGTGCAGGTGCTCATCAACAAGGTCATGACGCGCGGCAAGAAGAGCACCGCCGAGCGCGTCGTCTACGGCGCCTTCGACCGCATCCAGGAGACGACCGGGCGCGATCCCGTCGATACCTTCCGCCAGGCCATGCGCAACGCCACGCCCGTGCTGGAGGTCAAGCCCCGCCGCGTGGGCGGCACCACCTATCAGGTGCCCGTCGAGATTCGCCCCGACCGGCGCACGGCCCTGGCCATGCGCTGGCTGTTGCAGGGCGCGCGCGGGCGTGGCGGGCACACCATGTCCGAGCGCCTCGCGGGCGAGCTGCTCGACGCCGCCAACAACGCCGGCTCCGCCATCAAGCGGCGCGACGACACCCACCGCATGGCCGAGGCCAACCGCGCCTTCGTCCACTACCGCTGGTAGGCGCGCGGAGAACGGAAGGCAGGAGCGCGATCATGGCCCGTCCGTTCGAAATCGAGCGCGTGCGCAACATCGGCATCATCGCCCACATCGACGCCGGCAAGACCACCGTCACCGAGCGCGTCCTCTACTACACCGGCATCACCTGGAAGATCGGCGAGGTGCACGAGGGCACCGCCACCATGGACTGGATGGAGCAGGAGCGCGAGCGCGGCATCACCATCACCGCCGCCGCCACCAGCGCCGAGTGGAACGGCCACCTCGTCAACATCATCGACACCCCCGGCCACGTCGACTTCACCGCCGAGGTCGAGCGCGGCCTGCGCGTGCTCGATGGCGGCGTCGTCGTCTTCGACGCCGTGGCCGGCGTCGAACCCCAGTCCGAGACGGTCTGGCGCCAGGCCGACCGCTACGCCGTCCCCCGCATCTGCTTCGTCAACAAGATGGACCGCGTGGGCGCCGACTTCGCCCGCACCCGCCAGATGATGATCGACCGCCTCGACGCCAACCCCGTGGCCGTGCAGATGCCCGTGGGCGTCGAGGACGCCTTCCGCGGCGTCATCGACCTCACCGACATGGTCTGCTGGACCTTCGCCGGGGAGAAGGGCGAGAGCGCCGTGCGCGGCGAGATTCCCCCCGCCCTGCAGGCGGAGGCCGAGGCCGCCCGCGAGGACCTCATCGAGCGCATCGGCAACGTCGACGACCAGATCGCCATCAGCTACCTCGAGGGCCACCACGTGAACGGCCACGAGCTGCGCGCCGCCATCCGCCGCGCCACGCTCGCCAGCCAGGTCACGCCCGTGCTCTGCGGCTCGGCCCTGCGCAACAAGGGCATGCAGCCCCTGCTCGACGCCGTCATCGACTACCTGCCCGCGCCCGTGGACGTTCCCCCCGTGCGCGGCCTCGACGCGGGCGACGGCCGCGAGGTGGAGCGCGAGGCCGACGACGACGCGCCCCTCACCGCCATGGCCTTCAAGATCGTGGCCGACCCCTACGTGGGGCGCCTCGCCTACGTGCGCGTCTACGGCGGCGTGCTCCGTTCCGGCGGGACCATCTGGAACAGCGCCTGCGGCTCGCGCGAGCGCGTGGGCCGCCTCCTGCGCATGCACGCCAACGACCGCGAGGAGATCGACGCCCTCTACGCGGGCGGCATCGGCGCCGCCGTGGGCCTCAAGCAGACCTTCACCGGCGACACCCTCTGCGACCCCGACGCCCCCGTCCTGCTGGAGGGCATCGCCTTCCCCGAACCGGTCATCAGCGTGGCCCTCGAACCGCGCTCCCGCCCCGACCAGGAGCGCATGGCCGGGGCCCTCACGCGCCTCAGCGAGGAGGACCCCACCTTCCACTGGCGCTTCGACGACGAGGCAGGCCAGACCCTCATCTCGGGCATGGGCGAGCTCCACCTCGAGGTGATCGTGGACCGCCTCAAGCGCGAGCACCGCGTGGAGGCCAACGTGGGCCGCCCCCAGGTCAGCTACCGCGAGGCCATCCGCCGCGCCGCCGCCGCCGAGGGCCGCTTCGTGCGCCAGACCGGCGGGCGCGGCCAGTTCGGCGTCGTCGAGGTCGAGATCGCGCCGGGTGAGGCGGGCGACGGCTTCGTCTTCGAAAACCGCGTGGTCGGGGGCGCCGTGCCCGCCGAGTACGTGGCCGCCGTGCGCGCCGGGGCCGCCCAGGCGCTCGATTCGGGGCCGGTGGCGGGCTACCCCGTGCTCGACGTGCGCGTGAACCTCGTCGATGGCGCCTCGCACGCCGTGGACTCCTCCGAGCTGGCCTTCCGCAACGCCGCCACGCTCGGCGTGCGCGAGGCCCTGCGGCGCGCCGACCCCGTGCTCCTCGAACCGCTCATGCGCATCGAGGTGCGCGTCCCCGAGGACCACTTCGGCGGCGTCATCGGCGACCTCAACGGGCGCCGCGGCCAGGTGCTCAGCCAGGACGCCCTCGGCCGCCTGCAGGTGGTGACCGCCACCGTGCCCCTCGCCGAGACCTTCGGCTACTCCACCGACCTGCGCTCCCTCACCCAGGGGCGCGCCACCTACAGCATGGAATTCGACCGGTACGCCCCCGTGCCGCACAGTGTCTCCGTCGCCCTCACCGAGCGCACGGCGGTCGGCGCGATCTGAGTCAGAGTCAGAAGGAACGAAAGGGACCGGAGTCATGGCGAAGGAGCGATTCGAGCGGACGAAGCCGCACGTGAACGTGGGCACGATCGGGCACGTGGACCACGGCAAGACGACGTTGACGGCGGCCATCACGAAGGTGCTGGGGCTGCGGGAGCAGGCGGAGTACCGGGAGTTCGACTCCATCGACAACGCGCCCGAGGAGCGGGCGCGCGGCATCACCATCGCCATCGCGCACGTGGAGTACGAGACGGGCGAGCGGCACTACGCGCACGTCGATTGCCCCGGGCACGCCGACTACATCAAGAACATGATCACGGGGGCGGCGCAGATGGACGGGGCGATCCTGGTGGTGGCGGCGCCGGACGGTCCCATGCCGCAGACGCGGGAGCACATCCTGCTGGCGAGGCAGGTGGAGGTGCCGGCCATCGTCGTCTATCTGAACAAGGTGGACATGATGGAGGACGAGGAGCTGCTGGAGCTGGTGGAGCTGGAGCTGCGCGAGCTGCTGACCAGCTACGAGTTCCCCGGCGACGACATCCCCATCGTGCGCGGGTCGGCGCTGGCGGCGCTGGAGTCGGAGTCGGAGGACGCGGAGGCGGATGAGTACGGCTCGATCCGGGAGCTGATGGACGCGGTGGATGCGTACATTCCGCAGCCGCAGCGCGCGCTGGAGCGTCCCTTCCTGATGCCGATCGAGGACGTGTTCGGGATCAAGGGCCGCGGCACGGTGGTGACGGGGCGCATCGAGCGGGGTCGCATCCAGGTGGGGCAGGAGGTGGAGATCGTGGGGCTGGAGGAGACGCGCAAGACGGTGGTGACGGGGGTGGAGATGTTCAAGAAGCTTCTGGACGAGGGGGAGGCGGGGGACAACGTGGGCTGCCTGCTGCGGGGCATGGAGCGGGACGACGTGCAGCGCGGGCAGGTGCTGGCGCTGCCGGGGTCGATCAGCCCGCACACGACGTTCGAGGCGCAGGTGTACGTCTTGAGCAAGGAGGAGGGCGGGCGCCACACGCCCTTCTTCCAGGGGTATCGCCCGCAGTTCTACGTTCGGACCACGGACGTGACGGGGGCGATCGAGCTGGAGGAGGGGACGGAGATGGTGATGCCGGGAGACAACGTGCAGATGAAGGTGGCGCTGATTCAGCCGGTGGCGGTGGAGGAAGGGCTGCGCTTCGCCATCCGCGAGGGCGGCCGCACGGTGGGCGCGGGCGTCGTCACGAAGGTCATCGGGTAGGAGGGGAACGATGGCGCGCCAGCAGATCCGCATCAAGCTGAAGGCCTACGATCATCGCCTGATCGACGATTCCGCGCGCCAGATCGTCGAGGCCGCCGAGCGCACGGGCGCCGCCGTGGCCGGCCCCGTGCCGCTCCCCACGGACATCCAGAAGTTCACCGTCATCCGCAGCCCCCACGTCTTCAAGGACTCGCGTGAACAGTTCGAGATACGCACGCATAAGCGCCTGATCGATATCTTCGATCCCACGTCGAAGACGGTCGATACGCTTATGCGGCTGCAGCTGGCGAGCGGCGTCGACATCGAGATCAAACTGTAGCCATGAGCATCGAAGGACTCCTCGGCCGCAAGCTCGGAACGCTCCAGGTCTTCGACGGCCAGGGGCGGCTGCGCGGCGCCACCGCCATCGAGGCCGGGCCCTGCTGGGTGACGCAGCTGCGCACCGGGGAGAAGGACGGCTACGAGGCCGTGCAGATCGGCTACGGCGAGAAGAAGCGGCTGACGAAGCCCGCCGCCGGGCACCTGGTCGCCGCGGGCGCGCCCAACCTGCGCCACCTCGCCGAGTTCCGCATCGAGGGCGAGGTCGCGCTCGGCGACCGCTTCGGCGTCGAGCTGTTCGAGCCGGGCCAGCTGGTGGACGTGACCGCCACCTCGAAGGGGCGCGGCTTCCAGGGCGGCGTCCGCCGCCATCACTTCCGCGGCGGCCCGCGCACGCACGGCCAGAGCGACCGCCACCGCGCGCCCGGCTCCATCGGCGCGGGCACCACCCCCGGGCGCGTGTTCAAGGGCACGCGCATGGCCGGCCACATGGGCGCGCGCCGCTCCACCGTGCGCAACCTCGAGGTGCTGGGGCGCAACGAGGAGCGCGGCGTCATCTTCGTGGGCGGCTCCGTGCCCGGCCCCGCGGGCGGGCTCGTGCGCGTGCGCCACGCGCGCGCCGTCTCCCGGGCGAGGGCGGCGCGATGAACCTCCCCGTGGTCGACCGCCGCGGCCGCAAGCGCCGCGAAATCGAAGTGGACGGCGACGTCTTCGGCATCGAGCCGAACCGCGCCGTCATGCACCAGGCCTACGTGGCCCAGCGCGCCAACGCCCGCGCGGGCACGCACAGCACGAAGAGCCGCGGCGAGGTGCGCGGCTCCACCGCCAAGCTGCGCCGCCAGAAGGGCCACGGGACCGCGCGCAAGGGCGCCAACCGCAGCGCCATCCGCATCGGCGGCGGCATCGCCTTCGGGCCCAAGCCGCGCAGCCACGCGAAGGCGCTCCCGAAGCGCATGCGCCGCCTCGCCATCCGCTCCGCCCTCAGCAGCCACGCCGCCGACGGCGGGCTGCTGGTGGTGCCCGCCCTCAGCGCCGACGCCGACGCGCCGAAAACGCGCGAGGTGGCGGACGCCCTCAACGCCCTCGGCGTCGAGCGGCGCGCGCTCGTGGTCAGCGGCGGGCACGACCCCGCCCTCGCGCGGGCCGCGCGCAACATCGCCCACGTGCGCGCCCTGCCCGCCGCCCAGCTCAACGTGGTCGACCTCGTGGACGCCCACCGCGTGGTCATGACCGAGGACGCCGTGCGCCGCGTGGAGGCGCTCTGGGGCGGCGACGCCCTGAAGCCCGCGCGCGGGCGTCGGCGGGAGGCCGTCTGATGCCCCGCGAGCTGCATCCCTACGCCGTCCTCCTGCGCCCCCTCATCACGGAGAAGAGCACCGGCCTCGCCTCGCAGGACAAGTACGTCTTCGCCGTCGATCTGCGCGCCAACAAGCCCCAGATCCGCGAGGCCGTCGAGCTCGCTTTCAACGTGCGCGTGCGCGACGTGAACACCATGGTGGTGAAGGGCAAGAACCGCCGCTTCGGGCGCAACGTGACCAAACAGCCGGACTGGAAGAAGGCCGTGGTGACGCTGCGGGCGGGCGATACCATTGAGCTGTTCGAGGGGATGTAGGGATGCCGGTCAAGCAGTTCAACCCCACCTCGCCCGGGCGGCGCAACGCCAGCGGCCACGCCTTCACCGAGATCACGCGCAAGCGCCCGGAGAAGTCGCTGGTGGAATCCCAGCGCAAGCGCAACGCCGGGCGCAACAACCAGGGCCGCGTGAGCGTGCGCCACCGCGGCGGCGGCCACAAGCGCCTCTACCGCCGCATCGACTGGAAGCGCGACAAGCACGGCGTGCCCGCCACCGTCGCCTCCGTCGAATACGACCCCAACCGCACGGCGCGCATCGCCCTGCTGCACTACGCCGACGGCGAGAAGCGCTACATCCTCGCGCCCAACGGGCTGCGCGTGGGCATGACGCTCATGAGCGGGCCGCGGGCCGAGCTGCGCTCGGGCAACGCCCTGCCCCTCGCCAACATGCCCACGGGCACGCAGATCCACAACATCGAGCTCACGCCCGGGCGCGGGGGCCAGCTGGTGCGCACGGCGGGCGCCTCCGCCCAGCTCATGGCCAAGGAGGGGGAATACGCCCTGCTGCGCCTGCCCAGCTCGGAGATGCGCCGCGTGCGCATCGAATGCACGGCCACCATCGGGCAGGTGGGCAACATCGAGCACGCCCTCGTGAAGCTGGGCAAGGCGGGCCGCAGCCGCCACCGCCGCCGCCGCCCGCAGGTGCGCGGCGCCGTCATGAACCCGGCCGACCATCCCCACGGCGGCGGCGAGGGCCGCGCGCCCGTGGGCATGCCCGGCCCCAAGACGCCCTGGGGCAAGCCCGCCCTGGGCCATCGCACGCGCCGCAACAAGCGCACCGGCAAGTTCATCGTGCGCCGGCGGGGGAGGTAGGCGGCCATGTCGCGTTCGACGAAGAAGGGGCCGTTCGTGCACCCCTCGCTTTACAAGAAGGTGATCCAGGCGCGCAACGCCCGCACGCGCGAGGTCATCCGCACCTGGTCGCGCGCCTCCACCATCCTGCCGGAGATGATCGGCCTCACCATCGCCGTGCACAACGGCCGCCGCCACATGCCCGTGTTCGTGACCGAGAACATGGTGGGCCACAAGCTGGGCGAATTCGCCCCCACCCGCACCTTCCGCGGCCACGTGGGCCGCAGCGACCGCAGCACGAGGGTGCGCTAGCCATGGAAGCGCGGGCCAGCGCGCGCAACGTCAAGGGTTCCGCCCGCAAGGCGCGGCTCATCCTCAACCGCCTGCCCGGGCTCTCCGTGGACCAGGCGCTCGCCCTCCTGCGCTACGTGCCCTCGCCCCACGCCCGCGACGTCTCCAAGGTGGTGCTCAGCGCCGCCGCCAACGCCGAGAACAACGCCTCCCTCGACGTCGACGACCTCTACGTCAAGCGCGCCTTCGCCGACGAGGGCGTCACCGTCAAGCGCTTCAAGGCGCGCTCGCGCGGACGCGCCAGCCCGCGCCTGCGCCGCCACAGCCACATCACCGTCGTCCTCGACGAGCGCGAGGGGTAGGGGAGCATGGGTCAGAAGGTCCATCCGCACGGGTTCCGCCTCGGCGTCATCTACCCGTGGGAGTCCAGGTGGTTCGCCGAGAAGGACGGCTACACCGAGCGCGTGCGCCTCGACCACGAGCTGCGCGAGCACATCAGCGGCCGGGACGGGCGCGGCGGCCTGCTGCCCGACGCCGGCATCAGCCGCGTCGAGATCGACCGCAACGCCAACATGGTCACCGTCACCGTGCACACGGCCAAGCCGGGCATCGTCATCGGGCGCGGCGGCGCGCGCGTGGAGGAGCTGCGCGGCTCGCTGGAGCAGCTCACGGGCGGGCGCGTGCGCGTCAACATCCAGGAAATCCGCACGCCCGAACTGGACGCCTACCTCCTCGCCCGCTCCGTGGCCGACCAGCTGGAGCGCCGCGTGGCCTTCCGCCGCGCCGTCAAGCAGGCCGTGCAGCGCACCATGCAGCGCGGCGCGAAGGGCGTGCGCATCACCGTGGCGGGCCGTCTGGGCGGCACCGAGATGTCGCGCCGCGAGACGGAGACGGCGGGCCGCGTGCCCCGCCACACGCTGCGCGCCGACATCGACTACGGCCTCGCCGAGGCCCACACCACCTACGGCCGCATCGGCGTGAAGGCCTGGGTCTACAAGGGCGACATCCTGCCCGACGAGGCCGAGGAGGAGTTCGAGGAGCCCGCCGGGGCCGCGCCGGCCCCCGACGAAGTCGCCGACGGTGCCGCCGCCGCCGAGGTGGCCGCGCCCGTCGCCGACGCCGCCCGCGGCCCCCAGCGCACGGCCATCTCCGTCGAGCAGCAGGAAACCGTCGCGCGCCAGAATCAGGAGGACGCCTGACCGTGCTCCAGCCCCGTCGCGTCAAGCACCGCAAGCAGCACCGCGGCCGCATGAAGGGCACGGCCACGAGCGGCAACGTCGTGTCCTTCGGCGAATACGGGCTGCAGGCGCGCGCCCCGGCCTGGATCGACGCGCGCCAGATCGAGGCCGCGCGCCGCGCCATGACGCACGAGATGCGCCGCGGCGGCAAGGTCTGGATTCGCATCTTTCCCGACAAGCCCGTCACGGCCAAGCCGGCGGAGACGCGCATGGGCTCGGGCAAGGGCAACCCCGAGAAGTGGGTGGCCGTGGTCAAGCCCAACCGCGTGCTCTTCGAGATCGCGGGCGTGCCCGAGGAAGTGGCGCGCGAGGCCCTGCGCCTGGCCGCCCACAAGCTGCCCATTCCCACGAAAGTCGTCCAGCGCGACGAGTTGGTGATGTAGCCATGCCGAACCAGAAAGCCGCCGCCCTGCGCGACTGGGACGACGAGCGCCTCGACCGCGAGATCAACGACGCCTACCGCGCGCTCTTCACCCTCCGCTTCCAGCAGGCCACGCGCCAGCTGCAGAACTACCGCGCCCTGCGCGACGCGAAGCGCCAGATCGCGCGCCTGCGCACGATCAAGCGCGAGCGCCAGCTGGCCGGGGCCGTCGTCGCCGCGCCCCCGCCGTCGGAGGTCTCCCCGTGAGCGCCCGCGTCCTCCAGGGCGTGGTCGTCAGCGACAAGATGGACAAGACCGTGGTCGTCGACGTCTCCCGCCGCAAGCAGCACCCGCTCTACCGCAAGGTGATCAACCGCAGCCGCCGCTTCAAGGCGCACGACGACGCCAACGCCTGCAACGTGGGCGACGTGGTGCGCATCCTCGAGACGCGCCCCCTTTCGCGCGGCAAGCGCTGGCGCGTGATCGAAATCCTGCAGCGCGGCGACGTGGCCGAGGTCGCCCCCGACCTCATCGGGCGCGAGCTGGAGGCGGAGGTGCAGGCCGCGCCCCGCGCCGAGTCCGCCACCGAAACGGACGCGGCCTCCGCCGAGGCCTCCGGTGAGGCTGGCGAGCCCGCCGAAGCCGCTGTCCCGGATGGGGGGGAAACGCCGTGATCCAGCAGGAGTCCCGCCTCAAGGTGGCCGACAACTCCGGCGCGCGCTCCATCCTCTGCATCCGCGTGCTGGGCGGCAGCCGCCGCCGCTACGCCCGCCCGGGCGACGTCATCGTGGCCTCCGTCAAGACGGCGCAGCCCAACTCGCCCGTGCGCAAGGGCGAGGTGGTGCGCGCCGTGGTCGTGCGCACGGCCAAGGAGTACGGCCGTCCCGACGGCTCCTACATCCGCTTCGACGAGAACGCCGCCGTGCTGCTCGCCACCGACAACGAGAACCCGCGCGGCACGCGCATCTTCGGCCCCGTGGCGCGCGAACTGCGCGACCGCAACTTCATGAAGATCGTCTCGCTCGCCCCGGAGGTGCTCTAGATGCCGTCCCGCATCCGCCGCGGCGACCGCGTGGTCGTGATCAGCGGGCGCAACCGCGGCGCGCGCGGCGTCGTGCGCCAGGTCGACCGCAAGAAGCAGCGCGTCACCATTGAGGGCGTGAACATGATCAAGCGCCACCAGCGCGCCCGCTCCGTGCAGCAGCAGTCCGCCATCATCGAGCGCGAGGGCCCCATCCACGTCAGCAACGTGATGCTGCTCGACCCGGCCACGGACGAGCCCACGCGCGTGGGCTTCCGCCGCCGCGAGGACGGCGCCCTCGTGCGCGTGGCCAGGCGCAGCGGGGAGGCCATCGAATGACCGCGACCGCCCCCGCCGTGCTCCCCCGCCTGCGCGTGCGCTACGAGGAGGAGGCCGCCCCCCGCCTGCGCGAACACTACGGCTACGCCAACCCCATGCAGGCCCCGCGCCTCGTGAAGGCCGTGCTCAACGTCGGCATGGGCGAGGCGCTCACCGACGCCAACAGCCTCGACCGCGCCGCCGAGGACCTGCGCGCCATCAGCGGCCAGAAGCCCGTCATCCAGCGCGCCCGCCGCTCCATCGCCAACTTCCGCCTGCGCGAGGGCAACCCCATCGGCGTCTCCGTCACGCTGCGCGGCGCGCGCATGTACGAATTCCTCGACCGCCTCATCAGCGCCGCCCTGCCCGCCATCCGCGACTTCCAGGGCCTCAGCCCCGACGCCTTCGACGGGCGCGGCAACTACAGCATCGGGCTGCGCGAGCAGCTCGTCTTTCCGGAAATCGACTACGACCGCGTGGACAAGGTGCGCGGGCTGCAGGTCACCATCGTGACCACCGCCCGCACCGACGACGAGGGCCGCCGCCTGCTGGAACTGCTGGGCATGCCCTTCGCCCGCGAGCGGGGGAGGATCTGATGGCCAAGAAAAGCCAGATCGCGCGCGACGAAAAGCGCCGCGCGCTCCACCAGAAGCACCGCCACCGGCGCGAGGAGCTGAAGGCCGCGCGTCGCGCGGCCCAGGGCAACGCGCAGGAGCTGGCCCGCATCCAGTTCGAGCTGGCCCGCCTGCCCGCCAACAGCAGCCCCACGCGCCTCAACAACCGCTGCGCCGTCACCGGTCGGTCGCGCGCCTACATCCGCAAGTTCGGCCTCTCCCGCATCACCTTCCGCGAAATGGCGCACCGGGGCTTCCTGCCCGGCGTCACCAAGTCCAGCTGGTAGCCCACGGAGGCGACGACCCCATGAGTATGAGCGACCCCATCGCGGACATGCTCACCCGCATCCGCAACGCCGTCAGCTCCCGCCACGAGGCGGTCTCCATGCCCTCCTCGAAGGTGAAGCTGGCCATCGCCGAGGTGCTCAAGAGCGAGGGCTTCATCCGCGGCTACGAGGTGCGCCGCGAGTCCGGCCAGCCCCAGGACAGCATGAAGGTCGAGCTCAGCTACGGCGGGCGCAAGCAGCCCGTCATCAACGGCATCCAGCGCGTCAGCAAGCCCGGCCTGCGCGTCTACGTGCAGCGTCGCGAAATCCCGCGCGTCTACGGCGGCCTCGGCATCGCCATCATCTCGACGCCCCGCGGCGTCATGACCGGGCAGGAGGCCCGCCGCCAGCAGGTCGGCGGCGAGGTCCTCTGCTACGTCTGGTAGGGGAGCGGCCATGTCCCGCGTCGGCAAGCAGCCCGTGCCCCTCGCCGACGGCGTCGAGGTCGCCATCGGCGAGGACAACCACGTCGTCGTCAAGGGCCCCCGCGGCGAGCTGCGCCGCACCTTCCCCGACGGCGTGCGCTTCACCGCCGGGGACGGCGCCATCGTCGTCACCCGCGCCAGCGACGCGGGCCCCCATCGCGCCCTGCACGGCCTCTCGCGCTCCCTCCTGCACAACATGGTGGCGGGCGTCAGCGAGGGCTTCACCAAGACGCTCGAGGTGCAGGGCGTCGGCTACCGCGCCCAGCTCCAGGGCGAGCGCCTGCAGCTGGCCCTCGGCTTCTCCCACCCCGTGTTCGTCGATCCCCCCGAGGGCATCGCCTTCACGGTGGAGGGGCCGCGCATCAACGTGAGCGGCATCGACAAGGAACAGGTGGGGCAGGTGGCCGCCGACATCCGCAAGCTGCGCCCGCCCGAACCCTACAAGGGCAAGGGCATCCGCTACCTCGGCGAGCGCGTGCGGCGCAAGGCGGGCAAGGCCGGGAAGGTGGGCATCTGATGGCCCAGACCAACCGCTACCACGCCCGTCACCGCCGCCACCGTCGCGTGCGCAAGCAGCTGGCCGGCACCGCCGGGCGGCCGCGGCTCAACGTGTTCCGCAGCGCCGCCCACATCTACGCGCAGGTCATCGACGACGACCGCGGGCACACCATCGCCGCCGCCAGCGACCTCGACGCCAGCCTGGCGGGGGCGGTGGCGGGCAAGCCGAAGACGGAGCGCGCCGCCATCGTGGGGGCCGCCCTCGCCGAGCGCACGCGCGCCCACGGCGTCGAGACGGTGGTCTTCGACCGCGGCGGCTACCGCTACCATGGCCGCGTGAAGGCGCTCGCCGAGGCCGCGCGCGAGGCCGGATTGGGGTTCTGATGAGCAACTTCGAGCAGTCGGGCGACGAGCTCAACGAGAAGGTCATCTACATCAACCGCGTGGCCAAGGTGGTCAAGGGCGGGCGCCGCTTCAGCTTCACCGCCCTCATGGTGGTGGGCGACGGGCGCGGCAGCGTGGGCATCGGCCTGGGCCGCGCCAACGAGGTGCCGGAGGCCATCCGCAAGGGCGCCTCCATCGCCCGCCGCGAGATGTTCGCCGTGCCCCTCAAGGGCGGCACGCTGCCCCACGAATTCCTCGCCAGCTTCGGCGCGGCCCGCGTGCTCATGAAGCCCGCCAGCCACGGCACGGGCGTGATTGCGGGCGGCGCCGTGCGCGCCATCATGGAGGCCGCGGGCGTCACCGACGTGCTCACCAAGTCGCTCGGCAGCCGCAACCCCGTGAACGTGGCCCGCGCCACCGTGAAGGGGCTGGCCGCCCTGCGCGACCCCGACGTGGCCCGCCGCCGGCGCTTCGAAATCCTCGACGGAACCACGGCGGAGGCGACGTAGCATGGGCAGGGTCGCCATCACCTGGCGCAAGAGCGCCATCGGCTACAACCAGCGCCAGAAGGACACCATCCGCAAGCTCGGCCTGCGCCGCCTGCACCAGACCGTCGAGCACGACGACAGCCCCGCCCTGCGCGGCATGATCGCGCGCGTCGGCCACTTGGTGGACGTGCGCGATGGCGAGGGGGGCGGGACGCCGTGAGCCTCCACGCCAACGACCTCGCCCCGCCGCCGGGGGCCCGCCGTCCGCGCAAGCGCCTCGGGCGCGGCAACAGCGCGGGCGGCGGCACCTACGCGGGCAAGGGCCTGAAGGGCCAGAAATCGCGCAGCGGCGGCAAGGTGCGCCCCGGCTTCGAGGGCGGCCAGACGCCCCTCGCGCGCCGCATGCCCGCCCTGCGCGGCTTCAACAACCGCTGGCGCGTCCCCTTCCAGCCCGTCAACACGGGCACGCTGGCGGCGCGCTTCGCGGACGGCGACGAGGTCACGCCCGAAACGCTGCGCGCGGCGGGCGTGCTGCGCCACCTGCGCGAGCCGGTCAAGATCCTGGCGCGCGGCGACCTCTCCCATGCCCTGCGCGTGCGCGCCCACGGCTTCAGCGCCGCCGCCCGCGCCCGCATCGAGGCCGCGGGCGGGAGCGCCATCCTCATCGACCGCGAGGGCGCGGAGATCGTTCCGGCGGAAGCCGCCGAGGACTCCGCCGACTCTGCCGACGGGGAGCGCTGATCCGTGTCCTTCATGGGCGAAACCACCACCGTTCCGGGCACCGGCCGCCCGCGCCTGCTGCAGGCCATGGTGGACGCCTTCCGGCAGGAGGACGTGCGCCGCAAGCTGCTCTTCACCATCGGCATGTTGATCGTCTTCCGCTTCGTCGCCCACGTGCCCGTTCCCAACGTGAACCGCGAAGCCCTGCAGGACGCCTTCGCCGGCAACGCCGTGCTCGACTTCCTCAGCATCTTCTCCGGCGGCGCGCTGCAGAACCTGAGCGTGGCCGCGCTCGGCGTCTACCCCTACATCACGGCCTCGATCATCATGCAGATCGTGACGCCCCTCTCCTCGCGCCTGCGCGCGCTGCAGGAGGAGGGCGAGCAGGGCCGCCGCCGCATCCAGGTCTACACGCACTGGCTGGCCGTGCCCCTCGCCTTCGTGCAGGGCTACGGCCAGATCGTGTTCATCAACAACCAGGGCGGCGCGCAGGTGGTGCGCGACTTCGGCTTCCAGAACGACGTGGTGGGCACCATCGCCACGCTCTTCACGCTGGCCGCGGGCACCATGTTCCTCGTCTGGCTGGGCGAGCTGATCACCGAGCACGGCATCGGCAACGGCGTCTCCCTCATCATCTTCGGCGGCATCGTGGCGGTCCTGCCGGGGCTCATCCCCAACATCTCCACCAGCTCCATCATCGCCGTGGCCGCCATCCTCATCTTCGCCCTCGCCCTCATCTACCTCATCGTCTTCTTCCAGGAGGCGCAGCGGCGCGTGCCCGTGCAGTACGCGCGCTCATCCTTCCGCGGCGGGCGCATGTACCGCCAGCAGGGCCAGAGCTTCATCCCCCTGCGCGTGAACATGGCGGGCATGATCCCGCTCATCTTCGCCTTCTCCATCGTCATCCTGCCCGCCGTCGTGGCTGGCTACTTCTCCGGCGCGGGCGGCTGGATCGAAACCGTCGCCAACTTCTTCGTCGACCAGTTCCAGGGCGGGCGCGGCGGCAGCGGCACGGGCGTCTACTGGCTGGTGCTCTTCGTGCTGGTGGTGGGCTTCGCCTTCTTCTACACGATCGTGCAGTACAACCAGCAGAACATCGCCAAGAACCTGCAGCAGCAGGGGGCCTTCATCCCCGGCATCAGACCGGGACCGCCCACCGAGGCCTACCTGCTGCGTGTGGTCACGCGCATCACCTGGGGCGGCGCGCTCTTCCTCGGCGGCGTGGCCGTGGCCCCCTTCTTCATCGGCCTCATCACCAACGTGCAGGCGCTCACCATCTCCAGCGCCGGCTTCCTCATCGTCGTCGCCGTCGTGCTCGACACCATGAAGCAGCTGGAGGCGCAGCTGCTCATGCGAAACTACGAGGGGTTCATCCGCTAGCCATGTTCGTCGTGCTGCTCGGACCGCCCGGCGCGGGCAAGGGGACCCAGGCCCAGCGCCTCGCCGAACGCACTGGCCTGCTGCACCTCTCCACGGGCGACATGTTCCGCGAGAACGTGGGGAAGGGCACGGAGCTCGGCCTGCTGGCCAGGGGATACATGGACCGTGGCGAGCTGGTCCCCGACGAGGTCACCATCAAGATGCTGCTGGAGCGCATCGCCCGCCCGGACGCCGCCGACGGGGCCATGTTCGACGGCTTCCCCCGCAACGTGGCGCAGGCGCGGGCGCTCGACGAGGCCCTCGCCGGGCGCGGCGCGGCCATCGACCGCGCCCTCCTCATCGCCGTCCCCGACGCCGAGCTGGAAGGGCGCCTCGGCGGGCGCTGGCTCTGCCGCGCCTGTGGCGCCGTCTACCACGAGCGCAACGATCCGCCCAGGGAGGCGGGCCGCTGCGACCGCGACGACGGCGAGCTCTACCAGCGCGAGGACGACCGCCCCGAGGTCGTGCGCACGCGCATCGAGCGGCAGAAGCCCCCGGCGGCGCTCATCGACCACTACCGCGCCGCGGGCGCGCTGCGCGAGGTCGACGGTGAGCGCGGCCTGGACGCCGTCACCGCCGGCCTGCTCGAGGCGCTGGACTAGCCATGCCCATCATGCTCAAGTCCGAGGCCGAGCTGGACGCCATGCGGGAGGCGGGCCGCATCGTGGGCCAGACGCTCGCCCACATCCGCGAGATGGTGCGCCCGGGGCTCAACCTCCTCGAGGTCGAGGCCTTCGTGACGGAGGAGTTCCGGCGGTACGGGGCCGTCGAGACCTTCCGCGGCTACGACCCCGCGGGCAAGCCGCCCTACCCCTCCAACGTCTGCGCCAGCGTCAACGACGAGCTGGTGCACGGCATCCCCCGCGACCGCCTGCTGCGCGAGGGCGACATCGTCACCTTCGACCTGGGGGCCACCTACCAGGGCTTCGTGGGCGATTCCGCCATCACCGTGCCCGTGGGCGAGATCAGCGACGAGGCGCGCCGCCTGCTGGAGGTGACGGAGGGGGCGCTGCGGGCCGGCATCGAGGCCATGGGCACGGGCACGCACCTGAACGACGTGAGCGCCGCCATCGAGGACGCCATCCCGCCCGGCTACGCCATCGTGCGCGAATACACCGGCCACGGCGTGGGCCGCGCCATGCACGAGGAGCCGCAGGTGCCCAACTACCGCCGCCCCTTCCGCGGCCCGCCGCTCAAGCCCGGCCTCGTGCTGGCGCTGGAGCCGATGGTCAATCTGGGCTCGCGCCACACGCGCGAATTGGACGACCAGTGGACCGTGGCCACGGAAGACGGTAGCCTGTGCTGCCACTTCGAGCACACCATCGCCATCCGCAAGGGGGGCCGCCCCGATGTGCTCACCTTGCCGTGAGCGCGTCCCGCTGGACACAGGGGAGCATCTGAGCGATCATGAAGGTTCGGGCTTCGGTCAAACGGCGTTGCGACAAGTGCAAGGTGATCCGCCGTCATGGCCGCATCATGGTCATCTGCGAAAACCCGAAGCACAAGCAGCGGCAGGGCTAGGAACGGTATGGCGAGAATCTCCGGAGTGGACATCCCCAACGAGAAGCGCATCGAGATTTCGCTGCGCTACATCTACGGCGTCGGCCCCACGCGCGCGCGTTCGATCCTCGACGCCTCGCGCGTGAGCCCGGACACGCGCACGCGCGACCTCACCGACGAGGAGCTGCTCCGCATCCGCGACTTCATCGAGAAGAACTACCGCGTGGAGGGCGACCTGCGCCGCGAGATGCGCCAGAACGTCCAGCGCCTCATCGAGATCAACTGCTACCGCGGCCAGCGCCACCGGCGCAACCTGCCCGTGCACGGCCAGCGCACGCGCACCAACGCCCGCCAGCGCCGCGGGGCGCGCAAGACCGTCGCCGGCCGCCGCCGCGCCGCGGCCAAGAAGTAGGGGAGCGCCATGCCCGACGCCCCCCGCCGTTCCCGCCGCCGCGAGCGCAAGTCCGTGCCCCGCGGGCGCGCCTACGTGAAGAGCTCGTTCAACAACACGATCGTCACGCTCACCGATCCGAACGGCAACGTGGTGGCCCAGGCCAGCGCCGGGCAGACGGGCTTTAAGGGTTCGCGCAAGAGCACGCCCTTCGCCGCCCAGCTGGCGGGGGAGGCCGCCGCCCGCCGCGCGCAGGAGCACGGCATGCAGACCATCGAGGTGTTCGTGCGCGGCGCGGGCAGCGGGCGCGAGGCCGCCATCCGCGCCCTGCAGGCCACCGGCCTCGACGTGACCGCCATCCGCGACGTGACCCCCATCCCCCACAACGGCTGCCGCGCGCCCAAGCGGCGGCGGGTCTAGCCCATGGCGCGCTACACCGGCCCCGTCTGCCGCATCTGCCGCCGCCGCGGCGACAAGCTCTACCTGAAGGGCGAGCGCTGCTATTCGCCCAAGTGCGCCTTCGAGCGCCGCCCCAACCCGCCCGGTCCGCGCCCCGCGCGCCGCCGCAAGGTGAGCGACCGCGGCCTGCAGCTGCGCGAGAAGCAGCGCGCGCGCGCCTCCTACGGCGTGCTCGAGCGCCAGTTCGTGCGCTACTACCGGGAAGCCGTGCGCCGCCCGGGCGTCTCCGGCATCAACCTCGTCACCATCCTCGAAAGCCGGCTGGATAACGCCGTCTACCGCGCGGGTTTCGCCGATTCGCGCGCGCAGGCGCGCCAGCTCGTGCGCCACGGTCTCATCTCCCTCAACGGGCGCAAGACCGACATCCCCTCGGCCCAGCTCCGCGACGGCGACGTGGTCGGCTTCACCGCGCGCGGCGAACGCAGCGAGCGCCACGCCATCGCGCGCGAAACGCTCGCCTCCAGGACGCCCCCGCCCTGGCTCGTCGTGGACGGCGGGGCCATGACCGCGCGCGTGGCCGGCCCCCTCGAGGTCGTCCCCGGCGAGACCCACCGCTTCAACGAAAACGTCGTCATCGAGTATTACTCGCGCTAGGCAGGACAGCAGCTTTCATGACCCTCGACACGCCCCTCGAACCGCTCCCCGATCCGCTCGACATGCCCCCCGCGCCGCTGCCGGAGGCCGATCCCGAGCTGAACGTCGAGACCGAGGACGACGGCTACGCCCGCCTCGTCGCCGAGCCGCTCAAGCCGGGCTACGGCACCACGCTCGGCAACGCCCTGCGCCGCATCCTGCTCAGCTCCCTCGAGGGCGCCGCCATCACCTCCGTGCGCATCGACCAGGTGCAGCACGAGTTCTCCACCATCGCGGGCATGCAGGAGGACAGCACCGAATTCCTGCTCAACGTGAAGGAGATACGGCTGCGGGCGGTGAGCAACCGCCCTGGCACGCTCACCCTCGACGCCGAGGGGCCCGCCGAGATCACCGCGGGCGACCTGCAGGTGCCCGCCGACTTCGAGCTGGTGAACCCCGACCTGCACCTGGTCACGCTCGACGGGGCCGGGGCGCGCCTCAACGCCGAGTTCCACGTGCAGCTCGATAAAGGCTACAAACCCGCCACCGAGGTGGAGGGCATGCCCATCGGCGTCATCCCCGTGGACGCCATCTTCTCGCCCGTGCGCAAGGTCAACTTCCACGTGGAGAAGGTGCGGGTGGGGCAGAACACGAACCACGACCGCATGGTGCTGGATGTGTGGACGGACGGCACGGCCTCGCCCGTCGAGACCGTGGGCAAGGCGGCCAACATCCTCATCAAGGAGTTCCGCCTCTTCAGCGCCCTCTCCGGCGACGTCCCCCCCCTCGTCGAGCCCGCCGTCGCGCCCGCGACCGGCCTGCCCATCACGCCCGAGCGTTACCACGCGCCCATCGAGAACCTCGACCTCTCCCAGCGCGCCTACAACTCCCTCCGCCGCAGCGGCCTCATGACCATCGGCCAGGTGCTGGAGCGCACGGAAAAGGAGCTGCTCGACCTGCGCAACTTCGGGCGCAAGTCCTACGACGAGCTGCGCTCCCGCCTGATCGAGCGCGACTACATCGACGGGTCGGTCGACGGCCTCGTCATCATCCCCGATTTCGCCGATTCCGCTGCTCCGGCCCCGCCGCCGCCCGCCGCCATCATCGACGAGGACGACGACGAGGAGATGAGCGCGCTGGGCAAGGCCCTGCGCGAGGCGCTGCGCGAGGTGGGCGACGACGACCTGCTCGGCGCGGACGACGAGGAGTAGCGCCATGCGACACCGCAGGGCGGGCCGCCACCTGGGCCGCGACGGCGCCCACCGGCGCGCCCTCTACCGCAACCTCGTGACCGAGCTGCTGCGCCACGAGCGCATCACCACCACCGACGCCAAGGCCCGCGAAATCCGCCCCATCGCCGAGAAGATGATCACGCTTGGCCGTCGCGGCGACCTCCACGCCCGCCGCCAGGCCCTGCGCTACCTCTACGACCGCTACGTGGTGGAGAAGGTGTTCGAGGACATCGCGCCGCGCATGGCCGACCGCCCCGGCGGCTACCTGCGCATCACGCGCCTCGAACCGCGCAAGGGCGACGGCGCCATGATGGCCGTCATCGAGACGGTCGATTACCGCGAGGCCGAGGCCGCCGCCGCCGAAGCGTCCGCCGAAGACGAGCGGGCCGAAGCCGAACCCGCCCCCGCGGCGGGCGGGGGGGACGCCTGAATGCCCGCCGCCACCCGTTTCGCCGCGACCGTGAGCTACGACGGCGGGGACTTCGCCGGTTCGCAGCGCCAGCCCCATGCCCGCACCGTGCAGGGCGAGCTGGAGGCCTCCGCCGAACGCCTCTTCGGCGCGCCCGTGCGCGTGGACCTGGCGGGGCGCACGGACGCGGGCGTCCACGCCATCGGGCAGGTGGCCGCCTTCACCGCCGAAACCGCCCTCGCGCCGCACACGGTCGAGCGCGCGCTCAACGCCCGCCTCGCCGAAGACGTGGCCGTGCGCCGCGTGCGCGCCGTGCCCGCCGCCTTCGACCCGCGCCGCTGGGCCCGCCGCCGCTGGTACCGCTACTCGCTGCTGCTCTCGGCGGCGCGCCTGCCGCTGCGGCGGCGCACGGTCTGGCGCGTCGCGCCCGCGCTCGATTGCGCCGCCATGAAGGAAGCCGCCCGCGCGCTCGTGGGCCGTCGCGACTTCAGCGCCTGCGCCAGCCGCATCGAGGAGGGGCGCTCGCCCGTGCGCACGGTCGCCGACGCGCGCTTCTCCCGCGCGGGCTGTATCCTCGCCTTCGACATCGAGGCCGACGCCTTCCTCCCGCAGATGGTCCGGCGCATCGTGGGGGGCTTGGTGCGCGTCGGGCGTGGCGCGCTCGGCGCGGGCGCGTTCGCGGAGGCCGTGGCCGCCGCCGAACCCGCCACGGTGGGCCCGCCCGCGCCGCCACGGGGGCTCTGCCTCCAGCGCGTCTGGTACGACGAGGGGTATGCCGCATGACCGCCACCGTGCGCCGCAAGGCTTCGGAGCTCCGCAAGGACTGGCACGTCGTCGACGCCGCCGGCCGTCCGCTGGGCCGCGTCGCCAGCGAGGTGGCCGTGCTCCTGCGCGGCAAGCACAAGCCCGATTACGAGCCGCACCTGGACGGCGGCGATTTCGTCATCATCGTGAACGCGGGCAAGGTGCGGCTGAGCGGGCGCAAGGCCGAGCAGAAGGTCTACTACCGCCATTCCGGCTACCCCGGCAACCTGCGCCAGCGCACCTTCGCCGAGCAGATGGCGCGCCGCCCCGAGCTGGTGCTCGAACGGGCCGTGCGCGGGATGCTGCCCAAGGGGCCGCTGGGCAAGCGCATGCGCCGCCACCTCAAGGTCTACGCCGGCCCCGACCATCCCCACGCGGCGCAGGTGACGGGCGCCCAGCGGGCGCGCGATGCCGCCGCCGAACGCGAGGCCGAGGCCATGCGCGAGCGCATCGCCAACCCGCCGAAGCCGCCGCTGTTGCGCCCGCTCTCCGTGCCCGCCGTGCCCGTGCCGCGCCCCACGCGCCGCGAGAAGGTGGCCGCCTGGCTCGCCGAACTCGCCGAGGCCCGCGCCGCCGCCGAGGCCGACGCGAGGGCCGTCGCCGAAGCCGAGGCCGCCGAAGCCGAGGCGGAAGCCGAAGCCTCCGTGGACGAGGTCGAAGCCGAAGTCGAAGCGGAGGTTGAGGCGTCCGCCGAAGCCGATGTGGATGCCGTTGCCGAGGAGGACGAAGCCGCCGCCGACACGGAGGACGCGCCGTCGCCCGACGATGCTGACGCCGCGCCCGATGACGCCGAAACGCCCGACACCGAAACCGGGGAAGAACGCTGATGGCCGAGCAGTACTACTACGGCACCGGACGCCGCAAGACCTCCGTCGCGCGCGTGCGCCTCTACCCGGGCGGCGGGGCCATCATCGTCAACGGCAAGCCCATCGAGGAGGTCTTCGACCGCGACTTCCACCGCGACGAGATCCAGCTGCCGCTCAAGCGCGCGGGCGCGGAGGGCCGCTTCAGCGCGCAGGTCAAGTGCGCGGGCGGCGGCGTCTCCGGCTGGGCCGGGGCCATCCGCCTCGGCATCGCGCGCGCCCTCGTGGAGGCCGACCCCGCGCTCAAGGGCCCGCTGCGGCGCGCCCCCAGCCTGCTCACGCGCGACGCCCGCGTGAAGGAGCGCAAGAAGCCCGGCCTCAAGCGCGCCCGCAAGGCCCCCCAGTACACCAAGCGCTAGGCCAGCCCGCACGGGCGCGAACCGCGCGGACGGAGGCGTCCATGCTGCCCGCCCTCCGCGATCTCCACGCCAACCTCGCCTGGCTGCACGACGGCATGAAGGCGGTCGTGCGCGAACTGCCGCCCGACCGGCTCGACTGGACGCCCGCGCCGGGCGCCAACTCCGTCGCCCGGCTCGTCACCCACGTCGCCTGGAGCGAGCGCTACTGGATCGGCCAGGTCGTGGGCGGCGAGCCCGCCGTCGGCGCGCGCGGGGACGCCTTCGCCGTGGCCGGGCTCGACGCGGACGCGCTCCGTGCCCTGCTGGATGGCGCGCTGGCGCAGGCTGGACGTGCCATGGCTGCCGTTGCCCCCGCCGACCTCGAACGCGACTTCACCACCGGACCGGACGGCCCAGTGACGGTCATGGGCCCGCTCGCGCACGCCCTCGAGCACACCGCCCTGCACGCGGGCCACATTGAGCTCACGCGCGACCTCGTGCGAGAATCCTCGCGATGAACACGCTTCCCTCGTCCGACCTCGCGATTCCGCCCGGGGAGTTCCTGGCGGAGGAGATCGAGGCCCGTGGCATGACGCCGCCCGATCTCGCGGACCGCATGGGGCGCACGCTCCGCTTCGTCGAGGACGTCGTGCGGGGCGCCGAGGCGATCACCCCCGCGGTGGCGCGCGACCTCGAGGCTGCCCTCGGCATCTCCGCCGGATTCTGGGAGCGGCTGGAGCGCGACTACCGCCTCGCGCTCGCGGACGAGGGGTAATCCCGCCCTCTCCCCCCGCCCCGTTATGCCCCGCGCGGCATATTGCGTTGCGCCCCCCATCCCGTACCATGCCCCCACACCATCCCGCGCCTCGCACCGGCGCGGAACCACGGGGGCGCACGCATGGCTGATTCCAACGGCAACGGGGCCGTCGAACACGGATACAACGGCAGGATGCTGGTCGTCGACCTGACGGCCGGGACCATCGCCGAGGAACGCCCCGAGGAGTCGCTCTACCGCGAGTACCTCGGCGGCTACGGCATCGGCGCGCGCATGTTGTGGGACCGCGTGCCCGCGGGCGTCGATCCCCTCGCGCCCGAAAACATGCTCGGCATGTTGCCCGGCCTCCTCACCGGCACCCCCCTCTTCGGCCAGCGCTGGCAGGTCGTCTGCAAGAGCCCCCTCACCGGCGGCTGGGGCGACGCCAACTGCGGCGGCGACTTCGGCGGCGTGCTCAAGCTCGCCGGCTGGGACGGCGTGCTCTTCTTCGGCAAGGCCGAACGCCCCGTCTACCTCCTCATCGAGGACGACCGCTACGAGCTGCGCGATGCCGCCGACCTCTGGGGCACCGGCGCCATCGAGAGCGAAATGGCCCTCAAGGCCCGCCACGGCAAGCGCGCCAGCGTCGCCAACATCGGCCAGGCTGGCGAAACCCTCTCCCTCATCAGCGGCGTCTGCAACGACCACGGCCGCCTCGCCGCCCGCTCCGGCGTCGGCGCCGTCATGGGCTCCAAGAACCTCAAGGCCGTCGTCGCCGTGGCCGACCGCAAGATCATCGCGCAGACGCCGGAGACCATCAAAATGCTCCGCGCCAACCTCGACGACATGGTCAAGCCCCTCAAGGACTTCTTCTCCAACTTCGGCACCACCGGCATCACCGCCGGCAGCGCCCTCAACGGCGATTCCCCCGTCAAGAACTGGGGCGGCGTCGGCGTCGTCGACTTCCCCCAGGAGGTCGCCAGCCAGATCGACGGCGGCTCCATGATCAACCCCAAGATGGAGAAGAAGTACGGCTGCTGGCACTGCCCCATCGCCTGCGGCGCCGAATCCGTCGAATCCACGAACGACAAGTACCCCTACCCCCACCACACCCACCGCCCCGAATACGAGGCCATGGCCTCCTACGGGACGATGAACCTCATGAACGACCCCGACGCCCTCATCTACCTCAACCACCTCTGCAACGAGTACGGCTTCGACGTCATCAGCGCGGGCGTGACCGCCTCCTTCGCCATCGAGTGCTACGAGGCCGGCATCCTCACCAAGGAGGACACCGACGGCCTCGAACTCACCTGGGGCGACGCCGATGCCATCGTCGAGCTCACGAAGATGATGGGCGAGCGCCGCGGCATCGGCGACGTGCTGGCCGACGGCGTGAAGGCCGCCGCCGAGCGCATCGGCAACGGCGCCGAGGCCTTCGCCATGCACGTCGGCGGCCAGGAACTGCCCATGCACGACCCCAAGCTCCAGCCCGAATTCCACACCACCTACCGCCTCGATCCCACGCCCGGCCGCCACACCCAGTACGAAGGCAATCGCCGCGTCGGGACCATCCCGCCCGCCCCCAAGGACGCGCGCGACTACGACGGGCGCGGCGAGCACCACAAGGCCGCCAGCGAGTACATGCACGTGGTCAACGCCGGCGGCATGTGCCAGTTCATCATGATGACCGCCAACACGGCCAACATCCCCGACTGGTTCAACGCCGTCACCGGCTGGGACATGGACATCGACGAGGCCATGCGCGTGGGCGAGCGCATCGCCAACCTGCGCATGGCCTACGAGGTGCGCGAGGGCGGCAACCCCCGCCGCCGCCCCGTCCCCACGCGCGTCACCGGCGAGACCACCGAGGGCACCCACGCCGGCCCCCTCGAGGGCGTCGTGCTCGACACCGACCGCCTCGAAACCGACTTCCTGAACGCCTGCGACTGGGACGCCGACACCTGCAAGCCGTCGGCCTCGAAGCTGGAGTCGCTGGGCCTGCCGGAGGTGGCCGCCGCCATCCACTAGCGGCGGCGTGCCATCCGCGCGCGAGCCGGAGGGGCGGTTCCGGGGGGGACCGCCCCTCCGCTATGCCCGGCGCAAACGGTTGCTCAGGAATTTCTCCTGTTCGAGCTTGAGCAGCGTTTCAGGGGGGGTGTAGTGGAAACCCTCGAAGAACCAGCGGGCGGCCTCGCGTGCACGCTCTGCCGGGTCGTCGAAGAGCGTAAGCCGCCACGGTTTGGGACGTTCAAGGGAATGCGTGCTCGCGAAGTACCGCAGCGTGTGCTGCAAGCTGACATCAAAACCCTCGGGGAAGGCCAAAGCGCGATCCTTGATGCCGTTCAGGGTAATGATCACCGCTGGCGCTGCATCGAGTGCTCCGGCAATCGAGAGCCGCGATGCGAACTCGAAAATCGCGGTGAACAGGTGGATGGCCCGGCTGACAGAGAGGTATCCAGACGGACACGTAGGCATCTCCCACTGCCTGTGCCGTTCGGAGAAATACGTATGAGCGTCCTGATCGTCCTCCCAAAACGAGAAGAGGGAGACGAACTGCCCGCTCTGGTAGAGGCGCCAGTAGTCCATCTCACCATTCCGATCCCGCCAGGACGCGATCCACGTATTCCCCGCCTCGCGCTCGCTCTGCGCGCCAACGATGGGGTACTCCCAGCCGAAGCGGGCGACCCGCGTGCGCTCGACGATGCGCCAGCACTCGTCGAGCGAGGGGATGCGCTCCGCCTGGTACTCAGCCGGATGGATGACGATGCGCCAGTGCGGCCCATCGCGGACGGGGACGGGAATTTCGGTCGTGCTCGTCGTCGCCGTGGTCATCAGAGGTTTCCCCGCTCTTGCGCGAACTGGCCTGTCGAGGATAGCACATCGGCGACTGCCAGCTGGACGCCGCCCGCGCGGGCCTCCGGGGTGTATGCTGGCGGGATATGGAGTTGCCGCCCGGTGTTATCGTCTCCCGCACGATGACCGTTCTGCTGCGCGGTGTCCGCGCTTGGTTCGAGGAGGAGGAGTGGCACGCCGAGAATCACCGTGTGCGGCTGGAGCTGGAGCGCGCCATGCCCCCGCCGTCCACGCCCAGCTGGCCCGCCCCCGACATGGGCGAGGTGCTGATGGAGCGGTTCGGCGACGATCTGGTGATCCTGGAGTACTCCATGCCCGTCGATTGGTACGTGCCGGGCAGGGTGTACTAGCGAAGGTATCGGCTAGTCCCTCAGCTGCTTCCGCCAAGCATCCGCGTGGGGCCAGACCTCGGCCGCGACCTTCGCGAGCTGACGTCCTCGCGCCCGAATCGTCTCCTCGTTCCATTCGTCATGGTCGGTGAGCGTTTTCCTGAGCTTCAGAACGCTGTGATCGTTGAGCAGCTTGCGCTTCTCCGGCCAAGGGGCGTTCCGGAGCGTGGAGTTGAGACTCTGGGTCACAAGTGTCAGGTTGCCGATGGTATCGATCAGGCGGTTACGCTCTGCCTTTGCTTCCTCTGGCGTGTCCGTCTCAGGTGGCAGGGGCCAGTGCGCTTCCCACGCTCGCGGCATGGCGTGCTCGAGCGTGAGCTTCGAGGGGATTTGCGTCTCTTCCGTTAGCGGACCGCGCAACTGCTTCTCGATCCGCCTAAGCACGAGCTGCAACTGCCACTTTCGCAGGCGGTGGTAGAGCGGGGATTCGGCGAAGACGTGCTCCATTTCCCTGTCGTCCGGCCAGAGGCCTCTCCAAGTCTCTTGCTCGGAGAGGAACTCCACTATCACAACGTCTGCCTGCTCGACGGGGCTTTTCTTCAGCCGTCCTAACAGGGTAAGGAACAGCTGGTTGCCCAGCATCATAAGGGCCTGCCGCGTACTGTCTACCCCCGTTGCGCCGCCGTCAGGCGCGCGCGGTCGGCCGACCGCGCGCGCTACCCTTGCGGCGCATGAGCGCCCTGCCCGTCAGCCGCCCCGCGTCCGCGCCCCTCGCCATCCCCGGCGAGGGGCTGGCGCTGCGCCCGTGGGACGAGGAGCTGGTGGCGCAGATGGCGGGCTGGAGCGAGCGCGGCTTCCCCTACCACGCCTTCGACCTCGGCCACCTGCGCGACCCCGCCCGCGCCCGCACGGAGCTGGCCCGCGCCCGCGACGACGGCCCCCACCGCCACTTCGTGGCCTGCGAGGACGGCGCGGCGGTGGGGCGCGTCTCCGTGAACCTGCGCGACCGCGCGGGCCTCTACCTGTGGGCCGTGCACGTGCCCCCGGAACACGAGGGGCGCGGCGTCTGCCGGCGCATGCTGGCGGCGCTGCTGGGCTGGCTGGAGCACACGCATCCCGGCCCCGGCTTCGTGCTCACCAGCACCGCCTTCTCCGGGCGCGCCCACCGCGCCTACTTCGCGCTCGGCTTTCGCATCGTGGAGACGAGCTGGCGGCACGACCGCATCCTCGCGGACGAGCTGTGGCGCGCGCCCGGCGAGCGCCGCCGCGCCATCCGCGAGCACCTGCGCTTCCACGCCGGGCGCTGGGAGGTGCGCACGCACCTGATGACGCGCCCTCAGCGCCGCCGGTCGTTCTCCAGCCAGGCCTGATCGGCCAGCGCCATCATGCCGCCGTTGAGCAGCGTGTGCCCGCCCGCGAGCACGGGCACGCGCGCCGCCGCCAGCGCCTCCGTCAGCTCGCGCAGGCGTGGGTCGGCGATGCGCGCGGGCCGCAGCAGGTCGCTCTGGAAGCGGTCCTCGCGGCTGGCGCGCGAGCGCGCGTGGGCCAGCAGCACGCGCGTATCCAGCGCCACGCCGTCCGCCAGCGAGGCCAGCTCGTCCGCGAAGCGCGCCGCGCCGAGCTCGTCCAGCAGGCGGCCCGTGATGGAGCGGGGCGCGTGGCCGTCGGGGGCGCTGGCCAGCCCGCGCTCCTCGCTGACCACGCGCACGCGGCAGGCGGTCTCGCGTTCGAGGTGCGCCCACGCCGCGCTCCCGACGCGCCCCGCCAGCAGCACCTCGGCGTCGGCGTCGCACAGCAGGGGCATGAAGGCGCGCCAGGCCGCGAGGGGGAGCGCGTCGTGCGGCGGCAGGGCCGCGCGCAGGGCGGGCGGCGCGGCCTCGGAGAGCGCCAGCGCGGCCAGCTCGGCGGGCGTGTCGAGGTCGAAGGCCGCGCGCGTCGAGCGCGGAAGCACGGCCACGGCCAGCCCGGCGTCGTCGCGCAGCCGCCGCGGGATGGCGTTGTCGCGCGCGAACGGCCCCGTGAGCGCCAGCGCCGTCGCCGGCCGCCACGCCGTCAGGTCGGCGGAGAAGAAGTTGTTGGCCACGGCGGCGGCATCGCCCTCGGCCAGCGCCGCGCGCACGGCGGCGAAGTCGGCGGCGGTCAGGAGCGGCAGCGCGCCCGCGCCCATCACCGCCATGCCGCGCCCGCCCAGCCTTTCGGCGATGGCCAGCAGCCGTTCGCGCGGGGCGAAGGGCGCGCCCGGCGGGTCATGGTCGATGGTCCAGTCGGGGCTGGCGGGCGCGTGCGCGTCGGCGGTGGCCAGGATCACGTGCGCGAAGCCGCCGTCGCGCGCGGCCCGCGCGTTCAGGCGCGCCGCCGCCAGCCGCGCGCGCGCCACCATGCGCCCGGCCTCGCCCGCGCCCGCGCCGCCGTGCAGCAGGACCAGCACGGGGCCGTCTGCGTTTGACCGGAGCGCACTCATGTTCGACAATGGGGCGGGGGCGCGTGGGGCCGCATGGGCGCTCAGCATAACCAGCGCGGCGCGATCAAGGCTGCGTGAAGGTATGCGCGCGGGGGCTCCTAATCCGTTGAGCCCGTACCATGGCCCCACTATCGTGCCGGGGGCCGTCGCCATGAAAGTCGTGTTTTTCGAGGACGTCGAGGGAACCGCGCAGGTCGGCGAGGTGAAGGTCGTGAAGAACGGCTTCGCCCGCAACTTCCTGCTGCCGCGCGGGCTGGCCGGCCCCGCCACCGCGCCCAACCTGCAGCGCGCGGGCTCGCTCGCCGAGAAGGAAGCGCGCCGCCAGGCCAAGCTCGACGCCGAGGCCGAGGTGCACCGCGAGCGCCTCGACGGCTACACCGTCACGTTCGAGGCGCGCGTGGGCGAAACCGGACGCCTCTACGGCTCCGTCACCAGCCGCGACATCGCGCGCCGGATCGAGGAGACGGCGGGCCTCGAGGTCGACCCGCGCGCCATCCTCCTGCCCGAGCCCATCCGCGAGCTGGGCGAACGCGCCGTCACCATCCGCTTCACGCGCAACGTGAGCGTCGGCATCAGCGTCGCCGTCGAGCCCGACGAGGACTCGAAGGCCATCGTCGAGCAGCTGCGCGCGCGCGAGGCCGAGGAGGCCGCCGCCGAGGCCGCCCGCGCCGAGGCCGCCGCCCGCGCCGAAGCCGAATCCGCCGAGGCCGCCGCCGCGCCCGAAGCCGAATCCGCGCCCGCCCCGGACGGCGACGCCGGGGACTAGCGGAAAGGGGGAGCGCGGGACCACCCTCGCCCGACGCGGCGCGACGCCCGCCCGTTCGCATGACGCTCCCCCTGCTGGAACGCCTGCCCCCGCACGACATCGAGGCCGAGGAAGCCGTCCTCGCCGCCCTGCTCGTCGACCCCGAGGCCATCTACAAGGTCACGCCCGTCCTCGCCGCGTCCGACTTCTTCCGCGAGCGCAACGCCTGGATCT
This sequence comes from Tepidiformaceae bacterium, assembly GCA_965243075.1. GTDB lineage: Bacteria > Chloroflexota > Dehalococcoidia > Tepidiformales > Tepidiformaceae > UBA2991. The sequence goes on from OZ251525.1 coordinate 1,163,821, forward strand.
TCGAGGCCGCCGTCGGCCTCTGGAACCGCGACGAGTCGATCAACCAGATCACCATCGCCCACGAGCTGGACCGCAAGGAGCGGCTGGAGGAGGCGGGCGGTCAGAGCTTCCTCGGCGACATCGTGCGCCAGCTGCCCACCAGCGTGGGCGTCGAGTTCTACGCCCGCATCGTCAAGCGCGACAGCACCTACCGCGGGCTGATCAACGCCGCCACCGGCATCCTCCAACTCGCCTACGAGGCGCCCGCCGACATCGACTCCGTCTTCACCCGCTCCGAGGATCTGATCCAGCGCCTGCGCGGTGGCGAGAGCTTCCGCGACTTCGTCCACATCGGCCAGATCCTGCAGTCCTACCTGGAGGAGGACGCGGAGGCGGCGGAGCGCCGCGAGCTGGCCGCCATCAACGCGGGCTTCAACGACCTCGACCACCTGCTCGGCGGGCTCAAACGCGCCGACCTGATCATCGTGGGCGCGCGGCCCAGCGTGGGCAAATCCAGCTTCGCCCTCGGCATCGCCCGCAACGCCGCCCTCGCCCAGGGGGCCAACGTGGCCTTCTTCTCGCTGGAAATGTCGGCGGAGCAGCTGGCCGTGCGCCTGCTCGCCGCCGAGTCCGGCGTGGACGGCACGCGCCTGCGCCTCGGCGGCCAGACCGAGCTGGAGGAGCGCCGCATCATCCGCGCCACGGGCGAGCTGGCCGGGGCCAACATCTGGTTCGACGACTCGCCCGTGCTCAGCGTGGCCGAACTGCGCTCCAAGGTGCGCCGCCTCGCCGGGGCCCACGGCGTCGACCTCGTCATCGTCGACTACCTGCAGCTCATGCAGTCCGACGCCAGCCTGCGCGGGCGCGAGAACCGCGTGCAGGAGATCAGCTACATCTCGCGCACGCTCAAGGGGCTGGCGCGCGAACTGAACGTGCCCGTCATCGCCCTCGCCCAGCTTTCGCGCGCCATCGAAACGCGCCACCCGCGCACGCCCCTGCTCTCCGACCTGCGCGATTCCGGCTCCATCGAACAGGATGCCGACGTCGTCATCTTCCTCAGCCGCGAGGAGCTGTACACCACCCGCGAGCAGTGGATGCAGGAGCACCCCGACCTGCCGGAGAGCGCCTACCCGCAGGGCGTGGCGCAGGTGATCGTGGCCAAGCACCGCAACGGCCCCACGGGCGCCATCGACCTGCGCTTCCGCCAGCGGCTGGCCAAGTTCGAGGACTGGGCGCTCCAGCCCGACGAGGACGACGATTTCCAGTCCGACCGGTTCGGCCCGTGAGCGAACCGGCCCCCTTCGGCGGCTTCGCGGGCATCGGGCGGGCCACCGCCATCCCCAACGCCTTCTTCGCGGGCGCGCTCCCCGCCATGCGCGAGCCGGGCGAGTTGCTCGCCTTCCTCTGGACCGCCCGCCTCGCGCAGGAACGGCGTGGCGAGGCGCGGTTCGTCACCGCCGATCAGGTCTGGGCCGCCCCCGGCGCGGCGGACTCCTTCGAGCGCCTCGCGGACGGGCGCGCCGCGCTCGAACGCGGCCTCGCCGCCTGTGCCGAACTGGGCGCGCTGCTCGCGCTCGACCTCGCGGGCGGCGGCGAGCGCGAGACCGTCTACTTCGTGAACACTCCCGACGCCCGTCGCGCCGTCGTGCGCGCCCGCGCGGGCGAACTGGAGCTGCGCCCGGGCGCGTTCGCCAGCGAGGCGCCCCGCGAGCGCGCCCCCGACATCTTCCTGCTCTACGAGGAGCACGTGGGCACGATCACGCCCATGGTGGGCGAGCGCCTGCTGGCCGCCGCAGCTCAGTTTCCGTGGCACTTGATTGAAGCGGCTTTCCGCGAAGCTGCCCAAAGGAACGCTCGCAGTTGGCGAGCCATCGAACGCATTCTGGAACGCTGGTCCGAGGAGGGGCGAGTACATGAAGCGCCTGGAGGAGGTCTTGACGAACGCCGTCACCGATACGGAAGTGTCGGCGACCGTCCCCCCGGTCTCGTCGATGGCGGACGCTGACGGAGCCGGGGAGGACGAGTGCCCCCGCTGTGGCGGTGGTGGGTTTGTGCGCCGGAAGCGCGATCTCGACGATCCGCTTTTTGGTCGGGTTGAACACTGTGTGTGTGTCCGCGAGGAGACTGAGGATGTGCGTCGCGAACGACTCGAACGCATCAGCAACCTCGGTACCCACACGCGCTTCACTTTCGACTCCCTCGAACTTGGCGCTGCGGATCCCTCTCTGAAGGGTATTGTCATGGGGGCCCGCGCCTATGCGGAGAGCCCCGATGGCTGGCTTGTGTTCATTGGTCCGAGTGGCGTGGGTAAGACGCATCTTGCCGCCGCCATCGCCAACGCGCGCATCACCCTCGGCGAACCTGTCCTGTTCGCGTTCACGCCCGACTTGCTCGACCGGCTGCGTGCCTCGTATTCGTCGGAAGAAGGGGATCCCGGGTTCGACGCGCTCTTTGAGCAGGTCCGGAGTGTGCCCATGCTTGTCCTCGACGACATCGACGCCGCATCTTCCGGCGACTGGGCGCGCGAGAAGCTGTTCCAAATCGTGAACGCGCGCCACATCGACGCACTGCCCACGGTCTTCACCTGCCACGCGATCCCCGCCGACGAACGACTGGCCACGCGGCTGGCCGAGGGCCGCGTGCTTGAACTCGCGGCAGCGCGGTCGTCGTCGCGCGGAGGCTATCGCCAGATCGGGGGCATGACGCGCGACCGGCTGGAGGAATACGAGTTTCAGAGCTTCAAGACGTTCTTCACCCTCTACGAGACGGAGGAGAACGAATCGCTGCAGAGCGCCCGCGACCGCGCACAGCGCTTCGCCGCTTCGCCCGATGGCTGGCTGCTCATCCTCGGCGAGCATGGCTGTGGCAAGACGCACCTCGCCGCCGCCATCGCCGCACGGGCGCGCTGTGAAGTGTTCTTCGCCGTCGTGCCCGACCTGCTCGACCGCCTGCGTGCCTCCTTTGATCGTAACAATGGGAGCACCGAGCACGATGATCCTGGGGTTAGGGGAAAAGGCTACGACGAGTTGTTTGAGGATGTCCGCAATGCCGAACTTCTCATTCTCGATGACTTGGACGCGCATACGATCTCAGACTGGGCGTTGGAGAAGCTGTTCCAGCTTGTGAACTATCGCGCCTCCGCCCGTCTGCCCACGGTCATCACGTCCGCCCTCTCGTTCGACGATCTGTGGAAGACGTATCCGCGCGTGGCCGTGCGGGCGCTCAATCCGAAGCTGAGCCAGCATGTGGGTATTCTCGCTGGCCCTTACAACCTCCCGCGACGGGCGAAGAGCGAACGCTCCAGCCGCCCGCGGCGGCGCTAGCGCTCCAGACCGCGGCGGCGCAGCCACGCCTCCAGCGCGCGGTGCGTCGTGTCGAAGGCGAGCGCGTCCCAAGGGATGGCGTCGGGGCGGAACCAGCCCACCTCGCTCGTCTCCGAGCCCGCCGACCCCTCGCCCAGCGCGCGCCCCTCGTAGACGATGACGACGACGCCCGCCGTGGCGCGCGTGTACACGCCCAGCAGGGAGAGCGCGTCGACCTCGAGGTTGGCCTCCTCGCGCGTCTCCCGCGCGGCCGCCTCCTCCGCCGTCTCGCCCACGTCCATGAAGCCGCCCGGGAACACCCACTCGCCGAACCCCGGCTGGATCGCGCGCCGCACGAGCAGCAGGCGGCCGTCGGCGCGTTCGGGGATGGCGCCCGCCGCGGGCCGCGGGTTCAGGTAGTGGACGAAGCCGCAGCCGTCGCACACGAGCCGCTCCAGCGAGTCGCCCGGGGGCGTGCGCCGCGCCAGCCCGCCGCCGCAGTGCATGCAGAAGCGGCTGGCCGCGTGGGGATGGCCGTTCACGGGCCGCGCATGGCGGCGGGGGCGCGCTCCATGCCCAGCGACTCCGGCCCCTCGATCCACTCCTCGCCGTCGGCCCACACTTCCTTCTTCCACACGGGCACGCGCCGCTTGATCTCGTGCACGAGCCAGCGCCCCGCCTCGAACGTGGCCTCGCGGTGGGCCGCGCTCACGGCCACGAGCAGGCTCGTCTCGCCGATCTCCAGCCGCCCCGTGCGGTGCAGCACGGCGGCGTCGCCCAGCCCGAAGCGCCCCACCGCCTCTTCCGCCAGCTCGCGCATCGTCTTCTCCGCCATCGAGGGGTAGGCGTCGTAGACGAGGTGGTCCACGGCCCGCCCGCGGTTCTCGTTGCGCACGACGCCGAGGAAGAGGTCGATGGCCCCCGCCTCGTCGCGCCGCACGGCCTCGATGGCCGCCGCCGGGTCGAGCCGTTCGGGCGTCACGCGGATGAGCATGGCCTAGCCTCCCGAGACCGGTGGAATGAGCGCCAGCGTCGCGCCCGCGGGCACGGGCGCGCCCTCCTCGGCGTACTCCTCGTCGATGGCGTAGAGCAGCGTGGGCGCGAACTCGGCCACGCACGCATGGGCCGCCGCCAGCCGGTCGCGCACGCTGGCCACGGTGTCGCCGGGCTCATGCGGCAGCGAAAGCTCGCGCGCGCCCACGCGGTCCGCCAGCGAGGCGAAGAGCAGCACCGTCACGGTCATGCCGCGATTGTAGCGCCGCAGCGTATCCTGCGGGCGGTGAAGGCGCTCCTCGCCCGCGCGCTCGACCTGCTCTATCCCCCGCGCTGCGTCTCCTGCGGCGCCTTCGGACCGTGCCTGTGCGACGCCTGCGCGGAGCGGCTCGCGCCCGCCCGCGGCCCCGACCGCTGCGAACGATGCGGCGCGCGCCGCGATCCGCCCGCGGCGTGCGGGGCCTGTGCGGGCTGGGACGCCCTCGACGGGGCCAGCGCCGCCTTCGAGATGGACGGCCCCGCGCGCCGCATCGTGCACGGCCTCAAGTACCACGGCGTGCGCGCCCTGGCCGAGCCCATGGCCGAGGCCATCTGGCCCCTCGTGCGCGAACTGGGCGTCGGGACCGCCATCTACGCCATCCCCCTGCACTGGCGGCGACGGCGCAGCCGCGGCTTCAACCAGTCCGACGTCATCCTCGGGCGGCTGGGCACGCGGCCCGCGCCCGGGCGGCTGGAACGCGCCCGCGCCACCGCCAGCCAGGTCGGGCTGGACGCGCGCGCCCGCCGCCGCAACGTGGCCGGGGCCTTCCGCTATCGCGGCCCCGAACTCGACGGCTTGCCCGTGGCCGTGCTCGACGACGTGGTCACGACGGGCGCGACCGCGCAGGAGTGCGCCCGCGTGCTGCGCGCGCACGGCGCCGGGCGCGTGCACGCCATCGCCTACGCGCGCGCCATCCACGTTCCCGGCCAGCGGCTCGACTGAAGCGGCGCTCGGCGGGCGGCTACAATGGGCGCGCATGGCGTTGCCCGCCCAGCCGCCGCTCTCCCCCGCCGCGCGCGACGCCGCCGACGCCCTCGCGCGCGTCCGCGAGGAGATTCACGCCGCCGTCGTCGGGCAGGACGCGCTCATCGACCGCCTGCTCATCGCCCTGCTCGTCTCCGGGCACGTGCTCGTGGAGGGCGTGCCCGGCCTCGCCAAGAGCCTGACCGTGACGAGCCTGGCGGGCGCGCTGGACGTGAGCGGCGTGCGCATCCAGTTCACCCCCGACCTGCTGCCCGCGGACCTGATCGGCACGGAGGTGCTCAACCCCGCGGGCGGCGAATTCACCGTGCGGCAAGGCCCCGTCTTCGCCAACGTGGTCCTCGCCGACGAGATCAACCGCGCGCCCGCGAAGGTGCAGGCGGCCCTGCTGGAGGCGATGCAGGAACGGCAGGCCAGCATTGGCGGCCAAACCTTCCCCATGCCCGACCCCTTCTTCGTCATGGCCACGCAGAACCCCATCGAGCAGGAGGGCACCTACCCCCTGCCCGAGGCGGAACTGGACCGCTTCCTCTTCAAGGTGCGCGTGGACTACCCCTCGCGGCAGGAGGAGCGGCGCGTGCTCGACCTTGGCTTGGACGGCGGCGCGCCCCGGCCCGTGCGCCCCGTCGCGGACCGCGCGGAGCTGATCGCCGCCCGCGAGGCGCTCGCCGCGGTGGCGCTCGACGACGCGCTCAAGGATTACTGCGTGCAGATCGTGCAGGCCACGCGCCGCCCCGCCGCCTGGCGCCTGCCCGAACTGCGCACGCTCATCGCCTGGGGGGCCTCCCCGCGCGCCACCATCGCCCTCGCGCGCACGGCCCGCGCCCACGCCCTCCTGCGGGGCCGCGCCTACGCCACGCCCGACGACGTGAAGGCGCTCGCCCACGACGTGCTCCGCCACCGCATCGTCACCACCTACGAGGCCGACGCCGAGGAGATCGCGCCCGACGACCTCATCGACCGCGTGCTCGAAGCCGTCGAGGTGCCCTGAGGGCGGCCATGCGCGCGTGGCGATGGCGGCGCTGGCGCACGGAGCGCGGGGACGCGCGCGCCGCGCCCGACGCTGGCGATGACAATGGCGGCGCGCTGGCCGTGCCCGACCTGCTGCGCCGCGTGCGCGCCATCGAGCTGCGCGCCCGCCGCGTCGTCGACGACCTGTTCCTGGGGGAATACCACGCCGTCTTTCGCGGGCGCGGCATCGAATTCGACGAACTGCGCCCCTACGTGCCCGGCGACGACGTGCGCGCCATCGACTGGAAGTCGTACGCGCGCACGGGCCAGCCGCTCGTGCGCCGCTACCGCGAGGACCGCCAGCTGACGGTGCTCTTCGCCATCGACGTGAGCGCCTCGCTGCGGGCGGGCGCGGCGGAACGCGCCAAGGCCGAGCTCGCCGCCGAGCTGTGCGCGGTGTTCGCGCTCGCCGCCATCCGCGCCAACGACCGCGCCGGGCTGCTGCTCTTCGCCAGCGCCCCCGAACGCTACCTGCGGCCCGCGGGCGGGGCCGTGCACGTGCTGCGCCTCGTGCGCGAGACGCTCTCCGCCCGCCCCGCCACGCGCGGCACCGACCTCGGCGCGGCGCTGGAGTACCTCACGGGCGTGCAGCGCCGCCGCGCCACCCTCTTCGTCGTCTCCGACTTCCTCACGGAGGGCTACGAACGCGCGTTGCGGGCGGCGGCGCGGCGCTTCGACGTCATCGCCGTGCGCATCCGCGAGCCGCTCGACGAGGCGCTTCCGGCGGCGGGCGTCGTGCGTCTCGTGGACGTCGAGGGCGGCCCCGCGCGCGAGGTGGACAGCGACGGCGAGGAGGCGCGCGCCGCCTGGGCCGACCGCGTGCGCGCCATCGACGCCGCCCGCGAACGGCTCTTCGGCGAACTCGGCATCGACGAGATCCGCATCGCCGCCGGCGAGGACTACGCGCGCGCGCTGCTGGCCTTCTTCCGGCGGCGCGCGCGGGCCGTCGCGTGAGGCGCCTCGCGCTGGCGGCGGCGCTGGCCCTGCTGCTGGCGTCGCCGCTGGCCCTGCTGCTGGCGTCGCCGCTGGCCGCCGCCGCGCAGGCCCCCGAAATCGTGGACGCCGAGCTCGCGCGCCCCGCCGCCCGCATCGGCGAGCCCGTCGTCCTCACGCTCACGCTGGTCGCCCCCGCGGACGCCGAGGTCGAGGTCGATCCGTCCGCGCCATCCTGGGGGGAAGTGCGTGTCCTGCGCGAGCTCGCGCGGGAGTCCGTCGCCGTGGATGGGGGCGTGCGCCACCGCATCAAGCTGCTGGTCGTGCCCTTCGCCCCCGATGCGGTCCCCTTCGTCCCCGCGCTGAACGTCGTCACGAACGCCGGGACCACCGCCGTCCGGGGGCCGACACTGAGCCTGAACGTGCCATCCGCGCTCGCGCCCAACGAGCCGCTCACGCTTTCGCCCCCGCCCCCGCTCGCGGACGTCGGCGGCGCGCAATCGCCCTTGCTCTGGCCCGCCGTGGGAATGGGCGCGCTGGCGGCGGTCGCGCTTGTCATAACGGGCGGCGCGCTCGGCCTGCGCTGGTGGAGGATGCGTCCGCGCGCCGTCGGGGAACCCGCGCCCGAGGCCGTCCCCGACCCCGTCGCCGACCTCGACGCGGCGGAGGCGCTGCTCGACGCGGACGCCGCCGGGGCCTATCGCGCCATCGCCGGGGCCGTGCGCCGCGACCTCGGCGAGCGCTACGCCTTCCCCGCCCGCTCGCTCGCCACCGGCGAACTCGAACCGCGCATGGAGGCGGCGGGCGTCGATGGCTGGGAAGCGCGGCTCGCGCGCGAACTCCTGCGCGAATGCGATGCCGTCGTCTACGCTGGCTACCGGCCCGCGCCCGAACGCCGTCGCGCCGACCTCGCCGTTGCGCGCGAACTCGTGGGGCGGGCTCCCTGATGCGCTTCGCCGACCCGTGGCTGCTGATGCTGGCGCTGGCGGTGGCGCCCCTCGCGCTCGCCCGCTGGCGGCGGCCCGCGCCCGCCATCGCCGTCCCCTTCGCGGGCGGGATCGACGCCGTCCCCGCCGGCTGGCGCGTGCGCGCGCGACGCCTGCTGCCGGCGTTGCGCGTGGCCGCCGTGCTCCTGCTCGTGGCCGGCGTCGCGCGGCCCCGCGCGGGCGAGGCCGAGGCGCTCGTGCCCGCCGAGGGCGTCGACATCGCGCTCGCCGTCGACCTGTCCAGCAGCATGACGGCCAGCTCCTTCGGCGGCGGACGCACGCGCCTCGACGCCGCCCGCGACGTCATCCGCGAGTTCGTGGCCAGCCGCGAGCGCGACCGCGTCGGCCTCGTCGTCTTCCAGCGCGATGCCCTTCCGCTCGCGCCCCTCACGCTCGACCGCGACGCCCTCGACGCCGTCATCGCGGGGCTCGATTCCACTTTCCTGCCCGACGGCACCGGCATCGGCGTGGGCATCGCCGCCGCGCTCTCCCTGCTGGAGGAATCGGCCGCCGCCAGCCGCATCGTCATCCTGCTCACGGATGGTCGCCAGAACGAGGAGTCGATCAGCCCCGCCGAGGCCGCCGAGCTGGCCGCCGCCCTGCGCGTGCGCGTCTACACCATCGGCATCGTGGAACGCGACGGCGCGCGCGGCCTCACGGACCCAGGCGTGGACGTGGAGCTGCTGGAGTCCATCGCCGAGCGCACGGACGCGGCCTACTTCGAGGCGGCCTCCGCGGACGACCTGGCGCGCGTCTACGACGAGATCGCCTCGCTGGAGACGAGCCGCGTGGGCGGCGAAACGTTCGCGCGCCACCGCGAGCTGGGGCCGTGGCTGCTCGCAGCCGGGGCCATGCTCCTGCTCGTCGAACTGGCGCTGGGCCGCACGCGGCTGCGGGGGACGCCCGCGTGAGCGACTTCGGCTTTGGCCGCCCGCTCTGGCTGCTCCTCGCGCCGCTCGCGCTGGCGCTGATCCCGTTGGCCCTGACGCTGGCGGAGCGCTCCGTGCGCCGTGCGCGCGCCCTCACGCGCCATCCGCCCAAGCCGCGCCGCGCCGCCACCGTCGCGCTGGCGCTGGCGGTCGCGCTGGCCGCCGTCGCCGCCGCCCAGCCGCGCTGGGGGGAGCGTACCGTCGCCCTGCCCTCCGGCGGCACGCAGCTCGTGGCCGTGCTCGACGTGTCCCGCAGCATGGGCGTCGCCGACGTCGCGCCCTCGCGCCTGGCCGCCGCGCGCGCCGCCATCGCGGACGCCTTCCGCGGCCTCTCCGGCGACCGCGCCGCGCTGGTCGTGTTCGCCGGGGACGCGCGCGTGCGCTTCCCCCTCACGCGCGATCTGGCCGTCGCCGCCACGGTCGTCGAGAGCGTCGAGGGCGGCACGCTGTTGCTCGGACGCGGCACCAGCGCCGCCGCCGGGCTCGACCTCGCGCGCGAGCTGTTCGACGACGCGGACGCGCGCTCCGGACGCCTCGTGCTGCTCGTCTCCGACGGCGACGACCTCGCCGGCGATGCCATCGCCAGCGCCGCCGCGCTCGCCGATGCGGGCATCGCCCTGCTGGTCGCGGGCGCGGGCACGTCCGAGGGCGGCGTCGTGCCCGTGTTCGACCCCGTCTCCGGCGAACGCTCCGCGTTGACCGACGCCGGGGGCGCGCCCATCGTCTCGCGCCTCGACGAGTCCCGTCTGCGCGCCATCGCGGAAGCCGCGGGCGGGCGCTACCTGGGGACCGGGCTGGCGGGCGTGCCAGGTTCCGTGCGCGCCCGGCTCGCCGCTCTCGAAGGGGGCGAGCGCGATCCCGTCACCGTTTCCCTGCCGGTCGAGCGCTTCCAGTGGTTCGCCGCCGCCGCGCTGACGCTCGCTCTGCTGGGCACGGCCATCGAGTGGCGCGCCCTGCCCCGCTGGCGTTACGGTGCCGCGCTCGCCGCCGCCGCCGTCCCCGTGGCGCTGCTCGCCGCCGCCTGCGCCACGGCGGCGCACGACCTGAACGAACGCGCGCGCGCGTCCCTCGCCGCGGGCGACGTCGATGCCGCCGTCGCGCTGCTGTACGAGGCGCGGGCGGAGGATCCGGCGAACGGGCGCATCGTCCTCAACCTCGCCGCCGCCCTCCACCGCGCGGAGCGTTACGACGAGGGCGCGTTCGTGGCCGGCATCGCCGCTCGCCACCGCGACCCCGCCATCGCCGCCGCGGGCCACGCCAGTCTGGGGCGGCACCGCTTCGCCCAGGGCGCGCTCGAAGAGGCGCTGGCGGCGTTCGAGGAGGCGCTGCTGCATGCGCCCGAGGACGACGCCGCGCGCCGCGACTACGAGGTCGTCTACCGCCTGCTCCAGTCCGCACCGCCGGAAGTCGCGCCCGCGCCAGCCGAAGCGGAGGCCGATCCCCCCGAGGGCGAGCCGCCCGAACCGGGCGAGTCGCAGCCGGGCGCGGGCGCGGATGGGGCTGCGGCGTCCGGCGGCGACGACGGCGGGGATGCTGGCGGTGGCGAACGGCTCGCGCCCGCAGCGCTGGAGGAGCAACTGGCCGCCATCGACGCGCAGGTGGACGAGCTGCGTGGCGAGGGCGGCGAGACGCTCAGCGCGGAGGAGGCGCGCGACATCCTCGAGCTGCTCGCGGAGCGTGCCCGCCTCGCCGCCCGCAACGCCATCCGCGCGCGCTGGAACGACGCCGGTGACTACTGAGCGCGCCCCCGACCTCGCCGCCATCGTCGCGCGCTTCTCCCTCGATCCGCTCTGGGACGCCGCCCTGCTGGCCGCCGCCGCGCTCTACCTGGCGGCGCTCTGTCGCGTGCGGCCCCGTTCGCCCGCCAGCGGATGGCGCGCGGGCGCCTTCCTGCTGGGGCTGGCGCTCGTCTTCGCGGCCACGCAATCCCCGCTGGAGCACTACGGCAACCGCCTGCTCTGGGCCGATTTCGCGGGCATGCTGCTGCTGACGATGGTGGCGCCGCCGCTCCTGCTGCTGGGCGCGCCGCTCACGCTCGCCTTCCGCGCCAGCGGCCCGCGCGGACGCGCCCGCCTGCGCCGCTGGTACCGCGGGCGCGCCATGCGCATCGTCGCCATGCCCGTCGTCTCCTGGCTGCTCTTCGCCGCCGTCACCTACGTCTGGCAGTTCACGGCGCTCACGGAGGAAGCGGCCCGCAACGTGTTCGTACGCGACCTCCAGCAGGCCAGCCTGCTCGCCGTGGCCCTCCTCTTCTGGTGGCCCGCGCTCTGCGCCGACCCCGTGCCCTGGCGCATGAACCACCCCCTGCGCCTGCTCTACGTGGCCGTGGAGATGACGCACAAGGGCCTCTTCGGGGGCATGTTCCTCAGCCTCAACACGCCCGTGCACGAGGCCTTCGCCGCCGCCTCGCCCGCCTGGTCCGTGTCCGCCATGGCCGACCAGCGGCTCGCCATCCTCGTGCTCTGGGTCGGGGGAAGCCTCGTCTTCCTCGTCGCCCTCGCCTTCATCGCGCTCGACTGGGTGCGCCACGAGGGACGGCGGGCGGCGCGCGTCGACCGTCGCCTCGACGCGGAGCGGGAGGCCCGCCGCCTGCGCGAGCGCGTCTTCGAGCGGCTCTGAGCGCTAGACGCCCAGCTCGCCCCAGAGTTCCGTCGCCTGCTTGCGCAGCTCGGCGCGGAAATCGGGGTGCGCGATGCCGATCAGCTCCGCCGCGCGCTGGCGGTGGTTCTTGTCCAGCAGGCGCGCCACGCCGTGCTCCGTCACGACCGTATCGGCCAGGTAGCGCGGGATGGTGACCAGCGTGCCCGCCTCGTGCTGCGCCACGATCTTGGAGAGCGTGCCCCCGATGGCCGTGGAGCGCAGCACCGTGACGGCGCGCCCGTCGGGGCAGAGGGCGGCGCTGAGGTGCGTATCCGGCTGCCCGCCGGTGCCGTTGATCATGTGCCCGCCGAAGCGGTCCTCGCTGGCGATCTGCCCCAGCAGGTCCACCGCCACGGCGCTGTTCACGGAGGTCATCTGGCGGTTCCGGCTCATCAGCGCCGGATTGAGCAGGTAGTCGGGGTCGTACACCTCGAAGGCGGGGTTGTCGCGGATGATGCGCAGGTCCGCGCCGTCGCAGCCCGTCCACGCCACCGCCACGCAGCGCCCCCGGTGCAGCGTCTTGCGCGAGTTGTCGATGACGCCGCGTTCCCACAGCCGCGCCAGCCCGGGCGAGCCCAGCTCCGTGTGCACGCCCAGGTGGTGCGCGTGGTCGAAGGCGCCCGCCTTGAACATGAGCGCGCTGGGCGTGCCCACGCCCACCTGGATGGTGTCGCCGTCGCGGATCAGGGGCGCGAGGTGGTCGGCGATGGCCTGCGCCTCCGCGTCCACCTCGGCGAGGCCGAGCCCCTGCCGCACGATCTTCGGCGGCAGCGCGTGGAAGACCTGCTCGAAGAGGGCCACCTGGTCGGGGCTGGCCAGCGACAGCAGCTCGCGCAGCTCGTCGCGGTGCTCCTCGGCGGAAAGCGTCTCCACGCGCTGCGCCACCGCCTCCAGGTCCACGGGCGCGATGGCCCCCTCGATGATGGCGTCGAACTGGCTGACGTGCAGCCACACGTCGCCGTGCGCGGGCGCGACGTTCGGGTCGATCATGCCGATCACGGTGCGGCAGCGCGTGGCGTACGCCTTGCGCGTCCACAGGTGCGCCCCGAACTGCACGTAGCCCGCCTCGTTCGGCTCGCTGCAGGACGTGATCTGCACGTCGGGCAGGCGCGCCTCCTCCCGCCCCGCGTCGAACGCCTTCATGCCCAGCATGAAGGTGTTGGGCAGGTAAGTGGCCACGTGCGCGTCGTGCGCCGCGCGCAGGGGCTCGCCGATGAACAGCTCGATCTCGCGCTCGCCGTTCTGGCCGGGGGAGAAGAGGCGCGGCTCGGCGGGCGCCAGCGCGCGCACGTGCATACCGCCCAGCTGTTCCGCGCGGTCCGCCAGCGCCGAGGTCAGCTGCCCGGGCGTGAGCACGCCCATGCCCACGAGGTCGCCCTCGCCGATGAGCGCCATGGCCTCGTCGATGCTCCGCAGGCGCTCCCGGTACGTCTCCCGCCAGTCCGCCGCCGTCGTCATGCGCGCCCTCCCGCTAGAAGTTGAAGGTGAAGCCACGCGGGTCCTCGAACCCGGGCGGCTCCGGCTTCTGGTAGCGCACCTCGATCTCGTCCGTCTCCTCGTTGTGGCGCACGGGGAAGGAGGCCACGGGGCGGAAGGCGGGCAGCGACTTGGCCGCCCCGTCGCGCACGTCGAACTTGGCCCCGTGCCGCGGGCAATCGATCTCGTAGCCCACCAGCCGCCCCTGCCCCAGCGGCCCGTCGTCGTGCGAGCAGCGGTTCTCGATGGCGTGGTACCCGTCCGGCAGGCGCACGAGCACGATGGAGTCGTCCTCCAGCTCGATGATCGCGCTCTCGCCCGGGCGCAGCATGTCCGCCGGCCCCACGGGGATGAAGGGCGCCTCGCCCCCGTCCGTCTGCTCGCTCACCGTCCGCCCCGCCCTAACGGTCGGGCCCGAAGACGTAGTCGTCGATCGTCTGGTGCATGTGGCGGATGCGGCGCTCGCGGTAGTTGATGAGCAGGCCCTGGTAGGCGCGCGAATTCATCCCCTTCTGCACGCGCGGCAGGTTGTACGAATCCTGGTCCAGCACCAGCCCCAGCGACAGCTCGCCGTGCTTGTGCTGCGTGTGCGGCGGACGCGGCGGCGGCTCCGCCCCCTCCGGGATGCGCGCGTAGTTCTGCAGGTCGTAGTACATCTTGTTCGGGTCCGTCGGGTGCGGACGCTGGCGGAAGAGCATCACGCCCGTGTGGTGCGTGTTCAGCGTGATGTTCGGGAAGATGTAGTAGTGGTAGTCGTCCGTCATCTGGTCGTCGTTCAGCTCGGAGACGTCGATGCCGCGCGCCTCCGTGCCCGCGCGCTGCGCCGCCTGCATGGCCGTGCGCACGTCGTCCGCCGTGCCGTCGAACCCGTCAGGGTCGATGCCCGCCCCGCGCAGCATCCCCTGCAGCGCGTCCGTGATCTCGTCGCGGTTCTGGTAGCGCGGGCTCAGCAGCCCGAAGGGCACGAGGTAGCGGTTGTGACGCTCGTACAGGTCGATCTGCACGTGGATGTCGTCCAGCGACTCCAGCAGCTGCGGGTGGATGCCCTGCACGTGGTAGACCTCGTTGAAGGCGTCCACCGAGGCCTTCCAGTTGCAGTCCCACTCGATCGTCTTGTCCTGGACGATGTACTGCTCCTCGAAATGGTACGGGTCGAGGTGCTGCGGCAGCACGCCGAGGAAGTCGCGCAGCGGCTCGGCCTGGGGGTTCATGTTGAACCACACCCAGCCTCCCCAGGTGTCGCAGGGCACCTCCACCAGCGCCGTCTCCTGGGGCACGCCCTGCGTGAAGGTGTCCTCGTCCGGCACGAACTTCTTGGAGCCGTCGAGGTTGAACTCGAAGAAGTGGTAGGCGCACTGGAAGCTTTCCGCGTGGCCCATGCCCGGGTTGCGGATCTGGTTCCCGCGATGCGGGCAGACGTTGTAGAACGCCCGCACCTTGTCCGGCGTCTCGCGCACGATGAGGAACGACTCCGGCCCCAGCTCGGTGGTGAAGTAGTCGCCCACGTTGGGGATGTCGGAGACGCGCCCGGCGATGTTCCAGACTTTCGTCCACATGCGCTCCCACTCGAGCCGCATGAACTCCTCGGAGGTGTAGCGCTCCTTCGGGATCAGCTCCGTGCCCAGCGCGGGCTCCGGGGCCTTCTCCGTGGGCGTCTGGCTCAGGCGCGTTTCGGTGACCATCGTTTCGCTCCTTGCTTCCGGCGGGCGGCGTCGGCCCGCGATGTCCCAATGGTACGCCAGGACGGGGGCGTGCGTCAGCCCGCGCCCGGCGTGGGCACGATCTCCGTGTCCATCTCCTCCGGCTCCATGCCGAGCGTGATGAGCACCTTCGAGAGGCTCATGAACAGCCCCACGCCCAGCGCCATCTCCACGATTTCGGGGTCGCTGAAGTGGCGGCGCAGGCGCTCCCGCATCTCCGGCGTCACTCCGCGCGGGTCGCCGATGATCGCGTCCGTGAGCGCGATCGCGGCCTTGTCCCGCGCGGACAGGCGCGACTCCTCGTAGCCGTCCCCGATCTCGGCCACCTGCTCTTCCGACAGTCCCTGCTCACGCGCCACGGCGAAGCGAACGTTCCGTCAGTAGCCGCAGTCGGTCACGCGCGCGTTGCGCATGCGCGTGACCTCCTTCGTGCGGTGGTCGAGCGCCCCCTTGCTCCAGAACGTCCCGTAGAGCGCCCCGAAGGCCCCCGCCAGCCCGGGCTGGTGGGCCAGCGCCGTGCCGAAGCCGGGCGCCTCCCCCGGAATGGCCGAACTCACGCGCGGTTTCGTCGACATAACGTCCTCCTAGTGGATCGGGCCCGCGCCCGAGGCCGGGGCCGCCACCTGCGCGGGGACGGCCTCCGTGCCCAGCGCCAGGCGCAGGCGGCAGTTGGCGTCGAACAGCGCGATGGCGACCGTGAGCGCGACCACGCCCCGCTCGCCCAGCCGCGCGCGCAGCTCGGCGTACTCGTCGTCGGTGATCTCGTGGTGCCGCCAGGGCATCTTCTCGGCCACGGCCAGCGCCGCCCGTTCCGTCGCGTCGAAGCGGTCGCTGGCCGCCCAGTCCGCCAGCGCCGCCACGCGCTCATCGCTCACGCCCGCCCCCGCGTGCCGCACCGCCAGCTCGGCCTCGCAGTCGTGCAGCTGGGCCACGCGCAGGCGGCAGAGTTCGAGCAGGGAGGCGGGCGCCAGCTCCTCGTCCCACAGCTTGCCGTAGAAGGCGCGGTAGAGGTCGCGCAGGTCGGGCCGCAGCCCCAGCGCCGCGTCGAAGGGGTGCTCGCCGTGCGCGCCCGCGAGCCACGTCATGGGCGCATTCTCACGCGCCGCGCGCGCCTTCGCAATCGCGCCCCGCCGCCTCCGCCGCGGGGATGCGCACGCGCCCCAGCCGCCGCGCCGTCTCCGTGATGCCGGTGGCGAACGCGGCCGGGATCAGCTCGCCGCGCTCGATGGCCGCCAGGAACATGGGCAGCACCGCCAGCAGCACGCGGATGCGCACGGACTCGCGCGCGCGCCATTCGCGCGAAACGCGCCCCTCCTCCGCCATCTCCCGCAGGTCGTCCGGCAGGTAGACGCCCCCGCGGCGGGCGTAGGCGATGGTGGCGATCACGGCCATGGCGCGCGGGTCCAGGTCGGTGCGGTGGAAGCCCGCGCTCTGGCTGGCCGGAAAGCGCTGCATGGCCCCCCGAATCTCGCGGTTGAGCGCCTCCGTGTCCTCCCGCGCCCCCGCGATGGCCCCCTCCGGGTCGGCCAGCTCGGCGGACAGCAGCGCGCCCCCCGCCAGCTCCGCCTCGGCGGCGGCGGTCACGGCCTCGATGCTCGCGCCCTCGGCGGCGAGCGACCGCAGGTGCTCGATGAGCGCGCCCATGCCGCCTACCGTACCGCGCGCGGCCCGCCGCCGTCAGACGTGCAGCGCGCGTCCGTAGGCGTCCAGCACGGACTCGTGCATGGCCTCCGACACCGTGGGGTGCGGGAAGATGGTCTCCATCAGCTCCGCCTCCGTCGTCTCCAGCCCCATGGCCACGGCGAAACCCTGGATCATCTCCGTCACGTCGGGGCCGACCAGATGCGCCCCCAGCAGCTCGTCCGTCTCCGCGTCGAACACGGTCTTCACCATGCCCCCCGTGTCGCCGATGGCGATGGCCTTGCCGTTGGCCGCCAGCGGGAAGCGCCCCACGCGCACGTCGCGGCCCGTCTCCCGCGCGGCCCGTTCGGTCAGCCCCACGCTGGCGATCTGGGGATGGCAGTAGGTGCAGCCGGGGATGCGCCGCCGGTCCATGGGGCGGGCCGTCTCCAGCCCGGCGATGCGCTCCACGCAGATCACGCCCTCGTGCATGGCCTTGTGCGCCAGCAGGGGCGGCCCCGCCACGTCGCCGATGGCGTACAGCCCGGGCTCGTCCGTCTCCAGCCACTCGTTCACGGCGATGGCCCCGCGATCGACGCGCGCCGCCGTCGCCTCCAGCCCCAGCCCCTCCACGTTGCCGGTGACGCCCACGGCCAGGATGGCGCGGTCGAAGGCCGCCTCCAGCGCGCCGTCCTCCGTGGCGATGGACGCCGTCACGCCGTCCGCGCCCTTCGCCAGCGATTCGACCGTGGCGCCGGTGTGGATGGCGATGCCCTGCTTTTCGAACTGGTCGCGCGCGAAGGCCGAGATCTCCTCGTCCTCGACGGGCAGGATGCGGGGCAGCACCTCCACCACCGTCACCTCCGCGCCCAGCGCGTGGTAGAAGCTGGCGAACTCGACGCCGATGGCCCCCGAGCCGATGACCAGCAGCGAGCGCGGCATGGTCTCCGGCGTCATGGCCTCGCGGTAGGTCCACACCAGCCTGCCGTCCGGCTCCAGGCCGGGCAGGGAGCGCGGGCGCGCGCCCGTGGCCAGGATGACGTGCTCCGCCTCCAGCTCGGCCACGGCCTCGCCGTCCTTCGTCACGGCCAGCCCGCCGCCGCCCGTGAGCCGCGCCTCGCCGTCGATCACCTCCACCTTGTGCTTTCGCATGAGGAACTTCACGCCGCCGTTGAGCTGGCCCGCGACCGCCCGCGAGCGGCTCACCACCTTGTCCAGGTCGAAGGACGGCTCCGCCGCCAGCCCGTAGCGCTCGGCCTGCCGCATCTCGCGGTAGAGGTCGGCGGTGTGCAGGAGCGTCTTGGTGGGGATGCAGCCCCAGTTGAGGCAGACGCCGCCCAGCTGCTCGCGCTCCACGAGGGCCGTGCGCAGGCCCAGCTGGGAGGCGCGGATGGCGGCCACGTAGCCCCCCGGCCCGCCCCCCACCACGGCCACGTCGTAGCTCGTTTCGGTCATCGTCCTTCTCCCCTACACCAGCAGCCGGAAGGGCGCTTCAAGGTAGTCGCGCACCGAGGCCAGGAACTGCGCCGCGGGCGCGCCGTCGAGGGCGCGGTGGTCCCACGTCAGGCTGAGCGTCATGGTTTGCCGCCGCACGGGGCGCTCGCCCTCCCAGCGCACCCCCTCGCGCAGGCGGTTGACGCCGAGGATGCCCACCTCCGGCGGGTTGAGGATGGGCGTGAAGGAGTCCACGCCGAACATGCCCAGCGTGGAGACGGTGAAGGTGCCGCCCGCCATGTCGTCGAGCGAGAGCTTGCCCTCGCGCGCCGCCGCCGCCAGCCGCGAGGACTCCACGGCGATCTCCTTCAGGCCGGCGCGGTCCACGTGGCGCAGCACGGGCACCACCAGCCCCTCATCAAGGGCCACGGCCATGCCGACGTGCACCTCGCCCCGCAGCGTGATCTCCGCGCCCTCGAAGCGCGCGTTCATGCGCGGATGGTCGCGCAGCGCCCGCGCCGCCGCCTTCATCACGATGTCGGTGTAGGACGGGCGCACGCCCTCGCCGGCCCACTCCTCGATGAGCTGGGCGCGCAGGCGCACGCAGTCGTCCATGTCCGCTTCCATGTCCATCGTCAGCTGGGCCGTGTCGCGCAGGCTGGCGTACATGCGCTCGGCGATGACCTTGCGCATGCCGCGCACGGGCAGCGTCTGATCCGACGCCGCTTCGGCGGGCGCGGGCGCGGGCGTCGCCGGGGAGGCGCTCGCCGCGGCCTCCACGTCCTCCCTGGTGATGCGCCCGCCCGGCCCCGTGCCCGTGACCGTGGCGAGGTCCACGCCCAGCGCCTTCGCGCGCTTGCGCGCCAGCGGCGAGGCGGGCGCCTGCGCGGGCGCGGGAGGCGCGGCGGCGACGGACTCGTGCGCGCTCCGCACGTCGTCCTCGGTGACGCGCCCGCGCGGTCCCGTGCCGGTGACGGCGGCGAGGTCCACGCCCAGCTCCCGCGCCAGCTTGCGCGCCGCCGGGGATGCGGCCACGCGCCCGCCGGAAGCCGTCGCGGGGGCCTCGGCGGCGGCGGGGGCGGGCGCGGCGGCGCTCGTCGCGGGGGCGCTGGCCGCAGCAGCCGCGGGCGCGCCCGCCACCGGCAGCTCGTCCGGAATCTCCTCGCCCGCCGCGTAGATGTAGCCCACGACGGCGCCCGGATCGACGGTGGACTCGGCGGGCACGAGGTGGCGCACGGTGCCCGCGGCCTCCGCCTCCACCTCCATCTCCACCTTCTCCGTCTCGAGGCGGTAGAGGTCCTCGCCGGCCTTCACCTCGCCCCCGTCGGGGATGTGCCACTCGGCGACCGTGCCCTCCGTCATCGTCATGCCGAGTTTCATCATGTAAATCTCGGTCGGCATCTCAACCCCCGTGCGGTTCGTGTTGGCGCGACGCCGCGGGCGCTTCCTCGCGGTACAGCCCCTCGGCGGCGGCGCGGGCGAGCGTCGCGGACGTGTCGATGACCCACGGGCCGTCCCGCGCCACGCGGAGTGTAGCGCCCTGGCCCGCTTTCAACACGCGCTCGCGTTCGCCGTCGAAGGCGAGCACGCCCGGTCCCGTGAGCGCCACCTCCGCGCCGAGCGCGATGCGCTCGCAGGCGCGCACGGCCACCGGTTCGTACAGCCCCGGCGCGATGGGCGCGCGCACCACCGTGCCGCCCGGCCCCAGCGAGAGGCGCAGGGCCGCGTCCTCGGCGGGCGCGAGCGGGGACAGCAGCCCCCCGATGGCGGTGATGCCCACGGCGGAGGGCTCGGCGCGCGTGAGCACGGCCTCGCGCAGGCGGTCGCCGCCCCAGATGGCGCGCGCCCCCACGAAGCGGTCCGCCGCCAGCGCCGCGTCCACCAGCGCCAGATCGTCCGCCTCGTCCTCGATGGCCACGTGTACGACCTTGGCCCGCGCGGCCACGGCCTCCAGCGGAACCTGGCCGCTGGCCACGAGCCCGGCGGCGGCCCCCGCCACGGTCGCCTCCACCAGCGTGGGGAAGACGTTGTTGGTGCCCGTGGAGACGGGCGCGAGGGGCGCGTCCCGCCAGCCCAGGGCGAAGGCGCGGTTGGTGCCGTCGCCGCCGAGCGTGACCACCGCGCCGCAGCCGGCCTCGCGCAGGGCCGCCGCCGCGCGCGTCGTGTCCAGCGTGCTGGCCGTGCGAGGCGATTCCACGGCGGCGAAGCGGGCGGCGTCCCCGAACTCGTCGATGGCCGCCGCCGCGATGCCGTGCGTGTCCGCCATGTAGCGGAATTCGCGCACGCCGCTGGCCAGCGCGCCCACCACGGCGCGCCGCACGATGGCGCGCTTCTCCTGGTTGTCGAACACGGAGGCGCGCGCCACCAGGCGGCGGATGTCCTTCCCCGAGGCGGGGTTGACGGCGATGCCGAGGGGGCGCGCGCGGGGCAGGGCCGCGCTACCCCGCCCCGAGAATGCGCCGCGCCTCGGCCGCGATGCGCTCCGCGTTGGGCACGTAGCTCTGCTCCAGCACGGGGCTGAAGGGCACGGGCGAGAAGGGCGCCGCCACGCGGCCCACGGGCGCGTCCAGCGAATCGAACGCCAGCTCCGCGATCTGGGCCGCGATCTCCGCCCCCAGGCCGCCGAAGCGCACGGCCTCGTGCACCACCAGCGCGTTGTGCGTTTTCGCCACCGATTCGACGATCGTGTCCGTGTCCAGCGGCTGCAGCCAGAGCGGGTCGATGACCTCCGCGCTCACGCCGTCGGCCTCCAGCGCCTCGGCCGCCTTCAGCGCCTCGTGGATCATGCGCCCGTGGGCCACGATGGTGAGGCCGTCGCCCTCGCGCAGCACGTTGGCCTTGCCGATGGGCAGGTCGTAGGGCTCCTCGGGCACCTCGCCGGGGAGGGCCATGAGGCCCTTGCACATGACCACGAACACGGGGTTGGGCTCGCGCGCCGCCGTGATGATGGCGCCCTTCACGTCGTAGGCCGTGGCGGGCATCACCACCTTCAGCCCGGGCGTGTGGCAGAGCCACGCCTCCAGGCTCTGGGAATGCTGCGCCGCCAGGTTCATGCCCGCCCCCGACATGGTCAGCACCGTCACCGGCAGCGTGGCCTTGCCGCCGAACATGTACCGCATCTTGGCCAGCTGGTTGACGATCTCGTCCATGCACTCGCCGATGAAGTCCATGAACATGATGTCCACGATGGGGCGCAGGCCGGTGGCCCCCGCCCCCACCGCCAGCCCGATGATGCCGGACTCGCTGATGGGCGTGTCGATCACGCGCTTCGGCCCGAACTCGTCGAGCAGGCCGCGGTAGATGCCGAAGACGCTCCCCGCCCCGGCCACGTCCTCGCCCGCCATGAAGGCCAGCGGGTCTTCCTGGAGCGCCTGGCGCACCCCTTCCGTGATCGCGAGGGTGTAGACGAGCTGCCGCCCCGCGGGCGCTTCCGCCGTGGTCATTTGCCTTGCTCCTAACTCGCCGCCGTGGGCGTGTAGACGTCGTTCAGCAGGTCCGCCGGATCGGGCAGCGGGCTGTTCTCGGCGAACTCGATCGCCTGCGCGATGTCGGCCAGCACCTCGTCGTGCACGGCCTTGATCTCGTCCTCCGTCATCACGCCCCGCTCCAGCAGGCGCGCCTCGTGTTGCGCGATGGGGTCGCGCTTCAGCCACGCCTCGCGCTCCTCGTCCGTGCGGTAATTGAGGCCGATGCCGCGCAGGCCCACGTGGTCCACGAAGCGGTAGGTCTTGCACTCCACCAGCGTGGGGCCGCCGCCCTCGCGCGCCCGCGCGATGGCCTCGCCCGCCGTCTCCCACACGGCGATGGCGTCCATGCCGTCGCAGATGACGCCCGGCATGCCGTAGCCCGGCGCGCGGTCGATGATGTCGGTGATGGCCTGGTGCTCGGCCTGCGGCGTGAACTCGCCGTAGCCATTGTTCTCGCAGACGAACACGACGGGCAGCTTGTAGAGGGCGGCCATGTTGGCGGCCTCGTGGAAGGCCCCCTCGTTCGTGGCCCCGTCGCCGAAGAAGGGCACGGCCACGTTGTCGGTGCCGCGGTACTGGTTGGAGAAGGCCGCGCCCACGGCGATGGGCGGGCCCGCCGCCACGATGCCGTTCGCGCCCAGCATGCCCGCGTCCACGTTGGAGATGTGCATGCTGCCGCCGCGCCCCTTGTTGTAGCCCGTCTCGCGCCCGAACAGCTCGGCGTACATGAGCCGGAAATCGCCGCCCTTCGCCACCAGGTGGCCGTGGCCGCGGTGCGTGCTCGTGATCTGGTCCTCGTCGCTCAGGTGGACCATCACGCCCGCCGCCACCGCCTCCTCGCCGATGTACAGGTGGAGGGCGCCGGGCGACTTGCCCTGCTCCATGAGCTTGCCCGCCTCCTCCTCGAAGTGGCGGATGCGGACCATGCGCAGATGCAGGTCGCGCAGGACGTCCTCGCTGGGTTCGTGCTGGTTGCCGGCCACGTACGCCTCGCGCGCGCTGGACTGGGGACGCCACGCGGCCCCCGGGCGCCCGCGCATCCTACAGGACCGCCCGCATTGGGTGAAAGGGCGGCCCGCGGCGCGGCGCGAATCCCGCAAACGCGCGCCCCTTTCGCGGCGTGGCGCGACTCTCTACAATCGCGCCCGCCATCTGAACGGCGGCGGCCCGATCCGCCGCCGCCGCGACCAATACTCGTGGAGGTTCCCGCATCATGGATCTCGGACTGGGGGGCAAGAAGGCCCTCGTCACCGCCGCCAGCCAGGGCATCGGCAACTTCATCGCCAACACGCTCGCCGCCGAGGGCGCCGACGTGGCCATCTGCGCGCGCACGCCCGACCGCGTGGCCGCCGCCGTCGAGGGCCTCAAGGCCCACGGCGGCAACGTCTCCGGCGCGCCCTGCGACGTCTCCGACCACGCCGCCCTGAAGGCGTGGGTGGAGCAGAGCGCCGCCGACCTCGGCGGCGTCGACATCTTCGTCAGCAACGCCTCCGCCGGCGGCGGCGGCGACAAGTGGGACGAGCACTACGCCATCGACATGATGGGCACCGTGCGCGGCGTGGAGGCGGCCCTGCCCTTCCTCACCGACTCGCAGGCGGGCGCCATCGTCATCATCAGCACCTCGGCGGCGGTCGAGGCCTTCCCGCCCCCGCCCATGACCTCGGCCGGGGCCTACGGCGCGATGAAGGCGGCGCTGCTCAACTACGCCTCCTTCGCCGCCCAGCAGCACGGCCCCGCGGGCATCCGCGTGAACGTCGTCTCCCCCGGCCCCACCTACTTCGAGGGCGGCCCCTGGCACGGCATCGAGCAGGGCATGCCCCCCTTCTTCGAGGCCATCGCCAACGGCATCCCCCTGCGCAGCAAGGCCAAGCCGGACACGCTCGCCGGGCACATGGGCACGGGCCAGGAAGTGGCCAACGTGGCCGCCTTCCTCGCCAGCCCCGCCTCCAGCCACACCACCGGCGTCAACGTGGTCGTGGACGGCGGCTTCACCCGCCGCGTCGCCTTCTAGGCGCGCGACGCGAGGGCGTCCCGCGCCGCCAGCACGGCGCGGGGCGCTCCCGGCACATCCACGCGCGCACAGCGCACGGGAGGTTCCCCATGCCCCGCATCGACGCCTGCCTCATCGCCGGTGGCAAGTGGCACGACATCAACTTCGCCCGCCTCGAGCTGCTCAAGCTGCTGCACGAGGACGACGACGTGCGCGTGCGCGTGTTCGAGGACTACGCCAACACCGAGGCCATCCTCGCCGCCGACTTCCTCATCAGCTACACCTGCGACGTGCACCCCACGGAGGCGGAGCAGCTGGCTGTGCGCCACTTCGTGGAGCGTGGTAGGCGCTGGTTCGCCACGCACGGCACCAACTCCGTCATGGACTTCCAGGCCGACGGCGTGCACTGCCCGCGCGACTACCCCATCCTCATGGAGACGCTGGGCAGCCAGTTCATCGCCCACCCCGCCATCGAGCCCTACCGCATCACCGTGAGCGAATCGGCCCGGGAGCACCCGCTGGTGGCGGGCATCGAACCCTGGGAGATCGAGGACGAGCTCTACCTGTGCGAGTACCACGGCGAGATCACGCCCCTCATGGAGACGCGCTTCGCGGGCGACAGCGGCCCCGGCTTCTTCGAACACGACTGGGAAACGGACGAGCCGCGCCTCGTCATGTACCTCCATCCCGTGGGCGCGGGCGAGGTGCTCTACCTCACGCCCGGCCACCGGCGCTCGAAGTACGACATGCAGGATCCGCCCCTGAGCGTGCCCGAATGGCCCGTGCCCGAACTGGGGGCGTGGACGCAGCCGACCTACTACGAGCTGCTGCGCCGCGGCATCGAGTGGGCCAAGGAGCCCGCGCGCGCCGCCGCCGCTGCCGCGTCCTGAGCCAAGCGCGCCCGTTCGGCGCTCAGGCGAGGATGAGCGGGTTGTCGGGCGTGAGCCCCAGCAGCAGCCGTCCCGCCCCGGCGAACGCGCGCGGCGCCGTGCCCGCGTGCTGCGTGGCCGCGTGCACGTCGCGGAAGCAGCGCTCGATGGGGCTCGTCTCGTAGACCGCCGTGCCGCCCGCGTTCACGTGCGCGATGCCAACCGCATGGGAGGCGGAGCGCGTCGCGTGCGCCGCTGCCAGCGTCAGGTCGCGCCGCTGTTCCATGGACACGGGCTGGCCCGCCAGCGTCGTTTGCCAGGCGTCCTCGACCGTCTCGTAGAGCCAGACGCGCGCCGACTCGATGGCCGCGTGCGCCTCCGCCACCTCGTGCTGCACCGCGCCCAGCTCCGTCAGCTTCGTCTGCGAGGTGTTGGGCGTCTTCGACTTCGCCAGCTTCACGAACTCGTCGAGCGCGTGGCGCGCCGTGCCCAGCGCGATGGCGCCGATGGGCGCGGCCAGCGCCCCGAGGATGGGGAAGCGGTAGAGCGGCCCCTGGTAGTGCCTGCCCTTCGGCGACAGCGGCCCGAAGCCGGAGGTCAGGTGCTCCGGCGCGAAGCCGTTTTCCACGGCCACGTCGTTGCTGCCCGTGGCCCGCAGCCCCACCACGTGCCACGTGTCGATGATCTCCACTTCCTCGCGGCGGAAGGTGACGAAGCGGATTTCGGGGACGCCGGGCATGATCATGCGCGGCTGGCCGTCCTCGCCCAGCACCGTGCAGCCCCCGCCCAGCCAGCGCGCGTGCCCCGAACCGCTGCAGTAGGGCCAGCGCCCGCTCACGCGGTAGCCGCCCTCCACGGGCGCGGCCGGGGCCAGCGGGAAGAGCCCGCCCGCGCCGATCGCCTCGGCGGGGCCGTCCGCGAACAGCTCGGCGACGCCCTCCTCCGACAGCGTGGCCGTGAACTGCCCGAGGGTGGACCAGATCCAGAGGTTCCAGGCGGCGGAGGCGTGCGTTTTGGCCACCTCCTCGAAGAGGCGGAAGCCCTCGCCCGGCGAGACTTCCAGCCCGCCCAGCGACTCCGGCGCCCAGATGCCGATCAGCCCCTGCGCCTTCATGGCCTCGACCGTGCGGTCGGTCAGCCGCCGGTCGCGCTCCGCCGCGTCCGCCTCCTCCGCCACGATGGGCGCGATGGCCTTCGCGCGCGCCGTCAGGTCCGTCGTCGCCGTGGCCGTGCCGCTCGTCATGCTGGCGTTCCCTCCGTCCGTCAGGCCCGCGGCAGGCCGAGGCCGCGCGTGGCGATGATGTTGCGCTGGATTTCGCTCGTGCCCCCCGCGATGGTCTCGCGCACCTGGTTCACGTAGCCGAAGCCGGGCGCGCCCCGCAGCGGCGCCTTCGCGTCGGACACGTCGCCCCACATGCCCACCATGTGCGAGGCCGTGCGTGCGATGCGCTGGCTCAGCTCGGTGGTGAAGAGCTTGGCGATGGACGACTCCGCGTTCGGAATCTCGCCCGCGTCCTGCATGGAGATGATGCGGTAGGCCAGCATCGTGGCCGTCTGCACCTCGATGAAGCGCTCCGCCCAGTCGTGGCGGCTGGCCGCGTAGGTGGTGGGCGGCAGCTCGTGGCGGTGTTCGCGCAGCCACGCGAGGTTGCGCTCCACGCCCTGCCGCAGGCCAATGGGCGTGCCGATGGAGGAGCGCTCGAAGTCGAGCGTGGTCGTGCCCACGTACCAGCCGCGGTTCACCTCGCCCACCACGTTCTCCGCGGGCACGCGCACGTCCTCGAAGAACACCTCGTTGAAGTCGTGCCCGCCGGTCATGTTCACCAGCGGGCGCACGGTGATGCCCGGCGTCTTCATGTCCAGCAGGAAGTAGGTGATGCCGCGGTGCTTGGGCGCGTCCGGGTCGGTGCGCGCCAGCATGAACATCCAGTGCGCGCGGTGGGCCAGCGAGGTCCAGATCTTCTGCCCGTTGATCACGTAGTCGTCGCCGTCGCGCACGGCGCGCGTCTGCAGGGAGGCCAGGTCGGAGCCGGAGCCCGGCTCGCTGTAGCCCTGGCACCACTCCACCTCGCCGCCGAGGATGCCGGGGATGTGCCGCCGCTTCTGCTCTTCCGTGCCGTGCTCGATGAGCGTGGGGCCGAGCATCATCAGTCCCAGCCCGCCCAGCCGCGGCGCGCCCGCCTCCGCGAACTCCTGGCTGAGGATGAACTGGTCCATCGGCTTCATGCCCGCGCCGCCGTACGCCGACGGCCAGGCGGGCGCGATCCAGCCGCGCTCCGCCAGCGCCTTGCGCCACGACTCCCACAGCGGCTTCTCCTCCGCGGGCCGGTCCATGGGGAACTTCCCCCGAATCTCCTCCGGCAGGTACTCCCCCAGGAAGTCCTTCACCTGCGTGCGCCAGACCGCCTGCGCCTCGCTGTCCCGAAAATCCATGTCCGCCCTCTTTCGTGGGGAACGCGGCGTTCCGCGTCCCCTCGCTTGCAACAGGCCGCCATCATACCGCGCCGCCCGCGTGCGCGCGTTTGCGCGTAGACTGCGCCGCAACGCGCGGGTCGTCGCGCCGAAGGAGAACGTCATGGCCGAGGGGTATTGGGACCGCTACTGGCGCGCGCGCGTTTCGCGCCGCCGCATGCTGGCCGGAGGGGCCGCCACCGCCGCGGGCGCCGCCGCGCTCGTGGCCGTCGGCTGCGGCGACGACGACGATGACGACGCCGCCACGGCCACGCCCGTCGAGCCCGCCGCCACGGAAACCGCCGCCGCGACCGCCGCGGCCACGGCCACCGCCGCGCCCACGGCCACTCCGGAGCCGACGACCACGGCCACGCCCGCCCCCGCCGTGGGCACCTTCCGCATGCAGCACGCCCTCGCCTCCACCGGCTACGACCCCGCCGTGACCGTCACGGGCCGCGGCTGGTCCGCGCTCACCTACAACCACATCCTCGGCTACTCGCTGGTCGAGGACGCGGCCTGGGGCGACGCCGCCGCCAGCTGGGAGCAGCCCGACCCGCTCACGCTCGTCTTCAGCCTCGAACCGAACCTGCGCTTCAACCCCGAGGCCGCCGGCGGACGCCAGATCGTCTCCACGGACATCGCCGCCAGCTTCGCCCGCTTCCCCGACGCCGTGGCCAACCTGGGCTCGCGCATCAACCAGCTCCAGTACTTCTGGATGGCGGGCTTCGACACGCCCGACGACCTCACCTTCGCCATCAACATGCCCCATCCCTGGGCCTCCGCCCTGCCCACGCTCGGCTCCAGTTCGCTCGCCATCGTCGCCCCCGAGGTGGTCGAGGCCAACGGCGACCTGCGCGACACCGTGAACGCGGGCGGCGGCGCCTACATGTTCGAAACGGCGGACCCCGACGGCACCGACGTCTACGTGCGCAACCCCAACTACGCGGGCCACTCCAGCGCGCGCGGGCGCTTCACCGCCGAACCGCCCTTCATCGACCGCTGGGAGGACACGCTCGTCACCGATCCGGTGAACCGCGAGACGCGCTTCCTCGCCGGCGACACGGACGTGCTCGAGGGCGTCACCGGCGGCCTCGAAATCCTCAAGATCAATGAGCTGCGCGAGCGCGAGGGCGTGCGCATCATCGAGGGCCCCACCAACAAGCACCTCATCATGGCCCTCGACGCCCTCAAGTGGGCCCAGTTCCCCATGCTGCGCGAGGCCCTCTCCCTCTCCATCGACTGGGACGGCTACATCGACGTGGTGCTCGACGGCGAGGGCATCCGCGGCGCGCCCGTGGGCCCCGCCTTCCCGCAGGTGCTGCCGCAGGAGGAGATTCGCCAGCTCCAGCAGTTCGACCCCGAACGCGCCCGCCAGCTGTGGGAGCAGGGCGGCGGCGATCAGGTCTTCCCCGACGGCTTCGTCACCGTCATCCCCACCTTCACCACGGGCATCGCCCAGCAGTTCATCGCGCAGAGCATCGAGGAGAACCTGGGGGTGCCCACGCGGCTGGAACCCGCCGACCTCGCCAACTTCATCGCCCTCGCCACCGCCCCGCCGGGCCAGAAGATCTGGCACTGGTTCGTCCTCTTTGAGGACTCCGTCTCCACCATCCCCGACTACAACGCCCTCACCCACTACGTGCCCAACGGCTACGGCGGGAACGCCTTCGGCCTCTTCACGCACACCCACCCGCTGGCCTCGCAGATTCCGCCGGATGTCATCGACGTCACGGACCCCATCGGCGCGCCCATCGAGCAGCTCTACAACGCGCAGGGCGCGACGCTCGACCCGGAGGCGCGCGCGGGCTACCTGCAGCAGCTGCAGCGGCTCATCTTCACGCAGTTCTGCTGTACGCTGCCGCTGCCCGTGGAAGCGGTGGACCGCTTCGCCATCAGCGACCGCCTGCGCGACGTGCCGCCGGTGCCCGATTTCTTCAGCAACGCCGCCATGGGCTACCGGCGCGCGCAGAACATGTGGCTCGCCGACGCCTGATCCATTCCGCCCGCGGGCGTTGCGCCCCACGCGCCGTCCGCTGTATGAATCGCCAACGGACCGCCATTGTGGCGGACGCACGGAGGGAAACGATGGCCGAAGGCTACTGGAACAGGTACTGGCGCAGGCGCGTTTCGCGCAGGCGCGTGCTGGCGGGCGGGGCCGCCACGGCGGTCGGCGCCGCCGGGCTCGTGGCCGTGGGCTGCGGCGACGACGACGATGACGACACCACCACCGCCGACCCCACCGCCGCCGCCACGACCGCCGCGACGGCTACCGCGACGCAGGGCGCCCCCGCCGAGGATGAGGCCACCGCCACCGCCGCGCCCACCGAGGCTCCGCCTGCGGGCGGCCCCATGCGGGGGGGGACGTTCAACCACCAGAAGGCCGCGCAGAACACCTCGCTCGATCCGTCCGTCACGGTCACCGACCCGATGTGGACGGCGCTCACCTACAACCACCTGCTCGGCTACTCGCTCGTCGAGGAGGAGGCCTGGGGCGACGCCGCCGCCAGCTGGGAGCAGATCGACGCCACCACGCTCGTCTTCAACCTGGAGCCGAACCTGCGCTTCAACCCCGAGGCCGGGGGGGGGCGCGCCATGACCTCCGAGGACGTGGCCTTCAGCTTCAGCCGCTTCCCCACCAGCCTCTCCGAGCTGGGCTCCGAGGTGAACCAGATCCAGTGGGGCTGGATGGGCGTGGACCGCGGCGCCTCCTTCGACACGCCCGACGAGCGCACGCTCGGCATCAACCTCGCCTTCGCCTGGGCCTCCGCCATCCCCTCGCTCGGCTCCAGCGCCATGGCCATCGTGAACCGCGAACTGGTCGATGCCAACGGCGACCTGCGTGACACGCCCAACGCGGGCGGCGGCGCCTACATGTTCGACACCATCAACTCGACGGGGAACACCTACGTCCGCAATCCCAACTACGCGGGCCACTCCGGCGACCGCGGGCGTTTCACCGGCGACCTGCCGTACATCGACCGCTGGGAGGACGTCATCATCGCCGACGCGGCCGCCCGCGAGGCCCGCTTCATCGCCGGCGACTCCGATGTCTTCGGCGCCGTCGACAAGATCCAGGCCGACCTGTTCGCCAACGAGGAGAACGTCCAGGTCCTCGAAGGCCCCGCCAACGACCACTCCATCATGGAGCTGGACGGCTTCAAGTGGGCCCAGCATCCGCTGCTGCGGGAGGCCGTCTCCCTCTCCATCGACTGGGAGGGCTACATCGACATCGTGCTCGACGGCGAGGGCATCCGCGGCGCGCCCGTGGGCCCGGCCTTCTCGCAGGTGCTGTCGCAGGACGAAATCCGCGGCCTGCAGCAGTACGATCCGGCGCGCGCCCGCGAACTCTGGGCGCAGGGCGGCGGCGACGAGGTCTTCCCCGACGGCTTCGTCACCGTCATCCCCACCTTCTCGACCACCACGCGCCACATGGAATTCGTCGCCCAGAGCATCGAGGAGAGTCTGGGCGTGCCCTCGCGGCTGGAGCCCGCTGACCTCGCCAACTACGTGGCCCTCGCCACGGCCCCGGCGGGCGAGAAGATCTGGCACTACTTCATCGCGGGCGAGAACTCGCTCTCCACCATCCCCGACTACAACGCCCTCACGCACTACGTGCCCAACGGCTACGGCGCCATCTTCGGCGGCGTCTACACCTTCGACCACGTGCTCGCGGCCAACTACCCCGACGAGATCATCGAGGTCACGAACGAGATCGGCACGGAACTCCAGCGCCTTTACGACCTGCAGGGCGCGACCGTCGATCCCGAAGGGCGCAAGGACGTGCTGCGGGAGCTGCAGCGGTACATCTTCACGAACTTCTGCTGCGTGCTGCCGCTGCCCGTGCCCTCCGTCCAGCGCTACGCCATGGGCGCGCGGCTGCGCAACGTGCCGCCCGTGCCCGACATCGCCAACAACGCCTCCATGGGCTACCGGCGCGCCCAGAACATGTGGATCGACGCCTGAGCGCCGAGGGGTTCGGGCCGGGGCCGCCCCGGTCCGAACCCCGTCGCCAGATCGGGGGAAGGGGCTGAGATGCGCGCCTACATCATCCGGCGGCTGCTGCTCGTCCCCGTCACCCTCTTCATCATCAGCATCATCGTCTTCGTCTTCATGCGCGCCGTGCCGGGCGACGCCGCCGTGGCCAAGTGCGGGGCCGCGGGCAGCTTCGACGAGAAGTGCTTCGAGGCCATCCGCGAGGAGCTCGGCCTCAACCGCTCCAGGTTCGAGCAGTACACCCTCTGGATCAGCGACATCGTGCTGCGGGGCGATTTCGGCTTCTCCCCCCTGCAGCGCAAGCACATCAACGACGAGATCGGGCCGCGCCTCTGGAACACGGCCCAGGTGGGGCTGCTCTCCATCGTCTTCACGCTGTTCATCGGCATCCCCGTGGGGGCCGTCTCCGCCATCCGTTCGGGGCGCCTGAGCGACTACGTGCTGCGCTTTCTGGCCGTGCTCGGCCTTTCCGTGCCCAACTTTTGGGTGGCCTCGCTGGTGATCATCTTCCCGGCGGTCTGGTGGGGCACGCGCGTGGCCCCCGACTGGGTGGGCTGGGAGGATCCCTGGACGCACCTGCAGATCGTCGCCATCCCCGCCTTCCTGCTGGCCCTCACCGGAGGGGCCACGCTGGCCCGCATCGTGCGCTCCTCCATGCTCGAGGTGCTGCGCAGCGACTACGTGCGCACCGCGCGCGCCAAGGGCCTGCGCGAGAACGCCGTCGTCGCCCGCCATGTCTTCCGCACTTCCATGATCCCGCTCTTCACGCTCATCGGCATTCAGCTCGGCCTCGTGCTGGGCGGTTCCGTCATTATGGAGCAGATCTTCAACATCCCCGGCATGGGCCTCTGGATCATCAGCGCCGCCGGCCAGCGCGACTTCATCGTCATCCAGGGGGCCGCCATCTTCTTCGCCGCCTGGTTCCTCCTAATCACCCT
This sequence comes from Tepidiformaceae bacterium, assembly GCA_965243075.1. Lineage (GTDB taxonomy): Bacteria > Chloroflexota > Dehalococcoidia > Tepidiformales > Tepidiformaceae > UBA2991. The sequence goes on from OZ251525.1 coordinate 1,195,553, forward strand.
CGTCATCGACATCGCCTATGCGTGGGTGGACCCGCGCATCCGCTACTAACGCCGGGGGAGAGGCATGACCGTGGCCGAAGACATCGCCGCCCTCGGCGAACTGGGGGAACGGAGGCGCTCGCCGCGCGAGTGGCTCGCGCCCGCTGGCCACTTCGTGCGCCGCCAGCCGCTGGGCACGGTGGGCGCGCTGCTGATCGTGCTGCTCATCGCGGGCTCCGTCTTCGCCCCCTTCCTGAACACGGTGGACCCCCGCGCCTCGATCCGCGAGGCGGCCACGCTGGACGCGCCCAGCGGCGAGCACTTCTTCGGCACGGACCGCAGCAAGCGGGACGTGTGGTCGCGCGTGCTCTACGGGGGGCGGCCCACGCTGCTCATCGGCTTCGGCGCCGTCGCCCTCACGCTCGCGGTGGGGGTCACGCTGGCGCTGGCGGCGGGCTTCCTCGGCGGCCTCGTGGACATCCTCATCTCGCGCGCCATCGAGGTCATCATCGCCGTGCCCGGCATCCTCTGGCTGCTCATGTTCACCACCGCCTTCGACCGCAGCGTGCAGACGCTCATCTTCGCGGTGGCCTTCACCTTCACGCCGCTCACCATCCGCTTCTTCCGCGGGAGCGTGCTACAGGAGCGGTCGGTCACCTACGTGGAGGCGGCGCGCGTCATCGGCGCGTCCGGCCCGCGCATCATGTTCCGCCACATCCTGCCGAACCTGCTGCCGCTGGTGATCGTGGCCGCCAGCATCACCATTCCGGGGGCCATGCTGGCGGAGGCGGGGCTGACCTTCCTCGGCCTCGGGCTGGAGCCGGGCACGCCCTCGTGGGCGCAGGACCTCGGCCCCAACAACCGCGTCTACTTCCGCAGCGCGTGGTGGCTGCTGGTGTTCCCGGGCGCGGCCCTCGCGCTGGCCGTGCTCGCCTTCAACTTCTTCGGCGATTCCCTGCGCGACGTGCTCGACCCGCGCCTGCGCGGCAGCGGCCTCGTCTAGGGCGTCAGCCCTCCAGCCCCAGCGAGCGCGCCGCCGCCCCGCCGTGGTGGTAGTCCACCTCCAGCGTGACCTTGCCCGCGCCGTCGAACTCGAGGTAGGTCATGCCGTCCGAGTGCCAGCGCTTGCCCTTCGCCTCGGGGCCCATGGCGTCGTTGGTCACGGTGGCGCTCATGCGCCAGGTGAAGGCCACGCCCGTATCGTTCGTCCAGAAGACGTCGGGCACGAGTTCGAGGTCGGGGAAGGCCCGCAGGCCGGCGGCGAAGAACTCGCGGATGTCGGGCCAGCCGACCTTGTCCTCGCCCGCCACGATGTCGCGCAGCACGCCGCCCTCGGCGAAGAAGGGGCCGGGCGCGTCCGCGTCGCCGCTGCTCCACGCCTTGAAGAGGGCGATGGCCGTATCGATCTCGCGCTGTCCCGCCATGGTTCGTCTCCTTGCTCGCCCCTACCGGGCGTATGACCGGCCGATGATAGCGGAGAGCCGCTGGATCATGGAAAGCTTGAGGGCCGTGCCGATGGCGGCCATGTTGGGGGCCGGGTTCGCGCCCGTGACGAAGATGCGCAGCGCCGAGGTGTTGGCGCAGGCCCCCTTGAAGTGGTTGAACACGTCCCAGTAGTCCCAGGTGGCCTCGTCGATGGCGCGCCCCGTCACCTCCGCGATGTAGGCGCGCCAGGCGTCGGGCTCCATCACGCCGCGCCCGCGCATCGCGCCGAGGAAGAGCCAGTCCTCGTCGGGGTCGCCCACATGCGAGAACTCCCAGTCCGTGAAGGCCTGCACGCGCCCGTCCGCGTGGATGAAGTTGAGCGGCCCCGGGTCGCCGTGCACGACGCCGAGCGCGAGGCCGTCGGGCGCGTTCCGCTTCAGCCAGACCGCCGCCTCCTCCAGCAGCGGCTCCGGCAGCACGCGTCCCCAGCGGTGCACCTCCATCCAGCGGTCCACCTGCTGGTGCACGGCGTCGAGGGGCACGACGGGGACGCGCGCGAAGGGGACGTCCGCCTTGCGCCAATCGAGCTGGTGCAGCTGGTGCAGCTTCTCCACGTAGTCGCGCAGGGCGGCCTCGTCGGGCGGGCCGCTGCTGCCCTCCACCCAGTCCATGACGAAGAAGGGCGTGCCCAGCACGTCCGCGTCCAGCTCGACCCAGCGGATGGACGCGACGGGGAAACCGGCGGCGCGCACGGCCCGCATGACGCGCACCTCGTCGAGCGTGTTCGTGCCGAACATGCCCGCCTGCTCCACGCGCAGGGCGAAGGAGCGCGCGTGCTCCTCGCCGCCGCGGCGCCAGCTGGCGTCCACGCGGAACATGCCGCGCGAGTGCCCGATGGTGATGCGCTCCAGCGGCCCCGCGGCCACGCCGTCGTCGGCGGGGATGCGGGCCGACAGCCAGGCGGCCAGGCGCGGGCGCGCGGTCTCAACGTTCAACACGGCGCGGCGTCCCCCCGAAACGCATGAGCATGGGCATGGTCTCGTTCAGCTCCTCGTCGGCGTGGCGCGCGACGAGGGGGCGCAGCCGCTCCCGAATGGCCTCCCCCGCCGCCGTCTCGTCCGCCACGGCGTGGCGCAGCAGGCGGCTGGCGCGGTCCAGCGTGGCGAAGGCGCGCGACTCGCCGTCGTCCTCGCCGCCCGCCAGCGCCGCCTCCAGTTCGGGGTGGTCGCGCAGCAGGCCCGCGATGGCGGCCTCCAGCTCGTCGATGCGCGCGTCGACCGTTTCCTCGCCGGCGATGAGCGCGCGGGCGTACTCCAGCGTGCCCATCAGCTGGCTCGCCGCCGCCCGCGCCCACGTGTCCTCCAGCTGGGGGAGCAGCTGGTTCTCGATGGTGTGCAGCGCCCCGGCGAGCACCTCGTCGACCGTGGGCCGCTTCGCCTCGGGCATGGCGCGCGCTCAGGCGGGGCGCAGGGCCGCCGCCGCCTCGGCCTCGCGCGCGAAGTCCCAGCCGCCGCCCCACAGCGGGTCGCTGGGGTCCTCGCCGATGCGCTCCCGCCCCTCGCGCATGAACCACTCGAAGGTGTGGGCGTGGCCGCTGCGGAAGTCGTACTCGTTCTCGAAGCCGAAGAGGCGCTCCGCCTTGCGGATGCTCAGGGCCGAATGGTGGAAGCGCCCGAAGAGGTGGCCGAAGACGGGGCGCTTTTCGGGATGATGCCAGTCGAACCCCCAGTTCCCCACCTGGTCCTCGGGGATGGGGACGACGTCGGCGGGCTTGCCCACGATCTCGGCCAGCGTCTCCACGTAGTACCGCGTCGTCACCGCCTCGTTCGTGAGGTTGAAGGCCTCCCCCTTGGCCGCGTCCTTGCCAGCGATGTCGATCTGGAAGCGCACCAGGTCGTCCACGTGCCCGTAGGAGCAGACGACCAGCCCCTCGTGCGGCACGAGCACGGGCAGGCCGCGCAGGAGGCGCAGGAACATGGGCGCCTCCATGTCGTAGATGTTGTTGTCGGGGCCGTAGATGGCCGCCGGGCGGATGGTGGTGACGGGGAAGCCCGTGCGCCGGTGCTGCTCGAAGAGGCGCCGCTCGGTGTACGCCTTGAAGCCGCCGTAGGTCTCCCGCGGCTCGTCCGTGAAGGCGTTGGTCTCCGGCCAGGGCATCTTCCCCGAGGGCCGGTAGGCCATGATCGAGCTGCAGTAGAGGTAGTGCCCCACGTTCCCGTCCAGCAGGCCGATGAGGAAATCGAGGTCGGCCTTGCCCGCCACCATGACGAAGCCGGAGATGTCGAACACGGCGTCCCATTCGCGCCCGCCCAGCGCCGCCCGCATGGACTCGTTGTCCGTGCGGTCGGCCACGAGCCGCTCGACGCCCGGCGGCAGCTCCACCGAGGTGACGCCGCGGTTCAGCACCGCCACCTCGTGGCCGCGGGCGGCCAGCGCGCGCACCGTGCGCACCCCCACGAACGTCGATCCCCCGAACACCAGCGTCTTCATTCGCCGTCCCTCCATGCCCTCGCGGGCGTTACTCGAACACGACCGCCTCGAAGTGCGCGAGGCCGGTGGCGTCGCCGCTCCGCAGGCGCACGAAGCTCTCCGCCCAGGCGTGGTCGAACTCGCGCTCCGTGCCGTCCGCCTCGACGATGCGCTGCGGGTGGGAGGCGTCCCACACCTCGCCCTCGACATGGTACTCGCCGCGCCAGACGCCCTGCCCCAGCCCGTCGTTGAAGCCGCCGAAGTAGCCGCCCCCCTGGCAGTAGATCCAGCCCAGGTCCTCCACCTCGTACTCGCGCTGGCCGCCGCCCTCCTCGGTGAGGCGGAAGCGCCCCGCCTTCAGCCGCTTCGGGCCGTCGTCGTAGAACTCCAGCTCGTGCTCGATCGCGGTCACGGGCGTGTGCGAATCGGGCAGCAGGATGGCCCCCTCCTGCGAGCGGCGCGCGCCGTCCGGCCCGTCGAACGTCTGGTAGAAGCCGCCGTGGTCGGGCATGCGGAAGAGCACCCACTGGCGCAGCCCCCGCGGGCGGCGCGGCGTGGCGGCGGGCGCGCCGTGCTCGCGCGGGCCGCCCCGTCCGGGCATCGACCCCCACGAGTGGTTGCGGAAGAAGTGCCAGCGGTCGGGCGTGGCCGTGAACGTCTCGCCCCCCACCGTGACCGTGCCCTCCACCGTGCCCACCACCTCGTAGACCGCGCGCGAGGAGACGAAGCGCCCGTTCTCGCGCCGGTAGACGGGCTGGTCCTCGTAGGGCGCGGCGGTCGTGCGGCAGGTCAGGTCGCAGGCGATGCCGTGCTCGTTCTCCTCCAGCACCAGCCGCACCGTCTCCATCGGCTCCACGATGTCGATGCGCAGCGGCCCGACGCCGAAGGTGTCGATGTCGGAACGCAGCCGCCGCGAGAGGCGGATGTTGTACTGCTTCCCCTCGTGGCGCACGCACACGAAGCCATCGATCACGTCGTTGTTCGTGTAGAGCCGCAGCAGCCCGATGAGCGCGATGCGCCCGTCCATGTCGCACAGGCAGATGTAATGCCCGTCGTTCCAGTGCTTGTCCGTCGCCATCACGGCGGCGAACGAATCCGTCACCTGGTGCAGCAGGTGCTCGTCGAACTTCGTCAGCATGGGCGCGTCCACGGCCCGCCCCCTACCCGTGCGCCACGTCGACCAGCGGCGCGAAGAACTCCACCTGGTCGATCCAGTTTTGCGGGCTGGGGCACGGCTCCCAGAAGCCGGTCTCGATGATCACGTGTTCGATGCCCGCGTCGCGCGCCTCCTCCACCTTCGGGCGCATCTCCGCCGCCGTGCCGCTCCACGACATGGGGCCGAAGAAGCCCCCGTGCCACGGTTCGATGCCCGGCATGGTCGGGTTGGCGAAGACGCGCATGTAGCAGCCCAGCGGGCCGCGCCCGTACTCCTGCGCCAGCGCGTTCAGCGCCCCCATGCCCGCCGCCACCATCTCCGGCGGCGCGCCCGCCGGGTTCCAGGCGTCCCCCAGCTCGGCGATGCGGCGCTGTCCCGCCGGATTGCCGCCGCCGCCGATGGCGATCTCCACCTGCGGCTCCCCCGCCGCGTTGCGCTGCAGCGGCTTGGGCGAGCTGTCGCAGCGCGGCACCTCGAAGAACTCGCCGCGGTACTCCACCGGATCGGGCAGCCAGCACGCCTTCAGCGCGCGGATGAAGTCCGTCATGCGCGCCCCGCGCCGCGCGAAGGGCGTGTCCATCTGGTCGTACTCGTCCTTGCTCCAGCCCAGCCCCAGCCCCGCCACCACGCGCCCGCCGGAGAGGATGTCCAGCGTCGCCAGCCGCTTGGCCAGCAGCAGCGGGCGGTAGTAGGCCGTGACGAGGATGGACGTGCCGATCCGCGCCCGCTCCGTGATGGCGGCCACGAAGGCCAGCGTCTCGATGGGCGAGAGCATGCAGCGGTAGGGGTCGGGCATGGGCAGGTCGGTGGGCCCGCCCGCGTAGCCCACCTGCGGCTGTTCGGGCACCATGAAGTGGTCCTGCACCCAGAGCGAATCGAAGCCCGCGGCCTCGGCGTTCCTGGCGAAGCCGGAGACGGCCGTACGGTCGGCGTGCTGGTTGAGCTGCGGCAGGCAGAGCCCGATCTTCATGGCGCGATACCTCGTCCCTTCGGAGTGCGCGCGCAGTCTAGCGCGTTTCGCCGCCCCCGTGCGCGCGCGGTCTGGCGCGTTTATGCTCTGTGCGTGGGCGAGTTGACGGCCATCGATCTGTTCGCGGGCGCGGGCGGAACCGCCCGGGGCTTGGCCGATGCGGGCTTTCGCGTGCTCGCCGCCGTCGAGAACGACCCGGATGCGGCGCGGACGTTCAGGGAAAACCATCCCGACGTTTGCGTGCACGAAGAGGACATTCGCTCCGTGTCGCCGGAGGATCTGCGGCGCTCCCTCGCTCTGAAGCAGCGGGATTTGACGCTGCTCACCGCCTGCCCGCCGTGCCAGGGATTCTCGACGCTGGGCCTGCGGGGACGCGACGACGAGCGTAACGATCTGGTCGACCAGGTGTGGTGGTTCGCGCGCGAGTTTCGGCCCGCGGCCGTGCTGATCGAGAACGTGCCGGGGCTCGCCCGTGACGAGCGCTGGACGACGTTGTGCCGGCAGCTGCGCGCCGTCGGGTACGGGGTGCGTTGGTGGATCGTGGATGCCGTGGACTTTGGCGTGCCCCAGCGCCGCCGACGGCTGGCGGCGATTGCCGTGCGGGGATCGAAGAAAGCGGATCTTCCCGGCGATCTCCACGACGTTCTGCCGCCTTCGTTCGCACGGCGCGCGCCGCACGCCAGCGCAGTGATGGCGCGCGCGGGGCCTATCGAAGGGAGTTCGGATCCGCGCCACCGCCCGCGCAGCCCGTCTCCGATGGTGCTGGAGCGCATCCGCGCGATTCCCGAGGGCGGCAACCACTCCGATCTGCCGGAGCGCCTGCAGCTGGGTTGTCACAAGCGGCTTCGGGACAGGGGGCGACGGAGCGCGACCGGGCCCTATGGCCGCATCCGCCTCACGGGCCCCGCGCCGACGATGACGACCCGTTGCACCACGGTCTCCTGCGGACGGTTCATCCACCCGACGGAACATCGCGGCATCAGCCTCCGCGAGGCGGCGCTGCTCCAGTCGTTCCCGCGACGCTACCGGTTCGCCGGCACGCACGAGTCCGTGGAGCGGCAGATCGGGAACGCCGTGCCGGTGAAGCTGGCGGAAGCGCTGGGGCTGGCGGTGCGGCGCGTGATCTGGGATGATGGTGGCGATGGCTGACGAACCGCTTCGGCTGAAGTTCCTGGGCTCGCTGATCGAGCAGCTCGGCGCGCAGCTCTACCCGAGTGCGACCGCCACGATTGCGGAGCTGATCTCGAACGCTTGGGATGCGGATGCCCGCAACGTCTGGGTGGAAATCCCGCTGGGGCAGCGGTGGAAGCCGAGCGACAAGATCGTCGTGGTTGACGACGGGACAGGCATGTCGCGGGCGGACGCGGCAAGCCGGTATCTGAGGGTTGGGCGCAAACGCCGGGTTGAACTTGGGAAAGACAAGACGCAAGAAGGCAGGCTGCTGCATGGGCGCAAGGGTATAGGCAAGCTGGCGGCCTTCGGGACGGCCAAGATCCTTGAATGTTATACCGTGAGCGCTGATGGAGAAAGCACTAGTTTCCGGCTAGATTACGATAGCATTCGTGCTCTTGATCCTTCTTCTGACTATGAAGTGGAGATTGCTCAAGATCAAAGTCTTTTGACCGCCCCCGATGGGAGTAGTCTTGATCGTGGAACTCGAATCACTCTGAAAGAATTGAAAAGCAAGCGCGCGATCAATGAAGGCCAGTTCCTGCGCTCGATGTCCAGGAGGTTCGCACTGGATACGACCAAGATGGCTATCCACATTAATGGTGAAGAGATGAAGCGCTTTGACTATCCTGTTGAATTTCGGTTTCCTCGGGATGGTCGTCCTGAAGGAGAGGAAATCACCGTCGCAAATGGTTGGGCCGAGGAAGACATTGAACAGGGACGAAAAGTCCGCTGGTGGATTGGATTTACTGAAAAGCCACTCAATGATCAAGGCCTTCAAGGGATTTCCGTCCTTGCGCGAGGGAAAATGGTACAGAACCCCTTCCTGTTTCAGCGATCTCAAGGAGTTGGAGGACAGTTGGGCCAAGAGTATCTTGTTGGTGAAGTTCAGGCAGACTGGTTGGATGAAGGAGCGGATATTGATCAAGATCGTATCCAGGCCAACCGGGATCAACTGCAGACTGAGGATGCTGATCTTGATGAATTCATGCGTTGGGGTCGCAAACGGCTGGCATGGGCACTGGGGGAAAGGAATCGACTCCGGGTGAATCGCGTTGCTGATCATCTAGATATTGACAGTTTTAAGGATTTGATTGATCAGCTTACCCCGGAGGAGCGAAACAGGATGAGGAGAGTTGTTCTGGCGGTTTCGAGAATTCCAGAAATCGGAGTTGCTGAAGCCCGCAGTCTTGTGCAGTCTATTGTTGATGCCCATAGTGATACTATCGTGAGGGGGATGCTCGAAAATATTGATGCTGATGATCCGGAATTTCAGACCAAGATATGGAGTATTGTGGGACAGTTTGGGCTAATCGATGCACGTCGGAATCAATCTATGATTGAAGCTCGCCTAAAGGCAATTACGGAGCTCGAACGGTTCGTGCGTGGAGGTGCATTGGAAGTTCCGTCTATTCATGCTCACATTAAGACGAATCCTTGGCTCCTCGATCCACGATGGGATCTTCTCGATGATGAGGTGCATCTTTCCGATCTGGGAATCAAAACTGACGAAGGTTATCCTGATAAACGCAGGATGGACTTCCTCTTTGCACTTGGTCCCTCTTCTCCGTATACGCACGATCAACTACTGATTGTTGAAATTAAGCGCGGTACGGATAGTAATGGAAAAGATCATGTGGTTAGCGCTGATGAAATTTCTCGCTTTCAGAGGTATGTTCTGGCGGCATACCATAGTGAAAGAAAAGCAACTAAGCCACTTAGGGTCACCGGGCTAATGATCGCGCAGGACTATACGGAAGAAGCTGATCGTGTTAAGCAGGATCTGGAATCTGGTGGGCAGGTTCACTACGTGTTTAACACTTGGTATGGTGTTCTTCGAGAAACGAAGCGCCTTCATGAGGGTTGGCTTGCAGTGACGAGCAGGCGGGCTACGGCTAGGGAAGAAGAGATCTAACTAGGTGCCTTCGAGCGCTCCCGCACCGCGCCCTCGATCCGGTCCGCCACCCGCTCCACATCAGCGAGCACGTCGTGCTCCCAGACGCGCAGGACGCGCCAGCCCCGCCGCCTCAGCCGCGCGAAGTTGCGCCGGTCGCGCCTGCGGTTCGTCTCGATCCGCTCAACCCAGTACGGGGAGAGCGTGTGCCGCCAAGCCGGGAGCTGCCAGCCGTGCCAGAAGTCGCCATCGACGAACACGGTCACGCGCGCCTTCGGGAAAACGAGGTCGGGCGTTCCGGGCAGTTCGCGCACGTGCTTGCGGAAGCGCAGGCCGCGTGCGTGGACCGCCTTGCGCACGGCGATCTCGATGCCAGTGTCCTTGCTGGGGACGCTGGCCATCCGGCGGCTGTGTTCCTCGGGCGTCCGCTGACGGGGCACGCGCGCCTCCCGGCCACAGGGTAGCAAGCCCCCTGCCCCGTAGGGCGCGCCACGCGTAGACTGCGCGCGGCCCCGCTTGGGCCCGGAGGCGCGCGCCATGGGACTCCTCGACGGCAAGAAGGCGGTCGTCCTCGGCGCGTCCAGCGGCATCGGCTGGGCCATCGCCGAGCGCTTCGCCGAGCATGGCGCCGAACTCATCGTCGCCGCCCGCCGCCTCGACAACCTCGAGAAGCTGGCGGGCAAGACCGGCGCCACGCCCGTGCGCTGCGACGGGCGCGATTACGACGAGCTGAAGGCGCTGGCCGACGCCGCCATCGACCGCTGGGGCACGCTCGACGTGGCCGTCAACTCCGCCGGCATCGTGCGCCACAACCTCATCCGCGACATCACCCCGACGGAGCTGCACGAGGTGGCGGACATCCAGTACTTCGGCTTCCTCTACTTCATGAAGCACATGGGCAACGCCATGGCGGCCACGGGCGGCGGCTCGCTCATCAACATCACGTCGAGCACGGCCATCTCCATCCCCGTCGGCCTCACGCCCTATTCGGCGGCGAAGGCGGCCATCAACTTCGCCACCAAGATCGCGGCGCGCGAATACGGCCCCGACCAGGTGCGCGTGAACGCGGTCGCGCCGGGCTTCGTGCCCACGGCCATGAACAACTACGGCGGCGGCGGCGCGCCCATCGACGAGGCGCGCGTGGACCTGCCCGCCGATTCGCCCACGGCCCAGGCCTTCATCGCGCAGACGCCGCTGGGCCGCATCACCACCGTGGACGACTGCGCGGACGTGACGCTGGCGGTGGCCAGCGATCTGTTCGGGGACATCACCGGGCAGGTCATCCCGGTGGAGGGCGGCAACCACCTGCTGCGCCTGCCGTAGGCGCGTGTCCCTCCTCGCGGGGCGGGGACGCGGGGCGCTACTCCGCCAGCCAGCCCCCGTCCACGTTCAGGTAGACGCCGTTCACGTAGTCCGCCAGCGGCGAGCAGAGGAAGGCCACGGCGTTGCCGATCTCCTCGGGCCGCGCCCAGCGCCCGGCGGGGATGCGCGCGATGCGGCTGGCCACGGCGTCGCCCAGCGGGTGGCCCGAGCGCGGGATGGCCGCGTTCGCGTCGATGGGCGGCGGCTCGCCCGGATTCACCCAGGTCGCGCCCGGGGCCACGGCGTTGGCGGTGATGCCGTGCGGCCCCAGCTCCAGCGCCAGCGTGCGCGTCAGCTGCACCACCGCCGCCTTGGAGGCGTCGTAGGTGACGCCCACGCCGGGCGAGACGGCCTGCGTGGAGGCGATGTTGACGATGCGCCCGCCCTTGCCCGCCGCCCGCATGGAGCGCGCGGCCGCCTGGCAGCCGTGGAACACGCCGTCCACGTTCACCGCCCAGAGCGTGCGCCACATCTCCGGCGTGATCGTCTCCACGGGGCCGCCGTACTCGCGGTAGACGCCCGCGTTGTTCACGAGGATGTCGAGCGCGCCCAGCTCCGCCGCGATGCGGTCCACGGCGGCGTTGAAGGCGTCGCGGTCGGTCACGTCGAGCGGAAGCGCGAGGGCCGCGCCCAGCTCCCGCGCCGTGGCCTCCGTCGTTTCCGCGTTCACGTCCGAGACGACGACGGTCGCGCCGCACGCGCCGAGCACGGACGCGATGCCCCGCCCGATGCCCTGGCCGCTGCCGGTGACGAGCGCCACCTTGCCCTGAAGGTCGATCTCCATGCCCATGGCCGTTCCCTCCGTTCGCGCTGATGCTACGCCGTGATGGCGCGCCGTTCCGACCACTTCGCCTCGAGCGCGCGCTCCACGATCTTCCAGTCGCCGTCGCGCCGTTCGAGGCGGTCGACGTACGTGCCGCCCACGACCCAGATTTCGTCGCCGTCGGGGGACACGTGGCTGGCGTGCATGGCCGTGCGCGCGCTGGCGCGGTCGCCGTCGAGCGCGATCTCGTAGTTCCCCAGCAGGTGCTGCGTGGCGCCCCAGCGCGCGAGGCTGGCCTCGCAGTAGTCCGCCACCGCGTCCGGCCCGCGCAGCACGGTCTCGCCGTAGTGGACGGCGGCGTCGGCGCTGAAGCAGGTGCGGAAGCGCGCGTAGTCCCTGGCGTCGAGCGCCGAGGCGTAGCGGTCGATGACCTCGACGATGCGCTGGCGGGCGGCCAGTTGCGCCGCGCTCAGGTCCACGCCTGCGTCCGCTCCAGCGGCTCCGCGCCCAGCGTTTGCGGCCACAGCGCGAACAGCTCGTCGATGTCGATGAAGGGGTCGGCGAAGCGCAGCGTGCGCTCCCGCTCGGGCTCGCTGTAGAGCGTGACGGAGTGGCCGCGCGCGCCGAAGATGCGCCCGTTGGCGGCCCCGCCCTCGTCCGAGGCCAGCCACACGGCGATGGGCGCCACGTTCTTCGGGTCGCGCGCCGTGCCCGCCGCCGATTCGCTGGGCGCGGGGCCCTCGCGGTCCACGCCGCGCCCGCGGTCCGTCATGCGCGTGGAGGCGCCGGGCGCGATGCAGTTGCAGGTCACGCCGTAGCGCGCCAGCCCGCGCGCGTTGGCCCGCATCAGTCCCAGCTTGCCCGCGTGCGCCGCCGAATAGTTCGGCTGCCCGCTGCTGCCGCTGATGCCCGCATCCGAGGTGAAGTAGATGAGGCGCCCGCCGTCGCGCCGCTCGCGCCAGTGGATGGCGGCGAACTTGGTGGGCGCGAAGCAGCCCTTGAGGTGGGACTGGATGGAGCCGTCCCATTCGTCCTCGGTCATGTTGAAGATCATGCGCTCGCGCAGGATGCCGTGGGCGCAGCAGAGGATGTCGAGCTTGCCCCAGCGTTCGAGCGCCGTCCGCACCAGCCCCTCGGCCACGTCCATGTCGGACACGTCGCCGATGGCGGCCACGGCCTCGCCGCCGTTCGCCGCGATCTCGTCCACCACGGCGTTCACGCGGGACGGGTCGAGGCCCATGCGGCCCTCCACGTCCGCGCCCGTGTCCGCCACGATCACCTTCGCGCCGTGCTCGGCGTAGAGCCGCGCGACCCACGAGCCGATGCCGCCCGCGCCGCCGGTCACGATGGCCGTCTTGCCTTCCAGCCGCTTCGTCATCGCCCCCTCCGCTCCTACGGGAATGCCGGTTCGGGCGGCGTCAGCCCGCCCAGCGCCAGCGTGCGCGGCATCTGCGCGAACAGCTCGTCGATGTCCCAGCAGGGCGCCTGCGACCAGATCGTCTGGTCGCGGAACGGCTCCCGCCAGAGCGTGAACTCGTGGCCGGTCGCGCCGATCACGCGGCCCGTCACGCCCGCCCCCGCGTCCGACGCCAGGTAGACGATGGGCGGGACCACGTTGCGCGGGTCCATGGCCGTGCCCGTGGCGGCGAGGCTGGGCGCGGGGCCCTCGCGGTCCACGCCGCGCCCGCGGTCCGTCATGCGCGTGGAGGCCGCCGGCGAGATGCAGTTCGCGGTCACGCCGTAGCGCCCCAGCGCCTGCGCGCAGGAGAGCATCAGCCCGATCTTGCCCTGCTGCGCCGCCGAATAGTTGGGCTGGCCCGCCGCCCCGCGGATGCCCGCGCCGGAGGTGAAGTAGATGAGCCGCCCGCCGTCGCGCCGCTCGCGCCAGTGGATGGCGGCGAACTTCGTGGGGGCGAAGCAGCCCTTGAGGTGGGACTGGATGGAGCCGTCCCATTCGTCCTCGGTCATGTTGAAGATCATGCGCTCGCGCAGGATGCCGTGGGCGCAGACGAGGATGTCGAGCCCGCCCCAGCGTTCGAGCGCGGTGCGCACCAGCCCCTCGGCCACGTCCATGTCGGAGACGTCGCCGATGGCGGCCACGGCCTCGCCGCCGTTCGCCGCGATCTCGTCGACGACGGCGTTGACGCGGCTGGCGTCGAGCCCGCTGCGTCCTTCCACGTCCGCGCCCGTATCGGCGACGACGACGCGCGCGCCCTGTTCGGCGAAGATGCGGCAGATCCAGGAGCCCATGCCCCCGGCGCCGCCGGTGACGATGGCCGTCTTGCCGTCGAGGTGTCGCGTCATGGCGTGGGCAGGGTAGGGGGCCGGGGCGGGGCCGTCAACGCGCGGGGGGCGGATACGGGCAGCCGTGCCCGTGCAGACGATCCAGGTGCTCGCTGTCGGCGGCAGTTTCGTAGATGTGGCCACCCGGGGAGTTGACCAACTCCAGATTCTTGAAGTCGTCCTTCAGCTTCTTGTCCATCGTGCAGAGCACTCGCGCCCCAGAGACACGGGCCAGCGCGATAATGTGGGGATCGTCAGACTTGCACCTACTCGTGACTTTCGCCTCTTCATCCCGAGTCATCGCTTTCGAGTAGAAGAACGCCTGCCCCGCGCGCTCCAGCTCCCGAACGATCTTGGCGCGCCTCGTTTCAGCACGCCTCCGATCCTGGTACTCTTCCCACAATTGAGCACCCATGACCATCTTTCCGCCCCTCTTCCGAATCCATTCCAGTGCGGGGAAATAAAGCTCTCCTTTCTGACTCTTGAAGAAGGCTGGCCCGACGTCATTATCGACGATGATACACATAGTTAGGAAAAGAACTCGAACTGTTCGTCGAGGAAGAATTTCCGATATTCTTCCGGAGGATCGATGATGCTGCCGGAGTCATCCAATTCGATAGGAATGATGTCCACGTCTGTCTTTCGTGGGGAGAAGAAGAGAATCCGGACATCCTCCTTCCGAACTTGGCCCTTGCGGATAAGCAGGCGGATGCGATCAATCATGTAGTCACTGTGAGTCTCCACAATGATAGGCGTACTCCTTTGTTTCATCTGCTCGGCGAAGAAAGTCCCCATCTCTGCCTGTGCTTTCGGGTGGAGATGGACCTCGGGCTGCTGAATGAGCAGCATTGTGTCGTGAGCGGCAATCTTCATCCCAATCCCGATAGGAAGAGATTGACTCACACCGTAACCAACATCGATGAAATTTCGAGTATGTCCAAGTGTTTCCACTTGGACTTGGAAAGGATCTCCACCAGCATTCCCGAAGTGTCGGACTTTCAAATTGGCAAATAGTCCGCTGTTTTTACCGAAATTCAACAAGTCCTCCAAACTATTTTCGTCTTCCTGCAAAAGATTCGATAGCACCATGGGGGTATGATCACCTTCAGGAGAAAACGCGGGAACGCGCGGATCGTAAGTGCGCCTTGGCCGTGTTCTCACAGGAGAAAATGCTTCAGGAGCACTTTTGAATCGGTCTTCTGTTGCACGAGCTAGAGCACGAAGATTGCGGATGTCCGGCATCAATGTTGTTGGCCTGCCTTCCTTTTTACGACTGCTGCGTATGTATTCAAATTCTAGACGCCTTATCACGCTGCTTGGTTCAAGGTTTGCTGCGACTATCGCGAAGAAACTCATTCCGTTTGGAAAATTAACAGTTGCGGAAACAACGCCTTCGTCGGAATTGGGAGTTGTCTGTGTGGAGAGAGGCTTATCTCCTCTCAGCAATTTCACTTTCCCCGATCCAAAGACTGCTTGGCGGACAATGACAGAGAGGTCGTCTCCTGAAATGATTTGCTCACTGATAAGAGGATAATCATCCGGGGACTGAGAGAACATGGTTTCGATCTTCACCGCTTGTATGCGATGAGAAGGGTATTTGATCGACGGAAGAGTGAGGCCCAGAGAAAAGGCCTTCGCTGGCCCCTTTTCTTCTTCAATGAGCGAAGCAATGTCATGATAACTACCCAGCTCAAAAGGTTCCTTGCTAAAATCAGGAGCCTTGCCAGACGCTGCGGCATCCCACGCCAAACGAGCCGCAGCCAAGAAACTCGTCTTGCCGCTGCTATTTTCGCCGACGAGGAACGTCAGCGGCGCGAGGGGGATTTCGCGCGGCGCGACGAAGCAGCGGAAGTTCTCCAGCAGCAGGCTCGGCGTCGCCTTCGGGACCATGCGCTCGATTGTACAGCATCGCGCCGTTCGCGTGTGTCAACGCGGGAGCGGTAGGCGCGCGCGGCCTATCATGGCCCCCATGCCCTTCCCCCGCCCGCGCGCCCGCGACCTCGCGTTCCTCGGCGTGGCCGCGCTCGTGGTCGTCGGCGACGTGCTGACGAAGTGGGCCATACGCGACGGACTCGCGCGCGGCGGCGCCTGGCCCGACCCCGACTGGAACGTGCGCATCGTCCACTTCACCAACAGCGGCGCGGCCTTCGGCATCCTCGAGGGGGCGGGCGCGCTGCTCGTCGTCGCCAGCGTCGTGGGCGCGGCCCTCATCCTCGCCTTCCTCTTCAATCCGGGCATGGCCGGGACGCTCGTGCGCGTGGCCCTCTCGCTCATGCTGGGCGGGGCCGTGGGCAACCTCATCGACCGCGTGGACGACGGCGAGGTGGTCGATTTCATCAAGTTCCCGGAATGGCCCGCCTTCAACGTGGCCGATTCCGCCATTACCATCGGCGTGGTGATCCTCGCATGGGCGCTTCTGAGACAGACGCACTCCGGCCCGGCGAACGGCGGAGCCTCCTCGTAAGAGAGGGGGGCAGGCTGGACGCGGTGCTGGCCACCGCCTTCCCCGACCTCAGCCGCGCGCGCCTGCAGCGCCTCATCGCGGATGGCTGCGTGCTCGTGGACGGCGGCCCCGGGCGCAAGTCCATGCGCGTCGAGCGCGGCGCCACCGTGGCCGTGACGCTGCCGCAGCGCCCCGCCCCCGCCGCCGCGCCGGACGGCCCCTCGCCGCCCGTGCTGTACGAGGACGCCGATCTGCTCGCCATCGACAAGCCCGCGGGCCTGCTCGTGCACGAGGCCCCCGGCGAGCCCGACGCGCCCAGCGTGGCCGCCTGGTTCGCCGCGCGCCATCCCGACGCGGCCGCCGCCTTCGCGGTCGAGCGCCCGGGCATCGTCCACCGGCTGGACAAGTGGACGAGCGGTGTGCTGCTGCTGGCCAGGCGTCCCGCCGCGCAGGCCGCGCTCGGCGCCGCCTTCCAGTCCCGCGCGGCGCGCAAGGAGTACGTCGCGCTCTGCGACGGCGCGCCCCGCCGCGAACGCGCGCTCATCGACGCGGACATCGGGCGCAGCCGCGCCGACCGCCGCCGCATGGCCGTCACCGGCGCGGGGCGCGATGCGCGCACGGAGTACGAGACGCTGGCCGCCGCCAACGGGCGCGCGCTGCTGCTGGCGCGTCCGCTCACGGGGCGCACGCACCAGATCCGCGTGCATTTGGCCGCCATCGGCGCGCCCGTCAGCGGCGACGAGCGCTACGGCAACGGCCCCGGCCCGCGCCACTGCCTCCACGCCTGGCGCCTGGCCGTGCCCCACCCCGACGGCGGCGGGCTGACGGTCACGGCCCCGCTGCCGCCCGATATGCTGGAGGCCATCGCGGACGCGGGCTTCGCGGCGGAGGCCGCTCCCTTCGCCGAAGCCGCCGCCCCGGTCCGCGTGGAGGCCGCCCCATGACCGCTCGCGTGCGCACGCGCTTCGCCCCCAGCCCCACCGGCGACCTGCACATCGGCGGGCTGCGCACGGCCCTCTTCCAGTGGGCCTTCGCGCGCGCCAACGGCGGCCAGCTGATCCTGCGCATCGAGGACACCGACCGCGACCGCTACGTCGCGGGCGCCGTCGAGGCCATCGCCGAGGGGCTGCGCTGGCTCGGCATCGACTGGGACGAGGGCCCCGACGTGGGCGGCCCGCATGGCCCCTACGTGCAGTCCGAGCGCCTCGACCGGTACCACGCCGTGGCCGCCGAACTGCGCGCGCGCGGACGCGCCTACCGCTGCTTCTGCTCGCCCGAACGGCTGGACCGGCTGCGCGCGGACCAGCGCGCGGGCGGCGAGCCGGGCGGCTACGACGGGCGCTGCGCCGCCATGCCCGATGCCGAGGCGGAGGCGCGCGCCCGCGCGGAGCCGTCCGTCGTGCGCTTCCGCATGGACCGCGCCGGAACGACCACGCTCGACGACCTCGTGCGCGGGCGCGTCACGTTCGAGAACGCCCTGCAGGACGACTTCGTCCTGCTCAAGGGCGACGGCTTCCCCACCTACCACCTGGCCATGCTGGCGGACGACCACGGCATGGAGATCACGCACGTCATCCGCGCGGAGGAATGGCTGGCGAGCGCGCCCCGCCACCTGCAGCTCTACGCGGCCATGGGCTGGCCCGCGCCGCGATTCGCCCACATCCCCCTGATCGTGGACGGCGAAGGGCGCAAGCTCTCGAAGCGCGAGGGCGACGTGGGCGTCCTCTCCTTCCGCGACCGCGGCTACCTGCCGGAGGCCATGCTCAACTTCCTCGCCTTCCTCGGCTGGTCGCTCGACGACAAGACCTCGCACATCACGCGCGAGGAGTTCGCGCGCGTCTTCACGCTCGAGCGCGTCGTGCCCAACTCCGCCGCCTTCGACGCGGAGCGGCTGGACGCGCTCAACGGCCACTACATCCGCGCCCTGCCGCCCGACCGCTGGCGCGCGCTCGCGGGCGAATGGATCGAGCGCGGCCTGCCTGCCGAGGTTCCGCGTCCGCTCGATCCCGCCCTCCTCGACGCGCTCGCGCCCCTGCTTCAGGAGCGCGTCGCGCGGCTGGACGAGCTCGCCGGGCTCGTGCGCTTCCTCTTCGGCAAGGCGCCGGAGTACCCCGCCGCCCTGCTCGCGGAGCGCATCGGCGGCGACGACGCGCTGGCCGCGCGCGCGCTCGACGCCGCCATCGCCGCGGTCGAGGGCGTCGCCCCGGACGAGTGGGGCCCCGCGCCCGTCGAGGCCGCCCTGCGCTCCCTGCAGGACGCGCTCGGGCTGAAGCTGCGCAAGTTCGTCTCCGTGCTCTACGTGGCCGTCATGGGCGCGCCGCGCGGCATCCCCCTGTTCGACTCGGTGGCGCTGCTGGGGCGCGAGCGAGCGCTCGCCCGCCTGCGCGCCGCCCGCGCGAAGCTGGCCTGACGGGCGCTACGGCTCCGTGGCAGTGGCGGGCGCGGTCAGGTACGGCGCGAGCAGGGTGGCGTAGAGGCGGGCCCCCTCCGGGCGCAGGTGCGTGTCGTCCGTCCACAGCACGTCGGGGCGCTCCAGCACCGCCGTGCGCCAGTCCACCACCACCGCCCGCGGATGGCGTTCGGCGCCGCGCGCGATGACGGCGTTGTTCGCCTCCTCCCATTCGCGCGTCACCTTCACGGTGAGGAAGACGACGCGCCGCCGCGGCCCCGCCAGATCGACGATGCGGTCGAACTGCTCGTCGGTGAACTCGCCGTTGTTGCCGATGTGGAGCAGCAGCACGTCGCCCAGCAGGCCGCTCGCCTCGCGCTCCCGCAACAGCGCGATCACCTCCGTCACCTGCCGCCCGACGGCGGCGTCGAGGTCGATGCCGGGCACGTCGGCGGCGAGCTGCTGGGCCGCGCCCAGCATCACGGAATCGCCCACCGCCGTGACGCGCACCGTGGCCGTCGCGGGGGGCGCTTCCGCCTGCGCCGAGACGCTCGCGTCGGGCTCGACGGGCGCTTCCCGCGCCGCGAGAAGGAGCGCGTCGAGGTCCGTCGTCGGCAGCGTCGCCGACTGCGTTGGGGTGGCCTCGTCGGCGGGCGTGGCCGCGGGCGCGGGCGTGCGTGCCACGGCCTCCCCCGGCGTCGCGCTGGCATCCAGCGTGCCGTCGGACTGCGTCGGGCGTACGGGTTGGGGCGATGGCTCCGGCGCGGCTTCCGCGGTTGCCGTCGCGGCTGCGGGCGTGGCTTGCGGAGTCTGTGTGGGCGTGGCCGCGGATGCGGGGGCGGGGGCGCTCTGGATGCGCACGCTCCCCAGCGCGAAGTAGGCGGGCTGTTCGGGGGCGCGCGCCACCGTCACCGTGAACGCCAGCGCGCCCGCTCCGGCCAGCACCGCCGCGCCCGCGAGCGCCGCCACGCCCCGGCGCCACAGCGGCGCGCCCGCCCGCAGCCGCTCGCGCAGCCTGCCCAGCGCGCCCGTGCGGATGGGCCGCTCGACCAGGCGGTACGACACGTCCGCCAGCGCCAGCGTGAGCGCCGCCTGCAGCGCGAACAGCGCTACTCCGTCGAGGGGCACGTCCACGCCCGGACGGGTGAGCGCCATGACCGGCCAGTGCCACAGGTAGATGCCGTAGGAGCGCAGGCCCAGCCAGGGCAGGGGCCGCACGGACAGCAGCCGCGTGAAGGGCGAGCGCCCGTGCGTGGCGGCCACGATCAGCGCCGCCGTGGCCACGCCCGTGAGCGCGAAGCCGCCCCGGTAGAGGAACGTCGAATCGCCGTCGAGCAGCAGCGTGAAGCCCGTGAGCGCCCCCAGCCCGGCCGCGCCCAGCATCGCCAGCATGGCGCCTTCCGCCGCCCCCCGGATGCGCCCGCGGGCGGCGGCCAGCGGCGCGGTCCAGACGAACGCCAGCGCCGCCCCGATGAGCAGCCCCGAGGCGCGCGCGTCCGTGCCGTAGTAGATGCGCGAGACGCTCCCGCCGGGCTCGTGCAGCGCCGCCATGACCCCGGCGGAGACCGTCGCGCCCGCCAGGATGAGCGCCAGCAGCAGCGCCCGCTTGCGCACGATGGCCAGCCCGCCGATCAGCAGCAGCGGCCAGATCAGGTAGAACTGCTCCTCCACCGCCAGCGACCAGAGGTGGCGGAGCAGCGAGGGGCGCTCCCACGAATCGAAGTAGCTTTCGCCCGTGACGATTAGGTCCCAGTTGGTGACGTAGAAGAAGGCGGCGCCCATGTCGCGGCGCAGGCCCGCCAGCTCGCCCTCCGCGAAGAACGCGCTCCACGCGGCCACGCCCGCCAGCAGCAGGAAGAGCGCGGGCAGCAGCCGTCGCGCGCGCCGCAGCCAGAAGCGCCCGATGGAGATGCGCCCGCGCTCCTCGCGCTCCGTCAGCAGCGCCCGCGTGATGATGTAGCCGCTGATGACGAAGAAGACCTCGACGCCGAGGAAGCCGCCCGTGGCCACCGTCAACGGCGAATGGAAGAGCACGACCGCGATCACGGCCAGCGCGCGCATCCCGTCGAGGCCGGGCAGGTAGCGGCGCGCGCGCGAGGGCGGCGACTCGGGTTCCGGGGCCGTATGCGGGGGGACGCCGCGCCCATCCCGCACCGAGGCGGGACGCTCACGCTGGATGGCCGGATGGGCGGGGCTATCCAAGGCGCTCCCCACTCTACCGCTTTCTTAACATACGGGCTGCCCGCGTGCGCGATGCGGTAGGCTGGCGGCATGGCGGCGACGCAAGCGCGCGCGTGGCGCACGGTCGCCTTCCTCGACAACGAGGACGATCCGGCGGCCATCGCCAACCCCGTGCACGCGGGGGCGTTCGCGCGCGCGCTCGGCTTCGCGGGGCCGCTCGTGGGCGGCGTCACCGTCTGGGGCTGGGCCGTGCCCGCCATCCTCGAAACGCTCGGCGCGGCGTGGCTCGACCGCGGCTGGGCGCGCTTCCGCTTCCGCCGGCCCGTCCATCCCGGCGACGCCCTGACCATCGCCCTCACGCCCGTGGCGGGCGGCGTCCATGCCCTGCGCATGACCAACGGCGACGGCGTCGATTGCGTCGTCGGGGAGGTCGGCATGGGCGCGAACGCCCTCTTGTCCGGCTTCCGCCCGCCCGCGCGCATGGACCCCATGCCCGCGCCGGAGCCGCGCCCGCCACTGCGCCTCGACCCCGCGCTGGCGGGCCGCGACTGGACGCCGATGGCCGTGGACGCCGCGCCGGAAACGCTGCGCGCCTACGTCCGCGCCAGCCACCGCACGGACGACGCGCGTTTCGCGGGCGAGCGGCCACGCCTCCATCCCGCCTGGCTGGCGGCGCGCGCGGAGGCGCTCATGCGCCACAACTTCGCCATCGCCAGCTCCATCCACACGCGGAGCGAGGTCGAGTTCACCGGTCCCGCTCCGGCGAGCGGCGAGGTCGCCGTCGGCGGGCGCTGCCTCGCCGTGTACGAGCGCAAGGGCCGCCCGTTCGTTGAATTCGACTGCCTCGTGCGCGGCCCCGACGGGCGCGACCTCGCGCGCATCCGCCACACGACCATCTTCGATGCCGCGGCGGGCGCGCGATGATCGACGCCATCGACGGCTGGCTGCGCTACTTCGAGGGCGTCCACCGCCGCACCCTGCGCGACGTGACCGCGCTGCCGCCCGAAGCCGCGGCCTGGCGTCCCCCCGCTGACGCGGGCGAGCCCGCCTGGGACATCGGCCAGCTGGTGGCGCACCTCGCCCGCTCGCGCGGCTTCTTCGCGGGCGTCTACCGCGGCGAGGGCTGGATCATGCCGCCCGCCCCCGATACCGCCGCCCCCGACCGCTGGGGCCCCGCGCTCGAGGCCAGCGCCGCCGACCTGCGCGAGCGGCTGCGGGAAACGCCCGACGCGTGGCTGCGGCGGCGCGTGCCCCTCATCGACGGCGACGGCGAGGTGGCGGGCTGGCGCGTGCTCATGATGCTGATCGAGCACGAGGTCCATCACCGCGCCCAGATCGACGCCTGCGCCGGGCTCAGTGGCTGGCGTCCGCCCGACCTCTTCGGCATGAGCGCCGAGGCCATCGCCGACCGCGAGGACGCCCAGCGCGCTGCCCGCGCCGATGGCTGATGCGCGCGCCGCCGCCGCGCCCTACTCTGTGCGTGGAGGTGACGCATGGGCGTGATGGACGATTTCCGGCTGGACGGACACGTGGGCGTGGTGACCGGCGGCGGGCGCGGCATCGGCGAGGGCATCGCCTTGGCCATGGCGGAAGCGGGCGCGGACGTGGTCGTCGCCGCCCGCCGCGAGGCCGACCTCGCCGCCGTCGTCGGGCGCATCGAGGAGCGTGGCGCGCGCGGGCTGGCCGTCCCCACCGACGTGCTCGATCCCGCCGCCATCGAGCGGCTCGCCGCCGCCGCCGTCGAGGCCTTCGGCAAGATCACCGTCTGGGTCAACAACGCCGGTGGCAACCAGGATCGCACCGTGCGCGACCTCGTGGACACGCCCGACGACGCGTGGGACGAGATGATCCGCTTCAACCTCACGTCCGCCTTCCAGGGCGTGCGCGCTGCCGTGCCCCACATGCCGGAGGGTTCTAGCATCGTCAACATCGTCTCCGGCGCGGCCCTCAACGCCGCCCCCCACACGGGCGCCTACGGGGCGGGCAAGGCGGGCGTGGTGAACATGACCATGACGCTCGCGCGCGAGCTGGCCGACCGCCGCATCCGCGTCAACGCCATCGCCCCCGGCCCCATCGTCACGGAGATGTTCATGGAGACCTTCCCCATGACGGACGAGCAGCTGGCCCGCTTCGGCGCGGCCCTGCCCACGGGCCGTCTGGGCGAACCCGCCGACATCGGCGCGGGCGTCGTCTACTTCGCCTCCCGCGCGGGCTCGTGGGTGACGGGGCAGACGATCTCCATCAACGGCGGCCACGTGCCCGGCTCGATGGGCGTGGTCGCGCGCGAGGGCTAAAGCAGGCCCTCCGGGTCGAAGCCCGCCAGGCGGTCGCGCAGCCGCCCCAGCCACGCCTCCATGAGCGCCGGTCCGCGCTCCATGCCCAGGTCGATCTGGTCCTGCGTGGCCAGCGTCTGCAGGGCCGTGAGCAGGCCCAGCCGGTAGTCCCGCTCGAAGGCGGCGAAGGGGTAGTCGCGCACGCCGTGCCCGGCCAGCGCCGCGTGGTAGCCGCGCAGCAGCTCGGCCTCGTCCGCGCGCGTCAGCCCGGGGCTCGCGCCGGAGAGGAAGTAGGCCACGTCGTAGGCGGCGGGACCGCGCCGCGCCAGCTGCCAGTCGAACACCACCGGCTCGCCCGCGCGGAAGGCCACGTTGTCCAGCCGCAGGTCGCAGTGCAGCAGCGTCGCGGGCGCGCTCCGCTGGAGCCGCGTGGCCGCCGCCGCGCCGTGCTCCGCCGTCCACGCCAGCGCGCGCGCGAAGGACTCGTCCACCAGATGCCCGAAGCGTTCGCGGAAGGCGGGCAGCGACTCGCGGAAGAGGCCGTGGCGCATGCGCGCGTCGATGTCCAGCGGCAGCAGCCAGAAGCGCCCCTCCACGGCGGCGCTCCCCCAAAAGGCGGCGTGCATGCGCGCCACGGCGGCCAGCAGGACGGCGCAGCGTTCGGGCGGCGCGCCCCGCACCTGGTCGCCCGCCTCGGCCCCGCCGAGGTCCTCCAGCAGCAGCACGTAGCGCCGCTTCTTGCGCCCCGCCACCCACTTGCCCAGCTGCGCCATGCGCGCGGAGAAGCGCCGCGGCGTGCGGTCCGCCAGCGCCAGGATCGCCTCCTGCCGCTCGGACGTCGGGTCGCGGTCGAAGGCCCCGTAATAGAGGCGCGGCGTGGCCAGCGGCAGCTCGCCCGCCAGATCGGCGTAGAAGCAGCTCTCGCGCTCGTACGCCCCCAGCAGCTCGCCCAGCGCGCGGTTCTCCGGCTTGGGCAGCTTGGCCACCAGCGTCTCCGGTCCCGCGCCGCCCGACCAGCTGGGGCGCAGCCGCGCGATGTCGCCGAGGAAGCCCTCGCCCTCGCCCAGCGGCTCGCGCGCGATGGCCGTGGCCACGGCCCCCGGCGGCGCCGCGCCCGACGCGCGCAGGGCCGCCGTCAGCCACTCCGGCGTCACCTCGTCCATGCGTTCGGGGATGCCCGGCTCGTCCACGTCGCCAGCTTACCGCGCGCCGCGGCCTACGGCGCGGGCGGTGGGAAGGAATGGCGCCGGGGATGGGAACGAGGCGCTCGAAGGCGCGCTGATCTGGCGCGGCGTCGAGCACGGGCGTAGGCTGTGGGACGCCATGCCGCCCGAAACCGCCCTCTTCCTGCCCCCCGGCGTGGTCGCGCCGTCCGTGGCCGCGCAGGCCGCCGCCGCCGGCGGGCCGCCCTTCGACCGCGAGTTCTTCGAGCAGACGCTGCCGCGCTCCATCGCCGCCTTCTGCAGCCAGGTGGTGTGCACGCGGCCCATCGTCGAGCTGTACACGGTGGACGGCGCGCGGCACTACGTGAAGGCCATCGCGGGCGTCTCCGAGCGCTGGGTGGCGCTCCACACGCAGCGCGAGGACCACGACCACGACATCCAGGTGTTCCTGCCCTTCGGGGCCATCTACCGCGTGGAGATTCACCCCGACGAGGACGACGTCCAGCGCCGCCTCGGCTTCCTCGCCATCATGGACGCGGAGGACGCGGAGTAGCGCGCGGGCGATCCCGTCCCGCGTGCGCGCCTGCGGGGAGCGCCATAATGGTGCCGCATCGACCGCGCGGGGCTCGACGGTCCACGCGCAGTAGCGCGCTTGTGCTAGGATCGCCGCCGGCGACGAACGCCGGGGATGAGGACGCTCGTCCACGGCGCATGAGGAGGCGCAGCCGTTGCCCGAACCCAACTTCCCCAACCGCACGCTCGCCATCATGGACAACCTGGAGTTTCTGCGGGCGACCGACAACGAGTCCATCGACCTCATCGCCATCGACCCGCCCTTCGCCGCCAACGAGACGTTCGAGGATGAGCCGAGGCTGCCCATCACGGATGCGGAGCGTCGCGCGGAGAAGGCGCTGGCGGCGTCCCACGGTGACGAGGCGCTGGCCCGTTACGAGGAGGAGGACGCGCGGCTGACGAGCGTGAAGGACAAGTGGTTTCTGCGTGACGTCGAGCAGGACTGGATGAATGAGCTGCGCGGCGTCGGCGAGGCCGTGCGGAACTGGGACAGGCGCATCGAGGGCGGGGAGAAGCCGCCCGCCGAGGAAGCCCCCACGGCGCGTGACCGCACGCTCGCCTCCATCGGCGAGGTTGTGGAAGCCGTGCGCGCGGTCGCCACGGAAAACGAGGCGGCGTACACCGCGCTGATGAGCGCCCGCCTGTACGAGTGTCACCGTGTGCTCAAGCCCACTGGCAGCATCTACGTTCACTGCGACTGGCACGCCAATTCCTACCTGCGGATGCTCATGGACGCCATCTTCGGGCACAAGAACTTCCGCAATGAGATCGTGTGGTGCTACACCACGGCAAGCACTCCCCATATCCGGCAGTTCGTCCGCTGTACCGATGAGATTCTCTGGTACAACAAGGGGAAAACCTGGACTTTCAACAAGGATGACGTGCGTGTGCCATACAAGGGGGGCGCTCCGCATGGCGGACAGGGATGGAGCGATGGCGAGGAGACTCTCGCTCAATGGCGCGAGCGCAAGGGCGCGCAAGGGAAGATACCTGAGAATTGGTGGGAAATTCCCAAAGTGGGGACATCCAGCGAGGGGACGGGGTACGCCCTGCAGAAGCCGCTGGCCCTCTACCGTCGCATCATCCGCGCCAGCAGCAACCCCGGTGATACGGTCCTCGACCTGTTCGCGGGGTGTGCGACGACTGCCATCGCCGCCGAACTCGAAGGCCGCAACTGGCTGGCCTGCGATATGGCCTACCGGGCGAGCACGATGATGATGCGGCGCTTCTA
The DNA here is from genome assembly GCA_965243075.1 of Tepidiformaceae bacterium. Taxonomy (GTDB): domain Bacteria; phylum Chloroflexota; class Dehalococcoidia; order Tepidiformales; family Tepidiformaceae; genus UBA2991. Next base: position 1,221,277 of record OZ251525.1, read on the forward strand.
CCAGAACGGGCATTGCCTCACGGGGATGAACCTGGCCGTGGTGCGCGAGGCCATCGGCGAACACCAGATCGCGTTCGACCATCGTGAAGAGGGCGAGGCAGGAGGGATCATCATCGGCCCGCCTGACCTGCCTGCCTACCCGCGCAGGACGGCGGACCCCGACGATGGCGTCCCCGCCCTCGTCGCGCCGAAGCGCGCCGTCTCCAGCTCCTGGAACGGGTCCATCCCCAAGTCCGAGGCGAAGGCCATCCTGTTGAAGGCACACGGCTGCGTCTGCTGGGGCTGCGGCAAGCGTCCCGTGCTGCCGAACGGGGCCGAGGATCCCGACGAGCTGGAGGTGGACCACCTCTTCGCCCGCAAGCCCGACGACGGCGATGAGGGCGGGGCCGATGACCTCTACAACCTTGGGCTCGTGTGCCGCAAGTGCAACGGACGGAAGGGCAACCGCATGACGCTCGAAGAGCTGCGGCTGGACCGCGAGCGCGAGAACCTGCTGTGGACGGAACGGAAGAAACTCGTCCATCTGGGACGCGCGCTGCGGACGGCGCTGGAGTTGCAGCGACGGTACGGGAGGCAGGAGTAGCCAGTAACGTAGAGGGTCGCGCCCGTGCCCCCGTCGCGTACGATGGCGGCGGACGGAACGTCCGCAGGGGGGAGCGCCATGAACGGCATGATCGACGTACACCACCACGTGCCCGCCGCCGCAATCGCGGAGGCGGCGGCCAGCGTCGGGCTCACGGTCGGGCGCGGCTGGACGCCCGAGCGGGCGCTCGCCGACATGGACGCCAGCGGCATCGCCGCCGCCGTGCTCACGCCCATCGTCTTCGTCGCCGACGTGGCCGACCCGGCGGCGGCGGTCCCCCTGCACCGCGCCGCCAACGACTACCTCGTGCTGCGGGACGAGTCCGGCTTCGACGCGGCCCAGCTGGCGGCCATCGGCGCGGCCAACGCGCGCCCCCTCTTCCCGCGCCTCGCCGCCGCCCTGGACGCGGCGGGGTAGGCGCGCGGCCAGCCCCGCGTGCGCGCCCGCGGGGGAGGCGCTACGATGGGGCCGTGCGCGAGATCGAGGCGTCCCTCGTCACCGAGACCGTGGCCAGGCTGGCGGTCGAGGCCGCCCACTTCCTGCCCGACGACGTGGAGGGCGCCATCCGCGAGGCGCGCGGGACGGAGCGATCCCCCCTCGGCGTCCAGATCATCGACGAAATCCTCGAAAACGCCGAGATCGCGCGCGAGCGCATGTTGCCCCTCTGCCAGGACACGGGTACGGCGGTGGTGCACGTCGAGCTGGGCCAGGACGCGCACGTGACCGGCGGCTACCTGGTCGACGCCATCAACGCGGGCATCGAACGGGGCTACGGCGAGGGCTACCTGCGCAAGTCGATCGTGGACCACCCCTTCGGCGCGCGCGCGAACACGGGCACGAACGCGCCGGGCGTCATCCACACCGAGATCGTGCCCGGCGACGCCATCCACATCGGCTTCATGCCCAAGGGCGGCGGCTGCGAGAACATGTCGCGCTACCGCAACTTCCTGCCCGGCGCGGGCCGCGAAGCCGTCGTCGATTTCGTCTGCGAGACGGTGGACGTCTCCGGCGGCAACCCCTGCCCGCCGCTCGTCATCGGCGTGGGCGTGGGCGGCACCGCGGAGAAGGCCATGACCATCGCCAAGCACTCCCTCTTCCGCGCCATCGGCGAGCGCAACCCCGACCCCGACGTGGCCGCCCTCGAGGGCGAGCTGCTGGAGGCGGTGAACGCGCTCGGCGTGGGGCCGCAGGCGGTGGGCGGCTCGACCACGGCGCTCGACGTGTTCGTGGAAACGCATCCCACGCACATCACGGCGCTGCCCGTGGCCGTCAACATCCAGTGCCACAGCGCGCGCACGAAACACGCGACGCTCTAGGAGGCGGCATGGCGGAGCAGACGGCGATCCGGCTGCCGCTCACGGACGAGGCCATCGCGGGGCTGCGCATCGGCGACCACGTGACCTTCAGCGGCGTCATCCACACCGCCCGCGACGCCGCCCACAAGCGCCTCATCGCCCTGGCCGACGCGGGCGAGGCGCTGCCGCTCGACCTGCGCGGGCAGGTCATCTACTACGTCGGCCCCACGCCCGCGCGGCCGGGGCGCGTCATCGGCTCCGCCGGTCCCACCACGGCCATGCGCCTCGACCCCTACACGCCGCGCATGCTGGATCTGGGCGTGAAGGGCATCATCGGCAAGGGCGGGCGCGGCCCCGTCGTGCGCGAGGCCCTGCGCGCCAGCCACGCCGTCTACTGCATCGCCGTGGGCGGCACGGGCGCGCTCCTCAACCGCCACATCGCCGGCGTCGAGGTGGTCGCCTTCGAGGACCTCGGCACGGAGGCCATCCGGCGGCTGGAGGTGCGCGACTTCCCCGCCATCGTCGTGAACGACGCGCACGGCGGCGACCTGCTGGAAGCGGGCAAGCGCCAGTACCGCACGAGCGCGCGGCCCGTGCCCGCCGCGGGAGCCTGACCACGCCCGCGCCCGACGCCGTCCGCGCGCTCGACCGCCTGACCGCCTGCGGCTGGGAAGCGGCGGCGCTGGACCGCGCGGCCATCGCCGCCGCCGAGCGCGCCGCCCGCGCGGCCCATCCCGACGCCGCCCTCATCCGCACCTGCCAGCGCATCGAGGCGTACGCGCTCGCGCCCGCCTCCTGCCCCGCGCCCGCCCGCTGGCAGGGCATCGAGGCGCTGCGGCATCTGGCCGAGGTGGCCGCCGGGCTCCATTCCGCCGTGCTCGGCGAGGAGCAGATCCTGGGGCAGGTGCGCGCCGCCTTCGCGGACGCGGACGCGGAACTGCGCGCGCTGGAGGGCGTGGCCGTGGCCGCCGCCCGCGCCCTGCGCGCCGAAACCGCCTTCGACAGCCACGCCGGACACCTGCTCGACCGAGGCCTCGCGCTCGCGGGCCTCGCCGCGGGCGGACGGCTGCTGGTGCTGGGCACGGGCGCGATGGCGCGGCTCGTGGCCGAGCGCGGCGCGGCCATCGGCTTCGACGAGGTGCTCGTGGCGGGCCGCCGTCCCCCGCGCCGCCCGCTGCCGGGGACGTTCCTGCCGCTGGCGCGCATCGGCGAGGCCGACCCCGTGACGGCGGTGGCGGGCTGCCTCGGCTCCGGCGCGAACGTCATCCCCCTGATGGCGCTGCCGCCCGCGCGCTGCGTGCTCGACCTGGGCACGCCGCGCAACTTCGCGGGGACCGCCGAGGCGCGCGTCGTCACCATCGCCGCCCTGCTCTCCGACGAGGCCGCGCGTCCGCACGCCACGGCCCGCCGCGGGGCGCTGCGCGAACGCCTCGGCGCGCTGCTGGACGCGGAGCTGGCGGCGCGGCGCGAGACGGCGGCCAGCCCCGTGGGCGCGCTGCGCGAGTCGGTCGAGCGGGCCCGCCGCCGCGAGCTGGCGCGCATCGCCCGCCACCACCCGGACATCCCGCCGGAGACGCTGGACGCCATCGCGCGCGCCCTCGTGAACGGCATCCTGCACGCGCCCACGGAGCGCCTGCGCGCCCTCGGCGCGGACTCCGCGCTGGCGCGCGAGCTGGCCGCCCTGTTCCGGGACGGGGAGTAGCGCGCGGCTCAGCGCGGCGCGCGGATGACCTCGAGGCCGGGGATGTCGGAGAAGTCGCGGTCGTGCGAGGCCAGCGGGCAATCCAGCGAGAGCGCCGTGGCCGCGATCCAGGCGTCCGCCGTATCCAGCGCGCGCCCGCGCGCCCTGCGCTCGCCGCGCAGGATGGCGCTCAGCTCGACCGTCCGGCGGTTGGGCCAGACCACCTCGTAGCTGGCGAGATGGTCCCGCAGCTCGGTCATCCGCCGCGCGCCCCAGCCAGCCGCGTAGGCCCCGTACAGCAACTCCTCCAGCGTCTGGAAGGCGATGGCCGCGGGTTCGCCGCGAATCCGCTCCAGATAAAACGCGGCCTGTGGCTGCATCCGGAAGATGTACGAAACGACGCTGGTATCGAGCAGGATCACTCGGCGGGGGCGCGCGAGTTCGCGCTCCGGCTCTCATAGATGACGTTCAGAAACTCATCCACGTCGAACGGCTCGCTCGCGCGGACGATGTTGTCGGGATCGAAGATTTTGGGGTTGCGCGGATGCAGGATCGCCTCCAGGTCGAACTCCCCCACCACCTGGTACTTCGCCACCATCTCGAACACGTGCGTCTGTCGCATCACGCCGCCGATCGTGTCCGTGCCCGACACGCGCGACACGTCCGCCGCCCCCCGCCGTCGCGCCTCGATCTCGAACGCGGCCATCTCCCCGCCCAGGAACTCGACGCGCAGGCGGATGCCGTCCTCGCGATCCCAGTCCACCTGCAGGTTCCCGTTCTCCAGCAGCGAAATCGCAGGCTCGCCCAGCAGCGCCGACGTCCGCATGAACTTCCAGAAATCGCGCTTCGACTCCGCATTCAACGCGCGCCCCCCGGCCCGCAACTCCCCGATGCGGTCGCGCCAGTCGTTCCAGTCGCTGAGCGCCATCTCCCCGTCGTCGTCATCGTCGATCACGGGCGGGACCGGTTCCGTCGTCATCTCCGGCCTCCGTGGGCGCGGGTGCGCCAACCCCATCCTACTCCACAGGGCGCGCCCGCGGTGGGACTCCCCGCTGGCCCACGAGCTGGCCGCCCTGTTCGGGGATCGGGAGTAGCGCGCGGGGAGTGAGGGATCTCCCGGGCGTTAACCCGTCGTTAATGAATGGCTGCTACTCTTGAGCCCTAGGCTATGGACGCAGGTCTAATAGGGTAGCTTCTTAAAGCATGCTCTGGCTGCCTAGAATTCACGTGGAGGTGTGACATGCACATCGAGATCGATGCCCGTGTGCTGCTCATGATGGTGATCATCATCCTGCTGTAGGATATATCCGCTGAGGATATACCCTCGGGCTTCCCCTTTTGGTGCAATCTGGTCGAATGCTCGCAGCTGTATCCTGCGTTCCATGGCCGAGCCATTCGACTGGTCGCTGGAAGGGGATGCCTCAAGCGGGACTCCGGCTATTCACTGCTGCGAGAGATTTCGAGCCACCGTCTCTCACCGTCAGCCCAGATAGCTTGCGTAACCACGATCGTCGCACGAGTGGCCCCACGGAAACAGGCTTCATCAATAAGACCATTCCTTGTGGAATCTTCTCGCTGATTCCCGGACCATGTCCATTCACCACCGAAGTAGCCACAGTCTGCGCCTACACGATCACCGAAGGCGTTGCGTGGATAGACGCGCACCTTAAGACCAGTGAGCACACTCTTGCGGTTATTACGCACCGTGTAAGATATTTTCGGATTAAATCCACTACTGATCATCCGAACCTCGATCAGTTCAACAGGGTTTGCATAAGCATAAGAGCGTCGCTCATCTTCTTTCTGTTTAGCGATCCTTGCTCGTTCAGGGGAAGCACACTTCTCGACACGACTCTCAAGTTCTTCTCGAGTAGTGACAGCACCCCACTGCCTGATCCAGCGAGACGAGATCGGACTCTCGTAGTTCTCAATTGATGCTTGGCAAGCGCGTTCAACCTCATCATCAACCTCGACAATAAGGGAAGCCCTGATCTCTTGATCGTACTTGGACTTGAGTCCATCTATTTCTGCTTGAGCCTGTCTCAAGTCCTTTTGGAGATCATCTCGTTCTTGCTGGATGATGGTTAACGATGCCTCCAGATCGATAACCTTCGCTTCCGAGGCTGCCAGTGAGGACTCCATCTCAGCGGTTTTCTCTTTTGAAGATGCCAGCGATGTTTCCAGTTGCACAACCCTCTCTTCTGAGGCTTCCAGGGATGCCTCTAGTTCCCCCACCCTTCCATCGCTGCATGCATATGCAGGCAGTGCACAAAAGAGAGCCATGAGGGGCACTGCGACAAGCATCCTGCGGGCCTGTAGCCCAGTGGCGATCATGGAGATACCGACGCACTGGCGGCGCGGGGTGCAACACAGCGTTTTGGGCGAGATCGCGAACATCGAGTTCAGCGTACAGGCGGAGAGGCGGCTCAACCAAGAGATCACAGTCTTGACGATGGTGGACACCTCGATCTCGCGCACGCCTCCATCATAGCGCCTCCCCGGCTGGCGCGCATGCGAGCCCCATCTCATTCCCCTCAAACCTTGCGCCCATCCAGAATAATGCGGTTGAACTCGTCCACGTCGAACGGCTCACTGGCCGTGACGACGCCGCCCATCTTCGCCGTGGCCGGGCGCGCGGCGCGCGGGGAGCCGGTCGCGGCGATGGATGCCACCTCGACCGCCACCCACTCGTCGTTCCCGTTGAACCGCCCGCTTCCCCTGACCTCAACGTGCTGCGTTTCAAGACGGCACGCGGCATTGCCCAGCCCGTGGCTGAACCTCAGCGGGATCGCATGGCCCGCGAAGTCATGCAGCAGGGCGGTCTTCGCGTCGGGATCGACGTCGCGAAGCCATCCGCGCACAAGCGCCTCGTGAATCTGCCCGTCGGTTCCGGCCACCGGTCACCTCCGCGGTGCTCCCCAAGCTTACTCCACCCGATACGCCCACGCTCCGCCACCCCCGCCCTCAGAACACGTCGAAGAGGTTGAAGCGCGGGCCGTCCTTGCAGCAGAGGCGCACGCCGTGGCGCGTCTGGATGGCGCAGCCGTAGCACAGCCCCCAGCCGCACGGCATCGTCTCCTCCATCAGAATCTCCGGGCGCTGGCGGCGGCCGTTGCCGCGCAGCGCGTCGGCCAGCGCCGCGAACATCGCATTCGGGCCGCAGGCGTAGAGGCGGCTGGACCAGGCCACGTATTCGTCGAGGTGCTCCGTGACGCGCCCCTTCAGCCCGCGCGAGCCGTCCTCGGTGGCGACCACGTACTCGACCGCGTCGGGCCAGGCGGCGGCGGGCAGCAGCTGCGGGGCCGTGCGCGCGCCCATCATGGCCGTCACCTGATGGCCACGCGCCAGCGCCGTCTCGGCCAGGTCCACCATGGGCGCGACGCCCACGCCGCCCGCCACCAGCAGCAGGTTGCCCGCGCCGTCGGGCAGGCGGAAGCCCTTGCCCAGCGGCCCGTAGAGGGAGAGGGCGTCGCCGCGGCGGCGCTCCGCCAGCCAGCCCGTGCCGCGCCCCGTGACGGCGTAGAGGAGGGCGATGCGGCCCTCGGCGCGGCGGTGGATGCTGAAGGCGCGCGCGAACAGCGGCTCGGCCCCGTCGGGGGCGCAGTGGACCATGACGAACTGGCCGGGCGTGTGGCCCGCCGCCGCCAGCGCGGGCGCGTCCAGCCAGAGCACGACGCCGCCCTCGTGGGATGGCTCGTTGGAGAGCACGGTGGCGCGCTCGCGGATCACGGCGGCGCGCCGTTCACGTACTCGTCGAGGCGCGCGACGGCGGGGGACACGGCGCCGCGCATGGCCTCGATGGCGGCGCGCGCGGTGTCGAGCGAGGTGAAGCAGGGGATGCGCTGCTCGGCGGCGGCGCGGCGGATGTGGAAGCCGTCGCGCAGCGAGCCCGTGAGCCGCCCCTCGGGCGTGTTCAGCACGCAGCGCACGGCGCCGTCGCGGATCACGTCGACCACGTTGGGGCGCTCGCCGCTGAGCACCTTGGTGACGGTGGTGGCGGGGATGCCGAGCGCCTCCAGCATGGCCCCCGTGCCCTCCGTGGCGTAGAGGGGGCAGCCCGCCTCGTGCAGGCCGCGCACGAGCGGCAGCGCCTCCGTTTTCGTCTGGTCGCTCAGGGAGAGGAGCACGGGCGTGGCCGGTTCCAGCGCCAGCCCGGCGGCCCGCAGCGCCTTCGCCAGCGCCGCCTCGTAGGTGCGGTCGATGCCCATCACCTCGCCCGTGCTCTTCATCTCCGGCCCCAGGTAGGTATCGACGGCGGGCAGCTTGGACATGGAGAAGACGGGCGCCTTCACGGCCACCAGATCGCGCTCCGGCCAGAGGCCGCCCGCGTACCCCTGCGCGGCGAGGCTCTGGCCGCACATGGCGCGCACCGCCAGCCGCACCATGGGCACGCCCGTCACCTTCGACAGGAAGGGCACGGTGCGGCTGGCGCGCGGGTTCACCTCCAGCACGCAGACGCGCGGCCCCTCCGTCTCGCGCGGCAGCACCACGTACTGGATGTTGGTGAGCCCCACCGCGCCCAGCCCGAGCACGATGCGCTCGGTGTAGTCGCGGATGAGGGCGCGCTCGGCGTCGTCCAGGTGCAGGGGCGGGTAGACGGCCATGGAGTCGCCGGAATGGACGCCCGCGCGCTCGATGTGCTCCATGATGCCGGGGATGAGCACGCGCTCGCCGTCGCAGATGGCGTCCACCTCCACCTCGCGCCCGGCGAGGTACTTGTCGATGAGGATGGGGCGGCCCTCGGCGGCCTCGGCGGCTTGCGCGAGGAAGCCCACCATCTCGCGCGGGTTCTGCACGATCTCCATGGCGCGCCCGCCCAGCACGTAGGAGGGGCGCACGAGCACGGGGTAGCCGATGGCCTGCGCCGTCTTCATGGCCTCCTCCAGCGTGCGCACGGCCCCGCCCGGCGGCTGGGGAATGCCCAGCTCCTGCAGGAAGCGCTCGAACAGCCCGCGGTCCTCGGCGGTGTCGATGGCCTCCGTGCCGGAGCCGATGATGGCCATCCCCGCGCGCCGCAGCGGCTCCGCCAGGTTCACCGCCGTCTGCCCGCCGAACTGCACGATGCTGGGGGGCGCGACGCCGTCCGCGCCCGTCTCGTTGTCGAGGATGGCGCGGATGGCCTCCTCGTCCAGCGGCTCGAAGTAGAGGCGGTCGCTCGTGTCGAAGTCGGTGGACACGGTTTCGGGGTTGGAGTTGACGAGGATGGCGCGGCGTCCCGCCTCGCGCAGCGCCCACGCGGCGTGCACGCTGGCGTAGTCGAACTCGATGCCCTGGCCGATGCGGATGGGGCCGCTGCCCAGCACCACCGCCGGCTCGCCCGCCTGCGGCTCGGCCTCGTTCTCCTGCTCCCAGGTGGAATAGAAGTAGGGCGTCACGGCGTCGAACTCGGCGGCGCAGGTGTCGACCATCTTGTAGACGGCGCGCACGCCCAGCTGGAGGCGCAGCTCGCGCACCTGATCGGGCAGGCGGTCGGCCAGCCGCCCCACCATCTCGTCGCTGAAGCCCATGCGCTTGGCCGCCAGCAGCAGCTCGCCGTCGAGCGGCTCGGAGAGCAGGCGGCGCTCCATGGCCGCGATGCGGGCGAGGCGTTCGAGGAACCACGGGTCGATGCCCGTCTCGGCGGCGATGGCGGCGGGCGCGCGCTCGCGGCGCAGGGCCGCCATCAGGGCCCACAGGCGCGTGTCCGTGGCGGACAGGTCGATGGCCCCCTCCCCGCGCCAGGCGGGGTCTTCCCAGAGCAGCGTGCGCCGTCCGAATTCGAGCGAGCGCACGGCCTTCGTGAGCGCCCCCTCGAAGGTGCGGTCGATGGCCATCACCTCGCCCGTGGCCTTCATCTGCGTGCCCAGCTGGCGGTCGCCCAGCGCGAACTTGTCGAAGGGCCAGCGCGGAATCTTCACCACGCAGTAGTCGAGCGCGGGCTCGAAGGCGGCGGTCGTGCGTTGCGTGACGGCGTTGGGGATCTCGTCGAGCGTGCGCCCGCAGGCGATCTTGGCGGCCACGCGCGCGATGGGGTAGCCCGTGGCCTTCGAGGCCAGCGCCGAGGAGCGCGAGACGCGCGGGTTCACCTCGATCACGTAGTAGGGCAGGGGATCGCGCAGGTCCCCCTCCCAGGCGCGCACGTCCTGTCGCGGGGCCAGCGAGAACTGGATGTTGCAGCCGCCCTCGATGCCCAGCTCGTCGATGATGCGCAGGGCCGCCGAGCGCAGCATCTGGTAGTCCTTGTCCGTGAGCGTCTGCGACGGCGCCACCACGATGGAGTCGCCCGTGTGCACGCCCATGGGGTCGAGGTTCTCCATGTTGCAGATGGTCACGCAGGTGCCCGCGCCGTCGCGCATGACCTCGTACTCGACCTCCTTCCAGCCGCCCAGGTAGCGCTCGATCAGCACCTGCGTGATGGGGCTGGCGGCGAGCCCTCCGGCGGCGATGGCGCGCAGCTCCTCCGGCGTGCGCGCGATGCCCCCGCCCGTGCCCCCCAGCGTGTAGGCGGGGCGCACCACCACGGGCAGGCCGATGGCCGCCGCCGCCGCCTCGCACGCCTCCAGCGTCTCGCAGCTCTCGCTCTCCAGCACGGGCTCGCCGATGGAGGCCAGCAGTTCGTTGAACAGCTCGCGGTCCTCCGCCCGCCGGATCGATTCCAGGGGCGTGCCCAGCAGGCGCACGCCGTGGCGCTCCAGCACGCCCGCCTGCGCCAGCTCCACGGCGAGGTTGAGGCCGGTCTGGCCGCCCAGCGTGGGCAGCAGCCCGTCGGGCCGTTCGCGCGCGATGATGCGCTCGATCACGTCCGCCGTGAGGGGCTCGACGTAGACGGCGTCGGCGACGTCGAGGTCGGTCATGATGGTGGCCGGGTTGGAGTTCACGAGGATGCTGCGCACGCCCTCCTCGCGCACGGCCTTGCAGGCCTGCGTGCCCGCGTAGTCGAACTCCGCCGCCTGCCCGATGACGATGGCCCCGGAGCCGATGATGAGCACGCTCTCCGGCTTCGTCATCGCCCGCGCCCCTCCCGCCGCCCCGCGAGACGCACGAGGCGCATGAGGCCGCGGCGCACCGGCGGCACCGCCAGCAGGAGCAGCAGCAGGGGCGCGAGGGCGGCCTCGCGCCCGGCCCCGTCGAGCAGCAGCGCCCCCGTGAGCGCGCCCGCCACGGCCCCCGCCATGATGGCCGGAAGGTGGCGGCGTGGTGCTTGCGTTCCCGCGCCCGGCAGGCCCAGCGCCAGCAGGGCGAGGAACAGGCCCGTGAGCAGGCCCGCGCCCGCGAAGGCCCGCGCCCAGAAGCGCCCCGCCCCGCCGCCGAGCACGTTCTCGCCCGTGAAGCTGGCGATGAGGATGAGCAGGCCCAGCGCGAGGGCGGTGGCCGCCGCCGCCAGCAGCAAGCCGCACCAGGGCGCGTCCCCGGCGGGCGTGGGGCGGGCGCGTCCCACGGCGGCCACGCTAGAGGGGCAGCTCGAAGGTCATGTCGGGGTTGCGCATGGGCACCATGCCCCCGATGGCGGAGAGGAAGCTGAGGGCGGGCTCGTTGCCCTCCGGCAGCCGCCCGCGGATGCGCCGGTAGCCGAGGTCGCGCGCCTGCGCCAGCAGCTCCTCGGCGATGCGCGTGGCGATGCCGCGGCGGCGGTGATCGGGCAGCACCCACACGCCCAGCTCGGCGGTGGCGGGATCGTCGGCCCCCGCCTCCACCGCGCCGAAGGCCACCGGCAGCGACCCGTCCAGGGCGATGGCGGCCGCGCCGCGCGTCTCCAGCCGCGTCAGCCAGGCGCGCGCGTCGGCGGCGTCGAGCGTGGGGGGCAGCCCCGCGTTCGCCTCCCCCCGCAGCGCGCGGGCGATGGAGGCGATGGCGTCCGCGTCGGCGGGCGCGGCGGGGCGCAGGGCGGTGGTGCGCGTCACGGCGCGCGCTCCCCGCGCATCAGGTCCGCGAAACGGTCGAACATGCCCATGCTGTCCAGCGGCCCGGGGCTCGCCTCCGAATGATACTGGATGGCCATCACCGGCTCGTCGCGCATGACGATGCCCTCGACCGTGCCGTCGTTCAGGTTCACGTGGCTCACCTCCGCCGAGGCGGCCAGCCCCTCCGGATCGACCGCGTAGCCGTGGTTCTGGGCGGTGATGACGACCGCCCCCGTGCGCTCGTCGCGCACGGGATGGTTGCCGCCGCGGTGGCCGAAGGGCAGCTTGAAGGTGTCCGCCCCCAGCGCCCGCGCGATCACCTGGTGGCCGAGGCAGATGCCGAAGAGGGGCACAGCCCCGATCAGGCGGCGCGCCTCCGCCACCTGCGCCGTCCGCACTTGCGGGTCGCCGGGGCCGGGCGACCAGACCACGCCGTCGGGCCTCAGCACGAGCGCGTCGTCCGCGCTGGCGTCCACGGGCAGCACGGAGACGGCGCAGCCGCGGGCCGCCAGCGAGCGCATGATGTTGCGCTTCACGCCGCCGTCGATGAGGGCCACGCGAAAGGCGGGCTCGGCGGGGCCATCGGGCCATTCCCGGGGCCGCGCCGTCGAGACCCGCGCCGCCCAGTCCACGCCGTCGTAGGCGGGCATGGCGCGCAGGCGTTCCAGCGCCTCGCCCGCGGGGGCGGTCGTGATCGCGCCGGGCATGACGCCGTGGCGGCGGATGCGGCGCGTGACGGCGCGCGTGTCCACGCCCTCGATGGCCACCACGCCGCGCTCGGCGAGGAAGCCGCCGAGGCTCCCGCTCGCGCGCGGATGGCTGGCGAAGGGCGCGATCTCCCGCACGATCAGCCCGCTCGGCTGGATCGCCCCCGATTCCTCCACCGCCTCGTCCACGCCGTAGTTCCCGATCAGGGGGTAGGTCAGCGTGAGCAGCTGCCCCGCGTAGGAGGGGTCCGTCAGCATCTCCTGGTAGCCGGTCATGGAGGTGTTGAAGACGACCTCGCCCTCGGCGTGGCCGGACGCGCCCGCCGCATGCCCCTCGAACACCGCGCCGTCGGCCAGCACCAGCCGCGCCTCAGCCATGCGCGGCCTCCGCCAGCGGGGCGGCGTACCGCAGCTCGCCCGCGACCACGACGGCCCGCACCCGTCCGCGCAGTTCCATGCCCGCGAGCGGCGTGTTGCGCCCCTTTGAGGCGAAGCGCGCCGGATCGACGGTCCAGCGCTCGTCCGGGTCGAAGACGGTCACGTCGGCGGCGAGCCCGGGCGTGAGCGTTCCCGCGCCGGGCGCGTGGCGGTCGAGCGCGAACGCCCGCGCCGGGCCGTGCGTGAGCGCGCGCAGGGCGGCGGCGGCATCGAGTTCGCCGCGCGCGGCCAGCGTCGTCACCGTGGCCAGCGCCGTCTCCGCGCAGCTGATGCCGAAGGGGGCGGCGTCGAACTCGCGCAGCTTCTCCTCGGGCGCGTGCGGCGCGTGGTCGGTGGCGATGGCGTCGATCACGCCCGCGTTCACGCCCGCCAGCAGGGCTTGCCGGTCGCGCTCCGTGCGCAGGGGCGGGTTCACCTTGGCGGCGGTGTCGTAGGCGGGGGACGCGCCGCCGCCCGCCACCGCCTCCTCCGTGAGGAAGAGGTGGCTGGGCGTGACCTCGCAGGTGACCGGCAGGCCGCGCTCCTTCGCCCGCGCCGCCTGCTCCACGCTGCCCGCGGCGCTGAGGTGCATGAGGTGGAGCCGCCCGCCGGTGAGTTCGCACAGGGCGATGGCGCGCGCCACGGCGGCCTCCTCGGCGGCGGCGGGCTGCCCGCGCAGGCCCAGCCGCTCGCCCGTCGCGCCCTCGTGCATGACGCCCCCGGCGCTGAGGGCGGGGTCGTCGCAGTGCTCGGCCAGCACGAGGCCGAGCGCGCCCGCCAGCGCCAGCGCGTGGCGCATCAGGTCGCCCCCGGCCACGGGATCGCCGTCGTCGCTCACGGCCACGCAGCCCGCCTCGGCCAGCTCCGCCAGCTCCGCCAGCCGCCGCCCCGCGCGTCCGGCGGTGACGCAGCCCACGGGGAGCACGCGCACGCGCGCGTCGCGTTCCGCCCGCTCCAGCAGCCCGCGCACGGCGGGGGCGGAATCGGGCGGCGGCTGCGTGTTGGGCATGGCGCAGACGGTGGTGAAGCCGCCGCGCAGGGCCGCCTCCGTCTCCGTCGCGAGCGTGCCCTTCTGCTCGAAGCCGGGCTCGCGCAAATGCGCGTGCAGGTCGACGAAGCCGGGCGCGACCACGCAGCCCCCGGCGTCGAGCGTCTCCGCGCCGTCGGCCCCGAGGCCCGCGCCGATGGCGCGCACGCGCCCGTCCGCGATGAGCACGTCGGCGCGCTCGTCGCGTCCCGCCGCCGGATCGACGACGCGCCCGCCGCGGATGAGGAGGGCGCTCACCGCCGCCTCGCCGTGGCCAGCAGGTAGAGCACGGCCATGCGCACGGCCACGCCGCTCGCGACCTGTTCCTCGACCACGGAGCGGGGGCCGTGGGCCACCTCGGGCGCGATTTCGACGCCCTCGTTCATGGGCCCCGGGTGCATGACGATGGCGTGCGGACGCGCCCATGCGAGCCGTTCCTCCGTGATCTGGTACTGGCGCACGTAGTCGCGCAGGGAGGGCAGCAGGCCCCGTTCCTGCCGCTCGCGCTGGATGCGCAGGGCCATCACCACGTCGGCGTCCGCGAGCGCCGCGGCGAGGTCGCTCGTGACCTCGCAGGAGCCCGCGCCCGTGTCCTCGGCGAGGGTGCGCGGCGCGGCCAGGGTGCGCGGCAGCAGCGTGGCCGGTCCGCAGAGCGCGACGTGCGCGCCCGCCGCCAGCAGCGCCCACAGGTTGGAGCGGGCCACGCGGCTGTGCAGCACGTCGCCCACGATGGCCACCTTGCGCCCCGCCAGCTCGCCCAGGTGGCGGCGCATGGCGTACAGGTCGAGCAGGGCCTGCGTGGGATGGGCGTGCGCGCCGTCGCCGCCGTTCACGACGCTGGCGGCGGTGTGGCGCGCGGCCAGCGCCGCCGCCCCCGAGGCGGGATGGCGCAGGGCCAGCACGTCCGCGCCGATGGCCTCCAGCGTGCGCACCGTATCGACCAGCGACTCGCCCTTCTCCACGCTGCTGGCGGAGGCGGCCAGGTTCACCACGTCCGCGCCCAGCGCCTTGGCGGCCAGCTCGAAGCTGGCGCGCGTGCGCGTGCTGTGCTCGTGGAAGAGCGTGACCACGGTGGTGCCGCGCAGCGCGGCCACGCGCGCCACGGGCCGTTCCCGCACCTCGGCCATGGCCTCCGCCGTCTCCAGCACGAGCGCGATCTCCGCCGCCGAAAGCGCGTCCGTGTCCAGCAAATCCTTGCGCGCCCAGGCCGTGCCCGCGGCGGGAACGGGCGCGGGCGGCGGCTGCGGCGTCGCGGCGACGGGGGGCGCGTCCGCGGCGGGGGCGATGGTCTCAATGCTCGCCATGGCGTTCCTCTCCCTCCAGCAGGTAGACGGCGTCCTCGCCGTCCGTTTCCGCCAGCCGCACCTCGACCGTCTGGGCGGGGGCCGTGGGGATGTTGCGGCCCACGAAGTCGGGGCGGATGGGCAGCTCGCGGTGGCCGCGGTCCACGAGCACGGCCAGGCGCACGCGCGCGGGCCGCCCGAAGTCCATGATCGCGTCCAGCGCCGCGCGGATGGTGCGGCCCGTGTAGAGCACGTCGTCCACGAGCACGACGGTCGCGCCCTCCAGCCCGCGGGGGATGCTGCTGGGGCGCACGGAGGGGGGCGGCGCGCGCTGCGCCAGGTCGTCGCGGTGGAGGCCGGTGTCGAGCGCGCCCACGGGCGGGCGCTCGCCCTCGAACGCCTCGATGGCCGCCGCCAGCCGCTCCGCCAGCGGTGCCCCGCGCGTGAGCAGGCCGATCAGGTACAGCCCGCGCGCGCCCCCGTGGCTCTCGATGATCTCGTGCGCCAGACGGCGGATGGTGCGCGCCAGCTCCTCGCCCCGCTGCAGTTCGACGGGGCTCACGACGGGAAGAGACCGGTGTGGTGGGGAATGGCGCGTGCGTCGGGCCAGCCGGTCATGCCGGCGCCTCCTCCCTTGGCGGCCTCGCGGGACCATCTTAAAGGGCTAGCGCAGGTTAGCGGGTTCGGCGGCCTACGCGCAAATGCCTATTGCAGCGCGCCCTGCGAGCCCTCGGCGCGACGGCGACGCGGGGCGCGACGGAAGGTGGCGGGGGGCGCCATGCGCGGATACTCCGCCTGCTCCTCCCCCGACAGCAGCGCCTCGATGGTGAGGATCTGGATGCGCGAGTAGAGCTGGCCGGGGAAGTGCTCCGGCTCGTAGAAGCCCGCCGCCACCGCTTCCTGCCGCATCGGCTCGGTCGGTTCGGCGAGCGTGACGAACAGCCCGATCACGGCCCCCTCCCGCTCCACGTCGCCCTTGAGGGTGGCGATGTCGGCGCGCCCCACGCGCCCGCTCTTGACCTGCACGACGATGCGTTTGGCCCTGCCGCTCTCGTCGTCGAAGAAGGTGATGAAGCCGTCGATGCCGGCATCGGGCCCGCGCTCCTTCACGGGGCGCGCCTCGACGAGGCCGAGCGCCCACCACTGGAACTGGTAGCGCCCGTCGTGTTCGCTCGCGACGGCGAGGGCGCGGGCGCTCTCGACGTCCTTGGGGTCGCCGATGACGGCGTAGGGGGAGAGGTCGTCGCCGAAGGAGTCGTGCAGGCGGCTCTTGAGCAGGGCGATGGCGATGTGAGTGATGTCGATGCCGATCCACTTGCGTCCGAGGCGTTCGGCCACGGCCACGGTGGTGCCGCATCCGCAGAAGGGGTCGAGCACGACATCGCCCTCGTTGCTGGAGGATGCGATGATGCGTTCGAGCAGGGCCTCCGGCTTCTGCGTGGGATAGCTAAGGCGCTCGCGCGCCCGCGCGCTGATGGGCGGGATGTCGGTCCACACGTCCTGGAGCGCCGTGCCGGGCATCTCGTCGAGGTAGCGCTTGTAGCGCGGCACTGCTCCGGGGCGGGACTGGACGACTCGCCCTTCCTCCAGGAGTTCGTCCATTCGCTCCTGGCTGTAGCGCCAGTAGCGGGTGACGCCCAGCACCTCGTACTCCGGATTGCCCTTGGCCGCTCCCCCCGGTCCGGTCAGATTGTCAAGCCCGTACCTGCGCCCGGTCTCGGGCTCGACGTGCCGGTAGAATTGGTCCGCGTACTGCTCGTCGTACTCCGTGTAGATGGGCCTCCACGGCCACTGATCGCCCTTCGCGTAGAAGAAGATGGTGTCGTGGATGCGACCGTGCTGGCGGCGACCCTGCCGCGTGTCGTTGTGGGCGCTCGTGCGCTTCCACGTGATCTCGGTGAGGAACGCGCGCGCGCCGAACGTGCCGTCGAGCAGCAGCTTGATGTAGTGGCTGGCCGTGGGGTCGCAGTGCAGGTAGAGGCTGCCCGTGGGCTTGAGCACGCGGTGCAGCTCGATCATGCGCTGCGTCATCATCGTGAGGTAGGCCATCATGTCGTTCTGGCCGAGGAATTTGTGCATCGCATCCAGCAGGTCCACCAGCTTCGCCGGCCCGTTCGTCATCACGTCGTGGTAGGCGGCCGCCGCGCCCCGGTCCCAGTGCCAGGTATCGTCGAAGGCGGTGATCTGGGCGGCGGACTCCTCGCCCGATTTCTCGCGGAAGAGGATGTTGTAGGTGGCCCTGGAGTTGAAGGGCGGGTCGAGATAGATGAGGTCGACGGACTCGTCGGGGACGTGCTCGCGCAGGATGTCGAGGTTGTCGCCGAAGTAGAGCTGGTTCGTCCAGTCGGGGCTGGCCATCGCCGCCAGTATAGGGCCCGCGCTCAGCCGCCGCCGGAGGCCGCGTCCGCCGCCACCTGCCCCTCGGCGAAGGGCGTGATCGTGCCCACCATGTCCACGGTGCTGTCGAGCCGCTTCTGCAGGCCGCTCATGAGGCCCAGCACGCGCAGGATGAGCAGGATGTCGGGCGGTACCTCGGTCACGGGGTTCTCGGCCAGCAGCCGCGCCAGCCGCTCGTTCACCTCGCCCACCACGTCGGCGTCGGCGTAGGGGCGCTGCGCCGGTCCCGCCGATTCGAAGAAGGAGCGCCCCAGCGCCACCAGCGTGGCCGGCTCGTCGTACCGCGTGCGGAAGCCGAGCTTCTGGAAGCCGTCCACCATGCCCGCGTCGTTCTGGCCCATGACGGCCAGCGTGAAGCGGTTGTAGGTGCGGCGGAAGTCGTCCGGCAGCTCCTTGCTCAGCCCGAAATCGAGGAAGACGACGACCGGCCCCGGCAGCACCAGCAGGTTGCCCGGATGGGGGTCGGCGTGGAAGAAGCCGTTGACCAGAATCTGCTCGCAGTAGGCCTCCATCATGATGCGCGCGACGGCGTTGGGGTCGATGCCGCGCGCCAGCAGTTCGTCGGTGTCGGAGATTTTGACGCCGTCGATGTACTCCATGGTGAGCACGCGCCGTGCCGTGTGCTCCCAGACGATGACGGGCACGCGCACGTCCGCGCGGTGGGCCAGTTCGCGGGCCACGCGCTCGGCGCTGCCGCCCTCGCGCGCGAAGTCGAGCTCGCGCGGCACGTTGCGCCCCATCTCCGCGGCGATCATGCGGAAGTCGTAGTTCGGCTCGATGCACGCGAGCAGGTCGACGAGCAGGGAGATGCTGCGCAGGTCCGTCTCCACCACGCGGTCGATGCCGGGGTACTGCACCTTCACGGCCACCTCGCGCCCGTCGCGCGTGCGGGCGCGGTGCACCTGCGCCAGCGAGGCGGAGGCGATGGGCGCGCGCTCGATGCGGGCGAAGACGCGCTCCGGCGGCGCGCCCAGCTCGCGCCGCATCTGCTCCGCGATGGCGCGCCAGGGCCGCGCGGGCACGGCGTCCTGCAGCCGCGCGAGCCCGCCCACCAGCTCGGGCGGGGCGATGTCGGCGCGGCTGCTGAGGAACTGGCAGGCCTTGATCAGCAGCCCCTCCATGCGCACGGCCAGCCGGTAGAGGCGCTCGGCGGTGGCGCGGTGTTGGGCGGCGTAGCGCCGCCGCCGCGCATCCGCGTCCAGCCCGCGCATGCGCTGGACGCGCTTGTAGCCGAGGTAGATGACGGCGAAGTTCCAGGCGACCAGCCAGAAGCGCCAGAGGCGGCGGGGCCAGGGCAGGGGAGGCGCGCCCGTACGGGTCCGGCCCACGGCGGCGCTCCCGGCGGGGTGGAGTGCGGGCGCGGCTGGCGGTTGCCCCTTCAGCGGAGCGGCGCGAAACTGGGGGCCCGTTCCCCGGTAGCTCAATGGTAGAGCGAGCGGCTGTTAACCGCTAGGTTCGAGGTTCGAATCCTCGCCGGGGAGCCAGCGCTCCCCCGCCGTGCGGCGTGATGATCGGGCAACGGGGGCCGGACGCTCGGGCCAGCCTGCGGTCGAGCGTGAGGAGCGGGCAATCCAGAGCCTCGGCCAAGGCCACGTACCAGGCGTCGTAGCTGCTGACCGTGCCGCGCAGCGCCCAGACGCGCCCGGCGAACGGCGCGAAGGGGAACAATTCGAGGTCGAAGTGCAGGAGATTCCGGTGCGCGTCGGTCGCCTGCCCTGGAGAAATCCTGCTGGCGGCCTCCATGCGGCGCAGAGTGTTCGTGGCCTCAACCAGCGCCAGTTCGGGACTGGCAAGCGGTTCCCCGGATGCCAGCGCCGCTTCCGCCCAGCGCCCCTCCTCACCGGAGTCGGTCAAGGCGGCCACGAGGGCGGAGGCGTCGATGACGATGGTCACCGGCGGTCGGCGTCGCGGGCCCGCAGGATGGCTTCCGGCTCAATGCGGGTTCCCGCCTTCGCGGCGCGGATGTCGCGCAACAGTTCGTCGATCGCGGGCCGCGAGGCGATGCGCTCCAGTTCGCCGCGCAGGAACTCCTGCATGGACTGGCGCCGCAGGGTCGCGCGCGCGGCCAATTCGTCGCGCACTTCGTCGGGGACGTTCCGGATGGTGATCCGCACCGCCATGCCGTCATTGTGGCAGGATGCCTGCGTTTCGCAAGCGCCGCGCGGGAACGTCCCCGCTATCATGCCCCCACAGGAGAATGCCGTGACCGTCCGCCACCTCAACCCCGAAGGGCTTCCCCGCAACCCCGCCTTCTCGCAGGCCGTCGCCGTCGAGGGCACCTACCGCACCGTCTGGGTGGGCGGCCAGAGCGCCGTGGACGCCGGGGGGAACGTCGTCGGCAAGGGCGACGTGGCGGCGCAGGCGGAACAGACGGGGCGCAACCTGCTGGCCGTGCTCGCCGCCGCCGAGGCGGGCATCGACGACGTGGTGAAGATGACCGTGTACGTGGTGGCGGGCCAGCCCGCCCTCCCCGCCTACGAAGCCTTCCAGCGCGTCTGGGGGACGCCCGCGAACCCGCCCGCGCTCAGCCTCGTCTACGTCTCCGCGCTCTTCCATCCCGATTTCCTGCTCGAGGTCGAGGCCGTGGCCGTGGCGGCGATGGCCCCGTAGCCGCTTCCGTCCCTTCGCTTGCGCGTGGTTCCGTGTGTGGTACCATTCCCGCGAAAGGAGGCGATGTGGCAAAGTGGGCCGCCAACGCGAACGGCGGAGGCGCTGATGGTGCGGGACTGGCCCACGGAACTTCGGGCGCTCAAGCGGCGGCGCAACAACGTCTCCGCGGCGCAACTCAACACGCTGCTGCGGCGCGCGGGCTTCACCTCGCGGCAGCAGGGCACGAGCCACAAGGTGTACACGCACCCGCGGCTCGAACGCATCCTCAGCATTCCCCAGCGCCGCAAGGTGCGCGCGCCCTACGTGGACCAGACGGTGAAAGCCATTCAGGAGGTGACCGATGAAGACGGAAGCGTACCTGCGGGAGCCCTACCACTTCCGCCTGCAGCAGCGCGACGACGGCGGCGACGACGGGCCCTACTGGCTGGCCACGGTCGAGGAGCTGCCGGGCTGCATGTCCGACGGCGAAACCGAGGCTGAGGCGATGGAGAACGTGCGCGACGCCATGGCGGAGTGGATCGCCGCCGCGCGCGCCGAGGGGCGGCCCGTGCCCGAACCGGCGGAGGAGCCCGACTACAGCGGCCAGTTCCGCGTGCGCATGCCCGCCGAACTCCACGGCGCGCTCGCGCGGGAGGCGAACCGCCAGGGCACGAGCCTCAACCAGCTCGTGCTCGGCTTCCTCGCGGGCGGCATGGGCTGGGGCCGCCTGCCGCTCGCCCTCGCGCCCGCCGACCGGGGCATCCGCATGGTGGGCGAGGACATCGCGCCGTACGACGCCGACTGACGGGTTGTAGACTGCGCGCATGGCCGAATCCCCCGCGCGTGAGCTGCTGGCCACGGCCATGGCCCCCGTCGGGGAGGCGAGCGCCCTGCCCTTCGCCGCCTACCGCGACGAGGCGCTCTTCGAACTGGAGCTGGAGCGCCTCTTCGGGGACGACTGGGTGGCCGTTTGCGCGGAGGCGGCGCTGGCGGAGCCCGGCGACTGCCTCGCCATCGACGTCGGCGGCGAACCGGTCGCGCTGGTGCGCGGCGCGGACGGCCAGCTGCGCGCGCTCTCCAACGTCTGCCGCCACCGCGGCACGCTCATGCTCGAACCGGGGGCCGACCGCCTTGAGGACGGCCGCATCGTCTGCCCCTACCACGCCTGGAGCTACAGCGACGAGGGCGCCTTTCGCGGCGCGCCCTACGCGCGCGGCGTCGACATCGATCCGGAGGAGCACTGCCTGCCCACCTTCCGCGTCGAGACCTGGATGGGCGTCGTCTTCGTGTGCCTCTCGCAGGAGACGCCGCCGCTGGCGGAGCGGCTGGCGGGCATCGCGCCCCATCTCGCCGGCTACGACATGGCGTCGTTCACGGTGACGGGGTCGCTCGCCGCGCCCGAAATCTGGGAGTCCAACTGGAAACTGATCATGGAGAACGGCATCGAGAGCTACCACCTCTTCAAGGTGCACGCCGACACGCTGGAGAAGGTCACGCCCACGCGCGGGGCCTACTACATCGAGGGATCGGCGGCGTGGACCCTCACGGGCGGGGCCATCGTGCGGGACGGCGGCGGGATCGTGGGGAAGCTGCTCGGCGGCGACGGCGCGGGCGGCGACCGCTACACGCTCGTCTCCATCCCGCCTTCGTTCGTGGGCATCGTCAACGCGGATTCGTGGGACTGGCTTGTCGCCCATCCGCTCTCCCCCACGACGACGCGCGTGTTCAGCGGGTCGCTCACGAAGGCGCGCCCCGACTTCGTCACGCGCATGGTCTCCGACGGCTTCGCCACCGCTTTCCTCGAGGAGGACCGCGCCATCTGCGAGCGCGCCCAGGCGGGCATGAACGCGCGCCGCTCCAGCGGCGGGCGGCTCGTGCCGCTGGAGCGCGTGGTGGCGGACTTCCATCACTACCTCGGCTGGCGGCTGCTGGGCGAGGAGCCGCCCCCGCGCCACGTCGAGCGCGCGCCGTGAGCTTCGACCGCCGGCGCGCGCTCGGCGCCAGCGGCATCCGCTGGTTCACGCTGGCGGCGCTCGCCGTCGTCGTGGTGGCCGTGCTGTTCGACTACCAGTGGATCTGGGGTCTGATCTTCCTGATCTGGTCGGCGCCGTCCCTGGTCACGGGCGTGGCGTTCCTCGTGGAGCCGATCCATCGCGCGGAGAACCCGCGGCTGTTCTGGATCATCACGATCCTGTGGCTGGGCCTGAGCCTGACGCTCATCGGCATGGACCTCGCGCTGCTCTTCGATTGAGCGGCGTGCCACACGCGGCGCGGCGCGGTATGCTACGGGGGACGGACGCGGGCGCTCGCACGCCCCGCGCGGACGAACATGGGGGAGCCCGATGACCGAGACGATGTACCAGGAGATGATCGACGCCACGGCCGAGTGCCCGATGAAGCTGGACGACGTCGACCTCTTCGCGCCCGGCCAGCAGGAGCACTGGTTCGAGTCCTACAAGATCCTGCACGAGGAAGCGCCCGTGCTGCGCATCCCCGGCGAGGGCACCACGCCCGACACGGACGGCTTCGTCATCACCAAGTACGAGGACATCGCGATGATCATTCGCGATCCCTACACCTTCCCCCAGCCCACCTACGGCGGGGCCGGCCTCGAGCGGACCGAGGAGGACGACCACTCCGTGCTGCTGGACGCCATGGCGCGCAACACCCTGCGCCCCAACATGGAGCTGCACAAGCAGCACCGCATCCAGCTGACCGACCCGTGGGTGGGGGCCACCGGCGCCCCCCGCCACCGCCCCATGGTGACGCGCTACGTGGACGAGCTGATCGACGCCTGGATCGACCGCCAGCCGCCGGAGATCGACTTCGTCGAGGAGTTCGCCGCGCCCCTGCCGCAGATGGTGATGACCACCATCCTCGGCTTCCCCTTCGAGGACATGCCCCAGCTGCGCGTCTGGGGGCAGGCGCAGGTGCGCCGCTTCGTCTACGGCAAGGGCCACCGCAACCTCATGAGCGAGCAGGAAGAGGCGGAGAACGCCCGCGACCTCGGCGAGTTCATGGAGTACGTGCAGGCGCAGGTCACGAAGAAGCGGCAGGACCCCGGGGACGACATGACCACCTTCCTCACGCAGGTGGAGTACATGGGCCGCAAGCTCACCGACTCCGAGGTGGTGGGCGTCGTCTTCGGCATGCACATCGGCGGGCTGGAGACCACGCAGTACGCCATCGCCGCCGAGGCCGAGCTGCTGGCGCGCGAACCCGACCTGTGGAACACGATCAAGGCCGACCGCTCCCGCATCCGCTTCTTCGTGGAGGAGGGGCTGCGCATCCAGGCCCCCACGCAGGGCCTCTCCACGCGCATGACGGCCAGGGACGTGGAGCTGCGCGGCGTGAAGATCCCCCGCGGATCGATCCTCCACCTGCGCTACGGCGCCGCCAACCACGACCCCGAGGAGTTCCCCTGCCCGGCGGACGTGGACCTCGCGCGCGCCAACACGGGCCGCCACATGACCTTCTCGCAGGGCATCCGCGTGTGCCCCGGCGCGGGCATCTCGCGGCTGGAGCAGAACATCGCCTGGGAGCGCCTCTTCGAGCGCCTCGACGGCATCTCCTTCACGCCCGGCCAGAACGACTTCCGCCACCAGCCCGGCATCATGCTGGGCCTCTGGAACCTCAACCTCAGCTTCGAGAAGGCGAAGTAGCGAGGGAAGCCATGGCCGAACCGCGGTCCGTGAGCGAGCTGGCGCGGCTGGCCAGGAGCGCCGCGCGCATGCGCTGGGGGCCGGAGGACGACGGCTCCGCGCCCGTCCTGCCCGGCAGGGAGCGGCGCGCGGACGAGGCTGAGCCCGGCGGCCTCTCCGGCGACGAGGAGCGCGCCGTGCTCAAGGCGCTCGACCCCTTCTGGACGCGCGGCATCGTCAAGCCGGAGGACGGCTAGCGCCGCTCAGTCCCAGCTGAACGCGAGCGGCTCCCCGAAGAAGGCGGCGAGCCGCTCCGCCTCCGCTTCCGCGCCCGCGCGCGCCCAGGCGGGCTGCTCCGCGAAGGGCTCGACGCGCACGTCCAGCCGTCCGCCCGCGCGCTCGTGCCGCCACACGCCCTCGATGCGCCCGTCCACGAGCAGCACGGGCGAAATCCAGCCCTGCGGCCGGTGCACGCGCGCCTTGTGCTCCGGCGCGAGCACCGCCGCTTCGTCCCGCGGCGAGGCGATCACGTACGGGTCGAAGGCGGGCAGCAGGCGCACGGCGCGGCATGGCGCGGCCCCGGCGATGGCCTCGACGCGGTCGGCGAGCGCCCAGTGCGGCTCGCCTTCGACGGCCACCTCGACGGCCTCGTCGCCGAGCGCGCGGAAGCGGCGCAGAGCCTGCGGAGGGCGGCGCGGCCCCCACCAGCGCGAATACTCCGCCGCCGTGGCCGGACCGTAGGCGTCGAGGTAGCGGCGGGTGACGGCGTCGAGCGCATCCTCCGGCGGCGGGCCGGGCGGCGCGTCCAGCCATGCCTTGGGGCTGACGAAGGTCACGTTGCGCCCGCGGCTCGGCCCGAAGCAGAGCGCGCCGCGGAAGGATGCGGGCTTCAGGTACGCGCCCCAGCTGTCGCGCAGCTTCCCGCCCAGCGCGGGCGAACCGGTCGCCGCGGCCACGGCGTCGGCCAGCTCGTCGCGCGTCAGGCCCTCGCCGCCGAGCGCGTCGCGCACCGCGTCCAGCAGCGCCTCCAGCTCCTCGCGCGCGATGGAGAAGCCGCGCAGCCACGCGCCCTTCAGGTAGTGGTCGAAGGTATCGAGCGCGGCCTGCCAGAGGCCGTACTCGTCCGCCGGCAGCAGATGGAGCGTGCCCCGCATGGCCCACGTCTTCACCAGCGCGCGCCGCTCCCACAGCTCGCGTTCGAGGTCGCCGGGCCGCAGGCCGTCGATGCGCGCCCAGGCCGCCAGCTCGGCGGCGGACGCCGATTGCGCGTGCAGCCCGCCGATGGCCCCGGTCACCGCCGCCAGCTCCCCGCGCGGACGCCGCGCGGTCAGGTGCTGGCGCTCCATGCGGTGGGTCAGCACGGACGGCCAGCCAAGCTCCGCGCTCACGCTCGCGCCCCGAAGCGCGCCGGGTCGAAGGGCGCGAGGTCGAGCGTGGCGCGCCCGTCCAGCATCAACTCCGCGATGGCCTCGCCGGTGGCCAGCGAGAGCAGGATGCCCTTGCGCCCGTGTCCCGCCGCCACCCACGCGCCCCGCCGCCCCGGCGCCGCCCCGATGAGCGGCAGGCCGTCCGCCGAGAGGGGCCGCAGGCAGGCCGTCTGGTCGACCACGCGCGCGCCCTCCAGCCGCGAGGTGCGCCGCGCCACCTCCGCGAGGATGCGCGCGCGCGCCGCGGGCGTGGGCGCGTCGTCGAAGCCCGCGTCCTCCGCCGTCGTGCCCGCGAACACCATGCCCCCCGGCTTCGTGACGGCGTACTGGCCGTCGAAATCGGAGAAGCCGCCCGGCGGCGGCTCGGCGGCGGGTTCGAGGCGCACGATCTCGCCCTTCAGCGGGCGCACGGGCAGGGGCAGGTCCAGCCACGCGGCGGCGCGGTGCGTCCACGGCCCCAGCGCCAGCACCACGGCGTCGGCGGAAACGGCGTCGCCGCCCTCCAGTTCGACCCCGGAGACGTAGTCGGGCCCGCCCAGCAGCCCCGCCGCCCGCCCCGTGCGCAGCGACGCGCCCATGCCCTTCGCCGATTCCATCAGCCGCAGCGTGAACTTGGCCGGGTCGAGCTGGGCGGAGCGCAGCAGCAGGCCCCCGGCGGCGGGCCGGTCGAGCCAGGCGCAGCGCTCGGCGAGGGCCTCGGGCGCGATCCATTCGCCGCCCACCGCCTCCGCGTCCTCCCGCAGCGCCGCCGCCTCGTCCGCGTCCCGCGCCACGGCGCAGCTCTCGTAGGGCGCGTAGTCGTAGGTTCCCGGCCCGTCCAGCAGCTCCGCGAGCGTGGCGTGGAGCGCCGCCCCGCGCTCGGTCAGGGGCGCGAGCGCGACGGTCTGGCGGTCGGCGGGCGGCATGAGCGGGGAGAGCAGCCCGGCGGCCTTGCCGCTGGCGGCGTGCGCCACCGTCGCGCCCTCGATCACGAGCGGCCTGGCCCCGCGCCGCGCGAGGTGCCACGCGCAGGCCGCCCCGATGACGCCGCCCCCGACGATGGCGATGTCCGCGCGTTCGCTGGCCACGGCGGCAGTATCGCCGCCCCCGCCCCCGCGCGCCAGAGGGTTCGTATGGAGGCGGTGCACTGGGACCGCTGGGGCGAACGGCGCGAGTAGGGGTAGCTAGGACGAAACACTACAATCCAAAAGAGCAAGGATCTTTCGAATATCAGCGGGGATCATCTCCGTAGGCAGTGCTTCGACCACAGAAATCGGATGCACGCCAAGAGCATGGAGAATATCCTTCCCATCTGCATCCAAGATAGCCTGTGGAGCATCATGATCGGGAAAAGAATCCCCGATAGAGAGTCCATACGACACAGACAGTAGCTTATTAATTTCCTCAATGGTTTTACCACTAGCCTCTGCCAATGCAAGTGGGAAAATAAGATAGTTTTCGATCATCTTTCTCTTCCAAGTCAGTTTCATGAAGTCATCGACAGGATCATCGCCTTTAGCGGTCAAATTCTCCGTAATATCAGCGGAAATTCTGTCGTCCCGATCCCGGATACTGGCTGCAACAAGTCCAGAAATTTCATCACGTAAGCCGAGAAAAAGTTGCCTGCGTTCTCGATGACCGTAGATAGAAGGCCATATCACCCAATTATCAAGACAATCAATCTCCATCTTCTGGGAAAGTGCTTCTAAAATTTCGAAGTCGCTTTCGTTTTCTACGAACAAGACTTGTTTGGTATAGCGAGCTCGATCAATCTTGGGAAAGTAACCTGCACCGATCCCTTCAAGCAGTGCAATTTTCTGATAATCAAATTTGAGATACCGGTTCTTACTAACTTCCAGAATACTAAGCGCACTAGATCGCTTTATCATTTCGGCAGAATGAGTTGCCAGCAGGATTTGCTTCTTCCCAACCTCACTTTTGAGATTATCCATCAACCTAGTTTGAAGGACAGGATGAAGATGCGCATCAGGCTCATCCAGAAGAATCACATCAATGTCCGCAGAAAACGCCAGCGCATAAACACTAAGCCACTGAAGAAAACCACTTCCTTCGACCATCAGATCGCGCTTCCGATAGCCCCGCCTTCGCTTGAATCTTCCATCGAAATATTCACCCTTAGCTATTTCAGAACGGATATAAGAATGGTATTCTTCACTGAATGGAGTCATGATCAGCTCAATTCCAAAGATAGAACGCAAGGTTCTCTGGAGCCTTTCCCATGGATCATCCCTCCTGAGCTTCCTCAAGTCGCGATCCCTGATTTTCGAGCGTCCATCCCTGAGCCTCATGCGCTCTCTTTCGTTAGTATTGTACATATCAAGGAGAATATTCCGCAGAACAGATCCAGACAAACCTTCGCCAATTCGACGCCGCCGAATCGCCAACGAGACCCGCTCTTCTTTATCAACCATTCCCGCAAAGGACGGAAGATAGGCAATTCGAGGAACTCGATCTCCGGGCCTGATGCTCGAACTGAGCACTTTGATGAAAAGGCGGTCATTGACCAACGAGAGCCCGAAATGCAGATTCCTGTTCTCTCCCCATTCAGTGCCAATATGGAGAGTATACCCGTCTTTCTCCTTCTCCTTTTGGGTCTTGAGGTTCGTCCACAGATGACTCAGAGACGGCACAGCAATAGGAGAGAACTCTTCATCCCCAAGCCCAAGGCCTTGCCGATTAGCACCCCGGAAAAGCACTTCCGGTCCTCGCTCCATCTCCAAAACCATCCGGCAAAATTCCCAGATCGCCAAGCCCTGAAGGAGCGTGGATTTTCCAGAGTTATTTCCCCCCGCCACAAGCGAGATACCTTCGGGGTGAAGATCGAAGGTCTTCTCCCTGTACTGCTTGAAGCGGTGAAAGTGGACCTTGGTGATCATTCCTGTCCTAGCATCCTTGACCCGCCCGAGCCTTGCTTGGCCCGCACGGCACGAGAACCTTAGCAGGCCCGGCCGGAACGGTCCAGCGAGCGGCCATGCTGGCCCCGGCCAGCGACTGCGGCAAGCAGGGGAGTGCCGGGCCGAGGGCGGAGCGCCTACCCTCCAGCCGAAGCTATGACGTTCGCGATGGCGTAGGTCACCAGCCAGACGACCAGGAGGACGATCAGCCCCACCACGACGCCCCCCAAAATGCTCCCCGCGCCATAGCTGGCAGCAGGGTCGCACGTGTAGCCGCGGACATTCTCGACGAACCAGTCGTTGCACACGTCCCCCGCAATCGCCGAAGCGGTAACGTATCCCGCGAAGTACCCGGCGATGCCGCCACCCACGAGTCCGAGGATATGGCCAAACACCCTGAAGCAACCGGGCATGAAGCGCTCTCCGATTCCGGGCCGCAGGAGAAAGCCCCCCGCGCCACCCAGGTGGTGATCGCTACCAAACGGCCGCCAGACTGTGCGCTTGCAGGGGGCGTAAGCCCTGGTTGGCGAGCGCGCAGTGGCGGAGGGCCGCTTGGTAGCGTGGCCACTCTAGCGCGTCCGCGCGGGACGGTCCAGCGGATGCGCTAGAATGGGCGCGGAAGGAGCTGCTGAATGCCGGTCGCTGGCATCGCCACCGCCCTGTACGCGAAGCGCGACGACCCGTTCGACATCCGCTTCGGGTGCGACCTGCCCGTGCCCGACGGGTACGACCGTCTGGGCGAGGTGGACGCGGGGCTGGGCGGAATGCTTGTGGTGGGCGCGGATGGCTTCCGGCTCAGTGTCGGCGGGGACGAGTACGACGCGCAGGCGGTCGCCACGGGCGTCACCGCGCTGGCGCGCCTTTCCGCCACGAACGAGGCGGAGGCCCACGCCCTCGCGAAGGTGGCCGGGACGCACGCCGCCGCCGATGCGCTCGTGCCCGACATCCTCGCCGCGCAGCCGCACTGTCCGCGCCATCGCGCCCCGTGCGAGCCCTGTCAGCCGGAGACGCCGCGCGCCCGCTGGCTGGCCGACCGCCACGTGCTCGTGTGCGCCTGCGAGGACGAGCCCTGCGGCTGCGGCGTGAGCGCCTTTCTCGCCGCCGCCAGCGTCTCCACCATCGCCATGACGCGCGGCGCGCTCGCCATTCTCGGCGCCATTGACGCGGTCCACGGCAAGGCGTGAGCGCGCCCGACGGCTGCGGCCGCTGCCGGGAGGGGTTCGCGCTCGACTACCGCGAGGGGATGCCCGATGCGGAGATTGCCGCCTACCTCATGGCGCGCTGCGACCCGTGCCTGCGCACGATGGCGGCGGACCACGAGCTGGAGGGGCGGCAGACCGCGGACGCCATGGCGGCGCTGGCGCGCGTGTTCCGCACGAGAATCGGCGAGGCCGGGCTGAGCGTCGCGGACTACGACGCGCCGGACTCCTACGCCGCGTGGACGCGCGAACGCGCCGCGATTCTGGCGGTGTCGGGCACGCGCATGATCGAGGCGATCAACGGCCTCGCCGATCCCCACCGGCGCATCGCCGAGCTGGCGGGCGCGGAAATGCGGCGGCGCGAACGCGAAAGCTGATACGCCCCCGCCGCCTCAGCCGAGCGCGGCCACGTCGAGGGCCATGGCCAGGAAGAGCGCCGCCAGGTAGACCAGCGAGAAGGTGTAGAGGCGCATCGGGGAGATGGCGTCGGGGCGGCGCCACAGGCGGAAGGCGAGGCCCGCGAAGCCGAGGCCGCCCGCGCCCGCCGCCGCCGCGTAGAGCCAGCCCACCGCGCCCGTCAGCGGCAGCAGCAGGCTGACCGCCGCCAGCACGAGCGAGTAGGCCAGGATCTGGCGGCGCGTCGCGGCCTCGCCCGCGGCCACGGGCAGCATGGGCACGCCTGCCTCGCGGTAGTCGTCGGCGAGGCGCAGGGAGAGCGCCCAGAAGTGCGGCGGCGTCCAGAAGAAGACGATGGCGAACATGATCAGCGGGGGCCAGGCGATGCCGCCCGTGACCGCCGCCCAGCCCACCAGCGGCGGGAAGGCGCCCGCCGCTCCGCCGATGACGATGTTCTGCGCGGAACGCCGTTTCAGCCAGACGGTGTAGACGAACACGTAGAAGAGGAAGGCCGCCGCCGTCAGCCCCGCGGCGAGGGGGTTGACCGCCGCCCAGAGGAGGGCGAAGGCGCCCGCGCCCAAGGCCGCGCCGAAGAGCAGGGCGTGGCGCGGCGCGATGGCCCCGCGCGGCAGCGGACGCGCGCGCGTGCGCCGCATGAGCGCGTCGATGTCGCGGTCGTACCAGCAGTTGACGGCGTTGGCCCCCGCCGCCGAGGCCGCCCCGCCCACCAGCGTTGCGATCACGAGCGCCGTCGAGGGCCAGCCCCCGGCCGCCGCCACCATGGCGGGCACGGTCGTGATCAGCAGCATGAGGATGATGCGCGGCTTCGTGATGGCCACGTAGTCGCGCACCACGGCGGAGAGCCGCGGGGCCACGCGCCGCGCGTCGGCGATGGCGGTCACGCGGGCGCTTCCGCGCGCGCGGGGGGCGTCCCGCGCCGTTCGCCCGCCAGCGCCAGCGCGCCCGGCAGGGCCGCCGCCGAAAGCGTCAGCCACAGGCTGGCGGCGAGCACGGTGTGCGTCACGGTCAGCCCGTCGGGGAAGGCGTACCACACGTTCAGCGCGCCCGCCGTCACCTGCGCCGCGTAGAGCGCGGCCACCGCCGTGGCGGCGGGCGCGGCCCAAGCCAGCCGCTCGCGTTCGCGCCACATGGCCAGCGCCGCCAGTGCCAGCGGCACGGCCAGCGCGGCGGCGAGGTAGCGGTGCGCCATGTGCGCGATCTGCTGGTCGTCCGCGCCGGGCAGGACGCCGCCGTTGCAGGTGGGCCAGCCCTCGCAGGCGGTGGCCGCGCCGCTTTCGCCCAGCCAGCCGCCCACCCACACCACCGCCGCGAAGAAGGCCAGCGCCAGCCCCGCCCGTCGCGCCACGCGCAGCGCCGCCGCGCGTTCGGCGGGAGCCATGCCGCGGCGCAGCTCGGCGTGCATGCCGAGGGCGGCGGCGGCCATCACGCTCAGGATGACCACCGCCAGCAGCAGGTGCGTGGCCACGATCTCCGGCGGCAGCTCGCGCGCCACCGTGAGCGCCCCCAGCCCGCCCTGGATGCCGACGAGGGGCACCGCCGCCAGCGCCGCCCACAGGGGCGCGGGCGCGTGCCGGAAGGATCGCCAGGCCAGCGCCGCCGTGGCGATGGCGAGCGCCCCCACCAGCGCGGCCACGGCGCGATGCGTGAACTCGATCACCGCCTGCCGGTCGCCCGGCGGCACCACGCCCCCGTGGCAGGTCGGCCAGTCGGGGCAGCCCAGCCCCGACCCCGTGGCGCGCACGTACACGCCCACCCCGATCAGGACGAGCGTGGCGGCGCAGGTGACGAGGGCGACGTTGCGGGCGGCTTTCATGGCATGGGAGCGGCGCGCGCGGCGCTCCTCCAGCGTACGGCCAGCGCCCGCATGGCGCCAGACGCGCCCGGTTCCCCGCGCCGCCCGCCGCCGGTAGGCTGCCCCCGTGCGCGACCCCGACGTCGAGACCGTCGCCGCCTGGCTGCGCGATGCCGCGCGCGTCGCCGTCCTCACCGGCGCGGGCGTCTCCACCGACTCCGGCATCCCCGACTTCCGCGGCCCCGAGGGCGTGTGGACGAAGAACCCGGAGGCCGAGCGCGCCGCCACCATCCAGCACTACGTGGCCAGCCGCGAGGCCCGCGTGCGCGCCTGGGCCAACCGCCTCCACAGCCCCATGCGCGCCGCCGAACCCAACGCCGCCCACCACGCCCTCGCCGAACTGGAGCGGCTGGGCAGGCTCGACACGCTCGTCACGCAGAACATCGACGGCCTCCATCAGGCGGCGGGCTCCTCGCCGGAGCGCGTGGTCGAGGTGCACGGCGCCGTGCGCGACTACGCCTGCCTGCGCTGCGGGCGCGGCGGCCCCATCGAGGACGCGCTCGCGCGCGTGCGCGGCGGCGACGACGACCCGCATTGCGAGCGCTGCGGCGGCATCCTCAAGACGGCCACCATCTCCTTCGGCCAGCCGCTCGTGCCCGCCGTCATCGAGCGCGCCCAGCGGGCGGCGGCGGCCTGCGACCTCTTCCTCGCCATCGGCACCTCGCTCACCGTCCATCCCGTGGCGGCGCTGCCGGAGATCGCGCTGCGGGCGGGCGCGCGCCTCGTCATCCTCAACGCGCGGGAAACGCCGTACGACCCGTACGCGAGCGCCATCCTGCGCGGCGGCGTGGGTGAGACGCTGCCCGCCATCGTCGCGCGCCTGCGGGCGTAGCCGCGCCCGCATCCCGCATCCGCTTGACCGCTCCGCGCGGACGCGCTAGCGTCCCCACGCTTGCAAACGGCTCACTCCGGAGAGTGGGTCCGATCCCGTGCCCCGCGGGTGGCCTCGCGCCCCCCGCCCGGCACACTCTCTGACGGCCGTTTGCAAGCGATCGCCACCTGTGGGCTGCGGGGGGCTTCCCCGCGCGCCCTCTGGAATGAGGTCGCCATGAAGGGCTGGATCGCCGGAACGCTGCTCGCCGTGTTCGCCGCCGTCGCCATCGGCGCGGCGACTATCGCGCAGGAAGAGCCGCCCGATCCCACGCCCGAACCGGCCACCGAAACCATCGCCAACGTCGAGGTGCGCGTCTGGCAGGACGTGCGCGACGCCCTCCGCATCTACATCAGCGCACGGCCCGAGGATGGCAGCTGGGCGACGCTCGGCACCATCCCCCTGCCCCTCGACGACGGCCACAGCAGCAACGGGCGCTTCCGCTACGGCGACATCACCGTGGCCGTGCCCGTGGCCAGCGCGACGAAGGACGTCGAGGTGCGCGTCTGGCAGAACGTGAATAACGCGCGCTCCATCTACATCAGCGCGCGGCCCGAGGGCGGCTCTTGGGCCACGCTCGGCACCATCCCCCTGCCCCTCGACGACGGTCACAGCAGCAGCGGGCGCTTCCGCTACGGCGACATCACGGTCGAGGTGCCGGTGCCGCTCCCGCCCCCGCCGACTCCGACGCCAACCCCGACGCCGACGCCCACGCCGTGGGTCGACCCGCGCCCGGCCGACACGTACACGCTGGCGGATCTGGCGGCCATGCCCGCCCCCCGCGCGCCGCAGGCACCGCCGAAGCCGGAACATGTGGTGGCGCTGGAACTAAGGTTGTGGGCGGATTCCGTCTGGACTTACCTGGTTGATGCGCCCCGTGTCTCGGTCTTGCTCTCGCAAACCTATAACTCTCGGGATTATTCTGTAACGTGCAATAGCTCACATACTGCACACTATAGTGGAAGCGTACGATGCGCGTATAGTTCGGACGCTCCTCTCAATTCCTCTGGAACTGGGAGGATTCGATTTGATGGAGATGAAGGGGAAGTCTCTTTCGTTTCCGCTTCACTCGATGAGGATCAGCTCGTGTGTGAAGAACGTCCTCGTTCGAGTCCTTCCTCTCACCCACTCTGGTGGTGCTACGATCCTGCCACCTACCGTGCTTGGGAGGCAGCACGGGATCGGGCGTTCGCCCCGCCGGACGATCCTCTGGAGCGCTATCTACGGCAGCAGGGCGAGCCGCCACTGTGGTACGACGAGTCGCCGTACGAGGGCGTCGGGGACTACACGACCGGCGTGTTCCGCATGGCCGCGTACGTGGATTATGATGTCGAGGTGGAGCACGATACCGATGCCCCGGTCGGGCGAATCGAATTGCGGTGCGTTTCTGACGTCAGAGGAGATTCGGAGTACCGTATCATCGGCAGAATTGCCGCTTCTGGGGATATTTGGCGCTGGTGGACTGATTTCCCTCCCGTCGGCCCGTGGTTTGTTCGCAAGGCCGCGCTGTGCGAACTCGCGATCGAGTCCGAAGGGGAGTGGACCGTCAACTTCGCCCCGGTAGAGGACGGGCCATGAGCATCGCGAAAGGCATCCGTCAGCGGGTGGTGGCGCTGCTGCGCCACCGCTCGCCTGCTGCCGTGCGCTCCGGTTCCGACGTGCCTGAAGAACGTCCCGGTCCGTCCGCTCTCCAGCCGCCGCCCAAGCCTCCCGCTGCGCCCGATCCGCCCGTCCGGGTTCCGAGGATCTAGCGCCCGCCGCTGTCCCCTGTTCGCGACGCTGGCCCCAGCGCTCCGCCAGTTCGTGGCAGCGCAGGTGCGCCAAAAGGGTGTCACGCATTCGCATTCTCGCGCAACGACGTGTGTACGGCTGTCCCGCTCATACTGAGTGTCAGATCGGCAACGCCGACGGTAACGGTGGACGGGTTCATCCATTGCGCGCTGATACGGCAGCCGGATGCGCGGCTGCTTGAACGATTTCGCTCAGCTCGCCCAGCAGGATGGGGTGTATAGTACGTTCCAGTCCGGCAGGGCCAACGCGCGTCCACATAGATGGACGAATCGGACCGGCTTCCGGTGCCGCGCTTGGCGAACGGGCGAGTGCTGGTATACTGCTCCCAACCGGCTTGCCCGGATAGGAAAGGATGCCAGTATGGCAAACGTTAACGCCGGTGCGATGAGGCACCAGTTGGATCCCTTCAAGGGGAATGTTCAGCGCAAGGAGGCGCACTAGTGATGCCCTTGTTCGAGATGTTCGCGGTGGGCGTGACCGCCCTCATTTATCAGTTGCCGCTGGTCATGGCGTGGATGGCGTGGCTCTCGCTCTGGAGGGGGCGTTAGGGCTGCGCAGCGATGCGCTCCTTCCCCTACCCCCGCTCGCGCCGTTCGCTCCAGCGGTCCCAGTGCACCACCTCCGCCAGCGGGCGGCGGCGCGGCTGCGTGAACGAGCCGCGCGCCAGCTGGCCCAGCGGGATGAGGCACATCACGCGCGCCGCCTCCGGCAGGCCCAGCAGCGCGTTGAAGCCCGAATGCTCGTCCAGCCCCCAGGTGAAGACGGAGCCGAGGCCGTGGGCGCGCGCGGCCAGCATCAGGTTCTGCACCGCGCCGTAGATGGACGCGCCGAGGCCCGCGCCCGCGTGCCGCGTGTCCTCCGCCAGCCCCGCCTCCGTGAGCACGGGCGCGACGATGACGGGCGCCTCCGCGAAGTGCTCGGCGAGGTGGATGACGCCGCGGCGGTTGCGCGCGTCGATGCCCACGTCGCCCTCGCGCACGCCGCCACGCGTGATGCGGGCCGCGCCCAGCGCCTCGTCGCTCACGCGCTCGTAGCCGTAGGCGCGCTTGAGGCGGGCCTCGTAGACCTTCGCGATCTCGCGCTTGATGGCGGGGTCGCGGATGACGATCCAGGCCCAGCCCTGGTTGTTGCCGCCGGTGGGGCCGCGCACGGCCGCGTCCAGCAGCGCCCACAGCGTCTCGTCGGGGATGGGGTCGGGCTTCAGGTAGCGCTGCGCGCGCGTGGAGTGGATGGCGTCGAGCGCGTCGATGGCGGGCATGGGGCCTCCGTGGCGGCGTGGGCCGCGCCCGCGAGTCTACCGCCCGCGCGTATCATCGCGCCGCATCCACGGGAGGGACCGGCCATGAAGATCGGGTTCTACGGCATCAACGCGGGGCTGCTGTCGCGGCGCGAGGCCGTCCTGCGCGTGGCGCGCGCCGCCGAGGCCGCCAACTTCGAGTCGCTGTGGACGGGCGAGCACGTGGTCGCCATCGACCCGCAAGCCCCGCCCTCGCCGCTGGAGCCGCGCACGCGCATCGTGGACACGGTGGCGACGCTGGCCTTCGTGGCGGGCGCGACGGAGCGCATCCGTCTGGCCAGCGGCATCATCCTGCTGCCGCAGCGCAACCCCGTGGTGCTGGCCAAGGAGCTGGCGGGCATCGACGTGCTCTCCGGCGGGCGGCTCATCTTCGGCGTGGGCGTGGGCTACGTGCCCGGCGAATTCGAGGCTATCGGCGTGCCCTTCGCCGAGCGCGGCGCGCGCACGTCGGAGCACATCGAGGCCATCCGCGCGCTGTGGACGCAGGACGCGCCGTCGTTCGCGGGGCGCTTCACCGCCTTCTCCGGCATCCAGTCGCGCCCGCAACCGCTGCAGCGCCCGCATCCGCCCATCGTCATCGGCGGCGGCTCGCCCGCGGCCTTCCGGCGCGCCGTGCGCCAGGGCGACGGCTGGTACGGCTTCATGCTCGACGCGGAAGGGACGGCGGATGCCGTGCGCGCCCTCGAACGGGCCGCGGGCGAGGTCGAACGCCCGCCGTCGCTCGGCCCGCTGGAGATCACGGTGACGCCGCGCGGACGCCTCGACCGCGAGGCCGTCGGGCGCTTCGCGGAGGCGGGCGCGCACCGTCTCGTGCCCATGCCGCGCGGCCTCATGCAGCCTGCGGACGACGAGGCGGCGGCGCTCGACGAGGCGGTCGCCTTCATCGAGCGCACGGCGGAATCGCTGGGGCTGTAGGGGGAAGGCTGGTCGGGACGACTGGATTTGAACCAGCGACCTCTTGACCCCCAGTCAAGTGCGCTACCAGGCTGCGCCACGTCCCGACTGCGCCCGATCCTACACCATCGCGCCGTTGCGCTCGCGCGGGGGCGTAGACTGCGCGCATGGGACTCCGCTGGGCGCTCGTGCTGGTGGCGATGCTGGCGGTGGCGCTGGCCTGTGGCGGCGGCGAACCTCCCGCGCCTGCCCCGACCGCGCCGCCCACGCCCGCGTCCACGCCGACGCCCACTGCGTCGCCGTCGCCCACGTCCACGCCTGTCCCGACGCCAACTGCCACGCCCACGCCAACCGTGGCGCCGACCGCGACGCCCACGCCGGAACCCACGCCCACGCCGTTCCCGACGCCGACCGGGCCGGGCGTGACCGTGACGGGCCCGCTCGTCGTGTTCTCGGACCGGCTCGGCGAAGTCGCATGGGAGGGGGACGACCGGCAGCGGGTCGAGACGCGGCGCGTGTACGTCTACGACCTCGGCGCGGACACCTACTGGGCCGCCTTCGACTACCGGGATGCGGTGATCGAGCTGGCGGGCACGCGCCTCATCGTCTGGACGGAAGGGCAGCTGCGGCGCGTGGGCCTCAACGGCTACACCGAGGCGGTGCTCTTCGAGGCGGCGGGCAATGCGGAGGCGGAGCTGAGGGCGTCCCCCGATGGGACGAAGGTCGCGCTCCGGCACGGGGGAACGCTGCGCGTGCTGGACGTCGCCACCGGCGAGGAGCTGCTGCGCGCCCCGGGCGCGCTGGGCTTGGGGAACTGGCACGCGGACGGGAACTCGCTGGCCATGACCGGCGGGCCGGACGGCCAGACGGTGCTCGTATCGCTCGACGGCACGCAACGCGAGCTGCCGGAGGAGTGGTGCCTCTCGCCCGACCTCCGCTACGCGCTGCCGCATGGTCGGTGCAGTATCGGTTTTAGCGACCTGTCATATTACGGATGGGAGAGCTATGGGCTGATTGATGTGGAGACAGGGCGGCTGCTGCAGGTGGTGGTGGCGGAGGATGGGCGCGTGATCGTTCCCTGGGCTTGGTCCGGCCCCGATCAGTTCGTCTACCTCGTTCTCAACCCACCGAACGTTCCCAAACACTCGAGTACCTTTCGGGAGGCTCGAATATATCTGGACTCTTGGCAGAGGGACTTGGAGAACTATGCCAGGCGAGCAGGAATCGAGACTTTTGAACCTCGATTACTGGATATTGAAACCGGGGAAGCGGTTCAACTTCAATTACGGCGTATGGAGATCGGAGAATCGGAAGCGTTGACTCGCGATCAGTGGAATGAATCTCATGTGCTCTATCCGCATGTGGTATGCAACTACAACGCGTGGGGTCGTGATCCGGCATCGCCGGGATGCCTTCTGATCGATGAGAAACGCATCGTGTGGGAAGGCGGAAGGGAGCTGCAACTGGTCGGGAGTGTGGATCTGGATGATCCGATCATGGTGCGTGGCATCGCTCCAGCCCCGCGCTGGTGGCAACCGGCCACGGATGCCCCGCCTTCCCGCGAGAAGATCGTGGGGCCACTGCTCGCCTGGTCCATACAGGCCGGCAGTAAGCATGAGAAGACCGAAAATGGGGGCAGGCGCTTGTACGAAATGCGTCGCGTCATGATCCACGACGAGGGAACGGGGCGTACGTGGCGAGCCTTTGACTACCGCAGCGATCAGCCGGAAATTACGTGGGATCATACTCTCGCCTGGACCGCACCGGCAAGGGACGGGTTTCTTGTCTGGGGTGGAATAAACGATGCAGTTCACTATATTGGCTTGGACAGGCAGCGTGACCATGCGTTCCGCGCATGGAACGCCGGGTGGGATAATGTTCGCATCTCTGCTGATGGAAACAAAGCTGCTGTACTCATGTATGGATATGGATTGCGGATTTTTGACGTCCTGTCTGGAAATGTGATCCTTGATCTAACCAATGAGGATATCCTGTTTTTTGTGCGAGATAGTCCCGGATTAACTGAGTGGGATGAACTTCTTTGGATATCTCCGTGGAATGATGAGGGAACTTCCTTGGTTCTAGCCTATGGTAGCCCGCACTCGGGCGGAACCATCGAAGGTATTTTCTCTTTGCATGATGGCTTCACTCTTCTACCTTCGGGACATCTTGATCCATATGATTTTTCTCCAGACTTTGGGTATGTTACTTATGGTCATTCCTTTCTCGAAATCAGGGAGGTTTCAGACCTTTCCGAGATATTTTTGTCGTTGCAACTAGATCAAACACCATCACGAAATGGCAGGAGCTATCTTGCTGATTGGGAATGGGCTTCTTCAGAGCACCTTGCACAGTCCCTTTATTTTGATTTTGAGCAGCGTGAATTCTCTGAATTCAAGCTCGATTATCATATCCCCGGTACTCCCTTCGATGAAATCAGTGTGCTCCACATCCCCACGGGCGAAGTGGAAGTCATGGACAGCGCGGAGTACCTCGCCCGCTTCCATCCGGATTCCCGCGCCCGCGCCGAGTGCCCCGACGACCGCACGCAGCCCTGCCGCATTCTGCTCGATGGCGAGGTCGTCGGCGAGGGCCTCTGGGCCAGCATCATCGGCTTCATCGATCTCGAATAGCACTCAGCCCTCGGTCAGCAGCGTCTCGACCTCGCGGGCGAGCGTCGGAAGGCTGCCCTCCAGCACGTTCCAGACCAACCGGTCGTCCACGGCGGCGTAGCCGTGAACGAGGACGTTGCGGAAGGCGCTGATGCGCCGGAACTCGCTGATGCGTTCCGCAACCGCCTCGTCGATGCTGGCCAGTTGCGTCACGGCCTCGCCGATGATGCTGAATTCGCGCTCCACGGCGGCGCGCAACATGGCATCCCGCTCGTAGTCCGCGAAGGTCTTGCCGCCGGTGAACTCGCGCAGGAGGTCGATGGCCTGCCTCATGTCGTGCAGGGGCTTCCGCGCCTCAGGCCGCATACAGCGGCTTCCGCGTGGCCTCGACCGACTGCCGGAAGTACGGGTTCCGGATGGCCCCGTCGATCACCAGGTCCACCGGGCGTCCGTAGAGGCGCTCCAGCGATTCCAGCAGGCCGAAATAGGCGTCGGCGTAGGCGCCGGAGACGGTCGCGGGCTGGAATTCGACCACGAAATCCAGGTCGCTGTCGCCTGCGCGGAAGCGGCCCGTCGCCGCCGAACCGAACAGGTCGAGCCGCCGCACGCCGTGCCGCTGGCAGAGCCGCGCCAGCTCGGCGGCCCGCTCCGCGACGAACGCGCCGTCCCCCTGCTCCGCGCTGGCCCGCCCGCTCATGGTCCGACTACTCTACAGCGCCATCTCGATGCCCACCGGGCAGTGGTCCGAGCCCATGACCTCGCGCTCGATGAAGGCGCTCCGCACGGCGGGCAGAAGGTCCTCGCTCACGAACACGTAGTCGATGCGCCAGCCCACGTTGCGCTCGCGCCGTCGCCGCCAGGCGTCCCAGTAGCTGTAGGCCCCCTCCGCGTCGGGATGGAGCGCGCGGAAGGTGTCCACGAAGCCGCTGGCCACGACGCGGTCCAGCCATGCGCGCTCCACCGGCAGGAAGCCCGTCTCCTTCTCGTTGGGGCGGGCCACGTCGATGGCGCGGTGGGCCACGTTGAGGTCGCCCATGAAGACGACGGGGCGGCCCTCCGCGCGCAGGGCGAGAATGCGCGCGAGGAAGGTCTCGTAGTAGCCCAGCTTGAAATCGAGCCGCTGGAGCTTGCGCCCGGCGTTGGGGAAGTAGGAGGCGAGCAGCGTGAATTCGCCGTAATCGGCCTCGATGATGCGGCCCTCGCGCGCGTATTCGGGGCGGTCCAGCCCGAAGCGCACGGCGGCGGGGGCGCGCTTGGAGAGCAGCAGGGCGCCGCTGTAGCCCGCCTCCTCGCCCGCGTGCCAGACGGCCTCGTAGCCCGCCTCCAGCCAGGGCTGCTCCGTCACCTGCTCGGGGCGCGCCTTCACCTCCTGCAGCCCGGCGACGTCGGGGGCGCTTTCGGCCAGCCACGCCTGGAAGGCGCCCGCGCGCAGGGCGGCGCGCAGGCCGTTCACGTTCCACGAGCAGATGCGCCACGCCGCCATCTAGACGTACAGCCGCGCGACCACGACCACGGCGGCGCTGACCGTGGCCACCACGGCGTATTCGGCCAGCGTGGCGCGATCGAGGTCCTCGTCCAGCAGGTGGTGGACGACGCCGGTGGCCACGTAGAAGCCGATGATCAGCAGCGCCCCCGTGAGCAGGTCGTCCAGCGGGAAGAAGTACAACGCGAGGCGCAGCTCGGCGAGGGAGACGCCGATGGCGATGGCCGCCAGCAGCGAGGACGCCCCCCGCCCGCGGCTTTCGCGCAGCAGGTCGAAGGCGAGGGCGAAGCCGATGGCCCCCGTGGCCGCCGCCGACGCGGGCAGCCCGATGCCGCTGGCGAAGGTGACCGTGAGCAGCGCCAGCGCCGTCAGGTAGGTGGCCGCCGCGAGGCCCAGCCGCGCCGCGCCGAAGAAGGCCGAGCCCGCGTCCACGGCGCGGTATTCGCCGTAGAGGATGAGGCCCGTGGCGGCGCCCGCGGCCAGCCCCGAGACGACGCGCGCGTAGCCCTCGATGGCGGCGTCGATGAAGAGGCCCGCGCCCGCCGCCGCCAGCGCCGGCAGCAGGGCGTAGCTGAGGGCCGCGGCGATGCCCCCCTCCCAGCGCGGGTGGGAGCGCACCGCCGCTTCCGCCGCCGCCCCCGCCACCAGCGCCGTGAGCGCCAGGATCCAGGGCTGCTCCGGGCGGATGGCGAGGAAGGCCGTCAGCCCCGCCATGGCCAGCAGGCCCAGCAGGGCGGCGCGCATGGCCGCGCCCGTCACCGGGCGGGGGCGTTCCGCGCGGGCCCGCGCCGTCAGCGTTCCTACTCCTCCGCGAGCGCGGGTTCCTCGAACCCGTAGAGTTCGGCCCCGTTCCGCCACCACAGCCGCTCGCGCTCCGCCTCCGACAGCCCGAGGCGGTCGTAGATGGCCTCGAAGCGGTCGATGTGCTCGCGGATGTCGTCCATGCCGCAGTCCGAGCCGAACACCAGCTTCTCGATGCCGATCTCGCGCCCGATCAGCCCGCGCTCCTCGGCGTGCCGCTCGATCGTCTCCCCGCCGCTCATGTCCAGCAGCACGTTCGGGCGCCAGCGGGCCACGGAGGCCGCGTACTCGTAGTTGCCCTGGTTGCCCAGGTGCGCCCCGATGATGCGCAGGTCGGGGAAGCGCTGCGCGATGGTGTCCAGGTGCAGGGGCGACATGCGCGTGGCGGTCACGTCGCGCAGCGGCCAGCGGCCCCGCATGGCCTGCATGCGCCGCAGCATGGCCGCCGCTTGCGGGTCGCGCCGCGGGTGCGTGACCGAGTAGTCGATGCCGCCGCCGATGACGCCCAGGTGGAAGAGCACGGGCATCCCCAGCCGCTCCGCCGCCGCGTAGGCGGGCAGGTAGTCGGGCTCGTCGTAGGGGCGGGCCACGCCGATCAGCTTCAGCCCGCGGTAGCCCATGGCGTACAGCTCCTCCACCTCCTCGCGCCCCGTCTCCTCGGGCTCGATGACGGCCACGGGCACGAACAGGTCGGGATACTGGCGCAGGATTTCGATGCCGCGCTCGTGCCCCGGGCCGAAGCGCCCGCCCGTGAGCACGCAGCCCTTCGTCACGCCCGCCGCCGAGGCCACCTCCGCCAGCCGCTCGATCAGCGGCGCGGGGTCCTCGTCGGGCTTCTCCCAGTTGCGCGGGAAATGGATGTGAACGTCGAAGATCTTCATCGTGGCAATGCCTTGAACGGAACGCAGTGTAGCACGCGCCGCCCGCTCAGCCCTCCGCCGCGCGCTCGCGGAAGATGCGCTCGCGGTAGTGGCGCAGCTCCGCGATGGACTCGCGGATGTCGTCGCGCGCGCGGTGCGCCTCCCCCTTGGGGAAGCGCTCCAGCCCCGGATACCAGCGCAGCGCCAGCTCCTTCACGCTGGACACGTCGATCACGCGGTAGTGCAGGTGCGCGTGCACGGCCGGCATCCAGCGCTCCAGGAAGCGGCGGTCGTGCCCCACCGAATTCCCGCACAGCGGCGACCGCCCCTCCGCCGTGTGCCGCCGCAGCCAGGCCAGCAGCAGCGCCTGCGCCTCCTCCGGCCCCGTGCGCGAGGCCCGCACCGCCGCCGTCAGCCCCGACGCCCCGTGCTGCCGCACGCACCACTCGTCCATCTCCGCCA
Source organism: Tepidiformaceae bacterium (assembly GCA_965243075.1). Lineage (GTDB taxonomy): Bacteria > Chloroflexota > Dehalococcoidia > Tepidiformales > Tepidiformaceae > UBA2991. The sequence continues at coordinate 1,263,637 of OZ251525.1, forward strand.
GCGCCTCCTCCGGCTGCCGCACCACGATGTCGAGGCCCCCGTCCAGCTCGCGCAGCTCGGCGTCCGTGACCACCGCCGCCACCTCGAGGATGCGGTGCCGCTCCACGTCCAGCCCCGTCATCTCCATGTCGATCCACACCAGCGGCGCGCGCGCTTCCCCGGCCATGCCCGCGATGGTAGCGCGAACCGCGCTCGCGGGCGTAGCGTGGGGCGGCATGGAACCGCTCGACGTCTTCGGCTGGCTGACGAAGGAGGAGTGGCTCGCCCTGTTGCGCATCGGGCTGGGCCTCTGGTGGCTGGAGAGCGTGCGCCACAAGGACCTGCGCGGCTTCCTGCGCGGCGACGCGCGCGGCTGGGTCGAGGGCCTCGCCGCGGACCATCCCCTGCCCGCCTACGCCCGCCTCCTGCGCGCCACCTCCCTGCGGAGCGAACGCGCCTGGGTGGCCACCTCCTGGCTGGTGGTGCTGGGCGAATTCGCGGCGGGCGTGAGCGTGACCTTCGGCATCCTCACCTTCGCGGGGCTGGCGCTGGGGGCCTTCCTCAACCTCAACTACCTGTTGCTGGCGGGCCTGCGCGACCAGGGCGAGCAGGGCCAGAACCTGATGATGCTGCTCATCGCCGTCGTCCTCTTCGTCACGGGCGCGGGCGGCACCTGGGGCGTGGACGCCGCCCTGTTCGGCTAAAGTGGTAGTGCGCCTGTGCCAGGATGCCCACGGCGCATGAGGAGGCGCAGCCGTTGCCCGAACCCAACTTCCCCAACCGCACGCTCGCCATCATGGACAACCTGGAGTTCCTGCGGGCGACCGACAACGAGTCCGTCGACCTCATCGCCATCGACCCGCCCTTCGCCGCGAACGAGACGTTCGAGGGCGCGCCCAAGCCGCCGATCACGGACGCGGAGCGTCGCGCCGAGTTCACGCTGGCCGCGTCCCACGGCGAGGCCGCGCTGGAGCGCTACCGCAAGGAGGACAAGCAGCTCACCCGCGTCAAGGACGACTGGTTCTTCCGCAACGTCGACGAAGGCTGGATGAAGGAACTCAAGGACGCGGGCGAGCGCGTGCGCGTGGACCTCGACGCGGGCGATACGCCCGGCAACCGCGACCGCACGCTGGACGCCATGCGCGAGGTGATCGAGGCGGTGAGCGCCTGCGCGACGGAGAACGAGGCGGCCTACATCGCCGAAATGAGCGTGCGCCTGCTGGAGTGCCACCGCGTCCTCAAGCCCACCGGCAGCATCTACGTCCACTGCGACGACCGGGCCAATGCGTATCTGCGGATGCTGATGAACGCGATCTTTGGCGCGGACAACTTCCGCAATGAGATCGTGTGGAAGCGCCAGACGTCCAACAACGCGGTCCTGCGCGGCTATGGCCGCATCACGGACTACATCCTCTTCTACACGAAGAGCGATAACTACGCCTGGAACCAGCCGTACCACGAACGCTCCGAACGCGAGATGAGGGAGTACCGCAAGGACGAGGATGGCCGACTGTACAAGCTGGACAATTTGACGACTCCGACGTCGAATCCCGCGCGTCAGTTCACGTGGCGTGGCGCTACTCCCAGCGCGTCCCGCTCCTGGAAGGCCGATGCCGCCGGACTCGAGGCGATGCTCGCGCGCGGGGAAATCGAGCTCGGCAGGGACGGCAACGCCAAGCTTCGCGGCTGGAAGCGGTATCTCGATGAGATGGCGGAAGGGCAGAAGGCCCAGTCCATCTGGACCGACATAAACCGCGTGGGCAATACCGCGAGGGAGCGCACCGGCTACTCCACGCAGAAGCCCCTCGCCCTCTACCGCCGCATCATCCGCGCGTCCTCCAACCCCGGCGATGTCGTGCTCGACCTCTTCGCGGGCTGCGCCACCACCGTGGTCGCCGCCGAGATGGAGGGCCGCGAGTGGCTCGCCTGCGACTGGGCCTACCGCGCGTCCACGATGATGATGCGCCGCTTCTACCAGAACGGGCACCAGCTCGAAGGCATGAACGTCGACGTCGTGCGCGGTGCGATTGGCGAGCATCAGATCACGTTCGAGCACAGGGGCGAGGACGGAGGCCGCATCATCGGGCCGCCGGACCTCCCCGGCTACCCCCGCCAGACGGAGGATCCCGACGATTCCCTCACCCCCGCCACTACCAGGCGCGCCCCCATCTCCACCACCTGGACGGGGGCCATCCCGAAGGACGAGGTGAAGGCCATCTTCATCGAGCGCTTCGGCCCCGTCTGCTGGGGCTGCGGCTTCCCCGCCAGGCGCCCGAACGGCACGGTGAACATGGCCCAGCTCGAGGTGGACCACATGCGCGCGCGGAATGCGAAGGAGGGAGTGAAGGGGGACGACGAGCTCTACAACCTCGCCCTGCTCTGCGCGCACTGCAACCGCACGAAGGGCAACCGCCTCACGCTGGCCGAAACGCGCGACAAGAACGCGCACGACGGCGCGCTCTACGTCGACACCATCGGCGAACTCGTCGACCTCTTCGAGGCGCAGCAGTTCGCGTACCAGAAGATGCGGGAATACAGCGCGCGGGGAGCGGCGAACAATCCCGACGGAGGCTCCTAGATGTTCACGGGCGATCTGGAACGGAAGACGTACGCGGATGTGGAGGCCTTTCTGGCGGAGAAGATCCCGGAGGGGCTGCGGCTGGACTACAAGCGCGAGGTTACCGACAAGATCGAGCGCACCATCGCGGCCATGGCGAACTCCGAGGGCGGCGTGATCGTCATCGGCGTCGATGAGGAGCGCGCGACGCGCAAGCCGCAACTGCCGCCCGTGGGCATCGACCTCGCGGGACAGGCCGAGCGCGTCCAGTCGAAGGCATACCAGGCCATCCACGAACCGATTACGGCGCTGGATTTTGGGACGCTCCCCTTCCCCAACGACGGCGAGCACGGAGTTCTCGTCGTGCGCGTTCATCCGTCCGAGCGCGCGCCCCACGCCGTCGATCAGGGCCGCACGATCCTTCGTCGCGTGGGCGCGCAGGCGATGAAGGAAGGCGACGACCTTGACGACCGCATGGACCTCGACCGAATTGGGTGGCTGTTCGAGCGCCGCCAGCGCAACCAGCAGCTGATCGACGTGGCGATGGCGCGCTACGAGTCCCTGCTGCTGAGTGAGCCGCCGCCCGAGGGGCAATACCGGTTCGACATCGTCGCCTACCCTGCGGTGGCGCACGCAGAGCCGCTGACGGTTAGGTATCTGAGGGCCTTCACGAAATTGCCCGGGAGGCGTCAATTCTGGCTTTCTCATCCGCGCACGGTCTCCGGTGGCCTGATGAGCAACCCGGATTCGCTGAATTTCCCAACCCGCTCCTACTGCGACGTTACCGGGCTCACTGCGTACACCGCGACATGGCCATTTGAAGATAATTTCGGGGAACCGCAAAGAACTTTTGGAGGCTGGTGGTTCGCGCCATCGCTGAGCTTGCTCGAATGGGTTGGACTGGCGGGCAAAGAATCGGGACGTGGCGGAACGATCAGGGTGCGTGCTCGGCTCCAGGGTGTTCGTGGCATACAGATCCTGCTACAGCAGCTCGACACGATCGAGAGGTATGCCGGACATCCTCCATCGCTCGAGGACGAAGTCACTGCCACTGCATCCGCTTCGGTCGATGACCTCGCCAGCGATCCCAAGCCCTGCGTTGCCGAACTCATCAGCCAGCTCGCCGAGGCATTCGGACGGGAGATATCGCCCGACGACATGCTCAGGCTGATTGGCGACTAGTCGCCATGACCGCTGCGCCCCGTCTGCGGCTCACCCTCCCCGAAGGGGCTGCCCGCCAGCTTGCCCCGCGCGCGCCGCGCCGCCACGATGGGCGCGTGGCCTTCACCACCGAATTCGAAACGCGCCACGCCGATACCTACGCGGACACCGGCTTCGTGCACGCGGGCGTGCTGCTGGCGCTCACGGAGATGGCCTACGCCCGCTTCGAGGCCCACTGCGGCGTGGCCAAGCCCGACCACGTGGTGGCCGTGCAGCGCGAGACCCGCGCCGTCTACCACGCCCCCCTTGGCTGGCGCGAGGGCGCCACCATCGAGGTGGTCACGACGCGCGCGGACGAGCGCTCCTTCGAGCAGGAGTTCGCCGTGCGCTCCGCCGCCCGCGGGACGCCCGTCGCCACCTTCGTGCACGTCTGGGCCTGGCTCGACACCGTGAGCGGGCGCGGCGTGCCCCTGCCGCCGGACGTGCAAGTCCTGCTGCTGCGCGGCGCGCCCCCTCCGTGAGCGGGCGGGACCGCCCCATCGCCATCGCCCACCGCGCGGGCAATCGCCCCGACCGTCTCGCCCGCGCCAAAGCCGTCGGCGCGGACCTGGCCGAGCTGGACGTGTGGCTCCATCGCGGGCGGCTGGAGGTGCGCCACGCGCGCGCCCTCGGCCCGCTGCCGCTGCTGCGCGAGGGCTGGCGCGTCATGCCCGCCTGGCCGCGTCTCGAACTCGACGCCGTGATCGAGTCCGTCGCGCGCGACCTGCCCCTGATGGTGGACCTGAAGACGGAATCGCCCGCCCTGTCGAAGGCGGTGGCCGCCGCCTTCGAGCGCCGCCTGCCGGGCGCGCCCTACGCCGTGACGGCGCGCGCGTGGCCGCTGCTCGCGCCCTTCGAGGGCATGGCGCACGTGCGCCTGCTGCCCTCGGCGGCCTGGCCCGACGAGCTGGCGGCGCTCATGCCCGCGCTCGGCGAACGCTTCCGCATGATCTCCCTGCACGCCTCCCTCGCGCGCCCCGATACCATGCGCGAACTGGCCGCGCGCGGCGTGGACGCCTGCGTCTGGCCGGTCAACACGCGCGCCGAATTGGCGGAGGCGCTGGCGGCGGGCGCGGCGGGCGTGAACAGCGACAACCTCGACCTGCTCGCCGCCGTCGTGGCCGGCACGGCGGGCGCGCGGTAAGCGCCACCGCTTGCGCGCTCGCCGCCGTCCCCTACGCTCGCATCCATGAGCGCCATCGTGGCCGAGGGGCTGACCCGGCATTTCGGCGAGGTGCGGGCCGTGGACGGCATCGACCTCGAGATCGCGCGCGGCTCCATCTTCGGCTTCCTCGGCGCGAACGGCTCCGGCAAGACCACCACCATCCGCATGCTGACCACGCTGCTGAAGCCCACCGCCGGGAGCGCGCGCGTGGAGGGGCTGGACATCGTGGCCGAGGCGCGGGCCGTGCGGCGGCGCATCGGCGTGGCCCTGCAGGAGGCGGGCCTCGACGACATCCAGACGGGCCGCGAGCTGCTCGTCCTGCAGGGCCGCCTCTTCGGCATGGGCGGCGACCAGCTGCGCCGTCGCGTGCGCGATCTGCTGGAGGTGGTGGACCTGGCGGGGGCCGCCGACCGCGCCGTGGGCGGCTATTCGGGCGGCATGAAGCGCCGCCTCGACCTCGCCGCCGCCCTCATCCACTGGCCCAGCGTGCTCTTCCTCGACGAACCCACCACCGGCCTCGACCCGGTCAGCCGCGAGGCCGTCTGGCGCTACGTGAACCAGCTCTGCGCGGAGGACGGCATCACCGTCTTCCTCACCACGCAGTACCTGGAGGAGGCCGACCGCCTCGCGCACGACCTCGCCATCATCGACGAGGGCCGCATCATCGCGCGCGGCTCGCCCGCCGACCTCAAGGCCACCATCAGCACGGACGTGGTGACCGTGCGCGTGGGCGGCCCCGCCGGGGCGCTCGACCGCGCCGCCGACGCCATCGCCGCCGTGCCCGCCGTCGAGCGCGTGCAGCGGGCGGACGGCGCCGCCGTCGCCTACGTGCCCAACGGCGCGCGCGCGGTGGCCCGCATCGTGCTGGCGCTCGACGAGGCGGGCGTGGAGGTGGGGGACGTGTCCATCGCGCAGCCCAGCCTCGACGACGTGTTCCTGCAGGCCACGGGCCGCCGCCTGCGCGTGGAGGAGATGCCCGCGGCGGAGGGGGGCGCGGCCTGATGCGCGCGCTGGCCACGGTCTGGCACCTCACCGTGCGCTGCATGCGCGAGGCCGTGCGCCAGCCCGCGCAGGAGGCGGGCAACATCATCATCCCCCTCTTCTTCCTGGCCGTGCTGGTGGGCGCCATCGGCCCCATCGCGGGGGACGCCTTCGGCGTGGACAACTTCACCGGCTTCCAGGTGCCCGTGGCCATCCTCTCGGCGGCGGCCAACATCTCCGTGAGCGCCGGGCTGGGCACCATCACCGACATCCAGCGCGGCTACTTCGACAAGCTGCTGCTCACGCCCGCGCCGCGCTCCGCCATCGTGCTGGGCCGCATCGCCGCCGACGGCGTGCGCACGCTCGCCATCACCGCCCTCATCGTGGGCGTGGGCATCGCCTTCGGCTCCGGCTTCAACACGGGCCCGGGCGGCGTGGTCGTGCTGCTGATCGGATCCTTCGGCTTCGGCATGGGCTATTCGGGCGTCAACGCCGCCATCGCGCTGCGCACGGGCAGCCCCCAGGCGGCGGCGGCGGGCGGCCTCTTCTTCTTCCCCCTCATCTTCCTCTCCACCGCCTTCGCGCCGAAGGAGGTGTACGCGCCCTGGCTGGAGGCGCTGGCCACCGCCAACCCCATCACCTACGTGCTGGAGGCGCAGCGCTCGCTCATCATGGACGGCTGGGACGCGCTCGACCTGCTCTGGGGCGGGCTCGCCACCCTGGGCATGGGCGCGGTCTCCTTCACGCTCACCTTCCTCGCCCTGCGCTGGCGCACCTCGTGAGCGGCGGCGCGGACGCGGACACGCCCTTCGCGCGCATCGGCGGGCGCGCGGGCGTGGAGGCGCTGGCCGCCAACTTCTACGAAGCCGTCGCCGCCGACGCCTTCCTGCGCGCCCTCTATCCCGCCGACCTGGCCCCGGGCCGCGACAAGCTGGCCCTCTTCCTCGAACAGTGGCTGGGCGGCGAGCAGCGCTACTCCGAGCGCCGCGGCCATCCCCGCCTGCGCCGCCGCCACTTCCCCTTCGTCATCACCGACGCCCACGCCGACCGCTGGCTGGCGCACATGCGCGCCGCGCTGGAGGGGAGCGCGCTGGCGGCGTCGGACCTCGACGCCGTCTGGGCGCGCATGGAGCCCCTCGCCCGCCACATGGTGAACGCGGACGACGACGTGCCCCGCGATCCCCTGCCGGAGGACGGCTGGCTGACCTGAGCGCCCGTGGACAAACCGCGGGCCCGACGCTCTCTCCAAAGCGTCGGGCCCGCCTCCGGTCCGGGGAGCGGTCCCTCGAAAGGGACCGACCGTGCGCTCGGTCCGCTACCTCCTTTCGGTCAGCGCCGTTCCCCGATCGGCGCTGGCGGCGCCGAATTCGCCCATGGAGCGAATGTTGCGCCGGAGAAACGCCGGCAATTCGGCGTCCTCTTCGTGGGAAATGCCGGGCAGCTCCAGGTTGACGGTGGAGCGGCCGCGGGCCGGCTGCGGCAGGCCCACCACGGCGGGCTTGAAGCCCGTGGCGATGACGGTCATGTGCACCGTCTCCCCCACGGACTCGTCGGTCACGGCGCCGAAGATGGTGTTGACGTTGCCGTCCACCACCTCCGCGATGACGCGCGCGGCCATGTCCAGCTCGCGCAGCTTCAGCGAGCCGTCGTGCGTCAGGTTGAAGAGCACGTTCGTGGCCCCGTTGATCGTCTGGTCGAGCAGGGGGCTGGAGGTGGCCGCCTGCGCGGCCTGCGCCGCGCGGTTGTCGCCCGTGCCCGTGCCGACGGCCAGCAGGGCCTGCCCGGCCTCGCTCATCACCGTGCGCACGTCGTTGAAATCGAGGTTGATGGACCCCTCCTGGCTGATGATGTTCGAGATCGCTTGGATCGCCTGCCGCAGCACGTCGTCGGCGGTCTCGAAGGCCTGCTCCACGGTGTGGTCCGGGGGGCAGATCTCCAGCAGGCGCGCGTTGGGGATGGAGATGAGCGTGTCCACCTTGTCCCGCAGGCGCTCGATGCCCTCCTGGGCGGAGCGGGCGCGGGTGGCCCCCTCCCAGGCGAAGGGCGTGGTCACGGTGCCGATGGTGAGGGCCCCGAGCTCGCGCGCCACCTCGGCCACCACCGGGGCCGCGCCCGTGCCCGTGCCGCCGCCCATGCCCGCGGCCACGAACACCATCTCCGCGCCCTGCAGCAGCTCCTCCAACTCGCCGCGGCTCTCCTCGGCGGCGCGCTCGCCGCGCGTGGGGTCGCCCCCCGCGCCCAGCCCCTTCGTCTGCTTCGCCCCGATGCGCAGCATCCGCTCCGCCTTCGAGGTGCTCAGCGCCTGCGAGTCCGTGTTCACGGCCACGAACTCGACGCCCGGAATGCTGGCGCGGACCATGCGGTTGACGGCGTTGCCGCCGCCGCCGCCCACGCCGATGACCTTGATGTCGGGCAACAGTTCCTTGTTGATCTGGCTCACCGGGTCTCCTCCTTGCGTTCGCGATGCGATGCGTTTGTGAATGGCTCGATGGTTTTGCGTTTCAAGTGGTCGGCGTGCCTCCTTCGCTTTACTGGGGGATGAAGGCCCGCCCGAAGGCGGCCAGACGGTTGAGGATTTTCGGAACGGTCGCATCGCCCTCCCGCTGGCGGGCGGCGGCGGGCTGATGGAAGGGCGCGCTCTCGCGCAGGGCGTGGCGGGCCAGCCCCACGGCCGTGGCGTAGGCGGGCGTGGCGATGATCTCCGTGACCCCGGCGCAGCCGCGCGGCGGGCCCGTGCGCGCGGGCAGGTTCAGCCGCAGCTCGGCCAGCTCGGCGATGCCGCGCAGCTGGCTGGCCCCGCCCGTGAGCACGATCCCCGCCGCCAGCCGGTCGAGGTAGCCCGCGCGCTTCAGCTCGACGGCCACCATCTCCAGGATCTCTTCCGTGCGCGCCTGCAGGATGTCGGCCACGTGCGAGACGGGCACGCGCTTCTCCGCGTGCGTGCCGAAGGCGCGCACCTCCACCTCCTCCGCCGCCCCCGCCGGCTCGGCCCCGGCGAGGGCCGAGCCGTGCTCGCACTTGAGGCGCTCGGCGCTCTCCCAGGGGCAGCGCAGCAGCCGCGCCAGGTCCTGCGTGAGGTGGGCCCCGCCCAGCGGCAGCGTGGCCGTGTGCGCCACGGCCCCGTCCTCGTAGACGCAGATGGCCGTGTCGCCGCCGCCGATGTCCACGGCGGCCACGCCCTGGTCGCGCTCCTCCTCCGCCAGCGAGCCCAGCGCCGAGGCCAGCGAGCCCAGCACGATCTCGTCGAGCGTCACGCCCGCGCCCTCGATGCACTTGGTCAGGTTCTGCACGGCGGAGACCGCGCCCGTGACGATGTGCGCCTCGGCGTCCAGCCGCGCCCCGTACATGCCCACCGGGTCGGACACGGAGTCGCTGCCCTCGATCCAGTAGCCGCGCGGGATGACGTGGATGATCTGGCGGTTGGTGGGAATGCTGATCTGCCCCGCCACCTCCACGGCGCGCTCGCGGTCCTCCACCGTGATGGGCCGCGAGCGGTCGGGGATGGCCACGATGCCGCGGTTGTTCTGGGAGCTGAGGTGCCCCCCGCTGATGCCCGCCACGGCGCTGAGGATCTTCATGCCGCAGGCCTGCTCCGCCTTCTCCACGGCCATGGTCACGGCGCTGCGGGCCGACTGGATGTTGTCGATCACGCCGCGCGACAGCCCCGAGGCCGGGGCCACGCCCACGCCCAGCACGCGCGTCTCCCCGTACTCGTTCACGTCGGCGACGAGCGCCGTGACCTTGGTCGAGCCAATGTCGATGGCGGCGATGGCGGTGGCGGTGTTGCGCTTCATGGCGTCCCCTCGTTTGGCGGCGTTCATCGCAGGACCGGGCGGTCCCCGAATCGCAGGTCGATGACGGAGTAGGCGATGTCCCTCGCCGCCGCCTCGCGGTTGAGGCGCGCCCACACGGCGAGCTTGTAGTCGATGCCGCTCGATCCCCCGAGCAGCGCGGTCTGGCCGTCGGCGGTGCGCACGCGCACGCCCTCGGCGGGCGCGTAGGTCACCTCCACGGCGCGCGTGCCCAGCGCCTCCGGCAGCCGCTCCCCGATGCCCGCGGCCACCTCCACCGCCTGCGGGTCGACGCGGTCGCCCGCGCGCAGGGCGTAGGAGGCGTTGCTCACGATCGTCACCGAGTCCGCGGGCGCGGGCGCCTGCCCCAGCACGACGCCCTCTCGGTCGATGGTGTAGCGCTGCCCCGCCTGCTCCCACGACCCCCACGGGCGGCGTTCCGCCACGGTGATGCGCAGGGTGTCGGGCCAGTGCCGCTCGATGCGCGCGGAGGCGATGCGCGGCAGCGCCGCGATGGCCGCCCGCGGGGTGTCCAGATCGGCGGTGAACATGCTCTCCCCGCGCAGGTCGAGCAGCGCGCGCACGGGCTCCTCCGTGGTCGCGCCCGCCACCTCGATGTGGCGCACGCGCAGCAGCGACTGCCACGCCCACATGCCGCCCCCCACCACGAACACGAAGATGGCGGCCCCGATGGTGAGCGACAGCCAGCGGCGGCGGGCGTCGTCGAGCCAGGCCGGAACCTCGCGCTCCCGCTGGCCGCGCCGCGCGCCGACCGCGCCCACCGTGCCCGCGCGCCGCCCGATCATCGCGCCGCCTCCCGTTCGCGCCGCGCGAGGGCGAGGTCGAGGATGCGCGTGAGCAGGTCCGGGTAGGCCAGCCCGCTGGCCTCCCACAGCTTCGGGAACATGCTGATGCTGGTGAAGCCGGGGATGGTGTTCACCTCGCTGCCGGCCACCGCGCCGTCCGCGTCCACGAAGAAATCGACGCGCGCGTAGCCCTCGCAGCCGATGGTCCGGTACATGCGCTCGGCGCAATCGCGCACGCGCGCCGCGGCGTCGACGTCGATGCGCGCGGGCACGTGCAGGGCCGTGCGCGAATCGGCCGCGTACTTGCTCTCGTAGTCGTAGAAGGCGCGGTCGGGCGCGATCTCGCCCACCACGGCGGCGGCCTCGGGCGTCTCGTTGCCCAGCACGGCGCACTCGATCTCGCGCCCGTCGAGGGCCCGCTCCGCCAGGATCTTGGCGTCGTGGCGCAGGGCCGCGGCGAAGGCCCCGCCCAGGTCCTCGCGCGAGGCCGCCCGCGTGATGCCGATGCTGGAGCCGCCGTTGGCGGGCTTGATGAAGCAGGGGTAGCCGATTTCGTCCTCGACGAAGCGCCGCGCGCGCTCGCCGTCGCGCGCGATCTCGTGGCCATGCAACACGACATAACGCGCGACGGGGATGTCCGCCTCGGTGAAGAGCGCCTTCTGCAGCGCCTTGTCCATGCCCACGGCGCTGGCGGCCACGCCCGCGCCCGCGTAGGGCAGGCCGAGGTGCTCGAGCAGGCCCTGCAGGGAGCCGTCCTCGCCGGTGCGCCCGTGGATGAGGGGGAAGACGGCGTCGCAGGCGGCCAGCTCGGCCAGCGCCGCGCCCGTCGCCAGCGGCGCGCCGCCGTCCGTGAGCGCGGGCGCGTCCCCGGCGAGGGCCGCGCGCGTCTCCGCCACGGTCAGCCACGCGCCCGCGCGCGTCACGCCCAGCGGCAGGGCCTCCCAGCGCTCGCGGTCGAGCGCGGCGACGACGCCGCAGGCGCTGCGCACGCTCACCTCGTGCTCGCCCGAGCGCCCGCCGAACAGGACCGCCACGCGCCGCCTCGCCATCACCACGCCCCCACGAAGCCGACCTCGCGTTCGAGGCGCACGCCGTGGCGCTCGAACACGCGGCGCTCGGCCTCTTCCGCCAGCCAGCGCACGTCGTCCGCGCGCGCCTGCCCGAGGTTCACGAAGAAGTTGGCGTGCCGCTCGCTGATGGCGGCGTCGCCGCGCCGCTCCCCGCGCAGCCCCACGGACTCGATCAGCTTCCAGGCGGGCGCGTCGGGCGGGTTCTTGAACAGGGAGCCCGCGTTGCGCCCGCGCGGCTGCGCGGCCAGACGGCGACGGTCGTACTCCCCGGCCTCGGCCAGCAGGGCGGCGGCGTCGCTCGCCTGCAGGGCCAGCTCCGCCTCCAGCGCCACGAGGCCCGCGAGCGCGCCGCGCGTGAAGGCGCTGCCGCGATAGGCGAGGTTGAGCTCGGCGGCGTCGCGCCAGCCCGCCTCCCCGCCGCCCGCCGGGTCGAGCAGGCGCACGCGCGTGAGCACGTCGGCCAGGCAGCCGCCGTAGGCGCCCGCGTTGTAGACGACGGCGCCGCCCAGCGTGCCGGGAATGCCGACCGCCCAGGCCAGCCCGGCCTCGCCCGTGCGGCACATGCGCCGCGCGAAGCCCGCGAAGCTGGCGCCGCTCTCCACGCGATGGCGCGGGCCGTCGGCATGCTCGGCGCGGGCGCGGTTGTCGATGACGCAGCCGCGGATGCCGCCGTCGGCCACCACGACGTTGCTGCCGCTGCCGAGGATGAAGGGCCCGGCCCCGGCCTCGGCGGCCAGCCGCGCCGCCCGCGCCAGCGCGTCCGCCCCGCGCACCGTCACGTAGAGGTCGGCGGGGCCGCCCACGCCGAAGGTGGTGTGGCGCGCCATGGGCTCGTGCGCGCGCACCTCGCCCGCCTCCGCCAGCGCCTCCGCCAGCCGCCCGCGCGCCGTCATCGCAGCCGCTCCAGCAGCAGCGGTCCGGTCCGGTCCACGTCGCCCGCGCCGATCGTGAGCGCCACGTCGCCGGGCCGCGCCAGCGCCGCCGCCCGTTCCGCCGCCGCCGCCGCGTCGGGCGCATGGACGGCGCGCGGGCGCGCGATGGCCGCGGCGAGGTCGCGCGCCGAACGCCCCGCGCGCGGCGTTTCGCGGGCGGCGTAGGTCTCCTGCACGATGAGCGCGTCCAGCCCCTCCCAGCAGGTCAGCCAGTCCTCCCAGAGGTAGGCGATGCGGCTGTAGGTGTGGGGCTGGTGGATGGCGATCAGGCGCCGCCCGGGGAAGCGCGCCCGCGCCGTCTCGATGGTCGCGCGCGCCTCGGCGGGATGGTGCGCGTAGTCGTCGATGACGAGCACGCCGCCCGCCTCGCCCACGCACTCGAAGCGCCGTTTCGCGCCGCGGAAGCGGGCGACGGCGTCGCGCACGGCGCCGAAGGGCGCGCCCTCGCCAAGGCAGACCGCCGCCGCCGCGAGGGCGTTGCGCACGGCGTGCCGTCCCGGCGTGGCGATGGCCAGCCCGCCGAGGGGTTCGCCCGCGCGCGTCACCGTGAAGGCCGCGCCGTCCTCGCCCAGCGCCACGTCCGCGGCGCGCCAGTCGCTCCCCTCGCTGAGGCCGTACGTTTCCACGGGCGCGGACCGCCCGACCGCTGCGGCCACGCGCGCCGCGCCGGGATCGTCGGCGCAGACGAGCAGGCGTCCGCCCGCCCGCGTGCGGCGCGCGAAGACGGCGAAGGCTTCCTCGTACGCCTCGCGCGTGCCGTACAGGTCGAGGTGGTCGGCGTCGACGTTCGTGATCACGGCCACGTCGGGGTCGTAGGCGTGGAAGGCGCGCTGGTACTCGTCGGCCTCGACCACGCAGGGGCCGTCGTCGCCGCCCCAGGAGGCGTTGCCGCCGAGGTCGCGGCTTTCCCCGCCGATCAGGTACATGGGCGCGCGCCCGGCCTCGTGCAGGATGAAGGCGATGAGGCTCGTGGTCGTCGTCTTGCCGTGCGAACCGGCCACGGCGATGACGCGCCTGCCGGCCATGAGCGCGGCCACCGCCTCGGGGCGGCCCAGCACGGGCAGGCCGCGGCGGCGCGCCTCGACCAGTTCGGGGTTGTCCGCGCGCGCCGCCGCCGTGGCCACCACGCAGCGCGCCTCGCCGAGGTTGGCGGCGTCGTGCGCGGCGTACACGGTCACGCCCAGCGCCTCCAGCCGCTCGGTGAAGGGCGAGGGATCGAGGTCGCTGCCGCTCACGCGCTCGCCGCGCTCACGCAGCAGCTGCGCGATGGCCGACAGATGCATGCCGCCCACGCCCACGAGGTGCACGGGTCCGCGCAGGCCGCTCATCGCGCCGCCGCCTCGCGCAGGATGGCGGCCAGCCGCGCGGCCCCGTCGCCGTTGCCCGCCGCGCGCGCCGCCGCGGCCATGGACGCGCGCGCCGCGCCGTCGTTCAGCAGTTCGAGGATGCGCCCCTCAATGGCGTCCAGTTCCGTTTCCTCGACGATGGCGGCGGCCCCGCGCCCGGCCAGCCAGCGCGCGTTCCCGCGCTGGTGGCCGCCCGCGAAGGCCCCCGGCACGAGCAGCGCGGGCAGGCCCGTCGCGGGCAGCTCGCCCAGCACGCTCGCGCCCGCGCGCATGACGGCCAGGTCGGCGGCGGCCATCATGGCGGGCAGGTCCGCGCGGAAGGCGTCGGGCCGGTAGCGCAGGCGCAGGCCCTCGGGCAGGTCGGCGCGCGCGGCCATGGCCTCCGTGATGGCGGCCTTGCCCGTGAGGTGGGCCACGCGCGCGCGCTCGCAGAGCCGCGGCAGGGCGCGCCAGATGGCCTCGTTGATGGCCCGCGCGCCCTGCGTCGCGCCCGCCACCAGCAGCACCGGCTCGTCCGCGTCCCAGCCGAGCGCGGCGCGGGCCTCGGCGCGGCCGACGCTGAATTCGGCGCGCACGGGGTAGCCGCTCACCACGCCGCGCCCCCCGGGCAGCGCCTCCAGCGTCGCCTCCGTGGCGGCGGCCACGCGCGTGGCCAGACGGGCCTCGGCGCGCACCGCCACGCCCGGCTCCACGTCGGGCACGAACACCACCAGCGGCAGCCGCAGCAGGCGCGCGGCCACGCTCGGCGGGAAGCTGCCGTAGCCGCCCGTGCTGAGCACCACGTCGGGGCGGAAGCGCCGCAGCGCGCGCAGGGCCGGGGCCACGCCGATGGCCGTGCGCGCCAGCCCGCGCGCCAGCGCCAGCGCCGAGCGGTCGCGCAGGGCGGCGGCGGGCACGGCCTCGAAGGGGATGCCGTGGCCGCGCACGAGGGCGCGCTCGCCGCGGTCGTCGGGCCCGAGGAAGCAGGCCTCCACGGGACCGTCCGCGGCCCGCAGCGCCGCCAGCGTGGCCAGCGCCGGATAGACGTGGCCCGCCGTGCCGCCCGCCGCCAGCGCGATCCTCATCGCCGCGCCTCCCCGCCGACGCGCGCCCCTTGCCGTTCCTCGCGGGACGCCTCGCGCCGCGATTCGCGCGCGTTCGCGTGGCGGGAGATGCCCGCCAGCAGGCCCGCCCCCAGCAGGGCGGCGGCGAGGGCGCTGCCGCCGTAGCTGAGGAAGGGCAGGGGCACGCCCGTGAGCGGAATCACGCGCGTGATGCCGCCGATGTTCACCAGCGCCTGCACCATCAGCCAGGTGGTGATGCCGGTGGCCAGCAGGAAGCCGAACTGGTCGGGCGCGCGCCGCGCCACCTGGTAGCCGCGCAGCATGAGCGTCACGAAGAGCAGCAGCACCGCCCCCGTGGCCACGATGCCCAGCTCCTCGCCGATGATGGCGAAGATGCCGTCCGTGTGGCTTTCGGGCACGTAGAAGAACTTGCCGCGGCTCGCGCCCAGCCCCAGCCCCGTGGCCCCCCCGTTGCCCAGCGCGATGAGCGACTGCAGCGTCTGGAAGCCCCGCCCCAGGGGGTCCGCCTCGGCGTTGAAGAAGGCCCCCAGCCGCTCCATGCGGTAGCCCTCGATGAGGGCCAGCGAGATGGTCACCACCGAGCCCGAAACGAGCAGCGCCCCCATCTGCACGATCGTCGCGCCCGCCACCCAGAACATGGTGAGCGTGATGGCGAGGATGATGGCGGTGGTGCCGAAATCGGGCTGCAGCATGAGCAGCAGGCCGATGGCGCTGATGATGACGATGAAGGGCGCCAGCCCGTGCTCGAAGCTGCGCAGGCTGTCCCCGCGCGAGCTGAGCCAGGCCGCCAGGTAGATGATGACGCTCAGCTTGGCGAACTCGGCGGGCTGGAAGCTGAGCGGCCCGGCGCTCACCCAGCGCTGCGCGCCGCCGGCCTCGTTCCCCAGCGCCAGCACGGCCAGCAGCAGCAGCACCGTGATCCCCATGAGCGGGGCCGCCAGCCGCCGCAGGCGGTGGTAGTCGAAGCGCAGCATGGCCAGCAGCAGCGCCGCCCCCAGCAGCGCCCACGCCCCCTGCCGCACGATGAAGCGCTGCGAATCGCCGAACTGCGCGAGGCCGATCACGAAGCTCGCGCTGTAGACGAACACGAGGCCCGTGACGGTGAGCGCGGCCACCAGCGCCAGCAGCGTGAAATCGGGGCCCTCGGCGGCCCAGCGGCGGGGACGCGACATGGCTATGGCGACGCCTCCTCGAAGTCCGCGAGCGCGGCCACGGCGGCGACGAAGGCCTCGCCGCGCGCCTCGAAGCGGGGGTAGGCGTCGAAGCTCGTGCCCGCGGGCGACAGCAGCACGGCGTCGCCCGCGCGCGCCAGCCCGGCGGCGGCGGCCACCGCCTCCTCCAGCGTCTCCGCGCGCGCCACCGTCTCCGTCGCGCCCGCCATCGCATCCGCGAAGGCCGCCGCCGCCTCGCCGAAGCAGACGACCGCGCGGCAGCGCCTGGCCACGACGGCGCGCAGCCGTTCGCGGGGCAGGTCCTTCTCGCGCCCGCCCAGCAGCAGCACGACGGGCTCGTCCACGGCCTCCAGCGCCGCCGCCGCGCGCTCCGGCGAGGTGGCGATGCTGTCGTCGATCCAGATGGCGCCGCGCGCGCGCCCCACCGTTCGCAGGCGGTGGGGCAGGCCGCGGAAGTCGCGCAGGCCGCGCGCGATGGCCGCAGCGGGCAGGTCCATGCCCCGCGCGATGGCCGCGGCCAGCACGGCGTTGGCGAGGTTGTGCCGCCCGCGCACGGACAGGTCGGCGGCGGCGGCCACGGCCTCGGCCTCGCCGTCGCGGCGCGCGATGATGGCGCCGTCCTCCAGCCAGGCGCCGTCGCCCGGTCCCGCGGGCGGCCCCGCCAGCGAGACCTCGGCCAGCCGCCCGCGCGCGTCCGCGCGCAGCCCGCGGCTGGTTTCGTCGTCGGCGTTGAGGATGGCGAGGTCGTCCGCGCCCTGGAAGCGCAGGATGGCGCGCTTCAGGTCCACGTAGTCGGGCCAGGCGAACTGGTCGAGGTGGTTCGGCGTCACGTTCGTGACGGCGGCGATGGCGGGCGAGCGGTCCGTGTACTGCAGCTGCGTGTGGCTGATTTCGAGGATGACGCGCGTCTCCGGCCCGACTTCCTCGATGCGGTCCAGCAGGGAGCCGCCGAGGTTCCCCCCGACGAGGTGGTCCACGCCCGCGGCGGCGGCCATGGCCCCCACCATCGCCGTCGTGGTCGACTTGCCGTTCGAGCCGGTGACGCCGGTCACGGGGCCGCGGCAGAGGCGCAGCGCCAGCGCCAGCTGCGAGAGCACGGGGATGCCGAGCGCCCGCGCCCGCGCCAGCCCCGCGTGCGTGCGCAGCACCGACTGCGAGACCGCCAGCAGGTCGAAGCCGTCGGGGTCGGGCAGCGCGCCCGTGACGACGCGCTCCACGCCGTCCGGGGCCTTCGCGTCCGCCGCCTCCAGGCGGGCCTCGTCGCGGCTGTCGGCCATGGTCACGGCGGCGCCGCGCGCCAGCAGCCAGCGCGCGAGGTCGCGCCCCTCGACGCCGAGCGAGTAGACGAGCGCGCGCGCGCCCGCGATCTCGGGAAGCGCCGCCGGGCGTTCCGCCGCCATCGCCGTCCTCACGCCGGCACCGCCAGGGCGAGGGCGACGCCGATCATGGCGGCCACGATGCCCACCATCCAGAAGCGGGTGACGACCGTGGTCTCGCTCCAGCCCAGCTCCTCGAAGTGGTGGTGCAGGGGGGCGCGGCGGAAGACGCGCGCGCCCCCGCTCAGGCGGAAGTAGCCGATCTGGATGACGTTGCTGAGGGCCTCGGCCACGAACACCAGCCCCACCAGCGGCAGCAGCAGCCAGTGGCCCGTCATGAGCGCCACCACGGCCAGGCTGGCCCCCAGCGCCAGCGCGCCCGTGTCGCCCATGAAGACGCGCGCGGGGTGGGCGTTGTACCAAAGGAAGCCGAGGTTCGCGCCCGCGATGATGAAGGCGAAGGTGGCCACGAAATCCTGCCCCTGCACGAAGGCGATCACGCCGTAGGCCACGAAGGCGAAGAGCGTGGTGCCCCCGGCCAGCGTGTCCAGCCCGTCCGTCACCGCCACCGCGCTGGTGGTGGCCACGATGGTGACGAGGGCGATGGCCATGTAGGCCGGGCCGAGGGGATAGTGCCCCAGCCAGGGCACGTTCACGGACTCCACGTCGAGCTGCGCGTAGAGGATCCAGGCGGCGGCGGCGGCCAGCACCGTGAGCAGCGCCACCTTCAGCCGCCAGCTGAGCCCGCCGCGCAGCCCCACGCGCTCCTGCAGCGTGCCCAGGTCGTCGATGAAGCCGATGGCCCCGGTGGCCGCGATCACGCCCAGCGGCAGCAGGATCGAGCGGTGCTCCAGCCAGTCCACCGCCACCGCCGTCACGATCAGCGTGGGCACCCAGATGACGAGCCCGCCGAAGGTGGGCGTGCCCGCCTTGCTGCGGTGCGTGGAGGGCTGGTCCTCGCTGATGGCCTTGCCCGTGCGCTGCGCGCGCAGGTAGGCCACCATGGGCCAGCCGAACCCCACGGTGAGGGCGAAGGCGATGCCGCCGGAGAGCAGGGCGCGGATCACGCCGTCCCCTCCAGCAGAGGGATGAGCCGCTCGAAGGCCTGCCCGCGGGACGCCTTCACGAGCACGTGGTCGCCCTCCCGCGGGAGGCCGGCGACGAAGGCCGCGGCGTCCTCCGCGCGCTCGAACCAGCGGCACTCGCGCAGCCCGCCCGCGCGCGCCTCCTCCACCAGCGGGCGGCAGAGCGGGCCCGCCGCCGCCAGCGCGTCGCAGCAGTCGGCGGCGAGGCGTCCGATGCGGCGGTGCTCGCGCTCGGCCAGTTCGCCCAGCTCGGCCATCTCGCCGAGCAGGGCCACGCGCCGTCCGCCCAGCCCGCGCAGCAGCGCCAGCGCGCCCGCCACGGAGGCGGGGCTGGCGTTGTAGGTGTCGTCGAGGATGCGCGCGCCGCTGGCCGTCCGCCGCACGCGCAGGCGTCCATCCACGCGCGCCGCGCTCACCGCCGCCGCCGCCTCCGCGAGGTTCGCGCCCAGCGCCAGCTGCACGCCGATGGCGGCCAGCGCCGCCGTCGCCAGGTGCGCGCCCGGCAGCCGTAGCCGCACGCACGCATCCGCGCCGTCGAAGGCCACGGCGAAGGCCGTGCCGTCGAGGCCGAGGTCGCGCACCTCGCCGCGCCGCAGCCGCGCCTCCGCGCCCGCGCCGAAGCCGATGACGTCGCAGGCCAGATCGCCCGCGGCGGCGGCGATGCGCTCGTCGTCGAGGTTGAGCACGGCCACGCCGTCGCGCGGCAGGGATCGCGCCAGCGAGAGCTTCTCGCGCGCGATGGCCTCCATGCTGCCCAGCTTCTCCAGGTGCGTGGCCCCCACGTTGAGGACGGCCCCCACGGACGGCTCGGCGATGGCGCACAGCTCGGCGATTTCGCCCGCGCTGTCCATGGCCATCTCCAGCACGGAGACCTCGTGCTCGGGGCGCAGGCTCATGAGCGCGAGGGGCAGCCCCTCGCGCGAATTGAGGTTGCCGGGGCTGTGGTGCGTGCGGAAGCGGGCGGCCAGCGCCGCCGCCGTCAGTTCCTTCGTCGTGGTCTTGCCCACCGTGCCCGTGACGCCGACGACGGTCGCGCCGCGGGCCCGCCGCCAGTCGCGCGCGAGGGCGGCGAGGGCCGCGCGCGTGTCGTCCACGATGGCGATGGTGCGGTCGGGCCATTCGCCCGCGGGCGCGCGCTCGCAGATGACGGCGGCGGCCCCCCGCGCCAGCGCCTCATCCGCGAAATCGTTGCCGTCCAGCCGCTCCCCGCGGAAGGCGGCGAAGAGGTCGCCCGCGCGCACGAGGCGCGAATCGGCGGCCCCGCCGGTGACGGTCGCGGTGGCGTCGCCGGTCAGCACGCGGTGGCCGCGCCCGCGCAGGCTGCGCGCCAGGAATTCCGCCGTCATGCCGCCCGTCATCGCGCCGTCACCCGTTCCGCGTCGGGGGGCGTCTTCAGGTAGGCGAGCGCCGCGTCCACGAGGTCGGCGAAGACCGGCCCCGCCGCCATCGTGCCCGTGAGCAGGTCGGCGTTGCGGTCGAGCTTGACGAGGATGAGGATGCGCGGCTCGTCCAGCGGCGCGAAGCCCGCGAAGGAGACGATCTGCGTGTCGTCGTAGCCGCCGTTCGGCAGGGGCACGTTGGCGGTGCCCGACTTGCCCCCCGCCGTGTACAGGCCGGGCTTGCCCGGGTGGTACCAGCCAGGGTCCACCACGTCGCCCAGCATGCGGCGGACGACGGCGCTGGTTTCGGGCGAAACGGGCCGCGCCGCCACGCGCGCGGGCAGGTCCGTGCGCCCGCCCTCGGGCGACACCAGCGCGCGCACCAGCCGCGGCTGCATCAGCTTGCCGCCGTTGATGGCCGCCCCCAGCGCGCTCGCCATCTGGATGGGCGTGACGCTGATCGACTGCCCGAACGACTGCGTGGCCAGGTCCAGCGGCGACCAGCCCGCGTCGGAGGGGCGGCGGAAGGTTCCGATCGCCTCCCCGTTGAGGTCGATGCCCGTGGGCTGGCCGAAGCCGAAGCCGTCCAGGTACTGCTGGAAGCGCTTCGCCCCCAGCTTCTCCACCATGAACACCGCGCCCGTGTTGATGCTGTGCTGGAGCACGCCCGTCATCGTCTGCGCGCCGTGCACGCCCTCGTTCCAGTTGCGGATGGGGATGCCGTAGAAGAAGACGACGCCCGTGTCGACGTACTCCGTCGAGGGCGAGACGAGGCCCGCGTCGATGGCCGCCGCCGTCGTGATCACCTTCATCACCGAGCCCGGCTCGTACAGGTCCGTGACGGCGCGGTTGCGAAGCAGCTTCAGCTGCCCGGCGTCGGAGAAGTCGAGCGTGCTGAAGGCGATGGCGGGCTGCGTGGCCAGCGCCAGCACCTCGCCGTTGCGCGGGTCCAGCATGACGATGGCGCCGCCCTCGGCCTCGTGCGTCGCGATGGCCTCCGTCAGGGCGCGCTCCGCCGTCGCCTGCAGCCGCCGGTCGATGGTGAGGACGACGTCGCGCCCGCGCACCGGCTCGATGGTGAAGGTCTCGCCGTAGGGGATGGGCGAGCCGCTCGTGTCGCGCTCGAAGATGACGCGCCCGGGCACGCCCTGCAGTTCCTCGTCGTACCACCACTCGATGCCCGACAGGCCCGTGTTCTCGCGCCCGATGATGCCGATCACGGAGGCGGCCAGGTCGTCCGCCGGATAGACGCGCTCGGTGTTGGGCAGGGCCACCAGCCCCGGCGGGCGCGCGTCCAGCAGGGCGCGGCCCGTGGCGTAGGGCACGTCGTGGGCGATGAGCACGTCCACCAGCTCGCTTTCGCGCACCAGCTCGCGCAGCCCGGCGGCGTCGATGCCGGTGGCGGCGGCGATGGCCTCGGAGCCCTCGACGGCGGTCTCCTCGTCGCGCCACACGCGCGTGGACACGTACAGGTCCCACGTGTCGGCGTTCATGGCCAGCAGGAAGCCGTTGCGGTCGAGGATGGAGCCGCGGCGGGCGAAGACGGTGTCGCTGGCGAGGAGCGAGCCGCGCGCCTCGGCGGCGTAGCGGTCGTGCTCGACGATCTGGACCTGCACGAGGCGGCCCAGGATGACGAGGGCGAACGCCGCGAAGGCGGTCGCCGGCAGCCACACCCGAAGCGTGCGCGTCGCCTGCTGGTGCGCCATCGGCCCCCTCTCGCCGGTCGGTCTCCCGCGGCCGGTGTGGAATCAGTGCTGCGGCATCGCCTCCATGCCGCGGGTCGCGCCGCCTACGGAGCCGCCCCGGAGCCGCGCTCCGAGGGGTCGGGGAGATACTCCGCGGGGACGTTCGGGGGGGCCGGGCCGGCCTCCTCGATGGTCACGTAGATGGGACGCGCGCCGGGCAGCAGCCCGATCTCGCGGGCGCGGCGCTCCACGCGCTCGATGGACGTGAGCCGCGCCACGTCCGCCTCCAGCTCGCGCATCTCGGCGCGCAGGGCGTCGCGCTCGGCGTGCAGGTCCTGCAGGTCGAGGCCGCGGCTGGTGAGCACGCTGTTCAGGAAGACGGGGAGCATGGCGCTCACGGCCACGAGGGCCGCGCCCGCGATCATCCAGCCGCGCGCCCCCAGCCTGGGCAGGGCGAGGATGCCGGGGCGGGTCCGCGGCGCGCTGCGTTCGGCGCTGGTCATGCCGGAACCTCCGTGCGCTGGGCCGCGCGCAGCACGGCGCTGCGGGCGCGCGGGTTGCGGTCGATCTCGCGCTCCGCCGGGCGCACGCCCCGCTTCGTCAGCGGCGTCAGCGTGGCGCGGTGCCGGCAGCGGCACTGCGGCAGCTCCGGCGGGCAGAGGCAGTCGCGCGATTCGCGCGCGAGGTAGCGTTTGACGATGCGGTCCTCCAGCGAGTGGAAGGAGATGACCGCGAGCCTCCCGCCTTCGCGGGAAGACCCAAAGCCGAGCAGGCCGCGGGCGAGCGGCAAGGCCGTGCGGAGCGAGTCGAGTTCGCCATTCACACGAATCCGGAGCGCGAGAAAGACCTTGGTGGCGGGGTGTTTTTTGGTTCGGTCCCTCGCGCCCCCCGCGGCCTGCTCGACGGCTTTGGCAAGATCGCGGGTCGAGCGCAGCGGGCGCGCCGCCGTCACCGCTCGCGCGATGCGGCGCGCGCCCCGCGCCTCTCCCAGCTCGCGGAAGAGGGCGGCCAGCGCGGGCTCGTCCCAGGTGTTCAGGATGTCCCCGGCCGTCATGCCGTCCGACGGCTGGTCCATCCGCATGTCGAGGGGCCCCTCGTGGCCGAAGCCGAAGCCCCGTTCGGGCGTGTCCAGCTGGAGCGAGGACACGCCCAGGTCCAGCAGCACGCCGTCCGCCTCCGCGAAGCCCGCCCCGGCGGCGATGGCGTCGAGGTCGCGGAAGTTCCCGTGCGCGAAGGCGATGCGCCCGCCGAACGGCGCCAGCCGCGCGCGCGCGAACTCCAGCGCCTCGCGGTCGCGGTCGATGCAGAGCAGGCGACCATCCGGGCCCATGGCCGCGGCGATGGCGGCGGCGTGCCCCCCCGTGCCCGTCGTGCAGTCCACGTAGACGCCGCCCGCGCGCACGTCGAGCAGGCGCAGCGTCTCCTCCTGGAGCACGGGCACGTGGAGCGCGCGGGGGGCCGTCATGAGCGTCACGCCGAACCGTCCCCGCCGCCCGCGGGCGGCCAATCGGCGAGCCGCTGGAGCGCGTCCGCGCGGGCGGCGGGCAGTTCGGCCTCCTGCTGGTCCCACCGCGTGCGGTCCCAGATCTCGAGCCGCTGGTCGTTGCCCAGCACGACCACGTCGCGCTCGATGCCGGCGTAGGCGAGCAGCTTGGCGGGCACCAACAGGCGGCCCTGCGCGTCGCGCTGCGCGTCGAAGGCGGAGGCGTAGAAGGCGCGCCGCAGCTGCCGCCCCTCGGCGGAATGGGCGGGCACGCGGTTCACCACGCTGGACTCGGCGTCGAAGCCCTCGTTCGTGTAGACCTCGATGCAGCCATCGAGCCCGGGCACGAGCACCGCGCCGTTGGCGAACGCCTCGCGGAACTTCGGAGGCAGCGCCACGCGGTTGCGGTCGTCCAGCTGGTACTCGAAGTTCCCGCGGAAGGCCATTTCAGTCCCGCCACTGGGGCGGATTCCCCCGTTCGTGTGAGAATTCTGGGGAGAATCTCCATTACTCCCCATATCTCACCACGGGGGAGTATAGGGCTGGATCGGAACCTGTCAACACAATTTCCGGGGAAAATTCAAAAATCGCTTCGGGCCGCCGTTCGGCGCTAGACTGGCCCCATGGTCCGCATCGCCATCCTCACCGCTTCCGACGGCGTGGCCGCGGGTACGCGCGCGGACGCGGGCGGCGACCTCGTCGAGGCGCGCTGCCGCGAGGAGGGCCACGAGATCGCGGCGCGCGCGGCCCTGCCCGACGACCGCGCCGCCATCGCCGCCCGCCTGGCCGGCTGGTGCGACGCCGCCATCGCCGACGTGATCCTGACCACCGGCGGCACCGGCCTCACGCCGCGCGACCTCACGCCCGAGGCCACGCGCGACGTGGCCGAGCGCGACGCCCCCGCCATCCCCCTCGCCATCGCCCTGGAGGGGCTGCGGCACACCCCCCGCGCCGCCCTCTCGCGCGGCCTCGCGGTCACGCGCGGGCGCACGCTCATCGTGAACCTGCCGGGCGCGCCCGCGGGCGTGGCCGACGGCCTGGCCGTGCTCCTGCCCCTCCTGCCCCACGTGGCGGAGCTGCTGGCCGGCCCCGTCGAGCACGACGGATGAGGGTCGACGTCCTCACGCTCTTCCCCGAGGCCTTCCGCGGGCCGCTCGACGTCTCCATCATCGGACGCGCGCGCGCGGAGGGGCTGCTCGACCTGCGCCTGCACGACATCCGCGAGCACGCAACCGATCGCCACCGCACGGTCGACGACCAGCCCTTCGGCGGCGGCCACGGCATGGTCATGAAGGTGGACGTGCTCGACGCCGCCCTGCGGGCCGTGCGCGCGGAGGCCGATCCCCCCGGCCACGTCGTCTGCCTTTCGCCGCAGGGCGAGCTGCTGCGCGACGCGCTCGTGCGCGAACTGGCCGCCTGTCCCCGCCTCGTGCTCGTGGCGGGCCGCTACGAGGGCATCGACGAGCGCTTCGTCGAACACTGCGCCGACCGCGAGGTCTCCATCGGCGACTACGTGCTCGCGGGCGGCGAGCTGCCCGCCATGGTGCTCATCGAGGCGGTGGCGCGGCACCTGCCCGGCGCGCTCGGCGACGCCGCCTCCCCGCGCGAGGAGTCGTTCGCCGGCGGCCTGCTCGAACACCCCCAGTACACGCGCCCGGCGGAATACCGCGGCTGGACCGTGCCCGAGGTGCTGCGCGGCGGCCATCACGCCGAGATCGAGCGCTGGAAGCGGGAGCAGCGCCTGCGCCGCACGCGCGAACGCCGCCCCGACCTCCTGCCCGACGACCTCCGCGCCTAGCCGCCCGCCATCTGCTTCTGGAAGGTGGCGAGGTCGAAGTAGTCGCGCCAGGAGGCGATTTTGCCGTGGCGCAGCTCGAACACGCCCATCACCGGCAGGGCCACGGCGTTCCCCTGCGCGTCGAAGCGGTCGATGCGCTCCGTCATCACCACGTCGCCCTCGGCCACGAGGTTCACCACCTCCCAGCCCTTGCTGGTCATCATGCCCGCCATGCCGGAGAGGGTGGCGGCGATGGCCTCGCGCCCCGTGATCGGCTCCATGGGGATGTTGTGGTAGAAGGCGTCCTCCGTGAAGTAGGCGGCGATGCGCTCCCCGTCGAGCGCGGGCGCGTCCCATTCCGCGCAGAAGTTGCGCACGATTTCGGCGTTGTCCATGTCCCTCACTCCTCTTCGCGCATGGCGCGATGCAGCAGCATCAGCGTGGTCGTGACGGCGCGACGGCGCGTGGCGGCCCGCCCCTGGCTCATCTGCGTCCGCAGCGAGACCGCGCCGCCGTCGGGGCGGGCGATGGCCCCGTACATCGTACCGGGCTGCTCCCCGCCGCGCGGCTCGTCGTCGGGCGCGCCCGTGAGCCCGACGCCCCAGTCCGCGCCGAAGCGCGCCCGCGCGGCCCGCGCCATGGCCTCCGCCGCCTCGGCGGAGACGGCCCCGTGCGCGTCGATGACGGCGGCGTCCGCGCCCGCCTCCGCCAGCCGCGCCGCCGTGGAGGCCAGCAGCCCGCCCGCGAAGGCCGCGTCCGCGTCGGGCGCGTCGGCCAGCGTGCCCGCCAGCAGCCCGCCCGTGGCCCATTCCAGCGCCGCCGCCGTCTGGCCGCGCGCGCGCAGGTCGGCGGCGATGACGCCCTCCAGCGTGTCCCCGTCGCGCCCCCAGATGGCGTCCCCGAAGATGGCGTCGAGTTCGCGCTCCACCGGTTCGAGGCGGCGCGCGGCCTCCTCGCGCGTGGCGGCCTTCGCGCCGAGGCGCAGGTGCACGCCGTCGGCGCGCGCGTAGGTGCCGATGCCCACGCCCGGCGTGGCGAAGAGCGGCCTCGCCATCTCGTCCACCGTGCCCTCGCCCACGCCCGCCGTTTTGATCGTGCGCGTCACCAGCACCGCGCCGGAGCGCCCCTCCAGCGCGGGCGCGACCTCGCGCCGCCACATGCGCTCCATCTCCGGGGGCACGCCCGGCATGGAGACGATGATTCGCCCGTCCCGCTCCGTCCACCAGCCCGGCGCGGTGCCGCGCGGGTTGTCCAGCGCGCGCGCGCT
Source organism: Tepidiformaceae bacterium (assembly GCA_965243075.1). Classification (GTDB taxonomy): domain Bacteria; phylum Chloroflexota; class Dehalococcoidia; order Tepidiformales; family Tepidiformaceae; genus UBA2991. The sequence continues at coordinate 1,289,692 of OZ251525.1, forward strand.
GGGGATGAGCCACGCCTGCTTCACGTTCGCCTCCGGCATGGCGATGCCGCGCCGCGCGAAGAAGGCCCGCAGCCGCCGCTCCAGCTCCGCGTCCACGCGCGGCGCCTCGCCCAGCAGGGCGCACACGGCCTCGCGCGTGAGGTCGTCCTCGGTCGGCCCCAGCCCGCCCGTCGTGATGGTCAGGTCGGAGCGCTCCCGCGCGCGCGCCAGCGTCTCCGTGACGCGCCCCAGGTTGTCCCCCACCACGCTCGTGTGGTTCAGGTCGATGCCCAGTTCGGGCAGCTGGCGCGCGATCCAGGCGCTGTTCGTATCGACGATTTCGCCGAGCAGGATCTCGGTGCCGATGGCGACGATCTCGGCCTTCACGCGCGCAGTCTAGCAGGCGATGGGGGCTAGGAGCGGCGCGTCAGGTTGGAGCCGATGCCCCCGAGCACTTCGAGCACGCTCGCGCCATCGCCCTTCTCCGTAACGAGCCCGGTCGGGACTTGGCCGAACGCCGCGCGGGCGGCGGCCAGCAGCACCTGGTCCTTCGTTTCGTCGGTTTCGGTACCTTCGACGAACGAGCGGAACGTTCGCAGCGCATCCTCGCGGTGGCGGTTGACCGCCGCCAGGTGCGCGTTCGAGCGATACAGCTTCACCGCCGTGACCGTGGCGTAGACGAGCACGGCCAACACGGCCGCCTTCGCAAGCACAATCTGGAGAACCCCGGCGTCGGAGATTTGCCCGTCCAGCCCCCAAAGCAGGACGATTGCGAAACCGGCTCCGACGGTGACCAGCCCCATGGCGATTGCCGCCCACAGCCAATATCGAGCGATCAGCGCGTAACGGTCCGCTGCCCCGCGGAAGGTCGTGGCTTCCTGGCTGACGCCCTGCTCAGCGGCAGCCTCGCGGATAGTCTGCAAGGCTTGCTCAGCCTGTTCCCTGGATTCTTCGATCTCTTGGATCTGTTGCTGGGCACGCTGTTGTGTCTCGCTGACGAATTCATCCAGTCTATCACGGTAACTGTCCAAATTGATACTATTCCAAGAAAGGTAACCAATAGCAGGAATGGTATCCTCGATGAATTGCTCGTAATGTGCCTGAAGTTCGACGATCCTTCTTTCACGCTCTTGAGTCGGATTTCCACCAACACTGGTAAGAGAAAAATTCTTAATATTAGCCACGGCATCGACGAGATTATTCGAGACACTGGTAATATGATTTTGCGTGTTCTGAGAAAGATCTTCCCACGGAAGTTCAGCGTGTTTCGAAGAAAAATTGATAATGCTTTCGAAGAGAGCGCGATGATCGGAGAAATTAAGCATTCCCAATTCCTGAAACCGCACGAGGTCTTGGTCAATATTCAAAATGGAGATCTGCCTCAAGGCTTCCCTAATCCGTTCGGCGGGCGGACGTTCCTCGGTCATGCTGCCTCCAGACACCGCGCGCGGGTACCCACGCACCAAGTCCTCACCACCATACTGTACAGGGGGCCAGCGCGCCACATCCGCCCCCGCCCCTGTAGAGTGCGCTGCCATGAATGGCGGGGCGGCGCTCGACGCGCGCGTGCTCAACCTCGCGCGCGGCGTGGCGGGGGCGTATGCGACGCGCCTGCTGGCCGACCTCGGCGCGCGCTGCTCGTGGTGGCGCTGGCAGGTGCCGCGCGCGGGCGACTGGCCCCCCTCCGACCTGCTGCGCGCCCACTTCGAGGCGGGCGTGGAGCTGCGCGACGAGCGCCTCGACCGCGAAGGGCTGCTGGCGGCCCTGCCCCGTCTCGCGCCGCGCTTCGACCTCGTGATCGCCGATTTCGCCCTGCCCGAGCTGGGGCCGGGGGAGCTGTTCGCGCGCCTGCGCCCCACGAACCCCGCCATCGTGGCCGCCAACGCCGACCACTTCGGGCGCGAGGGGCCGTACGCGCGCTGGGCGGGCGACGAGCTGACGGACTACGCGCTGGGCGGCTACTGGGCCATCGCGGGCGACCCCGTGCGCGAGCCGCTGCGCGTGCCCGGCCATCAGGCGCAGTTCCACGCGGGCCTGCAGCTGGCCCTCGCCGCGCTGGCCGCCCTGCGCCACGCGCGCCGCACGGGCGAGGGGCAGGAGGTGGAGGTGAGCGCCGCCGAGGCCATGCTGGGCGCGCACTGGAGCACGACCGTCGCCTGGACGCACGAGGGGCGCGTCTTCCTGCGCGGCGGCTCCGACCTCGTGCGCGCCCAGGACGGCTGGGTGCACTTCTTCTCCCTCATCATCCACCAGAACGTGCTCGTGCTGCTCGACCGCCCCGACCTGGCGGCGGACGAGCGCTACGCCACCATCCTCGGGCGGCGCGAGCGGCTGGACGAAATCGCGGCCATCGCGCGCGACTGGTGCGCCGCCCGCCCTGTGGCCGACATCGTGGAGCGCGCGCAGGCGCTGCGTGTGCCCGTCGCCCCCGTGGCGGACGCGGCGGCGCTGCTGGCCGATTCCCACCTGGCCGAGCGCGGCTACTTCCGCGCGGTCGGGGGCAAGGCCATGCCCGGCCCGCCCTTCCACTGGAGCGATCCCTGGCCCGACGCGGACGCGCCCGACACGCTCGCGCGGGCGCTGGCCGCGCCGTCGCCGCCGGTGGTCGCGCCGCCGCCGCTGCTCGCCATGGAGCGGCCCGCCGAGCCGTCGCCGCTGGCGGGGCTGCGCGTGATCGAGGTGACGAACAACTGGGCGGGGCCGCTCGCCTGCCGCCACCTCGCCGACCTGGGCGCGGAGGTGATCAAGATCGAGCTGGCCACGAAGCCGGCCACGCGCGCCAGCCACTACCCGGGCCTCGATCCGGGGCCGCGCCACTGGAACCGCTCCGGCTACTTCAACCAGATGAACCGCAACAAGCGCGACGCCGCCCTCAACCTGGCGACGGAACGCGGGCGCGCCCTCTTCCTCGAACTGGCCAAAGGGGCGGACGTGGTCATCGAGAACAACAGCGCGCGCGTCATGCCCAACCTCGGCCTCGGCTGGGAACGGCTGCGGGAGGCCAACCCGCGGCTGGTGATGGTCTCCATCAGCGGCTTCGGGGCGACGGGCGCGCGGCGCGACTGGATCGCCTACGGCTCGAACATCGAAGCCGCCTGCGGGCTGGCCGCCGTCACCGGCTACGCGGACGATGAGCGCCCCTACCGCACGGGCTCCTTCGTGGCCGACCCCATCGCGGGCGGGCACGCCGCCATGGCCGCCATCGCCGGGCTGGAGCGGCTGGCGCGCACGGGCTGCGGCTCGCGCGTCGAAATCGCCCTCACGGAGTCGGCCATGACCTTCATGGCGGCGTCCTTCGCGCACGCCCACGAGCACGGCGCGCCCATGCCCCGCCGCGGCAACGTCGAGCCCGACGCCGCCCCCGCGGGCGCCTTCCCCGTGGCGGGCCGCGACGACTGGATCGCCGTGGCCGTGCGCACGGACGGGCAGTGGCGCGCCCTCTGCGCGCTGGCGGGCATGGACGAGCTGGCGCCGCTCGACGCCCCCGCGCGCGTGGCCCGCCGCGCCGAACTGGACGCGCGGCTGGCGGCGTGGACGCAGCCGCTCGGCCGCTTCGAGGCGGTGGCGGCGCTGCAGGAAGCGGGCGTTCCCGCCGCGCCCATCCTGCACAACTGGCAGCTGCACGCCGACCCGCACTTCCACGCGCGCGGCGCCTTCGTCCACATCGACCACCCCGACACCGGCGTCTACCCCTACCCGGGCTTCATGTGGCGCTTCTCGCTGACGCCCCCGGCGGTGCGGAGCGCGGCCCCGCGCTTCGCCGAGGGCAACGACTACGTCTTCGGGCGGCTGCTGGGGCTGGACGCCGCCGCCATCGAGCGGCTGTATGCCGAGGGCGTGAGCGCGCGCGAGCCGGAAATGCCCGCGCCGCCCTTCGCCATCGCCCCCCTGACCACGCCCTGAGGCCCGCGCGCCTGCTACCATCCGCCCGCCAGCAGACAGGAGGTCCGCCATGCCCGACTACGAGAACATCCGCTACGCCGTGGACGCGAACGACCGCATCGCGCGCATCACGCTCAACCGCCCGGAGAAGCTGAACGCGCTCAACCGCGACCTGCGCGAGGAGTTCACGGACGCCCTGCGCGTGGCCGAGCGCGACGACGACGTGACGGTCATCCTCGTGAACGGCGCCGGGCGCGCCTTCTGCGCCGGCTACGACATCACGCCCAACCAGCCCGCCGACGCCCGCGCCGGCATCCTCGTCTCCGAAAAGCACTTCGACGGCTGGACCGACCCCTTCGCCCGCAGCTGCGTGCGCGACTGGATGACCATCTGGGACCTGCTCAAGCCCGTCGTCGTCATGGTCCACGGCTACTGCCTCGCGGGCGGCTCCGAGCTCATGTCCATGTGCGACATCGCCTTCGCCTCCGACGACTGCAAGATCGGCTATCCGCCCATGCGCGGCATGACCACGCCCGACGTGATCTACTTCCCCTGGAAGCTGCAGATGGGCCGCGCCAAGTACCTGCAGCTGAGCGGCAACAGCGTCACCGGCAGGCAGGCGGCGGAGTGGGGCTGGATCGCCAAAAGCTTCCCCGCCGAGTCGCTGGAGGAGGAGGTGATGCGCGAGGTGCGCGCCCTCGCCAGCATCGCCCCCGACCTGCTGGCCGCGAACAAGCTGGCCATCAACCAGACCTACGAGATCATGGGCATCCGCACGGCCCTGAACACGGGCCCGCAGTGGCACGCCCTCAGCGGGCGCATGCGTCCCGGCGCGGGCGAATTCGGGCGCATCTCGAACGAGCAGGGCCTGAAGGCCGCCCTCTCCTGGCGCGACGCCCCCTTCAACCGCGAGGGCTTTAGCCCGTAGCCGGTGGCGGGTGGTCGGTGATCGGGCTAGCGCTCCCGCTTCAGCTCGCGCCCATCCCAGCGCAGGACCGTATCGGGGCGGCACTCGAACGCGCCCTCGGCGTCGCGCGCGCACTCCTCGATGATGTCGCCCCACGACTGATTGCCCCGGTAACCCCACGTCCCCCACTGCCGGTTCTTGCCCACATGGATGAGCATAGCTAGCCCTGCGGCCATTCTTCGCCAGCATCTTCGAGGTTGTTGGAGATGTGGTCCACGCGCATCGAGACGGCCACACTCGCGTCCTTCAGGTCCTCAACCGTGGCCTTCAGGTCCTCAACCTCGGCCTTCAGGGCCTCAACCTCCCGTTCCCACTGTTCGCGGGGCGCGGCTTTCACCCCCCGCAGCTCCGCGCCAGTCCACACCAGCTCCATCCCCTCGTGGCACTTGAATGCGCCCTCCACGTCAGGCGCGCACTCCTCAATGATGTTGTCCCACGACGCGTAGGGCTGATCGCCCCACTGGTAACCCCACGTCCCCCACTGCCCGTCCTTGCCCACATAGAGGCCGCAGGGCGGGCCGAACGCATCCGCGCGCTGGCGGAAGAAGCGCTCGGTGTGCGCCCAAGCCCGGCGATGGGCGGCAGCCTTCTCGCAGTGCTCACCATCGACGGTCGGCTCACCGCAGCAGCCGCACAGGCCAGCGGCGCGCCAGCGCTGCGACTGGTACAGGCCCTGAAGCAGCCGTTCGATTTCCTGTTCGTTCGGCATATCCCTCTCCCTTCGTGGCTAGCGGCAGTACCGCTGCTCTAGGCACGTGCGGGCTGCGTTCAACGGGCCCGCGAAGTTGTAGCCCTGCTCCCCCGCGCCGTAGTACGGCCTACCCTCTCGGCGCGCCCCCATCAGCCTACCACTGGCCACCGATCACCGGCCGCCGTCCATCACCGGGCCCGACTGGTGGTGCGCCAGCCGCCAGGCGCCGTCCTCGCGCACGAACACGTTGGTGGCGTAGAGGGGCGCGCCGGAGACCACCTCGCGGCAGAGCACGAGGGCCGCGTCCGCGCCCAGCGGCGAGACGCTGGCGCCGCCGCCCACGATGCGCGGCTGGTTCGGGTTGGCGAGGATGGCGGCCCAGCTTTCCAGCACCGCCCCGCGCCCGCTCAGCAGCGTCCAGCCGGGATGGAGGCAGGTGACGGGCGCGCGCCGCGCCCAGACGGCGTCCATCGCCTGCGCGTCGCCGTTGGCCAGCGCGCGGTAGAACGCCTCGTTGGCGGCGAGGACGGCGCCCTCCGTTTCGGCGTCGCCAGCGGGACCGGCCATGCGCGCGGCCTTGCCGGTCCCGCCGCGCCGCGCGCTAGCCCGCCGCCGTGCCCGCGGCGATGCCCTCGTCGTAGCGCCGCTGGAGCTCGTCCTCGAAGAAGAACTTCTCCTCGCCGAAGGCGGGGCGCAGCTCGTTCAGCCAGGTGGCGCTCTCGTCGTACTGGGCGAAGAAGGGGCGCGCCACCCAGGCGGGGTCGCGGCCCTGCAGGAAGGTGAGCGTGAGCACCTTCTGGCCGGCCACCTCGGCGGGGCCGAGCACGCCCACCTTGCCGGGCTCGGCGGACATGCTGGGGCCGCGCACCGTGCGCGCCAGCCCGCTCACCTGGTCGTAGGCGTCGCGGAAGATGCTCCACGCGCGCACCAGCGGAATCTCGAAGAAGTGCTTCGCGCCCGTGTCCCGCGCCACGAACATGTAGTACGGGATCATGCCGATGCGGACCTGCTCGCGCCACATGGAGGCCCAGTCGTCCGCGTCGTCGTTGATGTTGCGCATGATGGGCGACTGCGTGCGGATTTGCGCGCCCGTCTCGCGGATGCGCTCCGTGGCCTCGCGCACGGCGGCCGTTTCCAGCTCCCGCGGGTGGTTGAAGTGGGCCATGATGGAGAGGTGCCGCCCGCTGGCCGTCACCTTGCGGAAGAGGTCCAGCATCTCCCCCGCGTCGGCGTCCGTGGTGAAGCGGTAGGGCCAGTAGCCCAGCGCCTTGGTGCCGATGCGGATGGTCTGCAGGTTCGGCAGGTCGGCCTCCAGGATGGGGTCGATGTACTGCCGGAAGCGCCGCGTCTTCATCACCATGGGGTCGCCCCCGGTGATGAGCACGTCGCTCACGCGCGGGCGCTCGCGCAGGTATTCGATCAGCCCCTCCGCCTGCTTGGTGGCGAACTTGAGGTCGTCGATGCCCACGAACTGGGGCCAGCGGAAGCAGAAGGTGCAGTAGGCGTGGCAGGTCTGCCCGTTGCTGGGGAAGAGCAGCACCGTTTCCTCGTACTTGTGCTGCAGCCCCTCGACCTGCTCCTCGTAGAGCGTGGGCACGTTGTGCTCCATCTGCCCGGCGGGGTGCGGATTGAGCGTGAGGCGGATGCGGTTGGCGCACTCCTCGATCTCGGCGCGCGGCGCTTCCCGCGACACCAGCGACGCCATCTCCGCGAAGTGCTCGGAGCGCAGCATGTCCGCCTGCGGGAAGGTGAGCGTGAAGATCGGATCGTTGGGCACGTCGTCCCACTTGATCAGCTCATTGACCACGTAGTTGTTCGTCTTGAAGGGCAGCACGCGCGACACCACGTCGATGGCGAACCGCTCGTCCCTCGCCAGCAGCTCGGCCTGCGGCAGCGCGTTGATGTTGTGCAGCGTGACCGCCTGGTACCTCGTCGGATCGGGAATGGCCGTCGTCATGGCGTCTCCTCCCGCGGAGCGGTCTGGGCCGGTTCCGCGCGTCTAGTATAGCGCATGACCAATAGACGCGCATTCCCGAAACGCGCGCGCGGTCGTACACTCGTATGGCTGCCGGTTCCGCCGAACCGGCGCGCGGAGGCCGTCATGCCCCCTCGGTCCATCTGGAAGGGCGTCATCAGCTTCGGCATGGTGAGCATCCCCGTGCGCCTGCTGCCGGCCACGGAGAGCCGCGACGTCGGCTTCCGCCAGCTGCGGCGCGGCACGAACACGCGCGTGCGCCAGATGCGCTGGGACCCGGTCGAGCAGTGCGAGGTGCCCTGGGACGAGATCGTGAAGGGCTACGAGTACGCCAAGGACCGCTACGTCGTGCTCGAGGACGAGGATTTCGAGAAGCTGCCGCTGCCCTCGCGCCACACCATCGAGCTCACGGCCTTCGTGAACGAGGCCGAGATCGACCCCATCCACTACGAGCGCTCCTACTACCTGGCCCCGGAGGAGGCGGGCGTGAAGCCCTGGTCCCTGCTCATCCGCGCCATGCGCGCGAAGGGCCTGATCGCCGTGGCCAAGGTCGCCATCCGCACGAAGGAGCGCCTCTGCGCCCTGCGCCCGCGTGGCGACCAGCTCATCCTGGAGACGCTCTACTACCCCGACGAAATCCGCGATCCGGGCGAGGTCGCGCCCGTGCAGGAGGTCTCCGAGCAGGAGATGGAGATGGCGCGGGCGCTCATCGAGATGCTGGAGGGGCCCTTCGACCCGGCCAGCTACCGCGACGACTACCGCGAGGCGCTCATGGCCCTCATCACCGCGCGCCTGGAGGGGCAGGAGCTGGAGGCCGCGGACGAGGCCGCGCCGCGCCCCGCCGTCGACCTCATGGCCGCCCTGCGCGCCAGCGTGGAGGCCGCCAGGGCGCGCCGCGAGGACGAAACGCCCGACGACCCCGATCCCGCCCCCGCCGGGGCCGAGACCGGCGCGCCCGTCTCCGCCGGCTGACGGCGTGGCCGACGCGCTCGACCGCTACCGCGAGAAGCGCGACTTCGCGGCCACGCCCGAGCCCGCGGGCGGTCCCGCCGGGGAGCGCGCCGGGCCGCTCACCTTCGTCGTCCAGCAGCACGCCGCCACGCGCCTCCACTACGACGTGCGCCTCGAAATGGGCGGCGTGCTCAAGTCGTGGGCCGTGCCCCGCGGCCCCTCGTGCGACCCCGCCGTGCGCCGCCACGCCGTCGTGACCGAGGACCATCCCCTCGCCTACGCCGCCTTCGAGGGCGTCATCCCCAGGGACCAGTACGGGGCCGGGCGCGTCATCGTCTGGGACGCGGGCACCTGCGCCCCGGAAATCGGCGATGCGCGCGTCGCCCAGTTCGCCTCGCGCGCGGACGCCGAACGGGCCATGGCCGACGGCCTCGCCGCGGGCAAGCTCTCCGTCCAGCTGCGGGGCCGCAAGCTGAAGGGATCGTGGGCGTTCGTGAAAACGTCGGACGGCTGGCTGCTGCTCAAGCACGCGGACGCGGCGGCGGACGCCGGGCGCGACCTGACCGCCGAGGACCGCTCCGTCGTCTCCGGCCTCACCCTGGACGACCTCGCGGAGGGCCGCCTGCCTCGTCCCCGGCGCGCGCCCTCCGACTACGCGCCCGCCGCCCTGCGGGGATCGCGCGCCGCCCCCCCGCCCGCCGCGCTGGCCCCCATGACGGCGGTCGCGCGCGAGCCCTTCTCCCACCCCGACTGGCTGTTCGAGCCGAAGCTGGACGGCATCCGCGCCATCGCGCGCGTGGCGGACGGCGCGGCCACGCTCCACTCCCGCCGCGGCGTCGACCTCACCGCCAACTACCCCGACCTGGCCGCCGCGCTCGCCGCCCAGCCCGTGGCGGAGGCGCTCTTCGACGGCGAGATCGTGGCCTTCGACGAACGCGGCGTCCCCTCCTTCGAGCTCCTGCAGCAGCGCATGAACCTGGGCGGCGAGGACGCCATCGCCGCCGCCGCGCGCTTGCCCGTCACGTACCTCGTCTTCGACCTGCCCCACCTCGACGGTTGCGACCTCACGGGCGTGGCCATCGAGGAGCGCAAGGAGGCGCTGGCGCGGGCGCTGCTGCCCGCCGGGCCGGTGGCGCTGGTGGAGCAGGTGGAGGCGGCGGGCGAGGACGCCTACGCGGGGGCCGTCGCGCTCGGGCTGGAGGGCGTCATGGCCAAGCGCCGCGGCAGCCGCTACCTGCCCGGCGGGCGCTCCGACGGCTGGGCCAAGATCAAGGCGCGCCGCACCGCCGAGTTCGCGGTGGTGGGGTTCACGCCGGGCGAGGGCGCGCGTGCGGCCACCTTCGGCGCGCTGCTCCTCGCCTCGCGCGAGGCCGACGGCGCGCTCGTCTGCCGCGGGCGCGTGGGCGGCGGCTTCCGCGAGACGGCGCTGGCCGAGCTGCGCGCCCGCCTCGACGCGCTGCCCGAAACGGACTCGCCCTTCGCGCCGCCGCACCCCGAGGCCCCGAAGGCCACCTTCGTGCGCCCCGATCTGGTGGTCGAGGTGGAGTACACCGAAACGTCCTCGTCGGGGCACCTGCGCGCGCCCGTCTTCCGCCGCCTGCGCCCCGACAAGACGCCGCTGGAGACGGCCCTGCCCGCGACCGTCGCGCCCGCGCCGCCGCCCGCCCCCGCCGTCCCCGCGACGGCGGACGAGGCGGCCTCCGTGCTGCGCCAGCTGGAGGAGCCGGGCGAGGAGCTGCGGCTGGCGGTCGGCCCCCACGAGCTGGCCGCGGGCAACCTGGGCAAGGCGCTCTGGCCCGCCTCGGAGGGCCAGCGGGCCGTGACCAAGCGCGACCTGCTGCGCTACCTGGCGCGCGTCGCGCCGCTCATGCTGCCCCACCTGCGCGACCGCCTGATCACGCTCACGCGCTACCCGAACGGCGCGGGCGCGCCCCACTTCTACCAGAAGCACGCCGAGCCGCCCCTGCCCGCCTTCGTGGAAACGGCGCTGGTCCATACCGAGCACGGCGGCGGCGACCGCGAGTTCCTGCTCTGCGACAACCTCGCCACGCTGCTGTGGCTGGGCCAGCTGGCCAACCTCGAATTCCACGCCACGCTGGCGCGTGTGGCCGCGGGGCCCGACGCCTGCGCCGCCACCGCCGTATTCACGGGCTCGAAGGCGAACGTGGAGGCCTCCGTGCTCAACCATCCCGATTTCCTGCTCTTCGACCTCGACCCCTACATCTACGCGGGCACGGAGGCGGAGGGCGAGGAGCCGCGGCTCAACCGCGCCGCCTTCGCGCGCGCGGTCGAGGTGGCGCGCGCGCTCAAGGAGATCCTGGACGCCGCCGCGCTGCCCTCCTGGGTGAAGACCTCGGGCGCGACCGGGCTGCACGTGCAGGTGCCCGTCCTGCGCCAGTTCCCCTATCCCGCCGTGCGCTCGCTCTGCGAGACCATCGGGGGCGAGCTGCTGGCACGCCGCCCGCGCGAGGTGACGCTCGAATGGGCCTCGCACAAGCGCACGGGCAAGATATTCCTCGACATAAACCAGAACGCCCGCTCCAGGAACGTGGCCGCCGCCTTTTCGCCGCGCGCCCGGCCCGGCGCGCCCGTCTCCACGCCCCTGCGCTGGGACGAGCTGGACGGCTTCTACCCGACCGACGCGACCGTGCTCACCGCGCCCGCGCGCTTCGCCGAAACGGGCGACCGCTGGGCCGGCATCCTCGACGCCCGCCAGGACCTCGGCGCGCTCCTCGGGGTGGAGGCGTGAGCGCGGAGCGTCGCCCGCTGGACCTGCGCGGGCGCGACCGCCTCGAGGCGGTCGAGATCGTGCAGCGCGCGCTGGCGGAGGCGGGCTACGACGCGGACGACTGCGTCGACGTGCTGGGCGGCGCCTTCGTGAGCGCGGCGGTGCGCCGCTACTGGATGGCGGGGCTCGACGCCGCCGGGGCGCACGAACGCCTCTGCGCCGACGACCCCGAACTGGCGCGCGCCATCGAGGCCGTCGCGCCCACGTTGCTCGACCGCGCGGAGGCCAGCGACCAGCGCGCGGCGGCGGTGCGGGCCGTCGAGCTGCTGCTGGCCGCCGCCGGCCCGCGGCGCGACCAGCTGCGCCTGCTGCTCGACCCCTAGCCGCCCTTCGCCCCTTCGATGATGCGCTCCACCACGGCGGGGTCGGCGAGGGTGGTCACGTCGCCCACGTTCTCCGGCTCGCCCTCGGCGATCTTGCGCAGGATGCGGCGCATGATCTTGCCGGAGCGCGTCTTGGGCAGGCCGGGCACGAACTGGATGCGGTCGGGCGTGGCGATGGGGCTGATCTCGGCGCGCACGGCCTGCCGCAGCTCGCGCTCGATGGCCTCGGAGCCGTCCACGCCCTGGTTGAGCATGACGTAGGCGTGGATGCCCGTGCCCTTCACGTCGTGGGGATAGCCGACCACGGCGGCCTCCGCGCAGGCCTCGTGGCCCACCAGCGCGCCCTCGATCTCGGCGCTGCCCAGACGGTGCCCGGCCACGTTCAGCACGTCGTCCACGCGCCCCGTGATCCAGTAGTAGCCGTCCGCGTCGCGGTGGCAGCCGTCCCCCGTGAAGTACTTGCCCGGGTAGGCGCTGAAGTAGGTGTCGAGGAAGCGCTGGTGGTCGCCGTAGACGGTGCGCATCATGCCCGGCCAGGAGGCGGCCATGCAGAGGCGGCCGGTGACGCCGTTGCCATCCAGCTCGTTCCCCTGCTCGTCCACCACCACGGGTTGCACGCCGAGGAAGGGCAGCGAGGCCGAGCCCGGCTTCATGGCGTTGGCCCCGGGCAGCCCCGTGATCAGGTGCCCGCCCGTCTCCGTCTGCCAGTAGGTATCCACGATCGAGCAGCGCCCGCCGCCCACCACTTGGTGGTACCAGCGCCAGGCCTCGGGGTTGATGGGTTCGCCCACCGTGCCCAGCACGCGCAGGCTCGCGCGGCTGTGGCGCGTCACGGGCTCGTCGCCGGCGGCGGCGATGGCGCGGATGGCCGTGGGCGCCGTGTAGAAGATGGTGATGCCCAGCCGGTCCACCATGTCCCAGTAGCGCCCCGCGTCGGGGTAGGTGGGCACGGACTCGAACAGCACCGTGGTGGCGCCGTTGGCCAGCGGCCCGTAGACGATGTAGCTGTGCCCCGTGATCCAGCCGATGTCGGCGGCGCAGCAGTAGACGTCCCCCTCGCGCCAGTCGAAGGCGTAGCGGTGCGAGAGCATGGTGTGCAGCAGGTAGCCCGCCTGCGTGTGCAGCACGCCCTTCGGCTTCCCCGTGGAGCCGGAGGTGTAGAGGATGAAGAGCGGGTCCTCGGACTCCATCTCCTCCGGCTCGCAATCGGCGGGCTGCCCCGCGAGCGCGTCCTCCCACCACACGTCGCGCCCCTCCGTCATGGGCGTGTCCGCGCCCGTGCGGCGGTAGACGACGACGAAGCGCACGCTCCCGCCGCCCATCTCCAGGGCCTCGTCCACGTTGGCCTTGAGGGCCACGGGGCGTCCGCCGCGGCGGCCCTCGTCCTGCGTGATGATGGCCGAGCAGGCCGAATCCTCCACGCGGTCGACGATGGAGCGCGGGCTGAAGCCGCCGAAGATGACGGAGTGCACGGCCCCGATGCGGGCGCAGGCGAGCATGGCGATGGCCAGTTCGGGGGCCATGCCCATGTAGATGGCCACGCGGTCGCCCTTCCGCACGCCGCGCGCGCGCAGGGCGTTGCCGAGGCGGCCCACCTCGGCGGCCACCTCGCGGTAGGTCAGGCGGCGGTTCTCGCCGGGCTCGTCGCCTTCCCAGAGCAGGGCCGTCTGGTCGCCGCGTTCGGCGAGGTGGCGGTCGAGGCAGTTCACGCTCACGTTCAGCGCGCCGCCCGCGAACCAGGCGATGCGGCCCGTGGCGAAGTCGTCCTCCACCACCGTCTCGAAGGGGCGCATCCAGTCGAGGTGGGCGTTGGCCTGCTCGGCCCAGAAGGCCTCGCGGTCCTCAATGGAGCGCCGCCGCAGCTCCTCGTACTCCTCGCGGGAGCGCACGCGCGCCCCCTCGCGCACGCGCGCGGGCGGCTCGTAGGTCTCGTCCACCGGCAGTCCGATCTCGCTGCTCGCGCCGTCGCTCACGTCTGGCCTCCGCGTCTCTGGTTCGCGCGCGATTCTACCGCTCCCGTTCGCGCCGCCGCCGCCCGCGCGGTACGATTGGCGGCCATGAGCAACCGCCGTCCCCGCCGGCAGCGCCGCCGTCCGCGCGAGCGCGCCTCCACCCTGCCCCGCCCCGTGGCGGACGGTGCCGAGCGGCCCGCGCCCGTCGCCGTGGCCGCCAGCGCCCCGCCCCGCCCTGTCGCGCGGGAGCGCATCGAGCATCACGTGGCCGCCGACTACCGCTACGTGCGCCGCGATCTGGCGGTCGTGGGCGTGGTGAGCGCGATCACGCTCGCCTTCGTGCTGGTCGCCGCCTTCCTCGCCTGAGCCTCAGGCGGAGAGGTTGCGCCAGGCGAACCAGACGCCGATGCCCGCCGCCACCAGCCCCCAGAGGGCGAAGCGCGCGTCGTCGAGGACCAGGGCGGTGACGATGGACATCAGGCTCCAGGCGATGCCGATGCCGGCGATGGCGAAGATGGCCATGAGCGGGCCGCGCTTGCCGCCCGTGGCCAGCTCCACCAGCTTCGTGAAGACGTAGCCCAGCGCCACGCCCACGAGCAGGGAGAAGAAGCCGACGGTGAAGAACCGCAGCACGATCGCCCAGATGACGCCCATGCCGATGCCGCCGAGGAAAGCCGCGGCCATGGCCCGCAGGTAGTGCGTGCCCGTGTGCGTGTAGACGGGCGCGCGCATGACCTGCGCGCAGTCGCCGCAGCGCGCGCCCACCGGCGTGTGCGTCAGGCAGGCGGGGCAGATGGGCGTCTCGCAGCGGCTGCAGCGCAGGGCCGTCTCGACGCCCGCATGGCGGGGGCACTCCACCGGCGAGGGCATCTCCCCGCCATGCTAGCAGACGCCCCGTTGCGCTCAGGCGTCGGCGGGGGCGTCCACGAGGGCGAAGGAGATGACGCCCGCGGCCACGAGGGCGCCGTCCACGCGCGCCTCCACGGCCCCCCGGCCCAGCGGCCCGCGCATGCGCTCCAGCGTGAAGGAGAGGCGCAGCTGGTCGCCCGGCGCGACGGGCCGCCGGAAGCGCATCTTCTCGATGCCCCCGAACATGGGCGTCTTGCCCGCGTGGTCCGCGCCGTACAGCAGCGTGACCGCCGCCACCTGCGCCAGCGCCTCCACGATGAGCACGCCGGGCATGACGCGCCGCCCGGGGAAATGGCCCTCGAAGAACCACTCGTTGGCGGTCACGTTCTTGATGCCCGTGCCGCGCGCCCCCGGCTCCAGCTCGACCATGCGGTCCACCAGCAGGAAGGGGTAGCGGTGGGGGATGACGCGCTCGATGGCGTCCGCGCCGAGGTCCACGTCCATCAGCCCGCTCCGGCGAGGGCGAGGCCGGGCACCGCGCGCCCCTCGAGGAAGGACAGGAAGGCCGCCACGTCCTCGTCCGCGAAGGGGATGTCGCCGATCTCGCGGTCGTTGGGGTTGCCGAGGCCGTGGTAGTCGCTGCCCCCCGATTCCGCCAGCCCCAATTCGAGGGCGAGCGCGTGGTGGGCGGCCACGGTTTCGGCGTCGTAGTGCTTGTAGTAGGTCTCGATGCCGTCGAGGCCCGCCCCCGCGAGCGCCCGCACGATGTCGTCGGAGCCCTCGCCGAGGTAGATGGGATGGGCCGCGAAGACGGCCCCGCCCGCCTCGTGCAGCAGGGCGATGGCATCCGTCGGGGCGAGCCGCTCGCGCGCGACGTGCGCGGGCCGCCCGTCGCCGAGCCAGCGGTCGAAGGCGTCCGCCACGCTGGTCGCGTGCCCCGCCTCCACCATCGCGCGGGCGACGTGGGGGCGGCCCACGCTGGCATCCCCGGCGATGGCCAGCACGCGCTCGGCGTCCAGCGGCAGGCCGTGGTCGGCGAGCGCGCGCACGACGCGCCGCATGCGGCCCGCGCGGCCCTCGCGCTGTTCGGCCAGGTACTCCTGCAGGGGCGCGTGCGCGACGTCGAAGCCGTAGCCGAGCAGGTGCACGTCCAGGCCGTCGAGGTCGGCGCTCAGCTCGATGCCGGAGAGGAGCCGCAGCCCGGCGGCGTCGGCGGCGGCGCCAGCCTCCGCCAGCCCCGCCGTCGTGTCGTGGTCGGTGAGCGCGAGCGCGCGCACGCCGTTGGCGGCGGCCGTTTCGACCACCCAGGCGGGGGCGCGCACGCCGTCGGAGGCGGTGCTGTGGAGGTGGAAGTCGCCGCGCGCCACGCCGCCGCCCTAGCGCGCGTACTCGGTGGCGCGCGTCTCGCGCACGACCGTGACCTTGATCTGGCCGGGGTACTCGACGCTCTCCTCGATCGTGCGGCTCACGTCGCGGGCGATGCGCATCGATTCGAGGTCGTCGATGCGTTCGGGGCTGACGACGATGCGCAGCTCACGCCCGGCCTGGATGGCGAAGGCCTGCTCGACGCCCTTGAAGGATTTGGCGATCTCCTCGAGCGTCTGCAGGCGCTTGACGTAATTGTCGAGCGATTCGCGGCGCGCCCCCGGACGCCCGCCGCTGATGGCGTCCGCCATCTGCACGATGACGGCCTCGACGGTGGAGGGCTCGACCTCCTCGTGGTGGGCCTCGATGCAGTGCGCCACCTCGTCGCGCACGCGGTAGCGGCGGGCGATGTCGGCCCCGATGAGGGCGTGCGTGCCCTCCACCTCGTGGTCCACTGCCTTGCCCAGGTCGTGCAGGAAGCCGCCCGCGCGCGCCACGTCCGCGTCGGCCCCCAGCTCGCGCGCGATCATGGCGGCGATGTGCGCCGTCTCCACGGAGTGGCGCATCACGTTCTGCCCGTAGCTGGTGCGGTAGCGCAGCCTGCCGAAGACCTTCATCACCTCCGGATGGAGGTTGAGCACGTCGGCCTCGGCGGCGGCGGCATCGGCGGATTCGGCCATGGTCGTCTCCACGTTGCGCCGCGCCTTGTCCACCGCCTCCTCGATGCGCGTGGGGTGGATGCGCCCGTCCCGCACCAGCCCCGACAGGGCCACGCGCGCCACCTCGCGGCGCACCGGGTCGAAGGAGCTGACGGTCACGGCGTCGGGCGTGTCGTCGATGATGAGGTCCACGCCCGTGGCGGCCTCGATGGCGCGGATGTTGCGGCCCTCGCGCCCGATGATGCGCCCCTTCATGTCGTCGCTGCCGATGGGCACCACGGAGACGGTCGTCTCCGCCGTCACCTCGCCCGCGAAGCGCTGGATGGCGGTGGCCACGATCTTGCGGGCGCGCGCGCTGGCGGTGGCCTCCGCCTCGCGCTCCATCTCGCGCACGCGACGGCCCGCCTCCTCGCGGATTTCCCCGTCCACGGCGGCCAGCAGCCGCTCGCGCGCCTCCTCGCGGCTGAGCCCGCCGGCGCGCTCGACGGCGCGGCGCTCCTCCTCGCGCAGCGTCTCCAGCTCGTCGCGGGCGGCGTCCAGCTCGGCGGCGCGCCCGCGCAGGGCGTCCTCGCGTTCGTCCAGCCCCCCGGCCTTGCGGTCGAGGTTCTCCTCGCGCTGGGCGAGGCGGCGCTCCTGCCGCGACAGTTCGGCGCGGCCCTCGCGGATGTCGGCCTCCGCGGCGTTGCGGAGCTTGAGCGTTTCCTCCCTCGTTTCGAGATCGAGCGTGTGACTCCGGGTCTCGGCCTCAGCGAGAATCCGGCGGGCGTCCTCCTCCGCCTGCAGCACCGAGGTGCGCAGCGCGCGGCGGCGCAGGGCGTAGCCCACGCCGATCCCGATCAGAATCCCCACGAGGCCGGCGATGATGGCGAGAATCGCCGGCATGGTGGCGCTCCAGATGATGAATCGCGGTTCGCGACATTGAATTCCCGAAGCGGCGTTCGCCGCCTGCGCCCCGATGCTACGCCGCCGCGCCGCGCACCGTCAACGATTCCCCCGCGCCGTCTCCTCCCACGCCGCGCGCACGGCCTCGTCGATCGCCTCGTGGCCGAGGCCGCGCCGCTGCAGGAAGCGCCCCAGACGGGCGCGGAACTGCCCGAATTCGAGGCCCGCCAGACGAGGAGCGCGACGCCGCGCGAGGGCCAGCGCCGTCGCGCGGTCGTCCACGCCCGCCGTGGCCGCGTCGGCCAGCTCGCCGGCCACGCCGCGCGCCCGCAGCTCGTGGCGCAGCAGCCGCCGTCCGCGCGGCGCGCGCGATTCCACCCAGGCGCGCGCGAACCGCTCGTCGTCGAGCAGACCCGCCCGCCGCAGCCGCGCCACCTCCGCCTCCGCCAGCTCCGCCGCGAAGCCCCGCTGGCGCAGGCGCAGGGCCAGC
Organism: Tepidiformaceae bacterium; assembly: GCA_965243075.1. Lineage (GTDB taxonomy): Bacteria > Chloroflexota > Dehalococcoidia > Tepidiformales > Tepidiformaceae > UBA2991. The sequence continues at coordinate 1,307,445 of OZ251525.1, forward strand.
TCGCGTTCGCCGCGGGGCCGGTGCGCGAGCAGGCGCAGGGCCGTCTCGTGCGCCGCCAGCCGCGCCTCCTCGGCCTCGATGCGGGCGCGCGCGTCGTCGTCGAGCGGAGCGCCCACGCGCAGGCCCGTCCGCTCGACCGTCTCCGCGCGCAGGATCAGCCGCTCGCCGTCGCTGGCGGCCACGGCCACGCGCCCGCGCGTCCGGCGGCGGATGGCGGCCACGCTGGGCGCGTCCGCGGCGGTCACGGGCGGCTAGCTGCCTGCGGCGGCGACGGCGACCTCTTCCACGGGCGCGGGCGCGACGGCGGCGGGCGCGGCGGGCGCGACGGCGGCGGGCGCGGCGGGCGCGACGGCGGCGGGCGCGGCGGGCGCGGCCTCGCGCACGGGCAGGCCCGCCTCCGCGCGCAGGTCGCGCTCGATCGCCTCGAGGATGTCCGCGTTCTCGTGCAGGAACGCCTTGGCCGCCTCGCGCCCCTGCCCGATGCGCAGGTCGCCGTAGCTGTAGAACGCGCCCGACTTGGTGAGGATGCCCGCCTCCGCGCCGAGGTCCACCACGTCGGCGGTGCGGCTGATGCCCCGCGGCGGCGAGAACATGATGTCGAACTCGGCCGTGCGGAAGGGCGGCGCCACCTTGTTCTTCACGATCTTCGCGCGCACGCGCCGCCCCGTCACCACCGTGCCCTTCTTGATGCTCTCGATGCCCCGCAGCTCCATGCGCACGGACGAGTAGAACTTGAGCGCGCGCCCGCCGGGCGTCACCTCGGGGTTGCCGAAGACCACGCCCACCTTCTCCCGCAGCTGGTTGATGAAGACGACGGCGGTGCTGGTGCGCGCGATGGTGGCCGTGAGCTTGCGCAGCGCCTGCGACATGAGCCGCGCCTGCAGCCCCACGTGCGAATCCCCCATCTCCCCCTCGATCTCGGCGCGCGGCACCAGCGCCGCCACCGAATCGACCACGATGCAGTCGATGGCGTTCGAGCGCACCAGCGCCTCGCAGATCTCCAGCGCCTGCTCGCCCGTGTCCGGCTGGCTGATGAGCAGCTCCTCCGTGTCGATGCCCAAGTCGCGCGCGTACGACGGATCGAGCGCGTGCTCCACGTCGATGTAGGCCACGGCCCCGCCCCCGCCCTGCGCCTGCGCGATCACGTGCTGCGCCAGCGTGCTCTTGCCCGCCGACTCGGGGCCGTAGATCTCGGTCACGCGCCCCCGCGGAATGCCCCCGATGCCGAGGGCGATGTCCAGCGCCAGCGAACCCGTGGAGATGGCCTCCACCGTCATGTTGGCGCTGGCCTCCCCCATCTTCATGATCGCGCCCTGCCCGTACTGCTTCTCGATCTGGCTCAGCGCGAGGTCCAGCGCGCGCTTGCGGTCGGCTTCCTTGCGGGTCATCTCCTGCTCCGTTCGCGGACGCCAGATTCCGCCGGGTCGCGTCCGCCCCCGCGCATCCTACAGGAGAAACAGGTGTTCGCAACCCCCGCGTCCGGAATCAGAGGGGGATGTTGCCGTGCTTGCGGGGCGGGTTGCGGTCCGCCTTGTTCCGCAGCATCTCCAGCGCCGTCACGATCTTGCCGCGCGTCTCGCGCGGGTCGATCACGTCGTCCATGAAGCCCCGCCCGGCGGGGATGTAGGGGTTGCCGAAGCGCGTGCGGAACTCCTCGGCCAGCTCCTCGCGCTTCGCCTCCGGGTCGTCCGCCCCCTCGATCTCGCGCCGGTTGATGATGCCCACCGCCTGCTCCGGACCCATCACCGCCACCTCCGCCGCCGGCCAGGCGAAGTTCATGTCGCCGCGCAGGTGCTTGCTGGACATAACCAGGTACGCCCCGCCGTAGGCCTTGCGCAGCACGACCGCGATCTTGGGCACGGTGGCCTCGCTGTAGGCGAACAGCAGCTTCGCCCCGTGCGTGATGATGCCGCCGTACTCCTGCGAGGAGCCGGGCAGGTAGCCGGGGATGTCCACGAGCGTGACGATGGGGATGTTGAAGCAGTCGCAGGTGCGCACGAAGCGCGCGGCCTTGCGGCTGGCCTCGATGTCCAGCACGCCCGCCAGGTGCATCGGCTGGTTGCCCACGAAGCCCACCGCCTGCCCCCCCATGCGCGCGAAGCCCACCACCACGTTCGGCGCGTAGCGCTCGTGCACCTCGAAGAAGTCGCCGTCGTCCACGATGCGGTACAGGATCTCGCGCACGTCGTAGGGGCGGTTCGGCTCGTCCGGCACGATCGCCAGCAGCTCCTCGTCCGGCTCGTGCGCGGGGTGTTCGGTGGGAACCTCGGGCGGCTCCTCGGCGTTGTTCGACGGCAGGAAGGCGAGCAGGCGGCGCACCTCGGCCAGCGTCTCCTCCTCCCCCTCGATGGCGAAATGGGCCACGCCCGACCGCGTGGCGTGCACGTCCGCCCCGCCCAGGTCCTCGTGCGTGATCTCCTCGCCCGTCACGCGCCGGATCACGTCCGGCCCGGTGATGTACATCTGCCCCGTGCCCTCGGTCATGAAGATGAAATCGGTGATGGCCGGGCTGTAGACGGCGCCGCCCGCGCAGGGCCCCATGATCACGCTGATCTGGGGCACCACGCCGCTGGCCAGCGTGTTCATGGCGAACATCTCGCCGAAGCCGCGCAGGCTTTCGGGGCCGTCCTGGATGCGCGCCCCGCCCGAATCCTGGATGCCGATGATGGGCGCGCCCGTCGTCAGCGCCAGGTCCATCACCTTCAAAATCTTCTCGCCCACGGTCTCGCTCAGGGAGCCGCCGGAGACGGTGAAATCGTAGGAGAAGAGGTAGACGGGCCGCCCGTCGATGCGCCCCCAGCCGGTGACCACCGCCTCGGGGCCGCGCTCCGCCCCGCGGGGCCGCACGAGCGCGTCGATCTCCTCGAAGCTGCCCTCGTCCAGCAGCAGCTCGATGCGTTCGCGCGCCGTCCGCTTGCCGCGCCCGTGCTGCGCCTCCACGCGCTTCGGCCCGCCCCCCGCGAACGCCTCCTCGCGACGCTCCGCCAGCTCGGCCAGCCGCTCGCGCACGGTCTTCGTCATCGTCCACTCCTTCGGCGGCGGGCCGTCGCACGGCGTCTTGATGGAAGGCTGGTGGAGACAGGGGGAGTCGAACCCCCGACCTCGGCATTGCGAACGCCGCGCTCTCCCAACTGAGCTATGTCCCCACGCCCGCCATGATCGTAGGCATGACCGTGCGCGCGCGCAAACGGGCGCGTGGAACCTTCGCGCGTCGGGGTTGGAAGCGGGCTAGCGGCGACGGGAGGAGCCGCGCCCGATGCGGTAGCTCGTCTCGCCCGTGAACTGGCGCTCCTCGCCGCACTTCTTGCAGCGCCCGAAGGTGAGCTCGCCTCGCGGCGGATCCAGAATCCAGTGGTGGACGCAGCTGTCCACGACCTGAAGCGTCTCTGCCTTCACCATCGCCGTTTCCCCTCTCGACCAGGCTGGGCGTGTGGCTTGCTGACGGTTCCCCGCCGGAACCGTGGGGCAGTCTAGCGGCCCCGGCGGCGCCTTTCAACGCCCCGCTCCGGCGGAGTCCGTCAGCCCCGGCGTTTCCGCCACCAGCAGCCGCCCCCCGGCCACGTCCACGGCCAGCACCACGGACGCGATGGCGGGGATGAGCGTCTCGCCGTCGGGGCCGTCGGCGGCGTACACGTCGTTGGCCCCCGTCTCCAGCACCTCGCGCACGCGGCCCAGCGCGCGCCCCCCCTCCGTGACCGCCTCCAGCCCCACGATCTCGTGCACGAACCACGCGCCGGGCTCGCGCGCCAGTTCGCCCTCGGGCGCCTCCAGCAGCGCCCCGCGCGCGGCCTCCGCCTGCTCGCGCCGCTCCAGCCCCGCCAGCCGCACGAGCGCCTGTCCGCGATCCGGCCGCGCGCGCTCCACGCGCCGCCGCTTGCCCAGCAGGTACAGGTCGCGCCCGCGCCGCAGGTTGGGCCGCGCCGGGTTGAAGGGGGCCACGCGCAGCTCGCCGGTCGGGCCGTGGGGCCGCAGCACGCGCGCCACGGCCACGAAGCCCTCGCGCGGCTCGACCGCCCCGGAGGCGGCGGGCGCGGTCAGCGGCTCAGTCCCCGATCTCGAGGGCGGCGCGCACGTCCTCGCGGATGGCGGCCACCTTCATGAGCGAGCGCATGGCCGTGGCCACGCGCCCGTCGCGCCCGATCACGCGCCCCATGTCCCCGTCCGCCACGTCCAGCCGCACGATCACGCGCCCGTACTCCTCGCGCTCGCTCACGCGCACCTCGTCCGGCTCGTCCACGAGCGCCTTGGCCATGTACTCCGTCAGGTTCGCCATCATGGAAGCCATGGCCCTAGCCCTCCGCCGGTTCGGCGACGGCGGGAGCGGCCTCGCCTTCGGCCTCGTCGGTGGGGGCGGTCGCAACGGCGGTCGCAGCCGCGGCCGTGGCGGGAGCGCCCGCCAGCACGCCCGCGCGCCGCAGGATCTTGGCCGCCGCCTCCGAGGGCTGCGCGCCCTTCGCCAGCCAGTCGCGCGCGCGGTCGGCGTCCAGCGTCGCCAGCGGCGGCTCCTGGTGGGGGTCGTAGGAACCGAGCGATTCGAGGAACGCGCCGTCGCGCGGGGCGCGCTGGTCCGCCACCACCAGCCGGTAGTGGGCCTTCCCCTTCTTGCCCGCGCGTCGCAGCCGGATTCGCAGCACCCGCATCCCTCCGTGGTCGGTTGCCCCACATGCTACCGCACGGGCGGCTTTGGCGCTCGCTCAGCGCATCCCCGCCAGCGCGGGCAGCCGTCCGCTGTTGATCTGCCGCGCCAGCTTGCGCGCCTCGAAGAACTGCTTCAGCAGCCGGTTCACGTCCGCCGGGGCCGAGCCGCAGCCGCGCGCGATGCGCTTCCGCCGCCGCCCGTCGATGCGCTCCGGATGCCGCCGCTCCCACGGCGTCATGGAGAGCACGATCGCCTCCGCGTGCGCGAAGTAGTCGTCGTCCAGCGAATCCACGTCCAGCTGCGCCTTGATCGAATTGAAGCCCGGCAGCATCTGCAGCAACTGGCCCAGCGGCCCCATCTCCCGCACCTGCCGCAGCTGGTCGATGAAGTCCTGCAGGTCGAAGGATCCCTTCTTCAGCTTGTCGTTGAAGCGGCGGGCGCTGTCGTCGCCCATCGTCGTCTTGGCCTTGTCGATGAGGCTGAGCATGTCGCCCATGCCGAGGATGCGCCCCGCCAGCCGGTCCGGGTGGAACGGTTCCAGCGCGTCCGCCTTCTCGCCCGTGCCGATGAACTTGACGGGCACGCCCAGCACCGCGCGGATGCTGAGGGCCGCGCCCCCGCGCGCGTCCCCGTCCAGCTTCGTCAGCACCACGCCCGTGACCGCCACCTGCTCGTGGAAGGCCTGCGCCGCCGTGACCGCGTCCTGCCCGGCCATGGCGTCGGCCACGAACAGCACCTCGTGCGGCGCCAGCCGCCGCCGCAGGTCCGCCGCCTCCGCCATCATCGTCTCGTCCACGTGCAGCCGCCCGGCGGTGTCGATGAGCACGTGCGTGGCGGCCTCGCGGGCGGCCCGCGCGAGGCCCCGCTCGGCGATGTCCACGGGCTTCGCGCCCGTGCCCTCCTCGTGCACGGGCACGTCGAGGCTCCTCGCCAGCGTCACCAGCTGCTCCACCGCCGCGGGCCGGTAGATGTCGCAGGCCACGAGGAAGGGGCGCTTGCCGTCCGCCTTCAGCCGCGCCGCCAGCTTGGCCGCCGTGGTCGTCTTGCCCGACCCCTGCAGGCCCACCAGCAGCACCACCGCGGGCGGCTTCGGCGCCACCGCCAGCTCCGCCGCGCCCCCGCCCAGCACCTCCGTCAGCTCGCGGTTGACGATGTCCAGCACCTGCTGCGCGGGCGTGAGGCTGCGCAGCACGTCCGCCCCCAGCGCCCGCTCGCGCACGCGCGACGTGAACTCCCGCACCACGCGGAAATTCACGTCCGCCTCCAGCATGGCCAGGCGCACGTCGCGCAGGGCCTGATCGAGGTCGTCCTCGGTCACCACGCCGCGCGCGCCGAAGCGCCGGAAGGCGTCCTGCAGCTTGTCCGTGAGCGCCTCGAACATGGCTAGCTCACCGCCTCCACGAGCAGGCTGATCACCCACACGATCGTGCCCAGCAGCATGATGATGGCGAAGAAGACGACGAGCAGCGCGCCCACGCAGGCGCATCCCTCGAACGAGAGGCCCAGGAACATGGCCGCGCTAGATCCCTTCCGCCGCCACCTTCGCGGCGAGGTCGCTCAGACGGCAGGCGTAGCCCCACTCGTTGTCGTACCAGGCGGCCACCTTCACGAGGTTGCCCCCCACCACGTTCGTCGAGCGCCCGTCCACGATGCTGGAGCGCTCGTCCCCCTTCAGGTCCATCGACACCACGGGGTCGTCGGTGATGCCGATGATGCCCTTCATGCGCCCCCCCGCGGCCCCGGCCACGGCGGCGTTCACCTCCTCGCGCGTCGCGTCCTTCTCCGTGAGGGCCACGATCTCGACGATGGAGACGGTGGGCGTGGGCACGCGGTAGGCGAGCCCGTCCAGCTTGCCCTCCACCTCGGGGATGACCAGCCGCAGGGCGCGCGCCGCCCCCGTCGAGGTGGGCACGATGTTGAGCGGCCCCGAACGCATCTCGCGCGGGTCGCCCCCGCCCGCCTGATCGAGGATCTTCTGCGAGCTGGTGTAGCTGTGCACCGTCGTCATCTGCCCCTTCACCAGCCCGAACTCGTCCAGCAGCACCTTCACCACCGGCGCCAGCCCGTTCGTCGTGCAGCTGGCGTTGGAGATGACGTGGTGGCGCGCGGCGTCGTAGCGCTCGTCGTTCACGCCCAGCACCACCGTCAGGTCCTCGTTTTTGGCGGGCGCGCTGATGATGACCTTGCCCACGCCGTCGCCCCGGTGGGCCGCCGCCTTCGTCGCGTCCGTGAAGAAGCCGGTCGATTCGATCACCAGCCCCACGCCCGCCTCGCCCCAGGGGATGGCCCCCGGATCGCGTTCGCGGTAGACGGCCACCTCGCGCCCGTCCACGGCCAGCCCCGTCTCCGTGGCCCGCACCTCGCGCCCCCACGGGCCGTAGTTGCTGTCGTACTTGAGCAGGCTGGCGTTCGTCTCGCCGTCCACGAGGTCGTTCACGGCGGCCACCTCCAGCGCGCCGCCGTGGCGGTCGCTGATGGCCTTGAACACCTGCCTGCCGATCCGTCCGAAACCGTTGATCCCGATCCTGGTCGCCACCGCGCCCCCCTTCGTCGCTGGTTGGGCCAAGCCTAGCCCCCGTTCGCCTCTCGGGGTAGTGCGCGCGCGTCGATTCCCCGCAGGAGCGCCGCGAACACGGCCCTCGGCGCGGGCAGCCACACTGTCCCTTCCCCCGCCTCCGCCGTCTCCGCCCAGCCCGCCCCCGCGACCGCCATCCCCAGCGCGCGCACGGCCTCCAGGTCGCGCCCCTCCGCGCCCACGAACAGGCACTTCCCCGCCGCGCGCCCGAACCACGCCAGGCAGTCGGCGGCGCGCGCGGCGGCATCCCAGCGCCCGCCCTCGGGCGTGGCCGAGAGCACGGCCAGGAAGCGGTCGAGGCCCGTCGCCTGCGCCTGCTTCAGGGCGAGGCCGTGGGGCGCGCGCGACACCGCTCCGATCTCGATGCGCGCCCCGCGAATCTCGTCCAGCGCCATGCCCGCGCCCTCGTGCACCAGCAGCCGCTTCAGCGCGCTGCTGGCCGCCATGCGCGCGCACAGCGCCTCCGCCCGCCGCCGCTCCTCCGCCCCGTCCAGCACGATGGCGAGGCTGTCCCGCCACGGGCGGCGGCGGTACTCCCCCGCCAGCGGCCCCGCGTCGATGCGCCGGTTGGCCACCGCCATGAGCGCCTCCTCCAGCGTGTAGCGCCACGCCGCGCGCCCGTCGATCAGCGCCTCGTCGAGGTCGAAGACGACCGCGCGGTGCACCGGCTCCGGCGGATGGCTGGGGCTCACGCCCCGTCGGCGGCGAAGGCGGCCAGCGCGGCCTCGTACTCCTCGCGCGTGTTCAGGTCGAGCAGGCACGCCTCCCCGGCGGGCGCGTCCACGATGGCGTCCGCGTGGGCGGCCAGCACGCCCCGCAGCCCCGCGCTCCCGTCGCTCGCCTCCAGCAGCTCGCCCCGCAGCCGTCCCGCCAGCACCACCGGATGGCCGTGGCGGCCCCCGTGTTCGGGCCGCGCGGCGGCGGCGGACGGTTCCCGCGCCCGCGCCTCGATGACCGCGCGGATGAGCGCCGCCGGGCGCGGCTGGTCCACGTTCAGCACGACGATGGCCTCGGCCTCGTGGCTCACCGCCTTCGCCCCCGCGCGCAGCGAGCCCGCGCGCCCCAGCTGGTAGGTGGGGTTGAGCACGCCGCGGTACTCCAGCCCCCGCAGCTCGCGGTGGATGTCGTCCCCGCGGTGGCCGAGCACCACGATCACCTCGTCCGCGCCCGCCTCCCGCAGCTGCCGGATCTGGTAGCGCGCGAGCGGCTCGCCGCCCCAGTCCAGCAGCGCCTTCGGTTCGCCCATGCGCGTGGACATGCCCGCCGCCAGCAGAATCCCCGAAATCATTGCCCCCTGTATACAGCAGCGCCCGCCACGGGCCTACTCCCCGCGCCCGACGCGCCGCGGACGGCTGCGGTATCGTGGGCGGCCATGTCCTGGGTCTCTGGCGAACTGGCCGGCGTGCTCGATAGAATTCTTGTCCGGAATCAGGACAGGAGTGAATGCATGGACAAGGAACCGCTCCCGCCGCGGAAGGGCGCCGTGAAGCCGCCCCCGCCGCCTCCCCCTCCCCCGCCGAAGGACTTAGCCCAGGCGGCGCAGGAGGGGGCGCACGGCCTTGCCGCGATGGCCCAGGCGGTGGCGCTCGGCGTCGGGCAGCTCGGCCAGCGTCTGGCCCGAGACGAGCTGCGTGACGGCGTCGAGGGAGTGGCCGCCCTCGCCGCGCGGCTCGGCGGGGATTTCGCACTCGATGATGGAGCTGGACACGGCGGGGCTTTCGCCGGGCGCGGCCAGGGCGGCGGCGGCGCGCCCCACGGCGATGCGCTGCCCCGGCGGCGTGGCCGCGAGGCGGTCGAGCAGCGCGCGGCAGCGTTCGGCGGCGGGCCGTCCGGCGTGAAAGGCCTCCGTGAGCGCCCCCGGCTGCAGGTCGAGCGCGTAGACCTCGACGCCCGCGCAGAGGGCGAGGGCGCGTTCGCCGCCGGCCTCGGCGCAGGCGCGGGCGCGCTGCCCGGCGCGCGCGGCGTAGTCGCCCCCGGCGGGGGATTCCAGCGCGGCGGCCATCTCCGGCCCCGGATCGACGAGCTCGACGGGGGCGTCCGCGAGCAGCGCGCGCAGTTCGGCCAGCTCGTCGGGGTCGGCGCTGGCGAGGATGAGGCGCGGGCGTTCCACGCGCGCATCGTGGACGCCCGCCGCCGCTCGCGCAACGCCCGCGGTTGACCGCGCCCATACCGTGCGCCGATCATGCTGCGGCATGGCGGCGCGATCGGGCGGACGCGAGGGGCGCCAGCGGCTCACGGCGCTCGCCCGTGGCGGGCTGCTCGCGCTGCTGGCGGCGAGCCTGGGGGCGCTCGCCTACGCGCTGCTGGACGCCGCCCGCGACGGCGACGACGCGCCCGAACCCATGCCCGCCGCTCCCACCGTCATCGCCACCATCACGGCCACGCCGTCGCCCGCAACCGCGCCCGCTGGCACGCCCACTGCCACGCCGTCGCCCATGACCACCTACCTGGGGGAGCCGCCGCCGGAACTGGCGGACGCGGACCTCGCGCCCGCCGGGGAAACGGGCGGCGACCTCGCCTTCCTCGACGGCGTCGCGCGCGTCCGCGTCGTGCGGCGCTACTACGTGCCCGTGGCGGCCATGGGCGCGGGCGTGGACGCGCTCACGGGGGCGCGGCTGGCGGCGCTGGCGCGCGGCGAGGTCGCGGACTGGGCCGAGCTCGGCGGCGTGCCCGGGCCGGTGCGCGCCTTCACCCTCAGGCCGGACGCCGAGGGCGCCGCGCCCGCGTCCTTCGCCCCGACCGACCCCGACCGCGTCTTCGCCGATTGGGGCGGGCTGCTGGACGCGCTCACGCTCGATTCGGGGGCGTGGGCGTTCATCCCCATTGAGGAGGTGACGCCCGCGGTCACGGCCATCGCCGTCGATGGCGTGGACCTCGTGCGCGGGCGCGGCGACCCCGACGGCTGGCCCTGGGTGGAGGCGGCGACGGTGGCCGCCTTCACGGAGCGCGGGCGGGCCGCGGCGGAGGCGCTGGCGGCGGCGCGCGCGGCCCCGCTGCCCGACCCCATCACCGTGATCGCGACGGGCGACATCCTGCAGTCGCGCTGCTCGCTGACGGCCATCCGCGCCACGGGCGACTGGGGGGCGGCGCTGCGCGGGCCCGTGGGCGACTACCTCGCCTCCGCCGACCTCACGCTGGGCTCGGTGGACGGCAGCATCCAGGACATCGCCGAGCCGCTGGGCTGCTTCCCGCACGTGAACCTGAGCTCGCCGCCGCAGGTGATCGAGGCGCTCACCCTCTCCGGCTTCGACGGCGTGACGGTGGCCACCAACCACGTGTTCGATTGCGGCGCGGAGCCGTGTGGGGCGCGCGCCCTGCTGCGCACCATCGAGCTGCTGCGCGAGGCGGGCATCGCCGTGGTGGGCGGCGGCGCGAACCTCGAGGAGGCGCTCGCGCCCGCCATCCTCACCGCGCGCGGCGTCGCCTTCGGCGTACTCGGCTTCGACGACGTGGCCGCCTACGCGCTGGAAGCGGGCGCGGACCGTCCGGGCACGGCCCCGCTGGACGACGATTACGCCGAGGAGAACGCCGCGGGCGAGCCCGCTTTCTTCCGTCCCGCCGCCGAACTCGGGCTGGAGCGCTTCCGCGCGCGCATCGCCGCCCTCGCCGAGGAGGCCGACGTCGTCATCGTGCAGGTGCAGACGGGCACGGAGGACACGCACGACCCCAGCCCCCGCAGCGTGAAGGCGCTGCGCGCGGCGGTGGACGCGGGCGCGACGCTGGCCGTGGGCAACCAGGCCCACCACGTGCAGGCCGTCGAACCCGCCGCCAACGCCTTCATCGCCTACGCGCTGGGCAACTTCATCTACGACCAGACGCGGCTGCGGGGGCACACGCAGGGCTACCTGCTGGAGGCCGCCTTCTGGGGCGCGCGGCTGGCCAACCTGCGCTTCGTCCCCTACGTCATCGAGGACCTGTACCGGCCCGCCTTCGCGGAGGGGGCCGTGCGCGCGCAAATCCTGTCCGACGTCTTCGAGGCATCGCGGCGGCTGGCGGCGGGGAGCGAGTGATGCGCGTCTTCTTCGACGTGGACGACACCATCATCACGTGGGACGTGCGCCTGCGTCCGGGCGTGAAGGAGGTGTTCGCGCGGTTGCGGGCGGACGGCCACGAGCTCTACCTGTGGAGCGGCAACGGGCGGCGCTGGGAGATCGTGCGGCGCTTCGACCTGCACGAGCACATCCTCGACTGCTTCTGGAAGCCGCTCTACCGCCACCACGAGCGGCTGGCGGAGCTGGGCGTGCCCTTCGCGCCCGACTTCGTGATCGACGATCATCAGGAGGTGGTGGACGCCTTCCCCGGCGTGCGCATCGCGCCCCCCGCCCACCCGCTGGAGCAGGACCGCGAACTCTGGCGCGTCTACGAGGCCATCCGCGAGTACGCGGCGGGCGCGGACGCGGGCTAGGGCCGCGCGGACGCTGGCTGGCGGCGCCAGCTCGCGGCGCGCGTCAGTCCCCGTCGCCGCGCGCGGCGAGGAAGGCCGCCCACAGCCGGTCGCGCGCGCGGGAGCCGCGGCGGTAGCCGATCTGCGCGCCGATGAGCGGCCCGAACAGCTGCGCCAGCAGGTAGCCCCCGCCGATGAGCACGAGGAAGGCCACGCCCGGATGCCCCAGCGGTCCCGACGCCCACACCACCAGCGCCACGAAGGCCGCCGCCGCCAGCAGCAGCCCCAGCATGGCCCCCGCGTAGACCCACGCCGCCTCCGTGCGCTTCTTCACGCGGTAGATGCGCAGCACCTCGACGGGCACGGCCCCCACCGTGGCACGCGCCGTCGTCTCCGTGGCGCAGTACGGGCAGCGTTCAGCCCCCTCCGCCAGCCGCGCGAAGCAGAGGCCGCAGAAGACGCCGGAGTTCGGCGTGCGCCGGTCGATCAGCTCGTCCATGCGCTCCTGCAGGCGCGGCGCGTAGGGGTAGGGCGAGACGTATCCGGCGGGGGGCGCGTCGCCGTCGGCGCTCGTCATGGGGAAGGCCATTCTACGGCCCGCCGCGCTCCGCGCCGGCGTAGGATGGACGCCAGCAAGGGGAGGCGATCCGGCATGTTCGACACCATCATCCGCGGCGGCACGGTCATCGACGGCCTGCGCACCCCGCGCTACCGCGCCGACGTCGGCATCCGCGACGGGCGCGTGGCCTCCATCGGGCGCATCCACCACGCGGAGGGCGCGCGCGTGCTCGACGCCGAGGGCCTCATCGTGGCCCCCGGCTTCGTCGACCTGCACACGCACTACGACTCGCAGGTCTACTGGGATCCCTGGTGCAGCATCTCCGGCTGGCACGGCGTCACCTCCGTCGTCATTGGCAACTGCGGCTTCGGCTTCGCGCCCGTGCGCCCCGCCGAGCGGGATCGCGCCATGCTGACCATGGCGCGCAACGAGGCCGTGCCCCTCGAGGCGATGCGCGAGGGCATGGCCTGGGACTGGGAGACCTACCCCGAATTCCTCGACAGCCTGGCGCGCACGCCCAAGGGCGTGAACCTGCTCAGCTACGTCGGCCTCAACCCGCTCATGTCCTACGTGATGGGTCTGGAGGCGGCCAAGAGCCGTCCCGCCACCGAGGCCGAGCGCGCCGCGATGCAGCGCCTCTTCGCGGAGGCCCTCGATGCGGGCGCCTGCGGCTTCTCCGTGCAGCTGGGCGGCGAGGACAGCGTGCAGCGCGATTACGACGGCACGCCCATGATCACGGACCGCATGTCCGGGGACGACCTGCTCGCCTTCGCCGCCGTGATGGCGCGCACGGGCCGCGGCTTCAGCCAGATTTCGGGGCCCTTCGAGGCCGCCGAAAAGGTGGCGGAGGTGAGCGGACGGCCCGTCATCTGGAACCTGCTCGCGCCCGCCACCGACCAGCACGGGCAGGCCACGCCGCCCCACCGGCTCATGATCCGCAAGCTGGAGGAGGCCAACGCGCGCGGCCTGCGCATCTTCGCCCAGGCCCTCACCGTCGACGTCGGCTTCGAGTTCAGCCTCGAGGACTGGAACCTGTTCGACTCCAGCCCCGTCTGGCGCGAGGTCACCGTGGGCGCGCCCGACGAACGCAGGCGCAAGATGCGCGACCCCGAACGCCGTCGCGCCCTGCGCGAGGAGTACGACGCCGGGCACGGCCCCATCGCGGGCGGCGGCACGGAGGCGGGCATGAAGGCCGCGGGCGGCGGCGCCAACGTCTCCGGCATCGCCCAGCTCACCGTCGAGGAGGTCGAGAACCCCGACCTGAAGGACCGCGAGGGGCTGGGGCTGGCGGAAATCGCCGCGAACGAGGGCAAGCACATCATCGACGCCTTCCTCGACCTCTCCCTCGCCGACGACCTGCGCGCCACCTTCGTCACGCCCCCGCGCCCCACCGACCCCGCGGCCATGGCCGAGGTGGCCAACTCCGCCGTGGCCATTCCGGGCGTCTCCGACGGCGGCGCGCACACCAAGTTCATCACGCTCGGCGCCTACCCCACCGAGTTCCTCGCGCGCTGGGTGCGCGACGCCGGCATCATGGACCTGGAGCAGGCCCACTGGCGGCTCTCCGCCTACCCCGCGCTGGCCGCCGGCTTCCGCGACCGCGGCTGCATCCGCGAGGGCGCGCCCGCCGACATCGTCGTCTACGACCACGAGAACCTGCGGATGCTCCCCGTCGAAAAGGCGTGGGACTTCCCCGCGGGGGCCTGGCGGCGCGTGCGCCGCGCCGAGGGCTACCGCTGGACGCTCGTGAACGGCGAGGTCACCTTCGACGGCGGCGACTGCACGGGCGCCACGCCGGGCCGCCTGCTCCGTCACGGCGCGGCGGAGTAGCCCGCCCCCCGCGCCGTCGCGCGCTGGTGCTCGACCTTCGTGCAGCGGTCCTGCGTGGCCGCCAGCCCGGCGGCGCGGGCGCGCGCGATGGCGGCGTCGTTCACGATGCCCAGCTGCAGCCAGACGGCCCCCGCGCCGATGGCGATGGCGTCGTCCACGATGGCGTCCGTGTGTTCGGCGCGCACGAACACGTCCACCAGATCGACGGCGTGGGGGATGTCGCGCAGGGAGGCGTAGGCGCGCTCGCCCAGCGCCTCCACCGCGGGGCGCTGCACGGGCACGGGCACGATGCGGTAGCCCTGTGCCCGCAGGTAGGCGGCCACCTCGTGGGCGGGGCGGTCCGTGCGCGCGTCGAGGCCCACGACGGCGATGGTGCGCGCCCGCAGCAGCGCCTCCAGGGCGGCGTCCTCAGCCACGGCGCTCCCCTGCGGCGGCTTCCTCCTCGGACAGCTCGACCAGCTCCCAGCCTTCGGGCAACTCCACTTCCACGCCCGCGAGGGCGGCGATGGCGTTCCCCACGGCGAGCGTGCGGTCCATGCCGTCGGTCTGGCCGGCGGCAGGCACGGGCACGCGCGCGAGCGTGAGGCGGCGGCCCGAGCGCTTCACCAGCACGAGCGCGAACTGGCGCAGGGCGTCGCGTTCCCCGCGCCAGCGGTCGGCCTCCGCCCCCTCGATGGTGACGGCCAGCCGCTCGATCTTGTCGAAGGGCACGAGTTCGCGCGTGCCCACGCCCATGCCGAGGTAGCCCTGCTGCCAGGTGATGGAGCGCTTGCGCCCGTCGGCCACCACGTCCGCCCCCGCCACGGACCCCACCAGCGCCATCACGGAGACGGGGAAGGCGAGCAGGGCGAACAGCAGCAGCCCCACGAGCAGGGGGAAGGGCAGATCGCCCGCCTCGATGGCGATGAGCGCCCCGGCCCCGGCGCTGAGGGCCACGCCGAGCAGGGGGAGGGCGACGGCGCTGCGCGCGCCCCGAATCTCGACGCGCCCGTCGCCGATGAGCGCGAGCGAGCGGTGCAGCAGCACCTCGTGGCGCCCGTCGCGGCGTCGCGCGGCCACGTGCCCGGGCAGGCTGGCGTCCACCATCGGGGCAAGCGTAGCAGCATCGGGGAAGCTGATCGGGCGCGACGCTCGCGGGCGGGCGCGCGCGGCTGCTACGCTAGCGCCATGAGCGAGGCGTCGCGGTCGCGCACGCGCGTGGTGGTCACGGGCCTGGGGGCGGTCACGCCCGCGGGCATGGGCGTGCCCGCCTACTGGGACAACCTGCTCGCGGGCCGCTCCGGCATCGACCGCATCACCTACTTCGACACGACCGATTTCCCCTGCAAGCTGGCGGGCGAGATCCCCGAATTCGACCCCGCCGAATTCATGGACCGCAAGACCGCGCGCCGCATGGGCCGCTTCTCCCAGCTGATGGTGGCCGCCGCGCGCGAGGCGCTGGACGACGCCGCCTTCGACCCCGAACGGGCGGACCGCGACCGCGTGGGCGTGCTCATCGGCAACGGCGGGGGCGGCTACCCCGGCATCCAGGAGGCCGCGCGCACCCTCTTCGAGCGCGGCGGCATGCGCATCGACCCGCTCTTCTTCTCCAAGCAGCTGGGCAACATGGCGGGCGCGCAGGTGGCCATGCAGTTCGGCCTGCGCGGCTACAACGGCAGCATCGTCACCGCCTGCGCGGCGGGCACGCAGGCCATCGGCGAGGCCGCCCTCATGATCCGCGCGGGCCGCGCCGACGCCATGCTCGCCGGCGGCTGCGAGGCCGGCATCAGCGAGCTGGGGCTGGCGGGCTTCTGCGTCATGCGCGCCGTCACCAGCTCCGACGGCGACCCCGTGAAGGCGAGCCGCCCCTTCGACGCCGACCGCGACGGCTTCGTGCCCTGCGAGGGCGCGGGCGCGCTGCTGCTGGAAAGCGAGGAGCACGCCCGCCGCCGCGGCGCGCCCATCCACGCCGAGCTGGCGGGCTTCGGCTGCACCGCCGACGCCTTCCACGTGGTGGCCCCGCCGGAGGACGGCGAGGGCGCCGCCCGCGCCATGCGCGAGGCGCTGGCCGACGCGGGCCTGCCTCCCGAGGCCATCGGCTACGTCAACGCGCACGCCACCAGCACGCCCGCGGGCGACACGGCCGAGACGAACGCCATCAAGGCCGTCTTCGGCGAGCGCGCCCACGACATCCCCATCAGCGCCACCAAGAGCCTCATCGGCCACGGGCTGGGCGCGAGCGGCGGCATGGAGACGGTGGCCGCCGTGAAGACGCTGGCCACGGGCATGGCGCACCCCACCATCAACCTGGAGACGCCCGACCCCACCTGCGACCTCGACTACGTGCCGGAGGGGGCGCGTGCGGTGGAGGCGCGGGCGGTGATGAAGAACAGCTTCGGCTTCGGCGGCCAGAACAGCTGCCTCGTGCTCGCGCGCTACGAGCCGTAGGGCCTGAACGGACATGGACGCGAGCGAGTTCGTGGCGAAGTGGCGCGGCTCCGAAGCGGGCATCGTCACCATCTACGCGGGCGCGGACTACGCGGGTTCGCGCGAGGAGTTGCGGGAGCGCTGCGAGGCCGCCTTCGCGGCGGTGGAGGCCTAGCGCGCGGGGCGGTAGTCGGGCACGAACAGCCTCGCGTTCCCGGAGTGTTCCGAAAGGTCGCAAGAGGTGGAGCGTATGTGCACGATGATGGAAGTGGTCACGCCTCCATACACACCAACACGCGCAGCTGGCAGATCATCGGTCATGCGTCCGGTATCACTGTCATACCAGCCAAGAGAGCACTGTCCAGCCCGGAATTGGAGCCGGTAGTAATGAGCAAAAGGCTGAGCTGATGGAATGATTCTGAACATTCCATTGGCATTGCTCAACGATGAGTAGGGCCCATAATATTGAGAGTGATAGGCTATAATTACTAGTCCAGAAAGCGGTCGAAGATCCGGACCGATGACAATCCCTTCAATGGGAGGACATGGCTCGATGGTCGGGATGTACAAATCGATATCTCGCCGCTCTGAATCAGGATCAATCGGAATTTCAACCTTTATTTCTTCGACCTGATCTCCGTAACATGGGGAGGAAACGATGGCTTCTATTGCATAATTCCCTCGAGGTAATTCGTAGGAAAAAAAACCTCTTTCGCTTGTTTCATAATTGTAGACCACTTCTCCTGTAGATATCTCCATAATTTCGACCACTGCTCCTTCAACAGGAATGCCGTTGTAACCGCGCACTGTTCCAAATATTCGAAAGCAATTCTCCATAATGCAACGATATGACGGGGCGATCATCTCCCTGTTATCCTCAAAAGAGTGGTAAAAATCTTCAACGTTCATTCCAAATGTATTCATGAATGCTGTTTCCCACGTCGTATATTTTCCACGATGGCTGTAGTAGGAGAACAGCGCATCGTCTCCGGCCAGGTCGGCAAGGTGATCGGCGGCCAGATGGGCAAGGCTGTAGGTGGCATGACCCAGGTCTTCAATGAGAAGCCCGGCATAGGTCTCCATGCTCCTCAGCGAATCGGCCACCATCTTTGCTTGCGGGATTACCGTCACGCGATGATGCTCCTCGTACGGCCAGTCGCCCCGCGATTCGTGCCACTGGGCCGACCAGCGGTTCGCCACCCCCTCGACGAGCCACGCCGGGCTCTTGTGGGCTGTGGTCGCAAGGTGCTCCTGGAGGGCGTGGCTGTACTCGTGGGCGATGGCGGAGAAACAGGGATGCTTCAGGTAGATCGTCCCGTTCGCGTAGCTGCCGCATTCCGTGGCAATGTCCGCATCCGCGTCGCCGAAGCGCACGGTGAGGCCCGGCACGGCCAGCCCGAAGCGATTGATGAACCAAGCCACCACCTCATCGACCAGATCCCGCAGCTCGCGCTGCCGCGACGGCGAGAACTCGCCGACGAACTCGACGCGGGGCGCGTCCGCCAGCTGCCACCATTGCTTCGCCTCGGAAACCCGCAGCCAGAACGGGCTCCCCCGGGCGAGCGTGCGCGGTCCGGCGTCGCCGTCGGGGGCGGGCGCGCCGTTGGCCTCGTAGCGGCGGGCGCCCGCGTTCCCGACGAGGATGCCGTCGCGTTCGAGCTCGGAAAGGGCGTCCGCGATGGGGGCGCCGTCGGGTCCGGCCCAGACCACGAAGTTCCAGCCCGGGCGCAGCCGCGCGAGGCCGCTCGGCGCGATCAGCGGGCGCGTCCAGACGGCTGGCCCGCCGCCGCCGATATCGAGCCAGAGGCCCATGCCGGGCGTGAGCCGTTCGAGGTCGCCCCGTAGGCCGGATGCGTCGCGGGCGGCCCAGCGGAACCACTGCGCGTCGGCGTCCCAGCCGTAGACGCGCTCGAGGCGGGGCAGCGCCTCGAAGATGGCGTCCACGTCCGCTTCGGGCTCGGTCCAGCCCGCCGCATTCAGGCCCGGCCGCAGCAGGGTCGTGTGCGTCTCGTCCGCGTCCTCCGCCGTCGCCGTGCCGAGCATGGCCGTCAGGCCCAGCCCAAGCGCCAGCGCGAAGGCGGCGAGCAGTTTGGCGAGCGCCGCGCACGGCATGGACGCCAGTGTAGCGCCCGCGCCACGGCCTTAGGGCAATTCGGCGCAGAGGCGCGCGGCCAGCGCCTCCGGCGTGTCGGGCAGGGTGATGATGATGCCGATGCGGTCCTGCGACACGCCCGCGAACGGCTTGGCCCCGACGGCGGGCTGCGAGCGCCCGTCCTCGCTGGCGGCGAAGCCGTCCGCGCCCCATTCGCCGAGGAACGCCCAGGGGCCGGAGAGATCGTCTCCGTCCGGGCAGATCATCGCGAGGGCGAGGACGAACAAGCGCCCCGGCCCGCGAAACACGAACTCCCCGCGCCCATCGGTAAGCGTGACGCCAGCGGGCAGGGGCGCCTCGCCGGTGCGCCGCGTCACGGCCAGCACCTGGATGCCCTCAAGCGGTTCGCCTTCGGGATCGAGAACCGCGCCGCCGATCATCCACTCGTACGGCGGCGCGACCGAGGCGCGATGCTTCTCGAAGGCGGCGTGGAATTCGTCCCACGACATCCCGAACGCGGCCTCGAACTGCGCTTGGCCGCCGCCCTGCCGGAAGTAGTCCATGAGCGCCTGGGGGCTCGTCCGCCCCACGAGCCATTCCACCGCGAGGAACCCGATCCCGTAGGCCAGCACGCCGGAATGCTCCTCCATGCCCTCGTCGTCGCTGTCGAAGGCGTCGGGCAGCGGCTGCGCGAGGGC
The DNA here is from genome assembly GCA_965243075.1 of Tepidiformaceae bacterium. Taxonomy (GTDB): domain Bacteria; phylum Chloroflexota; class Dehalococcoidia; order Tepidiformales; family Tepidiformaceae; genus UBA2991. The sequence goes on from OZ251525.1 coordinate 1,326,628, forward strand.
GGACCACTGCGACCAAACGCCCTCGCGCAGCCTCGACAGGATCCCCGGGAAACGCACTTCCTCCATGAGCATGCTGGCGTAGACGGCGGACCCCTCGACCAGCCAGACGGGAACCACGGGGCCGTCGGCGAGAAGGCTCCGCCCCAGCAGGTCCTGCTGGATGATGTGGAAGTACTCGTGGGCGATGGGGCCGCCCCGTTGCCGCACCTCATCGACGCAGCCCTCGAGGATGATGAACAGCGTCTTCGCCGGAGCCATGCCGCCGCAAGTGAAGGGGATGGAACGATCCTCCCCGTGCAGCTCCCGGAAGATTGCGTTCAGCGCGTCCAGGTCGTCCCCGAAGTACGTGGTGAAGTCGGAGGCGACGGCCCCGAAGCGCTCGGCGTAGAAGACCTGCGCGTCCTTCAGCTCGCGCACCCAGGCGATGCGCTCCGCGTCCGTGAAGGCGCCGATGAATTCGACGCGCGGTTCGGGCACGCCCAGCGCGCGCCAGCGTTCCTCGACCGCGGGCGGTGACGGCCCCGCGAAGGCGAGGGCGATCCCCAGCAGGGCCGCGGCCAGCAGCACGGCGAGCGCGGGGGCGTTTGGGCGCATGGACGCCAGTGTAGCGCCCGCGCCGGGGCCTAGCGCGGCTCGCGACGCTCCTTGATGCGGGCGGCGCGGCCCGTGCGACCGCGCAGGTAGGTCAGGTTCTTGCGCCGCACCTTCCCCCGCCGCACCACTTCGATCTTCTCCAGCCGCGGGCTGTGCAGGGGGAAGGTGCGCTCCACGCCCACGCCGCTGGCGATCTTGCGCACCGTGAAGTTGGAGGCCATGCCCTTGCGGCGCTGGCGGATGACCACGCCCTCGAAAACCTGCACGCGCTCCTTCGCCCCCTCCACCACGCGCGCGTGCACGCGCACGCTGTCGCCGCTGCCGAATTCGGGCAGGTCGTCGCGCGGCGCGGCGTCGGTGAGGGCGTCGAGTTCGTACGACATGGCGCGGTCCCCCGCGGGGGCGACGCCCACTGTAGGGCACGAACGGGCTATGGCCAATTGGGCGGGTCAGCGGCCCGTGCTGCCGTGCCCGCCCGCGCCGCGCGCCGTGGGCGGCAGCGTCTCGCGCACGGCGAAGGCCACGGCGGCCAGCCGCGCCACCACCAGCTGGGCCACGCGGTCGCCGTGCCGCACGACGTGGCGCGCGCCGGGCGGCACGGCGTGGAGCGTGACGAAGAGCTCGCCGCGGTAGTCGGCGTCGAGCGTGCCGAGGACCGCCAGCAGGCCGCGGCTGGCGAGCCCGCTGCGGGGCCGCACCTGCGCGTCGAGGCCGGGCGGCACGGCCAGGGCGATGCCCGTGGGCACCAGCACGGGGGCGTTCCCCACGCTCACGGGGCCGTCCGGCAGGCAGGCGTACAGGTCGAAGCCGGACGCGCCCGCGCTGGCGCGGCGCGGCAGGCGCGCGCCCTCGCGCAGCAGCCGCACGCCGATCTCCTCCAACGCGGCGCGCTCAGCGGAAGAGGTCGCGCTCGGCCTCGCGGATGACGTCCGTCATGGAGGCCGTCTCGTCCGCTTCCCACGGATAGCCGCGGATGACGGCCACGGGCACGCGGCTGAGGTTGCCCTTCACCAGCTCGGCGGCGCTGGCCAGCTCGTCGGCGCGGCAGGTGGCCTGCACGAGGAACTCGTGGCCGTGGGGATCGTGCAGCCCGATGTAGCTGAGCACGGGGGCGAAGCCGGCGATGCCGATGGCCACGTCCGTCTGGCCCTCGCGCCAGGGCCGCCCGAAGGTGTCGGAGACGATGACGGCGGCGTCCGCGCCCAGCTCGCGGAAGCGCGCGCGCAGGCCGCGGGCGCTGGCGTCCGGGTCCTCGGGCAGCAGCACGGCGCGGCCCGCGGCCCCGGAGCTGGACTGGTCCACGCCGCTGTTGGCGCAGACGAAGCCGTGGCGCGTCTCCGTGATGAGCACGGGGCCGACCTGCCGCACGACGCGGCGCGATTCGCGCAGCGCCAGCTCGACCACCGCCGGGTCCTTCTCCCACGCCTCGGCGAAGCGGCGCGCGAAGGGCGAGGGCGTCACCGAGTCCAGCGCCACCGTGCGGCCCTCCGCCTTGGCCACGATCTTGGAGGTGACCACCACCACGTCGCCGTCGGCGAGCGGCTGGCCGCTGGCGGCGGCGGCCTCGGCGATCAGGGCGGCCAGGTCCGCGCCGTCCGCGATCTCCGGCAGGCCGGGCACGCCGAAAATGGTGAGGGCCACGGCGCTAGTCCGGCAGGCCGGCGATGCGGATGCTGGTCTGCGTCTTGTGCAGCCGGTTGAGGTTGATGAGCAGGGAAGTCAGCATCTCCACGTAACGGCTGTTGGAGAGCGCGCCGCCATCGACGCCGCGCACGCCCGCGATCTCGTTGGCGAGGCCAATGACGAGCGCGCGCGCCTCGCGGTCGTCGCCGCAGACGAGCACGTCGGCCTCGACGGGCGCGGCGAGGTCCATCAGCTTCCCGGCGCTCATGTTCTGGAAGGCGGAGACGACGCGCGCGCCGGGCAACGCCGTGGCGGCCTCCTCGGCGGCGCTGCCCCCCTCCACGTCGAGGGCCACCGCGCCCGTGCCGCGCACGAATTCGAGGGGCGCCACCACGTCGCACACGACCGCGCCCGCGAGCGCGTCCGCCAGCGCCGCCAGCGTGGGGGCCTGCCCCGCGTAGGGAAAGGTGAGGAAGACGACGTCCGCGCCCACCGCGACGTCCGCGTTCTCGCCGCCGCTCACGCTGGCCCCGGGCACGGCGGCGGCGACGGTGGCCGCGCCCTCCTCGCCCCGCTCGCGGGAGCGCGAGCCGATGGCGACGTGGTGGCCGGCGGCGGCGAAGCGGACGGCCAGCCCCAGCCCCTCCGGCCCGGTGCCGCCCACGAAGGCGAGTCGCATGGCGCCAGTCTGGCGCAACGCGGCGCACGCGCAAGCGGCCCGCGCGCACGGGGGGTGAAGGTATGGGCGCGCTTACGCGACAGGGGGCGCGCGCCTGCTATACTCCCCGCGGGCGGCCCCTCTGCCGCCAGGAGCGCGCGTGTACTCCCGCTGGATGCGCAACGGCTTCATCTGGCTGCTCGTGGTGGTGGCCGCCATCGCCATCGGCTTCGCCTTCCTGTCGGGGGGCGACTCGCGCACGGAGGTGCCCTTCGGCCAGCTGGTGGGCGACATCGAGACCGGCCAGATCGAAACGCTCGAGGTCGATGGGCGCGACATCACCGCCATCTACTTCCAGCAGGTCAACGGCGAGCGCGTGGAGCGCGCCTCGAAGGTGGCCGAGAACACCGACGTGGCCACCTTCCTGAGCGACCGCGGCATCGAGCTGAGCGGGGCCGCGCCCGGGCGCGAGAACGCCGTCAACCTCGACTTCAAGGAGAGCGGCGGGCTGGGGCCGTGGCTGGGCATCCTGCTCAACCTCTTCCCCTTCCTGCTCTTCGGCGCCTTCCTGCTGCTCATCATGCGGCAGGCGCAGGGCTCGAACTCGCAGGCCATGAGCTTCGGACGCAGCCGCGCGCGCCTCTTCACGGGGGCCAAGGTGACGGTCACCTTCATGGACGTGGCGGGCGCGGACGAGGCCAAGGAGGAGCTCGTCGAGGTGGTCGAGTTCCTCAAGTATCCCGAGAAGTTCGCGGCGCTGGGCGCGCGCATCCCCAAGGGCGTGCTGCTGGTGGGCCCGCCGGGCACGGGCAAGACGCTGCTCTCGCGCGCCGTGGCGGGCGAGGCGGGCGTGCCCTTCTTCAGCATCTCCGGCTCCGAATTCGTGGAGATGTTCGTGGGCGTGGGCGCCAGCCGCGTGCGCGATCTCTTCGAGCAGGCCAAGAAGAACTCCCCCTGCATCGTCTTCGTGGACGAGATCGACGCCGTGGGCCGGCAGCGCGGCGCCGGCTTGGGCGGCAGCCACGACGAGCGCGAGCAGACGCTCAACCAGATCCTGGTGGAGATGGACGGCTTCGACACGGGCACCAACGTGATCGTGATCGCCGCCACCAACCGCCCCGACATCCTCGACCCGGCGCTGCTGCGGCCCGGGCGCTTCGACCGCAAGGTGGTGCTGGATTCGCCGGACGTGCGCGGGCGCGAGGCCATCCTCGGCGTGCACCTGAAGGGCAAGCCCGTGGGCGACGACGTGGCCCCCGCCACGCTGGCCAAGTCCACCCCCGGCTTCAGCGGCGCGGACCTCGCCAACCTCGTCAACGAGGCCGCCATCCTGGCCGCCCGCCGCAACAAGAAGATCATCGCCATGGACGAGTTCGAGGAGGCGGTCGACCGCGTCATCGCCGGGCCCGAGCGCAAGAGCCGCGTGATGAGCGAGCACGAGAAGCGCCTCACCGCCTACCACGAGGGCGGGCACACGGTCATCGCCCACTTCCTCGACAAGCACGACCCGCCGCACAAGGTCACCATCGTCTCGCGCGGCATGGCGGGCGGCTACACGCGCTTCCTGCCGGACGAGGAGACGCACTACCGCACGCGCGACATGTTCCGCGACCAGCTCTGCACGGCCCTCGGCGGGCACGCCGCCGAGGAGATCGTCTTCGGGGAAGCCTCCACCGGCCCCTCCAACGACCTCGAACAGGTGACGCGCATCGCCCGCTCCATGGTGACGCGCTGGGGCATGAGCCAGCGGCTGGGCCCGCGCACCTTCGGGCGCAGCGACGACCTCGTCTTCCTGGGCCGCGAAATCTCGGAGACGCGCAACTACTCCGAGAAGATCGCCGAGGAGATCGACGACGAGGTGCGCCACCTGATCGAGGAGGCGCAGGCGCGCGCCCGCCAGGTGCTCACCGAGCGCCGCGACGTGCTGGACAAGCTCGCCGCCGTGCTGCTTGACGCGGAGACCCTGGAGGGCGAGGAGCTGACGCGCCTGCTGGAAAGCGATCCGAACGAACCCTGGCCGCCGCCCGACCTGAAGCCGCGCGCGGAGTCCCCCGCCGAGCCGCGCGCCGAGGAGCCCGCGGACGTGCCCGGCTTCCGCCCCGCGCCCAAGCCCGGCCTCGCCTGGGAGGGCGGCGCGCAGGCCACCACCGACGGCGGCGGCGGCTAGCGCGTTGGGGCAAGCCTTCCTAGACTGAAGGCTCCCCGCCAGAACGGGACGAAGGACGGAGCGACCGGTGCAGGCGATCGTGCGGGCCGACGGACGGCAGCTGCTGCTCACGGAAGGGCAGGAGTTCGACGTGGGCAGCCTCGCGGGCGAGCCCGGCGACGCCTTCGACTTCGAGGTGCTGCTCCTCATCGACGGCGAGGACGTGACCATCGGCGAGCCGCTCGTGGAGGGCGCCTCCCTGCGCGCGCGCATCGCCGCCCACGGGCGCGGCAAGAAGCTGCGCTTCATGAAGTACAAGAGCAAGGTGCGCTACCGGCGCACGCTCGGCCACCGCCAGCCGATCACGCGGCTCGTCGTCGAGTCGATCACGAAGGGGTAGCCCATGGCGCACAAGAAGGGGCTCGGCAGCACCAAGAACGGGCGCGACAGCGCCGGCAAGCGGCTGGGCGTGAAGCGCTACGACGGCGAACGGGTGACGCCCGGCACGATCATCCTGCGCCAGCGGGGCACGCGCTTCCATCCGGGCGAGAACGTGGGCCTGGGGCGCGACTTCACCATCTTCGCCACGGCGGAGGGCCGCGTGAAGTTCAGCCCCCACGCCAAGGGCCGCCGCAAGCGCGTGAGCGTGCTCGCCGCCGCGGGGGAGACGGCGTGAGGCCGGACATCCACCCCGATTACGCGGAGGCGGTCATCTCCTGCTCCTGCGGGAACCGCATCGCCACGCGCGCCACCAAGGCGGAGATGCACATCGACGTGTGCAGCCAGTGCCACCCGTTCTTCACGGGCGAGCAGCGCATCGTCGACACGGCGGGCCGCGTGGAGCGCTTCCAGCGCCGCTACTCGCTCGGCGATCCGCTCGCCGCGGGCGGCGACGACGCCTGAACCGCCCCCTCCGCGCGCCCCCGCCGAACCCGTGAGCGCCCCGCGCGCGGACGGCTCCTACGGCGGGCAGGCCGTGGTCGAGGGCGTCATGATCCGCGCGCCGCGGCACATGGCCGTGGCCGTGCGCCATCCCCGCGGCCATGTCGTGCGCCACGCGCATGAGCTGCGCGGCTTCGCCACGGGACGGGCGCGGCGCGTCCCCCTGCTGCGCGGCGCGCTCACGCTGTGGGAGACGCTCTCGCTGGGCATGCGCGCCATCAACTACTCCTCGCGCATCGCCGTCGCGGACGCCGAGGACGACGGCGCGGAGGCGCCCGCATTCCCCGAAACGGTCAGCTGGGGATCGCTGGCCGTGGCCATGGTCTTCGCAGCGGGCCTCTTCTTCGTGGCGCCCGTGCTGCTGGCCAACCTGTCGGAGGCCGCGGGCGTGCCGCGCGCGGGCGCGGTCGCCGTCGAGGCGGTCCTGCGGGCGGGGCTGTTCACGGGCTACCTCGCGCTCATCGGACTCCTGCCCGACGTGCGCCGCGTGTTCCAGTACCACGGCGCGGAGCACATGACGATCCACGCCTGGGAGGCGGGCCGCCCGCTCACGGTGGCGAGCGTGCGCGAGTCGCCGAAGGAGCACCCGCGCTGCGGCACGAGCCTGCTGGTGCTGCTCGTGAGCGTGTCGTTCCTCGTGTTCCTCGCCTTCGACCTGCTGGTGGATCAGGGGATTCTGGTGCGCGCCGCCTCGCGCGTCGCGCTGCTCGCGCCCGTCGCGGCCCTCAGCTACGAGGTCTTGCGGCTGGGCGCGCGCTTCCAGTCGAACGCCCTCGGTCGCGCCCTCTTCGCGCCCAACATCGCCCTGCAGGGGATCACCACGCGCGTGCCCGCGGACGACCAGATCGAGGTGGCCATCGCCGCCTTCGAGACGGCGGAGGCGGCGGAACGCGCCTGAGCGCCCCGTCTGGCGGCGTCGCCGCGCGGCGCGTACCGTTGCGGCATGGCGGCGGCCAGCTACCGCGTCGGCGAATTCGACATCGCCGTGGTTTCCGACGGCCACATCCGGCTCGACGGCGGGGCCGTCTTCGGGCTGGTGCCGCGCGTGCTCTGGGAGCCGGTGGTGGGGAGCGACCTGATCGACGCCGAGCACCGCATCCCCCTCGCCCTGAACTGCATGCTCGTGCGCCGCGGCGACGACGTGATGCTGGTGGAAACGGGCATGGGGTCGAAGCTCACGGGAGCCATGCGCGAGCGCATCTTCCCCGGCGACTATGGCCACCTGCTGGATGAGCTGGCGGCGCTGGGCGTGGCCCCCGGCGACGTCACGCACGTGGTCAACACGCACCTGCACGCCGACCACTGCGGCTGGAACACGGTCGCGCGCGACGGCGCGGCCGTCCCCACCTTCCCGAACGCGCGCTATTTCGTGCAGGCGGGCGAATACGAGGCCGCTTGCCACCCGAACGAGCGCACGCGCGGCACCTACTTCCCCGACAACTTCGCGCCGCTGGCGGAGACGGGCCAGCTCGAACTGGTGGACGGCGAGCGCGAGCTGGCCCCGGGCGTGACCTTCCTGCCCACGCCCGGGCACACCGCCGACCACGCCTCCGTGGCGCTCGTCTCCGGCGGCGAGACGGCCATCTACACGGGCGACCTCGTGCACCACGCCGTGCAGGTGGAGCGCCCCGCCTGGATCGCGGCCTTCGACATCCTGCCGCTGGTCTCGCTGGAGACGAAGAAGCGCCTGACGGAGCGCGCCGTTCGCGAACGCGCGCTGCTCGTCTGCGTGCACAACGCCTTCCCCGGCGTCGGGCGGCTCATGGAGACGGACGGGCGGCGGCGCTTTGAGCCGGAGTGAGCGCGGGCGGCCCCAACCGGCTGGCGCTGCACGCCGTCCACGAGGCGCATGGCGCGGAGTTCGCCACGCATACGGGCTGGCTGCTGCCCGAAACGTACGGCGACGCCGAGGGGGAGTACGGGCGCCTGCGGTCGCGCGCCGCGGCCTGCGACCGCTCCGAGCGCACGCGCCTGATGGTGAGCGGCACGGACGCGGCGCTGGCGCTGGGGGCGGTGTTCGGCCCGGCGGCGGCGGAGCTGGAGGAGGGGCGGGCCGCGCGCGTGGCGGCGCTCGACGGCGCGGGGCGCGTCGCCGACCTGTGCCTCGTGGCGCGCACGGGCGGCATCGCCTGGGCGGTCATGGGCGAACCCGCGCGGGGGGCGGTTGCGGCGGGCCTGCTGGAGGCGGCGCGCGGCCCCGGCCACGACCTGCGCGTCGAGGACCGCACGGCTACCACCTGCCTCGTCGCCATCGCCGGCCCGGCGGCGGCGGAGACGGTGGCGAAGGCCGTGCACGAGGCGTTGCCCGCGCGCCTGCCCGCGCTCCACGCGCTGCCCTTCGAGTTCCACGGTTACCGCGCGCTGGCCGTGCGCGCGAGCGACCTGGGCGAGGACGGCTTCGAGCTGATGACGGCCCCGCCCGTGGCCGAGCACCTGCTGGCGCTGCTGGCGGAGGCGGGCGCGCCCCCGGCGGGCTTCCGCGCGCGGGAGATCGCGCGCATCGAGACGGGCGTCCCCGCCTTCACGCCCGACCTCGAAACGGGCCTCACGCCCGCCGAAACGGGGCTGGCCGCGGCCCTCGGACGCCCCGACGAAGCCTGCGCGCGCACGCTCGCCCCGCTGCTGTTCGAGGGCCGCGCGACGCCGCCCGCGGGTACGCCCGCGCTGGCCGGCGGCGAGGTGGCGGGCGAGCTGCGCAGCTGCGCCCGCTCCTTCGCCCTTGACGCTGCCGCCGGACTGGCAATACTCAATCGCGAACATGCCCGCCCGGGCACGAGGCTGTCCGTGGGCGGCGAACCCGCGCTGGTCGCGCGCAGCCCGCTCTACCGCCGGAGGAAGACGTAAGCGATGCCGCTCGGAAACATCCCCATGCCCCCCATGCCCGAACCCCGCTACGGGGGGACGCTCGAAATCCTGCTGGAAGGCGAGTGGCGCGCCGTCTACGTCGACGAGGAGCCCGTGCCCGAGGGCCTGCCCGAGCGCTACGCCTACGCCCTCGTCGTGCGCGGCGAACACGGCTACGTGACCGAGCGCGACGGCGAGCGCGGCTGGCGCGTGGTCGAGGGCGAGACGGAGGAGGGGGAAAGCGGCGAGACCTTCGCGCGGCGGGCGGCCCTCGAACGCACGGGCGCGACCGTGGACCGCACGCTGCTCATCGGCTACCTCGACTGCGAGGCCATCGACGCGGACAAGCGCCCGACCGGCGAGCGCGCGGCGCGGCCCCTGTACGTGGCCGTGGCCGGCGAGGTGGGGCCCGTGCCCGAGGGCTCCGGCTGGCACCGGCGGCGGCTGCGCCTGACCGACTTCCAGAAGGAAGTGCGGCTGCGCTATCCCTCGCTCTGGCGCTACTTCTCGCGCGGGCTGGACCGCTACCTCATCCTGCAGCGCACGGGCCAGCTGGCGGGCTGAGCGCCTACTCGATCGCCCAGATCACGTTCACGGTCACGCGGATGGCCGAGGTGCCCGGCGAAATCGAGGTGCCCGCGCTTTCGGCGGAATCGAAGGCCGCCGCCTGCGGGGCGCGAATCGACACCGGCGCGGCCCAGCTCGATTCGTCGACGCTGAGCGGCTCGCCGAGCGTGACGCCGGTCAGTTCGGCCAGCTGCTCGGCCTTGTCGCGCGCGTCCTCGATCGCGAGTTCGCGGGCCATGCGCGTGTACTCCGCCGGATCGTCGTAGCCGAAGGAGATGCCGTTGAAGCGCGTGGCGTCGCCCCCGGCGCTGGCCGCCGCGTCGATCAGGGCGCCCGTCGTCTCGATGTCGCGCACCGTGACCGTGACCGTGTTGGAGACGGAGTAGCCGTCGATGCGCGGGCGGTCGTCGCTGTAGTCGTAGACCGCGCCGATGGAGAAGTTGGCCGTGCGGATGTCGTCATCAAGCACGCCGCCGTCGCGCAGCGCCGCGATGACGGCGTCGGCGGCGTCGGCGGCGTCGGCGCGCGCCTCCGCCACGGCGCGCGCGCGCGCCTCCACGCCGAGCGTCATGGTGGCGATGTCCGGTTCGGCGCGCACCTCGCCGTTCCCGCTCACGCTGATGGCGGGGGGCGCCGCCCCCAGCTCCTCGGATTCGACGCTGGTTTCAAAGCAGGCGGCGCCGAGCGCGAGCAGCGCGACGGCCCCCGCGAGCGCGGCCATGGTCCTGAAGCGGGTCATGCGGCTCTCCTCCGGCGCGCGGAACGCCCGCGGGCCTCGCCCGATAGTATGCGCCCCCGCGCCGCATCGTTCCCGAATCGGGCGAACGGGCGCGAGGTGCTACGCTCCCCCCATGCCCGTGTACGGCGAGCCCGGCCTGCCGCTCCCCCCGCCGCCGGGCGCGGACGACGGCTGGACCATCGGCGCGCCCGCGGCGGCGCCCGCGCCCGCCCTCTCCGTCGAGCGGCGACGGCGGCTGCGGCGCATCGCGCGCGAGGGCGTGGAGACGCTGCTGCTGGCGCTCATCGTGTTCCTGGCCGTGCGCGCCACGGTGCAGAACTTCCGCGTGGAGGGGCTGTCCATGTACCCCACGCTCGAGAACGGCCAGCACATCTTCGTGAGCAAGCTGGACTACGCCGAGATCAACACGGAGCGGCTGGCGGACCTCGTGCCCGCGTGGAGCGTGGACGAGGGCGCGCGGCAGGAGGTGCTGGGCGGCCCCGCGCGCGGCGACATCATCGTCTTCCACGGGCGCGACCCCGCGGGCGACGACCTGATCAAGCGCGTCATCGCCCTGCCCGGCGAACGCATCGCCATCGTCAACGGGCGCGTCTTCATCGACGGCCAGCCGCTGGCCGAGCCCTACGTGGTCGAACCCTGGTACGACACGCGCCCCGAAATCGCGGTGCCCGCGCGCCACTACTACGTGATGGGGGACAACCGCAACAGCAGCCAGGACAGCCGCAGCGAGGTGGTGGGGCTGGTGCCGCGCGAGCGCATCGTGGGGCGCGCCCTGCTGCGCTACTGGCCGCTCGGCGACTTCGGGCTGGCCCCCAACGGCGGATCCGAGCTGGCCGCCGCCGACCTTCCCGCCGAACCGGAGGCGGACCCGTGAGCGAGCGCCTGCGCGGCGAACTGGAACGGCGCGGCGCGCTGCTGGACGGCCACTTCCAGCTGGCCAGCGGCAGGCACGCGGGCGTCTACATCGAGAAGTTCCGCATCCTGCAGTGGCCGGACGTGACGGGCGAATGCTGCGCCGAAATCGCGGAGCGCTTCGCGGGCGCGGCCCCGAACGTGGTGGCGGGGCCGACCACGGGCGGCGTCATCCTCGCCTTCGAGACGGCGCGGCGCATGGGGCTGCGCGCCATCGTGGCCGAGCGCGCCGAGGGCGGCGGGCGCGAGTTCCGGCGCGGCTTCGAGCTGGGGCCCGGCGACCGCGCGCTCGTCGTCGACGACGTGCTCACGACCGGCGGCAGCGTGCGCGACACCATCGACGCCGTGCGCGCGCGCGGCGCGGAGGTGGTGGGCGCGGGCGTGCTCGTCAACCGCGGCGCCTCCCCCGACCTGGGCGCGCCCCTGCACGCCTGCCTCACGGTGGAGGTCGCCTCCTGGGAACCCGCCGCCTGCGCGCTCTGCCGCGAGGGCGCGCCGCTCGTCGTCACCTGACCACGGGGCGCGCGGCGCGGCCTACAATGGCCCCATGCGCGAAGCCCCCACGAGCAGCGACCGCTTCCTGCTGAAAGCGCTGGGCGAGGCGGCGGGCGAGCTGCGCGGCCTGCTCCATCCCCTGCGCGGGCGGCGCGCGCGCATCCCCGGCGAGGGATTGGACGAGGGCTGGTGCCCGCTCGCCATCGCCTTCCACCTGCGCGACGTGGAGCGCGCGGCGGGCCAGCAGGTGGAGGCCATCCTGCGCCGCCCCTACGCCTCCATCCGCCACGTCGACCTCGACGACATCCCCTTCCCCGAGGACTACGCGCGCGCGGACCTCGACGAGGCGCTGGACGGCTTCGCCTGGCTGCGGCAGGAGACCTCGTACGCGCTCTGGGGGCTTTCGCCGGAGGAGTGGGAGCGCCCCGCCCTCCATCCCTACCGCGGCGAGGTGCTGCTCATCGACCTCGTGCGCGAGCTGTACCAGCACGACCTCGAGCACCTGTGGCAGGCGCGGCGGATGCTGGGGCTCGGCCCGCTGCGGGCGCGGTGAGGCCGCTCCTGCGCGCCGTCCCGCCCGCGCCCTGGGCGCTGGCCGAGGACGGCGCCGCCGTCCACGCCGCCGTCTTCGGCGACGACCTCGAACGGCTGGCGCTGGCCACCAGCGCGCTCGGCCTGGGGCTGGCCGTGGCGGACGGCGCGGGGCGCGTGAGCGCGGACGCGGACGCCCTCGCGCGGCTGGAGGCCGAGCTGCGGCGGCGCGGCAGCCCCCTCGCCGGGCCCCTCGCGCGCTACCTCGCGCCCGTCGAACGCTGGGCCGTGCGCGGGCGCGAACTCCCGCTCGACGCGCCCGTCGTCATGGGCATCGTCAACCTGACCGACGATTCGTTTTCGGGCGACGGCGTGGGCACGCATGCGGACGCGGCCCTGCGGCGCGCGGAGGCGTTGCGCGCGGACGGCGCGGACGTCATCGACGTGGGGGCGGAGACGGCGCGCGCCAGCCGTCCCCAACTGGAGGCCCGCGCCGAGGCCGCCATCGTCGCGCCCGTGGTGGCCGCGCTCGCGCGCGAGGGGCACCTCGTCTCCATCGACACCTACAAGCGCGAGGCGGCGGAGGCGGCCATCGAAAGCGGGGCCGCCATCGTCAACGACATCAGCGGGCTGACGCTGGGCATGGACGCGGCCGGGGCCGCCGTGGCGGGCGGCGCGGGCTACGTGCTCAACTACAGCTACACCGTGCCCAAGCGCCGCCCCGACCCCATCCCCCGCCACGACGACGTGGTGGCGGGCACGGTGGCGTGGATGGCGGAGCGGCTGGCGCGGCTGGAGGCGGCGGGCCTGCCGCGCGAACGCATCGCCATCGACCCGGGCATCGCCTTCGGCAAGAGCCACGACGAGGACCTGCAGACGCTGCGCCGTCTGGCCGAGCTGCGCACGGCGGGCCAGCCCCTGCTGCTGGCGCACTCGCGCAAGCACTACATCGGCAGCGTCTCCGGCGCGGGGCCGGACGCGCGCGACCTGGAGACGCACGCGACCAGCGCGCTCGCCTGGGCGCAAGGCGCGCGCATCTTCCGCGTGCACGACGTGGCCGGTACGCGCCGCGCGCTGGCCATGGCCGCCGCCATCGCCAGCGCCGCGCCGGGCGACCACGCCCCCGACGCCGCCAGCTGGCCCTGGGCGGCGGGCGCGACGGCCCCGGAGGCCGTGTCCGCGGAGGCGCTCATCGCGCCGCCGCCGGGCCAGCGCTGGTAGCCCGTTCACATGCGCGCGGTATGCTCGCGCCCGTGACGCAGCCGCAGCCCCGCACCCCGTTCGACCAAGCCTTCATCACGGACGACGAGGGCGCGCTCAAACTGGCGCTCGTGCGGCACGGGCAGCAGGCCGCGCCCAACGTCCCCAACGCGCGCACCGGCGCCGCCCGCCCGCGGGACGTGTACGACGCGCCCCTCACCGAACTGGGGCGGGAGCAGGCGCGGCTCGCGGGCGAGCGCTTCGCGGCGGAGCCCGTCGCCGCCGTCTACGCCAGCCCGCTGCGGCGCGCCTTCGACACGGGCGCGGCCATCGCGCGCCATCACGGCCTCGAGCCGGTGGTCGTGGACGACCTGCGCGAGGTCCACCTGTTCCGCGACGTGCCGCCCGACCAGACGGCGGCGGAGGCGCTGGGCGCGGACTACCTGAAGGGCGTGCGCGCCCGCATGACGCGCGAGCGCTCGTGGGACGTGTTCCCCCTGAGCGAGCCCGCCGACGCCTTCAACAAGCGCGTGGTGAACGCCATCGAGGGCATCATCGCGGAGCGCGAGGGCCGGCCCGGGCTGGTCGTCGTCGCCTGCCACGGCGGCGTCGTGAACGCTTGGGCGCGGCATGTGATCGGCGCGGCCCCCGACATGTTCTTCCGCCCCGCGCACGCCTCCGTGCACCTGTTCGCGGCGCGGGACCACTGGCGCGCGCTCCACGGCCTCAACGACGTGCACCACCTGCGCGCCGCCGGGCCGGAGTTCGTCACCTTCTGACGGTCAGGCCCTGCTCCAGATTTCGCGCCGCCCCCAGCAGTGGGCGCAGACGCAGGCCATGGCGGCGGCTTCGCCCGAATTGGGCGCGGCAGGATAGAGCCGGTCGGCGAGGTGGCCGAGGCAGAAGCGGGCCCCGCACTTCTCGCAGTCGAAGCCGTGCGCGTTGGCGCAGCCCTCGACGCCGCAGCGGCCCTCGCGGTTGCGGAGACGCACGCCGCGCATGTGCCCGAGGTGCGCCCGCAGGTCGTCCTGCTTGGCCGCGCAGGGCTTGCGCGCGCAGACGGCCTCGTAGCCTTCCAGCAGGTGGGCGTGGTCGCGGCAGAAGGGGCGGGCGCAGTACTGGCAGGTATCGGCGGGCGGGCGGGCGCAGCGCCGCAGGCGTCCCCCCAGTTCGCAGCGGCCCGCCGCCATGCGGGCACGGTACGCGCTGGCGGCGCGGCGGGCCAGGGCTGTTTACGGCCCGCCACCGCTCGGCTATCGTGCCCGCCACACAGGAGGGGCGCATGAGCGACGAGACGCGGGAATCGCTGATCACGGACGAGATGCGCGCGCAGATCGGCGTGGAGTCCCCGCCGGTCACGCTGGAGGTCGACAAGACCTCCGTGCGCATGTTCGCGCGGGCGGTGGGCTACACCGACCCGGTCTACTACGACGAGGAGGCGGCCAGGGCGGCGGGCTACCGGAGCCTGCCCGCGCCGCCGGGCTACCTGGGCACGCCCGTGCACGACCCCAACCGGCGCGGCGAACGCCCGGCGCAGCTCTCCATGGAGCCGAGCCGTCCGCTCAAGCGGATGCTGAACGGCGGCACGGACGTCGAGTACCTGGCCGACGTCTGCGCGGGCGACACGCTCACCTCGACGAGCGCCGTGGCCTCCATCGAGGAGCGCGAGGGGCGGCTCGGCGAGATGCTGATCACGACCACGAAGACGACCTACCGGAACGAGCGCGGCGAGACCGTCGCCATCATGACCGGAACCGGCATCCGCTACTAGGCGCGAGGAGGAAACGCGATGGGCGCGACCTGGGACGAGGTCCACGAGGGCATGGAGCTTCCGACGCTGACCAAGAACTGCAGCACGCAGCAGCTGGTGTACTGGGCGGCGGGCTCCGGCGATTTCTACCAGATTCACTACGACCACGACTTCGCGCGGGCCACCGGGCTGGACAACATCATCGTGCACGGGGCGCTCAAGCACGCCTTCCTCGGCCAGCTCCTGCACGACTGGGTGGGGAACGAGGGCGCCGTCAAGCGCGTCGGCTGCAGCTACCGCGGCATGGACTACCCCGACCGGGACATCCGCTGCCGCGGGCGGGTCACGCGCAAGTACGAGGAGAACGGCGAGCGTCTCGCGGACCTCGAAATCTGGACGGAGAATCCGGAGGGCCAGCGCACCACGCCGGGCACCGCGACCGTGCGCCTGCCCTAGCCGCGCGCCTCGCGGCGGGCCTCGAGGTAGCGCATCACGCGCTCGTGGTCGGACGCCGCGATGCGGTCGGAGTAGCGCAGGTAGGTGGCCGCCTGCTCCAGCGTGAGGATGCCGACGAGGTTGACGCCGCGCGCGCGCAACGCCTCCGCGCCGCCCTCCTGCCGGTCGATGAGGGTGACGGCGTCGCGCACCACGAGGCCCGCGTCGCGCAGCACGGCGGCCGTGCGCAGGATGCTGCCGCCGCCCGTGATCAGGTCGTCCACGATGAGGCACGACTGGCCGCGCACGTAGTTGCCCTCGATCAGCCCGGCCTTGGGCGCGCCCGGCGGGTGGATGTAGATCATGGGCGTGTTCACCAGCAGCGAGAAGGCCGTGCCCACGTGCAGCCCGCCGAAGGGCACGCCCGCCACCAGCGTGAACGGATGCGCCTGCGGATGGCGCATGGAGACCAGCGCCTCCAGCCGCTGGCGGATGAGGTCGGCGCAGCGGTGCAGGGCGCGCGGGTTGCTGATCAGCTTGCGCAGGTTGACGTAGATGGGCGAATCGACCGCCGTGCGCCCCAGCGTGAAGGCGCCGAACTCGATCGCGCCCAGGTCCCACAGCTCCCCGGCCAGCCACAGGTTGCCCGCGGTCGGTTCGTCGCTCAGCGCTCATGCCTCCCGGAAAGGTGCGGCCCCATTTCTCCGCGTCCCGCCGCCGTTCGTCAAGCGCGGCTGCGGGGCGCGGGCGGGCGGTTGACGGCATTGGGCGGCTCCTGGCCCGCGAGCGCGGCCACGACGTTGCGCCCCGCCATCTCCGCCATGCGCGCGCGCGTGGCGCGGCTGGCGCTGCCGATGTGGGGCGTGACGATGACGTTGGGGAAGGTGAAGAGGGCGTGGTCCGCGGGCAGCGGTTCGGGCACGGTCACGTCGAGCGCGGCCCCGCCGATGGCCCCCGCCCGCAGCGCCGCCACCAGCGCCTCCTGATCGACGACGCCCCCGCGCGCGGTGTTCACGAGGATGGCGTCATCCTTCATGGCCGCGAATTCGGCGGCCCCCATGAGGCCCTCGGTGTCGGGGCCGAAGGGCACGTGCAGGCTGACGAAATCGGCGCGCGCCAGCAGCTCGGGCAGGGCCACGCGCTCGACGCCGAGTGCGCGCTCGACGTCGGGGCGGGGCGTGCGCGTGGCCGCCAGCACGGTCATGTCGAAGCCGCGCGCGCGCCGCGCCACCGCGCGCCCGATCTCGCCCAGCCCCACGATGCCGAGCGTGGCCCCGAAGGGGTCCGGCCCCAGCCAGGCCGTGGGCGACCACGTGCGCCAGCCGCCCGCGCGCGCGTCGCGGTCGCTTTCGGCCACGCGCCGCGCGGCGGCCAGCAGCAGCGCGAAGGCCAGGTCGGCGGTGGTCTCGTGCAGCACGCCCGGCGTGTTCGTCGCCCACACGCCCGCGTCCGCCGCCGCCGCCGCGTCGATGTTGTCGTAGCCGACGGCCATGTTGGCCACCACGCGCAGGCGCGGGGCGCCGGCGAGCAGGTCCGCGCCGATGGGGTCGGTCACCATCGTGAGCGCGCCGTCGGCCCCGCGCAGGCGCTCGCGCAGGGCGTCGGCGTCGGGCGGCAGCTCATGCGGCCACACGTCGACGTCGTGCCCGGCCTCGCGCAACAGCTCGACGGCGCGCCCGGGCACGCGGCGGGAGACGAAGACCCTGCCCACGCCCGCGATTCTACGGCGCGCGCGGCGGCGCGCTACGATGGAGGGGCCAACGGGCACGGAGCGAAGGCATGGGACGCAAGGAGATCGCCGCCCTCATCGACATCCTCTCGCGCGAAAACGAACGCGGCGGCGAAAGCCTCGCGCTGGGCGCCTGGACGATCAGCTTCGACAAGGCCAGGGGCGCGTTCGTGTTCGACAAGTGCGAGGCCGACGGCTACTGCGAGGAGCGCCCCGCCGTGCTCGCGCTCGACGGCGCCGTGCTCGACGCGGGCGGCCCCCTTTTCGGCTAGGGCGGCGCGGGCACGTCCCAGGGGAGCGCGCCCGCGGGGGCGTCCAGCGCCACGCGCACGCGCCCGTCGGCCACCACCGCGATGAGGTCGTAGCCCGCGTGCAGCGTCGGGTCCATGCCCCGCAGCGCCCACGAGACCTTCTCGTCGGCCAGCTCGGTGGCGGCGGCCAGCACCACCAGCGCGCGCGCGTCCGCCCCGGCGTCGTCGTCCCGCCGCTCGCGGGCCTCGCGCAGCAGCGCGCGCAGCGTGCGCCGCAGACGGGCGCTGGCCTCGTCCCCCTCCGGCGCGGGCGAGCCGACGACGATGGCGCGTTCCCCGATGCGGTTCGCCGTCCAGGCGTCCTCGGCGGGGATGGCGAGGGAGTCGTCCACCTCGGGCTGGCCCGCCGCCAGCACCACGCGCTCGATCAGCGCCTCGCGCTCCTCCTCCGAAACGGGCAGGCGGTGCAGCGCGCGCGCGTCCAGCTGGAAGGAGCCGGGCACGCGGTTCGTGAACTGCGCCCAATGGGGGCTGAGCCCGCCGAGCACCGTGACGACCGAGCCCTCCGCATCGACGCGGCGCAGGTGGATGCGGACGGGGCGGCGCACTTCGAGCGGGCCGTCCTCGCCGAGGGGGCGCGCTTCGTGGGCGGCCAGCGCGAGCTGGCTGAGGCCGGGCTCGCCCGCGGGCAGCCCCGCGCCGCGCGGCAGCCACAGCGCCAGCGGCAGCCCCTCCAGGTCGAGGCGGCGCTCGACGGCGGCGCGGGCGGCCTCGAAGGGCAGGTCGGCCTCGCCGTGCACGGCGCTGACGAGCGTGCAGGCCAGCTCCCAGCGCCGTCCCACGCGCACGCGCACGGCGCGCAGGGCCTCGCCCGCGGGCGACTGCCCGATGGTGCGCGCGCTGCGGGCGTAGCGCCGCCCGAACCAGTCGAGGAAGAGCCGCAGCGCCGCGTCCGTGGGGTCGGATGGCCAGGAGCGCTCGGCGTCGGGCACGGCGGGCGGGGCCTAGCCCTCGGCGGCGGCCTCTTCCGCCGCGCCCTCCGCGGCGTCGGCCTCGACGGCTTCGCCCACGCCCTCCGCGGCCTCCCCGCCCTCTTCCGGCGCGCCCTCGATCTGCAGGCGGGGCGCGTCCACGGTGGCGATGCCGATGTCCGGCGCGGAGAGCACCTCCACGCGCTCCGGAACCCGCAGGTCGCCCACCGTGAGGCTCGTCTCGAAGTCCGCCAGCGCGCTCACGTCGAGCTCCACCGCGTCGGGAATGTCGAGCGGCAGGCAGCGGATGGCGATGGTTTCGAGGTTCTGGAGCAGCGTCCCGCCGAGGTCGGCCACGGCGGGCGCCACGCCCGTCAGGCGGATGGCCACGGTCGTCTGGATGGGCCGCTCCAGGTCGACCTGGTAGAAGTCGACGTGGATGGGGTCGCCGGTGCCGCCCTCGCGGTCGAGCCCGCGCACGAGCACGTGGCGGGGCGCGCCCTCGCCCTCGATGGCCAGCTCGAACATGCTGCGCACGCCCGCCTGCCGGATGACGCGGCGGAAGGCGCGGCTCTCCAGCTGGATGGCGGTCGATTCGACGCCGCGCCCGTACACGTTGGCGGGCAGCAGCCCCTCGCGACGCAAGCGCCGGACCTTCTTGCCGAGCACGGTGCGGGGGGTCGCGCTCAGGGTGCGTCGTTCTGCCACGGGGGCCTCCTAGGCGGCGCGCTCGATACGCGCCGCGGGCCTCATGCGGGCCGGATCTGGCTTAGGTGGGCTTCAGCTCGTTGACGCGGGCGCGGACGGCGTCCTTGTCCTCGAACCACTGCGCGTTGAGGGCGGTGTACTCCGCCTCCTCCCCGGGCACGTCGTCCTCGGCGAAGATCGCGGTCACCGGGCAGGCGGGCTCGCAGGCGCCGCAGTCGATGCACTCATCCGGCTGGATGTAGAGCATGCGGTCGCCCTCTTCGTCGAAGTAGATGCAGTCGACCGGGCAGACCTCCACGCAGGACTGGTCCTGGACATCGATGCACGGCGTCGTGATGACGTAGGTCATGCTCGCGGAATCCTCCCGCCTCTGGCTTTGGTCGCCCCTGAGCGGCCACGCGCATACTACAGCGCGCGCGCCGTTGTGTGAAGCAAGCCCCGCGCCGCCCTCAGCCGCGCGCGACCGCGGGGACGGCGAAGGGCACGGGCTGGCCGCTGCGCAGGTCCACGGCGTGGAAGCGGTTGGCCTTGATCTCGGCGATCAGCTCGCGCTCGTCGCGCACCTCGCGCTCGAAGTACGTGGCGCACTTGCCGATGTCGCTGATGGCGTGCGAATCGGTGCCGCCCGTGCCCGCCATCTCCAGCCGCTCGCAGAGGCGGCGCGAGAAATCGTTCTCGTTGTCGCTGCCGCGCCCGTTGAACGCCTCCAGCGCGTCGCAGAACTCGTAGGCCGGGTTGCGCCCCGCCTTCTCCAGCGCCTCCTCGTACTTGTCCTCGCTGCGCGTGAACCACGGCATCTGGCGGCGGTAGGGGTGGGCCGCCACCATCGTCCCGCCGCCCTGCTCCACGTACTTCGCCAGCTCCGGCGCGCGGTGCATGCCGAAGACGTAGCGGTCGATGCCGTAGGTGAGGATGTGGCCGTCGTCGGTGCTGATCTCGACGCCCCCGAGCACGAGGAAATCGTGTTTCGCGCGCATCTCCTCGATGTCGCGCTTGTCCCACACGGTGTCGTGCTCCGTGAAGCAGATGGCGTCGAGGCCCGCCGCCTTGGCGCGGACCACGAGGTCGTCGGGGTTCAGCACGCTGTCGTGCGAACGCGGCCACGTGTGCGAATGAAGGTCGATCAGCATGACCCGCGGATGCTACCACGTTCGACGCTTCCATCCGTCGGGGCTAGCGTGGGCGCATGAACCTGCGCCGGGCCCTGCGGCGTGAGCGCGCCCACGACGCCGGCTGGGCGGTGCTCGGCCTCGGCAACCCGGGCGAGGCCTACGCCCGCAACCGGCACAACGCCGGCGTCTGGACCGTGAACGAGCTGGCGCGGCGGGCTGGCGCGACCCTGCGCGCGGAAGGGCGCTCCATCCGCATCGCCGTGGCCGCGCTGGGGGACGCGCGCGTGGCGCTCGTGCGTCCGCGCGTCTACGTGAACGAAAGCGGGCGCGCCGCCGCCCAGGCCCTGCGCGCCGGCGGCGTCCCCCCCAACCGCCTCATCGTCGTCTACGACGAGCTCGACCTGCCGCCCGGCGCGCTGCGCTTGCGGCGCGGCGGGGGCGCGGGCGGACACAACGGCCTCAAGTCGATCATCGCGGAAACGGGCGCGGACTTCCTGCGCGTGCGCATCGGCATCGGGCGCCCGCTGGACGGCGGCGAACCCACGCGCGACCCCGACCTCGTGGCCGACTACGTGCTCTCCGACCCCGCGGGCGCGGAGCGCGAGACGCTGGAGGCCAGCGCCCGCCATGCCGCCGATGCCGTGGCCGCTATCGTGGCTGAGGGGTTGGAGGCGGCGGGCACGCGCTTCAACCGCAGGTCTCCCGCCAGCGAGTCTGACGGCGAGCGGCGAGGCGTGTAGATTCGCCCAAACGCACACGGAGGCACGGCATGGCCGGAAGGCTCGAAGGCAAGGTCGCGATCGTGACGGGCGCGGGGCGCGGCATCGGACGGGGCGAGGCCCTGCTGCTCGCGCGCGAGGGGGCGCGCGTCGTCGTCAACGACCTCGGCGGCGGCCCCGCGGGCGGCGGCGCGGACGAATCGCCCGCCGACGCCGTCGCCGCCGAAATCCGCGACATGGGCGGCGAGGCCGTCGCCAACTATGACTCCGTGGCCACCATGGAGGGCGGCGAGCGCATCGTGCGCACGGCCCTCGACGCCTTCGGGGGCCTCGACATCCTCGTCAACAACGCCGGCATCCTGCGCGACCGCATGGTCTTCAACATGACCGAGGAGGAGTGGGACTCCGTCATCGACGTGCACCTCAAGGGCCACTTCTCCACCACCAAACACGCGGGCCTCGTCTTCCGCCAGCAGCGCTCCGGGCGCATCGTCAACACCTCCTCGGAGTCGGGCCTGGGGAACATGGGGCAGGCCAACTACGCGGCGGCCAAGGAGGGCATCGTGGGCATGACGCGCACCTGCGCGCTCGACCTCGGCCGCTACGGCGCCACCGTGAACGCCATCCGCCCGCGCGCGGGCACGCGCCTCACGCTCTCGCCGGAGATGGAGGAGGCGCGCGCGCGGCGGCAGGCGGCTCGCGCGGCGCGCGGCGAGGCGGACGCCGCGCAGGCCGCCTCGCCCGTGGACGCGCTCGATCCCGACCTCGTGGCCCCGCTCGTCGTCTACCTCTGCACCGACGCGGCGGCGGACGTGAACGGGCGCGACTTCCTCGTCGGCGGCGACGAGATTTCGCTCATGTCGCTGCCCGCGCGGGAGCGCACCATCCAGCGCGAGGGCGGCTGGACCCTCGACGCCCTGGAGCGCGTCTTCCCCCGCACCCTCGGCGCGGGCCTGACGAACCCGGCCACGCCGTCCACGCCCAAAGCGGCATCCTGAGGCCCGCCGCGTGGCGCCGTCGCCGCGGCGTATCGTCTCGCTCGTTCCGAGCCTGACGGAGCTGGTTTGGGCGCTGGGCCGCGCGGACGCGCTCGCCGGGCGCACGCGCTTCTGCACCGAGCCCGCGGGCGCGGTCGAGCGCGTGCCCGCCGTCGGCGGCACCAAGACGCCCGACCTCGACGCCATCGCCGCGCTCGCGCCCGACCTCGTCATTGCCAACCGCGAGGAGAACCGCCGCGAGGACGTGGAGGCGCTGCGGGCGGCGGGCTTCGAGGTGCTGCTCACCGACCCCAACGGCGTGGACGAGGCGCTGGACATGATCGCCATGCTGGGCCGCCTGCTGGACCGCGAAGCGGAAGCGGCGCGGCTCGTGGCGGAGACGCGCGCGGCCATGGCCGAAAGCGATCCCGTCGGAGGCGCGCGGCCCGCCGTGTTCGCGCCCGCCTGGAACAACCCGCTCATGGGGCTTGGGGACGCGACCTACGGGGCGTCCGTGCTGGAGGCGGCGGGCGCGGCCAACGCCCTCGCCGGACGCGCCCGCTACCCGCAGCTGACGATGGACGAGGCCGCCGCGCTCCGCCCCGACGCCATCCTGCTGCCGGACGAGCCGTACCGCTTCGGCGAGCGGCACGTGCCCGCCTTCGCCGCCATCGCCCCCACGGCGGTCATCGACGGCAAGCTGCTGTGGTGGTACGGCCCGCGCATGGCGGGGGCCATCCGCGAGCTGCGCGCCATCGTGCGCGGGCTGGTCCGCTAGCGCCCGCGGAAGACGGGCTCGCGCTTCTCCAGGAAGGAGCGCCGCCCCTCCTCCACGTCCTCGGTCTCGCGCGTGTGGGACTGGTAGTGGTGCTCCAGCTCCACGCTGTCCTCGAGGGTGCGGTGCAGGCCCTCGCGCGCGAGCCGCTTCGTGAGCTCGATGGCGACGGAGGGGCCGCGCGCGATCTCGCGGGCCAGCTCCCCCGAGCGCGCGGCCAGCTCGTCGGGCGCGACCACCTCGCTCACGAGGCCGATCTCCCTGGCCTCGGCGGCCCCCACCATGCGGCCCGTGTACATCATTTTGAGGGCGTGCTCCATGCCCACCAGCCGCGGCAGGAACCAGGTGGCCCCGTTGTCGGGCACGATGGCGCGCTTCACGAAGATGGAGCTGAAGCGCGCCTCCGTGGAGGCGATGCGGATGTCGCAGGAGAGCGCCAGCGAGAAGCCCGCGCCCACGCACACGCCGTTCACGGCGGCGATCACGGGCTTGGCGCAGGCGTGGATGAAGGCGGGCGCCATCATGTGGCTGCGCGTGCGACCGGCGCGCCCGGGGAAGGGCCGCTCGACGCGCTCCCCGCCCCGCGCCGTCAGGTCCGTGCCGGAGCTGAAGCCGCGCCCCGCGCCCGTGATCAGGATCGCGCGCACGGCGTCGTCGTCGTTGGCGGCGGCGATGGCCTGCTCGATCTCGGCCACCGTGTCGAGGCTGATGGCGTTCAGCTTCTCCGGCTTGTTGAGCGTGAGCCGCGCGACGCCGTCGCCGTCGATCTCCCAGAGGATGTCCCGGAACTCCATTGGCCGCCTCGCTGGTCGGAATGCCGCCAGCCTACTACGGGCGCACGACCACGCGCAGGCGCATCTGCGGGTGGTAGTCGCAGGTGACGGCGTGCTCGCCCGCCTCCGCGAAGCGCCAGACGAACACGTCGCCCGCCTCCATGTCGGGCGAACGCGAGCCGCCGTCGAACACGAGGTTGTGCACCGCCGTCTCGCCGTTCCAGAAGTAAATGCGCTCGCCCGCGCGCACGCGCAGCGTTTTCGGGGAGAAGGCGAGGCCGTCCTGGGCGACGAAGGGCGCGCCCTCGGGCACCCCGACGGGGTCGGGCACGCGCGACTCCGCGCAGCCCGCGGCCAGCAGCAGGAGCGCGAGGAGCGCGGGCGCGGCGCGCGGCATCATGCGCCCATTGTGAGGGGGCGCGCCCTTGCGGATGCGCCCCCTCACGGTGCGTCGCGACGGGAAGCGGACGCTAGCTGTCGTCCGCTTCCTTCTCGAGGTCGTCGCCGAACCGGCGCCAGCCCCACCAGATGCCGGCCACGGCGAGCGCGCCGAGCACCGGCCCGATGATGTAGACGTCGAAGTCGGTCCACGAGTTGCCCACGAGCGCCGGGCCGAGCGAACGGGCGGGGTTCACGGACGCGCCCGTGAAGGGCACGGCGGCGAAGTGGATGATGACCACGGCGAGGCCGATGGCCAGCGGCGCGGGCAGGTGCATCCCGCCCCGCTTGTTCATCACCACGTTGTAGATGACGAGCAGGAGGAAGGCCGTGAGCAGCAGCTCCGTGAGGATGCCCTCCCCGTAGGCGATGTCGGGCCGCAGCGAATGCGCGCCGAGGTTGCCCTCGAACATGGCCCCGGTGGACCACTTCAGCAGCAGCGAGCCCAGGATCGCGCCCACGCACTGGGCCACGATGTAGACCACGCCCAGCAGCGGCTTGATGTGCCGCGTCGCGATCATGGCGAGGGAGACGACGGGGTTGATGTGCCCGCCGCTGATGCCCGCCGTCCACGCCACGGCCACGACGATGCCGAGGCCGTGGCCGAGGGAGATCGTGATCAGGCTTGCCCCGGCGTCCATGTCGAACGATTTGGCGGCGACGACGGAACCCGTGCCCACGAAGACGAAGAACATCATCCCCAGGAGCTCGGCCAGCGCCGCGCGGATGTCGTTGAGGGAGAGCATTCCCATGACGATTGACCCCTTCATGTTTCCGATGCGTTTCGGATGCGCGCATTCTGGGGAAACGCGGTTAAGGTTGTCAAACCGCTCAGGCGCTTGCGCGCATGATCGGGAATGGCGCAGGATGCGGCATGGCCAGTGACAAAGCCATTCCCCTGCAGGCGTGCCCCCGCTGCCTGGGGCCGCTGTCCGCCATCAAGGGATCGCGGCTGGCCGTCTGCCGCCGCTGCGGCTACAAGGACGACTGCTGCTAGACGCGGGTGACGGCGGTGACGCGGAACTGCACCGCGCCGGCGGGGGCGGAGACGGTCACCTCGTCGCCCGGGCGGCGGCCCAGCAGCCCCTTGCCCACGGGCGATTCCACCGAAATCTTGCGGTCGGCGGCGTTCGCCTCGCGCGCGCTCACCAGCACGTAGGCGACCTCGCGCCCGTTGTCGAGCCGCGTCACGCGCACGGTCGAGCCGATGGTGGAGCGCCCGTCGTCCCCCGCCTCCCCGGCGGCCACGGCGCGCCGCAGGATGGCGGTGATCTCGCGGCGGCGCGTCTCGTTGAAGGCCAGCGCCTCGCGCGCCGCCTCGAGGGGCGCGTTCTCGCGGAAATCCTTGTCCTCGCGCGCCAAAGAGATGGCCTTCACGAGGTCCGGCACGTCCGCCTCCAGCCGCTCCAGGTCCGCCCGCAGGCCGGCGATGCCCTCGGCCGTCATCTCGATGGGCTCCTCGTTGACGGCCCGCACGGCGCGCGCCCCGCGCGCGGCGGGACGGCGCAGGCGCACGTGCACGCCGTGGTTCTTCTCGGCGTAGCCGCGCTTCTTCAGGTACTGGAACCACGCCTTCAGCGCCTTCACGCGGCGCGGCGCGGCGGGGTCCGAGTTCTGAATCCTGATCTCGGCGTAGGACTCCACGCGCGCGCCCGTGACGGCGGCCACGGCGGTGTCGCCGCCCGCGTGCTCCACGTAGTTGCGCACGAAGGACGACTCGGTGTTGTGGACTTCGGGGGAGAGCGTGGCGAGGTATTCGTCCAGCGCCTCCTCCAGCGTGATGGCGGGGGCGCTGGCCTCGTCCGGCTGATCGCTCATGCCCGCATCGTACCATCTCCGCACGGGAGGCGCGCGCCGACGCTCACGATGGACTGGGAATCGCTGCCGGACCTCTTCCCCGAATTCCCGCGCCCCGAGCGCTGGGCGCCCCTGCTGCGCCGTCACGCCGCGCTGCTGGAGGCCTCGCCCGTGCGCGTGACGACGGTGACGGGCGTGGCGGCGGTGGCGCGCCACTACGCCGAATCGCTGGAGGCCTTCCGTCTGGTGGGCGCGCCGCGGGAGGGCGTGGCCGTGGACGTGGGCGCGGGCGGCGGCTTCCCCGGCCTCGTCGTCGCCGCCGTCGCCCCCGAACTGGAGGTGCACCTGGTGGAGGCCCACCGGCGGCGCGCGGCGCTGCTGGCCGAACTGGCGGAGGCGCTGGGGCTCCCGCGCGTGACCGTGCACGCGCAGCGCGCGGAGGAGGCGGGGCGGGGACCGCTGCGCGATGGCGCGGACCTCGTGCTGGCGCGCGCGCTCGCGCCCCTGCCCGTGCTGCTGGAGTACTGCGCGCCGCTGGCTAAACCGGGCGCGCTGCTGGCGGCGGTGAAGGGATCGCGCGGCGCGGAGGAGCTGGCGCGCTCGGACGCCGCCCAGGCCTCGCTCGCCTGCGCGTTCGCGGGCGTGGAGCCGATGCGCGCGGCCATCGCCCCGCCCATGCGCGTGTTCCGCTTCCGCAAGCTGGGGCCCACGCCCGCGCGCTGGCCGCGCCGTCCGGGCATGCCCGCGAAGCGCCCCATCGCCGAGGCGCGCGGACGCGCGGGCGGCCTGTGCTAGCATTCACGGGCCCGGGCGGAGCGCGCGGGCGGCGACGGGGGCCCGGCGCATGAACCGACGACTCGCCCGCGAGCGGCTGCGGCCCGCGCTGCGGGAGCTGCTGCGGCGGCTGCACCTGAACCCGCGCCTCGTGCTGCAGCGGCTGCTGCGGCTGGCCCGCCTCGACACGGGCGTCTTCGACGAGGTGCGCGACGACGAGCGCGAGCTGGCCCCGGCCCTGATCGTGGCCGCCGCCTCCTGCCTGCTCGCGGGCTTCGGCTCGTGGATGTACTGGGAAGTGCGCGCGCCCACGCCCGACGGCGCCTTCGTCAACGCCTTCCTGCTCGGCTCCATCTTCCTCGCCGCCATGTACGCCGCCGCCGTCCTCATCGTCTACGTGGTGATGGTGCAGTTCTTCCGCGTGCACGTGGACCTGCCGCCGCTGGCGCGCGCCATGGGCTACGCGGCCTCGCCGCTGGCGCTCTCGGCGGGCATGTTGATCCCCGTGCTCCATCCCCTGCTGGCGCTGATGCCGGTGGCGCTGCTGCTGGTGGCCATGATCTACGCGGCGCAGTCGGCCACGCACGCCGAGCCCGGGCAGGTGGTGGCCGCCTGTTTCATCGGCTTCGGCGTCATGGTGCTGGTGCTGGGCGTGGTGGCCTACTCCTCCTCCGGCCCGGGCGTGCCCATCGGCGCGGGCCAGTTCGGCCTCTACGGCGACTTCCCCTAGGCGGTTCCCGTAACGGGGCCTCTGCTACGCTGGAGCGCCGTGGTTTACCTCGATCATGCCGCCACCACGCCCCTGCGCCCCGAAGCGCGGGAGGCCATGCTGCCCTTCCTCGGCGAGCGCTTCGGCAACCCCAGCGGCCTCTACGCCGAGGGCCGCGAGGCGCAGCGCGCGCTGGACGCGGCCCGCGCCGCCACGGCGGAGCGCCTCAACGCGCGGCCCTCGGAAATCCTGTTCACGAGCGGGGGCACGGAGGCCATCAACACGGCCCTGCTCGGCATCGCCTACGCCATGCGCCGGGCGGGCGCGGGCGTGCACGTGATCACCACCGCCATCGAGCACCACGCCGGCATCCACGCCGCCCAGCATCTGGAGGAACTCGGCTTCGAGACGACCACGCTCGGCTGCGACGGCGCGGGCCGCGTGAGCGTGGACGAGTTCGCGCGCGCCCTGCGCCCCGATACCGTGCTGGCCAGCGTCATGCTCGCCAACAACGAGGTGGGCACCATCCAGCCGCTGGCCGAGCTGGCCGCCATCCTGCGCGAATACGCCGCCCGCCAGCGCCACCGCGTCATGCTGCACAGCGACGCCGTGCAGGCCCCCGGCTGGATGGCGGTGGACGCGCAAGCGCTGGGCGTGGACGCGCTCAGCCTTTCCGCCCACAAGTTCGGCGGGCCGAAGGGCTGCGGCGTCCTCTTCCTGCGGCGGGCCACGCCCTTCCGCCCGCTGCTGCTGGGCGGCGGGCAGGAGATGCAGAAGCGCGCGGGCACGGAGAACGTGGCCGGCATCGCGGGCGCGGCGGCGGCGCTGGCGCTGGCCGGCGAGGGCGTGGCCGAACGGGTCGCGCGCGTGCGCGCCCTGCGCGAGCGGCTGCGCGAGGGCATCCTCGCCGCCGTCCCCGACGCCGCCGTCAACGGCTGCCGCGCCCACTGCCTGCCCAACAACCTCAACGTTTCCTTCGACGGCCTCGAAAGCGACGACCTGGTGGCGCGGCTGGACGCGCGCGGCATCGCCGCCAGCACGGGCAGCGCCTGCTCGAACGCCATGTGGGAGCCCTCGCACGTGCTGCTGGCCATGGGCGTGCCCATCCGCCTCGCCGCCGGCAGCGTGCGCTTCAGCCTCGGCGAGGGAACCGCCGGGGCCGACGTCGAGGCCGTGCTGGCGGTCCTGCCCGAAGAGGTCGAGCGCGCCCGCCTCGCCGTCGCCGCTCCCCGCTAGCGCCGCCGCTCGCCGCGCAGGGCCCGCTCGGCGGCGTCCACGGCTGCCGTCGCGTCAGCGTCGCGTTCCTCCCGTCGCAGGGCGGCGCAATGGCGGCAGCTTCCGCGCGCGCCCGCCAGCCGCAGGAAGAGGTGCAGGTTGTGCCGCCCGCACGAGGGCTCGTCCGGAGCGGGCGCGCGCCCCCGCGGAGCCTCGCCCGGCGGGAAGGAGCGCGCCTCCGACGCCTTCCCGTCGATGACGCGCCCGCGCTCCGCCAGCCGCATGGCCGCGTACTGGCGCAGCAGCAGCCAGAAGAGGGACAGCAGCGCGGGCAGCAGCAGGAGCAGCAGCAGCCTCATGCCCTTCATGGTAGCGCGCGAACGGGCGGGAGCGCTCGCGCGCTTCGCCAATTTGACAGCAAGGGGGGGGGGGGGGGGGTAAAACGCGATCATCTTCAGAGTCTGGAGGGACTCCATCATGAAACGCCCGCTCATCCTGGTCGCCGCCATCGCGCTGGCGATCGGCCTGTTCGCGCTCGGCCTCGGCCTGCGCGACACCGCCCCGTCCACCCACGCGCAGGCCGTCGCGACGGCCACCGCCGCCCCCGCCGGGGCCACGGCCACGGCGACGCCCACGGCTGCGCCCGCCGCTACGGCTACGACCGCCCCTGCCGCCACGGCCACGACTGCGCCCGCCGCCACGGCCACGACTGCGCCCACTACCACTACTACGACCACGACCACGACTACTACCACCACGACCACGACGGGCTGTACCGCGACGACGCTCGGCGTCGCGCGCACGGCCAACGAGGCGCTGGCAGAGGACTGCGATACGCTGCTCGCCCTCCGCGACAAGCTGCCGCGTCCGACTGCGCAAAACTGGCTGAACTGGAGCCCGACGCTGGCGCTCACGAGCTGGACCGGCGTCACCGTCAGGACCGTGGACGGGAAGAAGCGCGTGACCGCGCTGAGGCTGACCGGGGCGAATGCGCCGTACCACTTCCGGGACGCGCTGGCAGAGCTGGCGAAGCTGGACGCGCTCGACGACCTCCAACTCGCCGTCTACGAGACGCCCACGACGACCGCGACGACCGCGTCGGAGCTTGCGCCCGCAACCTGCGGCCCCTGGACGTTGGGCGAACCGCGCAGGCCGACTGGGGCCACGACCGACACGGACCTGGCGAAGGACTGCGACACGTTGCTGGCGATTGAGCCCAAGTTGGAGGGAACGCTCAACTGGGCTCGGACGCTGCCGCTCACGAGCACCGACGCAACGGGCAAGGTCACCTTTAACTGGAATGGCGTCACCATCGGAACCGATGCCAGCGGGAACAAGCGCGTGACCAAGCTGGAGCTGCCCGACAAGTCGCTGACGGGAACCATCCCCACGCAGATCGAGGATCTCACCGCGCTCACCCACCTCAATCTGCAGAATAACCGCTTGGGCGGAGGGATCCCCACGCAGATCGGGGATCTCACTGCGCTGACCTCCCTGATCCTGGATGCATCCGGGAATCAGTACAACACCTTCACGGGAACCATCCCAACGCAACTGGGCAAGCTGACCAACCTCGAAACCCTCAAGCTGCATGACCCCAACAAAGGTCTGCACGGGGGCCTTCCGCCGCAGCTGGGGAACCTGTCGCAACTCACGATCCTGAGTATCCGGTTTGCCAATCTGGGCGGGAGCATTCCGCCGGAACTGGGGAATCTGACCAACCTCAAGGGATTGGCGCTTATCGGGATCGGGTTGACGGGAGCTATCCCGACGGAACTGGGCAGGCTGACCAACCTCAAGAGCCTTCGGTTGAAGGGAAACCGTCAGCTGACGGGCCCCTTCCCGACGCAAATCGACCTGAGCAGGCTCGGGCGTCTCGATCTTGAGCGTACCGGGGTCTGCCTTCCAACCGGGCTGACCATCCCGACGACGGTGAAGACGGAGGATCCCACGCCGCCGCCCCCCCGCCCCACCGGCAACTAGCCCACGCCCCCGCAAACACACGGGAGCGCCTCGCCGAAGCGGGGCGCTTTCGCGTGCCGCGCGTCAGGAGACGGCGGGGCCCGGCTGCGGGATGACGGAAAGGCCCCCGCGCGCCACGGCGAGGTCGTTCAGGCTGCCGAACACGGTGACGATGTCGCCCAGCCGCAGCTCCGTGCGCCCGTTGGGGATGACCGAATCGCGCCCCCGCGTGACCAGCACCACCAGCGTCCCTTGCAGCTCGGGGATGGACTGGATGGGGCGCTGCGCGGAGGCGGAGGTGACCACCACGCGCGCCACGGTCACGTCCTCCGCCGCCTGCGCGAGGATGTCCTGGAAGACGGGCCCCGCCACCAGGCGCGCCAGCTCCGTGGCCACGGCCTCGGACTGGCTCACGGGCACGACGCCCAGCTTCTGGAAGGCCTCCACGTTGGCGGCGTCGTTCACGCGCACGTAGATGGTCTCGCAGCTGAAGCCGGAGCGCGCCAGCTGGGCGGCCAGCAGGTTGCGCGCGTCGTCGGGCGTGGCCAGCAGCAGCGCCTTGGCCTCGTCCAGCCCCGCCTTGCGCAGCACGTCCGCGTCGGAGATGTCGCCGATGAGCACCTCGAGGCCGTCCTCGCGCGCGCGCATGACGGCCTCCTCGTCGGTCTCGACGACGAGCACGGGCTCGCCCGAGCCGGCCAGCAGCGTGGCCACGCGCCGCCCCACCTCGCCCGCGCCCGCGACCACGGTGGTCATGGGCCGCACCCGCAACAGCCGCGCCAGCGGTCCCGCATAGGCCGATTGTATGCCGATGGTGAGCAGGATGACGACGAACACCATGGCCACCAGGCGCTGGCCCGTGTCCCCCGCGAAGGCGCTGGCCTCCACGGCCACCACGCCCGCCAGCGAGGCGGCCACCACGCCGCGCGGCGCCACCGCCGAGAGGAACGCCTGCTCCCGCCAGTTCAGCCCCGAGCGCCAGCTGGCCAGCACGATCAGCAGGGGCCGCCCCACGAAGGCGAGGATGGCCGCCACGATGATGCCCTCCGGCCACAGCCCGGCGAGGTCGTCGAGGCTGATGCCCGCCGCCAGCAGCACGTACACGCTGGCGATGAGCCAGGCGGTGATGGACTCCTGGAACTCCTCCACGCGCTCGCGCTGCGGCAGGCGCAGGTTGCCGATGGCGATGGCCATGACGACCATGGCCGTGAGGCCCGATTCGTGCCCCAGCGATTCCGCCGTGGCGAAGGCGGCCACGGCGGCGCCGATGACGAGCAGCCCCATCTCGCGCCCGCTCAGCCGCCGCACCAGCCGCGTCAGCGCCCACACCAGGAACGCGCCCGCCGCGCCGATGCCGATGCCGATGCCCAGCCGCTGCAGCGCCCAGCCCGTCGGCCCCGCCGGGTCGAACGTCTCCGCCACCGCGATCTGTAGCAGGAAGAGCGTGAGCAGCGCCCCCAGCGGGTCGATGATCACGCCCTCGCTGGCGAGGATGTCGCGCAGGCGGTTGTCCACGCGGATGGAACGCAGCAGGGGCGTGAGTACGCTCGGTCCCGTGACGCACACCAGCGCTCCGAAGAGGAAGGCCGCGCGCCAGTCGAAATCGAGGAACAGCCACGCCGCCAGCGCCCCCACGGCGGGCGTCACCACCAGCCCCAGCAGCACGACGTTGCGCACCACCGGCGCGAGCGTGCGCAGCGAGGCCAGGCGCAGGGCCGCGCCCCCCTCGAACACGATCAGCGCCACCGCCAGCACCACCACCACGCGCACCAGCTCCCGCAGTTCGCGCGTCTCCACCAGGCCGAGGCCGTCGTGCCCGAAGACCAGCCCCGCCGCCAGCAGGAAGAGGGGCAGGGGGATGGGGATGCGCCGGCACACGATCTGGCCGAGCGCGGCGGCCCCGGCGATGACGGCTGCCGCGCGCAGGGCGGCGTCGACTTCCACGGACGCGCAGTCTACGCGAGCGCGCCGCGCCCGCCGTTCAGCTGACGGCGGCGAGGCTGGCGAAGCGGCGGCGGTGATGGCCGTCCACCTGCTCACGCACGCGCGTCACCAGCCCGTCCAGCAGCTCCGCCAGGTGCGCCAGGCGCTCCGCCGCCGGCTCGATCTCCAGCAGCCGCTGCTTGCCCTCCTCCTCCAGCTGCAGCCAGGGCGCGACCGTGTTCACGAAGCGGTGCGGGTCGCGCGGCAGGGAGAGGTCGCGCGCCCACTGGTCGGAGAGCGCCAGCGCCAGCCGCAGGTAGAGCGGGAAGGTGGCGCGCGCCGTCTCGAAGGCGGCCTTCACCCGCGGGTCGCCGCGCTCCCAGCGCTCGTCGAGGAACTCGATCTCGCCGTAGGGGTAGGGGCGCGGCTCCAGCATGCGCACGAGGCGGAAGCGGTCGCGCCCGCGCGTGTCCAGCTGGAAGCGCCCGCCCGGCAGCTCGCGGTACTCCTCGATGACGGCCGTGGTGCCGGTGTCGTGGGGCACGGCGCCACCGCCCGTCTCGCGTCCGCTGCGGATGAGCAGCACGCCGAAGACGCCGCCGCTCTCGATGAGCTCGCGCGTCATCGTCTGGTAGCGCTCCTCGAAGATCCGCAGCGGCAGCGCGTGCCCGGGGAAGAGCACCGTGCGCAGGGGGAAGAGCGGGATCTCGAGTCCGGCCACGGCCCCAGTGTACCGCGCGGGCGCTAGCCGATGCCCGCCAGCCGTTTGGCCCAGGCGAGCGTGCGCCCGCCGTCGTAGGCGCGCGCGATCATCAGCTTCTCCGCCTCCAGCGAACCCTCCGCGTGGATGGCGAGCACGGCGTGGTAGCCGCCGAAGTCGCCGGTGGTGAGGTCGCTCACCATGTTCATGGCGCGTATGCGCGTCTCGCCGTCCACGCCCTCGCGCCCGCCGAGGTAGCGGCGCAGCAGGTCGCCCGTCTCGGGGTTGGCGAAATCCTCCTCGCCCGGCGCCGTCACCAGCAGCCCCCCGGCGATGTCCTGCACGTGCTGCAGGGCCTCGTGGTAGTGGTGGGCGAAATGGTACTTGGCGATGTTCGTGGTCATGGCGTCGGGCGCGAAAATGCCCTCCGCGTCGGGCGCGCCGCGCAGGGCCGCCATCTCGATGAGGCCCCGCACCGTCTCCGCGTAGCTCACCAGCCACACCAGCTTCTCGCGCACGTGCGCCGCGCGCGCGATGCCGTTCAGGTCGGCCAGCAGCTGGCCCGCGCCCACCAGCGCGTCCACCAGCGGCAGCTTGTAGGAGACGGCGGTGAAGCGGTGGTATTCGACGAAGCCGAGCGCCAGCGGCCCCGTGAACTCGTGCTCCCCGGCCATGAACACGCGCTCGTTGGGCACGAACACGTCGTCGAAGATGGTGGTCGTCTCCATCATCTTGCGGTCCGCGCTGAGGGGCGCCTCGAAGGCGTTGCGCGCGGCCCCGCCGTAGGGGCTGGCCACCAGCGTGAGGCCGGGCGTATCGGCGGGCACGGCGAAGGCCACGGCGTAGTCCGCGTCCCCCTCCCCCATGGCCCGCGTGGGCAGCGCGATGACCTCGTTCACGTTCGTCGTGCAGCTCGTGTGCGCCTTCGCCCCGCGCACCACGATGCCGTCCGCGCGGCGCTCCACGATGCGCAGGTAGTAGTCGGGATGGGGCTGCCCCCCCGGCCCCGCCGAGCGGTCGCCCTTCACGTCCGTCTGCGCCACGGAGATGGTGAGGTCGTGGTCGCGGCAGTGGCGGTGGAAGGCGTCCACGCGCGCGCGGTAGTCCGTGCCGCGGGCCGCGTCCATGGCGCGCGTCACGCGCATCAGCCCGAAGAGCGCGTCCGTGCCGATCTCCTTCACCAGCGGCACCAGCGTCCTGCCCCGCGCCGTGGACGCCTCGATCAGCCGCGAGCGCAGGCGCAGGTCGTCCGTGCTCCGGGGAACCTTGAAGTAGCGCGCGTAGGGCTCGCCCTCGTCCGCCACCACCGCCAGCTCGCGCGTCGCCGCGTCCTCGGCCATCTCGTAATCGACGCAGGCGTGGTTCACGGCCTTGGCGATGACGGGGTGGACGGTCACGTCGGGCACGCGCTCGCCACGGTAGAAGACGGTGCGCCCGTCCCTGAGCGATTCGACGTACTCGGCAGGCGTGCGCAGACCCATGTGAGCGGCTCCCGTAGGCAGGTGTGCGAGCGGCCATGATACGGCGTGGCGCGGCTAGGGGCGCGGGGCGGGCTGGTACCCCCGGCAGGAGTCGAACCTGCGCGCATGGTTTAGGAAACCACTGCTCTGTCCACTGAGCTACGGGGGCTGGCCATGAAGGGGGAACCCGCTTTCGCCGGAGCGTCCATCGCTGGCGCGCAGGTTACACGCCGCGCAGCCGCGGGTCGAGCACGTCGCGCAGGGCGTCGCCGAAAATGTTGAAGGCCAGCACCGTGAGCGTGAGCGCCCCGCCGCCCACGGCCACGAGAATCGGCGCGGACGCGAAGAACTGGCGGCCATTGTTCACCATCGCGCCCCAGCTGGGGCCGGGCGGCGCCAGCCCGAGGAAGGCCAGCGTCGATTCGGCGAGGATGGCCCCGCCGATGGTCGTCGAGAAGATGATGATAATGGGCGCGAACACGTTGGGCAGCACGTGGCGGAAGACGATGCGCGGCGGCTGCGCGCCGACCACGCGCGCGGCCTCCACGTACACGTCGTTGCGGACCGCCAGCGTGGCCGACCGCACCACGCGCGAGACGCCGAAGATGTTGAGGAATGAGAGCGCCACGATCATGCGTGGGACGGTTGACTCGCCCGTCTGCAAGAGCAGGAGCAGGAAGAGGAGCGGCGGGAAGGCGATGAAGGCGTCGACCAGCCGCTGGATGATCAGGTCCACGATGCCGCCGAAGTAGCCGGAAACGACGCCGAGGATCGCGCCGAGGATGGTGGCGATGGCCGCCGCGCCGAAGCCGAGGAGCATCGAGCGTCGCGCCCCGTGGAGGACGCGCGTGAGCAGGTCGCGGCCGCGCTCGTCCGTGCCCAGCAAGTGGGCCCGGGTCGGGTTGGAGAGGTCGAGGAGCGTGATCGGGTTCCAGTCGTCCGGATCGTCGGAATTGATGTCGTAGCTCGGGTTTTCGATCTGGATGGGCTCGTCCTTGCCGTAGGGCGCGATCCACGGGCCGATGATGCCGAGCACGAGGATGATGAAGGCGATCACGAAGGAGACGCCGCCAACCTTCTTCTGCGAGAAGAAGCGCCCGAAGGCCCGCAGCGCGCGCGCCGCACGCGACCGCTCGTCGGGCGGCGCGAATCCGTCATCCAGCGCGGTCGCCTGCGCGGAAAGGCCGCTCACGACTCGGCCCCCGACACCGTGACGCGCGGATCGATGAGGAAGTAGCTCAGGTCCACGATCAGGTTCACGAAGACGACGGCCCCCACCAGCAGCAGCGTGAACGTCTGCGTCACGGGGATGTCGCGGATGCGGATGGCCACCAGAATCTCGTTCCCCATGCCCGGGATGGCGAACATGGACTCCAGCACGACGTTGCCCGCCACCAGCGCCGCGATGAGGAAGCCGAGGATGGTCACGACCGGGATGAGGGCGTTGCGCAGGACGTGGCGGGCGATGACGACCGAGCCCGCCAGCCCCTTCGCCCGCGCCGTGCGCACGTAGTCCTGCCGCAGCACCTCCATCATTCCCGATCGCAGGAAACGCATGAGGATCGCCCCCACCGCCAGCCCGCCCGCCAGCGCGGGCACGATGAAGAGCTGGAAGCTCGCCCAGGGATCCTCCCAGAGCAGGGCTTGCGAGGTTACCCCGATGGTGAGGACGCTGTGCTTGACCGCATAGGCCGACGCGATGGCCGCCGTGAGGAAGGCGGGGGCGGCCAGGAAGAAGATGGCGAACGTGCGCAGGCTGGCGTCGAGGAAACCGTCCGGGCGCACGGCGGAGAGCACGCCCACGGGCAGCGCCAGCAGCACGGCGATGATGAGCGACATGACGCCCAGCTGGAGCGTGTACGGCAGCGCGTCGGCGGCCACGCTGAAGGAGGAGCGGTTGTACTGGAACGAATCCTGGGAACGGACGCGCAGGATGTCCCACCAGAAGCGCCCGTACTGCTCGTAGAGCGGCTTGTCCGTGCCCAGCCGCGCCCGCGCGAGGGCGAGCTGCTCCGCGCGCTCCTCGTCCGTGCGCGCCGCCATGGCGAAGAACTGGTTGGCCAGCTGCTGCTCGGCGTAATCGCCCGGCAGCACGCGCAACGCGAAAAAGACGAAGGTCAGCACGATCCAGATCGTGACCAGCGCCAGCAGGAAGCGACGGATGACGTACTCGGTCATGGGGCGGCGCCACCGTTCCGGTCGGGATGGGCGCGCCGCCCCGCATCCCCATGGGGACGCGGGGCGGACGCCCTCGGGTCAGGCGGGGCGCTGTTTCCCCTGGAAGGTCGGATCGTTCTGGTCGATCCAGAGTTCCTGGCTGATGGCCGTGCCGTAGGTGATGAAGAACGGCCCCTTGCGGTGCAGGTAGGGCCACTTCACCCAGCTGGTGAGGCCGCACACCATCTGCAGGTGCCCCGCCCCCGCGTCCGTGAGGGCGAAGCGCTGGGCGTCCTTGACGATCTCCTGCGCCCGCTCGTTGTCGAACTCGGTGAACATGTCCTGGATGTACCCCTCCATGGTCGGGGTGGTGTACTTCCAGAAGTTGATGGTGCCGCGCCCGCCGTCGTCGGGATGGGCCGAGTAGACCTGCGCGAAGCGGGTGCGCGGGTCGGGGCTGTTCCACTGGTCCCAGCCGCCGAGGTAGCCCACCGACGCCTGCCCGGAGTTGTTGTACTCCAGCAGCGAGGTGACGGGGATGGCCTGCGCGCTCCACTTCTGCGTGTCCAGGTTCGCGTTCAGCATGGCCGGGAACCACTCCAGCAGGGGCACGTACTGGGGGAAGTCCACGGTCGTGATGAGGAAATCGGCGTCGTCGTGGCTCTCCGCGTCGGCCTGCTCCCACATGGCGCGGGCGTCGGCGATGTCCGCATCCTTGGGCTGGCGGTAGCCCGGCGCCTGCGACAGCTCCTCCTGCGAGAGCGCCCACGCCGTGAAGGGCCAGTTGACCGCCGGGTTCGGGCGGCCCAGCCCCCCGAAGTGCTGCTCCGCCACCAGCGCGCGGTCGGTGGCCAGGAACATGGCCGTGCGGATGCGCTCGTCCGAGAGCGCGCGGTTCGTCGTGTAGTTGTAGGCGAACTCGAGGTTGTTGTTCGGGTCGCCGATGCGGAAGTTCTCCACGTCCGGATTGTTGGACGCGATCTCCTCCATCACCACGCGGTCGCGCGAGGCCAGCTCGTCGATCTGCTTCTGCTCGAAGGCCAGGCGCTGCGGGTTGATGTCGCCGCCGAGGTTCACGAAGAACAGCTCGTCGACCATGCCCGGGATGGTCCCGTCCTTGCGCAGGAAGTAGTCGTCGTTGCGCACGCCGTGGGCGCGGTCCTGCAGCTCGAACTCGTCGAAGATGAACGGCCCGGTGCCCAGCACGTTGTCCGCGTTGAAGACGCCGAACTGCTCGTCGTCCTCCAGCCGCTCGCCCACGTCGGGGTAGAGGATCGAGTTGAACTCGTCCGTCATGTCCCCCAGCCACGTCACCTGCGGCGAGGTCATGGTCACGGTGAAGTGGGTCTCGTCGATGTAGTCGACGTTCTCGATGTTCTGGTAGATGAGGGGCTTGCGGAAGAACGTGGCGTCCTCGCTGCCGTCGGCGCGCGTGCCCGTGCGCTGGCGCTCGATGTTCCAGCGGATGTCGTCCATCGTCACGGCGCGCCCGTTGGCCGGGGGCTTGTTGTGCCAGTTCACGTCGCTGCGGATGGTGAAGGCGTAGGTCACCTGGTCGGGCTGCTCCGGCAGCGTCTCCGCGATCTCGCCGGAGATCACGAAGTTGTCCATGTCCGTGAACTTGAGCAGGTTGTTGTAGGCGTTGCCCGCCGTGTAGGCGATGCCGCGATACAGCTCGCGGTGCAGGTCGAGCGTGGTGCCCGCGATGCCCGTGTACTGGCTGAAGAAGCTGCCGTCGCGCGCGCCCATCATGGCCGCCTCGGTGGGGGCGGCGGTGGCGGTCGCGGCCCGCGTGGCGGCCTCCGTCGGGGCGGCGGTCGCGGTCGCCTCCCCCCCCCCCGCGGCCTGCGTGGCGGCCCGCGTGGGCGCGGGCGTGGCGGTGGGGTCGTCATCGTCGTCGTCGCCGCAGCCCACGGCCACGAGCGCGCCCGTGCCCACGGCCCCCGCCGCCGACGCCTTCAGCACCGTCCGCCGGCTGAGCCGCCGCCGGGTCCAGTAGTTCTCGCGCATGTGCATCCCTCCGTCGCGCGGCGCGGGGCCGCGTTCGCGCGGAATCCTAGGGATGCGCGATCCGCCCGTCAAGAGAGCGCGGCGGGAATCAGGCGTCGTGCGTGAGGCCCTGGATGGGCTCGCGCACCTCGCTCCGCCGAAACTGCTCGACGATGCGCCCGTCCTTCATCAGGCGGATGACGGGCTCGCCGTCGTCGTCCACGGTGTCGATGCGCGCGTCCGCCGCCACCACCAGCTCGCGCCCGTCGGCGAGCGTCACCTTCATGGCCAGCAGGCCCATGGCTAGGCCCCTTCCCCCGCGCGCGGGTCGGGCACGTTGACCACGATGGCCTCCATGGTCGTGCGCGCCAGCAGCAGGACGGCCTCGCGCGCGGGGTCGAGGTTCTCCTCGGCGTGCACCTCGTGGGGGGGCACGAACACGAAGTCGCCCGGCCCGGCCTCGGCGGCGTGCTCGAGCCGCTCGCCCCAGCGGAAGCGCACGCGCCCCTCGAGCACGTAGATGCCGGACTCGCTCGCGCCGTGGTGGTGGACGGCGGAGGCGGCGCCGGGCGCGTTGCGGGCGATGCCCATCCACAGCCCCGCCGCGCCGCTGAGCGCGCCGGAGACGCCGGCCTCGCGGACCATGCCGGGCGTCTGCGCCGTGCCCGCGTCGCGTTCGCCGGGCCGCACGATGGCAACCATGCGCCCGATTCTACGGGGAATGCGCCAGCGGGCCAGCGGCGCGCGCGTTGCGGTAGGATGCGGCGGGCGATTTCGCCCCGGAGGCCCGCCCGTGACCATTCCCGAAGGCGCGACCGAGGTCATCCTCGGCTACGTGCGCCGCAAGGCCGCGGAGTGGACGCCGGACCAGCTGGCGCAGCGCGTGGACGCGGCCGTGGCCGAGCTGGAGGCCGCCGCCCGCGCCGTGCCCGCCGGGGCGCTCGCCGAGCGCCGTGCGGGCGCGGAGTGGAGCCCGCTCGACTGCATCCGGCACGTGGCCGAGGTGAACTCCGGCACGGCCTCGCGCGTGCGCGCCGTCGTGCTGACCGGCGCGCTGCCGGAATCGGCGGCGTCCGCCCCGCCCGTCTCCGCCGGGCGCGAGGCCATCCTCGCCGCGCACGCCGCCGTCGTGGAGGCGGCCACGCGGGCCGTGCGCGTCGCCGGAAACGACGCCGACGCCGCCATCACCTGGCTCCACCCCTTCCTCGGCGACCTGAACTGGCGCGAATGGTTCCTCACGTTGCGCGTGCACTCGCTGGACCACGCGCGCCAGATCGCCGCCCTGCGCGCGGACGAGTAACGGGCGGCGCCGCTCAGGCGGTGATGGGGCGCGCCTGCAGCAGGAAGAACGCGCCCGCCTCGTCCAGCGCGAACTCGACGTCCACGGGCGCGCCGTAGAGGCGTTCCACGGCGCGGGCCGTCTCGGCGACCGCGCGCGCCTGCCCGTCGTCGAGCGCGGGCGCGGCCACGAGCTCGGGCGGCACGGGCGCGCGTTCCGTGCCGCGCCCGGCGGGCACGACGCGCTCGCGCTTCTCCGCGATGGCGCGCTCGCGCAGCTCGCCGTCGGGCCCGACGGTGAAGGAATCGGGCGTGACATAACCGGAAACGATGGCCTCGCCCAAGCCCCAGGAGGCGTTGATCAGCACCTCGTCGTCCGCGCCCGTCATGGGGTTGCGCGTGAAGGCCACGCCGCTGGCGCGGGCGCGCACCACCTGCATGACGGCCACGGCCATGGCCTCGCCCGCGTGGTCGATGCCGCGGAAGGCGCGGTAGTGGACGGCGCGCTCGTGCCAGAGGCTGCGGTAGCAGTCGAGCGTGGCCGCCGCGATGGCGTCCGCGCCGCGCAGGTTGAGGTAGCTCTCGTACAGTCCCGCGAAGGAGCTGGCGGCGCCGTCCTCGTTGAGGCCGCTGGAGCGCACGGCGAAGGTCGCCTCCGGCCCCGTGCGCGCCTCCAGCTCGGCGCAGGCGCGGGCGATGGCGGCGCGCGTGTCCGCGTCGATGGCCGCCTCCGCCAGCCGCGCGGCCACGGGCGCGAGCGCCTCGCGGAAGGCCGCCAGCGGCGCGCGCGGGGGCAGCTCCGCCAGCGGCGCGGTGAGCGCGGGCAGGTCGTGGGCCGTCGCGAAGGCCTCGTACGCCTCCGCCGCCACGGCGAAGCCCGGCGGCACGGGAAAGCCCGCGCCCGCCAGCCGCGCGAGGCTCGCGGCCTTGCCCCCGATGCGCCGTTCGCCCGCGTCGGGGCGGTCCAGCCAGACGATGGGGTCGTCCATGCGCGCGAGTCTGGCGGACGCCCGCGCATGGGGCAACGCGCCCCGCGTACGATGGGCCGCGATGGAACCGCCGGAGACGGTGCGGCTGGACGGCGGCGAGCTGCTCATGGGTTCCGAACGGGGCCGCCCCGACGAGCGCCCCGTGCACCGCGTGGCCGTCGCGCCCCTGCTCGTGGCCGTGGCGCCCGTCACGAACGCGCAATACGCGCCCTTCGTGGCCGATGGCGGCGAGCCCCCGCGCTTTTGGGACGACGAGCGTTTCAACGCCCCCGATTGTCCCGTGGTGGGCGTCGGCTGGCACGAGGCCGCGGCGTACTGCCAGTGGCTGGCGGACGCCACCGGCGTTCCCTGGCGGCTGCCCGACGAGGCCGAGCGCGAGTACGCCGCCCTGGGCGGGCTCGTCGGGGCCTGCTGGCCCTGGCCGGGCGACGACTGGCGCGGCCATCCCGCCGCCGCGCGCATCGCCGCCGCCGACCGCCCCCACCCTCCCCTGCCCGAATGCGCGAACGGCTACGGTCTGCGCTGCATGGCCGAGAACGTGCACGAGTGGTGCCGCGACTGGTACCACGCGGACGCCTACGCCGAGCTGGGCGCGGGCAAGCGCGAACCCGCGGAGCGCGCCCGTCGCGTCAGCCGCGGGGGCAGCTGGCGGCACGCGGTCAAATTCACGCGCGTGACGGCGCGCGCCAGCCTCGCCCCCGAACGGCGCTACAACGACTTCGGCTTCCGCCTCTACGCCAGCGCCTAGCCCGCGGACGCCTCGCGCATCTGGGCCGCGTGCTCCATGTGGTGCCGCACGTTCATCTCGAA
This sequence comes from Tepidiformaceae bacterium, assembly GCA_965243075.1. Taxonomy (GTDB): domain Bacteria; phylum Chloroflexota; class Dehalococcoidia; order Tepidiformales; family Tepidiformaceae; genus UBA2991. Next base: position 1,368,280 of record OZ251525.1, read on the forward strand.
GATGCCCTCCACGTTGCCGAAGTGCTCGTGCGGCTTGAGCAGGTCCTCGGCGGTCACGTGCCGCAGCTTGCCGTCGCAGCGGTCCACCACCGCGTCGAACTCGTCGATGGCCTCGATGGAGGAGGCGCAGTCGGGCGTGCCCGCGTCGATGCCCGGGTAGCCGCAGGCCTCGCAGATCATGGTGGTGATGCGGGCCTCGGTGTCGATCACGTGCTCGGCCACCTCCTGGGCGGTCCACGTGCCCTCGCCGGGCGAGCGCCGCCAGCCCATCTCCGCCGCCTCGATGGCCTCGCGCATGGCCGCGCGCGCCTCCGCCAGCGCCGCCCGCAGTTCGTCCGGTGTCGCCATTGCGTCCTCCCGCGTTCGCGTTCCCGCGTTCCCCCTTGTCTACGCCGAACGCGCGCGTGCGTCGAGCCGCGCCCCGGCGGTTAGAATGCCGCGCATGGCGGAGGCGGGCGCGCTCGACGGCGTGACGGTGGTGGACCTCACGGCGCACGTCGCCGGGCCCTACGCCACCAAGCTGCTGGCCGACCTGGGCGCGCACGTCGTCAAGATCGAGCGCCCCGGCGGCGATCCCGCGCGCGCCCTCGGCCCTTGGCTGGATGACGAGCCCGGCCCCGACCGCGGCGGCGCCTGGCAGTTCCTCAACACCAACAAGGAATCCATCGTGCTCGACCTGAAGACGGCGGGCGGGCGCGAGGTGCTCGAACGCCTGCTGCCCCGCGCCTCCGTCGTCGTCGTCGGGCACGCGCCCGCCGTGGCCGAACGCCTGCGGACCACGCCCGACGACCTGCGCGCCGTGGCCGACGTGAACGTGCTCTCCATCACCAACTTCGGCTGGAGCGGCCCCTACCGCGACTACGCCCTCTCCGAAACCGTGCTCTACGCCATGGGCGGGGAGATGTACTCCCACGGTACCGCCGACCGCGAGCCGCTCAAGATGGGGGGCACGGCCTCGCTGCTGCAGTGCGGGGCCATGGCCGCCATCGCCGCCCTCGGCGCGGTCCACGCCAGCGAGGTCCACGGCATCGCCCAGCGCGTCGACGTCTCCCTCTTCGACGTGCAGCTCAACAGCGTGGACCGGCGCAGCTCGACCATCCTCGCCTGGCGCTTTTCGGGGCGAATCAACGAGCGCCCGGCGGCGGCGGGGCCGTCCACCGCGGGCGGGCTGGCGGGCGTCTTCCCCTGCGCCGACGGCCACGTGGAGCTGACGGCCTCGGCGGGCCCCTACTGGCGGCGCTTCGCGGAGATGATCGGGCGCCCTGATTTCCTCGAACCGCCCTGGACCGATCCCGCCTGGCTGGCCACGCCCGAGGCGCGCGCCGAGGTCGACCTCGCGCTCGTCCCCTGGCTGCTGGAGCGCACGCGCGCGCAGGTCTGGGAGGCCGCGCGCGAACACCACGTCATCCTCGCCCCGCTCTTCACCGCCGCCGACCTGTACGCCGATCCCGTCTTCCGCGAGCGCGGCCTCTGGGAGCGCGTGGAGCACGAAACGCTGGGCGCGTTCCCCATGCTGGGCCGCCCCTACCTGCTCGACGGGACGCCCTGGGCCATCCGCCGCGCCGCCCCGCGCCTCGGCCAGGACACGGACGCCATCCTCGCCGAGCTGGGCTACGACCGCGCCGCCCGCGACGAACTGCGGCGCGCGGGAGCGGCGGCGTGAACGGCTTCCTGCCGCTGGAGGGCGTGCGCGTCTGCGACTTCGCCTGCGTGTGGGCGGGCCAGAGCGCCACCCTCTACCTCGCCGACCTCGGCGCGGACTGCATCCGCGTGGAGAACCCGCACGTCTGGAACCCGGCCACGCGCGCCGCCGCCCCCGTGCTGCCCGCCGCCGTGGCGGCCATGCTGCCCCCGTGGATGGGCGGCCATCCCGGCGGCGATCCCGGCCCCCGCCCCTGGAACAACAGCCCCGCCTTCATCCACGTCATCCGCAACAAGCGCTCCTTCACCGTGGACAGCCGCCGCCCCGAGGGTCTGGCCATCGTCAAGCGCCTCATCGCCATCAGCGACGTGCTCGCCGAGAACCTCGCGCGCGGCACGCTGGAGAAGCTGGGGCTGGACGACGACGCCATCCGCGCCGAACGCCCCGACATCGTCATCCTGCACATGCCCGCCTACGGCCGCACCGGCGCCTACGTGGAAGGCCGCGGCTACGGCGCCCACATCGACGGCGTGGCCGGCTCCACCATCCTGCGCGGCTACCGCGACTCCGCCCCCGAAACGAACGTGCAGACCTTCGCGGGCGACTTCTTCGCGGGCATGCACGGGGCCGTGGCCATGCTCGCCGCCCTGCGCCACCGCCGCCGCACGGGCCGCGGCCAGACCATCGAGCTGGCGCAGGCCGAATGCTCCGCCTCCATGTTCCCGCAGGCCGCGCTCGACGCCGCCTGGAACGGGCGCGCCGCAGGCACCATCGGCAACCGTAGCGGTCAGGGCTTCGCGCCCAACGGCGTCTTCGCCGCCCGCGGCGAGGAACGCTGGCTCGCCCTCAGCTGCCGCTCCGACGCCGAATGGGCGGCCCTCGTCGAGTACATGGGGCGGCCCGCGTGGGCGCTCGACCCCGCCCTCGCCGCCGTCGCCGGACGCCTCGCCGCCGAGGACCGCATCGAGGCCGAACTGGCCGACTGGATCGCCGCGCGCGACCGCGACGAGCTCTTCCGCGAGCTGCAGGCGGCGGGCGTCACCGCCGGGCCCGTGCTCAGCGCGCGCGACGCGGCGGAGGACGCGCACGCGCGCCAGTCGCCCGTCTGGCGCCGCCTCGTGGCCACGGAGGACTACCCCGAAGCGGACTTCCCCGCGCCCTCCTTCACCTTCTCGCGCTCCGACGTGACGTTGCGCACGCCGCCCGCCCTTTTCGGCGAGCACAACGACTACGTCTACCGCGAGCTGCTGGGGCTGGACGACGAGGAATGCGCGCGCCTGGAGTCCGCGGGCCACATCGCCACCACCTACGGCCCGGAGGTGCTGGGGCGGTAGGGGCGCCACGGGCGGCGGCGCCTCGCTGGAGATGCTGGAGGGCCGCACGCTGCCTGGCGTCGTCGCGCTGGGCGACGCGAGGTAGGCGAGATCAATCCTCGGATTCGTGCTGCTCCCCAACCCGCCTCTCGCGCTCATCCGCCGCTCTCTCCCGGTAGCGCCTGACCGCAGAACTTTCCCGTACGGGTGGCCGACGGTTGGGCTGATTAGTGGGTAGCCCCAATGCGCCGGCAAACAGCGTCAGGGCTGGGAAAAGGTAGGTCACGATGAGCACGATGAGGATGTCCCGTCCGCCGGGAACGGAGGTCCACGTCCCACACTCAAAACTGGCCTCGCAGAGGAGGCGGCGCGCCTGAATTTCGGGGAGAATCAGCAGGGTTGCCATCAGCGCGACCGTCAGGCCGAGCAGGCCAGCGGCGACGAGGAAGTGCGCGAGCCGAATGCCGTTCATGGGCGTACCTCCGTGGGGATTCCACTTATAGTATGGAGACGCATAACTGGCAAGCGCCCAGCGCCTGCTCCGTCGTGGACTCCCGACGTCGAGCGCGTCCACGACGAGCTGTTGGGAGATGCCGCGTGAAAGCATGGTGTCGAACATAATAAGGGGCGGATGCACGGTTTCCCGTACACCCGCCCCGTGTGAGGAGCATATTAATTAGCAAGTAATCATCTCATAAAGCATTATTATAATATCAGGATGCTGCGCCAATTTAATGATTATTCTGGAAAAATAATTGACCAGTTGGTCCATAGAAATCGATAACGATAATTTGAATGATATTTTCACTTTGACTTGAAACTTCACTGCTCTCACCTCCTTTCTTTAGGATGTGATTATAGCGCTATCAATAACTCTGGCCTCTGGGGCGGGCGCGTCGTTGCGCTCTCCCCCTAGTCCGTATGAAGGCTACCACGGGTGTGGAGCAACTGTCCACCAAATTGAGAATCCCGCCGCGCGTCTAGCGCTCCCGCCCGAGCGCGACGGACGGGCTGGCCTCACCGAGCGCGCCCGCGCGTGGCCGCTAGAGCCGCGTGGCGAGGATGCCCATGGCCGCGAGCAGCACGGTCGTGGCGCTGCCGATGGCCAGCGCGATGCGGAGATTCATCCGCTGTTCGCGGAGGGCCATCTCGCTCCTCAGCGCGTCACCGAGGGCGGCGACGTCGCTCCTGAGGAGGGCGACGTCGTCCTTGGTGGCGAGGTTCGCGCCGATGTCCTCGGTGAAGGCCGCGACGAGCGCCTCCGCATGCGCTTCCTCAATGCCCGCGTCCCGCAGGCGGCGGGACGCCTTCAACGTGTCGAGCATGGCCATGCCGTAATCGTACGCCCGCGCGCGCGGCGCCGCAACGCGCCCCTACGGCAGCCAGCCGCTCAGCGCCAGCGCCAGCAGCGCCCCGAAGGCCAGATGGAAGCGCGCCGTCTGCCGCAGCGTGGCGTTGAGGGCGCGCCCAGTGCCGCTCCCCAGCATGGCCCGCAGCGGTCCCGCCGCCAGCGGCAGGGCCGCCAGCGTGAGCAGCGCCCACGGGCCCGCGTGCGAGGCTGGCCAGAGCGCCAGCGCGCATCCCCAGGCGGCCAGCAGGAGCAGCCCGAACCAGAGGCGCGTGGCCCGTTCGCCGACGGCCACGGCCAGCGTGCGCTTGTTCGCGGCGCGGTCGCTGGCGAGGTCGCGCAGGTTGTTGACCACGAGGATGGCGGTGACGGTGCAGCCCACGGGGATGGACGCCAGCCACACGAAGGCGGGCGCGTTCCCGGCCTGCACGAAGTACGTCCCGACCACGGCGGCGACGCCGAAGAAGGCGAAGGCGAAGGCGTCGCCGAGGGCGTGGTAGCCGAGCGGCCAGGGACCGCCCGTGTAGGCGATGCCCGCGGCGATGCCGCCGATGCCGACGGCGGCCACGATCCAGCCCGCCTCCGCCACCAGGTAGACGCCCGCCGCGAAGGCGAGGGCGAAGGCGACGGCCATGCCGCGCTTCACCTCGGCGGGCGCGAGCAGCCCCGCTTGCGTCGCGCGCGGCGGGCCGAGGCGGTCGCCCGCGTCCGCGCCGCGCTCGTAGTCGAACACGTCGTTGGCGAGGTTCGCGCCGATCTGCAGGCAGAGCGCGCCGAACAGGGCCGCCAGCGCCGGGCCCGCCGCGAAGGCGTCCGCGCCGATGGCCGCGCCGCTCCCGACGAGCACGGGCGCGACCGCCGCCGTCAGCGTGGGCGGGCGCGCGGCCATGCGCCAGGCGGCCAGCTTCACGCGCGCACCGCCGTCAGCGACTGCGCCGCGCCGCCGAGGTGGGCGCGCTTGCGGACGCGCTCGAAGCCCGCCGCCTCCAGCATGGCGCGCAGCTCCTCCGGCGGCGGCAGGTAGGCCGCGGAAGCGGGCAGGTAGCGGTAGGCGCGCCCGTCGCTGAGCAGCGCGCCGAGGGCGGGCACCGCGCGCCGGAACCAGAGCGCGTGCCCGATGCGCGGGAGGCGCGCGCGCGGCTCGTCCACCTCCAGCAGCCCCAGCCGCCCGCCCGCGCGCAGCACGCGCGCCAGCTCGGCCAGCACGGGCGGGATGGCCGTGAAGTTGCGCAGCGCGAACCCCGACACGGCCACCGTCGCGCTCCCGTCCGCGAGGGGCAGGCGCAGGGCGTCGCCGCGTGCGAGCGCCACCTCCGCGGGGCAGCGGGCGCGGGCGGCGGCCAGCATCGCGCCCGCGAAATCGACGCCGACCGCGCGCGCCCCCCGTTCGCGCGCGAGCAGGGCGAAATCGCCCGTGCCGCAGGCGAGGTCGAGCACCGTGTCGCCCGCGTCCACGCCCAGCGCCTCGATGAGCGCGCGTCGCCAGCGCTGGTCGAGGCCCAGCGTGATGAGGCGGTTCATGCGGTCGTAGGAGGGGGCGATGCGGTCGAACATGGCGCGCACGGCGGCGGCCTTGTCGCCCGCCTCGGGCAGCGCGCTCATGCGCCCCGCGCCGCTAGCCGTCCGCGTCCGCGCTCGCGCCGTGGTCCCACAGTTCGGTGCCGCGCCATTCGCGGTCGCGCCACTTGAGCGCCTCGCGCAGGCCGTCCTCTTCGACGCGCTCGCGGAAGCCGGGCCGTCCGTCGATGAAGGCCGTGTACACGTCGAACTCGGCGGCGGAATGCATGGCCGGATGCAGGCCCTGGATCTCCATCCAGCGGTTCACGGAGTGCTTGTGCAGGATGTTGACCTCGAGGGGGATGCGCATGATCTTGCGGGCCAGGTGCAGGGCCGCGTCCTCCAGCTCCTCCTCGGGCACGGCCTTGTTCACCAGCCCCCACCGTTCCGCCGTGGCCCCGTCGATCAGCTCGCCCGTCATGAACAGCTCCTTCGCGCGGCGGTAGCCGATGGTCCAGGGCCAGAGGGAGAGCGTGCGCAGCGTGCCCATGTGCCGCCCCGCGATGTGCCCGAACCTGGCCGTCTCCGTGCACACCACGAAGTCGAACATGGAGATCAGCTCGGTGCCGCCGGAGATGCAGTGGCCGTGCACCTGCGCGATGGTGGGCTTGCGCGTGTTGAAGAGGCGCAGGTAGCGGTCCACCGAATCGAGCATGGTGCGGCGCGAGCGGCCCACGCTCTGTTCGCGCAGCATGTCGCCGGGCGAGCCCGGCTCGACCGTGCGGCTGGCGGCAAGGTCGTAGCCCGCGCAGAAGGAGCGCCCCGCGCCGCGCAACAGCAGCACGTAGGCGTGGGGGTCGTCCTCGAAGCGGTCGAGGAAATCGAAGAACTCGTCCAGCAGCTCGGCGGAGAGCGCGTTGAGCGCCTTCGGGCGGTTCAGGGTGACGCGCACCACGCCCTCCGCCTCGGCCAGCGGTTCGACGATGAGGGTCTCGTACTGCGGGTAGCTCATGGCGTCCTCCTCGCGCGCGAGTATAGACGCCAGCGGTGGGGATGGCCCGCGGGGCCGCTACCAGTCGCGGCCGCGGCCCCCGCCGCCACCGCCGCCGCCCCCGCGCTGGGGCGCGCGCGAGCGGAAGCAGTCGCTGCAGTAGACGGGGCGGTCGCCACGCGGCTGGAAGGGCACGCGCGCCTCGCGCCCGCACTCGGCGCAGACGGCGCTGAACATCTCGCGGTCGCCGCCGTAGCCGCCGCCACCCCCGCCGCCGCCGTAGTTGCCGCCGCCGCCGCCCTCGCCGCGGGCGCTCTTGCGCGCGGCCCGGCATTCGGGACAGCGGCGCGGCTCGTTGGTGAACCCGCGCGACTGGTAGAACTCCTGCTCCCCGACCGTGAACGTGAACTGCGCGTTGCAGTCCGAGCAGGTCAGGGTCCGATCAACGAAGGACGTCATGGCTCTTGCCTCCGGGGCATGCTTCAGTGTTCCGGCGGCAATCGGGAAGGATGCGGTAAGGCTCTTCGGGAACGATCGGACGCCAGTTGCTTGCGCGAGCGTACCACGCCCCCGCGCTACGCGCCCGCTTGCGCCCGCGCGGGCGACCTGCGACCGTAGCCGCGCCCGCGCGACGCGGGCCGAACCGCGAACGGAGGCCATTCATGCCCGGCGTTGAAGACCACGAAACCGTTTCCATCTATCCGCTCGACGACCAGCAGCTGGAATCGCTGCTCACGCACGCGCCCGAGTGCACCTTCAACTGGGGCACGCGCGACGGCTGGCCCGTGGGCGTCATCATGTCCTTCCTGTGGAAGGACGGGCGCTTCTGGATCACGGCGGGCGCGCATCGCCACCGCATCTCCGCCGTGCGCCGCGACCCGCGCGTCTCCGTGGTCGTCAGCGGGGCCTCCGCGCCCGCCGGTTCGGGCGCCCCCGGCGGCGCCGCCACGGCCAAGGGCCGCTGCGTCATCCACGAGGACCGCGAGACGAAGGACTGGTTCTACCCCGAATTCGCCGCCAAGCTGAACCCGACCAACCCCGAGGCCGCCGCCGCCTTCGTGAAGACGCTCGATTCGCCCCTGCGCGTCGTCCTCGAGGTCATCCCCGAGAAGTGGATCCTGTTCGACGGCGCCAAGTTCGGCGCGGACGCCATGGGCGTGCTGCCCGACGAGCAGAAGGGCCCCATGCTGAGCGCCGACGCCGAGCGCATGCCGCGCGAGATCGCCCGCCGCGGCCTCTCGTAGCGCGCCGTGCGCGTCGGCGTCCACATCGCCAACTTCACCTGGCGGGGCGGCCCCGCCGAACTGGGGCCGCGCCTCGCCGATCTGGCCGTCGCAGCCGAGGAGATCGGCTGCGAGCGCCTCTCCCTCATGGACCACCTCTTCCAGATCGGCTGGATCGGCCCGCGCGAGCTGGAGATGCTGGAGGGCTACACCGCCCTCGGCTTCATCGCGGGCGCGACCTCCCGCATCCGCCTCGGCCTGCTGGTGACGGGCGTCACCTACCGCCACCCGGGCGTGCTGGCCAAGCAGGTGAGCACGCTCGACGTGCTCTCCGGCGGGCGCGCCTGGCTGGGCATCGGCGCGGCCTGGAACGAGGACGAGCACCTCGGCCTGGGCGTGCCCTTCCCCCCGCTGGCCGAGCGCTTCGAGCGGCTGGAGGAGGCCGTCCGCATCTGCCTGCGGATGTGGAGCGACGACGACGGCCCCTTCGAAGGCAGGCACTACCGGCTGGCGGCCACGCTCAATTCCCCGCAGCCCCTCAGCCGCCCGCGCCCCGAGCTGCTCATCGGCGGCGGCGGCGAGCGCAAGACGCTGCGCCTCGTGGCCCGCTACGCCGACGCCTGCAACCTCACCACCGGCGCGACGGAGGACCTGCGCCACAAGCTGGCCGTGCTGCGCGGCCACTGCGAGCGCGAGGGCACGGACTACGACGCCATCGCCAGGACCGTCGCCTGGACCGGCCCCGCGCTCGATTCGGAAGAGGAGCGGGCGCGCTTCCTCGACCGCATGGCGGAGTTCGCCGCCGAGGGCGTCGGCCTCGTCATGCTCGCGCCCCACGGCGACGACCCGGCGGCGGAGGTGCGGGGCTGGGAACCGCTCGCGCGGCGGCTGGAGGCGCTCTGACGGCTGCGCCAGCGGGCGCGGCGCGCTACGATCCCGCGCACGCCGCCGCCGGAGGAACCATGAAGCTGGCCAAACGGGTGGAGGAGCTGCCGCCCTACCTCTTCGCCCAGATCTCGAAGGTGATCGCCGCCAAGAAGGCGCGGGGCATCGATGTCGTGACCTTCGGCATCGGCGACCCCGACCTGCCCACGCCCCCCCACGTCCTCGCCGCCCTGCACCGCGCCGCCGACGATCCGGCCAACCACCGCTACCCCGAATCGGAGGGCCTGCCCCGCCTGCGCCAGGCCATCGCGGACTGGTACGAGCGCCGCTTCGAGGTCGCCTTCGACGCCGAACGCGAGGCGCTGGCGCTCATCGGCTCGAAGGAGGGCATCGCCCACATGGCGCTCACCCTCATCGACCCGGGCGACGTGGCGCTGGTCACCGATCCGGGCTACCCCGTCTACGAGATCGGCACCATGTTCGCGGGGGGCGTGGCCGTGAAGCTGCCGCTCACGCGCGAAAACGGCTGGCTGCCCGACCTCGACGCCATCCCCGAGGACCTCGCCGCCCGCGCCCGCGTGCTCTGGCTCAACTACCCCAACAACCCCACCGCCGCCGTGGCCGACCTCGCCTTCTTCGAGAAAGCCGTGGCCTGGGCCAGGGAGTACGACGTCTCCATCTGCCACGACAACCCCTACTGCGACGTGGCCTACGACGGCTACCGCCCGCTCTCCATCTTCCAGGCCCCGGGCGCGCGCGAGGTGGCCATCGAGTTCAACTCCTTCTCCAAGATCTACAACATGACCGGCTGGCGCATCGGCATGGCCGTGGGCAACGCCGAGCTGGTGGACGCCCTCATGCGCGTCAAGTCCAACATCGACAGCGGCATCCCCCAGGCCATCCAGGAGATGGCCATCGAGGCCGTGAACGGCCCCCAGACTGTCATCGCCGACCACAACGCCATCTACCAGCGCCGTCGCGACCGCATCGTGGAGACGCTGCGCGCCATCGGCCTCGAGGTGGACCCGCCCAAGGCCTCGCTCTACGTCTGGGCGAAGCTGCCGGAGGGCGTGACCAGCGGCGACTTCGCCGCCCGCCTCATCGAGGAGTGCGCCGTGGTGGTCACGCCCGGGCGCGGCTACGGCGTCAACGGCGAGGGCTACGTGCGCCTCTCCGTCACCATCGCCGACGACCGCATGGAGGAGGGCCTGCGCCGCCTGCGCGACTGGGGCGGGCTGTAGGGAGGCGCGCGCCGTGGCCCGCCGTCGCACGCACGCCACCGCCCCCGCGCGCGAACGCGCCTGGCTGGTGGCCGTGGACGCCCCCGGCGCGCCCCTGCCCGCCGCCGATTCGCTGGCCGAACTGGCCGAGCTGGCGCGCACGGCGGGCGCGGAGGTGGCGGGCCGTTCCACGCAGCGCCGCGACCGCCCCCGCCCCGCCACCTACGTGGGCGCGGGCAAGCTGCGCGAGGTGGCCGAGGCCTGCGAGGCCCATCGCGCCGGCACCGTCATCTTCGACGACGAACTCTCGCCCGCGCAGCAGCGCAACGTCGAGGAGGCGCTGGGCCTGAAGGTGCTCGACCGCACCGCCCTCATCCTCGACATCTTCGCCCTGCGCGCGAGCACGCGGGAGGGCCGCCTGCAGGTCGAACTGGCGCAGACCGAATACCTGCTGCCCCGCCTGCGCGGCCAGTGGAGCCACCTCGAACGCATGGAGGGCGCCATCGGCCTGCGCGGCCCCGGCGAAACCCAGATCGAGACCGACCGCCGCCTCGTGCGCCGCCGCATGGCCAAACTGCGGCGCGACCTCGACCAGGTGCGCACGCAGCGCGAGCTGTACCGCCGCCAGCGCCGTCGCGCGGGCGCGCCCGTCGTGGCCCTCGTGGGCTACACCAACGCGGGCAAGACCACGCTCATGCGCGCCCTCTGCGGCGCCCCCGTGCGCCCCGAGGACAAGCTCTTCGCCACGCTCGACCCGGTCACGCGCAAGCTGGCCCTGCCGTCCGGGCGCACGGCCCTGCTCACGGACACCGTCGGCTTCATCCAGAAGCTGCCCGTGCAGCTGGTGGCCGCCTTCCGCGCCACGCTGGAGGAGCTGGAGGACGCCGGGGCGCTCCTGCACGTGGTCGACGCCTCCCATCCCCACGCCGCCGTCCACGCCGCCACCGTGGAGGGCGTGCTGCGCGAGCTGAGCGTGCTGGGACGCCCCATGATCGTGGCGCGCAACAAGATCGACGCGCTCGCCCGCGCCAACGGGGCCGAGCCGGCGGACGAGCGCGAGGCGTGCGCGCTGGCCGCCGCCGCCGGGGGCGGGAGCGACGGCGCGCGCCCCGTCTCCGCCACGCGCGGCTGGGGCGTCGAGGGCCTGCGCGCGGCCATCGACGAGGCCCTCGCGACCGTGCCCGTCTGACGCGCCCGGCGTATCATGTGCCCGACTGGAGCACACGCATGAAGCGCTGGATCGTCCTCCCCGCCGTCGCGGTCATCGCCGCCCTCGCCGTCGCGTGCGGCGACGACGATCCTCCCCCCGCGCCCACCGCCACGGCCACGCCCGTCGCCACGGCTGCGGCCATGGCGGACGCCGCGGTGGGCGACTACCTGGCGCGCGTGTGCGAGCGCCGGGACGTCGCCATCGACGACGACGCCATGCCCGTCGGCGAGGCCCTGACGGCCTTCGAGGCGGTGCGCGACCGCTGGCGCGCCACCACCCCGCCCGCCATGCTGGGCGCCATCCACGACCTCTCGCTTTCCACCATCGACGGCATCGTCGGCGTCGTCGGGGGCGTCGCCGCGGACTATCCCGAAACCGTCTACGAGGACGTCCACTGGATCGTGCTCACCGCCATCAACGTGTACGCGGACCTCGTGCGCGAGGCCTACACGGCGCTCCCGCCGGACGTGCGGGCGCAGTTCGAGGCGCGCGGCTGCGAACCCCTCGTCGGCGCCAACATCGCCGAGCTGGACGAGTACCTCTCCCACGTCTGCGTCCTCACCGGCCTCGAGGTCTCCAGCGCCACCCCGCTCGACGAGGCCGCGACCGAGTACCGCGCCATGCTCGCGCGCTGGCGCGGGACGGTCCCGCCGGACGTCCTGCTGGAGCATCACGAGGTCTCGCTGGCCATGCTGGACGGCGTGATCCGCGCCCTCGACGAGGCCGAAGCCGACCCGGCGCGCGCCACCTTCGGCGACGCCCACGATGCCGTGTTCGCCGCCATCGACCGCTACCGCGACCTGCTCGAGGAGATCGATGCGGCCCTGCCCGATCCGGTGCGGGCCGAATTCATCGCCCTGGGATGCCAGGTCGGGGCGAGCCCCGTGCGCGCGCCCGCCAGCGGTCCCGATCTGGCCGCCGTGGACGAATACCTGTCGCACGTGTGCGGCCTCAGCGGCCTCACCCTCGCCGGCGACAGCCCCCTCGAGGAGGCCGTGCGCCAGTACCAGGCCATGCGCGAACGCTGGCGCGCCACCGACCCGCCCGACGTGCTGCTGGAGCACAAGGAAGTCTCGCTGGCCATGGTGGACGCCATCATCCGCGTCCTCGAGGACGCCGAGCGCGATCCGGAGCAGACGGTCCTCGCCGACGCCTTCGCCGAGGCGTTCGGCGTCATGGACCGCTACGGCGATCCCCTCAACGAGGTCTTCACCGCCCTGCCCGCGGAGATCCAGGACGAATTCTTCGCGCTGGGCTGCGTGAACCCGCAGTAGGCCCGCGCCCCCGGCGGAGGGGCTACCCTTGGCTGCATCCAGGGCTATGTTCGCGGTGGGCGTGCTGAACGCCCACCGCGAACAGTAAGATCTCATAAATTCAAAACCCCGGAATGCCAGACATACCGCACGATTTCGACGACCACCGCTCGCGCGGCAGTCTTGCACGCTTCAAACGTTAATCGGCGAAGCCATAATTGAACCTTCGATATCACTAAAGTTCTCTTTCTTTTTGAATACGTCCTGTACCAACAGTAACCTGTATAGTATCCCTTATCCTTATTTCTGGCCATAAATTTTCTCATCGTCACTTCGTGACTCCTTTCATGTTTGTTATCATTAAGTTTTTTCTTCGTTACTTGCTGCCTCCTGTTCCGGCCGTGGGGCTTGCCTCCGCTCCCCACGCCCGCCAAGGCCACGCAATGCCATGGTAGATCGGGACGGCCTCCACTGTCAAGCCAGGTGAGAATCTAGGCCACCCGCAGGCGGGCCAGCCGCATCCGCAGGTACTCCATCGGGCGGTCGCCCTTCGTGGAGTTGCAGTGTCCGCAGAGCAGCTGCAGGTTCTCCAGGTGGTCCGTGCCGCCCTTCGATTTGGGGATGATGTGGTCGATGGTCAGGTTGTGGGGATAGAAGTGCTCCCCGCAGCCCGCGCAGTTGCCCGCCTGCCTGCCATACAGGATTTTCTTCGATTCGCTCAGTGGCGGCGGGGGCGCGAGGTCCGTGCGGGCGGGGAACTCCTCGGGGCGCGCGATCTCGAACGGCAGCAGCGGGCGCTTGTAGAGCTGCTCCATGCGGACCGTGACCAGATCGGCGGCCCTGGCGGAGATGTCGATGCCCGCCCATTGTCGGCCCAGCTTCTCGGCGGCAACGCAGGCCGTGGCGCAACCGCAGAAGGGGTCGAGCACCATATCGCCCGGATTCGAGGAGGCCGCGACGATGCGTTCCAGCAGGGCCAACGGCTTTTGCGTCGGGTAGCCGACGCGCTCCCTGACGGGCATCGTAGACCCCGATCCGCAGTCGTCCCACCACGTGGGGACGGCGCGACCTTTCGATTCGTCAAGATACGTTCTGCGTCCATGAGCCTTGCTGTACCGCCGACCGTGTTCATCAACTGCCGAATACGTTTTGCGCGTGGATTCCTTCATGGGACCATACTGAGTCGTGAAATGGTTGTCTTCCGACTTGGCGTAGAACAGGATGGTATCATGCTTTCTGGGGAAACTGCGCTTTGGCGGCCTGCCAGTCGGAGGATAGCACCACACGATTTCGTTCCGGAAGTTGTCCTTCCCGAAGATGGCGTCCATCAGCATCCTGAGATAATGGCTGGCCGTGGGATCGCAGTGCAGGTAGATGCTGCCCGTGTCCTTGAGGATGCGCTCCATCTCGATCAGGCGCACGGCCATCATGATCAGGTACGACTTCATGCCGTCGCCGTGCGCGTGGCCGGTCGCGTCGATCACGCGGTAGAGCGCGGGATGCGGCTCGGCGATCTGGTTGTGCCAGGCGATGTCGAGGTCGCTCAGTTCCCAGCTGTCCTTGAACGCGGCCCCGGCGGCCTCGCTGCCGATGGGCGCGGCGTAGGTCTTGTTGGAGTTGAAAGGCGGGTCGAGGTAGATGAGGTCCACGCAGCCGCTGTTCATGCGGCGCAGGATGTCGAGGTTGTCGCCCGTCCACAGCGTGCGGTTGGTGAAATTCGTGGGGGGGGGGGGGGCGTTAAGTATAGCGCTCATGTCTAGTCCCCCACCTGCTCGGAAACTTGTCGTCGGGCGCGCATCTGGCCGCGTTCTGCCCGTCGGCGACAGTATTGATCGGTGCGGGGTACCAATCAAGGAGGCTGCGGCCCCAGCGCCCGCGGCTGGCCGCGTCCTTGTCGTAGGGCGGTCTTGCGCGCTCGCGCCCGGCGCGCGTACAACTCCCGCGTGAGCGCCAGCGTGCCCCTGCCCCATCCCCGCGGCCCCCTCGGCGGCTACCGCGTGCTCGACCTCGCCGACGAGAAAGGGCAGCTGTGCGCGCGCCTGCTGGGCGAACTGGGCGCGGACGTGATCAAGGTCGAGCCGCGCGAGGGCCACGCCACGCGCGCCAACGGCCCCTTCTACCGCGACGAGGCCGGGCGCGAGTCCAGCCTCTGGTGGTGGGCCATGAACGCGGGCAAGCGCTCCGTCACCTGCGAGCCGCGCGTGGCCGCCGGGCGCGAGCTGCTCCACCGCCTCGCGGCCGCCGCCGACGCCATCGTCGAGACCAGCGTGCCCGCCTCGCGGGAGGCGCGGGCGCACGGCGCGGACCCGCACGCGCTCATGCGCGCCAATCCGGGGGCCGTCGTCGTGAGCGTGACGAACTTCGGCCAGAGCGGCCCCCTGCGCGACCTGCCCGCCACCGACATCGTGGCCTCGGCGATGGGCGGGCACATGTACCTGAACGGCGGCGACGAGTGCGGCCCCGTGCGCACGACCGTGCCGCAGGCCTACGCGCAGGCGAACGCGCAGGCGGCGGTGGGGACGGTCATCGCGCTCTACGCGCGCGGCGCCAATGGGGGCCTCGGCCAGCACGTCGACGTCTCCATGCAGGAGGCCATGGCGAACGCCATGGACAACGCGCAGCAGACGTGGGATCTGCTGGGCGTGAACAACCGCGGGCCCGGTTCGGGGCGCATGATCGCGGGGCGGCAGGGGCCGCGCTACATCCACGAGACGGCGGACGGCTGGGTGGCGGCGCTCTCCTTCGGCGGCCTCATGGGGCCGAGCGCGAACGCCATGATCGACTGGCTGGCGGAAACGGGCGAGGCGGGGCCGCTGGATTCGCCGCACTGGCGCGCGCGGCTGGAGACGGTGGGGCCGCTGGAGGAGGACGAGCAGGCCCTGCTCACGGAGACGCTGGCGCGCTTCTGCCGCCCGCGCCGCAAGGACGAGCTGGTGGCGGGGGCGCAGGCGCGCGGCGCGGGCTGGGCGCCCGTCTACGGCCCGCGCGAAATCGTGGAGTGCGAACAGCTGGCCGCGCGCGACTACTGGGTGCGCGTGCGTCACGACGACATCGGCGAATCGTTCGTCTATCCGGGCGCGCCCTTCATCCTCTCGCGCACGCCCTGGAAGCAGCGCGGGCGCGCCCCCCACGTGGGCGAACATAACGACGACGTGTACGGCGGCCTGCTGGGCATCGACGCCGGCGAACGCGCGCGGCTGCGGCGCGCGATGGCGGTCTGAGATGGCGCCCGCCGAACGTCCCGCGCCCCTCGCCGGGCTGCGCGTGACCGACCTCTCGTGGGTGGGCGTGGGGCCGACCGTGGCGAAGTACCTGGCCGACCACGGCGCGGAGGTGATCCGCGTGGAATCGGCCACGCGCCTGGAGACGCTGCGGCGCGCGGGCCCCTTCCTCCACAACGAGCCCCATCCCGAAAACTCCGGCTACTACGCCAACTTCAACAGCTCCAAGCTCGGCGTCACCATCAACCTCAAGCATCCGCGCGGGCCGGAGCTGGTGAAGCGGCTGGTGGCCGTCTCCGACGCCGTGGCGGAGTCGTTCACGCCGGGCACGCTGGCCAAACTGGGGCTGGACTACGAGTCCCTGCGCGCCGTGCGCCCCGACCTCGTCATGATCTCCATGCCCCTCTTCGGCCAGACCGGCCCGTGGTCGCACTACATGGGCTACGGGCACGTGTTGCAGGCGGCGGCGGGCTTCAACCACCTGACCGGCTGGCCCGACGGCGAACCCATCGGCACGGGCATCGCCTACACCGATTTCCTCGCGCCCCACTTCGGCACGCTGGCGCTGCTGGCCGCGCTCGACCACCGCCGCCGCACGGGCGAGGGCCAGTACATTGATTTCTCGCAGTACGAGGGCGTCCTGCACGCGCTCGGCCCCGCCATCCTCGAATGGACGGCGAACGGGCGCGAGCCGCAGCGCCTCGGCAACCGCGACCCCGAGGCCGCGCCCCACGGCGCCTGGCGCTGCGCGGACGGGCGCCACGTGGTCATCGCCTGCTTCACGGAGGAGCACTGGGATGGCTTCCGCGCGGCCATCGGGCGGCCCGACTGGACCGACCTGGAGCGCATGCGGCGCAAGCCCTCGCGCCTGCGTGAGCAGAAGGAGATCGACCGCCACACGGCCCTCTGGTGCGAGGAGCGCACGGCGGCGGAGGCGTTCGCGGCCATGCGCGAGCGCGGCGTGCCCTCCGGCGTCGTGCAATCGCCCGAGGAGATGCACCGCGATCCGCAGCTGCTTCACCGCGGCCACTACCGCGTGCTGGAGCACCCCACCATGGGCGCGCGCACCTACGATTCGCCCGCGTTCCGCCTGTCGGAGACGCCGGGCGCGCTGACGAAGGCGGCACCCCTGCTGGGCGAGGACAACGAGCGCGTGTTCAAGGGCGTGCTCGGCATCGGCGACGAGGAGTACGCGGACCTGCTCGCCGACGGCGTGCTGGAGTAGGCGGGCGGACGGCCTATTCGCCAGCCGCTTCGGCGTCCGCGCTTTCGCCCTCGCCCTCAGCCTCGGCTTCTTCGGCGGCGGGCTCCTCGGCGGGCGGCGGTTCCTCGCCGGGAATGGCCGCGCCCTCCTCGATGACGAGCGTTCCGATCATGGTGTCGGGGTGCACGTCGCACCAGAAGGCGTAGCGCCCGGGCGGCGGCGTGGTGAAGGTGAACTCGTGCTGGACGATGCCGGTGGCCAGCTCCGTGCGCAGGTCGCCGCCCCCGTCCTCGCAGCCCGCCGTACAGCCGCCCAGCACGGGGCCGTCGCCCGCCGTGCCGCCCGCGTAGAAGACGATGTTGTGGGCCACGGAATCGTCCTGGTTGTCGAGGACGAAGGTCAGCTCCGCGCCCGGCGGCGCGGTGATCTCGGTGTAGTCGAAGACGCTGGCGCGGATGGTGATGGCGCCCGCGAAGGGGCCCAGCTCGACGGGGCCGCCCCCGCCGCCGCCCTCGGAGGCGGTACTCTCGCTGGCGAAGAGCGTGAGCCCCGCGCCGACGGCGAAGCCGCCCACCAGCAGCGCCCCCAGCAGCGTCACGGCCATGCCCAGGCTGTAGCGCACGCTCGTGTCCTTCGTGTCGCGCACCACCTGCATGTCGAACGTCTGCGGCGAGCCCGCCGCCACCTCCTCCGGGTGCCGCGCCAGCAGGTCGAGGATGGCGCGCTCCGTCTCCTCGAAGGCCGCCAGCTCGTCCGCCGACGACCACGTCGTTTCCACGATCACCTGCGACGGCCCCCCCTCGGCGGGCGAGACGTTGATGCGCAGGTCCTCGAAGCCGGGCGCGGCGCGCAGGGCGTCGTGCGTCTCCTGGATGGCGGCCAGCACGCCGCCCTCGCCCGTGGCCGTTTCCAGCTGGCCCTCGGCGATGGCGAAGGTGACGACCTGCGTGCGGCGGGCGGCGCGACGCTCGCGCTCCTCCTGCTCGCGCGCCTTCTGGCGCATGCGCCCGTCCTCGTAGCCCCAGCCGGCCACGGAGAAGAGCGTGAGCGCCACGGCGGCGCCGAGCAGCGGCCCGCTCAGCCCGCGCTGGTCCTCCACGCGCGCCCACCACACCAGCGCCGCCACCAGCAGCATCGACGCCAGCCCGGCCACGAAGGGCCAGACGCTGGGGTCGGGCAGATGCACCCCGGGCCCGACGTGGGCGTCGTGTTCGCCGCCTGCTTCCTGCGCCACTTGCGTTCGTCCCCCGCGTTCTGGTCTCAGCCGATGATGTAGAGAATGGTGAAGAGCCCGATCCAGACCACGTCGACGAAGTGCCAGTACATCGAGCAGGCCTCGACCGCCTCGTGGTTGCGAGCCGAGAATTGGCCGCCCAGCGCGCGCGCCGTCACGACGAACATGAAGATGATGCCGCCCGCCACGTGCGCGCCGTGGAAGCCGGTGAGCGTGTAGAAGGTCGTCCCGAAGATCGTGTCGTCCGCGCGGAAGTGCAGCTGCGTGTAGTCGTAGAGCTGCGCCACGAGGAAGATGAGGCCCAGCGCCAGCGAGATGAACAGGCCCCAGAGCATGCCCCCTTGGTTCCCCTTCTGGATCTGCCACACGGCCCACTGAATCGTGATCGAGCTGAGCACGAGGATGCCGGTGGAGACGGCCGGCAGCAGCACCTCCAGCTCCAGCTTCACGCCGTCCGCGATCTGCTGCGGGCTGAGCAGCTCGTGCGGCGGCCACGAGGGCGCGTCCGCGCGCGCGATGAAGTAGGCCGCGAACAGGCCCCCGAAGAACATCACCTCGGAGGCGAGGAAGAGGATGAAGCCGAGCATGCCGTTGCTCATGCCGTGGCGCTCGGCGGCGTGCTGCAGGCCCGTCACTCAGTGCGCCCCGTCGCCGTGCCGCGCGTCGAACAGGGGGCGCTCGGAGCGCACCGGCGGCAGGCTGTCGAAGTTGTGCGTGGGCGGCGGCGAGCTCGTGGCCCACTCCAGCGTGTTCCCCTCCCACGGGTCGGCGGGCTGGTCCTGCGGCCTCGTGAAGGCCCAGATCACGGCGATGAGGAAGGGGATCATGCTCACCGCGATGAGGAACGCGCCCAGCGTGGAGACGAGGTTGAGCGCCTCCCAGCCCGTGCTCTCGGCGTAGACGGCGATGCGCCGCGGCATCCCGTCCAGCCCCAGCATGTGCATGGGGAAGAAGGCCACGTTGAAGCCCACGAACATGAGCGCGAAATGCAGCTTGCCCAGCCGCTCGTTCAGCTTCCGCCCCCAGATCTTGGGGAACCAGTAGTAGAGCCCGGCGAAGACCGCGAAGACGGAGCCGCCGAACAGCACGTAGTGGATGTGGGCCACCACGAAGTAGGTGTCGTGCAGGGCGAAATCGACGGGCACGGCGGCGCTGAAGGTGCCGTTGATGCCGCCGATCAGGAACATGCTCACGAAGCCCAGCGCGAACAGCATGGGCGCGGGGAAGGAGATGGAGCCGCCCCAGAGCGTGCCCAGCCAGTTGAAGATCTTGACCCCCGTGGGCACGCCGATCATGAAGGTCATGAACCCGAAGAACGGCAGCAGCACCGAGCCCGTGGTGAACATGTGGTGCGCCCACACGCTGAACCCCAGCCCGCCGATGCCGATGGTGGCGAACACGAACGCCTTGTAGCCGAAGAGCGGCTTGCGCGAGAACACGGGCAGCACCTCCGAGATGATGCCCATGCCCGGCAGGATCATGATGTACACCGCCGGGTGCGAGTAGAACCAGAACACGTTCTGCCACAGCACCACGTTCCCGCCGCCGTTGGGGTCGAAGAACTGCCCCCCGAAGTTGCGGTCGATGAAGAGCATCACCAGCGCCGCCGCCAGCACCGGCGTGGCCAGCAGCTGTAGCAGCGCCGTCACCAGCATCGTCCAGCAGAAGATGGGCATGCGGAACATGGTCATGCCCGGCGCGCGCATGCGGAGCATGGTGACGAGGAAGTTGGCCGCGCCGATGGTGGACGACGCCCCCAGCAGGATCACCGCCAGAATCCACATGTCCATGCCCACGCCCGTCTGCTGCGCCAGCGGGCTGTAGGCCGTCCAGCCCGCGTCCGCCGCCCCGCCGTCCACCACGAAGCCCGCGAACATGAGGATGCCCGCCGGGGGCAGCAGCCAGAAGGAGAGCGCGTTGATGCGCGGGAAGGCCATGTCCGCCGCCCCGATCTGGAGCGGCACGAAGTAGTTCCCGAAGCCCGCCCACACCGGAATGATGAACAGGAACAGCATGGCCGAGGCGTGCATCGTGAAGATCTGGTTGTAGGCGTCGTTGCCCACGAAGCCGCTGTCCGCCACCGCCAGCTGCGTCCGCACCAGCAGCGCAAGGATGCCCCCCACGGCGAAGAAGAAGAGCGTGAAGTACAGGTAGAGGATGCCCAGCTTCTTGTGGTCGACCGTCGTGATCCAGTCGAGCACGGCGGGCCGCTGGTAGCCGGTATGCGGGACCGCGACGGTCGCCATGAAGCCTCCTCCGTCAGCGCGCGCTTACGCGCGCGCCGTCTCCCAGCTGGCGGACCGCCTCGCCGGCGATCCATCCGTCGAATTCGTCGCGCTCCACCACGCGCACGGTGAAGCGCATGAGGGCATGGTTCAGCCCGCACAGCTCGGCGCATTGGGCGCGGAAGTCGCCCGTCTCCCGCGCCGTCACCGTGAAGGCGTTCACGCGCCCGGGGAAGAGGTCGAGCTTGTAGAGGAAATCGCGCACGTAGAAGGAATGGATCACGTCGTTGGAGCGCAGCACGAACTCGACCGGCTCGTCCACGGGCATCATCAGCACGGGCTCGTCGGCGGGCGTGCCGATGACGGAGACGGAGCCCTCGGCGTCCGCCCCCATGCCGCCGTCGCCCTCGCCCAGGTCGTTCAGGTTGTAGGTGAACTGCCAGGAGAACTGGAAGCCCGTCACCTCGATGGTCAGGTCGTCCGGCTCCGCCGTGTCGTCCACGCCCACCAGCGTGATCATGGAGACGGTGAAGAGGCCGATGACGATGACCATGGGCACGCCCACCATGAGCGCCTCGATCTTGCCGCCGCCGTGGAACTGGGGCGGCAGGGCGTCGTCCCGGCGGCGGTAGCGCACGATGGCGTAGACGAGGGCCGCGGCCACCAGCGCGAACACGACGATGGCGGCGATGAGCACCACGTTGTAGAGGCCGTTCATGTCCCGCGCCTCGTCGGTGACGGCCGCGGGCTGGCAGCCGGCCGCCAGGAGCGCGAGCGCCATGAGCGTGAGGACGGCGGAAAGCCGCTTCATCCAGGCCCGCCCATCGCGCATCTGGCTCCCTTCCGCCCGTTTCGTTTCGCGCGCGGGCCGCCCCGCTCCGGTGCGGGAGGCGCGCGCGTCGGGAGGCGGTGAATCGTGGCGCAATCCGCGATTGGTTGTACGCCGGGCGCCCGATGGTGTCAAACGCGGGCCCCGGAGGGGAGGCGATCAGCGGGCCTGTAAGCCGGATTCTGTGCCCTTCCGGTGGGTTGGGCCGGAAGGCGGCGGCCATCTTTCTGGGCGTCGCGTCGCCGCGACGCTCACGCGGCCGACCCGGGAGTGCGAACGAGCCGGGCGCTCTCCTCCCCATTTTGGCCTTGCTCCGGGCGGGGCTTGCACGGCCGCCCCGTCTCCGGGACGCCGGTGCGCTCTTACCGCACCATTTCACCCTTACCCGCAGCACGCGGGCGGTATGTTTCTGTTGCGCTTTCCGTCGGCTCGCGCCGCCCGGGGGTTACCCGGCGCCCTTGCCCGGCGGAGTCCGGACTTTCCTCAACGGGATCGAAATCCCGCCGCGGCCGCCCGGCCCGCTGATCGCCGTCCCCCAGCCTACGCCCGCGCCCCGCCCGCGCGCTACCCGCGACGGTCCAAGGCCTCGTTGGCGAGGGCGTCGGCGCGCGCGTTCCGCGCCCGCGGCACGTGCCCCACGGTGTACGGCCCCACCGCCTCCAGCGCCTCCACGAGCGCCGCGAACAGGGGCCGCAGCAGGGGATGCTTCACGCGGTAGCGCCCCGACAGCTGGCGCACCACCAGCTCGCTGTCGAGGCGCAGGTCGATGGCGCTCGCGCCCAGATCGGCGGCGGCGCGCACGCCCGCGATGGCCGCGCGGTACTCCGCCACGTTGTTCGTGGCCCGTCCGATGCGCTCGCTCACCGCGGCCAGCTCCCGCCCCGTCGCGTCGCGCACGCTGGCCCCGATGGCGGCGGGGCCGGGATTGCCGCGGCTGGCTCCGTCGGCGTAGACGACGAGCCGCATCAGGGCCGCCGCAGGAGCCGCGCCTCGTCGCCGTCCACCTCGATGCGGTCGACGACCTCGCGCAGCAGCGTGCGGCGTTCCTCCATGCCCAGCGCGTCCCAGCGCGTCAGCAGGCGCTCGAGGGCGGCTTCGGCGCGCTCCTCGCGCTCCCGTTCGGAGCGCTGCGCCGCCAGCCGTTCGCGCGCGTCGCGGGCCTCGGCGTCCAGCTCGCGCTGCTCCTCCGCGAAGGCCGCGCCGAGGGCCTTCATGCGCTCGATGGGCAGCTCGCCGCGCGCCGCCTCGTCCAGCAGCCGCTCGACCTGGCGGCGGTTGCGGCGGATGCGCCCCTCGATGCGCGCCAGCTCGTCCTCGATCTCGCGCGCCCAGTCCTCGGGGTCGCGCGTGCGGGGCAGGCGCGCGGCCTCGTCGGCGGGCGCGGCCAGCAGTTCGCGCGCGCGCGCGTCCAGCTCGGCCTCGCGCTGCGTGTTGTAGGAGCAGGCGCTCTGGTTGGTGCGGCTCTCGCACTGGTAGTAGCGGTAGGTGGCGGAGCGGCGTTCGCCCCCGCGCGTGGTCCAGCGCTGCTTGCGGCTGACGCCGATCATGCGGTTGCCGCAGCGCCCGCAGAAGACCAGCCCGCTGAGCAGGAAGGGGCGCACGGCGCGGCCCGATCCGCCCGTGCGGCGCCTGGCCATGGCCTCCTGCACCTTGCGGAAATCGGCGGCCCCCACGAGCGCCGGATGGCTGTCGGGGATGCGCACGCCGAAGCGCGCGTAGGTGCCGAGGTAGGCGCGGTTCCGCAGGATGTCGCGCACGCTCACCATGCTCCAGCGCCCGCCGCGGCGCGTGCGGATGCCCTCCTCGTTGAGCCGCCCGGCGATGCGCCGGATGCCCAGCCCCTCCTCCAGCGCGAGGCGGAAGATGTACTGCACCACCACGCCCTCGTCGGGCACGATCTCCAGCCGCCGCCGCGGCCCCGCGCAGTAGCCGTAGGGCGGGCGTCCGAGCACCTCGCCGTGCACCGCCCGCCGCCGCATGGCCGCGCGCACGCGCTCGGAGACGGGCGCGCCCGCGTCCGCGCGGCGTTCGCCCCAGCGCCCCACCAGCGCGCGGGCCGCCTCCTCGCCCCCCTCCGCCTCGTAGACGGAGGCCCCGGCGGCCTCGATGGTCAGCATCCGCAGGGCCGCCCGCCCGGGGTCCTCGCCCAGCGCCGCGAGGTCGTCCACCACGGCCACGAGGAAGCCGTGGTCGCCGCGCTCGATGAAGCCCAGCATCTGGCGGTAGCCGCTCTCCGCCTCGGGCGTGCCCTCGGTATCGACGAAGGTGGCCGCCACCTGGTAGCCGTGCCGCGCGCAGAAGGCGATGAAGCGCTCCGTCTGCCGGTCGAGCGGGCGTTCCGCCCCGTTCGCGCGCAGGCCCTCCACGAAGTAGCCGACGGCCTTCATCGCCTCACGCGCCCGCCAGCATGCGCTCGCAGTTGGGGCAGCGCGCGGGCGATTCGGGGTCGAGCGCCATCTTGCGCGCGGCGGGCGGCACGTTCACGCGGCAGGCCCCGCACACGTCGCCGCGCATGCGCGCCACGGCCACGCCGCCCTTGCGCCGCCGCAGGTCGTCGTATTGCGCCAGCAGCGCCCCCTCGATGCGCGCGCGGCATCCCTCGCGCTCCCCGCTCGCCCGCGCGATGTCGCCTTCGAGGGCGTCCGCGGTCGCGCCCAGCCGCGCGCGTTTCTCCTCCGTCGCCGCCCGCTCGCGTTCGAGCGCCGCCCGCGCCTCCGCGAGCGCCGCCTGCGCCTCCTCGATGGCGTCGAGCGCGGCGATGCCGTCGTCCTCGATGCGCGAACGGCGCGCCTTCAGCGAGGCCACCTCGCGCTGGATGCCCGCGAGCTCCTTCGGCAGCCCCGTGCCGCCGCCGTACAGCCGCCCCTCCTCGCGCGCGATGCGCTCGCCGAGGCCGTCGATTTCGCCCTCCAGGCGGCGCTGCTCGCGCTCCAGTCCGGCGCAACGCTCGCTTGCGGCCCCGGCGGCCTCTTCGGCGGCGAGCAGGGCGGCGTCGTCGGCGAGTTGCGCGCGCGCGTCCTCCATCTCCGCGCCCAGACGGGCGAGGAGATCGTCGTGCTCCTGCAACGAGACCAGATCGGCGACCTGCGGCATGGTTTGGCGGCGTACCCTTGTCCAAGCGTAAACGACGTCGGGCGAAGCGCGGAACGGTCGCGCGCGAATCTGTGCCGCCGCCGCGCGTTTATGTTCCGCGCGGGGCTTTGCGCGGGCATTCGCGCCGCCGCGTCTGATGCTGTAGGATGCCCGCATGGCGGCGACGGAGCAGTCGAGCGAACCGCGTCGGGACTACGCCAGCCCCGCGACTTGGGGCGACGTCGAGAGCGTGCGTAACGAAGTCATCCGCGTCGAGAGCAGGCTGGAGCGCAAGATCGACACGGGGCTCGCCGAGGTGCGGACGGACATGGCGCGCATGGAGGTGCGCCTGATCCGCTGGACGGTGGCCACCATGCTGGCGGGCGTGGTCGCCATCGGCGTCCTGTACGGCATCCTCGAAGCCGTCCGCTGAAGCGGGACTGGGATACTGCCCCGCTAGTTAATGGTGACGGTCGCGCTCAGGGGAACCATCCCCTCATTGTTGGAAGCGAAGGGCTCGTACCTCAACTCGGTGAACGAGTGCCTGCCCAACGGCAGCTCGAAGTAGACAGAGGCTTCGATGGCCTGGTCGCCGTAGAGCACGAGATCCTCGATGGGGTCGGGGCAGTCGGTACAGAACCTGCTGTGGTCGATACCAACTCCGGTAGACGTAACCAGAATCCACTCGTTGAGCGCGAAGTCGTATTCGTCGCCCCTGATCCTGCGGACCTGGACGCGAATCCGAAGATTCTCGTCGTTGAAGATGTTGTAGGGCGTGGCGTCGAAGGTCTCAATGGCGAGCACCTGGATTTCCACGCTGCCGACCCGCATGAACCCGCTCCTCGGCGTGGCGGTGGCGGCGGGCTCGCTCCCGTCGGAAGCCGGCGTGGAGTCCTCTCCGCCTCCGGCAACCGCGACGATGATGACGATGACGATAATCACGCCGACGAGCAACCCGCCGATGACGAGAAGCAGCTTCCCGCACCCGAACCGCGACGAGCGGGGCGGGGCAGCCGGACTGGCCGCTTCGGGCGGCGGGGGCTGTCCGATCGCACTCGTCTCGATGGCGCGCTGGCGGGCGACCTCGTACTCCGAGTCCGAGAGCACCCCTTCCTTGCGGAGCGCATCGAGTTCCTCGAGGTTGCGTTCCAGTTCCGATTTCGCCATTGGGAAGCCCCCTGCGGCAGCGGGATGGTGTTCGCTGACAGGCGGTTACCAACAGGCGTGCGGCACAGGGGGCGGAAACCCGTCCCGTGGGACGCACGACTGCTGTGGTTATGCCTGTCAGCGGAAGGGACGGTACCAGAATCCGCGCCCCCGCGCGAACCGCCCTATACTGGAACCTGGAGGGGCGCGTGGAGATTCCGGCCATCGCGTTCAACGCCGCGCAGCTGCTGCGGGATGCGCCGGGGGCGTCGCGGCGCCACGAGCTGGCGGTGGCGGGCGCGCTCCGCGGCGGCAAGGTCGAGCTGGTCCGCATCGGCGCCGGGGCGCTCGTGCGCGCCTCGCTGGAGGTGGCGCTGGAGCTCGAATGCGCCCGCTGCCTCGCCCCCGTCGTCGCCGTCGCGCCCGTGGCCTTCGACGAAATCTACGAGCAGCGCCACGACGTGGTCAGCGGCGCGCGGCTGGACGCGGACGACGCCGATCCCGACGCCTTCGCCATCACGCGGAACCACGTGATCGACATTACGGAAGCGGTGCGGCAATATTGCGAGGCGGCTGCCCCGATGCAGCCGCTCTGCAGCGACGGCTGCCGGGGGTTGTGTCCGCAGTGCGGGGCCGAGCGGAGCGCGGGCGAATGCGCCTGCGCGCCCGTGTCCGGCGATCCGCGCTGGGCCGCCCTGGCGGCGCTGGAGAGGAGTGAGCCCTGACTCGCGAGCCGGAACCGATCGTGGGGAACGCCGCGGGCGCGAACATGTCGAGGGAGCGAGCCCATGCCCCCCCTGCCGAAACGGAAATACCCGCGCGTGCGGCAGCGCAAGCGCCGCGGGCACCATCGCCTGCGGGCCCCGCACGTGGTGACCTGCCGCCAGTGCCGCTCGCCGCGGCTGGCGCACCGCGCCTGCCCCGTGTGCGGGACCTACCGCGGGCGGGAGGCGCTGCGCCTGCCGGACCCGGACCTGGAAGGATAGCGCCCACGTCCCCCAGCCCCTTCCTCGCCCTGCGCGAGAGCGAACGGCCCTCGCGCGCCTTCGTCTTCCCCGGACAGGGCGCGCAGGCCGTGGGCATGGGCCGCGACCTCTACGACCGGTTCCCCGCCGCCCGCGAAATCTACGACCGCGCCGACGAGCTGCTCGGCTTCCCCCTCTCGCGCCTCTGCTTCGAGGGGCCCGAGGAGGAGCTGCAGCGCACGGAGAACACGCAGCCCGCCATCGCCGTCACCAGCCTCGCCCTGTTGCGCGTGGCCACGGACCTGCAGCCCGCGCTGCTGGAACGCCCCGCCTTCGTGGCCGGCCACTCGCTGGGCGAATACCCCGCGCTCGTGGCCGCGGGCGCGCTCGCCTTCGACGACGCCGTGCGCCTGCTGCGCACGCGCGGCGAGCTGATGGCCGCCGCCGGACGCGAGCGCCCGGGCGCCATGGCCGCCGTCATCGGCCTCGACGAGAGCGAGTGCGAGGACGTGTGCCGCGAATCGGGCGCGGAAATCTGCACCATCAACGCCCCCGGCCAGATCGTGGTGGGCGGCCCGCGCGAATCCGTCGTGCGCGCGCTCGACTACGCCCGGGCGCGCGGCGCGAAGAAGGTCATCCCCCTCAACGTGAGCGGCGCCTTCCACAGCTCGCTCATGCGCCCGGCGGCGGAGGGCATGGTCAACCCCGTGGCCACCGCCGCCCTCGCCGAGCCGCGCGCGCCCGTGGTGGCCAACTGCACGGCCACCGCCATCAGCGCCGTCACGGACATCCGCAACGAGCTCGTCGATCAGGTCCACCGCCCCGTGCAGTGGGCGCGCACGGTCGAGTTCCTGGGCGAACGGGGCGTGGGCACGTTCATCGAATTCGGCCCCGGGCGCGTGCTCAGCGGCATCATCAAGCGCATGTTGCGGCGCGCCTCCTGCATTACCGTGAACAGCGCCGAAACGGTCCACGTGGAGCTGGAACGATGAGCGAGCTGGAAGGGCGGCGGGCGCTGGTCACGGGCGGGTCGCGCGGCATCGGGCGCGCCATCTGCCTGGAACTGGCGCGCGCGGGCGCGAGCGTGGCCGTCAACTACCGCGCCGCCGAAGCCGCCGCCGCCGAAACCGTCGCCGCCATCCGCGCCGACGGCGGCGAGGCCGTGGCCATCCCCGGCGACGTGGCCGAGACGGAGCAGGCGGCGGCGCTGGTGAAGGCCGCCGCCACCGAACTGGGCGGCCTCGACGTCCTCGTGAACAACGCCGGCGTCACCCGCGACGGCCTGCTCATGCGCATGTCCGAGGACGACTGGGACGCCGTGCACCGCACGAACCTGCGCGGCGCCTTCGCCGTCACGAAGGCGGCCCTGCGCCCGCTGCTGCGCTCCCCCGCCGGGCGCGTCGTCATGATCGCCAGCGTGGTGGGCGTCATGGGGAACGCGGGGCAGGTCAACTACGCGGCCTCGAAGGCGGGCCTCATCGGCTTCACGCGCGCGCTGGCGCGGGAGGTGGCCGCGCGCGGCGTGACCGTGAACGCCGTCGCGCCCGGCTTCATCGAGACCGACATCACGGCCCCGCTCACGGACGAGCAGCGCGCCGCCATCCGCGCCCAGGTGCCGCTGGACCGCTTCGCCGCGCCCGAGGAGGTGGCCCCGCTCGTGCGCTTCCTCGCCGGGCCGGGCGCGGCCTACGTCACGGGCCAGTGCATCCACGTGGACGGCGGCATGGTGATGGCGTGAGCGGCGGCGACCACGTGCTGCGCCGCGCCCGCTGCCTCGTGCTGGAGGCGCTCTACGAGGCGGAGACGGCGGGCCACGACGCGGAGGCGGCCTACGACCGCCGCCTGCGCGAGGTGGCCGACGAGGACGGCGAGGTGACGGCCGACGGTCCCGCCGGTTTCGGGCGCGGCGTGCTGCGCGGCGTGACCGCCTCGCGCGACGAACTGGACCGCCGCCTGCAGCCGGTGGCCCCCCGCCACCCCCTCGCCACCCTGCCGGTGGTGGAGCGCGCCATCCTGCGACTTGCGCTCTGGGAGTTGCTCCATGATACTTCCGCGCCAATCGGGGCCGTCGTGAACGAGGCCGTCGAGCTCGCCGCGCGCTATGGCGGCGAATCCTCCGCGGGTTTCGTGAACGGCGTGCTGCGTACCGTGAGCAAGGAGATCCGCGACGACCGCGAGCGGGAGTCGCACCAGCCCCCAACCTTTCCCCAGGAGACTTAGCCAGGTGCCCTCCACTTTCGAGCGTGTCCGCGCCATCGTTGTCGAACAGCTCGGCGTCGACGAAGCCGACGTCGTGCCCACCGCCTCCTTCGTCGATGACCTCGAGGCCGATTCCCTCGACCTCGTCGAGCTCATCATGTCGCTGGAAGAGGAATTCTCCGGCGACGTGCAGCTGGAGATCAGCGACGAGGACGCCGAAAAGATCGTCACCGTGCAGGACGCGGTAGACTATCTCCAGGACCACGGCGTCGAGGACGGCGGCTAGCGTCCCGCTGGTTTCCCGCCGCCCCGCGCCGGGCGGGAGTGTGAGCCGTGGAATTCCTGGGCATCGGCTACCTCGAGGTCCTGGTCGTCCTTGCCCTCGTGCTCGTCGTGGTGGGCCCGCGGCGGCTGCCCGAAATGGCCTACTACATCGGGCGCTTCATCAAGAAGCTGCAGGGCTACGCGCGCGTCGTGCGCGACGAGTTCGGCGAGGAGTTCGCCTACCTCAACGAGGAGATGGAAGCCGTGCGCGCCGACGTGCGCGAGGTGCGCGGCTCCATGCAAGAGGTGCGCGAGGAGCTGAAGCAGGTGCGCGGCGAGGTCGAGGAGGCGGGCGAGGAAGCGCGCGAGGCCGCCGCCCCCGTCGGCGAGGAGCTGCGCGGGCTGAAGGAACTGAAGCCGTCGTCGCCGCCCGCCGCCGAAAACGGCGCGGCCCCCGCCGGGGACGAGCCGGAGCCGCCACGGGGCGTCCCCGGTCCCGCCCACATGCCCCCCATCGCCACGCTCCCGGCGCGCGACGCCTTCGCGTCCGACGGCGATAGCGGCGACGGCGGCGACGAATCCGACGGGGAGTCCGGGGAGCGCGAGTCGGGGACGGAGGCGGCGTCGGGCAAGCCGCTCGTCTTCTAGCGCATGGTCAGCGATGGCGCGACGGCCGCCCCGCCCGACGACGAACCGCGGGGAGGGAACAGCGGCGACCTGACGATCATGGAGCACCTCCTCGAATTGAGGAACCGCTTCCTGGTCGCCGCCTTCGCCGTGGTGATGGGCGTGCTCGCCGTCCTCTTCTTCACCTGGGACCCGCCCGAATCGCTGCCCAACACCTTCGACATCCTGCTGCGCCCCGCGCGCGACCGCATCGATGTCAGCTTCGAGATGGTGCGCGACGTGACCGCCCTCAAGGTCCACGAGAACCCCGCCATCACGGCGCGGTACATCCAGCCGGACGACACCTTCCGCGACGACATCGGCGTCGAGAACGAGGGCGAGCTGCTGGAGATCCTGCAGGAAGTCCTGCGGCGCGCGGCGGCGGGCTTCCGCCCCGTCCCCATCGACAGCGACGACCTCGAGGGCATCGTCACCGTGGAGGACGCCGTGGACTACCTCGGGCGCAAGAGCGAGGAGGAGTTCCGGCTGGCCTCCTTCTCGCCCACGGACCGCATCGGCGCCATCTTCCGCATCGGCATCTACGGCGGCGTGCTGCTGGCCATGCCCGTGCTCATCTACGAGGCGCTGGCCTTCATCGTGCCCGGCCTCACGCGCGGCGAGCGGCGCGTGCTGCTGGGCGGCGTGCTCGGCTCCCTCTTCTTCCTCGTGGGGGGCATGGCCTTCGCCTACTACATCGTGCTCGACCGCGCCCTCAACTTCCTGCTCGACGTGGCCTCCGACAACGTGGAGAACGTGATCGGCATCAACGAGTACATCAGCTTCGTCACGCGCATCATCCTGTGGGTGGGCATCGCCTACCAGCTGCCCATGGCCATGGCCCTGGCGGCGCGCGTGGGGCTGGTGACGGCGCGCCAGCTGCTGCGCTTCTGGCGCTACGCCATCGTGGTCGTGTTCGTGCTGGCGGCCATCGCCACGCCCACGCCCGACCCCATCACGCAGTCCATCGTGGCCGTGCCCCTGCTGGGCCTCTACTTCGTCGGCGTGCTCTTCGCCAAACTGCTGTACAAACCGCGCGAGGAGGCCCCCGCATGACGGTCGCGCCCGAAACCGAACGGGAAATGGACGAGCTGTGCGCCGAGGTGCGCGCCTGCCGCCGCTGCGCCCTCGCCGACACGCGCCGCCTGGCCGTGCCCGGCGAGGGGCCGCTCGACGCCGAGGTGATGCTCATCGGCGAGGCCCCGGGCGTGAACGAGGACCGCCAGGGCCGCCCCTTCGTGGGGCCCGCGGGCGCCTTCCTTGAGGAGCTGCTGGCCGAGGCCGGGCTCAGCCGCCCCGCCGTCTACATCTGCAACGTGCTCAAGTGCCGCCCGCCCGGCAACCGCGATCCCCTGCCCGGCGAAATCGAGGCCTGCGGCGACTACCTGGGCGCGCAGCTGCGCCTCGTCGACCCCCTGCTGGTGGTCACGCTGGGGCGCTACTCCATGTCGCGCTTCTTCCCCAACCAGGCCATCTCCCGCATCCACGGGCGCGCGCGCGAGGTGCGTGGGCGGACGGTCGTGCCCATGTACCACCCCGCCGCCGCCCTCCACCAGCAGCGCCTGCGCGGCGTCATCGTCGACGACTTCCGCACGCTCCCCGGCCTGCTGGAACGGGCCCGCGCCGCGCGCGCCGAGGCCGCTCCCGCCGCCCCCGAGGAGGCCCCGGCGAGGCAGATGGACCTCTTCGGCCAGTCGTGAGCGGCACGCCCCTGCGCGTCATCCCCCTGGGCGGCCTCGGCGAGATCGGCCGCAACATGATGCTGCTCGAATACGGCGACGACCTCATCGCCGTGGACGTGGGCCTCATGTTCCCCGAGGAGGAGATGCTCGGCGTCGACCTCGTCATCCCCGACTTCACCTACCTGCGCGCCAACGCGCACAAGCTGCGCGCCGTCTTCCTCACGCACGGGCACGAGGACCACGTGGGCGCGCTGCCCTGGTTCTGCCGCGAATTCAGCGTCCCCGTCTACGGCGCGCGCCTCACGCTGGGGCTGGTGCGCGTGAAGCTGAAGGAGCACCGCCTGCCCGTCGAGCCGCTGCGCGAGGTGGAGGCGGGCGATTCCGTGCGCGCGGGCGCCTTCGAGGTCGAGTTCTTCCCCGTCGCCCACAGCATCCCCGACGCCTGCGGCCTCATCATCCGCACGCCCCTCGGCACGGTGGTGCACACGGGCGACTTCAAGCTGGACCACACGCCCGTCATGGACCAGCACACGGACCTCACGCGGCTGGGGCAGATCGGCGGCGAGGGCTGCCTCCTGCTGCTGGCCGACTCCACCTACGCCGAGGTGGAGGGCCATACCCCCAGCGAACAGCTGGTGGGCGACTCCCTGCGCACCATCATGGTGAACGCCGAGGGACGCGTGATCGTGGCCACCTTCGCCTCCCTCATCGCGCGCGTGCAACAGGTGGTGGACGCCGCCGTCTTCACCGGGCGCAAGGTGTTCGTCACGGGCCGCTCCATGATCGACAACGTGGCCATGGCCCGCCAGCTCGACTACCTGCGCGCGCCGGAGGGCACGTTCGTGGGCGTGGAGGAGATGCGCCGCCTGCCCCCGTCGGCGCTGGCCATCGTCACCACCGGCAGCCAGGGCGAGCCCACCAGCGCCCTCACGCGCATGGCCAACGGCTCCCACCGCCACGTCGACATCGTGGAGGGCGACACGGTGGTGCTTTCCGCCAACGCCATCCCCGGCAACGAGCAGGCCGTGGCCCGCAACGTGGACAACCTCTTCCGCCAGGGCGCGCGCGTCCTCTACAACCGCGCCGAGAACGTGCACGTGCGCGGCCACGCCAGCCAGGAGGAGCTCAAGATCGTCCAGAGCGTGCTGCAGCCGGAGTACTTCGTGCCCGTGCACGGCGAGTACCGCCACCTCGTGACGCACGCGCGCCTGGCCGAGCGCGTGGGCGTGCCCCCCGGCAACGCCTTCGTGCTGACCGACGGCGACGTGCTCGAAATCGACGACGACGAGGCCCGCCTCGCCGGGCGCGTGGACGCCAGCTACGTCTACATCGACGGCCTCGGCGTGGGCGACGTGGACGAGTACGTGCTGCGCGACCGCGCCCACCTTTCGACCGACGGCGTGCTCGTCGTCATCGTGGCCGTGGACGCGCGCACGGGGCGGCTGGCGCGGCCCGCCGAGGTGCTCTCGCGCGGCTTCGTGGACAACGAGGAGCACGCCGCCCTGCTTGATCGCGCCGCGCGCGTGGCCGAGAAGGCGCTGGAAGGGCGCGAGCACGCCGCCCCCGCGGGCGAGGTGAACGCGCGCCTCAAGGACGCGTTGGCGAAATTCCTGTACGATGAAACGCGGCGACGGCCGATGGTGCTGCCCGTCACGATCGAGGTGTAGTCGAGAAACGCCTCGGAACGGGACGGCGGCGCCGGCGGGGAGTTCGTCCGGCGCGCAGGAGTACCGTCAGCATGGCGGCTCGCTCGCGAACCCGCTCCGGCCCCGCGCGGGGCTGGCAGCGCCTCCCCTTCCCCACTTCCCCCCTCATCCGCGCCGAGGTCATCGGCGCGCTGCTGCTGGCGGCGCTCGTCGCCGCCGTCCTGTGGATCGCCGACGTCGGCGCCATCGTCTCCGGCGCGCGCACCTGGCTGCTGGAAACGTTCGGGCTGGGCCTCGCCATCGTGGCGGCGGGCATCGCGGCCGCTGGCGTCGTCGTCGTCCGCCGTCGCCGCGGGAAGCCGCAGCGCCTCGGCCCGCGCGCGCTCGGCTACGCCGCCCTCGGCGTCTTCGTCTGGGGCGCGCTCGGCCTCAATTCGGCGGAATGGACGGCGGTGGGCGTGGAGTTCCGCGAGGTCACGCTGGGCGGGGCCATCGGGCGCGCGCTCGTGAGCAGCTACCTCGGCGCGCTCATCTGGATCGTCTCGCTGGGGGCGGCGCTCGGCCTGCTCGCCCCGCGCCTCACCATGACGGCCCTGCGCGCCATCTCCCGCGGACTCGCGTACGCCTGGGCCGAACGCTGGCCGCACCGCGCCCTGACGATGCTGGGCCGAGCGCTGGCCGTCGCCGCGCGCCTGCTCGTCGCGCTCTTCCAGCGCACCCGCCACGCCGGCGAGGGCGGACCGGTGATCGGCGCGCCCGTCCCCGCCGTGGCCGGCGCCACGGGCACCATCGTCTACCGTCCGCGCATCGCGCCCGGCGCGCCCCACACCGACGTGGTGGGCATCGGCGGCGCGCCCGCTCCCGTCGAGCCGCCCCCCGCCGTCGAGCCCGAGGCCGTCGCGCCGCCCGAACCGGAACCCGAGCCGCCCGCCGACGAGGCGGACGAGATCGACGAGGTCGAGGCCGGGACCGCGACGGCGGATCGCGGCGGCTGGCAGCTGCCCCCCATCGAGCTGCTGCAGGAGCCCAAGCCCAGCAGCGACCACCAGCACGACAACGCCGCCCGCGCGCAGCTCATCGTCGATACGCTCGCCAGCTTCGGCGTGGACGCCTCCGTGGTGGAGATCAACGAGGGGCCCACGGTCACGCAGTTCGGCGTGGAGCCCGGCTGGGAGGTGCGCTACAAGGAGGTGGCCCTGAAGGACGCCGACGGCAAGGCCGTGATCGGGCCCGACGGGCGCCCCGCGAAAGAGCGCGTGGAGACGGGCCGCACGCGCGTGCGCGTCAACAAGATCACGACCCTGCAGAACGACCTCGCCCTCGCCCTGGCCGCGCCCAGCCTGCGCGTCGAGGCCCCCGTGCCCGGCCGCGCCATCGTGGGCATCGAGGTGCCCAACGAGACGGCCGCGGTCGTCACCCTGCGCACGGTCATGGAGAGCCGCTCCTTCCGCGACGTGGCGGCCCGCGGCAAGCTCGCCATCGCCCTCGGCAAGAGCGTCGCCGGCCAGCCCGTGGTGGCCAACCTCGCGAAGATGCCCCACCTGCTCATCGCCGGGGCCACGGGCAGCGGCAAGAGCGTCTGCCTGAACGCCATCGTCACCAACCTCATCACCAACGCCACGCCCGACGAAGTGCGCTTCATCATGGTCGACCCCAAGCGCGTCGAGCTCATCCCCTACAGCCGCCTGCCCCACCTCGCCTTCAGCGAGGTGATCGTCGACATGGACAAGGTGGTGGGCACGCTGCAGGCCGTGGTGGCGGAGATGGACGCGCGCTACCGCAAGTTCACCGAGCTGGGCGTGCGCAACATCGAGACCTACAACCGCCATCCGCGCGTGCTCAAAAAGCTCCCCTACTGGGTGCTCATCATCGACGAGCTGGCCGACCTCATGATGGTCGCCCCCTTCGAGGTGGAGAAGCTGCTCTGCCGCCTGGCGCAGCTGGCGCGCGCCACCGGCATCCACCTCGTGGTGGCCACGCAGCGCCCCTCCGTGGACGTGGTGACGGGCCTGATCAAGGCCAACTTCCCCACGCGCATCGCCTTCGCCGTCACCTCCGTCACGGACTCGCGCACCGTCCTCGACCGCGGCGGCGCGGAGAAGCTGCTGGGCCAGGGCGACATGCTCTACCAGCCCACCGACGCCGGGCCCAGGCGCGTGCAGGGCGTCTACGTCTCCGACGCCGAGGTCGAGCGGCTGGTCGAATTCTGGTGCGACGAGCGCTTCCACGACATGCGCCCGGAGAAGGCCGACGACCTGCTGGAGGATGCGCTGGTGGCGCAAAACGGCGGCGGCGACCTCGACGTGGAGGACGACGACCCCACGCTGCAGGCGGCGCGCGACCTCGCCGCCCGCCACAAGCGCCTCTCGCCCTCGCTCCTGCAGCGCCGCCTGAACGTGGGCCACGTGAAGGCCGAGCGCCTCATCGGCGTCCTCGAGGAGGAGGGCGTGGTCGGCCCGCGGCTGGATGGCGAATCGCGTGAGGTGCTCGCCGCCGCCACCGTCGGCGGGGGCAATTGATACACTCCGCGGCATGGTGATGCGCGCGCTGCTGCGCCGCGAACGCGCCGGGGACGCGGCTTCGGAGGAGCCGCGCGCCGAGCGCTGCCTCGCCTGCGAGGCCTCGCTGGCCGATTCGCGCGGCTACGAGCGCCACCGCGTCTGCCACGCCTGCGGCCACCACTTCCACTTGGGCGCGCGCGAGCGCGTGGCCGCCATCCTCGATCCGGGCAGCTTCCGCGAGCGCGACCGCGGCGTCACGGCGCTCGATCCCGTGCGCTTCCGCGAACCCCGCCCCTACCGCCAGCGCGTGCTGGAGGCGCAGCGTCGCACGGGCTTGGCCGAGGCCGCGCTCACGGGCACGGGCACCCTCTACGGGCGCGAGGTCGTCATTGCCGCCCTCGACTTCAGCTTCCTCGGCGGCTCCGTCGGCGTGGCCGCGGGCGAGCGGCTGGCGCGCGCCTTCGAGCACGCCGCCCGCCGCGGCCTGCCCGTGATCACCGCGCTCTCCACCTCGGGCGCGCGCATGCGCGAGGGCCTGCTCGCGCTCATGCAGGCGCCGCGGCTGGCCGCCGCCCACCGCGAGCTGGACGAGCGCGGCCTGCCCCACGTCGCCCTGCTCGCCGACCCCGCCACCGGCGCGGCCTACGCGGGGCTGGCCAACCTCGCCGACTTCATCATCGCCGAGCCGCGCGCGCACGTCGGCTACGCCGCCCTGCGGGCCATGCGCGAGCGCGCCGACGGGGACCTGCCGGAGGAGGCGCACACGGCGGAATCGCACCTGCGCCGCGGGCTCATCGACGCCATCGTGCGCCGCGAGGACGCGCGCCCCGCGCTGGGCCTGCTGCTCGACCTGCTCACCAGCGGCTACGAGCTGCGCCCGCGCTCCGACCCGCGCGAACGCGAGCCGCGTGAATACTCGCAGCTGGAGGCCTGGCGGCAGGTGCAGCTGTCGCGCCACGAGAACCGCCCCGGCGCGTCCGACCTCATCCGCCGCATGACCACCGCCTTCGTCGAAATCCGCGGCGACCGTTCGGGCGTGGACGATCCCGCCGTCACCGCGGGCGTGGGGCTGCTGGGGGGCGAGGCGGTCATGCTCGTCGGCCAGAACCGCTCGCGCGACGGCGAATCGGAGGGCGCCATCGGCCCGGCGGGCTTCCACAAGGCGCGCCGCGCCATGCGCCTGGCCGCGAAGTTCCGGCTGCCGCTGATCACGCTGCTCGATTCCGCCGGCGCGCGCCCCGACCTCGCCGCCGAGGAGGCGGGGCTGGGCCACGCCCTCGCCCGCTGCACGCGCGAGATGCTGGAGCTGGAGCCGCCCACGCTGGCCGTCATCACGGGCGAGGGCGCCTCCGAGGCGGCGGTGGCCATGGGCGTGGCCGACCGCGTGCTCATGCTGGAGAACGCCGTCTACGAGGTGGTCTCGCCCGAGGACGCCGCGCGGCGCCTCTACGGCGAGGCCGCCCAGGCGGAGCAGGCGGCGGCCAGCCTGCGCCTCACCTCCCACGACTGCCTGCGCCTGGGCGTGGTCGATACGGTCGTGCCGGAGCCGGGCGAGGGCGCCCACACCAACCACGAGGAGGCCGCCCTGCTGCTGCGCCGCTTCGTCGTGCGCGCGCTCACGGCCATCCAGCGCGAACGCCCGAAGCGCCGCCTGCGCCGCCGTCGCGAGCGCTACCGCGGCGCGGGCGCCACGCGCGCCTGGGTGCGCGGGCGGCTGGAGCGGCGCGCCGCCGACCTCTCGGACCGGCTGGGGGGCTGGACCGCGCGTCTGGCCCGTCGCGCGCGCGACTCCGCCCGTCTCGCCGAGCCGCCCGGCGACGACCTGGAAATCCTGCGCTAGGGGCCGGAATCCATCCCCGAAAGGAGCGCCATGAAGCCGCCCGAACGCTGGGACCTCGAAACCGACGTGGCCGTGCTCGGCTCCGGCGCGTGCGCCGCCACCGCCGCCATCCTCGCCAGCGACCACGGCGCCGAGACCGTCCTGCTCGAACGCGCGCCCGTGGTGGGCGGCACCAGCGCCGTCTCCGGCGGCGTCGTCTGGATTCCCAACAACCACCACATGGCCGAGGCCGGCATCGCCGATTCGCGTGAGGACGCCCTCGCCTACCTCGATTCCCTCTCGCTCGGCTCGATGGACCCCGAACTGGTCGCCGCCTTCGTCGATGCCGCGCCGGAGATGCTGCGCTACCTGGAGGAGCGCACGCCCCTCGCCATGCACGTCCTCGCGGGCTACCCCGACTACCACCCGGAGAACCCGGGCGGCAAGCCGGAGGGCGGGCGCTCGCTCGACAACGCCCTCTTCCCCTTCGGGGAGCTGGGCCCGTGGGCGGCGCGCGTCAACCGCCACCCCCACGCCGCCTCCTACCCCGTGACCATGCTGGAGGCGGACGCCGTCGGCTTCGCGGGCTTGGACGCGGACGAGCTGGAGGCGCGCCGCGCCCGCGACCTGCGCGGCAACGGCCAGGCGCTCATGGGCGCGCTGCTCAAAGGCGTGCTCGACCGCGAGATTCCCCTGCACACGTCCACGCGGGCGCGCGAACTCGTCCTCGACGGCGACGGCGCGGTCGTCGGCGTGCGCGCCGAACGCGACGGCGTGCCTTTCCTCGTGCGCGCGCGCAAGGCCGTCGTCATCGCCAGCGGCGG
Source organism: Tepidiformaceae bacterium (assembly GCA_965243075.1). GTDB lineage: Bacteria > Chloroflexota > Dehalococcoidia > Tepidiformales > Tepidiformaceae > UBA2991. The sequence continues at coordinate 1,406,356 of OZ251525.1, forward strand.
CTTCGAGTGGAACCGCGAGCTGGTGACGGCCTTCCTGCGCGGCCCCATGACCGCCCCCACCTCCACGCCCGAAAACGAGGGCGACGGCCTGCTCATGGCCATGGGCGCGGGCGCGTCCCTCGGCAACATGAGCGAGGCCTGGTGGATTCCCGCCCTGCGCGTGCCCGGCGACGAGCTGCGCGGCCAGCCCTACGCGCGCCTCGTCCTGCGCGAACGCACCTGGCCCCGCTCCATCATCGTCAACCGCGCGGGCCGCCGCTTCATGAACGAGGCCGCCAACTACAACGCCGCCGGACACGCCTTCCACACCTTCGACCCGGGCCAGTTCGCGTTCGACAACCTGCCCGCCTGGCTCATCGTGGACAGCGCCTACGGGACCACCATCGCGGGCCAGTCCATCGGGCCGGACGCGCCCGCGTGGATTCGCCGCGCGGACACGCTGGCCGAACTGGCGCGGGACGTCGGCGTGGACGCCGCCGCGCTGGAGGCCACCGTCGCGCGCTTCAACGAGGGCGCGGCGCGCGGCGCGGACCCCGAATTCCACCGCGGCGAAAGCGCCTACGACAGCTACAACGGCGACCGCCGCGAGCAGCCGCCCTTCACCACCCTCGGCCCCATCGACGAGCCGCCCTTCTACGCCGTCGAGATCGAATCGGGGGCGCTGGGCACGAAGGGCGGGCCGCGCACGAACGCCAGGGCGCAGGTGCTGCGCGCCACCGGCGGCGTCATCCCCGGCCTCTACGCCGCGGGCAACGCCATGGCGGGCGTGACCGGCATGGTCTACGGCGGCGCGGGCGGCACCCTCGGCCCGGGCATGACCTTCGCCTACCTCGCCGGCATCCACGCCGCGCGCTAAGCGGACCAGCCACCGATCACCGACCACCGGCCACTCGTTAGAATCGCGTCGTCTGAGAGAGGAGGCCCGCCATGGACATTCAGGGAAAGGTCGCGCTCGTCACGGGGGCGTCGTCCGGCATCGGGCGCGCCACCGCCGTCGCGCTCGCCGCCGAGGGTGCCGCGGTGGCCGTCGCCGACATCGACCGCGCGGGCGGCGAGGAGACCGTGCGCGCCATCGCCGGGGCCGATGGCCGCGCCTCCTTCTTCGAGGCCGACGTGTCCACGCCCGCCGGCATCGCCGCCCTCTTCGCCTCCGTGGAGGCGGCCTTCGGCGGCGTCGACATCGTGCACAACAACGCCGGCATCATGACCGGCGACGCCCCCGGCTGGCCCGACGCGGCCATCGAGAAGATCGCCCTCGTCGTGGGCGTGAACGTGGCGGGCGTGATGATGGGCACGCGCGCCGCCGTCCACGCCCTGCGCAAGCGCGGCGGCGGGGCCGTCGTCAACACCGCCTCCGTGGCGGCCCTCAGCCCCATGCCCTTCGACCCCATCTACGCCGCCACCAAGGCCGCGGTGCTGAGCTTCACGCAGTCGTGCGCCATGCTCGCCGAGACCGAGAACGTGCGCGTCAACGCCGTGCTGCCCGGCATCGTCGATACGCCCATCATCGCCAAGACGGGCGACGGCGTGACGCCCGCGGCCTGGCTGCGGCCCGCGCTGAAGGTCGCCGTCATGCTGCGCCCCGAGGACATCGCCGAGTCCGTGCTCGACTTCGTGCGCGACGACTCGCGCGCGGGCCAGGCCGAGCTGGTGGCCAGCGACGGCACCGCCGAGGGCCTGCCGCCGGGCGTCACCCTGCGGGGCGGCTAAACCCAGCGGTGGGCCGTCTCCACGGGGATGATGGCCGATTCGGACACGCCCGCCGCCTCCAGCGCCTCGGACACGTGCCAGGCCTCGTGGTACGCCAGCTGGCGGATGATGCGGTCCAGCGTCCACGGGTCGCCGTTCGGGCGCGGGAAGGCGCGCGCGAGGTCGTCGTCGCCGAAGCGCTGGACGTACATCCAGTCGACGCCGTGGGCCGTGTTCAGCTCGATCCGCAGCATTTTCGCGTCCAGCGCGCCGAATTTGGCCACGCCAAGCGCGTTGCCCTCGTCCGTGCCGAAGGTCCAGCCGCCGCTGGCGAGCGCCCCGCGAATGCGCCCCGGGTAGTTATGGGCGTTGGCCGTGAGGTGGCGGAAGAGGTCGCCGACCGTCCAGCCGCCGTCGCCGTGGGCGGGCGCGCCGAAACGCGTCTCCAGCGCCGCGATGGCGTCCTCGGTGGCCTGCCACTGCGCGCGCAGGGCCGCGAAGAGCGCCTCGCGGGAAGGCGCCTCGCCGTCCGTCGTCGCCACGTTCAGACCCAGCGGTGGGCGGTTTCGACGGGCACGACGGCGGATTCGGGCACGCCCGCCGCCGCCAGCGCCGCGATCACGTGCTCGCGCTCGTGCCCCGCGAGGAAGGCCAGCTCCAGCCCCAGCGACACCTCGTTGCCCCACAGCGAGTAAGTCCGCGCCAGGTCCTCGTCGCTGAAGCGCTGGACGTACATCCAGACCACGCCGTGGGCCGTGTTCAGCTCGATCCGCAGCATTTTCGCGTCGAGCGCGCGCAGCCGTTCGACGCCCGCGGCGTTCACGGCGTCGACGTCGAAGGACAGACCGCCCGCGTCGAGCATGGCGCGCACGTTGGCGGCGGTATCGTGGGCGGTGCTGGTGAGGTGGCGGAAGACGTCGCCCACGCTCCAGCCGTCGTGGGCCGGTTCGTCGAAGCCGCGCTCGACCGCCGCGATGGCGTCCTCGGTGCGCTGCCACTGCTCGCGCAGGGCGGGGAAGAGCGCGTCGCGCGTGATGGCCTCGTCGGGCATCGCCGTCAGGCCCAGCGGTGGGCGGTCTCCACGGGCACGACGGCGTCGTCGGAGAGGCCCGCGGCGCTCAGGGCGTCGGCCACGTGCTGGCCCTCGTGCTGCGTGAGCAGGCCCAGCGTCTCCCCCAGCGTGAAGGAGTTGCCCGCGAGGTCGTAGCTCTGCGCCAGGTCCTCGTCGCTGAAGCGCTGCACGTACATCCAGACCACGCCGTGGGCCGTGTTCAGCTCGATGCGCAGCATCTTGTGGTCGAGCGCCGCGAAGCGGGCGATGCCGGCCGCGTTGGCGCTTTCGTCGTCCGCGGGAATGGGGAAGGAACCCGAGGCGATCATGGCCCGCAGGTCCGCCGACGTGTCGTGCGTGGTGCTGGTGACGTGGCGGAAGATGTCCCCCACCGTCCAGCCGCCGTGGGCCGTCCGGTCGAAGTGGTCCCCGAGCGCCGCGATGGCGTCCTCGGTCCTCTGCCACTGTTCCGCCAGCGTGCGGAAAAGGTCGTCGCGGGTAACCGCCGTCTCGGCTGCCATCGTCAATCCTCCAAAGCGTGCGCCCGCATTGTGGCCGATCGCCCGCCGTCGGTCCACAACCCCCGGCGCGTTTTCGCCGCCGCGCCCGTAGAATCGCGCGCGGGCGGCGCTTTCCGCCCGCGGGAGAGGCCATGAAGCTCGGCGTGAGCATCGGCTATTCGGGGGCGCAAATGCGGCTGCCCGTGGAGAAGGTCCAGCTGGCCGAACGGCTCGGCTACGACTCCGTGTGGACGGCGGAGGCGTACGGCTCCGACGCGGTCACGCCGCTGGCCTACCTGGCCGCCGTCACCAGCCGCATCCGCCTGGGCACGAGCATCATGCAGCTGGCCGCGCGCACGCCCGCCAACGCCGCCATGAGCGCGGCCACGGTGGACGCCATGGCGGGCGGCGGACGCTTCATCGCCGGCCTCGGCGTCTCCGGCCCGCAGATCGTGGAGGGCTGGTACGGCCAGCCCTGGGGCAAGCCCTACTGGCGCATCCGCGACTACGTGGCGATCATGCGCAAGATTTTCGCGCGCGAGCGCCCGGTCATGCACGAGGGTCGCGAAATCTCGCTGCCCTACGCGGGCGAGGGCTCGTCCGGGCTGGGCAAGCCGCTCCGCTCCATCCTGCACATGAACCGCGACATCCCCATCTGGCTGGGCACGGGCACGGAGGCCAACGTGCGCCTCACCGGCGAAATCGCCGACGGCTGGCTGCCGCTGGGCTACGTGCCCGGCGAGAAGCTGGCGCGCTTCCGCCCCTGGCTGGAGGAGGGCTTCCGGCGCGCGGGCGGCGGCAAGGGCTTCGCCGACCTCGAAATCCAGGTCGGCGCGCAGGTCCGCATCACCGACGACGTGAAGGGCGCGCTGGACGCGATGAAGCCGTTCACGGCGCTCTACGTGGGCGGCATGGGCCACCGCACCAAGAACTTCCACAACGACTCCATGACGCGGCGCGGCTACGGCGAGGCCGCCGCCCGCATCCAGGAGCTGTTCCTGGCGGGGCACAAGGAGGAGGCCGCCGCCGCCGTGCCCGACGAGTTCCTCGACGAGACGGCGCTGATCGGCCCGGCGGAGCGCATCCGCGAGCGCTACCGGCGCTGGGCCGACGACCCCATCACGGGCATCACCGTGAGCACGGACCAGCCGGAGGCGCTGGAGCTGATGGCGGAGCTGGCCGAGCTGGAGCCGGCCAAGGCCTGAGCGCTACTCCGCCGTTTCGCCAGCGATGGCGCAGGCCGTCAGGCCCTCTTCCAGCGCCTTGAAGTCGCGCTGCGTGATCGCCAGCCCCCACTGCACCTTCACGCGCGCGTACTGTTCCAGGTAGGCGCAGCGGTGGGCCTCGTTGGCGGGCGTGTAGTCCGCCGGTCCCCACGCCGACTTGCGCTGGTTCTCCTCCCCGTCGATGGCGTTCAGGTTCGCCGGATCGTTGGCGAACTCGGCGCGCTCCTCCTCGCTCCAAGCCCACGCGCCCGAATACCAGGCGTCCGCCAGCGCCACCACGTGGTCCACCTGCAGGTCGCGCGGGCTCGTGAACGTCTGGTCCGTAAACGGGTCGTACCACTCCCCCTCCGCGACATAACATTCATCATCCAGCTCGACCGGCCCGGTGGCCTCCTCAATGAGTACCTCATGGCGCGTATCGATGCAGTCGTCGTCTAAATCAGCCGGATAGCCGAAGTCGTCGCGGTTGTAGCGCGCTGGCGCACGGTTGCGACCGCGCAGCGTCTCCAGGATGTCCAGCAGCCCCGCGTTCGCATCGGGCGTCGCGGTGGGCGTGGGCGGCGGAGTCGGCGATGGCGTTGCGGTCGGCGTAGCCGTGGGCGATGGGCTGGGCGTGGCGGTCGGAGTCGGGCTCGGCGTGGCAGTCGGCGTCGGCGATGCCGTGACGGTCGGAGTCGGCGCTCGCGTTGCCGTGCGCGTCGGCGACGCGACGGGCGTGGGCGACGGCGTCGCGGGGGCAACCGTGGGCGATGCCGTCGGAGAAGGCGCACCGCCACCGTCGCCACAGCCGAGCGCGATGGCGGCGAGCAGCGGGACCAGCGCGAGGAACGCCCCGGGCCGCCAGCGCATGCCTACTCCTCCGGTTCGGGGATGACGATCCAGATGCGCTTGAGCGGCAGCTTCGCCTTGATGTCACTGTCCAGCTTCTCGTAATGCTCCAGCACTTGGTCAATCAGCGCCGCGCGGTCCCACAAGCGGACCTTGAAGAACTGCTTCGCCTTCTCGCTCTCGACATCCCTCGTGAAGCCGCCCCACGAAACGAGCAGGCCCTGCTCGGCCTGGACGTTCTGCATGGTGCCGATCAGTTGATCGAGCGTCGGTCTGTCCGTGGGGCCGCTGCCGGACTTCACCTGAACGCAGATGCGGGGCGTACCGAAACCGAGCCGACCGGGCGCGGCCAACAGGTCGATGCCTTTGTCCCGTCCCTTCGGACTGTGGTAGACGGTGTAGCCCTGCGCCTCCAGCAGAGCGCGCACAAGCCGTTCCATCGCATGAAGGGGAAAGTTCTTGATGATGAGCCGTTCGATTTCGTCTGCGGCGACGGTTTCGATGAAGTCCTTACCGGCGTCGGCGGTGTCATCGTCGTCAGCGGTATCCGGCGTGTGGGTGCCGGTGAACGGGGGCGCCACACCGTCCGCCACCAGTGCCCTGATGCGCCGTTCCGCATCGTTGCGACTGACCCGGTTGACGGTTCGCCGCCCTCCGAACGAGTTGAGAAGGCCCTGATCGAAGTCCGAGCGGGGCATGTCCTGTTTGAGCCAGCGAATGTCACGGACGTGAGGGTGGTCGTCAGACGTATGGCGGTAGTCGCTGACAATCTCGGCGACGTTGATCGTACGATTGGTCTTGAACGGCACGACAACCCAGTCGCCTCGCTCCATCACGCGGGCGAACGTCCACATCTGCCCGGCGCTGGCCGCGATGCGCTGCGGCGAGCTTGCGGGATATTTTTCTTGCAGCAGGGCCTTGAGGGCGTCGCGCGATTCCATCGCGTTGAGGTCCACCTCGCGCTCGAAACCGATGGCGATCCTGTTCCCGTCGCGAAACAGTTCATCCCATTCGCCATCGCCGCCAGCGCGGACCAGCCAGAGCGTCATGCCAGACTCCTTCCCGTCCCCAAACGATACACGCTCACAGCCGCGCCAGCAGGGCCGCGTAGTCGCGCGGGCCCACGGGACGCACGATGCGCCCCAGCCCCGTCCAGTGCTCCCAGCGCCAGTTGCCCGTGGCCCGCGGCTGGCCCGCCGGTTCCGCCAGCGGCGCGCGCCTCGCGCCCAGCATCAGGTGGTAGTGCTCGCTCAGCGGCAGCGCCTCGTTGACGACGCCGATCCAGCAGTCCGGCTCGCCGCCGTCGCGCGCGAAGGTGGTGCCGAGGTAGCGGTAGCGGCCCCCCACGGGCACGGAGGCGCTGTTCTCGTAGCGCGCGCCCGCGCCGAAGCGCTCGCGCAGGGCCGCGCCGCCCAGCGCGAAGAGGCGGTTCGTGTGCAGCGCGTCGTCGAGGTCCACGGCCTCGAGGCCGAGCACGTCGCGGCGCACGAATTCGGCGAACTCCCGCCCCAGCGCCTCGGGCGACGCCGCCAGCGCGTCCGCGATGGCGCGCCAGGGGACGGCCCCCGCGCCCTCCGCGTCGGGCGTCACGGAGACGGCGGCGGGCGCGCGCCCCTCCCCGTCGCGCGGCGCGGGCGGACGCTCCGGCGGCGGTCCGGGCGCGACCGCGATTTCGACCAGCGCCCGCCGCCCGTCGCCGAACGTGAGCGCCAGGTCGGCGATGGCCGCGCCGCCCGTCACGGGGTGCACGGCGGCGTCCGCGACGCGCGCGCCCGTCGCGCCCGCGGCGTCGGCGAAGAGCGCGCCCAACGGCTCGTGGCCCGTGGCCAGCAGGTAGGCCAGCCCGTTCGCGCAGTAGTCCTCGAAGGGGGAGGCGCCCGCCCCCGGGCGATGGGCGGAGAGCATGGTGAAGAGGTTGGCGCCGTCCACCGCCCCAGTATGGCGCGCGCGGCCATGCGGGCCAATCAGCCCGCCCCGACCTCGGCCAGCGCCAGCAGTACGCGCGTGAGCGGCGGCAGCCACTCGCCGCCCCCGGCGTCGCGCGGGATGCGGACCTGCTCCGGCCCCGTGCGCGCGCCGGGCACGGCCAGCGCCGCCACCGCGCGCCGCTGCTCCTCGCGCACGCCCCCGCGCAGGCGCAGGTGGAAGCCGTGTTCGCTGGTGAAGATGCGCTCCACGCCCGCGCGCCGCCCCAGCGCCTTCAGCAGCGCCACCGCCAGCAGGTTCTCCACCAGCGGCGGGGGCGCGCCGAAGCGGTCGCGCAGCTCCGCCTCCATGGCCGCCACGCCGTCGGGCGCGTCGATGGCCGCGATGCGCTCGTAGAGGGCCAGCCGCGTCTCCACGTCGGCCACGTAGCCCTCGGGCACGGCGGCGCTCACGGGCAGGTCCACGCGCGGCGCGGGCGGGAGCGTGCGCTCGGCGGGGGCGTCTCCGCCCTCCATGCCGCCGCGCAGCGCCTCCACCGCCTCCGCGACCAGCTTCGAGAAGAGGTCGAAGCCGATGGCGGCGATGTGGCCGCTCTGCTCCGCGCCGAGCAGGTTGCCCGCGCCGCGGATTTCGAGGTCGCGCAGCGCGATCTGAAAACCCGCGCCCAGCTCCGTGGCCTCGAAAATGGCCTCCAGCCGCTTCTGCGCGCTCTCCGAAATGGCGCGGTCGCGGTCGTACAGCAGGTAGGCGAAGGCGCGCCGCGCGGACCGCCCCACGCGCCCCCGCAGCTGGTAGAGCTGCCCCAGCCCGAACTGGTTGGCGTTGTTGATGATGATGGTGTTCACGTTGGGCAAGTCCAGCCCGCTCTCGATGATGGTGGTGCACAGCAGCACGTCGTATTCGCCCGCGTCGAAGGCCAGCATGGCGCGCTCCAGCCGTTCCTCCGGCATCTGCCCGTGGCCCACGGCGATGGCCGCCTCGGGGACGATGGCGCGCAGGCGCATGGCCAGCCGCTCGATGTCGCGCACGCGGTTGTGCACGAAGTAGACCTGCCCGCCGCGCTCCAGCTCGCGCACGATGGCCTCGCGCACGATCTCGTCGTCCCAGCCCGTCACGTAGGTGCGGATGGGCAGCCGCTCCTCCGGGGGCGTGGCCACCATGGACATGTCGCGGATGCCCGCCAGCGACATCTGCAGCGTGCGCGGGATGGGCGTGGCCGACATGGTGAGCGTGTCCACGGCGGCCCGCATCTGGCGGAAGCGCTCCTTGTGCGCCACGCCGAAGCGCTGCTCCTCGTCGATCACCACCAGCCCCAGGTCGCGGAAGGCCACGTCCCGCTGCAGCAGGCGGTGCGTGCCGATGGCCACGTCCACCGCGCCGCTGGCGATGCCCTCCACGATGGCGCGCTGCTCCGCCGCGTCGCGGAAGCGCGAGAGCACGGCGATCTCGACGGGAAAGCCGCCCATGCGCTCGCGGAAGGTCTGGCCGTGCTGCTCCGCCAGCACCGTGGTGGGCACGAGCACCGCCGCCTGCTTGCCCGCCATGACCGCCTTGAAGGCCGCGCGCACGGCCACCTCCGTCTTGCCGTAGCCCACGTCGCCCGCGATCAGGCGGTCCATGGGGCGCGCCGCCTCCATGTCCGCCTTCACGTCCGCGATGGCGCGCAGCTGGTCGGGCGTCTCCACGAAGGGAAAGGCCCCCTCCAGTTCCATCTGCCAGTGGCCGTCCGGCTCGAAGGCGTCGCCCTCGGCCAGCGCCCGCCGCGCGTACAAATCAAGCAGCTCCTGGGCGATCTCGGCCACCGCCCGCCGCACGCGCCGTTTCGCGCGCGCCCACTCCTGCGACCCCAGCCGCGTGAGCGACGGCGGGCGGTCGCTCGGCCCCACGTAGGCGTGCACCGCCTCCATCTGGTCGGTGGGCACGAAGAGGCGGTCGCCCTCGGCGTACTCCAGCTCCAGGTACTCGCGCTCGACGCCCTCCGACTCGCGCCGCGTCAGCCCCGCGAAGCGCGCGATGCCGTGGTCGACGTGCACCACGTACTCCCCCGCCCGCAGCGTGGCCAGGATGTCCGGCGCGATGCCCCGCCGGGCGCGGCTGGGCCGCCGCTGACGCCGCAGCCCGAACACCTCCTCGTCGCTGAGCAGGGCCAGCGTTTCGCCCAGCAGGAAGCCGCCCGCCGCCGCCGCGGGCGCGACCGTGACGGCCCCCGCTTCGGGCGGCGCGTCCAGCGTGCGCGCCAGCCGCGGCTCGACGCCCGCCTCCTCCAGCAGGTCGGCCAGCCGCAGGGCCTGTTGCGAGGCCACGACCACCGCCGCGCCCTCCCCCGCGCGCGCCGCCGCCCACGCCACCACCTCGCGGATGCGCCCGCCGAAGACCGGCGCAGGCGTAAAGGGCAGGCGCGTCTCCTCCGCGCCGAAGCGGCCCAGATCCACGTGGTCGGCGCGTTCCCCCAGCGCGCGCCGCACGCCCGCCGGGTCGAGGTTGAGCGCGGGCAGCCCGGCGGGCAGTTCGCCGCGCTCCTCCAGCGCCGCGCGCGCCTCCCGCTGGTGGCGCAGGTGCCGCGCCAGCGCCTCCTCCCCCTCCGCGTCCCCGTCCACGACGACCAGCGCGTGCGGCGCGAGGTGGTCCAGCGCGGTGGCGCGGTTCAGCAGCGGTTCGATGGCCCCGGGGAAGCGGCTGCGCTCGCCGTTCGCCACCAGCTCCAGCTCCTGGGCCAGCGCCTCCGCGCCCTCGCCGCCGATGGCGATGGCGTCGCGCAGCGCCCGCGCCCGCTCGCGCGCCTCGGGCGAATGGCTGGCCAGCGGCGGGATGGCGGCCGCCTCCACGCGCGCGACGCTGCGCTGCGTGGCCACGTCGATGCGCCGGATGCTCTCGATGGCGTCGCCGAGGAACTCGACGCGCAGGGGCGTCTCCGCGCCCGCCGGAAACACGTCGAGGATGCCGCCGCGGCGCGCGGCCATGCCCGGCTCGGCGGCGGACGGCTCGATGGCGTAGCCCGCCTCCTCCAGCCGCCGCTGGAGCGCCTCGGGCGCGAACGTGCCGCCCGCGCGCAGCTCGATGCCCGCGCCCTCTTGCGGTCCCGCGCGGAACTCCGAGATCGCGGTCCACGAAGCGGCCACGACGGCGGGGGCGTCCCCGTGCAGGCGGCGCAGCGCGCGGTCGCGCTCGGCCACGGCGGCGGCATCGTCCTCGGACAGCTCGTAGGGCAGCCGCTCCGTCTCCGGCAGGCGCGCCACCGGCAGTTCCGCGCCCGCGTGGAGCGCCAGTTCCTCCGCCAGCGCGGCGGCGCGGCCCGGCGTCGCCGTGAGCGCCAGCGTGGGGCCCGCGCGCAGGGCCGCGATGGCCGCGATGGCCACCGCCCGCGCCGCCTCGGGCAGCACCGCGCGGCGCGGCGCGTCCCCGTGCGCGAGCGCGCCGAGGCGCTCCTCGACGGCCATGCGCACGCCCGCCAGTTCGCCCGCCATGTTCGCTCCAACGCCTTCAGCCCGAGCGCGTCCGCGCTCGGGTGGCGGCCCCACTCTACGGGGTTGGCGCTAGGGCGCTTCCGCGGCCCGCTGCGCCTCGTCCAGCGCCTCCGCTAGGTGCAGCACGCGCGCATCCACGCCCGCCTCGCGAATGGCCGCCTCGTACTGCATCTGGCAGCCCGGGTTGGCGGTCACGATGAGGTCGGGGCGGTGTTCGCGGAACCGCGCCGCCTTGCGCCCCCGCAGCTCCCCCGACATGCCCGGCTGGCTGAGCCCGTACAGCCCCGCCGCGCCGCAGCAGCGGTCCGCGCCCTCCGTCTCCACCAGCTCGCAGCCGTCCAGCGCCCGCAGCAGGGCGCGGGGCTGTTCGCGCACGCCCTGCGCGTGGGCCAGGTGGCAGGCGTCCTGCCAGGCGACGCGCGCGCGCAAGCGCCCCGGCGTCGCTTCCCGCGCGGCCAGCGCCTCGCTCAAATCGAGCACGCGCGCCGACAGCGTTCGCGCCCGTTCGGCCCAGCCCGCGTCGTCCGCCAGCAGCTCGCCGTACTCCTTCAGGGCCGCGCCGCAGCCCGCCGAGTTGACCACGATGGGCCCCGTGCCCGCGCGCTCGAAGGCGGCGACGTTGACGCGCGCCAGCGTTCGCGCCTGCTCCAGGTCGCCGTCGTGCGCGCTCAGCGCCCCGCAGCAGCGCTGCCCGCGGGGCGTGGCCACGCGCGCCCCCGCCCGCTCCAGCACGCGCACGGTCGCGCGGTGCGCGTCGCCGAAGAGTTCGGCCATGACGCAGCCCGTGAAGAGCGCGACCTCGTCCGCCGTGCCCGTCGGCGCGCGCCCGTGTTCGGGGCGGAAGGGCGGGCCGGGACGCCCCAGCTGCGCCTCGACGCGGCCCGGCAGCCCCTTCTCGCGCAGGAAGCGGCGCGCCCGCGAACGCGCGACCCAGCGCACGGGCGCGCACGCCAGCGCCAGCGCCCGCGGCCTCGCCGCCACCTGCCGCAGCGCCAGCCGCCGCAATCGCCGTGCCCAGCGGTCGCGCGCGCGGGGCGCGGGCACGGCGGCCAGCTGCGCCCGCGCGCGCTCCATGATGCGCCCGTAGGGCACGCCGCTCGGGCAGACGGCCTCGCAGGCGCGGCACTGCAGGCACAGTTCCCAGTGCCCGCGCACGGTCTCGCTCAGGGGGATGCGCTCCTCCGCCACCGCGCGCGCCAGGTGGATGCGCCCGCGCGGCGATTCCGTCTCCAGCCCCGTCACCACGTACGTGGGGCAGGCGTTCACGCACAGCCCGCAATGCACGCACTTCGCCAGGTCGGCGTCGTCGGGGGCGTCCGCGGCGAGCGGCCAGCCGCCCATCAGAGGCCGCCCACGAAGCGGCCCGCGTTCAGCCGCCCGTCGGGGTCGAACGCGGCCTTCACCGCGGCCATGCGCCCGAACGCGCGCGGGCGGCCCCACGGTTCGACGGCGCCCCGATACTCGTCGGGCAGGCGCTCCGCCACCACGTCGCCGCCGCTCTCCGCCAGCGCCGCCCGCAGCGCCCGCACGGCCTCCGCCAGCGCCTTGGCATCCGGCGTCGCCCCGTTCTCCCAGCTGGCGCGCGCCTCGCGGGCCAGCGGACGCGCCAGCATCCGCGCCGGTTCCAGCGCCGCGAAGGCCCTAGCCGCATCCTCGACCATGCCCATCGGGCAGGAGGCGCGCAGGGTGAGGGCGTCGTCGGGGCCGAAGCCGAGGTCGCGCGCGGCCAGGTAGTCGCGCCCGTCGCACGCCTCCAGGTCCGCGCGGGCGACGGTCCGCGCGGCCTCGACCGCGCCAGCCGCCAGCCGTGTGACGCCGTGCCAGCCGCCGTCCGCGCCGCGCGTCAGGTCGAGCAGTTCGGGGCGCAGGTCGGCGCGCGCGAAGCGTTCCGCCAGCGCCCGCCCCTCCGCCAGCGAGTCCGCGCGGAAGCGCAGGTCGACCGTTTCCAGCCGCGGCAGGGCCCGCAGCGCCACCGACGCGATGACGCCCAGCGTGCCCAGCGAGCCGCACCAGAGGCGCATGAGGTCGTAGCCGGTCACGTTCTTCACCACGCGCCCGCCCGCCTTCACCAGCTCGCCGTCCGCGCGCAGCACGGTCATGCCCAGCGCGAAGTCGCGCGGCGGGCCGTGGCGCGTGCGCAAGGGGCCGCCCACGCCCGTCGCCAGCGCGCCCCCGACGGTGGCCTCCTCCGCGCGCGGCGGGTCGATGGGCAGGCGCTGGCCCGCCTCCGCCAGCCGCGCGTCGAGGGCGGCCAGCGTCACGCCCGCGGGCGCGACCACGGTCAGGTCGGCGGGCTCGTGCTCGATTTCGCCGTCCAGCGCCGCGCGCAGGTCGAGCAGCGCGAAGCGTCCGCGCGGCGCGCCGCCGAGCGCCAGCTGCGTGCCCCCGCCCACGGGGACCAGCGTGCGCCCGTCGCGTTCGGCCACGACGGCGCGCAGCTCGTCGAGCCCGGCGGGCGCGATCACGGCCTCGGGCGCGCGCCCGGCCAGCAGCGGCATGGCTGCGACGGCCCCCGCCATCAGACCCAGGCCCCGGGACCGGCGGCGGCGACCGCCCCCGCGTGGCCCGCCATCTCGCCGCAGCCGGCGCCCTCGGGCAGCATCTTGCAGGGGTTGAAGCCGCCCTCGTTGCCGAAGACGCCGCGCACGCGCCCCATGTTCTCGAGGTCGGCCTCGCCGTAGAGCCAGGGCATGAAGCGCTGCTTCTCGAAGCCCACGCCGTGCTCGCCCGTGAGCGCGCCGCCCGCCTCCACGCACACGCGCATGATCGCCGCTCCCGCCTCCAGCACGCGCGCCGTCGCCCCCGCCTCGCGCTCGTCGAAGAGCAGGCAGGGATGCAGGTTGCCGTCGCCCGCGTGGAACACGTTGGCCACGGGGAAATCGTGGCGGGCGGCGATGTCGCCCACGGCGCGCATCGTCTCCACCAGACGCGAGCGCGGCACCACGCCGTCCAGCAGGTAGTAGTTGGGGGCGATGCGGCCCAGCGCCCCGATGGCCCCCTTGCGCCCCTTCCACAGCCGCTCGCGCTCGACCGGATCGCTGGCGCGGCGCACCTCGCTGGCGCCGTGCGCGCGGCAGGCCGCCTCCGCCCGCGCCGCCTGCTCGTCCACCACCGCGGCGATGCCGTCCAGCTCGATCAGCAGCACCGCCCCGGCCTCGGGCGGATAGCCGCAGCGCAGGCCCGCCTCCGCCGCCTGCAGCGTGACGCGGTCGATCATCTCCAGCGCGGCGGGCACGAGCCCCGCGCCGATGACCGCCGAAACCGTCTCGCTGGCCGCCTCCACGTCCGCGAAGATGGCCAGCAGCGTGACCACCGCATCGGGCGCGGGCAGCAGGCGCGCCGCGATCCTGGTGGCCACGCCGAGCGTGCCCTCGGAGCCGGTGAAGAGCCCGCGCAGGTCGTAGCCGGACGGTTCCGGGCCGAGGCTTCCCAGCCACTCGATGGCGCCGTCCGCCGTCACCACCTCCATGCCCAGCACGTGGTTGGTGGTGACGCCGAGGGCGAGGCAGTGCGGCCCGCCCGCGTTCTCGGCCACGTTGCCGCCGATGGTGCAGGCCTTCTGGCTGCTCGGATCGGGGGCGTAGAAGAGGCCGTGCGCCGCCGCCGCCTCCGACAGCGCGATGTTGGCCACGCCCGGCTCCACCACGGCCACGCGCTCGGCCGCGTCGAGCGAGAGGATGCGCCGCATGCGCGCCGTGGCCAGCACCACGCCCCCGCGCGCCGCCACCGCCCCGCCGCTCAGCCCCGTGCCCGGCCCCGCGGCGTCACGGGCACGCCGTATTCCCGGCAGGCGCGCACCACCGCCCGCACCTGCTCCGCGCCGTCGGGGAAGACCACGGCGTCGGGAAGGGAGCGGTCGATGGTGCCGTCCAGCTCGTAGACGAGCAGGTCCTCGGGCCGGTCGAGCACGTGCTCCCGCCCCAGCGCGCGGCGCAGCTCCCGCAGCAGCGGCTCCGGCGCGCTCACGCCCCGCCCTCCGCGCGGCAGTCGCGGCAGAGGCCGAAGATGGCGAAGTGGTGCACGTCGGCCTGGAAGCCGAAGTCGCGCCCCACGCGCTCCGCCAGCCCGTCCAGGTAGGCGCGGTCGAGCACCTGCATGGCGCGGCAGCGCGAGCAGATGAGGTGGTGGTGCGCCTCCCCCGCGGACCACTCGAAGAGGAGGTCGTCGCCGCCCATGTCCGTGGCCGTGGCCAGGTGCAGCCCCTTCAGCATCTCCACCGTGCGGTAGACGGTGCTGACGTCGACGACGGGGTAGCGGGCGCGCACCTCGCGCGCGATCTCGGCGGCGCTCAGGTGCCGCCCCGCGTGGCGCAGCACGGCGGCCACCAGCAGCCGCTGGGGCGTCACGCGCTGGCCCGCCCCGCGCAGGATCGCGGCCGTCTCCTGTTCGCACGTCATCGGCGCCCCCCGTCGCGCGCCCCGCGCGCCCTACCAGATGCCGAGCGCCATCTTCACGTCCTCGCTCGCCATCGTGCGCGGATCCCACGGCGGGCTCCACACGATCTCCACGTCCACGTCCTCCACGCCCGGCATGTCCTTCACCTTGGCGTAGACGGCCCCGCGGATGATGGGGCCCAGCGGGCAGCCCGGGCTGGTGAGCGTCATGCGCACGTTCACCGTGCCCTCGTCCCACTCGATGCCGTAGACGAGCCCCAGGTCGACGATGCTCATGTCGATCTCGGGGTCCTTCACCTCGCGGATGCGCTCGCGCAGCTCCTCGTCCGTGGGGCGGATCTTCGTTTCGGTCTCGGCCATGACGGCTCCTCCTTGCTAGCGGTCGTCGACGGATTCGACGGGTTCGAGCGGTTCAAGCGCCTCGCGCAGCACCTTCCAGCACAGCAGGGCGCACTTCACGCGCACGGGGAAGCGGGCCACGCCGTGGAGCGCCTCGAGGTCGCCCAGCGCCGGATCGGGCTCGGCGTCCTCCGTCAGCTGCGCCTCGAACAGGCCCATCAGCCGCCGCGTCTCCGCGACCGTCGTCCCGCGGATGCGCTCCGTCATCATGCTGGCGCTGGACTGGCTGATGGAGCAGCCCCGCCCCTGGAAGGCGGTGGCGCGGATGGCGTCCCCCTCCACCACCAGTTCGAGCGCCACCTCGTCGCCGCAGAGGGGGTTCAGCCCCTCCGCGCGGTGCGTGGGCGCCTCCAGCGCGCCCGCGTTCCGGGGACGCCGGTAGTGGTCCAGAATGACCTCGCGGTAGAGGTCGTCAAACGGCGGTTCGGCTCTCGACACGACCGAAAATCCGTTTCACCTCGTCGAGCGCCTCGACGAGGACGTCGATTTCCCGCTCCTCATTGTAGAGGGCGAAGCTGGCGCGGTTCGTGGCCGCCGCGCCCAGATGGCGCATGAGCGGCTGGGCGCAATGGTGCCCCGCGCGGATGGCCACGCCGCGCGCGTCCACGATGGTGCTCACGTCGTGCGGGTGCGCGCCCTCCACCGTGAAGCTGACCACGCCGCCGCGCGCCTCCACGTCGCGCGGGCCGTGCAGCGTCACGCCCCCCGTGCGCGACAGCGCCTCGATGGCGCGGGCCGTCAGCGCCCGTTCGTGCGCGTGGATGGCCTCCATGCCCGCGCCGCGCAGGTAGTCCAGCGCCGCCCCGAAGGCGATGACGCCGGCGATGTTGGGCGTGCCCGCCTCGAAGCGGTTGGGCGGCGCCGCCCAGGTCGATTCGTCCTCGCGCACCAGCGCGATCATCTCGCCCCCGCCGAGGAAGGGGTCCATCTCGTCCAGCAGGCCGGGACGCGCCCAGAGCGCGCCCACGCCCGTCGGCCCCAGCATCTTGTGCGCGGAAAAGGCGAAGAAATCGCAGCCCAGCGCCGTCACGTCCACGGGCAGATGGGGGGCGCTCTGCGCGCCGTCCACCAGCAGCGCCGCGCCCGCCGCCCGCGCCATCTCCGCCACCTCGGCCACGGGCGTGATCGAGCCCAGCACGTTCGACATGTGCGTGACGGCCACGAGCTTCGTGCGCGGCCCGATGAGGGCGCGCAGGGAATCGAGGTCGAGCCGCCCCTCCGCGTCGATGCCGGCGTAGCGCAGGCGCGCGCCCGTGCGCCCCGCCAGCTGCTGCCAGGGCACGATGTTCGAATGGTGCTCCATGATGGTGAGGGCGATCTCGTCGCCTTCGCCGACGCGGGCGTCGCCCCAGGCCCGCGCCACGAGGTTGATGGACTCCGTGGCGTTGCGCGTGAAGACCACGTCCGCAGGCCGCGCGCCGATGTGCCGCGCCGCCTTGCCGCGCGCCTCCTCGTAGGCCTCCGTGGCCTCCACCGACAGCGCGTGGATGCCGCGGTGGATGTTCGCGTTCCGCGTCTCGTAGTAGCGCGTCAGGGCGTCGATCACGGCGCGCGGCTTCTGCGTGGTGGCGGCGTTGTCGAGGTAGACGAGGGGGTGGCCGTTCACCTCGCGCGCGAGGATGGGGAAATCGGCCCGCAGCCGCGCCGCGTCGAGGCCGCTCACGACCCCGCCCCCAGCGTCCGCAGCTTGGCCTCCACGAGCGCGCCCAGCTCCTCGCGCATCCCCTCGGGCGCGCCGCGGTCGAGCGGCTCGCCGAGGAAGCCGCGCACCAGCAGGCCCACCGCCTCCTCGGGCGTGATTCCCCGCGAGCGGATGTAGAACAGCTCCTCCTGATCCACCGGCCCCGCCGTCGCCCCGTGGCTCACGCGCGACACGTCGTTCGTGAGGATTTCGAGCACGGGGTCGCTGTCCGCCCGCGCCGCGCGGCTGAGCAGCAGCGTGCGGTTCTCCTGGTGCGCGTCCGCGCGCCGCGCCCCCAGCCCCACGCGCGTGACGCCGTAGTAGACGCCCCGCGAGCGCCCCCCCAGCGCCGACTTGAAGAGCAGGTCGCTGCGCGTGTCCTCGCCCACGTGGTCCTGCAGCGTGTCGAAGTCGACCTGTTCATCGCCGCCGCCCACGGCGAGGCCGTACAGCTCGCTGCTCGATCCCCGCCCCTCCAGCGCGGAGGCGATGCTGCCCTTCACCAGCCGCCCGCCCGTCACCAGGCTGAGGCTCACGATGGCGGCGGCGCGCTCCGCCACCGCGCGCTGCCCGGCGAAGGCGCGCGTCCCCGATCCCCAGCGGTGCACCGCCGCGTAACGCACGGTCGCGCCCGGCCCCGCCAGAATCTCGACGGCGGGCAGCACGGCCAGCTCGCCCTCCTCCGAGCGGTACTCCTCGATGACGGCGAGGCGGCTGTTCGCGCCCGCCACGATGAGCGTGTGCGGCGCGGCCAGCGATCCGTCCGCCGCGAATTCGCGCGTGATGCGCACGGGCGCGGCGATCTCCGCGTCCGCCGCCGTGCGCGCGACCACGCCGCCGGTCAGGAAGGCGTAGTGGAGCGCGCGCGGGCGGTCGCCGCCGTCGGGCGGAAGCGCCTCGCCGAGGCCCGCCAGCGCGTCCTCCCCGGCCTCGCCGAAGGCGGCCAGCGTCAGCCCCGCCGGGGTCGCGCCGCGCGCCGCCACGCCGCCGTCGCGCAGCAGCAGCGAGCCGGGCGCGAGGGGATCGCCCGCGGGCGCCTCGCGCGGAAGGGAGGGCGGGGCCAGCCGCGAGAGGTCGAGGCTGGCGGCGTCGACGTACTTCCACGGGCGGTCGCGCGCGGGCGAGGGCATGGCCGCATGGTCCAGCGCCGCCGCCCCCCGCGCGCGCAGGGCGGCCACCGTCGGGCCGTCGGCCAGCGCCTCGCCGAGGGCGCGGCTGGCCGCGGGGTCGAGCGCCTCCCCGACGGTGGCGGTGTCCGCGGCGGTCGTCATGGTCGTCGCGCCCGCGGCCTAGCCGATGGCGCCTTCCATCTGCAGTTCGATCAGGCGGTTCAGCTCCACGGCGTACTCCATCGGCAGCTCCTTGACGATCGGCTCGACGAAGCCGTTGACGATCATCTTGGCCGCCGCGTCCTCGCTCAGCCCGCGCGTCTGCAGGTAGAACAGCTGCTCCTCGCTCAGCCTGGACACGTAGGCCTCGTGCTCGATGGACACGTCGGGGGCGTCCACCTCCATGGTGGGGTAGGTGTCGGAGCGCGACTCCTCGTCCAGCAGCAGGGCGTCGCAGCGCACGCTGGAGCGCACGTTGTCGCAGCCCTCGGCCACCTTCAGCAGGCCGCGGTAGCTGGTGCGCCCGCCGTCCTTGCTGAGCGACTTGGAGACGACCGTGGAGGTGGTGTCGGGGGCGAGGTGCACCACCTTGCCGCCCGCGTCCTGGTGCTGCCCCGCGCCCGCGAAGGCCAGCGACAGGATCTCGCCGTGCGCCCCGGGCTCCAGCAGGAAGACGCTGGGGAACTTCATCGTCAGCTTCGAGCCGAGGTTGCCGTCCACCCACTCCATCACCGCGTCCTCGTAGGCGGCGGCGCGCTTGGTCACGAGGTTGTAGACGTTGTTGGACCAGTTCTGGATGGTCGTGTAGCGCACGCGCGCGCCCTTCTTCACCACGATCTCCACCACCGCGCTGTGCAGCGAGTCGCTGCTGTAGACGGGGGCCGTGCAGCCCTCGACGTAATGCACCTGGCTGCCCTCGTCCGCGATGATCAGCGTGCGCTCGAACTGCCCCATGTTCTCCGTGTTGATGCGGAAGTAGGCCTGCAGGGGGATGTCCACCTTCACCCCCGGCGGCACGTAGATGAAGGAGCCGCCCGACCACACGGCGCTGTTCAGGGCGGCGTACTTGTTGTCGCCCGCGGGCACCACCGTGCCGAAGTACTCGCGCACGATGTCCTCGTGCTCGGCCAGCCCCTGGTCCATGCCCAGGAAGACCACGCCCAGCTTCTCCAGGTCCTCGCGGATGTTGTGGTAGACCACCTCGGAGTCGTACTGCGCGCCCACGCCCGCCAGGAACTTCTTCTCCGCCTCGGGGATGCCCAGCTTGTCGAAGGTGCGGCGGATGTACTCGGGCACGTCGTCCCACGAGCGCTCGTCGCGGTCGGTGGCGCGCACGAAGTAGTGGATGTCGTCGAAATCGATCGACTCCAGCAGCTTCGTGCCCCAGGGCGGGTTCTCCTTCTCGTGGAAGAGGTCCAGCGCGCGCAGGCGCTGCTCGCGCATCCACGCGGGCTCGTCCTTCAGGTCGGAGATGGTGTGCACGATCTCCGGCGTGAGCCCCTTGTTCGCCTTGAAGAGCGCTTCCTCCTCGTCGAAGAAGCCCCACTTGTAGCCGTCCTCGCGGACCATCGGCGTCGCCGTCATCGTTCTCTCCTCTCCGGTCAGGCCGTGGGCGCGGCGGCCGTCTCGATGGCGTCGTAGCCGCGCGCCTCGAGTTCCTCGGCCAGCTCGGGCCCGCCCGAGCGCACGATGCGTCCGCCCACCAGCACGTGCACGAACCGCGGGCGGATGTAGTTGAGGAGCCGCTGGTAATGCGTGATCAGCAGCAGCCCCATGTCCTCGTTCATGAGCGCGTTCACGCCGTCCGCCACCGTGCGCAGGGCGTCGATGTCGAGCCCCGAATCGGTTTCGTCCAGCACCGCCAGCCGCGGCTGGAGCATGGCCAGCTGCAGCATCTCCGCGCGCTTCTTCTCGCCGCCGCTGAAGCCGTCGTTCAGGTAGCGCCGCGCGAAATCGCGGTCCACCCGCAGCTGCTCCATGCGCGCGAACAGCTCCTGCCGGAATTCGCGCACCGGCATCTCCTCCCCGCGCACGGCGTTCACCGCCTGGCGCAGGAAGTTCACGACCGTCACGCCCGGCACCGCCACCGGATACTGGAAGGCGAGGAAGAGGCCCAGCCGCGCGCGCTCGTCCGGCGCCAGCCCCTCCAGCGCTTCCCCGCGGAAGCGCACGGCCCCGCCCGTGACGACGTAACGCGGATTGCCCATGAGCGTGTTCGCCAGCGTGCTCTTGCCGGAGCCGTTCGGCCCCATGATGGCGTGCACCTCGCCTGCGCGCACGGTCAGGCTCAGCCCCGTCAGGATCTCCTTGCCCGCCACGCTGGCGCGCAGGCCCTCGATCTCGAGCAGCGGCGCTTCGCTCATGCTTCTCCTTCGGATCGGACGCCCGCGCGCCCGTTCGCGCTGATCGTACCACGCCCGCCGCCTATGCATTCCCCTGCTAAGGTTGCGGCATGCGCGCGCCCCCGTTTCCGGCCGCCATCGCCTGCGCGCTCGCGCTGGCCGCCTGCGGAGGCGGGGACGCCGTTCCCGCCGTTCCCGCCGCGCCTACCGAAAGCCCCTCCCCGACGGCGGCGGCCCGTCCGCGCCCCTGTCAGGCCGCCGAGGCCCTCGACGCCGCGGGCTGGTCCCGCCCCAACTACGACCTCGCCGGCAGCCGCGCCACCTTCGCCTCCGCCATCACCGCCGCCAACGTGCGCACGCTGGAGCGGGCCTGGGCCTACGCCCTGCCCAGCGGCGGGCGGTTCGGCATCGCCGCCACCACCCCCGTCATCCGCGACGGCGTCGTCTACCTCGGCGACCTGCGCACGAACGTCCACGCCGTGGACCTGCGCACGGGCAACCGCCGCTGGCTGGTCGAGGTGGACGAGTGGGTCTACGGCCCCAGCGGCGTGGCCGTGCACGGCGGCTGCGTCTACGCCAACCACGCGGGCCGCGCCATCGCCGCCTACCGCGCCGCCGACGGCGCGCGCCTCTGGTCCACCGACATCCTCGCCAACGGCGGCCTCGTCAACTTCCAGCCCGTCGTGGCCGGGGACACCGTGCTGGCCGCCACCAGCTCGCTCTCCCAGCCGGGCGCGCGCGGAACCCTGTACGGCCTCGACGCGGTCACGGGCGACGTCCGCTGGTCCTTCGACACCATCGTCTCCGAAGACCTCTGGGGCCATCCCGGGATCAACAGCGGCGGCGGGGCTTGGCATCCGCCCGCCGTGGACCTCGACGCGGGCGTGGCCTACTGGGGCATCTCCAACCCCTACCCCTTCCCCGGCGTCGCGGGCTGGCCCAACGGGAGCAGCCGCCCCGGCGACAACCGCTGGACCGACTCTATCCTCGCCATCGGCATCGACGACGGCGAGCTGCGCTGGGGCCGCCAGCACGTCGCCCACGACATCTTCGACCGCGACGCCGTGCTCACCGGCATCGCCACGCTGGCGGACGGGCGCGCGGTCGTCATCAGCACGGGCAAGATGGGGCGCGTCATCGGCCTCGACCCCGACGGCGCGGTGCTCTGGGACACCCCCGTCGGCATCCATCAGAACGACGACCTGGAGCGCTTCGAGGGCGAACTGGAGGTGATGCCCGGCGCGGCGGGCGGCGTGGTCACGCCCATCGCCGTGGCCGAGGGCGTCGTCTACGTCTCCGTCGTCAACGCCCCCACCGTCTACGACTCGCCGGAGCACCCGGAGGGGAACCTGAGCCTCGGCGTCCACCCCAGCCAGCTGATCGCCATCGACGCCGCCACCGGCGACGTGGTCTGGGACGTGGATCTGCCCGGCGACGGCTTCGGCGGGGCCACCGTCGTGAACGACCTCGTCTTCACCTCCGTGATCACGGGCGTCATCCTCGCGCACGACCGCGCCACCGGCGAGGTGGTCTGGCGGCACCAGGCCCCCGGCGGCATCAACGGCTGGCCCGCCGTGGCCGGGGACACGCTGGTCGTGCCCGTGGGCTACGGCCAGCCGGGCGTGCTCTACGCCCTGCGCCTGCCCTGAGGCGGCGCGAGGATGCGCCCCGCCACGTCCAGCAGCTCGCGGTCGCGCTCGTCCACCGCCTTGTACTGCGAGACGAGGTAGCCGCCGTACTTCTCCACGAGGTACCAGTCGTCGTCGACGATCACGTCCGGCGGCGGATCGACGCGCGGGTGCTTGTCGAAGCAGCCGTCCACCCATTCGCCCAGCCCGTGGCGCTCCACCGTGCGCTCGCTGTACGTCTGGCCGCCCGCCGACCACACGTAGACGCTGTGTCCGGCGGCCTTGATGCGGGCCATGGCCTCGCGCGCCCCCGGACGCAGCGCGCTCGCCGCCTGCGTGGGGTAGACGAGCGTGTGGTCCACGTCGAAATAGACGTTGAGGGCGGGGCGCGGCTCGCTCATGCCCCCGTCAGGCTTCGCGCACGGTGAGGCCCCACACGGGCCGGTAGCGCCACGTGCGGATGCCCCGCACGCGCACGCCGTGCCGCTTGCACAGCCGCTTCGTCTCCGTCACGCGCCCGGCGGGCACGTAGAGCAGGAGCGCGCCCTGCCGCGAAAACGGCGCCCAGCGCGTCTCCGCCTGCTCGTCCGTGAGGGAGTCCGCCGTCTCCACCTCCGCCATCATCTCCAGCCACTGCCCCGGCCGCCGCACGACCACGATGTCGGGATAGAGCGGCTCGCCCCGCCACTGGCCCGCGGAGATGACCGGTTCGGGCAGGTTCAGCAGCGTCTCCAGCTGGGGGCGCTCCTCGTTGGGGTAGGGGAAGCGCGCCGCCGCGATCTCGTCGAGCACGGCGTTGTGGCGCTGGTCCCGCAGTTCCTTCACCGGCATGGCCTACTCCAGCACCACCAGCGTATCGCCCTCGGACACCTGGTCGCCCTCGCCCACGGGCACGTCCTTCACCACGCCCGCGCGCGGCGCGTTGATCTCGTTCTCCATCTTCATCGCCTCCAGCACGAGCAGCAGCTGGCCCGCCTCCACCGTCTCGCCCGCGGCCACGGCCACGCGCAGCACGCGCCCCGACAGCTGCGCCGCCACGCCGCCCGCCACGTTCCCGCCCGTCGCCGGGGCGGAACGCGCGGCGGCGGGCTTCGCCACGCGACGCGCGGGCCCGCCGCCCAGCCGCCCCTCCCATTCCAGCGTGAAGGGCCGGTGGTCGACCTCGACGGCCATGCCCGACTCGCGCTCCCCCTCCGGCGGCAGGGCCACGCGATAGCCCACGCCGCCCGCCGTCACCGTGTCGTACGCCTCGCCGCGCTCCACCTTCACGGCGAACTCGTGGCCGTCCACGACGACCGTCTCGCCGCGCACCTCCACCTCGTAGGAGCGTCCGCCGATGGTGACCGTCGCCATCAGGGCATCTGCCTCATGCGCCCGAAGCGCCGCCAGTCGCCGCCGCCCGCCGAAGCCGCCGCGGGCGCGGGCGCGGCGTGCGGGCGCGCGTTCGAGCGCTCGCGCACGGCCATCGCCCCCACCACGGCGGCCACCAGCTCGCGCTCCGGCCCGCCGCCCTCGCGCCGCCATTCCAGGAAACGCCGCGCGGGCTGCGGGAACATGACGTACGACAGCACGTCCTCCGCGCTTTCCGCCAGCTCGCCGATCTCCGTCGCCGCCGCCTCCAGCTCCGGCTCGAGGTCGTCGGCGGGGCGGTGCGTGATGGGATCCTCGTCGTCGAGCACCCGCGCCAGCACCTCCGGCGCGATGGGCTCCGCGGTGGCGCCGTAGAGCCCGCGCGCGAGGTTGCGCGTCTCGCGCGTGACCGTGCCGTAGCGCTTGCCCGTGAGCACGTTGAGCACGGCCTGCGAGCCCACGATCTGGGAGCTGGGCGTGACCAGCGGCGGATAGCCGAGGTCGGCCCGCACGCGCGCGTTCTCCTCCAGCACCTCGCCCAGCCTGGCCTCCTGCCCCTGCTCGCGCAGCTGGCCCACGAGGTTCGAGATCATGCCCCCCGGCACCTGGTGGCGGAGCACGCCCGCGTCCACCCCCAGCAGGTGGCTTTCATGCTTCCAGTAGCGCCGCCGCACGCCCGCGAAGTACTCCGCCGTGCCCGCCAGGTCGTCGAGCGCGATGCCCGTGTCCAGCTCCGCGTCCTCCGCCAGCGCCGCCACCAGCGTCTCCGTGGCCGGCTGCGAGGTGCCCCCCGCCAGCGGGCTGATGGCGCAGTCGATGGCGTCCGCCCCCGCGCGCACGGCCAGCAGGTAGGCCATCTCCGCGTAGCCCGACGTGTCGTGGCAATGCAGCTGCAGGGGCATGTGCGGATGGTCGCCCTTGATGCGCCGCACCAGCCGCTCCGCCATCACCGGGCTGAGCAGCCCCGCCATGTCCTTGATGCACAGCGAGTCGGCCCCCATCTCCACCAGCCGCCCCGCCAGCGCCGCGAAGCTCTCGACGCCGTGCGCCGGGCTGGTCGTGTAGCAGAGCGTGCCCTGCACGTGCCCGCCCGCGCGCTTCACGCCGTCGAAGGCCGTCTCCAGGTTCCGCGTGTCGTTGAGCGCGTCGAAGATGCGGAAGACGTCCATGCCGTTCTCGACCGCCTTCTCGCAGAAGGCGCGCACCACGTCGTCCGCGTAGTGGCGGTAGCCCACGGCGTTCTGGCCGCGCAGCAGCATCTGCGTGGGCGTGTGCGCGAGCCGCCGCTTCACCTCGCGCAGCCGCTCCCACGGGTCTTCCAGCAGGAAGCGCATGGCCGTGTCGAAGGTGGCGCCGCCCCAGCACTCGATGCTGCCGTAGCCGGCGGCGTCCATGCGCTCCAGCGCGGGGATCATGTCCTCCGTGCGCATGCGCGTGGCCAGCAGCGACTGGTGTCCGTCGCGGATCGCGGTCTCGGTGATGCGCACGCGCGCCATGCCGCGCGAATCGTGGCACGCCCGCGCCCAACGGGCCAGCCGCTGCGGGGCGTTCGTGCTAGCCTTGCGCTGGCAAGCCGCCGCCATCCTCAGCCGGAGCGCCGCAGCGCATGAGCGCAACCGCCGGAACGCCGCACCATCGCGCGATCAACACGATCCGCACGCTGGCGATGGACGCCGTGCAGGCCGCCAATTCGGGCCATCCGGGCGCGCCCATGGGGGCCGCGCCGCTGGCCTACGCGCTCTGGACGCGCTTCCTGCGCCACAACCCTGCCGACCCCGCCTGGCCCGACCGCGACCGCTTCGTGCTCTCCGCCGGCCACGCCTCCATGCTGCTCTACGCGCTGCTCCACCTGACCGGCTACGACCTGCCGCTGGACGAGCTGCGGCGCTTCCGCCAGTGGGGCAGCCGCACGCCCGGGCACCCCGAACGGGGCCTCACGCCGGGCGTGGAGGCGACCACCGGGCCGCTCGGCTCGGGCGTGGCCAACGCCGTGGGCATGGCCATCGCCGAGCGCATGCTGGCGGCGCGCTTCAACCGCCCCGGCCACGCCGTCGTCGACCACCGCGCCTGGGCGCTGGTGAGCGACGGCGACCTGATGGAGGGCGTGGCCGCCGAGGCCGTCTCGCTGGCGGGCGCGCTGGGGCTGGGCAAGCTGACGCTGCTCTACGACGACAACGGCATCACCATCGACGGCGGCACGGACCTCGCCTTCGCCGAGGACGTGGGCGAACGCTTCCGCGCCTGCGGCTGGCACGTGCAGCGCATCGACGGCCACGACCTGGACGCCATCGACGCGGCCATCCGCGCGGCCCTGGCGGAGGAGGCGCGCCCGTCGCTCATCGCGGCGGCCACGGAGATCGCGCATGGCAGCCCGAACAAGGCGGGCACCTCCGCCGCGCACGGGGCGGCGCTGGGCGCGGAGGAGGTGCGGCTCACGAAGGAGGCGCTGGGCTGGCCCGTCGAGCCCGCCTTCCACGTGCCCGACGACGCGCTCGCCACGTTCCGCGCGGCGCTGGCCGAGGGCGTGGCGCGGCAGGACGACTGGCGCGCGCGCCTCGACGACTGGGCGCGCGACCATCCCGACCTGGCGGCGGAATGGCGGCGCGTGACGGCGGGCGAACTGCCCGACGGCTGGGAGGCCGCCCTCCCGGCCTTCATGCCGGAGGAGACGCCCGCGCTGGCCACGCGGCAGGCCTCGGGCAAGACGTTGAACGCGCTCGCCGCCGCGCTCCCCGAACTGGTCGGGGGCTCCGCCGACCTGGCCTCCTCCACCAACACCTACCTGGCCGGGCTGGGCGATTTCGGGCGCGAGTCGCCGGAAGGGCGCAACCTCCGCTTCGGCGTGCGCGAACACGCCATGGGGGGCGTCCTCAACGGCATCGCCCTGCACGGCGGGCTCGTCCCCTTCGGCGGCACCTTCCTCGTTTTCTCCGACTGGATGCGGGGGGCCATGCGGCTGGGCGCCATCATGGGTTGCCGCGCCGTCTACGTGTTCACGCACGACAGCATCGGCGTGGGCGAGGACGGCCCCACGCATCAGCCGGTCGAGCACCTGATGGCGCTGCGGGCCATCCCCGGGCTGACCGTCATCCGCCCCGCCGACGCCAACGAAACCGCCGCCGCCTGGCGGGTGGCGCTCGAACGCGACGGCCCCACGGCGCTCGCCCTCACGCGCCAGTCCACGCCCGTCATTGAGAAGGCGGACCGCGCACGGGACGGCGTGGCGCGCGGCGCCTACGTGCTCGACGGCGACCCCGCGCGCGCGCCCGACGTGATCCTCATCGCCACCGGCTCGGAGGTGGCGCTGGCGCGCGCGGCGGCGGTCACGCTGGAAGGGCGCGGGCTGGCGGCGCGCGTGGTGAGCATGCCCAGCTGGGAGCTCTTCGCCGAACAGCCCCGGGCCTGGCGCGACGAGGTGCTGTCCCCCGGCGTGGCCGCGCGGCTGGTGGTCGAGGCGGGCGCGAGCCTCGGCTGGGAACGCTACGCGGGCGACTGCGGCGAGATCATGGGCATCGACCGCTTCGGGGCGTCCGCGCCCGGCGCGGAGATGATGGAGCAATTCGGCTTCACCGCCGAGGCCGTGGCCGAGCGCGCCGCCGCCCTCGTCGCGCGTCTGGCGGGGAACCCGTGACGCACGCCGCCGCGCGGCTGCGCGAACGCGGCCAGAGCGTCTGGCTCGACTACATCCGCCGCGGGCTGCTCGTCTCCGGCGAAATCGGGCGCATGGCGGAAGCGGGCCTGATCACGGGCATGACCTCCAACCCCACCATCTTCGACAAGGCCATCTCCGAATCGGGCGACTACGAGGAGGCCCTGCAGGCCGTCATCGCCGCGGGCGAGACGGACCCCTACGCCGCCTTCACGGCCCTCGCCCGCGAGGACATCCGCATGGCTGCGGACGCGCTGCGGCCCGCGTACGAGGCCACGGCGGGCGCGGACGGCTACGTCTCGCTGGAGGCGCCGCCGGATATCGCGCACGACCGCGAGGCCACCGTGGCCGAGGCCCGGCGCCTCTTCCGGCTGGTGGACCGCCCCAACGTCATGATCAAGGTTCCGGGCACGCCCGCGGGCGTGGAGGCGCTCACGGAGCTGATCGCGGCGGGCGTGAACGTGAACGTCACGCTCCTCTTCAGCGTGGCCGTGTACGAGCGCGTGGCCGAGGCGTACCTCGCCGGGCTCGAACGGCGGCTGGCCGCGGGCGAGCCGCTCGACGCCGTGGCGGGCGTCGCCTCCTTCTTCGTCTCGCGCGTCGATACCGCCGTGGACGCGCTGCTGCCCGCCGGTTCGCCCCTGCGCGGGACCATCGCCGTGGCCAACGCGCGCCATGCGTACGCGCGCTTCCGCGAGCGCTTCTCCGGCCCGCGCTGGGAGCGTCTGGCCGCCGCCGGGGCGCGTCCGCAGCGCCCGCTCTGGGCCTCCACGGGCACGAAGAATCCGGCCTACTCCGACGTCCTGTACGTGGAAACGCTGGTCTTCCCCGACACCGTGAACACGATGCCGCAGGCGACGCTCGACGCCGTGCTCGACCACCTGACGGTCGCGCCCGCGCCGCCGGACGCGCTCGCCGAAGCCGCGCGCCAGCTGGAGGAAGCGGCCGCCGCGGGCGTGGACCTGGAGGCCGTGACCGACCGCCTGCTGGAGGAGGGGCTGGCCGCCTTCGCGCGCGATTTCGACGCGCTCATGGGGAAGCTGGAACGCCGCCTCGCCGTCGCGCCGTCGCGCCGTCCCCTCGCCGCGTGCGCCCTTGGCGAGCTCGCGGGGCCGGTCGCGGAACGGCTGGAGGCGCTGCGGCGCGATGGCGTCGTGCGCCGCCTCTGGGCGCGCGACCACACCCTCTGGAAGCCCGATCCGGCCGAGATCGCCGACCGCCTCGGCTGGCTCGACGCGCCGGAGCGCATCCGCGCGCGCGCCCCCGAACTGGCCGCCTTCGCGCGCGAACTCGCCGCCGGGGGCCTCACGGACGCGGTGCTCATGGGCATGGGCGGCTCCAGCCTCGCCGCCGAAGTGCTGCACGACACGCTGGGCGCGGACGCGGGCCTGACCCTGCACGTGCCCGATACCACCGACCCCGCCGAGCTGCTCGCGCTCGAGGCGCGGCTCGACCTCGACCGCGCCTTCTTCATCGCCTCCAGCAAGACGGGCGGCACCATCGAGACGCACGCCCTGCTCGCGCACTTTTGGGCGAAGGTGGGCGACCCCGCGCGCTTCGCCGTCATCACCGACGTGGGAACCTCGCTGGAGGCCGTCGCGCGGGAACGGGGCTTCCGTCGCGTCTTCGCGGGCGACCCCGACGTCGGCGGGCGCTTCTCGGCGCTCTCCGCGTTCGGCATGGTGCCGGCGGCGCTGGCGGGCGCGGACGTGGAGCTGCTGGCCCTGCGCGCGCGGGAGATGTTCGCGGCCTGCCGCGCGCACGACGCGGCGGCGAACCCGGGGGCGCTGCTCGGCGCCATCCTCGGCGAGGCCGCGCTCGCCGGACGCGACAAGGTCACGCTCGTGCTGCCCGACGGCATGGACGGGCTCGGCGTCTGGATCGAACAGATCCTCTCCGAGTCCCTCGGCAAGGAGGGCAAGGGCCTCGTGCCCGTCGAGGGCGAGCCGCTGGCCGGGCCGGAGGCGTACGGCGACGACCGCCTGTTCATCGCCCTCGGCGAACGCGACGGGCTGGACGCGCTGGAGGCGGCGGGCTTCCCCGTGGCGCGCCTGCCGTACGAGGGCCCGGCCCAGCTCCCCGCCGAGTTCGCGCGCTGGGAAGTCGCCACCGCCATCGCCGGCCACGTCCTCGGCGTCCACCCCTTCGACCAGCCCAACGTGCAGGAGGCGAAGGACGCGACCGCGCGCGCGCTGGCCGAGTCCGCCCCCCCGCCGCGGACGCCCCCGCTGGCCGAGGCGCTGGCCTCGCTGCGGGCGGGCGACTACCTCGCGCTGCTCGCCTGGCTGCCGCGCACGCCGGAGCACGCGGCGGCCCTGCGCGACCTGCGCCAGCGGCTGCGCGACCGACATGGCGTGGCCGTCACCGCCGCCTTCGGGCCGCGCTACCTGCATTCCACCGGCCAGCTGCACAAGGGCGGCGCGGCCAACGGCGTCTTCGTGCAGATCGTGGAGGACGACGCGGTCGACCTGCCCGTGCCGGGCAAGCCGTACACCTTCGCCCGCCTGAAGGCCGCGCAGGCGCAAGGCGACCTGGAGGCGCTGCTGGGGCGCGGACGGCGCATCGCCCGCGCCACGCTGGCCGAGCTGGCGGCGGCGGTCGCGCCGTGACGCAAGACGCGACCGCGCGGGACGCCGCCGCCCCGCTGGCGGAGCTGGAAGCGACCGCGCGCGAGCTGGCCGTGGCCGCGGGCGCGGAGATCACCGCCGCCCTGGGCCGCTCCGTGGCCGTGGACTACAAGGGCGGGGAGCGCAACCGCGAGGGCGTGCCCACCAATCCCGTCTCCGAGGTCGACCGCGCCGTCGAGGCCATGATCCGCGAGCGGCTGGCGGCGCGCTTCCCCGGCCACGCCATCCTCGGCGAGGAGCAGGAGGACGCGACGGTGTCCGGGGCCGAGTACCTGTGGGCCATCGACCCCGTGGACGGCACCATGAACTTCGTGAACCGCTTCCCGCTCTTCGCCGCCAGCGTGGGCGTGCTGCGCGGGGGCAAACCCGTGGCGGGGGCCATCTGGTGTTCGGCCAGCCCCGGCCTCGGCCCGGGGGTCTACCACGCGCATCGTGGGGGTCCCCTGCGCTTCGAGGGCGAGCCGGTGGAGACGCGCGCCAACGCGGGCGTGCGCCGCGGCCTCAGCGCCGCGCCCGGCGGATCGCCCGGCCGCGCCGTCCACTGGGACAACCGCGTGACCGGCTCGGCGGCCATCGAGTGCGCCTTCGTGGCCGCGGGCGTGTTCGCCACCGCCCGCTTCGTTGGCGTGCACGTCTGGGACCTGGCCGCGGGCATCGCGCTCGTCGCCGCCGCCGGGCGCGAGGCGCTGATCCACGAGGGGAACGAGTGGCGGCCCTTCGAGCGCTTCGAGCCGCCCGCGCGCGTGCGCGAGGACCGTACGCCCACGCTGCGCGACTGGTCGCGGCCCGTGCTCGTGGGCGCGAGCGAGGGGCTGGCGCGCCTGCGCGAGGGCGAACGCGGCCCGGGCCTCTTCCAGCGCGCGGCGCAACGCCTGCGGGGCCGCTAGCGCATTGCGCCCCGGCGCGCGGTCGGGCGATACTGACGGCGAACGGAGGCTGGCATGGCGGCGACGGATCAGTCGGGCGATCCCCATCGGGACTACGGCAGCCCCGCCACGTGGGGCGACGTCGAGCGCGTTCGCCTTTCGCTGGAGGCGCGAATCGCCAGGACCGAGACGCACCTGACGCGCTGGATCGTGGGCGTGGTGGCGGCGGGGGCGGCCTTCGTGGGTGTGCTGCTCGGCATCCTTGAAGCCCTGCGCTAGCGGCTCGCGGCCAGGTTCAGGCGGTTCAGCGTGAGGTTGCTCCAGACGCCCGTCTCGGCGGCGGGGAGGCCGTCCACGGTGAAGGCGACGGCGTCGCCCCGCGAGCCGCAGCCGGAGGAAACCTGCAGGGTGTACGCGCCGTTCGCCGTGACGGTCGCGGTGGCGCAGCAGGCGTCGCCGACCGTGGTCGTGACGGTCGCGCCGCGTTCAGCCAGGAATCCATTGATGCGCGCGGTACCCGTGAAGACGGCGGGAGGCAGCCCGCCGCCGTCCTCGGGCCGTTCGCAGACGGCGGGCGATGGCGTCGGGGTCGGGGTGGGAGTCGGCGTCGGCGTTGCCGTGGGAGTTGCGCTGGGCGTGGGCGTGGGGGCGGCGGAGGCGGGCAGGGGCACGTCGATGGCGATGTCGCCGTAGCGGTAGCGCCCCGACTGGCTGAGGCCGCTCATGTCGAGGGGGATGGTGCCCAGCGCGCGCCAGCTGCCGCCCGCCGGGCGCGCGCTGACGTAGAGGCCGCGGGCGTCCCGCACGCTCTGCCAGACGCGCACCTCCACGCTGGCCACGGGGGCGGCGGGCAGGGGCACGTCGATGGCGATGTCGCCGTAGCGGTAGCGCCCGGACTGGCTGATGCCGCGCACGTCGAGGGGGATGGTGCCGAGCGTGCGCCAGCTGCCGCCCGCCGGGCGCGCGCTGACGTAGAGGGCGCGGTCGTCGCGCGCGCTCTGCCAGACGCGCACCTCCACGCTGGCCGTGCGCTCCGCCTGCGCGGCCACGCCCGCGACGACGGCGGCGGCGAGGAGGGCGGCGGCGAGCGTCCCGGCGATCCAGTGCTTCATGGCGCCCAGTGTACGGCGCGCGAGCGTGCGGGGCGCGTAGAATCGCGCGCATGGAGTACGAGCGCATCCTCTACGACGTGGCGGAGGGCGTGGCCACCATCACGCTCAACCGCCCCGAACGGCTCAACGCCTTCGACGACCGCATGCTGGCCGAGTGGCGCGACGCCATCGCGCGGTCGGACGCCGACGACGGCGTGCGCGCCATCGTCCTCACGGGCGCGGGGCGCGGCTTCTGCAGCGGCATGGACGTGGCCCGCGAGGTGGGCGGCGGCGGCGTGCTGCGCACGGAGGAGACGGTGGCGCAGCGCCGCCACAGCCTGCGCGACCGCGTCCACCCCGTCCCGCGCGCCCTCATCCAGCTGGAGAAGCCCTACCTCGCGGCGGTCAACGGCGCGGCGGTGGGCGCGGGCATGGACATGGCCTCCATGGCCGACATCCGCTTCGCCAGCGACACGGCGCGCTTCGGCATGGCCTACGTGCGCATGGGCCTCATCCCCGGCGACGGCGGCGCGTGGACGCTGCCGCGCATCGTGGGCGCGGCCAAGGCGCTGGAGCTGATCTGGAGCGGCGAGCTGTTCGGCGCGGAGGAGGCGCTTCGCATCGGCTACGTGAGCGCCGTGCACCCCGCCGACGAGCTGCTGGAGCGCACGCGCGCGTTCGCCCTGAAGCTGGCGAAAGGCCCGGCCACGGCCATCCAGCTGGCCAAGAAGCTGGTCTACCGCTCGGCCCACCTGACCTTCGACGAGCACCTCGATTTCGCGCAGATGGCGATGACGCTGGCGCAATCCACGGAGGACGCGCGGGAGGGTCCGCGCGCTTTCACGGAGAAGCGCGAGCCCAACTTCAAGGGCTACTAGCCCCGCGAGGAGAACCGCATGACCCCGACCACCGGCGAACCGGCCCCGCCCTTCACGCTGCTGGACAAGGACCGCGAGGAGATCACGCTCGATTCCTTCCCCGGCAAGCACCTCGTGCTGGCGTTCTATCCGCTGGCCTTCACGGGCGGCTGAAGCGCGGAGATGACGAGCTTCCGCACGCTCACGGATGCGTTCGCGGAGGCCGACGCCCAGGTGCTGGGCGTGAGCGTCGATTCCTTCGCCGCCGCCGGCGAGTTCCAGGAGAAGCTGGGGCTGGAGTTCCCCCTGCTCTCCGATTTCCCCAGGCACGCCGCCGGCGACGCCTACGGCGTGTTCAACGAGGAATTCGGCTTCCACGCGCGCGCCACCTTCGTCATCGACCGCGAGCGCGTGCTGCGCGACGCCTACGTGGACATGCGCGACGTCGAGGGGCATGCGCCCCATGCGCTGGAGGCCCTGCGCGCGCTGAACGGGAACGGGGACGGCTGAGCGTGCTGTTCCGCGATTCGCCCGAACAGGCCGCCTTCCGCGCCGAGATCCGCGCCTTCCTCGACGCCGAGCTGCCCGCGGACATGTGGAACATGCGCAACGACCGCGAGGAGATGACGCCGGAGGAGGCCGCCTTCACGCGCCGCTTCCGCGCGAAGCTGGCGGAGCGCGGCTGGCTCACGCTGGGCTGGCCCCAGGAGCACGGCGGCGGCGGCGCGGACTCCGTGACGCAGACCATCTACATGGAGGAGATGAGCGCGCGCGGCGCGCCCGGGGCCTACGACCAGGGCGTGTGGCTGGCCGGTCCGGCGCTCATGCGCGAGGGCACGGAGGCGCAGCGCGAACGCTGGCTGCCCGGCCTGCGCGACGGCACCTCGCGCTGGTGCCAGCTCTTCTCCGAGCCGGGCGCGGGCTCCGACCT
The DNA here is from genome assembly GCA_965243075.1 of Tepidiformaceae bacterium. Lineage (GTDB taxonomy): Bacteria > Chloroflexota > Dehalococcoidia > Tepidiformales > Tepidiformaceae > UBA2991. Next base: position 1,439,964 of record OZ251525.1, read on the forward strand.
GGCCGCGCTCCAGACCAGCGCCGTGCGCGACGGCGACGAGTACGTGGTCAACGGCCAGAAAATCTGGACGAGCTGGGCCGACGGCGCGCGGTGGGGCATCTTGCTGGCGCGCACCGACGCCGCCGCGCCCAAGCACCGCGGCATCAGCTACTTCATCCTCGACATGACCGCGCCCGGCGTGAGCGTGCGCCCGCTCGTGAACATGATGGGCGCGGCCCACTTCAACGAGGTCTTCTTCGACGACGTGCGCGTGCCCGCGGGCAACCGCGTGGGCGAGGAGAACCGCGGCTGGTACGTGGCCGCCGCCACGCTCGACCAGGAACGCAGCTCCATCAACCGCATCGTCATGACGCGCTCCACGCTGGATGCGCTGGTCGCGTACGTGGGCGGGCGCGACGGGGGCGCGACGCCCCGCGCCGTGCGCCACGAGCTGGCCGCGCGCGCCATCGAGTTCGAGCTGGGCCGCTGGCTCTGCTACCGCGTGGCGCAGATGCAGCGCGACGGGTTCGCGCCCAACCACGAGGCCTCCATCTCCAAGGTGTTCGGCACGGAGCTGCAGCGGCGCATGGGCCAGACCGGCCTGCGCGTGCTCGGCATGGCCGGACAGCTGGAGCCCGGCGACCCGCGCGCCCCCCTGCGCGGGCGGGTCGAGCGCTGGGCCCTGGCGGGGCCGAGCTACACGGTGGCGGGCGGCACCAGCGAGGTGAACCGCAACGTGATCGCCACGCGCGGCCTCGGCCTGCCCCGCTCCTGAACGCGCGGGAGGCCCCGCCGCCATGGCGGAGCCTCCCGCGATTCCGTTCCGCGGCGTTCTCCTAGCGGCGGGACCTCCGCACGGCCAGCGTCGCGCCGCCGAGGGCCGCGACCGCCGCCGCCAGCGCCAGCAGGATCGCCAGCGTCTGACCGCCGCCGTCAGTGGGGGCGAGGCCCGTGCCCACGCGCGGGGCCGCTGCCGCGTCGTCTTCCGACGGCATGGCGTCCGTCTCGCCATCATCCGCGTCGGGCGTCTCGGCGGGCGTTTCCGCGTCGCCGTCCTGCTGCGGCTCCGACGGCATCGCGTCCGTCTCGTCGTCCATCGCATCGGACGGCTCGGCGGGCATTTCCGCGTCGCCATCCGACGGCATGGCGTCCGTCTCGCCATCATCCGCGTCGGACGGTTCGGCGGGCATTTCCGCGTCGGCGTCCTGCTGCGGCTCCGACGGCATCTCGTCGTCCATCGCGTCGGCGTCCGCATCGGGTTCGGACGGCATGTCCGCGTCCTCGTCCCCGGCGGCGAAAGGATCGCCGCCCGCGTTCGTGAGGGCGGCGGCGTCCGCGTGGCTCATGGCGACCGCCTCGCAGCGCAGCGTGAGCCGCGCCTGCGGCTGGTTGCCGTACTGCGGGTTGTTCTCCGTGATGACGCCGCCCTCGGTGGGCGCGCCGTTGTCGACGTTGTCCGCCCCGCGCGCGATGTCGGGCTGGCCCGCCTCGAAGCCGCCGCCGAGCGGTTCGTTCTCTTCCGTGCCCGCGTCCCACGCGAGCAGGTCGAACGTCTCCAGCACGGGTTCGTCGGTGTCCGTGAGGAGGCGCACGTTGGCCACGCCCACGAAGGAGTCGTTGGAGTCCATCAGCTTGTTGATGGTGGAGAGGTAGACGCCGTCGCCCGCGTCGTTGTCGAAGGAGAAGCGGGCGCTCGCTCCGGGCAGGAGCGTGGGGATGTCGTAGGCGGCCCCGGCGCGCTCGGGCAGATCGCCCGGATTGCCCGTCTCGGCCAGCAGCTCAATGGATGCGTCGGCGGACAGGCCGGGGCCCCAGAGCGCGTCGCGGTCGTGGTGCACGAGCGCCACGCCCCCCGAGAGGACCGCGCCGCCGAGGTTGGCGATGGCGACCTCGCAGTGCTCGTGCTCCGCGCCCGCCGCGTGCGCGCCCGTGTCGTCGTCGGAAGCGTCGGCGGCGTAGGGATCGCCGCCCGCCTCGCGGATGGCGACCGCTTCCGCGTGCGAGACGTCCACCGTCTCGCAGCGCACGGTGAGCAGCGCCTGCGGCGTGTTGTCGTACTGCGGGTTGTTCTCCGTGATCACGCCGTCCTCGGTGGGCGTGCCGTTGTCGACGTTGGCCAGCCCGCGCGTGACGTCCGGCTGGCCCGCCTCGAAGCCGCCGCCGCGCGGTTCGTTCTCCTCCGTGCCCGCGTCGAAGGCCAGCAGCTCCCACTCCTGCAGCACGGGCTCGCCGCGCTCGCTGAAGAGGTGCTCGTTGGCGATGCCCACGAAGGAATCGTTGGAGTCCATCAGTTTGTTGATGGTGGAGAGGAAGGCGCCCTCGGGTTCGTTCTCGAACTCGAAGCTGACGCTGTTCCCCGGCGGGATGGCGGGAATGGCCATGGCCCGGTGATGGCCCTCGGCGATGGTGAGGGCGGTGGTGTTGGCGCCGGTCTCGACCAGCAGCTCGACGCGCGCGTTCGCGGGCTGGCCGTGGGCCCAGAGGGCGTCGCGGTCGTGGTGCACGAGCCAGACGCCGGGCGAGAGCGCGGCCTCGCCGGTGTTCTCGATCATGACCACGCAGTGCTCGTGCGCGGAGTCCTCCGCGTGGTCGTGGTCGTGGCCGTCGGCGAGGGCCGGGGCCGCCGCCAGCAGCGCGGGGCCGAGCAGGGCCAGCAGGGCGGCCCCGCTCAGCAGCCGCATCGTCTTCCGCAACGTTCGCGCGCGCATGAATCCCTCGTGCCGCCGCGGATTCTCGCGCTGGCGAGCGGCGGGCGCGGGGATGCTACGCCATGCGCGCGCCGCGGACGGCGGGATCGCGCCCGCGCCGGTACATAAGGCGGCGATTCCCGGTGAAGATTCCGATCCGCGCTTGCGTTCACGGGCGGGGGCCGTGTAGAACCCGCGTGATGGCGTCGCCGACGGCCACGGCCCTGCGGGAGCGCGAGTTCCGCTTCCTCCTGCCCATTGCCGTCATCTTCACGGGCGCGCTCATCGTCTCCAACATCATCGCCGTCAAGATCGTCGACGTGTCCGGCCTCGTGGGCGGCGCGTTCGAGTACTTCCAGCCCGCCTCCATCATCATCTTCCCCGTCTCCTACATCATCGGGGACATCCTCACGGAGGTGTACGGCTACCGCGAGGCGCGGCGGGTCATCTGGTCGGCCTTCTTCGCCAACGCCATGGTGGTGGTCGCCTTCATCGTCGCGCAGGAGATCCCGGCGGCGTCCTTCTGGGCGGACCAGGATGCCTACGAGACGATCCTCGGCCAGACCTGGCGCATCCTCAGCGGCAGCTTCGTGGCCGTGCTCGTGGGCGAATTCTCCAACTCCTTCGTGCTGGCGCGGATGAAGCGGCTGACGGGCGGGCGCTTCCTCTGGACGCGCACCATCGGCTCGACCGTCGTGGGGCAGGCGCTGGACTCCGCCTTCTTCCTCACCATCGCCTTCTTCGGCACGAACACCATCCCCAACGGCGAGGCGCTGTGGGGATTCTGGTGGCGCGCCTGGCTGATCAAGACGCTCTACGAGGCCGTGGCCACGCCGCTCACCTACGTGACGGTGAGCTTCATGAAGCGGCTGGAGGGCGTCGATACCTACGACGTGGACACGAACTTCAGCCCCGTGCTGCTGCCCGAGGGGCTGATGCGGCGCATCCGCGGAGACTGAGCGCCCGCGTTCCCGCCCCTGCCGGCCATTCGCGTACACTGGCGGCATGGCCATCTTCACGAAGGTTCCCCGCTCCGAGGCGCCCGTCCCGGCGCTCGCGCCCCGCTATCCACTGCGGACGCTGGAGGCAGTGCTCGCTCACATCGACGACGAGACGCCGGAGGAGGCCCGGATGCGGTGGGAAGACAAGAGCCTCCCCTTCGGCGCGCGCTGGGTGGGCCAGCTCAAGTCGCTGCGCCACCTGACGGACGAGGAGATCGACGACCTGCGCTACGAATATCTGAAGAAGAAGTACCTCTCGTAAGAACCGTGCGCTTGCGCGCGCGGGCGTTCGCGCGCACGCTGGCGACATGGCCATCTTCACGAAGGTTCCCCGCTCCGAGGCGCCCGCCCCGACGGTCGCGCCCCGCTATCCCCTGCGGACGCTGGAGGCAGTGCTCGCTCACATCGACGACGAGACGCAGGAGGAGGCGGATGCGCGGCGCGACGACGAGACGCTGCCCTTCGGCGCGCGCTGGGTGGGCCAGTTCAAGTCGCTGCGCCACCTGACCGACGAGGAGCTCGACGACCTGCGTTATGAGTACCTGAAGAAGAAGTACCTCACGTAGTGCTCCTGATCGATTCCGATGTCCTCATCGATGCCGCCCTGCTTCGGGAGCCGTACGCCGCATCGTCCATGTCCCTGCTCGACGAGGTGCGGAAAGGGCGTGAGCGTGCCTGTATCGCCTGGCACACGATCTCGAAATTCCACTACGACGTGGCCCGGGAACGCGACGCTCCCTACGCCCGCCAGTTCATGGCCAACCTCCTCGAGTTCGTGGAAGTCGTGCGGACGGATACGGCGGACGTGCGCTACGCCCTCGACCTGCCCATGGCCGATTTCGAGGATGCGCTACAGGCGGCGGCCGCGCGGGCCTGCGGGGCGCGCTCCATCGTCACGCGCAACGTGCGCGATTTCGCGCATTCGCCCGTCCCGGCGGTCACGCCCGGAGCCGCGCTCGATGGGCCTGGCCGCTGAGCCGTGCGCTTGCGCGCGCGGTCGTTCGCGCGCACGCTGGCGGCGTGGGCGCGAACGACCATGCCACCGACGGCGCCATCGATTCCTTCCCCAACCCGCGCCCCGGGCGCGATTACGAAATCCGCTTCGAGGCGCCGGAGTTCACCAGCCTCTGCCCCATGACGGGGCAGCCCGACTTCGGCGTCATCACGCTCACCTACGCGCCCGCGGAGCGCTGCATCGAGCTGCGCAGCTTCAAGTTCTACCTGCAGTCCTTCCGCCAGCGCGGCATCTTCTACGAGGACGCCGTGAACGCCATCCTCGACGACGTGGTGGCGGCGGTGGCGCCGCGCCGCGCCACCGTGTGCGGCGACTTCCACGCCCGCGGGGGCATCCGCGCGCGCGTGACGGCCTCGCATCCGCACGGGTAGCGCCGGTGGCCGTGAAGCAGGCGCCCGGCGGCTTCCCCCAGCGCAAGCTGCGCGACGCCCCCACGGTGACGCCGGAGCGGATGCGCGACATCCAGCGCGCCGCCCAGGAGCTCTTCCACTACGACATCCTGCAGGCGGTGGAGAACGGGGGGCGGGCCGCCGCCGAGCTGGCGCTGGCCATGCTGGGCGGCGAGGCGCGCGGCCAGCGCGTGGTGGTGCTGGCGGGCGGCGGACACGTGGGCGCGGCGGGCCTCTGCGCCGCGCGCCACCTCGACAACTGGGGCGTCGAAACGGAGCTGCTGCTGGGCGAGGTCGAGAACCAGATGAGCGACGCCGCGCGCCGCCACCTGCACGTGCTGGCTGAGTGCGGCATCGCCGAGCCGCACGACCGCGACACCAGCGAGCACGCCGCCGAGGACCACCTGCAGCACGCCGACCTGATCGTGGACGCGCTCGTGGGCTACGGGCTGGAGGGCGCGCCCACGGGGCTGGCGGCGGCGGTGACGGAGATGACGGGGGCCGCGCGCCGCCCCGTGCTCGCGCTCGACGTGCCCACGGGCGTGAACGCGGGCACGGGCGCCGTCAGCAGCCCCGCCATGACCGCCGGCACGACGCTCATCTTCGACCTGCCCAAGACGGGCGAGGTGCTGCCCGATTGCGCCGACCGCGTGGGCGAGATGTATGTGGCCGACCTGGGGATGCCGCGCGCCGCCTACGAGCGCGAGGGCGTGAGCACGCGCGGCCTCTTCGCCGAGGGCCCCATCGTGCGCCTGCGCCGCTAGGTCGCGCGCGAATCCCACAGCACGTCGCCGTGGCCGTCCAGCCGGTTCTGCAGGCGCGCGGCCACGAACAGCAGGTCGCTCAGGCGGTTCAGGTACGGCACCACGTGGGGGCCAATCGCCTCGACGCGGCCCAGGGCGACGGCGTCGCGCTCGGCGCGGCGGCAGATGGTGCGCGCCAGGTGGAGGTGGGCCGCCGTCGCGCTCCCGCCGGGCAGCACGAAGCTCGTGAGCGGCGCCAGGTCCTCGTTCCAGCCATCGATCCAGCCCTCCAGCCGCTCCACGTGGCGCGCCTCGATACGCGGGCCGGGCGGGCGCTCCCCCTCCGCTCCCGGCGTGGCCAGGTCGGCGCCGAGGTTGAAGAGCGCCTGCTGGATGGCCGCGAAGGCCTCCGCCAGCGCGGGGGCGAGCCCCGCCGCCACGGCCACGCCGATGGCGCTGTTCAGCTCGTCCACGGCCCCGTAGGCCTCCACGCGCGGGCTCTCCTTGGGCACGCGCGCGCCGCCCGCCAGCGCCGTCGAGCCGTCGTCGCCGGCGCGCGTGTAGACGCGGTTGATGCGGACCATGCGCCCAGCATGACGGAGCGGGCGCGCGCTGGCCAGCGGGCGCGCGAGCGGGGAGAATGCGCGCGGAGGTTCCCGTGTCCGACTCCCCGCGCTGCGAACGCTGCCTCACGCCCATCCGCGGCGAGCCGTACCTCATGGCCGGACGCCGCTTCTGCTGCGCCAGCTGCTCCGTGGGCTCGGCCTGCGAGCATCAGGGCGTGCGTCGCGGCGCGTCCGTGCGCCGCTACGACGGCAACTTCGACCGCTTCCGCGCGGTGGCGCGGCGCTCCGGCCCCTACGAGCGGGAGCGCGCGTCCGGCGCGGGTTGACGCTCCCCGCGCCCGCGCCCACGATCCGCCCATGGCCCTCTACGAGTACCGCTGCCCCGCCTGCGACGAGCGCTTCGAGCGGCGCATGCCCATGGGCGACGTCCTCCAGCTGGTTCCCTGTCCGGCCTGCGGCGCGAAGGCGCGCAAGGTCATCGGGAACTTCGCGCTCGTGGGGCGCGCGGAGGCGGGCGTCGGCGATGGTCCCGCGCCGTGGGAGGACGGCGACGACGCGGACGGCGACGATGCCGCAGGCGGCGACGACCTCGACGGCATCACGCACCACGGCCATAGCCACGGCCACGCCGGCCATTCGCACGGGCATCCCCATCCGCACTAGCGGCGCTTGCCGGAGGGGCGCGCGCTCCGTAGGGTGTTGGCATGGAGACGACGCTGACGCTCGACGACGCGGTCATGCGGGATTTGCGCGAAGAGGCCGCGCGGCGCGGGATCACCCCGTCGGCGCTCGTGGAAGTGGCGGTCTGCCGCCTGCTCGCCGAACGGCCCGCCCCGAAGTCGAAGCCGGCGACGGACGAGCTGCCCCCGCTCCCGAGCTGGAATTTGGGCAAGCCGCTGGTGGACGTGGCCGACCGCGAGGCCCTGTATGAGGCGATCGACGCCGAACGCGACATCCGGCTCTACGGAACGCGGGCTTACTAGGTGCTGGTTTTCGACTCCAACATCCTCCTCGACGCCGTCAATGTGGACTCGGACTTTCACGATGCCAGCCGCGGGCAACTGGATGCGTCCCTGAACGATACGGAGCCCGTGTATCTGACCTGGAGCATCTGCTACGAGTTCCTCAAGGTGAGCACGACGAAACCGGGCGTACTCCCCTCGCCGCTGAGCGCCGACGAGGCGTGGCGCTTCATCAAAAGGATCCTGGACTCGCCCGGCGGCGGCGTACTGACCGCGACCGACCGCCACCCCGCCCTGCTGGCGCGGACGCTGGCGGAGCTCCCCGACCTCCGTGGCGGCGTGCTCCACGACGTGCACACGGCCGTGCTCATGCGGGAGCACGGCGTCGACCGCATCTGCACGCGCGACGCCGACTTCCGCCGCTTCCCCTTCCTGACCGTCGTCGACCCGCTGGCCGGGCGCGCCTAGATCTCCAGCAGCTCCGCCACCTGCTCGCGGTGGAAATCGGCGTCGCCCCAGAACAGCTCGGCCCGCTTCTGGCGGCGGAAGTAGAGCTGGATGATGTAGTCCTTCGTGAAGCCGATGCCGCCGTGAATCTGCTGCCCGTGCGCCACCACGCGACGGCTCGCCTCGCTGCACCACGCCTTCGCCATGGCCGTGTCCATGTGCTGCGACGGATCGTTCTCGCTCGTCGCCCAGGCCGCCTTGTAGGTGATGAAGCGCATCCCGTCCACGTCCGTCACCATGTCCGCCGCCTTGTGCTGGATGGCCTGGAAGGAGCCGATGGGCCGCCCGAACTGCACGCGCTCCTTGGCGTAGTTCACCGCGATCTCGAAATCCTTCTGCGCCAGCCCCACCAGGTAGGCGTTCTCCAGGTTCACGGCCATGTTGCGCATGCGGCGGCTGGCCTCCCCGTCCGCCCGCACCACGTCCGCCGCGTCCACGCGCACGCCCTTCAGCGCCACCTCCGCCTGCCGGTCGCTGGCGATGGTCTTCAGCGGCGTCACCTCCACGCCCGCCTGCTCGCGCGGCACGATGAAGTCCGCCAGCTCGCCGTCCGGCAGGTTCGCCACCACGTGCAGGTAGTCCGCCACGTTCGCGTCGGGCACGAACAGCTTGGTCCCCTCCAGCGCGTAGCCGTCGCCGTCCGCGCGCGCCGTCAGCGTCAGCCCCTCGCGGTCCCAGCGCCCCGACTCCTCCGTCACGGCGTAGGTGTGGATGGCGGAGCCGTCGGCGATGCCGGGCAGGTACTTCGCCCGCTGCTCGTCCGTGCCCGCCACCGTGAGCCAGGCGGCGCAGACGGCGTTGGGGATGAAGGGGCCGGGCACGAGCGCGCGCCCGAACTCCTCCACCAGCACGCACAGGTCGAGGTAGGAGAAGCCGGAGCCGCCGTGCGCCTCGGGGACCATGAGGCCCTGCCAGCCGAGGCCGGCCATCTGGCGCCAGAGGTCGGGGCTGTAGCCGCGCTCGTCCTCCTCCATGGCGCGCACGTGCTCCTCGGGGCACTCCTTCTCGAGGAAATCGCGGGCGGAGTCGCGGATGAGGGTCTGCTCTTCGCTGAGGCTGAGGTCCATGACAGGCGTGACCGTCCTTCTGAATCTGGCGGGGGGAGTCTAGCACGACCGCGCCGTGGGCGCGCCGCCACGGCGTGGGAGTGGCGTCCTAGCTCGTCTCGGGTTCGGAGCTGGGCGGAATCGGGTTGTGGGAGCGCGGCGGGCTCGGCCTCCGAGGCCCTCCCGGACGGTCCGTCGGCCTGATGCGCGAGGGATCGGGCACTCCCCGCCTGGTGGACGGCGAGGAGTCGGGGCGCGGCTGTTCGGGCATGGGCGCATTCTACGGGATGGCGGGGGTAGCGTGTGGGGCGCGGGGGCGGTGAGTGGCGCGATGGCGGGGATGGTGCTAAGGTCACCGTGGCGTGCAACCGCGCGCCGGGGACGGCATGACGCTTCTCGACGTGATGGGCCACTTCTGGCTGGCGACGAACCCCGGTCTGCAGGTGGCTGGGCGTCTCATCATTGATGAGGAAAATAATGCCCAACTGGAATTGATTGACTCCCTGTATGAACTGGCGGATGCATTTAGGTTCAGTGCTCAGCCTGTCCGAATTCTCGGGATTTCTAGTGGGAAAATCCTTACGATTGATCGTTGCTTCAGGGCCCCCCTTAGTGGAATTTTTGGTACTAATGAAAAATATTCCTCCTCTCTTGTTCTCGAAGGTGCTCATTTCAATGAAAACGAAGTGATGGATTTCAATTTTCTAACGCTGAAGCCGAACTATTTGGAGCAGTGGGTCGGGATGACGGGAGTGAGGCCCGATGGAGACAGTAGGGAATTCAGTCTAGAGATTTCCCAAACGGAAAGTATGCAACGGGATATAGAAGGAGGAGAAATTTCTCTTGATTTCTATACTTGGTATTCGGGAGAAGTGTTGGGCGATAAGGCCATCACAGACAGTTGTGCATTCAGAGTCAATTTCCTTGATCGGTCTCCTCTTGAAAGATTTTTTGGTACTGTTTCTATCCTGCAAGATCTTGTCACGCTAGGAGTCGGTAAACCAGCATCAATCCTGCACGCCTATCTCGGTCAGGATGATACGAAGAATTCGTATAAACTATATGCTCATTGGCGGGCAAGGACGAATCGGAATAACTCCCAAACCATTGCTCCGCATAGCATGCTGTTCACCTTCAGAGATATCGGTGGGATTGATGGAGTGTCTGCTTGGATGGCAAATGCAGCAAGATTCAATTCGGTCATTGCCCCTCTTCGAGGATACTGGTACATACCTGATCTTGATGTTGAGACTCGCCTGATTATCCTGTGCATAGCAGCAGAATCTCTGGATAAAGTGCTGACGGGAAAGAGTAGTTCTAAAATGAAAACTCGTATTAAGAGGGTTGCCAAAAGCGTTGAACGAATCCTTTCCTCGATCGACAATATGGATCGATGGATTGACGATATATATAAAGCGCGCAACGAATTCGTGCACCATGATTCGATTCTCAAGGAGCGAAAAAACCAATTTGACTTTGTTCATCTCTACTTCTTGGAAGAATTACTTTATTTTTTGATCATCCTGTGTATGCTGCAATCCTGTGGGATATCGGGAACCGCTTTGGTCAGTGTGCAGCAGAATGCTAGATTCCGAGGTATCTTGGCTCATCTCCGAGAGTATGACCTCACAGACCGCATACCTCCGTCCAACCCCGCTTGACCGGATCGCCCCCAGCCCTTAGCGTGCCCGGCGTGGAGCTGCCGTGGGGCGCGTGCGCCCTTGACTGTGGCGTGGGCTTGGGTTCCTGTCTCCTTGTCACGGGGACGCGGCATTTCCACAATTGACGCTTGCCTCGTCGCAAGGAGGCCTCTCTGTGAAGAAATGGATCGTCGCCATGCTTACGATTACGTTGGTTATCATGGGGTGTGGCGACGGCACCACGGATGCACCTTCGGAGGAAATGACTCCCATTCTTGAATCTGTTACCAAAACGGCTCAGGAATCTGAGCAAGCGCAGTGTGCGAATACCTACGCTTCCCTTCACCAATTCATTGGATCATTGACTCGTGAAGATGCTCGTGTATCTGGTAGTATCCAGTCTATGGTTTCTGCTATAGACACCATTTCTTCGAGGGCAAACAGAAACCAGTTAAGCGAGATTAGGAACAGTCTTCAGGAAGCCAGTAATGCCTTTAGTAATATCGCTTCATTCAATGCATCGCTTTCGTATGATGGTGGAGAAGCCTTGTTGGCGGGTGAGGATGAGGCGCTCGCTCTAGTTGAAAATATTCTGACGGAATTATCTACCATCCGCCGAGCTGCAGACAATCTTCTTGACATTGCAGACGATATCGGTGTTTCTCAAGACACGAAAGAAGATATTGGGATACTTCATGAAGTTTTTGATGAAGATGGATATATATTAGTGCGGAATTATAGCCTGTCATGCGGTCAAAAATGGCGTTGCCATGATGCAGACAGCAGGCCTCTCCCTGTGTGTCTTGCACGTGAATGATGACTTAGCAGTGGCATAGCGCTGCGGCCCTCACCGGTTGCGCTGAACGAAGCGGCCGATGCGCTCCAGGGCGCGCTCGATCTGCTCGTAGCCGCTGGCGTCATCGGCCCGCGTGTGGTCTCGCCACAGGCCCGAAGGCCGCCCCACGCGTCACCGCCCGCCCGCTCAGCCCGACTGCCGAGGATGGCGGGCACGAGCGTGGCGAGAATCTTGACCGAGCGGCCCCCAGCCCTTAGCGTGCCCGGCGAGGAACTGCCGTGGGGCGCGTCGCGCCCTCGGCCCCGTGAATCCCTTGAGAGTGGGCTTGCGGCCCCCGCCTCCTTGTCGGTTCACGGGGGACGCGGCAGTTCCTCAACTACGCTTGCCCGCGCCGCAAGGGGGCTTCTCCGTGAAGGGCTGGATCATCGCCGGGCTCGTCGCCGTCGTTGCCGTTGGCGCGCTTGCCTGTGGCGGCACGAAAGCGCTTCAGCCCGAGGAATATGCCGAAGCGGTCTGCCTGCCTCTTGAGTCCAGTGACTGGAACGACATCGATGATGATGCGACCCATGAAGAATGGCGGGAGTCTATTGATGAAGTGATCGAAATCATTGACGTTGATGCGCCGGAGCAATACGCCCGATGGCACGCGGAAACCATCGGTGTTCTTCGTTTCTTCCGGGACTGGCTCGACGATCAAGAGGACGACGAAATACTTACCGCAGCATCCATGCTGTCTGAGGAATTACTTGCGGGGCTCTTGCGCATTGGGGCTGCCATCGAAGAGGCTGCGAAGCAGCTTTCCGACGAAGACGCGCAAGTTTTGATCGATGCCGGTTGCGACATTGAACGTGAATACTAGCGGGCCGCCGTGGTCGATGCGCTCCAGGGTGCGCTCGATCTGCTCGTAACCGCTCGCCACGGTGGCGGGGGCGGGATTGCCGGTGCGCGAGTCAGGCAGTAGCATTGGGCCATCAACCCCGCGCCGCGGGGCGTGGCGGAGGAGCGCGATGGACGGGAACGGTCGGCTTGCCCTCAAAATCCAGGTCAAGGTTCGGGAGCAGCCGGATGGCTCGTGGCTCGCGACGGGCACGAAGCCGCCCTTCATCGTGGCGACGCGGGACGCCAGCGAGATCGACGGTCTGGTGGGAGAGGCGGTCACCGACCTCCTGCGCGTCCTCTACCGGCATCGGGAACCCGGGCAGGAGATCGAGGACGTGCTGCGTGAGCTGGCGGTTGCGTATGAATGGGAGCCCGCGCCCTCCGATTCGTCCGGCGCCGAGGAACGGGCGATGACCGTTCGCGTTCCCGATCTGGTGCCCGCGTAGTGCGGCTTTCGTTCGAGCAGTGCGACCGCATCCTTGAACGACTGGGGTACTACCCGCCAGTCCCCGACAGGTTCGAACGCCCGCGCCGGGACGATACGGGCGACTCGCACACGTACCTGAGCGGCGGCGAGGTGGCCGGGCCGAAGGGGATCGGGATCATGATGAGGAAGGACGCGACGCTCGACCGGGATGAGTTCCGCGCATACCTTCTCGACCTGGGGATCGACGGAGAGGCCATCGCGGAGGTCTTCGACTCGCTCGGCTGAGCGCGCCGCTACCGGTTGCGCTGGACGAAGCGGCCGATGCGCTCCAGGGCGCGCTCGATCTGCTCGTAGCCGCTCGCGTAGCAGGCCCGTACGTGGCCCTCGCCGCACGCCCCGAAGGCCGAGCCCGGCACCACCGCCACGCGCTCCTCCGCCAGCAGCCGCTCGCTGAAGACGGCGCTGCTCATGCCCGTGGCGCGGACGTCGGGGAAGGCGTAGAAGGCGCCGCGCGGACGGAAGGCGGGCAGCCCCACGGCGTGCAGGCCGTCCACCATGAGGCGGCGGCGGCGGTCGTATTCGGCCAGCATCCCGGCCACGAAGGACTCGCCCTGCTCGATGGCGGCGATGGCGGCGTACTGGGCGGCGGTGGGGGCCGACATCATGACGTACTGGTGGACCTTCATGGCGGCGGCGGCGAGCGGTTCGGGGGCGGCCAGCCAGCCCACGCGCCAGCCCGTCATGGCGTAGGCCTTGCTGAAGCCGCCGATGAGGATGGTGCGCTCGCGCATCCCCTCGATGGAGGCGAAGCAGGCGTGCTCGCCCTCGTAGGTGAGGCGCGCGTACAGCTCGTCGCTGACCACGGCGAGGTCGCGCTCGGCGGCGACGGCGGCCACGGCCTCGAGGGCGGCGCGGTCCATGGTCGCGCCCGTGGGGTTGGCGGGGAAGCCGAAGAGCAGCGCCTTCGCGCGTTCGCCCGCGCGCGCGGCGACGGCGGCGGCGTCCAGCCGGAACTCGGCGGCGGCGTGCGTGGGCACGGGCGTGAAGCGTCCGCCCGCCATGACCACGGCGGGCTCGTAGGCCACGTAGCTGGGGTCGGGGCAGAGCACCTCGTCGCCCGGGTCGAGCAGGGCGCGCAGGGCGACGTCGAAGGCCTCGCTGGAGCCGCTGGTGACGACGATCTCGCTGGCCGGGTCGTAGGAGACGCCGTAGAGGTCGCGCAGCTGGGCGGCGAGGGCCTCGCGCAGGCGCGGCAGGCCGTAGTTGGAGGTGTAGTGCGTTTCGCCGCGCTCGATGCTGTCGAGAGCGGCGCGGCGGATGGGTTCGGGCGTGACGTAGTCGGGTTCGCCCACGCCCAGCGAGATCACATCCTCGATGTCGCTGAGCAGGTCGAAGAACTGGCGGATGCCGCTGGCGGGCACGGCGGCGAGGGAGCGGGAGACGAAGCGCCGGGGTCCGCCGGAAGGGCCGTCCATGCCGCCGTTCTCCTCGCCTGGCGCGGCGGGGGCTCCGTGGGGACTGTGGGCGCGGCGCGGCCTACCGTCAAGAAAGGGGGGCGAGACGGTTGGCCAGGCCCAGGTCCCGTTCGAGGGCGTGGCCGATGCGGAGAATCGTACCTTCCGCGCCCACGTCGCCGATGATCTGCAGGCCCACGGGCAGCCCCGCGCTCAGGCCGCAGGGCATGCTCAGCGCGGGCAGCCCGGCCACGGAGGCGGGCAGCGTGAGCGCGTCGCTCAGGTACATGGCGTAGGGGTCGTCCAGCTTTGCCCCGCGGGGGAAGGCCACGGTGGGCGCGGTGGGCGTGACGAGCGCGTCGTAGCGGGCGAAGGCGTCGCGGAACTCGCGCGCGATGAGCGTGCGCACGCGCTGCGCCTTCAGGTAGAACTGGTCGTAGTAGCCCGCGCTGAGGGCGTAGGCGCCGAGCATGATGCGGCGCTTCACCTCGTCGCCGAAGCCGTCCGCGCGCGTGCGCTCCATGTCCTCCCACATGCTGCCGCCGCGCGCGCTGAGGCCGTACTTGACGCCGTCGTAGCGGGCCAGGTTGGAGCTGGCCTCGCTGGGCGCGATCAGGTAGTAGACGGCCAGCGCGTGCTCCGTCATGGGCAGGGAGAGGTCCGTGTCGACCTCGCAGCCGAGCCGTTCGAGGCGGGCCAGCGCCTCCTCCACGCGGGCGCGCACGCCGGGCTCGATGCCGTCGCCGAAGTACTCGCGCGGGGCGGCCAGGCGCAGGCCGCGCACGTCCCCGCCGAGGTAGTGGCGCATGTCCGGCGAGGGCGCGGGGTCGCTGGTGGAATCGCGCGGGTCGTGCCCGCCGACGCCGTCGAGGATGGTGGCCACGTCCTCCACGTCGCGCCCGATGGGCCCCACCTGGTCGAGCGAGCTGCCGAAGGCCACGACGCCGTAGCGGCTCACGCGCCCGTAGGTGGGGTCGAGCCCGACCACGCCGCAGAGGGCGGCGGGCTGGCGGATGCTGCCGCCCGTGTCGCTGCCGAGCGCGGCCAGGCATTCGCCCGCGGCCACCGCCGCCGCCGAGCCGCCCGAGCTGCCGCCGGGCACGCGCCCCGTATCCCACGGGTTGGCGGTGGGGCCGAAGGCGGAGTGCTCCGTGCTGGAGCCCATGGCGAATTCGTCCATGTTCGCCTTGCCGATCATGACCGCGCCCGCGCGCTTCAGTCGCGCCGCCACGTGGCTGTCGTAGGGCGGGATGAAGTCGGCCAGCATGCGCGAGCCGGCGGTGGTGCGCACGCCCTTCGTCACGATCAGGTCCTTCACGGCGAAGGGGATGCCGGTGAGGGGCGTGGCCGTGCCCGCGGCGAAACGGGCGTCCGCCTCGCGCGCCTGCTCGCGCGCGATGGCGTCGGTGCGCGTGATGTAGGCGTTCACGCGCGGCTCGACGGCCTCGACGCGGGCCAGCACCGACTCGGTCAGTTCGACGGCGGTGAATTCGCGCGCGCGCAGCCCCTCCCCCGCGGCGTGCGCGCTGAGCCGCCAGAGCTCGCTCATTCGAGCACGGCGCGCACGCGGATGAGGCCGTCCTCGACCTCGGGCGCGTTGGCCAGCGCCTCCTCGCGCGTGAGCGAGGGCGCCACCTCGTCGGCGCGCATGACGTTGCGCAGGGGCAGGGGGTGGGCGGTGGGCTCGACGCCCTCGGTGTCCACGGCGGCCAGCGCCGCGAAGTGGCCGAGGATGTCGGAGAGCTGCCCGGCGAGGCGCTCGACGGCGGCCTCGTCCAGGCCCAGCCGCGCCAGCTGGCCGATGCGCCGCGCGTCGTCGGGGGAGATGGCCATGCGCGGATCGTACACCGCCGGGGGCGCGTGCCCGCAAGGCGGGGCGGTGCTACGCTCGATTTCGATGCGATCGCACGCCGCATCCGCCTCGCTTTCCCCCCTTCATCCCGCCGTCCCCGCGAGCGCCCCGCGATGACCAGCCGCGCCGTCATCCGGCGGCGGTTCCGCGGGCGCCGCCAGCGCGCGCCGAGGCGCGGCTTCCCCCTCTGGGCCATCGGCCTGCTGGTGCTGGGCGCGCTGCTGTCGGCGGGAGTGGCGGCGGGCGCGGGCGCGGTCTTCGCCGTCTACCAGAACTACGCGCGCGACTACGTGCCCATCGAGGATTTGCTGATCGAGCGGCAGGTGGGGCTGACGCGCATCTTCGACCGCACGGGGCGCGTGGAGCTGGGCGTGCTCAACAACCCCAACCAGCGTCTGCTGCAGCCCGTGGACCTGGATGCCATCTCGCAGAGCATGATCGACGCCACCGTGTCCACCGAGGACCACCTCTTCTGGACGCATCCGGGCGTGAACGTGCGCGGGCTGGCGCGGGCCGCATGGGAGAACTACGTGGGCGGCGGCATCGGCAGCGGCACGGGCGGCTCCTCCATCACGCAGCAGCTGGTGAAGAACGTCTACATCTGCGGCAGCTTCACGGACATCGAGGATCCCTGCGTGGCGGAGCGCACGCTGGACCGCAAGCTGCGCGAGATCGCCTACGCCGTGGAGCTGGAGAACGATTACGAGAAGGAGCAGATCCTCACCTGGTACCTGAACCAGATCTCGTACGCCGACCGCTACGTGGGCGTGCAGGCGGCGGCGGAGGGCTATTTCCGCAAGGACGCGGCGGACCTGACGCTGGCGGAGGCGGCCATGCTGGCGGGCATCCCCGCCGCGCCCACGCGCTACCACCCGCGCCTCAACTGCGTGCGCGACGAGGAGGACCGCTGCCGCCTCGACGAGCGCGGGCGCATGACCGTGGGCAACGTGGCCAAGGAGCGGCAGGAGGGCGTCATCGACCTGATGGTGTCGCGCGGCTGGCTCACCTTCACGGAGGCGGCGGAGGCCAAGGCCGAGACGCTGTACGTCTACCCCGCCGCCACCACCGCCGCCGCCGACGCCTCCGCCTTCATCGACAACCAGGTGGAGCCGCGGCTGGTGCGCATGTGCGAGGCCGGCCTGCTGCCCCGCCTGCGGACCGTGGACGACTGCGAGACGAGCGTGCACAGCGCGGGCTGGACGGTGATCACGACGCTCGACTGGCAGGCCACGCAGCTGGCCCTGCGCACGGCGCGCGCGGCCATCGAGCGCGGGCTGGAGGCGGGCTGCGAGTGCCATAACGCCGCCATCGCCACCATCGATCCGGCCAGCGGCGAGCTGCTCGTCTACGCCCCCAACCGCGACCCGGCGGTGACCGACGACCCGCGCGTGGCGGGCGCCGTGGACCAGCTGGTCGAGATCAACCAGCCGGGCTCGTCCTTCAAGCCGGCGGTCTACCTGGCGTGGTTCGAGCACGCCGCGAAGGCGCCCATGAGCATCCTCTGGGACACGCACCCGCTGGCGCTGGACGACGGCCGCACGGTGATCGCGAACCCGCGCCCGAGGCCGCGCACGGAGGGGCTGATCTCGGCGCGGGCGGCGCTCGGCGGCTCCCAGAACGTGCCCGCCTACCGCGCCGCGCAGGAGGCGGGCATCGAGAACGTGATCGAGGTGGCCAAGCAGCTCGGCATCACCACCATCGAGCAGCGCTTCGACCCCACCTTCATCTCCCACCTCGACGTCATCTACGGGGCCTCCATCGCCACCGGCGGGGCGAACATCCGCGCCGTGGACATGGCCTACATGAACGCCACCATCGCCAACATGGGCGTGATGGTGGGCGTGCCCCACCACGCCGCCACGATCACGCTGGACGAGCTGAACAACACCGCCTTCGACGAGGGCGTGGACTACGAGAACGCGCTCCAGCAGAAGCTCGATTTCCAGCGCGGCCACCTGCGCCTGCCGGGCACGCGCGTGCTCGACCCCGTGGTCGTGCTGGAGGTGCGCGACCACAATCACCAGACGATCTTCCGGCACGAGGAGCCGCAGCGCATCCGCACGGTGGACGCGGGCGCCGTCTGGCTGCTGCACAGCATCATGTCCGACTGCACGGCGCGCTTCGTCATCTGGGGCTGCGGCACGAGCAACGAGGACCTGCGCCTGGACGCCTTCGTGAACGGCGAGCGGCTGCCGTCGGGCGTGAAGACGGGCACGCAGCAGGGCCCCCTCAGCGCCATCGACACGCTGGAGACGTGGATGAACGGCTACTCGCGCCACGCGGCCACGGCGGTATGGGTGGGGAACGCCACCAACGAGCTCGTCATCGACGGCCCCGGGGGGGATTACGCCGCCGCGCGCACCACGCTCTGGCTCTTCAAGAACTGGATGGCGGCCTGGCACGAGCACCTGCTGGGGCGCGGGCGCCTCGAGCGCATCGAGGGCTTCGTCGCGCTCCAGCCGGAGAACGTGGAGCGCCGCGAGTTCGCCACGCCCGCCACCGACCGCGACCTCGAGGGGGGCTGCGGGCAGGCGGTGGAGGCGTGGGTGCGCACGGACGTGGAGTACGAGGAGCAGTGCGAGCCCGCCGTCATCGACTCGCGCAACGGCCTGCTGGCCACGGTGGAGACGCCCGTGCAGTTCCGCGAGGAGCGCCTCTTCGTGAAGCTGCCCGAATGGAAGGCCGACCTCGCGCTCGAACTGGTGGAGAACCCGCCCGACGAGCTGGAGGTGTTCATCCCCGTCGCGCCGGAGGAGGAGAGCGGGGGCCGCCCCGCCGTGGCCATCGCCTCGCCCGCGCGCGGGTCGAGCGTGCCCGTGGGGGCCGCCGTCACGGGCAGCGTCAACCTGGAGCGGCTGCACGCCTGGCGGCTGGAGATCGCCCCCGGCGCGAACCCCGGCGAGGACGACTGGACGCTGCTCGGCTCGGGCGAGGAGAACGTGGAGGACGCGCGGCTGGGCGTGATCGCGCTGGATGACTTCGAGCCGCGCGTCTACACCATCCGTCTGGTGGCGGAGCGGCGCGTGGCCGGGCCCATCGCCACGCGCGTGCTCGTGAACCTGACCGAGCGCGTCGAGGTTCCGCCGGAGACGCCCGACCTCTTCGACGGCGCGGCGCCGCTCCCGGACGTCGACGCCGACGAGGGCGCGCCCTAGCGGAAGCGCGCGCCCTCCGTCAGGCCCGCCTCGCGCGCCCAGTCGCCCGCGCCGGTCTTGCGCGCGCCCTCCGGCTGGACGCGCAGCACGCGCAGCACGCCCCCGTTGAGGCGCAGGTCGAAGCCCTCGCCGTCCACGCGCAGCACCGCCCCGGGCATGCCGGGAGCCTCCTCGTCGGAGAAGCGGCAGTCGAAGACGCCCAGCCGCTGGCCGCGCCGCGTGGTCCACGCCCCCGGCTGGGGATTGCAGCCACGGATCAGGTCGTAGACGCGGCGGGCGGGTTCGTGCCAGCGGATGCGCGCGTGGTCCGCGTCGCAGGGCGGCTCGTAGGTGGCGCGCGCGTGGTTCTGTGTGATGCGCGGGGCCTCGCCCGCCTCCGCCAGCGCCACCGCCTCCGCCAGGGCGTCCACGCCCATGGGGAAGAGGCGCTCGAAGTAGAGCGTGCCGAGCGTGTCGTCGGGGCCGATGGGGCAGCGCTTCTGCAGCAGCATGGGGCCGGTATCGACGCCCTCGTCGGGCCAGAACACGGTCAGCCCCGTCTCCGTTTCGCCGAAGACGATGGGCCAGTTCATGGCCGAGGAGCCGCGGTGCAGGGGGAGCAGGCTGGGGTGGTACTGGATGGTGCCGCGCGCGGGCGCGGCCAGCGCTTCGGCGGGCAGGATTTCGGTGACGAAGGCCATCACGCCCAGCTCCGCGCCCGCGGCCTTCCAGGCGGCCAGCCCCTCCGCTTCCTTGAGCATGGCGGTGTCGAGCGGCGTCAGCCCGGCCTCATCAGCCGCCGCCCAGAGGGGGTCGGGGCGGGCGCCCTCGCGCGGGGCGGGGGCGGAGACGGCGGCCACTTCCGCGCCGTCCTCGCGCAGCCGCCGGAACACGGCCTCCCCGAAGGCGGCCTGCCCGATGATCGAGACGCGCATGGCGTTCCTCCCGGCGCGGAATCGTTCCCGCGAGCCTACCAGCGCGCGCCCGCGAGCGTTAGGCGCGCGGCGCATACACTCGAAGGACGATGCCTTCGGATACGGGCCTCTCCGTCGTCCCCGCGCGCCCCGCCGACGCGGAGGCCATCTTCGCCCTCGTCGACCGCTGGGCGCGGGCGGGCGAGATGCTGGAGCGGCCGCTGGCGGAAATCCACGAGGCCATCCGCGATTTCAAGGTGGCGCGCATCGACGGGGCCATCGCGGGCTGCGGCTCGCTGCGCGTGCTGGGGGCCGACCTCGCCGAGATTCGCTCGCTGGCCGTGGGCGAGGCCAGCCAGGGCCGGGGCGTGGGCGCGGCCATCGTCGCCGCCTGCGTGGAGGACGCGCGCGCGCTGGGCATCGAGCGCGTCTTCGCCCTCACCTACAAGCCCGGCTTCTTCGAACGGCAGGGCTTCGCCGTGGCCAACGTGATGGATTTCCCGCAGAAGGTCTGGCGGGAGTGCGTGCGCTGCCCCTTCTTCAGCGACTGCCGCGAGATCGCGGTCGCGCGCGACCTGCGCGACGGGGGCTAGCCGAAGGGCGCGGCGAACCAGCCGCCGATCGCCTCCAGCGCCTCGATGGCGGTGAAGCCGTCGAGCCACTGGCCGCCGTGCAGGGCGTACTCGTGGAACAACTTGAGCGCCGTCAGCCCCGCCAGCGCGAGCAGCACGTTGCGGCGCGTGAAGGCGAAATTCGGCCGCCAGTGGGGCAGGCTGGCCACGAACAGGAACCACCACTCGAACACGTTGGGGAAGGCCAGCAGCACGACGCGCGCGCCCGTGACCTCGAAGAGGGCGAACCCCGCCAGGCGGAAGGCGAACAGCGCCACCGCCACCGAGCGCGCCGGTCCGCGCCAGCGCAGGGCCACGATCAGGAACGCGAGCTGGTAGGCTTGGTCGAGCCACTTGTCCAGCGCCTGGTAGTCGCGCACGCCGCCGAGGTCGAGCAGGTTGCGCAGGAAAAGGTCGCTGAGGTCCACGAAGACGGCGACGAGGCCGCCGGCGAAGGCCCAGCGCAGCACGGGCAGCGCCCCCGCCACGCGCACGATCACGATCACCAGCTCCTCGCCCGTCACGCGCGTCCGCCTCCCATGCCGTCCGCCTATACTACGCGCGGGGCGGGCCGTTCCCCGTCCGAGGGGGTCGCCCATGGGGCGCGAGGCCGCCGACATGCTCGCCGACGTGGACGCGCAGTTCGAGCGCGCCGCCGCCTTCAGCGACCACCCGCGCGGGCTGCTCGACCAGATCAAGGCCTGCAGCGCCATCTACCGCATCCGCTTCCCCGTGCGCGAGGACGACGGCGAGCTGCGCGTGGTGGAGGCCTTTCGCGCCGCGCACAGCTTCCACCGCAGCCCCACGAAGGGCGGCATCCGCTTCAGCCCCGAGGTGAACGAGAACGAGGTGGCCGCGCTGGCCGCGCTCATGACCTACAAGTGCGCCATCGTGGAGGCCCCCTTCGGCGGGGCCAAGGGTGGCATCCGCATCGATCCCCACACCGCCAGCGAGGGCTTCCGCGAGCGCGCCACGCGCCGCTACGTGGCCGAGCTGAACCGCAAGAATCTGATCGGCCCGGCGGTGGACGTGCCCGCGCCCGACTACGGCACGGGCGAGCGCGAGATGGCCTGGATCGCGGGCACCTACGCCGAGCTCAACCCCAGCCAGCTCGGCCCCTTCGCCTGCGTGACGGGCAAGCCCATCGCCCTGCACGGCATCTCCGGGCGCACGGAGGCCACGGGCCGCGGCGTGGCCACGGGCATCGCCGAGGCGCTCGATTCCGCCGCCGACATGGCCGCCGTCGGCCTCACGCGCGGCATCGAGGGCAAGCGCGTCATCGTGCAGGGGCTGGGCAAGGTCGGCTTCCACGCCGCCCGCCTGCTGGAGCGGGCGGGGGCGCGCATCGTGGCCGTGGCCGAGATCGACGGCGGCGTCGCCTCCGACGCGGGCCTCGACGTGGACGCCCTGCAGCGCCACCGCGCCGAAAGCGGCTCCATCCTCGGCGCGCCCGGCACGGAGACCATCGCGACCGCCGCGGAGACGCTGGAGCGCGACTGCGACATCCTCGTGCCCGCCGCGCTGGAGCACCAGATCACGGCGGAGAACGCGCCCCGCATCAAGGCCCGCATCGTGGCCGAGGCGGCCAACGGCCCCGTGGACAGCGCGGGCGACGCCATCCTGCGCGAGCGCGGCGTGCTCGTCATCCCCGACCTCTTCCTCAACGCGGGCGGCGTCACCGTCTCCTACTTCGAGTGGCTCAAGAACCTCCAGCACGTCTCGCCCGAACGGCTCGTGAGCCGCTACCAGGAGACGGCCACGGCGCGCGTGGTGGACGTGATCGAGCGCGTCACGGAGGCGCGCTTGGGGGAGGACGAGCGCCGCCGCACGGTGCGCGGGCCGGAGGAGATCGACCTCGTCGAGGCCGCCCTCGCCGACACCATCATCCAGTCCTACCGCTCGGTGCGCGAAATCTGGAAGGCGCGCGCCATGCCCGACCTGCGCGTGGCCGCCTACACGCTGGCCATCGACCGCGTGGCCCAGTCCTACCTGGCGCTGGGCATCTTCCCCTGAGGCGGCCCGTGACGCCGAGGCGCGCCGTCGCGCTGCCGCTGCTCGCCGCCGTGGCCGTGGCACTGGCCTGTGGCGGTGGCGCGATCGCCCCGCAGCCGTCGCCGTCCCCCGCGTCGTTGCCCACCGCCCGCGCCACGCCTGCGTCCGTCGCCACGCCCGCGGCCACGGAGACGGAGACCGCCGCCGGCTGGTGGGAGGACACGGTCACGCCCGACGCCGAGCGCCCCGACTCCCGCATCTGGAACGTGCGCGCCGAGGAAAGCGCGCCGGGCGAGGCGATCCTTTCCTTCGACTACTTCCTCTCGCTCGCGCCCGAGGCCAACGTGTTCGTGCACATGGGCTTCGATCCCGACGTGGGGATCACGCTGCTCGACGCGGCGGGGGAGACGCTGGGCGGCGTCTCGGGGATTCTCCAGCCGACGGAGTTCGGCGACGACACGGTGGGCGGCGCGGCCCGCTTCACCGTGACTGCCGCGCGCATCGCCGACGTCGTGGCCGCGCGCATCTGCATCCGCGTGTTCACCGGCGACTACTCGGAGTTCATGGGCCGCCCGGAGCTGCTCTGCGAGCCCTTCCCCGTGGAGCGCTAGGGCGGCGAAAGGGCCCTATACTGGCGTCAACGGAGGGTCACGCATGAAGCGAACGTTCACGGCGAGCGTCCAGCGGGAAGGCGAGTGGTACGTCGCGCAGGCGCTGGAGGTCGACGTGACCAGCCAGGGCGAAACGCTGGACGAGGCGCTGGCCAACCTGCGCGAGGCGCTGGAGCTGTACTTCGAGCCGCCGGTCGCCACCGTCGCCCCGAGGATTTACCGCATTGAGGTGGAGATTCCGGCGGGCACCGAGGTTCCGGCTGTGGAAGTGGCCGCCGTCCGCTAGCGCCGCCGCATGAAGCCTCTCCCCTACCGCGTGGTCGAGCGCAAACTCAGAGCCGCGGGGTTCACCCAGACCAGCCAGAAGGGGAGCCACGTCAAGTTCGCCATGCGGACCGCGACGGGCCATCGCACCGTGCCCGTCCCGCGCCACCGGGAGGTCGCAGCCGGAACGCTGCGGAAGATCATCTGGCAGGCTGGCCTGACTCCCGACGAATTCGAGCGGCTGTAGGCGGGGGCGCGTGGCGGTGGCGTCGCGGCAGCGCTAGAGCAGCGCGTAGTCGGCGGCGTTCACGGTCTTCGTCTGCCGCCAGTACTCCAGCAGCGTGAAGGGCCAGTTCTGGGCCACGCGCCCCGATTCGCTCTTGTACCAGCTGGGCACGCTGGAGACGCCCCAGGCGCGCTTCAGGTTGCCCGCGTCGATGCGCTCGTTGTAGGCGTCGTGCACGTCCCGGCGGCAGTCCAGCGCGCGGTGGCCCCCCTCCAGCAGCAGCCGCAGGCACTCCAGCACGTACTGCACCTCGCACTCCGAGAAGTAGACGATGCTGCCGTTCACCACGATGTTCGTGTTCGGCCCGTAGAGGAAGAAGAAGTTGGGGAAGTTGGGCATGGTCACGCCCAGGTAGGCGCGTGCGTCGCCCCCCCACTGCTCGTGCATGTCCACGCCCCCGCGGCCCGTCACGCGCATGGGCGTGAGGAAGCGCGAGGCCTGGAAGCCCGTGCCGTAGATGAGCGCGTCCAGCTCGTGCTCCTCTCCGTCCTCCGTGGCCACGCCGCGCGGCGTGACCTCGCGGATGGGCGTGGTGATCAGGCGCACGTTGTCGCGCAGCAGCGTGCGCGGCCACGAGCCGTTGTCCACCACGATGCGCTTGGAGGCGGGCGGGAAGCGCGGCAACGCCTTCTCGATGAGGTCGGGCCGCCCCGCCAGCTGCTGCGTGAGCGAGCCCGCCAGCAGGTCCCGCAGCTGGCGGTTGGCCGCGCCCGTCACCTCGTCGCCGGGCCGGAAATCGTCGTCCACCTCGACCATGGGCAGGAAGCCGTCGGAGATGGCCCAGAACAGCCAGAAGCGGTACCACTGCGCGTAGCCGGGCACGTGCCGCAGCAGCCAGAGGAAGCCCTCGGAGACGCGCTCGTGGTAGTTGGGCGCGGGCGCGTACCAGTTGGGCGTGCGCTGGAAGATGCGCACCTCCGCCGCATCCTCGGCCACGTGCGGGATGAACTGCGAGGCGCTCGATCCCGTGCCGATGACGCCCACGCGCCTGCCCGCCAGCTCCGCCTCGTGGTCCCAGCAGGCGGAATGGAAGGCGGCTCCCGCGAAGCGCTCCAGCCCCGCGACGTCCGGCAGCTTCGGGCGGTTCAGCTGGCCCACGGCGCTGATCACGGCCTCCGCCTCGATCGCCTCCTCCGCGCCGTCGGGGCCGCGCACCGTCACCGTCCAGCGGCAGCGCTCGTCGTCGAAGGCCGCCGACAGCACCTCCGTGTTGAAGCGCACGTCGTCGCGGATGCCGAACTCGTCGGCGCAGTCGCGGAAGTACTCCAGCAGCACCTCCTGCGGCGAGTGGTGGTAGGGCCAGTCGTACTTCTGCGCGAAGGAGTAGCTGTAGGCGTGGTTGGAGGAGTCCACGCGCGCGCCGGGGTAGGTGTTCTCGAACCAGGTGCCGCCCACGTCCGCGTTCTTCTCGATGACGGTGAAGGACACGCCCGCCTGCTTCAGGCGGTGGGCGGCGAGGATGCCGGACATGCCCGCGCCGATGATCACGGCCCGCAGCTCGCGCCCGGGCGCCAGCTCCTCCAGCCGCCAGCCGGGCGCGCGCGCGTCCGTCTCCGCGAAGGCCAGCTCCTCCAGCAGCAGGGGCAGGTACTCGTCGCTCACGTGCTCGCCGATGAGGTAGTCCATCATGCGCCGCGCCTGCTCGCGGGGAAGGGGCGGGGCGGGCGGCGCGCCGCCGTCGCGCCAGTCCGCGAGCGTCCGCAGCGCCAGCTCGCGCGCGGCCTCCTGCGCCTCCGGCGAAAGCCCGCCCTGCGGGTCCGTCAGCACCACCGTGCCGGGGAAGAGGTCGTCGCGCAGCAGCGAGAGGTCGCCCGTGAGCTGCGCCAGCGCGGGCAGCAGCGAGGGCAGGTGGGCGTCCGCGAGCGCCTCGCGGATGCGGTCGTCGTCCTGGGGCAGGGGCGCGATCTCGCGGCTGATGGCCATGCCCCAAGCCTAGCGCTCGCGCGGCGGCGGGGCCAGCGGCGACGTCATGGGCAACCTGGCCTGCTACGCCCCCGAATAGCACGCGCAGGCCCGCGCTCCGCTACCGTAGCGGCGCATGTCCCTCGATCCCCTGCCGCTGGCCGTGTCCGTGCGTACGCGGTCGCGCGCGGAAGCGCCGCTGACGCGCCTGCTGGCGGCGCTCGGCGTCGGCGGGACGGCGGCGGACGGCGCGCCCCGCGTCTGCGTCTGCGACGAGGGGGATGCCCCGGCGCACGGCGCGGACGCCTGCGTGATGCTGGCGGCGGACGAGGACGCCTTCGCGCGGGCGCGGCGCATCATCGGCGGGCGCAACCCCTCGCCGCGCCACCCCGATCGCGGCCTCATGCCGCCCGCCGGGCACCTCGCGGGCGTGCTCGCCGAAGCGGCGGTCTCGGCGGCGCTGCTGCAGGCGCTGGCCCTCGCCCGCGGGGAGCGCCCCGCCCCCGCCCGCGTCGGCGTCGAGCCGCTGGCGCTCCACCTCATCCTGCCGCTCGTCTCCGCGCGCTCGGCGGGGTCGGGCGGCCTGCCCGTGCGCACGCCCACGCCCGCCGCGCCCGTCGTCTACCCCTTCGGCATCACGCCCTGCGCGGACGGCGAGGTGGGCGTGTACCAGGCCGTGCCGACGGAATGGCAGCGCTTCTGCGCGCTCATCGGGCGCGAGGACCTGGTGGACGCCTACCCCACGGTGGAGTCGCGCCGCGAACACGGGGCCGCCATCCGCGCCGCCGCCGATCCCTGGCTGCGCGCGCATCCCGCCGCCGAGGCCGTGCGGCTGGCGCAGGAGGCGGCGCTGCCCTGGGCGTCCGTGCTCCCGCTCGACGCCCTGTCCGAATCGCCCTACCTGCGCCGCCGCGGCGTGACCGGCGGGGATGCGCCCTGGCGCGTCGCGCGCGCCCCCGCCGACGCCGCGCCCGCCGCCGACCGCGAGGCCGTGCGCGCGTCGCTCGCCGCCGTCCTGCCCGCGCCCGTGCCGGGGCCGCTCGCGGGCCTGTTCGTGGTCGAGGTGACGCAGCACTGGGCGGGACCGCTCGCCGCCCGCCTGCTCGCCGACCACGGCGCGCTCGTGCTCAAGTGCGAGCCCCCCGGCGGCGACTTCTGGCGCAACGGCGGCGCCCTGCGCGACGGCACCGGCGACTCCTGGACCTTCGAGCCGATCAACCTGGGCAAGAGCTCCATCGCCCTCAACCTGCGCGACGACGCCGACCGCCGCCTGCTGCGAACCCTGCTGGGGGCCTGCGACGTGGTCGTCGAGAACCTGTCGCGGGAGGCGCGACGGCGCGCGGGCCTCGATTTCGCCGCCCTCGCCGCCCGCAACCCGAACGTCGTCGCCCTCTCCCTGCCGGGCTACGAGGCCGAGGGGCCGCTGGCGGACTGGCGCGGCATGGGCTGGTCGTTCGAGGCCGCCTCCGGCTACGCCTCCGCGCTCGGCGGCGGCGCGGCGGCCAACTCCGGCTACCCCTACGGCGACCCCATCGGCGCGCTCACCGCCTTCCTCTCCCTGCTGCGCGAGCTGGCGGGGCGACGGCTGCGCGGCGACGCGGGCGCGGCCCTGCTCGACGTCGGGCAGGTGGCCGCCCTCTCCTGGACGCTGCTCGAACCGCTGCGCACGGGCGAGCGCGGCCCGTCCCTCGCGCCCCTCGACGACGCCCTCGCGCAGGGCCGCGTGGAACCGTCGTGGCCGCTGGAGCGCATCGCCACCGCCTCGGGCCGCACGCTGGACCACCCCCTCCCGCCAACCGTCCTCGCAGCGCAACCCCCACGCCACCGCGCCCCCACGCTGGATGAGCACGGGGAGGGGGTCAGGGCTGCGGTTGGGGGGTGAGGCGGGTCAGCAGGTTTGGATTCATGCGTGCCGGGTTCAGGCGGCCTTCGCGTGCTGCCTGGCGCAAGAGCGCCTCGATCTGCCTCCCGGAAACGCGGCCCCGTTCGCCGGAACCCACGATGGAAGCGAGGCGCGCCAGCCGTTCGGTCGTCAGATTGATGATGTGGTAATGAACGCGATTCACTTCGACGACCGGGGTGTCCCCGTCCGTCTGGACGGCTTCGATCTCGGCTGCGGCGAAACCGCCATCGTCGAATATGACATAATCGAGATTGGAAATGTTGTCCCTGCGTGCGGCCAGCGCCACGACGACGTCTTGCCAATCAACGCCGCCCTCGACGGCGAACACGGAGAGAACCCCGCCGCTTGTCTGGAGATCGGCGAGGACATCGCCCTGGAGCTCGCCCGGCTGGAGCCAGTCGACGTCGGGATGCCGCGCCCACCTTCCCTGCCTGATGCTCCGCAGGAAGGCCGTCATGCGCTTTGCGGATGCTCCAGAAGCTGGCTCAGCGCGAGATCGAGGTTCGTGCGAAGCCACGCGGACCGCTCGGCCTCGATGGCGCGCCGGAGGCCGTCGATGGCGGCGGGATCGTCGAGGGCCACAAGCCCGATGGACGCGGCGTCCCGAATGCGGGCGTCCGGCGACTCCAGCGCGCACAGCAGGAGCGCCAGCCGCGCGACGTGCGTCCGCGCGTCCCCGATGTCGCCCAGCACGCGCAGGGTCTCTTCCGACGCCTCGGTGCTGCTCTTGGGGTCATGCAGGAACGTCTCGATCGTCTTGATGGCCGCGTTGCCGTGGCGGGCGATGGCGTCGCGGAGCCGCCGGGAGAATTCGCTGTCCATGCCGTCATGGAAGGTTTCGTCGTCCGCGTCGCGGAAGATGGCGCCGATGTCATCGCCCGGCGCGTCCTCCGGGACGTCCGGATTCTCCGCAACGGCCCGCTGGGTTTCGAGCACGCCCATATCCGCAGGGTACAGGGAGAGGCCCCGCCCCGTCCATCCCGCCCCGCTGGTTGTGGCGGGCCCCGTGTTTGACGGTTGATCGAGCGGTCCCTATAGTCCGGGCGACGAAGGGGGTTCCATGAAGCGCTGGGGTCTCGCGGCCCTTGTTCTGGTTGCTGCGGTTGGCGGGACGGCGTTCGCCGTTGCCCAGTCCACGCGCACGGCCAACGTCGAGGTTCGCGTCTGGGAGGATGTGAACGACCCTTTGCGGAATTTCATCAGCGCTCGGCCCGAGGGTGGCAGCTGGCGCACGCTGGGGACGATCCCCTTGCCGCTCGACGATGGCGTTAGCAGCAGCGGACGCTTCCGCTACGGTGACATTACGATGGCTGTTCCCCTATCGGGAGATGCGCCGACTTCAACTCCAACTCCAACGCCGACTCCTACCCCTGTTCCAACTGCCAGGCCTGTCCCGAGGCCGTCAGATACGTACCCTGTGATTCATCATGATAATGGAGGGTTCATTTGGGGCAGGTCTGGAGTGCGGTGGGTTGCTCGTTACCTCGATGATGGTACTGTGTATACTGCGATTGATGTAGGTGATGGCTCTGTCGATCCGGCATATCTGCGAGTCAGCTGCGCAATGGGAGAACTCACTGTCCGGCTCCGTACTAGCGATTACCTTCTCGTTCGAAATGAAGAAATTTATGGCGGAAGAGTGACCTTTAAAATCGGACGGAATTCTGAGCGATCTCAGCGATGGAGTAATGTTTCCAGCTACTATGAATTGAAGCCAGTACTGTATGCATCTGATCCTGATGGTCTGCTTAGTGAAATGAAAGGGGAGCGTTCGATTCTGTTTTATGGGGCAAGGAACCGCGAATTTTTCCGTGCAACGAGCTTCTTGATTGGTGGTCTTTTGAACACTCCTGTTCAGTGGAACATTGACCACTGTGGAAAGTACTGAGGCGGTATCTAAAGACGATCAATCCTCAGATCAGGGTCAAAACGATGTTGGCGAGGATAGTGCCTCTCCTGCCAAACTCGAAGCACGTGGTTTGGTTCAACTAGCAAGAATGCATCGGGTTGACGGATATAATGAAGAGTGACAGAAGATTCGAAGATATATGGCCCCCCAGTATCTTCGGGGGTTTTCAGCGAGATTTGTGGGTTAGAAAATACGAAGCAAGCCTTGGCTGCAAGATATAGAGCACACCCTTCCGGAAATTCTGGCAGAGAGTAGCATTTCGCGCCTTCGATTGCGAATCCTTTTTCGACCAAATCGGTCCACTGGTTATCTTCCAGAAACAAATAATCCCATTTTTCGGAAGAATATTCGGAGAATATAGCAGTCTCGAAATCTTCGGTCCCCGGCCTCTCCGTTCGCGGAAGAGAGAAGTACAGGGCGATCCCCATGGCTTCCTGAGCTCTCCACCAAATCTTCTTGGCGAAGTTCTCTGCGAGGATATCCACCGTTGCGGGCATGGCGTAATCGGCAGACTGCTCTTCCGGGATCGAATACCGGCCGACGATCAGGTATTCGTGCGAAGAAGGATCCGCGCTGAAGGTAAGGTCGAACATTTCGTGAGCCAGCGCACGGTTCGGGGTGTCGCTGAAGGCTTTGCTGAACGCGCCCTCGTACAGCGAGCGCAGCTCGTCCGGCTCATACGGCCTTCCCGCATCATCGATCAGCATCTTCGGATGTTCCTTCGTTCGCGCTCTTGTGTCAACCGTCGTGGCACTCTACCCCGACTGCGCCGCGCGGAAGGCGGCGTACGACTCCCGAATGTCCGCGTGCGACAGGGAGAGGATGGCGGCGGCCAGGTAGGCGGCGTTGCGCGCGCCCCAGCCCCCCACCGCCACGCCCGCCACGGGCACGCCCGGCGGCATCTGCAGCACGCCGAACATGGCGTCCAGCCCGCCCGCCACCTCGCTCGTGGCCAGCGGCACGCCGATGACCGGCAGCGTCGTCTGGGCGGCCACCGCGCCGGGCAGGTGGGCGGCCCCCCCGGCGGCGCAGATGACCACGCCCACGCCCGCCTCCGCCGCGCCGCGCGCGAACTCGCGCACGCGGTCGGGCGTGCGGTGCGCCGACATCACGTGCGTCTCGAAGGGGATGCCGAGCGACTCCAGCGCCTTCTCCGTCGGCTCCATGAGCGGCGCGTCGTTGCGCGAACCCATGAGGATGGCGACGAGCGCGCTCACGACCGGGGTCCGAACCATTTGGCGATGTCGGTGCGCATGAAAGCCCCCTCGAAGCGGATGCGGCGCGCGTTGGCGTAGGCCCGCTCCCGCGCCTGTATGAGCGTGGGCGCGCGCGCGACGACGGTCAAGACGCGCCCCCCGTTCGTGACCACGCCGCCGTCCGCCTGCTTCGTGCCCGCGTGGAACACGAGCGCGTCGGCGTCGACGTCGTCCAGCCCCTCGATGCGGTGGCCGGTGGCGTACGGGCCGGGATAGCCGCCGCTGGCGAGCACGACGCCGACGGCGTACTCGTCCGACCACTTGATCTCGGTCCCCGCGAGCTTGCCCTCGGCGGCGGCGCGGCAGAGGGCGAAGAGGTCGCCGTCCAGCCGCGCCATGAGCACCTGCGCCTCGGGGTCGCCGAAGCGCGCGTTGAATTCGAGCACGCGCAGCCCGTCGGGCGTGATCATGAGGCCCGGGTAGAGCGTGCCCGTGTAGGGGCGTCCGGCGGCGGCCATGCCCGCGATGGCGGGGGCCACCACCTCGCGCTCGATGGCGGCGGTCAGCGCGGGCGTCACGTCGAGGCCCGGGCTGACCGCGCCCATGCCGCCGGTGTTGAGGCCATGGCCGCCGTCGCGCGCGCGCTTGTAGTCGGTGGCGGAGGGCGTGAGCACGGCGGTGTGGCCGTCGCAGATGGCGTGGGCGCTCGTTTCCCAGCCGCGCAGGCGCTCCTCGACGACCACCTCGTCGCCGGCCTCGCCGAAGTCGCGCCGCACCATGATGGCGTGGAGGGCGGCCAGCGCCCCCTCGCGGTCGTCGCAGACGAGCGCGCCCTTGCCCGCCGCCAGGCCGCTGGCCTTGACCACCAGCGGGCTCTCCGCGCGGCCCGAGACGTACGCCGCCGCTTCGGCGTGGTCGCGGAAGACGCGGAAGGGCGCGGTGGCGATGCCGTGGTCGGCCATGAATTGCTTGGCCCAGGCCTTGCTGGCCTCGATGGCGGCGGCGGCGGCGGTCGGGCCGTAGCAGGGCAGGCCGCGCTCGCGCAGGCGGTCCACCAGCCCCAGCGGCTGCGGGTCGTCCATGGTGGCCAGGTAGAAGTCGACGTCGAGCTCGCGGGCGGCGTCCACCAGGCCGTCGATGTCGCGCGGCGGGACGGGCACGTTCGTGGCCACTTGCGCCGTGCCGGCGTTGCCGGGCGTGACGTAAATCGCGTCCACGTCGGGGCTCTGGCGCAGCTTCCAGGCGATGGCGTGCTCGCGCGCGCCCATGCCCGCCAGCAGCACGCGCGCGCCCATCAGGGCCGCCCCCCGCCGCGCGCGCTCACTCCCATTCGATCGTCCCCGGCGGCTTGCTGGTGATGTCGTAGACGACGCGGTTGACGGCGTCGACCTCGTTGACGATGCGGTTGGAGACGCGCGCGAGCAGGTCGTGGGGCAGGCGCGCCCAGTCCGCCGTCATGGCGTCCTCGGCGGCCACGGCGCGCAGGGCGATGGCGTGGCCGTAGGTGCGGAAGTCGCCCATCACGCCCACGGTGCGCGTGTCCGTGAGCACGGCGAAGCTCTGCCAGAGTTCGCGTTCCAGCCCGGCGGCGCGCACCTCCTGGGCGAAGATGGCGTCGGCGGCGCGCAGCACGGCCAGCCGCTCCGCCGTCACCTCGCCGATGACGCGCACGGCCAGCCCGGGGCCGGGGAAGGGCTGCCGCCACAGGATCTCGTCGGGCAGCCCCAGCTCCGCGCCGATGCGCCGCACCTCGTCCTTGAAGAGGAAGCGCAGCGGCTCCACCAGCTCCAGGTCCATGCGTTCGGGCAGGCCGCCCACGTTGTGGTGGCTCTTGATGCGCGCCGAGCCCGCCCCGTGCGAGGCGCTCTCGATCACGTCGGGGTAGAGCGTGCCCTGGCAGAGGAAGCGCGCGTCCGCGATCGTGCGCGCCTCCGCCTCGAAGGCCTCGATGAAGGCCGCGCCGATGCGGATGCGCTTCGTCTCCGGGTTGGTCGTCTCGGCCAGCGCCGCGAGGAAGCGCTCGCGCGCGTCGATCACGCGCAGGTCCATGCGCAACTCGCGGCGGAAGGTCGCCTCCACCTCCTCCGCCTCGCCCGCGCGCAGCAGGCCGTTGTCCACGAACAGGCAGGTCAGGCGGTCGCCGATGGCGCGATGCACCAGCGTGGCGGCGACGGCGCTGTCCACGCCCCCGGAGAGGCCGCAGACGGCGCGCCCGCCGCCCACCCGCGCGCGGATGGCGTCCACCGTTTCGGCGATGAAGTCGCCGGGCGTCCAGTCCGCCGCCGCGCCGCAGACGCCGTGCGCGAAGTTGGCGAGGATGTCCGCGCCGCGCGGCGTGTGCGCCACCTCGGGGTGGAACTGCAGGCCGTAGTAGCCGCGCGCCGCGTCCGCCATGACCGCCACCGGCGAGTTGGCCGAGGCCGCCAGCGGCGCGAAGCCCGGCGGCAGCTCCTCGATGCGGTCGCCGTGGCTCATCCACACGTCCAGCTCGGCGGGCAGCCCCGCGAACAGCGGCGACGCGCCCGTGGCGGCGATGGCGGCGGGGCCGTACTCGCGCTCGCGCCCGGGCCCCACGCGCCCGCCCAGCTGCTCCGCCATGAGCTGCATCCCGTAGCAGATGCCGAGCACGGGCAGGCCCGAGCCGAACACCCACGGCGCGGCCCGCGGCGCGTCCGCGTCGTAGACGCTGTTGGGGCCGCCGGAGAGCACGAAGCCGCGCACGTCCAGGTGCTCCAGCGCCGACGCCTCCGCGTCGTGCGGGATCACCTCGCAGTACGTGTTCAGCTCGCGGATGCGGCGCGCGATCAGCAGGCTGTACTGCGAGCCGAAATCGACGACGGCGATGGCGGCGTGGCGGGGGCGTGCGGAAACCGGCAATTCGCCCGCGATGCTAGCAAAGGCGTATAAACCGTTCAACGATTCATGCCCGTCCGCGTCCTGCCCGCCTCCTCGCCCGATGCCGCCGCGCGCGTGGCCGGCGTCCTGCGCGCGGGCGGCCTCGCCATCGTGCCCACCGACACCGTCTACGGCGTGGCCGCCGACGTGCGCCGCGACGACGCCGTGCGCGCGCTCTACGCGGCCAAGGGCAAGCGCGCCAGCGAGCCGCTGCAGCTGCTCTTCCCGCCGGACGCCGCCGCGCTGGCCCCGTGGGCGCGCCTCAACGACCCCGCGCGGCGCCTCGTCGAGGCCCTCGGCCCGGGCGCGTGGACCGTCATCGCGCCCGCCGCGGAGGGCTGGGCCAGCCCCGCGCTGGCGGGCGGCGCCACCGTGGGCGTGCGCATGCCCCCCATGCCCGCGCTGGCGGCGGTGCTGGCCGAGCTGGGCGCGCCCCTCGCGGCATCCAGCGCCAACCGCCACGGCGGTCCCAGCCCGGCGACCTGCGCGCAAGCCGTGGCCGCCATCGGCGAGCGCTGCGCCGTCGCGCTCGACGCCGGGCCCGCGCCGCGCGGCCTCGATTCCACCGTCGTCGATTGCGCCGCCACGCCCCCGCGTATCCTGCGCGAGGGCGCGGTTCCGGCCGCGACCATCGCCGCCCACCTCGGCATGGAGACCATCGAGGTGGCGCGGCGCGCGGAGGGGGCGTCGTGAGCGCGGGCGGCATCGGCAAGCGCACCGTGCGCGACCTCGACGCGGCGGGCCTGCGCGTGCTCCTGCGCGCCGACCTCAACGCGCCCCTCGCGGGCGGCGCCGTGGCCGACGACACGCGCCTGCGCGAGTCCCTCCCCACCATCCGCCTGCTGCTCGACGGCGGCGCGTCCGTGCTCGTCTGCTCCCACCTGGGCCGCCCGGGGGGGAAGCGCGACGCCGCCCTCAGCCTCGCGCCCGTGGCCGCGCGCCTGGCCGAGCTGCTGGGCCGGCCCGTGGCCTTCGCGGACGACTGCATTGGCCCCGCCGCCGATGCCGTCGCGCGCGCCCTTGCGCCCGGCCAGTGCGCCCTGCTGGAGAACCTGCGCTTCCACGCGGGCGAGGAGGCGAACGACGCCGCCTTCGCCGCGGCCCTCGCCGCCCACGCGGACGCCTTCGTCAACGACGCCTTCGGGGCCGCCCACCGCGCGCACGCCTCCACCGCCGGCGTGGCCGCGCTCCTGCCCGCCGTGGCCGGCCTGCTGCTGGAGAAGGAGGTGCGCTACCTCGGCGGGCTGGTGGCGAACCCCCCGCGCCCCTTCGCCGCCGTCGTCGGGGGCGCGAAGGTGAGCACCAAGATCGCCGCCATCGACCACCTCCTGCCCAGGCTCGACCGCCTCCTGCTCGGCGGCGGCATGGCCAACGCCTTCCTCAAGGCCAGCGGCCTCAGCGTGGGCGCCTCGCCCGTCGAGGACGGCCTGCTCGACGCCGCCCGCGCCATCCTCGACCGCGCCGCCGGGGCGGGCGTGGCCGTGCACCTGCCCGCCGACGTGGTCGTGGCCGAGCGCATCGCCGCGGACGCGCCCGCCGCCGTCGTCCCCGCCCACGCCATCCCCGACGGCGTGATGGCGCTCGACGCCGGCCCCGCCACGCTCGACGCCTTCGCGGCGGCGCTGGCGGACGCGGCGGCGGTCGTCTGGAACGGCCCCCTGGGCGTGTTCGAGCTGGCCCCCTTCGCGGGCGCATCGCGCGGCCTCGCGCACGCCCTCGCCGCGCTCGACGCCGTGACCGTGGTGGGCGGCGGCGAGACGGCGGCGGTGGTGGCGCGCGAGGGGCTGGCCGCGCGCTTCACGCACGTCTCCACGGGCGGCGGCGCCTCGCTGGAGATGCTGGAGGGCCGCACGCTGCCCGGCGTCGCCGCCCTCGACGACGCCTGACGCGGCGATGCTGTAGGATTCGCACGGATGGCCGAACCGGCCCGGAGGTACTGGGGCGGTAGGGGCTATTCCGGCGGCTCGCGTTCGCTGGGGAATCCGGCTTGGGGGAACAGCGCGAAGTTGTACGCGGCCCCCGCCTCCACCAACGCATCCCACCAATCGACGCCGAAGCCGATCTGCTGGAAGTCCTCGCAGCGAATCTTGAGATGCGGGTCGCGGCTACGGCGCATATGCCGGTAGACGACGATGCCGAGCCTGTCCGTGATCAGGTCGTACAGGGCGTGGAACAGGCGCTCGTTCGACTGTTTCGGGCGCAGCCAGACCATCATCTGTCCGGGCGTTCCCGTGCGCTTGTTGCCGGGCATGCTGGTGTGGTCCGTGGCCAGCCCGCAGGCGACCGCGAAGCCCCGAACGAATTCGGTCACGATGTCGTCGCCGCACTGCCGCAGCCCCTTCGGCAGGATGAAGTCGTTGCACTCCGTGTTGGGGGCGTAGGCGGCGGCTATCGCGTCGAACACGTCGGGATGGTCCGCGAGGTCGATGGCGACCCTCATTTTTTCAACCGTGGCTGGCGCTTCGGGAATGGTGTCCCGTGCGTGCGTGGCGATAGTCTGGGGAATCGTGGGGAGTACGGTGGCGGCGTCGTACGACTGCTCGCGCATCGTAATCATCCCGTCCTTGTAGTTCGCCGGGCGGAAGCGCAACCCGATCTCGATGCGCTGTTTCTCGACATGCAGCCTGCCGCGAGCGGCGATCGCTCCCATCAGGAAGGCGGCTTTCGCCGACGGCCAGCTGAACTCCTCGGGAGCGACCGTCGAGAGGTGCTCGGCGAGTCGTGTCCACGCCGCGCGGGCGCGACGCTCCGCCCGCGTTTGCGTCATCCGCAGGCGGCCGCAGTAGGCCTCGTACAACCTGGCGGCTTCGTCGTCGATGACCTTCGACTCCGGCGCGTTCCAGAATTCCTCGAACGCGGCCAGCGCTTGCCGCACGTCGGCCTCGTCGCTGGCGCCGTGGACGCGCAGGCCGTGCTCGCGATTGCGGGAGAGGGCCGCGCCCGTCAGGTTGGCCGACCCGGTGAGGAAGGTGATGGCCTGTTCGGAGTGCGCGATGTAGAGCTTGGAATGGATGATGCCTTGGTCCTTGTC
Organism: Tepidiformaceae bacterium; assembly: GCA_965243075.1. Lineage (GTDB taxonomy): Bacteria > Chloroflexota > Dehalococcoidia > Tepidiformales > Tepidiformaceae > UBA2991. The sequence goes on from OZ251525.1 coordinate 1,476,555, forward strand.
GGGGACGAAGGTCTTGATCTGGAGCGCGCCGAATTTGTCCGCGATGGCGCGAAGGTCCCAGACCGCGCTCGGATCGGTGCTCCCGCTCTGCAGGTCGAGGAGAACGCGCACCGTGCGTCCCTCGCCGAGGCGCTCCAGCAGATGCGGGCGGATGGACCGCAGGCCCTCGGTCGTCACGTAGGCGACGGCGAGGCTGATGTCGCCGCTCTCGCCGACCAGCTCGGGCACGTCCCGCCCGTAACGGGCCGTATCGATGGTCGTCACCGGGGCTTCTGGAAGATGGTGATGTACTCGTGGACCTTGTTGACCCGAAAAACGGAGGGATGGCCGAGCGGACGCAGGTTGTTGTATTCGTGTCCCCGCAGCCAGATGATGATGTCGTCGAAGAGGAAGCCCACGCCCTCCAGCTTCCGCGCCAAGTCGGAATGGAACGGATAGAAGCGGTTCTTCTTGCGCAGGTCCATCACGACCACGCAGCAGTACGCGCCCGGCTTCAACGCCGTGAACACGCGCTCGAACACGCTCGCCAGCGAATCCAGAAACTCCTCGTAGTCCGCGATGCGCCCCAAGTCCCGCTCAGCCTCGCCGTAGTGCCGCGTCTCCTTGTAGTCCGCCGTTCGGTCGCGCAGCAGGATGTCCCAGTAAGGGGGAGACGTCACGACCATGTCCACCGTCCCCGGATCAACATAATCCAGCACGCTCATGGCGTCCGCCACATGCAGCTGGCGTTCCCCCACGGGCGCGCCGTTGGTAGCCATCGGTCGCGGGCGCGTGCGCGCCGTCTGGATGAATTCGGGCGAAAGGTCGAGGCCGACCCCGACCTTGCCCAGCGCCTCGGCGGCGATCACCGTCGAGCCGACGCCGGTGAACGGGTCGAGGATGAGCCGCTGCTCGCCGGTCGTGAAACTCTCGATGAGGCGCGTGACCAGCTGGGTGGGGAAGAGCGCCGGATGGCCGAGGCTGGCCTCTTCCGAGGTCTTGCGGATGTCGTCCCAGACGCTGATGGAGTTCCTGAGCCACGCCGCCCCGTCGAGGTCGTTGGCGCGCCGCTTGGTTCGGCGGGGGCGAGCCTCGTTGCGGTCCGTCTGGGTGAACAGGGCGGTCTGGCTGGCGCTCATCGGCCCCGATTATAGGGCCGCGCGCTCGAGCGCGTCGAGGACGCCGTCGAGCAGTTCGGGGAGGGAGTACTCCCGGGCCTCGGCGGCGTGCTGGAAGCGGCCCAGCGTCCCCATCGGAAGCGTCAGCGTCAGAACGGCGGGCGCGTCCCGCTCGACGCGCAGGTCGACCGGGCGCCATTCCGCATCGGGATCGTCCCGCGCGGCCTCGGCGTCGGCGATGAGCCGAAGCTCTTCCTCACGACTCAGCTTGCTCACGGTACAAGCCTCTCCTCGGCGGACCGATCACCGGATGCGAGCCCGACCGATCCGCCATGTGAGCGTATCATGGGCGCGTGGACCTCGAACTGGCCGCGCGCCTCAGCCAGCCCGCCGAGAGCAAGGTCGTGCTGTGCGTGCTCGACGGGCTCGGCGGGCTCGCGCGTCCGGAGACGGAACGCAGCGAGCTCGACCAGTCCAACACGCCCAACCTCGACCGCCTCACGGAGACCGCGGATGTGGGGCTGACCACGCCCGTGGGCATGGGCGTCACGCCCGGCAGCGGCCCCGGCCACCTGGCGCTGTTCGGCTACGACCCGTACCGCTACGACGTCGGGCGGGGGGTGCTGGAGGCGACGGGCATCGATTTCGCGCTGGGCCCCGACGACGTGGCCGCGCGCGGCAACTTCTGCACGCTGGACGCGGACGGGAACATCGCCGACCGGCGCGCGGGGCGCATCGCCAGCGAGCGTTCGGCGGCGCTGGTGGAGCGCCTGCGCGGCATCGCGCTGGACGGCGCGGAGCTGTTCGTGGAGCCCGTGCGCGAGCACCGCTTCGTGCTGGTGCTGCGCGCGCCCGGCTTGGGCGCGGCGGTGAGCGACACGGACCCGCAGCGCGAGGGCGTGCCGCCGCTGCCCGCGCGCGGCGCTGGCGAGGCGGGCGAGCGCACGGCGGCGCTGGTCAACGACTTCGCGGCGCGGGCGGGCGCGCTGCTGGCGGGCGAAACGGAGGCGAACGGCCTCACGCTGCGCGGCTTCGCCGGGGTGCCGGCGCTGCCCCAGCTGGAGGACGTGTGGGGGCTGCGGGCGGCGGCGCTGGCGGTCTACCCGATGTACCGCGGGCTGGCGATGCTGGCGGGGATGCGTCCGCTGGCCTGCCCGGGGGGCATGGAGCAGCAGCTGGCCGTGGCCCGCGAGCGCTGGGACGAGTTCGACTACTTCTTCATCCATTACAAGTCGACGGACGCGGCGGGCGAGGACGGCGATTTCGCGGCCAAGGTGCGCGCGTTGGAGGCGTTCGACGCGCACGTGCCCGACATCGCGGCGCTGGGCGCGGACGTGCTCATGGTGGCGGGCGACCACTCGACGCCCGCGCGCATGGCGGCGCATTCGTGGCATCCCGTGCCCTTCCTGCTGCGGTCGCGGTACGCGCGCGGCGGCACGGTGCAGCACTTCACCGAGCGCGAGTGCCTCGCGGGCAGCCTGGGCGTGTTCCCCGCCGTGGAGGTTATGCCGCTGGCCATGGCCCACGCCGGGCGCCTGCGCAAGTACGGGGCCTGAGATGCGGCGGCCGTTCATCGCGGGCAACTGGAAGCTGCACACGACCGAGGCGGAGGCGTCGGCGCTGGCGCGGGCCGTGGCGGAGGCGACGGCGGGCGCGCCCTGCGACGTGGCCGTGTGTCCGCCCTTCCCCCACCTCGCCGCCGTGCGCGAGGCGGTGCGCGGCAGCGGCGTGGCCGTGGGCGCGCAGGACGTGTACTGGGAGGAATCGGGCGCGCACACGGGCGAGGTGAGCGCGGCCACGCTCGCCTCCTACTGCCGCTACGCCATCATCGGGCACAGCGAGCGCCGCGCCCGCTTCGGGGACACGGACGAGTGGGTGAACCGCAAGGCCGCCGCCGTGCTGGCCTCGCCGCTGGACCCCATCGTGGCCGTGGGCGAGACGCTGGCCGAGCGCGAGGCGGGCGAGACGGAGGCCGTGCTCGAGCGGCAGGTGCGGCGCGGGCTGGCGGGCCTGCTGCTGGACGCGCGCCTGACCGTCGCCTACGAGCCGGTCTGGGCCATCGGCACGGGCCGCACGGCCACGCCGGAGACGGCGGGGGAGGCCTGCGCGCACGTCCGCGCCCTGCTGCGCGAGCTGGCGGGCGACGCCGCCGACGCCATCCGCATCCAGTACGGCGGCAGCGTCACGCCCGACAACGCCGCCGAGCTGCTGGCGCAGCCGGACGTCGACGGCGCGCTGGTGGGCGGGGCCTCGCTCGACGCCGCGCGTTTCGCCGCCATCGTGGCCGCCGCCGTTGCCTGATCCCGCGCGACGGCTGGTCGCCGTCGTCGGGCCCACCGCCGCCGGCAAGTCCGAGCTGGCGCTGGCCCTCGCGGAACGCTTCGGCGGCGAGATCGTGAACGCCGACAGCCGCCAAGTTTACCGCAGCATGGACGCGGGCACGGCCAAGCCCTCGCGCGGGATGCGCGCGCGCCTGCCCCATCACCTCTACGACATCGTGGATCCCGCCGAGTCCTACAGCCTCGCCCGCTACCGCCGCGACGCGCTGGCCGCCTTCGAGGGCATCTGGGCGCGGGGCCGCGTGCCGTGGCTCGTCGGCGGCACGGGGCAGTACGTCTGGGCGCTGCTGGAGGGCTGGCGCGTGCCCGAGGTGGCCCCGCGGCCCGCGCTCCGCGCCGGGCTGCGGGCGCTGGCCGAACGCGAGGGCGTGGAGGCGCTGCACGCCCGTCTGCGCGCGGTCGATCCGGAGGGCGCGGAGCGCATCGACGCGCGCAACGTGCGCCGCGTCGTGCGCGCCATCGAGGTATGGGAAGCGACGGGCGAGCCCATCGGCGTGCGGCAAACGAAGGGCGATCCGGGCTTCGCCTGGCGCGCGCTGGGCGTGGACCGCGAGCGCGATGAGCTGGTCTGGCGCATCAACCGGCGCACGGAGGCGATGTACGCGGGCGGGCTGGTGGAGGAGACGCGCGCGCTGCTCGACGGCGGCCTGCCGCCCGACGCCTCCGCGCTGTCCTCGATCGGCTACGCCGAGGCCGTGCGCGAGCTGCGCCGCGAGATCACGCGGGAGAAGGCGATCGAACTGACCAAGCGCGCCACGAAACGGCTGGCGCGCCGCCAGCGCCAATGGTTCCGCCGCCAGGACTCGCGCATCGTCTGGGCCGATGGCCCCGAAGCTGCCGCCGGGGCCGTCGCGTCCTTCCTGAAGGGCTAGCGCCGTCGGCGGCGCGTTGGCCCGGCGTGGGGGAGCAGTTCGAGCGCATCCACGTGGCGGGGCTGGAGCAGGCCGAAGTGGCGGTGGTCGAGCGTTGCCAGCTTTGGTTCGTTGAGCCGCTCCACGATGGCCAGCACCGCCGCATCCACGAAGCCGACGTTCGCATCGGCGTAGTGCCTGAGGATGGCGATGACCCGCGCGCAGTCGTCGTACTGCAGTTCCTCGACGGAGTAGGCGCCCGCGTTGATGTCGTCGAGCAGGTGAAGCATGCCGTCGGGGCGCTGGCGTCGGGTGAGGAGGTAATCCACCTCGACGAGCACGGGTGCGGGAATGACAAGACGCTCCCGCGTGGCTTGCAGGAGCGCCCGGGCTGATTGGTGATGGGCGTCATGCCGGTCGAGCGCGGCGTACAGCGGCCCCGTATCGAGGACTAGGGCCACGAAGGGAGATCCTTCAGCGCTTCCAGCAGGTCGCTGGCCAGTTCGGAGGTGTTGGAGGTCCCGGAGTCGATGCTCCCGATGCTGCGCGGCTTCGCCCGCATGGGCATGCCGGACGCGCTGTCGCTCATCCGCTGCATGCGGGGAGCGCGATCCTGCTCCCACATCGTCTCCATGCTGTCCTCCCGTGCCCGCGAGTGAGGGCTGCGTTCAGTATGGGGCAACCGCTCCCTGCCGTCAACGCGCTCCGGCGGTGGGCGCTCCATCCTTGCCGCAGGGTAGCACGGGATGCGGGCGTCGTGCTTGTGTACACTCACGCCATGCGCGTCACGAAGATGCACGGGCTTGGGAACGACTACGTGTTCGCGCGCGCCGATGGCGATGAGCGCGACTGGCCCGCCCTTGCCCGTCGCGTGAGCGACCGTCACTTCGGCGTCGGGAGCGATGGCCTCATCCTCGCGCTGCCCTCGCGCGTGGCCGACCTGCGCATGCGCATGTTCAACGCCGACGGCTCCGAGGCGGAGATGTGCGGGAACGGCATCCGCTGCCTTGCCCGCTACGCCGTCGAGGAGGGCATCGTTGCGCCCGACGCCGAGGCCGTCGCCATTGAGACGCTGTCGGGCGTGCTCACGCTCGATCTGTTCCGCGAGAACGGCATCGTCGTTGCCGCGCGCGTGGACATGGGGCCGCCGAACTTCGATCCCGCCTCCCTGCCCGCCGCCGTCGATGGTCCCGGTCCGATCGTCGACCTCCCCCTCGAAGTGGACGGCGCCGCCCTGCGCCTCACGCTCGTGAGCATGGGCAACCCGCACGCCATCCACTGGATCGAGGACGACGTTGACGCCTTCCCGCTCGAACGCATCGGCCCGCTCGTCGAGCGCCATCCGCTCTTCCCCAACCGCGTCAACTTCCAGGTCGTGCGCGTGCTGGATCGCGGGCATGTGCGCCATCGCGTCTGGGAGCGCGGCAGTGGCGTCACGCTGGCGTCGGGCACCAGCGCGTCCGCCGTCTGCGCCGCCGGACGCCTCACGGGCCGCACGGACGGCGCCATCGTCGATTCCCTGCCCGGCGGCGACCTCGAACTCTCCTGGGACGGCGAGGGCTCCGTCTTCATGACCGGTCCCGCCTCGCGCGTCTTCGACGCCGACTGGCACGAGGCGTAGCCCGAACGGCCCTGACGCTGGACGGCGCTCCCCGTGGGCCGTATCGTGGGCGCATCACCCGCGCCCCGCGCGCCTGGAGCCGCCAATGGTCATCGAAACCGGCTACACCACCCCCACGGAGAAGGCCCCCGAACCCGTCCTCGGCACGGCGCTGATCCCGAAGGAGCGCTACACCTCCAGGGAGTACATGGCGCTCGAGTGGGAGCGCATGTGGACCAGGGTCTGGAACATGGCCGGGCGCGAGTCCGACATCCCCAACGTCGGGGATTACTTCACCACCGAGCTCGGCTCCGAGTCCTTCCTCATCGTGCGCGAGACGCCGGACAAGGTGCGGGCCTTCTACAACGTCTGCCCCCATCGGGGGAACCAGATCCGCAATCCGGGCATGGGCCACGCGGAGTCGTTCCAGTGCGCCTACCACTTCTTCGAGTTCAACCTCGACGGCTCCAAGAAGTTCGTGCCCGACGAGGACACCTTCACGCAGGGGGTGCCGCAGGAGACGGCGCTGGTGGAGGTGCCGTGCGATACGTGGGGCGGGTTCGTGTGGTTCAACATGAACCCCGACGCCGAACCCCTGCCGGAGTTCCTGGGCGTCGTCGCCGAACACCTCGCGCCCTACCATTTCGAGGACTACGCCATCGTCCAGGACATGACCGTCGAGTGGGACTGCAACTGGAAGGCCTCGGTGGACGCCTTCAACGAGGTCTACCACGTGCAGGGCATCCATCCGCAGCTGCTGGAGTCGCTGGACGACATCCACGTGCAGATCGACCTGTACGAGCGGCACAACCGCTACCTCGTGCCCTTCGGGCTGGTCAGCCCGCGTTATCCGAACCAGACGGAGGTGACGCAGCCGCTCAGGGAGTTCCTGCGCGGCGCGGGCGTCGATCCCGACTCGTTCACGGGAAGCATGGGGGACGTGCGTCCGGCCATGCAGCGGGCCGTGCGCGCGGGCGCCGAGGCGCAGGGCCTGGACGTCTCCGGCCTCAACGACGACCAGATGTCGGACGACTACCACTACTACCTGTTCCCCAACCTCACCTTCAACATCACCGCCGTCAGCTTCGGGTTCTTCCGCCAGCGCCCGCACGCCACCGACCCGAACAAGATGTACTTCGACCTGCAGAGCTACGTGCGCGTGCCCGATGGCGCCGATGCGCCGCCGCGGCCCGTGCACAGCCAGCACCGGCACGGCGAAATCTCCATCGGGCTGGTCATGGACCAGGACTCCTACAACCTGCCGCGCGTGCAGAAGGGGATGAACTCGCGCTCCTACCAGGGCCTGCTCATCAACTACCGCGAGCGGCGCATCCGCCACATGCACCAGACGCTCGACGCCTACCTCGAGGGCCCCGACCGCTAGCCCCCGCTCGCGGCGAGCCTTCCGTGGCCGGACCCCGCGCGGGTCCGGCCACTTCGGTATCGTTCCCGCATGGCGGCGGCGTCGTTCGACCGCGAGACCGAGGCCACGCTCGCCCAGCTGGCGCGCTTCCTGCCCGAGGCCGAGCGCCCGGCGGCGCGCGAGGCGGCCGTCTACGCCATCCTCATGACGGAGTCCGACCTGTCGCCGGGGAGCGCGACGGTGGCAGCCTGGTGCTACGAGTACGCGAGCGAGGGCATCCCCGCGCGGCAGTGGCCGGACCTGGTGGCGGCGCGCGCCCTGTCCCCGGACGCGGCTGGCTCGCCCGCGGCGCGCGCCCACGCCCGCGCCCGTCGCGACTCCCTCGCGCAGGGCCTCACGGACAAGGGCGAGATTCCATGACGGCGTGGCGGCTAATCGAACGGGATGTCCACGCTCCAGACGTCTCCGCGCGCGTCGTACTGCCCGGTGCGGATGCTGGCGATGGGGTAGTCGGGGAGCATGCGGGTTGCGACGCATTTCCCGTCGAAGCGCACGCTGCCGGTCCCTGGTTCGAAGACGAAGTCGAGATTGTCGAAGTCGATTTCTCGTTCCCGGTGTTCAGTGGGGATGGGAAGGTCGGCATCGTCGACGGGATAGACGTGGAGGAAGAACAACGCCGTCGTATCCGCCTCCTCGCAGGGCTCCTTGGTGTAGGAGATGTACGGTCCATCGATCCAGACGGAATAGAACGATCGGACCACGGGATCCCCGGCAGTGATGGCGTCGTAGTCCGCCTGGAGGCGCGACGTATCGAGTGATGGGTCGATTCTGCCACTCCAGATAAAGACGAAAGGAGGGAGCATATCGGGGGAAGGATGGAATTGACCGCGCCAGAAGTGTTGTTCGGTAGTACGAACTCCGGTGAAGATAGAGGTGATCTGGTAGTCGGGAAGAGGAATGGTAGCCATGCATGTTCCGTCGAATATCACGCCAGTCGTTCGGAAAAGGAACTCCAGATTCTCGAAGCCAGTGCGCCTGGATCGCGGGGGGAGGAGCGAGACATTCCGGGGAATGACATGGACGTAGACCGCGTCCTGGATTTCAAAGGGGCGGCATGGTTCCCGGACGAAGGAGAGTGAGTTCCCGGAAAAATAGACGTCGAATTCGGAAACGATATCCGGTTCCCCTGAGGTAATGGCGGCGTACTTTTCAGCATGCGTTCGCTTGGACACCCTGAGCACGTGCCCGTCGCGCAATGTCGCCACGAAATCCAGTCCTTCACTGGAGAGGAGGTCCATGAAGGTATAGCTGACAGCATCCTTGGGGAAAGGGGTTTTCGTCCAGACCAAAAAGTCCCCGACTGTGGTACGGTCGATGAATTGAGGAAGATCGGCAAGCATGTTCGGTAGCATACCATGACTGTTCGTGGTCCTTCCTGTACGGAAGTACGTGGTGCGCGTATCGAGATTACTCCATATATGACCGGTGCTGTTATTCTTGATCCAGGGAAGAATTTCGGATTCTAATTCACCCGCGCGAAAGTGATCCGACGAGTTGTGGTATCGTATATCCTCTTCATTTAATTTGGCAACATATCCAATCCATCCGTAGAAGCAGAGAGTGATGATGATCGTAATCCAGGTGATTCCTCCGGTGTGGAGAATGCGTTTCGGCATTCGGAAAGTACTCCATTTCCGGATGAATCCGTCAACTGCAATGGTAAGCGTGAAGATGAAAGGGATGTACATCATCGATATGTAACGTTCCTCGAGTCCGAATGTTGTAGCCCCAGATCCCAGGCTGATGGTGATCATGAGAAAATAAGATGGGATATAGAGTAAAAATGGATATTTCTCCGGCTTTGTTTTCGCGAAATACATGAACCCCGCAATGACTGCGAAACAAAAAATAATTGAAAGAGAAAGATGAAGGGTTTCATCGGTCTTCAATCCCGGTGCGGCCCACGATCCAATGTATTGGATGGTTTCCCTCAGGATTCCACCGAATGTCCGTGTGCCATGTTGCTGGGATTCCGGCAAGAAATTCGGTGTGAAGGTGCCGGAAGAAATGTAATTTCTGATGAGATACAGTGCGAGGGGAATGCCGGAAAGCAGGGCGTATCCCGCGATGCGCTTGGCCTTTGGATAGAGGGAAGCGTTGCGCTGGATCAGAAGTAACAGAACGAAGACGGGTATGAGGGCAATCCCCGGGTAGCGGGTCAGGCAGGCGAGGGCCGTGAATACCCCCGCCTGGAGCAGCGTTGCGCGCCTCGGTTCCTCGCTCCAGGCGCTGAAGCGGGTGAGGGCCAGTGTGGTCAGGAGGTAAAACGGCGCGTCGGCGAGGGCGACCTTGGCGACGGTGATAAGCGGAAGCGCCAGGGCGATGGCGAGGCTTCCCCAGATCGCCAGGATGGAAGAGCGGATGTGCCGCCGGAGCCACTGCCCCGCGACGAGGACGGTCAGGCCGTGGAAGATGGCATTCAGGGGGCCGGCCACGTCCCAGGGGTCGAACAGACCGAGGCTGCCCGCTGCCAGCAGCATGGGGTAGAGCGGGGGCTTTGCCTCGTAGGGGTAGCCCCCTTGCCAGAGTTCGATGAGACCCTCTCCCGCGAGGAGCGCCCGGGCCGTGGAGATGTAGGGGGCCGAGTCGCCCCACAGCGCCACGCCGTAGGTGATCTGCCGCGCCAGCACGAGCCCCGCGCCGACGACGGCGATGGCGATCAGGAGCAGGGTGAAGCGGTCGGAGAGAATGCGGGCGCGGTACGCGCTCATGGCCGCGTGTTTGATGGCGTTCATGCTCAGCGGCGGCGGGCGGCCGTGCGCTCGGCCTCGCCCGGCGGCGCGATGCCCGCGTCGCTGAAGGCCTTCTCCACCGCCGCGCGGCTCACCTTCGCGTCCGGCGTCGCCGCCACCCAGTCGCGGCTGCGGCGCTTCGCCTCCAGCTGGCCGCGGAAACGCGGGATGACATAACGCGAGAACAGCTCGTAGCTGTGCACCGTGCGCTCCCACGTGGTCCATTCGTGCGCGCGCGCGAGGAAGCCGCCGAAGCCGCCCGTCATGGCCAGCAGCCGTTCGATGGCGGCGACGGCGTCGTCGGGCGTGCCCACGATGACGCCGCCACCCTCCATGCCCGCCTCCAGCGTGGCCGCTTCGCGCTCGACGCCCGAGCCGATGACCTCGCCGAAGTAGTGGACCAGCTCGTGCTCGTAGCCCGCGCGCGCCTCGCGCATGGCTTGCTCGCGCGATTCGGCCAGGTGGAAGGGCACCCCCAGCCGCCATTGCCCGCGCGAAACCGCGTGGCCCGCCTCGTGCGCCGCCTCCGCGTACCACTCCCAGGTGTTGGCCAGCGCGCGCCCGCTGGCCTCGCTCAGGCCGCCGAAGGAGACCATGTCCACGCCGTGGCGCCCCGCCGCCTGCGCGCCCGCGGGCGATCCGGCGGCGGCCACGGCCACGGGCGGATGGGGATGCGTGTAGGGCGCGATCTGCAGGCTCGCCTCGCGCAGCCGGAACCAGTCCGTCTCGCGCGTCACCGTCTCGCCGTGGAAGAGGGCCATGATGGCGTCCAGCGCCTCGTTCATCATGCGGCGCTGGTCGAGCGGGTCGATGCCCAGCATGACGGCGTCGGAGCTGAGCGCGCCAGGCCCCACGCCGAGGATGGCGCGCCCCCGCGTCATGTGGTCCAGCTGCACGAAGCGGTCGGCCACGATGAGCGGGTGCTGGTAGGGCAGGCTGAGCACGCCCGAAGCCAGCCGCAGCCGCTTGGTGCGCTGCGCCGCCGCCACGATGAACAGCTCCGGCGAGGCGATCGTCTCCCAGCCCGCGCTGTGGTGCTCGCCGATCCAGGCCTCGTCGAAATCGAAGCGCTCCAGCTGCTCCAGCAGCTCGAGGTCGCGGTCGAAGGCGATCGTCGGGTTCTCCTCGAGCCGGTGGAACGGCCCCAGGAAGATGCCGAACCTCATGCGCGCCGGACGCCACGGTTCCACCGTCCTAGCCGCCGCCCTTGCCCGTCAGGCCGTAGCGCGGGTAGGGGCCGAAGGCGGCGCACTCGTAGTGGGCCGTGCCCACGTCGCTCCCGCTCGTGAGCCGCACGAAGCTCTGCGCCAGCACCGTGGGGTACTCCCGCTCCTCGCCCGTGTCGCGGTCGACGATCTTCACGGGATGGGTGCAGTCCCAGACCTCGCCCTCCTCGTGGTAGTCGCCGCGGTAGACGCCCTGGCCGAGGCGGTCGTTGAAGCCGCCGAAGTAGCCGCCGCCCTGGCAGTAGACCCAGCCCATGTCCTCGATGCCGAACTCGCGGCGCACGCCCTCGGCGTCGGCCACGCGCACCGTGCCCCCGCGCAGGCGGCTGGTGCCCTCGTAGAAGTCGAGGTCGTGCGTCACCTCCGTCACCGGCACCTTGCGGTCGGCGTGCAGGATTTCCCCCGTCATGGGGTTCCACGAGCCGTCCATGTTGGCGATGGCCCCGGACCACTGCGTGCCGTCCGGATCCTCCACGAACTCGAAGAAGCCGCAGTGATCGGGCATGGTGTAGAGCACCCAGTTGCGCAGGCCGGAGGGACGGCGCACGCGCGGCGCGGGCGCGGCGTGCAGGGGCGGACCCCCGCGCCCGCGCAGGATGCCCCACGAATGATTGCGGAAGACGCCGGAGCGCTCGGGCGTCAGCTCGAAGCGCTTGCCCGCCACCTCGATCCAGCCCTCCGCGCGGCCCGGCACCTCGTAGGTGAGGCGCTCCAGCAGCAGCCAGCCGTCGATGCGGTTGGCGCTGAGGGGGCCGAAGTAGGGCGTGCCCGCCGTGTGGCACACGATGTCGCAGGCGATGCCGTACTGGTTGGGCTCCAGCACCAGGCGGATGCGCTCCAGCGGCTCCAGCAGCTCGACGCGCAGGGGCCCGGCGCGGTATTCGAAATCGGGCCGCAGCCGCCGCGAGACGCGGATGTTGTGCTGCATGCCCTCGTGCCGGATGCACACGAACCCGTCCAGCACGTCCGTGTTCTGGTAGAGCCGCACCGTCGACACCAGCGACACGTTGCCGTCCATGTCGCACAGGCAGATGTAGTGCCCGTCGTTCCAGTGCTTGTCCGAGGTGTGGACGGCGGCGAACGTCTCCGCCGTCTGGTGGAAGGGGTACTCGTCCGCTTTGGTCAGCATGGCGCGTTCAGCGGGCGGCGGCGGGCTGGCTCCGCCCCGGAATGGAGGCGGCGCCCTCGCCCGTGTAGAGCGGCATGCCGCTGTCGTTCACCTCGCGCCAGTGGGTGTGGGCCAGCGTGTGCATGATGAACACCGCCTGCTGCGCGTTCCACAATCCCTGCGCGTCCTGCGTCTGGTTCACCGCCTCCTTCGTGATCTTCAGCCCGAAGGACGGCTTCTCCGCGATCTTGCGCGCGAGGTTCTCCACGTACTCGCGCAGCTCCTCCCGCGGCACCACCTCGTTGACCATGCCCGCCTCGTAGGCGCGCCGCGCGCTCACCCAGTCGCCCGTGTAGAGCATCTGGCGTGCGAGGCGGTGGCCGAACTCCCAGGGGTGGGCGAAGTACTCCACGCCGGGGATGCCCCAGCCCACGACGAGGTCGCGGAACTCGGCGTCGTCGGAGGCGATGATGATGTCGCAGACCCAGGCGAGCATGAGGCCGCCGGCGATGGTCTTGCCCTGCACTTCGGCGATCATGGGCTTGGGCAGGCCGCGCCAGCGGCGGCACATCTGCAGGTAGATCTCCTCCTCGCCCGCCATGGCCCCCTCCGCGCCGGGCGCGCCGAAGTTGGCCCACGTGCCGACCGGCTTGAAGTCGGCGCGCGTGGCCCCCGTGCCCCCGCGCATGTCGTGGCCGGAATTGAAGTGCGGCCCCGCCCCCGACAGGATGACGACCTTCACGGCGTCGTCCTGGTTGGCATGGTCGAAGGCGTCGTTCAGGTCGTAGGTGAGCTGCAGGTCCTGGGCGTTGCGCGCCTCCGGACGGTTCATCTCCACGCGCACGATCTCGGGCGTGAGGTGCTCGTAGCGCACGGTCTTGAACTCGGGCATGGGGGAACCTCCTCGGTCGTGCCGTGAATCTTAGGGGACGGGCGCGTTCGCTGCGCGCTCGCCCCCGCCCGCCCAGGCGATGCGCTCGTCGATGTGCCGCTCCAGCCCGTATTCGACGGGGACGAAGCCGTTGGCCGTCCAGAACGGCTCGCCGCTGTGGTTGTTCTCCGTGGGCTCGTCCAGCAGTTCGAGGCAGCGCGCTTCGAACTCGGAGGCGTCGAGCGTCGTGACGGCGGCATCGGCCGAACTGGTCATCGCCCGCGCTCCCCTCGCGACGCCAGGCCGCGACGGCTGGTGGAGCTGGGGGGATTCGAACCCCCTACCTCTTGACTGCCAGTCAAGCGCTCTCCCAATTGAGCTACAGCCCCGCGCCGCATCCGATGGTAGCAGGCCCGCGCGCTTGGGGCAGCGGCGCCGTCGCGGGCTGGCATGGCGCGCGCCCGTGGAGGCGCGTAAACTTGGAGGGCGGTGGGGTGTCGACCGTTTCCCCGCGTCGGCGGCCTGTTCACAGGGAGGCTTTGATGCGAGCGGAAACGAACGACGTCGCCTTTCGGCTGCTCCTCGCGCTGGGGGAGAGCTGGGACGCGCTCCAGCGGGCCGCGATCGACCCGTCCACGAAGGGGCTGTACCTCACGAAGGAGTACCTCGGCGGGTACACGCGCTTCAGCGCCGGTCCCTCGACCAGCCCGCGCCTGATCGTGGAGTGGAACGAGTCCACCCGCCACCTGCGCGTGCTGCGCTGCCACGAGTGGCCGGGCTTCGAGGCCACCATCTCCAGCACGGTGGCGCACGTGCGCGAACAGGCGCGCGTGCAGGGCATCATCGCCAGCGTGGACGACGTGTTCGTGCGCGCCTGCCAGGAGCCGGTGCAGCCCGCGCGCCGCACGGTGCTGCCGGGGGCCATGGACGGCGCGAGCGCGCCCCTGCGCAAGCGCGCCTGAGCGCTCAGGCCGCGGGCAGCTCGTCGGGCGGGGAGAGCGGCGAGGGGAAGCGGCGACGCATCATACCGGAGCGCGCGGCGCGGTAGCATGGACGCGGGCGCGCCGCGGCGCGCGGAAAGCGGCCAGCGGTGGAGATCGACGGGGAGCACCGGTTCGCGGCGTCGCGCGACGCCCTCTGGGGGGCGCTGTTCGACCCCGCCGCGCTGCGCGCCGCCCAGCCCGCCATCGAATCGCTGGAGCGCATCGACGAGGACGCCTGGGAGCTGATCGCCTTCATCGAGATTCGCGGCTTCTGGGGGCGCTTCCGCGGGCTGGCGCGCGTGAGCCACGTGGTCGCGGGCGAGTCCTACCACCTGCGCCTCTCCGGCGCGGCGGCGGAAGGCACGGCCATGGGCCAGGGCGCCATCAGCCTGCTCGACGGCGAGGACGGCGGCGCGATCCTGCGCTACCGCGGCGACCTCACCGTGCACGGCGCGCTCACGCGCCTGGGCGGGCGCTTCATCGGGGGAGCCGTGCGCCTGCTCATCCGCCAGCTGCTGGAAGGGCTGGAGCGCGGCCTCGCGGGCGGGGCGGACGACGAGTCCGAGCCGCCGCCGTCCGGGGCGTGAACGGGATGCGCCTCGAATACAAGTACGCCGTCGCCCTCATCAGCGTCTTCGGCATGTTCATGAACCTGCTCGATCTGACGATCGTGAACGTGGCCGTGCCCGTGCTCTCGGAGGAGCTGGGGGCCTCCGCGCGGGAGGTGCAGTGGGTGGTCACGGTCTACCTGCTGAGCGTGGCCGTGGCCATCCCCGTGAGCGGCTGGGCGGGCGACCGTTTCGGCACGAAGCGGCTCTTCCTGCTGGCGCTGGGGCTGTTCACGGCGGGCTCGGTGCTGTGCGCGGCGGCCTGGAACATCGAGAGCCTGATCCTGTTCCGCGCGGTGCAGGGCGTGGGCGGGGGGCTGCTCATGCCGGTGGCGCAGACGATGGTCTTCCGCGCCTTCCCCCAGCCGGAGCGGGCGCGCGCGGCGGGCATCCTCGTGGTGCCCACCACCTTCGCCCCCGCCAGCGGGCCGCTGCTGGGCGGCCTCATCCTCGATTTCCTCTCGTGGCAGTGGATCTTCCTCGTGAACGCGCCCGTGGGCGTGGCCGGCATCCTGCTGGCCGCGCTCTTCCTGCGCGAACAGCGCGAGGAACGCCCCGGAAGGCTCGACCTGCCCGGGCTGGCGCTGGCCTCGGGCGGGCTGGCCAGCCTGCTCTACGGGCTGGCGGAGGCGGGCGACCGCGGCTTCGCCGACGCGCGCGTGCTCGGCTTCGGCGGCGGCGGGCTGCTCCTGCTGGCGGCCTTCGCCGTGGTGGAGCGCGCCCGCGCCGAGCCGCTCATCGACGTGCGCCTCTTCCTCAACCGCATGTTCGCGCTGGCCAACATCACGCAGAGCATGGCCTTCATGGGCTTCGCGGCGACGCTCTTCGCGCTGCCCCTCTTCCTGCAGCTGGAGCGCGGGCTGAGCCCGTTGCAATCGGGCCTCGTCACCTTCCCGCAGGCGCTGGGCGTGATGGCCATCGCGCCCCTGCTGACGCGCATCTACCCGATCGTGGGGCCGCGGCGGCTGGTGGCCATTGGGCTGACCGTCGCCAGCCTGACCACGCTGCCGCTCGTCTTCATGGACCTCGAATCGGAGCTGTGGTGGGTGCGGCTGGCGATGTTCGCGCGGGGCATGGGCTTCGGGATGATGCTGATCCCGCTACAGACGTCGGCCTTCGCCACCATCAGCATGGCGAGCACGGGGCGCGCGACGGCGATCTTCAACGCCACGCGGCAGGTGGCGCAGAGCTTCGGCGTGGCCATCATCGCCACCGTGCTCACGAGCCGCCTGGCCGCGCGCGGGGCGGAGCTCGGCCCCCTGCCCATCGACGCCGCCGCCTCCGTGAGCGCCTTCGGCGAGACGTTCGTGGCCACGGCGGTCCTGATCGCGCTGGGCGTGCTGACCGCGCTCCTCATTCGCGACCGCGAGGCCGCGCCGACGCTGCGCGGTGGCCGGTGATCAGTGGTCGCTGACCGGTGGTCGGGAGGGGACCAACCACTGATCACCGGCCACCGGCCGCTAATCCACGAACTTGCCCTGGCCGCCGTCGACCACGATGTGCGTGGCGTTGATCCAGCTGGCGGCGGGGCTGGCCACGAAGGCGATGACGCGCGCCACCTCCTCGCCGCTGCCCAGCCGCCCGAAGGGGATGCTGCGCTCGACGCCGCGGAAGAATTCGGGGTTGGCCTCGCGCGTGCGCTCCCAGTTGCCGCCGGGGAAGAGCGTGGCGCCGGGGGAGAGGGCGTTCACGCGGATGCCCTTGCGCCCCAGCGCCTGCCCCAGCTCGTTGGCGAGCACGCGCATCGCGCCCTTCAGGGGGCCGTAGGACGACCAGCGCCCGAACCACTGCTTGCTGGCGGTGGAGCCGATGAAGACGACGCTGGCGGCGTCGCTGGCCTCCAGCGCCTCGCGCGCGGCCTCGACGGCGTGGACCGCGGCCATCACGTCCACGTCGAAGGTGTTGCGCCAGCCCTCGGCGTCCTGCCCGGACTGGCCGGTGGCGTTGTGGATGAGGATGTCGAGGCCGCCGAGCGCCTCGACCGCGCCCGCCACGAAGGCGCGCGTGGCGTCGGCGTCGGCGAGGTCGGCGGGCGCGGCGTGGACGAAGCCGCCGAATTCGGCGGCCAGCTCGTCGCGGGCGCGCGCGAGGGCCTCCGCGCCGCGCCCGCAGATGGCGAGGCTGGCCCCTTCCGCGGCCAGCGTGGCGGCGGTGTAGCGCCCGATGCCGCGGCTGGCCCCCAGGATGATCGCCTTGCGTCCGCGCAGCCCCAAGTCCATGTCGCGCCTCCCGTGCGCGCCAGCCTACGCGAAGGCGCGCGGGGGCGTAGCATCGCGCCATGCCCCGGCTGCGCGCGCGCCCCTTCGAGCGCGGCGACCTCGACGCCGCGGCCTCGCTGCTGGCGGAGACGCACCGGCGCGACCGCGCGCGCCATCCCGTGCTCGTGGAGGCGCTGGAGCGGCCCGCGGAGGCGCGCGCCATGCTCGCGCGCTGGCTCGGGCACGAACGCGCGGACGGCGCGGTGGCGCTGGAGGGGGGCGAACTGGCGGGCTTCGCCATCGGCGAGCGCCGTCCGCCGCCCCCGCCCGACCTCTACCTGGCGCTGTCGAATCCGCGCTCGGCCCGCATCGGCGCGCGCGACCACGCCGTCGCGCCCGGCTGCGACGCGAGCGCCGTCTGCCGCCTGCTCTACCGCGAGCTGGCGGGGGGCTGGGCCGCCAACGGCTACTTCCACCACGACGTGAACGTGATCGCGGGCGACGCGCGCCTGCAGGAGGCGTGGTTCAACCTCGGCTTCGGGCGGCACGTCAGCCTGGCCGTGCGCGAGAGCGTCGGGCCGGTGGCGGACGCCGCCGCTGGGGACGTCGAGATTCGCGCCGCCAACGACGAGGACGTGGAGGCGCTGGTGGGGCTGGCGCGGACGCTGGGGCGCCACCACCTCGCCGCGCCCATGCTCCAGTACTGGCCCGTGCTCCCGGAGGACGACGCCCGCGCGCGCCGCTTCCTCGCCGCCCTGCTGGAGGACGAGGGCAACCCCCATTTCGTGGCCTGGCGCGGCGGGCGCGCGGTGGGGCTGACGAGCTTCCTGCGGCAGGGGCTGGCCCCGCCCTACGTCAGCGCCGAGCGCAACGCCTACCTCTTCATGGGCGTGGTGGAGCCCGATGCGCAGGACGGCGGCGTGGGGCGGGCGCTGCTCGACCGGGGCATGGCGTGGGCGCGCGAGACGGGCCACGAGCGCTGCACCCTGCACGTGCTCACCGCCAACCACAGCGGCGAGCCGTTCTGGACGGCCAACGGCTTCGTCCCCGTCGAATACGGGCTGGAGCGGCACATCGACGAGCGCATCGCCTGGGCGGGCGGGGGCGGGGCCGCTGGAGGAGCGCGCGCGCCCGTGGGCGGGCCGGACCGTCGCCACGCCGCCGATGATGGATGACGCGGAGCGGCCCGCGCTCTCCGGCTTGCCCCGCAACCTCACTCCCGTTCAGACGGATCTGGCGATGGACCCGGGGCCGCGTGGTTTGGCCGTGCATCCTCCAATGGCCCGGGCCGCTCGACTCCCTTCCCGCCGCCGACTGATAGGCTGGCCCCGCGATGTGGAAGCGCAGGCGTGGACGCTCTCCGCATGACGGGGCGGTGCGCGATGTGCTCGTGCGCGCGCTGCGCGACCTCGCGGGCACGGCGCGTGGCGTCGTCTACGACGTGCCCCGCGCGGAGCGCCCGCGGATGCGCTTCGGCAGCCCCGTCTACGTGGACGGCGGGCGCGCGTGGCACCGCTACCTGCGTGCCCGTCGCGCCCTCGACGACGGCCGGCTCACGCTGCTCCTCTCCCTGCGCCCGTTGCCGGAGGACGAGCGCCGTCTGGCCGCTGGCTGGGGCGCGGCCCACGCCAATACGTTCCTGCTGGTGGAGCCGCTCGACGCCGCCTGCGACCTGACCGATGCGCGCTCGCCCCTCGCGCGCGAGGTGTCCGCGCTCTGCGAGGGGGCGCTGGTGTCCACGCCGGACGCCGCCGTGGACGCGCGCGAGCGCTGGACCGCGCGCACGCCCTTGGGCGAGCGCCTGCGCGGCCTCTACGGGCGCTGGGCCTGCTGGGACGAGCCGCTGCCCTACGGGCGCACGCACGAGGTGCCGCTCCCGCTCGCGGGGCCGGACGACACGCTCTGGGCGCAACTGGCGCCGCTGCTCCACGAGCGCTTCCCCCAGCGCGCCTTCGACGCGGCCCTGGCGGAGCTGCGGCGGCACGAGCGCGAGCTCTTCGGGGGCACGGTGGCGAGCGCGCGCTCGGCCTTCCGCACGCGCCTCGGCCTGCCCATCCTGTACGACCAGCGCGCCCCCGACCGCGCCGTCCGCCGCCTCGTCAACCGCGGCGAGATGACGGTCGCCAGCGGCCTGCCGCGACGGCTCGTCTTCGGCCCCTGACGGCGCGTCCCCGACGACATGACGGACGACGAGTTCGAGCGCCTGTTGATGACATAAGCGCTACCGCTCCGCCGCGTGCGCCCGCAGCGCCCCGTGCAGGGCGCGCGCGCCGGCGAGGAGCGCGCCGTCGAGGCCGGGCGCGTCGTCGTAGCTGGTCGGCGGGCGGAAGCGTCCGGCCCGCGCGATCAGCCGCTCGCGGGGCGTGCCGTCCAGCGCGACGGCGTCCGCGATGCGTGCCAGCCCCGCCTCCGCGTCCGCACAGCAGGCGTCGTAGTCCACGAGCACGACGCGCGCGTCCGCTTCCGCCTGCGCGAGCAGGCGCGCGAAGGCCGCGTTCCAGTAGCGCAGCCACAGGTTCGCATCGTCCGGCGATTCGACGCCGGGCGCGTCGGGCCAGCCGTCGAAGGCGATGGGCGCGAAGTTCGCCCCGAAATCGAAGTGGCCGAGGTCGCGCATGTAGCGCCGCGCGAAGGCGTCGCGCGCGTGCAGCGCCGCGAAGTTGCGGTGCTGGCGCAGCATCGAGGCCGCGTGCGCCGCGGGTTCGCGGAAGGGAATCAGCACGGTCGCGTCGGGGAACAGGCTCAGCAGCAGCGGAACGCGCGCCGCGTTCCCGTTGTTCTTCGACAGGTAGCGCGCGGGCGCGGGATGGAGGGCGATGATCTTGCGCAGGTGGTTCCGCAGGAAATCCTCGAACTCGCCGCCCGGATCCCGCTCGTCCGCGCGCCAGGGCAGGATGCGGTCAGGCCGGTAGTGGTCGGGCCAGAAGGCGCGCCAGAGCGCCTCCTCGAAGGCCTCCACGCTGTCGAAGCCCGCGGTCATGCCGTCGCCGTGGGCGCGTTCCACGGGCGCGCCCGCCACGCGCAGGCGGCGCGACAGCGTTTCCCACAGCAGGGGGATGAAGAGGAAGGGCATGCGCCGGTAGGTGTGGGCGGCGAAAGCGCCCGTCTCGTGCAACGCTTCCAGCAGCAGCGTGGTGCCCGCGCGCGGCAGCGAGGCCACGAACACGGGCCGCTCGACCGGGATCGCGGCCAGACGCCGCGCGTGCAGCCGGTCCTCGATGTCCGCCAGCGCCTTCTGCGCCCCGATCGTCGAGAAGGCCAGCCGGTGCAGGGCGCGGTCGGCCCGCGAGTAGCGGTCGGCGGGGTTCAGCGCCGGATCAGCCACGGGACCAGCCAGGCGGCGGCGCCCAGGGCGGCGGCCAGCGCGATCATGGGCCAGCTCGCCGCCAGCGCCAGCGTGTCCCCCAGCGGCGCGAGGTCGGCGACGTCGAAGAGCAGGAGCAGCAGGAAGGGCAGGGCCAGAACCGCGGCGCCCGTCGCGGTGAGGAGCGCCGCCTTCCCGACGAGTTCGACGGCGCGCCGTTGCACCAGCCGCTCCCTCGCCTCCTCGTCCAGCGCCGGATCGCGCATGACGGCCAGCGCGGCGCGGGCGATGGCGAGGGCGTCGGCGGAGACGCGCTCGATGCGCGAGAGCCTGAGCGCCGCCGCGAAGAGCGCCGCCGAGAGGGCCACGGCGGCGGCCGTCAACGCCCCTGCGTGGCCCGCCGCTCGCGCGCGGCCCGGCGGGCGCGCAGCAGGCGACGCACCGGGTACCAGACGAAGCCGACCACGACCAGCGCCCCGGCGGCGATCACGGCGATGAGCGAGCCGAACGCCGCCATGCCCGAACCGGGCCCGATGTAGAGGCTCGTCGCCAGCAGGTCCGCGATGCTCAAGGCTCAGCTCTCTCCGTACAGGGTACCGCCCGGGGGCTACTCGGCCACGGGGACGCCACCGTGCAGGTAGTATACGCCAAGCAGGTCGAACCGCGCTGCCTGATCGTGGCGTTCTTCCGGGAGTTGCGGAAGGTCGGAGATGTCGTGCAAGGAGCGGAAGACGGCCAGAACCTCGCCGTCGGCGAGGCGCACCTCCACGCCCACCCCGGCCCAGGCGAAGGCCACGGTGGCCCGCTGCCGATCCGGTGAGATGTCGATGACGCCCTCCGCTGCGGAGTAGATCCCGCGCAGGGCCTCCGGGGTGCGTTCGGTGGGGAAGATGGTCGTCTCCGCGCCGGTGGCGAGGTCGAGCATGAGCAGGCGGGACGCGCCGATGGTGCGTTCGACTCCCTGGTTGTCGAACATGAGGAACAACGAGCCGTTCAGATGGGTTACGGCGTGCTGCTTGAAAAACGATCCGCGCACGAGAAGCTTCATTTCGCGCGTCTCCCCGTCGAGGATGGCGAAGGCGCTGATCTGGCGGAAGGACAGCACGATGTCGCCGGGACGGATGCCGTGGGGGGCACTGCCCACGTTCGCGCCGATGATGTCGATGGAATTGAGATGCAGAGGATCGCAAGGATCCAGGGTGGTGGTGAGGACCGCGCTCCACGGGGATGCCAGCAGGATGTCGAGAATGGGGACGTGTTCGAGGACGTTGCCGTCGCCGTCGAGGATGTTGATGGCAGTGCGATAGACCTTGCCGTCGCAGCGAAGGGTGAATGGCTGGTCTCCGTTCGGCACTTCGATGTGATCGTCGCCGACGGTGAGAGTGGGGACGATGGCGACGTCGTCTTCCGTGATGTAAGGCTGATGGTGGCTGTAGTCGCGACGGAACCAGCGAGGATGGCCCTCGCGGTCGATGCGGGCCACGCCGCCGCCGTAGGGGAAGGCGTTCTGCAGGCGGAACGTGACCAGCAGGTCGCCGTTTGAGTACTGCCCGATTCGGGAGAGCCGCGTATCCCGTTCGAGCGAAAAGGCATTCAATTCGTAGGGATGGTTGCCTTCATCCGCGATGTTGGCGGCCAGGATGGCGTGAGGGCGAAAGGGCCAGGCCTGAATGTTCCCGTCGGAGAAGGCGATGGCGAGGCAGCCGTGTTCCGGACACAGGTCGCGGAACTGGTGGCGCCCGCCGGAGACGAGCACGGCATCGGCAAGGGAATCCCCTTCGGTGATTTCGATGCGTCGGGCGGGGAAGTCATCGAGGGACGTGTCCGAAAATGCCCTGAATCTGGCGGTGTCTTCCCCATCCAGGTTCACCGCGGTCGTCCGCAGCGTTTTCGCCGCGGCCTTGAGGACGGAGTGGGGGAAAATTTCGTAGCGCTCGATGGCGATGCCGTAGCCGATCAGCAGCGCCGCCAGAGCCACCAGGAAAAGCGCCAGCGGCAATCGTTCAAGGATGCGGCGCATCATGGATCGGGAGAAGCTGGCGGCGCTCATGGTGGTGGGGCTCCGTGCCGCGCCCGTTCGGGGGATGTGAGCGGGCGACGGTGGCAGCCCAAGGGTCCGACGCTGGCCCCGTTGGCGCAATACGCCCCGCACTCATGGCTAACGCCCCCGCAGTCCCGCGGGTATGGCGATGCGGTCGCCCGGGCCGAAGCCGTGGCGCTCGAACCAGCCCCCGTTCACCTCCAGCACCCAGGCGTAGGCGCGCGCGGGCCGCAGGATGTCGAGGCTGAAGGGCACGCCGCGCAAGACCTCCTGAACCGTGCCGTCGCCCGCGAGGAAGGCGATGTCGAGCGGGATGGGCGTGTCCTTCATCCAGAAGCCGCCCCGCGCGACGTGCGGGAAGGCGAAGAGCATGCCCCCGAACTCCGGCAGCGACTGCCGGAACATGAGGCCGCGCCCCCGCGTCTGTGGGGTGTCCGCGATCTCCACGGTGAGGAGGGCGCTCCGCCCGTCGCCGTGCGCGACGAGCGTGGCGGTGGCGAGCGGGCAGCCGTCGGGCAATTCGGCGCCGCAGGCGAGCGGTCCCGCGTCGGCGGCCACGCCGGGGATGGCGATGACGTGGGGAAGGCGCGTGGGCTCCGTGGCGCCGTCGCCCGCGCGCGGGGCGGCGACGAGCGCGACGGCCAGCGCCGCCGTCAACGCGACCGCGAGCCGCATCAGCCCGCGCCCCGCCCCGCCGCCCAGGCGGTGATGAGCCGGTTGGCGATGCTGATCGGCCCCGGGATGGTGGGCAGGGCGTCCGCGCGGAACCACGCCGCGTCCTCGATCTCCGCCGCCTCCGGCACGATTTCGCCGCCCGCGTACTCCGCGAAGAAGCCCAGCATGAGCGAGTTGGGGAAGGGCCAGGGCTGGCTGCCCCGATACTCCAGGCCGCGCACGCGCACGCCCACCTCCTCCTCGACCTCCCGCACGAGCGCGCCCTCGACCGTTTCGCCCGGCTCCACGAAGCCCGCGAGCGCGCTGTACATGCCCGCGGGGAAGCGGTGGCTGCGCGCCAGCAGGGCCTCGTCGCCGCGGTGGATGAGCACGATGACGGCGGGCGAAAGCCGCGGGAAGGCGAGCAGGCCGCACTTGCGGCAGCGCATGGCGCGCTCGCCCGCGGCCGCTTCGGTGGGCGCGCCGCAGCGCCCGCAGAAGCGGTGCGTGCGCTCCCACTCGACGATCTGCACGGCGCGGCCCGCCGCCAGCCAGCGCTCGTCGCCCGCCAGCGCGTGGAACGAGAACAGGTCGGAGAAGCGCCAGCCGTCGTCCGCGTCGGCCCCGTCGTCCACGCCCGCGGCCCACAGCTGGCGTCCGTCGAGCGTGCCGATGAAGTGGGCCGCGCCCGCGTGCGCCAGCCGCGCCGCCTGTTCGGGACCGGCCAGCCCCGCGTCCCCATCGCGCAGCAGCACGCGGTCGCGCCGCACCAGCATCCAGAGCGCGGCGTCGTCGCGGTCGCGCGGGGGCGTGAGGCCGGGGCGGAACATCGGCGACGATCCGATCACAGGCGCGGGCGGCGCGCAAGGGCGCTCACCGGCGCGGCTCCCACGAGCCGAAGCGCAGCGCCAGCAGCAGCCCGGCCACGCCCCAGGCGGCGAGCGCGCCCAGATGGACCGGCTCGAAGCCCGCGCCCGTCTCGAAGGGGTTGAAGCCCGTCTGCAGCGCCTCCGCCAGGTGGCGCACGGGGAAGATGGCGCTGATCCGCTCCACCCAGGGGGGCGTGCCCACGTCCGGCGGGATGAAGATGTCGGAGATGAAGAGCAGGGGCAGGGCCGTGGCGTTCACGATGGCGGGCGCGGCGTCGGCGTTGGGGATGGCCGCCGCGATGGCCAGCGCCAGCGCGCAGAACGCGAACGCGCCCACCGCCAGCGTGACGATCACGGCCGGGATGGTCGTGTCCGGCAGGGAGACGCCGTAGAAGACGCGCCCGAAGGCCACCACGATGACGGTCAGCGCCAGCATCACCACGACCACGAAGGCGATGCGCCCGAAGAGGAAGGCCCACGCGGGCAGGGGCGCGCCGCGGATGCGCTTGAGCACGCCCGCGTCGCGGTCGTACACCCAACTCATGGCCACCGAGGTGTAGCAGGTGTTCACCACCGTCAGCGCCGTGATGGCCGACACGTAGAAGGTGGCCCCGCTGATCGTGCGCTCCCCCGCCTCGATGTCCGTGTTCCCGAAGATGACGGTGAGGATGACGAGGAAGATGAGCGGGAAGGCGAACGTGAAGAAGGCCGCCGCCGGATTGCGCCGGAAGGCCCGCTCCTCGTACTTCACCTGCCGCAGGGCCAGCCGCAGCGCCCTCACGCCTCCCCCTCCGCGTCGCCGCCCGTCAGGCGCAGGTACACGTCCTCGAGCGACGGGCGGCTCACGCTCAGCTCCGCCAGCGCCACGCCCTCGGCCAGCGCCCAGCCGGTGAGGGCGTTGAGGTCGCGCACGGGATCGGGCGAACGCAGCTCCGCGTACCCGTCCGCCAGCGTCGCGCGCCCGGCGAGGGCGGCGGGCAGGGCGGCCCCCTCCGGCGCGCGGAAGCGGATGAGGGAGGCGTCGTCCTCCGCCACCAGCCGCGCGGGCGTGTCCACGGTCACGATTTCGCCGCGCGCCATGATGGCCACGCAGTCCGCCAGCGCCTGCGCCTCGTCGAGGTAGTGGGTGGTGAGCAGCACCGTCTTGCCGAGCGCGCGCAGGCCGCGGATCATCGCCCAGGCCCCGCGCCGCGCGGACGGGTCGAAGCCCGTCGTGGGCTCGTCGAGGAAGAGCAGTTCGGGGTCGCCCGCCAGCCCCACGGCCACGTCCAGCCGCCGCTGCTGGCCGCCGGAGAGGCGCCGCACGCGCCGGTCGCGCTCCGCCTCCAGCCCCGTCGCCGCCAGCGCCTCGTCGAGCGGCAGGGGGCGCGGGTAGTAGCCGCGGAAGAGGTCGATCGTCTCGGCCACGGTCAGGTACGGCTCGAGACCCGTGTGCTGGAGCACGATGCCCGTGCGTTCGCGCAGGGCGACGGCGTGCCGTCCGGGGTCGAAGCCGAGCACGCGCGCCTCGCCGCCGGAGCGCTGGCGGTGCCCCTCGAGGATTTCCACGGTGGTCGTCTTGCCCGCGCCGTTGGGGCCGAGCAGGGCGAACACCTCGCCGCGCTCGACGCGCAGGTCGATGCCGCGCACGGCCTCCACGTCGCCGTAGCGCTTGCGCAGCCCGCGCGTCTCGATGACGGCCTCGCCCACGCCGGTCATTCTAGGGGGAGCGGTCGTACGGGCGCTTGTCCCGCGGTCACTCCCGACGGGGGCTGAATTCGGCTGTCCACAAATGCTCTCCGCTGCCCGGATGGTATTGGCCGGTCGTGATGGATGCGATGTCCCACGAAGGAAGGTCGCGCACGGCGATACAGTCTCCGTCGACGTGGGCGCCGGCGCCATGTTCGATGAACCAGAAATCGAGATTCTCGAAACCATATTCGCGTTTGTCTTCGGGGAGATCCGCCAGAGAGAGCGGATAAAGATGGAGATAGAAGGGGTTAACCACATCACGAAGGACGCAATTTTCCCTGCGGTAAACGATAGTATCCTCCATGATGAATATATCCCAGAAGGCGGAAGCGATGGGAGAATCCGTTTCGGAGATGCTGGCCTGCTGGAGAGCCTTGACATTAGGATCCCCCCAGGAGAAAAGGATTTTCTCCGACCACAACTCTCCGGTTGGAAGGAATTGTCCGGTATAAGCATGAGTACCATGGAGAGGAAGTGGAATAACCGCAGTGCAGTTCATCGCCGGAGATTGCCAGGCACGAAAATTGAAAGCTCCAGCGAGTAGATAACTTTCATTGTAATCCGGAAAGATGTGAAGTTTGAATGGCGGCATGGCGAGAGAAGAATCACATGATTCTTTCGTGTAAATGAGTTGGTTATCGTAGTGATACACATCGAATTTCTCCGAAATAAATGGATCATTTTCTTTGATAATGGAGGAGATGCTGGACTTCTGAATGTCCCATAGTATCCAGAAAGAAATCGCCACGAAGTAGCATGTGAAAATAAAACATCCTGCCAGAATGGCTTTCCCCTTGCGGTGTAATGAGAGCAGTGCGAGAATGAAGGCGGACCAGAACAGGGCGATAGCAAAGGACACCATCCGGAATGACCGAATTGGATGATCGTCCGGAAGGACAAATTGAATGCAAAGCAGAAAGAGCAGAACGAGTATCCAGGAAACGTTCCATACTGCGCGTGTGCGACCTCGCCATGCCTGGACTATGGCTGAAGCCACGGCCAGCACGAGCGCCAGCCCCGAAAACATCCCCAGAAGTTGTCCAAAGGCGACAGGTCCGGGCGCCAGCGCCCGGAAGGCTCGAAATTCCCTGATGATCGGAAGCGCCTGCCACCCTTGGCCACAATTGAAACATGGAAAGTTGTAGTCTCCTCCCTCCGTGATAGCTGCCGACGATTCGGAGGCCATGCGTTCGAGGTGCAAATGAGCGTTCCTGATGGCTGAAGCGAAGATGTCATCGGTGAAAAGCGATTCGGGCCATGCGAAGGCTGTGGATTTGACTGCCTGACCGAGCGTGAAGCACAGCGCGAAGCCGGCGATGTACAGTCCGATCATGGCAAGTGCTCGCCGCATTCGTTCGCTTGGTCGTATATGATAATATCCAAGCCATCCAATCAACCCGATTGCCGGTATGGCCAGGATAGTATGTCCATCGAAGATCCAGAAATACGATGAAACCATTCCAATGATGAAACAGAAGATCGGTATGAACCGCTGCGTCTTTTCCCAGCGGAAGATCAGGGTAAGGATGGCAGTGGAGAAGACGATCCAGATGTGAGGCAATCCAATGACAATGTCTGAAAAGTACTGGTTCGCGGCAAAGAATAGTCCAGCTATTATCACAGGAATCCCGACGAGAAACACTCGCCACCCGAGCAAAAACAATGCGATTCCCAGGAGGACATAGGAGGCGTAGATCGAAAACTCTACGTATTGGTAGAAGTTCGTGACGGATATCCAGCGGAGACTGATGGAGTAGATAGCCTTCGATCCATACCAATATCGTGTATTATTGGCTATACGCGCGCCGACATCCGGGGCTTCCAGTGGACCTCCTTGCGCAATATCCCTGCACCATTCGAACCAGGGATAAAGAAGCTTCCTGAGCGTGATTGCATGCCGCAGCGCCTGATAATCCTCGTCACGCAGCGATCCGGCAAGCACCAGTGAGGAAGTTTGGCAATACTCAAACTTTGAATTGACGGCCGAGTGCAGGATGCTGATCGACTGATCGGTCTCCGCTTCAGTGGCAATCCTCGCCTGGATGAGCGAATGCGGAGTCTGGTTCCCCAGGAAGTGGAGGAAGAAGAAGAACGCGGTTCCGCCGATGGCGATGGCCGCGTAGAGGAGGACGAGGGAGATGCCGCGCGGCAGGGCGGGAAGCGACAGGCCCCTCACGTTGCTTGCGCTGGTGCGTCCGCGTTCGCGACGAGCTCGGCCGCGATCCAGTCGTAGGTGGGCCCGATGCCCTCGCGCAGGGCCGTCTCCGGCTGCCAGCCGAGCACGTCCGCGAGCACGGAGTTGTCGCTGTTGCGCCCGCGCACGCCCTGAGGCTTGGTCAGGTCGTGCCGCCGGGTCAGCTCCTTGCCCGCCGCCACGCAGGCCGCGTCGACCAGCTGGTTGACGGTGACGAGCTCGTCGCGGCCCAGGTTGATGGGCCTGGCGTAGCCGGACTCCATGATGCGGCGCAGCCCCTCGATGCAGTCGTCGATGTAGCAGAAGCTGCGCGTCTGCAGGCCGTCGCCCCAGACCTCGATGGAGCCGCCGGCGGGGGCCAGCGCGACCTTGCGGCAAATGGCGGCAGGGGCCTTCTCGCGCCCGCCGTCGTAGGTGCCCAGCGGCCCGTAGATGTTGTGGAAGCGCACGATGCGCGTGTCCAGCCCGCACTCCTCGTGGTAGTAGCCCGTCAGCTGCTCGGCGAAGAGCTTCTCCCAGCCGTAGCCCTTCTCCGGATCGGCGGGCACGGCCTCCGATTCGCGCAGGGGCGTCACGTCCGCGCCGTCCTGCAGGAAGGCGGGGTAGACGCAGGCGGAGCTGGTGTAGAGGTAGCGGCGCACGCGGGAGAGGCGCGCGGCCTCCAGCATGTGGCTGTTGATGAGCGTGTTGTTGCGCGTGAGGAAGGCGTGGTTGGCGCTGATGTAGCCGATGCCGCCCATGTCCGCCGCCAGCTGGTAAACGTCGTCCATGCCCTCCGTGGCGCGCAGGCAGCTCTCGAAGTGGCGCAGGTCGGCGATCTGGAACTCGTCGGCGGCGCTGGGTGCGAACTCGGGGCGCTTCACGTCCACGCCGCGCACGTGGTGCCCCTCGGCCTTCAGGCGGTTCACGAGGTGATGGCCGATGAAGCCCCCCGCGCCCGTGACGACGACGTTCATGCGCCCGCTCCGCCCATACGGTGATACGGGCGCGCCCTTCCGGTCAATCGCGCGCTCATGCGCCCTTCCCCACGCCCGCGCTGAGGAACTGCGGGATCTTGCGCGCCGGTTTCAGCAGCGGCGCGAGCTGTCCGCCCCGCAGGCCGTTGCACCGCCAGGCGCGGCCCACCTCGAGGTTGGCCCGGATGACGTTGCCGACGGAGCGGTTGGACATGCCGCCCATGGCCATGAACACCACCTGCCGGTCCAGATGGACGGCCCTCACCCGGTGCCTGACCATGAGGCGCAGCATGAGTTCGTAGTCCGCCGAGATGCGGAAGGCGGTGTTGAACCCGCCGTGCCGCTCGTAGACCCGCTTGCGCGCGAAGAACGCGGGATGCGGCGGCATCCAGCCCAGACGCCAGCGGAGGTCGCCGGGCGGCCCCGAATTCCAGATGCGCCGCCGCTGGTCGTCGCCGTTCACGTAGACGATGTTCCCGTAGCAAAGGTCCGCCCCCGTCGCCTCGAAGGCGTCCGTCACGTCGCGCAGGACGGAGTCGTCGCAGTAGCGGTCGTCGGCGTTGAGGATGCCGATCACGTCGCCGGTGGCGCGCCCCACGCCCTTGTTCATGCCGTCGTAGATGCCCCCGTCGGGCTCGCTGATGAGGACGCTGATGCGGTCGCGGTAGCGCTCCAGCACGTCCAGCGTGCCGTCGCGCGAACCGGCGTCCACGACGACGGTCTCGATTTCGTGGTCGAGGCGCTGGCCGAGGATGGAGTCCAGCGCGCGGCCCACGCGCGGGTCGTTGTACACCGGCGTCACGATGGAGACCTTCACGGGATCGCCCCGTCCCCGTCCGCGCCACGGGACGGTTCCCGTTGCCGCGCGCGCAGGCCGACGAGCACGCCCGCCGCCGCCCACCAGATGGCGGTGTACTGGAACGCGCCGAGCAGCGCCTCGGGCTCGAACAGCGTGGCCAGCAGCCCCAGCGTCACGATCAGGAACATGGCCGCCGGAAGGCGTCTGCCGCCGCGCACGCGCAGCAGCCCCGCGCCGTTGTACACGATGACGCCCGCCATGACGAGGAACAGCAGCGGCGCGAGCACGCCGCTGTAGGTGGCCCACTTGAGCCACAGGTTGTGAATCTCGATGTGTTCGCCAACGGGCGTGACGATGATGACCTGCTCGATGCCGTGGCCGTGGAAGGGGCGCCGGGCGATCATGTCGAGGGCGGTCTCGTACCCCTGGATGCGGCCGGTGCTGAATGCTTCCAGCCCGGTCACCCCTTCCCAGTAATCATAGGGCTCCTCATAGAGGGAATCGGTGAAGAGCTGGTCTAGCGACAGGTGCCTGGAGTAGGTGTCCCGGGAAAAGACGATGCCTCCGGCGATCAGGATCCCGGCCAGCAGGGAGAGCCTCGCCCACCGCGACCCGCTCAGGATGAGCCCCACGGCGATGATCGCGATCAGGGAGCCGAGGAGCCCCGTACGTCCACCGCTCACGAACTGGCTGGCGACGAGGATCGCCGCCACGACGATGACCGGCGCCAGCCGCCGCCAGTTGCGCGAGGCTGTCATGGGGAGCAGGGTGAGCGGCAGGAAGAACGCCAGCGAGATCGACCAGCTGGTCGGCTTGATGCTGAAGCCGTGGATGCCGACGCGCCCCTGGTCGAGCGGGGATACTCCATAGGAAAGCCAGACCAGCAGCGTCTCCGCCAGCGCGACCGTGGCGAGGGTGGCCATGATCCCGATCGCCCGGGTGAAGATGATGCGGACGTCCTCCCCTTCGCGCGCCAGCCGGAAGAAGCACCAGAAGAAGGCGGCCGGCAGCGCGAGGTCCTTGAGGAAGGTGAACACCATCGCCGATTCCCGCGCCTGCACCAGCCCCGGCGTCGAGAGCGCGAAGAGGCCGAGGAACGCGACCGGCCCCAGCCAGCCCCCGGGCAGCCGGAGCCTGCGTTCCAGCAAGGGCGGGAGCAGCACGATCGCCAGCCCCCCGGCCAGCAGCGCGCCCTTCACCAGCCGCAGGAGGTCGTCGCCGACCCCGGGCAGCTGGGAGACCGGGGCCAGCCCCAGGTAGATGCTGAGCAGCCAGCCCCCCGTCGCGGTCGTGAGGAAGGGGCGCGCCACGGAGATGGTGGGCGTCGCCCGCAGCCGGACCGGGAGCGCGACGTTAGCCATGCGTCAGCTCCGCCAGCGCCCGTCGCAGCGCCTCCGGCTCATCAATGGCCGCGTACACCTGTGGGGGAAGCGCGGCCATGTTCGCCCGCCACCGCGCCCACTGCTCCGCCGGCGTGTCGAGGATGCGGGCGGCGGCCTCGTCCGGGTCCGTCTCGGGGAGCACCAGCCCCACGTCGTGTTCGCGCACGGGCGGAACATCCGCGCAGCCGTCGCGCACGATCAGCGGCGTGCGGAAGAGGCAGGCCTCGTAGAAGCGGTTCGACTGCGACCAGCCGTCGGGAACCTCCGGCGAGTAGCAGGCCATCGTCAGATCGACGCTCCCGTAGAGCGCGGGCAGGTCGTCGGGATAGCGGTAGGGGCCACGGTATTCGATGTGCGGATTCTCCCCGATCCGTCGGGAGAGCGCCTCCCGCGCCGCCGCCCCTTCCCCGAGCCACGTCGGCACCCCGGCGATGACCGTGCGGAAGCGCTCCGGCGCGGCGGCGGTCAGCGACTGGAGCACGCGCAGGGGCCAATCGTCCTGCAGCGTGCCGAACCAGCCGATGCGGAGCGGCCCGTCCGCGGGCGCGTCCGCCGCTTCGGCACCCCGCACCGTTTCGGCGAACGCCGCGTCCACCTTGTTCTCGATGATGAGGTCGGGCGTCGTCGTCCCCAGCCAGTCGCGGTAGTAGGGGAGGTAGCCGGCGGTGGTCAGCGCCAGCAGGGCGCAGCGCTCCGCCGTCAGCCGTTCCACGCCGCGAACGGCGCGCCCCGCCCAGCCCCCGGCGACTTGGACGTGCACCACATCGGCGACTTCGAGGATGACGGGCCTCTTCATTCCCGCGCCGGCCAGCAACGCGAGGAGGGCTAAATCGGGCCCGAAGGCGTAGACGGCGTCGTTCCGGCGGATCAGGGCCCGCGTCTTCCGCGCCGCCCGCAGCAGCCGCGGGATGCGGGCGGCGTAGCGCCCCTGCCGGAGCCTGCCGAGCGGCGTGACCGGGCAATCCGGGGGCTGGCCGGACCCGGCGCGATCATCGCGCGCGAAGGCCGCCGCCTCCACCGTGCATCCGGCCTCGCGCAACATGGCGATGCGCCTGGCGATGCGGGTGTCGTCCATGCGCGGCAGCAGGCAGAGAACCGAGGCGCCCATCCGCGCGCAATCTTAACGGATCAGCGCGCAAGGGTCAGGCGGGCGCGCCCGCCACGGCGTGAAGCGTCTGGTCGAAGGTCTTGATCGCGCGCACGCCCCGACGGCGGCAGCTCGCGAGATGGCAGAGGTCGCGGGCCTGTAGCGTCGGGTGCCGTTCGCGGAGCTGCAGGGCGAGCATGACGTCCCCGCTCTCCAGCGGCCACACGTCCGTCGTTGACCGCGAGACGAGCGCCAGCGCCGCCTCCAGCGTTTCCCGCCGCTCGCGGGCGAGGTACGCGTGCGCCAGCTCCTGCAGCACCTCCGCCGAGGTGACGAGGGGCGTTCCGGCGTGCGCGGCGTCGGCGAAAAAGGCGCGGGCGGGATCCCGCAAGGGATGATCCCGCCCGACCGCGTACATGAAGACGTTGGTGTCGACGAAGATCACGCCTCCGCGGCTCCGCGGCTCCGCGACTCGTTGATGATGCGCAGCTGCTCCTCCCAGTCGGGCTCGCGCCCCTCGCCTTCGCGCTCGTCGCACTCGCGGAAGAACGCATCAAGCTCCGCCGCCGACGCGAACGGCTTGGCGCGCCGCGCCTCGAACCGGTCGCATGCCGCGGCCCGCATCCAGGCGCTGAAGGACACGCCCTCCCGCCGCGCCTCGTGGGTGAAGCGGGCGCGCTCCTCGTCGGACATCACGAGCTGAACCCTGGCCATCGCGGTACCTCCGGTAGTGTGTAGGAAGAATACACACCCGCGGTCGGTGGTGCAAGCCGCTTCATGGGGCCGTGCGCCGGGTGGGGGCGCTGGTGGGCGATACTGGACTCGAACCAGTGGCCTCGTCGGTGTGAACGACGCGCTCTAACCATCTGAGCTAACCGCCCGCCCGTACCCGTGGAGTCTAGGGCAGCGGCGCATATGCCGCCACTCCCGCGCCGGGCGTTTGAAGATTCGCGCGCGGGGGGCGATAATGGGGACGGGCCGAAGTGGCGGAACCGGCAGACGCGCTACGTTCAGGGCGTAGTGCCCCTTGTGGGCGTGTGAGTTCAAATCTCACCTTCGGCACCAAGCGCATGTGCGCCAGTAGCTCAGTGGAGAGAGCGCTACCCTGCGGAGGTAGAGGTCAGAGGTTCGAATCCTCTCTGGCGTACCATTCCCCTTATGACCGAGCCGGAACCGTCCGCAGCCGCGCCGCTCGCCGTGCGCGCGCTCCCCACCCCCATCGGGCCGCTCACCGTGGCCGCCTCCGCGTCCGGCGTGCGCGCCGTGCTCTGGGGCGGCGAGGATGCGCGCGCCGCCTCCGCCGAGGCTGGAGCGGCGGGCGCGCGCGCGGTCGCCTGGCTGGAGCGGGCGCTGCGCGAGCTGGACGAATACTTCCGTGGCGAGCGCCGCCGCTTCGGCGTGGCGCTCGACCTGCGCGGCAGCGAGTTCCAGCGGCTCGTGTGGGGGGCGCTCGTCCGCATTCCCTTCGGGGAGACGCGCACCTACGGCGCCGTCGCGGAGCGCATCGGGCGGCCCGGCGCGGCCCGCGCCGTGGGCGCCGCCGCCGCCCGCAACCCCGCGCCCGTGCTCGTGCCCTGCCACCGCGTGGTGGGGGCGGACGGCACGCTCACGGGCTTCGCCGGCGGCATCGCCACGAAACGCGCCCTGCTGGACATCGAGACGAGCGGCGGGCGGCTGCTCTGATGGGCCGCCGCAAGGGCCGCAAGCGCCGCCACGTGCGGGATCGCGAGCGCGTGGGCGCGGAGGCCCTGCGCCGCTCCGGCGAGCGCATCCGCCGTCGCGCCCGCGACTTCCCCGACCTGCCGCCCGAGCCCGTCTGGCGCGAGCCCGAGCCCGACCCGCGCGATCTGCTCGGACGCCTGCGCGACGGGGACGGTCCCCGCGCCCGCGCGCGGCTCCTGTGCGGGGACTGCCGCGAATTCATCCCCGACGACGACGCCGGGCGCGGGCGCTGCCTCCATCCCGGCAGCGGCGTGTTCTCGCCCTGGCCGGACACGGCGGCGTGCCAGTTCACGAAGCGCGCCGCCGCTAGTCTGGGAATCCCGACTCATCCTCACATAACATAAATTTCTCTCTCACCCAATATCTTGCGTTCATAGATGGCGCTCCGCACTAGATGTTGACAAACTTTGACCGATCCCTAAAATGTCCCTTCACGGCGCAGCCGTTTACGCGCGTTCACCATTGCGAAGCCGGAGGACTCCCGATTGCGCTGTCCCTTCTGCCGCTCCGACAACTCCCGCGTGACGGACAGCCGCGGCACGGATAGCGCCGTGCGCCGCCGCCGCGAATGCGCCAGCTGCGGCGAACGCTTCACCACGCTCGAAACCGTGCAGCGCTCCACCCTGCAGGTGGCGAAGAAGGACGACCGTCGCGAGGACTTCGACCGCGGCAAGCTGCTCGCCGGGCTGCGCGTGGCCTGCGCCAAGCGCGCCGTCTCCACGGGCCAGCTCGACGCCGTGGTGGCCGACATCGAGGCGCGCCTCACGCGCGACGGCGGCACCGAGGCCCCCTCCGCTCTCATCGGCGAGCTGGCCATGGACGCCCTCCGCCGCCTCGACCACATCGCCTACATCCGCTTCGCCTCCGTCTATCGCGCCTTCGCGGACCTCGATTCGCTTAAGGATGCGCTGACGGCGCTGGACGAGGGCCGCGAGCCCTCCATTGAGGAGCGCACGCTCCAGCTCGCCCTGCTGGAGGAGGGCGACAAGCTGTCCCGTGATTCGACCGACCCCGTCCCGCTCGTGCGGTCGGTGGGATAGGACGGGCATCGTGACTGCTGGCGAGCGCCGGGGACGTTTTCATGCCTTCTGCCAAAGAAACGGTAGGAGGCACCCATGGTTACCACGTCCGAACCCGCTCCCGAAAGCGCTGTTGCTGGTTTCACGCCCGTTCCCCTCTCGGAGAACGCCGTCGTGGTCATGGAGCGCCGCATCGTCGCCCGCGATGATGCGGGCGACCCCGTGGAGACGCCCGACCAGTGCTTCCGCCGCGTGGCGCGCAACCTCTCGCGGGCGGAGCTGCGCTTCGGGGGCGCGGAGGACGACCGCGCCGCCGCCGAGGAGGATTTTTACCGCCTGCTGGCCTCGCTGGAGTTCCTGCCGAACTCGCCCACGCTGGTGAACGCGGGGCGCGAGCTACAGCAGCTTTCCGCCTGCTTCGTGCTGCCCGTGCCCGATTCCATCGACGGCATCTTCAAGGCCATCCGCGACACCGCCGTCATCCACAAGTCGGGCGGGGGCACGGGCTTCGCCTTCTCGCGCCTGCGCCCCGCCCACGACCGCGTGCGCAGCACCATGGGCGTGGCCAGCGGCCCCGTCTCCTTCATGACCGTCTTCGATTCGGCCACGGAGGCCATCAAGCAGGGCGGCACCCGCCGCGGCGCCAACATGGGCATCCTGCGCGTCGACCACCCCGACATCGAGCAGTTCATTGGAATGAAAGCCGACATGACCACGCTCACCAACTTCAACATCAGCGTGGCCGTCACCGACGCCTTCATGGCGGCGCTGGACGCGGGCGGCTCGTACGACCTCGTCAGCCCCAAGTCCGGCGAAACGGTGGCGCGGCTGGACGCCCGTGAGGTCTGGGACATGCTGGTCGGGAACGCCTGGCAGAACGGCGACCCAGGCGTCATCTTCATCGACCGCATCAACGACGGGCGCGCCAACCCCGTGCCCGCGCGCGGGCCCATCGAATCGACCAACCCCTGCGGTGAGCAGCCCCTCTACGCCTACGACTCCTGCAACCTCGGCTCCATCAACCTCGCCCGCTTCGCCGCCGGAGCGCCGGGCGCGCGCGCCGTCGATTTCGAGCGCCTCGGCGCCGTCGTGCACCGCTGCGTGCACCTGCTCGACAACGTGATCGAGATGAACCAGTACCCCATCGACGAGATCGCGGAGACCTCCCTCGCCATCCGCCGCATCGGCCTGGGGGTGATGGGCTGGGCGGACCTGCTCCTCGACCTGCGCATCCCCTATGACTCCGAGCAGGCGCGTTCGCTGGCGCGCGAGGTGATGGGCTTCATCCAGCGCGAGGCCGACGAGGCATCCGGCCGGCTGGCCGCCCTGCGCGGCACCTTCCCCGAATGGGCGCAGTCCATCTACGGCCCCGGCGGCGTCGAGGGCCCCAGGCCCCTGCGCAACGCCACGCGCACCACCATCGCGCCCACGGGCACGCTCAGCATCATCGCCAACTGCTCCGGCGGCGTGGAGCCCGTCTTCGCCCTCGCCTTCGTGCGCTCCCACTACCTGGACAAGGACGACCCCGGCAAGCGCACCGAGCTGAACGAGGTGAACGAGCACTTCGCGCGCGTCGCCCGCGAGGAGGGCTTCTTCAGCGACGAGCTCATCGACTTCCTCGCCCGCGGGGGCCACCTCGCCGAGCGCGGGGAGGTGCCCGACTGGGTGCGGCAGGTGTTCGTGACCGCCCACGACATCGCCCCCGAGGCGCATGTGCGCATGCAGGCGGCCTTCCAGGAAGGCACCGACAACGCCGTCTCCAAGACGATCAACTTCCCCAACGAGGCCACCGCCGGGGACGTGGCGCGCGCCTACCGGCTGGCCTGGGACACGGGCTGCAAGGGCATCACCATCTACCGCGACGGCTCGCGCGACCTGCAGGTGCTGAAGCACGCGGGCGAGGGCGCGGACGAAGCCGCCGCCGCCGAGGCCGTGGCCGCCGCCGAGGCGCTCGTGGCCGAGCGCGGCCATCCCGTGCGCCGCCGCCTGCCCGACGAGCGCCGCTCCATCACGCACAAGTTCCGCGTGGGCGAGCTGGAGGGCTACATGACCGTCGGCCTCTTTGAGGACGGCGCCCCGGGCGAGCTCTTCGTGAACGTGAGCAAGCAGGGCTCCACCGTCATGGCGCTCATGGACACCATGGCCATGCTCACCAGCTACGCCCTGCAGTTCGGCGTGCCCGTCTCCGTGCTGGCCAGCAAGCTGCAGGGCAGCCGCTTCGAGCCCAGCGGCCCCACCGGCAACCCCCGCATCCCCATCGCCACCAGCATCGTCGACTACATCTTCCGCTGGCTGGAGCTGAAGTTCGGCGAGCGCGAGGCTGGCGCCCAGCCCGCGCTCATCGCCCCCGACGAGGTGGTCGCCAGCAGCGGCGTGGACGAGCCCGCCCTCGCCCATGGCGACCTGGTGGTCAGCGGCGTCGGCTGCCCCGACTGCGGCGCCGTCCTCTACTACGGCGAGGGCTGCCTGCTCTGCCGCAGCTGCGGCTACAACAAGTGCGGGTGACGGCGGTGGCCAGTGGCCGGTGATCGGTGGTCGGGAGCGCGCCTGATCACCGGCCCGCCGATCACCAACCACCGGCCACCGGGTAGAATCAAGGCATGAGCGCGCCCGCGACCGAGCTGGCCGCACGCTTGGCCCGCCTGCGCGAGCGCATCGCCGCCGCCTGCGAACGCGCGGACCGCGATCCCGCCGCCGTCACGCTCGTGGCCGTCAGCAAGGGCCACTCCGCCGAGTCCGTGCGCGCCGCCTTCGAGGCGGGCGTCACGCACTTCGGCGAGAACCGCGCGCAGGAGGCGCTGCCCAAGATCGCGGCGGCGCGGGAGGCCGGCGTGGAGGCCCGCTGGCACTTCGTGGGCACGCTGCAGGCGAACAAGGCGCGCGCCGTCGCGGGGGCCTTCGAGTCCATCCACTCCGTCGATTCCGCGCGCCTGCTGGCGAGGCTCGACGCCACGGCCCCCGCGCCCCGCGACGTGTTCCTGCAGGTCAACGTCGCGGGCGAGGAGGCGAAGGGGGGCGTCCCGCCCCAGTGGCTGGGCGCGTTGGTGGAGGCCGCGCGCGCGGCGGAGAACCTGCGCTTGCGCGGCCTCATGACCATCGCGCCCCTCTCCCGCGACGCGGAGGATGCCCGGCCCGCCTTCCGCGCCCTGCGCGAACTCGCCGCTCGCTTCGACCTGCCCGACCTTTCCATGGGCATGACCAACGACCTCGAGGCCGCCGTCGAGGAGGGGGCCACCTTCGTGCGCGCCGGACGCGCCCTCTTCGGGGAGCGCGCGCGGTGACGGTGGCCATCGTGGGCGGCGGCGCCATGGGCGAGGCCATCCTCGCGGGCGCGCTCTCGCGCGGCGTGCTGGAACGCGACGGGACGACCGTCGTCGAACGGCTCCCCGATCGCCGCGCGGCGCTGGCCGGGCGCTACGGCGTGGCCACCGCCGCCGAAGCCGCCGAGGCCGCGCGTGGCGCGAGCCTCGTGCTGCTGGCGGTCAAGCCCGCCGAGTACGAGCGCATCGCCGCCCGCCTCGACGACGGGGCGCTGCTGGTGTCGGTCATGGCGGGCGTGCGCATGGCCGCGCTGGCCGGCCACTTCGCCCACCGCCGTATCGTGCGCGTCATGCCCAACACGCCCGCCGCCGTGAACGAGGGCATGAGCGTGTGGACGGCCACGCCGGAGGTCGACGCGGCGCAGCGCGAAACCGTGCGCGCCCTGCTGGGGGCCGTCGGGCACGAGCTGGAGGTGGCGGAGGAGGCCGCGATCGACATGGCCACGGCCCTCAGCGGCAGCGGCCCCGCCTACGTCTTCCTCTTCGTCGAGGCGCTGACGGAGGCGGGCGAGGCCATCGGGCTGACGCGCGAGCAGGCGCGTACGCTCACGCTGCGCACGCTGGCCGGGTCCGCCGCCTACGCGCTGCGGAGCGAGCGTTCGCCCGCCGAGCTGCGGGAGCGCGTCACCTCGCCCGGCGGCACCACGGCGGCGGGCCTGCGCGAACTCGAACGGGGCGGCTTCCGCGAAATGGTGGCGGCCTGCGTGCGCGCCGCCCACGAACGCTCGCGCGAACTGGGCGGGGGAGCGCCGCCGCCGTGAACGACCAGATCGCCGCCATCTTCCGCGCCTTCATCTGGCTGCTCATCATCGCCACGCTGGCGCGCGCCGTGCTCAGCTGGTTCCCCGTCTCGCCGTCCAACCCCTTCCGCCGCATCGTGCACCAGCTCACGGACCCGCTGGTCGAGCCGGTGCGCCGCCGTCTGCCCGGCATGGGCGGCTTCGACTTCAGCCCGCTGATCGTGATCCTCGTGCTCTACGCCATGCTCTGGGTCGTGGGCCAGCTGCCCTGACGCTAGACCACGACGCTGAGGAGCTTGCCGGGCACGTAGACGACGCGGCGCGGCGTCCCGTCCCCCGCGTGGTTCCGCACGCGCTCGCTGGCCAGCGCCAGCGCCAGCGCCTCCTCCTCGCCCGCCCCGGCGGGGAGCGTCAGGCGGTCGCGCACGCGGCCGTTCACCTGCACGGCGATCTCCACCGTCTCCGCGGCGGCCAGCGACTCGTCGAGGGCGGGCCACGCCTGCCGGTGCACGCTGTAGGGCTTGCCGCGGCGTTCCCACAGCTCCTCTGCGAGGTGCGGCGCGAAGGGGGCCGTTAGCAGGATGAGCGTCTCCACGGCGCGCTCCCAGTCGCCACGCCCGATGCCGCCGCCCTCCCGCGCGCGCGCCAGGGCGGTGGTGAACTCCATGAGCCGCGCGATGGCGGTGTTGAAGCGGAAGCCCTCGACGTCGGCGGTCGCCTCGCGGATGGCGCGCTGGGCGGCGGCCTCCAGCGCGCGCGCGGCCTCCGCGTCGGGCGCGCCCGCGGGCGGCGGCGCCGTCGCCGCGGACCAGAGACGGTTGAGCCAGCGCACGATGCCGGGCATGCCGCTGGGGTTGTAGGGGCCGCCCTGGTCCCACGGCCCGATGAACATCAGCTGGCAGCGGAAGGCGTCCGCCCCGTGCCGTTCCACCTGCTCGTCGGGCGCGACCACGTTGCCGCGGCTCTTCGACATGCGGTTGCCGTCGGGGCCCACGATCACGCCCTGGTTGAAGAGGCGCTTCATGGGCTCGTCGCCCTCCACGATGCCCGCGTCGCGCGCCGCCTTCCAGAAGAAGCGCGTGTACAGCAGGTGCATGACGGCGTGCTCCGCGCCGCCCGTGTACAGGTCCACGGGCAGCCAGCGCCGCGCCGCCTCCGGCGAAAAGGGGCGCTCCGCGTTGCGCGGGTCGATGTAGCGCATCTGGTACCAGCTCGAGCACATGAAGGTGTCGAGCGTGTCCGTCTCGCGCCGCGCCTCCCCACCGCATTCGGGGCAGGCGACGTTCACCCACTCCGCGATCCGCGTGAGGGGCGACTGGCCCGTCGGCTCGAAGCGCGCGCCCTCCGGCAGGAGCACGGGCAGGTCGGACTCCGGCACGGGCGTCACGCCGCAGGCCCCGCAGTGGATCATGGGGATGGGCGCGCCCCAGTAGCGCTGGCGTGAGATGAGCCAGTCGCGCAGGCGGTAGGTGACGGCGCGCTCGCCCAGCCCCTCCGCCTCGGCGTGCGCGACCACGGCGTCGATGGCCGCGTGCGCGGGCGTGCCGTCGAAGGGCCCGGAGTTG
Organism: Tepidiformaceae bacterium; assembly: GCA_965243075.1. GTDB lineage: Bacteria > Chloroflexota > Dehalococcoidia > Tepidiformales > Tepidiformaceae > UBA2991. The sequence continues at coordinate 1,516,974 of OZ251525.1, forward strand.
ATCATGGCGCGGCCATCGGTGAAGGCCGCGGTCAGGGGCGCGTCCGTGTCGATGCTTTCGTGGTCGAGCACGGGAACCACGTCGAGGCCGTGCGCGCGGGCGAAGGCGAAATCGCGCTCGTCGTGCGCGGGCACGGCCATGATCGCGCCCGTGCCGTAGGTGGCCAGCACGTAGTCCGCGATCCAGATGGGGATGCGCGCGCCCGTGAAGGGGTTGATGGCGTACGCGCCCGTGAACGCGCCCGTCTTCTCACGCTCGGCGGAGAGGCGCTCCACCTCCGGCGTGCGCGCCGTGGCCGCCACGCAGGCCTCCACCGCCCCGCGCTGCGCCTCCGTGACGATGCGCGCCACCAGCGGGTGTTCGGGCGCGAGCGCCATGAAGGTGGCCCCGTACACGGTGTCCGGGCGCGTGGTGAAGACGGTGAGCGGCTCGTCCGCGCCCGCCGCGTCCACGGGGAAGCGCAGGTTCGCCCCCTCCGAGCGCCCGATCCAGTTGCGCTGCATGGCCGTGATGCGCTCCGGCCAGTCCAGCCCGCTGAAATCGAGCAGCTCCTCGGCGTAGGCCGTGATGCGGAAGAACCACTGCGTCAGGAAGCGCCGCTCCACCACGTCGTCGGAGCGCTCGCAGCGCCCGTCCAGCACCTGCTCGTTGGCGAGTACGGTCTGGCAGCCGGGGCACCAGTTGGCGGCGGCCCCGGCGCGGTAGGCCAGCCCCCGCTCGTACAGCTTCAGGAACCACCACTGCGTCCAGCGGTAGTAGTCGGGGTCGCAGGTGACCACCTCGCGCTCCCAGTCGAAGCTCGCGCCCATCGTGCGCAGCTGCCCGCGCATGCGCTCGATGTTGCCGTACGTCCAGCGCTGCGGGTCCTCGCCGCGGCTGATGGCGGCGTTCTCGGCGGGCAGCCCGAAGGCGTCGAAGCCGATGGGGAAGAGCACGTTGCGGCCGCGCATGCGCTGGAAGCGGGCGGCGGCGTCGCTGGGGGCCATGGCGTACCAGTGCCCCGTGTGCAGGTCCCCCGAGGGGTAGGGGAACATGGTGAGCGCGTACCAGGCGGGGCGCTCGTCGTCGTCGTCGCGGGCGCGGTCGATGCCATCGGCCCGCCAGCGCTCGCGCCACTTCGGCTCGATCGCGTGCGGGTCGTACCGGTCGGGCATGGGGACTCCTTCCTGCTGATGCGGGTTCCCCGCGCGGGCGGGCGCGCCGCCGCCGGGGGAAAGGCGTGGGGAAGGGGAACGGCCTCGCCGGCTACGCGCCGCGAGGCCGCGGAAGGGCGAGCAACGCGCCCGTCTGCGCCGGTCGCTCCGGTGTCATCGTCGTCACGATCATGATCGTAGCGGAGCGCGCGGTTGCGATCATCCCACCGGACGCCGCCGGTAGTGCGCCACGAAGAGCGTCTCGAATTCGCGCGCGGCGGAGCAGACGCGGCAGGTGAGGTACCACACCCAGACGGTATCGGGGGCGCGCCCGTAGCGTTCGCGCGCGAGCCGCTTCGTCTCCCCCATGAGGGCGCGCATGCGGCCCCAGGGCGCGGGCAGCAGGCGCGTCCAGACCACGCCGCCGGGCGTCACGATGCCGCGCGCCGAGCGGTCGGCGTCCTCCACCTCCAGCATGGCGATGCGCCGCAGCCGTCCCGGCCCCAGCAGCATCATGGCGTCCTCGGGCACGGCGCCCGCCGCCTCCGCGCGCGCGATCAGCCCGCGCCGCTGCCGCCAGAAGCGCAGGGGCACGCCGAAGAGCGAGGGCATGGCCACGCGCGCGAAGGCGATGTCGCTCCAGTCGCTCTCCACCTCGTGCCACTCGTCGCGGTCCAGCCGCGGGCAGTCGCACGCTTCCGCCTCCGCCTCCGCGGCGGGCCGCGCGGGGGCGCGGTCCACGGGCACGCGGCGCGGTCGCGGCTCCGCCACGGCGGCGATCAGGCCGCGCCCGCGCGCACGGCCTCGACCAGTTCGGGGCGCTCGCGCAGCGTGGCCGCGGAGATGACGGCGAAGGAATCGGGGCGTTCGCCGCGCGCCACCCGCGCCGCCAGCCAGGCCGCGCCCGCGAGGCGCGCGGCGTGGTCGCGGAAGGCGTCGCCGTCGTCCATGCCCGCGGCGCCGGCCAGCTCGGCGGCGGCGGCGTGCTGGAGCAGCACGGCCACCTCGCGGTCGGGCTGGCCGGGCCATTCGATCACGAAGTCGGCCTGCGTGCCGCCCCACAGCTCGCCCCCCTCGCCCGGGCCGTGGTAGCGGATGGCGGCCTCCGCCAGCGCCGTGCTCACGGGCCTTCCTCCGCGCTGGCGACCTGCGGCGCGCCCGGCAATTGGTCCAGCAGCTGGCGGCGGGCCTGCACGCGCGTCTGCAGCCCCCAGATGTCGATGAAGCCCGTGGCCGAGCCCTGGTCGAAGGCGTCCTCGCGGTCGTAGGTGGCGAGGGCGCGGTCGTAGAGCGAGGCGTCCGCGCGGCGGCCCGTCACCGTCACCGCCCCCTGCCGCAGGCGCAGGCGCGTCTCGCCGCTCACGTGCCGCTGCGTGCTGGCCACGTAGGCGGCGATGTCCTGGTGGTGGGCGCTGAACCACAGGCCGTCGTAGATGAGCGTCGCGTATTCGGCGGCCAGCTGGCGCTTCAGCCGCAGCTGTTGCCGCGAGAGCGTCAGCGTTTCCAGCGCGCGGTGGGCGGCGAGCAGCGCGGTCGCCGCCGGGGCCTCGTAGATTTCGCGGCTCTTGATGCCCACCAGCCGATCCTCGATGTGGTCCACGCGGCCCACGCCGTGCTCCCCGCCCAGTGCGTTCAGCCGCTCGGTCAGCGCCACCGCGTCGAGCGCCTCCCCGTCGATGGCCACGGGCGCGCCGCGCTCGAAGGCGACGGTCAGCTCCACGCCCTCCGCGGGCGCCTCGGCGGGGGCGCGCGTCCAGGCGTAGGCGGAGGGCGGCGGCTCGGCCCACGGATCCTCCAGCGCGCCCGCCTCCACGCTGCGGCCCCAGATGTTCTCGTCGATGCTGAACGAGCCTTTCGTCTCCCATTCGATGGCCACGCCGTGCTCGCGCAGGTAGTCGATCTCGGCCTCGCGCGACATGGCCTGCTCGCGCGCGGGTGCGACGATGGCGAGGGCGGGGTCGAGCGTGCGGATGCCCACGTCGAAGCGCACCTGGTCGTTGCCCTTGCCCGTGCAGCCGTGGGCCACGGCCACGGCCCCCTCCGCGCGCGCGGCGTCCACCAGCAGCCTCGCCATGAGCGGCCGCGCGAGGGCGGTGGCGAGCGGATAGGCGTCCTGGTAGACGGCCCCGGCGGCCAGCGCGGGGAAGGCGAAGTGGCGCAGGAACTCCTCGCGCGCGTCCACCACGGTCACGCGCGCCGCGCCCGCCGCCAGCCCGCGCTCCTCCAGCACGTCCTGCTCGCGGCTCATGCCCACGTCCACGTTGAGCGCGATCACGTCGTAGCCGCGCTCCTTCGTGAGCCAGGTGATGGCCGTGGTGGTGTCGAGTCCGCCGCTGTAGGCGAGAACCAGTGCCGGCACGCGCGCCCTCCGTTTCCCCTCAGGGTAGCGCGCCCGCCGTTAGGCGGCGCGGGCGCGGCGCAGGAACGCCCAGGCGGCGACGGTGCCCGCCAGCGCCAGCGCCAGCAGGGCGATGGCGACGGCGCTCACCGCCGCGGGCAGCGCCCCCGTGAGGGCGAAGGGCGCGAAGGCCAGCCCCAGGGCCGCGCCCGCCGTTCCCCCCAGCACCAGCGCGCCGGGGGGCGAAACGGGGCCGTCCGCCGCGCGCGCCGCCAGCAGGCAGCGCACGCCCCAGCCCACGCAGGCCACCGTCGCCAGCGTGCCCGCGAGCAGGATGGCGCCGCTCAGGAGGTCGCCCACCGGATCGCCTCCTCGAGGATGTCGCAGGCGCGGTCGATCTCGCCGTCCTCCACGATGAGCGCGGGCATGAGGCGGATGCGGTCGGGGCGCACGTTGTTCACCAGCAGCCCGCGCTCGCGGCAGGCCGCCACCACCTCGCCCGCGACCTCGCCGGACAGGCTCACGGCCAGCAGCAGGCCGCGCCCGCGCACCTCGGTGACGGCGGGCAGGCGGTCCTCCATCGCCCGCAGCCGCGCGATCAGCCGCTCGGAGGCGCGCCGCGCGGCCCCCAGCACGTCGTTCTCGAGGATGTGGCGCAGCACGGCCACGCCCGCCGCCGTGGCCACCGGGTTCGCGCCGAAGGTGGTGCCGTGGTCGCCGGGCACGAGGTGGCCCGCCAGCGACTCGCGCGCCAGCACGGCCCCGATGGGCAGCCCCCCGGCCAGCCCCTTGGCCACGCACATGACGTCCGGCTCGACGCCCTCTTGCTCGTGCGCCCAGAGGGCGCCCGTGCGGCCCACGCCCGTCTGGATTTCGTCGAGGATGAGCAGCAGGCCGCGCTCGTCGCACCAGTCGCGCACGCCGCGCAGGTAGCCCGCGGCGGGCTCGTTCACGCCGCCCTCGCCCTGCACCGGCTCCATGAGCACGGCCACCGTGCCGTCGTCCGTGGCGGCGCGCAGGGCGTCGAGGTCGTTCCAGGGGACGTGCGTGAAGCCGGGCGGCATGGGCGCGAAGGGTTCGCGGTAGCGGGCCGTGCCCGTGGCCGCCAGCGCCCCCAGGCTGCGCCCGTGGAAGCCGTCGTCCATGGCGATGACGCCGTGCGCGCCGCCGCGCTCGTCGTGCCCGTAGCGCCGCGCCAGCTTGATCGCCGCCTCCACCGCCTCCGCGCCCGAGTTGCAGAAGAACACGCGGTCCAGCGGCGAATGCTCCGCCAGCAGCCGCGCCAGCTCGATCATGGGCGTCGTGTAGTAGAGGTTGGAGACGTGCACCAGCCGCGCCGCCTGCTCGGCCACGGCTTGCGTGACGGCGGGATGGGCGTGGCCGAGGGCCGTGACCGCCAGCCCGCCCACGAAATCCAGGTACTCCTTCCCGTCGGCGTCCCACACGCGCGACCCCTCGCCCCGTTCGAGCACGATGGGCTGGCGTCCGTAGTTCTGGAAGAGGTACTGCCGTTCGAGGTCGATCCAGTCGGTCATGGCGCATGGCTCCCGTGGCGCGGGCGGTCCCGCGCCCCCGCGATTCTACGCCGCGCGCGCGTTCACGCCGGAGGGGCGGGCGGGAAGAGCGTGCCGCGTCCCTCACGGTCGAGCAGCGCGCCCGCCTCGCGCCCGTCGAGGATGCGGCCGCGCAGGCCCGCGGCGGCGGCGCGCAGGCAGGCGTCGGTCTTCGGGATCATGCCGCCCGCGATGACGCCGCGTTCGCGCAGGTCGCGCACGCGGGCGGCGTCGAGTTCGGGCAGGACGGCGCCGTCCGCGCCATGCACGCCCGCCACGTCCGTGAGGAAGACGAGTTCGCGCGCGCCCGCCGCCCGCGCCACCTGGATGGCCGCCTCGTCGGCGTTCACGTTCACCAGCTCGTCGCGCTCCGCGCCGGGCACGATGCCGACGGGGCTGACGACGGGCGTGAAGCCCGCCGCGCGCAGGGCCAGCACGGCATCCGCGTTGGCCCGCACGGGCGTCCCCACGAAGCCCAGCTCGGGCCGCGCGCGCTCGCATTCGAGCATGCGCCCGTCGGCCCCGGAAAGGCCCGCGGCGCGCGCCCCCGCCGCGTTCAGGGCGGCCACGATGCGCTTGTTCACCAGCCCCGCGAAGACGGCCACGACGACGGGCAGGGCGCGCTCGTCGGTCACGCGCAGGCCGTCCACGAAGCGGCTTTCCACGCCCAGCGCGTCGAGCCAGCGGCTGGCCTCCGCGCCGCCGCCGTGCACCACGATGGGGTTCGCGCCCGCGCGGTCCAGCGCGGCGATGTCGCGGAACGCGCTGTCGGCGTCGCCGAGCGTGGCGCCGCCCACCTTCACCACGAGGGGGGGCGCGCCGCTCACGTCGTGTAGTCGGCGTTGATGCGCACGTAGCCGTCGCTGAGGTCGCAGGTCCAGCCGTTGGCGCTCGCCGCGCCCGCGCCCAGCTCCACCTCGATGGCCACCTCCGCGCCCGCCATGGCGCGCGAGACCTCGGCCTCGTCGAAGGGCACGGGTTCGGCGCGCTCGAACAGCAGGTGGCCGCAGACGCGCACGGTCACGGCTTCCTCCGCGATGGCCGCGTCCGAGCGCCCGATGACGCCGACGATGCGGCCCCAGTTGGGGTCGGCCCCGTGCACGGCGGTCTTGACCAGCGGCGAGGTGCCGATGAGGCGCGCCAGCCCCCGCGCCTCGGCCTCGCTGGCGGCCCCGCGCACGGTGATCGCGATCAGCTTCGTGGCGCCCTCGCCGTCGCGCGCGATGGCCTTCGCCAGGTGGATGCAGACCGCGTCCAGCGCCTCGCGGAACGCGCCGAAGCCCGCGCTGCCGGGCGCGAGTGGTTCGCCCCCCGCGGCCCCGTTGGCGAAGAGCAGGACGGTGTCGCTGGGGCTCGTGTCGCCGTCCACCGTGATCAGGTTGAAGCTGCGGTCCACGGCCTCCGCGAGGGCCGCTTGCAGCGGTTCGCGCTCAATGGCGGCGTCCGTCGTGAGGTAGGCGAGCATGGTGGCCATGTTCGGGTGGATCATGCCCGAGCCCTTGGCGCAGCCCCCCAGCGCGTACGGGCCGAAGCGCGCGGCCCCGTGCTTGACCACGAGGTCCGTGGTGAGGATGGCGCGCGCGAATGCGTCGCCGCCCGCCGCGTCCGCGCGCGCGTCGATGGCCGCGATGCCCGCCGCCACGCGGTCCATGTCCAGCGGGCGGCCGATGACGCCCGTGCTGGAGACGAACACGGCCTCGGGCGGCAGGCCCGCTTTGGCCGCCGCCAGCTCCGTCATGCGGATGGCGTCGCGCATGCCCCGCTCGCCGGTGCTGGCGTTGGCGTTGCCGCTGTTCACCACCACCGCCCGCCCGCGCCCGCCCGCCCGCCGCTCGCGGTTCACGTCGATGCAGGCCGCATGCAGGCGGTTGCGCGTGAACGCGGCGGCGGCGGCGCAGGGCCGTTCGGAAAGGAGCAGGCCGACGTCGAGCGCGCCCTCGGCGGGCGTCTTGATGCCCGCGAAGGCCCCGCCCGCGCGAAAGCCCGCCGCGCTGGTCACGCCCCCGGCGGGGTCGATGGCGACGCTCACGGGTAGAGCGCGGGGCGGTCCAGCCCCGCCTCCCGCGGCAGCCCGAACATGAGGTTCAGGTTCTCGATGGCGCTGCCGGCGGCCCCCTTCATCAGGTTGTCCAGCGCGCCGATGGCCACCAGCGCGCCGTTGCGCTCGTCCACCGCCGGATGCACGAGGCACAGGTTGCTCCCCGTCGCGTGCTTCGTGTGCGGCGGCGTCTCGCTCACGACGGTGAAGGGCTCGCCCGCGTAGAAGTCGCGGTAGACGTCCAGCGCCTCCGCCTGCGTCACGGGGCGCGCCAGCGGCGCGTGGCAGGTGGCGTGGATGCCGCGCGTCATGGGCACGAGGTGGGGGACGAAGGTGACGGCCACGGGCGGCCCCTCGCGCAGCCGCGAAAGCTCCTGCGCCATCTCCGGCTGGTGGTTGTGGGCGGCCACGCGGTAGGCCGACACGTCCTCGTTCACGTCGCTGTAGCCGTGCCCGCCGCCGCCCCCGCGGCCCGCGCCCGATATGCCCGACTTGGCGTCCACGAAGACGCGCGGCTCGATCAGCCCCGCCGCCAGCGCGGGCGCCAGCGCGAGGATGGCGGCGGTCGGATAGCAGCCCGGGTTGGCCACCAGGTCGGCCCCGGCGATGGCCCCCGCGTGCAGCTCCGCGAGGCCGTAGACGGCGCGCTCCAGCAGCTCCGGCGCGGGGTGTTCGACGCCGAACCAGTGCGCGAATTCGGCGGCGTCGCGCAGGCGGAAGTCGGCGGCGATGTCGATCACGCGCGCGCCCTGCCGCACGAGCGGCGCGCAGGCCTCCGCGCTCGCGCCCGTGGGCAGCGCCGAGAAGACGACGTCGACGTCCGTTTCCAGCTCCGCCGTGATGGGGAAATCGCCGTAGGCGGCGAGGTGGGGAAAAGCCTCGCCCAGCCGCCGGCCCGCCAGCGAGCGCCCCGTGGCCGCCGCCAGCTCCGCGCCGGGATGGTTCCACAGCAGGCGCGCCGTCTCCAGCCCCGCGAACCCGGTGACGTTGATGACGCCCACGCGCACGGTCATGCCCGCATTCTCCCGCCTCGCGCGCGCCCGCGCCAGACGAGCGGGTAGGATGCGGGCATGGCGCTCGACCTCACCTTCATCGGCACGGGCAACGCCTTCGCGCCGGGCGGCCTCTGCTGGAACGGCTTCGTGGCCAACGGGCGCTGGCTCTTCGAGGCCCCGCCCTCGGCGCTCATGGCCCTGCACCGCGCGGGCGTCGATCCGAACGCCATCGAGGCCGTCGTGCTCAGCCACCACCACGGCGACCACTTCCTCGGCCTGCCCTCGCTGCTGCTCCACTGGAAGCACCGCGGACGCGCCGCGCCGGTCGCCATCGTGGGGCCGCCCGAAACGGAGCGGCTCGCGCGCCTCATCGGCGAAACGGTCTATCCGGGCCTTTTCGAGGGCGGCTTCGGCGTGGAATGGCGCGAGCTGGAGGCGGGCGACGCCGCCCAAATCGGCGGACTCGACGTCGAGGCCGTGGCCGTCGAGCACGACGCGCGCCTCTCGCTCAACCTCGGCTACCGCGCGCGCCTCGACGGCGAGTCCTTCGCCTACACGGGCGACACGCGCCTCTGCGACGGCGTGCGCGACCTCGCCCGCGACGCGGGCACGCTGGTGGCCGAGTGCGCCTCCCGCGCCGCCGCCATCCCCATCCACATGAACCTCGTGGACGACATTCCGGAGGTGCGCGCGGCCATGCCCGCGGGCGCGCGCCTGCTGCTCACGCACGTCGAGCCGGACGTGGAGACGGACCTGCCGCGCACGACCGTGGCGCGCGATTTCGCCACCTACCGCTGCTAGCGGGCGCGCGGGGGCGTATACTCGCGCGCATGGCGCATCGACTGCGGGGCGCGGCGGCCATCACCGGCCTCGGCATCACGCCCATGGGCCGCATCTACGGCAAGAGCGCGACCGACTTCGCGGTCGACGCCGTGCGCCTCGCCATCGCCGACGCCGGGCTGGCCAAGTCCGACGTGGACGGCCTGCTCATCAACGCCGGCATCACCGGCTTCCAGGGCACGGGCGTGGGCCTGCAGCTGCAGAACGCGCTGGGCATGGGCGGCCTGCGCCTGCTCAACCACATGAACGCGGCCGGCTCCACGGCGGCACAGATGGTGCAGTACGCCACCATGGCCATCGACGCGGGCATGGCCACGCACGTCGTCTGCGTGTTCGCGGACGCGCCCCTGCGCGAGGGCGGCTCCGCGGCGGCGGCCTACGGCAACGCCGGACGGCGCGCCGGGCCGCGCGGCATCCTCGGGCTGGCGGCGGGCGCGGGACAGTTCGGCGCGAACACCGCCTACGCCCTCGCCGCGCGCCGCCACATGGCCCTCTACGGCACCACGCAGGACCAGTTCGGCGCGGTGGCCGTGGCCGAGCGCGCCTGGGCCACCATGAACCCCCACGCCAAAATGCGCGATCCGCTCACGCTGGAGGAGTACCACGCCTCGCGCTGGATCGTGGAGCCGCTCCACCTGCTCGATTGCTGCCTCGTCTCCAATGGGGCCGTGGCCGTCGTCGTCAGCCCCCCCGACCGCGCCGCCTCCATGCCCCGCCCGCCCGTCTACGTGTGGGGCATGGGGCAGGGCCATCCGGGCGACCTGCGCCGCGCGGGCGACGCGCCGGAAACGGAGACGGGCGCGCGCCTGGCCGCCGAAACCGTTTTCCGCATGGCCGGCGCGGGGCCGTCGGACATCGACGTGTGCGAGGTCTACGACTGCTACACCTACACCGTCATCGTCACGCTCGAGGACTACGGCTTCTGCGCGAAGGGCGAGGGCGGGCCTTTCGTGGCCGACGGCAAGCTGGGCCCCGGCGGCTCGCTGCCCACGAACACCGGCGGCGGGCAGCTCTCGTCCTACTACATGTGGGGCATGACGCCGCTCAGCGAGGGCGTCATCCAGACGCGCGGCGAGGGCGGCGAGCGGCAGGCCCCGAAGCGCGACCTCGTGCTCGTCACCGGCAACGGCGGCGCGCTCAGCTACCACGCCTCCCTCATCCTCAGCCCCCACCGCAACTAGCATGGCCGAGGCCGCTTCCCCGCCGCCCAAGCCCGTGTCCGAGCCGGACGAGCTCACGGGGCCGTTCTTCGCCGCGGGCGCGGAGGGCCGTCTGCTGCTCGCCGCCTGCGACGCCTGCGGGGAACTGCGCCTGCCCTCCTCCGCCGTCTGCCCCGCCTGCCTCGGCGAGGGCTTCAGCTGGCGCGAGGCCAGCGGGCGCGGCACCGTCCACACCTTCGCCGTCATGCACCAGCGCTACCACCCCGCCTGGGAGCCGGACCTGCCCTACAACATCGCCGTCGTCGAGCTGGAGGAAGGCCCGCGCATGCCCGCCAACGTCGTCGGCGTGGACAACGACGAGCTGGCCGTGGGCATGGCCGTCGAGGTCGTGTGGCAGCGCGAGGGCGACGCGCCCGTGCCCCGCTTCCGGCCCGCGGCGGACGCCTGAGCGCCGCCTGCCCGTGCCATCCCCGGCCCTCGGCGTCGCCCTCTGGACCGAGGACATCGGGGCCTTCGCCGCCTTCCTGACGGAGGTGGCGGGCGCGACCCTGCGGGTGCGCCATCCCGGCTTCGCGGCGCTCGACGTGGCGGGCGGCGGCGAAATCCTGCTGCACGGCGACGAAACCCAGCCGGGCCACCCTTGGCACGGAGCGCTGGCGGGCGAGGGCATGGCCCGCGGCATCGGCGCGGAGGTGCGCCTGCGCGTGGACGGCGTGGACGCGCGCCATGAGCAGGCGCTGGCGCTGGGCTGCGTCGCCATCCAGCGTCCGCACGCCGACGAGGGCGCGCGCGCCTGCCAGATCATGGGCCCCGACGGCTACTTCTTCACGCTCTGGGAGCCGCAGATCGGGAGCGGCTGAAACGGGGCGCGCCTACCAGGCCGTCCAGCCGCCGTCCACCAGCAGCGTCTGGCCGGTCACGAAGTCGCTGGCGGCGCTGGCCAGGAAGATGACCGCGCCCGCCAGCTCGTGGGGCTGGCCCCAGCGGCCCGCGGGCGTGCGCTCCGTGATGAAGGCGCGCCGCTCCGGGTCGTCGTAGAGCGGGCGCGTCAGCTCCGTCTCGAAGTAGGTGGGCGCGATGCCGTTCACCTGCACGCCCGCCGCCGCCCACTCCAGCGCCAGCACCTTCGTCAGCTGGTCCACGCCGCCCTTCGAGGAGGCGTAGGCCGCCTGGTTGGGCAGGGCCACGCTCCCCATGATGCTGGACACGTTGATCACCTTGCCCGAACCCCGCGCCGTGAAATGCCGACCCGCCGCGCGCGCGCAGGTGAAGTAGCCCTTCAGGTTCGTGGCCACGACGAACTCGAACTCGTCCGGCGTCAGGTCGAGCGCGGGCTTGCGCACGTTCGTGCCCGCGTTGTTGACGAGCACGTCGAGGCCGCCCAGCCGCTCGACCGCCGCCGCCGCCATGGCCTCGCAGGCGTCGGGATCGGTCACGTCCGCGGGGAAGGGCAGGGCGCGGCGGCCGAGCGCGCGCACCTCTTCGGCGAGGCGCTCCAGTTCGGGCGCGGTGCGGCTGGCGAGCAGCACGTCGGCCCCGGCGGCGGCCAGCGCCAGCGCCATGACGCGCCCCAGCCCGCGCCCCGCGCCCGTGACCGCGGCCACGCGCCCGCCGAGGTCGAACAGCCGCGTGCCCAGCAGCTCGGGGCGGTCGTCGGGCGCGCTCATTCGTAGCGCAGGGCCTCGGCCACGGCCACGCCCGCGGCGGCGCGCGAGGGGAACCACGTCATGACCATGGAGGCGGCGAAGGCGATGCCGCAGATGATGAGCAGCTGCACCCAGGGCACCGTGAAGGCCGCTTCCGCCGCCGCCTCGCCCATCGTGCCCGAGGCGAACAGCACCCACGCGAAGGAGACGCCCATGACCAGCCCCATGACGATGCCGGAGAGGGCCACGAAGCCGGACTCGAAGAGGAAGCTGAGCGCGACCATGCCGCGCTGGTAGCCGATGGCGCGCAACATGCCGATCTGCTGGCGGCGCTCCACCACGGCGCGGAAGGCGATCACGCCCAGCGCCGCGATGCCCACGATCAGCCCCAGCCCCATGAAGCCCTGGAAGAGCCGCAAAAAGCCCGTCGTGGCCGCGCGCTGGTCGTCCAGCAGCTGCTCCAGCGATTCCGCCGAGGCCTGCACCAGCCCCGCCTCGATCGACTTGGCGAAGGCCTCCTGGTCCGTGCCATCCGCCGTCCGCAGGTAGAAGAGCTGGCCGCCCGAATCGGGGAAGGCCGCCAGCAGCGTGTCCCGCCGCACCATGATGCCCGGCCAGAAGGTGTCGGCCACGTCGTCCAGCTGGGCGATGACCGTCACCTCCGTCTCGCGCTCCGTGCCGGGGTCGCGGAAGGTGAGCGTGAAGGGCCGGAAGCCGTCCTCCGGCGGATCGAGGCGCAGCGTCTCGTCCCCCTGCGGGTCGAACGGCCCCGTGCCCTGCGTGAGCGAGGCGGGGATGACGGCCAGGCGGGGCTCGTCCGCCAGCGCCCGCCACACGGCTTCGTCGCTGTCGTAGCCCGCCGCGCGCACGGTGAACTCCATCTCAATCGTTTCGAGGAAGGCGCGGTCGCCGCCGAAGACCGAGAAGGTGCGGAACGCGCCGGGATCCGCCGGGTCTTCGATCTCGGTCTCGTTCGCGCCCGCGAGGCGCACCTCCGCCACGGCCTCGACCGCGCCGGCGTCCACGCCGCGCTCCTCCAGCAGGGCGGGGAAGTCGGCGATGGGGTTGTTGCCGTTCACGGCCACCTGCGTGTCGAAGCCGCCGCGCGCGTCGTCCGAGAGGAAGAGGCTGGCGAAGTTGGCGTTCACGGTGGAGAAGTTGATGAGGGAGAAGGAGATGAGGCCGATCATCATGATCGTCATGCCCGTGCGCATGCGCGCCGTGAGGGGGTAGGCCACGGCGGTCTTGATGGCGGGCACGATGCGCCCCAACCGCGCCCCCGCCGCCGCCACCGCGGGCAGCAGGATGTCGGCGTTGGAAACGATGAGGAAGGTGCCCGCCGTCACCATCACCAGCCCGCTCACGAAGAAGATCTCGATGTTCGTGTCCAGCTCGCCCGTGAGGAAGTTGAAGATGTCCGTGGGGAAGGCGTACCAGAACAGCAGCAGCAGGGCCGCCACCACCGTGAACGTGAGCCGCTCGTGCACGCGGAAGTAGCGCAGCGTGAGCGCCGCCCAGAAGAAGATGAGGGAGACGCCCAGCAGGAAGTAGACGGCGCGGTCGGAGGCGGCGGTCCATTCCAGCAGCAGCCCCGCCAGCCCCAGCCCCGTGACCGCGTACCCGGCGCTCCACGAGACGGCGCGCTCGCGCGGCTGCCCCGCCACGAGCACCAGCCCCAGCGGCGGCAGCAGGATGCCCAGCACCATCAGCGGCAGGCTCGGGTTGGCGGCGCGCCCGCGCGCGAACCGCATGATCAGGATGGCGACCAGGTAGAAGGGGATGAGCGGCACCAGCGCGAACGGCCAGCGCGCGATGCCCCGCCCCTCGCGCCCGCGCAGCACGAAGATCCACGGCCCGATCAGCCCGAAGAGCAGGCCCAGCGTGAACAGCCAGCGCGCCTCCGGCAGGCGCATGATGGCCAGCAGGCAGACGACGATATAGCCCGCCGCCACCGCCGCCGCCAGCACCGAGCGCGCGTAGCCCCGCCAGGTCGCGTCCTCGGGATTGGGCGGGGACGTTTCGGGCAGGTCGCGGATGGCGGCCACGATGTTGAGGCGGCTGGCCCGCAGCGCCGCCAGGAAGATGACGATGAAGGTGGAGATTACGCCCAGGCAGAAGGAGACGATCAGGCTGCGGATGGTGAAGGAGACGCGCAGGTCGAGGCCGAAGCCCAGCGAATTGAGGAGCGCGATCATGGCGTAGGTCACGCCCATGCCCGCCGCCAGCCCCACCACCGCCGCCCCCAGGTCGTAGCCCATGCCCTCGGCTAGGAACGACTCCACCAGGTGGCGCCGCCTCGCCCCCACCGCCCGCGCCATGCCCATTTCCGGCTTCCGCTCCGCCGCCAGCATGATGAAGATGAGGAAGATGAGCAGCACGCCCGCGGCGATGGAGAACAGCCCGAAAATCACGAACAGGCTGGTGAAGGTGCTGCCCGTCGTGCGCGCGCTGTTGACCGCGTCCTGCTTCACGGGGTTGACGTAATAGGGCGTGCCTTGCAGGTAGTCGTCCAGCTTCTCCTCGGCCGCGTCCGAGTAGTCGAGGCCGCTCCGCACCCCGCCCGCGGTGGACACGAAGACGTCGCTGGCGAACCCCTCCAGCCCCAGCGCCGCGCCGAGGAAGTCGATGTGCATGGCCCCGCCCGGGGCGTCGCCGGCGGTGATGGCGAAGGCGCCGCTGATGAAGGTGTTGGGCGCGATGGCCGCGACCACGACATCGATGCGCTCGCTCCCGTAGAACATCCGCAGGCGGTGGCCGGGCTCGGCGTCGAGCTCCTCGGCGAGGTCCTCGTTGATGGCGATGCGGTTGCCCCCCAGCTGGATGGGCTGGCCATCCACGTCGCGCAGCAGGCCGAACGGCTCCGCCTCGGCGGGGTCGTAGCCCAGGATCACGGCCCCCGACTCGTTCAGGTTCGTATCGAGGCTGACGACGGGCAGCGTCTCCCCGATCACGGCCAGGAAGCCGTCGAGGTCGGGATCGCCCGCGAACGCGTCGCGCAGCTCCGCGTACGACAGCGCCCAGCCCTCCGCGGGTTCGAGCGGCAACAGCCGGTCCGCCACGGGGCGCGGCTCCTCCTCCACGTCCCAGCTCACGGTCAGGTCCGTCTCGTCCATCAGGTCGTAGACGTCGTCCGTGACGCTGTTGACCACGGTGTCGCCGGTGCTGAAGGCGGCGGTCATGATCACCGTGGCCAGCATCAGGCCGAAGACGATGAGCGCCGTCTGCGTGCGCCGCCGCGGGATGTTGCGCAGCCCCGTCTTGAACATCACCGGGTTGCGCAGGGCGAGGAAGCCGAGCAGCAGCACGATGAGCGCGGTGAGCGCCACGCACACCGCCGCGATGGTGGTCATGGGGATGCCGAAGAGGTCCTGCATGGCGCGCGGCTAGCTCGAGGCGGCGGCCGCGGCCATCCCGCGCGTGAACTCCTCGCGCGCGATGAGGCCGTCGGCCATGTGGATGGTGCGGTGGCAGCGGGCGGCCACGTCCGGCGCGTGCGTCACGATCACCTGCGTCTGGTCCGCGTCCGCGTTCAGCTCCACGAGCAGCTCCATGATGCCGTTCGCGGTGGCCGAGTCGAGCGCCCCCGTGGGCTCGTCCGCCCACACGATGGAGGGGCGGTTGACGATGGCGCGGGCCACGGTCACGCGCTGGCGCTGGCCGCCGGAAAGCTGCGCTGGCCGGTGGCCGGCGTACTCCGCCAGGCGCACGCGCTCCAGCGCCTCCAGCGCCAGCCGCCGCGCATCCCGCGGGCGCGTGCCCGAAACGATCAGGGGCAGCTCCACGTTCTCCGCCGCGCTCAGCACGGGCAGCAGGTTGTAGGTCTGGAAGATGAAGCCCATGCCCCGCGCGCGGAACTCCGTCTTCTCGTTGTCCGCCATGCGCGTGATGTCCGAGCCGTTGATGAGCACGCGCCCGCCGTCGAAGCCGTCCAGCCCGGAGAGGCAGTTCAGCAGCGTCGTCTTGCCGCAGCCCGACGGCCCCATCACCGCCACCATCTCGCCGCGCGGCACGCGCAGGTCGACGCCGCGCAACGCCTGCACCTGCACCTCGCCCGTGTCGTAGGTCTTCACCACGCCCGCGGCGTCGATGACCAGGTCCGCGCCGCCGCCCTCGTTCTCGGCCATCGTCGCTCCTCGCCGCCCGCGCCCGTGCGGCGGCTTCCCGTGGTGGGCCTCCTATGGTGCGCCGCCGACGGCGCTCAATCAAGGCGGGCGCGTGCGCGCAAGCGTGGGCGCGCGCACAATGGCGCGGGGGAGCGCCGCATGACCGCCAGCGACCAGGACATTCCGGAAACCGCGCCCGCGCACACCGACGCGCGCGCCGAATTCAGCATGGCGGACCTCGCCGTGGCCGTGGGGCTGGGCGGCCTGGCCATCGTGCTGGGCACGGTGCTCGGCCTCGTGCTCACCGCCTGAGCCGCGCGCGGAACGGAGGCGCTTGTGCGCTATGATCGCCCCGTGACGACGGTGCGCGTGGACATGGACGACGCCCTGCTGGAGCGGCTGGACCGCCAGCCGGAGGTGCGCGACCGGGGCCGCTCGGCGGTGCTGTGCGAGGCCGTGGCCGAGTACCTCGCGCGCCGCGAGGCCGAGCCGCCGCCCGCGAAGGAGCGCCTCCCGCTGGGCCAGTGGCTCATTGAGAACATGCCGCGCGGCACGAACCTGCCGGTTCCCGATCGGCGCGACTCGGACCGTCCGATCCCGTTCATCGATTACGACATTCCGTGCGACGACTACGACGAGGCTGGCTCATGAGCGACTCCATGCCGCGCGAGCGCGTGGCCGCGCTGGTCGAGGCCGCGGCGCGCACGGCAATCGCCGAGGGCGCGCTGCCCGACGTGGCCCTGCCCGCCGTCGCCCTCGAACGGCCCCGCGACGCCGCCCACGGCGACTACGCCAGCTCGCTGCCCCTGCGCCTCGCCCGCGCCGCCACCATGCCGCCGCTCGCCATCGCCGGGGCCATCGCCGAGCGCCTGCCCGCCGACGGCATCGTGGCCGCGCCCGAGGTCGCCGCGCCGGGCTTCATCAACCTGCGCCTGGCCGACGGCTTCCTGCAGGGCGAGGTGGACCGCGTGATCGCGCGCGGCGCGGCCTTCGCCGACCTCGCCATCGGCGCGGGCAAGCGCGCGCAGGTCGAATTCGTCTCCGCCAACCCCACGGGGCCGCTGCACGTGGGCAACGGGCGCGGCGCGGCCATCGGCGACACGCTCGCCTCGACGCTCGCCGCCGCCGGCTACGAGGTCCAGCGCGAGTACTACGTGAACGACGCGGGCGCGCAGACGGCGCTCTTCGCGGAGACGCTGCACGCCCGCTACCTGCGCCTCTTCGGGCGCGAGGCCGCCATCCCCGAGGGCGGCTATCGGGGCGAATACATGGCCGACCTGGCCGCGGAGGTGCGCGAGCGCGAGGGCGACCGCTTCCTCACGGAGCCGGGCGAACCCCGCCCGCCCGCGCTGGGCGAGCTCGGCATCGAGCTGATGGTGGCCCGCATCCGCGCCACGCTGGAGGCGTTCGGCGTGCGCTACGACCGCTGGTTCAGCGAGCGCTCGCTGCACGAGCCGCCGCCGGAGGGGGGCGAATCGGTCTGGCAGGGCGCGCTGGCGCGGCTGCGCGCGGACGGGCGCGTGGCCGAACGCGAGGGCGCGCTCTGGCTCACCGCCGCCGACCTGGGCGAGGACAAGGACAACGTGGTCGTGCGCTCCGACGGGCGGCCCACCTACTTCGCCAGCGACATCGCCTACCACTACGACAAGTTCGCGCGCCGCGGCTTCGACCTCGTCATCGACGTGTGGGGGGCCGACCACCACGGCCACGTCTCGCGCGTGGAGGCGGGCGCGGAGGCCGTCACCGGGCGCGGCGAAGCGCTGCGCGTGCTCCTCTACCAGCTGGTCACGCTGCGCGGCGTGCGCGCCTCCAAGCGCGGCGGCACGATCGTGACGCTCGACCAGCTCATCGAGGAGGTGGGGGCCGACGCCGCCCGCTTCTTCTTCCTGCTGCGCGCCCCCGGCTCGCAGATGGAGTTCGACCTCGACCTGGCGGTGAAGCGGTCGAACGACAACCCCGTCTACTACATCCAGTACGCGCACGCGCGGCTGGCCAGCATGATCGACCGCGCCGCCGCCGCCGGGCACGCGCCCGAGGGCGGGGACACGGCCCTGCTCACGGCCCCGCACGAGCTGGCGCTGGTGCGCGCCATGCTGCGCCTGCCGGAGGCCATCGAGCTGGTGGCCACCACCTTCGAGCCGCAGCACCTGGCGCGCTACGGCATGGAGCTGGCCACCGCCTTCCACGCCTTCAACGACGCCTTCCGCCAGCAGGGCGACGCGGGCCTGAAGGTGATCACGGACGACGCGGCGCTGACGGCGGCGCGGCTGCGGCTGGCGCTGGCGGCCAAAATCGCGCTGGGCCGCGTGCTCGCGCTGCTGGGCATGAGCGCGCCGGAGCGCATGTAGCGCCTACAGCAGCGCCGGCTGCTCGCGCGGCGCGACGATGGCGCCGGTCAGGTCGCCGATGGCCTCCCACGCGCCCGGACTACGCCACGCCAGCCACGCCGCCAGCGCGCAGGTGAGGCCGTCGAGCGTGTCGTCGAGCCGCTTGAGCGCGCGCCCCCTCGCCGCCGTCGCCGTCTGGGGGTCGAGCGCGCGCCGCACGTCGGCGCTGGCGAGCAGGCCCGCCGCCTCGCGCTCGATCAGCCGTCGCAGATGCCGCTGGTACTCCCGCATGGCGTTCTGGCGAAAGGCGACGTCGCGGCCCGGCTTCGGCTTGTAGGGAAGGCGCTCGGCGAGGCCGAAGAGGCGCACATGGATGGTGTGCGGGTAGACCTCGACGGCCACGCGCTCCGCCCGCGCTTCGCCCAGCAGCGCCGCCGGATCGAGCGTGAAGCCGCGCGCCGCCAGCGCCTCGCCGAGCTCGATGCCCGCCGTGCGCCCCTGCCTGACGGCATGGTGGGCGGAGTGCGCGGACGCCTTGTAGCGCCCGAAGCGCCGCGCGATCTCGCGCTCGACCCAGCGCTCCGGCGCGTACAGCACGGGCGCGTCGATGGCCACCACGACCTGTCCCGCGAGCGACGCGGCCTCATCCGCCAGCTCCGCGACGCCGTACGCCGCCGCTTCGAGACGCACGCAGCGCAGGCCGTCGGGCGTTTCGCCTTTGAGCCAGCAGACGCCGCTCTCGTTCGCCGCCGTCCACGCGAGGTCGAGACCGATGAAGGCGGGCATCGCCGCGCACGCTAGCACCGCGCGCCCGCGAGTGGCACGATTCGCGGCATGGCCGAACTGCTGGAGGCGCTGGCGGAGCGGCGCGCGCGGCGCGCGTTCGACCCGCGCCCCGTGCCCGACGACGCGCGCGAGTCGCTCTGGCGGGCGGTGTCCGTCGCGCCCAGCCACGGCAACGCCCAGTCCGTGCGCCTGCTCGCGGCCCTGTCCGGGGGCGCGCGCGCGGCGCTGGCGGGGGCGCTCTCCGAGGGCAACCGCGGCTGGGCGTCCGCCGCCCCCCTGCTCGTGGCGCTGGGCGCGCTGCCCGCCCACGAGCGCGCGGAGGCCTACGGCGGGGAGCGCGCCATCTGGTCGTTCCACGCGGGCATCGCCGCCGCCAACCTGATGGCGCAGGCCACGGCGCTGGGGCTGATCGCGCACCCCATGGCGGGCTTCGACGAAGGGGCCGCGCGCGACGCCTTCGCCGCGCCCCCCGAGCTGCGCGTGCTGGCCGTCTTCGCCATCGGCTTCCCGGGCGCGCCGGAGACGCTGCCGGACGACCTGCAGCGCCGCGAACGCCGCGACCAGCGCCGCCTGCCGCTCGACCGCATCGTGGCCGTGGACCGCTGGGAGGCGCGCCACGGCGAACCCGCGCGGGGGGAACGCGCGTGACGGTGCGGCGCACGGTCGGCGGCGCGCTCATCGTCGTGCCCTCGCTGCTTTCGGGGGCGGGCGTGGCCTTCATCCTCGTGGCCATCCTCGTCGACAACCAGGTCGTGCGGGACGTGTTCGCGGTGATGGGCGCGATCATGCTGTGGTTCGATTTCTTCGTGACGATGGCGATCATCCGCTACACGCTGCGCAGCCTCGACCGGCGCGTGGCGGCGCTCGAACGGGAGGAGCGCTAGCGCAGGCGGTCCCAGCGCAGGATGCCGGCGATGGACTTGGCGTCCGCGATGCGCCCCGCGTCCACCGCCGCCAGCGCCTCCGCGCGCGTGAGGCGCACGACCTCAATGTCCTCGTCCTCGTCGCCCGGCAGGGGCGCGGGGGAGAGTTCGGCGCAGAGGAAGAGGTGGAGGTACTCGGTGGCGTAGCTGGGCGCGACCCAGAAGCCGCCCAGCGCCTCCACGCGGCCCGGCGCCATGCCCACCTCCTCGCGCAGCTCGCGCACGGCGGCGGCGGCCGGATCCTCGCCCGCTTCCAGCGTGCCTGCGGGGATTTCGAGCAGGCTCGCGCGCGCGCCGTGGCGGTACTGCTCGACCAGCAGCAGGCGCCCGTCGCCGTCCACCGCGATCATGCAGACGGCGCCCGGGTGATGAATCATCTCGTGGCGCGATTCGCGCCCGTCCGCCCAGCGCAGCGTCTCCAGGCGCAGGTCGAAGAGGCGTCCCGCGTGCGCGGTCTCGCTGGCCACGGATTCGGGGGCGTCGGCCACGCGCGCAGCCTACGGCGGATCGCGCCCACGCGCCCGCGGCGGTGGTATCATCCCGTTGGAAGGAGGCGATCCATGACGTTCCCGCCCCCCATGCTCAGGCGGCTCGTCTCGATCTACCTGCTCCTGCTCGCGGTGGTGGTGGCGGGGCACTACCTCGCCTTCCCCCTCTACGAGCGCGGCCCGGACCCCGACGTGACCGCCTGGCTGGTCATCGACTGGTTCCAGTCGGCGGGCCTCATCCTGCTGCTGACCGCCACCTTCGCGTGGAAGCGGGCGCTGCCGGCGGACGCGGGCTGGCGCGAGTACCTGGAGGCGAACGTCCTCTTCTACCTCACCGTCGTGACGGCGCTCTCCTACTTCCCCAACTGGTTCCTGGCGGAATGGGGCGACGCCGACCGCCAGCTCTGGGACGTGTGGGCGTTCATCGACGCCGCCATCCCCATCCTGTCCGTGACCGTGGGCCTGCGCCTCTGGCGCGAGTCCGCCTGAAGGGAGCGAACCCGTGAACGACGACGTCATGGCCATCGCGCACAAGGCGCTGGGCGCGGCCCTCGTGGCCACGGGCCTGGCGGTGGGCGGCTACTTCCTCGTGTTCGAGCTGTACGCCGGGCAGGGGAACACCGGTGACGCCTTCGAGGTCTGGCGCGCGCTCAACTGGATCATGGCGGTCGCCGTCATCGTGCTGGCGCTCGTCACGTACGCCGCGCGTCGCGCCCTGCCCGCCGACGCCAATGCGCGGGAACGGCTGGCGGCCAGCGCGCGCTTCTACGGCTCGCTGGCCCTGCTGCTGCTGTTCTTCAACGTCTGGTTCGCGGGCCGCTGGGGCACCGCCGTCGACAATGGCGGGGCGCACATCGCCGTGCAGTGGATCGCGACCGACATCGCGCTCGCCATCCTCGCGGTCAACGTGGGGCTGCGGCTCTGGCGCGGGACGGAGCGCGCGTGAGGCGGGGGCGCTACTCGAGGTAGTCCTTCAGCTTGCGGCTGCGGCTGGGGTGCCGCAGCTTGCGCAGCGCCTTGGCCTCGATCTGGCGGATGCGCTCGCGCGTGACGCTGAATTCGCGGCCCACCTCCTCCAGCGTGCGGCTGCGCCCGTCCTCCAGCCCGAAGCGCAGCTGCAGCACACGCCGCTCGCGGCTGGTGAGCGTGGCCAGCACGTCCTCCACCTGCTCGCTCAGCAGCTGCTGGCTGGCGGCGTCGGGCGGCGCGAGCGCGCGTTCGTCCTGGATGAAGTCGCCGAGGTGGCTGTCCTCCTCCTCGCCGATGGGCGTCTCCAGCGACACCGGGTCCTGCGAAACCTTCTGAATTTCGCGGATGCGCTCCGGCGAGAACTGGTGGGAAGCCTCGGGGCGCGAGCTTTCGAACATGCCGCGCGCGATCTCCTCGCTGGTGGGCTCGCGCCCGAACTCCTGCACCAGCCGGCGGCTGACGCGCACGAGCTTGTTGATCGTCTCCACCATGTGCACGGGGATGCGGATGGTGCGCGCCTGATCGGCGATGGCGCGCGTGATCGCCTGCCGGATCCACCACGTGGCGTAGGTGGAGAACTTGTAGCCCTTGCGGTAGTCGAACTTCTCCACCGCGCGGATGAGGCCGATGTTCCCCTCCTGGATGAGGTCCAGCAGGGACATGCCGCGCCCGATGTACTTCTTGGCCACGGACACGACCAGCCGCAGGTTCGCCTCCGTCAGCCGCCGCTCGGCCTTGTCGCCGTTGTGCTTGATGGTGTCGAAGTGGTAGCGCAGGCGCTCCTCGAGGGGCGTGATGTGCTCGATCAGCCCGTCCGCGGGCCTGGGCAGCAGCTGGTCCTCGCCCCCCGCCTCCTCCGCCATCTGCGCGAACAGCTCGGGCGTGAGGATGTGCGTGACGATGGAGAGCGACACGATGGCCGTGTGCACCGTCTCCTCGTTCTTGCGCAGCCGCTTCATGACGTAGGTGCGGAACTGCGAATCCATCTCGCGGTCCACCAGCCCGCGGAACTGCGGATCGCCCATGTTCACGGAAATTTCCCGCCAGCGGCGCGACAGCTTGCGCCCGGCGGGATCGCGCCACCTGGGCGTCTTCGGGGGCCATTCGTCCTTGCCGTCCTCGGGCGGCTCCTGCTTCGCCACCAGCTTCTCGTACTGGTCGCAGAACCAGAGGGCGCGCTTGTAGACGGGGAACAGCTCGGCGAACTGCTCCACCAGCGTCACGGCCACGCGCGCCGCCGAGGGCGGATGGCCGAAGGCGTCCACGTAGGCCTGCTCGATGTCGCGCAGCCAGATGCCTTCCTCCATCTGCCGCGCGAGGTGCTTCTCGTCGTCCGCCGTGAGCAGGTACACCTTCCCGAT
The DNA here is from genome assembly GCA_965243075.1 of Tepidiformaceae bacterium. Classification (GTDB taxonomy): domain Bacteria; phylum Chloroflexota; class Dehalococcoidia; order Tepidiformales; family Tepidiformaceae; genus UBA2991. Next base: position 1,539,634 of record OZ251525.1, read on the forward strand.
CTCGCGCAGGTACATGCGCACCGGGTCGTCGATGCCCTCCGACTCCTCCGTGAGCAGGGCCGCGGCGGCCGCCTCCTCTTCCTCCTCGTCCTCGGAGTCGTCGCTCTCCTTCTCGTCCTTGTCGTCGTCCTCGCGCGTGGCCGTAGCGGCGGCGCCGCCGCCGGAGAGGTCGCCCTCTTCCTCGCGGCGCTCGTCGAACTCGCCGCTGGAGAGGCGGCTGAGGACGCTGCCGATCATGGCGTCGGCGCTGGTGGCGGAAGTCTGGTCGGTCAAGGTCTCGTCGCTCATGGGACAGCGAACCCCCGTGCGCGGGATGGGGCGGCGCATCGGGACGCAACGCGCCACGGTCAGGATAGCAGGGAACGGCGGCGAAAGGGAAGCCGGGCGGCGGCCGCGGTCCGTTCTCTGGTACGGTTACGCTGCCGTGCAGCGCATCGGGGACCGCACCGTCCACTCCGCGAGCGACCTCGTCGGGTTCCTCGAATGCCGCCACCTGGCCGCCCTCGAACGCGCCGCCGTGCTCGGCCACACGAAGCGGCCCATGCGCCCGGACCGCTTCCTCGACCGCATCGTCAAGCGGGGCTTCCAGCACGAACGGCGCTTCCTCGACGGGCTCGCCGCCGACGGGCGCGAGGTCGCGGAGATCCCCCGCGACGACTCGCTGCCCCCGCCGGAGCGCTACGCCGCCGGGCGCGAGGCCACGCTGGCCGCCATGCGCGCGGGCCGCGACGTCATCTTCCAGGCCGCGCTGTTCGACGGCGAGCGGCTGGGCTTCGCCGACTTCCTCCTGCGCGTGGACAGGCCCAGCGACCTCGGCGCGTGGAGCTACGAGGTCTGGGACACGAAGCTGGCGCGCAGCGTGAAGGCGTCCGCCGTGCTCCAGCTCTGCCGCTACTCCGACATGGTGGGCGAAATGCAGGGCGTCGCGCCCGAACGAATGCACCTCGCCCTCGGCGGCGCGCAGGGGCAGACGGTCGCCTTCCGCGTGGCCGACTACGCCGCCTACTACCGCTCGGTGGCGAGCCGCTTCGAGGCTTTCCTGCGCGACGACGCCCCCGCCTGGCCGCTGCCCACGGAGCCGGAGCCGGTGGGCCACTGCGGCGTCTGCCGCTGGCGGCCGGAGTGCAACGCGGTCTGGCGGCGCGACGACCACCTGTCGCTGGTGGCGGACATCAGCGCGCGCCAGCGGGACGCCCTGCGCGCGCACGACGTGAACACGCGCACCGCGCTCGGCGAGCGTCATCCGGGGCCCGTCGATGGCCTCACCGCGGAGGCCGTGGAGCGGCTCCACCTGCAGGCCGCCATCCAGCTGCGCGGCGAGCGCGAGGGCGAGACCCTGTCCGAGCGCATCGCGCCCGCGCGGGACGCCGACGGCGCGCTCCTTCCGAACCAGGGCCTGCTGCTCCTGCCCGAACCATCGCGCGGCGACCTCTTCTTCGACATCGAGGGCGACCCCTTCTATATGGGCGTCGGCGCCGACGGCGTGGGCGTCGATGGCATCGAGTACCTCTTCGGCGTGATCGAACCGGCCCGCGCGGACGACGACGGCGAACCGGCCTTCCACGCCTTCTGGTCGCTCGATGGCGAGGCGGTCACGCCCGCCGCCGAGCGCCGCGCCTTCGAGCGCCTCATCGACCTCATCATGGACCGCTGGGAGGACGACCCCGCGCTGCACGTCTACCACTACGCCCCCTACGAGCCGGGCGCGATGACGCGGCTCGCGGGCCGTTACGGCACGCGCGAGGCGGAGGTGGACGAGCTCCTGCGCGGCAACGTGTTCGTGGACCTGCACCGCGTCGTGCGCGGGGGCATCCGCGCCTCCGTCGAGGGCTACTCGCTGAAGGCCATCGAGCCGCTCTTCCAATTCGACCGCGAGATCGAGCTGCGCGACGCCAACGCCAGCATCGTCGCCTTCGAGGAGTGGCTCGAACTGGGCGAGGGCGAGGGTGAGCGCGGGGCCGAAACGCTGGCCGACATCGAGCGCTACAACCGCGACGACTGCGTCTCCACCTGGCGGCTGCGCGACTGGCTCGAGGGGCAGCGCGCCGCACTCGCCGCCGAGCTGGACGAGCCGCTCCCGCGCCCCCGCGTCGTCGAACCCGATGAGCGCGAGGCCGGCGAGGCGGAGCAGGAGGAACGGGCGCTCGTGGAGGACCTCGTCGAGGGCCTGCCGGAGGACGCCTCTGAGCGGAACGACGCCGAGCGCGCGCGCCAGCTGCTCGCGCATTTGCTGCAATGGCACCGCCGCGAGGACAAGGCGTTCTGGTGGCGCTACTTCGCGCTGAAGGGCCTCACGGACGAGGAGCGCATCGGGCAGCGCGACGCGCTCGGCGGCCTCACGCTCGTGGACTCGTGGCCCGATCCCGATAAGCGGCGCTCCACCGTCCATCGCTTCCGCTTTCCCCCGCAGGAGCACAAGTTCCGCGAGGGCGAGAACCCGCACGATCCCGCCGGTGCCCCCGACGGCTTCGGCAAGCCCGCGGGCGAGGTGGTGGCGGTCGATGACACGGCGGGCACGATCGACCTGCGGCGCGGCAAGGCGTGGGAGGACGGGCGCCCCCCGACCGCGCTCATCCCCCACGACCTCGTGTACGCCCGGCCCAAGCCGGAGAGCCAGCAGCGGGTCGCGCGTTGGGTGCTGGATCACGGCATGGACGCGCGCGGGCCGCATCGCGCCATCCGCGACCTGCTCATGCGCCGCCCGCCGCGCGCGGGCCAGCCGCCGGACGCGCCCCTGCTGCGCCCCGATGAGACGCCCGGAGAGGCCGCGAAGCGCATCGCCCTCGCGCTCGACGAAAGCTACCTCGCCATCCAGGGGCCGCCCGGTTCGGGCAAGAGCACCGTCGGAGCGCAACTGATCGTGGACCTCGTGGCCGCGGGCAGGCGCGTGGGCGTCACCGCCAACAGCCACAAGGTCATCGCCCAGATCCTCGACAAGACGGCGCAAGCCGCGCGGGCGCTCGACGTTCCCGTGGCCATCGGCCAGCGGGTGCGCAACGAAGGGGACGCCGCAGAGGACGCGGACTTCCTGGAGAAGAACGAGGAGGCCCGCGACGGCCTCGCCATCGGCGCGTACGACGTGGTCGGCGGCACGGCGTGGCTGTGGGCGCGCGAGGACATGGCCGGCATGGTCGATACGCTCGTCGTCGACGAGTCCGGCCAGACGTCGCTCGCCGACGTGCTCGCCGCCGCGCCCTGCGCCCGGAACCTCATCCTGCTGGGCGACCCGCAGCAGCTGGACCAGCCCCTGCAGGGCGCGCATCCGCCCGGCGCGGAGCGGTCCGCGCTCGCGCACCTGCTCGGCGAGGAGCAGGTCATGCCGGAGTCGCTGGGCCTCTTCCTCGACGGCACCTGGCGGCTCCACCCCCGCATCTGCGCCTACACCTCCGAGGTGTTCTACGCGGGCCGCCTCCATGCCCACGAGGGGCGGGAGCGGCACGCCGTCACCGGGGGCGAGCCGCCCTTCGACGGCGCGGGCATCCGCTTTCTCCCCGCCGCGCACGAGGGCCGGTCGAGCGAGTCGCCGGAGGAGGTCGCGCTCATCCGCGAACGGGTCCGCGCGCTGCTCGACTCGGACGCCGCGTGGACCGACGCGAACGGCCTCGAGCAGCCCCTCACGCGCGACGACATCCTCATCATCTCGCCCTACAACGCGCAGGTGCGGGCGCTGGAAAAGGCGCTGCCCGGCTTCCGCATCGGCACGGTGGACAAGTTCCAGGGGCAGGAGGCGCCGGTCGCCATCTACTCCATGGCCACCAGCTCCGTGGCGGACGCGCCGCGCGGCATGGAGTTCCTGTACAGCCTGAACCGCCTGAACGTGGCCACCAGCCGCGCGCGCTGCCTGGCCGTGGTGGTGGCGAGCCCGGAGCTGACGCAAGCCCTCTGCCGCACGCCGCGCCAGATGCGCCTGGCCAACGCCCTCGCGCGCCTCGTGGAAGTGGCGGGGCAGGCGTGACGGCGCCTCAGTCCCCCGTGGGGTAGCCGGCGGCGGCCCAGGCCTCCGTGCCGCCCTCCACGTTGTACAGCTCCAGCTCCGTCAGGCCCGCCGCCGCCGCGTACTCCGCCGCCAGCGCGCTGCGCGAACCCATCTTGCAGATGAACAGCACCTCGCCCCGCTCCCCCGCGAACTCGCGAATCTGCTTCACCTCGTTCATGACCGTGTTCACGGGGATGAGCCGCACGCCCGCCGCGTGCACCTCGACGTACTCGTGCGGGTCGCGCACGTCGACCATGACGGCCTCGCCGCCGTCGAGCTTGGCCCTCGCCTCCTCGATGCTGATCCTCGTGAACGGCTCCTGCGGATCCTTCGTAGCCACGGCCTAGCCTCGTTCCCGCGCGGGGTTGATGCGCCCAGCCTACCATGGCGGGACGCTCCGCTCGCCGATCCCGCGCCGCTGGGGCAGACTGGCGGCATGGACGACGCCGCGGAGGCGCTGGCGGACTGGGCCGCGCGCGTGCGCCTCAACCGCGAGCAGGCGGAGCGCCATCGCCGCGCCCTGCCCGACGGTGGCGACTTCTACGCGCCCATCGCCTCGTGGTTCCGCGCCGATCCGCGCCGCGAGGGCGACGCCGTGCTGGAGGCGCTGCGCGCACTCGTGCGCCCGCGCGAGACCGTGCTGGACATCGGCGCGGGCGGCGGACGCTACGCCCTGCCGCTGGCCCTGCACGCGCGCGAGGTGATCGCGGTCGAGCCCTCCGAGGGGATGCGCGCCGTGCTGCGCGAGGGCATGGCGGCGCACGGCATCGCCAACGTGCGCGTCGTCGCGGAGGCCTGGCCGTGCGCCGAGCCGCCCGCCGCGGACGTGGCCCTCATCGCGCACGTGGGCTACGACGTGGAGGCCATCGGCCCCTTCCTGGAGGCGATGGAAGCGGCGGCGGCGCGGCGCTGCGTGGCCGTGCTCTTCAGCCGTCCGCCGCCGTCGCGCGCCGACCCCTTCTGGGAGGCGATCCACGGGGAGCCGCGCGAACCGCTGCCCGCGCTGCCGCAGTTCCTCGCCCTGCAGCGGACGCGCGGGCGGCGCTGCCAGACGGCGTACGTCGATGCCGGCGCGCCCGGCTGGGACGGCGTGGAGGACGCGCTGCGCTTCCTGCGCCAGCAGCTGTGGGTCGCGCCGGACGGCCCCGAGGACGCGCGCCTGCGCGAGCTGCTGCCGCGCCACGCGCGCATCGGCGCGGACGGGCGCGTCGCGTTCACGCGGGACGTCGGGGCGCTGGGCGTGGTGTCGTGGGAACCGGGGGCCTAGCGGGCGACGCGCGCGTACTTCTTCACGGGCGTGAGCACAATGGGCGTCAGCTCGTCCGCGCCGTAGGAGGCGCGCGTGCGCTCCGGCGGCGGCGCGCCGTAGAGGGTCGTGCGCTGGCGGGGGATGCGCCCCATGCCCGCGATGAGCGCGTCCATGGCCTCGGGCGGCATCTCCTGCCCGTGGCTGGCCCCGGCGGCGCGGCTGATGCTCTCGTTCATGAGCGTGCCGCCCATGTCGTTCGCGCCCGCCCGCAGGCACGCCTTCGATCCCTCCGCGCCCATCTTCACCCACGACACCTGGATGTTGGGGATGAGGGGATGGAGGGCCAGCCGCGCGACGGCGTGCATGAGGATGGCCTCGCGCCAGGTGGGGCCGCGGCGCGCGCGCCCCTTCAGGTAGAGCGGCGCGTCCATGTGCACGAAGGGCAGGGGCACGAACTCGCTGATGCCGCCCGTGCGCTCCTGCAGGCGGCGCAGGCGCAACAGGTGCCGCGCCCACGGCCCGGGCCCGTCCACGTGGCCGTACATGATGGTGGAGGTGGTGGTGAAGCCAGCCCCGTGCGCCGCCTCCACCACGCCGATCCATTCGTCCGCGCTCAGCTTGTCGGGGCAAAGGATGGCGCGCATGTCGTCGTCGAGGATTTCGGCGGCGGTGCCGGGCAGCGTGCCCAGCCCCGCCTCCCGCAGCCGCGCCAGGAACTCGGGCACGGGCACGCCCAGCGTGGCCGCCCCCTGGTGCACCTCCAGCGGGGAGAAGGCGTGCACGTGCATGCCCGGCAGGGCCTCCTTCACGGCGGCGCACAGCTCGAGGTAGGTGGCCCCCGTGTAGTCGGGGTGGATGCCGCCCTGCATGCACACCTCGGTGGCCCCGCGCTCCCACGCCTCGCGCGCGCGGCGCACCACCTCGTCGATGCCGAGGTCGTACGGCTTGCCCCGCAGGTTCTCGCTCAGCTTGCCCTTGGAGAAGGCGCAGAACTGGCACTTGAAGTAGCAGATGTTCGTGTAGTTGATGTTGCGGTTGACCACGTAGCGCACCACGTCGCCGCTGACCTCCGCGCGCAGCTCGTCGGCGGCGGCGCGCACGTAGTCGAATTCGGGACCGCGGACCTCGAACAGGCGGGCCAGATCGGCCTCCGCCAGCTCCTCGCCGCGCCGCGCCCGGTCGACCAGCGCGGGTACGGGCGAATCGGGCGGCAGCGCGGACGGCGGCGTGCGCGTGGCGGCGTCCGCGGGCGGGTCGAGCACCGCGCCGGGGGCCCAGTCGCCCGCGCGCGCGAAGCCGTCGGCGTCCATCGCGCGCAGCACGCGCGTGGCCATGTCGGGGCTCTGCCAGCGCCCGTGGTCGCGCGCGTAAGCGGGGTAGACGGCGAGGCGCTCGGCGAGGTGGTGGCCCGCGGCCTCCGTCTGGCGGCGCAGCGCCTCCAGCTGCGGCCACGGGGCCTCGGGGTTCACGTGGTCGATGGTCACGGGCGAGACGCCGCCCCAGTCGCTCAGCCCCGCCGCCACCAGCCGCCCGTAGGAATCGGGCATCAGGTTGGGCGGCGCCTGCACGCCCATCTCCGGCCCCAGGAGGATGCGCGCCACCGCCAGCGTCCACAGCAGGTCGTCGAAATCGGGCTCGGGCGCATTCGCCATGCGCGTGCCCGGCTTGGCGCGGAAGTTCTGGATGATCAGCTCCTGGACGTGCCCGTGCGCCGCGTGCAGCTCGCGCAGGGCGAGCAGCGAATCGATGCGCTCCAGCCGCGTCTCGCCGATGCCGATGAGGATGCCGGAGGTGAAGGGCACGGCCAGCTCGCCCGCCCGCCGGATCGTTTCCAGGCGGGCGGCGGGCTCCTTGTCCGGCGAGCCGTGGTGCGCCTGGCCCTTCTCCAGCAGGCGCGGCGAAACGCTCTCCAGCATGATCCCCTGCGAGACGGAGACCTCGCGCAGCAGGGCGACGTCGTCGGCGGTCATGACGCCCGGGTTCAGATGGGGCAGCAGGCCCGTTTCATCGACGACCGCGCGCGCCGCCTCGGCGAGGTAGGAGATGGTGGTCTCGTGGCCGAGCGCGGCCAGTTCGCGGCGGGCCGTCTCGTAGCGCAGCTCGGGCTTGTCGCCCAGCGTGAAGAGCGCCTCCGTGCAGCCTGCGGCGGCGGCCCCGCGCGCGATGGCCAGCACCTCGTCGATGGTCAGGTAGGCGCGTTCGCCGGGGCGCGGCGGCTGCGCGAAGGTGCAGTAGTGGCACACGTCGCGGCAGAGCTTGGTGAGGGGGATGAAGCAGTTGCGCGAATAGGAGATGACGCGGCGGTGGGCCTGGTCGCGCATGGCGGCGGCGGCCGCGGCGAGGGCGGCGAGGTCGCCTTCGCGGGCGAGGGCGCGCGCCTCCTCCGCGGTGGGCGCCGCGCCCGCCAGCGCCTTCGCCAGCGTCGCTTCCGTCGATTCAAGCATCCGCGCTCCGCGCCCCGTCCGGCGGGGCGTTCCCGCGATGGTACAGCAGAACGGCGCGGGCCGTGCGGCGCGGCCCTTCCGGCTACAGGAAATGGAAGAGCGTCATCAGCGTTCCCAGCACGCCAACGATGCCGACGGCCTGCAGCCACATCATGCGCGCGATGTCGGCTTTCATCCGGGCCATGTCGGCGCGCATCCGGGCCACCTCCGTCCGCGCGCCGAGATGCGGGTATGCGGGCATGGCTGTGCTCCTCTCTGCCAGCCTATGCCCCCGCCGCGCGGAATGCGAGCGGGAGCGCCGCCGCCGCGCCGTTTGCCCAGCCGCGCCCGCGCCCCGTATCCTCTGGCGACGCCACGAACGGAGCGAGCGCGTGCACACCATCGGCCTCACTGGCGGCATCGCCAGCGGCAAATCGACCGTCGCGGAGTTTTTCCGCGAGCGCGGCGTGCCCGTGATCGACGCCGACCTCCTCGGCCACCGCACCTACGAGCGCGGCACCGCCACCTTCGCCGCCGTCGTCGCCGCCTTCGGGGACGACGTGGTGGCGGAGGACGGGGCCATCGACCGGCGCGCGCTGGGCGGCAAGGTGTTCGGCAAGCCGGACGAGCTGGCGCGGCTCACGGACATCGTGTGGCCGGGCATCCGCGCCCTCGCCTCGGAAGAGCTGTCGGCGCTGGAGGTGGCGGGCACGCGCCTGGCCGTGCTCGAGGCCGCCGTGCTGCTGGAGGCGGGCTGGGGGGACCTGGTGGACGAGATCTGGGTCACCGCCGCCGAGCCGGAGGCCGCGGTGGCGCGCCTCGCCGAGCGCAACGGGCTGGACGAGGCGGCGGCGCGCGCGCGCATCGATTCCCAGCTGTCCAACGCGGAGCGCGCCGCCGCCGCTTCCGTGATCATCGAGAACAACGGCACGCGCGAGGAGCTCGCGGGGCGCGTTCGCGCCGCCTGGGACGCGCTCCGCGAACGCATCGCCGCGGAGAGGCAGACGATTGGCTGAAGCAACCATCGCCCCGAGCGTTCCCACCGCGCCCGGCGGGCTCGTGCTCGCCGCCGAGGAGTTCACCGTCCGCGAGGAGCCCTACTACCTGCCCCTGGGGGACGAGATCGAGCTCTTCGAGGCGGCCTTCCGGCAGCGCATCCCCGTGCTCCTGAAGGGCCCCACGGGCTGCGGCAAGACGCGCTTCGTGGAGTACATGTCCTACCGCCTGGGCCAGCCCGTGACGCGCATCTCGCAGGGCGGCGACGGCCCCGGCGAGTCCGGCCCCCGTCCCTTCGTCACCGTCGCCTGCCACGAGGACCTGACCGCCAGCGACCTCGTGGGGCGCTACCTGCTGGACACCGACGGCACGCGCTGGATCGACGGGCCGCTCACGCGCGCGGTCAAGCGCGGCGCCATCTGCTACCTCGACGAGGTGGTGGAGGCGCGCAAGGACACGACCGTGCTCATCCACCCGCTCACCGACTACCGCCGCCTGCTGCCCATCGAGAAGCTGGGGCAGGTGGTGGAGGCGGCGGACGGCTTCCTGCTCGTCATCTCCTACAACCCGGGCTACCAGAGCGCCCTCAAGGACCTGAAGCACTCGACCCGCCAGCGCTTCATCTCGGTCGAGTTCACCTATCCCTCGCGCGAGCAGGAGGCGGAGATCATCACCCACGAATCGGGCGTGGACATGGCCGTCTCCGTCGAGCTGGCCAAGCTGGGCGAGAAGGTGCGGAACCTGAAGGAGCACGGCCTCGGCGAGGGCGTGAGCACGCGCCTGCTGATCTACGCCGGACGCCTCATCGAGCGCGGCATCGCGCCGCGCCGCGCCGCCCAGGTGGCCGTCACTTGGGCGCTCACCGACGATCTCGAGGTTCAGCGCAGCATCGAAGAGGTCGTGACCTCGATCTTCGAATGAGCGTCGCGGGCGAGCTGGCGGCGCGCAACCGCGAGCGCTTCGAGGGCTTTCCCGAACCCCTGCTGGAAGCCTGCGAGACGGGCCTGCGCGCGCTCGAGGGGCGGCTCACGCCCGCGCGCCTGGAGCTCTGGCTGCGCGGCGGCATCGACCTCATGGCCGTCAGCCTGCGTTCGTGGGAATCGGCGGCGGAGTACTTCCGCGCCGGGCCGCGCCTGCCCGATGCCGCCTCCTGGGAGACGTGGGAGCAGCTGGCGGTGGAGGCCGCCTCCCTCACCGAGCAGTCCGCCCCGCTGGCCGTCTCCTTCCTGCGCGCCGCGCCCGAAACGCTGGCGCTGGTCGGCCCCAACCATCTGGCGCAGTGGGCCGAGCTGGGCCGCCGCCTCTACAAGGGCAACTGGAAGAGCTCGTCGCTGGCGGCGCAGTTCTACGACGCCGGGCCGGAGCTGTTCGGCGCCATCCGCGTGAGCCAGGCGGGGCGCCTCACGCTCTTCCTCGACGAGCTGGCGCGCCACTCCTACGAGCTGGCCGCCGCCTGCCTCGCCGCCGCGCCGGAGGTGCTGGGCCGCCTCGACGGGGCCGACCGCGCGCCCTTCCTCACCTTCGGCGTGGAGCTGGCGCAGTCGAGCTGGGCCGATTCGCGCCTCTACTTCGAGCGCGGCGTCCCCCTGCTGCAGCGCGTGCACGCGCCCGTGCGCGAGCGCTACCTGCTGCTGGCGGCGCGCGTGGCCCGCGACCACAGCCGCTCCGCCTTCCAGTACTTCGAGGACGGGGCCGCCGCCCTCGGCGAGGTCGAGCCCGACGCCCACGGGCCGGTCATCGAGCTGGCCGAGCAGCTGGCCCCCCATTCCGCCTACGCCGCCATGGACTTCATCGGCAACGCGCCCGCCGTGCTGGAGAAGGTGCGCCTCGACGAGCTGCCCGCGTGGCAGGCGGCGGGGCTGGGCATCCTCGCCTCCAGCCGCGAGGGCGGCGAGGCCTACTTCCGCCTGCAGTCCAGCCGCGGCGAGGAGGTGCTGGACACGCTCTCCGCGCGCGTCGAACTGTCCCGCGTGGGCGAGGTGCTGCGCCTCTACGCGAAGGCCCTCACGGGGCGCGACATCAGCATCCACGCCGCCGCCGTGCTCGCCGAGAAGGGCATCGGCTGGGTGGACGAGGAGCGCGCCAGCACGGAGGGCACCACCATCTTCCTGCCGGAGGTGATGGAGCGGCACCGCGACAAGGACGAGAACTTCGCGGCCATGAAGGTGTTCGCCACGCACCAGGCGGCGCACCTCGAATTCGAGAGCTTCGCCTTCCGCTTCGAGCGCCCCTCCACGCTCTTCGAGGACCTGCGCCCCACGCTGCCGGAGCGCGGGGAGGCGCGGCCCGCCACCGAGATCGAGCGCTTCTTCGACCTCTTCCCCGACCGCACGCTGGCCAGCGACCTGCACGAAATCGCGGAGGACGCGCGCATCGACGCCGCCATCAAGCGCGCCTACGCCGGCATCCGCGGGGCGCTCGGGCGGATGCAGCGCGAGGAGCTGGCGCGCCGCCCGGAGGTGAGCGGGCTGCCCCTGCGGCAGGCCTTCGTGGAGAACCTCGTGCGCGTCAGCCTCGACGGGGCCGGGGCCGTGCGCTGGCCCGCCGGACGCGCCGAGCCGATGGCCGGCGGCGTCGCCATCCTCCAGCGCCTGACGTCGCCGGGGGCCACCGCCGAGGACGCCGCCGAGGCCGCCCTGCGCCTCTATCAACTGGCCATGGGCATCCGCAACGAACGCGACGAGAGCGAGGAGGGCTGGGACGCCCTGCCCGAATTCGACGAGGAGTCGCTCGACCTCGACATGAGCGGGCTGGGCGGCGACGGCCCCCCCATGGAGCTGGGCGAGGCGCCCGACGGCGAGGCCGACTACGAGAGCCCGCAGGAGATCGATTTCCGCGGCGAATTCAAGCCCGAACTCGTGCAGCTGCTCATGAAGCTGCGCGACGGCGCGGAGCAGGGCGAGGCCGGACAGATTTCCCCCGAGCAGCTCACCGAGGAGCAGCTGCGCGAGCTGCTGGAGAAGAGCGCCGAGATCGACCTCGACGCCCTGCTGGAGGGCGACCTGCAGCAGACGACGGGCATGTTCCTCTCCAACCTGCTGAAGGAGGCGGGCACGCCCGTGCTCGACTCCGACGCGCAGTCCGACCAGCCCCTGAGCGACCTGAGCACGGGCGCGGAGGAGGGCGAGGAGCCGCTCGCCCCCGTCGTCACCACCTACTACTACGACGAGTGGGATTTCCGCGCGCAGGACTACAAGCCGCGCTGGTGCGCCGTGAAGGAGGCCGCGCTGGAGGAGGGCGGCGAGGAGTTCTACGAGGAGACGCTGCGCGAGTACGCCGCCCTCGTCTCGCAGACGCGCAAGCAGTTCGAGCTGATGAAGCCCGAGCTCTTCCGCAAGATCAAGCGCCTCTCCGACGGCGAGGACGTGGAGCTGGACCCGGCCATTGAGTGGATGATCGACCTGCGCACGGGCGTCAGCCCCACGGAGAAGATCTACTGGCGGCGCAACAAGGTGGAGCGCGACGTGGCCATCGCCTTCCTGCTCGACATGTCGGCCTCCACGGACGAGGAGATCGCGCGCCGCGACCAGCAGTACGACGACGCCGGCGACGATCCGCGCAAGTACCTCAGCTGGTGGGTGACGAAGCGGCGGCAGGAGCTGGCCGCGCCCCCCAAGCGCATCATCGACCTCGAAAAGGAGGCCACCGTCCTCCTCATCACGGCGCTGGAGACCATCGGCGACGACTACGGCATCTACGGCTTCAGCGGCTACGGGCGCGACAACGTCGAGTTCTACGTGATCAAGGACTTCGAGGAGCGCTTCGGCGAGGCCACCAAGCGCCGCATCGACAAGGTCACGCCCATCCGCTCCACGCGCATGGGCCCCGCCATCCGCCACGCCATCCACAAGCTCGCCGCCACCGAGGCCAAGGTGCGCATCCTCGTGCTGCTCAGCGACGGCCGCCCCCAGGACCACGGCTACGGGCGCGACCGCACGGAGAAGGAGTACGCCATCCACGACACCAAGCAGGCGCTGAACGAGGCCCGCCGCGAGGGCATCACGCCCTTCGCCCTCACCGTCGACCGCGCCGGCCACGACTACCTGAAGACGATGTGCGAGGACATGGGCTACGAGGTGGTGGGCGACATCGAGTCGCTGCCCCGCCGCCTGCCCGCCCTCTACCGGCGGCTCACGGAGTAGCGCCGTGGCGCCGCTCCTGCTCGTGCGTCACGGCCAGTCCGAGGGCAACGCCGCGGGCGTCATCCAGGGCCAGCTGGACCCGCCGCTGACGGCGCTGGGCCATGAACAGGCGCGCGCCGTGGCCGAACGCCTGCGCGCCGAGGGCGGCGTCGAGCGCGTCGTCACCAGCCCCCTGGCGCGCGCCCGCGCCACGGCGGAGACCATCGCCGCCGCGCTCGGCCTGCCCCTCGCCGCCGACGCGCGCCTGATGGAGTACGGCTTCGGCGAGGCCAGCGGCCTCACGCCCGCCGCCGTGTACGAGCGCTACCCCGGCTGGAGCGGCGGGCGCGGCGACGGGAGCGACCGCCCCCTGCTGCCCGGCGAGGAGGGCATGGACGCCTTCGAGGCGCGCGTGGCCGCCGTGCTGGACGACCTGCTGGCGCCGGAGGGATGCGCCGTGGCCGTCGCCCACGGCGGCGTCATCAACACGGCCCTGAACCTGGCCTTCGGCGAAACGGGGGCGCGGCTGCGCTTCCGCATGGAGAACTGCGCCATCACGGAGTTCGCGCGCGACGCCGCCGGGCGCACCGTCGTGAAGCGACATAACGACGCCTGCCACCTGCGCGCGCCCGTCTGACGGCAAGGCGGAGACGCGGCGCTCCACGGCTCAACCCCGCTTCCCGCGCTCCTCGCGGTCGAACGGCCCGCCGTCGCGCACGCGCCCGAGCGCGTCCACGGACACCTTTCGCAGGCCCACGGAGAGCACGCGGCTGGCGCTGACGCGAAGCGGGACGTAGTAGTTATCCAGTTTCTTGTCCCTGACGCGCTGGCGGAGGTCCCCGCCTTCGTTGTGGTCGACGGCGGTGATTCCCTGGCCCGACAGAAACTGGACTCGCAGGATGCGCCGCTCGTCGCCCTCGCCGGTGGCGACCATGTCGTTGATGTGAAGGCGCATCAGTTTGCGGGCCGTCGGGTGCCCGGCCTTCACTGGCGAACGGTAGTCGGGCTTGTGCGCGTCGAAGAGACTGACCGTCTCGCCCGTGGTCCTGCCGTCGGGGAGCAGCCACACATCCATGTAGGCGTTGCCATCGGTCTTGAACACCTTTCCGTCGATGGTGGCGAGGCTGTCTTCGTGTGCGCGAAACTGCTTCCCGCCTTCCGCCAGCGTCACGGAGCCAGCGGCGTCCCTGCTGACCACCCGGTACGGCGTCTTGTTGTGCAACTGCCCCCTGGCGATGCCGGGCCTGAGCCGGAAGGGACTGGCGCGGTGCGAGACGGTACAGCGCTCCCGTGCATCCTCCACGGCTTGCCGGAACGCGGGCCACGGCGGATCGATGCGCCCGAAATCGCCGCCGGGTTTCGCCGAGCCCGCGATTCGCAGGAGCGCCGAGCGATCCGTCGCGCCGATGACGGCGGCGTCGACGAGGTGGTGGCGGTGGTCGCTCCGATCCTTCTCCGTCTCGTCGCCATCCAGCCCCCAGTGCCTCCGCAACAGCGCGGTCTGCTGGCCGCGAATCACCCAGACGCGCCCGGACGGCGCGATGCTTTCGAGGTACTCGCGGGCGATCTTCGAGACGTAGGCCGTGTCGGTCAGCTGGCGCGCCTGGAAATCGCCATCCTCCCGCAGCTGCTCCATCGCGTCCTCGTCGAAGCGCCAGCGCCTGTGCTTCCCGTACCGGCCTCCCCACAGCGCATCGACGCGCGCCACGATCTCCGGCCAGCGGGCGGTGCGCCCCCACGCCTCGAACGGCGTCCGGTCGCCCTTCTCCCGGTTGGCGGCGAGCATGACGACCACCTTGTTGTTCGGCGTGTCGTCGTAACTGCGGCTGCGCGGCAGGATGTGGTCGATCTCGGTGCTCGCGGAGAGCGCCATCTCCCGGCTCAGCGGCTCGCCCGTATAGGGGCAGATGCGCTCGCCGGGCTTTCCCTGCGTGCGCCAGATGCGCAGCTTCTCCCATTCCCCGTCCGTAAGCTCCCTGCCGGTTTCCTCCTCTTCCCGCTCCCGACGCTCCCGGTTCTTCCCCTGCCGCCGCTCGTATTCCCGGCGCTCCTTCGGCGTGTGCCGAAGCTCGCGTGCGACCTCGACGACGACCTGGTCCGGCTTGCCGTGGCGCTCGATGAGGGCGTTGGCCAGCAGGCGGAGCTGGTTGAGCGCGACGTGGACGCCGGGGTTGGCGACGCGCCCGTAGCGCTCCACGTCGCCCCCGTCCTTGCCGCCGCCGCGCACGCGACGGGGCATCGCCTCGCCGTAGTAGGGCAGGCGATCCGCGCTCCCGTCGCCGCGGAAGTCGGAGTGATGCGGGAACCCGGCCTTCACCACGGCCTCGTGATAGGGGGTACCGCCCTCCATGTGGGGAAGCAGGCGCTCAATGGCCGCTTTCGAGAGGTGGCCCGTGCCGTCGGGCAGCGGGGCGCTGGCAACCGCGCGGGCCGAATCCTCGTCCAGACCGCACCGTTCCCGCAGCCACGCTTCGAGTTCCGCCGCATCCTCGATATCAAGCAGCCGCTCGACGATTTCCTGCTGGCGGGCGAAGTCCAGCCCGTCCCACGCCTTGCCGAAGCGCCTGGCCGGTCGCAGCGCGGCGGCGGTCAGGTCGCCGTCGATCTTGTCGCGCGCTTCCGACCAGAGGCTCACGCGCGTGCCCTCGGGGAAGCCCAGCCGGTGGAAGTCCGCGAACTTCCTTTCCTTGCGGGAGCCCAGGTCTTTCAGCACGGCGCCGCGCTCCTCGTCCGTCAGCGGGCGGCGTTGCCCGCCGGGCGGAATGACCTTCAGGTTCAGCACCTCGTCGAGGATGCGGTAGCGCTGGAACAGCGGATGCGCGCGGTGGATGCGTTCCTCCTCCGGCAGCAGCGTGCAGCGCCCGACCTCGACGGGCCGTAGCGGGCGCTGATGCAGAATCGTCTCGAACAGCGCATCCCAGGACGCATCCGCGATCCCGGGGTGATGCGCCGCCTGCGCCTCGCGGATTGCCTCCAGTTCCGCCCTGATCATCGACCGCGTGGGGTAGGGGCCGTCGTAGGCGCCGTCGCGCAGGCGGGCGCGCGTCGCCTTGCCCCGCCGCCGCAACCGCCACAGGTGCTCGCCCAGCGTGCGCGCGCCAGCCTCCCGCATCTCCCCGGCCAGCGCCTCGTTCGCCTCGCGGACCTTCTTCGCCTCGTCCCGCCGTTCCCTGCTCGCGCGGTCCGCCTTGCGGTTGCTCTGGAACCCGCGACGCTTCACGAACGCCCGCAGCACGCGCCCGAGCTCGTACGGTTCGAGCGGCTCGTCGAGCGCCCGCGCCCGCAGCCGCAACGGATCGAGGCGCCGCACGCGCTCCCGTTCCTCCGCGTCCTCCGGCAGCAGGCCGAGCGCCGTGAGGTCGCGTTCCAGACGGCGCACCCGCCAGCGCCGACGCCGGTAGCCGCGGCGCGCGCCGCGCGCTTCGCGCCGGACCTTCGCCTTCGATCGCCCCTGTCCGTCGAGCCCGCCGGAGAAGATGCGCACGCCGCTCCCGACGATCGCCTCGGGCGCGCCATCGCCATCCAGCCGGTAGAGCACCCAGCCGATGCTGTCCGTGCCGAGGTCGATTCCAAGCCGCTGCATCGTTCCCGGCGATTATGCCATCCGATGCGGGGGAAAGGGGAAGGGGGCCGCCGGAGCGGCCCCCTCAAGGCTGCATCTCCCGCTCGCTGACGCGGGGCGGGGACTTATTTGGGTTCTAGCCTACCGTTCGACCCGGTGAGGCTAGCACGGCGGGGACGCCGGGCGCAAACGTGGCCTGCGGCTGCCTGCCGGGGGTGCCAAGTGTTCAGGGGGATGTCGAACGGCAGGCAACCCAAACGGGGTCCCGCAGCGTGGCGTAGCGGATCGTAGTTTAGGGGGTGTCGAAACGGCAGGCAACCCAAACCAGGAGACGTGGAACCCGGTGACGGGCTGCAGTTTAGGGGGTGTCGAAACGGCAGGCAACCCAAACTACTGCGTGTCGGGCAGGTCGACGAGGAAGAGTTTAGGGGGTGTCGAAACGGCAGGCAACCCAAACGAAGCGCGATACTCTCCGCAGGAGGTATCAGTTTAGGGGGTGTCGAACGGGAAGGCAACCCAAACGATGCTCATCTTCTACAGGCTCTCGGCCAGAGTTTAGGGGGTGCCAAAACGGCAGGCAACCCAACGTCAGGATGGTCCGCCCCCGCCCCGCCGCTTGCGCGCCCGCGCCGTGCGCGCGTACAACTCCCGCGTGAGCGCCAGCGTGCCCCTGCCCCATCCCCGTGGCCCCCTCGGCGGTTCCTACGCCCCCTCCGCGTCGGCGATGGCGCAGGCGTAGCGCTCCATCACGGGGTTGGCCAGCAGGCGCTCGCACATGGCGTCCGCCATCGTGCGCGCCTCCTCCGCGCTCGGCGCCTCGATGGCGATCTCGAAGAGCTTGCCCGCGCGCACGGAGGCCACGTCCGCGAAGCCCAGGCTGTGCAGCGCGGAGGCGATGGTGAGGCCCTCGGGGTCGTTCACGGCGGGCTTGAGCGTGACCGCCACGGAGGCGAGGAAGCGGCTCACGCGGGCAGGTCCTCGCCCGTGAGCGCGCGGTACACGGCGAGGTAGCGCTCCGACGTGGCCGCCGCCACGTCGTCCGGGATCTCCGGCGCGGGGTCGCCCTCGCGCCAGCCGCTGGCCGCCAGCCAGTCGCGCACGGGCTGCTTGTCGAAGCTGGGCTGGGGGCCGCCCGGCTGGTAGCGGTCCAGCGGCCAGAAGCGGCTGCTGTCGGGCGTCAGCGCCTCGTCGATGAGGATCGTCTCCTCGTCGCGCAGGCCGAACTCGAACTTGGTGTCGGCGATGATGATGCCGCGCTCCAGCGCCACCTGGTGGCCGTAGTCGTAGACGGCGCGGCTGCGCTTGCGCATGGCGTTCGCGGGCTCCGCGCCCACGATGGCCTCCAGCCGCTCGTAGCTGATGTTCTCGTCGTGGCCCACGTCCGCCTTCGTGGAGGGCGTGAAGATGGGCTCGGCCAGGCGCTGCGATTCCTCCAGCCCCTCGGGCAGGTCGATGCCGCAGACCGCCCCGTCGCGCCGGTACTCCCGCCAGCCGGTGCCGGAGAGGTAGCCGCGCACGATGCACTCGGCCTCGTGGCGCTCCGCCTTGCGCACCAGCATGGAGCGCCCGTGGCAGTTGGCGGGCAGGGGGAAGGGGAGCAGCGCATCCGCGTTTTCGGCGTCGATCACGTCGATGAAGTGGTGGGGCACCACCTCGCCGATGCGCGCGAACCACCACGCCGACAGCCGCGTGAGCATCTCGCCCTTGCGCGGGATGGGCGTGGGCAGCACCACGTCGAGCGCGGAGATGCGGTCGGTGGCGACCAGCAGCAGGCGGTCGCCCAGGTCGTAGGTATCGCGCACCTTGCCGCGCCGCACGGGCGCGGGCAGCTCCGTGCGCATCACCGTTTCGGTCGTCATGCCCGTTCCTCCCGGATGCGGAGATAGTAGAGCGTGAGGGCGCCGTGCGCGAACGCCCCGGCGGGGACGAAGAGCGCCGTCTGCAGCAGCTGGATGGCGGCGTCGAGGGCCATGCGCGCGCCCCGTCCCGCCTCGCCCGGCCCCGGCACGGTGGGCGCGAGGAAGGCGATGGCGAAGAGGATGACGATCATCACGATCAGGATGCCGAGCAGCCGCAGCATGTGCCCGTGCGTCGCCCGCCAGCTGCGGCGCAACGCCTCCAGCGGCCCCGCGTCCTCCAGCATGACCGCCTGGAAGGCCACGGCCACGCGCGGCGCGAGGAAGGGGATGGCCGCCACGCCCACGATGGTGAGGGCCAGCACGACGACTCCGGCGATGAGGATGGCGGCCAGCGCGATGAGGCGGCCGAGGCGCGTGAAGGCGGGGTCGAAGGCCTCGCGCAGGTCCACGGGGCGGCCCTCCGCCAGCGCGGCCACGGAGAAGATGGTGGCCCCCGCGCCCACCAGCCCCAGCACCACTGCCGCCGCCGACAGCGTCACCTGCGCGGCCAGCGGCCCGCCCCCGGTGGCCCCGGCCAGCCCGCCCGCGGGCCAGGGCTCGTCCGCGAAGACGGTGCCGTAGAGCACGACGCCGGCGATGATGGTGGCGATGGCGACCGGCGCCTGCACGAGGGCCAGCGGCGCGATGGTTTCGCGCGGGCGGTCGCGCATGAGCGTCAGCGCCGCGCGCAGCGTCTCGCCCACGCGCGGCCCCCCGCCCGCCGCCGCGCTCACGGGGCGGCCTCGCGCAGGCGCAGGTAGTACAGCGTGACGGCGGCGATGGTGAGCGCGCCCAGAAGGAAGCCGCTCACGCCGGACACGGCGGTGGTGATGGACAGGAAGGTCTGTTCGTCTCCGCGCCCGGCCACGAGCAGGCTGGCCAGCACCGCCGCCGCCGCGGCGATCACGCCCTGGACCAGCCCGATCACGAGCAGGATTCCGATCATGCGCAGGATGTGGCCCGTCATCATGCGCCAGCTGCGGATGAACGACTGCGCCGGGCCCGTCCCTTCAAGCAGGAACAACTGGAAGGCCAGTGCGAAGCGCGCGCCCACGTAGAGCGTGACCGGCAGCCACAGGACGGACGCCACGGCGTTGGCCGTCGCCCTGTCTGAATTGCTCGCGTCGCTCGTCGCCCAGTAGACGATCCAGGTTGGCAGCGTGCTCGCCCATATGATGATCATGGCCAGCGTGGCGAGCGCGAGCAGCGCCGCCGGTCGCCGTGCGAGCGGGCCGAACGATGCGGGGATGCCCGCCGGTTGCTCCCGCGCGAACGCCGCCACGGCCACGACGATGGCGGCGCCCGCCACGCCGAGGATGACGCCCTCGCCCAGGTCGAGCGCCATGCGCCCGGCAATCGGCAGCGGCTCCCCGCTCGTCATGGCGATCACGATGAGCGATTCCACGACGACGAGCGCGGACACGGCCCCGTACGGGACCAGCAGCTGGACGGGGTGGTTCCACAGCAGGCGGAGGGCCGCGCCCAGCGTCGCGAACACGCGGGGCCGCGCTGGCGCGGGGACGAGCGCTCCCGCCGCCGCGCTCACGCCAGGCCGAGCCGCTCGAAGGTGGCGTCCGCGTGGCGCAGGTAGTGGCCGTAGTCGAAGAGGGCGCGCAGCTCCCCCTCCTTCAGCAGCGCCGTCACCTCCGCGTCCGCCAGCAGCAGGTCGAGGAAGGGCGCGCGCCGCTCCCACGCGGCCATGGCGTTGCGCTGCGTCAGCTCGTAGGCGCGCTGGCGGTCCAGCCCCCGCTCGATCAGCGCCAGCAGCACGCGCTGGGAGAAGACGAGCCCGTGCGAGCGCTCCAGGTTCTCCCTCATGCGCTCCGGGTGGACCACCAGCCCCGCCGCGATGTCCGTGAAGAGCGCCAGCATGTAGTCGAGCAGCAGGCAGGCGTCGGGCAGCACGATGCGCTCCGTGGAGGAGTGGCTGATGTCGCGTTCGTGCCAGAGGGCGACGTTCTCCAGCGCCGTGGAGGCGTGGCCGCGCAGCACGCGCGCCAGCCCCGTGATGCGCTCGCACTTCTCCGGGTTGCGCTTGTGGGGCATGGCGCTGGAGCCCGTCTGGCCAGCCGCGAAGGGCTCCTCCGCCTCCAGCACCTCCGTGCGCTGGAGGTTGCGGATCTCCGTGGCGAACTTTTCGAGCGACGCCCCCGTGAGCGCCAGCGCCCCCACGAACTGCGCGTGCCGGTCGCGCTGGATCACCTGCGTGGACGCCTCCTCCAGGCCGAGGCCGAGGGCGCGGCAGACCGCCTCCTCGATGGCCGGGGCGATGGAGGCGTGCGTGCCCACGGCGCCGCTGATGGCGCCCACGGACACGGCCTCGCGCGCCGCCCGCAGCCGTTCGCCGTTGCGCCGCATCTCCGCCACCCACACGGCCACCTTCAGGCCGAAGGTGGTGGGCTCGGCGTGGACGCCGTGGGTGCGCCCCGCGCAGAGCGTCCCGCGGTGCGCCGCGGCCAGCCGTTCCAGCGCCGCCGTCAGCCGCTCCGCGCCCTCCAGCAGCAGCTCGCTGGCGTCGCGCAGCTGCAGGGCCGTGGCCGTGTCCCACACGTCGCTCGTGGTCAGCCCGTAGTGCACGTGGCGCGATTCCCCGCCCAGCGAATCGGCCACCGAGCGCAGGAAGGCCGTCATGTCGTGGTGCGTGACGGCCAGGTATTCGGCGATCTTGTCGAGGTCGAAGGCGGCGCGTTCGCGGATGCGGGCGGCGTCCGCGCGCGGGATTTCGCCCGCATCCGCGCGCGCCTCGCAGACGGCGATCTCGACGTCGAGCCAGCGCCCGAACTTCGCCTCCTCGCTCCAGATGGCGGCCATGCGCGGGCGCGAGTAGCGGGGGATCACGGAGCGCTCCGGCGGGGGCGGGGCCGCGGCGTTGCCATCGCCCCCATCATACGGCCCTTCGCTCGCGCCTTCGCGGCCCGCGCGCTACGCTGGCCCCAATCCGCACGGGAGGTCCGCCATGTCCGGCGAATCCGCCCCGCTTCCCTACCCGCCCGTCACGCCCTACCTCACGGTGCCCGACGCGGCGGCGGCCATCGCCTTCTACGAGCGGGCCTTCGGCGCGGTCGAGCGCGAGCGCAACCCCGCCCCCGACGGGCGCAGGATCATGCACGCCGAGATGGAGCTGAACGGCGGCGTGATCATGCTCTCCGACGACTTCGCCGGAACCCCGCTGGAGGGGTCCACGCCGGAAGCGCTGGGCGGCAGCCCCGTCACCATCCACCTGCAGGCCGGGGACGGCGAGGCGGACGCCCTGTGGGAGCGCGCCGTGGCCGCGGGCGCGGAGGTGACGATGCCCTTTGAGCGGCAGTTCTGGGGCGCGGCCTACGGACGCCTGCGCGACCCCTTCGGCCATCACTGGGCGCTCATCGCGCGCATGGAGCCCGTCTCCGACGCGGAGTTGCGCGCGGGCGCGGCGGCGGCCATGCCCGACTACACGGACGATTGAGCGGCGAAACCGCCTCCATGCGCGCCAGCGGGGCGCTCGCGCTCATGCTGGCGGCGGCGCTGCTCGTCGCGTGCGGCGGCGGGAGCGGCGACGCCGACTTGCCGCAGCCCGCTTCCGCGCTTGCCTCCGAACCCCTGCTGCCCGACGGCTGCCGCGAACGGGGCGGCTACTGTGGCATGTTGACGCCGGGCGGCCAGCTCACGGCGGCCGCCTGGCTCGACGAGCAGCGCATGTACCTGGCGGACCTCGAAGGGCGCATCCGCCTCCTGAACGTCGAGACCGGCGAGCTGTGGACGGTGCGGACGGGGCTGAGCATGCCGCAGGGGCTGACGGTTCTGCATGGCCGGCTGTACGTCTCGGACATGGGGAACGTCTGTCAGGGCATGTGGGAAGAGAAGGAAAAACTGGAGGCCGCGGGGATGAGAGTGGTCTCGCCGTGTAACCTGGTCCCCCCGCGACTTCCTCCGGATGTGTTGTGGGAACATCTGGGCAGGTATACCGCCAGAGTGCTCTCGTATCTCATTGACGGAAAGGGAGGTCTGGATGATGAGCAGGTGATGATAGACAGGATTATAACTCTCGATAGAGAGCATAGTCCAAACGGGATTACGAGCGATGGTGAGTTTGTATACGTTTCTATTGGACACCCGGTAGGAGGCTTGGAACAACACCTCGATCAGCTCCACGACCGATCGCTCAGGACTGATTTAATGGGAACAATCGTCCGCATGGATTCATCTGGAAGCGTCAATGTCTATGCAAGGGGCTTCCGGAATGTGTATGGCATATCCATAGCCCCTGATGGAACGATCTATGGTGCGGATAATGATGAATTGGATGGGTTGGCGTCATCCGGC
Source organism: Tepidiformaceae bacterium (assembly GCA_965243075.1). Lineage (GTDB taxonomy): Bacteria > Chloroflexota > Dehalococcoidia > Tepidiformales > Tepidiformaceae > UBA2991. The sequence continues at coordinate 1,562,161 of OZ251525.1, forward strand.
CACCTGGAGGAACTGAATGCAATCAGGGATGGAGAATTCTATGGATTTCCAATCTATGGAACAAATGCGGCCTCTCCCGGTGAGGGTGTGACTGAACCCGTGGCGATCCTGCAGGGAGTCGCATCGACCGCGACGTATGCGAATGACGATGGAGTCTATGTGTCGTATCTTAAAATTGGAGAAGATATCGGAAGGGTCGTGGAGCGATTCGATTACGAGAATTTCATCCCAAAACTGGTCTATGCGGAAGATATTCTCACCACCGCTATTCTGGAACAGAATGATCTGCTGTACCTCATCACATTGGAAGGAAATATCCACGTGATCGATCCGCATGACGCGCCTGTTCCTTTCGGAATTCGACTGTCCACCAGTGATTTGGATCGTATTCTGTCGTCTGATCCCACAGTCCATTCTGATTACAGAATTTACCTTGATGATTCCCGAATCATCTATGTCAAAAATTCTTGTACAAGCGAAGAGGAACCATTTTTTCTACACGTTATTCCATTCAGGATTGACGATCTACCCATGGAGAGTCGAGAGGATGGGCTCGAGAATCTGGACTTTGCTTTTGAGCGATACGGCTGGATTGAAGGCGATATGTGCGTCGTTTTGCGCTATCTTCCATCCTACGATATAGAGTACGTGGTTACTGGCCAGAATGTCGTGCTGGAAACGGATGGACAGACAATGTTCGAGGCCATATGGATGGAGCAGCTGTATTTTCCTGTTCTTGCGCTGATTTCTGAGGGAATGGACCGCATCCTCGCATCTGATCCGGTGATACGCTCTCAATACGATGTTTACCTTGACGACTCCAGGCTCATTTATCTGAAGAATGATTGCGAAGACGAAATGGATTCGTTTTCTTTACATGTATATCCCGTGAAAATTGATGATCTTTCCCCGGAAGCGCAGAGGCAAGGATTTGAAAATCTTGACTTCTCCTTTGATCGATTTGGGATAGCTTCGGACGGTATGTGCATCGCGCTACGCTATCTTCCATCCTACGATATTGACTACCTGACCACCGGCCAGTACTTCCTGCGGGAGGTGAATGGCCAGACGACGTTCGAGACGACATGGGTGGAGGAGCTGTCCTTCCGGGAATGAGGGCGTGTGGGGGAGTGCGCGGCCCGCCCCATGCAGACGGCGTGGGCGGGTGGCGACGGGTTGCTTCCCCACAAGCGCGCGAACGGTGTAGCATGGCCGCCGTGCCGGACGAGTACCTCGCCATCCGCCAGCTCTGCGAGCGCTACGTCGACGCCGTCAACCGGCGCGACCGCGACGCCTGGCTGGCCACCTGGGCGCCGGACGGCGTGTGGCTGTACGGCGGCGACGACCCGCCGCACGGGCGCGAGGCCCTCGGGCGCTTCTGGGAAGCCGCCATGCGGGACATCTCCGCCATCGTCATGGTCGTTCATTCCGGCGTCGTCGAGCGGGTGGACGGCGACGCGGCGGTCGCGCGCTGGTACCATTCCGAGCATGTGCAGGTGGGCGAGGAGGGGGGCATGGCCGGCGTCACCCTCTACGAGGACGAGCTGGCGCGCATCGACGGCGACTGGCGCTTCGCCCGTCGCAGCCACCGCCTGCTCTACAGCGGCCCCGACCTGAGCGGCGTCTTCCACCCCGATGCCGCGCGGGACACGGACTGACAGCGGCCCGCTGGCGCACGCGCGCGCAGGGCGAAAATCGCAAGCGGAGGAACCGCAATGGGCAAGCCGACGACCGAGGACTACACCGCCATCCGCATGGTGGCCGAGCGCTACGTGGACGCCGTCAACCGCTTCGACGGCGAGGCCTGGGGCCAGACCTGGGCGCCCGACGGCGAATGGAACGTGGGACAGGTGCTCAAGGGCCGCGAGAACATGGTCGCCACCTGGACGCAGATCGTGGCCAGCATCCCCAACGTCTACATGCACGTCTACTCCGGCGTCATCGACGACGTGACCGGCGACACCGCCCGGGGCCGCTGGTACATGGGCGAGTTCCTGAACATGGCGGACGGCTCGCGCTCCATGAACTCCATCTGCTACGTCGACACGTACACGCGCATCGACGGGCAGTGGTACATCCAGACGCGCGAGTTCCAGGCGCTCTACCGCGGCCCCGCCGACCTGAGCGGCGAGTTCTCCAAGATCGCCGTCCCCGTCTAGGCGCGCGTCTCGCACGGGCGGGCGTCTCCGTGCCCTTCCCGCCGTGGAGCAAGCGGCTGGGCGCCGTCGTCGGCGTCTGCCTGCTGCTGGCGGGGCTCATCGCGGCCTGTGGAGGCGATGAGCCGCCCGTGCCCACGGCTACGCCTACGGCCACGGTCACGCCTACGCCTACGTCCACCGCCACGGCCACGCCGACGCCCACCGCCACGCCGACGCCGACGCCCACCGCCACGCCGACGCCGACGCCCACCGCCACGCCGACGCCGACGCCCACCGCCACGCCGACGCCGACGGCCACGCCCACGGCTACGCCGACGTCCACCGCCACGCCAGCGCCGACGGCCACGCCCACGCCCACGCCAGCGCCTGTGGAAATCGCTTCGTTCGGCGATGGGGAATTCCGGGTCGGGATCGACGTACCGGCGGGAATCTACCGGGCGTCGGCCCCGACGGACGATTGCGAATGGGAACGGCGCTCCGCCGAGCGCGTCACCGGCTTCGGCGACTCCATGTTCCTCCTCACCATCGTCGCGCTCGCTCCCTCCGACGCCGGCTTCTCCAGCCGGGGCTGCGGAACGTGGTCGAACGATCCCGAACCGATCATGGCGCCGGGCCAGCCCTTCGGCGACGGCGCGTTCTTCGTCGGCGCCGAAATAGCGCCCGGACGCTACCGCGCGACCGGCGGCTCCGACTCCTGCTGGTGGCACCGCCTGCACCGCTTCGATGCCGACTACGACGACGACCGGACATTCTTCACCACCTACGGGGGGCAGCGTCCGAACGTGAGCGGGCGGGGCGGCCATCCGGTCGTGGACATCGCGCCCGAAGACGTCGCCTTCATCAGCCGCGGCTGTGGCGTGTGGTCCGACGACCTGTCGCCCGTGGCCACGCCGGGCCAGCCGTTCGGGGACGGTACGTACATCCTGAACGTCGACATCGCGCCCGGGCGCTATCGCGCGGCTACGCCCGCATCCTGCCACTGGACCCGGCTCTACACGTTCGGTGGCGAGCACAGCTACGGCCACGGCGCGTGGGGCTACTCGCTCTGGCCCGGCCGGTCGTCCGTGGTGGACATCGCGCCGTCGGACGCCGGGTTCATGAGCACGGGCTGCGGAACCTGGAGCGACGCGCTGACGCCGACGCTGACGCCGGGCGAGCCCTTCGGCGAGGGCACCTGGCTCGTCGGCATCGACATCGAGCCGGGCCGCTACTTCGCCAGTTCGCCCTCGGAAAACTGCGGCTGGTATCGGCTGGACAGCTTCGGGGGCGAGCATACCGACGGGCACTACACGCCTGACGGCGCGGGCTGGTTCCCCATCGTCGACATCGATGCGTCCGACGTGGGCTTTGAAAGCTTCGGCTGCGGGACATGGACGAAGGAGGACCCGGCGGCGTCTGCCCCACGCGCAACGTTCGGCGATGGCGCCTGGCGCGTGGGCATCGACATCGAGCCGGGGCGCTACTTCGCCGCTTCGCCCTCCGAAAGCTGCTACTGGGTTCGGCTGGAAGGCTTCGGCGGGTATGAGTGGGGGGATCTGGGAATCGGCGACGACGACGCTTGGGATGGACCGGTCCCGATGGCGGTCGCCGACATCGCCGCGTCCGACGCGGGGTTCGCCAGTCGGGGATGCGGAGCATGGACAGCCGAGCCGCCCGCGCCCCGCGCTACGCTCGGGGAAGCGCCAGTCGATGGCTTGCTGCTCGTGGGCCACGATGTGGAGCCCGGTCGCTACCGTGCGACCACGGGGGAAACCTGTTACTGGGCGCGGCTGGGTTCATTCGGGGGAGTCCTCTTCGGCGGAGACAGGATCGGTTTCGCTTGGGTGAATCCGGAATCCCGTCTCCAAATCGTGGACATCGCCGCGTCCGACGAGGGATTCTTCAGCAGGGACTGTGGCTGGACGGCGGACTGGGAACCCGCAGCCGTGCCGGGCGAGCCCTTTGGCGATGGAACCTACATCGTCGGCGTGGAAATCGAGCCCGGTCGCTATCACGCGCAGGGTTTCGAGGAAACCTGCACCTGGAAGCGGCTGGGCAAGTTCGGCGGCTCCAGGGGGAGCGACTCTGGCGTCCTCGCGGACCGGCGAGCCGAAGGGATGTCGCTCGTCGATATCGCCCCATCGGATGCGGGATTCCATAGCTGGGGCTGCGGAACCTGGTGGCTGATTTCGGAGCCCGCCAGCAGGTGACGCCCACCGACCGCAGCTACGCCTGCGGCCCGTGGACGAAGGCGCCGTAGCGCCATCCGCCGCCCGCGCGGCGCTATACTGGCGCACGACGTGCCCGCGCGCCGCAAGACGCTCTACCTCGCGAATCCGTACGGGTTCTCCCGCCAGCAGCGGGCGCGCCTGCTGCCGGAGCTGGCGGCGGCGCTGGAGACGCTCGGCCTCGAGGTGTGGGAACCGTTCGGGCGCAACGTGCAGGCCGACATGGCCGGGCCCGGCTGGGCCTGGCGCCTCGGACAGGCCGACTTTCGCGACGTGCGCGAGGCCGACGGCCTGCTCGCCGTGGTCAACGGCGTGCCGCCCGACGAGGGCGTCATGGTCGAGCTGGGCATGGCCATCGCCCTCGGCAAGCCCACCTTCCTCTTCCGCGACGACTTCCGTCGCGCCACCGACAGCGAGGATTATCCCCTGAACCTGATGCTCTTCACGGGGCTGCCGGAGGACGGCTGGCGCGACTGCTACTACGAGTCCGTGGAGGAGCTGGGCGACCCCGCCAGGGGGCTGGCGCGCTGGGCGGCGGCGGATTGAGCGCGCCCGCCGCGGGCCGCCCCGCGCTTGACCGGCGCGCGCCGCCGTTGGACGATTGCCCCAGGCGCCGGAGCGCGGGCAAGGGGGCAGCGTGGCGGGCGGACGAACCCTCGGCGCGGAGACGGCATAGCGTGCCCGCCCCCGACGGCGCCGCCGCGTACGACTACCTGCTCGTGATCGGCCCCGGACGCTCCGGCAGCGAATTCCTCTACCGCCGCCTGCGAGGCCATCCCGCCTTCGCCTTCCCCGAAATCAAGGAGGGCTACTACTACCGCTCGCCGCGCGCCTTCCGCACGGCGCTGGCGGGCGCTGGCGGGCGCGTGCTGGTCGACGTCGCCAACCTCGGCTATCGCGACGCCGCCCTCGAGCCGGGGGTGCGAGCGCTGCTGGCGGACGGCGTGCGCGTGCTGCTGGTGCTGCTGCTGCGGGACCACGGCGAGCGCGCCCGCTCCATGATCGCCTTCCGCCGCAGCCGTGGCGAGTTCTCGGCCCTGCTCGGCGCGCGGCGGCTGGAACGGGCGGTGGTGCGCGACCGCCTCACGCGCGAGCACCTGCGCGCCGTCTACGCCCTCGACGCCGACGTGCTCGCCCTCTGCTTCGACGCCCTCACGACGGACGCGGCGGCCACGCTCGACTGCCTCGCCGCCCGCTGCGGCGTGGCGCCGTTCGCGCCCGTCGCGGAGACGGGCGCGGTGAACGAATCGGCGCGGGCGCGCGCCATCCCGCTCGCCGCCGCGGGGAAGCTGGTCGCCCTCGCCCTGCGGCGGCTGGGCCTGCGGCGCACGCTCCAGCGCCTCAAGGACAGCCGCCGCCTGCGCGCGCTCTTCTTCGTCCCGCTCGACGGCGCGGACGCGGCCCCGCCGCTCTCCGCCGCCAACGCGCGCCTGCTGGCGGAATGCTGGCGCGAATGCCGCGAGGCCGTCGCGAAGGCGTCGGAGCGCGTGCGGCCCGGCGTCTTCCTGCGGCGCGCGCCGGGGGCTGGCGCGTGACCGCCGCGGACGCGTCCGCGCCGCGCACCACCGGCTATCAGGAGGTGGCGCTCTACCTCGGGGCCCGCGTGGTCACGCTGCTGGTCAGTCTGGGATCGCAGAGCGTGCTGGCCTGGTTCCTCGGCGCGGACGGACGCGGCGAATACGCCGTCTGCGTCACCTTCGCCGTCGTCGCGGGGCTGCTCTTCACGCTGAGCGTGGACAAGGGCTCGCTCTACCACGTCACCACCGGCGGCGTGCGCCTGCCGCAGGGGATCGCGACCGTGCTGACGGTGACGCTCGCGGGAAGCGCGCTGGTGGCGCTGCTGGCCACGCCGCTGGTGGGGAGCGACACGCTCTTCTTCAAGCAGGCGGGCGCGGGATCCTTCCAGCTCGCGCTCGTGCTGGTGCCGCTCGTCTACCTGACGGGCGCGCTGGAGGTGCAGCTGACCGGTCTGCGGCGCTTCGGCTGGCTCGCCGTCGTCCTGCCCGCGCGGGCGGCGGTCGTGGTGGTCCTGACGATCGTGCTGGTGTGGGTGTTCGACGGCGGCGTGAACGGGGCGCTGCTGGCGCTCATCGCGGGCCACGGCCTGACCACCGTCGCCTCCCTCTGGTACTGCCGCCGCCGCTGCGGGCTGACGTTCGAGACGCCGGCCCTCGGCAACTGCGCGCGCCTGCTCGGCTACGGCCTGCGGTATCACCCGGCGCAGATGGGGAACTTCCTTGATGCGCGACTGGGCATCCTCGTGCTGGGGGTGATCGCGACGCGCGCGGACGTGGGCGACATCGGCGTCTTCGCCGTGGCCAGCGCCATCATGCTGAGCTTCGGCATCCCCGCCGAGGTCATCGGCACCGTCCTCTTCCCCCGCAGCGCGGGCGTGACCGGGGAGCGGCACGGACTGTTCGGGCTCTGCCTGCGCCTGGCCTGCGGCGTGACCGCGGCCGGGCTGGCGCTCTTCGTCCTGCTCAGCGCGCCGCTCGTGCGCGTCTTCTTCTCCGAACAGTTCCTCGGCATGGTGCCGCTCATCCGCATCATCGCCCCTGGCATTCTGGCCCTCGCCGCCACGTCCATCCTCTCGACCTATTTCCTCGCGTCCGGACGCCCGCACGTCTGCTCGTGGGGCTCGTGGATCGGCATCGTCGTCAACATGGGCGCGCTCATCGCCTTCTACCCGCTGTTCGGGCTGGAAGGGGCCGCCTGGGCGATGACGCTCGGCCTGCTCGTGGAGGGCCTCTTCCTCGCCGTCGTCTTCCACCGCGCCACGGCCATCCCCCTGGCCAGCGCCTGGCTGCCGCGCGCCAGCGACGTCGGCTACCTCTGGCGCTCGGGACGGCTGGTGCTCGGCCAGGCGTACGACTGGAGGCGCACCGTTGGCGTCTGATCCCCTGCGCGTGACGCTGGTGATCGACGACCTCGGCCCCGGCGGCGCGCAGCGGCAGCTGGCGATGCTGGCCGCGGGCCTGCGCCGTCGCGGGCGCGAGGTCGTGGTGCTGACCTACCGGCGCGGCGACTTCTTCGCGGGCGCGCTGGCGGAGGCGGGCGTGCCCGTGGTGCGGGCGCCCTCGCGCAACCGGCTCCACCTCATCCTGGCCATGCGCGCGGCCATCCGCCGGAGCGCGCCCGACGCGGTGCTGGCCTTCCTGCCCGGCCCCTCCGCGCTGGCGGAGCTGGCCGGGCTGCCGCGGCGTGGCTTCGCCGTGGCGGCCTCGGAGCTCGTGCTCGACACCTCGGGCTGGAGTCCGCGCCGCAGCCTGCGCTACGCCCTGCACCGGCTGGCGGATGCGGTGGTCAGCAATTCGCACGCCCAGATGGAGCGCATGCTGGAGCTGGCCCCCGCGCTCGCGGGGCGCGCCAGCGTCATCGTCAACGGCATCGACACGGATCGGTTCACGCCCGGCGATCCGCCCGACGGGAGCGCGCCCGGACGGCTGCGGCTGCTCGTGCCGGCGCGCATTCGCCCGCAAAAGAACCCCTTTGGCCTGCTGGAAGCGGTGGACCTTCTGCGGCGGGACCGTCCCGATCTGGACATAACCGTGGACTGGCACGGCGAGGCCACGACCGGGGAGAGCGCGCGCAACGCCCGCCGCGCAGCCTGGCGGCGCGCGCTGGAGGAGGAGATCGCGCGCCGCTCGCTGGGGGATCGCTTCCGCCTGCGCGAGCCCGTGGAGGACGTGGTTCCGCTCTACCGCGCCGCCGACGCGCTCTGCCTGCCGTCGTTCGCCGAGGGCGTTTCCAACGCCATCTGCGAGGCCATGGCCTGCGGCCTGCCCGTGCTCGCCAGCCGCGTGAGCGACACGCCCCGGCTGGTGGAGGACGGGCGCACGGGCTTCCTCTTCGATCCGCGCTCGCCCGCGGACATGGCGGAGGCCATCGCGCGCCTCGCCGCCACGTCCCCGGCGGAGCGGCGGGCGATGGGGCTGGCGGGCCGCGCGGCGGTGGAGGCGGGCTACTCCCTGGAGGCGCGGCTCGACGCCTGGGACGAGCTCATCCGGCGGCTGGCGCCAGCACGGTCCTGAGCCCCTCGGCGAAGGGGATGCGCGGCTCCCAGCCGATGAGCGCCTTCGCCAGCGCATGGTCGGCGCACTTGCGGCTCTCCTCGAACGCGCCGCGCGGATTGGGGATGACGTGCTCCACCGTGCCCCCGATGAGGGCGGCGATCTCGTTCACCGACGTCTCTTCCCCGGAGCCGACGTTGAGCACGACGCCCTCGCCCGCGGGCAGGTCGGCGTCCGCCGCCAGCAGGTTGGCGCGCACCACGTCGTCCACGTGCACGTAGCTGCGCGTCTGGCGGCCGTCGCCGTACACGGTGAGGGGCTTGCCCTCGGCGCGCAGCTTGAGGAACTGGGGGACGACGAGCGCGTAGGCCCCCCCGGCGGACTGGCGCGGGCCGTAGACGTTGAAGTAGCGCAGCGAGACGACGCGCATGCCGAAGAGCTGCGCGAACATGCCGCCGTACTGTTCGCCGATGAGCTTCTGCAGGCCGTAGGGGGACAGGGGCCGCGGCGTCATGTCCTCGTGCATGACGGGGCTGTCCTGCTCGCCGTAGACGCTGGAGGAGGAGGAGAAGACGACGCGCCCCACGCCGCCGTCGCGGGCGGCTTGCAGCACGTTCAGGGTGCCGGTGGCGTTGACCTCGTGCGTGCCCGCGGGGTCCTCCACGGAGAGGGGCACGCGCGCCAGCGCCGCCACGTGAAAGACGGCATCGGCCCCGCGCAGGGCGGAGCGCAGCAGGTCCGCGTCCGTGACGGATCCCTCGACCAGCGTGGCGGCGGGGTTGAGGAATTCGCGGTCGCCGGTGGAGAAGTCGTCGAGCGCCGCGACTTCGTCGCCGCGCGCGACCAGCGCATCGACCAGATGGGAGCCGATGAAGCCGCAGCCGCCCGTCACGATGCATTTCACGGCGCACGCTCCTTCCGCGCGCGGCCGGTGCCGAGACGCGCTGGCGGCGAGTATCGCCGCTGGCTGGTATGTTGGGCAACCGCGAACCCGTCGCGAGCGGCCGGGCGCCTGGACGAAGATTGAGCAGCGAGCACGGAGCGCGGACGAGAATCCTGCTGATCGGTCCGGCGTCCGGCGGCGGCGTGGTCGGCGGGGCCGGGGTGGCGTTCGCCGAGACCGTTCGCCACCTGCGGGAGCGGGGGTTCGCGCTCGACGTCGTCAGCACCGCGCGCCCGCGCTCTCGCTACACCCGCGCGCAGGCGCTGCTGCGGGAACCGTTCACCTTCGCGCGCGTGCTGCTGCGGACGCTGGCCGCGCTGCGGCGCGCCGACGTGGCGTTCCTGCACATGTCGCCCTACGGGGCGCTGGCCGTGGCGTCCACGCTCTGGCTCGTCTGCCGCGTCGCGCGCAAGCCCCTGGCCCTGCGCTTCTTCGGGGGCGCGCTCTTCGAGGTCCATCGGGGCTACGGGCCGCCGGGGCGGCTGCTGGCCGGGCGCACGTTCCTGCGCTGCCCGCTCGTGTTCGTCGAGTCGCGCCAGCTGCTCCGCGCGTTCGGCGATCCCGCCAACTTCCGCTGGCTCCCGAACACCCGCGACGTTCCGCCGCCCGATGAGGATGCGGACGAGCCGCGCGCCGCGTCGGGCGGGAAACTGGCCTTCATCGGCCAGCTGCGTATGGCGAAGGGGCTGGGCGAGGCGCTGGCGGCGTGCCGCTCCCTCCCCGCAGACTGGCGTCTCCACGTGTACGGGCCGCCCATGCGCGATACGGACTGGACCCTCCTCAGGGGGCACCCCCGGGCGGTCTACGGCGGCGTGCTCGATCCCGCCGCGGTCCCCGCCGTGTTGCGTGAATGCGACGCGCTCCTGCTCCCCACGTACTACCGCGGCGAGAATTACCCGGGCGTCGTCGTCGAGGCGCTCCAGTGCGGGACGCCGGTGATCGCCACGCGCTGGCGCGGCATCCCCGAGCTGATCGAGGACGGGGAGAGCGGTTCGCTGGTCGAGCCCCGCTCCGTGGACGAGCTGGAAGCGGCCATCCAGCGGCTGATCGCGGACCCCGACCTGCGCCGCCGCCTGCGCGCCGGGGCCGGGCGGCGCGGGGAATGCTTCCGCGGCGCGCGCTGGTACGACGGCGTGGCCGGGGAGCTGCGCGCGCTGGCCCGCGCGCGCTAGCGTCGCCGCCGTGGCCGCGCTCGCGGGCCTTCACGTTCCCGAACGCATGCGGCGGCGCGCGGCGGCGCTCCCCCTTCGCGAGGCCGCGATTCATGTCGGTTTCGCCCTTTTCTTCCTGCTGTTCCTGACGCAGCTCGACAAGCAGCCGGCGGCGCGCGGCTGGGCGCCGTTGCCGGGCGCGGCGCTGTTCGCGGCGTGCATGGCCGCGTTCACGGTTTGCCTGCTGGCCCGCGGGGAGCGGGCGCGCGCCGATCTGCGGGCGCACGGGCTGGCGATGCTGCGCCGGCACTGGCCGTTCGCGCTGGCCTTCGCGGCGCTCGTCGTCCTGAGCTGGGCGAACTGGTTCCGTTCGCCCGACCCCTCGGCGGCGAACGCGCTCTCCATCGCCCTGCCCTTCGCCATCTGCGGGGCGGCGATGCTGCTGCCGCTCTCCTCCCGCGTGCGGCGGCATTGGCGGACGTACCTGTGGATCGCCTTCGCGGGATTCTGTCTGAGCGTCTGGGTGGAGACGTTCGGCCAGGGCCTGTTCTCGGAATACGGGCACCGCCTGACGGGGCTGGCGCTGGAGCCCAACGAGGCGAGCCACCTGACCCTGATGCTGGCGGCGCCGCTCGTGGCGGGACGGCGCGCCAGCTCCCTCGCGACGCTGCTGGTGGCCGGGGCCACGGTTTTCCTCACGCTTTCGAAGGGAGGGCTGGCGCTCTTCGTGCTGCTGGCGCTCGCCGCGCTGGCGCTCGGCCTCTGGCAAGCGCCCGGGCGTCGCGTGCGGCTTCTGCTCGCATTCGCCGCCACGGGGATGCTGACGGCGCTCGTCTGCTGGACGTCCGTGCAGGCGCTGCCCTATTTCCGGGGACTGGAGCGCGCGTGGGCCGGAGCGTCGGGCGTTGGCGTCGTGCGGCCAGTGGATGTGCTGCTCGACGTGCGGGGCTGGCTCACGGTGCGGATGGACGTCCGCGAGGACGAGGCGAGGATTGCGGTTTTCCAGGAACGGGTCCGCGGCTTCGACCGGATCGGCGGGGCCGGAACCGAGGCGTCGGGCCGGGTGGATGATGGCGTCATCACGTTCGACGATCCCCGCTTCATCCGCCTGCGGAACGCCCGGGAGGCGATTGCGGCTTCTCCGTTCCCGGGCCACGGAACCGGCTTCAGCGCCGGGAAGGGGATCCACCCCAACACGGAGTACCTGGAACTCTGGATCGATCATGGCGTCCCCGGCGTGCTCGCCTTCATGGCCATGCTGGCCGCCGGCCTGTGGGCGTTCGCGCGGTTGCGTTTCTGGCCGGGCGCGTTCGCGATCGGCTTCGTCGCCTGCTGGGCCCTGCACAGCGAGACGGTCATCGACACGCGCCCGCTCTTCGTCCTGCTGGGGATGCTGCTCGCGCTTCCGCTCGCGGCTGGCGGGGGGCGGGAAGGCGGAGCGACATGAGGCCGCCGGAGCGATTGCACGTCGGCCTCGCGCTCTCCGCGCTGGAGGGCGGAGGGGCCGAGCGGGCCACGCTCTCGCTGGCCGCCGCCCTGATCGAGCGCGGCCACCGCGTCGACCTGCTGCTGCTGCGATGCGCGGGCGCGTACCGCTTGGCCATTCCCGACGGCGTGCGCCTGTATTTCCCGCGCCGCCCGGGAACCGATCACGATCTGCTGCGTTCCTGCCGCGAACGCGGCATCGGGCTGCGCCCCCTGCCGGTGAATCCGCTGTCGGTGGCGCGGCTCTGGCTGGCGCTCCGGCGGGCGTGCCCCGATTTGGGTGTGAGCGTTGGGAATGCACTGGACGCGTTTGCCGTCGCCCGCTACGTCCGCGAAGCTCGCCCCCAACTGATGCTGGCGGGCGGCTTGCCGAGGGCCAACGCCGCGGTCCTGTGGGCCTGCGTGGCGGGCGCCATGACCATTCCCGTCGCCGTCGCCGTACACACCACGATCGACGGGGTGTACTCCCCCCGGCAGCAAGCGCGGGCGCGGGCGCTCTATCCGCGAGCGGATGCCCTCGTCGCGGTCTCGCGGGGGGCGGCGGACGAGCTGGCGGGCGCGCTGGGGACGGACGCCGCGCGCGTGCGGGTCATCCCGAACGCCGTGCCCCTGGCGGAGATCGAGCGCCTGAGCCAGGTTGAGGCGCCGCACCCGTGGTTCCGCGGAGACGGGCCTCCGGTCATCCTGACCGCGATGCGTGGGTCGCCCCCGAAGGATCCGGGCGCCTTGATCGATGCCTTCGCGCGTGTGCGGCGGGGCCGAGCGGCGCGGCTGGTGTTCCTGGGGGCGTTTTCGAAGCCGTACCGGGATGAGTTGCGGGCGCGGGCCGCACGGGCGGGCGTGGCGGAGGACGTGGCCTTCCCCGGTTTCGATGAGAACCCCTACCCCTATCTGAAGCGCGCGGCGGTGGTGGCGCTGTCCTCGCGCTGGGAGGGGCTGCCGCTGACGCTGATCGAGGCGATGGCCTGCGGGACGCCGGTGGTGAGCACGGACGCTCCGTACGGCCCGCGCGAAATCCTCGAGGACGGCAGGTGGGGGGCGCTGGTTCCGGTGGGGGACGCCGCAGCGCTCGCGCGGGCGCTGGAGGAGACGCTCGACGGCAGGCGTCCGCCAGCGGAGGCGCTCGTGCGGCGCGCTGGTGATTTCTCCCCCGAGCGCGCCGCCGCCGCCTACGAAGACCTGTTCCGCGTGGTCATCGCGGACGCGTCCGCGCGCCGTGCGGGGAGTCACCGGGCGTGACCGCGCGGTTCGGCGACGCGCAGCCGGACCAGCTGCGCCTCGGCTTCGCGCTGCCGCGTCTGGCCGGAGGGGGCACGGAGCGGGTCATGCTCACGCTCGCGGGCGCGCTCCTCGAACGCGGCCACCGCGTCGACCTGCTGGCGCTGCGGTGTACGGGGCCGTATCGCGCGGCCATTCCCCCCGCCGCGCGCGTGTACTACCCGCGCCGCCCCGACGCCGACCGCGACCTGCTGCGCTTCTGCCGCGAGCGCGGCATCGAGACGCGGCCCCTGTCCGTGAACCCGCTGGCCGCGGCGCGCACCTGGCTGACGCTGCGCCGCGCGCATCCGGGGATTCGGGTGGGGTTGGCCAATGCCTTCGAGGCGCACGCGGTCGCCCGCTACGTGCGGGAAGCGCGTCCGCGGCTGCTGCTGTCGGCGCTGCCGCGGGCCGACGCCGCCACGCTGTACGGGACCGGCTCGCGGGGCGCATCCGCCCCCGTCGTCGTCTCGGTGCACAACAACGTCGCCAAGGGGTACGGCGCTTCGCAGCAGGCGCGGGCGCGGGCGCTCTATCCGCGCGCGGACGCCCTCGTGGCGGTGTCGCGCGGGGTGGCGGACGGCATGGCGCGCACGCTGGGGCTGGACGCCGCGGACGTGCGGGTCATCCCGAACCCCGTGCCGCTGGCGGAGATCGAGCGCCTGAGCAAGGTCGAAGCGCCCCACCCGTGGTTCCGCGCGGGCGAGCCGCCGGTCGTCCTCACGGCGATGCGGGAGTCGCCGCAGAAGGATGCGGGCACGTTGATCGAGGCCTTCGCGCGGGTACGGCGGAGGCGAGCGGCGCGGCTCGTGTTGCTGGGGGCGTTTTCGCGGCGCTATCGGGAGGAGCTGCGGGCGCGGGCGGTGGGGCTGGGGGTGGCGGAGGACGTGGGCTTCCCCGGCTTCGATGAGAATCCCTGGCGCTTCATGCGGCGCGCGGCGGCGGTGGCGCTGTCCTCGCGCTGGGAGGGGCTGCCGCTGACGTTGATCGAGGCGATGGCCTGCGGGACGCCGGTGGTGAGCACGGACGCTCCGTACGGCCCGCGCGAAATTCTCGAGGACGGCAAATGGGGGGCGCTGGTTCCGGTGGGAGACGTGGCGGCCCTCGCGCGGGCGCTGGAGGAGACGCTCGACGGCAGGCATCCGCCCGCGGAGGCGCTCGTGCGACGGGCGGGCGATTTTTCCCCCGAACGCGCCGCCGCGGCGTACGAGGCCCTCTTCCGCGCGGTCGTCGCGGACGCACCGCGAGCGGGAGCGTGAAAGCGGAGCGCGCTGTACCCTGTGCCGGAATTCGCCGTTGGTCGGGAGGGATACGCGATGGCGGAGTTCGTCGTGTCGCCCGCTTCGGTCGCCGTCGCCCCGGCGGCCAGCGCGGCGCTGGATGAACCGGAGGCGGACGCGCCCGCCGCGCCCGTTCGCTACCCCTCCGTCTCCGTCGTCATCCCCGCGCGCGACGCCGTCGCCACCATCGGCGGGGCGCTCGATTCGGTGCTCGCCCAGGAGTATCCGGGCGAGCTGGAGGTGGTGGTGGCCGACGGCTCCGCCACGCCCGACATGGCCGACGCCATTCGCCACGGCTGGCCCTCCGTGCGCGTCATCCCCAACCCGGAGCGCGTCACGCCCGTGGGCCTGAACCGCGCCATCCGCGAATCCGATGGCGAAATCGTCGTCCGCTGCGACGCCCACGCCACGCTCGCCCCGGGCTACGTGCGGCGCGCCGTGGAGACGCTGGAGCGCACCGGCGCGGCCACCGTGGGCGGGCGGCAGCGTCCGGCGGGCGTGGCCCCCTTCGAGCGGGCGGTCGCGCACGCCCTGACCACTCCTTTGGGGTCGGGGAACGCCGCCTACCGCACGGACGCCGCCGAGGGTCCGGTGGATACGGTCTACCTCGGCGTCTGGCGGCGGGAAACGCTGGAAGCCGCCGGGGGCTTCGACGCCACGTTGTTCCGCAACCAGGACTATGAGCTGAACTGGCGGCTGCGCCAGGGCGGCGGGACCATCTGGTTCGACCCAGCGATGAGCGCGGGCTACCGGCCCCGCGGCGGGCTGCGCGATTTGGCCCGCCAGTACTTCCAGTACGGGCGCTGGAAGGCGGCGGTGCTGCTCCAGCATCCGGCCTCGCTGCGCCCCCGCCAGCTGGCCCCGCCCCTGCTGCTGCTGGCGCTGATCGCCTCCACTGTCGCGGGGCTGGCCCTGTTCCCCCCGGCGGCGCTGGCGCTTCCCCTGGCCTACCTGCTCGCGCTCGTGGGCGCGTCCATCGCCGTCGCGCGGCGGCGGCGGGACGGCGCGGCCCTGCTGATGCCGCTGGCGCTGGCGACCATGCACCTGTGCTGGGGCGCGGGCTTTCTCTGGCCCGCCCGAAGGCGCCGTCGCGTTGACGCCGCGCGACTTGCGGCCCGCGGGTGATGGGGTAGAATCGCCAGCCGTGGCAGCGTCGCCGCAGTATCAGGCCCCGGCGAGCGAGGCGTACGAGATCGAGGCCGCCGTTTCCGCGTCGCCGGAAGCCGTTCCCCTCTCCCGGCGCGACGGCTACCAGCGCGCCTTCGATCTCGCCGTGCTGCTGCTGGGCCACCTGTTGCTGGCGCCGTTCTGGGCGCTGTTCTGGGTGGCGGCGCCGCTGGCCGTGTGGGCCTGCGACCGCGGCCCCGTCTTCTACCGGCAGGAGCGGCTCGGGCGCGGGGGCAGGCGCTTCCACATGTTCAAGTTCCGCACCATGGTGCCGGACGCCGAGGTCGAAACGGGCCCCGTCTGGGCCAACGAGGCCGCCGACCGCACGACCGTGGTGGGGCGCGTCCTGCGCTTCCTGCACCTGGACGAGATGCCGCAGATGCTCAACATCCTGCGCGGCGAGATGAGCTTCGTGGGGCCGCGGCCCGAACGCCCCGTGCTGGCCGAGCGCTTTGAGCGCGAGACGCCCGGCTTCTCCCGCCGCCTGCTCGTGCGCCCCGGCGTCACCGGGCTGGCGCAGGTGCGCGGGCGCTACGCCACGCCCCCCTGCCAGAAACTCCGCTACGATCTGCTCTATATTAGGCGCATGAGCCCGTGGCTGGACCTGAAACTGCTGCTCCTCACCCCGTTCGCCCTGCTGCGGGAAGCGCGGGAACGCCTGCGCGCGGAGGCGCCATGAACGGCGGCGCGGACGGCGACCTGACGCTCGGCGTGCTCGGCCTCGGCCGCGTGGGCCTGCCCGTGGCGCTCGGCCTGGCGGAGCTGGGCTGGACCGTGGTGGGGGCCGACGCCGACGCCGACACCGCCGCGCGCCTGGCCGCGGGCGAGCCCCTCCACCCCGAGCCCGGCGTCCCCGAACTGCTCATCCGGCATCTGGACTCCGGCCGCTTCCGCGTGGCCGCGAGCGCCAGCGCCGTGCGCGAATCCGGCGCCGTCTTCGTCTGCGTGCCCACGCCCCGGCTGGAGGACGGCTCCACCGACCTGAGCCGCGTGGAGGACGCCTCCCGCGCCATCGCCGATCACATGGACGGCTACACCCTCATCGTGGAGAAGAGCACCAACCCCGTGGGGTCGGCGGCGTGCATTCGCGACGCCATCGCCGCGCGCGCGAACGGCGCGCGCGAATGGGACGTGGCCGTCAACCCCGAATTCCTGCGCGAGGGGCAGGCGCTGGAGGACTTCCTCGCCCCCGACCGCATCGTCCTCGGCGTGGAATCGGACCGCGCCCGCGACCTGCTGCTCCGCATCTACGCGCCCCTGCTCGCGCGCAACGGGAGCGGTCCCGCGGACGCCGACGCGCGCGTGCTGGTCACCGACACCGCCACGGCGGAGACGATCAAGCACGCCGCCAACGCCTTCCTCGCCACCCGCCTCTCCTTCGTCAACATGCTGGCGGACTTCTGCGAGGGCACGGGCGTGGACGTCGACGTCGTGGCCCGCGCGCTGGGCGCGGACCCGCGCATCGGCCCCGATTTCCTCAAGGCGGGCGCGGGCTTCGGCGGCTGCTTCCCCAAGGATCTCGCCTCCTTCATCCACACGCTCGCCGACCACGGCGTCAATCCCTCGCTGCTGGAAGCCGTCGCCCGCATCAACGACGAGCGCCCCGAGCGGCTGGCCCGCGCGCTGGCGCATGAACTCGGCGGGCTCGCGGGGCGCACCGTGGCCGTCTGGGGCCTCGCCTTCAAGCCCGGCGTCGACGACGTGCGCGATGCCCCCAGCCTGCGCATGGTCGATTGCCTGACCGAGCACGGCGCGCGCGTGCGCCTCCACGACCCCATGGCCCTGGACGAGTTCCGCAAGCGCCCCGAGGCGGCGGGGGACGGCGTGGTTCTGGCCGAATCCGCCCTCGACGCCGCGCGCGGCGCGGACGCCGTCCTGCTGCTCACGGAGTGGCCGGAGTACCGCGAGGTCGATGCGGCCCTGCTGCGCGAGGCCATGGCCACGCCCCTGATCGTGGACGGGCGCAACTTCCTCGACCGGGAGGCGCTGGCCCGCGCCGGCTTCACCTGCCGCGGCGTGGGCCGCTAGCGCCCCTCGGCCAACCGGAACCATGCCGCCGAAACGCATCGCCGTGCTGGGCTCCACCGGCTCCATCGGGCGCCAGACGCTCGACGTCGTGCGCCAGCTGCCCGACCGCTTCGCCGTGACGGCGCTGGCGGCGGGCCGCAACACGGCGCTGCTGGCCGAACAGGTGGCCGCCCTGCGCCCCCGCTACGTCCACGCGGAAACGCGCGACGCCGCCCTCGACGATGCCATTGAGGCGGTCGGCGCGGCCTTCGTCCCCATGACCGAAATGGCCGTCGCGCCGGAGGTGGACGTGGTGCTGGCGGGCACGGGCGGGGCCGCCGGGCTGCTGCCCACCATCGCCGCGCTGGAGGCGGGCAAGCCCGTGGCCATCGCCAACAAGGAGGCGCTGGTCATGGCGGGCCGCCTCATCTGCGGCGCGCTGGAGCGGGGCGGGGGCCAGCTGCGCCCCGTGGACAGCGAGCACTCCGCCATCTGGCAGTGCCTCTGGGGCGAGGAGGGCCACGGCGTGCGCCGCATCCTGCTCACGGCCAGCGGCGGGGCCTTCCGCGACCTCGATCCCGACGCCCTCGCCGCCGTCACGCCCGCGCAGGCGCTCCATCACCCCACCTGGAACATGGGCGACAAGATCACGGTCGATTGCGCCACGCTCATGAACAAGGGCATGGAGACGATCGAGGCCATGTGGCTGTTCGACGTGCCCATGGAGCGCGTGCGCGTCGTGCTCCATCGCGAATCCATCGTGCATTCGCTGGTCGAATTCAGCGACGGCAGCGTGAAGGCCCAGCTGGGCCTGCCCGACATGCGCCTGCCCATCCAGTGCGCCCTCGCCTGGCCCGAGCGCATGCCGGAGCCGCCCGCGCCCGCGCTCGACCTGGCGGCGGTGGGCTCCCTCACCTTCGGCGAACCCGACGTGGCGCGCTTCCCCTGCCTGCGCCTGGCCATGGAGGCGGGCAGGCAGGGCGGTACCGCGCCCGCCGCCCTGGCCGCCGCCGACGAGGTGGCGGTGGCTCGCTTCCTCAAGGGCGAGGCCGGCTTCCTCGACATCCCCGCCATCGTCGAGCGCGTGCTGGAGCGCCACGAGCGCGCCCCCGACGACGACCTGGAGGCCGTGCTCGCCGTCGACGCCTGGGCGCGCGAGGCGGCGGCGGCCGTTCCCGCGGGGGCAAGCGCGTGATCGTCATCGACGTCCTCCTGCGCACCGTCCTGCCCTTCGTCGGGCTGCTCGTCGGCCTCATCGTGCTGCACGAGCTGGGCCATTTCTTCGCGGCCAAGGCCTTCGGCATCAAGGTGCTGGAGTTCGGCGTGGGCTTCCCCCCGCGCATCAAGGGGCTGTCCTGGCGGCGCGGCGAAACGGAGTACACCCTCAACTGGCTGCCCATCGGCGGCTTCGTGCGCCTGCTGGGCGAAACGGACATCCCCTACGTGGCGGGGGCGCTGATCGAGCGCAACGGCGAACGCGCCCTCGCCCTCGCCGTGCTGACCCCCGGCGAGCCGCGCCTCTCCGTCCACGTGGCCGTGGGCGCGGACGTGGACGCGGACCTGGCGCGCCACGAGCCCGCCCGCCTGCTGCTGGAGGACGCGGACGGAACCAGCGGCATGCCCGAGGTGCCGCGCCCGCGCCTGCCCGCCGACATCGCGGCCGAGGTCGTGAAGAACAATTTCGGCGACGCCGTCCCCGACTGGGTCGCCGGGAACGAGGCGGCGGAGGTGGCCGTGGCGCAGCTGATGGGCTACCTCGCGGAGCGGTCGGAGGCGCCCGACGGACGCACGCTGCGCAACCTCGAGGCGCTGCCCCTGTGGGGCCATCCGCGCTCGCTCGCCGCCGCCGCCCGCTGGAAGCGCCTCACGGTCATGGGCGCGGGCGTGGCCATGAACCTCGTGCTGGCCCTGCTGCTCTTCACCATCGGCTTCATCGTGCCGCGCGAACGCTCCCTCACGCTCGCCCAGATCGCGGAGGTGTCGCCGGGCTCGCCCGCCGCCACGGCGGTGCTCACGGGCTCCATGCGCGACGGCTCGGCCCCCGAACGCGGCCTGCGCGCGGGCGACGTGATCATGGAGGTGAACGGGCGCGAGGTGCGCAACGTGAGCGAGCTCATCTTCGCCACGCGCCGCCACCTGGGGGAGACGCAGGACTGGGTCGTCTCGCGCGAGGGCGCCACGCTGGACGCGCGCGTGCACGCGCGCTGGCGTCCGCCCGCGGGGCAGGGGCCGACCGGCATCCGCGTGGGCCCGCCCACCGTCTGCGGCGGCGTGGACGAGGCGGGCGAGCCCGTCTGCCAGCCGCGCTTCCCCTTCAGCGAGCGCGTCTGGGAACCCCCGTGGGATGCGCTGCCGCTGGGCTGGCGCGCCATGATCGACGCCGTCGTCGTCACCAAGAACGAGATCCAGGCGCGCATCGCCGGGGCCAGCGCGCCGGGCGAGGATCAGCCGCTCTTCTCCGGCCCGGTGGGCATCGCCAGCGCCACGGGCGACATCATCGAGCGGGCGGGCTGGCGCTCCCTGATCGAGCTGGCCGCCCTGCTCAGCCTCTCGCTGGCCGTGTTCAACGCCCTGCCCTTCCCCGCCCTCGACGGGGGCCGCATGCTCTTCGTGCTCATCGAAATCGCACGCGGGGGGCGGCGCATCTCGCCGCGCAAGGAAGCCCTCTTCCACCTCGTGGGCTTCGCCGTGCTACTGGCGGGCATCGTCGTCATCACGTGGTTCGACATCCGGCGCCTCATCACCTGAGGCCCGCGCCGTGCTCTTCGCCCTCGTCTTCGTCACGCTCTACGCGCTGGGCTGGCTGGCGCTGGGCTTCGCGCCCTGGCTGGCGCTGAGCGTGGCCACGCGCGGCCATGCGGGGCTGCGCCTGCTGCCCCTCTGTCTGGCCGCGGGCGTGATCGGCGGGCTGGCCGTCCCCCTCCTCATCCGCGACGACGGGCTGGGACTCGCGCTCAGCTTCGCCGCCGCCTTCGTCCTGCCCTGCCTGCTGCTGGCGGCGGCGCGGCTGGCCCGCGTGCCGCGCGCGGGCGCGGATGCGCGACGGACGTAGTTCGGGCCTTCCCACGGGGACCGCCGCGCCCGCTAGAATGCGGGGGCGAAACCGGATAGCCGGAGGAGGAAGCCATGAGCCCCATCGATGTCCTGCTCGCCTCGAAAGGCCACCCCTTCCAGCGGGAGCCTTTCTTCAAGATGTTCGACGCCTTCCAGCAGGAGGGCGACATCGGCAGCTGGACGCACGTGGAACAGCCCGCCGCCCAGCTCTTCTTCAACCCCGAGAACGCCGCGCCCTACGACTGCATCGTGGACTACTCGATGCCGGGCGTCTTCGGCGTGGGCGGCCCGCCCGACCCGCCCCAGGAGCTGAAGGACGGCTACATGCGCCTCACCGAAGAGGGCAAGGGCCTCGTCATGATCCACCACAACATCTGCTCGTGGCCCGCGTGGGAGGAGTACGCCGAGATCATCGGCGGGCGCTTCTTCTACAACCCGGGCAGCCTGCGCGGCGTGGAGTATCCGGACTCCGGCTACCTGCTGGCCGCCAACCACACCTGCTCGGTGGTGGAGCCCGACCACCCCGTGGTCGCGGGCGTGGAGCCGGATTTCGAGCTGCAGGACGAGATCTACCTCGCGCCCTACTTCGAGGACAGCGTGGTGCCGCTGGTGCGCAGCGACTTCGAGTTCACCTACAAGAACTTCTTCTCGCCGTCGCTGGTGGTGAACCACGGGCGCATGTACGAGCGGGGGGACTGGACGCATCCGCCCACGCCCAACCTCGTGGTCTGGGCCAAGCACTACCGCAACAGCCCCATCGTCTACGTGCAGGCGGGGGACGTGCCCACTTCCTACAACAACGCCAACTACCGCAAGCTGCTCTCGAACGCCATCAAGTGGGTCGCCTCGGAGGAGGCGCACGCCTGGGCGCGCGAGCGCAACGCCGCCGCCGTTTCCTGAGGCGGGGAAGGAGCGCGAACATGGCCGGCAACGTCGTCCTCGAGAACCTCGCCCGCTACCCCTGCGGCCCGGGCGCCCACGACTTCAGCAGCGGGGACCAGTGCCCCATCTGCGACAAGCGCGAGACGCCCCACCTGACCTGCATCTTCTGCGAGATGGACGGCGTCGAGCGCTACGGCGGCGTCTGCGACGAGCACACCGTCACCAACGGCGAGCGCTCGGCCACGGGCCCCATCTGCGGGAACTGCCACGTGGTCGTCTACGACAAGGACCGCGACAGCGGCGGCTGGAAGTTGCCCGTCGAGGCCTGAGCCCCGGCGGTTCGGCGCGGCGCGGGTTGGCCGTGTCGCGCCGAACCGCTACCATGATGGGCGGACGCATGCCCGCGGCCCCGTGGTGTAGCGGCCTAACACGCCACCCTGTCAAGGTGGAGATCGTCGGTTCAAATCCGATCGGGGTCGCCAGCAGCCTCGTCCCGCCCGTGGCGCGGGCAAGGATCGGGCCGTGAAGCGCGCGCTGAGGCCGTTCATCCTCGTCCTGTCCTTCATCGATAGCGTCATCGCGAGCGTGGTGCGCCCGCACCAGCTGCGGAACCGCACGATGGACCGCATGGGGACGAAGGGCGCGCCGCCGCCCGATCGTCGTCCGCCCCGCCGCTAGCGCTCCAGCGCCCCACGCGCGCGGCGCTGCTACCATCGGCGGAGCAGCGCGCGGCGGACTGGCCGCGCGCGGGGAGGTCCGCCGTTCCCTTCCGTTCGCCGGGATCGCGCCTCCCTCCGGTTCTGAACCCCCGCCGCCTCTTCTACGGCTGGTGGATCGTGGGCGCGGGCATGGTCATCAACGCCATGGTGGGCGCCCTCTTCATGCAGGCCTACGGCACCTACGTGGCCGTCTTCAAGGACCACCTCAGCGGCTTCGGCTGGAGCAGCACGATGCTCGCCGGCGGCCATTCCGTGGTGCAGGGCACGAACGGCGCGGTGGGGCCGGTGCAGGGCTGGTTCACGGACCGCTTCGGGCCGCGCGCCATCATCCGCGTCGGGTTGCTGCTGTTCGGCGGCGGGCTCGTGCTCTTCAGCCGCATCGAGACGCCGGCGCACTTCTTCGGGGCGCTGGTCGTGATCGCCGTCGGGCTCAGCCTCGGCGGCTTCCTCTCGCTCATGGTGGCGGTGGTCAACTGGTTCGAGCGGCGGCGCGCCACCGCCATCAGCTTCCTCACGGGCGGCTTCGCCGTGGGCGGCGTGCTCGTCCTGCTCACGGTGCTGGCCGTCGAGGGGTTCGGCTGGCGCACGACGGCCCTCGCTTCGGGCCTGCTGGTGATCGGCGTGGGCCTGCCCGTTTCCCAGCTGGTGCGGCATCGCCCCGAGGACCACGGCTACGAGGTGGACGGCGGCCCGCCGCCCGCCGCCGCCGGCGACGCGGGCGGGGGCGCGACCGTTTCCGCCGCGGACGACGGCTTCACCGTGGGCGAGGCCCTGCGCACGCGCCAGTTCTGGTTCATCTCGCTCGGCCACGGCTCGGCCCTGCTCGTCATCTCGGCGGTCATGGTCCACCTCGTCACGCACCTCACGGAGAGCCTCGACTACTCCCTTTCGCGGGCGGCCATCGTCACGCTGGTCATCACCACCTCGCAGGTGGCGGGCACGCTCGCGGGCGGCTACTTCGGCGACCGCGTGAGCAAGCGGGGCATCGCCATCGCGGCCATGCTGGCGCAGGGCGGCGGGCTGATCCTGCTGGCGTTGTCGGGCACCGTCTGGATCATCTTCCTCTTCGCCCTCGCCCACGGCCTCGCCTGGGGCGTGCGCGGCCCGGTGATGCTGGCCATGCGCGCGGACTACTTCGGGCGGCGCGATTTCGGCAAGATCATGGGCCTGTCGCAGCTGGTGATGACGACGGGCATGATGAGCGGCCCCCTCTTCGCTGGCGTCATGCGCGACGCGCTGGGCGACTTCGAGCTGGCGTTCGTCGTGCTCGGCCTGATGGCGGCGGCGGGATCGCTTTTCTTCGTGTTCGCGCCGAGGCCCCGCCGCCCGCTCGCGCTCCCGTAGAATCGCCGCATGGACGCCGTCGACGGGCCGAACCCGGGCGTGGCGCAGTTCGCCATCAGCGTGAGCGACCTGCCGCGCGCCGCCCGCCTCTACTGCGACGCGCTCGGCTGCCGCAAGGCGGGCGGCCTGCTCATCTGGGGCGACTTCCTCGCCACCCTGCAGCGCGTGCCCGACCCGGAGGCGGTGCTGTGGTGGCTGATCGACCGGCAGGATTTCGTGCAGCTGGAGGTGTGGGGCTACACGCGCCCGCGCCCGCGCGCCCTGCCCAACGACTGGCGGCCCAGCGACACCGGCTACGCGCGCACCATCTTCCACGTGGACGACTTCGACGGCGCGCTGGCGCAGCTGCCGCGGCTGGGGCTTTCGACCGTCACGCCGCCCATGGGGCCGCGCGGCGAGCGGCGCGCCTGCATCCGCGACCACGACGGCCTGCTGGTGGAGCTGTTGGAGCGCGACCCGCTGCCCGACGCGCGTCCGCCGCGCTGGCCGGACGCGGGCTGCGCCATCCGCGGCGTCGCCCTCTCCGTGCCCGACCTCGACAAGGCGCGGCGCTTCTGGGTGGAAACGCTGGCCCTCGAGGAGGTCGATGCGGCGCTGCTCGACGCGCCCGATCGCGAGGCGCTGTGGGGCCTGCCCGACGCGCGCTCGGAGGGGCTGCTGCTGCGCGCGGGCGACGGCTTGGTGGAAATCCGGCAGTACCATGACCCCGCCCCACGCCCGCGCCCCGACGGCTACCTGCTGAGCGACGTCGGCATCCTCAACGTGGCCCTCGGCTATCGCGGGCGGGACGCCTTCGACGCCGCCTTCGCGCGCCTGCTGGACGCGGGCTACACGGCCAACGTCATGCCCAACGACGCGGGGCCGTTCACCTCCTCCTACGTGAACGACGACCAGGGCTTCTCGCTGGAGATGTTCCATTGCGCGCCGGAGGTGGACGAGTACCTCGGCTTCACGCCGGAGCGCACGTGGCGCTCGGCCACGGGCCGCCCGCCGCGCCGGGCCTGAGCGCCACGCGCTTGCCACATGCGCGCGCGCTCGCCCACAATCGGGGCGGCATGCCCCTGCTCACCGTCATCGCGGACGCGCCCGGTGCGGGCAAGACCGGCGTGGCCGCCGCCGTGGCGCGCGCGCTCGCCTGGAACGGGCGGCCCGTGCGGCTGGCGCGTGGCGAGCGCCCCGACGACGGCGGCGCGGTCGCCGACGCGCGCTGGTACGCCAGCCTCGACTTCGCGCCCGGAAGCGCCGACGCGCCCGTGGCCCCCGACGCCATCCCCGCGCCGGATGGCGGCGAGGCGGTCGTGGCCGAACTCGACGGGCCGCACGACCGCGCCGCCGCCGCCATCCTCGTCGCGCGCGGCATCCCCGACGCGGAGCGCGTGGCCGCACTCGCGCCGCTGGCCGTGGTCGCGCTCGACCTGCCCGCGAAAGCGCGCGCGGAGGCCCCCGCCGAGGTGGGCGGCGCGCCGCTCGTCGCCATCGCCGAGGACCGCACGCTGGCGGGCTTCAGCGTCTCCGAGGCGCAAGCCGCCCTCAGCGCCGAGACGCTGGTCGCGGGCGACGGCCCCGATGTCACCTGCGACCACCTCGTCATCGCCCCCATCGGCTCCGACGCGGGCCAGCCCTATCTGGGCCGCTTCGACGCGAAGGCCGTGGTGGTGCGCTTCGACAAGACGGACCAGCACCTGGCCGCGCTGGCCACGGAGCCCGCCTGCCTCATCCTCACGGGCGGGCGGTGGCCCAGCGAGTACCTGTTCGATGCGGCCGCCTCGCGCGGCGTGCCCGTCATGCTCTCGCGCACGGACACGGAGAACACGGTCATCGCGCTGGAGTCGGTGTTCGACCGCACGCGCTTCCACGGCGAACGCAAGCTGGATCGCATGGCCGAACTGCTGGCGGAGACGCCGCTGCCGGGGCTGGTGGAGGGCGCGCTGGGGTAGGGAAGCGCGCGCGGCTACTCCAGCTGCGCGACGAGCGCGCGCGTCGCCTCCGCCGCGGCCACCACGCGCTCCCGCTCGTCGTCCGACAGCTCCAGCTCGAAGGCGCGCTGGATGCCGCCCTCGCCCAGCTGCACGACCGTGCCCGAGAACACGCCCTCAATGCCGTACTCGCCCTGGTGGAGCGTGGAGCAGGGCAGCAGGCGGCGCTGGTCGAGCAGGATGGCCGCGACCATGGCGATGGTGCCCGCCGAGGGGGCCTGGAAGGCGCTGCCCGTGCGCAGCAGCTCGGCGATTTCGGCGCCGCCGCGCATGGTGCGGCCCACCACCTCCGCGATCGTCTCCGCGGGCAGCAGGCTGGTCAGGGGCACGCCCCCCACGCGCGTCTGCGAGACCACCGGCACCATGGTCGTGTCCGTGTGCCCGCCGATGACGTAGCCGTGCACGTCCTGGGGCGAGACGCCGACGGCCTCGGCCACGAAGTGGCGGTAGCGGGCGCTGTCGAGCGCGCCGCCCTGGCCGATGACGCGCGCGGGCGGGAAGCCGCTGGCCTCGAGGGCCACGTGGCACATGGCGTCCATGGGGTTGGAGAAGATGACCAGCGCGGCGTCGGGGGAGGCCGCCGCCGCCGCGCGCACCTTGTCGCGCACGATGGCGGCGTTGCCGTTGAGCAGCCCCTCGCGGCTCATGCCCGGCTTGCGGGGCGCGCCCGCCGTCACCACCACCACGTCCGAGCCCGCCGTTTCGTCCCAGCCGTCGGTGGCGCGGATGGCGGCGCTGAAGCCGCTCCAGGCCGCCGCCTGCGATTCGTCCAGGGCCTTGCCGAAGTGCATCGTGCCCGCGAATTGCGGGTCGTCCTGCAGCACGACGTCGCAGATGTCGCGTTCGACGAGCCGCTGGGCCATGGCCCCGCCGGTCATGCCGGCCCCGACGATGGTGACCTTCTTCCGAGCCATTCCGTTCCCCGTTGCGCGAATTGTGCGGGGAGCCTAGCACGCGCCTTCGGTAGGGGCGCTTCGCGCCGCCGCGTCTGATGCTGTAGGATGCCCCGCATGGCGGCGACGGAGCAGTCGAGCGAACCGCGTCGGGACTACGCCAGCCCCGCGACCTGGGGCGACGTCGAGAGCGTGCGCCACGAGGTGGCCGACCTGCGCGCGGATGTCGCCCGCATCGAGACCGGCCTGCACGCGGAGATTGGCCGCGTCGAGAATGTCCTGCACTCGGAAATTGCCCGCGTCGAGACCGGTCTGCGCGCGGAGATTGGCCGCGTCGAGGACAGGCTGGAGCGCAAGATCGACACGGGGCTGGCCGAGGTGCGGACGGAGATGGCCCGCATGGAGATGCGCCTGATCCGCTGGATGGTGGCCACCATGCTGGCGGGCGTGGGCGCCATCGGCATCCTGTACGGCATCCTCGAAGCCGTCCGCTGAGCGGCCCGCAACGCGCCAGCCCGTACACTGGGGGCGTGGACCGCGAGCGCATCCGCAACTTCTGCATCATCGCCCACATCGACCACGGCAAATCGACGCTCGCCGATCGCCTGCTGGAGGCGACGGGCACGGTGGGCGAGCGCGCCATGGCCGAGCAGGTGCTCGACACCATGGATCTGGAGCGCGAGCGCGGCATCACCATCAAGGCGGCGGCGGCGCGCATGGCCTGGACCGGCCCCGACGGCGAGCCGTACCAGTACAACCTCATCGACACGCCCGGGCACGTCGATTTCACCTACGAGGTCTCGCGCTCGCTGGCCGCCTGCGAGGGGGCGCTGCTGGTGGTGGACGCCTCCCAGGGGATCGAGGCGCAGACGCTGGCCAACGTCTACCTCGCGCTCGATCAGGGGCTGGAGCTCATCCCCGTCGTGAACAAGGTGGACCTGCCCCACGCCGAGCCGGAGCGCGTGGCGCGCGAGCTGGCGCGCGTGGTCGGCTTCGCGCGCGACGAGATCATCCTCGCCAGCGCCAAGGAAGGGACGGGCGTGGCCGCCATACTGGAGGCCCTGCGCGAGCGCGTGCCGCCGCCCGCGGGCGACCGCGCGGCCCCCGTGCGGGCGCTCATCTTCGATTCCGTGTACGACCCCTACAAGGGCGCGGTGGCCCACGTGCGCGTGGTGGAGGGGGAGATGCGGGGGCGCGCGGAGCTGCGCCTGATGCAGACGGGCGTGGCCTTCGAGCCGCTCGAATTCGGCATCTTCGCGCCCTCCATGCAACCTCTCGCCAGCCTCGCCGCGGGCGAGGTGGGCTACGTGGCCACCGGCCTCAAGGACGTGGCCGATTGCCGCGTGGGCGATACGGTCACGCTCGCCGCGGCGCCCGCCGCCGAGCCGTTGCCGGGCTACCGTCAGGCCAAGCCGATGGTGTTCGCGGGCATCTACCCGACCGATTCGGACCGATACCAGGACCTGCGCGAGGCGCTGGAGCGGCTCAGCCTGAACGACGCCGCCCTCGCCTTCGAGGCGGAGTCCTCGGCGGCCCTCGGCTTCGGCTTCCGCTGCGGCTTCCTCGGCCTGCTGCACCTCGAAATCGTGGTCGAGCGGCTGGAGCGCGAGTACGACCTCGGCCTGCTCACCACCGCGCCCAGCGTGGAGTACGAGGTGGTCCTGCGCTCGGGCGAGACGGTGGCCATCGACAACCCCTCGCGCCTGCCCGCTGCGGGAAGCATCGAGGAGATACGCGAGCCCTGGGCGGCCATCGACGTGGTCGCGCCCAGCCGCCACATCGGGCAGGTGATGGAGCTGGTCACGAGCCGCCGCGGGCGCTTCCTGCGCATGGAGTACCTGGAGCCGGAGAGCGACCTGGCCCCGGGCGAGGCGCGCGTGCTGCTGGCCTACGAGATCCCCATGGCCGAAATCCTCGTGGACTTCTACGACAGCCTGAAGGGATCGACGAGCGGCTACGCCAGCCTCGATTACCAGCCCGCGGGCTACCGCGCCGCCGACCTCGTGAAGGTGGACGTGCTGGTGAACGGGCAGTCGGTGGACGCGCTCTCCATCATCACGCACCGCGAGCGCGCCGCGCGGGAGGGGCGCTCGCTGGTGCTGAAGCTGCGCGCGCTCATCCCTCGGCAGCTCTTCGACGTGCCCCTGCAGGCGGCCATCGGGGGCCGTATCATCGCCCGCGAGACCGTTCGCGCCCTGCGCAAGAACGTGCTCGCCAAGTGCTACGGCGGCGACGTCACGCGCAAGCGCAAGCTGCTGGAGAAGCAGGCCGAGGGCAAGCGCCGCATGAAGCGCGTGGGCAGCGTGGAAATCCCGCAGGAGGCGTTCATGGCCGTCCTGCAACTTCGGGAAGGGTAGGAACACGGGGAATGATCAAGGCGTTCGTGCTCATCGTGGTCGATCCGGCGGAGACGCAGCGCGTCTTCGACCAGCTGCGCGCCGTCGATGGCATCAGCGAGGTCTATCAGGTGATGGGCCCCTACGACATCGTGGCTGTCATCGAGGCCCCCGGCATCACGCAGGTGCCGGCCCTCATCAGCCAGCACATCCGCGTCGTGCGGGGCATCGAGAGCACGACCACCTGCGTCACCTTCCCCGACTCGTAAAGCGGGGCGGTGCCAGCGTCAGAAGATGCCGGCCTCGTCCGGCTCGTCCGCCTCGCCCAGCGCCCGTTCGGTGTCGACCAAGCCGCGGGCGTGCAGCAGGCGCCGTCCGGCGGCCTCGAAGGGGGCGCCGTCCACGCCGCCCTCCTCCAGCGCGCGCGTGACGAGGGCGAAGAGCGTGCGGCCCGTGAGCAGCGCGTAGCCGTAGTTCTCGCAGGCGGCGCGCAGGGCGGCGGTGAACTCCTCGCGCCGCGCGGAGGGGTTGAGGTGGCGCTTGCCGTTCACGACGATGATGCCGCGCAGCTGCGCGCCGTCCTCCAGCAGGTGGCGTTCGAGCCGCCGCTGCAGGCGCACGTAGGGCCATTCGGCGGCGGCCTCGCGCACGCTCTCCACCTCCACGAAGGCAGTGGCGGCGTCGCCGTCGCCGTCCGCGCCGGCCACGGCCAGCGGCTCGCCCCGTTCGGAGACGGCGCGCAGGCCGAGCAGGGCCAGCCCCTCGCGCACGGCATCGGCGAAGGCGGGGCCGCTGGCCCAGAGCAGCCGCCGGTGGGCGGTCAGCCGCGCCAGCCGGTCGCGCGCGGCCTCCGTGCGGGCGGACGCCTCGGATTCGGCCTCCTCCGCCTCGCGCGCCGCGGCCTCCAGTTCCTCCGAGCCGGGCAGGGCGAGCGTGCGCGTCCAGCTCGGCGGCGTCTCCGCCGTCGCGCCCGCCGCCACCTCGGAGATGGCGTCCACCAGCGCCTGCGCCAGCTTGGCGCGCGTGGGGCCGGTGACGTTGGCGAACACGGGCGTCACGACCACGCGCCCGGCGAGCACGGGGAACTCGGCGGCCACGGGCAGGGCCGAGCCGCCGAGGGCGATGACGCGCGCCTTCGCTCCGGCCTTCGCCAGCGCGGGGTCGAGCACGGCGCGGTAGGAGAGGTGCTGGCGGAATTCGCGTAGCGCGTCGCTGAGCGGGTGCTGGTCGTCGGCGATGCGGATGGTCTTGCCCTCGGCGGCGCGCAGGTGGGGCGGGCCCCAGGCCGCGCCCTCGGGCGCGGGCAGCCAGCTGAAGCGGTCGCAGCCCTCGAAGCCGGTCACGCCCGCCACCGTCGCGTTCGGGCGGCCCACGACGAAGAGCGCGCCGCCCTGATCGAGGAAGCGCTCGGCCTCCGCGCCGCGCCGCTGCAGCTGGTCGGCGATGGAGACGGCGGCGGCGCTGGTGGCCCCGTTGTGCACGGGCCGCCCGTCGTGGGCGGTGAACTCGCGCCGCCCCTCCAGCAGGTCCAGCGGCGCGCGCGTGAAGTTCTCCGGATCGACGAAGGCCGCCTCGTAGTCGGTGATGCTGGGGGCGTTCAGCACGGTGTGGTTGTCCACCAGCTGGTTGGGCAGGGAGTAGCCGATGGTGAGGATGCGCACGTTCAGGCCCCCTCCGGCGGCATGAGGGGGCGGATGGCCGCCAGCGCCGCCTCGCGCGTGTCCGCGCGCGACAGGGCGGCGTCCACGGCGGCGGCCACCAGCCCGGCGGGGCGGCCCGTGTCGTGGCGGCGGCCCGTGAAGCGGCAGGCGAGCACGGGCGTCCCCGCCGCGATCTGCCGCGCCAGCGCGTCCGTGAACTGCAGCTCGCCGCCCGCGCCCGGCTCGATCGCGCGCAGGTGGTCGAAGATGGACGGCTCGAGCACGTAGCGCCCCACCACGCCGAGGTCGGAGGGTGCGTCCTGCGGCGACGGCTTCTCCACGATGCCGCGCAGGCGCACGGGATCGCCGGGACCGTCGGGATCGACGACGCCGTAGCGGGAGAGTTCGTCGCGGGGCACGCGGCGCACGGCCACCACGGAGCCGCCCCCGGCGCATTCGCGCGTGCGCGCCAGCTGGGCCGTGCACGATTCCGCGCCGAGGATCACGTCGTCGGGGAAGAGCAGGGCGAAGGGCTCGCCGCCGACGCACGCCTCCGCGCGCAGCACGGCGTCGGCGGTGCCCAGCGGCTCCTCCTGCTCGACGAAGCGGAAGCGGGCGAGTCGTTCGCTGGCGGTGACGCGCTCCAGCAGCTCGTCGTCGCCGGCGCGGCGGGCGTGGCGCTCCAGCCGCGCGCCGCCGCCGAAGTGCAGGCGCACGGCCTGCCGGTCGGGGCCGGTGACGATGACGATCTCGGCGATGCCCGCCGCCGCCGCCTCTTCCGCCGCGTACTGGATGACGGGGCGGTCGACGAGGGGCAGCATCTCCTTGGGCACGGCCTTGGTGGCGGGGGCCATGCGCGCGCCCAGCCCCGCCGCCAGGATGACCGCGCGCCGCACCGGCTGCATGCGCCTATCGTAGGGGCTGGCGCGCTTGCGATATACAGCGCGCGCGGAACGGTGCTATCATGCCCGCACCATTCAACGGGGAGCAGATTGAGGAAGCGACGCTCGAAGGTTCCGCCCAAGCCTCCGCCTCCGCCGCCGCGCATCAACGAGCGCATCCGCGTTCCCGAAGTGCGCGTCATCGACGAGCAGGGCCAGCAGGTCGGCGTGCTGCGCACGGCGGACGCCATCGCCATGGCGCGCGAGCGCGACGTGGACCTCGTCGAGGTCTCCGGCCAGGCCACGCCCCCCGTCGCCCGCCTCATGGACTTCGGGCGCTTCAAGTACGAGCAGTCGAAGAAGGAGAGCGAGGCCCGCCGCCACCAGACGAAGGCGCGGCTGCGCGAGGTGCGCATGAAGCCGAAGATCGACGTGCACGACATCGACTTCAAGACGCGCACGGTGGAGAAGCTGCTGCGGCAGGGCGACAAGGTGAAGGTGACGGTCATGTTCCGCGGGCGCGAGATCACGCACCCCCAGATCGGCAAGAGCCTGCTCGACCGTATCCTCGGCAACCTCGAGGATGTGGCCACGATGGAGAAGGAGGCCGCCCTCGAGGGCCGCCACATGTCCATGATCCTGATCCCCGACAAGCGCGGCATCGCCGCCCGCGACCGCGCCGCCGCCGCCGCCAACGGCGCGTCCACGCCGCCCGACGGCGACGCCGGACCCGGCGACGACGCCGTGAACGACGACGAAGAGGAAGGCGGGGCGGCCGTGGCCGTCCCGGCCTCCGGAGGCTAGCCGCCGTGCCCAAGATCAAGACGCACAAGGGCGCCGCCGCCCGCTTCCGCCGCACCGGCGGGGGGACCATCGTGCGCATGTACGGGCGGCGCAACAACTTCCGCCGCAAGAAGCGCAAGCCCGTGCGCGTCAAGTTCGGGCGCACCGTGCCCGTCGCCGCCTCGCAGGCGCGCACGGTGGGCGCGATGATCGACAGCGGCAGGTAGCCCGCCCCGCGGGCATCGGGAAGGAGTCCAGCGCATGAGCCGAGTGAAGCGCGGCGTCGCCACGCACCGGCGCCACAAGAAGATCCTGGCGCTCGCCCGCGGCCATCAGGGCCAGCGGCATCGCGTCTTCCGGCGCGCCAACGAGAGCGTCATGCACGCCCTGCGCTACAGCTATCAGGACCGGCGCGCGCGCAAGGGCGATTTCCGCCGCCTCTGGATCATGCGCATCAACGCCGCCGCGCGCCGCGAGGGGCTCAGCTACTCGCGCCTCATGAGCGGCCTGCGCGTGGCGGGCGTGGCGCTGGACCGCAAGATGCTCGCCCACCTCGCCGTCACGCGGCCCGACGTGTTCGCCAAAATCGCCGGGCGGGCGAAAGAAGCGCGCCCGGCCTGAGGTTCAGCCGAGCGCGGCCAGGTTTCGCACCAGCTGCTGCAGCACGATCAGGGCGAGGATGGCCGCCAGCGGGCTGAGGTCGATCATGCCCGTGTTCGGCATCACGCGCCGGATCGGGTCGATGATCGGCTCCGTGATGCGCACCAGCACCTGGAACACCGTGCCCGTCTGGTCGATGGGCAGCCAGCTGATGAGCGAGCGCGCGATCACCAGCCACGTGAGGATGAGGATGAAGGTGGAGGTGAACTGCGCGACGTAGGGGTTCACGCCCCAAGCATAGCAGCCCCGCGATTCGCGCGAAGCCCGCCGCCGTCGGACACTGGCGGGCATGGACGGCCCGCCCGAACTGCGTACCTCGCGCCTGCTGCTGCGCCCCTTCCGCGCGGAGGACGTCGACGACGTGTTCGCCTACGCCGCCGACGCCGAGTGGAACCGCTATCTGGCCCTGCCCGAGCCGTACGTCCGCCGCCACGCGGAGGAGTTCGTGGCGGCCTGCATCCTCGCCGATCCCGCCTCGCACCCGTACTGGGCGATCGTCCACGAGGGGCGCGTCCGCGGGGGCGTCAACCTGCGTCTGCGGTACCCCGGCGACGCCGAGCTGGGCTACGCCATCGCGCGCCCGCTCTGGGGCCGCGGCCTCACGACGGAGGCGGCGCGCGCCGCCGTCGGGCACGGCTTCACGGCTTGCGGGCTGGAGCGCGTCTCCGCCCTCGCCGACGCGGAGAACGCGGCCTCGCGGCGCGTGATGGAGAAGCTGGGCATGCGGCGCGAGGGCCATTTCCGCCGCTACCGGCCCGTGCGTGGCGAGCGGCGCGACTGCGTGCTCTACGCCGTGCTGCGGGAGGAATGGGACTCGGCGGGCGGAGCCGGGACGAGCGCCGCCGGTTGCGCGAACTCGTAGAGGCGCGCGGGGCGGTGCGCGCCGTCCTTGCGCGTCTCGTTCGTGGGCCGCACGACGCCCAGCCCCACCACGCGCCGCCGGAAGTTCCGCTTGTCCACGGGCTCCTCGAGGATGGCCTCGTAGACGCCCTGCAGCTCCCGCAGGGTGAAGCGCCCGGGCAGCAGGCTCCAGGCCACGTTCGTGTAGGCGAGCTTGTTGCGCAGCCGCTCGCGCGCGTAGGCGAGGATGCGTTCGTTGGCGAAGGCCAGCGGCCCCAGCCCGCGCAGGGCGTGCCAGGCGGGCCGCCACTCCAGCTCGCGGCGCAGGCGCGCCCGCGAGGCTGGCAGCAGCGCGAAGTAGGCCACCACGATGCCCGCGTCGCCGCCCTCGGGGGCGTCGAAGCTGTAGAGCTGTTCGAGGAAGACGTCGGAGAGGCCGGTCTCGTCGCGCAGCTTGCGGCTGGCCGCGCCGTCGAGCGTCTCGCGCGGCTGCAGCAGGCCGCCGGGCAGCGCCCACTGGCCGCGGCAGGGGTCGGCCGCGCGCTCGATGAGGAGCGCGGAGAGCCGCCCCTCCAGCACGGTGAGGATGACCACGACCACCGCCGGCGCCATGCCGCCAGTGTAGCGCGGCGTGCGGGGCAGGCCGTTTCGCCCCTACAATGGAGGGGAGGAGGGGTCGCATAGAGGCCTAGTGCGGGCGCCTGCTAAGCGCTTACCGGCGGCGACGTCGGTCGAGGGTTCGAATCCCTCCCCCTCCGCCGCCCCGCTTCGGAGCGAAACGATGCGCTATTTCCTGTGGACCGTCGGCTGCCAGATGAACGTGGCGGACAGCGACAAGCTGGCGGCGGGCTTCGAGCGCCTCGGCCTCGAACGCGCGCCCGACGCCGCCAGCGCCGACGTCGCCGTGGTCAACACCTGCAGCGTGCGCCAGCACGCCGAGGACCGCGCCGCCTCGATGCTGGGGCGGCTGCGCCTGCTCAAGGAGGCGCGCCCCGACTTCCGGATCGCCGTTATGGGCTGCATGGTGGGCCCGCGCACGCAGGCGCTGGAACGGCGCTTCCCCTTCGTGGACGCCTTCGCGCGGCCCCAGCAGTTCGCGCCCGTGCTGGCGCTGGCGGAGGAACCGGCGGAGGACTTGGGCGGCGAATTCTGGCCGTCCACCTTCGCCACGCCCGACGGCCCCACCGCCTTCGTGCCCGTCGTCCACGGCTGCGACAAGTTCTGCACCTATTGCATCGTGCCCTACCGGCGGGGCCGCGAGCGCAGCCGCCCCATCGACGAGATCGCGCGCGAGGTCGACTGGCTCACGGCCCGCGGCGTGCGCGAGGTGACGCTGCTGGGCCAGACCGTCGAGGCCTATGGCCACGACCTCGACGCCCAGCCCGACCTCGGCGACCTCATGCGCGCGCTCTCCGCCAACGAGCGGCTGGCGCGCATCCGCTTCCTCACCTCGTACCCGAAGGACATGACCGCGCGCATCCTCGCCGCCGTGGC
This sequence comes from Tepidiformaceae bacterium, assembly GCA_965243075.1. Taxonomy (GTDB): domain Bacteria; phylum Chloroflexota; class Dehalococcoidia; order Tepidiformales; family Tepidiformaceae; genus UBA2991. The sequence goes on from OZ251525.1 coordinate 1,597,329, forward strand.
CGAACTGCCGAAGGTGATGGAGTGCTTCTCCCTGCCCGTGCAGGCGGGCAGCGACGCCGTGCTGGCCTCCATGCGGCGCGGCTACGCGAAGGCCGAGTACATGGACAAGGTGGCCGAGGTGCGCGCGCTCATGCCCGACGCGGGCATCACCACCGACATCATCGTGGGCTATCCGGGCGAGACCGAGGCCGACTTCGCGGAGACGCTGGCGCTGCTGGAGGCGCTGCGCTTCGACAAGGTGCACGTGGCCGCCTACTCGCCCCGACCGGGCACCATCGCCCACCGCACGATGGCCGATGACGTGCCCGCCGGGGTGAAAGCGGAGCGCCTCCAGCGCGTGCAGGCCGTGGAGACGCGCATCGCGCGCGAACGCAACGCCGCCTGTCTGGGCACGGTGCAGACGATTCTGGTGGAGGGCGTGAACGCGAAGGGCCAGCCTTACGGGCGCACGCGCGCGGGCCGCCTGGTCCATCTGGACGCCCCCGCCCGCACGGGCGCGCTCACGGATGTGCGTATCGAGCACGCGGGCCCCTTCGCCCTGCGCGGCACGGCGCTGGACGCGCTGGCCGTGGTGTGAGGCGCGGAGGCGCCGTCACTCGATCCGCTCGACGTCCGGGCAGTCGTCGAATTCGCGGTCGGGGGCGGTTCCGGTTCTTCCGTGTCCACCTGAGGGCGCGACGCCCCGGTCAAGCGTCGGGGACGGGCGCGCCCACCTCCGCGCGCAGGCGCTTGAGGCGCTCCACGTTCTCGGCGTCGGGCCCGCCGCCCTCGATGCCGGGCACCTCCAGCAGCAGGGGCTGCTCGCGGAAGGCGGGGTGCGCGAGGATGGCGCGGAAGCCGTCCAGCCCGATGTGCCCGTCGCCGATGTTCTCGTGGCGGTCGCGCACGCCGCCCAGCGGCATCTTGCTGTCGTTGGCGTGCACGGCGCGCAGCCGCTCCAGCCCGATCTCGCGGTCGAACTCGGCCATGGCCGCCTCGCAGCCCTCGCGCGTGGCGATGTCGTAGCCCATGGCGAAGGCGTGGCAGGTGTCGAGGCAGACGCCGAGGCGGGGATGGCCGTCGCAGCCGCGGATGATCGCCCCGATCTCGCCGAAGGCCGCGCCGATGCCGCTCCCCTGCCCGGCGTTGTTCTCGATGAGCAGCATGGACTCGTTGTCCGCCGCCTCCAGCACGACGCGCACGGCGGCGCAGACCTGCTCGCGCACGGCCTCGAAGCCCGCGCCCTTGTGGCTGCCCACGTGGAAGATCGTGCCATCCACGCCCAGCTCGCCCGCGTGCCGAACGTAGCGCGCGAGCGAGTCGGTCGAGCGCTCCAGCAGGTCGGGGTTCGGCGTGCCCAGGTTGACGAGGTAGACGGCGTGGAAGAAGACGGGCAGGGGCGAGCGCGCGTGGGCCTCGCGGAAGGCGGCCACGGCCTCCGCGCCGAGGCTGGGCGCGCGCCACTGCTGCGGCGCGGAGATGAACAGCTGGATGGCCTCCGCGCCGATGGCCGCGGCCCGCTCGAAGACGTGCTGCGGCCCGCCCGCCGAGGAGATGTGCGCGCCCACCCGCATGGGGGGAGTCTACCCGCCACGGGCCATCGCGTAAGCCGTGTAAGATGGAGGCAGGGGGAAGGACCATGACCATCGAACTGACCGTGGACGGCATGACCTGCGACCACTGCGTGCGCGCCGTGAGCGAGGCCATCGGCGGCGTGGCGGGCGTGACCGGCGCGAGCGTCGACCTCGATGCGGGCGCGGCCACCGTCGCGGGCGCGAACGTGGACGTGAACGCCGTCATCGCCGCCATCGCCGAGGAGGGGTACGAGGCCGCCCCGCGCAATCCCGCGTGAGCGCGGACGGCGCCGTCACCCTGCGCATCCGCGGGATGACGTGCGCCTCCTGCGTGCGCCGCGTGGAGCGCGCCCTTTCGCGCGTGGACGGCGTGGAGGCGGCCAGCGTCAACTTCGCCTCCGCCACCGCGCGCGTCTCCCACGGCGGCGAGCTGCCCGACGAACGGCTCGTGGCAGCCGTCGAGCGCGCGGGCTACGGCGCGGCCCGCCTCGAATCCGCCGCCCCGCCCGACGCGGACGGCGGCCCGCCCGCGACGCTGCTGGTTGGCGGCGCGCTGGCCCTGCCCGTGATCGTGGCCAGCATGGCGATGGACATCGCCGAGCTGCCGTTCCTCGGCGACGCCCGCGCCACGGGCTGGGTGCTGCTGGGCGGCGCGGCGGTCGTGCAGGCGCTGCTGGGCTGGCGCTTCTACCGCGCCGCCCTGCCCGCCGTGCGCGCGCTCGCCCCCAACATGGACCTGCTCGTGGCGCTGGGCACGACCGCCGCCTTCGCCTTCAGCGCTTGGGTGGTGCTGTTCGACCGCGCGGAGGCCATGTTCTTCGACGTGAGCGCCGCCGTGCTGCTGTTCGTGAGCGCGGGCCGCTTCTTCGAGGAACGCGCCCGCGCCCACGCCGGCGGGGCCGTGCGCGCCCTCCTCGGCCTCGCCGCCAAATCCGCCAGCGTGCTGCGCGACGGCCAGGAGATGGCCGTGCCCGTCGAGGAGATCGCCGTGGGCGACCGCTTCCGCGTGCGCCCGGGCGAGCGCGTGGCCGTGGACGGCGTCATCCGCGACGGACGCGGGGCGCTCGACGAGTCCCTGCTCACGGGCGAGTCCATGCCCGTCGAGCGCGGCCCCGGCGACGCCGTGGCGGGCGGCGCGCTCAACCAGCACGGCGCGCTGGAGGTGGAGGCGACGGCCACGGGCGCGGATTCCGCCCTGCAGCGCATCGCCGCCCTCGTGGCCGAGGCGCAGGGCTCGCGCGCCCGCGTCGAGCGCCTCGTGGACGCCGTGGCGGCGGTGTTCGTGCCCGTCGTGCTCGTGCTCGCGCTGGCCGCCTTCCTCGGCTGGGGGCTGGGGGGCGGCGACTACGTGCGCGCCATGACGCACGCCGTGGCCGTGCTCGTCATCGCCTGCCCCTGCGCCCTCGGCCTGGCCACGCCCGCCGCCATCGTGGCGGGCACGGGCATGGGCGCCGAGCGCGGCATCCTCATCCGCAACGCCGAAACGCTGGAGACGGCGGCCCGCATCGACGCCGTCGTGTTCGACAAGACGGGCACGCTCACGGAGGGCCGCCCCGCGCTCGTCGAACTCGCGCCCGCGGCGGGCTTCGACGGGGACCGCGCGCTGGTCCTCGCCGCCGCCGCCGAGGCGCTCAGCGAGCACCCCCTCGCCGCCGCCGCCGTCGAGGCCGCCCGCGAACGCGGCCTCGACCTGCCCCCCGCGCGCGACTTCGCCGCCCTGCCGGGCATGGGCCTGACCGCCACCGTGGACGAACGCGCGGTGCTCATCGGCTCGCCCGAGCTGCTGGCCGAGCGCGGCGTCGGCGTCGATGCGGACGCGCGCGCCACGCTCGCGCGGCTGGAGGGGGCGGGCCGCACCACCGCCCTGCTGGCGGTCGATGGCGAACACGCGGCCACCCTCGCCTTCGCCGACCCCGTGAAGGCGAACGCGGCCCGCTCCGTGGCGGCGCTGCGGGCCATCGGCGTGCGCGCCGTCATGGCCAGCGGCGACAACGAGCGCGCCGCCCGCGCCGCCGCCGCCGCGCTCGGCATCGACGAGGTGCACGCGCCCCTGCGGCCCGAGGGGAAGCTGGCGCTCGTGCGCGACCTGCAGGCGCGGGGTCTGCGCGTGGCCGTGGCGGGCGACGGCGTGAACGACGCCGCCGCGCTCGCCCAAGCCGACGCCGGCATCGCCATGAGCACGGGCGCGGACGCCGCCATCGAGGCCGGCGACGTCACCATCCTGCACAGCGACGTGGCCAAAATCGCCGAGGCCGTGCTGCTCAGCCGCGCCACCCTGCGCACCATCCGCTGGAACCTCGGCTGGGCCTTCGGCTACAACACGCTCGCCATCCCCGTGGCCATGGCCGGGCTGCTCAACCCCATCCTCGCGGGCGCGGCCATGGCCCTCAGCTCCGTGAGCGTGATGGCCAACAGCCTGCGCCTGCGCGGACGCCGCCGCGCCATCGCCGAGGCCGCGGGCGGCCGCTGGGACGGTCCGCGCGAGGGTTTCGTGGCCGCCAACCGCGGTCCGCTGCTGGCGCTGGCCTCCATCGCCCTGACGCTGCTCGTCCCCTTCCTCGTCTTCACCGCCATCGCGCGCTAAGCGTGGGCGTGTGCAGCCATTCCCGGGGAGGGTGGTTTGCGCGCGGGCGCGAGGATGCGTACGATCCCCGTGCCGCCCCCGCTGCGGCACGGGGGGCAGGTCGAAGCGAGGAGCGCTGCCGATGGGGACCAGGCACATCCTCACCGCGAATCCCGAGCCGGATTATCACGGCGGTCGGGAGTACGGCGACGGTGAGCGCTTTCGCCGCCTGGCCCTCTACTTCGCGCATCGCTCGGCGGACGATGCGTACTGGGGCATGACCAAACTGGCGAAGCTGCTGTTCTACAGCGACTTCCAGGCGTATGGAGAACTGGACGCCTCGATCACGGGGGCGACCTATACCAGGTATCCGCATGGCCCTTACCCGGTCGCGCTCAAGGACGAAGTCGACGCCATCGTCAAGCGGGGAGAGGGCTACGTGGAGCCCGTCCGCCGTTACGGCTACGAGCAGCGCCGCTTGAGGCCTCGCGGAGCGTCCGTTGACACCTCGGTCTTCACGGATCCGGAGATCGGCATCGCCGAGAAAATGCTGGAGCGGTTGAGCGTGAAGAACGCCGCCGAAGTCGAAGAGGAAGCGCACGAAGAACCCGCCTGGCTGCTTGTCAAGGACGGGGAGCCCATTCCCTATGAGCTCTGCTTCGCGTCGCTGAGGGAACCCACCCCCGAGGAAATTCGCATTGGCCAGGATGTCGCCAGGAGACTGGAAGCCGTGGGTGGGTAAGACCATCGAATGGGGGAGGGCCGAGGCTGATGCCAATGCGCTGGTGAACCGGGATGAACGCGCCGCCAAGGCTCTGACCGGGGCGGTTCATGAGATTCTTCAGAATGCCGCGGCTCTCCCGGTGGTGGAGGGAACGGCTTTCCCATATGAGCTTCGTATGGCGTACGGGGCCTGGCAGGGGTTTCGGGTGACGATTGTCTTTCGCGAGACTCCGAATGAATACATCATCGAGTGGGTTAACTCCGTTGGCCCCTGATGCGCTGCACATAATCCTTCGCGTGGCCCGGCGAGACCTCAGCGCCGAACCCCAGCCTGCGGCGGCGCGTTCCCTCCGCGCGCGCTAGACTGGCCCCATGCAGCGAGCGCCCAGCCGGTCCGTGCGCGTCGGCTCCGTCGTCATCGGCGGCGGCGCCCCCGTCGTCGTCCAGTCCATGGCCGCCACGCGCACGCAGGACGTGGACGCCACCATCGCGCAGGCCCGCATGATCCACGAGGCCGGCGCCGGGCTCGTGCGCGTGGCCGTGGACAGCCGCAGGGACGTGGAATGCCTGGCCCAGGTGCGCGAGGCCGTGCCCGAGGCCAACTTCGTCGTCGACCTGCAGGAGAGCTACCGCCTCGTCACGCGGGTCGCGCCCCACGTGGACAAGGTGCGCTACAACCCGGGCCACCTCTACCACCACGAGAAGGACAAGCCCGTGGCGGAGAAGGTGGCCTTCATCGCCGAGACGGCGGAGCGGCACGACTGCGCCATCCGCGTCGGCGTCAACTGCGGCTCCGTCGACCCCGAGATGGACGCGCGCCACGCGGGCGCGGACGAGCCCGGCCTCGAGGGCGTCACGGCCATGGTCGAAAGCGCGCTCGACCACTGCCGCATGCTCGACGACATCGGCTTCACGCGCTACGTCGTCTCGCTCAAGGACAGCGACCCGCGCAAGGTGATCGCGGGCAACCGCCGCTTCGCCGAGGCGCGCCCCGACGTGCCCCTCCACCTGGGCGTGACGGAAGCGGGCATGCCGCCGGAGGGCGTGATCAAGACGCGCATCGCCTTCGAGCAGCTGCTCAGCCGCGGCGTGGGCGACACCATCCGCGTCTCGCTCACGCTGCCCTTCGCGGAGAAGTGGCGCGAGGTGGAGGCGGGCCGCGCCATCCTCGACGACATCGAGGCCGGGCGCTTCCGCTCCGTGCCGGAGTTCCTCGACGGCGGCCTCAACATCATCAGCTGCCCCAGCTGCAGCCGCGTGGAGAACGAGGCCTTCATCGAGCTGGCGCAGGACGTGAAGGCCATGACGGCCTACGCGCAGGAGCACGACATCACGATTGCGGTGATGGGCTGTCGCGTGAACGGTCCGGGCGAGACGGACGACGCGGACCTGGGGCTGTGGTGCGCGCCCACGTTCGTGAACCTGAAGCGTGGCGAGGAGGAGCTGGGGGCGTACCCGTACGACGAGGTGCTGTCGCGCCTGAAGGCGGAGCTGGACGCACTCATCGCGTCGCGGTCGAACTAGGGGGTTGCAGGCAGAATATCTTGTGCTGCGCTATTGCTGGTTGCGACATCGCGCCGCTGAAGGTAGGCTCATGGCTGACCGCTATGAATACGAGTATCGGCGGGTCGGAGGAGTAGTCCTATGTTCACCATCACCACGGAGCAGTCGAAGCAGGTGGGACACGCCCTCAGTACCCTCGACGCGGACGCCATCCACGAGGCGCTGCGCGAGGACCACATGGCCGTCGGCTTCGCCTCTGCCGAGACCGAACACCTGCGCCAGCGCGTGGTCCACCTGCGCGAGGCGCTGGAGTCCGCGCTGGAGAACGTCGAGGGCGCGGTGCGGCACCTGCGCGAAGCCAACGTCCACGACCTCGGCGACCGCGAGCCGCCGCCGCTCGCGGACTTGGCGGCCTTCCTGTCCACCCTCCCGCAGACCGAAGTGGCCGCCCTCGCCAAGCTCGAGCTCAGCGATCTGCAGATGCTGATCGAGACGGACGACCCGCCCGCTGGGCGCGCGTAGATGAGCCGCCCGAAGCAAATCCTCTCCATGCTCCTGCTCGCGCTCCTCGTGGGCGTGCCCGTGGGCCTCGCAGTCGCATTCCTGCCCGCGCGCGAGCAGCCCGTGGCCCAGCCTGCCAGCAGGGCCACGCCTGCGAGCGAGAGGTGGACGCCTGCGCCCACGCGGGCGGTGCCGGTGCGGACCGCCACGCCCGTCCCGCGCGAGGTCACGCCTGCCGAGTACGCCTTCGCCCACTGTGCGGCGCTGGAGTACGTGAACCGAGCGAGGCGAGAATCCACCGATGCGCGTGCGGCCGTCGCTCTCGGCGCGCGGTCCGCCTTGCCCACGCCTCCCGCCGTCTATCGTGCCATGCACGCCGCCCTCGTCCGCCTACTGGAGTCCATCATGTTCGCCAGTGGCGCGAGTGCCGAGCAGTCCGCCCGGGCTGCGCTCGTCGTGGCCTTGGATGCACTGGGCGCGAGCGCCCGCTCCACTTTCGACCGCGCGTGTGCCGCTACGCTGGACCTACCATGAGCGTATGGAATAGTTACTTCTAACTACTTGCGCGTCCAGACTGACACATTCTAGGATCGGTAGGAGAGCATCCTCGCAGGGGGTATGCGTCCGTATGATCCGAGAGGCAGACTGGGCACTGATCGCTTCGCAGTACTCAGATAAGGAGGGGAATTCCGATCATTTGACTTGCATTCCTGCGAGCGAAGGCTCACCATGGCACGAAGCAAGGCGGACGCTCCGCTGGTACGGAACGCCCGCCCGTAATGCGGGAGTGGTGGAATAGGCATACACGGCGGGTTTGCGACCCGTCGGCCCCAGGGTCATGTGGGTTCGAATCCCACCTCCCGCATCAGGGGCCCCGGAAAATGGAGACAGCAGGGTTTCGCAACCCTCAAGTCGCGGGTTCAAATCCCGCCCGGGGCTCCTAACAAACAACGGAACACTGCTTCGCGTCCCGGCCAGCCAGAGGAAAAGTGGTGGAGACGCGGGAGAATCGAACTCCCGGTCCAGCGAGGGTCTGCTCCGGATTGTCCTACAGGCTTTCCCGCCTTCGGGGTTCTCGTTCCGCCGCTCCGCAGGCGGTGGCGTGGGCGATGGAACCAGCCGATGGGTCTTGGACGGGCGGTATCGGCGTCAGCCCGCCGCACCCCGACTGAAGGTGGCGCCCCGCCGCGCTCCGTCAGGGGGAGAGCGGTCGGCGGGACGCTCGCGGGCTAAGCCGCGAGAGCGAGTTCGCGATCGTCGGCGCTTACTCGGTGGCCGCCTTTTTACGAGGTTCGCGGCCAACCTCGGCCTGCTACCCGGTTACGTTCCCTCCTGTCGATACCTTTCGTCCCCACGGACGACGATGCGGCCATTGTCGCACGGTTCGCCGCTAATGGGAAGGGGGCGCGTTCAGACGGAATGGCGCAGGGCGCGGGCCACCTGGCGGCCTTCCTCGCGCTCGCGCAGTTTGCGGCGCTTGTCGTAGCGCTTGATGCCGCGGGCCACGCCCAGTTCGACCTTGGCGCGGCCGCCGCGCAGGTGCAGGTCGAGGGGCACGAGCGTGAGGCCGCGCTCGTCGAGGGCGGCGCGGATGCGGCGCAGCTCCTGCCGGTGCAGCAGCAGCTTGCGGTCGCGGCGCGCCTCGTGGGGCGTGTAGCCCGCGTTCTGGTAGGGCGCGATGTAGGCGTCGAGCAGCCACGCCTCGCCGTCGCGCAGCCGCCCGTAGGCGCCCTGGATGTCCACCTTGCCCAGGCGGATGGACTTGATCTCGGAGCCGGTGAGCGACAGCCCGGCCTCGTAGCGGTCGAGGATCTCGTAGTCGCGGCGGGCACGACGGTTGCGCGCCACGACCGCGTCCGTGGGGGAGGCGGGCCGCGCTATGGCGTCCCCTCCGCATCGTCGGCGGGGCGCGCGGGCGGGGGCGGGGGTTCGACGCCGCGCAGCAGGTCGATGGCGGCCAGCAGCTGCAGGTCGCCGTACTCGAGGTAGTCGTCGCCGCTGAGGGGAATTTCGTAGTCGGGATCGACGCCGAGGCCCTCGATCACGTCGCCGGAGGGGCGCAGCCATCGCCCGATGGTGACATAAACCGCGCCGCATCCGGCGGGGTCGCCGCAGCGCGTGAGCTCGTGCAGCTGGTTCACGGATCCCTTGCCGAAGGAGCGCACGCCCACGACGAGGGCGCGGCCGTTGTCGGCGAGGGCGGCGCTGATGACCTCGGAGCCGCTGGCGCTGGTCTCGTCCTGGATGACGACGAGGGGGATGCGCGTGGCCACGCCGCCGGGGCGCGCGCCGAAGGTGGTGGTTTCGCCGTCGGCGTCGATCTCGGTGAGGATGGAGCCCTCGTCGAGGAACTCGTCCGTCAGCTCCACCGTCTGGCGCAGCAGCCCGCCCGGATTGCGGCGCACGTCCACGATCAGGCCGCGGTAGGCCCCGCCCTCCACGTCCTCCAGCTTCATCCGCAACTCGTCGGGCGTGCCCGCGTGAATCTGGGAGACGTGCACGTAGGCGAGGTCGGTGACGGGCTCGCCGTCGCGGTCCACCAGCTCGGCGCCGCTCTCGCCCGGGAAGACCTCGAAGAGGGGGATGGTGTAGACGCTTTCGATGCGGATTTCGTCGCGCACGATGCGGATGTCCTCGACCTCCGGCGCGGCGCCGCCGTCGTCCAGGTCGGTGTGGCGCACGGTGAGCACGACCTCCGTGCCGCGCGGCCCGCGGATGCGCTGCACGGCCTGCGTGGCGCTCCAGCCGTCGGTCGGTTCGCCGTCCACGGCGAGGATGATGTCGCCGCTGCGGATGCCCGCCGCCTCCGCCGGGGAGCCGCGGAAGGGCGCGCCGATCTGGATGACGCCGGTCTCGTCGCTCACGGTCGCGCCGATGCCCTGGTAGGTCGCCTCGAAGCCGTCCCCCAACTGCAGGTCGGCGGGGCTGATGTACTCCGTGTAGGGATCGTTCAGCGAATCGATGGCCCCGCGGATGGCGGCGTCGCGCATGGAGCGCTCGTCCAGCAGCTCCTTGTCCACGAAGGTCCGTTCGAGGATGTCGTAGATCTCCTCGAGGATGACGCCGCCCCCGGCCAGATCGCCCTCGCCGCCGCGCCCGGCGGACGGCGCCGGTTCGTCCGGTTCCCCGGCGTCTCCGGCGGCGTCATCGCCCCCGTCGTCGTCCCGTTCCGCCGGGGGGCTGGCCGCGGGGGCGGGCGTGCGCGCCGTGGCGGGCGCGACGACCGCGTCGTCCTCGCTCGCCAGCTCGCTCACGCCGTAGCCCAGGCCGAAGACGAGCAGCAGCGCCGCCACGGACAGCAGCGCGAAGGCGAGCACGCGGAAGAGGCGCGCTCCGCCCGACGGCGCGGGAACGGGGGCGGGGGAGGGGTCCATGCGACGCTCCGGTCTGTGCGAGTCTCCGCTGCGAGTGTAGGCGCAAGACGCGGCGGGCGGCAACGCGGCGGCGCGCGGCCTTTACCCGTCCGCCTCCAGTGGAGCGGGCGGGAAGAAGCCCGCGCCGCCCTCGCCGATGGGTTCGAGGGGCGCGCCCCGCGCGGGACGCCAGTGCAGCACGGCGTCGTGCGAGCCGTCGGCGAAGGCCGCCGCGGGCGCGTCCGTGTACAGCCGCCCGCCCGCCAGGAAGCCCGAGCCGTCCGGCGCCCAGAGGCGGTGCGAGAGGCCGTACTGGTCGAAGAAGCCGCTCAACATGCGGTAGTCGGGCGAGGGCATGAAGGGCGCGCTCGCGCCGAGGAAGGCCCCGTCCGCCCCGCGCGCGTGCAGCGAGACCGCCCCGTCGCCCGTGCTGGAGGGGACCACCAGCGCGAGCGCGTCGCCCGCCGGATTCCAGTAGGCGCTGACGAAAGGTTGACGTAACAGTCGGCGAGGCGGCCCTTCAAGGCTTCCCGAAGCGTCAAGGTCGAGCGCCCACATCTCGTCGAAGGCCCCCGACGAGGGCCGCGTCGTGACCGCCGCCGTGAGCGTGCGCGTGCCCGGGCGGAAGGACAGGGCCACGCCCCCCGGCAGGCGGTGCGGCTCCGCGCTTTCGCCGCTGGCCGTGCGCGCCACGCGCACGATCACGCCCTCGCCCGCCGCGTCGGGCGTGGCGTGGGCCAGCAGCGCGCCGTCGGGGCTGAAGGCGGGCGCGCGGAAGCCCCGCGCCTCCGCCGACAGGGGGCGCGAGGCGCGCGCCTCCGCCAGCTCCAGCAGGGAGAGGTTGACGCCCGCGTGCACGGCCAGCCGCCGCCCGTCCGGCGACCACGCCAGGAAGATGGGCCCGCCCGTCTGCACCGGATCGGCGATGAGCGGCCCCTCCGCCTCGCTCACGAACAGCGTCAGCCCCGCGCGCCCCTGCGCCACGAAGGCCAGCCGCGCCCCGTCCGGCGACCACAGCGCGTAGTGGGGCACGTTCGGCGCGATGGCCGCGTCCGCCCCCGCCGGACTCTCGAACAGCGAGCGGCGGCGGTTCCCGCGCAGGTCCACCAGCTCGATGGCGCTGCGCTGGCCGTCGCCCGCGCCGTGCACCACGGAGAGCGCGACCTCGGCGTGGCCGGGCCGCCACGCGGGCCACGCGCCCGAGGGCGCGAGCGGCGCGACCGTCCAGCCGTCGCCCGCGGGGCGCAGGAGCGTGACCGCGCGGCCGGGTTCGGCGACGGCGATGGGGGCGGTCATGGGGGCGCATTGTAGCCCGGCGGCCCCAGGGCGCAGCCCCGAACGCTCGTTTTCGCCCCGGCGGGGCGTAACCCCTGAACTTCGCACTATTCCCGTTATGTACGAAATATGGGCCTAAAAAGGGCCATTCCGCGACATAACGGGCTATTCCAGCCGTATCGACGCCCGCGCTGAGCTGTTCAACATCCATCCTCGGAAGGCTGCGCGTTAGAACACCACTCCCGTGAGCGCAAAGACGATGCCCGCCACCGCGCCAACGATGATTGCCACGCCCCACGCGAGCGCCCGCCTGGTTTCCCACAGGTGGAGCCACATGCTGAGGATGGCGTCGCCGGGCCCGTCCCACAACCGCTGGCGGAGCCGCTTCACGGCTGGCGCCTCCGCTTGCGCCGCCGTCGCGGCTCCGGCTCCTGGTCGGGCAGCGGCAGCGGCAGGGCCAGCACGCCCGCGATGGTGACCGGCAACCTGGCCAGCTCCTTCACGAGCGCGCCGATGGCGGCGAACACGTCCGCCCAGGTCGCGCGCTCTTCCGTCAACGCTTCCGCTCCTGCTCCCGCCGCCGCCAGCGATGCAGCGCATCCTCACGCGCGTCGTACTTCTTCTTCGGATCGTACTGGTATCCGAGGAAGAGGGCCGCCATGATCGTGGCAACGGAGTTGAACAGCGTCTCGACGACCCTGTCGATGATTGCCCCGACCTTGTTCAGCATCGTCCCCTCAGCCCAGCGCCAGCGCCACGACCGCGACGATGGCGATGACCGCCAGCGCAATCGCCGAGCTGGAGCAGCCATGCCCCAGACAGCCGGTCGCGCAGCCGAGCGCATCCAGCGGCCCCCGCGCCTCTTCCCAGCCCGCGTTGGGCTCGGGCTTCGCGGGGGCGGCGTCGATCTCCGGCGCGGGTTCGGGATGCTCGGCCATTCGCGGGGCCTCCCCTATCGCGGCAATTCGGGCGCCCAGCTGAGCACCCCGATGGCGGCGAAGAGCAGCCCGATGATAACGATCACGATCCAGCGGAAGATCGCGTTGGCCTCTCCCCAAGCCGCGATCTTCTTCCAGAACGCGCGACTGGGCTCGTGGAGAACGCGCTCGAGAACGCGCTGGACGAAGGAACGATTGCCCGGCATGTCAAACCAGCAGCAGCGCCACAACCGCGGCCACGGCGATGATCGTGATGGCGATGGCCGAACCGAGGCAACCGCAGGCGGCGCAGCCCAGCCCCTCGAGCGCCACGCTCATGCCCGCCTGCTTCCCCAAGCCGACGTCGTCGTGGTTCTCGTGCCGCCGGGGCGGATCGGGCGGGAGCCTTGGCGGTTCGAGCATGGCCCCGGTTAGAGGGACGGGTCGATAATGCGGTCGATGTCGCGCCGGAATTCGTCCGGATCGACATGGGGGAGATCCCGCCAGAGGGCCAGCAGCGTCGCCGGGTCGAGCCCCTCATGGGGCAACGGGCGGATCTCCGCGACGGGGACGCCCGCGCGGCTCACGATGAGGCGCTCGCCCGCCTGCACGCGGTCGAGGACGGCGCTTCCCCGCTCGCGGAGCTCCCGCACCGTGACCGTGTCCATGCGCGCAGGGTAGCACCGCCACGCCCGCGCCGCATCTTTACCGCGCCTTCCCCCGCGCCCGCTACACTGTGCCGAGCGGGAGGGACGCCCCATGCGCGTGCTCGTGGTCGAGGACGAGGAGTCCATCGCCTCCGCCGTGGCGAGAGTGCTGACGGAGCAGCACGGCCACGAGGTGGATACCGCCGCCGACGGCGTGGAGGCGCTGGCGCGGGCGGGCGCGGACGACTACGACGTGATCTGCCTCGACCTGAACCTGCCGCTCATCGACGGCATTGAGGTGTGCCGCCGCCTGCGCGCGGAGCGCTTCCCCGGCCGCATCATTATGTTGACCGCGCGCAGCGGCATCCGCGAGCGCGTGGAGGGGCTGGACGAGGGCGCGGACGACTACCTCGTCAAGCCCTTCGCCATGAGCGAGCTGGCCGCGCGCATCCGCGCCCTCAGCCGCCGGGACACGGGCGCGCTGCGGGCGCGCGGGCTGGAGCTGGACCCCAACACGAACCGCGTGCGCCGCGAGGGCGTGGACGTGCACCTGACGCCGCGGGAGTTCGAGATCCTGCACTACCTGGCGCGGCACGAGGGGCGCGCCGTGCCCCAGGAGGAGCTGATCGAGCGGCTCTGGGGGGAGCGCGCCAGCCCCTTCACGCAGACCGTGAAGGTGCACATGAACAACCTGCGCCGCAAGCTCAACGACGGCTTCGGCCAGCCGCTCATCTCCACCGTGCGGGGGAAGGGTTACGTCCTCTAGGCCGCGCCTGCCGCACGTCGTCCGGACCGTGCGCTTCCGGCTCACGCTCTGGTACTCGGCCCTGCTGCTGCTGCTGGGGCTGGCCTTCGTCGTCTCCCTGAACGTGGCCGCGCGGCTGGACAAGCCCGACGAGCAGCGCGTGCTCGCGGAGATGGACATGGACGAGGACACCGGCTGGCGCGTGGTGGACGGCGCCTCCGCCGCCGACGGGGGGGAAGCCTCGCCCGCCGCCCCCGCGCGGCTGGCCGAGGAGATGGGCTCCGAATTCCATTCGGAGAACCTCGACCGCCTGCGCCTGTGGTCCATCGTGGCCGTCATCGGGCTGGCGCTCGCCTCCGGCATGGGCGGCTACGCCCTCTCCGGCTTCCTGCTGCGGCCCGTGCGCGACATCACGCAGGTGGCCTCCGAAATCGGCGCGGGCAACCTCTCGCGCCGCATCAACCACCGCGGCCCGGACGACGAGCTGAAGGGGCTGGCGGACACGTTCGACTCCATGATCGGGCGCATCGAGAGCGGCTTCGACACGCAGCGCCGCTTCGTGCAGGACGCCTCGCACGAGCTGCGCACGCCCCTCACCGCTATCCGCACGAACATCGAGCTGGCCGAGCTGGAGCTGGGCGCGGACGGCGGCGAGGAGCGCCTGCCCGGGCTGCTGGAGACGGTGCGGGCGCAGACGGACCGGCTCGCGCGCCTCGTCGCTGACCTGCTCCTGCTCACCTCCCCCGAGGCCACGGTCGCGTCCCCGGACCCGCCCGAACGGGTGGACGCGCGCGGGCTGGCGGGGGCGGCGGCGGCCGAGCTGGCGCCGCTGGCCGCGCGCGCGGGCGTGCGCATCCGCGTGGCCGAAGGCGCTCCCCACGAGGCCATCGCCAGCGCCGACCTGCTCTACCGCTGCGCGCTCAACCTCATCGACAACGCCGTCAAGCATTCCGGCGAGGGCGCATCCGTGTCCATCGACGCGGGCGCGGACGGCGCGGAGGTGTGGCTGCGCGTGCGCGACACGGGTTCGGGCATCCCCGCCGAGCACCTGCCGCACGTGTTCGATCGCTTCTACCGCGTGGACCGCAGCCGCGCGCGCGGGCGGGGCGGCGCGGGCCTGGGGCTGGCCATCGTGCGCGCCCTCACGGAGTCGATGGGCGGTTCCGTGGAGGCGGAATCGACCGCGGGCGAGGGCGCGGCCTTCACGCTGCGCCTGCCGCGCGCCCCCGACGCTTGACGGGCGGGAACGGGGCGCGTAGCGTGCCGCCCACTGGAGCGGTCCGGCGGTCCGTAAGCGCCCGCACAGCGGCAGACGGCCCGCCCGGCTTCACTCGCGCAAGCGGAGGCGCGCCACCATGGGCCAGCTCCTCGACCAGATCGATTGCCCCGCCGACCTGCGCGCCCTCCCGACGGAGGAGCTGGAAGCGCTCGCGCAGGAGATCCGCGAGGAGCTGGTGGCCACCATCCAGGGCATCGGCGGGGGCGGCCACCTCGCCTCCAACCTCGGCGTGGTCGAGCTCACGCTGGCCCTGCACCGCCAGTTCGATTCCCCCCGCGACCGCATCCTCTGGGACGTCAGCCACCAGGTCTACGTGCACAAGATGGTGACGGGCCGCCGCGGGAAGATGTCCACCATCCGCCAGTACGAGGGCCTGTCGGGCTTCGCCGACCGGCGCGAAAGCCCGCACGACCTCTTCGGCGCGGGCCACGCGGGCACGTCCGTGTCGGCGGCCACGGGCATGGCCGTGGCGCGCGACCTGCGCGGCGAGGACCACCACGTGATCGCCGTCATCGGCGACGGCGCCATGACGGCGGGCATGGCCCTCGAGGGGCTGAACCACGCGGGCCACCTGGGCACGAACCTGATCGTCATCCTCAACGACAACGCCATGTCCATCTCGCCCAACGTGGGCGCGCTCAGCCGCAACGTGAACAAGCTCCGCATCGACCCCCACTACCGGCGCGCCAAGCAGGAAGTGGGCGGCTTCGTCGAGCAGTTCCCCATCGCCCGCCAGATGTGGCAGAGCGCCAAGCGCGTGAAGGCGTCCATGCGCGACCTGGTCGTGCCCGCCAGCTTCTGGGAGCAGTTCGGCTTCGAGTACTACGGCCCCATCGACGGCCACGACCTGGGCGAGCTGGAGACGACGCTGGCGGCCATCCGCGAGGTGCGCGGTCGGCCCGTGCTGCTCCACGTGCTCACGGAGAAGGGCCACGGCGTGCCCGAGGCCGCCGCCGACCCGGTGAAAAGCCACAGCGGCACCTTCTGGCTGAAGAAGCCGCCCGCGCCCGCCGCCCCCGCCGCGCCCCCCACCTACAGCAAGGTCTTCGCCGACGCCGTGGGCGAGCTGATCGAGCGCGACCCGCGCGTGGTGGCCGTCACGGCGGCCATGCTGGAGGGCACGGGGCTGGTCGCCACGCAGAAGCGCCACCCCGACCGCGTCTTCGACGTGGGCATCGCCGAACAGCACGCGGTCACCTTCGCGGCGGGGCTGGCCACGCAGGGCATGCGCCCCATCGCCGCCATCTACTCCACCTTCCTGCAGCGCGGCTACGACTCCATCGTGCACGACGTGGTGGTGCAGAACCTGCCCGTCGTGTTCGCGCTGGACCGCGCGGGCTTCGTGGGCGACGACGGCAAGACGCACCAGGGCTTCATCGACACCTCCTACCTGCGCTGCCTGCCGAACATGGTCGTGAGCGCGCCGAAGGACGAGGCCGAGCTGCGCGATCTGCTGTGCACGGCCGTCGCCCACGACGGCCCCTTCGCCGTGCGCTACCCGCGCGGGGCGGGGCCGGGTGCGGCCACCGACCAGCCCATGCGGCGCATCCCCGTGGGACGCGCCGAGGTGCTGCGCGAGGGATCCGACGCCGCCCTCATCGGCTACGGCGCCTCCGTGGCCGAGTGCGTGAAGGCCGCCGACGCGCTGGCCGCGCGGGGCATTGATACGCGCGTGATCAACGCCCGCTTCGCCAAGCCGCTGGACGGCGAGCTGATCCTCGCCGCCGCGCGCGAGACCGGCGCCGTCGTCACCGCCGAGGAGAACGTGCGCGCGGGCGGCTTCGGCGAGGCCGTCAACGCCCTGCTCCACGACCACGACCTCGGCGACGCCCTCCTGCTGAACCTGACCATGCCGGACGAGATCGTCGACCACGGCCCGCAGAAGGTCTACCGCGAGGTGTACGACCTCGACGGCGAGGGCATCGCGCGGCGCACGGCGGAGGCGATCGAGGCTCGCGCCGCGCCCGCCGCCGAAGCCGCGGAGCGGGCCGCCAGCCTGGCCGGATGACGCCCGCCGCGGCATCGCCCCCGCCCGCCCTCACCGCCCACCTTCCGGCGCTCGAAGCGGCCCTGCGCGCCGCCGTGGGCGAGGAACGCGGCGAGCTCGCCGCCGCCGCGCGTTATGTCATGGGCTGGGAGGACGAGCATGGCCGGCCCGCCTCCGCCGCGGGCAAGCGCATCCGCCCCGCCCTCTGCCTGCTCGCCGCCGAGGCGCTGGGCGGGAGCGTGGCCGCGGCCATGCCCGGCGCGGTCGCCGTCGAGCTCACGCACAACTTCTCGCTCGTGCACGACGAAATCCAGGACCGCGACGCCGAACGCCATCACCGCCCCACCATCTGGCGCCTCACGGGCGAGGCGCAGGCCATCAACGTGGGCGACTTCCTGTTCACGCGCGCGCTGCGGGCGCTGTCCGGGGCGGACGCCCCCGCCGAGCGCCGCGTGGCCGCCACCAACGCCCTGCTGGCCGCCATCGAGGACATGATCGGCGGGCAATGGGCCGACCTCTCCTTCGAGCCGCGCGGCGACGTCTCCGTGGCCGAATACCTGGCCATGATCGGGGGCAAGACGGGGGCGCTCATCGGCGCGCCGCTGCAGATCGGGGCCATCCTCGCGGGCGCGCCCCCCGAACGCTGCGACTGCATCCGCGATTGGGGCCGCGGCGTCGGCCTCGCCTTCCAGGCGCGCGACGACGTGCTCGGCATCTGGGGCGATCCCGCCCTCACGGGCAAGTCGAACCGCAACGACCTCGCCCGCCGCAAGAAGACGCTGCCCGTGATCGCCGCGCTGGCCGATTCCCGCACGCGCGACGCCGTCGAGCGCCTGCACGCCCGCGCCGAACCCGCCGCCGACGAGATCGCGGCGCTGGCGGACCAGCTGGAGGCGGCGGGCGTACGCGAGCGCGCGGAGGAGTACGCGCGGCGTTATGTCGCGGAAGCGGACGCCCTGCTTGACGCCCTCGGCCTGCGCGACGACGAGCGCGCGCTCTTCGCGGCGGTCGCCCGCTACCTCGTGGAGCGCGCGGGCTAGACCTCCAGCGCCTTCCGCAGGAACGCGGTGATCGCATCCAGCGCCTCGCCCGCCGCGGGCACGGACTCGATCTGCAGGAAGGCGTGCGTGGCGCCCTCGCAGACCAGCAGCTCCGCCGTCGCGCCCGCCTCCGTCAGCGCCCGCGCGAAGTCGCGCGACTGCGCCAGCAGCGGGTCGTGCGTGCCCGCCGTCAGGAACGTCGGGGGGAACTGGCCCAGCCGCGGGCTCAGGCGCGGGCTCACGGACGGGTCCGTCAGCCGTGCCTCGTCCGCGCCCGCGCCGAGGTAGTCCTCCAGCTGCCAAGCGAAGGTGCGCCCGTTCACGAAGGGCGACTCCTCCGGCAGCCGCAGCATGGCCGGGAAGTCGTAGACGCCGTAGGGCAGGACGGCGGCGCGGAAGGGCGTGGCGCCGTCGCGCGCCAGCAGGCGGTCGAGCGCCGCCGCCGCCAGGTTGCCGCCGGCGGAATCGCCCATGATCGCCAGCCGCGCGGGGTCGGCCCCCAACGCGCCCGCCTCCGCCGCCAGCCAGTCCGCCGCCGCCACGCAGTCGTCGAGCCCCGCCGGATGGGGATGCTCCGGCGCGAGCGCGTAGTCCACGCTGGCCACGAGGAAGCCCCGTTCGGCCAGCCGCCGCGCCAGCTTGTCGTGCGTGCGCGGCGAGCCCGCCACCCACGACCCGCCGTGCGCGAAGAGGATGGCGGGATGCGGCCCCGCGCCGTCGGGCGGATGGATGTCGGCGGTCAGCGTTCCGGCGATGGCATGGCCGCGCTCCACGGGCCGGTCGGGCGCGCCCAGGTTCAGCACCTCCGCCGTGGCCGCCCAGCGCTCGCGGATTTCGATGCCGCGCACGCGGGGCAGGTCGGGCGGCGGCGGCGTCTCGTAGAACTGGATGACGGCGGCGGTGAAGGCATCGGCGTCCATCAGGCCCCGTCCACGGCGTGCATCACGCCCGAGGCGATCTTGCTGCGCTGCCCGGCCTCCACGTCGTGGCTGAGGATGACGAGGTCGTGCGTCTGGCCGTCGCGGTCCTTCACGTGGTCGCGCAGCAGCGCCTCGGGGCGGAAGCCGAGCGAGCGGAAGACGGAGATGGCCTCGGGTTGGTCCACCGTCATCTGCGCCACCAGCTTCTCCATGCCCATTTCGAGGGCGACGCGCAGCGCCTCCTCGGTGAGCAGCCGCCCGATGCCCAGCCCGCGCATGTCCTCGGCCACGAGCACGCGCAGCTCGGCCACGTGCCGCGCCCACGTCTGGTCGAAGCGGTCGACCGAGCCGTAGCCGTGGATGCCGTCCTCCTCCACCAGCAGCAGCGTGCGCTTGCGCCCCGCCTCGAGGCGCTCCACCCAGTACTCCACCTGGTCCGGCTGCGTGATGTCCTGCCGCAGGAAGAGCAGGTCGTGGTGCGGCAGCCCGCGCGCGAAGGCCAGCATGGCGGGGGCGTCGTCGCGCGTCATCACGCGCAGCGTGGCCGCGCGCCCCCCGATGACGCCCGCCGCCGGGTAGCGCTCGCCGGCCTTCACCGACTTCAGATCGAACGAACCGAAAGCCATTGGTCCAGTTTCGGCCACAGGCGGTACATGGCGTTGCCGCCGGCCACGAGGCTGGCGTGCCCGCCGCGCAGGATAACCTCCTCCTTCTCCTCCGAGCCCACCCGTTCCAGCATGGGCCGCGCCGCCGCGTGGGGCACGATGTGGTCGTGCTGCGCCATGGCGTGGATCATGGGCACGCGGATGGTCGAGAGGTCCACCAGCCGCCCGTCCAGCTCCAGCGTCCCCTCCAGCAGCGCGTTCTTCCAGTAGAGCTCCTTGATCATCTGCCGGAAGGCCTCCCCCGCGAAGGGGATCTGGTCCGCCGCCCAGCGGTCCACCAGCATGAAGGATTTGACGTACTTGTCGTCGCGGATGCGGTCCAGCACCTGGATGGGGCTGGTCATCCGGCCCGCCGGGCGCAGCATGTCGAAGGCCGACAGCATGATCTCCCCCGGCACGTTGCCCAGCGTGTCCACGATGCGGTCCACGTCGAAGTAGCGCTCGTCCGTCCACTGGCTGAAGAGGCCCATCTGCTGGAAATCGACGGGCGTGGTGAGGCAGGCGATGTTGCGCACGGGGGCGTCGTGCGTGCCCGCGTACATGAGCGTGAGCGAGCCGCCCACGCAGTAGCCCAGCAGGTTCAGGTCCGGTTCGCCCGAATCCTCCTGCACGCGCGCCACGCACTCCGGGATGAACGACAGGGCGTAGTCCTCCAGCCGCAGCGCGCGGTCCTCCTCGCGCGGCAGGCCCCAGTCGATGAGGTAGACGTCGTAGCCCTGCCGCACGAGGAACTCCATCATGCTCTGCCCGGGCGTCAGGTCGAGGATGTAGGGCTTGCTCACCAGCGACGTGATCACCAGCAGGGGGAGGCGGTACACCTCGTCCGTCTGCGCGTGGTAGTGGTACAGCTTCATGGGGCCGCGCGCGTGGATCGTGTCCCGCGGCGTGGCCCCCACCTGCGGGTCGTCCAGCGAGATGTACTCCAGCCCGACCAGCCCGCGGCGGAGGATGGTCTCCACCGTGGTCTGGACCTGCTGCGCGATGTCGGGCGTGCTGGCGGCGGCGCTCACGGTCACTCCGCCCCGGGAAGCGGGGCTACCCGCGCATCGTACCCCGGAACGGCGGTACGCGACGGCCCCGGCGTTGCGGCGACGTTAATTCGCGTGCGAATTGGCGCTCGCGTCCGGCGCCTCGGGGCGCTTCGTGCGGCGCGGGCGCGGACGCCCCCCGGCATCCGCCGAGGCCGTCGCCTCCCGCGCCGCCGCCAGCTGCGCCTCCACCGCCGCCAGCCGGTTCTCGATGGCCAGCAGGCGGTCGCCCAGCGCGAGGATGTCCGTGCGCGTGGGCACGTTCATGGTCATGTACCACGAGCCCATGGCCTCGTTCATCGTCTTCTGGAAATGGAGGAAGACGTCGAGGTTGCGCCCGAGGCCGCGGCTGAACTCCTCGGTGCCCATGATCTGGTTGAAGAACTCGTTCCACTGCCGTTCCGAGCGGGTGGCCCACTCGCGCCAGGCGGCGGAGAGATCGGGAATGTCGGTGGTGTTGGCGGCGCTCATCGGGCCTCCTCCTTCTCGTCGGCCTCGAAGCCCGCGAGCGCCCCGCGCAGCACCTCGCGGTAGCGTTCCAGGCCCTCGATCCAGGCCCGCAGGAACAGCTCCCCCGCCGCCGTCAGCGAGTACATGCGCCGCGCCGGGCCCTGGTCCGAGGTGTCCCAGAAGGAGGAGACGAAGCCGCTCCCCTCCAGCTGCCGCAGGGCGCGGTAGACGGTGCCGCTGTCGGGCTGGGGCAGCCCCGTCGCGTTCAGCTGCTGCGTCAGCTGGTACCCGTAGGCGTTGCAGCCCTTCAGGAAGGCGAGCAGGCTGGTGGCCAGCAGCTCCCCGTGGAGACGCGGCTCCGTGCCCATGCGCGCGCGGGCGCTTCCTTCGGCCATGCCCCCATTCTCGCGCCCGCCGCCGTTAGCGGCAAGATGCGGCAAGGTGCGGCTTGCATCTAGCGGCGCCGCGCCCTAACCTTCACGGCGCACATACCTGTGGGGGTTCCACCATGGCCGACAAAACGCAGTCCGACCACTACTTCCAGGCCCTGATCGCCAGCTACGACGCGCTGGCCAAGGCGATGGAGCAGGCCAACGAGCGCGGCATCACGCTTTCGCGCCAGCTGCTCGCCGACGTGAAGACGGCGCAGCGGCAGGCGATCGATCTGGCCCGCCAGATGGCCGCCAACCCCTCCGACATGGGCGCCGCCTACTCCGCCGTGATGGAGACGGTGGTGACCGCCCAGAGCCAGGCGCTCGACTTCACGCAGACCGCCTACCGCGAGGCGCTGGCCGCCAGCGGCGAGGCGCGCGAGGCCCTCGACGCCCTGCTGGCCGCCAGCCGCGCCGCCGCCGAGGCCGCCCTCGCCCTCTCCCGCGACTGGCAGAACTCCAACCCCTGGAGCGAGCTCATGCAGCAGGGCATGGCCACCTTCGGCATGGCCGCGCCGGACAAGCCCGCGGAGAAGGCGAAGGCGGGGGCCGCCACCAGCTAGAGGGCGCTCCGCTCCTCCGCCAGCAGCTCGGCCACGCGCTGGTAGGCCGTGGCGTTGTAGATGATGCCGTAGTGGCTCGTGGCGACGCCGACGTTCAGGTCCGGCTCCGTCTCGTGGCAGCTCTCCGGCCGCACCAGCCCGTCGTTGCGCGCGTAGAGGGCGCGCCGCCGGAAGGGCGGGCGGCGCGGGCGCATGATGTTGGCCGTGAAGCGGCAGGCGCAGTGGCCGCTGAAGCAGGTGCCCTCCACGTGCCAGGTCAGCGGCGATCCCCCCTGCCGTCGCACCGCCGCCATGCCCTCGATCAGCGCCGGGTGCACGTAGGCCACCTCGTGGAAGGGCGCGGCCAGCGAGATCAGCAGGTCCACCAGCTCGGGGTGCTCGAAGGCCACGCTGCGCGCGATCAGCGCCCCCAGGCTGTGCCCGATGAGGCGCACGCGGCAGCCCGTCTCCGCCGCCGCCCGCCGCACCGCCCCCAGCACCAGGTCCGCCGAGGCGTCGGGGCAATTCACGTTCAGCCCCAGCCCCGAGTAGTAGGGCTGGTAGCCGATGCGCGCCAGCCACCAGTAGAGCTCCGCCAGCGACAGGTCCGTGCCCAGGAAGCCCGGCACCACCACCACCGGCTGCCCCTCGCCGCGGGGCGCGCCCCAGCCGTAGTAGACGGGCGAGCAGCGCAGGTTCAGCCACTCCTGATACAGCCCCAGCTCGTTCCAGAAGGGCGTGAAGGCGGGCTGGACGGAGTGGTCGTCCGGATACCAGTCCGCGAACGGCGCCATCACCTCCGCCGGAGGAACGTCCCCCGGCGGCGCGTCCGCCTCGATCTCCCGGATGCGGCTCACCATCGCCCCGCCAGTTTAAGGCACGCGCGGGCCATCCGCGACGCCCCGCGTCTAGTCCCCGCCGCCCAGTTCGCGGTCGTAGGCCTCGAAGATGAGGTCGATGCCCGTCGCCGTGTGGTGGCGCACGTCGCTCTGCAGCCTGCCCGCGTCGGAACGCAGGCGGGCGACGTCCACCTTCCCCGCCGCGATCTGCCCCGCCACGTCCTCGCGCAGCTCGTCCGCGCGGCGGATGAGGGCCGGGTGCTCGGCGAGGGCGTGGTCGATGCGGAAGGTCAGGTGGGGGGCCATCTCCGCCATCTCGGCGAGGCTGCCGCCGGGCGCATCCGCCGTCTCGCTGTGCTCGCGCAGCACGGCGGCCAGCCCGTCGAGCGCGTCGCGCAGCCCCGCGGCCCAGGCCGCGGCGTCGCCCGCGGCGGGCGCGATGATGGCGTCGTCCATGCGTTCGCGCGCCTGCTTGAGGGCCTCGTGCCCGCTCAGCCGCGGCCCGCCGAACTCATCGCGCATCGCCTCGCCGTCGCTCATGGCTCCCCTCCCCCAGGAGTGTACAGCATCACCGCCACGCCCACTTGCTTGACAGCCCCGCGGCCGAGCCCCCAAGATCATCGCGTGGACCAGATCACCCTCAAGAACTACCGTTGCTTCCGCGAGGAGCAGACGGCCCGCATGGCTCCCCTGACCCTGCTCGTGGGCGAGAACAGCACGGGCAAGACTTCGTTCCTCGCCATGATCCGGATTCTCTGGGACATCGCCGCTGGCATGAGGGCGGCAGACTTCAAGGAACCCCCCTACGACTTGGGGAGCTTTGACGAAATCGCCCACCACCGTGGCGGAAGGGCCGGGCGAGCCCGATCCTTCGAAGCCGGATTCTCCATCCAGCGTCCCCGAGAGCACTTCGACCAGCCGTACGCACAGAAAGTTGTTTTCGGAAAAGAGGGAACCATCCCCGTTCCAATCAGGAGGTATTTTTCTTATGGAAACATCAGGGTTGATGTGCGGACTGAAGAAGGGGCTGGTCATGCACGGATCGAAAACCAACATGGTAAATGGGAAGGGGAAATTACTTACCGGGACTCTCAGGCAAGCCAGTATTTTCCGCATGAAGACATCATCAACGCCTTCTACCCGCGAGAAAATGAGGTCACCTTGAATCCTATCGAGGGAACTCCACCGTCTCTACAACCAGATCGGGATGAATTTTTTCGAGAATTCATTGCGCCGGTTTCGGTTCGATTTAAT
The DNA here is from genome assembly GCA_965243075.1 of Tepidiformaceae bacterium. GTDB lineage: Bacteria > Chloroflexota > Dehalococcoidia > Tepidiformales > Tepidiformaceae > UBA2991. The sequence continues at coordinate 1,621,544 of OZ251525.1, forward strand.
CGAGAAATGTTCGTTAGGCATCCGGATAATCGACCGTTTTCGAGCGCCCCAGTTCGCTCCAAACCCCATCGAACCTATGATCCAACCAGTATCGAGCCCGACTATGAAGGAGATTATATTCCCATGTACCTCGCCAATATTTTTTTCCGTCACAAGAAGGCATGGAATGATCTCAGGCAGAAAATTGAGGATTTTGGGCGCAACTCTGGAATGTTCGATGAAATTGCCATCAAACAGCTGGGAAGAGGCGACGGCGACCCCTTCCAAGTTCAGATCAGAAAATTCGGGAAACGAGCCAAAGGTTCGAAGCATAATCTGATCGATGTCGGCTATGGTGTCAGCCAAGTCCTGCCAGTGATCACGGAACTTCTTCGTCCAAGCGGACCTGGCATGTTCCTGATGCAACAACCGGAAGTGCATCTCCATCCCAGCGCCCAAGCTGCCCTCGGTAGCCTTCTCTGTACGGTCGCCACACCTGAGCGCCAACTCGTGATCGAGACGCACAGCGATCACCTGCTGGACAGGATCCGCATGGACGTCCGTGACGGTAAGACAAAACTAAAGCCCGAAGATGTCTCCATCCTTTACTTCGAAAGGACGGGGTTGGATGTGGCGATCCATTCGATCAGAATCGATGGACAGGGAAACATCGTCGGGGCACCTGCTGGCTACCGGCAGTTCTTCATGGAAGAAACGGCTAGGGATCTGGGGTTTTAGATGTGCGCAATCATTGACGCGAGCGTTGTGGATGATGCTTTCGCCAAGGATCGCAAGAAGCGTTCGGCTGCGGCGGTTGGATTCCTCCGTTGGGTCAGGAACCAGGGAGGCGTGGTGATCGGCGGGAGGCTGCGCAGGGAACTCGAGCCGACTTACGAGTTTCGCCAGTGGGCTCGGGGCATTCGCCAGGCGGGACGGCTGAAGCTGTTTGACGATGGGCCGATCGATCAGCGGGAAGGCGAACTGGTGGCTGAGAAGGCAAGGAACCTGAAATTCTATCAGTCGGACGATCCGCACATCCTCGCGCTGGCCCAGATCAGCGGCGCGCGGCTCCTCTACTCGGACGACCAGCCCTTGCACGGGGACTTCAAGGATCCCACGCTGGTCGATCCGCCCGGCACGATCTACTCGACACTGCGGGGCGAGGCGTTCGGGGCGCGCAAGCGTCGGCTGCTGGCCGGATACCGCTGCCCGCCGACGGAGGGATGACCGTGGGCCCGGGGAGACTCGAACTCCCGACCGTTGGATTAAAAGTCCACTGCTCTGCCGGCTGAGCTACGGGCCCGCCCCGATCTTAGCGCAATGCGGTAGACTGGCCCCGCGAGGAGGATCACCCATGGTCGAAACCCTGACCGGCACGAACCGCTCGGCGGGCATCTCCGTGCAGGAGCTGCTGGCGTACGACACGCACCCCGTGCCCGACTACCTCAGCCGCGAATCGCCCCTGCCCCCCGGCCCCACGCTCGTGCCCGTCGAACGCTACTTCTCGCGCGCCTTCCACGACCTCGAGGTCGAGCGCCTGTGGAAGCACGTCTGGCAGATGGCCTGCCACGAGGACGACCTCCCCAACGTGGGCGACTACCTGCCCTACGAGATCGCCGACCTCAGCTTCCTCATCGTGCGCAGCGGGCCGGACGAGTTCCGCGCCTTCCGCAACGCCTGCCTCCACCGCGGGCGGCGGCTGAAGGAGCGCGCGGGCAAGCAGACGCACGAGCTGCGCTGCCCCTTCCACGCCTGGGCCTGGCACCTCGATGGCAAGCTCAAGGAGATCCCCTGCCAGTGGGACTTCCCCTACGTCGACCCCGCCGAGCAGGACCTGCCGCAGGTGCCGCTGGGGCGCTGGGGGCGCTTCCTCTTCATCAACCCCGACCCCGACTGCGAGCCCTTCGAGGAGTTCATCGGCGATTTTCCCGCGAACTTCGAGCTGCTGCCCTACGAGAACCGGCACAAGGTGGCCGAGGTGCGCAAGGTGCTGCGCTGCAACTGGAAGGTGGCGCAGGACGCCTTCGCCGAGTCGTGGCACGTGTTCTCCACGCATCCGCAGGTGGTCTGGGGCTTCGGCGACTGCAACGCGCAGTTCGACGCCTTCGGCAACTACTCGCGCCAGCACAACCCCTCCGGCGCGCCCAGTCCCCACCTGGAGGGCATCGACTGGACGCCGCTGCCGCCCTCGCCCGACGGACGCCCGCGCGAACGCCACGCCTTCACCGGGGCCATCTACGAGCGCCGCGACGACGGCAACGTGGACGTGACCATGCCCAACGGCCGCCACGGCGTCTTCACGCAGCAGGCGGTGTGGGTGGAGGGCGAGCTGGGCCACGCCGACCTGCACCTCTGCCAGTGGGTGGCCGGCCCGCAGGCGGCCATGCCCCTCGCCATGCCCGAACCCGAGGACGAGCCCGGCTCGAACGGCGCCGTGCCCGACGTCGACGAGCTGTACGCCCAGATCGAGGAGGGCGCGGACGAGGCGCGCGCCGCCTCCGACAACGGCCAGCCCACGCGCGACGAGCGCGTGCGCGCCACCGCCGCCGTGCGCGCCAAGGCCGCCCAGTCCATGCGCGAGGCCATGCGCCCCGTGCTCGGCGACGTGGTGGACCGCGTCTGCGACTCGGAGCTGACGGGCAACATCTACTTCAACCTCTTCCCCAACCTCATGCCCAGCAGCTCCTTCGGGCCGCTGGCCATCTGGTTCCGCTTCCGCCCCAACGGCAGCGAGCCGGAGGAGTGCATCATGGAGGCCATCTGCATCGCGCCCACGCCCGAGGGCACGACGCCCCCGCCCGCGCTGCCCGTGCGCGTGCTCGCCACCGACGACAGCTGGACGGAGGCGCCGGAGATCGGCGGGCTGGCCATGGTCATGGACCAGGACACGGGCAACATGCCCTGGGTGCAGCGCGGCGTGCGCTCGCTCGAAAGCGGCGTGCTCCAGCTGGCCGACTACAACGAGGCCAAGCTGCGCCACTTCTACCTGCTGCTCGACCGCTACCTCGAGCGGGAGTAGCCGCCGCCTGCTCGTGCCTTATCCGTTGAGGTAGGGCGCGAGCAGCGTGAGCGTGTCCGGCGTGGAGGGCGCGATCTGCACGCGGTCGATGCCCAGCTCGCCGAGGCGGCGCAGGTTGGCCGCCACCCGCTCCGGCTCGCCGAGGAAGCCGCCGAAGAGGCGGTCGCCCATGGCTTCCCCCCGCGCGCGCAGGGCCGGATCGGGGCCGGCGCCCACCAGCGCGAGGAAGCCCAGCGGCGTCTCCGGCGCGACCTCGCGCGCCAGCTCGACGCGCGCGCGCAGGTCGTCCTCGGAGTAGGCGGCCACGCGCGCGGCGAACTCCATCGGGTCGCCCGTGTCGCTCACGGAGAAGCCCATCAGCTCGATGCGGTCCACGTGCGGCGCGGCCCCCCGCAGCGTGCGCGGCCCCGCCGAGGAGGCGATGAGCACGGGCGGCGGCTTCGGCAGCGGCCCGATGGCCGGGATGTCGATGTCGTAGTACGCGCCGTGGAATTCGCACGCGCCCGTGTGCAGCAGCTGGCGCACGATGGGCAGCGCCTCCAGGTAGGCCCCCACGCGGTCCCGCGCGGAGGGGAAGGGCCAGCCCATGCCCGTGATCTCGTTCTCCGCCCAGCCCGCGCCCAGCCCCGCCTCCAGCCGCCCACCGCAGACGCGGTGCAGGGCCAGCGCCGCCTGCGCGAACTCCACCGGCGAGCGCACGAGGTTGTTGCCGAAGGCGATCATCACGCGCGTGCGCTCCGTGGCCAGCGCGAAGGCCGTGGCCGTCACCCACACGTGCGGGTGCGGCTGCGGCGAGGAGACGTGGTCGGCCACGGAGATGATGGGGTAGCCCTCCGCCTCGCGCGCCCGCGCCCACTGCATGGGGTCGTCGTCGACGCTGATGAAATTGGGGCAGAACTCCACGGGCGGCCTCCCTTCGCCCAATCCTACGCCCGTGGCGGGGGCGCGTCCGCCGCCAGCGCGGAAGCCTCCGCCTCCGTTTCGCGTGGCGGGGAGGCGCGGCCCCGCAGGGGAATCTCCGTGAGCGCCAGCGACAGCGCCACCAGCAGCGCGCCGCCGATGGCCGAGAGCAGGAAGAGGCGCCGGTTCGCCACCGCCACGGCCTCCCGCTGGGCGTCCAGCGCGCGCTCGAACAGCACCGGCGCGCCGCCCGCCGTCAGGAAGGCCGCGCGCGCCGCGTCCATGCGCTCCGGGTCGAGCGCGAGCGTGGCGTCCCCCTCCAACGCCTCCTCCACGGCGGCGGGCAGGGCCGCGCGCGTCTCCGCGTCCAGGTTCCCCGCGAAGGTCGCGCCGTAGGAGGCGGTGAACACGGCCCCGAAGAGGGCCACGCCCAGCACCTGCGCGATCTGCCGGAAGTACATCTGGCTGCTGGTGGCCACGCCCGTCTGCTCCTGCGCCACGGACGCCTGCACGATCACGTTGATGACGGGCGTCACCAGCCCCGAGCCGATGCCGAAGACGATCAGGTAGACGGCCACGTGCCAGCGCGGGTCGCCCACGCCCAGCGTCTGCAGCAGGAAGGCGGCGAGCGCGGAGAAGGCCGAGCCCAGCACCACCTGCCGTTTGAAGCGGCCCGAACGCGCGATCAGCCGCCCGCCCACGATGCTGGCCGCCACCATGCCCAGCGCCTGCGGCATGAAGAGCAGCCCGGAGACGGTCGCCGACGCCCCCAGCGAGGTCTGGATGAAGGTGGGCAGGTATTGCACCGCGGAGAAGAGCACGGCGCTGGAGAGGAGCGCGATCAGCCCCGTGAGCACGTACATGCGGTTGCGGAAGAGGGCCATGGGGATGATGGCCTCGGGATGGCCGCGCTCGCGCAGCACGAACAGGAGCATGAGCGCGCCCGCCCCCGCCAGCAGCCCCACCGTCGCCGCCGAGCCCCAGCCGAAGGCGTCGCCCGTCCAGGCGATGGCCAGCAGGGCCGCCACCGTCGCCGTCGTGAGCAGCCCCGCGCCCGCGAAATCGATGTCCCCGATGCGTCCCCCGTGGCGCACGTTCGGCAGCGTGCGCCAGATGAAGACCAGCGCCGCCGCCCCGATGGGCAGGTTGATGAAGAAGCACCAGCGCCAGCCCAGCCCGTCCGTGAGGAAGCCCCCCACGGGCGGCCCGATGAGCGTGCCCGCCGTGATGACGGCGAGGATGTAGCCCACGTACTTGGCCCGCTCGATGGGCGTGTACATGTCCGCCATGACCACCAGCACGCAGGCGAGGATGACGCCGCCGCCGAGCCCCTGCAGGCCGCGCGCCGCGATCAGCGCGGGCATGGTCGGCGCGATGCCGCAGGCCAGCGATCCCGCCAGGAACACGACCACGCCCGCGATCACGAACGGACGCCGCCCGAACATGTCCGACAGCTTGCCCACGATGGGCACCGCCACCGTCGAGGTCAGCAGGTAGAGCGTGATCACCCACGAGATCAGCTGGAAGCCGTCGAGGTCGGAGAGAATGCGCGGCAGCGCCGTGGCCACGATCGAGCCGTCCAGCGCGCTCAGGAACATGCACGCGCCCAGCGCCAGCAGCAGGAGCAGCTTCCCGCGTTCGCTCAGCAGCGCCCCCAGCGCGGGCTCGGACGGAACGGATGCCGCCAACTGCCACCCTCGCGCCGGACGCGCCGTACGCCGCCATCGCTGCTAAATTGCCCGCCGGACCGCGCGACCGGCGCGGCGGGAGGCGAACATGGAGAACCTGCGCGAACCGCTCTGCAGCTGGGACAGCGCCATCGTCGAGCGCTACAACGACTATACCACCGGCAACACCGAGGAAGTGCTGCCCGGCATCACGCGCCCCCTGCCCGCCGACCTCATCCGCGCCTGGGAGCAGCGCTGGCACCGCATCGCCGTGCGCGAACTCGCCATCGAGGACCTCGTCCCCATCCCCGACCCGCCCGGCGCCACCATGCTCCCCATCGTGGCCGGCCAGTTCGTCGTCAACATCGGCATCGTCAACGCCTTCACCTCCACCTTCGAGACGGGCGGCTCCGCCGATTACCTCAAGCAGTTCTTCGAGGGCGACGAGGAGATCACCGCCGAAACCGCCACCGACGTGGAGCGCGCCACCGCCACGCGCGCCCGCCTCGCCGCCTTCTGGCCCGGCACCGCCGCCTCCGTGGCCGCCGACGCCGCCCGCGTGCGCGACGCCGCCGACGCCTGCCGCGCCCGCGACTGGTCCGCCGCCGGCGACGCCGAGCTGCTCGCCGCCGTGGAGGAGACGACCGCCCTCTGCGGCGACGTCTTCTTCACGCACTACTGGGTTACGTCGAGCGCGGGCATGCAGACCACCTTGCTCGGCGGCCTGCTCGACGCGCACGCGCCGGACCACCCGCCGGAATGGGTGGGCGGCCTCACCAGCGGCCTCACGGGCGTGGAGAGCGCCCGCCCGGCCAAGGCCATCTGGGACCTCAGCCGCTTCGCCGCCGCCCGCCCCGCCCTCGCCGCCGAACTGGCGGATATCGACGCCGCGGGCCTCACCGAGCGGCTGGCCGCGCCGCCCGACGACGACTGGGCCGCCTTCGCGCGCGAATGGACCGCCTTCATGGTCGACCTCGGCTTCCGCGGCCAGCGCGAGACCGACCCCTCCTGCGCCACCTGGGACGAGGCCCCCGACTTCGTGCTCGGCGTCCTGCGCGCCGACCTCGCCGCGGGCGCGGAGCGCGATCCCCACGCCCTCGAGGCCGAGCGCGCCGCCGCCCGCGCCACGCTCGAAGCCGAGGTCGAGGCCGCCCTGCCCGGGGACGCGCGCGCCGAATTCCGCGACATCCTCGCCCTCGCCCAGACGCTCAACCGCGAACGCGAGGGCACCAAGGCCAACTGGGCCCGCTCCGCCCGCACCTACCGCCCGCCCCTGCGCGAACTGGGGCGGCGGCTGGTCGAACGCGGCCTCCTCCTCCATCCCGACGACGTCTGGTTCCTGCGCCTCGCCGAGCTGCCCGACGCCGTGGCCGACGACCTCTCCCCCGCCGAGGTGCAGGACGCCGTGGCCGAACGCCGCCGCGAATACGAGCGCCTCCACGACTACGAGCTGCCCGTGCTCTTCACCCGCCCCGTCGAGGCCGCCCCGCGCCAGCGCGCCGAAGGCTCCGGCCAGACCGCCTTCCGCGCCACCGGCGTCAGCCCGGGCAGGGCGCGGGGCCGCGCGCGCGTCATCCTCAGCGCCGACGCCGACGCCGGGGCCACCGTGCTCCCCGGCGAAATCCTCGTCGCGCCCGTCACCGACGCCCCCTGGACGCCGCTCTTCATCCCCGCCGCGGGCGTGGTGGTGGAGACGGGCGGCGCGCTCAGCCACGCCGCCACCGTCGCGCGCGAGTACGGCATTCCCGCCGTCGCGGGCGTGCGCGACGCCACCACCCTCATCCCCGACGGCGCCATGCTCGCCATCGACGGCGCCACCGGCGAGGTGACGGTGGAGGCGGAGTAGCGCGGGCGTGCGCCCACCGGGTGCGCGCGTTCGGCTCAGCGCAGGTACGTGTCGCTATTGAAGGACGATGGGTCTGCGGAGAATGCGCCCCAACTGAAGCGCGCGAGCGAACGCGGATCTCGACGTTGGCCGTGCGGGACGACTGGGCGAAGGTGACCGCGCCGCCGATGGCGATGACGGCGACGAGCGCGACGATGATCCAGTTCTTCACGGAGAAGCCTCCTTGCGGCAAGGGAAAGCGTAGTCGACGAACTGGCGCATCCACCGTGAACCGACAAGGAGGCGGTGACCGCAACTCTTGCCGGGGATGTCACGGGGCGGACGCACAGCGCCTCGCCAGTTCGTCGCGGGGGACGATAGGGCACGGGCGCGGCCCGGTCAAACGGCTGGCACCCGAACGCGCCCAAGTCGATTTGCCCGAAAGCGTGCCCTCTGGTAAGGTTCCTGCACGGCCTGTCGCGCAAGCGCGAGACTCTGGGCCGGAGGAGAGCACGCTGAGAGAAGCATGGGGTTCGGCACCCCTCCGCACGTATTAATAATTAAGAAAACTGATAGTGAGTAATCAGAACATATCGAGAAAGTTATCGCTAACGAAAACATTCCCGAAAGGATGAAGAATGAGAAGGATTCTCGATCAATTTAATCAGTTAGTCATAATAATGAGAATAGATAGAGCAAAGAGATTAGCAGTAATCTTGACAGTATTCGTTCTTATTCTCAATAGTGCTACATTTGGATATAGAGATATGGATAGTCTGGCAGAGAGTTTATACTTTACAAGAAATGTGCCTCTAATAGAAAATGTATCCTTAACAGAGTATCTTCTAGCTTTACTCGATGCCGTATCTGAAGGAATTGGAGATGCATTTAAGGATTGGAGATTGTTAAGGAAAGATCAAGTTTTACTGAATAATCGTATTATTCCGCCTATCATCCTCGTCTCACTCCCCTTGACTGGGAAACGCTGGATGTTAGTAATCCTAAGTCTAAGTTTGTCGCACCTTCTGTACTGGCCTCGCGCGCCGCCAACCACCGGCGGCGTGCGAGGCCCATTATCTTGAGGAGTCGCTGTTCGCAGGGCGCAGCGCTAGAGCCGCGAGACGATGATGCCCGCGACGATGCCGATGGCGGTGAGGATGGCGGTCACGCCCCCGCCGGCGGCCAGCGCGATGCGGAGGCTCATCCGCTGCTCCAGGAGCGCCATGTCGGCGGTCATGTCCTTGCGCAGGGACTCGAACCCGTTGGCCATCTCCTGCCGCACGGCGGCGAACTCGCTGGCCATATCCTTGCGCTGGGCGGCCAGCTCCTGCCGCACGGCGGCGAACTCGTTGGCCGTGTCCTTGCGCTGGGCGGCCAGCTCGGCGGTCATCTCCTGGCGCTGGGCGGCCAGCTCGGCGGTCATGTCGTTGCGAAGCAGGGCCATCTCAGCAGCCGTGTCCTTGCGCTGGGACTCGAACCCCACGGCCATCTCCTGGCGGAGCAGGGCGATGTCGTCCTTCGTGGCCAGGTTCGCGCCGATGTCCTCGGCGAAGGCGTGGACCAGCGCGTCCGCCTTCTCCTCCTCGAAACCCGCGTCCCGCAGCCGCCGGGACGCCTTCAGCGTGTCGAACGTGACCATGCCGGTATCGTACGCCCCCGCCAGCCGCGCCGCTACCCCCGTCAGCGCGCGAACACCAGGCGGTCCGCCTCCGACAGGTCCGGGCGGTAGGCGTAGCCCTCTTCCGCGAAGTCGCGCAGCGCCTCCGCGTCGTCGATGCGGTTGCGGATGACGTAGCGCGCCATCAGGCCGCGGGCGCGCTTGGCCACCAGCCCGATCGTCTTCAGCTGGCCCCCGCGCTCCTCCTGGAAGATGGCGCTGATGAGCGGGCGGCGCAGCTCGGCGGGCGGCACGGCCCTGGCGTACTCATTCGAGGCGAGGTTGAGCACGGGCGCGTCCGCCGCCGCGTCCGTCTCCTCGTTGAGCGCGTGGGCGAGGCGCGCGCCCCAGAACTCGTACAGGTTGCCGCCGCGCGCGTTGCGCAGCTTCGTGCCCATCTCCAGCCGGTAGGGCTGGATCAGGTCGAGCGGGCGCAGCAGCCCGTAGAGGCCGGAGAGGATGCGCAGCCGCCCCTGCGCCCAGCCGAGGTCGTCGGCGGAGAGGCTGTCCGCGTCCAGCCCCTTGTAGACGTCGCCGCGGAAGGCGAGCACGCAGGGCCGGGCGTTCTCCGTGGCGGGCGGCGGGAGCATCTCCTGAAAGCGCGCGCGGTTGAGCCGGGCCAGCGGCTCGCTGAGGCCCATGAGGCGCCGCAGGTCGTCCTCCTCCAGCTCCTTGCAGCGTTCCACGAGCAGGGCCGTGTCGGCGGCGAAGCGCGGCTGCGTGGGCGCGAGGCCGCGCGCGCCGCCGTCGAAATCGAGGGCCTTGGCGGGCGAGATGAGCGTGAGCACGGGGCTTCCTCCCGAACGGTCTGGGGGAAAGGGTAGCAGACGCGCCCCCGCCGCTTGCCCCCCGCCCCGCGTTCCAGCTCAGGCTTCGGGCGGCAGCGCGTCGAGGAAGGCGCGCACGGCCTCGTTGAAGGCGGCGGGCTGGTCGATGTTCACGCCGTGCCCCGCGTCGGGGATGACCACGCTCGTCGCGCCGGGGATCTGCTCGCCCATGTAGCCGTGGGCGGCGAGGAAGTTGGCGTCGTCCGCGCCCACCAGATTGAGCGCGGGCACGGCGATGGCGGGCAGCGACCGGATGACGCGCGCGTCCCGCTGCGTGAGCATCCCGCGCGCGGCCCGGGCCAGCCCCTCCGCCGAGCGGTGGCCCGCGTCCCGCACCTCCGACGAACCGCCCAGCGCCTCCAGCCCCCGCGACTCGAACGCCTCCGCGCGCGCGATGGCGAAGCGGTTCCAGCCCTCGCGGGCCTCCGCGTTGTTGTAGCCCGGCCCCGTGTCGAACAGCATGAGCGCGCGCGTGCGCTCCGGATGGCGCAGGTGGAAGGCGAGCGACATGTAGCCGCCCAGCGACAGCCCGCCGACGATGGCGCGCTCCTCCCCGCAGGCGTCGAGCACGGCGGCCATGTCGGCCACGGTCTCCGCCTCGGAGTAGGCCGCGGCGTCGGCGGGGCTGTCCGTGCCGCCGTGCCCGCGCATGTCCCAGGCGATGACGCGGTGGCGGTCCGCGAACGCCTCCAGCTGGCCGCGCCACATGCGCGCGCTGGCGGCGAAGCCGTGCGTGAGCAGGATGGCCGGGCCCGTGCCCGCCGTCTCGTAGTAAAGCGTCACGCCGTCGCGCGTCACCGTCGCCATGGTTCGCCTCCTCGGGGAATCGCGCCCAGTCTACGCGCCCGTCGCGTCCGCTTCCCCGTGAATCGTTATGTCGCCCAGATACGACTCCTCGCGCGCCCGCATGCGCGCCGCCTCCGCGCCCCCCCGTTCGTGCTCGTAGCCGCACAGGTGCAGGATGCCGTGCACGAGCAAGTGCGCGAGCTCCGCGCCGAGCGGATGGCCGTGCTCGTCGGCCTGCCGCGCGGCCATAGGCAGGCTGATGGCGATGTCGCCGAGGTCGGCCGGTTCCCCGGGCAGCGGCTCCGCGTCCGGGAAGGCGAGCACGTCCGTGGGCGCGTCGACGCCGAGGAAGCGCCGGTTCAGGTCGCGCAGGATCTCGTCGTCCCCCATCAACACCGTGAGCAGGGCGTCGGCGTCCGCGCCCTCGCCCTCGAGCACGCGCACGGCCAGCGCCGCGAGGGCGGTGTCGTCGACGTACTCCGCGTGGTCGTCGTGGACGATGAATTCGACGGCGCGGAGCTCGCCGCTCACCTGGCCACGGCGAAGACGGCGGCGGCCTCGCGCGCGGCGTCCACCAGCGGCATGGGCACGATGCCGAAGACGAGCACGCCCAGCGTGGCCACGCCCAGCGCCAGCGCCACCGTGGGCGCGACCGGCAGCCGCCGCTCGTCCTCCGCCTCGCCCAGGAACATGCGCCGCACGACGGCGAGGTAGTAGTAGGCGGAGACGACGGAGTTGAGCACGCCCACGATGACGAGCCACACGAGGTCGGCGCGTATGCCCGCGTTGAACACGTAGAGCTTGGCCCAGAAGCCCGCCGTGGGGGGGATGCCCGCCAGCGAGACGAGGCAGAGGGCCAGCGCCAGCGCCAGCAGCGGCGCGCGCTGCCAGAGGCCCGCGTAGCTGGCGATCTCGTCGCTGCCCGTGCGCCGCGAGATGGCGATGACGGCGATGAAGGCCCCCAGGTTGGTGAAGGCGTAGGCGGCCACGAACAGCAGCACGCCGCTCGCCCCCGCCACGAAGCGCTCCCCCGCCACCGCCACCGCCGCCAGCCCGATCATGAAGTTGCCCGCCTGCGCGATGGATGAGTAGCCCAGCATCCGCTTGATGTCCCGCTGCGCCAGCGCCAGCGCATTCCCCAGCGTCATCGACACCGCCGCCACGACGGCGAACACCAGCGCCCAGTCGTCGCTCAGGAACTCCTCGCCCAGGCCCTCGAAGAAGAGGCGCATGACGACCGCGAAGGCCGCCGCCTTGGAGCCCACGGAGAGGAAGGCGGCCACCGGCGTGGGCGCGCCCTGGTAGACGTCGGGCACCCACATCTGGAAGGGCACGACCGCCATCTTGAAGCCGAACCCGGCGATCAGCAGCACCATCGCCACCACGAGCAGCGAGCGGTTGTCCGCGCCCTCCGCGGCCACGGCGGCGGCGATGTCCGTGAGCAGCGTGGAGCCGCTGAAGCCGTAGAGCAGGGCCATGCCGTAGAGCAGCAGGGCCGAGGCCATGGCCCCCAGCAGCAGGTACTTCACGCCCGCCTCGCCGGAGCGCCGGTCCTTGCCCCAGCCCGCCAGCGCGTACTGCGGGATGGAGGAGAGCTCGAGCGCGAGGAAGATGGTGATCAGGTCGCGCGCCCCCGCCAGGAACATCAGCCCCGCCGACGCCGTCAGCACCAGCGCGTAGTACTCCGACTGGCGGCGGCCCTCGCGCTCCACCCAGTCGATGGAGGCGATCACCACGATGGCCGTGACGCCCGCGAACACGTACTGGAAGAAAACGGAGAAGGGATCGATGCTGAAGGTGCCCTCGAAGGCGTCGCCGAAATCGCCGCGCACGGCCCAGGCGGTCGTCCACGCCGCCGCCGCCGCGAGGCCCGCCAGCGCGATCCAGGGCAGCGCCGCCCGCCGCCGCGGGGCCAGCGCGTCCCACGCCAGCACCGCCCCCGCCGCCAGCAGCACCGCCAGCTGGGGACCGACGACGTCCAGCTCCCTCACGATCCCACCCTCGCGCTCACCGCCCCGATGGCGGGATCGAGCATGTCCATGATCAGGTCGGGGTAGACGCCCAGCAGGATGACGAGCGCGACCAGTCCGGCCACGCTGGCGTGCTCCCACCAGTGGCGCTGGTCGCCCGCGTCCGCCCATTCGGGGCGCACTGGCCCGAAGACGACGCGCTGCAGCGTCCAGAGGATGTAGCCGGCGGAGAGGACGACGCCGAAGATGGCCATGATCACGGCCCATTCATGGGCCTGGAAGGCGCCGAGGAAGATCGTGACCTCGGCCACGAAGCCCGCCAGCGCGGGCAGTCCCACGCTGGCGAAGCCCGCGAACACGAGGCCCGCCGCCAGCAGCGGCATCTGCCGCGCCAGCCCGCCCAGGCGGCTGATCTCGCGCGTGTGCGTGCGCTCGTACATCAGCCCCACCACCACGAACAGCAGCCCCGTGATCAGCCCGTGCGCCAGCATCTGGTAGGCCGCCCCCACCATGGCCGTCGTGCCCAGCGCGCCGATGCCCAGCAGCACCAGCCCCATGTGGCTCACCGACGAGTAGGCGATGAGCCGCTTCACGTCCGTCTGGCGGAAGGTGACGAAGGCCCCGTAGAGCACGCTGGCCGCGCCGATGGCCGCGAACCATACGCCGTAGTCGCGCGCCTCCCCCGGCAGGATGGTGACGCAGGTGCGGATGATGGCGTAGCCCCCCATCTTCAGCAGCACCCCCGCCAGCATCACGGAGACCGCCGTGGGCGCGTCCCCGTGCGCGTCCGGCAGCCACGTGTGCAGGGGCACGATGGGCAGCTTCACCGCGAACCCGATGAACAGGAAGAGGAACACCCAGCGCAGCGGCAGCGCCGCGCTCTCCACGCCCGACTGCCCCAGCACGGCCATGTCGAAGGTGCCCGCGCCCAGCGCCAGCGCGAGGATGGCCACCAGCATGAAGGCCGACCCCGCCACCGTGTAGAGCACGAACTTCATGGCCGAATACTCGCGCCGCCCCGATCCCCAGATGGAGATGAGCAGGTACATGGGGAACAGCTCCAGCTCCCAGAACAGGAAGAAGAGCAGGAAGTCCATGGCCGTGAACACGCCCAGCACGGAGGTGGACAGCACCATCAGGCAGGCGAAATAGGCGCGCTGGCGGTATTCGATGCCGAAGGAGACGAGCACCGCCGCCACCGTCAGGAAGGCGGTCAGCACCACCAGCGGCAGGCTCAGGCCGTCCACCGCCAGGAAGTACTGGATTTCGAAGCCGCCCGCGTCGATCCAGCTGGCGCGGTCGGCGAACTGGAAGCCGCCGCCGTTCTCGAAGCGGAAGAAGAGGACCAGCGAAAGCGCCAGCGCCGCCAGCGCCCCCGCCAGCGCCACCCAGCGCGCGTGCCGCGCCCGCCCGGCGGGCAGCGCCAGCGCCAGCAGCCCCGCGAAAGCGGGCAGGAAAACGAGCACGGTCAGTTCCACGCGCGCCCTCCCCTACGATCCCGTCGCCAGCACGATGATGGCGGCCACGATCGCGCCCGCCACGAGCGCCGCCCCGTACAGCTGCAGCTGCCCCGTCTGCGCGTGGCGCAGGACGCGGCCCGACTGCGTCCCCAGCCAGCCCGCGCCGTTCACGGCCCCGTCCACGGCGCGCGCGTCGAAGGCCGCCAGCAGCCGGTTCCAGCCGCGCTGGAAGGCCTGCGCGGCGAAGGCCCGCTCGTACAGGTCGTCGAGGAAGAACTTGCGCTCCAGCAGCAGGGCCAGCGGGTAGGCCGTGCGCCGGATTTGGGCGGAATCGACCAGCCGCCGGTGGTAGATGGCCCACGCCGTCGCGATGCCGGCCACGGCGATGAGCGACGACGCGATGGCGATGCCGTAGCTGAAGGGGGGCGCGTGGTGGAGCGCGTCGGCGGGCACAGCCCCCTCCACGAAGTGCTGGAACTCGCGTCCCCAGGCCCACCAGCCCGCCGCCACGGCCCCCGCCGCCAGCGCCAGCAGCGGCCACGTCATCACGCGCCCCGATTCGTGCGGACGGGCGGGGTCGCCGTGGAAATGCGAGTCCTCGTCCGCCGGGTCCACCGGCTCGCCGCCCTTGTAGGTTCCGAAGAAGGTCATGAACACGGCGCGGAACATGTAGAGCGCGGTGGCGAAAGCGGCCACGGCGGCGATGGCGTAGAGGGCGCGGTTCTGGTGCCACGCCTCCAGCAGGATCTCGTCCTTCGACCAGAAGCCGGCCAGCGGAAAGACCCCGGCCAGGCTGAGCGTGCCGATGAGGAAGGTCCAGCAGGTGAGCGGCATGACCGTGCGCAGGCCGCCCATGCGGCGCATGTCGAAGGTGTTGGTGGCGTGGTTCACGGAGCCGCTGCCGAGGAAGAGCAGGGCCTTGAAGAAGGCGTGCGTGAACAGGTGGAACACCGCCACCGCGTAGCCGAACACGCCCAGCGCCAGCATCATGTAGCCCAGCTGGCTGATGGTGGAGTAGGCCAGCACGCGCTTCAGGTCCGTCTGCACCAGCGCCAGCGCCGCCCCCACCGCCACCGTGGCCGCGCCGATCCAGGCCACCGTCTCGCGCGCGTCCGGCGACGCCTCCAGCACGGGGAAGAAGCGCGCCATGAGGTACACCCCGGCGGCCACCATGGTGGCCGCGTGGATGAGCGCGGAGACGGGCGTGGGGCCCTCCATGGCGTCCGGCAGCCACACGTGCAGGGGGAACTGCGCGCTCTTGCCCACCGCCCCCGCGAACAGCCCCAGCCCGAACAGCGTCAGCGTCGTCCCCGACAGCGCTCCCGTGAGCACCAGCTCGTGGATTTCGTCGATGGCCAGCGTGCCCCCGCGCGTCCAGATGAGCAGCATGGCCGCCAGCAGCCCCAGGTCCCCGATGCGCGTCACGATGAACGCCTTCTTGGCGGCGGCGGCGGCGCTCGGCTTGTGGAACCAGAAGCCGATGAGCAGGTAGCTGGAAAGCCCCACCAG
Organism: Tepidiformaceae bacterium; assembly: GCA_965243075.1. Taxonomy (GTDB): domain Bacteria; phylum Chloroflexota; class Dehalococcoidia; order Tepidiformales; family Tepidiformaceae; genus UBA2991. The sequence goes on from OZ251525.1 coordinate 1,637,143, forward strand.
CTCCCAGAACACGAAGAGCATGAAGAGGTTGTCCGCCAGCACCAGCCCGAGCATGGCCGTGATGAAGAGGCTCATCCAGGCGTAGTAGCGCCCGTAGCCGGGGTCGTGCTCCATGTAGCCTTGCGAGTAGACCTGCACCAGCAGGGCCACGCTCGTGACCACCACCAGCATGACCGCCGTGAGCCCGTCCAGGCGCACGCCCAGGCTCAGCTGCAGCGGCCCCGCGTGGAACCAGTCGTGCGTGTGCGTGACCGCGTGGCCGTCCGCGCCCAGCGTGTCCACCAGCGCGACCAGCGCCAGCGCGAAGGAGGCGGCGATGGCCGCGATGCTCACCCAGCCCGCCACCTTCGGAAGCTTGCGCAGGTAGAGGGCGATGGCGGTGAAGGCCGCCAGCGGGCAGAGGATGATGGCCCAGAGCGCCGCCTCGCCGATGCCGGGGACGTCGCCCATGCCTAGATCTTCCTCAGGATTTCGCGCGCCACGTGGGCCTTGCCCGTGGGCACGTAGATGGCGCGCGCGTCGCGCATGGAGGCGTCCTCGCCGCGCCCCACGGGCGGGATGACGATGACGCGCAGCCCCTCCGCCGCGAACAGCTCGCGCCACGTCTCCGCCACGTACCCGTTCGCCACGCTCATGAATTCGACCCACATGGCGCTACAGCCTCAGGAGGTCGAGCTGGTCGACCTCGACCGTCTGGCGGCTGCGGTAGACGGACACGGCCAGCGCCAGCGCCACCGCCGCCTCCGCCGCGGCCACGGTGATGACGAAGGCCGTGAAGGCGTGGCCGGCGACGGCCTCGCCGCCGGTCCCGAAGCGCGAGAACGCGATCAGCGTCAGGTTCACCGCGTTCAGCATCAGCTCGATGCCCATCAACATGCCCACGGCGTTGCGCTTGCTCAGCGCGATCACCAGCCCCAGGCAGAAGAGCAGGGCCGCGACCGTGAGGAAGTGCTCCAGCGTGAGCGTCACGCCCCCTCCTCCCCGCCGCCGTCCGCGGCCCCGGCGTCGGCGTCCTCCTCCGCCTGCGGGCGCACGAGCATGATGGCCGCCACGAGCGCCATGGTGAGCAGCACGGAGGCGATCTCGAAGGGCAGCACCCAGGTGGAGAGCAGCGCCCGCCCGAGGTCCGCCGCGCCGATGCCCGGATCGGCCGCGCCCGCGCCCCAGGCGGCGTCGTGGACGACGAACAGGAGCACCGCCGCCAGCGCCGTGCCCAGCAGGATGGCGGGCCCGACCATGGCCGTCTCCGAGTTGTCGCGCAGGGTGCGCGGCGTGAGCACGATGGCGAAGAGCAGCAGCACGGCGATGGCCCCCACGTAGATCACGACCTGCGCGAGGGCGATGAATTCGGCGGAGAGCAGCACGAAGAAGCCCGCCACGCCGATGAAGGCCACGATCAGGAAGAGCACGGCGTGCAGCAGGTTGCGCGAGGCCATCACGCCCCCCGCCGCCCCCAGCGTGAGGCCGGCCAGCGCCCAGAAGGCAATCTGCACGCCCGCGCCCTCCACGCTAGCGCCCCCCCGATGCGGGCTCGTCGATGGGGTCGAGGGGGACGTAGCCGCCCGCCTCGCGCGCCAGCCGCGGGCGCGTGGGCATGCGTTCGGGGCGGTAGCCGAGCAGCCGCGCCCAGCCCCACACCGCCGCCGCCGAGAGCACGACGTTGGCGGCGGCGAAGGCGAAGACGATGCCGTCGCCCAGCCCGGCCTCCGCCCACAGCAGCCGTTCGATGGCCACGAGGAAGAGGTTGAACACGGCCAGCGGCAGCAGGAACTTCCAGGCGAACCCCATCAGCTGGTCCACGCGCAGGCGCGGCAGCGTGCCCCGCGTCCAGATGAACACGAAGTAGAAGAGGTGCGTCTTGGCCACGAAGATGACCCACGGCGGCACCCACTGCTCCAGCCCCCACATGGACCAGCCGCCGAGGAAGACGGTGGCGGCGAAGGCCGAGGCCGCCAGCGCGTAGCCGATGTCCATGCCGTAGAACAGCCCCCACTTCATGCCGCTGTACTCGGTCAGGTAGCCCGCCACGATCTCCGATTCCGCCTCCGCGATGTCCGTGGGCGTGCGGTTCAGCTCCGCGCTCACGCAGATGAAGTAGACGGCGAAGGCCAACGGCATCATGAAGACCAGCCACAGGTCCACCTCCGCCTGGAAGAGCACGATGCCGGGCAGGCTCAGCGTGTTGGCGAACACGGCCACGCCCAGCAGCATCAGCACCAGCGGCACCTCGTAGCTGACGGACATGGCCACGATGCGCATGGCCCCGAAGAGGCTGTACTTGTTGTTCGATCCCCAGCCCGCCATGAAGGCCGCCAGCACCGGCAATCCCGACACGGCGATGAAGAAGATGAGCCCGGCGGGCAGGTCGGCGAACACCATGCGCGGCCCGAAGGGGATGACGGCGAAGAGCAGCACCGCCGGCGCGACGAAGAAGACGGGCGCGGCCCACATGATGGCGCGGTCCGCGCGCGCGGGCGTGAGCGCCTCCTTCTGCAGCAGCTTGACCGCGTCCGCCAGCGGCTGCAGCAGCCCGAACGGCCCCACGCGGTTCGGACCCTTGCGCGCCTGCATGCGCCCGATGATGCGCCGCTCCCCGTAGACGCCGAGGAACAGCTGCGAGGGCAGCACGAACACGAGAAAGAACGCCACGAAGCCGATCAGCGGGGCCACCAGGTAGGCCAGCTCGGACGGGGCCACGCTATCGATCCCCTCGAGGATGACGCGCGACAGGTTGGAGAGGTCGCGGAAGTCGTACCAGTGGTCGGTCGCGGTCGGCATCAGCGGTCGATCTCGCCGACGACGATGTCGATGGAGCCGAGCGCCACGATGGCGTCGGCGATGGAGCCGCCCACCGTCATCTCGCGCAGCACGCTCAGGTTGATCAGCGAGGGCGGGCGGATGTGGAAGCGGTAGGGCGAGGGCCCCTCGTCGCTCACCAGGTAGTAGCCCAGCTCCCCGCGCGGGCTCTCGATGCGCGCGTAGGCCTCCCCCGCGGGCGGGCGCAGTGCCAGCGGCACCTCCGTGCTGTGCGGCCCGCCCGGCAGCCCGTCCAGCGCCTGCTCCACGATGCGCAGACTCTGCCGCATCTCCTCCAGCCGCACGATGAAGCGGTCGTAGGCGTCCCCGCGGTAGCCGATGGGGATGTCGAACTCGTACTGCTCGTAGCCGCAGTAGGGATCGGCCTTGCGGATGTCCCAGGCGACGCCGCTGCCGCGCAGCATGGGCCCGCTGAGGGAGGCGTTGATCGCCAGTTCGTGGGGGACGACGGCCACGTCGCGCGCCCGCGCCAGGAAGATCTCGTTGCCCGAGAGCAGTCCCTCGCCGTCCGCGATGGTCTGGCGCATGGGCGCGATGAATTCGCGCACGCGCTCCTCGAAGCCGCGCGGCAGGTCGAAGGCCACGCCGCCGATGCGCATGTAGTTGCAGGTGAGACGCGCGCCGCTGGTCATCTCGAAGATGTCGAGAATCTTCTCGCGCTCGCGCATGAACCACATGATCGGCGTCTGCCACGCGCCGGTGTCGTTGGCGAAGGCGCCCGCGCCCATGCAGTGGCTGGCCAGCCGCTGCAGCTCGGCCATGATCACGCGGATGGCCTGCCCCCGCGGCGGCGTCTCAATGCCCGCCAGCTTCTCCACCGCCAGGCAGTAGCCCAGGTTGTTCGACATGCTGCTCAGGTAGTCCGTGCGGTCCGTGAAGGGGATGTTCTGCGTGTAGGTGCGCTCCTCCGCCAGCTTCTCCATGGAACGGTGCAGGTAGCCGATCACCATCTCCGCGTCCACCACGCGCTCGCCGTCCACCGTGGCCTTCACGCGGAACACGCCGTGCGTGGACGGGTGCTGCGGCCCGATGTTCATGACGAACGGCTCGGACTGGACGACGTCGTTCACGGGACGGGCCGCACCGGCGGTTCGGGCCGCGGCGCGGCCCCCGCGAATTCGTTCAGCCCGGGCTGCAGCCCGCCCGGCATGGCGAGAAAGTCCTTCCGCAGGGGATGCCCCGGATAGCCGTCCCACAGCAGGATGCGCTGCAGGTTCGGGTGCCCCTCGAAGCGGATGCCGAACAGGTCGTACGCCTCCGACTCCTGAATCCACGCGCCCTGCCACACCTCCGTCACGCTGGGCACGGCGGGCGACTCGCGGTCCGCCGTCTCCAGCTTGGCGCAGGCCATCCAATTCCGCTCCAGCGACTGCACGTGGTAGACCACCTCGAAGCGGTCCCACAGGTCCACGGCGCAGAGGTTGGCGAGGTGCGCGAAGTCCGTGCCGGCGTCGTCGCGCAGGGCGAGGAAGGCCTCGACGGCGCGTTCGGGATGGAGCACGCAGGCGACCGCGTCCGCGCGCGCCACGGCGCCGGGCACGAGCCGTTCGGCCTCGCGCGCCAGCTCCTCGCCGCTCCACCAGCGCGTCATCAGCCCCACTCCAGCGCGCGCTTGCGCCAGGCGTAGAGGCCGCCCACCACGAACGTGCCCACGAAGATGGCGATCTTGCCGAGGCCCGCCAGTCCGGCGTCCTCGACCACCACCGCCCACGGGAAGAGGAACACGATCTCCACGTCGAACAGCAGGAAGAGCAGGGCGACGTAGTAGAAGCGGAAGTTGAACTGCGTGAGCGCGGGGCCGCGCGTCACCATGCCGCACTCGTAGGTGTCCTCCTTCACCGGGTCGGAGGGCACGCGCGGGCGGATGCCGGCGAACTGGAACGCCCACGACTGCACGATCGCGCCCGCCGGGAAGATGAGCGCGATGATGACGAGGATGGCGATGTGACCGTATTCGTGGAGCACGCGCAGGCCGCTTGTGAATTCTCCCACAGGGAACGGCGGCACTCTAGCACGGAGCGCCCGCCAGCGTCCAAACGCGCCCCGCCGCCCGGCGGGGAACCCGGCCCCGACGGCGCTACGACTGGCCGCGCAGCGCCCTCCACCAGTCCTGAACATCCGGCTGGAACTGGGCGTGGTACTGCTTCTGCAGGTCGTTCGCGTCCGCCGCCACCGGCTCCGTGTCCGTGGTCGACAGGTCGGACGCGCCGGGCACGGGGTCGACCCACTCCAGGCGGATGCCCTCGATCACCTCGCCCAGCCCCGAATCCTCGTGGTGCGGGCTGGCCTGATGCTCGATGAAGCCGTTGAAGCTGTCGAAGGAGAGCAGGCCGTAGTAGAGGCCCTTCTCCGCGCCGCGCCAGAACTCGTAGCGGCGCACGCGCGTCTCGTGGGCGTGGGTGTCGCGCCAGAGCGCCCCCTCCAGCTCCTCGAAGCGCGCCTCCTTGCCGTCCTTGATCCTGATGTGCGCGAGAATCGTGGCCATCGTGTGCCCCGGGCCGCCCGGATTGGCGTCCGCGCGGGACGCCTTGCGACGCGCGGATTGTAGGCGTTTGCCCTAACGCCCGTCGCGCGGCTGGCCGGGGCCGAGCCGCCAGAGTCCGCGCAGCGCGCGCCCCGCCAGCCGCAGCGTCCCCCACAGCAGCCGCGCGATGCCGCGCAGCGGGGCAAGGCCGCGACGGCGGGCGCGGCGCCTCTCCGTCATCGGGTGCTCCCCGGCAGGTCGAACTCGATGTCGAGGTGGAGGAGGCCGCGCACGCCGCCCTTGCCCGGCGGCGGGAAGACGATGCCGTCGTTGGGCACGTCCTTCAGGCGCGGGTTCTTCAGCACGTCCAGCAGCATGGTGCTCGCGATCACCGCCTCCTGCCGCGCCATGGCGTAGCCCATGCAGAAGTGCCGCTCCTGCCCGAAGCCGAGGTGGCTGGCCACGCCGTCCTTCCAGTAGCCCGTGCGCAGCTCCTTCCCGAAGTAGAGGTCCTCGCGGAAGATGTCGAACGTGTCGGGGTCGCGGAACACGCGCTCGTCGCGGTTGCCGGAGCCGAGGCAGAGGGCCACGCTCGCGCCCATGGGGATGATGCGCCCGCCCAGCTCCGTCTCGCGCAGCGTGCGCCGCTGCTGGTAGTGGTTGGAGCCGTCGTAGCGCAGCATCTCCGTGAACACGCGGTCCATCAGATCCGGCCGCGCGCGCACGGCCTCGTACTGCTCGGGATGGCGCAGCAGGTTCCACCACATGGCGTCGATGGCCTTATGCGTGGTGTCCCCCCCGCCCACCAGCAGCAGCGTGACGAAGGCCTTGATCTGCTCGTCCGTCATCATCTCCCCCGACATCTCGGCGGTGACGAACTTGGAGATGAGGTCGTCCGTGGGATCGGCGCGGCGCGCGGCGATGATGGGCGTGAGGTAGTCGTGCAGCGCGAACTTGGCCTGCTCCGCCGAGCGGAAGTAGGCGCGCCCGTAGCCCATGCCCGCGAAGAGCGTGTTGTAGATGCCCTCGAAGTAGTCGAAATCCGCGCGCGGCAGGCCCAGCATCCCGGCGATGACGCGGATGGGGAAGCGCTGGCTGAACTGCGACACCAGGTCCACCTCGCCGCGCCCGGCGATGCCGCCCGCCAGACTCTCCGCCGCTTCCACGGAGAAGCGCCCGATCATCTCCGCCGCCGTCTCCTCGATGACGGGCAGCCAGACGAGCAGCTTGCGGCCCACGAACTCGCCCGCCACGATGCCGCGGCTCCAGCGGTGCTCCGCGCCCTCGCCCATTTCGAGGATGGTGGGGCCGAGCGGCGATTCCGAGCCGAACTCGTACTTGCCCTTCGGGTCGTAGACGGCGCGCGTGAAGTCGCCGCCCTCGCGGCTGCGCTTGTAGGCGTCCCAGATGTCGGCGTAGCGCGTGACCACGAAGCGGTTCTGGAACTGGTCGCGGTAGACCGGCTCCCAGTCGCGGATCTTCTTGTAGAGGGGGAAGGGGTCGATGCGGTGCTCGTCCGTCAGGAACTCGCCGGGCTCGATGATGGGGGCTTCGGCGGGCGCGGTCATCGTGGGGCCTCCCTGCGTCGTGCCGCCAAGTCTACACGCATGGCGGGGCGGGTGGTTGCGGCGCGACGCCTGGATGGGCCAGAATCGGCACGCATCCGCGGGGGCGGGCGCGAGGGGGAGCCATGTGGACCTACATCCTGCGCCGCGCCGTGGCCATCCCCGTCACGCTGCTCGTCCTCTCCTTCATCCTCTTCCTGCTCATTTTCATCCTGCCGGGCGACGCCGCCTTCTCCGTGGTGGCCGGCATCTCCGAATCCCGCAACCTCGACGCCTTCCGCGAGCAGCTGGGCCTCGACCGCCCCTGGTACGTGCAGTACTTCGACTGGCTGGGCGGCATCTTCCGGGGCGACCTCGGCACCTCGCTCACGCCGCCCCATGACAGCGTCGGGCGGTCCGTGGTGGAGCGGCTGCCCAACACCATCGAGATCGGGGCCATCACGATCCTGCTCTCGACCGTCATCAGCCTGCCCGTGGGCATCGTGTCGGCGGTGCGGCGCAACAGCGTGCTCGATTACCTGCTGCGAACGGGAACCATCCTCGGCATCTCCGTGCCCAACTTCTGGACGGCCACGCTGATCATCATCTACGCCGTCGTCTGGTTCGACTGGAACCCGATCCAGGAGTACGTCACCTTCCCCGAGGATCCGCTCAAGAACCTCTCCATCATCATCTTCCCGGCGGCCATCCTGGCCTACGCGGGCGCGGCCTACACGGCCCGCATCGTGCGCTCGGCCATGCTGGAGGTCTTCTACTCCGACCACGTACGCACGGCGCGGGCGAAGGGCCTGCGCGAGCGCGTGGTCGTCTTCCGCCACGTGTTCCGCAGCGCCCTCATCCCCGTGCTCACCGTCATCGGCCTGCAGCTGGGCACGATTCTGGGCGGGGCCGTCGTGGCCGAGCAGATCTTCGCCATCCCCGGCATCGGCCTGCTCACCTTCGAGGCGCTGCTCGCGCGGGACTACCCGGTCATCCTCATGACCGTGATGATCTTCGCCACCATGTTCATGTTCATCACGCTGCTGGTGGACGTCCTCTACACGGTGGTCGATCCGCGGATCAGGTATTAGCCATGACGCAGGCCATCGAATCCCCCGCGACCACCCTCGACGAGCAGGAGTACCTGCTGCCGCCGCGCCAGCGGTTCAATCCCCTGCGCTGGGCGCGGCGGGAACCGGCCGGGGCGCTCGGCATCATGCTCATCCTGCTCGTGGCCTTCGCCTCGGGCGCCGCGCCGCTGCTGCGCACCACCGACCCGCAGTCGCTGCAGGCCTTCACCCCGAACGTGCTCGAGGGGCCCAGCGGCGAGTTCTTCTTCGGCACGGACCGGCAGGGGCGGGACGTCTGGTCCCGGGTGCTCTACGGGGGCCGCATCTCGCTCAAGATCGGCGTGGCCACGGTGATCGTGGGCACGCTCGGCGGCACGCTGCTGGCCCTCATCGCGGGCTTCCTCGCGGGCGTGGTCGACTTCACCTTCAGCCGCATCGCCGACATGATCATCGCCGTTCCCGCGCTGCTGCTGGCCCTCGTCATCGACGTGGTGCTGGGCGATCAGCTCCCGGACCTGCCAGCCCTGCCAAAAGAGGAGTTAGCCCGCGTCCTGGCCATCTCACTCTTCTTCATGCCGAGCGCCTTCCGCATCATGCGCGGCTCCGTGCTGGAGCAGCGCAACGCCCAGTACGTGGAGGCCGCCACGCTCATCGGGGCCGGGCAGCTTCGCATCATGCTGCGCCACATCCTGCCCAACATCACGGGCCTCATGATCGTGCTCACCACGATCAGCCTGCCCGCCGCCATCCTCACGGAGGCGACGCTCTCCTTCCTGCTGGGCTCGGACGCTCCCTCCTGGGGGGCGGAGCTGAGCGGGGACTCGCGCCGCTTCTTCCAGAGCGCGCAGTGGATCGCCATCTTCCCCGGCGCGGCCCTCGCCCTCACGATCTTCGCCTTCAACATCTTCGGCGACTCCGTGCGGGACACGCTCGACCCGCGCCTGCGGGGCCGCATCTAGCGCCTCGCTTGACTCTTGCGGCGCGGTCCCCTTCGGGCGTATCGTGCCGCGCATCCGCATTGACGCTCCGGCTCGAGGCCGCGGCGGGAAGGAAGAACGATGCGCGAACGGGACAACTACTGGCTGCGCCTTCGCGGGAGGCGCTTCAACCGCCGCGGCTTCCTCGCCGGGGCTGGCGTGGCCGCGGCGGGCTCCGCCGCCATCCTGGCGGGCTGCGGCGACGACGACGATGACGATGACGCGCCCGATCCCACGGCCACCGCCGCGCCCACGCGGGCGGCCGACGACGGGGGGGGGCAGGCGACGGCCACGCCGACCGCCACGGCCACCGCCGCGCCCACCGTGGATCCGTCGGCCCCGCGTCGCGGCGGCATCTTCCGCACCTGGAAGAGCACCGAGGACCAGGGCCTCGACCCCGCCGTCTTCCACACGAACAACGGCGAGGTCACGCAGAACGTCTTCAACCACCTGCTCGATTTCCAGGTGAGCAAGGGCGTCTTTTCGATGGACGGCGCGGTCGGCTACGAGCAGATCGACGACACGACCATGGTGTGGACGCTGCGCGAGGGGATGCAGTTCCACAACGGCGATCCCGTCACCGCCGAGGACGTGGCCTACACCATCGCGCGCCCGCCCGTGCTCCTCGCCGACCTCGGCGCCACGCACGTGCCCGCCAACTCCTTCGACTACTTCGAGTCCATCGACGCGATCGACGCCACGCACGTGCAGGAGAACTGGGTGGGGCCGCGCGCCGACGCGCTCATCCACCGCTCCCGCCAGTACTTCGGCATCGTCAACAAGGCGATGGTCGAGGCGGCGGGCGGGGACGCGCAGGAGCACCAGCTCGGCATGGCCGCCGGCCCCTACATCCTCTCCGAGCGCAACGCCGAGGGCACGCGCCTCACGCGCAACCCCAACTACTACCCCCACCCGAACCCGGACGACGGCTTCGTGGAGGACGGTCCGTACATCGACGAGTACGACGTGCGCATCGTCCCCGACGCCATCACCGCCCGCTCGCTGCTCGAAAGCGGCGACCTCGACGCCTACGGCACGCTCGACGCCATCGAGGCCCGCGAACTCGAGGGCAACGAGAACGTGGCGGTCGAGGGCGCGCCCGCCGGGGGCTGGGCGGTGTGCGGCTTCGACGGCGGCAAGTGGCGCGACCAGCGCGCCCGCGAGGCCCTCCGCAAGGGCTTCAACTACGACGCCTTCATCGCCAGCATCCGCGCCGGGGACGGCAAGCTGCAGGCGCCGCTCACCATCATCAACGCGCGCTTCCAGCGGCTCACGCAGGAAGACCTCGCGGGCTGGTACGTCTACGACCCGGCCGACGCGCGCGCCCTCTGGGAGGCCGCCACCGCCGACGCCGCCGCCCGCGGCGAGGCCGACGCGGACTACGACAGCATCTACCAGAACGTCAACATCCACACGGTCACGAACGAGCAGCAGCAGACCATCAGCGAGTTCGCGGCCCGCAGCTGGCAGGACTCCCTCGGCAGCGCGTTCGAGGTCACCAGCGCCGACATCCAGACCTGGGTGAACGCCGCCAACGACAACACGCGGGACGTGAAGCCCTGGGACCTGCTGCAGAGCGGCACGGGCGTGGGCGGCGGCACTGACGGCACGCCCGGCACGAGCTACCTCTCGTGGTTCGACCCGGAGCAGTACGGCGCGGTCGCCTTCAACTTCCGCTACGACTCCCCCCATCCCGAGATCGCCGAGGGGTCGCAGTACGTTGGGGACCAGATGGTCATCCAGAACGAGACGCTGGACCACGAGGAGCGCGTGCAGGTCATCACCGACCTGCAGCGCTGGATCATGGACCGGGCCTGGGGCATCTTCATCATGCCCATGGCCGCCACCTCGTTCCTCGGCGTCAGCTCGCGGCTGCGCGACTACGGCAAGGACGACTGGTTCAACTCCTACGCCTGGAACAACGTGCCGCGCCGCGAGAGCGCCTGGCTGGCGGACGCCTAGCCGGTCGCACGCGGCAATCGGCCACGCACGCGGGCCCCGGGGGATTGCCTCCGGGGCCCGTTCGCGTGCGCCGCCTTGCATCGCGGGGCGTGGCGGTCCATGCTCGCGCGCATCACCACCGGGGAGCGAACGCCATGACCGACGAGCTCGCGGACCTGCGCGCCCGCGTGGCCCGCCTCGAAGCCGAGCGGGCCGCCATCAGCACCTTCAACGAGTACCTCTACAACATGGACATCGGCTACACCGACGCCATCCTCGACGTGTTCACGGAGGACGCGCTGCTGGAGGTGATCAACTTCCCGCCGGGCACCATGAAGGACCTCGAGTTCCGCGGGCGCGAGGCCATGCGCGAGCTGTACGGCTCCCATTCCAGCGCGGAGCCCACGCTCTCGGGCGGGCACCACGCGGCCAACGTGCAGGTGAACGTGGCGCAGGACGCCTCCAGCGCCGAGCTGAGCGCCTATTTCTTCACCTCCGGCGGCCACGGGGGCGCGGGCGGCGGCATGTACCAGGCCACGCTCAGGCCGGACGGGGACAAGTGGCGCATCGCCCGCTACCGCATCATCAGCAACTGGGGCTGGACGCCGAAGGAGTGGGAGAAGCGCACGGAGGCGCTGCCCGCGGACAAGGCGCGGCGCGGGGGCAAGCCGCCCGTCTACGAACTGCCGCGGGCCACGGGGTAGACTGGGCGCGCCCGCATTCGGGCCCGGAGCGTATCCCGTGCCGATGTCCCCGCAGGAGATGGACGCCTTCCTCGCCGAGCCGCGCAACGCCGTCGTGGCCACCGTCAACCCCGACGGCTTCCCCCAGCTGACGCCCATCTGGTTCCACTGGGAGGACGGCACGGTCTACTTCAGCACGACGGCGCCGCGCCTGAAGACGCGCAACCTGCGGCGCGACGGGCGCGTCTCGCTGTGCGTGGACGAGCCGGGCGATCCGGACCAGCGCACGGTGGTGCTGGGGGCGGAGTCGGTCACGATCACGCCCGGGCTGGGCACGGTCACGGAGGCCATCGCGCGCAAGTACGGCGGGGCCGACTGGGAGACGAGCTACGAGCACATCGCCAACACGCCGGAGCGCGTGGTCGTCTCCTTCCAGCCGACGCGCATCCTGACCTGGAGCTCGTCCGGCGACCGCCGCGAGCACGTGCAGAAGCACCGGTAGGCGGTGGCCGGTGACTGGCGGAACCGACCACCGGCCACTGATCACCGGCCACCGCGCCCTACCGCGCGTTCGGGTCGAGGCCGCGGCGCTCGCGCTCGGCGCGCATGCGCACGGCGTCCGAGTCCAGCCGCGGGCCGCGCTCCTCGTCCGTGAGCGTGCCCGCCACGTCCTTCGCCGACTTGCCGCTGTCGAAGGTGATCCACTTCTCCGGCGTGGCCTCGATGATGATGCGCAGGGGCGAATCGAGCCGCTCCACGAAGTCGTCCTCGGCGGCCTGGTCGTGCGGGTTCGCCTTGTGCGCGAGCGCGCGGTAGAACCAGTCCTTCGTCTCCTGATCCTCGCGCACGACGGCGCGGCACTTGGCCGTGGCCGAGCCGCGCGGGGAGTCGTCGCCGCGCGCGGAGACGCCGCTGACGGCCACGGAGACGCGCCCGTCGCGGCGGATGGCGGCCACGCGGTGGCGGTGGGCGGCGCAGGTGATCCAGAACTTGCCGTGCCGCCACACGAACGAGTGGTAGACGCCGACGGGCCAGCCGTCGCGCGTGCCCCACATGAGCACGCACTCGCCCGCGTCGGTCAGCAGCCGGTCGAGCTGCTCCTCGGAATAGGGGTAGACGGACACGACCTCGTGGTCGCGCATTCCATCGGACATGGGACACCTCCTCGGTTGGGGGCCTACGGTAGCCAGCGCGCGCCCGGCGCGAAAGGCCCGCCCGCTAGCCGTCGCCCGCGGGCTCCAGCGGCGCGTAGCCGACGCCCGTGAGCCGCTCCGATGCTTCCCAGAGGCGGCGCGCGGCGTCATCGTCGCGCGCGGCGGCGTTCGGCTCCACCGCCGCGGGGAGGCCGCGTATGCCCATGATTCCGCGCGGGCCGTAGAACTGGCCGCCGCGGGCGTCCGCATCGGCGGCGGCGCGGAGCGTGGGCAGCGCGCCCCTGGCCGCGCTCTGCGACAGCAGGGCGATCAGAAGCATCACGGGGGCCTGCCAGCCGCGCCGCAGGTGAACGGCGAGGCCCGTTTCGGAGAAGCCGGGATGCGCGCCCAGCGCGAGCGCGTCCACGCTGGCGGCCTCGAAGCGGCGCTGCAGCTCGTGGGTGAAGAGCAGGTTCGCCAGCTTCGAGCGGCCATAGGCCCGCATGGGCGAGTAGCCGCCGTTCTCGTAAAGCAGGTTCCCGAAGTCCATCGAAACGTTGCGGTGCGCCAGGCTGCTCACGTTCACGACGCGCGCTCCGGGCGTGGCCGCGATCAGGTCGATGAGCTGGCCGGTCAGGGCGAAATGGCCGAGGTGGTTGACGCCCAGCTGGCTCTCGAAGCCGTCCGCCGTGCGCGCGTACGGCACGGCCATGATGCCGGCGTTGTTGATGAGCAGGTCGAGGCGCTCGTGGCGGTCGCGGAAGGCATCCGCGAAGCGCCCGATGGAGTCGAGGCTCGCCAGATCGAGCTCCATGAGGACGGCATCGGCGGTGGGAAGCTCGGCCCGCAGCGCGTCGAGCGCCCGCTGGCCGCGCTCGACGGAGCGGCAGGCGAGCACGGTGGCCGCGCCCTTGCGCGCCAGCTCCCGCGCCGCCTCGAAACCGATGCCGCTGTTCGCGCCCGTGACGATGGCGACCTTTCCCGTGAGGTCGGGGAGGTCATCCGCGGTCCAGCGGTCGTTCCGTTCGGGCACGTCCGGAATCCTACGGCCCGCCGCTCACCATGAGCAGGTGGCCGGTGACCCAGCTGGCGGCGTCGGAGGCGAGGTACACGGCCGCCGCGCCGAAATCCTCGTCGCGGCCGAGGCGCTTGAGGGGCTGGTTTTTCGCCATCTCCTCGAAGTACTCGTCGCCGCCGCCGGAGGCGTCCTCGAAATCCTCCGTGCGCACGCCGCCGGGCAGGATGGCGTTGACGCGGATGTTGAAGGGCGCCATCTCCAGCGCCAGCGTCTTGGTGAGGTGGTTCAGGCCCGCCTTGGAGGCCGTGTAGACGCCGTTCGTGGGCGCGCCGCGGGAGATGCCGCCCACGGAGCTGACGTTGATGATGGCGCCGCCGTTCGCGCGCATGGCGGGCCAAACGGCCTTCGCGCACATCCAGGGAGCCTTGAAGTTGAGCGTGGTGGTGGCGTCCCACGACTCCTCCGGCGTCTTCACGAGGAAGTTGACGCGCTGCTCCTGCAGGCCGCCCGCGTTGCTCACCCACACGTCGATGCGCCCGAAGTGGTCCATCATGGCCCGCACGAGGGCCTCCACGTTGGCCCAGTCGCGCACGTCCGTGGGGAGGGCGAGCGTGCGCCGCCCGCGCGCCTCGATCTCCTTGCCGGTATCGAGCAGCGGCTGTTCGCGGCGTCCGGCGAGGGCCACGTCGGCGCCCGCCTCGGCGAGTCCCAGGGCGATGCCGCGCCCGATGCCGCCCCCGCCGCCGGTGACCATCGCCACCTTCCCCTCGAGGCTGAACAGATCGAGAATGCCCATGGTCGCGCTCCCGTGGTGGTAGTGGGGCCAATCCTACGCACTGCGGGCCGCGCGCGCTTGACACCCCGCCGCACGGGCCCGATACTTGCTCCTGCATCGCCGGTCGCTTCGGAGGCCGGTTCCGAGGTCCCCGAGGGGGGGCCTCTTTTTTCGCCTCCCATCCACCCGCCGACGGGAGACGGACCCATGGCCGAGCCTCCCCGCATCCGCGTGTACGTCGATGGCTTCAACCTCTACTACGGCTGCCTGCAGGGCACTCCGTACCGCTGGCTGAACGTCGCCGCGCTGGCCCGCGGCTTGCTCGATCCGCTGTTCCCCGCCTACCGGCTGGACCACATTCGCTACTTCACCGCGCACGCGCGCAACCCCGAGTCGGCGCGCCAGCGGGCGTACCTCTTCGCGCTCGAATCCCTGCCCAACCTCTCGATCCACCTGGGGCAGTTCAAATCGAACGTGCGGAGTTACCCCCTCGCGGACGGAACGGGCTTCGCGGAGATCCAGCGAAACGAGGAGAAGGGTTCGGACGTGAACCTCGCATCCTGGCTCCTCGTGGACGCTTTCGATGGCCTCTGCGACGTGGCGCTCGTGGTCTCGAACGACAGCGACCTCGTGCTCCCGATCCGGATGGTCCGCGACCGCTTCCCCGTTTCCGTGGGCGTGGCCAGTCCCTGCTACTTCCGAAACCGCAAGCCCTCGTACGAGCTGGTGGACGTGGCCAGCTTCACCGCGCACGTCACGCGCAGGCACAAGGACTTGCTACGCGAAAGCCAGTTCCCCGAGGTGGTCGAACTCGGCGCAGGGCGGAGCATCGTCAGGCCGGAGCGCTGGGCTCCCAGCTAGGGCGCGGGGTCGGCGACGCGGCGCACGTTCACGGGAATGGCGCTCATGACGGGGATGCCCGTGATGGGGTCGTAGTCCCGCTGCGTGTCCGAGAGGCGGCCCGTGTTCGACCCCAGCTCGCACGCGCTCGTCCTCCAGCGCCCCGCCCGCGCGGAGCGCGCTGGTCAGCCACTCGCTCGTGAATTCGTCCACGGTCATGGGGATGGGCAGTTCGCTCATGGTTCCTCCCGGGCAAGCGCCCCGCGGATCAGTCCGGCAGGACGGAGACGGCGTCGAGGTCCTGGATGGCGGCGAAGGAGCGGCGCGAGGTCTGCGCGTTCAGTTGCGCCCCCCGCTCCGTCGGCCCGGCCATGCCCGCGCCGATGGCCACCGGATACATGACGCACCAGAGCGTGGCCATCCGGTAGTCCTCGAAGCAGTCGTCGAACGAGTAGTCGCGCACGCCGCCCGCCAGCAGGCCGTCGTGGTAGCGGCGCAGCAGCTCGCGCTCGGTGGCGCGACGCTGCTCCACGTCGAGGCTCTGGCTCATGAAGTAGGCCACGTCGTAGGGGCCGCGCCCGCGCGACATGAGCTGCCAGTCGAGGATGGTGACGGGGTCGCCCTCCTTCGGCGGGAAGAACATGTTGTCGAGCCGGTAGTCGCCGTGCACGAGCGTCATGGGGGCGCGGCACAGCTGCTTGCCCAGCCACGGCAGGCCGTCCCACGCGCGCTCGATGATGTCCGCCATACCGGGCGGGAGCTGGTGGCCGGAGAGGTCCTGATAGACGGACCAGAGCGAGCGCATGGTCTCCGTCGTCATCATCCAGACGGGGCCCTCGAAGGCGGGCACCCAGGACACCGCCTCCTCGTCCGCGCGCCCCCACCAGGTGGCGTGCAGGTCGGCGATCTGCGTCATCAGCTGCAGCGCCTCGGCGTGGCTGGGCGAGCTCACCTGGTCGCCGATGCGGCGCGTCTCCGCCAGGTCCTCCAGCAGGATCACGCCGTCGCTCGACTCCAGGTCGTAGTCGACGTACCAGGCGTGGGGCGTGGGCATGGCCGTGATGCTCTCGCGGATTTCGTTGAAGAAGCGCGCCTCGCGGATGTACACGAGGTACTGGCGCGCGAGCGCGAGGTTCTGCTCGGCCTGCGCGGGGAACTTGGCCACGATGGTGGCGGGCGCGTCCGCGCGGGGCCGGTCGTACGTGGGCCGCAGCCGCGCCAGCGAGCCCAGCAGCCCGAAGCCCTCCCCCAGCGTGGACGACTCCACGGCGGTGACGGATCCGTCCGTCAGCGTTCCGCCCGCGCGCAGGGCGGCGGTGAGCCATTCGGGCGTGAACTCCTCCGGCGTCATGGGGATGGGCAGATCGGGCATGGCGTTTCCTCCGGGGTTCCCCCGGCGCGAAATCCTAGCGATGCGGCGCGCGACGGGCCAGCGGCGCTTGCCCCGCCGCGCGCCAGCCCGTATGAGGAGCGGCATGGACGGCGAGACGCTGAAGCGGAAGTCGCGCGCGGGCGAAATCGTCTACGGCACGATGCTTTCGATGGCGCGCAACCCGCGCTGGGCCGCGCCCGTGGCCGCCCTCGGCCTCGACTACGTGATCATCGACAGCGAGCACGCGCCCCGCGACCGCGGCGAAATCGCGGACCTGCTGGCGGGCCTGCGCGGCGTCGACGTGGTCCCCATCGTGCGCGTGCTCCTGCCCCGCTCGCACCACGTGACGATGGCGCTGGACGCGGGCGCGTCGGGCGTGCTCGCGCCCTACTGCGAGACGCCCGCCGAGGCGCGCGAGGTGGTGGGCGCGGCCAAGTGGCGTCCCCTCAAGGGCGAGCTGGCGCGCCGCGCCGTCGAGCTGGGCGAATTCCCCAGCGAGGCCACGCGCGACTACCTGCTCAAGCGCAACCGCCACAACGTCTGCATCATCGGCATCGAGAGCGTGCCCGCCATGAAGGCGCTCGACGACATCGTGGCCATCGACGGCATCGACGCCATCTTCGTGGGGCCGAACGACCTCAGTATCTCCCTCGGCGTGCCCGACCAGTACGACCACCCGGCCTACGAGGCGGCCCTGCGCGCCATCATCGCCACCTGCCGCGCGCGCGGCCTGCCCGTGCTCATCCACCACCAGACGGCGGAGCTCACGCGCAAGTGGCTGCGCGAGGGCGCGCGCTTCGTGCTCCATTCCACGGAGACGCGCGCCGTGCACAACGCCTTCCGCGAGGAGTTCGGTTCCATCCGCGCCGCCGCCGCCGAACTGGATGGCGGGACCGCCACGGACGTGGGCGAATCGCGCGAGACCATCTAGCCGCGCGGCGCTCCGGCGGGCGTATACTCGGCCCGATACCGCAGGAGGGATTCCCGTGCCCGAGTTCAAGACGGTGCTCTACGAGAACCTGACGCCCGAGATCGTGCGCGTCCGCATGAACCGCCCGGAGGCGCGCAACGCGCAGGACCTGCAGCTCACGCGCGACCTGAACGACGCCTTCGACCACGCCAACCAGGACGACGCCGTGAAGGTCATCATCCTCAGCGGCGAGGGCCCGCACTTCAACTCCGGTCACGACATGCGCGGGGGCACGGGCCTCGGCTTCAACGACGTGCGCCCCGTGGGCACTTGGGCCAACTTCGACCTCGAGGGGGCCGAGGGCGCGATGGCCAAGGAGGAGGAGATCTACCTGCAGATGTGCCGCCGCTGGCGCAACCTGCCCAAGCCCATGATCGCCGAGGTCCACGGCAAGACCATCGCCGGCGGCCTCATGCTCGCCTGGGTCTGCGACATCATCATCGCCTCCGACGACGCCGAGTTCCGCGACCTCGTCGTCGGCTGGGGCATTCCGGGCGTGGAGTACTTCGCCCATCCCTGGGAGTTCGGCCACCGCTTGGCCCGCCAGATGCTCTACACGGGCGACTGGGTGAGCGCCCGGCGGGCCTACGAGGCGGGCATGGTGAACGAGGTCGTCCCGCGCGAGGAGTTGAGCGAGTACGTGGAGAACCTGGCGCGCAAGATCGCGGAGAAGCCGTCCTTCGGGTTGAAGATCACGAAGGAGGCGGTGAACCAGACGCAGGACGCGCAGGGGCTGTGGAACGCGCAGCAGGCGGTGTTCATCATGCACACGCTGGCCCATACGCACTGGCGCGAGGTGTCGGGCGCGGGCATCTACGTGGGTGACGGCGCGTCCCCGCGTCCCGGCGGCGGCGCGCGCCGGGAGCCCGTGGCGGCCAGCTCGTAGCGGGCGCGGGCGCATCCGCTCCGGCATCGGCGGGCGGCCTCGCGGGGCCGCCCGCTCCGTTCCACGGACCGCCGCCCCGTCGCGCGGCGGCTACCCCAGCGCGGCCTCGATTTCGCCGAGGTGGGCGTCCACGTGCATGCCCATGGACATGTGGATGAGGTCGGACAGGGCGATCTCGTTCGGCATCATGGGCAGCTTCAGGGGCATGGCCAGCGTGGCGTCGTCGAGCGCATCCACGCCCGTCTCGGCCACGGCGTAGGCGGCGTGCATCTCGTCGAGGATTTCGGCGGCGGACTGGTCCGCGCGCTCGGCGATCTGGCCCGCGTTCTGCGCGTCCACGTCGAAGGGCGGCGGCTCGCCTTCCGCCGCGGACATGGCGCGCACGGCCTCGATGAGGGGCAGGGGGTTGGCGCGCGCGGCCAGGTGGCTGAGGGCGTCGCGCACCCGCCACTCCCCCTCGGCGAGGGGCGTGTCGGGGGCGGCGACGATGCGTTCGCGCAGCGCCTCGCCGCGCGCGTCGGACTTGCGGATGGCCTCGATGATCGCTTCACGGGTGGCCATGGGGAGACTCCTTCCGCGCCGGGGGAACCGGCGGACGGCCCAGTGTGCGGCCCGCGCGCGCGGATCGCCAGCGGCGCCGTTTGACGGGGCGGCGCGCGCTTCCCCAGAATCGCGCCGTGGCCCATCCCGAACGCATCGCCATCGTGGGGGCGTCGCTGGGCGGTCTGCGCACCGCGCAGGCGCTGCGCGGGCGCGGCAAGTTCGCGGGCGCGATCACGCTCATCGGCGCGGAACCCCACTACCCCTACGACCGCCCGCCGCTCTCCAAGCAGGTGCTGGCGGGCGAATGGGAGCCCGCGCGCACGCTGCTCGACCCGCCGGAGAAGGTGGACGCGCTGGGCCTCGACCTGCGCCTCGGCAAACGCGCGCTGGCGCTCGACCTGGAGGCGCGCGCCATCGCGCTGGAGGGGGGCGAACGCGCGCCCTTCGACGCGCTCGTGATCGCCACCGGCGCCTCCCCGCGCACGCTGCCGAACACGCCCGACCTGCCCGGCATCCACACGCTGCGCACGATCGACGACTCCCTGCGCATCCGCGCGGCGCTGGCGGAGGGGCCGCGCGTGGCCGTGGTGGGCGCGGGCTTCATCGGCGCGGAGGTGGCCGCCGTGGCGCGCTCCGCCGGGCTGGAGGTGACGCTCATCGAGGCCCTGCCCGCGCCCCTCGCCAACGCCGCCGGCGCGACCGTGGGCGAGGCCTGCGCCGCCCTCCACCGCGGCCACGGCGTGGACGTGCGCTGCGACACGCGCGTGGCGGGCTTCGAGGGCAGCGGGCGCGTCGAGCGCGTGCTGCTCGCCGACGGCTCGGCGGTCGAGGCCGACCTCGTGGTCGTCGGCATCGGCGTGGCCCCCGCCACCGGCTGGCTGGAGGGGTCGGGGCTGACGCTGGACGACGGCGTCGTCTGCGACGAGACCTGCGCCGCCGCGCCGGGCGTCTACGCCGTGGGCGACGTGGCCCGCTGGCGCAACCCCGTCTTCGGCGAAACGATGCGCGTGGAGCACTGGACGAACGTCATCCACCAGAGCCGCCACGTGGCCCGCGAGCTGCTGGCCGGGGAAGGCGAGGCGCGCCCCTTCGCCACCGTCCCCTACGTCTGGTCCGACCAGTACGACGCCA
Source organism: Tepidiformaceae bacterium (assembly GCA_965243075.1). Lineage (GTDB taxonomy): Bacteria > Chloroflexota > Dehalococcoidia > Tepidiformales > Tepidiformaceae > UBA2991. The sequence continues at coordinate 1,657,307 of OZ251525.1, forward strand.
GCATCCAGGCGCTGGGGCATCCCCGTCCCGACGACGAGGTGGAGGTGCTGCACGGCGCCATCGAGCGGCTCGAATTCGTGGCCGCCTACTGGCGGGACGGCGTGATCGTGGGGGGCATCACCTTCAACATGCCGCAGCAGCTCGCCGTCTGCCGCCCGCTCATCGAGGCGCGCGCCTCCCGCGAGACCGTGCTCGAACACGTCCGCGCCGCGGGCTAGCGCCGGAGGCCGCCGTGGACCCCGCCGACCTGACCGAGCGCCTGACGCGCTTCTGTCGCGAGCAGCTGGGCGATCCCGCCGCCGCCGTCTCCGGCGTGGAGACCATGCCCGGCCACGCGGGCTTCTCCTTCGGCTTCACGGTGGCGTCGCGGGGGGAAACGCGGGGCTGCGTGCTGCGCGTGCCGCCGCCCAACGTGCGCCGCCGCGGCACCGCCGACGTGCTGCGCCAGGCACGCATCGTGCGCGCCCTGCGGGACACGGCGGTGCCCGTCGCCGAGGTGCTGTGGGAGGGCGACGACGAGCGCTGGTTCGGCTCCCCCTACTTCATCGTGAACCGGCTGGACGGCGAGGTGCTGCGGAGCGACTGGGGCCAGTCCCTGCCGCTGGAGCGGATGCGCCCCATCGCCCGCCAGGCCATGCGCGCGCTGGCCGCCCTGCACCGGCTCGACTGGCGCGAATACGCCCCCGACGACGGCCCGCCGCTCGAACTGGCCCCGGACGTGACGCGCTGGGACCGCTTCCTCGAACGCTCCGGCGACCCCGAACTGACGGCGCGCGCCCCCACCGTGCGCGAGCGCCTGCTCGAACGCCTGCCCCGCGAGCCGCGCGCGGGCGTCTTCCACGGCGACTACCAGTGGTCGAACGTGCTCTACAGCCACGCGGGACGGCTGCTGGCCGTCATCGACTGGGAGCTGTGGGGCGTGGGCGCGACGCTCAACGACCTCGGCTGGATCATCACCTTCGCCGACCCCGAGGCGTGGACGCGGGGGCTGAACCACGAGCTGCTGCCGCCGGAGGAGCTGATCGCCGAATACGCCGCGGCATACGGCGATGATCCCGGCGACATCGGCTGGTACCGCGCGCTGGCCGCCTACAAGTTCGGCGTCATCAGCGGCTTCAACCTGATGCTGCACCGCACGGGCAAGCGCCCCGACGAGTCGTGGGAGGGGACGGCGCTCTCCATCCCCGGCCTCATGCGGCGCGCGCTCGCCCTGCTGGGCTAGCGGGCGTTCGCGCCGCCGCGCGCGTTGCCGTACACTGGCCACATGGCGGACATGCTGGCGGCCGTGAGCGCCGACAGGGCGGCTCAGAGGGCGAATTTCCGCGCCCACATGCGGATCCAGTCGGCGGAGTCCCGCGCCAGCAGGGCGGAGTTCCGCGCCGACATGCGGGCCCGGGCGGCGGAGTCCCGCGCCAACAGGGCGGAGTTCCGCGCCAACATGCAGGCCGAGTCGGCGAAGTTCCGCGCCGAGATGGCAGCCTTTCGCGCCGACATGCGGATTCAGTCGGCGGAGTGCCGCGCCGACAGGGCTGCCTTTCGCGCCGAGATGCGGGCCGAGTCGGCGAAGTTCCGCGCCGAGATGCAGGCGCTCGAACTGCGGCTCACCATCCGCATCGGCGCGGTCGTGGGCGCCACGTCGCTCGTCACCGTGGGCGTGCTCGCCGCCCTCATCGCGCTCCTGTAACCCGCCGCGCCGCCCGCGCGACGGGCGCTCCCGCTACACTGGAACCGTGGCCGTCGCCGCCCTGCCCGAACGCCTGCGCAAGCAGATCGAGGCGCTGCCCGCGCGCCCCGGCGTCTACCTCATGCGCGATGCCAGGGGCGAGGTCATCTACGTGGGCAAGGCCGCGCGCCTGAAGGACCGCGTGCGCTCCTACTTCGGCTCGCCCCGCAGCCTCGAGCCCAAGACCCGCGCCCTGCGCGCCGAAATCGAGGACTTCGAGTACATCGTCTGCGCCAACGCGGGCGAGGCGCTCATCCTCGAGGCCACGCTGATCAAGCGCCACCAGCCCTTCTTCAACATCCGCCTGAAGGACGACAAGCGCTACCCCTACCTGCGCATCGACGTGCAGAACCCGTGGCCGCGCGTGGCCATCACGCGCCGCATCGGCAAGGACGGGGCGCGCTACTTCGGCCCCTACGCCAGCGCCGGCTCCGTGCGCTCCACGCTCGACCTGCTGAAGAAGCTCTTCCCCTACCGCTCCTGCACGAAGGAGATCACGGGGCGGGACCCGCGCCCCTGCCTCGACTACTACATCAAGCGCTGCATCGCCCCCTGCACGGCCTATTGCACGGAAGAGGAGTACGCCGAGGTGATCGCCCAGATCATCCTCTTCCTCGAAGGCAAGGCGGGCGACGTGCTCGACCGCCTGCGCGCGGGCATGGACGCCGCCGCCGAGGGCCTCGACTTCGAGCGCGCGGCCATGCTGCGCGACCAGATGCGCGCCATCGAACGCACCGTCGAGCGCCAGATGCTCTCCACCACGCGCCGCGAGGAGCTGGACGTGTACGGCCTCGCGCGCGACGGCGACCGCGCCTGCGTGCAGGTGTTCTTCGTGCGCGGCACGCAGATGACGGGCCGCGACCACTTCGTGCTCGAGGGCGTGACCGGCGAATCCGACGAAGCCGTGCTCGGCAGCCTGCTCCAGCAGTACTACGAGAGCGCGCAGTCCGTGCCGCGGCTGGTGGCCCTGCCCATCGAGCCGGAGGGGCGCGAGGCGCTGGAGGCCATGCTCGCGGGGAAGCGCGGCGCGGCGGTCGAGATTCGGGCGGCAAGGCGCGGCGAGAAGCGCCGGCTGGTGGAAATGGCGCAGGAGAACGCCGTCGAGGCCCTCGCCGTGCTCAAGGCGCGCTGGCTGAGCGACCGCACGAAGACGGCGGCGGCGCTGGACGAGCTGCGCGAGGAGCTCTCCCTGCCCGAAATCCCCGCCCGCATCGAATGTTATGACAACTCGAACATCCAGGGTTCGAGCCCCGTGGCGGGCATGGTCGTGTTCCGCGACGGCCAGCCCGCGCCGCGCGAATACCGCAAGTTCCGCATCAAGACGGTGGAGGGCGCGGACGACTTCGCCACCATGCGCGAGGTGCTGCGCCGCCGCTTCAAGCGCGCCGCCAAACGCATCGAGCAGCGCGCCCTGGAAGCGGGCGGGGAGGACGCGCCCGCGGCGGACGAGGACGCCTGGGAGCTGCCCGACCTCGTCATCGTGGACGGGGGCAAGGGGCAGCTGCGCGCCGCCGTCGAGGTCATGCGCGAACTCGGCGTCTACCACATCCCCGCCGTGGGGCTGGCCAAGCGCCACGAGGAGCTGTTCGCGCCCGGCGAGGACGCCCCCATCGCGCTGCCGCGCGGCTCGGAGGCGCTCTACCTCGTGCAGCGCGTGCGCGACGAGGCCCACCGCTTCGCCGTGACCTACCACCGCCAGGTGCGGCGCAAGGCCGCCACCGCCAGCGCGCTCGACGCCGTGCCCGGGGTGGGGCCGCGGCGCAAGCGCGCCCTGCTGCGCAAGTTCGGCTCGCTCAAGGCCGTGCGCGAGGCCGCGCTCGACGACATCGCCAGCACGCCCGGCTACACGCGCGCCCTCGCCGAGCGCGTGAAGGAGCACGTGTAAGGTGCCCGCCGCGGAAGGCGTCCTCGGCGTGGACGTGGGCGGCACCTTCACCGATTTCGCGGCCATCGACGGCGACGGCGTGCGCGTCTGGAAGCGGCTTTCCACGCCCGCCGCGCCCGAGGAGGCCGTGCTGGCGGGGGCGGGGGGCGATGACGCGGCGCGGCTCGCCCACGGCAGCACCGTGGCCACCAACGCCCTGCTCGAACGGCGCGGGCCGCGCACCCTGCTGGCCGCCACCGAGGGCTTTCGCGACCTGCTCGAAATCCGGCGGCAGGAGCGCCCCGCGCTCTACGACCTCGAACCGCGCCGCCGCCCGCACGTGGTGGCCCGCGGCGACGCCATCGCCGTGCGCGAGCGCGTGGGCGCGGACGGCGCCGTGGTCACGCCCCTCGACGAGGCCGAGGTGGCGCGCGTGGTGGCGGAGGCGCGCGCGCGCGGCGCGGAGGCCGTGGCCGTCTGCCTGCTCTTCTCCTGGCTGCGGCCCGAACACGAGGCGCGGCTGGCGGAGGCCCTGCGCGCGGCGGGCCTCGCCGTGAGCGCCTCCCACGAGGCCCTGCCCGAACACCGCGAGTACGAGCGCGCCAGCACCACCGCCGTCAACGTCTTCCTGCAGCCCGTCGTGCGGCGCTACCTCGGCGGGCTGGAGGCGCGCTTCCCCGACCTGCGCGTGATGCACTCGGCGGGCGGCCTCACGCGCGCCGCCGCCGCTGGCGAACGGCCCGTCTCCATGGTGGCCAGCGGACCCGCCGGGGGCGTGCTCGGCGCACTGGCGGCGGCGCGCGCGGCGGGTCATGAGCGCGTCATCACCTTCGACATGGGCGGCACGAGCACCGACGTCTCGCTCTGTCCGGGCGGGCCGCGCTACCGCTCCGACGCCGAGATCGACGGCCTCGCCCTGCGCACGCCCATGATCGACCTCGTCACCGTGGGCGCGGGCGGCGGCTCCATCGCGGCGCTGGACGCGGGCGGCGCCATGGCCGTGGGGCCGCGCAGCGCGGGCGCCGACCCCGGCCCCGCCTGCTACGGGAAGGGCACGCTGCCGACCGTGTCCGACGCCAACCTCGCGCTGGGCCGCCTGCGCCCCGACGTTCCCCTCGGCGGGGCCGTCGCGCCCGACCCCGAGCGCGCCCGTGCCGCCCTCGCCACGCTGGGCGAACCCGTGGCCGCCGCGTCCGCCGTGGTGGAGGTGGCGAACGCGACCATGGCGCGCGCCCTGCGCCGCGTGAGCCTCGAACGCGGCTACGACCCCGCCGACTTCACGCTCGTGGCCTTCGGCGGCGCGGGACCGCTCCACGCCTGCGAGCTGGCCGCCCAGACCGGCATCGCGCGCGTGCTCGCGCCCCGCCACGCGGGCGTGCTCTCCGCCATCGGCATCGCCGCCGCGCCGGAGGCGGTCGAACGCGGCCAGGGCCTGCTGCTCGCGCTCGACGGGGATGCCGCCGAACCCGTGCGCGCCACGGCGGATGCACTGGAGCGGCAGGCCGTGGCCGACCTGCGCGCGGGCGGGAGCGCGCTGGCCGCGCTCGCCTGGGCCGCGGACGCGCGCTACGCGGGGCAGGCGCACGAGCTGCGCGTCGCCGTCGAGCGGCCCGCGCCGGACGCCATCGCCGCCGCCTTCCACGCCGCCCACGAGCGGGAGTACGGCTTCGCCGCGCGCGAGCGGCCCGTCGAGCTGGCCGCCCTGCGCTGCCGCGCCGAAGGCCCCGCACGCCCCCTGCCCCCCTTCGCGGAGACGGGCGCGGGCGACCCCGACGCCATCGTCCCCGTCACGCTCGGCGACGGCACGCGCGCCGTGCACGCCCCGCGCGCGGCGCTGGCGGCGGGCGCGACGCTCGACGGTCCCGCCGTTATCACGCAGCCGGACGCCACCTGCTACGTGCCGCCGGAATGGCGCGCCACGGCGGACGCCGCCGGGAACCTCGAGCTGACGCCGCGATGAGCGAGGATCCGGCCCGCCTCGCCGTCTGGAACGCGCTGCTGGCCTCGGCGGCGGATGAGATGGGCGCGACCCTCTGGCGCACGGGCCATTCGCCCAACATCCGCGAGCGGCGCGACTTCTCCTGCGCCGTGTTCGACGCCGACGGCCAGCTGGTGGCGCAGGCCGCCCACATCCCCGTGCACCTCGGCGCCATGCCCGAATCGGTGGCCGCCGTGGCCGCGCTCGCGCCCTGGTCCGAAGGCGACGTGGCCGTGGTCAACGACCCCTACCTGGGCGGCACGCACCTGCCCGACGTGACGCTGGTCGCGCCCGTGTTCGCGCAAGGGGCGCTCATCGGCTTCGTGGCCAACCGCGCCCATCACGCCGACATCGGGGGCATGGCGGCGGGCTCCATGCCGGTCGCCAGCGAGCTCTATCAGGAGGGCCTCATCATCCCCCCGCTGAAGCTGCGCGAGGGGGGCGCGACCAACGAGGCCCTGCTCGCCCTCATCCTGCGCAACGTGCGCACGCCGCAGGAGCGGCGCGGCGACTTCGACGCGCAGCTGGGGGCGCTGCGAACCGGCGCGGCCCGCCTCGAGGCGCTGGCCGCGCGCCACGGAACCGCCGAACTGGCGCGCTGGATGGCGGCCCTGCTCGACTACGCCGAGCGCCTCACGCGCGCCGCCCTCGCCGCCATCCCCGACGGCGACTACGAGGCCGCCGACGCCATGGAGGGCGCGGACGGCGTGCTCCTGCCCCTGCGCGCGCGCGTCACCGTGGCGGGCGGCGGCGCGACCATCGACTTCGGCGGCTCCGCGCCGGAACAGGCCGCCTCCATCAACGCCGTGGAGGCGGTCACGCGCTCCGCCGCGGTCTACTGCGTGCGCTGCCTGCTGCCGCCGGACGCGCCCTCGAACGCGGGCGTGTTCCGCCCCGTGCGCGTGCTCGCGCCGGAGGGATCGATCGTGAACGCGCGCCCGCAGCGGGCCGTTTCCGCCGGCAACGTGGAGACCTCGCAGCGCGTCGTCGACGTGGTGCTCGCCGCCCTCGCCCAGGCCCTGCCGGAGCGCATCCCGGCGGCGAGCGCGGGCACCATGAGCAACTTCACCTTCGGCGGCGCGCGCCCCGACGGCGCCCCCTTCGCCTACTACGAGACCATCCCGGGCGGCGCGGGCGCGGGGCCGGGCGGCGATGGCGAAAGCGGCGTGCAGACGCACATGACGAACACCGCCAACACGCCCGCCGAGGCCATCGAGCGCGCCTTCCCCGTGCGCGTGCGGCGCTTCGAGCTGCGCCACGGCAGCGGCGGCGCGGGCCGTCACCGCGGCGGCGACGGCGTGGTGCGCGAAATCGAGTTCCTCGCCGAGGCCAGCGTCTCCCTCATCGGCGACCGGCGACTGGTCGGGCCGCCCGGCGCGCAAGGCGGCGAGTCCGCCCAACCCGGCGCGAACGCGCTCATCCGCGCGGACGGCGAGCGCGAGCCGCTGGCGGGACAGGCGCAGCTGCGCCTCGCGCCCGGCGACCGCGTGGAGATTCGCACGCCCGGCGGCGGCGGTTGGGGGAGCGCCTGAGCGCACGGGAGCGACGCGCCCCGCGGGATCGCCTATGATGGGCGCGTGCCCGACCGCATCGACCGCGAAATCGAGGAGATCCTCTCCCGCATGGACGGGGACGAGGACGAGCCGATCTCGCTGGAAGCGCGCCGCCGCCGTGGCCGCCAGCGCCAGCCGCTCGGCGCGCGCGCGGGCGCGGCCTTCGGGACGCCCGCCATCGTCGCGCGCCTCACGCCGACCTCGCTGCTGTTCACGGGCGCGGGCGTGATGCTCGCCGGGATCGTGCTGGCGCGCGCCTGGGATCCGTTCATCTGGCTCGCCTTCGCGGGCGTCGCGCTCTTCATGGCCGCCTTCGCGTGGGCGCTGCTGCGGCCGCGGCGCACGGCCCGCGCCAGCCAGCGGCAGACCGCGAGGGGCGCGTACTGGCGCGGGCGTTACGTCGAGTACGATCCCGCCCAGGCGGGCGTGCTGCGGCGCATCCGCCGGGCCTTCCGCCGCCGGTAGCCCGCGGAGATGCGCCCTGGCCCCGGCATGGTGCGCGCGCTGGCCGCGCTCTGTCTGGCGGCGCTGGCGGCGGCGGCCTGCGGCGGGGGCGACGACGCCGGGCCCGCGCGCGCCATCCCCACGCTCACCGACCCCGCCGGCGTGCCCATCGCCACCGCCCCCGCGGGCCGCACGCCCTTCCTCATCGGCGAGGACACCATCAGCGACCCCGGCGGCGGCTCCATCACGCGCGCGCCCCTGCCCGGCGCCGCCAGCGTCTACACCGTGGTGGAGGGCGACACCTGCGGGGCCATCGCCGCCGACTTCGGCATCGGGCTACAGGCGCTGCTGGACGAGAACCCGGACATCGACGAGGGCTGCACGAACCTCGCCATCGGCGCGGAGCTGCGCATTCCCGCCGCCGATCCCGGCGCGGGCGGGAGCGCGGACGGCGGCGGGGACGCCGCATCCGCCACGGGCACCATCTACGTCGTCGTGCAGGGCGACACCTGCTCGGACATCGCCAGCGCCCACGACGTGCCCCTGTCGACCTTCCTCTCGGTCAACGGCCTCACCGACGAATCCTGCACCGCGCTCTCCATCGGGCAGGAGGTCACGATCCCGCGCTAGCGCCCCCCATTGCGGCGCGCGCGGGAACGGCGTACGATCACGGCATGGTCACGTTCGACACGCTCAAGGCCTCCCACCGCCTGCGGGAGGCGGGTTTCGAGGAACAGAAGGCGAACGCGCTCGTCAACGCCTTCGCCGAGGACATCGGCGCGAGCCTCGCCACGAAGGACGACATCGCCCTCCTCAAGGGCGACATCGACGCCCTCCGCAAGGACATGGCCAGCGGGTTCGAGCTCCTCCGGCAGGAGATGACCAGCGGGGACGAGGCCATCCGCAAGGAGATGGCCAGCGGGTTCGAGCTCCTCCGGCAGGAGATGACCAGCGAGAATGAGGCCATTCGCAAGGACATGGCCAACGGGGACGAGGCCATCCGCAAGGACATGGCCAACGGGGACGAGGCCATTCGCAAGGACATGGCCAGCGGATTCGAGCTCCTCCGGCAGGAGATCGATGGCCTGCGGAAGGACATGGCGCTTCGCGAAGCGCGCCAGACCACCCGCATGACCCTGCTCGTGGCCGGCATGGCGGGGCTGATCCTCACGGCCATCGGCATCGCCACGGGCATTCTCGCCACGCTGTAGCGCCAATCCCTTTCCCGTGCTACCATGCCCACCAGACACAGGCGCGTGCCCCTTGCCGAGGCGTGTATGGTTTACCCCCCCCCCCCCCGATTATGGCAAGTTACGTGCTGAAGCTGGTCGCCCTCCTCATTCTCGCCGCCGTGGCGATCCTGCTGGCCTCCTGCACCACCGCGCACGGCCAATCCCCGGCCACGCACAACATCTACCTGCGCGCCCAGCCCCTCGCCGGGGGAACCGTCTCCGGCCAGGGCGAATACGCCGCCGGCTCGCGCATCACCATCACGGCCACGCCGAAGGCCGGCTACCGCTTCGACAAGTGGTCCGGCGTGGGCGTGTCCGGCATCGGCTGCCGTTCGACGTCCTGTACCTTCACGGTGGTCGGGAACCGCATCTTCACGGCCCGCTTCATCCGCACCTACACCCTCACCACCGCCGCCTCGCCGTCGGGCGGGGGAACCGTCTCCCCCGCCACCGGCGCCCACGACATCCGCTCGGACGTGACCGTTACCGCCACGCCGAACAGCGGCTACCTCTTCGACCGCTGGTCCGGCGCCTGTACGGGTTCCGGGGCCTGCACCGTGAGCATGACCGCCGACCGCTCCGTGACCGCCCACTTCATCCGCGCCTACACCATCTACCTGCGCACCCAGCCCCTCTCCGGGGGAAGGCTCACCGGCCAGGGCACCTACGCCACCGGCTCACGCATCACCATCACCGCCAGCCCCAACGCCGGCTACCGCTTCGACAAGTGGTCCGGGGTAGGCGTGGCCGGCCTCGGCTGCCGCTCGACGTCCTGTACCTTCACGGTGGTCGGGAACCGCATCTTCACGGCCCGCTTCATCCGCACCTATACCCTCACCGCCGCCGCCAGCCCATCCGGCGGGGGAACCGTCTCCGGCGGCGGCACGTACGACATCCGCACGGACGTCACCGTCACCGCCACGCCCAACACGGGCTACCGCTTCGACCGCTGGGCGGGCGCGTGTACGGGAACGGGTACCTGCTCCGTGAGCATGACCGCGGCCCGCTCCGTCACGGCCCACTTCGTACGCCAGTACACCCTCACCGCCACGGCCAGCCCATCCGCCGGGGGGAGCGTCTCGGGCGGCGGTACCCACGACTCCGGCGCGAACGTCACCCTCACCGCCACGGCGAACACGGGCTACCGCTTCGGCAGCTGGACCGGTACCGGTACCAGCGGCTGCACCAGCGGCAACACCTGCACCGTGAGCATGAGCGCCGACCGCTCCGTCACCGCCACCTTCGTACGCCAGTACACCCTCACCACCACCGCCTCGCCGTCCGCCGGGGGAACCGTCTCCGGCGGCGGGACGCACGACTCCGGCGCAGCCGTCTCCGTCACCGCCACGCCGAACAGCGGCTATACCTTCGACCGCTGGTCGGGCGCGTGTACGGGATCGGGTGCCTGCTCCGTGACCATGAGCGCCGACAGTTCCGTCACGGCGCACTTCACCGTTTCCTCGTCTACCCCGACTCCCACGCCCGCGCCGAGCGCCACGCCCGCCCCAACCGCCACGCCGTCCGCGACCCCCACGCCAACCACGACTCCCACCATGTACACCCTCACCACCGGCGTCAGCCCATCCGGCGGGGGGAGCATCACTCCCGCCAGTGGCACCCGCGCCACCGGCACAGGCGTCAGCGTCACCGCCACGCCCAACACCGGCTACCGGTTCGACCGCTGGTCCGGCGACTGCACCGGCTCCGGTGCCTGTACCGTGACCATGAGCGCCGATCGCTCCGTCACCGCCCACTTCATCCGCCGCTACACCCTCACCACCAGCGTCAGCCCGTCCGGCGGGGGCACCGTCTCCCCCGCCACTGGCGCCCGCGACTCCGGCGCGGTCGTCAGCGTCACCTACACCCCCAACGCCGGCTACCAGTTCAATGGCTGGTCCGGCGCCTGCTCCGGCAAGGGCGGCTGTTCCGTCACCATGAGTGCCAACCGCTCCGTCACCGCCACCTTCATCCGCATCTACACCCTCACCACCACCGCCAGCCCATCCGCCGGGGGGAGCGTCAGCCCCGCCAGCGGTACCCATGTCGTCAACAGTCTCCTCACCGTCACGGCCACGCCGAACACGGGCTACCGCTTCGACCGCTGGTCCGGCGGCACCTGCTCCGGCTCCGGCGCCTGCAGCGCCTACATGACCACCAACCGCTCCGTCACGGCGCACTTCATCCGCCGCTACACGCTCACCACCACCGCCAGCCCATCCGCCGGGGGAACCGTCTCTGGCAACGGCACGGTCCACGACTCCGGCGCGAACGTCGCCATCACGGCCACGCCCAACAGCGGCTACCGCTTCGACCGCTGGTCGGGCGCATGTACGGGATCGGGCACCTGCACCGCGAGCATGAGCGGCAATCGCTCGGTCACGGCGCACTTCATCCGCCGCTACACCCTCACCACCACCGCCAGCCCATCCGCCGGGGGGACCGTCTCCACCGGCGGCACGCACGACTCCGGCTCGAACGTCACCGTCACGGCCACGCCGAACACGGGCTACCGCTTCGACCGCTGGAGCGGCCACTGCACCGGCTCCGGCTCGTGTTCCGTGACCATGACCGCCAACCGCTCGGTCACGGCGCGCTTCGTCCGCACCTTCACCCTCTCCACCACCGCCAGCCCGTCCGCCGGGGGGACCGTCTCGGGCGGCGGCATCCACGACTCCGGCTCGAACGTCACCGTCACGGCCACGCCGAACAGCGGCTACCGCTTCGACCGCTGGTTCGGCGCGTGCACCGGCAACGGCGCCTGCTCCGTGAGCATGACCCAGGCCCGCTCGGTCACGGCGTATTTCATCCGCACCTACACGCTCACCACCAGCGCCAGCGCCGGTGGGACCGTCTCCCCCGCCACCGGCGCCCACGACACCGGCGCGCGCGTGACCGTCACGGCCACGGCGGATACGGGCTACCGCTTCGACCGCTGGTCCGGAGCCTGCAGCGGCAACGGCGCCTGCTCCGTGACCATGAACGCCGACCGTTCCGTCATGGCGCACTTCGAGGCCGTTCCCGGCTCGCAGCCAATGTCGACGGCGACCACAACCGCGACCGAGACCGCGACGCCCGCGCCCGGGACCGCGACGCCGTCCACGACTCCCACCAGCTACACGCTCACCATCACCGCCAGCCCATCCGCCGGGGGAACCGTCTCCGGCAATTCCGCCGACGGTACCCACAGCCCCGGCGCGAGCGTCACCCTCACCGCCACGGCGAACACGGGCTACCGCTTCGGCGGCTGGTCGGGCGACTGCTCCGGCAACACCTGCACCGTCACCATGAGCCAGAACCGCTCCGTCACGGCCACCTTCATCCGCCGCTACACCGTCACCACCGCCGCCAATCCCGCCGACGGGGGGACCGTCTCCGCCGGCGGTACCCACGACGCCAACGCGCGCATCACCGTCACCGCCTGGCCCAGCGCGACCCACCGCTTCCTGCGCTGGACCGACAGGTGTCAAGCCCAGCGCGTGCGCCACGGAGTCGCCACCTGCACCTTCAACATCACCTCCGACCGTAGCGTCACGGCGAACTTCACGCGCACCGGCTACCGGCTCACCGCCACCGCCAACCCCACCGCCGGGGGAACCGTCTCCGGCAACTCCGCCAACGGCGTCCACAACACCAACGCGAACGTCACCCTGACCGCCACGGCGAACACGGGCTACCGCTTCGACCGCTGGTCTGGCGGCGGCACCAGCGCCTGCACCAGCGGCAACACCTGCTCGGTCGCCATGAGCGCCGACCGCTCCGTCACGGCCCACTTCGAGCTCGTCTCGCCGCCGACCACCTACACCCTCACCACCGCCGCCAGCCCATCCGCCGGGGGAACCGTCTCCGGCAACTCCGCCGACGGTACCCACAGCACCGGCGCGAACGTCACCCTCACGGCCACGGCGAACAGCGGTTACCGCTTCGACCGCTGGTCCGGCGCGTGCACGGGTTCCACCTGCACCGTCACCATGAGCCAGGACCGCTCGGTCACGGCGCACTTCATCCGCCGCTACACCCTCACCGTCAACCGCCAGCCATCCGCCGGGGGAACCGTCTCCGGCAATTCGGCCAGCGGCGCCCACGACTCCGGCGCGAGCGTCACCCTCACCCCCACGGCGAACACGGGCTACCGCTTCAGCGGCTGGTTGGGCGCCTGCTCCGGCTTCGGCGCCTGCACCCTCACCATGAACGCCGACCGCTCCGTCACGGCCCGCTTCATCCGCCGCTACACCCTCACCGCCACCGCCGATCCCGCCGAGGGAGGGGGCGTCACCGGCGGCGGGACGCACGACTTCGGCGCGGAGGTCACCCTCACCGCCACGCCGAACACCAACTTCCGCTTCGACCGCTGGTCGGGCGCGTGCACGGGATCGGGTACCTGCACCGTCACCATGAGCCAGGACCGCACCGTCACGGCGCACTTCCTCGCCACGTCCGCGCAGCAGGGCACGCCCACGCCCGAACCCACGACCACGCCTGAACCCACGACCACGCCCACGACCACTCCGCAGCAGCCCGCCAGCCCGCAGCCGGGCGGCGGCGGTGGCGGCGGTGGTGGCGGTGGCCTCGGCGGCGGTGGTGGCGGCGGCCTCGGCGGCGGCGGTGGCGGCGGCGGCGGCGGTGGTGGTGGCGGCGGCGATAGCGGCGGCGATGGCGACGAAGGCGAGACGCTCGACGTCGGCCTGTCCGCGACCGCCCGCGTCGAGGGCCGCGCGCCCGCCGGCGTCTCCTTCCGCTTCCGCTACACCTGCACGCGGACCAACGGCGCCGCCATATCGGACACCTTCTGGCTGAGCCCGCGGGGAAGCCTCCGCTTCTCCATGTGGACGAACGCGCCCTGCACCCTCGCCGTGATCGACGGCGGCGACGCCTCCTCCGTCAGCGGCGCGAGCGCATCCGTCCCCGCCACCGACGCGGCGGCCTGCGTCTTCGCGTTCGACGGCGACACGGGCGACCTCTTCGCGGGCCGCCGGTTCAGCAGCGGCGAGTACACCGCCAGCATCACCTTCACCTATCCGCCCGGACGGGAAACCGCCGTCCTGCGCCTCGCGCGCGGCATCGCCTTCATCACCTGGCCGGGCGAGGGCGGCGCCATCGGCGACGCGCTGGGGGACGCGGCCAGCGCCGTCACCGCCGTCTACAGCTGGAACGCCGCCGGGCAGCGCTGGCTCAGCTGGTTCCCGGGCGGCGCGGCCCTCGGCGTGAACACGCTGTCCACCCTGCGCTCCGGCGGCGTCTACGCCGTCGCCGCGGGCTCCGCCCCCGGCTGGCGCGTGGAGGTGGACGCCGACGCCGTGGCGCCCGCCACCGTGCGCCTCGTGCGCGGCATCAGCTTCGCCACCTGGCGGGGCAACCGCGTTTCCGTGAGCGCCGCGCTGGGCGCCACGGCCAGCGCCGTCACCGCCGTCTATTCCTGGGACGCCGCGGGGCAGCGCTGGCTCAGCTGGTTCCCGGGCGGCGCGGCCCTCGGCGTGAACACGCTGTCCACCCTCCAGCCCGACGGCGTCTACGCCGTGGCGTCCGCCAGCTCCGCGACCTGGCGCGTGGCCCCGGCGGAGACGGCCGAGGACGAAGACGAGGACGAGCGGTCCACCTGCTGATTGCGGGGGCCGCCCGCGCTGGCGCGTTCGCGCAATCGGGGCTACGCTCCCCGCGCGAGGCACCGCATGACCAGCGCGAGCGATCCGGAGCTCTACCCCCTCGGCGAGGCGCCGCCGCTGGGCGTCGTGCCGCGCACGATGCACGCCCAGCTCATCCGCCAGTCCCGCTTCGGCGAACCGTTGCAGGCTTTCGCCTCCGAAGTCGTGCCCGTGCCCCCGCTGCGCCCCGACGACGCCCTCGTCTACGTCATGGCCGCGGGCGTCAACTACAACAACGTGTGGGCCGGGCGCGGCCTGCCCATCGACGTCATCGCCAGCCGCCAGAAGGCGGGCGAGGCCGAGGACTTCCACATCGGCGGCTCCGACGCCTCCGGCATCGTCTACGCCGTGGGCGAGAACGTGACCAACCTGCAGGTGGGCGACGAGGTCATCGTCCATTGCGGCGAATGGGACGTGCACGCGCCCGGCGTGGTCGCGGGCGGGGATCCCATGTTCGACCCCTCCTTCCGCATCTGGGGCTACGAGACGAACTGGGGCTCGTTCGCGCAGTTCACGCGCGCGCAGGCGCACCAGTGCCTGCCCAAGGCCCCGCACCTCTCCTGGGAGGAGGCCGCCGCCCCCACGCTGGTGGGCGCCACCGCCTACCGCATGCTCCACTCGTGGTCGCCGCACAAGGTGCGCGAGGGCGACGCCGTGCTCGTCTGGGGCGGCGCGGGCGGCCTCGGCTCCATGGCCATCCAGCTGGCCGCGCTGGAGGGGGCGCGGCCCATCGCCGTCGTCTCCAGCGACGCCAAGGGCGAGTTCTGCATGAAGCTGGGGGCCGCGGGCTACATCAACCGCAAGCGCTTCTCCCACTGGGGCCGCCTGCCCGCCTGGGAGGACCAGGCCGGCATGGGCGAGTTCCAGAAGGGCGCGCGCGCCTTCGGCAAGGCCATCTGGGACGCCCTCGGCGAGCGCCGCAACCCCCGCATCGTCTTCGAGCACCCGGGCGAGGACACGCTCCCCACCTCCGTCTTCGTGTGCGACACGGGCGGCATGGTCGTCATCTGCGCGGGCACCACCGGCTACAACGCCGACGTCGACCTGCGCTACCTGTGGATGCGGCAGAAGCGCTTCCAGGGCTCGCATTTCGCCAACGACGGCGAGGCCGCCGCCTTCAACGACCTCGTGCGCGCGGGCAAGATCGACCCCTGCCTCTCGCGCGTCTTCCCCTTCGCGGAAACGGGCGCGTGCCACCAGCTCATGTTCGAAAACCGCCATCCCGACGGCAACATGGCCATCCTCGTCGGCGCCACCGCCGAGGGGCAGGGACGCGGCTAGCCCCGCCGCATGGCACGCGACTTCGCCGCCGACATCCTCGATCCCGTGGCCCGCGAGATCGTCGCCAACGTGGGCGTGTGGGTGGACCGCGAGGTGCGCCCCGTGGCCAGCGAGTACGAGCACGCCGACGAGTTCCCCGCGCCGCTCGTGGACGGCATGGCGGGCATGGGCCTCTTCGCCATCAAGGTGCCGGAGGCGTACGGCGGCCTCGACCTCGGCTTCGAATGCTACGCGGGCGTCTGCATCGAGCTGGCGCGCGGCTGGATGAGCCTCGCGGGCGTGCTCAACACGCACGTGCTCGTGGGCTACGCCATCGACGCCTACGGCACGGAGGAGCAGAAGCAGCGCTTCCTGCCGCGCATGGTCGCGCCCGACATCCGCGCCGCCCTCAGCATCACCGAGCCGGACGCGGGCTCCGACGCGCAGGCCATCCGCACGCGGGCCGTGCGCGATGGTGACGATTATGTCATCAACGGCCAGAAGATGTGGGTCACGAACGGCCAGCGCGCGGGCGTCTACCTCGTGCTCACCAAGACGGACCCCGAGGCGCGGCCCGCCCACCGCGGCATCAGCGCCTTCCTCGTCGAGCCCGGCGCGGAGGGCTTCGCCGTGGGCCGCAAGCTGGAGAAGCTGGGCTACAAGGGCGTGGAGACCACGGAGCTGGCCTTCGAGGACGCGCGCGTGCCCGCCGGCAACCTGCTCGGCGGCGACGAGGGCCGCGGCTTCGCCCACGCGATGAGCGCCCTCGAGGTGGGGCGCATCAACGTGGCCGCGCGCGGCGTGGGCGTGGCCCAGGCCGCCTTCGACGACGCCATCGCCTACGCGCAGCGGCGCGAGGCCTTCGGCAAGCCCATCGCCCAGCACCAGGCCCAGCAGATCCGACTGGCGGAGATGGCCACCAAGATCCGCGCCGCCCGCCTGCTCACCTTCGACGCCGCCCGCCGCAAGGACGGCGGCGAACGCTCCGACCTCGACGCGGGCATGGCCAAGCTGTTCGCCACCGAGGTCTGCCAGGAGGTGGTGCTGGAGGCGCTGCGCCTGCACGGCGGCGTGGGCTACAGCACCGAGCTGCCGCTCGAACGCTACTACCGCGACGCCCCCGTCATGGTCATCGCCGAGGGCACGAGCGACATCCAGAAGATCGTGATCGCGCGCGCCCTGCTGCGCGAACACGCCGTCTGAGGGGACACCATGACCATCCACGACGGGCGCGAGTCCTTCGGGCGCTACTACGAGGAGTTCGCCGTCGGCGACGTCTTCCGCCACTGGCCCGGGCGCACCATCACCGAGTACGACGACGTGCTCCACTGCATGCAGACCATGAACCACCATCCCCTGCACATCGACGCGCGCTACGCCGAGGAGGAGACGCAGTTCGGGCGCAACGTGGTGGTGGGCACGCTGGTCTACTCCATCGTCTTCGGCATGACCGTCACGGAGATTTCGGGGAAGGCCATCGCCAACCTCGAAATCGAGTCGCTGCGCCACACCGCCCCCACCTTCCACGGCGACACCGTGTACGCGGAGACGACGGTGACGGACAAGACGGAATCGCGTTCGCGGCCCGACCGCGGCATCGTCACGGTGGAGACGCGCGGCTACAACCAGCGCGACGAGACGGTGCTCACCTTCACGCGCAAGGTGCTGGTGCCGAAGCGCCCGGCGTAGCGCCTCCGCGAGCGGATGCGACGGCTCGCGCGCCCCCGCCCGCGGCGCATCCTCCGCCTGGCCGGCTGGAACGCCCTCATCCTGTTCGTTCTCGTCGTCCTTGCCGGGGGCGGAGCGGAACTCTATTTTCGATTGACCACTCCCTTCCGGGAGAATGTGAGGACGCTACGGCTGGCGCCGGGCGCGGGGCTGATCTACGCGCCCCATTCCGAGGCGCGGCATACGAATTGGCGCGACTTCTGGCAGACGACCCGCGCCAACAGCCTCGGCTTCCTTGATCGGGAACCGCCCGCGCCCCGGCGGGCGGCGGAAAGCTGCCACGTGACGCTGATCGGGGATTCCTTCGTGGCCGCGCGCGAAGCGCCCATCCGGGACAAGGCGCAGGTCCAGCTGGAGGAGCTGGCGGCGATCGATGCGCCCGACCTGGACGTAACCACATCCGCCTTCGGCATCTCGGGAACGGGGCCAATCAACCAGTTGGCATTCTATGACGCGCATGCACGGAACCTCTCCCCCAACGTCGTGGCGCTCGTGTTCGTCCGCAACGACTTCCGCAATAATTCACTGCTGCTGTCGGCGCTGAATCACGGATTCAACCCCGAACATCCACCGTTCCTCTACGCGCGGCGTGGCGCGGATGGGGAGATGGAACTGGTTCCGCCCGCCTCCAGCGTGGAGGAGCTGGATGCGAACGCGCTGCCCGTCCGCCCGCCGCTACCACCGAGCCTCGGGAGTCGCATCGAATGGAAACTACGGGAGTGGTCGTACTTCGCCGACTGGGCCTGGATTCGCTCCGGTCACATCCGAAGGGGGTTTGAAGCGCCCCGTATTTCCGCCGCGCAGCGGCTCGCGTGGCGCGAACTGATCAGCCGCGACCCCCGCCATGCCCCGCTCATGGAAGACTGGCCTCGCTTAAACTCGCTTGCGAATGAGCAGTTCCAGGATGAGCAGTTCCTGGAACGGGAACAGAACCAGCCGCAAGTGATCAGGGATGCGCTGGACGTGACACGGTTCGCGCTGGAGCAGTTCCGGGAGCGGGCGGAACGCGACGGCGCCGCGCTGGTCATCCTCGCCGGATACAACCTGCTTGGCGAGGGATCGCCCTGGTTCGCCCTGCTGCGCGACCTGGCCGCCGAAGTCGGGGGGAAAATTCCCGTTATCAGCCAGCACGACTACATCACCGGCGCGGGCGGCGATATCCGGGATGCACAGTGGGCGCACGACTATCACTGGAACGCCACCGGCCATCGCTGGGCGGCGGAAGCCATCCTCGAATGGCTGAAGCGGAACCCGGAAGCGTGCGACGACGCTTCGCGGTAGGTGAGCGCCTGCTACGCGCAGGTGATCGACGGACTGGTCAGGCGCGCGTCAGCGGCGCGAGACTCTGCAGCAGGCGCTTCACGCCCGCGCCATCGAAGGCCACCACCACCTCCACGTCCCCGCGCCGCTCCTGGCAGCTCACCACCACGCCCTCGCCGAAGGTCGCATGGGCCACGCGCTCGCCCGCCTTCCAGCGCGCTTCGACCGCCCCGGCGGAAGCGGCGACGGGCTCGGGCGCGGCCTCGCGCACCTCCCGGTCGGCGCCGTGCCGCCAGGGCTGGAGCAGGCGGTCGGGAATCTCGCCGAGGAAGCGCGAGGGCGGATTGGCCAGCGGCCGCCCGCCGAGGTAGCGCCGCCGCGCGCGCGTCAGGTAGACCGCGTCCCCCGCGCGCGTGATGCCCACGTAGGCGAGGCGGCGCTCCTCCTCCATCTGCTGCGGATCGTCGAACGAGCGGATGTGTGGCAGCACGCCCTCCTCCATGCCCGTGAGGAAGACGACGGGGAACTCCAGCCCCTTGGCCGCGTGCAGCGTGATCAGCGTGACCGCCTCCGCGCCGCCCTCCAGCTCGTCCACGTCGGCCACCAGCGCCACGTCCTGCAGGAAGCTGGCGAGGTCGCCCGCGCCGCCGCCCGTCGTGTCCTCGTACTGCGCCATCACGGAGCGCAGCTGGAGCACGTTCTCCTCGCGCTCCTCGGCCCCCTCCTCGCGGTCCTTCAGGTATTCGACGTAGCCGCTTTCGAGCAGCACGAGGTCGAGCAGCTCGGCGAGGGGGCGCTCGCGTTCGGCGCGCATGGCCTCGATGGCCGCCACGAAGCGGCGCACGGCCACGGCGGAACGCGCGCCCACGCCCGCCACCGGTTCGCCCCGCGCCGCCGCCTCGCAGGCGTCCCACAGGGCCAGCCCCGTCTCGCCCGCGTACTCCGTCAGCCGCGCCACCGTGACGTCGCCGATGCCGCGCGCGGGCACGTTGACGACGCGCAGCAGGCTGGCCTCGTCGAGGCGGTTGTGCACCAGCCGCAGGTAGGCCACGAGGTCCTTGATCTCGCGCCGCTGGTAGAAGCGCACGCCGCCGATGAGGCGGTAGGGGATGCGCGCCCGCACGAGCGCGTCCTCGATGGGGCGCGACTGCGCGTTCGTGCGGTAGAGCACGGCGATCTCGCCGCGCGCGCGCCCCGTCGCCGTCAACCGCCCCGTCTCGCGCGCCACGAACTCGCCCTCGGCCTCGTCGTTCCAGGCTTCGTGCACGGTCAGCGCGCGGCCCTCGCGGCGCTCGCTCCAGAGGTCGCGCTCGATGTGGCTGGCGTTGTTGGCGATGACGGCGCTGGCGGCGTCGAGGATGGGCTGCGTCGAGCGGTAGTTCTGTTCCAGCAGGTACGTCTGCGCCTCCGGGAAATCGCGCAGGAAGTAGCGCGTGTTGCGCGCGTCCGCCGCCCGCCACGAGTAGATGCTCTGGTCGGGGTCGCCCACCACGCAGACGTTGCCGTGCACGGACGCCAGCTGCCGCGTGAGCGCGAACTGCGCCGGATTCGTGTCCTGGAACTCGTCCACCAGCACGTGCAGGTACTGCCCCGCGCGCCGCTCCAGCGCCTCCTCCGATTCGCGGAAAAGCCGCACCGTCTCCGTCAGCAGGTCGTCGAAATCGAGCGCGGACGCGGCCCGCAGGGCGTCGCGGTAGCGGGGGAAGGCGCGCGCCACCACCTCCCCGAAGTAGCTGTCGGAGCGCCCTTCGAGGGACTCCGCGCCGCGCAACTCGCTCTTCGCGCGCGAGATCGCGCCCAGCACGGCGCGCGGCGTATAGCGGCGCGGATCGACCCGCAGCTCCTCCAGCACGCGCTTCATGAGCGCCTGCTGGTCGGCGTCGTCGTAGATCACGTAGTCGGGCGAGAGGCCGATGGCCTCGCCGTGGATGCGCAGCCAGCGCGCGCACATGGAGTGGAAGGTGCCGAGGTGCAGGTCCGCCGCGCGCTCGTCCAGCAGCGCCCGCGCGCGCTCGCGCATCTCCCGCGCCGCGCGGTTCGTGAAGGTGACCGCGAGGATGCGCCACGGGATGACGCCCCGTTCCTCCACCAGCCAGGCGATGCGGTGGGCGATGACGCGCGTCTTGCCGCTGCCCGGCCCCGCCACGATCAGCTGCGCCCCCGCCGGATGCTCCACGGCGGCGCGCTGCTGCGGGTTGAGGCCGTCGCCGGGCGAGGCGTCCGTCACGCCGCCCATCGTACGCCAGCCCGCCCGCACGCGCGCGAAACGGATCACCCGCGCGTACCGTTTCCGCGCGCGCCTACGGGGCGATGGTGTAGGATCGGGGCGCGGGGAGGCCGCGCGGCTGGCGCGGCCGGAAAGCGGGAGCCGCGCATGTTCGACTGGCCCGGCGGTTCGTGGGAAGAAACCCTGCGGCTCGTCCTCACCGTGCTGGCCGTCTACCTCGCCGTCATCTGGGTGGCCCTCATCTTCTGGGTCTACCGCGACATCCGCCAGCGCACGCGCGACCCCATCATGCAGATCGTGGGCGTGGCGCTGGCCCTCGCCTTCTTCCTGCCGGGCTACTGGGTCTACCTCATCCTGCGCCCCCGCCAGACGCTCACCGAACTCTACGAGCGCACCCTCGAGGAAGAGGCCATCCTGCAGGACCTGGAGGACCAGAAGGCCTGTCCCGCCTGCCGCCTGCGCGTGCGCGACGACTACCTCGTCTGCCCCTCCTGCCTGACGCAGCTGAAGGACCCGTGCGCGGGCTGCGGGCGTCCGCTGGACTACGCCTGGAGCGCCTGTCCCTGGTGCGCGCGGGAGAAGCCGCCCGCGTCCATCCCCGGCTTCGACCCGCCCGCCAACGGCGACGCCCCCGCGGAAGCGCCGGGCCTCGTGCGACGGCGCTAGCGGCCCTGCGTCGCTGGCATCGTCGTCTCGCGGCTCTAGAGGTCGCGGCGCAGCGCCTCCGCCGCCTCGCGCACGCGCGACGGGGCCGTGCCGCCGGGGAGGTCGCGCGACGCCAGCGCCGCGTCCACGTCTAGTTCCAGCACGTCGGGGCGGAAGAGCGCGCTGGCCGCCTCGTAGACGGCGAAGGGCAGCTCGTGGAGTTCGCAGCCGCGCGCCTCGGCCTCGCGCACCAGCCCGCCCACGACGGCGTGGGCCTCGCGGAAGGGCATGCCCGCGCGCACGAGGTAGTCGGCCACGTCCGTGGCGAGCGCGAAGCCTCCGGCGGCGGCCTCCCGCATGCGCGGCAGGTCGAATTCGAGCGCGGGCAGCATGGCCGCGAAGATGCGCAGCGTGGGAACCGTCACCGCCGCCGCGTTGAGGATGGCGGCCTTGTCCTCCTGCAGGTCGCGGTTGTAGGCGAGCGGCTGGCCCTTGAGGTTGACCAGCAGGTTCAGCAGCTCGCCGTAGACGCGGCCCGCGCGCCCGCGCGCCAGTTCGGCCACGTCCGCGTTCTTCTTCTGCGGCATCATGCTGGAGCCGGTGGCGAAGGCGTCGGGCAGGCGCGCGAAGGCGAATTCGGCGGAGGCCCAGAGCACGATCTCCTCCGCCAGACGCGAGAGGTGGGCCTGCGCGAGGGCGCAGCAGGCGAGGAACTCGACGGCGAAATCGCGGTCGGCCACGGCGTCGAGGCTGTTGCGGGTGACGCCGTCGAAGCCCAGCTCGCGCGCCGCCGCCTCGCGGTCGAGCGGGTAGGGCGACCCCGCCAGCGCCCCCGAGCCGAGGGGCGACACGTTGGCGCGCGCGCGGCACTGGCGGAAGCGGTCGCGGTCGCGCCGCAGCATCTCGCCGTACGCCAGCAGGTGGTGGCCCAGCGTCACGGGCTGGGCGCGCTGCAGGTGCGTGTAGCCGGGCATGGGGTCGGCGGCGTGCGCGAGGGCGAGGTCGCAGAGGACGGCGATGAGCGCCTCCGCCGCCTCCGTCGCGAGGTCGCACTGCTCGCGCACGACCATGCGGTTCAGCAGCGCCACCTGGTCGTTGCGCGAGCGGGCCGTGTGCAGCCGTCCCGCGGCCTCGCCGATCTCCTCGCGCAGGAGCGCCTCGACGTGCGTGTGGACGTCCTCCAGTTCGGGGCGCCAGACGACCTCGCCCGCGCGGAAGCGCTCGCGCACGCGCGCCAGCCCGGCCATGATCGCGTCCGCGTCCGCCGCGGGGATGATCCCCCGATTGCCCAACATGCGCGCATGGGCGATGGAGCCCGCGATGTCGTGCTCGTACAGATCGCGGTCCGCGCCCGCCGTGTAGTCGCGCGTGAGGTCGCCCATCGCCTCCCCGAAGCGCCCGCCCCAGGTCCGTTCGCCGTCGCTCATGCGGCCATTCTCCCACGCGCCGCGTAGACTGCGCGCCGTGGAGACGCCGGAAACCGGGCCGGAGCGCGCGCCGCCGCCGGACGACCTGACGCGATTCGCGGCGCTGGAGGCGATCGTGCGCCGCCTGCACGCGCCCGACGGCTGCCCCTGGGACCGCGAGCAGACGCACGCCTCGCTGCGCCCGCACCTGCTGGAGGAGACGTACGAGCTGCTGGAGGCCATCGACGCGGACGAGGGCGCGGCCATCGCCGAGGAGCTGGGCGACGTGCTCCTGCAGGTGCTCATGCACGCCGCCGTGGCCGAGCGGCTGGGCGAATTCACGCTGGGCGACGTGATCGCGGGCATCGCCGCCAAGCTGGTGGCGCGCCATCCCCATGTCTTCGCGGACGGCGCGGCGGAGACGGCGGATGAGGTGCGCGCCGGCTGGGAGGGGCTGAAGCGGCGCGAACGCCCCGACCGCTCGCGGCTCGCGGGCGTGCCCGCCACCCTGCCCGCGCTGGCCGAGGCGCAGACGCTGCAGGGGCGCGCCCGCCGCGCGGGCTTCGACTGGCCCGACGTCGAGGGCCCGCTGGACAAGCTGGCCGAGGAGATCGGCGAGCTGGCGCGCGCCGAAACGGACGCCGAGCGCGAGGACGAGTTCGGCGACGTGCTCTTCGTGGCCGCCACCATCGCCGAGCGGCTGGGCGTGGACGGCGAGCAGGCGCTGCGCCGCGCCAACGCCAAGTTCCGCCGCCGCTTCACGCACATGGAGCGCGAAGCCGACGACGACGCGCTCGAACTGGAGTCGCTCGACCTCGCCGCCCTCGACCGGCTGTGGGAGCGCGCCAAGGACGCCGAGCGCGGGCGCTTGTAGCGCTGGCCGCGCGCCGATAGGCTGGGGAGCGCGGCGCGTTCCAGCGCCAGCACGGGACAGGGAGGGCGCATGGCCAGCGTCATCACGCGCGAGCGCTTCGCCACGGGCAAGACCTACCGCGAGTACCTCGACGGGGGCGTCAACAACCGCGAGCAGTTCGACGACAACTACGAGAGCCTGACCATCGGCGCGGAGCAGCGCGCCGCCCTGGAGGAGCTGGCCGCGCGCCCGGGCGGTCCCGACCACGTGGCCGTCATCGGCGAGGACTGGTGCCCCGACGTCTACCGCGGGATGCCGGTGGCGGCGCGCATCGCCGAGGCGCTGGGCATCGAGATGCGCGTCTTCGAGCGCGACCGGAACAAGGACATGATCGCCGAGTACCTGAAGGACGGCGAGTTCGAGTCCATCCCCGTGTTCGTCTTCTACGACCGCGACCACGCCGAGCTCTGCCACTTCATCGAGCGCCCGGCGCTGGCCAACGAGCAGCTGTCGCAGGTGCGGGAGGTGATGGGGGACACGCGCCCGGACGCCATCGCCCGCCGCCTCGGCCATGAGCCGAGCGAGGAGGAGATCGCCGAGGCCCGCGCGGAGTCGCGCGAACGCTACCTCGAATGGCAGCGCACGAGCCCGACCTGGGCGGGCTGGCGCGAGGCCACCGTGGACGAGGTGATCGGCCTGCTGCGCGCGGCCGGCTGAGGAAACGCGGGGGCTTGCTGTTGCGCGCGCGCGCGATTCGGTATACTGCGCCCGACCTCGAGGGCCGCTAGCTCAATTGGCAGAGCAAGTGACTCTTAATCACTAGGTTGAAGGTTCGAGTCCTTCGCGGCTCACCACTCGAAAGGTCTGGCCGGCCGGGCGCGCCCGCCGGTCCGCGATCGGGGGGAAGTGTCGGAACTGGCAGACGAGCATGATTTAGGATCATGTGCCGCAAGGCGTGGGAGTTCGAGTCTCCCCTTCCCCACGACCACGGGGAGGCGCGCCCGAAGGGGCGCCGGGCGAACTGAAGCGATCCAGGAAAGGGGGCGTCATGGCGCTTCTTGAGGTGAATGACCTTCGCACCTACTTCTACACGCAGGAGGGCGTGGTCAAGGCGGTGGACGGCACGTCCTACTCCGTGGAGGAGGGCGAGACGCTGGGGCTGGTGGGCGAATCGGGCTGCGGCAAGAGCGTCTCGGCGCTCTCCATCCTGCGCCTCATCCCCTCGCCGCCCGGCAAGATCGTCTCCGGCGAGATCATGTTCCAGGGGCAGGACCTGCTGAAGCTGGACGAGAACGAGATGCGGCGCATCCGCGGCAACGACATCGCCATGGTCTTCCAGGAGCCGATGACGTCGCTCAATCCCGTGCTCACCATCGGGCGGCAGATCACGGAGTCGCTGGAGCTGCATCAGGACCTGCGCGGGCGCGCCGCCCGCGAGCGCGCCGTGGAGCTGCTGGAGCTGGTGGGCATCCCCGCCGCGCGGGGGCGCATCGACGACTACCCGCACCAGTTCTCGGGGGGCATGCGCCAGCGCGTCATGATCGCCATGGCCATGAGCTGCAACCCGAAGATCCTGCTGGCGGACGAGCCCACCACGGCGCTCGACGTGACCATCCAGGCGCAGATCCTCGAGGTCATGGCGCGGCTGAGCCGCGAATTCGGCACCGCCGTCATCATCATCACGCACAACCTCGGCGTGGTCGCCCGCTACGCCGACCGCGTGAACGTGATGTACGCGGGCCGCGTCATCGAGCGCGCGCAGGCCAGCGAGCTCTACGCCAGTCCCCGCCATCCCTACACCGTGGGCCTGCTCAACTCCGTCCCCCGCCTGGACGAGCACCGGCAGGAGAAGCTGATCCCCATCGAGGGGCTGCCGCCCGACCTGGCGCACCTGCCCGAGGGCTGCAGCTTCTACCCGCGGTGCGACTGGCGCACCGACCACTGTCGCGACGAGTATCCTGCCATCACCCAGGTGGAGGCCGACCATCAGGCCGCCTGCTGGGAATGGGAGAAGGTTGGAAGGGAGAGCCCCGTTGTCGCAGCCGGCTAGCACTACCGAAAGCGTCGAAAGCGCCGCCGCCCCCGCCGACAACGGCGCGGGCTCCCTGCTCGAGGTCGAGGATCTCGAGGTCTACTTCCCCGTCACGGCGGGGCTCGTCTTCCAGCGCCGCGTGGCCGACGTGAAGGCCGTGGACGGCATCACCTTCAACGTGAAGCGCGGCGAGACGCTCGGGCTCGTGGGCGAGTCCGGCTGCGGCAAGAGCACCACGGGCAAGGCCATCCTGCAGCTGAACCGCCCCACGGCCGGGAGCGTCACCTTCGCCGGGTCGGACCTGACGCGCGTGCGCGGGCGCTCCCTGCGCGCCTACCGGCGGCGCATGCAGATGATCTTCCAGGACCCCTACGCCAGCCTGAACCCGCGCATGTCGGTGGGCTCCATCGTCTCCGAGCCGATCACCATCCACCGCCTGGCGCGCGGGCAGGAGAAGCGCGACCGCGTGCACAACCTGCTGCAGACGGTGGGGCTGAACCCGTATTTCGCCAGCCGCTACCCGCACGAGTTCTCGGGCGGCCAGCGCCAGCGCATCGGCATCGCCCGCGCCCTCGCCGTGGAGCCCGAGTTCATCGTCTGCGACGAGCCCGTGTCCGCCCTCGACGTGTCCATCCAGGCGCAGATCATCAACCTGCTGCAGGACCTGCAGGAGGAGTTCAACCTCACCTACCTGTTCATCGCGCACGACCTCTCCGTGGTGCGGCACATCAGCGACCGCGTGGCCGTCATGTACCTCGGCCACATCATGGAGCTGACGGACCGCGACACCATCTTCGACGACCCGCAGCACCCCTACACGAAGGCGCTGCTGTCGGCGGTGCCCATCCCCGACCCCTCGGTGGAGCGCGAGCGCGAGCGCATCATCCTGCTCGGCGACGTGCCCAGCCCGCTGGCGCCGCCGCCCGGCTGCGTCTTCAACACGCGCTGCCCCATCGCCATCGACGAATGCCGCGAGCGCATCCCCGAATGGCGCAACGTGGGAACCGCCGACAAGGAGCACTGGGTCTGGTGCCACCGCGTCTGAGGGCGCGGACGCGACGAGAACGCGAAGGGGCGTCCTCCGGGACGCCCCTTTCGCATCTCCGGCGCAAGCGCGCAGGCGGCGCTAGCTGCCCTCGTTGAGCCAGGACATCATGGCGCGCATCTCCGCGCCCACGCGCTCGACCTGGTGCTCGGCGTCGCGGCGGCGCATGGCGAGGAAGCTGGAGCGGCCCGACATGTTCTCGAGGATGAACTCGCGCGCGAACTTGCCCGTCTGAATCTCCTCGAGGATGCGGCGCATCTCCGCGCGCGTCTCGTCCGTGATGATGCGCGGGCCGCGGCTGTAGTCGCCGTACTCGGCGGTGTCGCTCACGGAGTAGCGCATGCGCGCGAGGCCGCCCTCGTAGATCAGGTCCACGATCAGCTTCAGCTCGTGCATGGTCTCGAAGAAGGCGCTCTCCGGCTGGTAGCCCGCCTCGACCAGCGTCTCGAAGGAGGCCTTGATGAGGGCCGAGAGGCCGCCGCAGAGGATGACCTGCTCGCCGAAGAGGTCGGTCTCCGTCTCCTCAAGGAAGGTGGTTTCGAGCACGCCGCCGCGCGTGCCGCCGATGCCCTTCGCGTAGGCGAGCGCGAGCTGGCGGGCCACCTCGCTGGCGTCCTGGTGCACGGCCAGCAGGCAGGGCACGCCGCCGCCCTCCTCGTAGACGCGCCGCACGAGGTGCCCCGGGCCCTTGGGCGCGACCATGGTCACGTCCACGAAATCGGGCGGATCGATCTGCTGGAAGTGGATGTTGAAGCCGTGGGCGAACATGAGCATCTTGCCCTCGGACAGGCCGGGCGCGATGGCCTTCTCGTAGACGTCGCGCTGCAGGTGGTCGGGGATGAGCACCATGATCACGTCGGCCTCGCGGGAGACCTCCTCGACGGCGCCCACGCGCAGCCCCGCCTCCTCCGCCGCCGCGCGGGAACACGAGCCGGGGTAGAGGCCGACCATCACGTCGAGGCCGGAGTCGCGCAGGTTGAGGGCGTGCGCGTGCCCCTGCGAGCCGAAGCCGATGACGGCGATCTTGCGCCCCGCGAGCAGGCCCAGATCGGCGTCGTCGTCGTAGTACATGGTAGCGGCCATGGGGAGGCTCCTTCGGCGGCGGCCCGTCGGCGGGCGCGCGGCGGTTCTGGTCAGGTAGGCAGGATCACCTGCCGGCGGTGGCGGTCGCGGCTGTACTCCACGAAGGGGTTGACGCCCAGTTCGCGCAGCATCCAGTGGCGCTCAATGACGCGCGCCTTGCCCTCCACCACGCGCACCCAGTCGGCGAGGCGCGGGCGGGCGGGGTCGATGGCCACCTCGACGGCGGCGTCCTGAGTCCCCGCCAGCACGGCGGTGAGCCGCTCGAAGCCGAAGGCGGGCCGCGGCGTCGCCTCCAGCAGGTCGAGCGCGGCATCGACGCCGGAGACGATGCCGTGCACGGAGTCGACGAGGGTGACGTCCGCGTCGAGCGCCTCCGCCGCCTCATCGCGCCGCCCGCCGAGCAGGGCGCCGTAGAGGCCCTCGACCAGCGCGCGCGTGGCGCTGGCGGAGCCGCCGCGGAACTCGCGGGCGGCGTCCAGGCTGGCGAGCGCGGGCTTGTCGGGCTCGATGTCGCGCGTCATGGCGTAGAGGCGGCGGTCGGCGATGAGGCCGTCCCCGTCGAGGCGCGCCACGTCGAGCACGCGCTGCGTGAAGGCGCGCCAGTCGTAGCCCTTGGCCTCGATGGTGGCGCGCAGGGCCACGGCCTCGCCGTCCGCGACCGTCTCCACGTCCGTGTAGGCGCAGTCGGCGTAGCGCTGGAGCAGCTCGTGGTGCCAGTCGCGCACGGCCACGCCGTCGCGCAGCATGGGCCCGCGGAAGGAATGGAAGACGACGCCCGGGGCGTGCAGCGCCTGGATGTCGTCGAAGCGGTCGAAGTTGATCGCGGCGACGAGCGCGTCGGCGGCGTCCTGGGCGGGCATGGGCGGCGGCGACCTCCGCGGCTGGGCTGGACGCGGGGATTGTACCGCGCGCCCGCGAACGCGCGAACCGCGCCGACGCGGTAGCCTTGCGGGCGCCATCCCACCGCCGAACGGAGCGAACGCCGCCATGACCGAGCCCACCCCCGTCCAGGAGCGCGACATTCTCACCGAGGCCGAGGCCGAAGCGCGCGCGGCCCGCGTCTCCAACTGCCGCTACGAGCTGGCCTTCGACCTCGAGGCCGGTTCCCCGACCTACGGCGGCGCGCTCACGCTCACGTTCGACCAGCGCGGCGCGGACGACCTCACGCTCAACTTCCGCGGCAAGCGCATCGACCTGCTGGAGCTGAACGGCGAGGCGGTCGACTTCGACTGGACGGGGCGGCGGCTGACGCTGCCGGGGGCGGCGCTGCGGCCCGCCAACGCGCTCCGCATCCGCTACGAGAACGAGTACGACCACGGCGGCGACGGCTTCCACCAGTTCATCGACCCGGAGGACGGGGAGGAGTACCTCTACACGAACTTCGAGCCGTTCGACGCGCACCGCCTCTTCCCCTGCTTCGACCAGCCCGACATCAAGGCGCGCTACGCCCTCACGGTGACGGCCCCGGCGGAGTGGACGCTGACGGCGAACGCGCCCGAGGCGTCGGCGGAGACGCTGGCGGACGGGCGCGTTCGCCGCCGCTACGGGGAGACGCCGCCCTTCAGCACCTACCTGTTCGCGCTCATCGCGGGGCCCTACCACACGGCGCGGGAGGAGCACGCGGGCGTGCCCCTGGGGCTGCTCTGCCGCCGCTCGCTGGCGCGCCACCTGGACACGGAGGAGCTGTTCGCCATCACGCGGCAGGGGCTCGATTTCTTCGGCGAGTTCTTCGACTACCCCTACGCCTTCGGCAAGTACGACCAGCTCTTCGTGCCGGAGTTCAACCACGGGGCCATGGAGAACGTGGGCGCGGTCACCTTCAACGAGTCGATGGTCTACCGCGACCGGCCCACGGAGAACCAGCGGCGGCGGCGGGCGGAGGTGATCCTGCACGAGATGGCGCACATGTGGTTCGGCAACCTCGTGACCATGCGCTGGTGGAACGACCTGTGGCTGAACGAAAGCTTCGCCACCTACATGTCCTACCTGGCCATGGAGGGGGCCACGCGCTTCCGCTCGGGCTGGCAGGACTTCAACAACGGCATCAAGAACTGGGCCTACCGCCAGGACCAGCTGGTGACGACGCACCCCATCGCGGGCACGGTGCGCGACACGGACGAGACGTTCCTGAACTTCGACGGCATCACCTACGGCAAGGGCGCGTCCGTGCTGAAGCAGCTGGCGGCGGCCATCGGCATCGACGGCTTCCGCGAGGGCATGCGGCGCTACTTCCGCACGCACGAGTACGGCAACGCCACGCTGCGCGACTTCCTCGGCGCGCTGGAGGCGGGCTCCGGGCGCGAGCTGGGCGAATGGTCGCGCCTCTGGCTGGAAACCGCCTCGCTCAACACCATCGCGGCGGAATGGGAGAGCGACGGCGAGCGCCTCACGCGCCTGACGCTCGCCCAGAGCGCGCCCGCCGACTACCCCACGCTGCGCCCGCACCACCTCGAGGTGGGGCTGCTCACGGACGACGGCGCGGGCACGGCGGTGGAGGCCCTGCCCGCCGTGCTGGAGGACGAGCGCGCGGAGGTGGGGGCGGCGCGCGGACGCCCGCGCCCGGCGCTCGTCTACCCCAACTTCAACGACCACGCCTACGCCAAGATCGCGCTGGACGACGAGTCCGTGGCCTGGGCGCGGGAGAACATCGAGCGCGTCGGCGACGACCTCCTGCGTCAGCAGCTGTGGTCCACGCTCTGGAGCATGGTGCGGGACCGGCAGCTGAGGTCCACGGATTTCCTCGCCATCGCGCGCGAGCGCATCGGCTTCGAGCGCAACATCGAGCTGATCGACTCCGTGCTGGGCCACGCCGCCGCCGCGCAGGGCCGCTACGTGCCCGCCGATCGCCGCGACGCGGAGGCGCGCCTGCTGTTCGCCACGGCGCACGAGGGACTGCTGGCGGCCTCCGATCAGGACACGCGCATCATCTGGGCGCGCGCGCTCACGGGCCTCGCCACGCACGCCGACGACCTCGCCCGCGCGGGCGCGCTGGCGGACGGCGCGGAGCGCGTCCCCGATTTCGAGCTGGATCAGGACATGCGCTGGACCGTGGCCGCGCGCCACGCCGCCTTCGCCGTGCCGGGCGCGGACGCGCGCGTGGCCGCCGAGACGGAGCGCGATCCCTCCGACCGCGGCCAGCGCGCGCGCCTGCGCTGCGAGACCGCCGTCCCCGACGCCGCCGTCAAGGCCGCCGCCTGGGAGCGCTTCACGGGCGAGGGCTACGGCTCGCGCTACCTGAACCAGGCGGCCATGAGCGGCTTCAACTGGACCCACCAGGCGGAGCTGCTGGCGCCCTACGTGGACGCCTTCTTCGCGCAGGTCGCGGGCGTGTTCGCGGAGCGCGACCGCGAGTTCGCCACGGTCTTCTACGGCGGCCTCTTCCCGGGCTGGCGCGTGGAGCGGGACACGCTGGAGCGCGCCCGCGCCCTGCTGGCGGCGACGCCGGAGGAGCAGGCGGTGTTGCGGCGGATGCTGCGCGAATCGATCGACGACCTGGGGCGCGCCATCGCCTGCCGCGAATACGCGGCGGGCTAGCGCAGGAGCAGGAGCGAGCTCAGCGGCAGCGTCACGATGCGCGGAACATCCACATCAACGGCGGTCTGCGTCACGAGCACGCCGAAGGGTGCGTTGTTGGCCGTCTTTTCGCGGAAACTCCGCAACCCTTCCGTATCTCGATGAGGATCGATTCGGGCCTGATACTTCACCTCCAACGGGATGCGCCGATCTCCGACAGTGAGCACGAAGTCGACCTCAGGCTCGTCGATGCGCGCAGGGAAGTGCGCCAGCTGTAGGCCTGTGATACTACGAAGGTGAGCGCCCGTCGCACTTTCCGCAATATGGCCCGCAAATTGCGTCAGCTCCGGGTGATCGCGGAGTCGCCGAGGATCCAACGGTATCTCCTCTTGGAGCCAACTGGCCCGCAATCCATGGTCAGCAAGACAGATCTTGGGGTTTCCTCTCGTACGTCGGAGTCGCAGTTCCAGAGGACGAACCAGCCGGATAAGCAGCGATTCATCGAGGAAATTCAGGTAACTTCGTATGCGGTTCACGCCAACATTGGCATCCAACGACCGTTTCGCTTCTCGCGCAAACAGTTGCGGTCCAGACGATTGCCCCGCGTATCGGCAAGCCAAACGGAAGACTTCTTCCAACAACTCCGGATCCCGACGCCCTCCGCGATCACCCAAGCGCAAGTCGTGCTGGATAACACGCCGGACCACTGTCTCGTTGAGCTGCTCTGCCACATCAGGCCAAGGCATCTCGTAATCAGCCTGTACCAGCGGATAACCACCCCGCTCAGAAAAGCGACGGAAGGCCTCGTCACGAGCTGGAGCCTGCGCTTCGCCCCGATCACGCAGGTCTCGCCAAAAACCCAGCTCAGCGAGGTTGTCAAACCCATTCCCTATCAGCATTGGTTCACCCAAAGCGCGGCCGGCAAATTCCCCGATTTCGGCAAGCGAGAGCACACCACCTTCCAGCGTCTTGATGCGGCCCGCCAAACTATCGCGTCCACGTTCGATCCTCAGCGCCGAACTACCGGTCACGACCATACTCACAGTCGAGTGGTCGACGAGAAACTTGAGCTGGGCATCCCATCCACGCAAGTTCTGAAACTCGTCGAGGAAGAGGTACGTCTTCCGGTCATCGTGGGCTGCATTGTTCAGAGTTGCACCAAGGACATCGTGTTCAAACCACTCGATCGCACGGAGAAGCGGAGACTTCAAGTCCTTAAAGGCAGCCAAATCGTCGAATTGGACACGCAAAATACGTGCCGGTTCGACACCTTCTTTCAGCAAGTCGGCGATGAGGTGGAGCTGGGCCGTCGTCTTGCCGATCTGGCGCGGGCCGCGCAGCACCACAACGGGCGCAAGACCTCGGTCAAGCTGCCGCCGCATATCTCCCACCAAGTGACGCCGCGTAGCGGGAAGGACAGGCATAGATTCGCCCCGCCACCACGGATTCATCCGCCGGAGCGCAGTGATGAACTCGGCAGAGAAGGTGAACTCGGGCGAGAGCGGCGTGGCCTCCATCTAAACCCTCCTGCCCCAAACGGGACACACGGCAGTCTAGCGCATGCAGCGGATTAGCGCACGCCGGGGAGGCGTTCGGCGAGCGCGTCCACCAAACCCGCGATGGGCACGCGCGCCTGCGCCTGGCTGTCACGCTCGCGGATGGTCACGGCCTCGTCCTCCAGCGTGTCGAAATCGACCGTCACGCACAGGGGCGTGCCGATCTCGTCCTGCCGCCGGTAGCGCCGCCCGATGGACTGCGTCTCGTCGTACTGCGTCATCCAGTGGGGGCGGATGAGCTGGTGCACGCGGCTCGCCACGGACGCGAGCGCGGGCTTCTTCGAAAGCGGCAGCACGGCCACCTTCACGGGCGCGATGGCGGCGGGGAAGCGCAGCACCGTGCGGTCCTTGCCGTTCTCGTCGGGCTCGACCGCGTACGCCTCCAGCATGGCCACGGCCAGCGTGCGCGTGAGCCCGGCGGCGGGCTCGATCACGTACGGCGTGAAGCGCTCCCCCGTCTCGTCGTCGTAGTGGCTGAGGTCCTGCCCGCTGTGCTGCGCGTGCGCCTTCAGGTCGTAGTCCGTGCGGTTGGCGATGCCCTCCAGCTCGCCCCAGCCCCAGGGGAAGCGGTACTCGATGTCGCTGGTGCCGGCGCTGTAGTGCGACAGCTCCTCCGGCTCGTGGTCGCGCACGCGCAGGCGGGCGGGGTCGATGCCGATGGCCTCTTCGTACCAGCGCTGGCGCTCGTCGATCCAGTAACGGTGCCACTCGGCGGCGGATTCGGGGCGGCAGAAGTACTCCATCTCCATCTGCTCGAATTCGAGCGTGCGGAAGACGAAGCGCCCGGGGGTGATTTCGTTGCGGAAGCTGACGCGCGTCTGGGCGATGCCGAAGGGCAGCCTGCGCCGCATCGTCTCCTTCACGCTCTTGAAGTTGACGAACATGCCCTGCGCCGTCTCCGGCGGCAGCCAGGCGGTCGCGCCCTCGCCCGCCACGGTCCCCACCTCGGTGCGGAACATGAGGTTGAACAGACGCGGCTCGGTCAGTTCGCCGCCACAGTCGGGACAGCGCAAACGGCCCTCGGCGTCGCGGGCGGGCTCGCCGTACTGCCCCTCCTCGATGTGGTCGGGGCGGAAGCGGCGGCGGCAGGCGCGGCAATCGACGAGCGGGTCGTGGAAGGTCTCGGTGTGGCCGCTGGCCACCCACACCTCGGGGTTGGTGAGCATGGCCGCGTCGAGGCCGACCACGTCGTCGCGCTCGCGCACCATGGCGCGCCACCACGCCTCGCGGATGTTGCGCTTCAGCTCCGCGCCGAGGGGGCCGTAGTCGTAGGCGTTGGCGAAGCCGCCGTAGATTTCGGCGGAGGGGAAGACGAAGCCGCGACGCTTGGCGAGCGAGACGATGGTATCGAGGTCGGGGGCGGGCACGGGACGCTCCTTCTCGCGCTGGCGGCGCGGGGGGAGCCTCCACCTTAGCCCGGCGGCGGCTCACGCTCCATCTTCGAGGGCGGCCACGAGCATCCGCAGGGCGCGCTCGGCGATGCGTTCCATGATGGCCACGCGCGAGCCCTCGAAGCGCGCCTCCTCCGTGGCCACGCCGTCGGGGCCGGCGAGGGCGAGGGCGACCGCGCCGATGGGCTTGGGCGAACGCCCGCGCACGGGGCCGGCCATGCCGCTTTCGGCGAGGGCGTAGGCGACGCCCGCGCGTTCGCGCACCGACGCGGCGATGGCGGCCACGGCGCGTTCGCCGACGGCACCGTGTTCGCGCAGGAATTCGATGGAGACGCCGAGCGCGTCGGGCTTCGAGGCGAGGGCGTAGGCGACGAGGCCGCGGTCGAACCACTTCGAGGCGCCGGGCACGCTGATGAGGCGCGCGGAGATGAGGCCGCCCGCCGTGCTTTCGGCCACGGCCACGCGCGCCCCCCGCGCCAGCAGCAGCTCGCCCGCGCGCGCGGCCAGCGCGTCGTCCTCCCGCAGGGGCATGGCGCGATGCTACCACGCGATCCCGCCCTCCAACGCCGCGCGGGCGCTCTGCTACGCTGCCCGCATGAGCCGGACGGTGGACCTCGCGGGCGCGGAGCGGCTGCTGCGGGAGGCGGAGTTCGAGGAGCTGCGGCCCCTCTGGTCCTCCAGCAACTACGTCTACCTCGCGCGGCTGTGCGCGCCCGACGGCGGGGAGCTGGCCGCCGTCTACAAACCGGAAGCGGGGGAAACGCCGCTGTGGGACTTCCCCACGGGCACGCTGTACCGGCGCGAGGTGGCGGCCTACCAGCTCTCGCGCCTGCTGGACTGGCCCTTCATCCCGCCCACGGTGGAGCGGGACGGGCCGCACGGGCCGGGCTCGCTGCAGCTCTACGTGCCCCACGACGGCGATTCCCACTTCTTCGAGCAGCGCGAGGATCCGGCGCTCACGCCCCAGCTGCAGCGCATCGCCGTCTTCGATTTCGTGGCCAACAACGCCGATCGCAAGGGCGGGCACTGTCTGCTGGACGCGCGGGAGCGCATCTGGGGCATCGACCACGGCCTCTGCTTCCACCGCGACTACAAGATGCGCACGGTCATCTGGGACTGGGCGGAGATGCCCGTGGGCGAGGAGTGGCTCGACGACGTGGAGCGCGCGGCCACGGCGGTGGCGGGCGACGCGCCCGAGTCGGATGCGTTCCGCGAGCAGCTGGCGCGCCCCGAGGTCAACGCCTTCCTCGAGCGCGCCGACCGCCTGCTGCGGACGCGCGCGCTGCCCGCGCCCGGCCCCCACCGCAGCTATCCCTGGCCGCTCGTCTGATCATCCGGCGGGAGTTGCAGCAGCTGGAGCGTGTTGCCGTCGGGGTCGGCGAAGGTGGCCACCCAGCCGCCCCAGCGCTCGCGTTCGGGCGGGCGCGAGAAGACGACGCCGCGCGCCGCCAGACGCCGGTGGACGGCGTGGACGTCGGCCACGGCGAGGTTGATCATGACGCGCAGGGGGTCGCGCGCGGGCCCGCGCACGCCGTCGTGGGCGGCCACGCTGAGGCGGAAGCCGCCCCACGCGAAGTTGGCGAACGACGCCTTCACGCCGCGCGGTTCCAGCCCCAGCGTGTCGCGGTAGAAGCGCAGCATGGCGTCGAAGCGGTCGGTCCAGACGATGACGCCCGCGACGCCCGTGATGTCCGCGCCCGCCTCTTGCGTCACAGGGGCCGGTAGGAGCGCCCGTCCGCTCCGGCCACGGCATGGCCCAGCCCGGGGAAGGGGAAGTGGCCGCTGGCGATGAGCGCGCCCTCGCGCTCGATGCGGGCGAACAGCGCCTTGCGGCTGGCCGCCGACGCCGCCTTGTCCACGTCCGCGCCCGGGCACCAGCCGTCCTCGCGCACCTGCACGGGCTGGTGGGCGGCGTCGCCGATGAGGTAGGCGCGCTCGCCCCCGCTGGCCAGCGCGAAGGCCACGTGGCCGGGCGTGTGCCCCGGCGTGGGCACGGTCGTCAGCTCGGCGGTGACGGCGTGCTCCCCCTCCACCAGATCGAGCAGCCCCGCGGCCTCCACGGGCGCGAGCGCGTTCGCGTACTGCGCCGCCGCGCGCCGTTCCTCGCTGGCCGTCCAGTACTCCCACTCCGCGCGCTGGACCACGTGCCGCGCGTTGGGGAAGAGGAGCGCGGGCGCGCCGTCCGCGTCCACCGTGTTCCAGCCCGTGTGGTCGAAATGGAGGTGCGTGTAGACGACGGTATCGACCTCGTGCGGCCGCACGCCCGCCGCCTCCATCACGGACGGCAGGGCCGGCTCCTCCTTCAGGGGCATGGGCGCGGGCCGCCCGCCGATGCCCGTGTCAACGAGGATGACGCGCCCCTCGCTGGCCACCAGCCACGCGCCGAGGTTGAGCGTCAGGTTGCCGTTGTCGTCGAGGAATTCGCGGTAAGCGTCCCAAGCGTCGGCGGGCACGTCGGGGTAGAACATGGCGGGCGGCACGGACGCCCAGCTGTCCTGCAGGGCGATGATCTCGGCGTTGCCGACCGTCGCGCGCTGGAACCGTCCCATGTCGAGCCTCCCGCCCGCCATCGCGGGCGCGCGCAGTATGCCGCCGCGCGGGCGGGCGCGTCCATCCCCGGCGCGCGGGGGCGCGCTACGACAAACGATGGTGCCTCTTCGGTCTCGCGCTCACAGTCGAAGCGAACAGTGGCTTCATCAAGCCGCAATTCGGACAGTGGAACTTCATCAGCAGCTCCAGACACTAAACGCATCCTCGCTGAAGGCAGCTCCCGCACCCCGTAACTCACAGTGAAAAACGGCCGAACTATCACGTGCGGAAACAACGACGTCCCGAATGTCGTTGATCTTATAATCACCGGAGTTGAAGCCATTACACTGTATCCATCCTGGGCTGGCGGCTATCAATCCCCCACCCACCCTAGTCATCAGCCCTGCATTCTGGCAGTACCTGACAGTGCCTCCGCCGGAGAGCGTCACGTGAACGTCTAGAGAGAAGGCCACACCCAAGTCCAGAGAGCGCAGAGCACGGGAGCGAAAGTCAGGTTCCTGTAAAATCATGATCCAACCCTCGGGGGATCCCCGCTGTCCAGTAGTGAATCCCCGCTGTCCAGTAGTGAAATAGACTGCGATCTGGTCGCGGAAAGTGCGTACCATCGCATCCGATTCATCGCCAATGAAGATTTGGCAAGTGTAGACACTAAACGCGCCTTCGTTGTTGCGGGCATCGGAATCGCC
The DNA here is from genome assembly GCA_965243075.1 of Tepidiformaceae bacterium. Lineage (GTDB taxonomy): Bacteria > Chloroflexota > Dehalococcoidia > Tepidiformales > Tepidiformaceae > UBA2991. Next base: position 1,694,975 of record OZ251525.1, read on the forward strand.
TTGGCTCCGCTTGTCGCAGGTCCAGACGTCCAAACCGTCACGCGCAGAAATGTGGACGCTCCGAATATGGTGGGCTCCGTATTCACGGAACCACGACGCACCACAACGCAACTCCCCCTCCGGATGAAAGGCACGGAGCGAACCCGCGAGCGCGCGGTCGTACTCGGCCGCAGGTGTGGGCGCTAGCGGCTTGGACTGGCAGTACCTGACCGTGCCTCCGCCGGGAAACGACACATACACGTTCAGAGTGTAGGCGGGAAGGCTGTCCTCACTCTCGCTCCGCGTGGCGATGCTGCCGTTGATGCGACCGCGGTTATTGGTGGTGAATCGGAGAAAGATAGAGGAGACAGGGGAAGGCATGGTTGGGAGGGCCGACGCTCCTTCCGGCAGCGGCACGCCAAGCGTGATGTCGCTGTAGCGGAAGCGCCCGTTTGAGGTTGTCGCGTACGCGCTGGCATCCCCGCGTCCCAGCGGGATTGTGCCAAGCGTGGACCACGAGCCGCCAGCAGGGCGGGCGCTGATGTAGTTGCGCTCAGGATCGCTGGTGCTCTCCCAGACGCGAACCTCGACGTCGGCGGTGCGGGACGCCTGGGCGTAGACCAGCGCGCCCCCGATGGCGATCACGCCCACCAGCGCGGCGATGACGAGGTTCTTGGTCACGGGCGCGGATGCTACCACATCCCCGCCGCCGCGCCGTGCGGCGGGGGCGCGATGGCTAGAATGGGGGCGTGTACGGGCGCGCGTGCGAGGCCATCGCGGCGGGGCGGGACTTCGCCTTCGGCGAGATCGACGTCGCCTTCGCGGAGGGGCGCGTCACGCTCACGGGGCCGCGCCCGGGCCGTGCGCCGCGCACGCTCGACGCCACGGTGGAGGCGCTGCGGCGGCATGTCCGCTTCGACGACCGCGGGCGCTACCGCCCGCTCAGCGGGGCGCGCACGTTGCCGGGCTGCTGGCGCGCCGAGCTGCCCGCGCGGCTGGCCGGGGCGGCGCTGGACGCCGTCTACCCGCAGGCCATGCTCCATCAGGCGCAGGCGGCGGCGGGAAGGCTGCGCGTGGTCCCCTTCGCGGAGACCGTCGCGCGCCAGCGCGGACGGGAGCGCGCGGCGGACGGGCTCGACGCCGCCGGACGCGACCGCGCGCGCGCCACGCTTTGCGGGAACTGCGTGCGCACGCCCGTGTGGGCGGGCGAGTCCGCCAGCGCGGAGGCCATCCCCTGCCCCGAGGCGTGCGGCCTGCTGCTCGCGCTGTGCCGCGAGGCCGCGCGCTGGCGGGAGGGGCCGCCGCCGTCCGCGCCCCCCGACGCGGACGTGCCCCACGCCGCCTTCGACACGCCCGGCAACGAGGCGCGGGAGGCGTACCTCTTGGCGGTCCCCCGTGGCTGACGCGAACGCGGAGTTGCGCGAGCGGGCGCGCGCCCTCTTCCCCGGCGGCGTCTCCAGCCCCGTGCGCTCCTTCCGCGCCGTGGGCGGCGAGCCCGTGCCCGTGGCGCGCGCGTCGGGGGCGCGCGTGACGGACGCCGACGGGCGCGAGTACGTCGACTACGTGGCCGCCTACGGCCCCCTCATCCTCGGCCACGCGCATCCGGCGGTGACGGCGGCGCTGGCGGAAGCGGCGGCGCGCGGCACCGCCTTCGGGGCGCTCTCGCCCGACGAGGTGGCGCTGGGGGAGCGCATCGCCGCGGCCACGGGGCTGGAGCGCCTGCGCTTCGTGAACTCCGGCACGGAGGCCACGATGACGGCCCTGCGGCTGGCCCGCGCCGCCACCGTGCGCGAGCTGGCGGTCAAGTTCGAGGGCTGCTACCACGGGCACGCCGACGGGTTGCTGGTGAAGGCGGGCAGCGGCGTGGCCACGCTCGGCCTGCGCGATTCGGCGGGCGTGACGGCGGGAACCGCCGCCGGAACCGCCGTGCTGCCCTACAACGACGCGGACGCGCTGGCGGACTGGTTCGCGCGGCGCGGCGCGGAAACCGCCGCCGTCATCGTCGAGCCGGTGGCCGGGAACATGGGCGTCATCCCGCCCGAACCGGCTTTCCTCGACGCGCTCAACCGCCTGCCGCGGGCGCACGGGGCGCTGCTCGTGAACGACGAGGTGATCACGGGCTTCCGCCTGCGCCATGGCCTCAGCGGCCTGCTGCCGGAGGCCGACCTCGTCTGTCTGGGCAAGGTCATCGGCGGCGGGCTGCCCGTGGGCGCGCTGGGCGGGCGCGCGGAGCTGCTGGACCTGCTCGCGCCGGAGGGCCCGGTCTATCAGGCGGGCACGCTCAGCGGGAACCCGCTGGCCATGGCGGCGGGGCGGGCCACGCTCGACGCGCTGCGCGAGGGCGACGCCCACGCCCGCCTCGACCAGCTGGGACGCCACCTGGAGAACGGCCTGCACGCCGCCATCCGCCGCGCGGGGGCAACGGCCTGCGTGGCGCGGCGCGGCTCCATGCTCTCGCTCTTCTTCCGCGCCGAACCGCCGCGCGACCACGCCGGGGCGCGGACGTGCGACGCGGACGCCTTCGCGCGCTTCCACGGCGCCATGCTGGCGCGCGGCGTGATGCTACCGCCTTCGCCGTTCGAGACGTGGTTCGTCTCCACGGCGCACGGCGAGGCCGACGTCGACCTGACCGTGCGGGCGGCGCACGAGGCCATGCGCGAGGCTTCGTGAGCGCCCTGCGCCTGGGCACGCGCGGCAGCCGCCTGGCCCTGCGCCAGACGGAGATCGCGGCGGAGCGCCTGCGCCGCGCCTGGCCGGACCTCGCGCTCGACGTCGTGACCGTGGAGACGGCGGGCGACCGCGACCGCGTCAGCCCGCTCACCTCCGGCGAGGGCGCGGGCTGGTTCACCTCGGCCCTGCAGGAGGCGTTGCTGGCGGGCGACGTCGACGTGGCCGTGCACAGCTACAAGGATCTGCCCACGGCGCGGCCCGAGGGGCTGGTCATCGCCGCCGTGCCCGAACGGGCCGACCCGCGCGACGCGCTCGTCTCGCGCGCGGGCGGCGCGCTGGCGGATTTGCCCGCGGGGGCGACGGTGGGCACGAGCAGCCCGCGCCGCGCCGCGCAGGCCCGCGCCATCCGCCCCGACCTCGCCACGCGGCCCATGCGCGGGAACGTGGAGACGCGGCTGGTGAAGGTGGAGGCGGGCGAGTACGACGCCGCCATCCTCGCCCTCGCCGGGCTCCAACGGCTCGGCCTGGAGGGGCGCGCGGGCCATGTGTTCGGGCCGGAAGAGATGCTGCCCGCCCCCGCGCAGGGCGCGCTGGCGGCGGAGTGCCGCCGCGACGACGCCGGGACGCGCCGCCTGCTCGCCGCCATCGACGATCCGGCGGCGCGCGGGCTGGCGGCGGCGGAGCGCGCCTTCCTGGCCGCCCTCGGCGCGGGCTGCGACTTCCCCGCCGCGGCGCTGGCGGAGGGCTTCGACACGACGCTGAAGCTGCACGGCCTGATCGCGCCCGACGGCGTCATCGTGCGCTCGAAGGCGGGCGGTCCCGTGGCCACGGGGCCGGGGCTGGGCCGCGCCCTCGCGCGCGAACTGCTGGAGCTGGCCGAGCGCCGCCGCCCCTGAGCCGCGCGCGCGTCACCCGTCGGGGAAGGCGAACTCCGCGCGCCAGAACTCGCCCGTGTTGTTGAACTGGCCGGTGTGGATGCGGTCGATGCCGTAGCGCGGCAGCTCGGCCCGCGCGATGCAGGTTCCCCCGAAGTACGCGCCCGTGCGGGAGAGCGTGAAATCGAGGTTGTCGAAGCCATGCTCCCTGCGTTCGACGGGCAGGTCGTTCGCGTCGGCGGGGAACACATGCAGGAAGGCGCGACGGCCCATATCCGCCCGCTCACAGGGCGCCCTGACGTACGCCAGCGCGCCGTCGACGAGGTGGAGGTCGTAGAACGCACTGGCCACGGGTTCCGCGACCGCGACCGCTTCCGCGAGCCGTCGCCAGCCATTCGCGCCGCTATCGCCGACCCGGAACACGACGCCGTCGGCCCGCTCCGCCACGGTCTCCAGCGCGGGCAGGCCGCGCAGGTCGCGCGCGTCGTAGCCGTAGCGGACGCTCACGGCCAGGTCGTGGAACCAGACGACGGACGTTCCTAGCGGCGCGGCGCGGATGCGGGCGGCGGCGTCCGCGCGGTCGTACTCCAACAGGCGGTAGTCCCGTCCCCCACCAAAGTACGTCTCCAGCACGCCGGGGCCGTTGGAGAGAACCGGCCCGCCGAACTCAACCACGCGGATGGACTGCAGGAAGGGAACGCTGAACAGCGGTTCGCGCGCGTCGATGTCGATCACGCTTTCGCGGCGGATCTCGCGCGCCCACTGGGGAACGTGCAGCGCGAGCCAGGCGACGAGCGCCAGCGCGATGGCGGCTGACGCGAGCGCCGCGAACTTGGGGCGAGGCAAGGGCAGCCCCAAGCCCCGGACGACCGGATCGCACAGGGTGGCCGCCAGCAGGACGGCGGGTACGTAGAGCGGGAAAAAGTAGCGCAGTTCGTCGGAGCCTTCCGCCCACGCCCTGCCCGCGGCGAGGGCCAGCAGGTAGCCCACGCCGAAGAGCGCCGGCGCCAGCGCCGTTCTCGCGGGGCCCGTTTCGCCGTCATCGCGGAACGCGCGCACGGCGAGGAACGCCAGCAGGAGCAGCAGCGCCCCGACCAGCGCCGAGGCCGCATCCTGGAAGCGCTCCAGCGGCGCATGCGGAAGCATCCACGAGGACAGGACTTCGAGCGACCGCCCCAGCGTCTCATGCACGGGCGCCGCCACGGCCTCGTCCGCGGCGCGGGCGGCGTTCCCCGTGAGCAGGGCGGTTCGCAGCATCCACAGCGCGAGCGGCGCCGCCGCCATCAGCGCGCACGCGACGGCGAGCCTCATGCGCGCGCCGAGGGGGACGCCGCCGCGCGGGAACGGCGCCAGCGCCACCACGGGGATCAGCGCGACGCCGAGGTAGCGCGTGAGGCAGGCCAGCGCCGCGAACGCCACCGCCCAGAGCAGCGCCGAACGCCTGCCTTCCCGCAGAAAAGCGTCCGCCTGTACGAGGGTGAGCGTCGCGAGCAGGATGAACGGGGCCTCGGAGAGCGCCGCCGAGGCCGCCCGCGAGAGCGGTACGGAGAGCGCCAGGGCAAGGCAGACCCACGCGACGAGGAGCCGCGATTCGAGGCGGCGCGCCATCCAGCGTCCGGCGACGAAGATGGTCAGCCCGAAGGAGACGGCGCTGAGTGGGCCGGCCACGTCGTACGGGTCGGCCGCGCCCAGACCGCCCCCGGCCAGCAGCATCGGATAGAGCGGCGGCCAGATGGCGTAGGCGTCCGCCCCGAAGAGGTACCAGTCGGGCTGGGTGAAGCCGTCGCCCGCCAGCAGGGCGCGGGCCACCTCGATGTAGTTGACCGAGTCCCAGAGGAGCGCCGGTCCCCAAATCCCCACACGCGCCAGCGCCAGCCCCGCGCCCAGCAGCGCGATGGCGGCGATGAAGAGCGTGAGGCCGCTGGGCCGCAGGCGCGCGATCACGTCCGGCATCGCCGACGGCGGGGAACGGGCCAGTGGGGCGTCATGCGTTCGCGCGCAGTATAGAACCGCCAGCGGCGCGGGCTGGTCACCGGTTGGGGAAGGGGAACGCGACCTCCCACAGCGGCTCGTCGCCGTCGCGCTGGCCCGTCTCGACATGATCGATGCCGTACGCGGGCAGCTCGATCATGGCCAAACAGGTTCCGTCGAAGCGCACCCCGCGAGTCCGAAAATAGAAGCCAATGTCCGCGAAGCCATGCCGCCCGCGCCCGGCGGGCAGCTCGTCCGGATCGTCGGGGAAGACGCGCAGGAAGACGGGGGCGTCCATGTCCGTTTCGGCGCAGGGCGCGCGCACGTAGGCCAGCCCGCGTCCGTGGCGATACACGTCGAAGTGCCCGCTGGCCAGCAGTTCGCCGGAGATGGCGGCCTCGTAGCGCGCGCGGCGGGCGCGGGCGACGGCCTCGGCGACGACGTCGGGATCGCTCTCGGTCCGCGCGGTCGCGCGAAAGACGGCGCCGTCGGACAGGTGCGCCGCCAGTTCGAGGCCCGGCACGGCCAGCAGATCCTCGACGACGTACGGCTCCTGACCCTGCCACCGCAGACGCACGACGTAGGCGCCACCATCCGCCCCCTCGGCCCAGCGCCCGACGGACGCGAGGTTGAGCCACTGGTGGTAGTAGCGCGCGTCGGAATGGCTGTCGAGGGAAACGGTATGGCCGTACAGGGGGAGGGCGGCGGCGCTGATCAGGCGCGAGGACAGGCCGATGCGGTGGTCGCGCACGTAGCGCAAGGTTTCGGAATCGCGCCAGCGGGCGGTCGTGAAGCTGCGGGGGACGCCCTCGCCGTTGGCCTCGGCGATGTCATGGACGTTCCGCAGGGCCGCCAGCGACAGCCACAGGCACAGCCCCACGGCCATGAACGCGGCCAGCGAAACGGTCAGGCGCGTGCCGCCGCGTTCGCGGACCAGCCGCCAGCCGCGGTCCAGCGCGAGGACCGTGAGCAGGAGCAGCGGTACGAGGAGCGGGGCCACGTGCCGGTAGCCGTCGTCCACGTAGGTGAGCGACGCCGTGACGACGAGAAAGGCCGCGTAGACGAGGGCGAACGTCCCGTTCACCAACGCGAAGCTCCGCTCCCGCCGCGCTTTCGCCGCGCCGCCGCCGCGGACGGCGTACGCGACGACCACGACCGCCAGCGCCAGCAGCACGGCGATGGTTCCGACGTTCATGAAGCGCTCGACGCGGGCGGCCTCGAAGCCGGGATAGAGCCAGCTTTCCAGCGTCTGGAAGGTGTTCTCCAGGACGGCGGGGAGCGGCTCCCCGGCAATGGGGCGCGCGCCCGTGGGGCTGCCCACCAGCAACATGTTCCGCAACAGCCACAGGCCCAGCGGAAGCGCCGCGACGGCGAGGAAGAACGCGGCGTCGCGCGCCCGTTCGCGCGGGCGCGGCCCGTCCCGCAGGAGCAGCAGCGGCAGCGCCGCGAGGATGAGCGCGCCGCCCACATAGCGCGTCAGGCAGGCCAGCGCCGCGAACGCCGCCGCCCACGCCAGCGCCGTGCGCCCGCCGCCGTTGCGGAAGGCGTCGAGGCGCGAGAGCGCGAGCGTGACGAAGAGGATGAAGGGCGCCTCGGACAGCACGTACGCGGCGAGGCTCGCCAGCGGAAAGGCGCAGGCGATGGCCAGACAGCCCCAGAAGACCAGCGCCCGCGAGGCCACGACGCGCCGCAGCCAGAGCCCGGCGGCGAGGATGGTGAGCGCGAAGACGGCGGCGCCCAGCGGCCCCGCCGCGTCGAGCGGGTCGAACGCCCCGAGGCTCGCCGCCGCCAGCAGCATCGGGTAGAACGGGCCCCAGTTGGTGAAGGGCTCGCGCTCCTCCAGCGCGCGCGCGAACTCGCCCGCCGTCAGCAGCTCGCGCGCCGCGCCGAGGTAGTTCACGGAGTCCCACGTGAAGGCAACGCCGTACGTGACCTCGCGCGCCAGCGCCAGCCCCGCGCCCAGCAGCGCGATGGCCGCGATGGCCAGCGTGAGGGCGTCGGGACGTGGCAATGCGGCCCAGCGCGCGGACATGGCGGGCAGTGTATGGCGATGGGGTGGCGGGCGCATCATCAACAACGGCTCCATCTCCGCCACCACGCCGCGCCCGAACTCCGCGCCCTACACCGCCGCCAAGCACGCCATCACGGGCCTGACGAAGGCGACGGCGCTGGACGGGCGCGCGCACGACATCGCCTGCGGCCAGATCGACGTCGGCAACGCGCTCACGCCCATGACGGAGCGCATGGCCGAGGGCGTGCCGCAGGCGGACGGGGCGGTGCGCGCGGAGCCGGTGATGGACGTGGAGCACGTGGCCCGCGCGGTGCTCTACATGGCCAGCCTGCCGCCGGACGCGAACGTGCTCAGCCTGACCGTGATGGCCACGAAGATGCCCTTCGTGGGCCGCGGCTGAGCGTGGGCTACCCTGTGCGGCGTGAGCGACGCCGTCGAGCCGTATCCGCCCGTGCGGACCGCCTTCGCGGAGGTGGCCGTGAACAGCGGGCGGCCCCTGCGCCAGCCCTTCACCTACGCCGTGCCGCGGGGGATGGAGGCGCGCCTCGGGCAGGCCGTGTTCGCGCCCTTCGGCAGCCGCATCCTGCAGGGCGTGGTGCTGGCCGAGCGGGATGCGCCGCCGGAGCACGAGGCGCGCCCGCTGGACGCCATCGCCGACCCCGAACCGGTGCTCGACGGGCCGCGCCGCGCCCTCGCGCAATGGCTGGCCGAGCGCTACCTCGCGCCCCTGTGGGACTGCGTGGCCGCCTGCCTGCCCGCGGGCTACGGCCAGCGCCCGGTGACCGTGGTCTCGCCCGTGGACGTGCCCCTGTTGCTGCCCGCCGACGCCGCCGACCGCCGCCTGCTGGGCTGGCTCGCGGAGCACGGGCGCGTCACGCTGGACGCGCTGCGCGAGGCGCTGGGGCGCATCCCCGCGGGCCAGCTCGAACGGCTGCAGCAGAGCGGCCACCTGACGGTCGCGCAGGGGCTGGCGCGCCCGGCGGGGCGGCCCCGCATGGAGCGGCGCGTGGCGCTGGCGGCGGAGGCCGGGGCCGCGCGCGACCACGCCCGCGCGCTGGCGGAGGCGGCGGCGCGGTCGGTGGCTGCGCGCGTGCTGGCGAAACTGGCGGAGGCGGGCGACCTGGCGCTGGCGGAGGCGCGCGCGCTGGGGGCGCAGCGCCGCCACCTGGACGAGCTGGCGGCGGACGGCTGGCTGCGCGAGTACGAGGCGCGCGTGGAGCGCGACCCCATCGGCGAGCGCCCCGCCGCGCCCGCCCCTCCGGCCACGCTCACGGAGGAGCAGCAAGCGGCGGTCGACGCCGTGGGCGCGAACCCGGGGGGCGGCTTCCTGCTGCACGGCGTCACCGGCTCGGGCAAGACCGAGGTCTACCTCGAACTGGCGCGGCGGGCGCTGGCGGCGGGGCGCGGCGTGATCGTGCTCGTGCCCGAAATCTCGCTCACGCCGCAGGCCGTGCGCCGCTACGGCGAGCAGTTCCCGGCGGAGCTGACGGTGCTCCATTCGGGGCTGGGCGCGGGCGAGTTGTACGACCAGTGGCACCGCATCCGGCGCGGCGAGGGGCGGCTGGTGGTGGGCTCGCGCAGCGCCGTCTTCGCCCCCGTGGCCGACCCCGGGCTGGTGGTGCTGGACGAGGAGCACGAGTGGACCTACAAGCAGGCCGATCCGCAGCCGCGCTACCACGCCCGCGACGCCGCCGCCGAGCTGTGCCGCCTGACGGGGGCGACGCTCGTGCTGGGCAGCGCCACGCCGGACGTGACCACCGCCCACCGCGCCGAAACGGGCGAGCTGACGCGCCTCGACCTGCCCTCGCGCGTGACGCCGCTGGCGGGCGGGGAGGCGCGCGCGGCCCCGCTCCCGGACGTGACCGTGGTGGACATGCGCGAGGAGCTGAAGGCGGGCAACCGCGGCGTCTTCAGCGCGCCCCTCGCCGGGGCCCTGCGGCGCGCGCTGGCGGAGGGCGAGCAGGCCATCCTGTTCGTGAACCGGCGGGGCGCGGCGCGCTTCCTGTTATGTCGAGCGTGCGGCTACCTGCCGACCTGCCCCTCCTGCGCCGTGGCCATGGGGCTGGACACGGCCGAGCCGCTCCATCCGCGCGTCTTCTGCCACCACTGCGGGCGGGGCCGCGCGCAGGAGGCGGCCTGCCCCCAATGCGGCAGCCCGCGCTACCGCCCCTTCGGCGTGGGCACGCAGCGCATCGAGGAGGAGGCGCGGCGGGCCTTTCCGCGGGCGCGCGTGGCCCGCTGGGACAGCGACGCGGCCAGCCGCAAGGGCGCGCACGAGCGCATCCTGCGGGCGCTGGAGGCGCGCGAGATCGACATCCTCGCGGGCACGCAGATGCTGGCCAAGGGCCTCGACCTGCCGGCCATGACCGTCGTGGGCGTGGTGGACGCCGACACGGGGCTGGGCATCCCCGACTACGTGGCGCACGAGCGCACCTTCCAGCTGCTCAGCCAGGTGGCCGGGCGGGCGGGACGGCGCGGGCGCGCGGGCGAGGTCTACATCCAGACCTACGAGCCGGACGCGCCGCCCATCCGCGCCGCCGCCGCGCACGACTACGCGGGCTTCCTGGAGCACGAACGGCGGCACCGGCGGCGCGCGGGCTACCCGCCCTTCGCGCGGCTGGCGCGGCTCACCTACCGCCACGGCAACGAGGAGCGCGGGCTGGAGCAGGCCGCGCGCATGGCCGCCGAGCTGCGCGCGCGCCGCGACGCCGCGGGCTGGGCCGACCCCGACGTGCTCGGCCCCACGCCCGCCTACGTGCGCCGCCTGCGGGGCGACTACCGCTGGCACGTGCTGCTGCGCGGGCGCGATCCGCGGGCGCTCATCGAGCAGGTCGGGCCGGGCGCGCGCTGGAGCGTGGACATCGACCCCGTGAGCCTGCTGTGAACGCTGCCGTTAAGCGCGATCCCTGCTATGCTTACCGGTAACTGCGGCCAGCGCCGCGAGCGGGGGTTCCCCAACATGCAGCGTGCCATCGGTCCCTGGCGGCGGGTCGCGCTCACCTTTCCCGGGCAGGGGTCGCACAGTGTGGGCATGGGCGAGCGCCTGTGCCACGTCTCGCGCGCCGCCCGCGAGGTCTTCCGCCGCGCCGACGAGGTGCTGGACCGCAAGCTCTCGCGGCTCTGCTTCGAGGGGCCGGAGGAGGAGCTGGAGCGCACCATCAACCAGCAGCCCGCCACCTTCGTCACCTCGATCGCGTGGCTGGAGGCGCTGCGCGAGCGCTGGGCCGGGCTGGACCGCAAGCTGCAGCCGCACGTGCTGGCGGGACATTCGCTGGGCGAATTCACGGCGGCGGTGGCCTCCGGCGCCCACAGCTTCGAGGAGGGGCTGCTGCTCGTGCGCGAGCGCGGGCGCGCCATGGACGAGGCGGGCCGCGAGAACCCGGGCGGCATGGCCTCCATCCTCGGCCTCTCCGACGAGCGCGTCTCCGCCATCTGCGACCACGCCAGCGGCGAGGGCGGCTACGTGGGCATCGCCACGCGCAACTGCGAGGGCCAGAGCGTCATCTCCGGCGCGCTCGGCCCCCTCAAGCGGGCCATGGAGGGGGCGCAGACGGCGGGCGCGCGCAAGGTCGTGCGCCTGCCCATCACCATCGCCTCCCATTCGCCCCTCATGCAGCGCGCGAGCGAGCGCATGAGCGCCTGGCTGGACCACATCCCGCCGCGCGATCCGCACACGCCCGTGGTCGGCAACGTGAACGCCGAGGTGCTGCGCTCGCGCCCCGAGCTGCACGCCGAGCTGCGCGATCAGCTCACGGCGGGCGTGCGCTGGCAGCAGGCCGTGGGCCGCATGCAGGACCTGGGCGCGGACCTCTTCATCGAGGCCGGGCCGGGCGACGTGCTCACGAAGCTGACGCGGCGCATCGACCCGCGGGTGAACGCCATCAGCCTGAGCGACGAGCGCACGGGCCTGCTCAGCGAGCGCTTCGCCGCCGTCGAGAGCGCCGCGCGGTGAGCGCCCCCCGCGTCGTCGTCACGGGCGTCGGCGCGGTCACCCCCGCCGGAAACACCGCGGGGGAGACCTGGGAGGCGATGCTGGCGGGCCGCAGCGGCGTGGGCCCCATCACGCTCTTCGACCCGGAGCCGTTCCCCGTGCGCATCCAGGCCGAGGTGCGCGACTTCGAGGTCGACGCGCGCGTGGACGCCAAGCAGCGCCGCCACATGAACCGCGGCGTGCGCTTCGCCATGAACGCCGTGCTGGAGGCGCTGGACGACAGCGGCCTCGCCATCACGGACGAGAACGCCGAGTCGGTGGGCGTGGTCTTCGGCGCGGGCGGCGGCGGCTTCGAGGAGATGACGCACGCCCAGCACGTGCTGGACGAGCGCGGGCCGCGGCGCGTTTCCCCCTTCCTCGTGGCCAACTTCATCGTGGACGCGGCCAGCGGCCACGTGGCCATCCACACGGGCGCGCGCGGGCCGAACGTGGCCGTGGTCAGCGCCTGCGCCACGGGGGCGGCGGCCATCGGCGCGGGCGCGCACGCCATCCAGCGCGGCGAGGCCGACGCCGTCATCGCGGGCAGCTGCGAATCGGTGCTGGTGCCCGTGTTCCACGCCACCTGGTGCTCCATGCGCGCGCTCGCGGGCGACAACGAGCATCCCGAACGGGCGGTCAAGCCCTTCGACCTGAACCGCGACGGCTTCGCCGCGGGCGAGGGCGCGGGCGCGCTCATCCTCGAACGCGAGGACGCCGCCCGCGCGCGGGGCGCGCGCATCTACTGCGAGGCGCTCGGCTCCGGCACCTCCAACGACGCCTACGACATGATCGCCCTCGACGAGACGGGGCGGGGGCTGCGGCGCTCCATCGCGGGGGCGCTGCGCGAGGCCGGCATCGACGCCTCCGAAATCGACTACCTCAACCCCCACGGCAGCGGCACGCGCATGAACGACCGCGTGGAGACGGTGGTGGTGAAGGAGATGATGGGCCCCGCCGCGCGCGAGGTCTCCATGAGCTCGGTGAAGCCGGTGACGGGGCACTGCATGGCGGCGGCGGGGGCCATCGAGGCCATCGCCTGCATCCTCGCCATCCGCGACCAGACGGTGCCGCCCACGATCAACTACCAGACGCCCGACCCGGAGTGCGACCTCGACTACGTGCCCAACGAGGCGCGGCGGCGGCGCGTGCGCACGGCCATGAGCACCTCCGTGGGGCTGGGCGGGCACAACGCCGCCGTCATCTTCCGCGAGTACGACGGCCCGTGAGGCGCGCGCTCGTCACCGGCGTCGGCGCCATCACGCCGGTGGGGCTCACGGCGCGGGAATCGTGGGAGAACCTGCTGGCGGGCGTCTCCGGCGTGGGCCCCATCGAGTCGTTCGACGCCAGCGATCTGCCCGTGCGCATCGCGGGCGAGGTGCGCGGCTTCGCGCCCGCGGGCATCGACGCCAAGGCCGCGCGCCGCATGTCGCGCTTCGCCCGGTTCTGCGTGGCCGCCGCGCGCGAGGCGGCCGAGGACGCGGGGCTGGAGCTGCGCGAGGAGGAGCGCCCGCGGGCGGCGGCGGCGCTGGCCACGGGCGCGGGCGGCGTGCTCGACACCTTCGCCGAAACGGAGACTTACCTGACGAAGGGGCCCGCCCGCGTGAGCCCTTTCTTCGTGCCCCTCATGGCCCCCAACATGGGCGCCTGCCAGGTGGGCATGCAGCTGGGCCTGCGCGGCCCCACGCTGGCCGCCACCGCCGCCTGCGCCAGCGGCCTCTACAGCTATATCGAGGCGAAGGCGCTGATCGAAAGCGGCGTGGCCGACGTGGTCGTCGCGGGCGGGGCCGAGGCCGCCCTCCATCCCGTCTCCGTGGCGGGGCTGGCCAACATGAAGGCGCTCAGCCGCCGCAACGACGACCCCGCCGGCGCCTCCCGCCCCTTCGACCGCGAGCGCGACGGCTTCGTCTTCGGCGAGGGCGGCGCCGTGTTCGTGGTGGAGGCGGAGGAGCGCGCGCGCAAACGCGGGGCGCGCGTCTACGCCGAGCTGGCCGGGGGCGCGCTCAGCGGCGACGCCCACCACATCACGGCCCCGCGCGCGGACGGCAGCGGCGCGGCCCAGGCCATGCGCGGCGCGCTGGAGGCGGCGGCCATGCCCGCGGAGGCCATCGCCTGCATCGCCGCGCACGGCACGGGCACGCCCCTGAACGACGTGTCCGAGACGATCGCCATCAAGGCGGCCTTCGGCGCGCACGCCCCCGCCATCGCCGTGAGCGCCACCAAGTCGATGGTGGGGCACCTGCTGGGCGGGGCGGGGGCGGTGGGGGCGCTGGCCGCCGTGCTGGCCATCGCCGAGGGGCGCGTGCCGCCCACCATCAACCTGCGCACGCCCGACCCCGACTGCGACCTGGACTACGTGCCCAACGAGGCGCGCGAGACGCCCGTGCGCGCGGCCATGGTCAACGGCTTCGGCTTCGGCGGCCAGAACGGCGCCGTCGTCTTCCGCGCCTGGGAGGGCTAGGCCCCCGGGGCCAGCGCCCGCAGCCGCTCCACGATGGGCGGCAGCTGCTCCAGCACGTAGTCGATCTGCGCGTCCGTGTTGCCCGCGCCCACGCTCAGGCGCAGGGAGGCGTGCGCGAGGTCGGCGTCCACGCCCATGGCCGTGAGCACGTGCGAGGGTTCGAGCGCGCCCGTGGTGCAGGCGCTGCCGGAGCTGGCCGCGATCTCGGCCATGTCCAGCGCCAGCAGCACGCTCTCCCCCTCCACATCGCGGAAGCAGCAGCTGAAGTTGTTGGGCAGCCGCGCGTCGGGGTCGGCGGGGCCGGTGAGGACCGTGTCGGGCACGCGCTCCGGCAGCTCGAAGAGGAGGCGGTCGCGCAGGCGGCGGCAGTGGGCCACGCGCTCGCCACGCTCGGCGCTGGCGAGCTCCATGGCCACGGCCAGCCCGAAGGCCCCGGCCACGTTCTCCGTGCCCGCGCGGCGTTCGCGCTCCTGCCCGCCGCCGAGCATCTGCGCGCGCCAGGGCGTCCCGCCGCGCACGTACAGCAGGCCCGACCCCTTCGGCCCATAAAACTTGTGGGCCGTGAGCGTGAGCAGGTCGACGCCGAGCGCGTCGGGGGAGACGTCCATCGCGCCCGCGGCCTGCACGGCGTCGCTGTGCACGACCACGCGGGGGTTGCGGGCGCGGGCCAGCGCCGCCGCCTCCGCCACGGGCTGGAGCGTACCCACCTCGTTGTTGGCGGCCATCAGCGAGAGCACGACCGTTTGCGGGCCGACCGCCTCCTCCAGCGCCGCCGGATCGACGCGCCCCTCGCCGTCCACGGGCAGGAAGGTGGCGCGGAAGCCCTCCCGCTCCAGCCGCTCGACGGTGTGCAGGACGGCGTGGTGCTCGACCTGGCTGGTGACGACGTGGTCGCCGTGGCCGCGCTCGCGCTGTTCAAGGGCGGCCCCGCGGATGGCGGCGTTGATGGACTCCGTGCCGCCGCTGGTGAAGACGATTTCGGAGGGCGCGACGGCCAGCGTTTTGGCGCAGCGGGCGCGGGCCTCGTCGAGCCAGCGGCGGGCCCGCTGCCCCTCCAGGTAGATGGAGGAGGGGTTGCCCCAGTCGCGCGAGAGGACGGTCCACATGGCCTCGAGCACGCGCGGGTCGGGCGGGGTGGTGGCGGCGTGATCCAGATAGACGCGCTCCATGGCTCTCTCCCTGCTATACTCTAGCGGCAGTTGGCGTCCGCGCGCACTCCCAGGCGCGGGCGAACCGCCGAAGGAGCGACGCATGACCACCGAGACCATCAGCGGGACGACGCTCGTCACCATCACCGACGCGGCCGTGGAGAAGGCGAAGGCGCTCCTGGAGGCGCGCGACCTGCCGGAGGGCGCGCTGCGCGTCTTCGTGGCGGGCGGCGGCTGCTCGGGCTACCAGTACGGCATGGCCCTGGCCCGCTCGACGGAGGAGGACGACCTCGTGCTCGACGAGAGCGGCGTGCGCATCGTCATCGACCCCGAGAGCGCGCAGTACCTCGACGGCGCCGAGATCGACTACGTCGACGAGGTCATGAAGAGCGGCTTCAGCATCTACAACCCGAACGCCATGAAGAGCTGCGCCTGCGGCTCCAGCTTCCAGACGGCGGACGGCAGCGGCCAGGCGCGCGCCTGCGGCCACTAGCGCCCGCGCGCGCGGCGCGGCCTACAGCAGGTTGCGCATGAGGTCGACGTGCGTGGTGAGGAAGGCCATGGCCTCGCGCGTGGCCCGGCGCAGGCGCGCGAATTCGGCGTCGCGCACGGCCAGGTCGTCGAAGCGCTGCAGCTCCGCCAGCTCGTCGAACTCGCCCGCGATGGCGATGCCGTTGACGCCGCCGGACAGCGCCGACCAGACGCTGGTGGTGGCGTCGATGCCGCGCTCCGCCTGGTAGCGCAGCGCTTCCGAGAGGGAGAGCACGAACTCGCGCCCCTTGCCCGGCTCCACCTCGCCCGTCATGAGGCGCAGGTAGCGGCGGGGCGCGGTCGCTTCCTCGGCGGAGATGAGCCCCTCGGAGTGGTAGGCGAGGCGGTGGATGGAGGCGTCGGCGCTGCCGTCCAGCAGGCGCCCGTCCACCTCGGCCCAGACGTCGGCGAAGCGCGCGTCCTGCGTGGCGAGGTCGCTGAAGCGCTCCAGCCCCTCGAGGGCGCTGAAGTCCATGACGATGGCGACCTCGTTGGTGGGGCCGGTCATGGCCGTCCAGACCGCCGTGCGGGCGCGCACGCCGCGCGCGGACTGGTGCTCGATGGCGAGGCGCGCGGCCTCCACCAGCGCGCCCGTCTGGCCGCGCTCGACGACGCCGCGAATCATGCGCCGGTACATGGGCGCAGTGTAGCAGGCCCGCGCTCAGGGCAGCGCGAAGGGCCGTTCGCTGATCTCGACGATGCCGCCGTCGCGGTATTCCCAGATGCCGACCCAGCCGCGCACCACATCGCCGTCCCCGTTCCAGTCCACCGACGATCCGGCCCCCTCGTAGTTCACGCCGACGCCGTCGCGGACCAGCGCGAGCGCCCGCGCCACGCCGTCCACGCCCGCGATCACGACCTCGCCGTCCGGCCCGGCCACGTCCACGAGGCGATCGCGGATGCGGCGCCCGTCGGTCGAGCCCGCGGCCTCCGCCGCCAGCATGAGGGCGACGGCGGCGTCGTAGCCCTCGCGCACGAAGGGGAGCGACGGCAGCGCGCCGTGCTCCGCCGCGTAGGCCGCGTTCCAGGCGCGCGTGGAGGGCGTTTCGGGGCCGCCAACGGGGGCCGTACCGCGCATCCCCTCGAGACGTTCCGCGCCCACGGCCTCGATCAAGTCGGGGCTCTTCGTGCCATCGACGAAGAGGAACTGGCGGAAGAGGCCGGACTCGATGGCCTCACGCACGAACACCTGCGCCTGCCGCGGGTAGGCGATGGCGACCAGCGCCTCCGCGCCCCGCGAGGCCGCCCGCTCCAGCAGCGGCAGGTACGTCGTGCGGCCGTAGTCGAAGGCGACGGCCAGCGATTGGCCCGCGAAGGCGCCTTCGAAGACCTCGGCCATGCCCTGCCCGTAGGGGTTGTCCACGTGGAGGAGGGCCACGTTGGCGAAGCCCCGTTCGGCGGCGAGGCCCGCCAGCACCTCGCCCTGCCCCACGTCCGAGAGCGTGGTGCGGAAGAGGAAGCCGTCGTCGTCCGCCTTCGAGAAGAGCGGCGAGGTGGAGGCGGGCGAGATCACGGGTACGCCCGCGGGCGCGGCCACCTCGCGCGCGATGGCGATGGCGATGGCGTCGTCGATGGGGCCGATGATGGCGTGCGCGCCCTCGTCCGCGATGAGCCGTCGCGCCTCCGCCACGCCCGTCCCGATGTCGAGGCGCGTGTCGCCGGTGACCACCTCGACGGGGCGGCCCAGCACGCCGCCCGCGTCGTTCGCGTGCTTCACCGCCAGCCGCACGCCCGTCTCGATGGCCGGGCCCCACTCCGCGAGGTCGTCGGAGTAGTCCATGAGAAAGCCGAGGCGCAGGGGCGCGCCGTCGGGCTCGTCGCCGCCGCAGGCCGTGGCCGCGACGACGGCGAGGCAGGCGAGCGCCAGCCAGCGGGCGCGTCCCTTCATGCGCTCAGCGGCCGCGGAACTCGGGGTCGCGCCGTTCGAGGAAGGCCGCCATGCCCTCGCGAAAGTCCTCGCTGCGGAACATGGGGGTCAGGTGGAGGTAGGAGTGGTCCACCGCCGTCTCGAACGTTTCGTCCTGGGCCAGCCGCATCATGCGCTTGGTGGCCTGCACGGCGTAGGGCGCGTTGGAGGCGATGCGGGCGGCGACGGCGGCGGCCTCGCCCATCAGCTCGTCGTGGGACACGACGCGGTTGACCAGGCCCAGTTCGAGCGAGCGTTGGGCGTCGAGCACCTCGCCCATGAAGGCGACCTCGGCGGCTTTGGCCCAGCCCACGAGGCGCGGCAGGTACCAGACGCCGCCCGATTCGGGCAGCACGCCGCGGCGCACGAACACCGCGCCCAGTTTGGCGCGGTCGCTGGCGATGCGGATGTCGCAGCCGAGCGCGAGGTCCATGCCGTAGCCCGCGGCGGCCCCGTTGAGGGCGCAGACGACGGGCTTGTCCATGCGATGGAGCGCCATCGGCGGCGAATCGCGCAGGTCGAACAGGCGCGGCGCGCCGGCGTCCGCGGCGTCATCGCCGTCGCCGTCCTCCCCGGCGCGGGCACGCAGGTCGAGGCCCGAACAGAAGCCGCGGCCCGCGCCCGTGAGCACGACGGCGCGCACGGCGGGGTCGGCGTTGGCGCGGGACAGCTCGGCGGCGAGCGCGCCCAGCATGGGGCCGCTGATGGCGTTGAGCCGTTCGGGGCGGTTGAGCGTGAGCGTGAGCACGCCGCCGCCCCGTTCGACGATCAGTTCCTCGGTGGACACGGCGCCTCCCTGCCGGTGATGGCGGCAGTTTCGCACCCGCCGCCACGGCGGGCAATCATCGGCGGCGCAGGAACTCGGTGAGCGTGAGGCCGCTGGCGCGCACCGCTTCCGCCGTTTCGCGGCCCAGCCAGCGGAAGTGCCAGGGCTCGTACTGGTAGCCCGTGATCGCCTCGGCCCCGCGCGGATAGCTGAGCGCGAAGCCGTACTCGTGGGCGCGCTCCGCCAGCCAGCGGCCCTCGGGCGTGTCCCCGAAGGCCTCGACCAGCTCGTAGCCCACGGCGGCGCTGGCGAAATCGACGGTCGTGCCCAGCTGGTGCTCGCTGTGGCCCGGGCGCGCACTCACGCGCTCGGCCCGTTCCAGCCCCAGACTCTCGACGTGGGAGCGGAAGGCGGCCTGCTGCACCTCGTAGCTGCGGTAGGCGCTGAGCACGACGACGCGATGGCCCGCCGCCGCCGCGTCCTCCAGCATCTCCACGAGCGGCCCCAGCGTGGCGGCCACCACCGACTGCGGACCCCAGGCGAAGGCCTCGGGAACAGGGCGCAGGTCCGCGGGCGCGCAATCGGCCTCCAGCCGGTGGCGCTTGTCGAGCGGGACGAGCGGGTCGCCGCAGGCCACCACGATCACGCCGTCGCCGTCGGGCGTGGCCGCGGGAGCGGCGGTGGCGCCATCCGGTTCCGGCGTCACGGTGGCGGCGGCGGCGGGCGTGGCCGTGGCGGACGGCGGCGGGATGAGTTCGCTGGTCGCGCCCTCCTCGCCGGCGCAGGCGGCCAGCAGGAGCAGCGCCAGCGCCGCCGCCCATCGCGCCCGCGTTCGCCTCATGCCCCCACGATACGCCGCGGGCGGCGCTACTCCCGCGCGCCTTGCGGCAGCTCGATGCGCGGATCGCGGCGCACATCGTCGACGAAGGCGCGCAGCAGGGCGTTCGTCACCGCCGGGCGCTCCAGCTGGAGGAAGTGGCCCGCGCCCGCCACCGGCTCCTGCCGCAGGAACTGCGTGATCTGGCGCAGGCGCTCGGGGTCGCCGAGCGGGCGCTCCCCCCAGAGGGCCATGAACGGCTTGCGGTCGGCCTCCTGCAGGAGCGCGCCGAGGTGCTGGGCGAAGTAGCCGCCGTCCGTCAGCTGGCCCGCCGCCACCTCGGGATCGCAGGCCAACATGCGCGCCTCGACGCGCGCGCGCAGGGCGGGGTCGGCGTCCTCGCCGAAGAAGCGCTCGAAGAAGGGGCGCGCGGGCTCCATGGATGCGGCCTCGCGGACGCTCGCGGCGAGGTCGGCCATGGCCCCGCGCGCGGCGGCGTCGAGGGGCGGATCGGCCATGACCACGCCCAGCACGCGCTCGCCGTGGCGGCTGTTGGCGAGCAGCGCGGCCAATCCCCCGATGTCGTGCCCGACCACGATGGCCGCGCCCATGCCGCGGCATTCGACGGCGGCGGCGATGTCGTCGGCGGCTTGCGTGAGGTCGAAGGGCGGGTCGGGCGGGGAATCGCCGCAGCCGCGCAGGTCGAGCGAGAGGCAGTGGAAGTCGCGCGAGAGGTCGTCGAACTGGGGACGCCAGCAGGAGCGGTCGTCGGCCCAGCCGTGGACGAAGACGAAGGCGGGCGTACCCGCGCCGCCCTCGTCGCAGCCGAGGCTCGCGCCCTCGACGATCAGCGGCGCCATGCGAACCGGCGAAGACGGCGACGCCCCCGCACGCGCTCGCGCAGCCTTTCGCCCGCGCGCGGGACGCGACGGCCCTCGGCCTCGATGCGGGCGAGCAGCGTGCGCGCGCGGCTCCGGCGGCGGCGCGGCAACCGCGCGGGGAGGCGGCGCACGGCCGTGGCGCGGACCGCCACCCGCTTGCGCGCCGTCCGCACTTCGTCGGGGTGGGAGCGGGCGAGGACGACCGCCCCCGCCACCACGGCGAGGGCCGCGCCCGCCAGCGCCGCGCCCAGCAGGAGGCGCGTGCGGCGGCGGCGTCCGTTGGCGGCGTCCGTCTGCACGAGGTCGTCGAGCGAGGGGGCGGCGTCCGCGTTCCCGTCCCCGAAGACTCCGGCGTCGACGTCGTCGAGGAAGGCGAGGACGGCGTGCGTGAAGCCGTCGGGGTTGTCGCCGGGCACGCTGTGGCCCGCGCCGGGCACGACGGCGAGGCGCGCGCGGCGCATCTCGGCGACGGCGCGGCGCGCGACCTCGTCGCTGAGGATGTCGCTCTCCGCGCCGCGCACCAGCAGCACGGGCGGGGCCAGCTCGCGGAAGCGCCGCCAGAGCTCGTCGCCGCCCGTGGCGCCGCCCGTGCGCACGGCGCCGTCGCCCTCGCGGAAGCGCTTGTCGAACTTCCACGTCCACTTGCCGTTCTCCAGCGGGCGCAGGCGGTGGCGCATGCGCTCGCGGATGTTCTCCTCGCTGCGGCGCGTGTTGAAGCGCATGGCGTTGCGCACGAACTCGTCGAATTCGAGCTCGTCGGGGCCGCGCGTGAAGCGCATGATGTTCTCGACGCCCTCCTTGGCCGCCTCGGGGCCGACGTCGACGAGCACGACGGCGGCGACGCGGTCGGGATGGCGGGAGGCGTATTCGACGGCGTTGAGGCCGCCCATGCTGTGGCCCATGAGGACGAAGCGTTCGAGGCCCAGCGCCGCGCGCACGGCCTCCACGTCGGCGGCGAAGGCCTCGCGCGTGTAGTCGCCGTCCCCGGCCCAGTCGCTGTCGCCATGGCCGCGCTGGTCGAGCGCGATGAGGCGGATGCGCCCGCCCGCCCGCTGGCCGAATTCGTCGAACATGTGGCCGGAGACGCCGAAGCCGTGGAGGGCGAGCACGGGCGGGGCCTCCGGCGGCCCCCAGTCCTGGCAGACGAGCCGCAGCCCGCGGGCCTCGATGGCGCGCTCCTGATAGGCGATCTCGATCACGGCGGCCTCCGCGGGCGGTTTCGCGGCAAGACGGGCCGCGGCGAGCGATCATAGCACCGCGCCCGCTACGGGCCGCCGCTCAGGAGGGGCCGGCGTCGATGTAGCGCTCCACCACCCAGCGCAGCCCGTCGAAGGCGGTGACGAGCAGGAAGCCGTCCGCCGCGCGCAGGGGCACGTGGCGGAAGCCGCCCGCCGCCATCTTGTGCAGGGCCACGGCCACGGTCTCGTTCTCGCGCACGAGCACGGGGTCGGTGGTCATGTATTCGGCCACGGGCGCGTCGAGCGCGCCGGGCTGGCCCGCCACCTTCCGCAGCACGTCGCGCTCGGTGAAGATGCCGGAGAGCGTCTCGCCGTCGAGCACGAGCACGGCCCCGCCGGAGTTCTCGATGAGGAGCGCGACCGCCTCGCGCACGGAGGCCGTCGGCGCGAGCGCGGGCGGGCGGGCGAGGCGCATGGAGCCGAGGGGCGCGCTGAAAGGGCTTTCGCTGACGGCCTGATCCGTTTCGGGAATGTCGATGCTGCGCAGGGGCTGCAGGCAGTTCTCGCAGCGGTCCGTGCCCGCGATGTTCTCCTCGCCGCAGGCCGGACAGGCGAACAGACCGCTCTCCGCATCGCCGCTCACGTCGTTTCCCCGTCCTCGCGCCGCGCCGCCGCTAGCGCACGTCCCACGTTTCGGAGCCGCGGATGAGGGCGTCCAGGTCGGGTTCGGCGGCGGCGCGCGCGCGCTCGACCTGATCGTCCACGAGGGCCTCGTAGGTGTCGCGCTCGACCTGCCGGAAGACGCCGAGGGGCACGGGGAACTCCGGATAGTCCATGCCGCTCAGGATGACGGGCAGGGCGATGCCGTCGCGGTGGGCGTCGTGCACCAGCAGGTCCGCGCCGCTGGTGGCGGTCTCCACCACCTCCGGCTGGAAGCCGTCGAGGCGCACGCCGTACTCGTCGTGCTTGCCGTAGCGCAGGGGCTGGCCGTGTTCGAGGTAGACCATGCGGTCCTGCCGCACGTCCCGTTCGGCGAAGGAGGCGAAGGCCCCGTCGTTGTAGATGTTGCAGTTCTGGAAGACCTCGACGAAGGACGCGCCCTTGTGGCGGGCGGCGGCCAGCAGCGTGGCCTCGAGGTGCTTCGTGTCGCGGTCGAGGGAGCGCGCCACGAAGGTCGCGCCCGCCGCCAGCGCCAGCTTGATCGGATCGACGGGGTTCTCGGTGGTGCCCATGGGGGCCGACTTCGTCACCTTGCCGGCGGGCGAGGTGGGCGAGTACTGGCCCTTCGTGAGGCCGTAGATGCGGTTGTTGAAGAGCACCACCGTGAGGTCCACGTTGCGGCGCAGCAGGTGGATGAGGTGGTTGCCGCCGATGCTGAGGCCGTCGCCGTCGCCCGTGACCACGAACACGGTCAGTTCGGGGCGGGCGGTCTTGAGGCCGGTGGCGATGGCGGGGGCGCGCCCGTGGATGGTGTGGAAGCCGTAGCTGTTCACGTAGTAGGGGAAGCGGCTGGAGCAGCCGATGCCGCTGATGAAGACGATCTCCTCGCGGGGGATGCCGAGCGAGGGCAGCGCCTTCTGCATCTGCGCGAGGATGGAGTAGTCCCCGCAGCCCGGGCACCAGCGCACTTCCTGGTCGGAGACGAAGTCCTTGCGCGTGAGGAGGGGGATCTCCTCGACCGCGCCGTTTGCGCCCGTAGCCGTCACAGCAGCCTCCCGCGGAAGGGCCCGCGTCAGAGTTCGAATTCGTAGGGCCCCGAAAGGCCGAGGACTTCGTCGATCTTGCCCGCGATCTCGGCGATCTTGAAGGGCTGGCCCGCGATCTTGTTGAAGGGGATGGCGTCCACCAGGTAGCGCGCGCGCACGAGCACGGAGAGCTGGCCGTTGTTCAGCTCGGGCACGAGCACGCGGTCGTAGCGCGCCAGCACCTCGCCGAGGTTGGCGGGGAAGGGGTTGAGGTGGCGCAGGTGGGCCGTGGCCACGGACTTGCCCTCGGCGCGCGCCCGCTCGCCCGCGCTGGCGATGGCCCCGTAGGTGCCGCCCCAGCCCAGCAGCAGCAGGTCGCCCCGCTCCGGCCCCGCCGTCTCCAGGTCGGGCACCCCGGCCACGGCGCGGGCCACGCGCTCGGCGCGCGTGAGCGTCATGCGGTGGTGGTTGGCGGGGTCGTAGTTGATGTCGCCGGTCTCGTACGACTTCTCGAGGCCGCCCACGCGGTGCTCGAAGCCGGACTGGCCGGGGACGGCCCACGGGCGCGCCAGCGTCGCCGGATCGCGCTGGTAGGCGTGCGCGTCCACGCCGGGGGCGGCGTAGCGACGCTCAATGGGCGGGATGTCCGCCAGATCGGGGATGCGCCAGGGTTCGGAGCCGTTGGCCAGGTAGCCGTCGCTCAGGATGATGACCGGCACCATGTAGGTGAGGGCGATGCGGAAGGCCTCGATGGCCATGCCGAAGCAGTCGCCCGGCGTGGCCGGCGCCACGATGGCCACGGGCGAATCGCCGTTGCGCCCGTACATGGCCTGCAGCAGGTCGGACTGCTCCGTCTTGGTGGGCATGCCCGTGCTGGGGCCCGCGCGCTGCACGTCGAGCACCACCAGCGGCAGCTCGGCCATGACGGCCAGGTTCAGGGCCTCGCTCTTGAGGGCCAGCCCGGGGCCGCTGGTGCCCGTGAGCGCCATGTGCCCCCCGTAGGACGCGCCGATGGCCGCGCAGACGGCGCCGATCTCGTCCTCCGCCTGCATCGTCTTCACGCCGAAGTTCTTGTGCCGCGCCAGCTCGTGCAGCACGTCCGAGGCGGGCGTGATGGGGTAGCTGGCGTAGAAGAGGGGCAGCCCCGCCAGCCGCGAGGCAGCCACGAAGCCGAGGGCCAGCGCCTCGTTGCCGCTGATGTGGCGGTAGGTGCCCGGCGGCACCGTGGCGGGCGGCACCTCGTAGCGCTCGTGCAGCAGCTCGGCGGTCTCGCCGAAGGCGTTGCCCGCGTGCAGGGCGCGCAGGTTGGCGTCCAGCACCACGGGATTGCGCCGGAAGCGCTCCTCGGTCCAGCGCTCCACCGTGTCCAGGGGGCGGTTGAAGAGCCAGAGCACGAGGCCGAGGGCGTAGAAGTTGCGCGAGCGGAAGCGCTCCTTGGCGCCGAGGTCGAGCCCGTCCAGCGCGGCGGCGTTGTTCCCCGTGATGTCGAGGCGCAGCAGCCGCCAGGGCGCGAGCGAGCCGTCGTCGAGGGGGTTGGCCTCGTAGCCCGCCTTGCGCAGGTTGGTGGCGTTGAACTCGCCCTCGTCCACGATCAGCAGGCCGCCGGGCACGAGGTCGCCGAGGTTGGTGCGCAGGGCGGCGGGGTTCATGGCCACCAGCGCGTCGGGGTTGTCGCCCGGCGTGTGGATGTCGTCGCTGGAGAAGGAGAGCTGGAAGCCGGAGACGCCCGGCAGGGAGCCGGTGGGGGCGCGAATCTCGGCGGGATAGTCGGGCAGGGTGGCGAGGTCGTTGCCGTAGACGGCGGTGGTGCGCGTGAACTGCGTGCCCGTCAGCTGCATGCCGTCGCCGGAATCGCCGGCGAAGCGGATGGTCACGCGGTCGAGCGTGGTGACCGCCCCCCGGGGCTGCGACTCGGCGTCGATCGTCATCCGGGCTATCCCCCCTCCCGTGTGGCCACGACCTGGTGGGGCCGCGGCGGCAGATTGAGCACTTCCTCGGCGAAGGACTCGGCGAAGTGCTGCAGCAGCTCGCCCAGGCGGACGAGCCCCACGACGTCGCCGTTCTCCACCACCGGCAGGGTGCGGTAGCGGTGGCGCTGCATGAGGGCGATGGCGTCGCCCACGGTCGTCTCGCCCGGCACGGTCACCGGATCGCGCGTGAGCAGCCCGCGATCCAGCGGCTGGTCCCAGTCGAAGTCGGGGGCCATGCAGCGCGTGAGCACGTCGCGTTCGGTGAAGATGCCCGCCAGCCGCCCGCCCTCGATGGCGAGCACGCAGGAGCGCGAGCCGCTCTTCATGCGGGCGACGGCCTCGCGCACGGTGGCCGCGGGCGGGAGAAAGACGGGTTCCGCGAGGGGCAATTCGCCCACCCGCTGGTCGATGAAGCTCGCGAGCCGGGAGCGGTCCATGCGTTCCTGACTTGCCGTTCCTTCTGCGGGGGCGGCCCGGGCGGGCCGTGGCCTCGCGCAACCCCCGCAGTGTAGCGCGTTTCGCGCTTACGGGGGCGAAGGGCGCTACAATCGGCGCGAGACGCCGCACAGCGGCAGGGGAGACGCCCATGAACACGCGCATCATCGCGGTCGCCCGCCCCGTGGGCACCGCCGGCGAGGAGATCGCCCAGCTGACCGCATCCAAGCTCGGCTTCCGCTTCTACGACTACCAGGTGGTGCAGACGGCGGCGCAGGAGGCGGGCGTGTCGCCGGAGACGGTGAGCGAGGCGGTGCACACGCCCTCGCTGTTCACGCGCATCCTCGAGGCGCTGGCGCGCAACCCCAGCATGCCCGTGGCCGCCTGGGCCGACCCCGTGCCGCTGGCCGCCAACCCGCTGCTCACCTCCAGCGACTACCGCCGCTTCATCGAGGACGTGATCCGCGACCTCGCCGACCAGGGCGAGGCCGTCATCATCGGCCACGGCGCGCCCATGGTGCTGCGCGACCGCGAGGACAGCTACAAGGTGCTCACCACCGGCTCGCCCGAGCAGCGCGCGGCGCGCATCGCCTCCGGCATGAACGTGGACCTCGACACCGCGCGCAAGACGGTGGCGCGCACGGACTCGGAACGGAACGACTACTTCCGGCGCTTCTACGACCGCGCCTGGCTGGCCGCCGAGAACTACGACCTCTGCATCAACACGGACCGCATCGAGCCGGAGGAGGCGGCCTCGCTCATCGCCGAGGCCGCGCGCCTGCACTAGGCCCGCGCGAAGGCGGTCACGGCGGCGGCCAGCAGGATGGCCTGCATGAGCGCCGCCGAGGCGAAGAGCCAGCGCCCGGCGGCGCGCTCGCGGGCATGCGCGACCATGCCGAGGACGACGTTGACGGCCACGATGGCGCCCGCCACCGCGCCCACGCGCAGCAGCTCCGCGCGTTCGCCCACGCGCACGATGCTGGCCGTCTGCGGGAACTCGATGCGGACGAGCGCGGGCAGCCCGGGGTATTCGCTGAAGAGGTAGCCGCCGAGCGCCGCCAGCGCCAGCAGCGCCATGCCCAGCGCCAGCCACGCCGGGCGGTCGCGCCAGATGGGCAGCGCGCCCAGGCGGTCGGGGGCCACGCGCTGCGCCGCTTCCCCCTCCAGCCCCACCACGCGGCGGCGCGTGCAGGCGGCCACGAAGGCGGCTTCGTCGGCGGCGGACACGGTGAGCGCGTAGGCGCGCGCGGGCGTGACCACGTAGAGGTTGCCGGCGGTGGCGCCGTGGGTGGCGAAGAAGAGGGCATCGCCGAGGCGGGGCACCTCGCCCCGCCCCACGTGGCAGCCCCACCAGTTCAGGCCGCGCGCGCTGGCGCCTTCCAGCGTGCGCCCGGGCACGATGCGCTGGATGTCGGCGAGGGGCACGACCACCTCGCCCGCGCCCCAGCGGATGCGCAGGGCCTCGCCGTCGATGGCGTAGGCGAGGCGCGCCAGCCCCAGCGTCCACCAGGCGAAGGCGAGGGCCAGCGCGCCGAAGACGGCGAGCGCCACCCACGCCACGAAGGTGGTGGGCTCGATGGCGGCGCCCACCGCCGTCACGCCCGCGACCAGCGCGATGAAGGCCGCCCAGAGCGCGAATCCCCCGCCGGTGATGACGCCCAGGGCGCGGGGTGGCCGGAACACTTCCGCCGCTACGACGCCACCCGCGCCCGCACGGCGGCGCACCAATGGCGGTACTTCTCGCTCTTCCCGCGGATGGCGTCGAAGAAGAGGCCCGACAGTTCGCGCGTGACCGGCCCCGCGCGGCCATCGCCGATCGCGCGCCGGTCGATCTCCACCACGGGCGTGAGGTGCGCCGCCGTGCCCGTCATGAACACCTCGTCCGCGATGTAGAGCTCGGAGCGGTCGATGGGCCGCTGGACGGTTTCGACGCCGAGCTCGGCGGCCGCCAGCTCCACCACCGTATCGGCGGTGATGCCCTCGAGGATGTTGTCGGAGGGCGCGGGCGTGATCAGCTTGCCCCCGCGCACGATGAAGATGTTTTCGCCGCTGCCCTCGGAGACGTGGCCGTCGGCGTTGAGCACGATGGCCTCGTCGAAGCCGTTGAGCTCGGCCTCGGTCTTGGCCAGCGCGCTGTTCACGTAGATGCCAGTGACCTTGGCGCGCGGGGGGATGCCGAGGTCGTCCACGCGCCGCCAGCTGCTGGTGTGGCAGCGCGCCCCCTTGTCGATGTCGAGGTAGGGGCCGAAGGGCGCGATGAAGATGAGCAGGTCGCTCTCCAGCCCGTGCAGGCGCACGCCCAGCGCCTCCGAGCTGAGGTAGACCATGGGGCGCAGGTAGACGTCCTCCTCGTAGCCGCTGCGCTCGACGATTTCGAGGGTCAGCTCGCAGAGGCGGTCGAGGGGCTCGCGCAGTTCGAGGCCGAGGATGCGGCAGCTGCGCGCCAGCCGCTCGTAGTGCTCGCGCATGCGGAACAGGTACAGGCTGCCGTCCTCCGCGTTCCAGTTGCCGCGGATGCCCTCGAAGACGGCGGTGCCGTAGTTGAAGGCGTGCGTCATGACGCCGACCCTGGCATCGCCGAGGGGGACGATGCGGCCCTGGAAGTAGGCGTGCGGCGTGGGCATGAAGCGCGCTCCTCTGCTGCTTGGCCGCCAGTATACGCCCGCGCGCGCTAGCGCTCCGCCCCGGCGGAAGCGAGGAACGTCGGCTCGCGGCATTCGGGCACGGCGCGCTCCTTGCCCGCCAGCCGCGCGCGCACCCCGTCGGCGGGCAGCGGCGGCGCGACCGCGAGCGGGCGGGTGGGGTCGTCGACCGCGTCCTCGAGGTAGGCAATGAAGGCCGCGTGGAAGCCGTCCGCGTCCGGCGGCGGCGCGACCGCGCGCAGGTCGTCGAGGAAGGCGGCCACGGCCACGGCGATGCCCGCCGCCTCCGTCTCCGTGTCGACCGCCGCGGCGTAGCGCTCCAGCCCCGCGCAGAGGACGGCGAGGTACTCTTCGTCCGAAAGGGGCGCGGGGGCGTCCGCGCCGCCGCAGGTCGGCGCCGCCAGCCCGAACGCGGCGACGACCGCGAGCGCGAGGCGGCGCGCGCTCACCGCCGCAGGACGAGGCGGCGTCCGGCCCCCGTGGGCGCGCGCCGCCAGTTCTCGATTATGTAGCGTTCAGGACCACCGTCCGCGCATTCCATGCGGCAGCGGCGCGGCTCCGACAGCAGCCGCTCCGCCTCCCGCGCCCAGCCGCGCAGGCCATCGGCATCCGGCAGGGGCAACGGGCAATCATCGGAAAGCAGCAGCTCGGCTTTGGCCGCGCCCAGCGCCAGCAGCCAGCCGTTCGTCAGCTCGGCCAGCCCCAGGTGGAAGTCGCGGTCGCCGAAGGTCACGGCCAGCCGGTCCGCGCCGCTTTCGCCGCCCGCGATGAGCACGCTCGCGCCGGGCGCGCCGCCGGACAGGACGCCCGCCGCCACGCGCGTTTCCGCCAGCCGCGCGGGCAGATTCGCGGCTTCGGGCGGCGCGCCCAGGACGATGCCGGCGGCGCGCTCCTCCGGCAGGTCGCGCAGGCCGGCGCCGTCGAGCCAGCCGCGCCAAGCCGCGCCGCCGTCCGCGATCAGGGCCGCGCAGGCCGCCTCCAGCTCCGCCGCCGAGGCCGCGAGCGCGACGGCGGCGGCGTAGTTCCCCCATTCGAGCGCGTGCAGCGCCTGCAGCCGCGCCAGCCAGCCGCGCGAGCCGGTGGCCAGCAGGGCGGCCACGGGCGCGGTGCGATGGCGCGCGCGCACGGACGCCTCGGCCACGGCGGATTCCAGCCGCAAGCCCGCGAGCGCGTGCGCGACCTCCTCGCCGAGCACGAAGCCGGTCTGGCGATGGGCGTCCGCCGCGCCCGCCAGCTCCGCCGGGGGGCGCGGGGCGCGCGCGGCCTCGGGGAAGACGCGCGGCGGCGAGACGCGCACGTCAGTGGCGGTCGCGCGGACGGCGGCGGCGGCGCGAGCGGCTGGGCGGGGACGGGGGGCTGGCCGAGGCCGGGCGCGGGCCCAGCTGGCGGATGGCCTCCCAGCCCGCGTAGGACGCGCTCGCGCCCAGCTCCGCCTCGATCTCCAGCAGGCGGTTGTACTTGGCCGTGCGCTCGCCGCGGATGGGCGCGCCCGCCTTGATCTGGCCCACGCCCGTGGCCACGGCGAGGTCGGCGATGAAGGCGTCCTCGGTCTCGCCCGAACGGTGGCTGACGACCGCCGTCCAGCCCGCCCGCTGCGTGAGCGCGATGGCGTCGAGCGTCTCGCTGAGCGTGCCGATCTGGTTGAGCTTGATGAGCACGCTGTTGGCCGCGCGCTCGTCGATGGCGCGGCGGATGCGCTCCGGGTTCGTGACCGCGAGGTCGTCGGCCACCAGCTGCACGCGCTCGCCCAGCCGCTCCGTGAGCGCCGTCCAGCCCGCCCAGTCGTCCTCCGCCAGCCCGTCCTCGATGGAGGCGATGGGGTAGCGCTCCACCCAGTCCGCCCAGTGGTCGATGAGCGCGGCGCTGGAGAGCGTGCGCCCTTCCCGCGCCAGCGCGTACTCCTCGCGCCGCCAGAGCTCGGTGGCGGCGGGATCGAGGGCGATCACGAGGTCCGCGCCGGGGCGGTAGCCCGCGCCCTCGATGGCCTCCAGCACGAGCCGGATGGCGGCCTCGTTGCCGTCGAGCGCGGGGGCGAAGCCGCCCTCGTCGCCGACGGTCGTGCCGAGGCCGCGCTCGTGCAGGATGCGGCGCAGGGCGTGGGCCGTCTCCGCGCCCATGCGCAGGCCCTCGGCGAAGCTGGCCGCGCCCGCGGGCATGACCATGAACTCCTGGAAATCGGTGGAGCCCTCGGCGTGGCGGCCCCCGTTGAGGATGTTGAACATGGGCACGGGCAGGCGCTGGGCGGCGGCCCCGCCGAGGTAGCGGTAGAGCGGCTGCTCCGCCGAATCCGCCGCCGCGCGCGCCACCGCCAGGGAGACGCCGAGCGTGGCGTTCGCCCCCAGCCGCGCCTTGTTGGCCGTGCCGTCCAGTTCGACCAGCAGGCGGTCGATGGCGCGCTGGTCGGCGGCGGGCTGGCCCTCGAGGGCGGCGGCGATCTCGTTGTTCACGCCGGCCACGGCCTTGAGCACGCCGCGGCCCCCGTAGCGGCGGGCGTCGCCGTCGCGCAGCTCGGCGGCCTCGTGCGCGCCCGTGGAGGCCCCGGCGGGAACGGCGGCCTGCCCCACGGCGCCGTCCTCCAGCAGCACGGACACGTGCACCGTGGGGTTGCCGCGCGAATCGAGGATTTCGCGGGCGGCCAGCTCCTCGATCAGCATCGCGCGGACGCCTCCGCCGCCAGCCGTTCGCAGGCGTCGAGCGCCTCGGCGGCGGTTTCGCAGGGCACGAGCGGAGCGGTCGCGCCGTCGGGGGCGGTCAATTCCCAGCTGCCGAGCGTGGCCACGGGGCGTCCGGCGATGAGCGCGAAGGCGATCTCGCTGAGCGTGCCGTAGCGCCCGCCCACGGCCACCAGCGCGTCCGCCGTGCGCGCGATGACGGTGTTGCGCGCGAAGCCGAGGCCGGTGACGACGGGCACGGTCACGAACTCGTTGGCCCCGGCGCGGTCGTCGCCGGGCAGCACGCCCACGGTCACGCCGTCCAGTTCGCGCGCGCCGCGGCAGGCCTCGCGCATGACGCCGCCGCGCCCGCCGCAGACGAGCGTGTGGCCGCGCGCCGCCAGCTCGCGCCCCACGGCGAAGGCCAGCGCGCCCTCCGCCGCGTCGCAGCGTTCGCCGCCGATGACGCCGATCATCACGAGTCGCCGCCCTCCGTTTCGGGCGCGTCGTCGATGGGTTCGAGCGCGTCGGGCCCGTCGAGGTAGTCGAGGTAGAGGATGCCGTTGAGGTGGTCGATCTCGTGTTCGAGCGCCTCCGCCAGCAGGTCGTTCTCGGCGCGGATGCGGACTTCGCGGCCCGTGGCGGGGTCGATGCCCTTCACCAGCACCTTCACGGAGCGCGTGATCTCGCCGCGGAAGCCGGGCACGGAGAGGCAGCCCTCCCGCAGGCGGCGCTCGCCGGAGCGCTTCACGATCTGCGGGTTGAGCAGGGCGAAGGGCTCGGCGGGCGGCGTGTCCAGCACGATGATTTGCAGGGGGATGCCGATCTGGGGCGCGGCCAGCCCCACGCCGGGCGCGTCGTACATGGTCTCGAACATGTCCTCGATGAGCGCGGGGATGCCGGAGTCGCGCGCCCGCACGCGCCGCGCCCGCTGCCGCAGCACGGGATCGCCCGCCCGCCGGATGGGAATGACGGCCACGCCCCGCATTGTACGGGGCGCCGCCATGCGCGCGAGCGTCGCGGGGACTTCGTGTAGGTTGTACACTAAGTCGATGGACGGCCCCCGCACGGCGGACGGACGTTACCGCGCCATCGTCATCGGCAGCGGGCTGGCGGGCCTGCTCACGGCGCTGGAGGCGAGCGCCGCCGGCCCCGTGCTCGTGCTCACCAAGGCGGGGCTGGCGGAAGGCGCGACCAGTTGGGCGCAGGGAGGCATCGCCGCCGCCGTCGGCCCGGGCGATTCGCCAGCGCAGCATCTGGCCGACACCATCGCCGCGGGCGCGGGGCTGGTGGACGAGGCCATGGCGCGCATCCTCGTGGAGAGCGCGCCCGCCTGCATCCGCGCGCTGGAACGGTACGGCGTGGCCTTCGACGGCGCGGGCGCGGGCCCCGCCCTCGGGCGCGAGGGGGCGCACCGCCATTCGCGCGTGCTCCACGCCCGCGGCGACCGCACGGGCGCGGCCATCGAGGCGGCGCTGGCGCAGCGCGTCGCGGACGGCGGCGTGGCCGTGCGCGAGGGCATGCTGGCCACGGACGTCGTGCTGGAGGGGGGACGGGCGGCGGGCGTGCGCGCGCTCGACCTCGCGGACGGCGGGGAGCGCGTGTTCGCGGCGGACGCCGTGGTGCTGGCCACGGGCGGGGCGGGGGCGGCCTTTTCCCACACCACGAACCCGCCCGTGGCCACCGCCGACGGCATCGCCCTCGCCTTCGCGGCGGGCGCGGAGGTGGCCGACCTCGAGTTCTGCCAGTTCCACCCGACCGCCTTCCGCCGCGCGGGCGCGCCCCCCTTCCTCATCTCCGAGGCGCTGCGGGGCGAGGGCGCGGTGCTGCGCGACGCCAGCGGGCGCGCCTTCATGCCCGACCATCACGAGCTGGCCGACCTCGCCCCCCGCGACGTGGTGGCGCGCGCCATGCTGGCGGAGATGCGCGCCGCCGGGGCCGACCACGTGCTGCTCGATTGCACGGCGCTGGACGGGGTCGATCCGGTCGAGCGCTTCCCCGCTATCGCCGCCTTCTGCCGCGAACACGGCGTCGACATCCGCCGCGAGCCCGTGCCCGTGGCCCCGGCGGCGCACTACCTGATGGGGGGCGTGCGCACGGACGACCGCGGGCGCACCACCGTGCCCGGCCTCTACGCCTGCGGCGAGACGGCGGCCACGGGCGTGCACGGCGCGAACCGGCTGGCCAGCAATTCCCTGCTCGAAACCGCCGTCTTCGCCAGCCGCGCCGCGGCGCACGTCGCGGACGGCGGCAGCGGGGCCCTGCCGCGCCACGCCCGCGCGATCGGGGTCGCCACGGGCGACGGCGTCCCGCCCGACCGCGGCGCGCTCCAGCGGCTGCTGTGGGAACGCGCGGGCATCGAGCGCGACGGCGCGGGGCTGCGCGCGGCGCTGGCGGAGACGCGGAGCTGGCCCGTCACGCCGCCGGAAGCCTCGCGCGACTGGCGGGAACGGCGCGCGCTGGCCCTCTTCGCCGAGCTGCTGCTGACCGCCGCGCTGGCGCGCGAGGAGAGCCGCGGGGCGCACTTCCGCACCGATTTCCCCGCGCGCGACGACGCCCGCTGGCGACGGCGGCAGGTCTTCCGCCGTGCCGGTTGAACCGCCCCCCGCCGGGGCCGTGGCGGACGTCGTGCGGCGCGCGCTGGCCGAGGACCGCGCCCGCGAGGACGCCACCACGGCGGCCACGGTCGCGCCCGACCTGTTCGCGCACGCGCGGCTGATCGGGCGCGAGGCGGGCGTGGCCTGCGGGCTGGTCGCCGCCGCCGCCGTTTTCGCGGCGCTGGACGGGCGCGTGGCCCTGCGCGCGCGCGTGGCCGAGGGCGAGCGCTTCGCCGCCGGGGCCGTGCTGGCCGACGTGCATGGTCCCGCGCGCGCCATCCTCTCCGGCGAGCGCACGGCCCTGAACCTCGCGCAGCGTCTCTCCGGCATCGCCACGCTCACGCGGCGCTACGCCGACGCCGTGGCCGGCAGCGGCTGCGCCATCCTCGACACGCGCAAGACGACGCCCGGCCTGCGCGACCTCGAGAAGTACGCGGTGCGCTGCGGGGGCGGGCGCAACCACCGCCACGACCTCGCCGCCATGGCCATGATCAAGGACAACCACCGCGAGGCCATCGCGCGCCAGGGCGGCGACCTCGCCGGGGCCGTGGCCGCCATCCGCGCGCATACTCCCGGCGCACCCGTCGAAATCGAGATCGACGCGCTCGATCAGCTGGAGGAGGCGCTGGCCGCGCGCCCCGACTGGATCCTGCTGGACAACATGGACGCCGCCGACCTGCGCGAGGCCGTGACCGTGACGGCGGGGCGCGCGAGGCTGGAGGCGAGCGGCGGCGTCACCCTCGCGCGCGCCGCCGGGGTGGCCGCCGCGGGCGTGGACGCGCTCTCCGCGGGCGCGCTCACGCACAGCGCCCCCGCGCTCGACCTCTCGCTCGACATCGCCTTCGCGGACTAAGCGCGTGCGGGCGCGGGATCGGCGACGCGGCGCACGTTCACGGGAATGGCGCTCATGACGGGGATGCCCGTGATGGGGTCGTAGTCCCGCTGCGTGTCGGAGAGGCGGCCCGTGTTCGCCCCCAGCTCGCGCACGCGCGCGTCCTCCGCGGGCGCGTCCCCCCAGGCGTGCGCCATCGAGATGACGCCCGCGCGCACGTCGGCGGCGGGCGCGACCACACCGTAGATGGCCGCGCGCGCCGACGCGATCTCCACCACGTCCCCGGCCTCCAGCCCCAGCTCGGCGAGGTCGAGCGGGTTCATGTAGGCGGGGTTGCCCGTGTCCGCGTACTTGCGCATGAGCCGCGGGATGTCGCGCCCCGAGGAGTTGTAGGACTCCAGCAGGCGGCGGCTCACGAGGCGGTGCGTGAAGGCGTCCTCCGCGCGGTAGCCGCCGCCCTCGAAGTGCGGCTCGGCGCGCACGGCGGCCAGCTCGGCCAGCATCTCCGCGCGGCCCACGTCCAGCCGCGGCGACCCCGCGCGCTTCGGCGCCACGCGGATTTCGTCGTCCGTGAAGATGTGCCCGTGTGGGTATTTCTTCACTTCATCCAGCGGGATGCGCGAGCCCTCGCACATGCGCTCCAGCAGCTCGGCGGTGGTCGGCTTCACATCGAGGTCCACCTCGCCCCAGGCCGTACGCAGGGGCACGCGCATGCGGTTGGCCAGCCCCCAGAAGAACTCCCACTCCTCGATCACGTCCGAGCCCGCGGGCGGATCGACCAGCTTGGGGCCGTACTGCGCGTAGGGCGCGGGGAAGCCCTGGGCGAAGCCGAACACGCCGGAGAGCGCCTCGTTCGGCAGCGTCGTGTCCTCCCGTTCGAGCGACAGCTTCGGCGCGATCACGTAGTGCGCCAGCTTGGCCGTGGCCGACATCTTGATGTCGAGCGTGACCAGCAGATCGAGCGCCCGCAGCGCCTCGTGCGTGCGCAGCTGGTCGGGCCAGGCCGCCATCGGGTTCGAGCCGACGCAGATGAGCGCGCGGATGCGCCCCTCGCCCGGCGTCAGAATCTCCTCCGCCAGCGCGCTCGTGGGCGGCCCGATGGGCGTGATGGGCAGGTCGCGGATACGCAGCTTCTCGCGCGATTCCCAGTCCGTGGACTCCTCGTAGGCCTGCGCGCGGTACTCCTTCGGCTTGCGCAGCACGGGCGGGTTGGGCACGCGCTCGCCCTCCCGCAGCCAGCGCCCGCAGACGGTGTTGATGGCGTTGATGAGGTACTCCGTGACGTTGGCGTGGGGCGCGAAATCGGGGCCCGTGCCGCTCGTGGCGGAGCCGCGTTCGCCGCCCGCGAAGATGCGCCCCGCGCGCTCCACCAGCGCCGCCGGCACGCCCGCGCGCTCCACCACGTAGTCCAGCGTGAACGGCTCGACGGCCTCGCGCAGCGCCTCCACGCCCTTCACGTTGGCGGCGATGAAGTCGCCGTCCACCAGCCCCTCGCCGAGGATGACGCGCAGGATGCCCGCCAGCAGCGTGGGGTCCTCGCCCGGCTTCACCTGCAGGAACACGTCCGCCTTTTCCGCCGCCTCCGTGCGTCGCGGGTCGATCACGACCAGCTTCAGCCCGCGCTGTTTCGCCCGGTGCAGCCGCTTCGCCGGGTTGTACTGGGGGATGCCGCCCCACATGGAGATGGTCGGGTTCGCGCCGATCAGCATCCACACGTCGGCGTCGTCGAACATCTGCGGGCCCGCGCCCCAGTTGCCGTGGTAGGCGCGCGCGATGGGCTTGGCGGGCTGGTCGATGGTGCCCCCGGAGTAGGTCATGTTCGAGCCGATGCCCGCCATGAACGCCCCCGTGAACTGCCCCGACGACGGGTAGGAGAAGCCGTAGGTGCCGCTGAAGGTGGCCACCGCACGCGGGCCGTGTTCGGCGATGATGGCGGACAGCCGCTCCGCCACCTCGTCGATGGCCCGCTGGTGCGGGATGGGGCCGAACGTCCCGTCGGGGGCGCGCTTCCGGGAATGGAGCAGGCGGTCGGGGTGGTAGTGCTGTTCCGGCAGCTGCCGCCCCTTGATGCAGGTGAAGCCCTCGAACATGGGGTTGCGGGCGTCGCCGCGCACCTTGATCGCGCGCCCGTCCTCGATGTCCACCTCGATGCCGCAGAAGGCGTGGCAGAAGCGGCAGAAGGTCTGCTTCGTCTCGACGACCATCGGGATCCCCCACGGCGCGCGTCCGCGCCCCCCGCACGATAGCGGAGCGTGATCCCCTCCGCCAGACGGTAGACTGCGGCCACCCCGACGGCGGAGGCGGTTCTGATGGAAGTGTTCTTCGTGGGCATCATCATCGCCTTGGTGGTCTGCCTACTGCTGCTCTTCATCGTGCCCACGCTGACCGTTGCGGGTGGACTGATCGCGCTGGTCGTCGGCCTGCTGGCGCAGACGTACGACGCCATCGAGGCGGGCGTGCGCCGCTGGAACGGAGGCGGTCGTGATGACGGCCATCCCCTCTTCGCCAATGCCTACTGGGTCATCCCGGGGCGCTTCGCTGCTGGCGAGTACCCCCGCGCGAAGGATTTCAATGAGGCCGCTCCCCGTCTGTGGACCCTGCTGCGAGCGGGCATCGACCACTTCATCGACCTGACCGAGCCGGGCGAGCTGGAGCCGTACGACGGGATTCTGGCGGGTGAGGCCCGCGTACTCGGCACGAGCGCCACGCACGAACGGCATCCCATCCGCGATGTGAGCGTGCCGCGCAGTCCGTCGAGGATGGAGACCATCCTCGACGCCATAGACGACGCGCTGGCCGAGGAGCGCAACGTGTATGTCCACTGCTGGGGCGGCGTCGGGCGGACCGGCACCGTGGTCGGCTGCTGGCTCGTGCGGCACGGCAGGACGGGCGACGAGGCACTGGCCCAGGTCGCCGACTGGTGGCAGAGCATGGAGAAGGCGGATCATCGACACTCGCCGGAAACGCGCGAGCAGCGCAACTACGTCCGCGACTGGGCGGAACCGCCACCGGAGGAGTCCCGATGAACGCCGAGCCCTTCACCATCGCCATCCCCGACGCGAAGCTGGCCGACCTGCGCGGGCGGCTGGAGCGCATCAACTGGGCGCCCGATTTCGCCAACGACGGCTGGGCCTACGGCGTGAACGGCGCCTACCTGCGCGAACTCGCCGAACACTGGCTCCATCGCTACGACTGGCGCGCGCACGAGGCGGAAATGAACCGCCTGCCCAACTTCCGCGTCGAGATCGAGGGCATGCCCATCCACTTCATCCACGTGCGCGGGCAGGGGCCGAATCCCGTCCCGCTCATCCTGTCGCACGGCTGGCCGTGGACCTTCTGGGATCTGCGCCACGTGATCGGCCCCCTCAGCGACCCCGCCGCCCACGGCGGCGATCCCGCCGACGCCTTCGACGTGGTCGTGCCCTCGCTGCCGGGCTTCGGCTTCTCCACGCCGCTGACGGCGCCCGGCATCAACTTCTGGCGCACGGCGGACCTCTGGGACGCGCTCATGCGCGGCGTGCTGGGCTACGAGCGCTACGGCGCGCAGGGCGGCGACTGGGGCGCGCTCGTCACCAGCCAGCTGGGCCACCGCCATGCGGAGCACGTGATCGGCATCCACCTCACGGACGCGATCAGGCTGGACCTGTTCAGCCACGACCGGCCCTGGGTGCTCGGCGATCCGGGGCTGGCGACGCTGCCCGCGGGCGAGGCGCGACGGGCGCAGCTGGCGCGCATGCGGCTCTACTCCTCGCACGTGGCCGTGCAGACGCTCGACCCGCAGACGCTGGCCTTCATGGCGCACGATTCGCCCATCGGCCTCTGCGCCTGGATTCTCGAACGGCGGCGCAACTGGGGCGATACCAACGGCGACGTGGAGTCGCGCTTCCCCAAGGACGACCTGCTCACGACGATGATGCTCTACTGGGCCACGGACGCCTTCGTCACCTCCGTGCGCTACTACTACGAGGCGGCCTGGAACCCGTGGCGGCCGGACCACGACCGCGAGCCCGTGGTCGAGGCCCCCACGGGCGTCACCTTCCACGGGCCGGACGCGCCAACGGAACCGGGCGAGGCGCTGCGGCGCTACTGGAACCTCGCGCACTGGGACCGCCATCCGGCGGGCGGCCACTTCGCCCCGGCCGAGGAGCCGGAGGCCATCGTGCGCGGCATCCGCGCCACCTTCCGCGGGCTGCGCTAGCCCCGGCTAGCCAGCGCGACGGT
This sequence comes from Tepidiformaceae bacterium, assembly GCA_965243075.1. Classification (GTDB taxonomy): domain Bacteria; phylum Chloroflexota; class Dehalococcoidia; order Tepidiformales; family Tepidiformaceae; genus UBA2991. Next base: position 1,733,169 of record OZ251525.1, read on the forward strand.
CCGGTCTCTCCGGCAACAGCACCTCGCCATTGTGGAGAAGCCACTTGGGGTCGGGCCTGCCCGACGCCCCCAGGCTGCCGTCCTGCCGGAGATACTGGTGGGCGACGGCGATCTGCCGTCCGTCGGCGTCGAAGTAGCCGACGGCCTGACTGCGGGTGCAGAACGGCTCACCGGCGGCGGGCGCGGACGGATGCTTGTCCGTCTTGAGCTGTATAGTGAACCTGCCCGCTTCGACCGCTTCCACGAGACGAAGCTCGTTGAAGAGCCGACGCAGATGGAAGGCGGGAACGTAGCGACGGGGAGGATTGGCCATGCCGGAAGCGTACTCCCCGGAGGCCGTGCGGGCGCGGATTCAGCGGTGCGCCGAGGGCGACATCAGCCCCGCGCAGCTCGACGACTGGCTCTTCCCCCTGCTCTGGCCGGACGAGGGCGACGCGGACGCGCTCGACCTGGCGTGGAGCGCCGAACTCCTGCTCATGGAACTGGGCAGGGGGCACTGGACGGAGGCGGCGTTCCGGGAGCAGCTGGCGCTGCTGGTCCAGCCCCGGGCCGCGGCCAGCCGCTAGCTGCGCGCCCAGGCGCGCGCGTCCTCCGTGGCCACCCAGTGCAGGGCGTTGCCCAGCAGCCTGCGGAAGCCCGCGTTGGCGTAGCAGTTCGGGCCGTCCCCGATCTGCATGGCCACGACCGGGCTGTTCCCGCTCTTCTTCGCCCACACCACCAGGTCGCTGCCCTCCGGATGGTCCCAGTCCGCCTGTTCGGCGGCGGGCGCCAGCGGCGGCGGGTTGAAGTTCTCGCGCACCATCGGGTAGTCCGTGCGCATCAGCGGCAGGACGTCCGGCTGCGACTCGAAGCGCTTCGAGGTCAGGTACAGCTCGTCCTCGATCTCGAACGGCTCGACGCCCTCCAGCACGGGGTGGCCGGCGGCGGCGGGGTCGGCGGAGACGGTACCACGGGGGTTGCCGCGCGGATCGGCGGCCCCGCCGCGGTAGCCGGAGCCGGGCGTCATCTCGCCCAGCACCTCGCCCCGCGTGAGCAGGAAGGACGTGCCGCTCACCTCGCGCCAGCCGGGCCAGGCGGGCCACTGCACCAGCGCGTGGTTGAGCATGACGATGCCCGTGCCGCGCTCCAGCAGGGCGGCGATGCTGCGCTGGTACTCCTCCGGCGCGGGCGTGAAGCTGGCGCCCCCGTCCGGGCTCTCCGTGCCCCACATGTCGTAGAAGAGCACGGCCTCGTACTCCCCCACGTTCTCCGGGCGCAGCAGCACCTGCGCGGCGGGCTGCTCCACCTGCGTGGTCAGCAGCTCCGGGTCCGCGTCGAAGATGGCGTAGAACCCGTTGTAGTCGAACGGGTGCCCCTTCGTCACCACCAGCGTCTTCACGGCCATGATTCGCTCCTTCTCCCTAACCCGCGGGGATGGCGTCGTAGGCCCCGAGGATGGCGGCGAAACGCGCCTCCACCGCGGGCTGCGTCTCCGGATGGCTGAGCACGTACAGCTCGTTCCCCTTCACGGCGCGCACCACGCGCGCGGCCAGGTCCTCCGGCTCGATGATGTCCTGCGGCACGCCCTCGCCATCCACGCGCTCCGGCGGCTCCGGCCCGCCGTACTCGTCGGGACGGTTGCGGCCCGCCTCCACGATGCGCGAGCGCACGCCCCCCGGACAGACCACGGAGACGCCGATGCCGTGCTCCGCCAGGTCCAGCGCCAGCGCCTCGCTGAGGCCCACCACGCCGTACTTGGCCGTCGTGTAGGAGGCGATGCCCGGCGTGGCCGCGGGCACCAGCCCGGCGATGGAGGCCGTGTTCACGATGTGGCCCCCCTCGCCCCGCGCCACCATGCCCGGCAGGAACGCCTGAATGCCGTTGATGACGCCGTACAGGTCCACCCCCAGCACCCAGTCCCAGTCCGCCTCCGTCATGTCCTGCGCCAGCCGGAAGGTGACCACGCCGGCGTTGTTGCAGAGCACGTGCGCGCCCCCGAAGGCGTCCCGCGCGGCCTCCGCCAGCGCCCCCATGGAGGCGCGGTCGGTCACGTCGTTCTGGACGGCGATGGCGCGCGTCCCCGCGGCCTCGACCGCGGCCACGGCCTCCGCCGCCATGTCCATCTCGATCTCGCCGATGACGACGTTCATGCCCTCGTTGGCGAAGGCCACGGCCATGGCCTTGCCGATGCCGCCGCCGCCGCCCGTGACAACGGCCACGCGCCCGCGAAGCTCTTCCACGCGAACACCTCCCGCGGCGCGCAGTCTGGCACGCCGCCGCCCGCCAGCGCAAGCGGCTACCCGCTCCGCTCGATGGCGGCATAAGAAGTATGCGGGGGCGCTGCGATCCCCCGGGTTGGCCCGTCAGTGCATACGACTCGTCACCGTAGTCCAGGCCGGACGGCAGGTCGGGGGCAGTGAAGCGCGCGCGACGGGGGAGGCGGAAGGGGGCCGTGGCACGGCGCGCTACTCGAAGTCCCAGCCATCGGGGGAGCGCATGAGCTGCAGCGTCGGAAGCAGCTCCGTGGGATCCAGCCCCAGGGACTTGAGGTGGAAGGCGTCGAGCTCCGCGATCAGCTCGGGCTGGTGCTCGAAGAAGTCGACGTTGGGCCAGCGCTGGCCGGCGTTCAGCTTGGCCTTGCGGGAGGCGTCGATGGCGTCGATGAGTTCCTGTCCACAGTACAGCGCCCAGTCGCGCTCCTCGCCTTCTTCGAGCCAACCGTCGGGGATGGTGAAGGCGGCGTAGTCGGAGCGCTTGACATGGAAGCCGTCCCCGAAGGCGCGCCACCAGCCATAGGCGACATGCCCGTTGAGCGCGGCCATGGCGAGCAGGCGCATCTCCTCGTCGGGCAGCGGCAGCAGGAGTTCGCCCGCCGGATCGCGCGTGCCCGGCGGCAGGGCGCTCACGAAATATCCGGCGGTCGGCGGGAGCGACAAGGGAGAGGCCTCGCCATTGGCGGCTTGCGCGCGCAACTGGCTGATGGTCGTGCGCTGTGCGACGACCGCCCGAATCATCTCCGCCACCTTGTCGTTCGGAACGCGCGGCCACTGTTCGCCCAACCACTCCTCGGTCCCGCGGAGCCGAATGCGGGGACGGCGACGCAGCACCTCCGTGCGATCACGGTCCCGCCAGCGCATCATGGCGTCGGTCTGGAGCATGAACGTCGGGTTCCGCTCGCGCACGGCGGTGACAATCGTGGCCCGCTGGCGGTTCTTCCAGCCCTTGAAGAGGGGATGCTGGTTGAAGATCGTGTCGGGGATGTTGTCGTAGGAGCGCACGCTCACGGAACGGCAGCGCTCGCTGAGAACAGCGCGCAGGTCGCGCTCCTGCCGTCCGAAGGCGAGGCTCAGGGGGACGACCAGCGCGACCACACCGCCATCCGGCCGGGCAAGGCCGAGGGCGGCCTCGCAGAAGAGCGTGTACAGGTCCGCCGCGCCAGTGGTGCGGTAGCCGCGCTCGATGAGCGCATTGCGCCTCTCGTCGTCGATGTCCGAATTGCGGAACGACTGGTAGGGCGGATTGCCGATCACGACGTCGAAGCCCGGCCAGCCCCGTTCGTCCTGCGCGAACAGCAGGCGGGGGTCGATGGCGGCGGGCGCGTCCTGTTCCATCTCCAGCAGGGGGTACTCGGCGAGCGCCCGCAGTTCCGCCGCCGCGTCGGGATGGAGCCACGCATCATCCGCGAGGTGCGCGCGCAGTTCGTCCCGCGCGCTCTTGTCCTCGTTGCGACGCGCCCGCTTGGCGGATTCGACGGAGTCGCCCGCCCATTTGCCGCGCACTTCGGCCAGACGGCGGAGAGCGTTTTCGAGGGCGTCGCGCGTCCAACCGTTCGCACCCAGCGCGCCGTTGGAGCCGCGCACGAATGGATCGTAGTCGTCGCCGGGATGCGTAGCGAGCGTATCAGCGCAGACGATACGCGCCTCAAGGTTGGGCAACGGGGGGGCATTCACTTCTCGCTCATCGCGCCGGATAGCGATGAAGAGCCGCAAGCGCGCGATCTGTGCGGCCATGGGATTGATGTCCTGCCCCATCAGCTGACCCGTGACGATGGAGCGGACCACGCGCTCACCCCCGTTGATCTTGTCGTGTGCGGCCCTCAGCGCCTGGAGCACGGCCAGCAGAAAAGCGCCACTGCCAGCGGCAGGGTCGAAGATACGCAGCGCGCGAATGCTCCCGAGCAGGCGCTGCCGCGTCTGCTCCCGCTCCGGTCCACTGAGCGCGGGCGGAAGCGGGGCGTCGGGATCACGGAACAAGTCGAGCAGATCGTCGTCGCGGACGGAGGCGGGGGTCCGCGCGCGCACCGCCGCCGCCAGCGCATCGGCGGCCATCTCGGCAGTCACGTCCATGGGCGTGTAGTAGGCACCGTCCGGCGCCTTGAGTGTCTCGTCCCCGTTCCGCTCTTCCAGCAGGGGATCGGCCACGAGCTGCTCGAAGAGGTTGCTGAGCAGCTCGGGGTCGAGCGTCTGCTCGCGCTCGCCGGGGCGCTGCTCGTCGGCGGTCCAGTGGTAGCGGGCGAGCACGTCGAACAGGCCGCGCTCGCGTTCGCCATCGCTCCAGTAGTGCGTGTTCGCGATGAGCAGACAGTCATCACCGATGCGCTCCTCGAACAGGGATCCATTGAGAAAAGGCGCGTCCGCGAGCGCATTGTGGGCGGATTTGACGGGATGGTCGGTCCGGTCGCGCCTCTCCATATTGAGACGCTTGTGGAAGAGGTAGCGCAACACCTCGCCGTGGTAATCGCTGATTCCATTCTCCAGCAGCCCGCGGTCGAAAATGGCGCTGTTGACGTCCCCCTCCTCCTTCAAAATCCAGACGAACAGCGTGCGAATCAGATGGCGCAACAGGATTTCGTGACGCTCGTTCGCATCGGGCACCCCACGGAACGCTCCATCGTCGTGCCGCAGGTCGCGCATCCATCGCCGAACTTCCCTGTAGAATTCCTGCCGCAGGGGCTGCACGGCGAGTGCGTCCGCGAACGACTGGGGCTTAACCGTTTCCCGCCGCAGCAGTTCCAGCACGCGGGCGGCAGCCTCGTGGGCAGTCGGAGGCGGCAGTTCGGGATCGAAGGGCTGTGTCATGGAGACGCGCCGATGATGGGCGGCCACGATGCGCGCGAGGAAGCGGCCATCGGTTTCAAGCTGCCAGACGAAGACGACGGCGGTGCGCGAGGCGGATTGCGCCGCGAAGATTCGGGCGCAGCGAGCGGCATCCTTGCGCCCGATGCCGCGCTCGTCGTACCTGAAGCGCACGGCGGCGATGCGGACACGGGGCGCGTCGAGCAGCGAGGGCTGATGAACCTTCTCCGTCTCGACCACCGGCCCATCCCCGTGGACATGGGCTTCCCAGTCCACGCGAACCTGATCGAGCACTGCGCCCTGCATTTCGCCAGCATCGACGTTCGGGTACGGCTCGGAGACGGAACCGAGCGCCCGCAAGGCCTCATGCTCATTCCCGACGGCAGCCGCGAGCGCGCGCAGCGCCCGTTCGCCCACGGCCCCCTGCGCCTGGCGGCCACTGGTCGGAGCGAGGACCGCGAGCAGGGAATCCAGCGGGGCGAGGGAATCGTCTTCCCCGCGCACGAGCGGGCCGATGTCGATCTCGGCGTCCTGCTCAACCGTTTCGCCCACGCCCCTGCGGTAGAGCCGCCAGCGCAGACCGTCGGTGAGCGCGCCGAGCGTGGACCGCGTTCCGGCGGTGTGACCGCGCAGGTAGCGCTGGGTCTGCCGGTGCGGCGTCCCCGTACGGTCGCCGGAGTAGCGCTCGAAGTCGGCGCCCAGCGGCTTCGCTTCCACGATGGCCCGCGCGGGGCCGCCTTCGACGAGCGGGCGGCTGTAGAGCACGTAGTCCGGGCGGTTGCCCGCAGCGCTCTCCTCGCGACGGACGCGCACGGAGTCGTACAGCGAATCGATCAGCGGGTCGATGAGGTGCTGGCGGGTATCCGCCTCGCTGTATCCGCCCCGGGAGTCCAGAGCGGCGAGGATGCGGTAGCCCTCGCGGAGCCTGTTAACCAGCCTCGTACTGGCCGCCACGGGCGCGGAGTATACGGCATGGGCGCGCGACGGCGCGTGGACAAGCGCGGCGGGGGCGCGCACGATGGGGCCATTCCCCGCAATCGGGAGGGCGCGCCATGAGCACGACGCCGCTGGACATTCTCCGCACGGGCCTGGACGCCATGCACGGGCTGCTCGACGAGGCGCTCGGCGACATGACGCTGGAGCAGCTCAACTTCCGCCCGCGCGAGGGCGGCCTCAGCCCCTTCTTCAGCCTCTGGCACTACGTGCGCACGGAGGACAACATCGTCAACTACGTCGTTCAGGGGCGGCCCACGGTGTGGCTGGAGGGCGGCTACGACGGGCGCTTCGGGCTGCACCGCACGGCGCAGGGCACGGGCATGAGCGAGGCGGACGCGAAGGCGCTGGCGCTGAACGACCTGGGCGGCTGGCGCGAGTACCAGCCGCGCGTGTGGCGGGCCACGGCGGCGTACCTGGCGGAGCTGTCGCCGGACGAGTTCGACGCGCGCACGGTGACGATCAAGCCGCTGGGGGAGATGTCGCTGTGGCAGGCGCTGAACGGCGTGTGCCTGAGCCACGGCTACCGGCACGCGGGGGAGATCGAGTACGCGCGCGGCATCCTCGGGCTGGGCGGGCTGACGGTTTAGGCGGTTGGCGATTGGCGGTTGGCCGCCCGCCCCGCTGGCCCGCGGCCGTCGCGCCCGTTAAGCTGCCGTTCGCAAGCGACGCGGCGCGGGCCGCGCGAGCACGCAGGAGGGCGTGATGAAGCTGGAAGGCAAGGTCGCCGCCGTCACGGGCGGCAGCCGCGGCATCGGGCGCGGCATCGTCGAGGCGTTCCTCGCGGAGGGCGCCAGCGTCGTCCTCAACGGGCGCAGCGCGGAGAAGGGCGAGCGCGCCCTCGCGGAGCTGGGGGCGGGCGAGCGCGCCCACTTCATCGCCGGCGACGTGACCCTGGAGGAGACGGTGAAGGGGCTGGTGGACGGCGCCGTGGAGCGCTACGGGCGCATCGACGTCCTCGTCAACAACGCGGGCGGCAGCTCCGGCTTCGCGCCCGTGGCGGAGATGGAGAACGACGCCTGGGACCACACCATCCGCTGGAACCTGTCGGCCACGTTCTGGGGCATCAAGCACGCCTTCGCCCACATGATCCCGCAGGGGAGCGGGCGCATCATCAACGTCTCCTCGCTGGAGGGGAAGCACGGCAAGCCCGGCATCGCCGCCTACGTGGCCGCCAAGCACGCCATCAACGGCCTCACCAAGAGCGCGGCGCAGGAGGTGGGCACCACGGGCATCACCGTGAACGCCATCTGCCCGGGCCTGATCGAGACGGACATCGTGCGCGAGAGCGGGGCCGCCGCCGCCGCCTCCATGGGCCTCACCTACGACGAGATGGTCCAGCAGTTCGCGGACGAGTCCGCCATCAAGCGCATGAACACCGTCGAGGAGGTCGGCGCCGTGGCCGTGCTCCTCGCCTCCGACGTGGGCGCGGGCATCACGGGCGCGCTCTGGTCGGTGGACGGCGGCACCGCCGCCTACTAGGAGCGCACACCATGAGCGACGAAATCGAACTCCTCTGCAGCTGGGACAGCGTCCACACGCCGCCCCACAGCGCCTACACCACCACGAACGCCGCCGAGGTGCTGCCGGGCGTGACCCGCCCCCTGCCCGCCGACATCTGGCGGGAGTGGGACTACGTCTGGAACCACGGCGTGCTCGAGGACCTGGGCGTGCTCGACCTCGTGCCCCTGCCCAAACCGCCGGGGACCACCATCCTGCCCTTCATCGGCGGGCGCTTCGTCATCAACTACGCCCTCACCATGCAGTTCACGTCCACCTACCAGGTGGGCGAGGGCAGCGACTTCCTCAAGCAGTTCCTCGAGGGCGGCGACGCCCTGCTGAGCGACGCCGCCTCCGACGAGGAGCGCGCCGCCGCCACGCGCGCCCGCATCACGCAGCGCTGGGAGGCGAACGAGGCCACCTGGGCCAAAAACCGCGAGATCAGCTACGACGCCTGGCGCCGCTCCCGCGCGCGCGACTGGAGCGCCGTTAGCGACGCCGACCTGATCGCGGCGCTGGACGAGGGCATCGAGCTGGCGGGCCGCCTCTTCATCTCCCACTACTACAGCTCCGTCGGCGGCGGCGAGTACACCACCATCATCGGCGACATCCTCAAGGAGCACGTCCCCGACCACCCGCCCGAGTGGACGAACGTCATCACCAGCGGGCTCACGGACGTGGAGAGCGCGCTGCCCGCGAAGGCCATCTGGGATCTGAGCCGCTTCGTGCTGGCGCGTCCGGCGCTGGCCGACGAGTTCGGCGCGCTCACGGCGGAGGGCCTCACCGCGCGCCTGGCCGCGCCGCCCACCGACGACTGGCGCGCCTTCGCGACGGAGTACGCCGCCTTCATCGACCAGTTCGGCTTCCGCGGCCAGAACGAGACCGACCCTTCCTACCGCACGTGGGACGAGGCCCCCAACTTCGTGCTGAGCAGCATCCAGGCCGACCTCGGCGCGCCCCCGGAGCGCGACCCGCACGCGCTCGAACGGAAGCAGGCGCTGTTGCGCGAGGACGTGGAGCGCGAGAGCGAGACGCATCTGCCCGCCGACGCGCTGGACGACTACCGCCATGCCCTGCGGATGGCGCAGCTGCTGAACCGCGGGCGCGAGGGCAGCAAGGCCAACTGGGCGCGCGCCTGCCGCACGCAGCGCCCGCCCGTGGTCGAGCTGGGGCGGCGGCTGGCCGAACGCGGCGTCCTCGCCGACGCCGGGGACGTGTGGTACCTGCGCCTGCCCGAACTGCGCGAGGGGGCGGCGGGCGCGCTCGACGCCGACCGCACGAAGGCGAACGTGGCCGCGCGCAAGGAGGAGCGCGCCTTCCTCGAACGACACGAGCTGCCCGTGCTCTTCGACTGGCCCGTCGAGCTCATCCCCAGGGAGGAGACGGCGGCGGCGGAGTCCGCCTCCTACGAGGGGCTGGGCGTCAGCCCGGGCAGGGCCACGGGCAAGGCGCGCGTCATCGAGAGCGCGGAGGCGGCCATGAGCGCTGACCTCGCGCCGGGCGAAATCCTCGTCGCGCCCGTCACGGACGCAGCCTGGACGCCGCTCTTCATCCCCGCCGCGGGCGTGGTGGTGGAGACGGGCGGCGTCCTCAGCCACGCGGCCACGGTGGCGCGCGAGTTCGGCATCCCCGCCGTCGCCCAGATCCGCGGCGTCACCTCGCTCATCCCGAACGGCGCCACCGTCACCATCGACGGCGCCGCCGGCACCGTCACGGTCGAGCCCTAGGGGCGGGGGCGCGCGTCTCCGCCGAGGCGCGCGCCCCCAGCCAGTAGTGATTGCGCGGAGAATCTTCTTGCAGTAAGGTGGGGAAATGGACTCTCCTGTGGTGGTTGCCCCAATTACGGTGGTCGTGACCATCCTCTTGATCGCGGCCCTTGTCGTGATTGCGAGGAACTGGATTAGTGAGCAGCTGAAGCAGAGCATCCGGCATGGATATGCCGTGAGTCTGGAAGAACATAAGCATGAGTTGGGGATCCAGCGCGACTTTTTCACAGAAGAGGTTCGGAAATTTAATACTCAGATACAGTCTACTCTTTCTGCTGCGAATTCCGCAGTGGTCAGTGGGCAGAGAGTCTCTTCCGAGTGGCGTATGAAAGCTGCTTCCGATGCTTGGAAAAAAGTCTTGCAGATACGGCAATACATTCCTCTTCCTGTTACGATTTCCGACATTCTTTCCCCAGATGAGTATCCTACTATTCTGACTAACCCCAGAATAGTTACGGATGCCCAAGATGTGCAATCGAAGATTGATGCTATGATGGAGATAGATCTGGGGGAATTTCGGCCATTTATAGGAGAAGATCTATATGGAAGGATCTTTCTTTATCGAGCTATTGTTGGGAGAATGTCGATGATTCTTCAGGAAGGTATCGAAAAGGGGGATGTTGTTTTTTGGTTCAACGAGGATGGACTTCGGAAACGAATGTCTAGAATTATGACCCAAGATCAGCTCAAGGAGCTGGATGGTCTGGAATTCGGTCACTTTAGTTTTGTCACCTCTACCATTGAAGGGGAAATACTTTCTTATATTCAGAAAATAATTTCTGGGGAAATTTCGATGCATGAAGGGTTTGAACAAGCTCAAAAGGCAGGGGAAATGGCGCGGGATCTTGAGCGGGATCTTGAGCGGGAGAAATTCACGAAGAATTGAAGAATTCTCTTTCGGGGACTTATACCTTAGTGCCCACGTAGGCCCACGGCGTGTCAGGCCCCACCGCCAGTCGCGGGGTGGGGCAGGGGCCACGCTGGCGCTCACGCGGGAGTTGTACGCGCGCTGGGCGCGGGCACGCACGGGCAGGGGCGGGAGCGGGTGAGAGCAACCGTCCCAGAGCACAGGCCACGCCGTCGGCCTAGCACTATGCCCAATCAGCGTCTATCAGCCACCGCATTCATCTGGCGGGGACGTCATCGAACATCATCGCAGCGAACAACATCAGCACGCGCTCGGCGAGTGTCCGGAACTGGCTCACACGAATAAAGGTCGTATTCCTCAGTAACCAGCCAACGCAAGGCTGAATCCCCGAGACCAATACAGAAGAGCAGACGATCACCGGGAATCTCCCACTGCTGGAAATCATCGGCGATGTACCTATCAGCGTAAGCAGCCACCTCCGCCTCAATGTCCTTCTTCCAGTCATACTCGCAGCCATACAACTCCGATCCCGGCTCGGGGGTCTCGCGGACCGCGCTCGTAGTCGACGACTCACCGTCCCCACACGCCAGCGCGCAGACGGCCAGCAGCGCGACCAGCGCTCCGGTGATGATGTTCCCCAGCATGGGCTACTCCTTCCCCCTTCTAGCTGAGGGCGTCGGGGAAAACGGGCACTCAGGCATTCCCTCTCCTTTTTTCGTCGGGACGATTATGGACTTGACCACTTCATTACCTGCTCCGGTACGACCGCTCCCGTCCGCATCGAGTCCATCCATCGCACGTAGGCCGAGGCCAACGCGTACGCGTCCCGCAATCCCGAACTCACCGCGCTGACGGGCTCCATCTTGGACAACAATGTCGATGTCGGCTGGTGGATCACCAACATCGCCACGCAGGCTCGGCTTCATGCGGGGCGCAGCATACAGCATCACGCGCATACGGGCTGATGGGCGGGGGGCCGCCCCTCCGCTGTGTCCCTTCGGGATGCCGGGGGCGTATGCTGGCGGGGCGATGAACCGTCCGGTCGAGGTCGAGCCGCGCGCGGGCTGGCGCATCTGGCTGCGCTACGCCGACGGCGCGTGCGGCGAGGTCGATCTGTCGCACCTTGCCGGACGCGGCGTGTTCGCGGCCTGGAACGACCGCGCCCGCTTCGAGGCCGTCCGCATCGACGAGGCCGGGGCCGTGGACTGGGGCGACGGCATCGACCTCTGCCCCGACGCCCTCTACCTGCGCCTCACCGGCAAGCCGCTCGCGGAAGTGATGCCCGGCGCCCGCGCCGTGCCGGCCGACGCCTGAGCGCGACGAGGCCGCATCCTGTCATTCCCACACTCTCGCACTCGGAGGCCAATCGTCGTCGGGGACAAGAAAATCTTTCTTGCCAGTCCCCCAAGTACCGTGAAAAAAGATGGCGATGGGTTCCCAGTCACTCCACTCTCCATGGCCAAGGTGGTAGCGGAGCCACCATCCCTTCTTATTGATCCTTTCTCCCTCCTGCATCACCCCGTTCCCACGGCGCGCGATGCCAAGCGAGAGGTACACCCTCGGGGCATGTCCGTTGTGATGTCTCAGGAGAACGTCCCCTTGCCCAACGAACCAATCTTCCGGGCCACCGATCAGGGGAACCTCGACTCGCTCCGATCCCCAACCGCCACGGCTCGCAAACACGACCACCTTGTCCGCGAGGTCCGGGTCCGGCTGGACAGTGACCGTCAAAGGAAAAGGAACCATTCCATCCTCCCAGCATGAACATCCTACCAACCGAGGGATTTACGATAGTGCCCACATGGGCCCACGGCGGGCGTGCGACGCTTCAGGCCCCACCGCCAGCATCGGGGTGCTTGTCCATCAACTGCCGCGCGCGCTGCTGCCAGCGCACGAGCGGGATGGCCTGCAGCAGCTCGGCCAAGGTGCCGTAGATCAGGCCATCGGCGTCGTTCTCGACCCGCAGCTCGGCGATGCCGATCTCGCGCGAACCCTTGCGCCCGTTGCAGCGCGGGCAGAGCAGACCGAGATTCGCCAACTCGTCGTCGCCGCCGTGGTGCCGCGCGAGCGAGTGATCCACGTGAAGGTACGACTTGTCGGGCCGACCGTTCGGGAGCGTCGGCTCCCACGCGCAGCCCCAGCACACTGGACCGAACTCGGCGAGCAGAATCTCCTTCGCCTCGTCCTTCGAGTAGAGGCCCGTCCACGTCGGGTCGCGCCGCGTCGCGCTGGCCACGGCCAGTTCCACGCCCTCAATCGAGTAGCTCGGCAGCCCTTCGAGGTCCGGCGGGCCGATGGTGACGGACTCCAGGAAGGGAATCTGCGCGCCTTCCAGGCCGAGGGCGCGGAGCGTCACATCCGTCGTGCACGGAGGAGGCGAAGCTCAGGGTGCGGCCGTTCAAGGCCCTGCACGGGCGGCCCTCCTTCGCCGTGCGGTTGGGGCAGGTCAACGGCAACGACTGGGTGTTGGGGAAGGAGGCGCGGGACCGGCTGCTGGACGGGGATGCTTCCGCCCTGCCGCTCTCCGATGCCGACTTCGTCCCGTCGCTGCGCCAGAAGGGCGTGGACATGCGCATCGGGCTCGACATCGCCTCCATCACGCTGAAGCGGCAGGCCGATACCATCGTGCTGGTCTCCGGCGATACCGACTTCGTGCCCGCCGCCAAGCTGGCCCGGCGCGAGGGCGCCAGGTTCTTCCTCGATCCGCTTGGCCGCACCGTGTCCCCCACGCTCTTCGAGCACATCGACGGGCTGCTCGACGGCCTGCCGCGCATCAGGCAGGCACGCGCCGCGGAGTGACGCGCGCGAACGGCGTATCCTGCGCGCATGGCCGAGCCGTTCGACCCGCGCCTGCTGGAAGGGGAAGCGTTCCGGCTGGACCCGTATCCGGCCCTGCGGCGGCTGCGCGACGGGCATCCCGTCTGGCGCAACCCGCGCGACGGTACCTGGTGGATCACGCGCTACGAGGACGTGGTGGCGGGCTTCCTCGACCACGAGACCTTCTCCAGCAGCATCATGGAGCAGTCCCACAGCGCCGTCTTCGGCCCCTCGCTCACGGCCATGGACGGCGACGAGCACACGCGCAAGCGCGCCATCATCGCGCCCGAGTTCGTGGGCCGCCGGCTCGACGCCTTCCTGCCCGTGGTCGAGCGCAACGTGCGCGAGCTGGTCGTGCGCTTCACGGAGAAGGCCGCGCGCGAGCTGGTGGACGGCTTCGCGGCGAAGCGCGAGGTGGACCTCGTGGACCAGTTCAGCGCGCGCCTGCCGGTGAACGTGATCGTGGACATGCTCGCGCTGCCGCAGTCCGACCACGACCGCTTCCGCCGCTGGTACCCGACCTTCCTCGCGGGGCTGTCGCCCGACCCGGCGCTGCGGCGGGCGGGCATCGCGGCCAACCGCGAGTTCCACGACTACCTCGAACCGTTCGTGCGGGAACGGCTGCGGAATCCGGGCGACGACCTCATCTCCAAGCTGTGCGCCGCGGAGGTGGACGGCGAGCGCCTGTCCGTGCCCGACATCAAGGCCTTCACCAGCCTGCTGCTCACGGCGGGCGGCGAGACCACGGACAAGGCCATCGCCAACCTCTGGTGGCTGCTGCTCAACCATCCCGCGCAGTTCGCCGAGGTGCGGCGCGACCACGCCCTGCTGGACCGCGCCTTCACGGAGACGATGCGCCACTCCGGGCCGGTGGGCGGCGAGCCGCGCCTGACGCTGCGGGAGGCGCGCGTGCGCGGCGTGGCCATCCCCGCGGGCGCCGTCGCCCACCTCTCCATGCACTCCGCCAACCACGACGAGCGCGTCTTCGCCGATCCGGAGCGCTTCGACGTCTTCCGCGCGGACCTGTACTTCGGGAAGGAGACGCGCGTGGGCCACCGCGAGGGCGGGCGCGCGAGCCACCTCGGCTTCGGGCTGGGCAAGCACTTCTGCGTGGGCTACCAGCTGGCGCGCACGGAGGCCGTGATCGGCTCGCGCCTCATCCTCGAGGCCATCGGCGACGTGCGCATCAAGCCCGGGCGCAACCCGCGCATGGGCGAGGGCACGGCCATGCGCTCCGTGAAGTCGCTGGAGCTGGAGTTCGAGCCCGCCTGAGGCGCGCCCCGCCGCCGATTGCCCTACACTGCGCGCGAAACGCAACGCACGGGAGGCCACGCACGTGGAAAAGCGCACCATCGGCAGCTCGGACCTGGAAGTCTCGGTCGTCGGGCTCGGCTGCAACAACTTCGGCATGAGGATCGACGCGGACGCCGCCAAAGCCGTCGTCGACGCGGCCCTCGACCTGGGCGTCAACTTCTTCGACACCGCCGAGATGTACGGCATGGGGGCCTCGGAGGAGATGCTGGGCGCGGCCCTCGGCGGGCGGCGCGCGCAGGCCGTCATCGCCACCAAGTTCGGCATGCCCGGCGCGGACATGGCCTCGCCCGGCAGCGGCTCGCGCGAGTACATCACCGGCGCGCTGGAGAAGAGCCTGCAGCGCCTCGGCACCGACTACGTGGACCTCTACATGGTGCACTTCCCCGACCCGGAGACGCCCGCCGAGGAGACGGCGCGCGCGCTGGACGACGCCGTGAAGGCGGGCAAGGTGCGCCACGCGGGCATCTCCAACGTGTCCGCCGCCCAGATCACGGAGGCCTGCGAGGTCACCGCCGCCAACGGGCTCGCGCCCTACGTCTCCGTGGAGAACGAGTGGAGCCTGGTGGAGCGCGGCATCGAGGCCGAGGTCGCGCCCGCCGCGCGCGATTGCGGCTTCGGCATCCTGCCCTACTTCCCGCTGGCGGGCGGCTTCCTCACGGGCAAGTACCGCCGCGACGCGGAAATGCCCGACGGCAGCCGCTTCAAGGAGGGGATGCTGGCCGGGCTGGCGGGCAAGTACGTGAACGACCGCAACTGGGAAATCCTCGCGCAGGCGGAGGCGTTCGCGGCGGAGCGCGGCCACACCGTGCTGGAGCTGGCCATGAGCTGGCTGCTCGCCCAGGACGGCGTGCCCAGCGTCATCTCCGGGGCCACGCGCCCCGACCAGGTGCGCGCCAACGTCGACGCCGCGGGCTGGACGCTCACGGACGACGACCTCGCCGCCATCGACGACTTCACGGCCTGACGCCGTGATCCTGCCGTCGCTGTCGCTGAACCTGGGGAGCGAGCGGCCGGAGCGGTTGATCGCCTTCTACCGCGACGTGGTGGGGCTGACGCCCGCGCCGGAGATGAGCCCGGGAGCGTTCGCGCTGGGCCAGAGCTACTTCATCGTGAGCGGCCACGACGAGGTGCGCGGCCCCGCCGCGGACGCGAAGCGCTGCCTCATCAACTTCGTGGTGGACGACCTCGACGCCGAGCACGCGCGCATTGAGGCGGGCGGCGCGCCCTTCATCCGCGACCGGGGCGAGGAACCCTGGGGCGGGCGCATCTCCACCTTCCTCGACCCCGACGGCAACCATTGCCAGCTGATCGAGACGCCGGAGACGCGCGCCCTCCGCCAGTAGCCGCGCGACCGCGACGACCCTTGCCGGTCGGGTTATGGACGGGGTTGGTTGCCGACCGTTTCCTGATGTGCTGAAATAGCTCCTGTGGCATGAGCGCCGGTGGTCAGTGGTCGGTGGTTAGTGATTAGTCCCCCGCCCAACCGCCAACCGCCAACCGCCGCTCTCCACTCTCCACTCGTCACTCCCCACTCACCCGATACACCTTCATCACCTCATCCCCCAGGTGGTTGATCACCT
Organism: Tepidiformaceae bacterium; assembly: GCA_965243075.1. Lineage (GTDB taxonomy): Bacteria > Chloroflexota > Dehalococcoidia > Tepidiformales > Tepidiformaceae > UBA2991. Next base: position 1,749,061 of record OZ251525.1, read on the forward strand.
TCACCGCGATGCGCCCCGTCGTCGGGGGCGCGAAGGGGCGCGACGTCGCCCGATGCAGCGTCTCCCACGCATCCGCGTCGATCTCCGCCTTCAGCGTCGTCCGCAGCGCCTTGTACGGATCGCCCGCCCCCAGGAAATAGGCGTGGCGCACGAAGAACGACTCCCCGTCGTAGTCCGTGTCGATGAACCAGCACGCGATCCCGTCCGGCCCGTCGCTCCGCACCTGCCCCGTGGCCGGGTCGTAGACGTCGACGCCGTGGACGGTGACCTGCGTGCGGTGGAGAGTGGTCAGTGGCGAGTGGAGAGCGAACGCATCAGCGCGTTCAGCATTTTGTTGATCTCGGCGCAGTCGCTCGACAAGCTCGCGCAGTCCTCGCTCGGCATCAGGCCCAGCCGCTCGCACAAGCTCACGAAGGTCTCCAGCTCCGCCAGCGAGCCGCGCGCGACGCCAAGCGACTGCAGAAACTCCCCCGTCGTCCGCCGCGCCTGCCCCTCCGCGATGTTCGCCGGAATCGACGCCGCCGCCCGCCGCATCTGCGAGGTAATCCCAAACCTCTCCTCGGCGGGAAAGCGCCGCGAATGCCTGTAGATCGCCACGGTCAAGTCCATCGACTTCCGCCAGACGATCAATTCCCGAAAGGAGCTTAAGGATTTCCCAGGGCGCGACATCGTTCCCCGCACTATCCACCAACCACTCTTCACTCGCAACCGCCACGTCCGGCTCCCCGAAGATGACGAACAGGTTCCCCTTGCCCGTGTTCTTCAGCTCCCCGGCCATGTGCAGGTCCGCGTTCATGCGCGCCTTCAACACCGGCAACGCCCCCAGACGCTCGAACTCCGTCGAATGCGCGTCGTAGGCGAAGGCGCAGGCGATGAGCGCGTCGAACCCCGCCTCCGCCGCCTCCCGCGCCGCCTCCGCCAGGTCCGGGCGCGACACCGTGCCGAACTCCGGCCCGATGAACACCCCCGCCCGACGCCCCTCCTCCCCCTCGCCGTACTCCCCGGCGGCGCACACCAGCCGCCCCGGCCACGGCGTCAGCGACGAAAACGCGATGCGGTCCGCGCGGTGCGCCTGCTGCACCCCCGCCGTGCGCAGGTGCTCCAGCATCACCTGCGCGAAATCCTGCCCCCAGCCCTCCCGCTCCTCCTCCACCCCGTCCACGAACCCGCCGTCCGCGTCCACCGTCAACGTGCGGTGCGGCGTCGCGCTCTCCACCGTGAACGGCCCCGCCACGCGCACGATGCCCGCGTCCGCCCGCGGCTTGTCGTACAGCTCCTCGTAACCCGCGTTGCGCGCGATGGATTCGTCGATGGCGCTCTGACGATCGCGCCGTGCCGCCCGCAGCGCATCCAGCGCCTCCGCCGCCGCACGCGGCCAGTCCTCCGGCGCCTCGCGCGGCACTTCCCACTCCAGCAGCCCGTTCGCCGGCGCCGCCTCGCCCGACGGCAGCGCCACCGTCCGCCCCTCGGGCGCGCGGAAATCCACCCGCTGGCCCGCGCGCGCCCCCGTCTCCACCGCGTACGGCGTCGCGTGCCCCCGCAACGCCTCGTTCAGCCGCGCCAGCGCCGCCTCCACCCCCGGCTGCCGCTCCTCCCAGATCACGTCGATCTCCGCGTTGTTCGCGATGTCGCGGAGCTGGATGTGGGGAACACGCTCGTACTCGAATCCGAGCCGGAGGTCGTGGTTAGTGGAGAGTGGAGAGTGATTGGCGGGCGGCTCACTGCTCTCCACTCGCCCCTCTTCACTCGCCACTCCGTCGCCCCCGCTCTCCACTCGCCCCTCTTCACTCGCCACTCCGTCGTCCCCGCTCTCCACTCGCCACTCTTCACTCTCCACTGCGCCGCCGCTCTTCACCCGCCACCACGCAAACCGTCCCCCCATCACGCGCGCCCGCGCCAGCGCCAGCGCCACCCGCGACGTGTCCACCGTGATCCAGCGGCGGCCCCACTGCTCCGCCACGTACGCCGTCGTCCCCGAACCGCACGTCGGGTCCAGCACCAGGTCCCCCGGGTCTGTCGTCATGAGGATGCAGCGCTCGATGACCTTGGGGAGGGTTTGAACGACATACGCCTTGTCTGCGGTGAAGCCAGCGATCACCGTGTCCGACCAAGTATTGGTGAAGCGCACAATGGGGTAGTCATCAAGGAACCGGAGATAGCGCAGCGTATTACCAACAAGAAAAACGCGGCCCGCCCGGTCCAGCCGCTCCATCCCTTTGACCATGGTAGCCCAGTGCATAGTTGCGGGCGGAGTGCGTATGGTTCCCTGGTACGAGAACCTCTGAGAGGTAGCCGACGCGCCTTGCCGCGTCAGATCAGCTGACGCGGCAAGGCGCGTCGGCTCGAAATTTTGAAAATTTCCGGGTTGTTGTGCTACGGGCTTGTACGCCGTCGCCCCCGGATCGCCTGCTTCCTTCATACGCCCCAGTTCACGATACTTAGTTTGCTGAATATCCTTGGCAAACCAGAGAATATGATCCGTCACGTTGGAAAGATAGTTGCTGGAAAACCCTGTAGCCTTTACAAAAGCAATCTGACTCACCAGATTCTCCGGTCCAAAAACCTCGTCCATCAGGGCGCGGACGCGGTGCACGTTCTCGTCGCCGATCTGGACGAAGATGCTGCCGGAATCGGCGAGCAGGTCGCGTGCGACGATGAGGCGGTCGCGCAGGTAGGAGAGGTAGGAGTGGATGCCGTCGCGCCAGGTATCGCGGAAGGCGCGGACCTGTTCGGGTTCGCGGGTGATGTGTTCGGCCTTGCCGTCGCGCACGTCGCGGCTGGTGGTGGACCACTGGAAGTTGGAGTTGAAGCGGATGCCGTAGGGCGGGTCGAGGTAGACGCACTGGACCTTGCCGCGCAGGCCCTCGCGTTCGGCGAGGGATGCCATGACCTGCAGGCTGTCGCCGAGGATGAGGCGGTTGGCCCAGCGCGCGTGGTGCCGGTAGAACTCGGTGCGGGCCTCGGCGGAGGGCAGGCCGTTGAAGTCCTGGAACAGGTCGATCTGGTGGCCGGTGTCCGGTGCGCGGTGGTCGGCGGACACCTTCATCAGGTCGTCGATGAGGGCCTTGGGGTGGATGCGTTCCTGGATGTAGAGGGGCGGGGCGTTGACGGTGAGGCCCAGCTCGTCCTGTGCGGCCTTGCCGCGCCAGACGAGCTGGGGGTCGAGGTCGGGGTTGCGGCGTTCCCATTCGACGGGGACGGGGGCGCGTTCGTCGTGGGGCATGAGGGGCTGGTGTTCGGCGGAGGGCAGGTTGGGGCGTCGCGCGCCGCCATGCGTGAGGGAGTCGACGGCCTTGGGGGCGCGGGGCTTGCGGGCGCGCTTCGCCATGCCGCGGGACTATACGGGATGCGCGAGGGAGTGGCGAGTGAAGAGTGGAGAAGCCCGCTCGCCACTCTTCACTCGCCACTCTCCACCGGCAGCCCGACGGCTTCGACGGTGGCGAGGTCGAGGCGAGCGGCGGCGTGGTCGATGTCGAAGCCGATGACGGCGCCGTCGGCGTCGAGGTCGACGTTGAGGTCATCGGCGATTTCGCGGGTTTCGGCGCTCTGGCCGTCGCGCAGCTCGATGTAGAGGCTGTCGGTCTCGGCGAAGTAGCGGAGTTTCACGGGGGCCTCCCGGTGGTCGGTGGCGAGTGGCCAGTGGTCAGTGGGGAGCGGAGAGTGGAGAGCGGGCTCACCTCCTGAAGCGGCGGTCGAGGAAGGCATTGTGGACCGTTTCACCGTCCTCCAGTGTAACGACCCTGAGGATACGCGGCCCATCGATCCCCGGCAGCGTGACCTCTCCCCAGAAGCGGATGCGCCCGTTCGGCTGGACCTCGCGGCGGATGGGGTTATCGAGCACCTGGCGGCACAGGGCGGGATCGCTCTCGATGCGCTTGGGGCGGATGACGCGCCGAAAGTAGCCCGTCATCCTGAGCGGGCGGTGGTTCGTGGCCGACATGGCATCCCCACCGACCACCAGCCACTAACCACTGATCACTGACCACCAGCCACCAGGCACTCGGCAATCTGGTAGATGCGGGTGATGGCCTGCCCCAGGGCGAACATGGCCGTGGGAACCTGTTCGGGCGGGGTGTCGAGGTAGAAGGCGCCGTCATCGTACGCCACGCCGGTTTCGCCGAGGACGCGGTCCATCAGATCCCGGCTCCGGCCTTCCAGGAGGGCGTCGATGTCGTGCTCGTAGCTGATGTGCATGAGCGTGTGGCCACGGTCGGAGAGGCGCACCTCGCCCCCGGGCGCCGCGAGGACGTGGATGGGGTAGCCATCGCCGTCGGGGAAGATGAAGCGGGTACGCAGCATGAGCGCACCATCGGGCCGCTCCTCGACCTCGCACAGATGCTCGCGGAGCAGCCTGCGGAAGGTGGACTGGTCGGGCGTGGCGTAGTCGAGCGTCATGTGAACAACCCCCTGGTCTGGTCGGGCGCCGCCGAAATCCCGCTGAGCCTGAAGTCGGCAATCAGACAGGCGAGCGCGTCTTCGCAGGAATTGAAGCGGTCGGTCTCCTCGGCTTCGGATTCCGGCTGGCGACCCGCGGCCATGGCCCGCTCGGTCGCCCGATGGATGTGCGGATGGAAAGCGATGCCCCCATGCCGGTGGCTCGGTCCATCGTAGCGTGCGAGCATCAGGCTGTCATCCGTGAGGAGCTTGATGCCGCAGGAAAAGTCCTTTTCATCGTCAACGTTCTGGCGCTGGTACACGGAGAAGCGCACGCCGCCCTCGCCCTCGGCGTGGAAGATGCGCTGGCGATTCCCGGGCTTCGTCAGCCAGCGGACGCCGGGATTGGTGACCGTCTTGGGCATGTCGCGCAGCATGGCCAGTTCGCCGTCCGTGTAGAGCCTGCCGGTCATGCCGCCAGCAGGGCGCGCAGCCGCGGCAGGAGCGCGGGGATGTCGTCCTCGACGATGCTACGGATGATGCCGTGGTCGATGTCCCAGTAGCGGTGGACGACATGGTCACGCGCGTCCGCCAGCTTGCCCCACGGGATTTCCGGATGCGCCGCGTGGACGTGCGCGGGGATGTGGTCCACGGCCTTGCCGATGACGGTGATGTCGTAGCAGGCCGCCGCGAAGGTGCGCTCGTCCGCGAGCAGGGCGTCCGCGTCCATCCCGTAGTCGAGCACCTGCTCGCACGCATCGAGCATGTCGCGCACGTAGAAGTCCCAGTCGCGTTCGGTCATGCCAGCCAGTATAGCAGCGCTTCAGCGCGCGGCTTCGGCCACGGCGGCGTCAATGGCCTCGGCCAGCCCCTCCTCGATGCGCCACACCTCGGACAGCTCGAGCGAGCGCCAGCGCCCGAAACGGCCCAGGCGGTTCACGCCCGGAATCCAGTAGGTCTCCAGCGCGTCCTTCTTGGCCTTGGCGTCCTCGTCGCGCTGGCCCTTGATCTCGACCACGAGGTTGAGCGCGTCGTCGGGGCCGCGCCCGTCGTCGAGGCGCACGATGAAGTCGGGCAGGTAGCGGTGCGCCCCGCGCCCGTCGCGCCAGGGCACCTCGAAGCCGAGGCCGTTGTTCTTCACCCATGCGAGCACGCGCGGATGGCGCTCGACGGCGCGGCAGAACTGGGCCTCCCACTCGCTGTTGTCCATGACCGCCCAGTTGACGTGGCAGCGGTCGGGATCGGTGCGCCAGCGCGTCGCCTTCGAGGTGGTGAACTGGACGTGCGCCGTGGAGCCCTCGGGGTTGTAGGAATCGAGCAGGGCGCGCACGGGGCGCTCGCCCTGGTGGGCGCGCGTGATGGCCGCGTTGATGCGCTCGCAGGCGTTGTCCGCCAGCGTGGCGTAGAGCAGCTGCGCGGGCTTCGTGCCGCCCTCGCACCACAGGCACTCGTCCAGCCAGCGCTCCACGATCGGCTTGAGGCGGCCGTAGAGGTGCAGTTCGGGCTCGCCGTCCGCGTCGCGGAAGGTGCGGTCCAGCAGGTGGGCCGTGAGGCGCATGACGATGGTGGCGCGGCGCACGTCGTCGAGGTGCTCGACGCTGAGGTCGACGCCCTTGCCGATGATGCCCTCGTTGCGCGTGACCGTGGGGCCCACCACGTCGGGCGTGAGGCGGAAGATGGAGTCGGGCGTGAAGGTCGCGTCGAGGCGGTCGTCGGGCAGCTCCACGCGATAGCCGCGCACGTTGGGGAAGCGGATTTCGAGGTGGTCGCGCTCGGGGCTGACGGCCTCCACGCGCACGGTTTCGCGGGGAGGCGCGGGTTGCGCCGTCACGGGCTGGGCCGTGAAATCGAAGGGCACGCCCAGCACGTCCGCGTACTCGACGGCGAACAGGCCTTCCTCGTTCAGGTCGTAGGACTGCCGCCGCAGCGCCCGCCCGATGACCTGCTCGCACAGCAGCTGCGTGCCGAAGGCGCGCACGCCGAGGATGTGCGTGACCGTGCTCGCGTCCCAGCCCTCCGTGAGCATGGAGACGGAGACGACGCAGCGGATGGACTCGCCCAGGCGATCGGGCTTGCCGACGGTGTTCATGGTCTCGCGCAGCAGCGCCTCGTCGGAGAGCTGATCGCGATCGCCGCGCCGCGCGCGCTCGTCGCGGAAGCGCGCGATTTCGGCGGCGGCGGCCTTGCGGAACTCGGCGTCCAGCCCCTCTCCCGACTCGATCTGGCTGCTGTCGATGAGCAGCGTGCGCGGACGGGCCAGCGGCGCGCCCGCATCGTCGTGGTTGCGGAACAGCGGCAGGCGCCCCGGCACGTGCCGCCCGTCCTCGCGCTCGTAGCCCGCGATGAAGTCGTGCACCAGCTTCGAGGTGGCCGTGTTGTTGCACACCACGATGAAGCAGGGCGGCACGCGGATGCGCGCCTCCGCCCAGAGGTTGAAGGTCTGCTCGTAGTGGCCGTAGAGCGCGTCCAGCGCGGTCTGGAGCATGTTGGGCAGGCGGGAGGGGTCGAGCGTTCCCGCCTTGCGGCGTCCGGCGCGGGGCATCTCCTCGCGGATGTTCTCCCAGAGCGCGCGCAGCTTCGGCATGGTGGCCTGCGGGTCGGGCACGTTGTCGGCCACGGGCACGCGCGGCAGCTTCACGATGCCGCACTCGATGGCGTCCATGAGCGAGAAGTCGCTCACCGTCCAGGGGAAGAGCGTGCCCTCGGCGTAGCCCGACCCGCGCAGGAAGAAGGGCGTGGCGGAGAGGTCGATGACCTGCTGCAGCCCCAGCCGGCGCTTCACCATTTCGAGGCCGGAGATCCAGACGCGCGCGGCCTCCTCGTTCTTCCTGGCCTCCGGCTGCTCCTCGGCGTCGAGCGCGCGCTCGTCCTCATCGCCCTGCTTGTGGCGGTAGCAATGGTGGCCCTCGTCGTTGAGCACGAGGACGTTGCGCAGGCCCATCAGCCCGGGCATCACGCGCCGGAGCATCTGACCCTCGCTCTCCATCGTGTCCGGGGCCGCGCCGCGCCCCTGCAGCAGCGCCCGCCCGCCTTTGGAGAGGTCGAGCGTCTCGCGCGGGCGCAGGGCGTGGAAGTTGGTGATGACGATGCGCGCCTGCTCCAGGTCCCGCAGCATGTCGGGCGGAACCAGCTCGCGGCTCCGGTAGTAGCTGTCCGGATCGTTCGGCTGGAGCACGCGCAGCCGGTCCTTGATGGTGATGCCGGGCGCGACCACGAGGAAGCCGTGCGTGAAGGCGCGGCTGTTGCGGTGGCGCAGGGCGTTCACCGTCTGCCAGGCGATGATCATGGCCATGACCATGGTCTTGCCCGCGCCCGTGGCCAGCTTGAGCGCGCGCCGCGCCAGCTCCGGGTTCGCCTCCGCGTTGGCCGCGTCGAGCGCGCGGAGGAAGCGCCGCCCGTCCGAGTTCGCGGCCAGCTTCGGCGCGACCTCGGTGAGCCAGATGATGGTCTCGACCGCCTCCAACTGGCAGAAGAAGGGGCGCGCCCCGGTGAACGCGTGCTCCCGCCAGTGGCGCAGCAGGCGCTGCGTCTCCGGCGTCACGCCCCAGTCCCGCGGATTCGGCAGATCCCGCCAGGCATCCACCGCCTGACGCACGCCGCCGATCAGCTCCGCCACGTCCGCGTACTGCTGCCCGCCGCCCGAAAGGCCCGCCCCGTCGCGCAACTCGAGCCGCTCCTGCTCGCTCACGGCCTTCCGCGGGCCGGGCACGGGCGTCGCGAACTTCGCCCCGCGGCGTCCCGGCAGGATATCCCGCGTCGGCTGGCCGTCCTCGTCGAGGTCCCAGTGCCGTTCGGGGTAGGCGTACGGCGAATTCAGGATCGGCTGCTCGAAGAACTCCGGCATCCACGCCTCCGCGCCCCACGATACCCCCATCCCGCACGGAGGGCGGCGAGCGCTACCCCGCCACGTCCAGGGCGGCGGCGAGGCGCGGGAAGAGGGGGCGCGCGTTGGCCGCGCCGATGGCCGCCAGCTGCGCCGCATCGAAGCCGGATTCGTCCCGCAGCCAGGCGATGGCGCCGTCCACGTCCGCGCGCGAAAAGGCCGGATAGTCCGTGCCGAAGATGAGGTGGTCCGCGTCCGTCACCGTCAGCAGGCTGGGCAGCGCCGTGGGATGGCAGCTCACGGCCACGTCGTAGTAGAGCCGCCCCAGGTAGGCGGCCACGCCCGCGGGCGCGTTCGAGCGCAGCGGCTCCGCCCCGTCGGAGCGCGCCACGCGCCCCGCGATGTAGGGGAAGCAGCCCCCCGCGTGCGCCACGATCCAGCGCAGGTTGCGGTGGCGCTCCAGCGCGCCGGAGGCCAGCAGGCTGCCGATGGCGCGCGTCGTCTCCACGGGGAAATCGACCACCGACGGGGACAGGCCGGGGATGCCAATGGGCGAGGCCGTGGGGTGGAGGTGGATGGTCGCGCCGCGCCCGTCGAGCGCCGCCAGCACCGGCTCGAAACGCTCCGCGCCGATGAGGTCGGGGCCGACGCCGCTGGGCAGCAGCACGCCGTCCATGCCCAGCTCGTCGAAGGCGCGGTCCAGCTCGGCGCGGGCGGCGGCGGGGTCCACGATGGGCAGCGTGGCGAACGCGCCGAAGCGGTGGGGCCAGCGCCGCGCCACGCCCGCGATGTAGTCGTTGGCGGCGCGGTGCAGGGGGACCGCCGCCGCCGGGTCGGCCACGTCGGCGACGAAGACGATGGGCGTGAGCACGGCGGCGGCGATGCCGCTGGCGTCCATGTCGGCGAGCGCCCGTTCGGGCGTCCAGCCGCCCCCGACCGTGAGCCCGACGCTGGCCGCCGCCTCCGCGATTGCGGCGGCGGGCACGTGGTGGTGTACGTCGATCATGCCGTTCATGGCGCTCCCCCCGGCGGACGTTCCGCCCGCCGCCATCGTACGCGACGGGGGGCGTAGGGGGGCGCGCGGGCGGCGGCCTTCGTGGGCGTTGCCCTATGCTGGGAGCATGGTCGAGCGGGATGAACAGGTGGCAGGCGCGTCGTGAAGGTCCGCACCTGGGGCCGTCGCGCTCTCGCCGTCGTCGCCGTCGGCGCGGTCCTCGCCGCCCTGCTGGCGTTGTCGAGCTGGGCGGCGGGCCACTCGGAGCGCACGCGCTGGCAGGAGCGCCACGCCCGCGCGGTGGAACAGCGGGACGCCGCCGAACTGGCGGCGGCGCGGGCGATGGAAGCCCTGCGACAGGAGGCGGACGCCGCCAGCGTCGAGCACGGCATCGCCGTCAGCGAGCGGGACGAAGCCCGCGAATACGCGAACGGGCTGGCCGTGCGGCTGACCGAGGCCGAGCGCCAGCGGGACGCGGCGCGGTTCGTGCTGGACGAGGTCCGCACGATTCGGGCCGAGCTGGAGGCCGAGCTGGCCGCCGTCTGCAGGATCGCCGCCGCCGCCGCCCGCGCCGCCGTCTACCGCGTCTGCCACGACGACGGCTGCGGCACGGCCTTCCACATGGGCAAGGGCTGGTGGCTCACCGCCGCCCACGTCGCCTGGGACGGGGACCAGACCGGCCTCGTCCGTCTGTACCCGGACGGCGGCTGGGCGGGCGGCGTAGGCGCTGGGGTGTGGCCGGCGTTCAGCCCGGACTACTCCCCGTCCGCCGACGGCATGATCCCGGAGCACCTGCTGGGGAGCGACTACGCCGTGCTCCATTCGGACCACGCCCCCGCCGCCCGCATCCGTCTCGCGGACGCCCCGCCCCCGGATGGCCTGCCCCTGACCATCGTGGGCTGGACGGGCGGCGTGAAGCGCGAGCTGGCGGTGCGCGCGAAGCGCACGGACGAGCTGGACCGGTGGGGCGCTGTCGAGCTGGACGGCGGGCTGGGCCACGGCAGCAGCGGCGCGCCCGTCATCGACGAGTGCGGCGTGGCGTACGCGGTGATCGCCGCCGGGGATGGCAGCTACTCCGTCGGTCCCGCCGTCCACCAGATGGAGTGGTTGACTCAGGTGAGGGAGCTCCAGATGGAGTGGCCCTGACGCCCTCGATGGGCGCTCCGGCGCGTCGTCGGGGAGGGCGGGCGTCGAAAACGGGGCGGAATCGCCCGCCGCTGGGCCGCGCTGGGCGGAAACGGCCTCCATCCGATGAAAATTCCATCGTGCGGCGCGAATTCGGCGCGTCAGCGGCCTCTGCGGGCCTCGCCGCCCTTGATGAGCGCGCGCGCGGCGATCAAGCGGGCCTTCCCGTGGTCGTGCTCGCAGTCGGGGCAGAGGCGGGGATGGACGAGGGCGACGAACCTGGAGAAGCCGTGGTCGCAGTCGAGGTGGACGCCGTAGGTCTGGCCGCAGCGGTCGCAGTCGAGGAGGAAGGTGGGGTCGTCGTTGCGGCGCATCAGGTGGTGGGCGTGGGGGACTGGGCCATGACGGCGACGAAGACGATGGGCGTGAGCACGGCGGCGGCGATGCCGCTGGCCGCCGCCTCCGCGATTGCGGCGGCGGGCACGTGGTCGTGTGCGTCGATCATGCCGTTCATGGCGCTCCCCCCGACGGACGTGCCGCCCGCCGCCATCGTACGCGACGGGGAGCGTACGGGAGCATGGGCGTGCGACGAGCCGCAACCGGACCGAGTTGTAGGGGGCGGCGGGATGGTGCGCCACCGGCGGTGTTGCCCTATACTGCTGGGAGCATGGTCGAGCAGGATGAACAGGCGACGAACACGGCTGGCGGCGACGCGCCCGACACCAAGACCCTGACCTTCTCCCAGGCGCAGGGCTACGAACCGCTTCCGCAGCCCCTCGCGCTTGGCGAAATTAGCCTTGAGGCGCGTCTCAAGATTTGGGAGCGTATCTACCTTGGTACGAAAAGCTACGATGATTCGATTTCTTCCTCGTGGAATAGTATTCTCGAGAAACTCCATGGTGATTACTTCAAGCGACCAATCGATGAGTATGACCCGCGCCGTAATTCGGCGCTTCTTGAAGAAATCAAATCCTTGATTCTGAATGAATCTACGCCTTTCAACAAAGTGTTCGATATGATCCAAATGATTATGAGGTATAGGTGGATGACCATAGGCAATTTCAATAGGGCAATGCACGACATATTTCGCCAGTGTAGGCTGGCATATACTATTGATCACAAACACCCGGTGACTATTCTTCCGGCTGCTACTGAGCAAGAAGGGCGAGCGCTGCTCAGCGACATGAAGCAACTCCGCAGTGCGGGTCTTGGCGGGGCAGCTGAGCATCTACGCAAGGCAGGGGAAGCGATCAATCGAGAGGAATGGGCGGATTCGATTCGTGAGAGCATCCACGCTGTGGAGTCCGTGGCGCGCCAACTCGATCCGGATGCGGCCCGAACGCTGGGGCCTGCACTGAAGTCTTTGGAGCGGCGTGGCAGGCTTCATCCTGCCTTGGAAGAGGGTTTTCGCAAAATCTATGGCTATACGTCGGACGAGCCGGGGATACGCCATGCCTTGCTGGACAACATGCAAGCAAATGTGGAGCAGGATGAGACCATATTTATGCTGGGCGCGTGTGCGTCGTTTGCGAGCTACCTCTGGCGGAAGCATCAGGCTGGATAGCGGGAACCTCGCGACAGGTGCGGGGCACTAGCCCTCGCTACGAGTGCACCATGATGAGCACGTCCGAGGCGGGGGGCACCGTCGGCGATCCAAGATAGCAGCCACGACGCACGTCATGACGCACTCTCTTCCTGATCCATGTTCGGCCAGTCTGAAGGCAACTTATACAATGGAAGCTCTGCGATAGCTTTTCGCATTTCCTCGATCTCCTGTAGCCCATGCTCCAGCCTTCCAATGAGAATAGACTCATTAGACCCTTTGCGCTGTGTCTCATAAACCAGACTCTTGGTTATTTCTTTGTTCACATACAGCACACTTGTGATTTTTTCGATGCTTTCGTAGACGAACTGGTGGACTTCATGATTATGCTTCTCACTTTCCCTGAGCACATGAACGATCACCGTAATATAGCCGTCACGGCGACGAATTGCACGCACCATGAATGCCACAATGGCAGCCATAACGATGAATGTAGCACCGGAACTGGCCAGCAACTCAGTCATGCACTCACTCCTTCAGTCCACTTATCAGCGCAATCTTCGGGCGACACCTGTGGACACCGTCGCAGCGGTTACGCCTGCTACGCCCAACGCAGCGACGGGTGGCAACGAGGGCGAGGACGCGCTTCACGAGGCCAGTCTGCCGCCCCGCGCACCAACGCACAACTCAGGAGACCTCGCGACGGTAGCGCTCGATGGCCTCGATGTGGGCGCGCGGACCGGCCAGGCCCGCGTTCATGGTGCGCATGGAGACGTAGTCCGCGCCCGCCTCGCGCCAGCGCTCGGCCTCCGCCGTCCAGCGCTCCGGGCCGTCCGCGTAGTTGACCATGGCCTCGACGCCGAACGCGGCGGGGTCGCGCCCCTCGCGCGCCAGATGGCCGCGAATCGTATCGAGGGCAGCGAGCGCATCGGTCGAGCTTCCGCCGAAGATGAAGCCATCGCCGATGCGGGCGGCGCGCTCGAAGGCGGGATCGCTGAAGCCGCCGAACCAGATCGGGATGCGCCTGCCGGGCAGCGGGTTCAGCCCCGCGCGGTCGATGCGGTGCCATTCGCCGGCGAAGTCGACGACGGGCTCGGCCCAGAGCCGCCGCAGCACCTCGACTTGCTCCTCCTGCCGCCTGCCGCGGTTGGAGAAGCGCTCGTTGAGGGCGTCGTATTCCACGTAGTTCCAGCCCGTGCCCACGCCGAGCCGCAGCCGCCCGCCGGAGAGGATGTCGACCTCGGCGGCCTGCTTGGCCACGAGCGCGGTCTGGCGCTGGGGCAGGATGATGACGCCCGTGACCAGCCCCACGCGCTCGGTGACGGCGGCGAGGTAGCCGAACAGCGCGAACGGCTCGTGGAAGGCGGACTCGTGCGTGTAGGGGCCCCACAGCCTCGGCTCGCGCTCGGGCACGGCGCCCAGCACGTGGTCGTAGGCGAGGATGTGCGAGTAGCCGAGCCCCTCCGCCGTCTGCGCGAAATCGCGGATGACGGACGGGTCCGACCCGATCTCGGTCTGGGGGAAGATGACGCCGACTTGCATGGGGCCGCTCCGCTCGTTCGATGGGCGCAGTCTACTCGTGCGCGTGGCCGTCCGCGTCCGCGCCGAAGGGGACCACCTCCACCGTGACGGTCATGCGGCCCGCGCGCTCGAACTCGAGCGTCAGCGCGAACGTCTCGCCCACCGCCGGGATTTCCGCGACGCCGAGCAGCATGACGTGGTAGCCGCCGGGCCGCAGGGAGACGCCGCCGCCGGGCTCGACGGGGATGCCGCCCTCGACCGCGCGCATCATGGCGTTGCCGCCGTCGGTCGCGATCTCGTGCAGCTGCGCGTCGTCCGCGATGTCGGCGGAGGCGGCGAGGAGCGTGTCCCCCGCGCCCGTCGCTCGGACGTCGAGGTAGACCGCGCCCACGTCGGTGGTGGTGAAGTGCGCGCGCGCGTTCGTGACGGCGATGCCGGCGGAATCGCCGCCGCCGCAGGCCGCGACGAGCGCCAGCGCCAGCGCCAGCGCGAGGAGCCGCGCGCGCCGCACTAGGACGGCTCTTGCCAACCGTCCGCCGCCAGCAGGGGGAAGTCGTGCGCCATGATTTCGCGCAGGCCCTCGCCCTCCAGCCACGGGTAGACGATGTGGCCGAGGTCGTCGGGCGTGTAGGCGATGAGGTAGGAGGCGTGGTTCACGCTGTAGCGCCCGTCGCCGAGGTCCGTCTTCACGATGGGGGCCATGCCCAGCGAGCGCAGCAGCGCGTCCAGCGTGTCCGCGTCGGGGATGAGGCCGGTGAAGCGGCTGTCCCACAGATCGAGCCAGCGCCGCACCTCGGCGGGGCCGTCGCGGTCGGGGTCGGTGGTGATGAACAGGACGCGGATGTCCCCGGCGAGCGCGGGGTCCATCGCCTCCAGCGTCTTGGCCACGTGGAGCATGTGCGCGGGGCAGATGTCGGGGCAGTGCGTGTAGCCCAGGTAGACGAGCGTGAGCGCCCCCGCGGTCTCGGCGAGGATGTCGAAGGGCTGGCCCTCCGTGTCGGCGAGCGTGAAGGCGGGCTTGGGCAGGGGCGGCGTGACGCGCGCGCCGCGGTAGACCACCTCGCCCGCGCCCTCCACCTCGAAGGCGGGGCCATCGCCGTCGTCCGACGCGCCGCCGCAGGCCGCCAGCGCGAGCGCCAGCAGGAGCGCGGGAACCATCAGCCGCACCTTCACGCCCGCCCCTCCGGCGGAGCGACCGCGCGCCATTCCGTACCCCCGCCGTCGGCGGCGTCGAGGCGGCGGCCCAGCCGCTCCTCGTGCGAGGCCCACTGCCAGGCCACGACCAGCAGCGCCACGAGGCCCAGCGCCTCGCCGCCGATGAACATGACCGCGCCCGCGATCTGCTGGTCCAGCAGCGCGTCCGGCCCCCAGCCGCGGGGGATGGCCGCCAGCGGCGCGTAGATGACGTTGTCCGGCTCGTGGAAGAGCAGGCCGAGGAAAGCGTGGATGGGCACGAGCGCCAGCAGGTAGACCATCCGCGCGGGGTAGGCCAGATGCCAGCGCGTGGGGTTGCCCCCCACCACCGGCCACCAGTAGTGCAGCCCCGCGAACAGGAAGAGCGCGTAGCCCCCGAAGTGCAGGAAGGCGTTGTCGAGACTCTCCTCGAAGGCGGGCGTGACGTACCAGAGGAGGGGCACGGCGGCGAAGAGCGCCACGCCCGTGAGGGGATGGGCGAAGGCGCGGAAGGCGCGCGCGTGCAGGAACGGGCGCACGGCGCGGCGGCGCTCCCGTCCCGCCGCCATCAGCCAGAGCGTGGCGGGCGCGCCCGCGAGGATGAGCGGCGGCGCGATGGTGATGAGGATGAAGTGCTGCGCCATGTGCAGCGTCAGGAAGGTGCCGTCGTAGGCGGCCACGGGGCCGAACACGGTGAAGGCCGTGAGCGCCAGCCCACCCAGGCAGGCAGCGGCGCGACGGCGCGAAACCAGGGATCGCTCCGACGCCATGCGCGCCCGCCCGCGCACGCGCAGGTACCAAAAGGCTGCCAGCACGATCAGGACGAGGGGCACGGGCTCGATGGCGAAGGTGAAGAGCGCGCGCGGGAACTCCGGCGGGGGCGCCGCCGCCCACGAGCACACCCACACCCAGCCCGCGCCGCCGCCGCCCCCACGCAGGGCGAGCGTGGCCGCCACGCCCGCCAGCAGCGCGCCCACGGCCAGCAGCAGCGCCGTGCGCCCCGACATGCGCGCCGTCGCGTCCGCGATGCGGTTCATGCTCCCAGCTTACCCGCTCGCCCCTTGCCGCCAATCGCCGCCCCGCCGGCAACGTGGTAGAACGCAGGGGATCAATCATCCGCGCACCGGCAGCGGGCGGGGGACTGCATGAACATCAACGGACTGAGCGCCATCGTGACCGGCGGGGGCTCCGGGCTGGGCGAGGCCACCGCCCGCGAGCTGGCCGCGCACGGCGCCAAAGTGGCCATCCTCGACCTCGCGCGCTCCAACGGGGGCGCGGTTGCCGCCGACCTCGGCGGCGTCTTCGTCGAGGCCGACGTGACCAGCGACGAACAGGTCACGCGCGCGGTGGCGGACGCGGCGGCGGCGCACGGCGGCGCGCACCTGCTCGTCAACTGCGCGGGCATCGCCACCGCCGAGCGCACCGTGGGGCGCGACGGCCCCGCCAGCCTCGACGTCTTCACGCGCACCGTGACCATCAACCTGATCGGCACCTTCAACGCCATCCGCGTGGCGGCGGCGGAGATGGTGAAGAACGAGCCGACGGAGGACGGCGAGCGGGGCGTGATCGTGAACACCGCCTCCGTGGCCGCCTTCGAGGGGCAGGTCGGGCAGGCCGCCTACTCGGCCTCGAAGGGCGGCGTGGTGGGCATGACGCTGCCCATCGCGCGCGACCTGGCGCGGCACGGCGTGCGCAACAACACCATCGCGCCGGGCCTCTTCCTCACGCCCATGCTGCTGGGCCTGCCGGAGGAGGCGCGCGAGGCGCTGGGCAACGTGACGCCCTTCCCCGCCCGCCTGGGCAAGCCGGAGGAGTACGCGCAGCTGGTCCGCGCCATCGTCGAGAACCCCATGATCAACGGCGAGACGATCCGCCTCGACGGCGCCCTCCGCCTGCAGCCGCGCTAGGGCGCGCCCGCGGCGCGGGTTGCCCGCGCGGCCCCGGATCGGCCACACTGCGCCCCGTGCTCGCCAAGGTGCGGTCGAGCGCGGTCTCCGGGCTCGATGGCGTGATGGTCGACGTCGAGGTGGACATCTCGCGCGCGCAGAACCCCACGACGTCGGTCGTGGGGCTGCCCGACGCGGCCGTGCAGGAATCGCGCGAGCGCGTGCGCGCCGCCATCCGCAACAGCGCCCTCGAATGGCCCTTCAACCGCCGCGTCACGGTCAACCTCGCGCCCGCCGACCTGCGCAAGGAAGGCCCCGCCTACGACCTGCCCATCGCCACGGGCGTGCTCGTGGCCAGCGGCCAGGTGGAGGCCGACCTCGACGACGCCGTGTTCATCGGCGAGCTGGCGCTCGACGGCACGGTGCGTGCCATCCGCGGGGCCCTGCCCATGATCGCGGTGGCGCGGGACCGGGGCGCGCGCCGCGCCTTCGTGCCCGTGCCCAACGCGCCCGAGGCGGCGCTGGTGGAGGGCGTGGCGGTCTACCCCGTGGCCTCGCTCGCGCAGCTGGCCCTCCACCTGCTGGGCAAGGAGCCCATCGCGCCCTGGTCGGGCGACGGCGCGGAGGAAGCGGCGGCGGCGGAGACGGGCGGCCCCGACCTGGCCGAGGTGATCGGGCAGGAGCACGCCAAGCGCGCGCTGGCCATCGCCGCCGCGGGCGGGCACAACGTGCTCATGCGCGGGCCGCCGGGCAGCGGCAAGACGCTGCTGGCGCGCGCCATCCCCTCCATCCTGCCGCCCATGACGAACGACGAGGCGCTGGAGGTGACGCGCATCCACAGCGTGGCCGGGCTGCTGCCGCCGGGGGCGGGGCTGCTGCGCGAACGGCCCTTCCGCGCGCCCCACCACACCATCTCGCACGCGGGGCTGGTGGGCGGCGGCTCCAACCCGCGCCCGGGCGAGATCACGCTCTGCCACCACGGCGTCCTCTTCCTCGACGAGCTGCCCGAATTCGGCTCGCAGGTGCTGGAGGTGCTGCGCCAGCCGCTGGAGGACCGCACGGTCACCATCAGCCGCGCCCGCGCCGCCGCCACCTTCCCCGCCAGCTTCGCGCTGGTGGCCGCCCAGAACCCCTGCCCCTGCGGCTACCGCGGCGACCCCGCACGCGAATGCCTCTGTTCGGCCCCGGCCGCGGCGCGCTACCAGCGGCGCGTCTCCGGCCCCGTGCTCGACCGCATCGACATCTTCCTCGACGTGCCGCGCGTGGACTACGAGAAGCTGGCCACCGCCGCGCCGGGCGAGCCCTCCGCCGCCATCGCCGCGCGCGTGGGCGCCGTGCGCGCCCTCCAGCGGGAGCGCTTCGCGGGCACGGGCACGCGCCTGAACGCGGAGATGGGCCCCGCGGGCGTGCGCGAACACGCCCAGGCGAAACTGAGCGACGAGGCCCGCGGCCTGCTGCGCGCGGCCACGCAGCAGCTGGCCCTCTCCGCGCGCGCCTTCCACCGCGTGCTCAAGGTGGCGCGCACGGTGGCCGACTTCGACCGCGAGGACATGATCGCGGCGGGGCACATGTCGGAGTCGCTGCAGTACCGCGAGCGCACCGAGTAGCGCCTCCCCGAACTTCCGTTTGACAACGAACGCGCGTTCCCCCAAACTTGGCCCACCTCTCGAACGGATGTGTGCGGCCATGGTCAACCTGCTTCCCACGATCGTCTTCGATGTCCTGCTCGTCGGAACGGCGATGGCGCTGTTCGCGGCGGTGCTCCGCCCGATGGCGCCGGCGGGGACGTGGGCGGGCCTCCGCCGGGGCCCGGCGCGGTGGCTGGCGCGTCGCGTTCGGGACGGGATGCGCCCCGATGGCCGGCGCCGCGCGGTTCCCCTCTCCGCGCGGCGCCAGGCCCGGCGCGCGGACGCCGCCTGACGCGCAAGCCCTAGCGCGCGGTGCGGCGGCAGCTGCGCACGCCGCGGATGGCCTCCATGCGCGTGAGCAGCCGCGAAATCTGGGCGAGGCCGCTCGTCTCCAGCGTGGCCAGCACCGTCACCGTGCCGTTGCCCGCGCGCGTCGTGGCCACGTCCACCATGTTCACGTCCTCGGCGGCCACGAGGGCGCTCAGGTCGCGCAGCAGCCCCACGCGGTCCCAGGCGTCCACCTGGATGGTGGCCGGGTAGCGCCGCTCCTCGCCCCCGCCCCACTGCACGTCGATGAGGCGGTCGCGCTCGCGCTCGTGCAGCACGTTGTGGCAATCGGCGCGGTGCACGGTGACGCCGCGGCTGCGCGTCACGTAGCCGCGCACGCTGTCGCCGTGCACGGGCTTGCAGCAGCGCGCGAGGCTGGTTTCGAGGCCGTTCACGCCGAGCGCGCGCAGGCTGGGGCCGTCGCCGTCGGCGTGGCGCGAGGGGCGCCCCAACGGAATCTCGTCCACCTCGCCCCGCTCCCGCCGCTGCAGCAGGGCGGCGGCCTTGCGCGTGAGCGACTCCACGCCGACGTCGCCGTAGCCGATGGCGGCCAGCAGGTCGTCCCAGCTCTTGCCCGGATAGAGCGCCAGCACCTCGTCCTGGTGGTCTCGCAGGTCGAGGGCGAGGCGGCGCATCTCGCGCTCCAGCATCTCGCGGCCCCGCTCCACGCTCTCCGCGCGCTCCCGCTTGCGGAACCACTGGCGCACCTTCTGCCGTCCGTTGGTCGTGCGCAGGTAGCCGAGGCTCTCGCTCAGCCAGTCGCGCGAGGGGCCGTTGCGCGAGCGGCTGCGCATGATCTCCACCACGTCGCCGTTCTGCAGGGCGGCGTTGAGCGGGGCCATCTTGCCGTTCACCTTGGCCCCGATGGTCTGGTGGCCGAGGTCGGTGTGGATGCGGTAGGCGAAATCGAGCGGCGTGGCCCCGGCGGGCAGGTCGAGCACGTCGCCGCGCGGCGAAAGCGCGAACACCTGATCGTCGAACACGTCCGTCTTCACGCTTTCGACGAACTCCTCGGCCCCGGCCAGGTCGCGCTGCCATTCCAGCATCTGGCGCAGCCAGGCGATGCGCTCCTCGTCCTCGGCGGTGCGCTCGCCGCCGCCCTTGTAGCGCCAGTGGGCGGCCACGCCGTATTCGGCCACGCGGTGCATCTCGCGCGTGCGGATCTGCACCTCGAGGGGGCGCGCGCCGGGGCCGATGACGGTGGTGTGGAGCGACTGGTACATGCTCGCCTTGGGACTGGCGATGTAGTCGTCGAACTGGCCGGGCAGGGGCCGCCAGGTGGTGTGCACCACGCCCAGCGCGGCGTAGCAGGCGGACACGTCGCCGACCAGCACGCGCAGGGCCAGCAGGTCGTGGATCTGGTCGAACGACTTGGCCTCGCGGCCGTAGCGCCGCGCCTTCTGGTAGATGGAGTAGATGTGCTTGGCGCGGCCCGTGACCTCGGCCCCGATGCGGGCGTCGTCGAGCTGCACGCGCAGGCCCGCGGCCACGTCCTCGATGTAGCGTTCGCGCGCCAGCCGCGTGGCGTCGAGGCGCGCGGCGATCTCCTGGTAGCGCTCCGGCTCGAGGTAGCGGAAGGCGAGGTCCTCCAGCTCCCACTTGATCTGCCAGATGCCGAGGCGCGTGGCCAGCGGCGCGAAGATGTCCATCGTCTCGCGCGCGATGCGGCGCTGCTTCTCCGGACGCAGCGCCCACAGCGTGCGCATGTTGTGCAGGCGGTCGCAGAGCTTGATCAGCACCACGCGCACGTCCGCCGCCATGGCCAGCAGCATCTTGCGCAGGTTGCGCGCCTGCGCGTCGCCGCCGTCCTCGTCGCCCACGCGCAGGGGCAGGCGGTCGAGCTTGGTCAGCCCCTCCACCAGGCGGGCGGCGTCCTCGCCGAAGCGCGCCGCGATCTCGGCGTTGGCCACGCCGCAGTCCTCCTGCACATCGTGCAGCAGGGCGGCGATGATGGCGGCCTGGTCCAGCTCCAGCCCGGCCACCAGGCGCGTGACCTCGACGGGGTGGGTGACGTAGGGCTCGCCCGTGCGCCGCAGCTGGCCCGCGTGGCTTTCCGCCGCGAAGGCGCAGGCCTCGGCGATGAGCGGAATGCGCTCCTCGGGCAGGTAGGCGCGCACGCGCTCCAGCAGGGCCGCCGTCCCGGTGGATTCACCGAGGTCCGGCAGGGCGCTCACCGGCTCGCTCCCGCGCGCTTTCTCATTGGACGGCCCGCAGCCTATCCTACCACCGACGCCATCTACGAAACGGGAGCGGCATGAGCGCACGGTTCCAGACGCCGCGGGGCACGGAGGACGTGCTCCCCGAGGAGCAGCCCCGCTGGCGCCTGATCGAGGAGGCGGCGGCGGAGACCGCGCGCCTCTTCGGCTACGAGCGCATCGACACGCCCGCCTTCGAGGCCGCCGGCCTCTTCGAGAAGGGCACGGGCGACACCACCGACATCGTCGAGAAGGAGATGTACGCCTTCGAGGATCGCGGCGGCGAGGCCCTCTCCCTCGCGCCCGAGGCCACGCCCGCCATCTGCCGCGCCTGGCTGGAGCACGGCATGGCCAGCCGCCCGCAGCCCGTGCGCCTGTACGCCAGCGCGCGCATGTTCCGCTACAGCCGCCCCCAACTGGGCCGCCTGCGCCAGTTCACGCAGTTCGACTGCGAGGCCATCGGCTCCGCCGGGGCGCTGGCCGACGCCGAGCTGATCGAGCTGAACTGGCGCCTGTACGAGCGGCTGGGCCTGCGCGATCTGGAGGTGCGCCTCGGCAGCATCGACGACGCCGGGCCGCGCCGCGCCTACCTCGAACGGCTGCGCGCGCACTACCGCCCCCTGCGCGAGCGCCTTTCGCCCGACAGCCAGCGGCGGCTGGAGCGCAACCCCCTGCGCCTGCTCGACAGCAACGACGAGCGCGACCGCGAGCTGCGCGAGGGCGCGCCCGCCATCGTGGACCAGCTGAGCGAGGACGCCGCCGCCCACTTCGCCGCCGTGCGCGAGGCGCTGGACGCGGCGGGCGTGCCCCACACGGTGGACCCGCTGCTCGTGCGCGGCCTCGACTACTACAACCGCACCGTCTGGGAGATCGCGCCAGCGGGCGACGGGCGCGCGCAGAGCTCCATCGGCGCGGGCGGGCGCTACGACGGCCTGATCGAGACGCTGGGCGGGCCGCCCACGCCCGCCGTGGGCTTCGCCACGGGCATCGAGCGCATCGTCATCGAAATGAAGCGGCAGGAAGTGGAGGTTCCCGCGCCGCCCGCGCCCGACGTCTTCGTGGCGCACGCGGGCGAGGGCACGGCGCGCGCCGCCGTGCGCGCGGCCTCGCAATTGCGCGCGCATGGGCTGGCCGCCGTCACGGGCGAGGCCGGACGCTCCCTGCGCGCCCAGCTGCGGCGCGCCAACGCCAGCGGCGCGCGCGTGGCCGTCATCATCGGCGCGGAGGAGCTGGCGCGCGGGACCGCCGCCATCAAGGACCTGCGCGGCGACGGCGGGCAGGAGGAAGCGCCCCTCAACGGGCTGGCCGCGCGCATCGCCGCAAGCGCGCAAGGCCCGTCCGCCGCACACTAGCGCCCATGAACGAGGCCATGCGCCGCCGCCTCGACGAGCTGCGGGCGCGCTACGACGCGATCACGGAGGAGATGGGCCGCCCCGACGTGGCTACGGATTATGACAAGGTGGCACGGCTCGCGCGGGAACGCGCCGGCATCGCCCCCGCCGTCGAGCTGCTCGACCGCTACCGCGAGGCCGAGCGCGCGCGCGACGAGGCCCGCGCCCTGCTGGCCGAGGACGACCCCGACCTGCGCGAACTGGCCGAGGCCGAGGCGGAGGCCGCCGGGGAGCGCCTCGCCGCCCTCGACGCCGAAATCCCGCGCGCCCTCCTGCCCCGCGACGAGCGCGACGACCGCAACGTCATCATGGAGATTCGCGCGGGCGCGGGCGGCGAGGAGGCGGGCCTGTTCGCGCGCGACCTCTTCCGCGCCTATCACCGCTACAGCGAGCGCCGCGGCTGGCGCACGCAGGTCGTCAACGTCTCGGAGACGGGGCTGGGCGGCTTCCGCGAGGTGGTCTTCGGCGTGAACGGCGCGGGCGCCTTCTCGCGGCTCAAGTACGAGAGCGGCGTGCACCGCGTGCAGCGCGTGCCCGAAACGGAGGCGCAGGGGCGCATCCACACCTCCACCGCCACCGTGGCCGTGCTGCCCGAGGCCGAGGACGTGGAGGTCGAGGTGAACGAGAAGGATTTGCGCGTCGACATCTTCCACGCCTCCGGCGCGGGCGGGCAGAACGTGAACAAGGTGGCCACCGCCGTGCGCCTCACGCATCTGCCCACGGGCCAGGTGGTCGTGTGCCAGGACGAGCGCTCGCAGCTGAAGAACCGCGCGCGCGCCATGACCGTGCTGCGCTCGCGCCTGCTGGACATGGAGCGCGAGAAGCAGGAGCGCGAGCTCAGCGCCGAGCGGCGCACGCAGGTGGGCAGCGGCGACCGCAGCGAGAAGATCCGCACGTGGAACTTCCCCCAGGACCGCATCACCGACCACCGCGTGGGGCTGACCGTGCACAACCTGCCGGACCGGCTGGACGGGAACCTGGACGACATCATCGACGCAGTGGCGGCGGCGGAAGAGGCAGCGCGGCTGCGGGCCCCGGCGTGAGCGCCCGCGCGGCGGCGGCGGCGGCCCGCGAGCGCCTGGAAGCGGCGGGCGTGCCCGACGCCGCCTTCGAGGCGGAGGCGCTGGCGCGGCACGCGGGCGGGCTCAGCCGCGCCGCCTTCTTCGCGGGCGCGCCCCTCGACGCCCCCGCCGCCGCCCGCCTCGAGGCGCTGCTGGCGCGACGCCTGCGCCGCGAACCCACGCCCTACCTCACCGGCGCGCGCGAATTCCACGGCCTCGAACTGGCCGTCGGGCATGGCGCGCTCATCCCCCGCCCCGAAACGGAGCTGCTCGTCGAGCTGGGCCTCGCCGAGCTGCGCGCCCGGCCCGACGCCACCGTGCTCGACGTCGGAACCGGCTGCGGCGCCGTGGCCGTGGCGCTGGCGGTGGCGGAGCCGCGCGCGCGCGTGCTGGCCACCGACGTGAGCGCCGACGCCCTGCGGCTGGCGGCGCGCAATGCAACCCGCCACGGGGCGGCCGTCGCGCTCGTGCGCGGCCACCTCGCCGCCGCCGTGGCGCGCGCCGACGTGGTGCTCGCCAACCTGCCCTACGTGCCCGCGCGCGCCATCGACGGGCTCCAGCCGGAGGTGCGCCGCTGGGAGCCGCGCCTCGCGCTCGACGGCGGCGAGGACGGGCTGGACCTCATCCGCGCCCTGCTCGACGACTGCGGGGCGCGCCTGCGCCCCCGTCTCGCCGCCTTCGAGGTGGGGCTGGGGCAGGCCAGAGCGGTCGCGGCCCACGCCGCCGCGCTCGGCGCGGAGACGGACGTGGCGCACGACCTCGCGGGCTGGGAACGGGCCGTCACGGCGCGATGGCGGTGAGGCTCGTCGCCCTCGACATCGACGGCACGCTGCTGCCGTTCGCGGGGCCCTTCCGCGGCGAACTCTCGCCGCGCCTGCGGGCGGCGGTGACGGCGCTGGCGGAGGGCGGGTGCGCCGTCGTGCTGGCCAGCGGGCGGATGCTGCCGGGCACACTGCGCGTGGCCCGCGAGCTCGGCCTCGATTCGCCCGTCATCGCGCAGGAGGGCTGCGTGACGGCCACCGCCGCAGGCGCCATCGCACGCGAAACGCGCATCGACCCGGCCCTCGCCCTCGACGTGATCCGCTGGGCGCGCGCGCGGGGCCACGCCTGCGAATGGTTCGGCACGCACCGCTACGCCGCCAGCGCGGAATCGGAGGCCACGCGCGTCTACGGCGAGATGTGCGGCGTCGCGCCGGAGTACCACCCCGCGCCGGAGACGCTGGGCATCGCGCCCAACGGCGTGGGCGTGCTCAGCGACGACGGGCGCGCCGCCGCCATCCACCGCGCCCTCGCCGAACGCCACGGCGACGCCCTCACGCTGCTCGATTTCCCGCACGTGACCGTGGCCGTGGCCCCCGGCGCGAGCAAGGGCCGCGCGCTGGAGCTGGTGGCGAACGACCTCGGCGTGCGGCGCGAGCAGACGCTGGCCATCGGCGACGGCGTGAACGACGCCTCCATGCTCGCCTGGGCGGGGCGCGGGCTGGCCGTGGCCGGAGCCGACCGCCACGCCCGCGGGGCCGCCGACGAAACCCTGCCCGACGAGCCCGACGCCGTGGCGCGCGCGCTGGAGGCGCTGCTCCCGCGCTGAACGGTCAGCTGGGGTCGATGCGGTGCCAGAGGCGCATCAGGACCAGCGAGATGGCGAAGATGGCGAGGATCGCGCCCGCCACCGGCGCGACCACCCGCGCCCAGTCCAGCGAGGCCCCCTCGGCGGGCGCGGCGGCGGGCACGGCGTACTGCCCCGTGACGGCGCGGATGCGCGCGACCAGCTCGGCCTCCGGCAGCCGCTCCGGCGGGCTGGCCCCGTTCACGGCCACGCCGTCCACGATGACGAACAGGGCGGACGCGGGCGGCGGCGCGTAGCCCGTCCCCTCCCGCCGCAACGCCGCCAGCGCGCGCGTTCCCGCCGGGGGCAAGGGCGCGAGGGGGCAGCCCCGCCCGTCGCCCGCCGCCAGCGGAATCGCGCCCGCCGAGGCCGCGCCCTTGAGCCAGAACTCCGGCAGGATGGCCACGCCGCCCGCGCGCTCCGCGACCGCGCCCACGACCACCGCGTCGAAGTCCGCGAGGGAGAAGCGCAGGTCGGCGAGGTCGAGGCGCGGACAAGCGCGTTCTTGCGCCGTCGCGCTCCCGCCCGCGGCAGCCGCCAGCGCGACGGCCAGCGTCAGCGCCGCGAGCGCGGGGGCGGCGCGGCGCACGCGCGCCCTACGACTCCGCCTGCGCGAACTGGTGAAGGGCGCCCTCGGTCGTCTGGTAGATCTTGCCCTCGGTCTTGATGGAGGGGGCGATCACCATCTCCGCTTCCTGGAATTCGCGGATGGTGTGCGCCCCGCACATGCCCATGGCCGTCTTCAGCGCGCCCGCCAGGTTCTCCGTGCCGTCGGTGCGGCTGGTGGGGCCGAAGAGCGTCTTCTGCAGGGTCGTCTTCACGCCCACGAACACGCGCGTGCCCCGCGGCAGGTCGGCGTGGGAGGTGGCCATGCCCCAATGGTAGCCGCGCCCGGGGGCCTCCGTGGTGGCGGCGAAGGGCGAGCCCATCATGACGCCGTCCGCCCCCGCCGCGATGCACTTGCACACGTCGCCGCCGGTGCGGATGCCGCCGTCGGTGATGATGGGCACGTAGTTGCCCGTTTCGGCGAGGTGCGCCTCGCGCGCGGCGGCGCAGTCGATGGTGGCGGTCACCTGGGGCACGCCGATGCCGAGCACCTCGCGGCTGGTGCAGCCCGCCCCCGGCCCCACTCCCACCAGCACGGCGGCCACGCCCGAGCGCATCACCTCGCGCGTGGCCGCGAAGCCCACCGTGTTGCCCACCGCCACGGGGATGCGCACCTGCTCCAGCAGCTTCTCGAAGCGCAGCCCCTCGATGCTGGTCGATTCGTGCCGCGCCGTCGTCACCGTGCTCTGCACCACGAGGATGTCGGCCCCCGCCTCCTGCACGATGGGGGCGTAGCGCTTCGTGCTCTTCGGCGTGACGGAGACGGCGGCCACGGCTCCGCCCTCCTTCAGCTCGGCCACGCGCCGCGCCACCAGCTCGTCGCGGATGGGGCGCTGGAAGGCCGCCTGCAGGATGGCCGTGGCCTCGTCGCGGTTGACCGAGGCCACCTCGTCGAGGATGGGGCGCGGCTCGTCGTAGCGCGTCCAGATGCCCTCCAGGTTGAGCACGCCGAGGCCGCCCGCCCCGTGCATGAGCCGCGCGAAGGGGGGATCCACCACCGCGTCCATGGCCGAGGCGATGAAGGGCAGGGCGAAATGGTGCGGCCCGATGTCCAGGCCGACCTCCACCAGCTCGGGGTTGATGGTGACCTCGCCGGGCACGATGGCGACGTCGTCGAACCCGTAGGCGTGCCGGAGCTGCTTGAGACGCGGGGCGTTCACGGGCCTTCCTCCTTCGGGACGTGCGAAAGGCCGCGTCCCGATGGGCGGGGCGCGGCGGCGGGCGCGACGGACGGGATGCGGGGATTCCGGGCGTCGAAGCGGAACGTCACGGCTGCCATGAGCGTACCGCCGCGCCCGCCCGCGGGTCAACGCAACGCGCCCCTCTCCGCCGCGAAATTCGCACGCGCGCCGCCATTCTGTGAAGCTGGCGGCATGGACGCGCTCGCGCCCGGCCTCTACGTGGTGGCCACGCCCATCGGCAACCTCGGCGACCTGGGCGAACGGGCGGCGGCGGTGCTGCGCGCGGCCTCGCTCGTGGCCGCCGAGGACACGCGCTCCCTGCGCCGTCTCGCGCGCCGCGTGGAGATCGCCGCGCCCGCGCTCAGCCTCACGGAGCACAACGTGGAGGCGCGCATCCCGCGGCTGCTGGAGGCCGCGCGCGCGGGCCCCGTGGCCCTCACCTGCGACGCGGGCACGCCGCTCGTGGCCGACCCCGGCGCGCGCGCCGTGGATGCCGCCCACGCCGCGGGCGTGCCCGTGTTCGCCGTGCCCGGCCCCTCCGCGCTGGCGGCGGCGCTCTCCGTGGCCGGCTTCGACGCCGCCGACGTGCGCTTCCCCGGCTTCCCCCCGCGCGCCTCGGGCAAGCGGCGGCGCTGGCTGGCGGAGGCCGCGCGGGGCGCGCGCACGCTGCTCTTTTTCGAAAGCCCGCGCCGCCTGTCCGCGACGCTGCGCGACGCCGCCGCCGCGCTCGACGATCCGCCCGCCGCCGTCTGCCGCGAACTGACCAAGCGCCACGAGGAGACCGTGCGCGGGCGCGCCTCCGAGCTGGCCGACCGCTTCGCCGAAACGCGCGGCGAATGCGCCGTGGCGCTCGACCTGCGCGGCTGGGCGGCGCGGGCCGACGAGCGCGACCTGCGCGCCTACCTCACCGAGATGCGGGAGGCGGGGGCGCGGCGTTCGGCGGCGGCTGCGCTGGCGGCGCGGCGCTTCGGCGTCCCCCGCGCGCGCGCCTGGGCGGCTTGGCCGGACGCGCCCGCCGCCAGCGCGCGGCGGTGCTAGAATCCGCGCACCGCTCGTCAAAGGGGACGCCGTGGGCGAACGCATCTTCGTGGGCGTGGCCTGGCCCTACGCCAACTACCTGCTCCACGCGGGGCAGGCGGCGGGCGCCTACCTCCCCGCCGACATCTTCGCGCGCTACCACCGCATGGCTGGCGACGACGTGCTCATGGTCTCCGGCTCCGACTGCCACGGCACGCCCATCACCGTGGCCGCCGGCGAGGAGGGCGTCAGCCCCCGCGACGTCATCGACCGCTACCACCCCAAAATGCTGGAGTGCTGGGAGCGCTTCGGCATCTCCTTCGACCTGTACACGACCACGCTCACGGACAACCACCGCGAGACCGTGCAGGCCGTCTTCACGCGCCTGCTGGAGCGCGGCTTCCTCTACCGCGGCTCGCAGGACCAGCTGTACGACCCCGAGGCCGGGCGCTTCCTGCCCGACCGCTACGTGGAGGGCACCTGCCCGCGCTGCGCCCATGGGGAGGCGCGCGGCGACCAGTGCGACCAGTGCGGGGCGCAGCTGGACGCGGTGGACCTGATCGAGCCGCGCAGCAGGCTGAGCGGGGCCGCGCCCGAGGTGCGCGCCTCCGAGCACTTCATGCTGCGCCTCTCCGCCTTCGGCGAGGAGCTGGGCGCGTGGGTGCGTAAGCAGGCGCACTGGAGGCGGAACGTGGCCAACTTTACGCTGGGCGTGATCGAGGAGGGGCTCAAGGACCGCGCCATCACGCGGGACATCGACTGGGGCGTGCCCGTGCCCGTGGCGGGCTACGAGGACAAGCGCATTTACGTGTGGTTCGACGCCGTCATCGGCTACCTCTCCGCCGCCCGCGAGTGGGCCGCCCGCGAGGGCGACGCCGGCGCCTGGCGCGACTGGTGGGAAGACGAGGGGACGCGCGCCTACTACTTCATCGGCAAGGACAACATCGTCTTCCACACGCTCATCTGGCCCGCCATGCTGCTCGGCCACGGGGGCCTGAACCTGCCCCACGACGTGCCCGCCAACCAGTACGTCAACTTCTCCGCGGGCCAGAAGCAGAGCAAGTCGAAGGGCACGGCCACGTGGCTGCTCGACCTGCTCGACGCGCACGACCCCGACGCCGTGCGCTTCTACCTGACGCACATCATGCCGGAGACGAGCGACTCCGAATTCCGCGAGGAGGAGCTGGCGCGCGTCAACAACGAGGTGCTCATCGCCACCTGGGGCAACCTCGCCAACCGCGTGCTGGCCATGATCCGGCGCGACTTCGGCGGCGCCGTCCCCGACCCGGGCGCGCTTGCCCCCGAAAGCGAGGCGCTGCTGGCCGCCGTGCGCGCGGCTTTCGAGCGCTGCGGCGCGGAGTACGCCGCCTGCCGCTTCCGCGGGGCCCTGCGCGAGGCCCTCGCCCTGGCGCAGGCGGCCAACCGCTACCTCGACGGGCGCGCCCCCTGGAAGGCCGTGAAGGAGGACCGCGCGCACGCCGCCGAGACGCTGCACACGGCCCTGCAGGCCATCTCCGGCCTGTGCGCCCTGCTCCATCCCGTGCTGCCCTTCTCCACCGCGCGCCTGCACGCCACGCTCGGCCACGCGGGCGACCCCGCCTCGGCGGGCTGGCGGCTGCTGGAGGTGCCCGCCGGACGCGCCCTCGGCGAGGGCGGCGCCCTCTACCGCAAGATCGACCTGCCCGAGACGGCCACCGCCTGATGCGCCTCGTCGATTCCCACAGCCACCTGCAGGACGCGCGCTTCGACGGCGACCGCGAGGCCGTGCTGGCGCGCGCCGCCGATGCGGGCGTGGAGGCCATCGCCGTCTGCGGCGAGGACCTCGCCTCCAGCGAAGCCGCGATCGCGCTCGCCGCGTGCACGGAACGCCCGCGCCTGTTCGCCACGGCGGGGTTCCACCCGCACGAGGCCGAGCGCGCCACGGACGCGGCGCTCGACGCCATCGAGGCGCTGGCCCGCGCGGGCAACGTGGCCGCCATCGGCGAGATCGGCCTCGACTTCCACCGCGAACGCGCCCCGCGCGCGACGCAGCGCCGCGCCCTCGACGCGCAGCTGGAACTGGCCGCGCGGCTGGGGCTGCCCGTGAGCGTCCATTCGCGCGACGCCGAGGCCGAACTGGAGCCGCACCTCGCCCGCTTCGCCGCGCGCTCGCCGCTGGCCGCGCGGGGCCGCCCCCACGGCGTGCTGCACTGCTTCGGCGGCACGCTGGAGCAGGCCCACCGTTACGTCGAGCTGGGCTTCCTCGTCTCGCTCGCCTGCTCGGCGGGCTACCGCGCCAACGCGGAGGCGCGGCGCGTGGCCGCGGGCCTGCCGCCCGACGCCCTGCTCGTCGAAACGGACAGCCCCGCCCTGCCGCCGCGCACGCGCCGGGGCGAACGCAACGAACCGGCGCACGTGCGCGACGCCGTCGCGGTCGTGGCGGAGGCGCGCGGCGAGTGCGCGGAGACGGTCGCCGGCGTCACCGCCGCCAACGCCCTGCGGCTGTTCGGCGCCGCCGTGGGAGCCCCCGCGTGACGCAGGCGCAGCTGGAGCAGATGGCCGCGCTCTACGGCCCCGTGGCCGAGGACATGATCCTCGTGGACGACCTGCTGGAGTCGGTGAAGCGCGTGGAGCTGGCCCCCCTGCGGCGCATGCTGGACCACGCCCTCGCGCCGCGCGGCAAGCGGCTGCGGCCCGCGCTCGTGCTGCTGTCCGGGGCCTTCGGCGACTACAACCTCAACCGCCTCGCGCCCCTCGGCGCGGCCATCGAGCTGCTGCACACGGCCAGCCTCGTGCACGACGACGTGGTGGACGGCGCGGGCAGCCGCCGCGGGCGTCCCACCGCCAACGCCGTGTTCGACAACGCCCTCACGGTGCTGCTCGGCGACTTCATGTTCGCCAACGCGGCGGAGATGGTGACGCGCACGGGCAGCCTCGCCGTCACGCGCCTCTTCGCCCTCACGCTCATGAAGATGACCAGCGGCGAGCTGGACCAGGACGCCGCCGCCTTCGACGTGGGGCGCGACGTGCAGCACTACCTCTGGCGCATCGGCGGCAAGACGGCGGCGCTCTTCGCCAACTCCACGCAGGGCGGGGCCATGCTGGCCGGCTGCGACGAGGACGGCATCGAGGCCCTGCGCGGCTACGGCTACAACCTCGGCATGGCCTTCCAGATCGTCGACGACATCCTCGATTTCACGGGCGACGAGGCGGAGATGGGCAAGCCCGCCGGCGGCGACCTGCTGGAGGGCACCATCACGCTGCCCGCGCTCCTCTACCTCGAATCGGCCCCGCGGCGGAACCCCGTGCGCCGCTTCCTCGCCGCCGGGGACGACCGCGGGGCGCTCCTGCCGGAGGCCATCGCCGCCGTGGCCGAATCGGACGCCATCGAGGCGGCGCGCTCGCTGGCGCGCGAATTCGCGGAGCGCGCCACGGGCGGCCTCGCCGCGCTGCCCGCGGGCGAGGCGCGCCGCACGCTCGACGAGCTGGGCGCCTACGTGCTCACGCGCCGCGCCTGACGCCGCGCGAAGGCGCGCAGCTGGTAAAGCGCGAACGCAGCCGCGCCCACGCCCGCCTGGAACGACAGGAACCCGATCGCGATCGCCATCACGCGGCCGCCCCCGCCCCCGGCGTCGTGGACGTAGAGCGCGGTCGGCGGCGGGCTCACGTCCCCCGCTGGCGATGGCGTGGGAGTGGGCACGGGTTCCGCGCTGGCGGGATCAAGACGCGCGTACGGCGTCTCCGCTGGCGTGGCGGTCGCGGCTGGCTCGTTCGCCACGACGCTGGCATTCGGCGTTGGGGACGAGGTGGGCGTGGAAACGGGCGCGGGTTCGGGTTCGGGATGCGCCGTTGGAGATGGCGACGCATCCGGCGGGGGCGTCGGGACGGGGGTTGGCTCGGGTGTGGGCGTCGGAGCGGGAGTTGGCTCAGGCGTCGGAGGCGGCGTCGGCGTGGGGAGCGGAGGCGGCACGGGCGTGGGCGTGCCTTCCTCCTCCGGATCGCGCGTTACCGGATTCGGGAGATCCCGCGCAATCGGGCCTCGCGGTCCGGGCGTCGGAATCGGCAGTGCGACTGGCGCGGGCGCGCCTTCCCCTTCCGAATCGCGCGGAACGGGAACCTCGACATCCCGCGCCATCGGCGTCCGGGTGTCTGGCGTGGGCAAGGGCATCGTAGTCGGCGTCGGACTCTGCGTCGGCGTCAGCGTGGGCGTCGGGGCGGGAATCGCCGTCGGGCTCGTCGTGGGAGTTGCCGTCGGACTGGCCGTCGGTGCCGGGCTGGTCGTCGGAGTTGCCCTTGGCGTCGGCGTTGGAGGGGGCAACGGCGGATTGATGACGATCGTGACCGTGCGCCAGACCCGCGTCGTCGTCGACTCGATGTCGAAGACGGCGGAACCGCTCTCGCCCGCGACGGCGACGACGGCATCGGCGGCGCCCGCGCTCACGCCGTTGTCGCCCCGGGAACCCGCCCCGAAGCGGCTGGCCTGACCGGCGGGGGCGGCGACCGCGCGGTCCCCGTCGGCCACCGCGTAGACGCGCAGGACGCGCGCATCCGCCGCCATCGTGGACACGGACGGCGCGTCCGGCTCGTTGCTTCGCCCGTTGGCGTGCCCCGATGCGCCGATGGGCGCGTTCGCATCGACGTCGCCGTAGCGGAGGATGGCCGCGACTGCCTGCCCCCGCCCGCCCGCCCAGCCGAAGACCTGGCGGGCCGGTTCGGCGGCGCCGGCGAAGCGGTACCAGACGCCGAGCGTGATCGCGTCCGTATCGGTCGTGCCGGTGTCGACCACGGTCCAGCCCGCCAGCGCGGAGAATGCGCGCGCATCCGAGGGGCCCCGCGTGGTAGCCCGGACCGCGACGATGGCGACCAGCAGCTCGCCAACCTCGCCCGGCGGCACGGCGACGGCGATCTCATGAGGCCCCCCGCTCCCTGCCTTGACCGTGGTGCTCTTGGCGACGAAATCGGGACCGGGGCTGTCTACGGGCGTGGGCGTCGGGGTAGGCGTGGCCGTGGGAATGATCTCGAAGTGGGCCGTGACGGAGCGGTCGGCGGTCATGGCGACGGTGCAGGTGTTGGAGCTGGTGCAGGCGCTGGCGCCGTCGCCCGACCAGCGGTCGAAGCGGTAGCCCGTGTTCGGCGTGGCCGTGACGGCGACGCTCGCGCCGGAGTCCTTGGCGCCAGTGGCGGGGGAGACGCTTCCCCCGGCGGACGGGCTGGCGCTGGTGGTGAGGGTATAGCGGCGGATGAAGTGGGCCGTGACCGAGCGCGCCTCGGTCATGCTCACGCTGCAGGTACCGGAGCCGGTGCACGCGCCCGACCAGCGGTCAAAGCGGTAGCCGCTGTTCGGCGTGGCCGTGACGGCGACGTTCGCGCCAGAGTCCTGGACGCCAGTGGCGGGGGAGACGCTCCCCCCGCCGGACGGGCTGGCGCTGGTGGTGAGCGTGTAGGTGCGGACGAAGTGCGCCGTGACCGAGCGGGCCTCGGTCATGCTCACGCTACAGGTACCGGAGCCGGTGCACGCGCCCGACCAGCGGTCGAAGCGGTAGCCCGTGTTCGCCGTGGCCGTGACGGCGACGTTCGCGCCGGAGTCCTGGGCGCCAGTGGCGGGGGAGACGCTCCCCCCGGCGGATGGATCGGCGCTGGTGGTGAGCGTGTAGGTGCGGATGAAGTGCGCCGTGACCGAGCGGTCAGCGGACATGGTGACGGAACAGGTACCGGAGCCCGAGCACGCGCCCGACCAGCGGCCGAAGCGATAGCCGCTGTTCGCCGTGGCCGTGACGGCGACGTTCGCGCCGGAGTCCTGGGCGCCAGTGGCGGGGGAGACGCTCCCCCCGGCGGATGGATCGGCGCTGGTGGTGAGCGTGTAGGTGCGGATGAAGTGCGCCGTGACCGAGCGGGCCTCGATCATGCTCACGGTGCAGGTACCGGAGCCCGTGCACGCGCCCGACCAGCGGTCGAAACGGTAGCCCGTGTTCGGCGTGGCCGTGACGGCGACGTTCGCGCCGGAGTCCTTGGCGCCAGTGGCGGGGGAGACGCT
Organism: Tepidiformaceae bacterium; assembly: GCA_965243075.1. Lineage (GTDB taxonomy): Bacteria > Chloroflexota > Dehalococcoidia > Tepidiformales > Tepidiformaceae > UBA2991. The sequence goes on from OZ251525.1 coordinate 1,782,525, forward strand.
TCCCCCGGCGGACGGGCTGGCGCTGGTGGTGAGGGTATAGCGGCGGATGAAGTGGGCCGTGACCGAGCGCGCCTCGGTCATGCTCACGCTGCAGGTGCCGGAGCCGGTACACGCGCCCGACCAGCGGTCGAAGCGGTAGCCCGTGTTCGCCGTGGCCGTGACGGCGACGCTCGCGCCGGAGTCCTTGGCGCCAGTGGCGGGGGAGACGCTTCCCCCGGCGGACGGGCTGGCGCTGGTGGTGAGGGTATAGCGGCGGATGAAGTGGGCCGTGACCGAGCGCGCCTCGGTCATGCTCACGCTGCAGGTACCGGAGCCGGTACACGCGCCCGACCAGCGGTCGAAGCGGTAGCCCGTGTTCGGCGTGGCCGTGACGACGACGTTCGCGCCGGAGTCGTGGGTACCGCCGCCGGAGACGGTTCCCCCGGCGGAAGGATCGGCGGTCGTGGTGAGGTCGTAGGTGCGGACGAAGTGGGCCGTGACCGAGCGGTCGGCGGTCATGCTCACGGTGCAGGTACCGGAGCCGGTGCACGCGCCCGACCAGCGGTCGAAGCGGTAGTCCGCGTTCGGCGTGGCCGTGACGACGACGTTCGCACCGGAGTCGTGGGCGCCAGTGGCGGGGAAGACGCTCCCACCGGCGGAGGGGCTGGCGGCGGCGGTGAGCGTGTAGGTGCGGACGAAGTGCGCCGTGACGGAACGGTCGGCGGACATGGTGACGGAACAGGCGCCCTTGCCGGAGCAGGCGCCAGACCAGCCGTCGAAGCGGTAGCCGACGTTGGGGAGGTGGGTGACGCGGACGACCGTGCCGGAGGCGTAGTCGCCGCCGCCGTTGACCGTCCCCCCGCCGGATGGGTTGACGGTGGCGGTGAGTGTGTACGTGGGCGCAGCGGTAGCCGTGGCTGTGGCCGTCGGAGTTGGCGTAGGCGTGGGCGTGGGCGTCGGGGTAGGCGTCGGCGTCGGGGTAGGCGTGGGCGTCGGGGTGGGCGTCGGGGTGGGCGTCGGGGTGGGCGTCGGCGTGGGCGTCGGCGTGGGCGTGGGCGTGGGCGTCGGGGTAGGCGTGGGCGTGGGCGTCGGGGTAGGCGTGGGCGTGGGCGTCGGGGTAGGCGTGGGCGTGGGCGTCGGGGTGGGCGTGGGCGTGGGCGTCGGGGTGGGCGTGGGCGTGGGCGTCGGGGTGGGCGTGGGCGTGGGCGTCGGGGTAGGCGTGGGCGTGGGCGTCAGGGTAGGCGTCGGGGTAGGCGTGGGCGTGGGCGTCGGCGTCGGGGTAGGCGTGGGCGTCGGCGTCGGGGTAGGCGTGGGCGTCGGCGTCGGGGTAGGCGTGGGCGTCGGCGTCGGGGTAGGCGTCGGCGTGGGCGTCGGCGTGGCACTGGCCGTGGCCGTGGCCGTGGGAGCTGGCGCGGGATTGAGGGCGATCGTGACCGCGCGCCACCGCACGCGCGCGATGTCGATGGACGCCGTGCCGCTCGCGCCCGCGCTGGCGAGGACGCCGTCCGCGAGCATCGCGCCCACGCCCGAGGAGCCGCCGCTGTCCAGCTGGAAGCGCCCCATCAAGCCCGCCGGGTACGTGGTGGATTCGTCGAAGCCGGCGCCGTCCGAGACGTAGATGCGCAGGACGCGCGCGTTCGCCACCGTCGTATCGAGCGACGGCGCGGTCGCCTGCTTGCTCCTGCCGGTGTCGGAAGCGGCGGGACCGATGGGGCTGGCGGGATCGACGCCCCGGTAGCGGACGATGGCGGCGGCGGCCTCCTCCTTGTTCGACCAGGTGAAGGTATGGCTGGCCGCTTCGCTCCCGTCCGCGAGGCGGTACCACAGGCCGAGCGTGGCCCGGTCATTCGCCGCCGTGCCGCTGCCCGCGAGGGGCGTCCAGCCCGCGGGCGCGACGATCTCGCGGTCTCCGTCGGTGGCGACGATGGCGATGAGCAGGTCGCCGGCATCCCCCGACGGCACGGCCACGGCGATGGTCTGGGGATTGCCGCTCCCGATCTTGAGCTCGGTTTCGCCGCCGACCCAGGCGGGCGCGTCGCCGCTCGCCCGCGCGGCTGGCGCGGCTGTCTGGTGGATGGCGAACGAGAGGCCGACAAGCGCCAGCGCGAGCAGGCCCGCGACGGCGGCGATGCTGGCGCTCACCGGGCGGGAGTTTAGCCGCACGGCGAACCGGCCGCTGAATGACGCGCCGCGCCTAGCGCAGCTTGCGCTTCAGCTCCGGGTGGATGCGGCTGGGCACGCCCTTCTTGATCACGTCGCGCCGTTCGTAGGCGGCGCGCACCTCGCTCGGCGGGATGGGGTTGTTGAACATGTCCACCAGATCGCCCTTCGACGCCGTCTCGCGCATGTCGGTCAGGGCGGAGCGCTCGCCCCGCGTGAGGCCCGGCTTCGGCTTCGGCTTGTTGATCTCGGGATGCTCGTTGGGGCGCCCGCCGGTGAGCCGCTTGCTCACCTTCTTGCCCAGGTGCCAGTAGGTGCCGTCGTCCGGAATCTTGCGCGGATAGCCGTCGCGGAAGGTGAAGGCCGCGAAGGACGTGGGCATGATGCGCCCCGCCTCCTCGTAGCACTCCGGACAGGGCACGGCCTCGGACGCCTCGCGCATGGGGCGCAGCTCCTCGAACACCCCGTGGCAGGGCTGGCAGTAGTACTCGTAGAGGGGCATGGCAACCTCCGCGGCGAGCGACCTCGCGCCCGCTAGTCTACCGCGTCCGCCGTTTGGGGAAACGCCCCCCGCGCGGCGCGACGGTCGAGCGCGCCCACGCCTTCCGCGAAGCGGCGCGCGTTGGGCTCGCGGTCGAGATGGTAGCGCACCAGTTCGGCGATGGCCGCGCGCAGCTCCTCGGCCTCTTCCAGCGGGGCCCGCACCGCCGCGAAGGCGTCCACGTCGACGCGCCGCGCGAACCGCAGCAGCTTGACCACGGCCACGGAGACGGCGCGCCCGCCGCCCGCCTCGGGACGGCAGGGGCGGCAGACGAGTCCGCCCGCCGCCGCCGAGAGCAGCGTCTCCTCTTGCGGCAGCCGCCCATCGCACAGGGTGCAGGCGTCGATGCGCGGCTCGTAGCCGAGGAGCGAGAGCAGGCCCTGCTCGAAGTGGCGCGCCGCCAGCGGCCCGCCGCCCGCGTCGAGCGCCTCCAGCGCCGCCACCAGCAGCGCGTACAGCTCCGGCAGGGGTTCGCGCTCGCCCGCGAAGCGGTCGACCAGTTCGAGGCAGCAGAGGGCCTCGGCGCTGGCGGCCAGGTCCTCGCGCAGGCGGCGATGGGCGGAGACCGTCTCGGCCTGCGTGAAGACGTCGAGCGTGCGCCCGCGCGCCAGCAGCAGGCGGCTGCGCGTGAGCGGTTCGAGGTGGCCGCGCATGCGGCTGCGGGCCTTGCGCACGCCGCGCGCGATGGCGTCGAACTTGCCCTCGCCCGGGCTGAACACGGTGAGGATGCTGTCGGCCTCGCCGAGGTTGCGGCGGCGCAGGATGACGCCCTCGGCGCGGTAGACGCGCGGCCTCGGCACGTTACAGCTCCTGCCGCCCCTCGAGCGCGCGCGCCAGCGTGAGGTCGTCCAGGTACTCGAGGTCGGCCCCGCTGGGCAGCCCCCGCGCCAGCCGCGTGACGCGCACGCCCAGCGGCTGCAGCAGGCGCTGCAGGTACATGGAGGTGGCCTCCCCCTCGAGGCTGGGGTTGGTGGCCATGATCACCTCCGCCGCGCCGTCCCCCTCCACGCGCTCCAGCAGTTCGCGCACGCGCAGCTGGTCGGGGCCGACGCCCTCGATCGGATTGAGCGCGCCATGGAGCACGTGGTAGAGGCCGCGGTAGCCGCCCGTGCGCTCCACCACCTGCACGTCCAGCGGCTGCTCCACCACGCACAGGAGGGCGCGGTCGCGCTGGTCGTCGGCGCACAGCGCGCAGGGGTCGTCCTCGGTGATGTTGAAGCAGCTTCCACAGAAGACGATGCGGCGCTTCACGTCGCCGAGCGCGCGCGCCAGCGCGAGGGCCTCGTCCTCGGGCGCGCGCAGCACGTGGTAGGCGAGGCGCTGCGCGGACTTGGGGCCGATGCCCGGCAGCCTGGCGAACTCCTCGATCAGGCGCGCGATGGGCTCCGGCGTCGCCGCGGCCACGCCCGCCTCAGCCGTCGAAGCCGGGCGGGGCCATTCCGCCCGTCAACATGCCGAGCGAATCCGCCTGCAGCGCGCTGGCCCGTTCGGCGGCGTCGTGGATGGCCGCCACGATCAGGTCCTCCAGCATCTCCACGTCGTCCGCGTCGACCACGTCGGGCTCGATCTTGACGGCCCGCACCTTCTGCTCGCCGTTCATGGTGACGCGCACGGCCCCGCCCCCGGCACTGCCCTCGACGGTCTGCGCGGCGAGCTGCTCCTGCGCGCGCTGGAGCATGGCCTGGGCCTCGGCCATCTGGTCCGCGCGCCCGCGCTGCCCCCCACCGCCGCCGCCACGGCGCAGGTAGCGGTTGCGCCCCGATCCCTTCGCCATCAGGGGCGCTCCGGCGGGGGCGGAGGCGGCGGGCCGTCGCCGGACTCCACGGGTTTGGCCCCCATCTCCCGCGCCGCCTTCGCCAAGTGTCCGCCCTTCGCGGGCGGGCGCTCGGGCGCGGCCTTCTCGATGCGCTCCACCGCCAGCGTCACCGGACGCTTCAGCAGCTCTTGCGCCTGCTGCTCCACCAGCGTGCGCCCGTCGTTGTCGATCTTCTGCAGGTGGATGGGATGGTAGAAGCCGAGCTTGAGCTCGTCGCCATCCAGGGTCCACGAATTCGGCGTCTTCTCCGTGATATCCGACCGCACTTCGCAGGAGCCGTTCAGCCAGGCCGCGAGCGTGGGCTGGGCCATCTTGCAGCGCGTGTAGAGCTCGTCGAGGAAGCGCTGTTCGGGGCTGCGCTCCTCGCCGGACGCCGCCCTCCCCCCGGAACGGCGCGGACGCGCGGGACGGCGCGGGCGATCCTCGCGCTGGCCGCCGCCGCCGCCACGCTCCCCGCCGGTGGCCGGGGCGGCGGCGGGCGCGACGGCGCGTGCGGGGCCGAGCACGGCGGCCGCGCAGGCCACCTCCAGCGGCACGGGGTTGCCCGGATCGCGGCGGAAATCGGCCCCCGCCAGCTCCGCCACCGCCGCCGTCAGCGTCTCCACCTCGGGGCCGCGTTCGCGGGCGGCGGCGAGCAGGCGCTCGCGCAGCGTATCGATGGTCTCCCGCGTGAAGCGGGCGATGTCGAGGCCGTCGGCGGCCACCTCGCGCGCCAGGTCGAGGGCCGCGCCGAGGTCGCGCGCGGCCAGCGCGTCCGCCAGCCGCTCCGTGCGCTCGTCGTGAATCAGCCCCAACCCCTCCAGCACGTCGTCGGTGCCCGGCGCGGGGCCGTAGGTGGCGGCGACCTGTTCGAGCAGCGTGATGGCGTCCCGCAGCGCGCCGCGCGCCTCCCGCGCGATGGCCAGCAGCCCCTCATCGGGCACGGCGTAGCCCTCCCGCCCGGCGATATAGCCGAGGCGCTCGACCATCGCCTCCACGGGCACGCGCCGGAAATCGAAGCGCTGGCAGCGCGACACGATGGTGGGCGGCAGCTCGTGCAGCTCGGTCGTGGCGAGGATGAAGATGGCGTGCGGCGGCGGCTCCTCCAGCGTCTTCAGCAGGGCGTTGAAGGCACCCGTGGTGAGCATGTGCACCTCGTCGAGCAGGTACACCTTGCGGTCGAGGTCGCTGGGCGCGAAGGCGATCTTGTCGCGCAGCTCGCGCACGTCGTCGATGCCGCGGTTGCTGGCCGCGTCCATCTCGATGAGGTCGAGCGCGGCCCCGCGGTTGATGGCCTCGCAGGCGCGGCAGGCGTTGCAGGGGTCGCCCTCGCGGCGCTCGCGGCAGTTCACCGCCTTGGCGAGGATGCGGGCGGTGGTGGTCTTGCCCGTGCCGCGCGGCCCCGAGAACAGGTAGGCGTGCGCCACCTGGTCCGTGATCAGCGCGTTGCGCAGCGTGGCCACCACGTGGTCCTGCCCGACCACCTCGTCGAAGCCGCGCGGGCGCCATTTGCCGTAGAGCACCGTTCCTCCGTCCGCGCGAACGCGCCGCTCCCCCCAAGCATACGCAACGGGACGGGGGTCCGTGCGAACCCCCGCCCCGATTGTGCCCGGAACCGGACCACGCCCGCGGGCGCGGCCCTCGCGTTCGGCGATGCGGTGCGGCGCTTAGGCCGCGCGCGCGAGCTTGTCGCGAAGACGGTCGATCCGAAGTTCCTCGTCCGCGCGTTCGCGGGCGAGCGCCTCCTCGGCGCGCAGGGCGTCCCACTCCTTGCGGAACCGCCACTCGGGCGAGTTCAGCAGCTGGGAGCGCTCCAGAAGGACCGACCGGGCCAGTTCGTGCTCGATCACGGGTTCACCTCCGGCGAGCATCGGTGGCGGCGTCCCCGCCACGGGAACGGCGCCAGGCGTCGTCGTCGGGGCCCCGTGGCCATCCCGGTCGGTTCGGGTTCCGGGCGTCGCGCGCGAACCGGAACGAAGCGGTCGAGAGACCCCAACGTGAGGTCCCTCCTACGCCTGCGGGGTTAGCTGACGGGCTGCGACCGGAGGTGTCGCCCGCGGATGCGGTTCGCCCCGATGTGGCGGTTCCCCCGCTCCCCGCGAAGGGGATTCGGCGGCAGCAGGCGCTGCCCCTCCACCATCGCAGCCGCCCCGCTAACGCGCAAGCGGGACCTCAGCGCACGCGCAGGATGACGCCGTCGGGGAACGCCGCCACCTCCTCCAGCGCGGGCGAGGCTCGCAGCTCGGCAAGGCCGTAACCGTAGCCGCGGTTCGCGGGCCAGTCGCGGAACCAGACGACCCACGTTCCCGGTTCCGCGCCGTCGATGGCCCGCGCCGTGCGGTCGCGCGAATCCGGCAGGCGCTGGTAGCCGTTCTCGGGGCCAAGCGATATGTAGAGCAGGTCGTGCCGGTTCGAAAGGAACGACTCGCCCCGCGGCTCGCCGAACCATTCCACCGCCGCGTACCCCTGCCAGGGCGCGCTCCAGTCGGGCAGCAGCGAGACCGCGTCGTCGCGCGCGAGGGCCTGCGCGGTGAGCGCCGCGTTCCCCAGCGCCCAGAGGCCCAGCGCGCCCGCGATGGCGACGGCGGCGATGCGCGGGAGCGTCGCGCGCGTCCCGTGGTGCCAGAGCCGGTCCGCCGCCAGCGTCAGCAGGAAGATGGCGGGAACGAGACAGGGCAGCAACTCCCGCGAGAGGCTGTCCGTCCCGGTGACCACGAACAGCACGAACAGGTAGAGGGCGGTGAAGGCAACCACGAAGGCGCTCGCCGTCAGCCAGCTCGCGCGCGCGCGCCCGTCCCCCATCGCACGCCATCCCGCGGCCGCGACCGCCAGCGCCCCCGCGGCCAGCAGCACGATGAGCGCCGCCTCCGTCACGGCCCCGAGCGTTCCCCCGGACGGCGGAACGAGGAACGCCCAGTCCTTCACGACGTCGACCAGTCCATCCAAGGTTTGGCCCACCGACAGGTCCCAGGGCGACCGCGCCACCGCGAGGGTGCCGGCGATCGAGAGGGTGCGCAGCAGCCAGAGCGCGAGGGGAAGCGCCGCCAGCGTCGCCCAGACGGCCAGCCGCCGCATGCGCTCCGACGGCGGGGCGCCGCGCCGGAACAGCAGCAATGGCGCGACGGCGAGCACGAGGGCAATGCCCATGTAGCGCTCAAGACAGGCGAACGCCGTGAACAGCGCGGCCCACAGCAGCGCCGTGCGCCCGCCGCCATTCAGGTGCGCCGCCGTCAGCATGAGCGCGAGCAGCGTGAGCAGGATGAAGGGCGTCTCGGACATGGCGAGCGCGGAAATGCCGGTCAACGGGATGGCGAGGGCCGTGGCGAGGCAGCCCAGCGCCGCGAACGGCCGGGCGACGCCGCACCAGCGCAGCCACCAGCCCAGCGCGAGCACGGTCAGCCCGAAGCAGGCCGCGTTGAGGGGGCCAGCCACGGCGTGGGGGTCGAAAACGAAGAACCCCGCCCCCGCCAGCAGCATCGGGTAGAGCGGCGGGAACGACCCGTAGGGGTAGTTGAGGAAGCCCGCGAACCCGTCCCCGTCCTGTAGCCGCCGGGCCACGCCGATGTAGTTGACCGCGTCGCCGTGGAACACCCCGCCGTGGGCGGCCTCGCGCAACAGGGCCAGCGCCACGCCCAGCAGGGCGATGCCGAACAGGAGCAGCGCGAAGCCATCGGGCCGTCGCAGCGCCGCTCGGACATGGCTCGCAACGGGCGGATGGCTGGTCAGCGCGCCGTCTCCCATGTGATCAGCAGGCCGCGCATGGCCGGACGCCACGCGGGACGCCAACGCCCTCCGCCATCGCGCGCGAACAGCTCGTCCAGCCGCGCGGCCACCCGCTCCGCCGCCCCCGCCGTCCCGGCCGCATCGACCGCGTCCAGGGCGAAGGCCACGGCCTCATCCGCGTTCACCGGCGCCGCCATGGCCTCGGGCCAGGTGAACGGCTCCGGCAACAGGCGCACCTCCGGCAACAGCCCCAGTTCCCACAGCACGGGCAGCAGCTCGCGGTGGCCGGGCGCGGGCGCCTGCTCCACGCCGTGCGCGATGGCGAAGAGGCGGGCGTTCATGGCGGGCGGCGTGGGACTCCAGATCCAGATGGCGGCGCGGCGCGCGACGGCGCGGTCGAGCTTGCGCAGGAAGGACTCGATCTCCCGCACGAAGTAGACGACGTCGACGCTGATGACCACGTCGCCCTCAACCTCCGCCTCAAGCCAGGAGCGGGGCGTAAGCGCGGCGTTGGCGATGCCCGCTTCGGCGGCCAACTCCAGAAAAGCCTCGCCCATGCCGGGCGCGGGCTCGACGTTGGTGAGCGCGCGACAGCGCAGCGCCAGCGGCAGGCCGATGCGCCCCGCGCCGCCGCCCACGTCGACCACATGGTCGTCCGCGCGCACGTATTCGGCCAGCAGCGCGAGGTTCGGATCGAGCGGGCGGCGCGGGTCGAAGCGGTAGGTGGGCGCGTTGCGGCTCCAGCGGGCGGCATCGTAGGCGTCCAGCCCCAGCTCGCGCCGCTGCGCGTCGACCGCATCGACCATCGCCCGGTAGCGTTCGGCCGCCGTCATCGCGCACAGGATAGCCCCCCGCCCGCGCCCGCGCGCCGCGTTATGACGAGTCGCGCACGGGCCGTGCCCGCAGCAGCGCGTAGGCGAGCGCGCCCAGCACCGCCCCCGCCACGGGGCCGGCCCAGTAGACCCAGTGCGCGCTCCATTCGCCGCTCGCCACGGCGGGGCCGAACGAGCGCGCGGGGTTCATGGAGGCGTTGGCGATCGGGCCCCAGCCGATGGCGGCCAGCCCCACCCACGCCCCGATGGCGACGCCCGCGAAGGCGCCCCGCGCGCGCTCGTCCGTGGCCACGCCGAAGACGATGAGCGTGAGGAAGAAGGTCAGCACGACCTCGGAGAGCAGGGCCGCGTCCGTCCCGCCGATGCGCGGAGCCGTGGCCCCGGCGTCGCCCGCGTCGCCCACGATGGCGACGACGGTCAGTCCCGCGAGCACCGCGCCCGCGAGCTGCGCTGTCGCGTAGGCCAGCGCGCGCATCGCGCCAATGCGCCCCGTCGCCAGGAACGCGACGGTGACGGCGGGGTTGATGTGCGCGCCGGAGACGTGGCCGAGGGCGAGGACCGCGGCCATCACCGCGAAGCCGAAGGCGAGGCCCACGCCCACGCCCGTGACCGCGCCGCCGCTGGCCGCGTCCACGGCCATCGCGCCCGCGCCCGCAAACACGAGCGCGAACGTGCCCAGCGCCTCCGCCAGGCAGCTGGCCAGCGCGCCGCGCCGGTCCGCCAGCCACGCGCGGTCGCGCGCCACGCCGATCAGGTCAGGCACGGGCCGTCCACTCCATGCGGCACAGTTTGCGGGCCGAATGTGATCGGCGCGCGGCTCACCGCACGGATTCGTGGAAGCCGTCGGCGATGTGCCCATCCGCCGCCAGCCGCGCGTACTCCTCGTCGCTCACGCCCAGCAGATCGCGGTAGACGTAGTCGTTGTCCTGCCCCATGGCCACGGGCGCGCGACGGATGCCCCCCTCGCAGTCGGGCAGGGCGTAGAGCGGGGCGGGGCAGGCGTAGCGCCCCACGCCGTCGGACAGGTCGCGGTCGCGGTAGAGGCCGCGGGCGCGCACGTGCGGGTCGGCGAGCACGCGCCAGGACGGCAGCACCGGCGCCGCCGCCACGCCCGCCTCCTGCAGGCGGTGGAACAGCGCCTCGTCGTCGAACCCCCGCGTCCATTCCCGCAGGCGCGCGTCGATGGCGTCCTGGCGGGCGGCGCGGCCCGCGGCGCTGGCCAGCCCGGGGTCGGCGGCCCAGTCGGGGTCGCCCATCGTGCGGCGCAGCGCCTCCCATTCGGCGTCGCCCGTCACGGTGATGGCGATCCAGCGGTCGCCGCCCGTCTCCGCGTCCCCCTCCGAACGGCAGGGGTAGACGCCGCAGGGGGCCTCGCCGTCGGCGGCGTGGATGGAGCGGTTGCCGATGGCATGCTCCACCTCGCCGTTGAGGCCGTAGTTCAGGTAGGCCTGCGCGAACATGGCGGCGGCGTTCTCCGCCTGCGCCAGCTCGATGAACTGCCCCGCGCCCGTGTTGGTGCGGTGCCAGAGCGCCATGAGCACGGCCAGCGCGATCTGCGTGCCGCTCACGTAGTCGGCGGCGAAGATGGGCACGGTGGGGCCCGCGCCCGCGTGGCCGCGCAGCAGCTGGTGCCCCATCACCCCCTCCAGGTGCGTGCCCAGCGTGCGCGCGTCCGCGTAGTCCCCCGTCAGCCCGTAGCCCGAGGCGCGCACGAAGATGACGTCCCCGCGCTGCTCGCGCAGCCACTCCCACGTGACGCCCAGCTTCTCCATGGTTCCCACGGCGCTGTTCTCGATCACCACGTCCGACCGCGCGACCACGCGCCCGAGGATGGCCAGCCCCTCGGGACGGCGCAGGTCGACCGTGAAGCTGCGCTTGTTGCGGTACATGCCCACGAACAGCGAGCAGTAGTTCCACGGGCGCGGGCCGGGCTCGTTGCCGGGGTAGGACATGGACGAGGGGTAGGCGCGCAGTTCCTCCGCCGTGGGCCGCGCCCGCGAGCCGCGCGTGAGCGGCTGCCACACGTACTGGTTCTCGGCCTTCAGCACTTCCGCGCCGAGGTCGGCCAGCAGCACGGTCGAGAAGGAACCGGCCCACACGCCCGTGAGGTCGATCACGCGCACGCCGTCGAGGGGCAGGGGAACGCTCACGCCCGCAGCCTACGCCCCCGCGCGCATCGCCCGCCAGCGCTCGACATCCGCGCCCCAATCACCACACCTCCAGCGCGGGCAAGGCGGCTCAGGACGTGGCGGGCGGCTCGTAGAGGCGGAAGGCGGGGAGGTGGTTGGTCAGCGCGAACCAGAAGCTGTTGTGGCCGGGCAGACGCGCGAGCTCGCCGCCGCTCCCGTCCAGCAGCGCGCCCTCCGTGAGCCGCCAGCGCGCGCCGCCCTCCGCCAGCGCCACGCCCGCGTCCGCGTCGAAGGAGACGAAGCGCTCGTCGCCGGCGGCGTAGGCGCGCGCGCCCGTGCGGTCGGCGGTGGCGAACACGACCACGCGCGCGCCGCCGATCTCGTCCTCCACGAAGCCGCGCTCCCCCAGCAGCAGGATGGGGTAGGCCACCACCTCGCCGTGGTGGCGCACGGCGTAGACGCCGTCCTTGACGCCGAGCGGGCCGCGCCGGTCGGGCACGGGGAACATGAGCCCGGAGCTGGCGAAGTAGCGGGCGTAGGCGGCGCCCTCGCGGTAGTCGCGGGAGTGGCCGGTCTCGATGTCGAGCACGCGCGTGTCGGGGTGGGCCGCCAGCCACTCCTCCCAGGTGGTGTGGACCACGGGCAGGATGGCGAGTCGCAGGCCGCTCCCCACGAGGTCGCCCCATACGGGTTCGCCCGTGTACTGCTCCCAGAGGCTGTTGGTGGCGCGGTCGTACATGAGCTTGTTCGAGCGGTAGAGGAGGCCGCTGGTGCCGAAGCGGTGGACCGCGCCGCCCGCGCGCCCGTCGTAGAGGATGGCGCTGCCGCAGAGCGTGCAGTAGGCCAGCGAGACGGGCACGCCGCCCACGGTGTCGTTCACCATCTCGTGCCAGTCGATGATGCGGCGCGGGTAGGCGCGCGCGTCCCCGTTGATCTCGACGCCGATGACGAGGTCCTTCGGCCCGATCCAGGCGGCCGCCGCCTCCGGCGCGACGAAGGCGGGCGATTCCAGCGGCGGGATGCCATCGACGCGCACGCCGCCCCAGAACACCTCCTGCGCGGAGAGCGCGCGCGGTTTGGCGGGGTCGAGAAACGCGCCCATGCGCTCCTGGATGCCGGTGACGAGCTTGTGCTTGAAGGCGAGGTAGAGGGGCGTGTCGTCGGCGGGCGAGCGCGGGCCGCGCCCCTCCACCCAGTCGAACACGGGGATTTCGTCGGGCCGCGCGTCGATGAGCGTGCGGTAGACGAAGGCGCTGTAGGGCGCGGGCACGGTGGCGAGGTCGATGAGGTACGGCAGCCAGACGTCGTCGCGCGACATGGCCCGCAGCAGGTCGAAGACGCTCTCCGAGGTGTCGCCGACGAGCGGGTAGCCATTCCAGAACTCGAACTCGGTCCAGTAGACGAGCCCGAGCACGTCCTCGTCCGTGATCGGGCGCGGCGCGGGCGTCGGGGATGGCGTCGCGTCGGGGGACGGCGCGGGCGTGGCAGTGACCGTGGCCGTCGGTTCCGGCGCGGGGGAAGGCGTGGCGGTGGCCGTCGGTTCCGGCGACGGCGTGGCGCTGGCCGTAGGCGCGGGCAGCGCCGCGTCGGGAGCGCCCCCGCAGGCCGCGAACAGGGCGGCGCAGGCGAGCAGGACGGCGGCGGCGCGCATCCGCATGGCGGCCAGTATGGGGAGGCGCGCGCCTCCGCCTCCTTACGCCGCCCTTACGACTCCGCGCCGGTGAGGGGGCCGAGCTCGCGCCAGGGACGCGCGCGGCGCGCCTCCCAGTGCGCCCGCCAGTCGTCGCACATGCCCTGCGCGCCGTGCCAGTAGTCCACCTCGAGGCAGACCTTGCCGTCGCGGAATTCGAGCCGCGACATGCCCTCGCCGCACCACCAGCGGCCCGCGTTCTCCTCCGCGCTGGCCGGCACCTGCGAATAGGCCATCCAGAGCACGGCCACGCCGCTGCCCGCCACGTAAACGTCCTCGGGCAGCACCTTCAGCGTGGGCGCGGCACTGGCCCAGAATTCGCGCACGGCGTCGTGGCCGCGCATGGCCTCCGGGTGCCCCACCACGTCGCGCATGACGATGTCGTCGGTCATGAACTGCAGCGGCGCGTCCACGTGGCCCCCGCTCCAGCCTTCCTCGAAGAGCCTGCGCGCGATCTCGACCTCGGCCTTGCCCGCCATGACGGCCTCCCTCGGCAAACGTGCGGGGCGATGGTAGCAGCCGCGGCGGGGGCGCGGGTGTACGATGCGGCCCGTGCCGGACGCGATGTCGCCCGACGAGGCGCGCGGCTACCTGAACCACCTGCTCACGCTCGCCATCCGGCGGGAGCAGGCGTTCGCGCCGCTGGCCGCCGCCTTCCTGCGCGAACAGGACCTCGACGCGCTCGGCCTGACCGCCGACGAGCAGCTGAGCCTGCTGCTGGCGGCGGCGCAGTCGTTCGCGCCCGAACCGCGCCGCTACGGCGTGAAGCTCGAGTTCCTGGAGCGGGCCAGGGCGCTGCTGCCGCGCACCCGCCTGGCGGGATCGCCGGCGGCGGCGCAAGTGGAGCAGGAGCGGCGGCGCACGGCGCACGAGCTGGAGCGCTACCACGAGGCCGTGCGCGTGCGCCGCGCGGAGGCGGGCGAACGCGAGCGCATCGTCATCGAGAGCGAGGCCCCCGGCTGGTTCACGGACCTCGCCCAGAAGCGGGCGGCGGCGCACTACCAGGAGCGCTACCGGCTCACGCCCGAGGCGCGGCGCGCGCAGAACTACACCGGCCCGGCGCGCGACTTCGAGCCGGACAACGAGGCCATCCACAAGGAGTTCGAGGGCGCCTGCGGGCCCTTCATGAACGCGCGCACGCACGCCTTCCACGTGCTCCTGCCCTTCGACCTGAAGCTGAGCCGCTCGCCGCGCGACCCGCTGGAGACGGGCGTGCGCATCTTCTACGGCGCGCCCGGCTACTCCTTCCCCCTGCGCTACCAGCTGGGGCGGCTCACCAGCGACCGCGACGGCACGGTGGTGGACGTGCCCGTGGACGACCCGCGGCTGGTCTACGTCTCGGCCTCGCGCGTGAAGGACGCGGAGTTCGCGTGGGACCGCCCGCCGCCGGGGAAGGCGCCGCCGGAGCTGGGCTTCCCCCTCACCGTGCTCCAGCACCTGGGCGCGCTGGGCGAGTACGTGCAGGTGAGCTGCAACCTGAAGGTGTGGTTCGACGCCTCGCGCGTGGCCATCCTGCTGCAGGGCGCGCCCGAGCTGGGCGAGCTGGGGCTGACGGGCGCGAGCGGCCTGCTCACGCGCACCTACGGCCTCGGCACGAACGAGGAGTACGCGCGCGCCCGGGGCGAACCCTGGCAGGACGGGCTCAGCTACAATTACGTGAACATGCACCTGGCCCTGCGCGCGGGCGTGGAATCGGCGGTCATCCCCCACGGCACGCCCATCTTCACGCTCTACCCCGTGCTCAGCCGTCAGGCATTCGCCTTCGAAGAGCCGCCCGCGCCGACGACTCCCTAGCGCAGGCGGCGGCGCAGCCAGTCGCGCGCGACCGCGCCCTGCCCCTCCTGGAAAGCGCGCAGCGTGGGCAGGCCGGGCGGCGGCGGACGCATCCCCTGCTCCGTGAAGAAGCCCGCCAGCGCCGCCACCACGGCCGTCACGGCCTCGGGGTCGGCGGCGCGGAGGGCGGGATGGCCCGCGACCACCTCCTCCGGCGGCGGGCCGCCCTGCATGGTCACGCTCGGCGCGAAGATGACCGCGTCCAGCCAGGCCGCGCCCACGTGCGCGTGCGGCCAGTCGAGGAACCACACGCGGTCGGGCGCGAGCAGCAGGTTGTCGGCGCGGATGTCGTGGTGAATGAGCGTCTCGCCCGCCGCCGCGTCGCCCGCGCCCGCCTCCAGCGCGGCCAGCCGCTCGAGGTTGTCGCGGCACCACGGATCGAGGCGGGCGAGCGTGCGCGCGTCCGCCGCCAGCAGCCGTCCCCAGCCCGACAGCGTGAAGCGTCCGGCGATGCGCGGCGCGACGTCCGGCGGCAAGGGCGCGGGCGTGAGCCGTTCGCCCAGCCGCACGAGCGCGTCCAGCACGCGCTCCAGCTCGCCCAGCTCCCAGGGTTGGCGCGGGTGCCGCCCGTCGACGTCATCGAGCGCGAGCGCGATCCAGCCGTCCTCGCCCTCGTCAAGATGCCAGCGCAGGCGCGGCGCGGGCAGGTCGTCGGGCAGCGCGCGCAGGACGCGCAGCTCGCGCCGGTGGATGCCCGCGCTGTCGGGGTTGGGCGCGGGGCCGACCGCCTTCACGAAGAAGCGCCGTCCGTCGGCGAGGCGCAGGCGCGCGGCCACGCCCGGCGAGAAGCCGGACGGCTGCGTGACGGCCTCGCGCATGGGCGCGCCCGCCCACGCCTCCAGCGCCTCGCGCAGGCGGCGCGGCGCCTTCTCCCACGGCAGGCGCTGGCCCGCGGGCGGCGGCGGCTGGATGGCGGCCATGCGTCAGGGCCAGACGGCCCAGGTGTTGGGCGAGGAGACGAGCGCCCCCAGCGCCTCCGGCGGGGCCTGCGCCAGCGCCTCGAAGGCCCGTTCCTGCGTGAGCGCGCTCGCCGCCAGCCGCCGCAGCCCCTCCGTGCGCTTGCTCCACTCCACGCGGCTCTGGTTCGCCTCCAGGTAGCGCCCGCGCACGCGCTGCCCCAGCAGCAGCACGTCGTAGGCGAAATCACCGAACACCTCCTCCGGCTTGAAGAACTGCGACTGGCGGTAGGTGAGCGGCGCGCGTTCGCGGAAGAGGGCCACGCGCTCCTCCGCGCCGCCGATGTCCGTCTCGTTGCGGCAGGTCTCCCAGAAGGGCGTGTCCAGCTTGCGGTTGAAGCGGTAGTGCACGGCCAGGAACCAGCGCACGTCGTCCCAGTGCGCGTTCAGCGTGCGGTTCACGATGCGGCGGATGGCCGTGTCCCGCCGCGAACGCGGGAAGTTGAGCACCAGCTGGTTGATCTCGAGGATGATCATATGCAGCCCCGTCGATTCCAGCGGCTCCACGAAGCCGTAGGAGTTGCCCACGGCCACCACGTTCCCCTTCCAGAAATGCTCGCGCCGCCCCGTGCGGAAGCGGATGACGCGGTGCTCGCCCATGCCCGGATTCCTGGCACGCATCTCCGCCGCCGCCGCCTCGTCGTCGAGGAAGCGCGAGGAGAACACGTAGCCGCGGTGGTCGTCCTCCACCGAGGGCGTGTTCCAGCACCAGCCCGCATCCATCGTCTCCGCCGTGGTGAAGGGCTTGACGTGCCCGCCGTGGGGCACGTTGGCCACGATGGCGCGGTCGCAGAACAGGCTGCCCCCGTAGTCGTGGAAGGGCGAGCCCAGCGCCTCCCCCATGATGGCCGAGCGGAAGCCCGTGCAGTCCACGTACAGGTCGAAGCGCCGCTCCTCGCCGTCGTCCGTGACGAGGTGGTCCAGCCCCTCGCCGTCCGCCTCCGGCACGAAGGCCGTGACCGAGCGCTCCAGCCGCTCCACGCCGTCGCGTTCGGCCTGCTCGCGCAGGTACGCCACGAAGCGCCCGTTGTCGAGGTGGTAGGCGAAGGGGATGCGGTCCACGAGCGAGGTGAGCCGCCCCTCCTCGTCCCCGAGAATGGGCGCGCGCTCCTCCGAGATGAGCAGCGAGCCGAGCGAGTACTCGTTGAAGTCGCCGCCGTAGTAGACCGAATCGAGCACCGGACCGGGGTGGAAGGCGTAGTTGAAGAAGGAGTCGCCGGGCGGCCCCCACTCGAACTTCACGCCGAACTTCCAGGTGGGCTTGACGATGCGGAACAGCTCATGCACGTCGCGTTCGAGGTAGGCGTGGAGGAACTTGACCATGATGGGCGTGGTGCCCTCGCCGACGCCGATGATGGGGATGTCGGGCGATTCGATGAGGGTGACGCGCAGGTGGGGCAGTTTCTTGCGGAGGGCGAGCGCGGTGAGGTACCCGGCGGTCCCCCCGCCGACAATGCCCACGCTGCGGAGTTCGGAGGGGCTGGTCACAAGGGCATTTCTCCACAAACGAACGTGTCGCAGTACACGCCTAAGACACGCGCACCAGTCGTCGAATATCCAGCGCACCTTTGTCTTTAAAGTCATCAAGAAGAGGATACTGTGTATCAGCATTGCGAGTCAGATACAGGCGTTCCCTCTTGCCAAGTTCATCCATATTCTCATGGATAACCAAGCTAATGAACGGAATCGCAGCCTTTTGGAATTCCAACAAGGCGATTGCCACATTCTTGGCCTTATCATCCCCTCGCACACCAAACACAAAGAAGCGGTGGTTATTGTGGGAAAGAGACCAATCAACACCAATAGGATAGTCCGGAATGGGATAGATCTTAGGTGCCGGAGAAAACTCAGCCATTTCTTCTTCAATATAGCTATCAAGATCTTCGTAGAATGCACTACGAATAATCTCCCTGCTCCAGTATTCCATGTTACAGATTTTCTGAACGCAACCAGCAAACTGAAGGATACCCTCATAGATTTGAGCAGACAGAACATCCATGAACAAGTTGTCTTCCTCGAT
Organism: Tepidiformaceae bacterium; assembly: GCA_965243075.1. Classification (GTDB taxonomy): domain Bacteria; phylum Chloroflexota; class Dehalococcoidia; order Tepidiformales; family Tepidiformaceae; genus UBA2991. Next base: position 1,800,184 of record OZ251525.1, read on the forward strand.
ATCCACTCCATTATTAATGCAGATATTATCAAGAATCCGCTGCCGAGCCGGAGTATTCACAGCAAAGGTATAGGACAAGCGCATCAGAGACATTCCAAAGTCACAAATCCTAGTATATTCATCGCCGAGAGGGCTATCACAAAGATAGATGTCCAGCATATCTCCATCCTCGTGAAGGATCGGAACCATAATCTGGTACATCCCAAGGCGACGCTCATAGAAACCAAAGGAATCGCCCCTCGAGTGATTCAGAGTCGCGAGGATCCTGTCAATGTCCATTACAGCAACCTTCCCTGGCTAGATTCCGGAAAGTACTGTCCATAATTTTCCACACTGACTTCCTCAAAGAAAGCGCCGATGGCTTGTTCATAAGTCTGGTACCTGTCAGTGATCTCCCGCTGCTTTGCTCGAGGCTGAGTACTGCCAGAGGAAATTTCCGTAGCGGTGATTCGATGAATATGAGGTTTATCATAATGGCCATCCTGATGACGACTCACTTCGCCATGCGGACCATTGTAACGAATAATGACGAATTCCTGCGTCCTTCGGTCATTAGGCCTGAATTTCAGACCGAGCGAGAAGTTTTCGATGAATTGGGTGCTCTGGCGAACAAAAACGGAGAAAATCCCAGTCTCATCATCCTGAGCTGCCAGCTTCAAATCGCAGCGCTTATGGCCACCCTCATTCCTATAGCCCCTGACGGGCGTTTTCTCCACGATCTGCTTGGGCAAACGCAACAGATCTTGGAGGTCCTGGTCGGTCAGCACCATTGTTTGCCCCTCGCCCCGATCACTTCGGGCTAGTACGGCATATCTGCCAGAGAGCGCCTGACGACTTGCCAAAGCGCACCCGTGCTCCTGCCTCAGCATGCTAGCACCCCTTCCCCCTTACGCGCTACACCCCCCGCCCCCGATCCCGTAAGATGCGCCGCGCGGAGGTGCGCCATGGAACTCGGACCCGGCAGGACGGCGGTCGTCACCGGCGGCGGCAGCGGCATCGGCGAGGCGCTCTGCCGCGCCTTCGCCAACACCGGCATGAACGTGGTCGTCTCGGACGTCGACGGCGACGCCGCCGAGAGCGTGGCGCGCGCCATCGCCGACGCGGGCGGGAACGCCGTCGCCGTGCGCACGGACGTGGCCGACCGCGCCTCCGTGAAGGCGCTGGCGGACGAGGCCTTCGCGGCCTTCGGGGAGGTGGGCGTGCTCTGCAACAACGCGGGCGTGGTCGCCTTCCGCAACGCCGCCGACATGAGCGACGCGGACTGGGACTGGGTGATGTCGGTGAACCTGGGGGGCGTGGTGAACGGCGTGACGCAGTTCCTGCCGCGCCTGCTCGCGCAGGGGACGGAGGCGCACATCGTGAACACGGCCTCCAGCGCGGGCCTCTTCGCGCCGCCGGGCATGGCCTCCTACGTGGCCTCGAAGCAGGCCGTGGTGGGCCTCTCCGAGCACCTGCGCGTGGACCTCGCGCCGCTGGACGTGGGCGTCTCCGTGCTCTGCCCCGGGGGCGTGGCCACGCGCATCGTGGAGGCGGGGCGCAACCGCCCCCGGGCGCACGGCGGCCCCGAGGACGTGCCCGAGTACGCCGAGCCCATCCGCCAGGGCATCGCCGCGGGGATGCCGCCGCAGGCCGTGGCGGCGCGCGTGCTCGACGCCATCCGCGCGAACGCGCTCTACGTGGTCACGCACGAGGACACGCGCGAGGGCGTGGAGGCGCGCCTCGCGGAGATGCGCGCGGCCTTCGCCCGCTAGCGGCCCGTGCGCCCGCGCGCGGCCCTCGCGGCGGCGGCGCTCGCGCTGGCGCTCACGGCGTGGGCGTGCGGCGGCGCGTCCCGCGAGACCGTCACCGTGTTCGCGGCCTCCTCGCTCACGGACGCCTTCACGGAGCTGGGGGAGGCGTTCGAGGCGGCCCATCCGCGGGCGGCGGCGCGCTTCTCCTTCGCCGGGTCGGCGGCGCTGCGCACGCAGGCGCTGGAGGGCGCGCCCGTGGACGTGTTCGCCAGCGCCAGCCCCGACGAGGTGGAGGCGCTGGCCGCCGCCGGACTGGTGGTCGAGCAGCGCGCGCTGGCGGGCAACCGGCTCATCGTGGCGGTGGCCGAGGGCGCGGACGTGGGCGCGCTGGCCGACCTCGCCACGCCCGGCCTGCGCCTCGCGCTGGCGGCGGAGGCGGTGCCGGCGGGGCGCTACGCGCGGCGGGCGCTGGCTCTGGCCAGCGGCGCGGACGGCTTCCCGCCCGACTTCGCCGCGCGCGTGCTGGCCAACGTGCGCAGCCACGAGCCGAACGTGCGCGCCGCCCTCGCGCGCGTGGAGCTGGGCGAGGCCGACGCCGCCATCGTCTACGCCAGCGACCTCACGCGCGCGGGCGCGACGGTGCGCGCCGTACCCGTGCCGGCGCGCTTCCAGGCCGCCGCCGACTACCGCATCGCGCTGCTGCGGGAGGGCGGGGCGGCGCGCGCCTTCCTCGCCTTCGCGGTCTCGCCGGAGGGGGCCGCCATCCTCACGCGCCACGGCTTCACGCCCGCCGGGGAGGGGCCGTGAGCGCGCGCATCCCGCCGCTGGGGCTGGCCGCGCCCATCGCGCTCTTCGCGCTGTTCTTCCTGCTGCCCTTCGCGGGGCTGCTGGAACGGGGGCTGCGCGACGCCGGGGCGCGCGAGGCCATGACCAGCGGCATGGCCCTGGACGCGCTCGCGCTCTCGCTGTGGACCTCGACGGCGGCGCTGGCCATCGCCGTGGCGGCGGGCACGCCCGTGGCCTGGTGGCTGGCGCGCGCGCGCTTCCGCGGCAAGGGCGCGCTGGAGGCGCTCATCGACCTGCCCATCGTGCTGCCCCCCACCATCGCGGGCGTGGCCCTGCTCACCGCCTTCGGGCGCAACGGGCTGCTGGGCGAACCGCTGGACGGCTGGTTCGGCGTGACCATCGGGTTCAGCACGACCGCCGTGATCATGGCCCAGCTGTTCGTGGGCGCGCCCTTCTACGTGCGCGCGGCGCGGGCGGGCTTCGCGGGCGTGGACGCGCAGTACGAGCGCGTGGCGCACACACTGGGGGCCTCGCGGCTGCGCGCCTTCCTGCGCGTCACGCTGCCGCTCAGCTGGCCCTCGCTGGCGGCGGGGGCGGCGCTCTGCTGGGCGCGCGCGCTGGGCGAACTGGGGGCCACGCTCATCTTCGCGGGCAACCTGCGCGGCGAAACGCAGACCATGCCGCTGGCCATCCTCGGCGCCTTCGAAAGCGCCGCCGGGCTGACCGCCGCCGTGGCCCTCTCGCTGCTGCTGCTGGCCGCCGGACTGGTGGCGCTGGCCGCCTTCTGGCTCATCTCCGCGCGCGCCGGACGGGAGGGACCGTGACGCTGGCGTTCGCGGCGCGCGCGCGGCTGGGCGGCTTCGCCTACGACGCCGCCTTCGACGCCGCGCGCGAGATCGTGGTGCTGTTCGGCCACTCCGGCGCGGGCAAGAGCCTGACGCTGCAGTTCGCCGCCGGGCTGCGACGTCCGGCAGAGGGACGCATCGTCATCGGCGGCGAGCCCGTGTTCGATTCGCGCGCGGGCGTCGACCTGCCCCCGCAGCGGCGCGCCGCCGGCTACGTGGTGCAGGACCTCGCCCTCTTCCCCCACCTGAGCGTGGCCGCCAACGTGGCCTTCGGCATGACCGGCGCGGACCGCGAGCGCCGCCTCGGCGAGCTGCTCGACCTGATGCGCATCGGGGAGCTGCGCGAGCGCAAGCCGCGGTCGCTCAGCGGGGGGCAGCAGCAGCGCGTGGCGCTGGCCCGCGCGCTCGCCCGCGAGGCCCCCCTGCTCCTGCTCGACGAGCCCTTCAGCGCGCTGGACGAATCGCTGCGGGCGGAGCTGCGCCGCGAGCTGATCCGCCTGCGCGGCGAGCTCGGCCTGAGCGTCGTGTTCGTCACGCACGACCTGCGCGAGGCCCACCTCGTGGCCGACCGGCTGGCCGTGTTCGACGCGGGCCGCGTGCTGCAGTTCGACGCCCGCGAGCGCGTCTTCCGCCAGCCCGCCAGCCGCCGCGTGGCCGAACTGACGGGCGTGGCCAACATCCTGCGCGGGCGCGTGGCGGCGGCGGGCGCGGGGACGCTGACGGTGGAGACGGGCGGCGCGATCCTGCGCGCGGTCGCGCCGCCGGACTGGCGGCCCACCACGGGCGAGGCGGTGGACGTGGCCATCCGCGCCGAGCGCGTCAACCTGCGGCGGCTGGACGCGGGCGACCCCGACCACCCGAACCTGCTGGATGCCGCCATCGCCGAGGAGTTCGCCTACGGCGCCAGCCACACGCTGCGCTTCGCCTGCTCCCTCGGCCAGCCGGTCGAGGTGGAGATCGCGGCGCGCCCCTACGAGGTGCTGGGCGTGGCCGCGCGCAAGGCGTGGACGCTGGAGCTGCCGCCGGAGGATCTTCACGTGATGCCCGTCGAACCGCCCGCGTCCTCCGCGTCCGCGGGGGGAAGCGCCTCGGCGACGACGGCGTAGACCGGATCGGAGCGGCCCGGCGCGGGGCTGAGGTCGAAGGCGCGCGGCGGCGCGAAGGCCCCCGATTCCCCGAAGTAGAGCGCCACCAGGTTCGCGCGCCCCTCGTCGTCCAGCATCCGCCAGGCGAGCACCGCCTTCGTCGGGAACATGCGGTTGGAGAAGGTCACGGCGAAGGGCGCGCCCGGCTTGAGCGCGCGCCCCACCTCGGCGAACACCGCCGCCGGCCGCGTGAGGTACTGCACGGAGACGCTGAGGACCGCGCCGTCGAACTCGTCCGTGGCGTAGGGCAGCGCCGGATCGCGGTTGAGGTCGTGCACCGTGCGCCGCGTGAGCGCGGGGTTGCGCTCCAGCTCGATCTGGTTCAGCCCCAGCCCGGTCACGCCCGCGTAGCGCGCATCCGCGGGCAGGTGCGAGACCCAGCTCGCCATGAGGTCGAGCACGTGGCCGCCGTCGGGCAGCAGCCGCCCGTAGAGGTCGCCGATGGCGGCGATGGCCGCGTCGTCGATGTGGTTGACGAGCCGCGGCTGCGCGTAGAAACGGGCGTCGTCCGATTCGTCGACGCGGCGAAAGTGCTCCGGGCGGAGCGGGCTTTCGGAATCAGCCGGCAGGGGCGTCCGCCCCCTGTTCGACGATGACCGCCTCGTAGAAGCGGGCGCGGGGGTGGCCCTCGACCACGCCCTCGGGCGGGCCCGCCTGCGCGTGCGCGCGCCGGAAGTGGTCGGACTGCGCCCAGGCGAGGAAGGCCTCGCGCGACTCCCAGATGGTGTGCGAAACGTAGTCGCCGGGGTCGTCGCCCTTGAGCAGGGAGAACTGCACGAACCCGTCGATATCCCGGAGGTAGCTTTCGCGCCCCTTCCAGGCATCCTCGAACTCGTTCGCGCGGTCGGGATTGACGCTGAACTGGTTCATGGCGATGAACATGGGCGCGCTCCGCTCGCGTGAATGGCGTTGCGCCCATTCTAGCGCATCCGCGCCCTCTGACGGCTAGCGGCGACCGAAGAGCTTGCCGCCGAGCCAGCGCAGGGGGTCGAAGTAGCGGTCGGCCACGCGCTCCTTCAGGGGGATGATGGCGTTGTCCGTGATGTGGATGCTTTCGGGGCAGACCTCGGTGCAGCACTTGGTGATGTTGCAGTAGCCCACGCCCGCGTCGCGACGCGCCAGCTCGAGGCGGTCCTCCGTGTCGAGCGGGTGCATCTCCAGCTCGGCGAGGCGCACGAAGAAGCGCGGCCCCGCGAAGGACGCCTTGTTCTCCGGGTGGTCGCGGATCACGTGGCAGACGTCCTGGCAGAGGAAGCACTCGATGCACTTGCGGAACTCCTGCCCGCGCTCGATGTCCTCCTGCTGCATGCGCCAGAAGCCGTCGGCCTCGGGCGGACGCGGCTTGAAGGCGGGGATCGTCTTCGCCGCCTCGTAGTTGAAGGAGACGTCGGTCACGAGGTCGCGCACGAGCGGCCAGGTCTTCATGGGCGCGACCGTGATCGGCTCGCCGGGCTCGAAGAGGTTCATGCGCGTCATGCACATGAGGCGCGGCTGGCCGTTGATCTCGGCGCTGCAGGAGCCGCACTTGCCCGCCTTGCAGTTCCAGCGCACGGCCAGGTCGGGGGCCTGCGTGGCCTGGATGCGGTGGATCACGTCGAGGACGACCTGCCCCTCCTCGACCTCGACGGCGTAGTCGCGCCAGCCGCCGCTTTCGGCGTCCCCGCGGAACACGCGCACGTTCACCGTGTCGCTCATGGCTCGCTACTCCTCGAACAGGCGCCGCAGCTCGGCGGGCATTTCGGGCAGGGGCGCGGTAACCACGTCCATGCCGCCGTCCGCGCCCTTGCGGACGACGACGTTGCGCGCGCCCCACGCGTCGTCGGGGTCGGGGTAGTCGTCGCGGGTGTGGCCGCCACGGCTCTCCTGGCGCAGGTTGGCCGCCCGCGCCGTGGCCTCGGAGACGGTGAGCAGCGCGGGCAGGTCCAGCGCCAGGTGCCAGCCCGGGTTGTACTGGCGATGGCCGTGGACGCGCACGCGGGCGGCGCGCTCCTTCAGCGCCTCGATGCGCTCGCGCGCCTCCAGCAGCTCCGCCTCCGTGCGGATGATGCCGGCCAGCGTGTGCATCGTCTCCTGCAGGTCGCGCTGGATGTCGTAAGGGCCCTCGCCCTCCTCGCGCGCGAAGGGCTCGTTCATTTCCGCCGCCACGGCCTCCACCTGGGCGTCGTCCACGGCGGGGGCGGGCACGCTGGCGGCGGACTCGGCCGCGCCCATGCCCGCGCGCCGCCCGAACACCACGAGGTCGGAGAGCGAGTTGCCGCCGAGGCGGTTGGCCCCGTGCATGCCGCCGGCGCACTCGCCCGCGGCGAAGAGGCCGGGCACGGTGGCGGCCCCCGTGTCGGCGTCCACGCGCACGCCCCCCATGATGTAGTGCATGGTGGGACCCACCTCCATGGCCTGGGCGGTGATGTCCACGTCGGCCAGCTGCTTGAACTGGTGGTACATGCTGGGCAGGCGGCGACGGACGTACTCCGCCGGGCGGCGCGTGGCGATGTCGAGGAAGACGCCGCCGTGGGGGCTGCCGCGCCCGGCCTTGACCTCCGCGTTGATGGCGCGCGCCACCTCGTCGCGGGGCAGCAGGTCGGGCGTGCGCCGGTTGTTCTCCTTGTCCTCGTACCAGGCGTCCGCCTCCTCGACCGTATCGGCGGTCTCGGCCCGGAAGAATTCGGGGATGTAGTTGAACATGAAGCGCTCGCCGTCGCTGTTGCGCAGCGTGCCGCCGTCGCCGCGCACGCCCTCGGTGACGAGGATGCCGCGCACGCTCGGCGGCCAGACCATGCCCGTGGGGTGGAACTGCACGCACTCCATGTCGATCAGCTCGGCCCCCGCCTCGTAGGCCAGCGCGTGCCCGTCGCCGGTGTATTCCCAGGAGTTGGAGGTGACGGCGAAGGCCTTGCCCGTGCCGCCCGTGGCCAGCACCACCGCCTTCGCCGCGAAGACGACGAGGTTGCCGCTTTCGCGCCAGTAGGCCACCGCCCCGCGGACGCGGTCGCCGTCCTTCAGCAGGCGCGTGACGGTGCATTCCATGAAGACGTCGATGCCCTTGTGCACGGCGTGCTGCTGGAGCGTGCGGATCAGTTCGAGGCCGGTGCGGTCGCCCACGTGGGCGAGGCGCGCGTAGCGGTGGCCGCCGAAGTCGCGCTGCAGGATGCGCCCGTCCTTCGTGCGGTCGAAGAGCGCGCCCCACTCCTCCAGCTCGCGCACGCGCTCGGGCGCTTCCCGCGCATGGAGCTGGGCCATGCGCCAGTTGTTGAGCATCTTGCCGCCGCGCATGGTGTCGCGGAAATGCACTTCCCAGTTGTCCTGCGGCCAGACGTTGCCGAGGGCCGCGGCGATGCCGCCCTCGGCCATGACCGTGTGCGCCTTGCCCAGCAGCGACTTGCAGACGAGGGCCGTGCGGCAACCCCGCGCGGAGGCCTCGATGGCGGCGCGCAGCCCGGCCCCGCCCGCGCCGATGACGATCACGTCGTAGTCGTGGCGTTCGTAATCGGGCATGGCCTAGAAGTGGCTCCAGCTGTTCGGGTCCGTGATCTGGCCGTTGGCCACGAGACGGATGTAGACGTCGACGGCCACGATGACCAGCAGGCTGGACCAGGCCCAGAAGCGGTGGTGCTCGTTCCAGGCGCTCACGTGGTCCCAGAGGCGCTTGCGCGCGCGCGTCCAGGCGGAGCAGCTGAAGCAGTTGAGGCCGCCGCCCACGAAGTGGCGCAGCGAGTGGCAGGAGAAGGTGTACATCATCAGCAGGAAGGCGTTGAGCACGAGCAGGACGGAGCCGAGGCCGATGCCCCAGCCCTCGCCGGGCACGTGGAAGCTGCGGATGGCGCCGATCCAGAGCAGGGGCACGAACACCAGCGCCACGTACATCACGAAGCGGTGCGCGTTCTGCATGATCAGGGGGAAGCGCGATTCGCCCGCATAGCGCGGGGCGGCGTCGCCCACGGCGCAGGCGGGCGGGCTGAGGAAGTAGGAGCGGTAGTAGGCGCGACGGTAGTAGTAGCAGGTGGCGCGGAAGGGCACCGGCCCGATGAGCACGATGAAGGCGGGCGAGAGGTACCACGCGCCCTTCCAGTCGGCGTTGATGGCCGTGAGCCAGGTGGGCTCGAACACGGGCGAGAGCAGGTGCGTGCCCTCCACCTCGTAGTTCCCGAAGGGCCCCCAGTCCATCAGGATGGAGACCGTGAGCCAGCCGAAGAAGAGGGAAAGGCTGACGAACACGAGGGCGGGCTCGACCCACCAGCGGTCGTGCCGGAGCGTGGTCAGGAATCCGCGACGGAGGGGCGCGACGACGGCCTGTGCCATGGTCACCTCGGAAGGCATCGGCCCGCTCGCGGCGAGCCTTCGGCATCCTACCGCCGCTCCCCGAAGCGGGCAATTCGCGCGGCGGCGCGTGGCGTAGACTGGCGCGCATGACCGCCGACGCCGCGCCCAACCCCTACACCGCCGAGGCCATCGAGTGCCCCTACCCGCTGCACGAGCGCATGCGCGAGCGGGGCGTCTACCACCTCGAGGAAAACGACGTGTGGATCGTCTCGCGCTGGGATGACGTGCAGTTCGTGCTCAAGCGCGCGGACCTCTTCTCGAACCTCGTGGGGCTGGACCCGCACGGCCCGAGCCGTGCGCGCGAGACCGGCGCGCTGCCCGCCAGCGATCCGCCGGAGCACACGCACTACCGCCGTCTGGCCGGCCCCTGGCTTTCGCCGCGCGGGCTGGAAGCGTTCGAGCCGCGCGTGCGCGCCGTCATCGACGGCCTCATCGACCGCTTCATCGACGACGGCGAGGTGGAGCTGGGACGGCAGTTCTCGACGCCGCTCACGGTGCTGGTGTTCGTCGAGCTGATGGGCATCGGCGACGAGGACGTGCCCCGCGTGACCGCCTGGGTGGACGACACCATCGAGGTCATGGGCGCGGCCTTCGGGCTGGTCGGGCGCGAGCGGCTGGCGGAGCTACAGGCCAGCGGCGAGGCGTTCCGGGGCTACCTGCTGGCGCTGGCGGAAGAGCGCCGCCTGCATCCCCGCGACGACCTGCTCACGCACCTCGTGAGCGCGCCCCTGCCGGGCTTCGGCGGGCGCCGCCTGCACGAGCAGGAGCTGCAGGGGATGCTGGTCACGCTGCTCATGGGCGGCACGGAGACGACGCTGAACATGGTGGACAGCGGCATGTGGCTGCTGCTGGAGCACCCCGACCGGCTGGCCGAGCTGCGCGCGGACCCGTCGCTCATCCCCAACTTCGTGGAGGAGGCGCTGCGCGTGGAATCGCCCGTGCAGCAGCTCCAGCGCCGCGCCGTGGCGGACGCCGAGATCGGCGGCGTGAAGGTGCCCGCGGGCGCGCGCCTCTCCGTCTTCTACGCCGCCGCCAACCGCGATCCGGCGCACTGGGACGCCCCCGACGCCTTCGACATCCACCGCGCCGAGGCGAAGCGGCATGTGGCCTTCGGCGCGGGCGTGCACTACTGCATCGGGGCGCCCCTGGCGCGCATGGAAGGACGCATCGCCTTCGAGCGCCTGCTCGCGCGGCTGGCGAACATCCGCTACAGCCCCGGGCGGAACGACTTCCGCCACGGCCCCAACCACGTCATCCGCGGCTTCCGCGAACTGTGGCTCCGGTTCGAGAAAGCGTAGCGGCGATGGCCGTGGTACGATGCGCGGGAAGGCGCGATGGTGTACCCTGAGCGCACACGGACTTCGGCCCACGGGAGGCGAACCATGACGGCACTGACGGACCGCCCCACCGGCGCCCGCGAACGGGAGGTCTATCAGGAGATTCTCCACCCACGGCGGCACCGTCAGGGTAGCAGACGGCGAAGGCGAGCGCGGTGAGCCCCTGCCCGAGGCGCGCGTCCGCCTCCCTCATCGCCTGCCGCTTTTTCCCGAAGCCGGTCTCCGCCTCCAGCACGACGCCCGTGCCGTCGACGGTGGCGACCACGTCCATCCGCTTGCGGCCCTCGCCGCGCTGTTCGACCTCGGCGGGCACGCCCGCGTCGGTGAGCAGGCGCGCCAGCTCGTTGTTGAGCAGGGGTTCATAGGCGCCTTTCGCCAGAGCCATGCGCGCCCAGCATACGGCTCCGCGCGCCTTGCCGCGAAGAGTCTCCTTGACCGTACGCACGAATGCGCGAAACTTATGGGAACGTTCGCGCGGGAGGTGACGGCGGCTCCTGATTCCCGACCAGCGGTGGGACCCCGACAAGCGCCAGGTCCGCGCGCCGCGCGGATGACGAGGCGGAGGCAGCATCGAACCATTCGGCGGGTGGCCTCCCGGCGGCACGGTCGACAGGCTGGAGACAACGCGGCGCGGGCGACCGGGCCGACAAAGCGCCAGCCGCGTGCGAGGGGATTCGCGATCCCCCCTTCCCCCACCAGACGGCATGGAACGCCGTCCGGAGCGCGCGTGCGGGCGCGCCCTCCATCGCACGGGGGAACCTCGCATGTGCGGAATCATCGCCTACACGGGCGCGCGCGAGGCCGCGCCCATCCTCATCGCCGGGCTGCGCGACCTCGAGTACCGCGGCTACGACTCGGCCGGCGTGGCCCTGCAGGGGGAGGCCGGCGCCGTCCCCGCCGTGGCCAAGCGCCGCGGCCGCATCGCGGAGCTGGAGACGGCCCTGCGCGAACGGCCCCTGCCCGCCGCGCACACCGGCATCGGCCACACGCGCTGGGCCACGCACGGCGCGCCCAGCGACGCCAACGCCCATCCCCACACCGGCTGCGACGGCGGCGTGGCCGTCGTGCACAACGGCATCGTGGAGAACTACGCGGCCCTGCGCGCGGAGCTGTCGGCGCGCGGCCACGCCTTCGCCAGCGAGACGGACACGGAGACGATCGCGCACCTCATCGAGGACGAGATGGAGGCGGGGCGCGACCTGCTCGCGGCCCTGCGCGCGGCCTGCGCCCGTCTCGCCGGATCGCAGGCCATCGTGGCGCTTTCCCCGCGCGAGCCGGGCGTGGTCGTGGGCGCGCGCGTGGGCAACGCGGGCGGCGTGGTGGTGGGCTACGGCGAGGGCGAGATGCTGCTCGCCAGCGACCTCGCCGCCCTGCTGCCGCACACGCGCCGCGTGGCCTTCCTCGCCGACCGCCAGGTGGTGCGCGTGACCGCCGCCGGGGCCTCCTGCGCGAGCCTCGACGGCGCGCCCGCGCGCGTGCCCGCGCACACGGTGGCGCTCGACCCCGCCAGCGCCCAGCGCGACCCCTACGAGACCTTCATGCTGAAGGAGATCATGGAGCAGCCGCGGGCGCTCTCCGACACCATCCGCGGCCTCACGCGGGTGGAGCCCGCGGGCCTGCACCTGGACGACCTGGGGCGGGCGCGGCCCTGGCTGAAGCGCATCGAGCGCGTGCTGCTGGTGGGCATGGGCACCAGCCTGCACGCGGCCATGATCGGGCGCTGGTACTTCGAGCAGATCGCGGGCCTGCCCGCCGACATCGACAACGCCAGCGAGTTCCGCTACCGCGAGGCCGTGCTCGGCCCGGAAACGCTGGTCGTCTCCGTCAGCCAGTCGGGCGAGACGGTGGACGTGCTGGAGGCCATGAGCGTGGCGCGCGAACGCGGCGCGCCCCAGATCACCATCTGCAACACGCCCGGCGCGCAGACCACGCGCGTGGCCGACGGCGCGGTGCTCACGCGCGCGGGCCTCGAACGCGGCGTGGCCAGCTCCAAGACCTTCACCACCTCCATCGCGGCCCTCTTCGCCCTCGCCCTCGAGGCCGGGCGCGCGCGCGGGCGCGTGGACGACGAAACGCTGGCCCGCCACGTGCGCGATCTGGCCGCCATCCCCGACACCGTGGGCCGCCAGCTGGAGGCATTCGGCGAGGCCGAGGCGGCGGCGGAGCGCTTCCGCGAGACGCGCCACATGCTCTTCCTCGGACGCGGCCCCGCCCTGCCCATCGCGCTGGAGGGGGCGCTCAAGATGAAGGAACTCTCCTACGTGCACGCCGAGGGCTACGCGGCGGGGGAGATGAAGCACGGCCCCATCGCCCTCATCGACCGCGACTTCCCCACGGTGGCGCTGGCCGGGGAGCACGCCCTGCGCGCCAAGATCGTCTCCAACATCGAGCAGATCCGCGCGCGCGGGGGCGAGGTGCTGGCCATCGTCACGGAGGGCGACGAGGAGCTGACGGCGCTGGCCGGGGCCGCCCTCAGCGTGCCGCGCGCGCCCGCCTACCTGGAGCCGCTGACCGCCATCGTGCCCCTGCAGGCGCTGGCCTACGCCACGGCCAAACTGCGCGGCCGCGACATCGACCAGCCGCGCAACCTGGCCAAGACGGTGACGGTGGAGTAGCCGTCGCGCGGCGCGTGAAGATCGCGGCGCGGCGGCGCGCCCGCGCTGGCCTGGGGCGCGGCGGCGGGCTAGGCTGCGCCCCCACGGAGGAAACCGATGACCAGCACCGCCGCCGCCGATCCGCAAACCGCCGAAGCGCTCCCCGCGAAGCTCGTCTACCGCTTCGGCGACGGGCGGGCGGAGGGCGGCGCGGACATGCGCGAGCTGCTGGGCGGCAAGGGCGCGGGCCTCTCCGAGATGAGCCGCCTGGGCATTCCCGTGCCCCCCGGCCTCACCATCACCACCGCCGTCTGCGGCGCCTACTACGCCGGCGGGCGCGTCTGGCCGGAGGGGCTGGAGGAGCAGCTGCGCGCGGGCATGGCCCACGTGGAGGCCATCGCCGGGGCGCGCTTCGGCGACGCCGCCGATCCCCTGCTCGTCTCCGTGCGCTCGGGGGCGCGCGTCTCCATGCCCGGCATGATGGACACGGTGCTCAACCTCGGCCTCAACGAGGCCACCGTGGAGGGCCTCGCGCGCGCCTCCGGCGACGAGCGCTTCGCGTGGGACTCGTACCGCCGCTTCGTGGCCATGTACGGCGACGTGGTGCTCGGCCTCAGGCGCGAAACCGACCTCGACGAGGACCCCTTCGAGGCCATGCTCGAACGCAAGAAGGCGGCGTACGGCGCGGCGCAGGACACGGACCTGCCCGCCGACGCCCTGCGCGAACTGGTGGCGGAGTACAAGGCGGAGACGCTGGCGCGCACGGGCGCGGCCTTCCCCGACGACCCGTGGGAGCAGCTGCGCGCCGCCATCGGGGCCGTGTTCGAGTCGTGGGAGAGCCCGCGCGCCATCGTCTACCGCGACCTGCACGGCTACCCGGGGGACTGGGGCACCGCCGTCAACGTGCAGGCCATGGTCTTCGGCAACCTCGGCGCGGACTGCGCCACGGGCGTGGCCTTCACGCGCAACCCCAAGAACGGCGCGCGCGGCCTCTTCGGCGAATACCTGATCAACGCCCAGGGCGAGGACGTGGTGGCGGGCGTGCGCACGCCCCAGGCCATCCGCGCGGGCGAACGCGCCCCCGGCGATCCGCCCTCGCTGGAGGAGTCGCAGCCCGCCGTCTACGCCGACCTGCTGGCTGCCGCCGAGACGCTGGAGCGCCACTTCCGCGACATGCAGGACATCGAGTTCACCGTGCAGCGGGGCAAGCTCTGGGTGCTGCAGACGCGCAACGGCAAGCGCACCGGCCCGGCCATGGTGAAGGTGGCCGCCGACCTCGTGGAGCAGGGCCTGATCGACCGCGAGGAGGCGCTCCGGCGGCAGGAGCCGGAACAGATCGCGGAGCTGCTGCACAGCGTCTTCGACGAGGGCGCGCCGGGGGACGTGATCGCGCGCGGGCTGCCCGCCTCGCCCGGGGCCGCCGTGGGGCGCGTGGCCTTCTCCGCCGCCGAGGCCGCCGAGCGCGCGGCGGCGGGCGAGGACGTCATCCTCGTGCGCGTGGAGACCAGCCCCGAGGACATCGAGGGCATGCTGGCCGCGCGCGGCATCCTCACCGCCCGCGGGGGCATGACCTCCCACGCCGCCGTGGTGGCGCGCGGCTGGGGCAAGTGCTGCGTGGCCGGCTGCGGCGCGCTCGACGTCGACTACGCCGCCGGAACCTTCCGCGTGGAAACGCCGGACGGGCGCGCCGTCACCGTGGGCCGCGGCGACGTCGTCTCCCTGAACGGGACCACGGGCGAGGTCATGCTGGGGGCCGTGCCGCTGGTCGATCCGGCGCTGCCGCGGGAGCTGGAGCGGCTCATGGGCTGGGCCGACGACGCCCGCCGCCTGGGCGTGCGCGCCAACGCGGACACGCCCGAGGACGCCGCCCGCGCGCGCGAGTTCGGGGCCGGGGGCATCGGCCTCTGCCGCACGGAGCACATGTTCTTCGGCGAGGACCGCATTCTCGCCGTGCGCCAGATGATCCTGGCCGAGCGCGAGGAGGACCGGCGCGCCGCCCTCGCCCGCATCCTGCCCATGCAGCGCCGCGACTTCGAGGGCATCCTGCGGGCCATGGCGGGCTTCCCCGTCACCATCCGCCTGCTCGACCCGCCCCTGCACGAGTTCCTGCCGCACGAGCGCGGGGAGCTGGAGCGCGTGGCCGAAGCGCTGGGCGTGGACGCCGCGCGCGTGGCCCAGCGCGTGGAGGCGCTGCGCGAATTCAACCCCATGCTGGGCCACCGCGGCGTGCGCCTCGCCGTCACCTTCCCCGAAATCTACGAGGTGCAGACGGAGGCCATCGCCGAGGCCGCCTGCGCCCTGCGCGCCGAGGGGGTGGACGCGCGCCCGGAGATCATGATCCCGCTGGTGGGGACCGCCGCCGAGCTGGAGCGCCTGCGCGCGCGCGTGGCCGCCGTGGCCGCGCGCGTGGCCGCCGCCCGCGGCATGGAACTGCCCCTCGCCATCGGCACCATGATCGAGCTGCCCCGCGCCTGCGTGACGGCGGGGGCCATCGCCGCGCACGCCGACTTCTTCTCCTTCGGCACGAACGACCTCACGCAGACCGCCTTCGGCCTCTCCCGCGACGACGCCGGGCGCTTCCTGCCGGAGTACCTGAGCCAGAAGGTGCTGGAGCGCGATCCGTTCGTGGAGCTGGACCGCGAGGGCGTGGGCGAGCTGATGCGCCTCGGCGTCGAGCGCGGACGCGCGGCGCGCCCGGGGCTCAAGCTCGGCATCTGCGGCGAGCACGGGGGCGACCCCGCCTCCATCGCCTTCGCGCACGGGCTGGGGCTGGATTACGTCTCGTGCTCGCCCTACCGCGTGCTCATCGCGCGGCTGGCGGCGGCGCGCGCGGCGCTGGGCGCGGCGGGCTGAGGCGCGCGTGGACCGCCATCGCGTGCGCCGCCGCATCGAGGCGGACGAGGCGCGCCTGAGCCCCTTCGCCGCCCGCTCCGCGGAGGCCGCGCGCGCCCGCCCGGAGGAGCCGTCGCCGGTGCGCGCGGCCTTCCAGCGCGACCGCGACCGCATCATCCACACGCGCGCCTTCCGCCGCCTGAAGCACAAGACGCAGGTGTTCATCGAGCCGCGGCAGGACCACTACGTGACGCGCCTCACGCACACCTTCGAGGTGGCGCAGGTGGGGCGCACGGCGGCGCGCGCCCTGCGCCTCAACGAGGACTTGGCGGAGGCCATCGCCCTCGGCCACGACATCGGCCACGGCCCCTTCGGGCACGCGGGCGAGGAGGCGCTGGCCGAATGCCTGCCCGAGGGCTTCCGCCACAACCACCAGTCCGAGCGCGTGCTGGACAAGCTGGAGAAGGACGGGCGCGGCCTCAACCTCACGCACGCGGTGCTGGACGGCGTGCGCAAGTCGAGCAAGGCGCGCGCCGACATCCTCGCCGAGGGCTGGGGCGTGCCCGAAACGCTGGAGGGGCAGGTGGTGAAGGTGGCCGACGCCATCGCCTACCTCAACCACGACATCCAGGACGCCATCCGCGCGGGCATCATCGGCGAGGACGACCTGCCCGACGCCTCCCGCCGCGTGCTCGGACGCTCCCACGGCGCGCGCATCGACCGGCTGGTGACGGACCTCGTGGACGCCAGCTGGGCGGCCACGGGCGAGGGCGCGGAGCCCGGCGCGCCGCCGCCCGCCATCACGCTGGGCGCGGAGGTGCGCGGGGCCGTCAACGAGCTGCGCGAGTTCATGTTCCGCCGCATCTACCTGCTCGACGAGCGGCGGCCCGAGACGGAGCGGGCGAAGGCCGTCGTGCGCTTCCTCTTCGACCACGCGGTGGCGCATCCCGACACGATCTCGTCCGGCTACTCGCTGCCGGACGATCCCCTGCCGCGCCGCGCCGCCGACTTCGTGAGTGGCATGACGGACCGCTACGCCATCCGGCTGGCGGCGGAATTGGGCTGTCCCGACGCCGACGGCTGGCGGCTGTAGGCGCCGTCCGCGTTGCCGCAAGGGCGGGCGATGGCGATACTGGGGGGCGTGCGAGGGGGCGTCGCGCGTGACTGACTGGACTCCACCGGGCGCGCCCGACGGCGAACCGCTGATCGGCGGGGACTCGCCGCCGTCCGCGCCCTTGCCGCCGCCGCCCGCGCCGTCGCGCCGCCCGCTGGAGCCGGACGCGCCCGTCATCGGGGGCGAGCCGCCGCCGCCGGAGCCTCGGCGCACCTTCTACCGCCCCGTCTCCGTGCCCCTCACGCCGCGCGGGCGCCCCGACGTCGAGGGCGCGCCCCGTTCGCCCGCCTTCTACCTCTTCCTGCTGCTGGCGCTGGCCATCGCGGGCACGCTCATCTTCCTGCTCTTCCAGCTGCTGGGCGGCGGCGAGGACGAGGTGGAGCCGGTCGCGCCGCCCCCCGACGTGGCCGCCGAGGCGCGCATCGAATCGCCCGGCGCGGGGGACCGCGTGACCGTGGGACAGGAGCGCACGGTCGTGGCCGGCATCGTCTCCGGGGAGGCGCTGGCGCGCGTCGAGCTGCTGGTCGGCGGCATCGTGGCCGACCAGCGCTTCGGGCCGGAACGCACGGGCGAGAGCGACTGGGGCGTGGCCCTCACCGCCAGCTTCGCGGCGGCGGGCGAGTACGACCTGGTCGTGCGCGCCATCACCATCGGCGGCGAGGAGATCGCCTCCGAACCCGTGCGCGTGGTCGCCGAGGCCCCCGTGGAGGTCACGCCCGCGCGCGAGTTGCGGGGCGCGGTCGTGGCCGTGGCCAGCCTGCGCACGGGCCCGGGCGAAACCTACAGCCAGGCGGGCACGCTGGAGCCGGGCGACACCGTGACGGTGACGGGGCGCACGCGCGATCTGGTGTGGCTGGAGGTCGAGCGCGGCGGCGGCCTGTGGGTGCGGCGCGACGCCGTCACGCTGGACGGCTCGCTCGACCTCGCGCCCGTGCGCGAGACGGGCCCCGCGCCGACCTCGCCCGCCACGCTCACGCCCGAGCCCACGGGCACGGCCACGGCGACCGCCACGGCCGAGGCCACGCCCGCCTCCGCCGATCCCGACTTCATCGCCGTCAACGCCGTGCTGGTGGAGGGCGGGGCCGTGCTGCGGGTCACGATCAGCAATCCCTCCACCAACCCCTTCGCCGGGTCCATCGTGGTGGGCGTTTCCGACGACGTGCCCGCCAACCCGTCCGAGCAGGTGATCAACGTCTCCCTGCCGCCGAACGGCACGGCGGACATCGATTTCGCCCTCGATCCGCCCGTGACCGGGCAGGCGTCGGTGAACGTGACGGTCGATCCGGACAACGCCATCTCGGAATCGAACGAGGACAACAACGCCACCAACTTCGTGCTGGCCGCGCCCGAGGCGGGCCCGCGCCTGTCGCTGGCGGCGGGCATCACCGGCGGCCTGCTGACGGTCACCATCCGCAACGACGGCGAGACGCTGGTGGCCCCGGCGGAGGCGCTCCTCACCGTGAGCGGGGCCGGGGAAACGGTCTCGCGCACCATCTCCCCGCTGGTCGTGGCCGAGGGCGGGAGCGCCACCTTCGACGACCTGGCCGTGCCGCAGGCGGGCGCCACCATCACCATCCGCCTCGTCATCGAGGGCGTCGAAATCGCCTCCGTGGCCATGCCCAATCCGAACGCGGCCTCCACGCCCACCCCCACTCCCACGGCCACGGCCACGCCCGCCCCCGCCGACGGGTAGGATGGGCGCGTGGACGCCGTCGCCGAGATCAAGCGGCGCATCGAGATCGCCGACTACGTGGGGCGCTCCGTCACGCTGCGCAAGTCGGGGCGCAACTTCCGCGGCCTCTGCCCCTTCCACACGGAAAAGACGCCCTCGTTCTACGTGTTCACGGACCGCGGCACGTGGCGCTGCTTCGGCAGCTGCGGCGAGGGCGGCGACCTCTTCACCTTCGTGCAGAAGCGCGAGAACGTGGAGTTCCCCGAGGCCCTGCGCCTGCTCGCGCGGGACGCGGGCGTCGAGCTCTCCGCGCGCGGGGCCGAACGGCGCGAACGCACGGACCTGCTCGGCGGCATCGTCTCCGCCGCCGTCGACTTCTACCAGCAGGCCCTCGCGGGGGAGGACGGCGCGACGGCGCGCGACTACCTCGCCGCCACGCGCGGGCTGAGCGCGGAGACGGTGGCGCAGTTCCGCCTCGGCTGGGCGCCCGACGCGTGGCGCGCCCTGCACGACCACCTCACCGGGCGCGGCTACCGCGCGGAGGACGCCGTGGCCGCGGGCGTGCTGGCGCAGGGCGAGGGCGGGGGCGCGCCCTACGACCGCTTCCGCGGGCGCGTCGTCATCCCCATCGCCGACGAGCGCGGGCGCTACGTGGGTCTGGGCGGGCGCATCCTCGGCGCGGGCGAGCCCAAGTACCTCAACTCCCCGCAGACGGAGCTGTTCGACAAGGGGCGCACGCTCTACGGCCTCGACGCGACCGGCCCGCGGGCGCGCGAGGGCGGCGAGATCGTGGTGGTGGAGGGCTACCTCGACGTGATCGGGCCGTGGCAGGCGGGCTTCCGCAACCTCGCCGCCACCATGGGCACCTCGCTCACGGAGGGGCACGCCGCCGTGCTGCGGCGTTTCGCACGGCGCATCGTGCTGGCCATGGACCCCGACAGCGCGGGCCTGGCCGCGGCCGAGCGCGCGGGCGGCCTCTTCCTCGACCTCAGCTCGCCCGGGGCCATGGGCGCCTCCCAGCGCAGCGCCGAGGCCGTGGCCGCGCGCGCCGAGCTCGACCTGCGCGTCGCGCCCCTGCCCGCGGGCAAGGACCCCGACGACCTCGCGCGCGACGACCCCGACGCCTGGCGCGCGGCCATCGCGCGGGCCGCGCCCTTCGCGCGGTTCCTCGTGGACCGCCTGCTGCCCGCCGAGCGGCCCGCATCGCCGGCGGAGGCGGCCCGCATCCTCGAACGGCGGCTGACGCCGGTGCTGCGCGAGGTGCGCAACCCCATCGAGCGCGCCGAACTGGTGCAGCGCGTGGCGCGGCGGCTGGGCGTGGCCGAGCGCGTCATCGGCGAGCGCCTGCGCGCGGGCCAGCGGGCGGCGGCGCGCCCCCCCGAATCGCGGGCGGAACCGGCCCCCGCGCGCGCCACCGCCGAGGAGCGCCTGCTGGCCACGCTGCTGCGCCATCCCGACCTGCGCGCCGACCTGCGCGCCTATCCCCTGCCGGGCCTCTTTCCGGACGCGCTCCAGCGCGCCATCGCCGAGCGCTGGCTGCACGACGAGCTGGGCGTGGCGGACGATGATGGGGACGGGGACGAGGGCGATCCCGTGGCCGACCGCGTGCGCGCGCTGCGCGAACGCCGCGAGCCCATGCTCACGGCCACGGACGCGCGCCGGCGGGCCCTCGACCTGATGAACCACATGCTGCGCGAGCGGCTCATCCAGCACCATTCGGCCGGGGCCGAGGGGCTGGCCGAGGCCGAGCGCGAGCTGGGCGCGCCGCGCGTGCTGGAGGCCGCCTACCAAGCCTGGCTGGGCGAAAGCCCGTCCGACGAGATGCTGGAGCTGGCGCACGCGGCCATCGAGCAGCTGCAGCTGGGCCTCAGCATCCACCGTCGCGAGCGCGCCGCCTCCTGAGCGCTTCGCTTAGGGCGTGAAGCCGCGCGCACGCCGCGCCCTACCGGGCAGGGGGCGTTATCGTGGGTGGCGCGATGGAGCCCCTGCGCGAATACCGCGAGGCGCTGAAACGGGAACGCGCCAGCGGCCAGGCCACCGAGCACAGCTACCGCCCGGCGGTGAAGGCGCTGCTGGAGGCGCTGGGCGGCGACGACGTGCGCGCCACCAACGAGCCCGCGCACGCGCCCTACGGCGCGCCCGACTTCATCGTCGAACGCAACGGCGTCCCCGTCGGCCACGTCGAGTGCAAGGACGTCGGCGCGGACCTCGAGGCCGCGCAGGAGAGCGAGCAGCTGCGGCGCTACCGCGACGCCCTGCCCAACCTCATCCTGACCGACCAGTGCCGGTTCCGCTGGTACGTCAACGGCGAACCGCGCGATGAGGCGCGGCTGGGTTACTTCGACCGCGAGGGCGCGTTCGTGAGCCAGCGCGACGGCGAACGCAGCGTGCGGGAGCTGCTGGATTCGTTCTTCGACGCCAGCACGCCCGCGACCCGCGATCCCGCCGATCTGGCGCGGCGCATGGCGGGCAAGACGCGCCTGCTGCGCGACGCCATCAAGCGCATCCTCGACGCGGAAGCGGACGGCGGCTCGGACACGCTGCGCAACTTGTTCAAGGGCTATCGCGAAGAGCTCATCAGCGGTCTCGATGCAGCCGAATTCGCGGACATGCAGGCGCAGACGGTCGCCTACGGGCTGTTCGCGGCGCGCTGCATCCACAAGGGGGAGCCGGACCAGTTCACGCGCGAGTCCGCCGTGTGGGCGGAGACCGTCCCCTTCCTCGCCGACATCTTCTGGCGCATCGCGGGACGGTCTGCCGACACTCGCATCGCGTGGATCATGGATGACTTCGCGCTGCTGCTGGCGCGCGCCGACATGGACGCCATCCTCGACGGCTTCGGACGGCGCTCCCGCCGCCAGGATCCGGTGGTCCACTTCTACGAGGACTTCCTCGCCGCCTACGACCCGGGACAGAAGGAGCGGCGCGGCGTCTTCTACACGCCGGAACCCGTCGTCTCGTACATCGTGCGCAGCATCGACTTGCTGCTGCGCCGCGACTTCGGCATCGCCGACGGCCTCGCGGACTCCGGCGAGCGCGTGCTCATCCTCGATCCGGCGGCAGGCACCGGCACCTTCCTGCGCGAAACCATCGCCCGCATTCGCGAGACGGTCGAGGAGAGGGGACGTGGCGGCGTCTGGACGGAGTACGTGCGCGATCACCTGCTGTCGCGCCTCCACGGCTTCGAGCTGCTGATCGCCCCCTACGCCATCTGCCACCTGCGGCTCGCCCTCGATCTGGGCGGCGAGGCGCGCGATTTCCAGATGCCCCTCAATACGCGGCTCAACGTCTTCCTCACCAACACGCTGGAGGAGGCGCACGAGGGCGCCCTCGGTCCGGTCTTCGCCGACGAAATCGCCAAGGAGGCGCGCGCGGCCGAGGCCGTCAAGCGCGAGAAGCCCGTCATGGTCGTGCTCGGCAATCCGCCCTACTCCGGCCACTCCGCCAACAAGGGGGCGTGGATCGCCGACCTCATGCACGGGCGCATCACGGAATCGCCGGAGAGCTACTTCACGGTGGACGGCGGGCCGCTCGGCGAGCGCAACCCCAGGTGGGTCAACGACGACTACGTGAAGTTCATCCGCTTCGCCCAATGGCGCATCGAGCGCACGGGCGAGGGCGTGCTCGGCTTCGTCACCAACCACGGCTACCTCGATAACCCCACCTATCGCGGCATGCGCCAGTCGCTCATGGCCACCTTCGACGAAATCCATCTGCTGGACCTGCACGGCAACGCCCGCAGGAAGGAGCGCGCCCCCGACGGCGGCCCCGACCAGAACGTGTTCGACATCCAGCAGGGCGTGGCCATCGGCCTCTTCGTGAAACGCCGCGACGGCGACGGACCGGCGCGCGTGTTCCACCACGACCTCTGGGGACCGCGCGAGGTGGGCACGGACGGCGGCAAGTACCGCTGGCTCGCTGGCAACGACGTTGAGACGACCGAGTGGACCGAACTCGCGCCCAGGTCGCCGTACTACTTCTTCGTCCCGCGCGACGAGGCGCTGGAGGCCGAGTACGAGGCGGGCTGGAAGTTGCCCGATATCCTGCCCGTCAACTCCGCCGGCATCGTCACGGCGCGCGACAAGCTGACCATCCAGTGGACGGAGGACGACATGCGCCGCACGGTTCGGGAGTTCGGGGAACTGCCGGAAGAAGCGGCCCGCGAGCGCTGGCGGCTCGGCCCGGATCGTCGCGACTGGAAGGTGGCGTTGGCGCAGGAGGACGTGCGGGCGCATCCCGACGCGCGAATCGCCCCCATTCTCTACCGCCCCTTCGACGAGCGCTTCACCTGGTATTCGGGGAGGTCGCGCGGCTTCATCTGTATGCCCCGCCAGGAAGTCATGCGCCACATGCTGGCGGGGCCGAACCTGGGACTGACTGCTTGTCGCCAGCAGTCGCAGTCCGGCCCTTGGGCGCTCTGTGGAGTGACGCGCAGGATCACCGGGCACAGGACCCTGACGACGTACGACCTCGGCAGCTTGTTCCCGCTTTATGTTTACCCCGCCAACGAAGATAGCGCCGAACTCGACATCGCGGAGCGCGCGCCGAACCTCGCACCGGAGTTCACGGAGGCGGTGGCGGCGGCGACGGGGCTGGCGTTCACGCCCGACGGCGCGGGCGACCTCGCCGCCAGCTTCGGGCCGGAGGACGTGTTCCACTGGTGCTACGCCGTGCTGCACAGCCCGGAGTACCGCCGTCGCTACGCCGATTTCCTGAAGGCGGATTTCCCGCGCGTGCCCTTGCCCGCGAACGGGGCGCTGTTCGCGGAGCTGGCGGCGCTGGGCGCGCGGCTCGCGGCCCTGCACCTGCGGGAGGCGGACGGCCCGGCGGACGACGAGCCCGCCTTCGACGTCGGCGGCACCCCCCGCGTGGATCGCGTGCGCTACACGGAGCCCACGGCGGACGCGGGCGGGCGCGTGTGGATCAACAGGACGCAGTATTTCGAGGGCGTGGCGCCGGAGACGTGGGCGTTCACCATCGGCGGCTACCGGCCCGCGGAGAAGTGGCTGAAGGACCGCCGGGGCCGCCCGCTCGACTACGACGACATCGGGCGCTATCAGGGCATCTGCGCGGCGCTGGCGGAGACGCCGCGGCTGATGGCGCGCATCGACGAAGCGAGCGCCGCGCACGGGGGCTGGCCCATCGGCTAGCGCGCCCGCCGCTTCTTAAGGCTTCGCTTAGGGCGTGAAGTCGCCGGTGGCGGGGCCGCGCGCCCCGGCGAAGGCGAAGCCCAGCGTCGCCAGCGCCTCGCGCAGGGCGTGCGCGCCGCCGCCCCCCGCGAGCACGCGCGCGGCGGCGGCGTCCAGCCCCTCCAGCGCGCGCGGGGCGTCGAGGTCGTCGTCCATGGCGGCCTCGAAGGCGTCGCGCACGGGCGCGCCCGCGTCCGCGTCCGTCTCGGCGCGCCCGCAGGCCTCGCGCAGCCGCGCGAAGCGCCCCTCCAGCGCCGTGACGGCCCCCGCGCGGTAGTCGGCGTCGCGGCGGTAGTGCGTGCCCAGCAGGTAGAGGCGCAGCAGGTCGGGCGGATGGCGTTCCATGAGGTCGCGCGCGAGCACGAGGTTGCCGAGCGACTTGCTCATCTTCACGCCGTCCAGCCGCAACATGCCGTTGTGCATCCAGTAGCCGCAGAAGGGGGCCTTGCCGGTGACGCTCTCGGCCTGCGCGATCTCGTTCTCGTGGTGGGGGAAGATGAGGTCGCGCCCGCCGCCGTGGATGTCGATCTGGTCGCCCAGGCGCCCGCGCGACATGGCCGTGCATTCGATGCTCCAGCCGGGCCTGCCCGCGCCCCAGGGGCTGGGCCAGCTGGGCTCGTCCGGCTCGGAGCGCTGCCAGAGGAGGAAGTCGAGCGGCCCGCGCTTCTTCTCCTCGCGCTTCGATTCGGGGTTCTCGCGCCTGGCCAGCTCCTCGATGGTGGCCCCGTTCAGGCTGCCGTAGCCGGGGAAGCGCCCGGCCTCGAAGAACACGTCGCCGTCCACGGCGTAGGCACGGCCCGCTTCCAGCAGCGCATCGGTGGTGGCCACGATGGCGTCGATGTAGTCGGTGGCGAAGGGGTAGGCGGTGGGGCGCAGCACGTTGAGGCGGTCGAGGTCGGCGCGGAAGATGGCGTCGTTCTCGTCGCGGATGTCGGCGATGGGCCGCCCGCCCTCGCGCTTCGAGACCATGATCATGTCGTCGTCGATGTCGGTCACGTTCTGCACGTAGCGCACGCGCAGGCCCTTGAAGACGAGGTAGCGGCGCAGGGCGTCGAACTGGACGTAGGAGAAGGCGTGGCCGAGGTGGGTCACGTCGTAGGGCGTGACGCCGCAGACGTAGATGCGCGCCTCGCCCGCCACGAGGGGGACGAACGCGCGCGCGGCGCGCCCCAGCGAGGAGTACAGGCGAAGGCTCACGGGCCGCTCCGTGGCGTCATGCGGCGGGCAAGGGTAGCAGCGTCCGCCATGGCACCGCTAGCCGAGCGCCCCCTCCGCCATCAGCTCCGCGATCTCCTCCGGCGAGAGGCCGAGCAGCTCGGCGCACACGTCGACGGTGTCCGCGCCCAGCGAGCGCGCGGCGAAGGCGGCGGCGGGGCGCTCGCCGTCGAAGTGCGCGGGGAAGCGGTCCGCGCCGTGCTCGCCGCCCTCCTCCGTGGCCACCGCGCCGAGGAAGGCGCGCGCGGCGAGGTGCGGATCGTGCGCGCCAACGTCGCCGCCGTCCTGCACGACCCCGGCGGGCACGCCGCGCGCCTGACAGGCGGCCATCGTCTCATGGCGGTCGCGCGGGGCCGTCCAGGCGGCGACGCGGGCGTCGAGCGCGTCCTGGTTGGCGATGCGCGCGGCGTGCGTGGCGAAGCGCGCGTCGTCCGCCAGTTCGGGGGCGTCCATGACCGCGCAGAGGGCATGCCACTGCTCGTCGCCGCGCGCGGCGATGGCCACCCAGCGGTCCTCGCCCTTCGCCGGATAGATACCGTGCGGGGCCCATGCGCCGAAGGGATGGCGGTTGCCAGCCGGATCGGGGTCGGCCCCGTTGGCCAGATGGTCGAGCAGGGCCGGGCCCATGAGCCCCAGCCCCAGCTCGTACTGGGAGACGTCGACGGCGAGGCCCTCGCCCGTGCGGCGGCGGTGCTCCACGCCCTCCAGCACGCCGAGGGCGGCGGCGAGGCCGCTCAGGTGGTCCGTGAGCGAGTAGCCGAGGCCCACGTCGCGCCGCTCCGGCGGGTTCGTCAGCCAGGTGAGGCCGGTGAGCGCGTGGATGGTGGGGGCGAAGGTGACGAAGTCGCGCCAGGGGCCGGACGCGCCCATGCCGCCCATGGAGACGACGCTCACGCCCGGGGCCTCCTCCGCCAGCGAGGCGCGGTCGAGACCCCAGCGCTCGATCACGCCCGCGCTGAAGTTCTCGACCACGGCGTCGCAGCGGGCGGCGAGGCGGCGCGCCAGCTCGCGCCCCTTCGGGCGGCGCATGTCGAGCGCGAGGCTGCGCTTGTTGCGGTTCCAGCAGAGGTAGTAGGGATGGCGCAGCGAGTTCGCGCCCGCGTTGCGCGAGGCCGTGCCCACCTTGATCACGTCCGCGCCGAGGTCGGCCAGCGCGCGCGTGCCGAAGGGGCCCGCCAGCACGTGCGTGAAGTCGAGCACGCGCAGGCCCGCCAGCGGGGCCGCGGGGCTCGGCGCGCCGGGCAGGCCGTCCAGCGCGGGGCGCGGCCCCCAGTCGGCTTCGCGCGCTGGCGCGGGCGGACCCGGCGCGGGACCGTCGGCGCTGGTCGTGATCAGCCGCCCGGGGAAGGGCGCGGGGCCGAAGCCGTCCACCTCGCGCTCCGTGAGGTAGCCGCGCGCCACGATCTGCGGGCTGTCCAGCGCCTTGCCCACGGGCCAGACCGCGCCGAAGGGCAGCCGCCGCCGCTGCGCCTCGAAGAAGAGCGCGTCGGCCTCGTGGCGCGCCGTCCACGCCCGCAGCGTCTCCATCGTCTCCGGCATGGCCTTCACCAGCGACACGAGGTCGGGGTAGCGCTCGCGGTCGGCGAGCTCGCCCGCGTCGCCCGTCTCCTCCAGCCACGGGATGAGCGTCTCCATGAGGCCGAGCGAGGGCGTGACCATGAGGCCCTCGCCCGCGCGGTCGGGGTAGACCGCGTAGCCGCCGCTCCAGTGCAGGCTGCCCTGGCGCGGGGCCACGGGGCCGTCCCAGCGCCCGCCGTCGGGGAAGAACCACTGCATGAGCAGCTGCTCGGTGCAGGCGATGAGCGCCTCGTGGCCGCACAGGTCGACGTGCGGGGCGCGGCCCGTGGCGTCGCGCAGACGCAGGCCCGCCAGCGCGCAGATGGCGGCGTGGAAGCCGATGGTGTGCGCCGTCTGGTTGCCGTAGCCGGTGAGCGGCGGTTCGCCGGGCAGGCCGCTGACGGAGGCCGCGCCGCAGAGGGCGGTGGCCACGAGGTCGTTCACGGCCAGCCCCGACCACGGCCCCTCGCGCCCCATGGGCGTGACGGAGAGGCGCACGAGCCGCGGGAATTCCGCGCGCAGCTCCGCGTCCGAAAGGGGGGCGTCCTCCGCGCGCCAGTCCTCGATGAGCAGGTCGGCGTCCGCCAGCGCGGCGCGCAGGTCGCCGTCGGCGGGCGCGAGCGTGCGCTTGCCCGCGTGGTACCAAGCGGCCTGGATGGAGACGCCGCTTTCGCCGAAGAAGGGCGGCTCGCGCTCGAGGGGGTCGCCGCCGGGCGGGGGGACGCGCAGCACGTCCGCGCCGCCGTCGGCCAGCAGGCGTCCGGCGAAGGCTCCGGCCCAGCCCGCCCGTTCGACCACGCGCAGCCCCGCCAGCGGCCCCCGCGTTCGTTCCATGGCGCGGGATCGTACGGAGCGCGGGCCGCTCGCGCGAGCGGCGCGGTCAGAGGTGGTTGCCGACGCCGCCGTCCACGCGGAAGGTCTGGCCGCTGATGAAGCCGGACGCTTCCGAGGCGAGCAGCACGGCCAGCGCGCCGAGGTCGTCCGCCGCGCCGAAGCGGCGCATGGGGATGAAACGCAGGAGCAGGTTCCCGGCCGGGTCGTCGCCGCCGCGCCCGGGCGTCCAGTCCATCCAGCCGGTGGCGATGCAGTTCACCGTGACCAGCGGGGCCAGCTCCTGGCTGAGGGCGGCGGCGAGGCCGAGCACGCCCGATTTGGCCGCGGCGTAGGCGGACAGATGGCGCAGGCCGCGCTCGCCGAGCAGGGAGGTGACGAAGATGAGGCGTCCGGACGCGCCCTCGCCCAGCTCCCGCGTCCACGAGCGGGCGGCGTTGAAGGCGCCGTGCAGGTTCACCGCCTGCACGCGCGCGAACTCGGCGTCGCCCGTCTTCGTCAGCGGCTTGGCGAGGGGCGCGTCGGCGTTGCAGACGAGCACGTCGGGCACGCCGAAATCCCTGGCCAGCTGGCGCACCCCCACCTGCACGTTGGTGGGCAGGGTCACGTCCCAGCCCTGGCTGAAGCTGGCGCGCCCGAGTTTGGCCACGTCGCGGCTGGCGCGCTTGGCGGCCATCACCTCGTCGCCGTCCATGGTGGCGGAGGCGGCGGCCACGTCGGCCCCGGCCTCGGCCAGGGCGAGGGCGATGGCGCGTCCGGCGGGCGTGGCGAAGCCGACCACGAGCGCGCGCCGCCCCGTCAGGTCGTAACCCTCGCGCCGCTCCCAGTCAGCCATTGCGAGCCGCCTCCATTTCGTCCGCGGCCCAGCCGGTGGGGGCGATGCCGCCCGCCAGTCCGCCGCCGTCGATGCAGTAGTTCGCGCCGGTCACGTAGGAGGCGGCGTCGGAGCAGAGGAAGAGGGCGAGCGGCCCCAGCTCCCAGGCCTCGCCCAGCCGCCGCGCGGTGATGAAGCGCCCCCGCTGGCGGATGGCCTCGGCCTGCTCCTCCGTGGCGGGCGGGCTCTGGGCCACCAGCCCGGGCGTGATGCAGTTGACGCGCACGCCGTCGCGCGCCACGGCGGCGGCCACGCTCTGCGTGAGGCTGATGACGCCCGCCTTGGCGGCGGCGTAGGCGGGGCTCTGGGGCGTGGCGCGCATGCCCATGCCGCTGGCGACGTTCAGGATCGCGCCCGCGCCCCGCTCGCGCATGGGGCCCAGCGCCGCGCGCGTGCACCAGAACGTCCCGTGCAGGTTCACGGCGATGCCGTCCAGCCAGTCCCCGTCGGCCAGCTCCCACACGGCCTTGCCCCGCCCGGGGGCGTCGCCGATGCCGGCGTTGTTGACGAGGATGTCGAGCTTCCCGAAGCGTTCAACGGCCGCCGCGATCAGCCGCTCGCAGTCCGCGCTCTCGCGCACGTCGGTCACGACCGTGAGCGGCTCGCGCCCGCACTCCTGCGCGAGGAAGGCGGCGGTCGCTTCGAGCTGGGCGGCGGTGCGGGAGGCGATGCAGACCTCCGCGCCCGCCAGCGCCAGCGAGCGCGCCATCTCGCGGCCCAGCCCGCGGCTGCCGCCGGTCACGATGGCGACCTTGCGCGGCGGGCCGTCCAGCCGCAGCCGTTCCGGCAGGGGCGTCATGGCGCGCATGATACGCCCGTCCGCGGCGGCGTATCATGCGCGACGGTGCGCGTCCTCCATTTCGCCGACCTGCACATCGGCGTCGAGCTCTACGGGCGGCCCCTCGCGGGCAAACCCTGGTCCTCGCGCATGCAGGATTTTCTTAATGCCTTCGACTGCCTCGTCGATTACGCCGTGGAAGAGCATGTGGATGCGGTGGTGTTCGCGGGCGACGCCTACAAGGCGCGGGAGCCGAGCCAGACGCAGCAGCGCGAGTTCGCGCGCCGCATCCGCTGCCTGAGCGAGGCGGGCGTGGCCGTCTTCCTGCTCACCGGCAACCACGACCTGCCCAACGCGGAGGCGCGCGCCCACGCCCTCGAAATCTTCCGCACGCTCGACGTGCCCAACGTGCACGTGGGCGACGAGCGCTGGTTCGAGCGCGAGGGCCGCAGGCCGCAGGTGCTGGAGACGCGCTCGGGGCCGCTGCAGGTGGCCTTCGCGCCCTGGCCGCGCGTGCCGCGGCTGCTGGCCGGGGACGAGGAGGCCGCGGGCGGCTCCATCGAGCAGGTGCACAAGATCGTCGAGCGCGCCGTCTCCGACCTCGTGGCCGAGCAGGCGCGCGCCATCGACCCGGAAATCCCCGCCATCCTCGCCTGCCACCTCTCCCTGAACGACCGCCTGGTGGACGAGAACGGCGGCAGCGAGCGCTGGATGCAGGGCGGGGCCGTGCCGCGCGTGCCCCTGAGCGCGCTCCATCTGGACGCCTTCGATTACGTCGCGCTGGGCCACCACCACAACGCCATGCGCCTCGACGCGCGCACGCCCTGCTGGTACGCGGGCTCGATGCAGGCCGTCGATTTCGGCGAGGCCGGGCAGGCCAAGGGCTTCCTCGCGCTCGAATTCGACGCCGCCAAACCGCGCGGCTCGCGCCTCGAGGGGAGCGGCGCGCCGCAGCTGATCGAGACGCCGAACCGGCCCCTGCTGAACATCGCCGTGAAGCCGCGCGATCCCGACCCCACGGACGAGGTGGTCGCGGCCATCGCCAGCCGCGAGGTGACGGACGCGATCGTGCGCGTGGAGGTGCACGTGGATCGCGACCAGGACGCGCAATTCAGGCTGGCCGAAGCGCGAAAGGCGCTCGCCGGGGCGCACGTGATCGCGGGCGTGCGCACCGTCCTGCCCGTCGAGAGCCGCTCGCGCCTGCCGCCCAACGTGCAGCCCGACGCCTCCTCGCCCATCGAGACGCTGGACACGTGGCTGCGGCTGCGGGAGACGCCGGACGAGCGCCGCGCGCGCCTGCTGGCCGCCGCCCGCGAGCTGCTGGAGGAGAGCGAGACCGTTGGCGCCTGAGCCCCGCCCGCTGCGCCTCGCGCACACCTCCGACGTGCACCTCGGCGCGTACGCCGCCAGCCCGCGCGGCCGCCGCGAGCCGGGCAATCGCCGCCTCGAGGCGGGCTTCCGCGCGGTCGTCGATCTGGCCCGCGAACGCGCCGCCGACGTCCTGCTCATCGCCGGGGACTTCCTCGACCACGCCCGCGTGGGGGCCGAACTGGCGGCCTTCGCGGCGGCGCAGTGCAACCGCTTCCCCGGCGTCACCGTGCTCCTGCCCGGCAACCACGACCCCATCGGCGCGCACGGTCCGCACGAACGCCACGACCTCGAACGCATGGCCCCGCGCCTGCGCCTGATCCGCGATCCGGAGGGCGAATTCATCGACCTGCCCGCGCTCGACCTGGCCGTCTGGGGGCGCGCCATCACCGTGAACGTGACGGAGCGCCCGCTGGCCGCGCCGCCCCCGCGCCGCCGCGAGCGCGCCTGGAACGTGGCCATCGCCCACGGCCACGCCGTCGCCGCGGACGCCCAGCGCGAGCGCTCCCTGCGCATCACGCCGGACCACCTGGCCGAAAGCGCGCAGTGGGATTATGTCGCGCTCGGCCACTGGGACGTCCACGCCGACGTGAGCGCCGCGGGGGCGCTGGCCGTCTACTCCGGCTCGCCCGCGGCCCTCGGCGACGCGGGCTACGGCGTGGCCGTCATCGTCGACCTGGACGCGGACGGCGCGCGCTGGCGGGCGGAGCCGCTGTCGCCGGAGTTCGCACCGTGATCCCGCGCCGCCTGCGCCTCCGCAACTTCCTCTCCTACCGCGACTGCGAGATCGCCTTCACGGGCCTGCACGTGGCCGCCCTCTCCGGGCGCAACGGCGCGGGCAAGTCCGCCCTGCTGGACGCCATCACCTGGGCGCTCTGGGGGCAGGCGCGGGGCCGCGTGGAGGACGAGCGCATCCACGGCGCGCGCGCGGGCGGGGGCCGCGAGGGCGCGGCGGAAATGCACGTCGACCTCGAATTCGAAAGCGACGGCCACGCCTACCGCGTCATCCGCAAGCGCACGCGCGGGCGCTCGTCGGGCGCGCTCGACTGCTTCCAGCTGGACGAGCGCGGACGCCGCCGCCCCATCTCCGGCGGCACCATGCGCGAAACGCAGGCCGAGCTGAACCGCCGCCTGCACATGGACTACGCCACCTTCGTCAACAGCGTCTTCCTCGTGCAGGGGCGCGCCAACGAGTTCACCACGCAGACCCCGGCCAAGCGCAAGGAGGTGCTGCGCAAGGTGCTCGACCTCGACCGCTACGAGGAGCTGGCCAAACTGGCAGCGCAGCGCCGCCGCGACGCCGAGACCGAGGCCGCCGTCGAGGAGCGCCGCCTCGAGGGCGACGACGAGGCGCTGGCCGAGCGCCCCGCCATCGACGAGCGGCTGGCGGCGGTCGCGCGCGAGCGGGCGGAAACGGGCGAGCGCCTGGCCGAGGCCGCGCGCGAGGCGGACGGCCTGCGCCTCGCCGCCGCCGAACGCGCGCGCCGCGAACGCGCCGCCGTCGAGGCCGCGGACCGCCTCGCCGCCGCCGCTAAGGACGTGGAGCGGCGCGCGGAAGCCATCGCCGCGCTCGAGGACGAGCTGGCCGCCGTGCGCGCCACGCTCGACCGCGCCGACGAGATCGGGCGCGACCACGAACGCCTGCTGGCCGCCCGCGAGGAGGAGCGGGCGCTGGCCGAACGCGCCGCCGAAGCCGCCGCCATCGAGCGCGCCATGTCCGAAGCCGAGCGCGAGATCGCGGCGGAGCGCGCGCGGCTGGAGACGGGCGCCGCCGCGCTCGCCGAGCGCACGGACGCCGCCGCCGCGCTCGTGGCCGCGCTGCCCGACCTGCTCGCGCGGGAGGAGGCGCTGGCGGCGGAGCGCGAACGCATCGCGGCGCTCGACGCGGACGCGGAACGGGAGCGCGAGGCCGCCGCCGACCGTCGTCGCGCCCACGCCGCCCGCGAGGCCGAGGCGCACGGCCACCGTGACCGCGCCCAGGAGCTGAAGGACCGGCAGGAGACGCTCGAACGCGCCGAGGGCGAGGCCCTCTGCCCCGTCTGCGGCAAGCCCCTGTCCGAGGCCGAGCTGCGGGCGGCGCTGGCGGACTACCGCGATCAGCGCAAGGTCCTCGGCGAGCGCTACCGCGCGGCCCTCGCGGAGGCGAAGGAGGCGGAGTCCGTCGCCGCCGGGCACGACCAGCGCGCCGCCACGCTCCAGCGCGAGCGCGATACGCTCGACAAGCGCACGCGCGCCGCCGAGCGCGAGCTGGCCGCGTCCCTCACCGGCGCGCGCGAGGCCGAACGCGGCCTGCCCGACCTCGAACGCGAGCGCGACGGCCTGCGCGCGCGGCTCGACGGCGACGCCTTCGCCACGGAGGCGCGCGCGCGGCTCGCTGGCGAACGCGCGCGCCTCGACGCCCTCGGCTACGACCGCGACGCGCACGAGGCCGCGCGCGAACGGCTGCACGCGCTCGACGCCGTCGAGCCCGCCTTCCGCGAGCTGACGCGGGCGCGCGAGCGCGCGGGCGGGCTGGGCGAGCGCATCGCGCAGGCGCGCGAGGAGCACCGTCGCGCCGAAGAGGCCCGCGACGCCGCCCGCGAGTCCGTCGCCGAGGCGCGCGCCGCCCTGGAGGCGTCCGAGGGCGTGGCCGAACGGCTCGACGCCGCCGAGGCCGCCCTCGCCGAATGCGAGGAGCAAGCCCGCGAACTCGACCGCCGCCACGGCGCCCTCGTCGAGCGCCGCGACGCCCTCGACCGGCTGGCCGCGCGCGTCGAGGAGGCCCGCGGCAGGCTCGCCGCCGCCCGCGAAACCGCCACCCTCCACGCCGAGCTGGCCCGCGCCCTCGGACGCGACGGCGTGCAGGCCATGCTCATCGAACAGGCCATCCCCGAACTCGAATCCGCCGCCAACGCCCTGCTCGACCGCATGACCGACGGCGGCATCCGCGTCTCCCTCGCCACGCAGCGCGCCAGCGCCTCCGGCAAGACCACGGAGACGCTCGACATCCGCATCAGCGACGGCCTCGGCGAACGCGGCTACGAAATGTACAGCGGCGGCGAGGCCTTCCGCGTCGACTTCGCCCTGCGCATCGCCCTCTCCCGCCTGCTCGCCGCCCGCTCCGGCGCCGCCCTGCCCACGCTCATCATCGACGAGGGCTTCGGCACGCAGGACGCCGAGGGCATCGACCGCCTGGTGGACGCCATCGCAAGCATCGGCGCCGACTTCCGCCTCATCCTGCTGGTCACGCACATCGAGGAGCTGAAGGAGCGCTTCGAGCGCCGCATCGATGTGGTGAAGGACGACGAGCGCGGCTCCATCGCCCGCGTCGTGTGACGGCGGTGGCTGGCGATCGGGTACCATGGGGACATGCCGGACGCACTCCGTTCCAATCTCGCGATCCCGCCGGGCGATGCGCGCGTTCATGCGCTCTTCCTGTAGCGCCATCCCTTGGCGGAAGGCGGCCCTCGCGCTGCGAAGGGACGCGGTCTCGCTGGTCATGCCGGAATCGTACGCCGCCCCGCGCGGCCTGAGCGCCGTTAGCGGTCGCGCAGCACGCGGCCCAGGGCGCGCCCCTTGTCCGGCGTCGGATCCTCGACGACGCCGTAGATTTCGCGCCCCTCGTGGCCCTCCGGCAGGTGCTCGGTGATGGGCAGCCCCTCCTCCGTGACGAAGAGCAGGCAGTGGCAGTACTTGAACTTCTGCATCTCGTCGCAGGCGCAGATCCAGTCGCGCCGCTTCGCCTCTTCCTCGCGCGGCAGGTAGAGGCCCTCGGGCCAGTTCCCGTCCTCGTCCTTCTCGGGGTAGAAGTTGCAGGGGCAGATGGGGCGGCCGTAGTCGTCCACGTTGGCCGCCAGCCCCAGCACCACCGCCTCCGTGATGTCGCGGTCGGGATGCAGGTGCGTGCCCGACTTGGCCGCGAACTTCTCGGCGTAGGTCCACATCTTCCTGGTCGCTTTGTCGCTGGGCGGTTCGCGCATGGGCTCCCCCTTGTCCGCCGCAAGGGTAGGCCCCCCGCCCGCCGCTCGCCACCTCTTGATCTTGAAAGGCGCGTGGGCGTTCGCTACCGTTGCCCTGCGCGCGCGGCGCAATGGAGGCGCGGAATGCACGACCTGGTCATTCGCAACGGCACCATCGTGGACGGGACGGGCGCTCCGCCCTTCCGCGCCGACCTCGCCATCGACGGCGGCGTGGTCAGCGCCATCGGGCGCATCGAGGCCGACGGGCGCGAGACGATCGACGCGGGCGGGCTGCTGGTCACGCCCGGCTTCGTGGACATCCACACGCACTTCGACGGGCAGATCACGTGGGATCCGCTGCTCACGCCCTCCTGCTGGCACGGCGTCACCACGGTGGTCATGGGCAACTGCGGCGTGGGCTTCGCGCCCGTCGCGCCCAACCGCCACGACTGGCTGATCGGCCTCATGGAGGGCGTGGAGGACATCCCCGGCACGGCCCTGGCGGCGGGCATGCGCTGGAACTGGGAGACTTTCCCCGAATACCTGGACTACGTGGACACGCTGCCGAAGGCGCTGGACGTGGGCACGCAGGTGCCGCACGGGGCCGTGCGCGCCTACGTGATGGGCGAGCGCGGGGCCAACAACGAGCCCGCCAACCCCGAGGACATCGCAGAGATGAAGCGCCTCGTGCGCGAGGGCATCGAGGCGGGCGCGCTCGGCGTCTCCACCTCGCGCACCATCGCGCACCGCGCCATCGACGGCGAGAACGTGCCCGGCACCTTCGCCGCCGAGGACGAGATGATGGCCTTCGGCGAGGCCCTGGCGGAGGCGGGCACGGGCGTCTTCGAGCTGGCCCCCGCGGGCGTCACCGGCGACGACATGGCCCTGCCCGACCGCGAGGTGGCGTGGATGCGCCGCGTCTCCGCCGCCACCGGCCGCCCCATCACCTTCGCCCTCGTCCAGCTCGACGTGGAGCCGGACCACTGGGAGCGCATGTTCCGCCTCTCCGAGGAGGCCGCCGCCGAGGGCGCGGACCTGCGCCCGCAGGTGACGGCGCGCGCCCCCGGCGTGCTGCTCGGCCTGCAGACCAACCACCCCTGGGTGAACACGCCCGCCTACCGCGCCATCAGCGGCCACTACGCGCTGGGCGCGGGCGACGCCCACCGCCTGCGCCGCACGCCCCTCGACGAGATCGTGGCCGAGCTGCGCAAGCCCGAGGTGAAGGAACGCCTCATGGGCGAGCTGCCGGAGGCGCGGCAGGACATCGCCTTCATCGACCTCGCGCGCGTCTTCCCCCTGCGCGAGCCGCTCGACTACGAGCCGCGCGAGGAGGAGAGCGTGGCCGCGCGCGCCGCCCGCGAGGGCCGCGACGCCCACGACCTCTTCTACGACCTCATGCTGGAGGACGGCGGCAGGCGCATGTTCTTCGCGCCCACGCTCAACTACACGGCCTACAACTACGACGCCGTGCGCGCCATGCTCACGCATCCGCGCGCGGCCCTCGGGCTGGACGACGCGGGCGCGCACTGCGGCGTCATCTGCGACGCCAGCATGCCCACCTTCATGCTCACGCACTGGGCGCGCGACCGCTCCCGCGGCGAGAAGCTGCCGCTGGAGTTCGCGGTGAAGAAGATGACGCACGACACCGCCAGCCTCTACGGCCTGCACGACCGCGGCGTCCTGCGCCCGGGCATGAAGGGCGACGTGAACGTGATCGACCTGGAGCGCCTGCGGCTGCGGACGCCGGAGCTGGCGCACGACCTGCCCGCGGACGGGCGGCGCCTCGTCCAGCGCGCCGACGGCTTCGTGGCCACCATCGTCAGCGGCGAGACGGTGATGCGCGAGGGCGAGGACACGGGCGCGCGTCCCGGCCAGCTGGTGCGCGGCGAGCGCGCCCCCGCCGCCAGCGTGACGTAGCCGCGCTAGCTCGTGACCGCGCCCTCGGCGGCGCTGGAGACGCTGGCCGCGTAGCGGGCGAAGACGCCCCGCTCGTAGCGTGGCGCGGGCGCGCGCCACGCCTCCAGGCGGCGAGCCAGCTCGGCCTCGTCGATTTCCAGGTCGAGGCGGCGCGCGGCGATGTCGAAGGAGACGGGGTCGCCCTCGCGGATGGCGGCGATGGGGCCGCCCACCGCCGCCTCGGGCGCGACGTGCCCGGCCATGAGGCCGTGGGTGGCGCCGCTGAAGCGCCCGTCCGTGAGCAGCGCCACGGAATCGCCCAGCCCCTCCCCCACCAGCGCCGCCGTCACGCCCAGCATCTCGCGCATGCCGGGCCCGCCGCGCGGCCCCTCGTAGCGGATGACCACCACGTCGCCGGGCGCGATGCGGCGTTCGGAGACGGCGGCGAAGGCGTCCTCCTCGCAGTCGAAGACGCGCGCGGGGCCGCGGTGCTCCATGATCTCGTGCCCCGCCACCTTCACCACGCAGCCCTCCGGCGCGAGGTTGCCCTTGAGGATGACGAGCCCGCCCGTGGCCTTGAGGGGCGCGTCCAGCGGCAGGATCACGTCCTGGCCGGGCGTCTCCCGCGCGTCCGCCGCCGCCTGCGCGAGGGTGCGCCCGCTGACGGTGGGGCGGTCGCCGTGCAGCAGGCCGCCCGCCAGCAGCCGTCGCGCGAGCAGGGGCGTGCCGCCCGCGCGGTCCATGTCCAGCGCCACGTAGCGCCCGCCCGGGCGCAGGTCGCCGATGATGGGCGTGCGCTCGCTGATGGCGTCGAAGTCGTCGATGGCGAGGGGCGCGCCCACCTCCCGCGCCATGGCCAGCAGGTGCAGCACGGCGTTGGTGGAGCCGCCCGTGGCGGCCACGCAGGCGATGGCGTTCTCGAAGGCCTCGCGCGTGAGCACGTCCGCCGGCGTCTGGCCGCGCGCCAGCACGTCCATGACGAGGCGGCCCGCCTCGTGCCCCGCGTTCGCCTTGCGCGCGTCCGTGGCCCCCGCCGAGCCGCTGCCGAGGGGCGCGATGCCGAGGAACTCAATGGCGGTGGCCATGGTGTTGGCCGTGTACTGCGCCCCGCAGGCCCCCGCGCCCGGGCAGGCAACGTCCTCCAGCGCCGTCAGCTGCGCCTCCGTCATGTCGCCCGCGGCGTGGCGGCCCACGCCCTCGAACACGTCCTGGATGGTCACGTCGCGCCCCTCGTAATGGCCGGGGGCGATGGAGCCGCTGTAGAGGGCGAGGCCGGGGACGCCCAGCCGCGACAGCCCCATGACCGCGCCCGGGAGGGTTTTGTCGCAGCCCGCGATGACGACGGCGGCGTCGACCAGGTAGCCGCGCCCGCAGAGCTCGATGCTGTCGGCCACCAGCTCGCGGCTGACGAGCGAGGCCTTCATGCCCTCCGTGCCCATGGCGATGCCGTCGCTGATGGCGACCGTGTTCACCTCCACGGGCGTGCCCCCGGCCTCGCGCACGCCGCGCATCACCTCCGCCGCCAGCTCGCGGTGGTTGAAGTTGCACGGCATGGTCCCGATCCAGCTGTGCGCCACCATCACCAGCGGCTTGCGCAGCGCCTCCGAATCGAAGCCCACGGCCTTGAACATGGCGCGCGCGGGAGCGCGGTCGGGGCCGTCCAAAAGCGTGCGGCTGCGGTGGCGGGGATCGAGGGGCATGGCGGACTCCAGCGGGCGAAATGGGACGCGCCGCGCGAGTTTACCCCATGCCCCCGGGGGCGGGCGGCGGCACGGCCTCTGTGGTTTCCGCAGGCTCGGCGGGGGCGTCCTCTTCCTCTTCGGGGGGCAGCACCTCGCGGCGGTGCTCGCGCAGCCAGATGGCGAACAGCGGCACGGCCAGCAGGATCATGATCGCGACCGCCACGCGATAGGCCGCGGGCAGCCCGAACTCGTCGCCCACCCACAGCACCAGCACCTCCACCACGGCGATGATGACGCTGAAGATCATCTGGTGGATGGAGAGCACGGTGGCGCGGTGCGAGCTGGGGATGCGCCGGTTCAGGTAGTCGGAGACGAGCGGGAAGATCAGCGCCAGCCCCGCCGTCGTGATGGGGTAGAAGGCGAAGGCGGCTACGTGGTCGATCAGGCCCAGCCCGGCGGCGGTGGCGAGCACGGGCAACGGCATGAACAGCACCATGCGCGTCAGCCCCAGCGCCCGCGTGGCGCGGTAGGAGAGGACGGCGGCGGCGATGGCCACGAGCTGGCCGGGCGTGAGCAGCAGGCCGAAGAAGGCGACGGGCACGCCGTGGTCGCGCAGGAAGGGCTGTTCCAGGAACACCACGCTCGTGCCCACGCCCATGACCGCCGCGGACAGCAGCAGCATGGCGCGCACGGGCGGGCGGCTGAAGGCGATGCCGAAGGCCTCCCGCACGCCCTTCAGGTAGCTCTGCTGCCGTTCGCCCGTGTCCAGACGTGGCGGCTCGCGGAAGGTGAGCGTGACCAGCCAGGCGACCGCGCCCAGCGCGCCGCTGGCCACGATGGGCACGCTCAGCGTGGTGAAGTGCGCGAGGGGCGCGCCCAGCAGCAGGCCGAGGATGCCGCCCGCTTAGCTCACGCCCTCCATGCGCCCCCAGATGCGCTGGTAGTCCCGTTCCCGTCCCCCCCCCCGCAAGGAGTCGTAGACGAAGGCCGCGTCCGCGCCGGAGAAGAGCGTGAAGGCCACGGCGAAGATGATGTAGGAGGCGAGCAGCACGGGCAGGTTGCCCGCCAGCCCGAAGACGGTCACGGCGATGGCGTAGACCGCCGCCCCGTAGCTGAGCGACACCTTGCGCCCCCAGCGGTCGGCCACCGCGCCGGTGGGCACTTCCAGCAGAATCCACAGGATCCAGAAGGGCGCGTCGAAGGCGCCGAGCAGGAAGAGGGAGAGGCCGCGCTCGTCCAGCAGGTAGACCGCCCAGATGGGCAGCCACAGCTGGAAGTGGACGAAGAACTGGAAGACGTAGAAGCGCTGGATGTTGCGGCGCATGGCGCGCTCGCCGGGGGCCGTGGCGGGGGAGGCGGGCGCGGCCATCGCGCCGGATCGTACGGGGGATCGCCCGCCGCCGCCCGCGCGTGCTACCGTTGGGCGAAACGCGGGAGGCTGCGAACCATGGCGCGCTTCATCCTCATCGGGCTGGTCGAACCCGCCGACCCCGATCAGCAAGAGCTGTTCGACGAGTGGTACCTCGGCCAGCACGTCTACGACACGGCGCTCTGCCCCAACTTCCTCAGCGGCACGGTCTACAAGCTGAAGGGCGCGCACGCGGGCGGCGAGACCGCCTCCGAGTACCTCGCCATCTACGAGGTGGACGCGGAGAGCTACGAGGAGGCCGAGCGCGTGCTCAACGAGTGGCAGCGCAACCCCGACGCCTGGGAGGGGCGCGCCGAACATAACGCGACGCTGGCGGGCGCGGAGGGCATCCCCCTGCGCGTCAGGGGCTCGGGCTGGTACGAGTTCGAGCGCGCCTTCCACACGCGCGGCTGAAGCGGCGTACAATGGGGGCGCGATGACGCATCGGATGCGCGGGGCCGCGCGATGAGCCGCCTGCTGCGGGCCCTCGGCTTGGGGGGCGGCGGGAGTGATCGGGGCGAGCGCGCCCGTGCTGGCGCTGGCGCGCGCTTCGACACGCCCAAGGTGCGCCGCCTGCGCGAGACCATGCGCTGGCGCGGCTACGACCTGAGCGACTACAGCGACGAGCAGATCGCGGTGGTGAGCGCGCGCTTCCCCAGCGACATCTCCGAGGACGGCGAGACCACCGAGGACGGGCGTCGCGCGCTCGCGGAGGCGCTGGCGCGGGGCGATTTCGCCGCCCCGGCGTCCGCGCCCGCCGCCGAGCCTCCGCGCCCGCAAGCCGAACCCGCGCCGCACGCGCCTTCCGCTCCGAGCGCGCCGCCGTCGCAGCCGCCGACTTCCTCCGCGCGGCGGGCGGGAACGGGCCAGTCCACCATCTCCCAGCGCATGCTGCATGTGTTCGGCATCCATTCCTGGCGGCGGCTGGACGGCGACGATGGCGTGAGCCTGCGCTGTACGGGCTGCGGCCAGCTGCGGAGCGCGCCCGCGCCCGTCGAGCCGCCCCCGCCGCCGCTGCGCGAGGACGAGCCGCCGTCCCCCATCGCGCCGCCCCGTTCGACGATCGAGCCGCCGCCCGACGAGGCCGAGCGCCCGTCCTCCGCGCCCGACCCGATCACGCCCTTCGAGATTCCCGGGCGTCAGACGGGCGAGCGGCCGTCGGGCCCGCGCCAGCAGCGCCCGGAGTCGCCCTGGCAGTTCTTCCTCGGCCTGCCCTGGTGGACGAAGCTGATCGCCATCTTCATCCTCGTGCAGGTCGTCGGCTTCATCGTCCAGCGCATCGGCGGCGGCTAGCCGCGGCCCGCGACGGGCTGCCCCGCGTTGGCGATGCGGGGCGAAAGTGTACGTTTTCGGGGAATTCAAATGAACCGAACACTTTTGCCGCCCGGCGCTGGCGCGTCTTGCAGATGGGCGGGCCGATGTTCAAGGGAAAGTGTACGTTTTCGGGGAATTCAAAAGAACCGAACACTTTTCGCGTTCGGCGCGCGGGATTCAGGGGCGCTGGCCGTTCGGCGAACGCGCCGCCACCTCGGCCAGCGCCTCGCCCAGCCGGTGGATGCCCTCCTCGATCTCCTCGACGGGAGTGTAGCTGAAGGCGAGGCGCAGGTGCTCGGTGGCGTCGCCGCCCGCGAAGAAGTGCGGCCCCGCGCCCACGATCACGGCCTTCTCGTTGGCCGCCCGCTGCGCCTCCAGCGCGGAGAGGCCGGGGCGCAGGCCCAGCCACACGAAGAAGCCGCCGTCGGGCCGCCGGTAGCTGGCGTAGGCGCCGCAGTGCCGGTCGAGCGCGTCGCAGAGGCGGTCGAGCTTGCGCGCGTAGACGGCGCGCAGCCCCTCCACGTGGCGGTCGAGGTCGCCGCTGCGGATCACCTCCGCCACCGTGCGCCCCAGGTAGGGGCTGGATCCCATGTCGTAGCGCACCGCCGCCATGCGGTTGACGAGCGCGGGCGGGGCCAGGTTCCAGCCCAGCCGCAGCCCCGTGGCGATGACCTTGGAGAAGGTGGCCACGCGGATGGCCAGCTCGCCGCCGGAGAGGGCGAAGAGCGACGGCGGCGGCGGCCCGGAGAACCAGATCTCGCCGTAGGCGTCGTCCTCCAGCAGCAGCAGGCGGTGCTCGCGCGCCAGCTCCAGCAGCCGTTCGCGGCGCGCCAGCGGCAGCGTCACGCCCGTCGGGTTCTGGTGCGTGGGGATGCAGTAGAGCAGCTTGGCGCGCCGCCCCTCGTCCGCCAGCCGCCGCAGCGCCGCTTCCACGAGGTCCACGCGCAGGCCGTCCCCGTCCATGGGCACGGCCTCGACGTCGGCCCCGAAGGAGCGGATCGTGCGCAGGCTGCCGGGGAAGGTGGGGCTTTCCACCAGCGCCACGTCGCCGGGGTCGAGCAGCGCCTCGCAGGCGACGCCGATGCCGTGCGCCGCGCCGGAGGTGACGATCACGTGCTCCTCGCCGAGGGGCAGCCCCTCAATGCCGGAGGAGCGCGTGGCGATGGCCTCGCGCAGGGGCAGGGGGCCGAAGACGCCGCCGTACTGCAGCGCCTCGCGCCGTTCGCGTTCGAGCACCGCGCGCGTGGCCCGCAGCAGCGCGGCGTCGGGCAGGGAGGGCACGTCGGGCAGGCCGCCCGCGAAGGAGATGACGGAGCGCGGATCGGGCTGCGCTGCCGCCCACACGGCCGGCCCCAGGATGCGCGCGCGCGCGCTCACCACCTCGCCGAGCGACTCCTCGGTCCAGAAGGGCGCGACAGGGGAGGCGGGCGCCTCGGCCATGCCCCCCAGTATGGCGGCGCGCGCCGTACGGGCGAGCCGTCCGCGCGCGCCGTTAACACGGGCGTAACGGAACGGGGGCGATGCGCGCCCGGCGATCTGGCTATACTGGGGGCTCACCCGGCGCGCGGCGGAGCGGCGCGTCCCCGCATGGCGGGGCGCGGCTGCGCCGCAGCATCCCGCCGATCCGCCGGGGCGACGCGCGAAGGAGGCGCTCCGATGGCCGCCCACGTCCGGCCCCCGAAGCAGGGCCTCTACGACCCGCGCCTCGAACGCGATTCGTGCGGGGTGGGCTTCCTCGTGCACCTCAAGGGGCACCGTTCCCACGCCATCGTCGAACAGGCCATCACGGCCCTCGCCAACCTCAACCACCGCGGGGCCAGCGGGGCCGAGGTCAACACCGGCGACGGGGCGGGGCTGCTCATCCAGACGCCGGACGAGTTCTTCCACCACGAATGCGCCCTGCTGGGCATCCCCCTGCCCCCGCGGGGGCGCTACGGCGTGGGCATGTTGTTTTGCCACGGCGACGGCGAGGCGCGCACGCTGGCCATGAACCTGCTGGCCGAGATCGTGCGTGGCGAGGGCCAGCACCTGCTCGGCTGGCGCGAGGTGCCCACGGACAACGCCTTGCTGGGCGAAACCTCGCTCGAGGCCGAGCCCGCCGTGCGGCAGGTCTTCATCGGGCGCGGCACGTGGGTGGAGACGGAGGACGATTTCGAGCGCCGCCTCTACGTCGTGCGCAAGCAGTTCGAGCGCGAGGTGGAGCGCCGCGGCATCGGCGATTCGGAGGCCTTCTACTTCTCCAGCCTCTCCTGCCGCACGGTTGTCTACAAGGGCATGCTCACGGCCCTGCAGCTGCCGGAGTACTACCCCGACCTGCGGGACCGGCGCATGGTCACGGCGCTGGCCATGTTCCACTCGCGCTTCAGCACCAACACCTTCCCCAGCTGGAAGCTGGCGCACCCCTACCGCATGATCGCGCACAACGGCGAGATCAACACGCTGCGCGGCAACCGCAACTGGATGGCCGCGCGCGAGGCCCTGCTGGCCTCCCCCCGCTTCGACGACATCCACAAGATCCTGCCCATCATCGACGAGGCCGGCAGCGACACCGCCAGCCTCGACAGCGCCCTCGAACTGCTGACGCTCGCGGGCCGCCCCATCGAGCACGCCATGATGATGCTCATCCCCGAGGCGTGGGGCGGGCACGAGACCATGAGCGCCGCGAAAAAGGCGTTCTACGAGTACCACAGCCTGCTCATGGAACCGTGGGACGGACCCGCCTCCGTGGCCTTCACGGACGGGCGCACCGTCGGGGCCGTGCTCGACCGCAACGGCCTGCGCCCCTCGCGCTACCTGGTGACGAAGGACGACCTCGTGATCATGGCCTCGGAGACGGGCGTGCTGCCGGTGGAGGACGAGTGCGTGCTCATGAAGGGCCGCCTGCGCCCGGGGCGCATGTTCCTCGTCAGCCTCGAGGAGGGGCGCATCATCGGCGACGAGGAGCTGAAGCGGCGGCTGG
Source organism: Tepidiformaceae bacterium (assembly GCA_965243075.1). GTDB lineage: Bacteria > Chloroflexota > Dehalococcoidia > Tepidiformales > Tepidiformaceae > UBA2991. The sequence goes on from OZ251525.1 coordinate 1,843,565, forward strand.
CGGACGCCCACGATTACGCGGGCTGGCTCGACGCCAACCTCACGCGCCTCGCCGATCTGCCCCCCGCCGAGCCGCCGCCGCCCCTCGCGGGCGAGGCCCTCGTCGAAACGCAGGTGGCCTTCGGCTACACCGTGGAGGACGCCAAGTACCACCTCGGCCCCATGGCGCGCGAGGGGCAGGAGGCGCTCGGCTCCATGGGCACGGACACGCCCCTGGCCGTGCTCTCCGAGCGCCCGCAGCCGCTCTACGGCTACTTCAAGCAGCTCTTCGCGCAGGTCACGAACCCGCCCCTCGACGCCATCCGCGAGGAGCTGGTGACCTCGGTCGATTCGCTGCTCGGCGCGGAGGGCAACCTGCTCGACGAGGGGCTGGACGACGGCTACCGCATGATCAGCCTGCCCGCGCCCTTCCTCACGAACGGCGACCTGGCCCGCCTGCGCGCGCTGGACGGCAACGGCAACGGCGGCGGCGGGCGCTTCCGCTCGGCCACGCTGCCCATGCTCATGCCCGCCGCCGACGGCCCCGCGGGCATGGCCCCGGCGCTGGACGACCTCTTCCGGCGCGCGGACGCGGCCATCGCCGGCGGCGCGACCATCCTCATCCTCTCCGACCGCGGCGTGGACGCGGACCACGCGCCCCTGCCCGCGCTGCTGGCCACCGCCGGGCTCCACCACCACCTCGTGCGCACGCGCCAGCGCACGAAGGTCGGGCTGGTGGTGGAAACGGGCGAGGCGCGCGAGGTGCACCACTTCGCCCTGCTCATCGGCTACGGCGCGGGCGCGGTCAACCCCTGGCTCGCGCTCGACGCCGTGCGCGAGATGGTGGCCGACGGCTCGCTGGAAAGCGCCATCCCCCATGCCGAGGCCGAGGCCAACGTGCTCAAGGCGCTGAAAAAGGGCGTGGTGAAGGTGATGTCGAAGATGGGCATCTCCACCGTGCAGAGCTACCGCGGGGCGCAGATCTTCGAGGCCGTGGGGCTGAACGAGGACCTCATCGACCGCTACTTCACGGGCACGGTCTCGCGCATCAGCGGGGCGGGCCTCGACCAGATCGCGGCGGAGACGCTGGCCCGCCACGCGCGCGCCTTTCCCGAGCGCGACGGCGGGCTGGCGGGCGTGGACTGGGGCGGGCAGTACCAGTGGCGCCACGACGGCGAGCACCACCTCTTCAACCCCGACACCATCTTCAAGCTGCAGCACGCCACGCGCTCCGGGAAGCGCGACGTCTTCCGCGAGTACACGGCGCTGGTGAACGACCAGTCGCGGCGCATGGCCACGCTGCGCGGCCTCATGGAGCTGCGCTCGGACCGCGGCCCCATCCCCATCGACGAGGTGGAGCCCGCCGCCAGCATCTTCCCGCGCTTCGCCACGGGGGCCATGTCCTTCGGCTCCATCAGCGCGGAGGCGCACGAGACGCTGGCCATCGCCATGAACCGCATCGGCGGCAAGAGCAACACGGGCGAGGGCGGCGAGGACGCGCGCCGCTTCACGCCCGACGCCAACGGCGACCTGCGCCGCAGCGCCATCAAGCAGGTGGCGTCGGGGCGCTTCGGCGTCACCAGCGAGTACCTCGTGAACGCCGACGAGCTGCAGATCAAGATGGCGCAGGGGGCGAAGCCGGGCGAGGGCGGCCAGCTGCCCGGCCACAAGGTCTGGCCCTGGATCGCGCGCGTGCGCCACTCCACCCCCGGCGTGGGCCTCATCAGCCCGCCGCCGCACCACGACATCTACTCCATCGAGGACCTCGCGCAGCTCATCCACGACCTCAAGAACGCCAACCCGCGCGCGCGCGTCAGCGTCAAGCTGGTGGCCGAGGTGGGCGTGGGCACGGTGGCCGCGGGCGTGGCCAAGGCCAAGTCCGACGTGGTGCTCATCAGCGGCCACGACGGCGGCACCGGGGCCAGCCCCCTCACCTCGCTCAAGCACGCGGGCGTGCCCTGGGAGCTGGGCCTCGCCGAAACGCAGCAGACGCTCGTGCTCAACCGCCTGCGCGACCGCATCGTGGTGCAGACCGACGGCCAGATGAAGACGGGGCGCGACGTGGTCATCGCCGCCCTGCTGGGCGCGGAGGAGTACGGCTTCGCCACGGCCCCGCTGGTGGTCATGGGCTGCATCATGATGCGCGTCTGCCACCTCGACACCTGCCCCGTGGGCGTGGCCACGCAGAACCCGAAGCTGCGCGAGAAGTTCGAGGGCCGCGCCGAGCACGTCGTCAACTTCTTCGAATTCGTGGCGGAGGAGGTGCGCGAGCTGCTCGCCGAACTCGGCTACCGCTCGCTCGACGAGCTGATCGGGCGCAGCGACCTGATCGACGCGCGTCGCGCCGTGACCACTACAAGGCGCAGGGCGTGGACCTCTCCGCCATCCTCTACCGCCCGCAGGTTCCGGAGCACGTGGCCACGCGGCGCGTGGCCGAGCAGGACCACGGCCTGCGCCACGCGCTCGACCAGGAGCTCGTGCGGCTGGCCGCGCCCGCGCTGGAACGGGGCGAGCCCGTGGACGTGGCGTTGCCCATCCGCAACGTGAACCGCGTGACCGGCACCATCCTGGGCAGCGAGGTGACGCGCCGCCACGGGGCCGACGGCCTTCCCCCCGACACCATCACCTTCCGCTTCAGCGGCTCCGCCGGGCAGAGCTTCGGCGCGTTCGTTCCGCGCGGCATGTCGCTGCTGCTGTCGGGCGATGCCAACGACTACTTCGGCAAGGGCCTCTCCGGCGGGCGGTTGGTGGCCGCGCCCCCGCCCGCCTCCACCTTCGCCCCCGAGGAGAACGTCATCGTCGGCAACGTGGCCCTCTACGGCGCGACGGGCGGCTCGGCCTTCATCCGCGGCGTCGCGGGCGAGCGCTTCTGCGTGCGCAACAGCGGCGCCCACGCCGTGGTGGAGGGCGCGGGCGACCACTGCTGCGAGTACATGACCGGCGGGCGCGTGGTCGTCATCGGCCCCACCGGCCGCAACTTCGGCGCGGGCATGAGCGGCGGCATCGCCTACGTGCTCGACGAGGCGGGCGACTTCGCCATCCGCTGCAACCGCGAAATGGTGGACCTCGAACCGCTCGCCGAGGAGGAGGACGCCACGCTCGTGCGCGGCCTGCTCGAACGCCACCGCGACGCCACCGGCAGCGCCGTGGCGGACGCCCTGCTGGACGACTGGGCGGGCGCCGTTTCGCGTTTCGTGAAGGTCATGCCGCGCGACTACCGCCGCGTGATCGAGGAACAGCGGGCCGTCGAGGCGGAAGCGCGCGAGGGCGTGGGGGCCGCCGGTGGCTAAGCCCACCGGCTTCCTCGAATTCGAGCGGCGCGGCCCCCCCAGCCGCCCCGTGGCCGAGCGCCTCGGCGACTGGCTCGAATACTACGAGGAGATGCCGCCCGACCGCCTCCACCGGCAGGCCGCGCGCTGCATGGACTGCGGCGTGCCCTTCTGCCACCAGGGCTGCCCGCTGGGCAACATCATCCCCGACTGGAACGACCTCGTGTACCGCGAGCGCTGGCGCGAGGCCATCGACCGCCTGCACGCCACCAACAACTTCCCCGAATTCACGGGACGCCTCTGTCCCGCGCCCTGCGAGGCCGCCTGCGTGCTCGGCATCAACGACGATCCCGTCACCATCAAGCAGGTCGAGGTCAGCATCGTCGAGCGCGCCTGGCGCGAGGGCTGGATTCGCCCCGAACCGCCGTCGCGCCGCACGGAGCATCGCGTGGCCGTCGTCGGCTCCGGACCCGCCGGGCTCGCCTGCGCCCAGCAGCTGCGCCGCGCGGGCCACGACGTGACCGTGTTCGAGCGCGACGACCGCATCGGCGGCCTGCTCCGCTACGGCATCCCCGAATTCAAGATGGAGAAGCGCTTCATCGACCGCCGCCTCGAACAGATGGAGGCCGAGGGCGTCGTCTTCCGCCCAAGCGTCGCCATCGGCGCGGACGTGGACGCACGCGACCTGCGACGCGAGTTCGACGCCCTCTGCCTGGCGGGCGGCGCCACGCACTCGCGCGACCTGCCCATCCCCGGACGCGAGCTCGACGGCATCCACCTGGCCATGGAGTTCCTGCCCCCGCAGAACCGCCTGCTCGCGGGCGACGAGGTGGAAAGCATCTCCGCCGCGGGCAAGCGCGTCGTCATCCTCGGCGGCGGCGATACCGGCGCGGACTGCCTCGGCACGGTGCACCGCCACGGCGCGCTGGGCGTGAAGCAGTGGGAGCTGCTGCCGCGCCCGCCCGACGAGCGCCCGCCGGAGACGCCCTGGCCCACCTGGCCCAACGTCTTCCGCACCTCCGGCGCGCACGAGGAGGGCGGCGAGCGCGACTACAGCATCCTCACCAAGCGCTTCTCCGGCGAGAACGGGCGCGTCACGGCCCTCCACGGCGTGCGCCTCGACTGGGAGACGGGCGCGGACGGCCGCCCGGCCATGCGCGAGCTGCCGGGCACGGAGTTCACGGAGCCGGTGGACCTGGTGCTGCTGGCGCTGGGCTTCCTCGGCCCCGAGCGCGAGGGGATGCTGGCCCAGCTCGGCGTCGAGCTGACCGAACGCGGCAACGTGGCGGCGGACGAGAACAAGATGACGAGCGTGGCGGGCGTGTTCACGGCGGGGGACATGACGCGCGGCCAGTCGCTGATCGTGTGGGCCATCGCCGAGGGCCGCGCCGCCGCCCGCGGCATCGACCGCTATCTGATGGGCGAGACGGCGCTGCCGTAGGCGCTTTGGGCAGGGGCGGGGCGATATGGCGGGACGCACGATCTGGGCGATGCTCGCGGTTGGCCTCGCGTTCGGGCTGCTGTTCGGCTTCGCCTCTTCCGGAGATTCGGACGGGCTGACGCTGCGCGACTGGCTCTGGATGGCCGCCACCATCGTGGCGCTGCTGCTTCTCTGGGCGCTCAGGTCGGTGTTCCCGCCGGAGCGGCTGGCGCGCGCCCTGCGCTGCCTCTTCGGCAGGCGCGACGACGACGGCCCCCACCCCCGCGACGGCTCGTAGCCCGGCGGCTCGCCCCCGCGCCGCGTCTACGCCAGGCGCAGCGCGGACTGGACCGCGCCGCCACGATAGGGATCGGCGAGCACGGGGAGATTGGGCGGGCGGCTCTCGAAGAAATCGGTGATGGACCAGAGCTGGACGCGCGGATAGCGCCCCGCGCCGACGGCGATTTCGCCCTGCTCGCGGGCCGACGCGCGCGCGCCGCTCGACGTAACCGGATCGAGCGTGATGAAGACGCCGGCGGCGGCGTCCTCGCGCTCGACCACGTGCAGGAAGTCGCGTAAGTCGCCCAGCCGGAAGGTTCCACCCTTCACTTGAGCGAGAGCCAGCCTCGACTCGTGGTTCTCCGGCTGGTTGAGGAGCATCGCGCGCCCGTCGATGCCGCTATCACCCGTCTGGCGGTCGTTGGGCGCGAAGCCGGGAATGCGCGTGATCGCCCACGACTCAAAGGCAAACGGCTTCTCCGACGCGAGCTTGTGCGCGTCCGCGAGCGAGTGGGGCATGCCGAACGCCTCGGCCTTGATGCCCAAGGGAGTCAGGCGTCGGTCCCGAATGATGTCGATGGCGGTGGCGGAAATGTCGATGCCCATCCAGCGGCGACCGAGGTTGTGGGCGGCGACGACGGCGGTACCGCAGCCGCAGAAGGGATCGAGCACAAGCCCGTCGGGCGGGCAGGAAGCGGTGATCAGCTTCTCCAGCAGCGCCAGCGGTTTCTGCGTGGGGTAGCCGAGGTGCTCGCCACGCCCCACGTTCCAGTTCGTGAATCCGGTCGGGCGGAGGATGAGGTTCTGGGGCGGAATGCCCCGATCGGCGGCGGCGTAGCGCTTCAGGCCGGGCCAGAAGCCGTCGTCGGGATGGTGGATCAGCCCCGCCGCGTCGAGCGCGTCCAGCCGCGCGTGGATGCCTTCGATCCCGCTGTAGCCCGGGATGAACTCGCGCTCGATGTAGGCAGCGTAGGCGCCCGTCTTGGGCGGGGACCAGTGCCGGGTACGGTCGGAGACGTCGTAGTTCCGCCACGGCTCCCCCGATTCCCCATCCGACGCGCCCGCGCCCGTCAGGTCGGCGGTGCGGTAGCGGCCCCGGTCGTCCGTCAGCGGATAGGCCGCGCGAATCTCCTCCTCGCTGCGGGGTTCGGCGATGGCGTCGCCGTCCCAGTACGGGTCGTCGCCGTTGGTGTAGTAGAGGATGTGGTCGAGGATGCGCCCGTAGCGCTTCGAGTCGTTGTGCGAGGTGGCGCGCCGCCAGGCGATGAGGTTGCGGTAGCGCTGCGGCCCGAAGATGGCGTCCAGCAGGATGCGCAGGTAGTGCGAGGCCGTGTCGTCGCAGTGCAGGTAGAGCGCGCCGTTGGGCTTGAGCAGCTCGCGCATGACGGCCAGCCGCTCGCCCATGTAGGTGAGGTAGGCCAGCATCCCCGATTCGCCCAGCAACATGCGCAGGGGGCGCGCCGCTTCGTGGATGGCATGGTGCCTGGCGCTCTCGATGCGGGCCTGACGCTCGGCGGCGGCATCGTCCCAGCGCCACGTGTCCGAGAAGCCGCGCATCTGCGCGGAGACGCCATTCCCGCGCCCGAAGAGGATGTTGTAGTTGGTGTTGGAGTTGAAGGGCGGGTCGAGGTAGATGAGGTCCACCGTCTGGCGGGCCTCCGGCAGCCAGTCCTCCATCCAGGTGAGGCAGTCGCCGTAGTAGAGGGCGTTGTCCGCGGCCATGCGTCCCCAGTGTACGCCGACCGCCCGCGTGCGGTCAGGCGGGGCCGTGGGGGAGGCGCGCCTCCACCTCCAGGCCGCCCTCCGCGCGCGCCTTCGCGGAGACGGTCCCGCCGTGCGCGCGCACGATGGCGTCCACGATGGAGAGGCCGAGGCCGTGCCCGCCCGGGTCGTCCGCCGCCGTCGCGGGCTGGCGCGCGAAGGGCTCGAAGAGGGCCTGCGCGTCCGCGTCGGAGAGGCGCGGGCCGGAGTTGGCCACGCGCAGGATGGCCGCATCCGCCGTCGATGCGGTCTCCACGCGCACCCAGCCGTCGGGCACGTTGTGGCGGATGGCGTTGTCGATGAGGTTGGCGGCCAGCCGTTCGAGCAGGGCGCGGTCGCCGCGCACGGTGGCGTCGCGCAGGTCGAGCGCGAACTCGATGCGGCCCGCGGAGGCTGCCAGTTCGCCCGCGAGGTCGCCCGTGAGTTCGGCCAGGTCGACCTCCGTGCGCGAGAGCAGGCCGCTTTCGCTGCGGGCCAGGGCGAGCAGCCCGGCGACGGTGCGCTCGCCCCCCTCGGCGGCCTCCAGCACGCGGCGGGCGAAGGCGCGGTCGGCCTCGCCCGCGTCCCCGCCGGCCAGCCGCAGCTCGGCCTCGGCGCGCAGGATGGCGAGCGGCGTGCGCAGCTCGTGCGAGACGTTGGCGGCGAAGGCGCGCTGGCCGGCGAAGGCCCGCTCCAGCCGTTCCAGCAGCGAATCGAGCGTGTCCGCCAGCTCGCGCATCTCGTCGTTGGGGCCGCGCAGGTTGACGCGGTGGTGGAGGTTGCTTTCGGAGGAGGCGCGCGCCGTCTCCGTGATGCGTTGGATGGGGCGCAGCACGCGCCCGGCCACGATCCAGCCGAGCAGCAGCGCCGCCGCCGCCGTGAAGCCGAGGGCGACGATGGACTGTTCGAGCTGCTCCTGCAGGGCGTCGGCGAGCACGGCGCGGTGGAAGTCGTCGATGAAGGCGAGGATGGTGCGCCCGTCGCGGGAGAGGAAGTCGGCCAGCCGTCCGCCCTGGACGGGGCGGCCCTCGAAGGCGATGGTGATCTCGCGGCGTCCGCGCAGGGGGTCGGCGTCGAGGCGGTCGCGGTAGAGGAAGTAGGTGATGGCGATGAGGATGGCGCCCGCCAGCAGGAAGAGCGCGCCGTAGAGGAGCGTGAGGCGCAGGCGGACGGTCACGGCGCGGGCGCGTCCGCCTCGACGCGGTAGCCCGCGCCGCGCACGGTGTGGACGAGGGGCGGCTCGCCCAGCTTGCGGCGCAGCGTCATCACCGTGACCGCCACCACGTTGGTCATGGGGTCGATCTGCTCGTCCCACACGCGCTCCAGCAGCTCCTCGGCGCTGACGGCGTTGCCCCGCGCGGCGAGCAGCACCTCGAGCACGGCGAACTCCTTGCGCGTGAGGCGCAGGTCGCGCCCGTCGCGGGTGGCGTGGCGCGGCCCCGGTTCGAGGCGCACGCCGGCGGCGGCCAGCACGGGCGGCGTGGCCGCGCCGTGGCGGCGGGCGAGGGCGCGCACGCGGGCCACCAGCTCGCGCAGGGCGAAGGGCTTGGCGAGGTAGTCGTCCGCGCCGATGGTGAGGCCCTCCACGCGGTCGTCCAGCGTGCCCGAGGCGGTGAGCATGAGGATGCGCGGCGGCTCGTCCAGGCGGGTCAGGCGGCGGCAGACCTCGTCGCCGTGCATGGCGGGCAGCTGGCGGTCGAGCAGCACCACCTCGTAGGCGTTGACCAGCGCCTTCTCCAGCCCGGCGCGCCCGTCGAGGGCCACGTCGATGGCCATGCCCGCCTGCCGCAGGCCGCGCGCGATGGCGTCCGCGAGGCGCGCGTCGTCCTCCACGATGAGCACGCGCATGGCCCCATTGTGCGGCACGCGCGCGTAAGGGTTGGATAAAGCGCCGCGGCGCCGCTCTGGGTCGGGCTGGAGAGGCGCTACCGGCTGGCGCTGGCCACCGACCACTGACCACCGGCCACCGCATTGCCCGCAGCGCCCGCGATCCGTAGGCTGGGGGGAGCGTGGCAGGGTAGCTCAGCCGGTAAGAGCGCACGACTCATAATCGTGAGGTCGAGAGTTCGAGTCTCTCCCCTGCTACCACGAACCCGCCCGATGCTGTAGCATCGCCCGCCGAGGAGGCCCCGCCGCCCGATGAAGACCAGCCAGAATCTCCACCAGATCAGCCTGAGGGCCTTGATCAACCGCTTGGGCGAGGGCCGGTTTGTCATCCCGGATTTCCAGCGGGGTTTCGAATGGGAGTCCAAGCACATCCATGCGCTCACCCGCTCCATTTTTCTCGACTACTATATCGGCAGCCTTCTGCTCTGGAACCAGCAGGACTACATGGATGCGCTTTCCTGTGAGCGAGTCTATGGCTATCCCGAAGATCAGGACGCCAGTCCGGAGCATATTGTTCTGGATGGGCAGCAGCGCCTTACTGCAATGTACTACACCTTTTTCGCTCCTGACGTTCCGCCCAACGAAAAGAAAAGGAGGCGAGTTCTCTACTTTATCAAGGTGGATCAGTTCGTGGAAGGAAATTACGATCACGCCTTCGAGTCGTACTCGAACAAATATGGGGAGCGAGTCCTGGCCACCGAAGAGCTACAGTATCAGGAACATCTTTTCCCGCTCGCGATCGTTGGATCTGGTGGAGAGAGGTACTACAACTGGTTCCAGAGGTACAAAGAGTATTGGCAAGAGAAGGAATCTCTTGCGCAGGAGAATGATGATGCGAAGGCTTCGATGGAAGCCCATGACTTCATTGAGGCGGGAGATGAATTCAAGAAATATGCTGAGGATCTACTGACCGAGTATAAAGTTTCGTATGTTGAACTCAGCCGGGACCTTGATATTGCGAAGGTGTGTGACATCTTCACTCAGCTCAATCGCAGTGGTGTGCAGCTCAATACCTTTGACCTGATGAATGCTCTATTGAAGCCGAAGGCTATTCGCCTCAGGAGCGAACTCTGGCGTGATGCTGAGAGTCAGTACGCATTCTTCGATGAAATTCGTGAAATGAATGTCTATGCTCTGCAGGTGATGTCTATTATCCGACAGAGCGTCTGTGATCCGAAATTCCTCTACTACCTCATTCCTGAGCGCAGTCGCAGTTTTCGTGCGGGAGGTGGGGCAACCACAGACAGAATTATTGTCGAGAGCAAGAGTGACTTCTTGGACCTCTGGGACAAATCTGTTGCCGCCCTCGACCGTTCGCTCACTCTTTTGCGTAACCCCCAGGAATTTGGTGTTATTGCCCCGAGGTTTCTCCCGTATGCATCCGTGCTTCCTGTCTTCGCTGCTCTTCGAGTTGCCGCTGACGCAAGTGGTCCTGATGCACATCGGAAGATACGTCTGTGGTACTGGGCAAGTGTCTTTACTAATCGCTACACTGGGCCAGTGTGGTCGACCGCTTCTCGAGATTACTTGGACGTCTGTAAGTGGATCAGCAACGACGAATACGAGCCCGGCCTCATCTCTGAATTCAAAGAGACTATTCATGGATTGAATCTGCGAAGTGAAACTCGCGCGTTCAATGCGGTTTATCGGGGCATTTTTAATCTCTTCATCATCCGAGGGGCAGAGGATTGGCAAAAGGGTACAGTTCCTCAGTACGACGATCTGGATGATCACCACATCGTTCCCAAGAGTTGGGGAAAGAAGAATGGGATTGGCGATGCAATCAATACAATATTGAACCGTACTCCACTTTCTAAAGACACAAATCGCGCAATAATTCGAGACCGCCTGCCGAACGAGTACCTTCCCGAACTCATCGCAGAGAACGGTGAAGCGTCTGTTCGATCCATTTTTGAGTCTCACCTCATCTCGCGGTCGGCTTTCGAGATTCTCCGGGATCGTGATCCTTTTACCCCTGATGACTTTGAAGATTTCATCATTGCGCGACAGCGGACAATCCACAATACTATTGAAAGCCTTTTGCTCAAGGAAAGGATCGATCTTGATCCCAATTTGCGAAATGTGGATGACGATATTGAAAAGATCGAGCTGGCCCTACGGGCTTGCATTGATGAAGTGCTTGGCGGTTCCATCGAACAGATCAAGGGGCTTCACTTTTTCCCGAAGGTGAACGAACGCATCGAAGGGGCACTAAAGCGCAACCGTGCGCTCGATCCTGATCGGTATGCCACGCTTTCCGGAAAGCTGGAGTACTTTGACTTGCGGGAAATCGAGGACACGATCAAGGCAAAGCCGCTTTGGGATCGCTTCGCGGACCGCTTCGGAAGCAAAGACATGTTGGCCATGCGTTTCGGACAGCTTGGCGAGATCCGGAACGCCATCCGCCATTCGCGCACGGCCGATGAGGTCACGCGCAGGGATGGCGAGGCCGCGATTGCCTGGTTCCGGGGCGCGTTGGGCAGGAAAGGATGATCCCCATGTTCCGTTCGCCCACGCTCACCTCCGTCGCGCAGGCGCGGCGCGAGGCCAAACGCAAACTCCCCCGGTCCGTCTACTGGTGGACCGAGGCCGGCACCGAGCGCCGCCAGACCGTGCGCGCCAACCGCGAGGGCTTTCGCGAGATCGGGCTGCGCGCGCGCGTGCCCGATTCGCACGAGCCGCGCGGGCTCGCCACCACCGTGCTCGGGCGCGAGCTCTCCATGCCCGTGGTGACCACGCCCGCGGGCTTCATCCGCATCGCCCACCCCGACGGGGAGCTGGGCGTGGCGCGGGCGGCGGAGGCGGCGGGCACGGCCTGCGGCATCGGCATCCTCGCCAGCTACGCCATCGAGGAGATCACCGCCGCCGCCAGCGACGTGTGGTTCCAGCTGTACATGATCGGCGGGCGCGAGGGCTCCGCCGTGGCCATCGAGCGGGCGAAAGCGGCGGGCTGCCGCGCGCTCATCGTGACGGTCGATTTCGCGGCCCTGTCGGGGCCCATGGACGTGCAGCGCGGACAGCCGGGCGTGCCCGACCGCGTGGACCTGGCGACGGCGCTGCGCTACGCGCCGGAGATGGCGCTGCGGCCGCTGTGGGCGCTCAACTTCCTGCGCGCGGGGCTGGAGCTGACCTTCCCCAACGCGCCGCCGGTGGGGGGCGAGGCCGTGCTCACGGCGGGGCAGGCGGCGGCGGGCATCATGGCGCATCCGCCCACGTGGGACGACATCGCGTGGGTGCGGCGGCAGTGGGACGGGCCGCTGGTGGTGAAGGGCGTCACGGACGTGGACGACGCGCGGCGGGCCGTGGCGGAGGGCGCGGACGCCATCTCCGTGTCGAACCACGGGGGCAACTCGCTGGACGGCTCGGTGGCCACCATCCGCGCGCTGCCGGCCATCGCGGAGGCCGTGGGCGGCGAGATCGAGGTGCTGCTGGACGGGGGCGTGCGGCGGGGCAGCGACGTGGTGAAGGCGCTGGCGCTGGGGGCGCGCGCGGTGCTCATCGGGCGGCCCTACATCTGGGCGCTGGCGGCGGGCGGCGAGGAGGGCGTGCGCCAGATCCTCGAGGTCTACCGGCAGGGCATCGAAGGCACGCTCACGCTGCTCGGCTGCCCCTCCGTGGGCGACCTCGGCCCGGCCAACCTGCGCCTGCCGCCCGGCTTCGGGGCCTAGCCGAAGCGCACGCCGTCCACCAGCTGCGCGCCCACGGGGGGCTTGCGGCGGCGCGTCATGCGCAGCACGAGCACGATGGGCAGGAAGCGCCCCACGAGGATGGTGAGCATGGCGATGACGGTGGCGGCGTCGCCCAACAGGGGCGTCGCGCCCGCCGACCAGCCCACCGTGCCCAGCGCCGAGGACGCCTCGAAGAGCACGTCGATGAAGGGGATGCCGTCGCTCGCGGCCAGCAGCAGCATGGTGGCGAGGAAGTGGCAGGCGGCGAAGGCGGCGGCGATGGTGATGGCCTGGCGCACGACGTGGCGCGGCAGCTGGCGCCCGAACAGGACCACGTCGTCGCGCCCGCGCAGGGCGGCCACGGCGGCCACCGCCACGACGGCGAGCACGCCCAGCTTCATGCCGCCCGCGGGCGAACCGGCGGCGCCGCCCACCAGCATCAGGGCGGACTCGAACAGCTTGGTGTGGTCGTGCAGCAGCCCCGAATCGACGGCGCTGAAGCCGGAGGTCCACATGGCCGCCTGGAAGAGGGCCAGCAGGGGGCGGTCGCCCGCGCCCACGGAGGCCAGCGTGCCCGTGTTCGTCCATTCGCTGGCGGCGATGAAGGCGGCGGCGGCGACCAGCACGCAGGCGGCGGCGCTGAGCACCACCTTGGCGTCGAGCGGCATGCGGCGGGGGTTGAGCCGCAGCGCGCCCATGACCACGGGCACGGCCCCCAGCGAGCCGGCCAGCACGAGCAGGATCATGGGCGCGAGCACGGCGGGGGCCTCGCGGAAGGGCGTCATGTCCGCCCCCGTGACGTTGAAGCCGGACACGTTGAAGGCGGAGACGGCGTGGAAGACGGCCCACCAGGCGCCGCGTTCGGGGGGCACGCCCGCCGCCGTGAAGCCGCCGAAGAGGGCGAGCGCGCCCAGCGTCTCGGCCACGATGGTGTAGATGACGATGACGCGCAGGAATCTGGCCGCCTCCTTCATGCTGGGCGCGCCGTAGTAGAGGCGGATGAGGTTGCGGTCGCGCAGGCCGAGGGAGCGCCCCAGCGCCCACAGCACGACGCCCATGCCCGCCATGTAGCCGAGGCCGCCCACCTGCACGAGCGCGAGGATCACGGCCTCGCCGAGGAAGCTCCACTGCGCCTGCGTGTCCGCCACCGTCAGCCCCGTCACGCAGACGGCGGAGACGGCGGTGAAGAAGGCGTCCAGCCAGCTGGCGGAGCGCCCGGCCTCGGAGGCGGCGGGCAGCATGAGGAGGGGCACGGCGGCCAGCGTGATGAGGCCGAAGCCGGCGAGCACGCGCGCGGCCCCCGACCCGAACGGGCGCGCGCCGCTGGTGGCGCGGATGCTGACGGTGCGCGTGCCCATGAGGCGGCGGCGCACCGCGTGGCGCGCGGTCATGCGCCTTCAGCGTGAGCGCGCCGCCCCGCGCGCGCAAGCGTTCGCGGGCGTGCTAGACTCGGCGGGAGAGGTGCGCCATGGCGTCTCCCGTTTCCCGCAAGCCCCCCGCCGATGAGGAGCGCGGACTCCCACCCGGGCGCAAGCGGTTCGACATCGACGAGCTGCTGCCGCCCCACGACTGCGGCCCGTGGCCCGAGAGGCTGAAGTTGACCCGCGAGAACGGCGGTATCGTCTCCGACCGGTTCTGATCGCCTACAGCGGAATCAGCTGGGCGTTGGCGGCGCCGCCCCAGGAGGGCTCGTGCGTGCCGTCGGGGGCCAGCGCGAAGGCGTTGACGTCGTCGGCCAGCTGGGCGCGCAGCAGGGCCACGATGCGCGCCGCGATGGCCGCGTCCAGCACGGGGAAGATGAGCTCGATGCGCTCCTCGAAGTTGCGCCGCATCCAGTCCGCGCTGCCCGCCCAGACCTCCCAGCCGCCGCCCGCGCGGAAGGCCGCCAGCCGCGCGTGCTCGAGGAAACGCCCCACGATGCTGCGCATGGTGAAGCGCTCGTCGAGCAGCGTGAGCGTGCTGCGCGCGATCACGTCCACGCGCGCGCCCGCGTCCGCCGCCTCGCGCAGCGCCCCGAAGATGAGCGCGTCGTCGAGGTGGTTCATCTTCAGGATCACGTGCCCGCCGGGCACGGCCTCGCCGCGGATGCGCTCCACCATGGCGTCCCGCCCGTCCACGCCGTAGCGCATGCGCGCCAGCTCCGGCGGCGTGCCCCTCTCCAGCGCGGCGAAGAACTCGCCCGCGTCGCCCGCCAGCTGGGGCTGCGCGCTGAAGAGCGAGAGGTCGGTGTAGAGCCGTCCGTTCATGGGGTTGTAGTTGCCCGTGGAGAGGTGCACGTAGCCGCGGCCCGCGCGCCGCACGGCCAGCACCTTGGCGTGCACCTTGTAGCCCTGGGGCAGGGGCAGGATGCGGATGCCGGCCTCGCGGAAGAGCAGGCTCCAGTGCAGGTTCTGCAGCTCGTCGAAGCGCGCGCGGCCCTCCAGCAGCACGGCCACGTCCTTGCCCGCGCGCGCGGCCCGCATGAGGCCCTCGGCGATGGGGTTGCGCGCCCCCATGCGGTAGAGGCTGATGCGCAGCTGGTCCACTTCCGGGTCGGCGGCGGCGCGGTCCACGAAGCGCTCCACCACGCCGTAGTCGTCCAGCGGGTGGTAGAAGGCGGCATCGCGCTCGTCCAGCAGGGCGAAGGGATCGTCCTCGAAGTCGGGCGCGCCGCGCGGGACCAGCGGCGGATAGCGCAGCGGCGGCGTCTCGCGCTGGGGCGGGTCCACGTCCACCAGCGTGTCCAGGTAGCGGTGGTCGAGCGGCGGCGAAAGGCGGAAGGCGGCCTCGGCGGGCAGCTCCAGCGCCTCGCGCACCTCGTCGATCCAGGGGAAGGCGCGCTCCACCTCCAGCCGCGTGGCCGGGCCCTCGGGGCGGTCCTCGATGGCCTGCGCGAGGTCGTCCCAGCCCGCCCGCTCCAGATCGAGGTTGGCCAGCCGCGTGACGCGCATCTCGTACATGGGCAGGTCCTCGGGCAGGAAGAGGTCGCTGCGCAGGCGCATGAGCGGCCCCAGCCGCACGAACGCCCCCGGCCGCCCGGGCACGGGCAGCAGCCGCGGCAGGGCGTCGGGCAGGCGCACGAGGTAATCGAGCGACTCGCGCCCCGCCGCCAGGTAGAGGGCGCGGCTGGACAGCCCCGACAGCGCCCCCGGATCGAGCAGGTCCGCACGCGGCGACGCCTCTTCCGCGAGGTAGGCCCCGAAGTAGCTGCGCTCCAGCGGCGTCAGCTCCGAGGGGTCCAGCAGGTGCACGCCGATGCCCGTCAGCTCGTTCCGCAGCTGCTCGTGGATCTCCGTGGCCTGCAGGGCGCTCTCGTAGGCCTCGGCGAGGGCCGTGCGGTGCTCCTCGCGCTCCGGCTCGCCGCCGCCCCGCGCGCTCCGGAAGACGCCGTAGATGCGTGCCGCGAAGAACTCGTCGAGGTTGGAGGCGAAGATGGCGAGGAAGCGCAGCTTCTCCAGCAGGGGCACGTCCTCGCGCGTGGCCTGCAGCAGCACGCGGTGGTTGAAGCGCAGCCACGAGCGCTCCCGCGAAAGCTCGGTCGAGGCCGCGCCGTTGACGCCCGTCATGCCCCGCAGGATACCGCGCCCGCGCGACAGGCGGTCTCAACGCTGTATCGACGTTCCCGCCGCATCCTTTCGGGACTTCTACCCAAGCGGCCAGGCCGGGCGCGGGATGCGTCACGCGCCCACGGCCAGCCGCCGCGGGCGCTCATCCATCTTCGCCCGCGCCCTGTCAGTCCACCGCACCAACGGGATACGGGTCTGAAGCGCCGCCAGCGTGCCGTAAATCAGGTTCTCGGCGTCGTTCTCCGCCCGCAGCTCCGCGATGCCGATCTCGCGCGAACCCTTGCGCCCGTTGCAACGCGGGCAGAGCAGACCGAGGTTCGTGAGCTCGTCCGAGCCGTTGTAATGGCGAGCGAGCGAGTGATCCACGTGCAGGTACGACACGTCGGGCTCGCCGTTCGGGAGCGTCGGCTCCCACGCGCAGCCCCAGCACACCGGGCCGAACTCGGCGAGCATGATCCCCTTCGCCTCTTCCTTCGAATAGCGGCCAGTCCACGTCGGGTCGCGGCGCGACGCGCTGGCCACGGCCAGTTCCATGCCCTGAATCGAGTAGGTCGGTAGTCCATCAAGATCCGGCGGGCCGATGGTGACGGACTCCAGGAACGGCATCTGCGCGCCTTCCAGGCCGAGCGCGCGGAGCGTGACGTCCGTCGTGCCCGTCAGGCGCATCGGGCTGCCGTGCTCGTCCGGAATCGAGACGAAGCGGCGCTTGTTCATGGTCCACGCGCGATAGGCCCAGTCGCAGCCAAGCCAGCGGCGACCGGTCACCTCCGCGGCGACCAGCGTCGTGGCGCAGCCAGCGAACACGTCCACCACGAGGTCGCCGGGGTTCGAGGACGACTCGATGATGCGCCTGGCAAGGGCAAGCGGCTTCTGCGTCGAGTAGCCCGTCTGCTCGAACTTCGAGATGTGATTACCCGCGCCAATATCGGCCCACCAATCCTCAATGGGTTTCCCCTGCTTCTCCCTTGCGCGCATCGCCCTCGCGCCTTCATCGCTGCTATCGAGATTCCCGAACACGGTCCCTTCATTGTGAATCCCGCTACGATGGGGAATACGGACTCGATGGAACACAGACTCTCCCGACTTGGCGTAGAACAGGAGCGTATCATGCTTGCGAGGGAACCAGCGCGGCGTATTCGCGGGGCCCGTGTAGCACCACGCGATCTCATTGCGAAAGTTGTCCGCGCCGAAGATCGCGTCGAGCAGCATCCGCAGGCGCGAGTCGCTCTTGTAGTCGCAGTGGACGTAGATGCTCCCCGTCGGCTTCAGCACGCGGTAGCAGTGGACCAGCCTGACGGCCATGAAGCAGACGTAGGCGGCCTGATTGTCGCCAGCCGTCTCCCGCACCGCCTCGATGACGCGGTGGATGCGGCGCGCCATGCTGCCATCCTCGGCAACCGCGATGCGGTCGTAGAACGCTTTGTGCGAGCGGTTGCCGGAGACGTCGTTGTTCCACGTGAAGATGTCGTCCACCAACGATCCGCCCTCGACCATCAGCTGCTTCCGCTGCTGCTCATCATCAAGGCTGAGGCCGTGGGCGTTGAACAGAGCCTCCTCTTCGTCCTTCTCGTCCTGCGTGATCGGCGGCTTGGCCTCGCGACGAAACGACTCCATCTTGCCGAAAGGCGGGTCAATGCTGATCAGGTCCGCGCTCTCGTCGGGCAACCGTTCGAGGAAGGGCAGGTTGTCCATCACGGCGAACGTGCGGTTGGGGAAATTCGGCTCGGCCATCGTCTCTCTCGTACACTTATTCTCCCATGTTGCCCGGCGGCGCGTCAAACCCGCGGGCCGTTCCGCGAGGCGATGACGCCGGAACCGGGCCGCGGGCCGCGAACCGGGCCGCGGGCGCCCGTTCGTTAACGCGGGAGCGGCGGGTTGCCGTAGACTGGCGGCGAATGGTTCGCGTTTCGGAAAGACCGGGGGACGCCGGCATTCGCGTCGAGGCCCCGGACGCGCCGCCCCCGCCCGAACCGCTCGCGGTCATCGACCTCGGCTCCAACTCGGCCCGCGTGGTTGTGGTCGAGCGCCCCGTGGCGGGCGTGCTCCACGCCGTCGCCGGGAAGCGCCTCGACCTGCGGCTGGCCACCGCCCTCGACGCGCGCGGCGAACTGCGCGCGGAGGGCGTGGAGGCGGCCCTCGACGCGCTCGCCGAATTCACGGCCTTCGCCCGCGCCGCCGGGGCGCGCTCGACCGTGGCGGTGGCCACGGCGGCGGTGCGCGCGGCCCGCAACCGCGAGACGCTGCTGGCCCGCGCGCGCCGCGAACGGGGCGTCGCCATCGAGGTGCTCGACGGCGCGGAGGAGGCGCGGCTCATGGCCACGGGCGCGCTGCGCGGGCTGCCCATCCGCTCCGGCGTGGTCATCGACATCGGCGGCGGCAGCACGGAGGTGGCGCGCGTCGTCGGGGGCGTCATCGCCAGCGCCTGGAGCTTCCCCCTCGGGGCGCTCAACGCCAGCGCCGCCCACCTGCGGAGCGATCCCCCGGTGGCGGCGGAGCTGGCGGCCATGCGCCGCGCGGCGGCCGGGACGATCGCGGCCAGCGCCCCCTCCGGCCTGCGCGCGGGCGAGCGCCTGATCGGCACGGGCGGCAGCACGCGCACGCTCGCGCGGCTGGCGCGACGGGGCGCGGACTGGCCCATCGACCGCCTGCACGGCTACCCCCTGCCCGCCGCCACGGTGCGCGGGCTGGAGGGCCGTCTGGCCGTGCACACGCGCGAGGAGCGCGGCCAGCTGGACGGCCTGCGCGCGGCCCGCGCCGATTCCATCGTGGGCGGCGCGGTCATCCTCGACGAGCTGATGCGCCACCTCGGCGCGGAACGGCTGACGGTCGCCGCCGGGGGCCTGCGCGAGGGCGTGGCCACGCGCGCCTTCGGCGAACCCGTGCCGCCCCCGCGGCTCGTGCGCGCCGCCGCCGTCGAGGCCCTGCTGCGGCGGCGCGGCCTGTGGCGCGCGGACGACATGGAGGCGCGCGCCGCCCGCATCGCCGACGGCATGGACGCCGACCCCTTCGGCCAGCCGTACGAGGCCGCCCGCCACGCCGCCATGCTGCGCGCCATCGGCGAGGCGGACGGCGACGCGGGCGCGGGCGGACGCGCCGCCGGGGTCGCGCTCGGCGAGGAGCTGGCCGGCTTCGGGCACGAGACGCTGGCGCGCGTGGGGGCCATCCTGCGCCTCGGCGACGGCGACGAGGCGGGCGCCGCACCCCTGCTGGCCGTGCTGCCCGCTGGCGAAGCCCCCGCCCTGCGCGCCGCCGGGGCGCTGCTGGCGCGCTGAACGCGACGAAGGCGCCCCGTTTCCGGGACGCCTTCGCCGGTGGGGGCCTGAAGCGTGTGCTAGCGGTGGCCGCGGTGGAACCCCCTGCCGCCGAAGCCAAATTCGCGCCAGTCCTCGGCATCCACCGACTCGATCAGCGTGCGCAGGGCCTCGGCCTGCTCCTCGCTGAGCATTCCGGCCTCCACCGCCGCGTCGAGGCGGTCGAGCATGGCCTGCCGCAGTTCGTCGATGTCCATGCCGCCGAAGCCGAAGCCGTCGGCGTCGTGGTCGAAGCCGCGCCCGCGATGACCAAACCCGAAGCCGTCAACCTCGAACTCGAACGATTCGCCGGACTCGATGGCCTCGCGCAGCATCTCCGCGCGCTCCTCGCCCAGCCAGCCGCTTTCCACGGCGGCGTCGATTTCCTCGAGCAGCGCCTCGGGGGTCATTTCGCCGTCGAAGTCGAAGCCGAACCTCTCGGCGAACGCGCCCTTGGGGAAGCCGAAGCCGCGCCCGCGATGACCGCGCTCGAAGCCCTCGCGCTCGAACGGTTCGCCCGATTCGAGGGCCTCGCGCATGGCGTCCGCGCGCTCCGCGCTCAGCTCGCCGTCGGCCACGGCGGCGTCGATGCGGGCGAGCACGACCTCGCGCATGGCCGCCTCCAGCTCCTCGACGGTGACGCCCAGCGCCTCCGCGAAGGCAGCGCCCTCGCCATCGGCGCCGTGCCAGCCGAGGCCGGGGCCGCGGAAGCCGCGCCCGTGGCCGGGTTCCTCGCCCGACTCGACGGCCTCGCGCAGCCGCTCCGCGCGCTCCTCGCTAAGCCAGCCGCTTTCCACGGCGGCGTCGATGCGGTCGAGCATGACCTGCCGCTTGGCCGCCTCCAGCTCCTCGACGGTGACGCCCAGCGCCCCGGCGAGGGTCGCGATTTCGTCGTCGTTGTCGCCGCCCCCGGCGGTGGCGGGCCCGGCGCCCAGCGCGCCCGCCAAGGCGAACGCCCCGGCGGCGATGGCCAGCGCGAGCGCGGCGATGGTGATGCCGATGAACGGCAGACGGGGGATGCTCATTGCGGTTCCTCCTGCGATTGCTGCGCCCATGCTCGCAAGGCCGCGATAAATTCAGCCTAAGGCGCGCCGCGGCGCTTTATCCAACCCTTACGCGCGTGCCGCACAATGGGGCCATGCGCGTGCTCATCGTGGAGGACAACGCGCGCCTGGCGGACGCCATCGCGCGCGGCCAGACCACCTGCCATCACCGGCCACCGCGTCAGGCGGGGGCGGCGCCGTTCGCGCTGGTGGACGCGGCCGCGGCGGCGGGGCCCTCCAGCACCTCGTCGATGAGGCCGTACTCCTTGGCCGCCCGCGCGTCGAGCCAGAAGTCGCGGTCGGTGTCGCGCTCGATGCGCTCCATGGGCTGGTCCGTGCGCTCGTGGATGATGTTGCGCAGGATGGCCTGCAGGCGCAGCGTCTCCTTCGCCTGGATCTCGATGTCGGAGGCCTGCCCCTCGGCGCCGCCCATCACCTGGTGCAGGTGCACGGTGGCGTTGGGCAGGGCGGTGCGCTTGCCCTTCGCGCCGCCCGTAAGCAACACCGTGCCCATGCTCGCCGCCAGCCCGATGCAGACGGTGGCCACGTCGGGCCGGATGAGCTGCATGGTGTCGTAGATGGCCAGCCCCGCCGTCACGCTCCCGCCCGGGCTGTTCACGTAGAGCGTCACGTCCTTCTCGTCGTCCTCGCGGTCGAGGTAGAGCAGCTGGGCGATGATGATGTTCGCCACCATGGCGTCGATGGGCGTGCCCAGAAAGACGATGCGCTCCTTCAGCAGCAGCGAGTAGATGTCGTAGGCGCGCTCGCGGCGTCCATCGGATTCGATGACGAGCGGCATGATGGCGCGGACGGGATCGAGGTCGAGGCTCACGGGCGGCTCCCGGGCGGTGGTTCCCCCAGTCTGGCGCGCGCGGCCCATGCGGACAAGGGCGGGCGGCGCTAGACTGGGCGCGTGAAGACCTGTCCCGCCTGCGGCCACGAGAACCTGAACGTCTACGGCTACTGCCAGGCCTGCGGGCGCGGCTTCGCCGAACTGGGCGGCGCGGACGGCGGCGCGAGGGGCCCGAACCCGCGCCTGCGCGCGCTGCTCGACTGGCTGCGCGGACGCCGCCCCGGCGTCGCCTGAGCGCTCCCCGCCCGCGCGAGCGCGTAGAATGGCGGCATCGCAGCCGCCCCGCGGGGGCAGGGGGAACGCATGGACACGGGCGCGCTCCGCCGGACCGTCGCCGACCTGATCGCGCCGGGCAAGGGCATCCTCGCCGCCGACGAAAGCTCGGGCACGATCAAGCGCCGCTTCGACGCCATCGGCGTGGAATCGACGGAGGAGAACCGTCGCGCCTGGCGCACGCTGCTGCTCACCGCGCCGGGCGCGGGCGATTCCATCTGCGGCGTCATCCTCTTCGAGGAGACGCTGGGGCAGCGCGACGACGCGGGCGAGCCCCTGACCGAGGCGGCCGCGCGCCGCGGCATCGTGCCGGGCGTCAAGGTGGACAAGGGCACGACGCCCCTCGCGGGCGCGCCCGGCGACCTCATCACGGAGGGGCTGGACGGGCTGGCGGGGCGGCTGGCGGGCTATCAGGAGCAGGGGGCGCGCTTCGCCAAGTGGCGCGAGGTCTACAACGTGGGCGACGACCTGCCGAGCGCCCTCGCCGTCTCCGCCAACGCCGAGGTGCTGGCGCGCTACGCCCGCGTCTGCCAGGGGGCGGGCGTGGTTCCCATCGTCGAGCCCGAGGTGCTGATGGACGGCGGCCATACCATCGAGCGCTGCGCCGAGGTGACGGAGGCGGTGCTGCGCGCCGTCTTCGCCGCGCTCGACCGCCACGGCGTGCTGCTGGAGGGCATCGTGCTCAAGCCGAACATGGTGCTGCCCGGCGCCGACGGCGCGAAGGCGACGCCGGAAGAGGTGGCGGAGGCGACGCTGGCCGTCTTCCGGCGGGCGGTGCCGGCGGCGGTCCCGACCATCAACTTCCTCTCCGGCGGGCAGTCGGCGGTGGAATCGACGGAGAACCTGAACGCCATCAACGCGGCCTCCGGCCCGAAGCCCTGGGCGCTGAGCTTCTCCTACGGGCGCGGGCTGCAGGCTCCGGCGCTGGCGGCGTGGGGGGGCAGGGCGGAGAACGCGACGGCGGCGCAGGTGGCCTTCACGGAGCGCGCGCGCCTGAACGGCTTGGCCCGCGACGGGCGCTACGAAGGCGAGCCCGCCCCGGCGGCGGGCTGAGGCGATGCCCCGCATTCGCGCGCGCGACGCCATGCGGCGGCACGCGATCGCCCCCAGCACCGTGGGGCGCGGCAGGAGCATTCCGGCGGCGGCGCCTTCCGATACCCGCCTGACGTCCTGGAGCGAGCCGCTCGTCTCCGCCGCGTGCGGCGACAGCCTCGACCACTACGATCACTGGCCCACCCCGACCGCGATCATCTCGGACGGGGGGTACGGCGTCCTCGGCTTCGATGGGGACACCGCCGATCATCGGGGGCTTCCGGAATGGTACGAGCCGCACGTTCGCGCCTGGAGCGAGAAAGCGACGCCCCAGACGACGCTCTGGTTCTGGAATTCCGAAGTCGGGTGGGCCGCCGTCCATCCCGTCCTTGAGCGCCACGGCTGGAATTACGTCAATGCCAATGTGTGGAACAAGGGGAAGGGGCACATCGCGGGCAACGTCAACACGGGGCGCATTCGCCGCTTCCCCGTCGTCACGGAGCTCTGCGTCCAGTACGTGAGGGAAGCGCGCATCGCGGGCAAGTCGCTGAAGGAATGGCTGCTCGCCGAATGGAAGCGATCCGGTCTCCCGTTGCGCGAGGCGAACGCCGCCTGTGGCGTCGCCGACGCCGCCACGCGCAAGTACCTCGACCAGAGCCACGTGTGGTACTTCCCGCCGCCCGAGATGTTCCAGCGGCTACAGGAATACGCCAACGAGCGTGGGAACGCGCTTGGCAGGCCCTACTTCTCGGTCAATGGCGAGACGCCGCTCAGCGCGTCCGACTGGAGCCGGATGCGCGCGAAGTTCAATTGCCCCTACGGCGCCACGAACGTGTGGGAGCGGCCCGCGCTGCGGGGGGCCGAGCGGCTGAAGATTCGGAACGGGCGCACGGCCCACCTGAACCAGAAACCGCTCGACCTCATGCGCTTGATCATCGAGGCGTCCACCGACGTCGGCGATGCGGTGTGGGAGCCGTTCGGGGGGCTCTTCTCGGCGAGCATCGCGGCGCGCTCACTCCAGCGCCGCTCCTTTGCCGCGGAGATCGATCCGGCCTACTTCGCGCTCGGCGTCCAGCGGCTTTCCTCGCAGGGATCGGATGATGCCTGACCGGGAAGAGCCGCGGCCCGTTCGCCCCGACGTTGATGAGCCGCTCGCCAGCCTCTTTCAGCGAGTCGAACGCGCCATCTACGCCCTTCCTTCTTTCTTCGAGTCTCCCCTGCACGTCGCCGGCATCCTCGCCACCGACCTCTTCACCTTCAATTCGTCGCTCGCCGCCACGATTGAGTATCAGGTCGTCCTCGAACTGAACCGGATGCGGTCCACCTGGGATCCCGGCGATGAATTCACGACCTTCCGCTTCAAGCGGCAACCCCAGAATTTCCCCGACGTCGTGCTCGAGAGCGCGCTCGAGGAACAGCCGATTCTGGGTATCGAACTCAAGAGCTGGTACGCCCTTGCGAAGGAACGCGAGCCCAGCTTCCGGTTCAGGGTCACGCCGAACGCCTGCGCGCCCCAAGATCTGCTGGTCATCGTACCGTGGGCGCTCTCCAACGTGCTGTCCGGTTCTCCCGTCATCCTCGACCCCTTCGTCACTCGGGCCCGTTACGCCGCCGAGTACCGCAACTGGCACTGGGAGCATCAGCGCAGCGCCAGGGGCGACGCACGCATCGACGTCTCCGACTTCGCGGGAACGTATCCCTCAAAGGCGGATGAAATCTCCGACCGCCCGAAATCCGACGCGGGCGGGAACTTCGGCAGGATCTCCCGTACCGGACTGATGGACGGCTACATTGAGAGGACGCTGGAGACGGAACTGCTGGGGATACCGATCCGCGAGTGGCAGACGTTCTTCCGCTCTGCGTCCGGCCCCCGGTGACGGCTGCCCTTCCCGCACCGCGCGCGCTAGAATCGGGGGAGCCGCTGGCGCGGCGGGAGGCTGGCGATGACGGCCACGGCCACGAACATGCGCGACAAGGAAACGGACCGCCTCTACGCGCGGCTCGGGGAGAACATCGTCGGGCGCGACCAGCTGGCCGCCCGCGCCACGCTCCTCCAGTTGCTCGGGGCCGGGCGCGAGCCCGTCGAGATCCTGAGCGAGACGGTGCGCGCGCACGCGCCCTACACGAACGTGCCCTACCACCAGCGCATCGACGGCGGCGTGCTGCGCTTCGTGAACAACGACCACTGCCTGCTGAGCGCCCGCACCTGCCTCGGCCTGCCGCGCCACCTGCCCGCCGAGCTGCGCCACCTGCCGCTGGCGCAGACGCTCTGGTACGCGCCCACGGGGCTGGACCCGTGGAACCAGCTCATCGGGCGCATGCCCGGCCACTACGGGCGGCGCGCCTACCGGGCCGAGCCGGGCGTGACGCCGCCGCCGCCCGAACGGCACTGGGAGGATCAGGAGCCGCTGCGCCTCGAGGGGAGCTTCGGGGAGCGGTTGAACGAGTGGCTGACGCTGGTGGAGCGGGGCGAGGTGGTGCGCGCCTACCGCGTCTTCCTCGGCCTCTTCGAGGAGCGGGAGCGGCGCGACGAGCTGCTGGCGCAGCTGGTCTTCGCGGGCCTCATCGACGTGCAGGGGCGGCTCCTCTACAACCGCTCCTACACCACCGGGCACAAGGCCTACCGCGCCCGCGCCACGGTGGAGCTGGGGCGCGCCATCGGCTGGGACGACGCGCGCCACGTGCTCTACGCGGGCGTGCTCGACATGGCCGTGGGGCCGCGCTGGCACTCGGAGTACGAGATGGCCTGCCAGGTGGAGCTGTACCGCCTGCGCGCGGAATTGCCGGGCTCGTCCATCGACCCCACGCCGCCGCCGGGCCGCGACGCCGAGCTGTTCGCCAACGACGAACCGCTGTCGGAGCCGGAAACGGAAGGCCTCATCCGCGCCCTCACCACGATGCCGGAGCCGGACTACCTCGAGCAGCTGGTGGCGCTGCTGCTGGCGGGGCGCGGGCCGCGCCGCATCCTCGACGCCATCCAGGTGGCGGCGGCCAACGTGATCCTCGAAACGGTGGTGCCGGACGAGTTCTCCATGCCCCAGCACGCCTACGAGTACGCCAGCACCCTGCGCTGGTTCTACGACGCCTTCGAGCATCCGCACCGCACCAAGCTGCTGTTCGTGGCGGGGTCGTTCGTGAACCAGGCGGCGCGCTGGATCGCCAGCCTGAAGGGCCACGGGCGGCCGCTCGTGCGTCCCCCGAAGGGCGCGGACGCGCTCTCCGGCGAGCAGCTGCTGGCGCGGCTGGACGAGGCGCTCATGAACCTGCGCCCGGCGGAGAGCGTGGCCTGGACGCAGGCCTACCTGGACGCGGGCTACGGGCGCTCGCCGCTGCTGCGCGCGCTCACCACGGCGGCGGTGAAGCACGGCAACGATCCGCACAATCAGGAGATCGGGCTCTGTCTGGCGGAGGACTACGGGCGCTCGACCTCGCCGCGGCGGGAGACGCTGCTGCTGGCCAGCGCCTGGCACACGGCGGGGCACCGCAAGTACGGCGACTCGCTGGAGTCGTACCGGCGCTTCGCCGGGGCGGCGGGGCTGGACTCCAGCGGCGAGGGGCGGGGCGAGGGCGATCCGGCGGAGGCCGCGCTCGACCAGATCGAGGAATTGCCCGCCGCGCCCGCCACGTAGGCCGCCATGCCCGCGATCGGGCGTCTCGCGCGCCCGCTCCGCATCCTGCTCGGCGTGGCCGTCAGCCTGCTGCTGGTGTGGCTGCTGCTGCGCGACGTGAGCCTGGCGGAGGTGGGGCGCACGCTGCAGCGCGCCGACCCGCGCTTCCTGCCGCCCATCGCGCTCGTCTTCTTCACGCGCTACTGGCTGCGCGCCCACCGCTGGCGCGTGCTCGTCGGCCACCTGCGCGCGGTGACGGCGCGGCGCGCCCTGCCCCGCGTGGTGCTGGGGCAGGCGGCGAACATGGCGCTGCCCTTCGGGCTGGGCTACGTGCTCACCATCCAGGTGACCGCCCGCAAGTTCGGCATCGGCCGCCTGCAGCTGTTCGGGGCGGAGGCCGTGGAGCGCATGATGGACGGCCTCGTCTTCGCCCTGCTGCTGGCGCTGGCGCTGGCCACGCTCGCCATCGGCGACGGCTTCACGGGGCTGACGGCCTTCATGCTGGTGGGAACGCCCGCCGGGCTGGCGCTGGCCTGGCTGGCCACGCGCGAACGGGAGGGAACGGCGAATGGCTGGCGGAGCGTGCTCGCGCGGCCCGGGCTGGCGCCCTTCCTGACGGGCATGCGCTCCATCCGCGACGGCCCGCGCACGACGGGCGCCTTCGCCCTGTCGCTGGCCATCTGGCTGAGCGAGGCGCTGCTCTACTGGGCGGTGGCGGCCTCGCTGGGCATTGGGCTGAGCTTCCTCGTGCACGTGTTCGTGGTGGCGGCGGCCAACATCGGCGCGGGCATCCCCCTCGCGCAGGCCAGCGTGGGCCTCGCCTTTCTGGCCAAGACGGCGCTGGAAAGCCTCGGCGAACCCCCGGAGGCGGCCCTCGCCTACGCCGTCGGCGTCGAGGCCATCATCGTCCTGCCCGCCGTGCTGCTCGCGCCGCTGGCGGCGTGGGACATGCGCGTGGGCTGGCGCGACGTGATCCCGCGCTTCGGACGCGCCCCCGCGGAACCGGCCCCATCCCCCGCCGCCACCGCCCCGGAGCGCCCGTGACGGACGCGCATGCCCCCGACGACGCGCTCTTCCGCGAGCTGGCGGAGCCGTTGCTCGCCGAGGGGCTGGCGGAGGAGTGCACCATCATGGGCTTCCCCTGCCTGCGCGCGCCGGGCGGGGCCTTCCTCGCCACCGCCGAGCACCGCACGGGCGACCTGATCGTGAAGCTGCCCCGCGCGCGCGTGGCCGAGCTGATCGCCAGCGGCGCGGGCGAACCCTTCGCGCCCGCCGGACGGCCCTTCCGCGAATGGGCGCGCATCCCCGCGCGCGACGCCGTCCTCTGGCAGGCGTTGCTGGCGGAGGCGCGCGCCTTCGCCGCCGGGGACGCGCGCTGAGCGCGGGCGCTGGTACAATCGCGCCAGCGCGGGCGGGAGTAGCTCAGTGGCAGAGCCCCTGCCTTCCAAGCAGGCTGTCGAGGGTTCGATCCCCTTCTCCCGCTCCAGCCCGGCCTGCGTTGCTCGGGTATGTCGCCTTGGCTAAGATTGGTCCAGCGGAGGGAAACGCGATGCAGGTGAACATGCACGAAGCCAAGACGCAGCTCTCGCGGCTGGGGAAGCGCGCCTGGGAAGGCGAGGAGATCGTCATCGCCAAGGCTGGCGTGCCCTACCTCCACCTGACGCCCTACCGGGAGGAGACGGGGGATCGGAAGATTGGGCAGTTCGAGGGCCAGATCTGGATGGCGCCCGACTTCGACGAAACGCCCGAGGACATCATCCTGGCGTTCGAAGGCGCCCTCGAAGACGAGTAGTGCGGCTTCTCCTCGATACGCACATGCTGCTGTGGACGCTCAGGAACGACCCCGCGCTCGGCCCGAGCGCGCGTCGCGCCATTGCCAGCGGGCGCAACACCGTCTTCTTCAGCGCGGTCTCCGTGTGGGAGATCGCGATCAAGCGCGCACGGGAACGACTGGATGTGCCCGAACGTCTGCTGGAGGGGCTGGCTGAGAATAACTTTCAGGAACTGCCCATCAGCAGCTTTCACGGCGAGCAGGCGGGGGCGCTCCCGCTGTTTCACCGCGATCCCTTCGACCGGATGTTGATCGCGCAGGCGCAGGCCGAGGGCCTGATCCTCGTCACCGCCGACGCGGCCATCGAGCGCTACAGCGTGCGCACGATGGCCGCCGGGCGCTAGCCGCTCGGAACCGACAGGTCGAGCGACATGATCAGCAGGTCGCGGGGCAGCCCGCGGCGGTCCGTGACCCAGCCCGTGAGCGTCGCCTCCTCCTGGAAGCCGAGCCGTTCGAAGGCGGCGCGCGCGCCCGTCTGGTCGACCGTCATCTGGGCCGTGATCTTGCGCGAGCCGAAGTTAGGGGCGGCCTCGATCACCTCGCGCGCCAGCCGGCCGCCGAGGCCGCTGCCGCGGTAGTCCTCGTCCACGATGATGCGAATCTCGCCCACGTTGCGGGTCCAGCGCAAGGGTTCGCCGTGGAGGGAGGCGTAGCCCGCCACCTCGTTGCCGACGCGCGCCACCAGCGCGAAGTCGTCGCCCGCCTCCACGCCGCGGATGATGCCATCCACGACGGTCCCGCTGGCGAGGTCCTCGCGCAGGAAGAGCAGGTCGTCCTGCGGCAGCGAGCGGGCGAAGCGCAGGAAGGCGGAGCGGCTGGCGGAGTCGAGGTGGCGCAGCTCCACCTCGCGCCCGTCGGCCAGGTGCCAGGTGCGGGGATACTGGGAGCGCAGGTTGGCGCGCTCCTGCAGGCCGCGACGGATGCGGTCGGCGTCCGTCGCGCGCAGGACGGCCTCCTCCTCGCGCGAGAAGTGCTCGTCGCAGGTGTTGCAGCGGTAGCTGCTCGCCTTCTCCTCGTTGCCGATGTCGACGGGCGAGTCCCAGTGCGGCACCAGCAGCAGGTGCTGGCAGGACTCCACGCTTTCATCGGGCGTGGGGACGGGCGTTTCTCCGCGGCGAAAGAACCTCATGGCGGGCCTCCTTGCTGCTCCCAACGTGAGCCGTTGCGGCGAGTTTACTCCTTTCGCGCGGGTGCGGGAACGGGGGCAAGGGCCTCGGCCACGCGGGCGGCCCTGCCGGAACGCCCCGGCGGCGGCTCGGCGCGTTCCACTTTGGGCAGCAGCAGGAAGCCGAGGAAGCCGAGCGGCGCGGCCACGGCGAAGGCCGCGAGGATGCCGACCTTGGCGTGGCGCAGCAGGGCGGCGTCCACGTAGGCGAGGTC
This sequence comes from Tepidiformaceae bacterium, assembly GCA_965243075.1. GTDB lineage: Bacteria > Chloroflexota > Dehalococcoidia > Tepidiformales > Tepidiformaceae > UBA2991. The sequence continues at coordinate 1,872,661 of OZ251525.1, forward strand.
GGCCACGAAGAGGGCCACGGTGAAGCCGATGCCGGCCACGAAGCCGATGGCGGCCACGCCCCGCCAGGTCACGCCCGCGGGGCGCGTCGCGCCAAGCCGCACGGCCAGCCAGGTGGCCGCCACCAGCCCCACGGGCTTGCCCACCACCAGCCCCGCCAGCACGCCCCAGGTGACGGTGCTGGTGAAGGCGGCGGTGATCTCCCCGCCCGAGAACTGCACGCCCGCGTTGGCGAGGGCGAAGGCGGGCACCACCACGAAGGCCACCCACGGATGGAGGTGGTGCTCGAGGCGGTCCACGTGCGGCACGGCGTTGCTGCTCAGGTCGCCGAGGCTGATCAGGGAATCGACCACGCGGTCGTGGCCGATGGCGCTGTCGGGGGCCTCGTCGCCCGCGCGGAAGCGCTCCAGCAGCTGGCGCGCCGTGCGCACGAAGCCATCGAGGGGCACGGGCGGGCGCCAGGGCGTGAGGAAGCCCAGCACGGCCCCCAGCGTGGTCGGGTGCACGCCCGATTCGAGCGTCACCGCCCAGGCCACCACGCCCACCGCCAGGAAGATGAACATGGAGCGCACGCCCACGCGGTAGAGCGCCAGCATGAGCGCGACCAGCCCGATGGCCAGCGCCACCTGCTCCAGCTGCACCTCGTGCGAATAGAAGAAGGCGATGACCACGACCGTGCCGATGTCGTCCACGATGACGAAGGTGAGGAGCATGGCGCGCAGGCCGAGGGGCACGCGCGATCCCACGAGCGCGGCCACGCCCAGGGCGAAGGCCACGTCCGTGGCCATGGGCACGGCCCAGCCCGAGCGCGCCTCCGCCCCCTGCGCGATCAGCAGGAAGATGCCGAGGGGCAGCAGCATCCCCCCCAGCGCCCCCGCCACGGGGGCCGCCATGACGCGCGGATTGGAGAGCTCGCCGATCGTGATCTCGCGCTTGATCTCGAGGCCGATGACGAAGAAGAAGAGGACCATGCCCACTTCGTTGATCCAGAAGTGGAGCGTGCCCTCCACCTGCCAGAAGGCGAGGTCGATGCCGAGGCTGGCGTGGAGCAGGCGCTCGTAGGAGTCGCTCCAGGGCGAGTTGGCCCACACCAGCGCGGCCACGGCGGCCAGCATGAGCAGGGCGGCGCTGGCGCTCTCCGTGCGGATGAACTCCTGCGCGGGGCGCACGAACCTGGTGATGCGCCGCCCCGTGAGCGCCGCCATCGGGTAGGCGATGCGCGCGCGCGCCGCCCGCCCGGCGCCGCCGAGCCGCCGCAGGCCGCCGATGCCCCGCACGCGCGCCATGCCCCCAAGCGTAGCCGCCGCCGCCCTTGCGCGCGGGCGCGTTGACCTGCCGCGCGACGGTCGCTAGCGTGCGCGGCGTGACCACCTACATCCTGCGGCGGCTGCTGCTCGTGCCGGTGACGCTGTTCATCCTCTCCTTCGGCACGGCCATGATCATGCGGCTGATTCCCGGCGACGTGGTCGATTACAAGCTGCAGAACAGCTACACGCCCGAACGCGCGGAGGCCCTGCGCGAGCAGCTGGGGCTGAACAAGGGGCCGTTCGAGGCCTATTTCGAATGGATGGCCAACGCCTTCCGCGGCGAATTCGGCAGCTCCTTCGTGAGCGCCACGCCCATCGCGGACGAGATCAAGCGGCGCTTCCCCGTCACCATCCAGCTGGTCGTGCTCACGGTGCTCGTGCAGGCGGCGCTGGCCATCCCGCTCGGGGCGATCGCGGCGGTGCGCCAGAACGGCCCCGGCGACCACGCCATCCGCATCCTGAGCGTGGTCGTGCTGGCCGTGCCCAGCTTCGCGGTGGCGGTGTTCTCCCTGCGCTTCCCCGCCCTCTGGTGGGCCTGGTTCCCACCATCCGGCTACGTGCCCTTCCTCGAGGATCCGCTCCAGAACATGAAGGTCTACTCGATCCCCGTGGTCGTGGGGTCGCTGGCGCTCATGGCCACGCTCATCCGCCTCACGCGCACGGAGATGCTGGAGGTGCTGCGGCAGGACTACGTGCGCACGGCGCGGGCGAAGGGGCTGGCCGCGCTCACGGTGGTGCGCCGCCACGCGCTCAAGAACGCGCTCATCCCCGTCGTCACCGTGCTCGGCCTCTCCTTCGGCGGGGCGCTCGGCGGCGTCGTCATCATCGAATCCATCTTCAGCCTGCCCGGCCTCGGCCTCTACGCCCTCACCGCCGTGCTGCAGGAGGACTACCTCGTGGTGCAGACGTTCGTGGTGCTGTCCGGCTTCATGTTCGTCATCGTCAACCTCGCGGTGGACATCCTCTACGCCTGGCTCAACCCGCGGATCCGGTACGCGTGAGCGCGCGCGCGGCCACGGCGGCCACGGCCACGGGCGATCCCGTCCTCGCTCCGCGTCCGGGCATCCGGGGGCGGCTGGCGCGCACGGCGCGAACCCAGCCCGTGGGCGTGTTCGGCCTCTTCCTCACGCTCGTCGTGCTCGTCATCGTCATCTTCGGTCCCTTCATCGCCACGGCGGACCCGAACAAGCAGAGCACCAACCTGCTCGCCTCGCCCTCCGGCGAAAGCTGGTTCGGGACCGACGTCAGGGGGCGCGACTACTTCGCGCGCGTGATGGCGGGCGGGCGCATCACCGTGGCCGTGGCCACCGTCTCGCTGGCCCTCGCCACGCTGGCGGGCACGCTGCTGGGGATGCTCTCCGCCTACGTGCCCTGGCTCGACCTCATCTTCCAGCGCATCATCGACGCCATGCTGGCCCTGCCGGGGCTCTTCCTCATCCTGCTCTTCATCATCGTCTTCGGGCGCGACATGCAGGTGCTCATCTTCGTACTCGCGCTCGCCGTGACGCCGCCGCTGGTACGCATCGCACGCGCCTCCACGCTGGCCACGCTCACCAACCCCTACGTGGAGGCGGCGGAGGTGCTCGGCTCCTCGTGGGTGCGGATTCTCCTGCGCCACGTCCTGCCCAACATCGCCCCCACGATCGGCGTCATCTTCGCCGTCGGCGTCGGCAACCTGATGCTGCTGACGGGCGCGCTCGGCTTCCTCGGACTCGGCGTCAGCCCGCCCCAGTCGGAGTGGGGCCTCATGATCGCCAACAGCCGCCAGTTCATATCGAGCGACTCGCACCTGTTCATCTTCCCGGCCATCGGTTTGGCGCTGGCGGTTCTCGGCGTGAACCTGCTGGGCGACTCCCTGCGCGACCTCTGGGATCCGCGCATGCGGGGCACCTAGGCGGACGCGCTTCCCTTCACGGAAAGGGGCCGCCCCCGACGGGACGGCCCCTTCGCTTTTGGACGGGAAGGGCGGACTAGGCGTCCATCCAGAGCCGCGCGAGGTTGTGGGTGAGCCCGAAGGGGATGCGCTCCGGGTGGCCCATCACGTAGCTGCGGAAGATGGGGTAGAAGACGAGCGAGGCCGTGAACGCCTGGGGCGAGTGCTCGATGATGGCGAGCGACGCCTCGCGCACCGCGTCCGCGCGCGCCTCCGTGTCCAGCGTCGCGCGCTGCTTCTCCAACAGGCGGTCGACGTCGGGGTCGGAGAAGCCCGTGCGGTTGAAAGGCGCACCCGTGTGGAAGCGATGGTAGAGGTAGGTGTCCGCGTCCGTGCCGCCCACCTCGAGGCCGATGTTCATGATGAAGTTGCCCTTGGCGCGCTCCCCGAAGTACTCGCCGGGGCTGGTCAACGGCTCCAGTTCGAGGTTGAGGCCGAGGACGGACACGTCCTCCTTGATGCCAACGGCGTGGCAGTCGCACTGGATGGGCGTGCCGATGGTGATCGTCTCGTCCGCGCCCACGCCCACGCCGGCGGCGTTCATGAGGGCGACGGCGTCGGCGATGTCCTGCTCCTTGTCCTCGCGCCAGCCAGGCATCTGCAGCAGTTCCTGCTCGCTGAAGGCGAAGGGCTGGAACATCTGCGGGACCGGCCCCATGTAGATGCCGCTCTCCGGCCCGAAGGGGTTGAGCGCGATCTGGCGGTTGATGGCGAGGTGCACGGCCTTGCGCACGCGCACGTCGTCGAAGGGCGCCTTTTGCGTGTGCATGTGCGTCTCTTCGATGGCCGAATGGAGCCGCTTGCGGAAGGCCACGCCATCGCCCAGCTGGCCCTGTAGCGACTGCACCGTCACGAAGAAGCCGCCCGCGCCGATGTTGTCGAAGTGGTCGAACTCGCCCGCGATGAAGGCGCCTTCCTGCGCTTCCGCCGAAAAGGCCAAGTGCTCGATGGTGTCGAGGTAGGGCAGGCGCTGGCCGTCCTCGCCCATCTCGAAGTAGTTGGGGTTGCGGTCGAGTTTGGCGTAGACGCCCGGGTCGAAGGTGTTCCGGATCCAAGGGCCGGTGCCGACCATGTTCTCGTACAGCTTCATGCCCGCGTCGCCGACGGCCTCGCGCTGCTCGCGGTTCACCATGAGGATGGGGTCGTCGGCGAGGAAGCGGATCATGGGCGCGAAGGGCTCGCTGGTGGTCACGCGGAAGGTGAGGTCGTCGATGACCTCGATGCTGGAAATGCGGTCGAGCTGGCCCTGGATGAACTCGGCGTTGTCCTCATTGAAGCGCCCGAGGCCGAAGGCGGCGTCCTCGGCGGTGAACGAGCGCCCGTTGGCCGGGGGCAGGTCGTGCCAGTTCACGTCGGGCCGCAGCTTGAAGACGTAGGTCAGGTCGTCCGGCTGTTCGGGCAGCGACTCGGCCAGCTCGGCGTTGACGCGCACGTCGCCGTCGTAGTTGAGCAGGCGGTTGTAGACGAGCCCCATGCCCAGCGAGTAGGTGGTGGTGTGGTTGGTGATGGCCGGGTCGAACACGGAGTCGCCCCCGACGCTGCCCCCGATGCGGAGCGTGCCGCCACGCTTGATGCTGGGCGGCGGCTCCGTGGGCTCGGCCGTAGCCGTGGCGGTGGCTTCGGCAGCCTGCGTGGCCGCAGCCGTGGTGACGGCGGTGCCGGTGGCGGCGGCCTCCGTCGGCACGGGCGTCGTGGTCTCATCGTCGTCATCGTCGTCGCCGCAGCCGATGATGGCGGCGGTGGCGGCGCCGCCGCCCACCAGCGCCGTCCCCTTGAGAAAGCGCCGCCGCGTGACGGGACGCCTGCGCGCGTACCTGGTCCAGTAGTTCTCGGCCATGTTCCCTCCCCTGAGCCGGTCCCCCGGTGTGAATTGCCGCCCGCCCGCCGGAGTGGCGGGCGGGCGGATCGTGGCGGGCCGAGGGCCCTAGGCGGAGCCGTGGCGCAGGAGCTTGCCGCTGGTGGCGCCGGTGCACTCGCCGTCCACGAACGTCTCCTCGCCATTGACCATGATGTGGCGGTAGCCGTGCGGCTTGCGGATGAGCCGCCACGCCCCCGCCGGGTAGTCGTAGGCCTTCTCGACCGTGCCCATGTCGAGGTTCTCCAGGTCGTAGACCACGATGTCGGCGGGCGCGCCCTCGCGGATGGCCCCGCGGTCGCGGAAGCCCGCGGCCAGCGCCGGGTAGGCCGAGAGCCGCCAGTGCGCCTGCTCCAGGTCCATGATCTCGTTGTCCCGCACCAGCAGCGCGAGGTACTCCGTGGGGTAGCGCCCCAGCGTGATGAACTTGGTGTGCGCGCCGCCATCGGAGACGCCCGGCAGGGCGAAGGCCGAGGTGGCCATCTTCTTCATGGCCGCCATGTCCGCCTTCTGCGGGGCCGTCACGAACAGCGCCTTCATGTCGTCCTCGAGCGCGATGTCCAGCATGGCGTCGATCACGTGGCAGCCGCGGTCGGCGGCGATTTCCCCGCAGGTCCAGCCCGTGTACCTGTCCAGTTCGGGCTTGTGCAGCTCGCCCACGATGAGGCCGTTGAAGTCGAACACGACGCCGGCGCCGCCGCCGCCCATGTCGCTGTACTCGGCCTTCTCGTCGTACTCGGCCTTCACGGCGGCGCGCATCCCGGGGTCGGCCATCCTGGCCGCGCGCTCCTCCACCGTGCCCAGCGTCATCGCGCGCCAGGCGGGGCTGGTGTCGAACAGGTTCCACTCCTCGAAGGTGAACTGGAAGTTGTTCTCCGCCGTGAGCGCCTGCCCGAAGATGCGCGTGCCGCGGGCGTTGCACTCGTCCAGCCAGCGCATGGCGTCCTCGTAGCCCGGCATGGCGATGCCGTGCTGGTCCGTGAAGACGGCGAGCACGTTCCAGATGACGGGCCGCCCGCTTTCGTCGGCCAGCTTCTCGGTGAGGCCCTGGCTGGCGCCGATGCACTGGATGAAGCCGCGCCCGGCCTCGCGCAGCACGCGCGCGAACGCCATCAGGTCGCCCTCGGTCATGAGGTTCGTGATCATGAGCGTGCCGTCGTAGTCGCGCTGCACGTCGTTCTCGCCCATCTGGGCCGACCAGCCGCAGCCGCCCGCCGCCATGCCTTCCAGCATGAGGCGGCGCATCTCCGCCATCTCGCCCTCGTTGGCGGGGCGGCTCTTGGCCGCCTCCAGCCCCATCACGTAGGACATGAGCGGGTTGAGCGGCATGTAGCTGAGCACGTTCACGCCCTTCGGCGTGCGCTCCAGGCTGTCGAGGAACTGCGGGTAGGTCTCCCAGTCCCAGGGCATCCCCTCCTGCATCGCCTCCAGGGGCACGGCCTCGTTGCGCGACATGGTGAGCATGGCGCGGTCGCGGTCCTCCGGCTTGCAGGGCGCGAAGCCGAAGCCGCAGTTGCCGATGGCCACCGAGGTGACGCCGTGCCAGCCCGAAATCGAGCAGTACGGGTCCCAGAACAGCTGCGAGTCGTAGTGCGTGTGCAGGTCCACGAAGCCGGGGGCCACGTTGAGCCCGCTCGCGTCGATCACCTTCGCGCCGTTGGAGGTGCGGATGCTCCCGCCGATGGCGGCGATGCGTCCGTCCTTGATGCCGATGTCGCCGCGGAAGCGCGGCGTGCGCTGTCCGTCGAAGATGGTGCCGCCGCGGATGACCGTATCGAATTCGGGCATGGCCGTGTCCCCTCCTGCGCCAAGGTGTCCCTTTGCGCGCATCCTACAGCATCCGCGCGCCGCCCGCGCGCAAGGGGCGGCGCTGCCACCGATGCGATGTGGTGTAGGATCGGGGCATGGCATGGGCGGTTCCGGAACATTCGCGCAAGCAGGTCAATCGGGCGGGGGCGACGCTGATCGACCAGTCGTCGTCCCTGGACGAAAAGGGGCGTGCCCGTCAGGTCGTCAACAACTGGCGCGCGGCGCACAGCTTCCCGCTGAACACCCTGCAGGTGAACCTTCGGCGTCACGTCTCGGACTACGGCGAGGAGGCGCTGGTCGCGCAGCGGCTCAAGCGCCTCTCCTCGATCGAGGACAAGCTCCGCCGCTTTCCCCAAATGCGGCTTTCCCGCGTGCAGGACATTGGGGGTTGCCGCGCCGTCCTGCCGTCGTCCGCCGACGTTCGGGATGTCGTGCGGACCTTCGAGCGGAGCAGGGCCAGGCATGAGCTGCTCAGGACTTCCGACTATCTGGCGGAACCGCGCGAGAGCGGCTATCGCGGCGTTCACCTCATCTATGCCTATCGGAGCGGGAGCGAACGGAACGCCGTCTACGACGGTATGCAGGTGGAGATTCAGTTGCGCTCACGGCTGCAGCACGCATGGGCCACGGCGGTTGAAACCGTTGGCATCTTTTCCGGCGAGGCCCTGAAGTCGAGCGAGGGCAACAAGCGCTGGCTGGACTTCTTCGCGCTCATGGGCACGGAAATCGCCTGTACCGAGGAACTGCCGCCCGTGCCCGGCACTCCCGCCAATCGCGAGGTTCTGCGGCGGAAGCTTCGGCGCGCCGCCGACCGCCTCGATGCCATTGCCAAACTGCGGGCCTACGGCAGTATGCTGCGGGTTCTCGAAGGCGACGTTCGCAACGGGAAGGCCGCCTACTTCCACATCCAGCTGGAGCTGCAGGGCGACGACTGGGCGCGCGTGCGCTGGAACGAGTATGCCGAAAACGAGCGCGAGGTCGCGATTCGCGCCTACGAAGAGGTCGAGAGCGCGAACCGCCACTTTCCGGGGGCGGAGACGGTTCTCGTGCGCGTCAGTTCCGTCGAGGCGCTGCGCCGCGCCTACCCCAACTATTTCGCCGATACGCGCGTGTTCGTCGCGGAGCTGGAGAAAGCGCTAGCCTGAGGACTACGGGCCGATCACTGTCCAGCGGCCTCGCGGAAGGCTTCCGCGAGCGTGTCCAGTAGCGCGTCAGTGATGGCTTGGGCGTGCTCGCCATTGTCGAGCGGTCGTCCAGCGGCCAGTTTGATAGTAGCCAAACTGTTCGGTGCCCGCTCCGCGATCACAGGACCGTGGATCCAGAGTTGGGCCTTTCCTGTGTCTCTGTCGTCGTCGAGGACTGCAAACGCGGGCTGCTTCTTGCCCAGCGTTTTCAATGCCAGTGCTCTTCGCCCTTGGCTCCCTCGCGCCCTGCTTTCGACTTGACAGAGGCCCTCTTCCACTAGGCCATCCGCCCAGACGAGAACCTTATGCAGGATTTTGGCCTCCGTGGTGTCATTGAGTTCGTCAAGCCATTCACGGAAGCGCCCCGATCCCGACCACGGACCACCCGGACTGCTTTTCCTTGGGGATTTGCTCGCCCAGACGGGCGGGGGTTCGGGCGTGCGTTCGGGATCAATCCGCTGGGTCTGGAAGATATGGTCTTGCCCCAACTCGTAGCTGGTGGCGGTCACGAGGTCCACGATGATCCGATCCTCGGAGATCGTCTCAAGGTACCCCACGAGTTTGACCAGCACATCTGGTGCCCTGTCGAGCAGAAAGACGATACGGAAACTGCCGCGGGCAAGGTGCTCCGTGAGCTCCTTGTAAAAGTTCTCGTCGTCGCCGTCACCCTCAATGGCGTCCGCGATGCTCTCGTACTCGTTCTTGCGGAGAGACGGACCAAGAAGGTCACGTTCAAATTTCTCGACCGATATCCTGTGCAGACTCGCAGCGTACTCGAGAGTCTGAGCCACCATCTGACGGCGAGCTTCCCGATTCTTGTACAGCTTGGCCTCAATGATCACAGGCCGACCACCCCGCTCGACCGCGATCACGTCGACCTCTCCGTTCTCGATCCCCACATACTGGCCGACAACGGTGAGTTCCGGCTGCCCCGCAAGAGGCAACGCCCTCGGATCCTTGCCGAGGATGTCGACGATGCGGGCCTGCAGATCGCCCTCGCTGGGAGCAGGCCCCGCTTTCACCGGAACCCACTCATCGCCAGCCTTGCGCCAGATACCGGGCATTCGCTCGTTCCTCTCTCGGTTGTGCGGATACTAGGTACCGTCGCCCGTCGCGTCAAACGCGCCGCCTGACGCCCCCGCGCGCTTTGCCAGCGCCGCCCCCGCGCGTCTATCATGCGGCCCACGGAGGAACCGCGATGGGCGACGACCTCTCGCTGCACGAGGCCATCTTCACCACGCGGAGCATGTGGCGGCTCAAGCCCGACGGCCTCGCGCGCGCGCCCTTTCCCCGCCGGCCTTGGCGGGACCGTTAGGACATGGGCTTCTCCCCGCGCTCCGTCGTCGAACGACTGCCGCTGGCGCTCTTCTGCCTCTCCCTCGCGGTCCTGCTGCTGGGCATGGGCATGGTCATCGAGCGTTACAACCTCTTCCCCCGATCCATCCTCAGCGACGCCTCGAAAACGGCGCTGGAGACACTCGATGCGCTGAGCGAGCGGGACACCGCCGACTACCTGGGATTCTCGGACACGCCGCTCGGCGCTCTCCCCGCCCGGCGAAACGAGACCGCCGGGGGCGGCGCCTTCTCCGCCCCCCTGCTGCTGCCCGGCGGACGCCATCGGTATCGGGAGCTGTGCCCGGAGCACGGCTGTCTGGCCATCGCCATCGCCCCGTCCGGTGAAGTCACGCACGCCTGGCCCTTCCGCCCCCTTGCCATCCAGGCCGCCAACATCAGCAGCGCGGTGGATTACCCGTTCGAGCTGAATTTCTTTTCGCGCGAGCGGGACACGCACTTCAGAAGCGTCGCACAGTACCCCAATGGCGATCTGCTGGTGACTTTCAGTCTGCGACATGCGTTCCCCTACGCCGGTGGCATCGCCCGCATTGATCGCGACGGCCACCCCCGCTGGTTCCGGTGGGACTATAGCCACCACGTCCCGTCGCTCACGGAAGACGGCGTCGCCTTCGTGCCCTCTCTTACCGTCTCCTTTGGGGCCTACTCCTGGACAACGGGAGAGGGCGCCGTCAGCTACCGTTGCGACGGCAACTACTACCGATCGGCCGTCAATGTCATCGATGGAGACGGCGTCCTCCTTGAACAAATTCCCGTCTTCGAGATTCTGCGGGCGTCCGGGCACGCCACCGTCCCACTCTCCTATCCCTGTGATCCGCTTCACCTCAACAGCGTTACGATCATCGGCGAGAGCGCGGATGGCTCCCACGGCATCCTGCCCGGAGACATCGTGCTGTCCTTCCGTGATATCCACGCCTTCGCCATCCTCGATGGCAAAGCGCACCACCTCAAGCATCTCATAGGGGGAACGTTCCGCAGGCAGCACGACGTTACCCACCTGGCGGGCTCGACCTTCCTGCTGTTCGACAATCTGGGGGGGAGGGGGGAGGATGGCGGCCGCTTCTCCCGCCTGCTCGCGATTGATATCAGCACTGGCGTCGAGACCGTCATCTTCCCCAACGCCCGCACGCCGGACCACCTGCGCGGGTTGCTTTCGGGCGTGGGGGGCAGCGTCGACATCTCACCCGACCGAACGCGGGCCATCGTACCGTTCAGCGAGGAGGGGGTGATCGTGGAGGTGCGCCTTTCCGATGGCGGGATACTGGGCGTCTGGCGCTCCCTCCACGACGTTTCCGCGCTGGACCAGTTTCCCGAGGAGCGCCTGGACCGGGCCGCCATCTTCCCGCCGTGGGAAGCGCAGTATCTGGCCGATGGCGCACAAGCGCCCTGAGGCATCCGGTCGGCGGGGACGGTTGGGGAGCCCCCCCGCCCTTTGCCAGCGCCGCACCCGCGCGTCTATCATGCGGCCCACGGAGGAACCGCGATGGGCGACGACCTCTCGCTGCACGAGGCCATCTTCACCACGCGGAGCATGCGGCGGCTCAAGCCCGACCCCGTGCCCCGCGCCGACCTCGACTACCTCATCGAGGCCGCCACCATGGCCCCCAGCGCCGGCAACACGCAGATGTGGGCCTTCGTGACCGTCACGGAGCGGGAGCGCATCGCGCGCATCGGCGCGGCCTACCGCGAGGTGGGCGAGCGCTACATCCGCGACGGCGTGCTGGCCGACCCCGACATCACCGCCGAGCGGCGGCGCGTCTACACGCAGGCCATGCACAACGTGGAGCGGCTGGACGAGGCCCCCGCCATCATCGCCGCCTGCCTCATGGGGCGCGCGCCCGACGACGCGGATGTGGCGTCGGGCTTCTTCGGCTCCATCTTCCCGGCGGTGCAGAACGTCCTGCTGGCGGCGCGGGCGCGCGGGCTGGGCACGGTGCTGCTGACGCTGGCCACGGACTATTCGCCCGTGAAGCCGGAGGGCACGGCGCCCGTGCGCGAGGTGCTGGGCCTGCCGGAGGACGCCACCGTGGCGGCGCTCATCCCCGTGGGCTACCCGCGCGGTCCGTGGGGCCGCCCGTGGCGCGAGGACTGGCGCACGCGCCACCACCGCGAGCGCTGGGGAGGCCGGGCATGACCGCGACCGGGGGCTACGATCCGCGCTCCGAGGCCGTCATGGCGGAGCCGAGCACGGCCTACCGCTACCTGCACGAGGAAGCGCCGGTGCACTTCTTCGAGGCCTTCGAGCCGCCCTTCTACACGCTCTCGCGCCACCGCGACGTGCAGGCGGCGCTGCTCGACATCGAGACCTACTCCAGCGAGTTCGGGCAGGGGCCGCGCTTCAGCGAGCCGCACGGGATGCTCTCCAACCCGCCGCAGCACACCTTCTACCGCGGGCTGGTGCAGCAGGCCTTCACGCCGCGCGCCATCGCCGCCTGGGCGGAGCGCGTCGAGGCCATCGCCGAGGAGCTGCTGGACGCGCGCGCGGACGCCGCCGCCTGGGACCTGCACGACGACTACGCCTTCCCCCTGCCCGTCATCGTGATCGTGGAGATGCTGGGCGTGCCGGGCGACGACCTGCGGCGCTTCAAGCGCTGGTCGGACGTGGCCGTGGAGGCCATGGGGGCGGAGGACCCCACGCCGTGGGCGGCGGAGATGGGCGAGCTGGCCGCCTACCTGCTGGACGTCATCCGCCAGCGGCGGGCGGAGCCGCGCGACGACCTCATCGGCGCGCTCGTGGCCGCCGAACAGGACGGGCGCGGGCTGTCCGACACGGACGTGCTCAGCGTGGTCAACCAGCTCTTCGTGGGCGGCAACGAGACCACCACCTCGCTCATCACGAACATGGTCTGGCGGCTGCTGGCCGACCGCGCGCTGTGGGAGCGGCTGCTGGCGGAGCCGGAGCTGACGGACGCCGCCGTGGAGGAGAGCCTGCGCTTCGACCCGCCCGTGCTGGGCCTCTACCGCACGACCACGCGCGACGTGGAGCTGGAGGGCGGGAGCATTCCGGAGGGCGCGAAGGTGATGGCGCACTACGCCGCGGCGAACCGCGACGCGGAGGCCTTCGCGTCGCCGGACGAGTTCTCGCTGGACCGCGAACGGAACCGGCACCTGTCCTTCGGGCTGGGGGTGCACTTCTGCCTGGGGGCGCCGCTGGCGCGGCTGGAGGCGCGCATCGCCCTGCGCGCGCTGCTGCGGCGCTGCCCCGACCTGCGTCTGCTGGGCGAGGGCGAGCGCATCGCGCCCTTCTTCCTGTGGGGCCGCCGCCGCCTGCCCGTGGCGGGCTGAACGGGGGATGGGGTCGCGGCTTCGGCCGGTCGCGCGCCGCATCCTCGAACGGACGCCGCTGGCGTTGTTCCTGCTGGCGCTCGCCGCCGGGCTGATCGCCTACGGCATCGCCATTGAGCGCCACGGCGTCTTCCCCGGGTCCATCCTCAGCGATGCCGAGAAGACCGTACGCACGACCGTGGAGAGCCTGCAACGGGAGGATACCGGCGAGTTCCTGGAATTCGCGGATACGCCTCTCGACGACTTCCTCGCCAGGCGCATCGAGATCGTCGCGGGGGACTCCCTCGGCGACGGCGTGCTGATTCTCGGCGGACGCCATCAGTTCCGCGAGTTGTGCCCGGAGCACGGCTGCCTCGCCGTCGCCGTCGCGCCGTCCGGCGAGATCGCGCACGCCTGGCCATTTCGCCCCAACGCCATTCACGCCGCCAACGTCGCGGACGAGGACGAATATCCCTACGAGTTGAACAACTTCTCATCTGAGCGGGACATGACGCCCTTCGGCATGGAGCAGTATCCCAACGGCGACCTGCTGGTCACGTTCCTGTTGCGGAACGCCCATCCCTACGCCGGCGGCGTCGCCCGCATCGACCGCGACGGCCATCCCGTCTGGTTCCGGCGCGACTACAGCCACCACTGGCCGTATCTGATGGAAGACGGGACCGCCCTGGTTCCGTCCTTTTCCATATCCAACGATCCGCTGGAGCTGGAATTCCCCGGCGTCACGGAGCGCGTCAATCGCCACTGTCAGACCAGAACGCTTCTCACGGCCGTGAACGTCGTGAACGGCGACGGGAAGCTTCTGGACCGGATACCCGTCGTGGACGCCCTGCTGGGCTCTCCCTGGCGAGGCGTCCTGTACCGGACCACCAACCCCTGCGACCCCCTGCATCTGAACGGCATCGACCGGGTTCGGGACGATCCGGGCCTTCCAGGGGGCATCGAGGCTGGCGACATCGTTCTTTCGCTTCGGAACGTCAACGCCTTCGCCATCCTGGGCAAGGATGATCGCCGCCTGAAGCGGCTGGTGCGCGGAACCTTCTACCAGCAGCACGGCGTTCACCACCTGGAAGGCTCCCGTTTCCTGCTCTTCGACAACCTCGGCGGGGATGCGACGGGCGGCCCCTCCCGCCTGCTCATGGTCGACCTCGCCACCGGCGCCGAGACCACCATTTTCCCGAACGCGCGCACGCCGGAGACGCTGCGACGCCTGTTTTCGATCGCCGGGGGCATGGTCGCCATCTCGCCCGACCGCCTGCGCGCCCTCGTCGCGTTCCGCGAAGCCGGCATGGCCGTGGAGGTGCGCCTCGCCGACGGCGAGACCCTGGCCCTCTTCCGCTCCCTCCACGACGTCTCCGCCCTGGACCAGTTCCCCGCGGAACGCGCTGATCGGGCCGCCCTCTTCTGGCTGGAAGGGCTGGACTACCCGCGGGGCGATGCGTGGGCGGAACCGTGAGCGGCGCGGCCCGCCCGCGCGCGGCCCTGTAGCATCGTCGCGTGACCTCCCCCTCCGAAGCGATAGTCGGGCCCGTCGAGGGGCGGCGCGGGCTGTCGCGCGCCACCTTCACCGCCTTCCGCTCGCGCCCCTTCGCCCTGCTGTGGACCAACACCTTCCTCTTCGCCCTCTCGCAGGCCTTCCAGCAGTTCACGCTGGCGTGGCTGGCGCTGAAGATCAGCGAGGACGGCGAAACGGTCTTCGGGATGACGCTGGGCGCGGGCACGGCGGTGGGGCTGGTGCTGTTCGCGCTGGGGCTGCCGGTGCTCGCCTTCGGCCTCTACGCGGGCGCGCTGGCCGACCGCATCGACCGGCGGCTGCTCCTCTTCGGCAGCCAGCTGGCGGGCATCGCCGTGACCGCGGCGGCGGCGGCGCTCATGGCGGCGGGCCTCATCGGCATCTGGAGCACCTTCGGGCTGGCGCTCCTGCTGGGGGCCGCGCTGGCCTTCGGGCAGCCCGTGCGCATGGCCATCCTGCCCTCGCTGGTCACGCCCGAGCGCGTGCTCAACGCGGTCACGCTCACGAACCTGGGGCTGACCGGCTCGCAGATGCTGGGGCAGCCCATCAGCGGCCTGCTCATCAACCTCGGCGGCATCGAGGCGGCCTTCGGGGCGCAGTCGGCCCTGCTCACGCTGGGGCTGCTGCCGCTGCTGGGGCTGCGCGTGCCGCGCGTGGCCGCGGACGCCACGCGCCGCCTCGGCGAGGAGCTGCGCGAGGGCCTCGCCTTCGTGGCCGGGCACGCCGGCATCCGCGCCCTCATGTTCGTGCTGCTGGCCACGGCGCTGGTCATGGCGGGCACCTTCATGGCCCTGCTGCCCCGCATCGCGCGCGAGGAGCTCGGCGCGGAGGCCTTCGCCGCCTCCCTGCTCTTCGGGGCCATGGGCCCGGGCACGCTCATGGCCTCGCTCCTGCTCGCCTCCTTCGCGCGGCTGCGGCGGGCGGGCCTCTTCTTCCTCGCCACGCTGGTCGCGGGCGGCGTGCTGAACGTGGCACTGGGGCTGGCCCCGTGGTACTGGTTCGCGCTCGTCATCATGTTCGTCACGGGCTGGAACGCGGGCTTCTTCACGAACCTGAACATGGCGCTCGTGCAGGCGCACACGCCCAACGCCCTCATGGGCCGCGTGATGAGCATCTACACCATCTGCATGGTGGGCGGCATGCCCATCGGGGCGCTGGCCTCGGGGGCCATCTCCGACGTGGTGGGCTCGCGCGAATGGTTCGCCATCTGCGGGGCGGCGCTGCTGGCGCTCGGCCTCATCGCCATGGTCACGCAGCCCGCCCTGCGGCGCATGGCCTCCGCGCCCGAACCCTGACGCGCGCGCTCACTCCCCGACGGGCGCGATCTCCACGTCCTCGATGCGCCCGTCCGGCGTGAAGCGCCAGACGCCAACGTAGCCGCCACGCAGGTCGCCGTTCCCGTCCCATTCGATCTCGTTGACGGCCCCGTGGTAGTCCACCTCCATCCCCGCGCGCAGCAGGGCGAGGGCGGCGGCGATGCCGTCGGGGCCCGCGATCACGTCCTCGCCGGGCGGTCCGGCGACGGCGCGCAGGCGGTCGCGGATGGCGGCCCCGTCGAGGCTGCCCGCGGACTCGGCGGCGAGCGCGATGGCCACGGCGGCGTCGTAGTAACCGCGCACGTAGATGTCGAGCGGCGGCTCGCCGTACCCAGACGCCCGCCAGGCCGCGTCCCACGCCTCCGTGGAGACGTCGGCGGGCGGGGCGTGCTGGGCCACGCCGTACATGTCCGCCAGCGCCTCCGCGCCCACGGCCTCGACCAGCCCCAGCGTCTTGCCCTCGGCGAAGAGGAACTGGTCGTAGAGGCCGGAATCGAGCGCCTCGCGCAGGATGGCGATCTTCTCCTGGTAGAAGGTGAAGAGGACGAGCGCCTCCGCGCCGTCGCGCGCGCTCTCGCGCAACTCGTCGGCGAAGTCGGTCTCGCCCGCGGGGAAGGTGACGACGGCGGCGGGGCCGGTCCACGCCGCCGCGAAGGCGTCGCGCAGGCCGCTGCCCCAGGCGTCGCCGCGCACGAGCACGCCGAGGTTGTCGTAGCCGCGCTCGTGCGCCACGCGCGCCAGCACCGGCCCCAGGGCGGCGTCGGAGAGCGCCGTGCGGAAGAAGAAGTCGCCGTCGTCGAGCGTGGTCAGCAGGGGCGAGGTGGCGGAGGCGGCGATGACGGGCACGCCCGCCGCCGCCGTCACCCGCTCCACGATGGCGATGGAGATGGCGCTGGTGTCGGGCCCGACGATGGCGTGCACGCCGTCGCGCGCGATGAGACGGCGCGCGGCGCGCACGGCCGCGTCGCTGTCGTTCTCCGTGTCCGCGTACACCGCCTCCACGGGCCGCCCGAAGACGCCGCCCGCCTCGTTCACGTGCCGCAGGGCGAGGTCGAAGCTGCGCCGCCGCACGTTCTCCTCGTCCTGCGCGTCGTCCATCTCGTAGAGCAGGCCGATGCGCAGGGGCGTGACGCCCGCGGCCAGCGTGACGGACCCGTGGCGGTGCGCGCCGGAGCGGCTGAGGCCGTCCATCGCCAGCGGCACGGTGCCCAGCACGCGCCACGAGCCGCCCGCCGGGCGCGCGCTCAGGTAGAGCCGCGACGGATCCGCCACGCCCTGCCAGACGCGCGCCTCGACGACGGCGGGGCCGTCCGCGAGCGGAACCTCGATGGTCGCGTCGCCGTAGCGCCAGACGCCGCTGGCGGAGAGGCCGTCCAGCGCCACGCGGAGCGGCGCGCGCTCCCCCCAGGCGCCGCCCGCGGGTCGCGCGCTGAGGTGGAGCCGCGAGGGATCGGCCACGCCCTGCCAGACGCGCAGCTCGACGCCCGCGCCCTCCGGCGGCGATTGCGCCAGCGCGCCCGTCGCTGCGAACAGCGTGGCGGCGGCCAGCAGAAGCGAAAGCGGCAAACGGACGCGCGGCATGCGGCGATTCCCCCCGAATTGGTCGTGGAGCAGGATACAACGACGCCAGCCGCGGTGTGCGGCTGGCATCGTTTGGGGACGCGGGAAAGCGCGTCTAGGAGACGATGAAGTAGACGGCGCCGTCGCGCGTCCAGGTGTTGGCCGTCTTGCCCACGCGCTTGGCCGCGCGCGACACGCGCATGGCCAGACTGCGCGTGGTTTCGTCGCCTTCCGGCGTGAGTTTGCCCGCCTCGTCCATGCCCACGTCGTTCACGAAATCCTCGTACTGCCGCATGCGCACGGAACCCGTCTGATTCAGGCGGCGGGGCGCCGCGGACGCCTTGACCGTCGAGAACTGCACCATTGAATTCACTCTCCTGCGAGTTTTCAGGTTGCGCGCATTCTGCGGGAGAACGCGGTTGGGCGCAAATTCGGGCGGGAACGCGCCATATCGACCCGTTCCCCCGAATTGCTCGCGGAGCGAAATACCACGACGCCAGCCGCGATGTACGGCTGGCGTCGTATGGGGATGCGGGGAAGGCGCGTCTAGGAGACGGTGAAGTAGACGACGCCGTCGCGCGTCCAGGTGTTGGCCGTCTTGCCCACGCGGCTGGCCGCGCGCGACACGCGCATGGCCAGATTGCGCGTGGTCTCGCCCTCTTCCGGCACGAGCCTGCCAGCCTCGTCCGGGCCGACGGCGTTCACGAAGTCCTCGTACTGCCGCATGCGCACCGAGGGCCTGGCCGTCTGCTTCAGGGGGCCGGGATAGTTGACCGTCCTGTCCTTGGCGAACTGAACCACTGATTTCACGCTCCTTGCGAGTTCTGGGTTGCGCGCATTCTGCGGGAGAATCCGGTCGCGCGCAAATTGGGGCCGCGAGCGCATCCCGAAGCGTGCGCCATTGCCCCAACGAGGGTGGGAGCGAGTTGCGCCGCCATTGGATCGTCCCGCAACCGACAATTCGCGCGCCACCCCCAACGCCCCCAACCGGTGTAGGCTGCGTGCCACAGCGGAGGGAATAACGATGAGCGTGAACGCGCGCGACGTGGCCGAACGCATGGCGCAGGCGGCGGGCGACTGGCTCGCGGCCCTGCCCGACCACTTGCGGGAGAAGGCGAACCCGCCCTTCGCCGACCCCCGCCGCGAGGTCTGGTACTACACGCCCACGGACCACGAGGGCGTGCCCATGGCCGACCTCGACGTGCGCCAGGTCCAGCTGGCCCACCGCCTGCTCGCCTCCGGCCTGAGCCTGCCCGCCTACCGTCGCGCCACGCTCATCATGAACCTGGAGGCGTGGCAGGACGCGCTCGGCGGCTGGCGCATCGCGCGCGGTTCCATGCGCGGCACCATGCACGGCTCCGACCCGGCCATGTACTTCGCGTCCGTCTTCGGCGAGCCCGGCGGCGCGGCCTGGGGCTGGCGCTTCGGCGGCCACCACGTCTCCGTCCACTACACCGTCATCGACGGCGAGGTTCTCTCCGCCACGCCCACTTTCTTCGGCGCGAACCCGCACGAGGCCGCGCTCAGCGACTACCAGACGCTGCGCCCCGTGGCCGGCGAGGAGGATATCGCGCGCGAGCTGCTGCACAGCCTCGACACGGCTCAGCGCGCCGTGGCCGTCATCTCCAAGGCCGCGCCCTTCGACATCGTGCAGTCCAACCGCCCGCGCGTGGAGGACGGCGCGCAGCCGGAATGGATTTCGCGCGTGTTCAACGGCCTGCCCGACGACGCCACGGCGGAGCGCCTGACCGTCATGCAGAACGCGCTCGACAGCGGCCAGGCCATGACCGACGCCGACCGCGAGGCCGCGCGCTACTCCCTCACGCCCAAGGGGCTGCCCGCCTCGGCGCTCTCGGCGGCGCAGCGCGTCATCCTCGAGGCGCTGCTGCGCGAGTACACCGAGCGCCTGCCGGAGCCGCTGGCCGAGGCCGAGCGCGCGCGCCTGTTCGGCATCCTGCCCGAGCTGCATTTCGCCTGGGCGGGCGGGCTGGAGCGCAAGCAGCCGCACTACTACCGCCTGCAGGGCCCGCGCGTGCTCATCGAGTACGACTGCGTGCAGAACGACGCCAACCATAGCCACACCGTCTGGCGCGACCCCGAGGGCGACTTCGGCCGCGACCTGCTGGCGGAGCACTACGCGCTGGCGCACTAGTGGCCGGTGAGCGGTGGCCAGTCCCCCACGATCACCAACCGCCAATAGCCAAACGGCCAACAGCCCGCACGTCACTCCGCGGCGCGCGCCTGCCTGATGCGCGGCAGGCCGTCGAGCAGCCCGTCGATGTGCTCGAAGAGCGTGGGGGACACGGTGCGGCCAAGCGGATCGAGGAAGAACCTGGCGCCCTCGCGCCGGGCCAGCTTGGCGGCGGGCACGAAGTCGGTATCGCCGGAGACCAGCACGATGGTATCGGCCTGCCGCTTCAGCGTGATGGAGGCGATGTCGAGCCCGATGCGCATGTCCACGCCCTTCTGGCGCAGCGACGGGACGAAATCGGCATCGGAGAGCGGCAGGGCGGAAGCATCCCCGCCCAGCAGCCGGTCCCGCGCCTCCCTTCGCAGGAGCCACGCGGGCGTGATCCCGACTTCCCCCAGCCGCACCGCGAAGTACCGCCGCCCGTGCAGCGCCTTGAACAGCCGCACCCGGAATTGCGCCTCCTCCGTGGCCGAGTGCTGATACAGCCCGCGGCTGACGGGCCTCCTGATCCGCCGCCCGGACGGGCGCGCGTCGTAGTAGAAGCCGCGATAGAGCAGCTGGTAGCAGTCGGGCGCGCCCCAGGTTTCGTTCAGCCTCTCAAGGTGCCCGCGCACCAGCTGCTCGAGCAAATCCGCGACGGCCTCGGGCGCGGAGAGGTCAGCATCGGGAACGAGCCCGGGCAAGCGCTTCAGGAAGTAGGCGCCGTCGATGAGAATCGCCGTCTTGATCATCGGAGAACCATCCGTCGCAGGAAAAAGCCCCAAGGGCCGGACTTGCTCACGAGAACCGGCGATGCCGGGAGCAAGGCGGACGCTTGGGGCAAGACTCCCCTCATAATGGGGCCCGCGCGCCCGTTTGTCAAACGCCCCGTGCGCGATGGGCGTGAAAAAGCCCCAGAGGCCGGACTTGCTCAAGAAAGCCGGCCGCGCCGGGAGCAAGGCGTGCGTCTGGGGCAAGACTCCCCCCATAATGGGGCTCGCGCACCCGCTTGTCAAACGCGCAAGCGCACGGTGACCGGTGACCGGTGACCGGTCCCCGCCACCAACGGCCAACAACCAACCACCAACAGCCGGAGGACTCCATGAGCGAGAACGCGCCGTCGCCCGACGACTTCGACTTCACCGACCCGGACGTGCAGGACTGCCCCTACGACGCCTACCGCGCGCTGCGCGACCAGGCCCCCGTCTACCGCGATCCGCGCACCGGCCAGTACGTGATCACGCGCTTCGACGACCTGCGCCAGGTGCTGCTCGATACCGAGAACTTCGGCAACGGCGGCAGGCGCTCCGCCGACCCCGCCGCCCTCAGCGAGCGCCAGAAGCGCATGTTGGCCGTCTACGCGGAGAAGGAGGGCTGGCTGCCCGAACCCACGCTCGCCGCCCGCGACGACCCCAACCACCGCCAGATGCGCGCCATGTTCGACAAGGCCTTCCGCCCGGGCAAGATCAGGCAGCTCGACCCCTTCGTGGAAAGCACCGCCAACCGCCTCTTCGACGCCTTCATCGACGACGGCCACTGCGACTGGGTGCGCCAGTTCGCCGTGCCCCTGCCCCTCATCGTCATCGGCCACCAGATGGGCGTGAGGGAAGAGGACATCTGGTTCATCAAGCGCGCCACCGACGCTTGGGTGCGCCGCTTCGGCCAGATGCTCAGCGAGGAAGAGGAACGGGAGTGCATCGAGGCCGAAATCGAGGCCCAGCACTACTTCAAGAAGGTGTTCGACCGCCTGCGCGAACAGCCCGACGACACCCTCCTCTCCGACCTCGTCAACACCGAAATCCCCGAATGGGGCCGCACCCTCACCGACGGCGAACTGCAGGCCGAAATGATGTCCGACACCTTCGTCGGCGGCTCCGAAACGAGCACCAACGCCATCGCCGAGGGCGTCAAAATGCTCATCGAACAGCCCGACCTCTGGGCCCGGCTGAAGGCCGACCCGGACGCCTACCTGCGGACCTTCGTGGAGGAGGTGCTGCGGCTGGAATCGCCCGTGCAGATGCTGGGGCGCGTGGCCCTGAACGACGTGGAGATGCACGGCGTGACCATCCCCGCGGGGGCCGCCATCGGCACGCGCTACGCCGCCGCCAACCGCGACGAGCGCCGCTTCGAGCGCCCCGACGAGGTGGACCTGGAGCGCAAGAACCCGATGGCCCACCTCACCTTCGGCGCGGGCGTCCACTACTGCCTGGGCGCGCCCCTCGCCCGCCGCGAGCTGTACTACAGCTTCCGCACGCTGGCGGAGCGCGTGGACGAGCTGTGGTTCGCGCCGGGGCGCAACGACTTCCGCCACCATCCGCACCTGTTCCTGCGCGCGCTGAAGGAGCTGCACATCGAGTTCCGCCCGGCGTAGAATCCGCACGGCAAGGGAAGGAACACACACGATGACTGAAATCTGGCGCAAGACCGACGACAAGTGGGACACCATCGGGGTGAGCGGCTTCACCGATGAACAGACGCTCCATGCCCAGATCGTCGAGGCTCCCGAACTGCTGCCCCTCTCCGGCCAGCCCTTCCTTGCCGCCGCCTTCAGCGAGGTGGGGCTGGGTGGCGGCTCCGCCGATGTGCTCGCCTTCGAGGACAGCGGCCGTCCGGTCGTCATCGAAGTCAAGCTCAAGCGGAACGCCGATGCGAAGCGGGACGTGATCGCGCAAACGCTCGCCTACGCGGCCAGCCTGTATGGCATCACCGTTGAGAAACTGGAGGGAAGCATCCTCGCCAAGAAACTGCGGGAAAAGGATCACAAAAATCTGGCCGATGCCGTGGAGGAATCCACGGACAGAAGCGACTTCAACCGTGATGAGTTCTACAGGAAACTCACGGCGCACCTCGACAAAGGCAGCTTCCGCCTCGTTATCGTCCTTGACGACATTCGCAAGGAACTCATCCGCCTCGCCGGTTACCTCGATGCAATCACGACCGATGCTGTCGACGTGGATATCGTGACCGTCAGCTCGTACATGATCAACGACGACCAGATTCTCATCCCTCAGCGTATCGACCTTGAACGCGAGCCCGAGGCCGAAACCGCTTCGGGGGGTAATGGCCCCACTCCCAGTCCGTCAGGGTCCACCATTCTGGACGAGGGGGTCGAGCCCTTCCTAGAGATCAATGCCAGTCTGGACGCCCAGACCGCCAAGCACGGGCGCGAACTCGTTGAGTGGGCGAAGGGGCTGGAGGCTGAAGGCATCTGCCGTCTCTACAGCCTCCAACTGGGAGACGGTTCACCGCACCTGCGCCTGCACATGCTTGACGAACGCAAGACTTTCGCGCGCTTTAGCCCTGTTTCTAGCGGCATCTTCGTGTGGATAGCCCCCACAGTGATCGAG
Organism: Tepidiformaceae bacterium; assembly: GCA_965243075.1. Classification (GTDB taxonomy): domain Bacteria; phylum Chloroflexota; class Dehalococcoidia; order Tepidiformales; family Tepidiformaceae; genus UBA2991. The sequence continues at coordinate 1,895,288 of OZ251525.1, forward strand.
CGCCGAGCCCCGGCAATGCTGGCCACAATCAGGGAGCTCAGCGGAGTGCAAGGCAACAAGGGAGGCGCACGGGCCACGCCGGAACTGCTCGCCGCCTTTGCCGAAGCCTATCGCGAGGCGCTGACCACCGAGCCCCGTACTGATTTCACTGAAGATTCGGGGCTCTTCCGCGAGTCCCTCGCCGACCTGCCGGACGAGCGTCGGGAGCGCCTCCTGCAACTGGCAGACTGGGCCGACAGCCTTATGCAGGAAGGTCTATGCCGCATCGAGAGCTTCAGGGGTAAGTCTGGACGTTTCACGCTCCTCATGCGCCTCCCTGGCGAGAAGGCCGGATTCTCCGTCATCTGGAACGGTGGCAGCAACTTCGCCCTGATGAAGCTGCACCGCAGCGTCATCGAGCGCCACGCGCCCGGGACGCTACAGCGCATCGAGTCCATCGCGGGCAGGGTCGGGCAAGGCACGAACGCGGAGCCCACGCCCGAGCTGCTGGACGCGCTCGCCGACGCCTACCGCGAGGCCGCTGGCACCGCGTAGACTGCCCCCCATGGCCATCCGCGTCGGCATCTCGCTGGCGACGGCGCTGCGCGCGCCCGATGCGCGTACCGGCGGGCGCTGGCTCGTCGAGCGCGCGGCGGCGGCACGCGAGGCCGGGCTCGACAGCCTCTTCGTCGGCGACCACCACAGCACCGCGCCCATGCGCTACTACCAGAACGTGCCCGTGCTCGCGCGCCTGCTGGCCGAATGGGGCGAGCGGCCCGCGGGCGCGCTCTTCCTGCTGCCCCTGTGGCATCCGGTGCTGCTGGCCGAGCAGATCGGCACGCTGGCGTCGCTCCACGCGGGGCCGTTCGTGATGCAGTGCGCCATCGGGCCGGACGACAACCAGTTCCCCGCGCTGGGCGTGGACGCGCGCCAGCGGCCCTCGCGCTTCGAGCAGTCGCTGGACGTGATGCGGCGGCTGTGGGCGGGCGAGACGGTGAGCGCGGAGGGGCGCTGGCGCTTCCGCGAGGCGCGCATCGCGCCCGTGCCGCCCGACGGCGTGGAGGTGTGGATCGGGGCGGTGGCGAGCGCCGCCATCGACCGCGCGGCGCGCCTCGGCGACGGCTGGCTGGCCTCGCCCGGGCTCACGCCCGCGCAGGCGGCGGCGCAATCGGCGGAGTACCTCGAACGGCGGCAGGCGCACGGCGGGCGCGAGGACGGCGCCGTGGCCATCCGCCGCGACGTGTACGTGGGCGCGAGCGACGCGGAGGCGGCGGAGACGGCGCGCCCGGTGCTGGAGGCGGGCTACCGCGGCTTCGACCCGTCGGCGCTGGCCATCGGCGCGCCGGAGACGGTGGCGGCGAGCTTCCGGACGCTGGGCGAGGCGGGCTACACGGACGTGATCGTGCGCAACCTGATGCCGTCGCAAGACGCGGCGCTGGCCTCCATCCGCCGCCTGGCGGAGGTGCGCGCCCTGCTGGCGTAGCGCGCGGGGATGGCAGAGGGGCGGGGGAGTTACAGCTCCGCAGCCAAGAAATCGTGCACGCCCTTGATGAGGTCGCCCACATCAGACTCTCCGAAGTCATCGAAACGCCCGTGGTCGGCGGCATTCCGCACTTCCGTCCAAGTTTCAACCTGCCTCTGCCGCAGCCGGTTGTAAATGTCCTTAGCGGCAATCTTGTTGTTGAGCGCCGAAAGATTGTCCTTTTCCTTGACAGGAATCCCGTTGCGCTCAGCGAGCGAACGCAAGCCATTCTCCAGCACCGCGCCCGCCAAGGATGCTGCAGGATCCTTGTAACCGTTCTCCAGAAGGTGCTGCGCCTGCTCAAGGAAATCGGAGAACACCTCAGCGACCACCAAGTTCTGAAGGCTTTCAAGGTTCCCCTGCTCGACATTCTCCAATGCCCCGCGCAGGATACCCAGCCCAGCCTGAGCGCACCCACGGTACTGGCGATCCGTGACCGCCGACTGGAAGTCCTTCGTGTAGTCGTGCTCAGGGCCAAAGGCTTGGTCGAGACACACATGGGCTTGGCTCCTCCATTCCATATACCGCTGGTGATTGTACGGCAGTCCACCAAGCGCTTCAGGCCGTTGGGTCCGAAGCACTGCCTCGCCCTTCTCGATCAGGGCGGCAAGACGCTCACGAACCCGCTCGTCCAGTTTCATCCAAGCCTCCAGCCCTGATCCTAGCACGCATCCGGCCTTGCCGCCCCTCGCCGTCTTCGTGCCCGACGCGCCGTAGCCGGCTGGCCGCGCTAGCGGGCGGGCGGGGGATGGCGTAGCGTGCGCGCCACCATCCACCAGGGAAGCGAGACCCCATGACCGTTCTCACCGAAAAGCCCGTCATGCACCACCTCGGCTTCGTCGTCGCCGACGCCGACGAGCTGGCCAATACCTACACCAGCCTGCTCGGCGCGGAGTTCCGCCTCATGCCGCCCTACAAGGTCCACTCCATGGCGGGCGACGAGGCCGAGCTGCGCGTCTACTACGGCGCCATCGCCGGCTCCATCGCCGAGATCATCCAGCCCGTGAGCGGCGACACGCCCCACCAGCAGTGGCTCGACGAGCACGGCGACGGCGTGCAGCACCTCGGCCTCTACGTGCCCGACGTGGTGGCGGCCACGCGCGACCTGCTGGAGAAGGGCGGCCGGATCCGCTGGGTCTACCCCAACGCGGGGACCGTGCAGCTGACCTTCGACAGCCCGCTCGACGAGGTGATCGCGGAGACGCTGCCGGGCAGCCTCACCTACGTGCACGCGGCGGGCGGCGGGCCCATCCTCGAGCTGCTGGGGCCGCCCATCCACCAGGGCGTGGTCGGCGGCGCCGTGGCCGGGCTGGACGACCTGTTCAACACCACCTTCCCGGCGGTGGAGCCGATCCAGCAGTAGCGCACGGCGGCGGGCGCGCTCGCTATACTCGCGGGACGATGGACCGGCGGAAGGCGGTGCGGCTCGCGCTCCCGGCGCTCATGCTGGCGCTCGGGATCGCGGTCGCGTGCGGCGGTTCGGAGCGCGCGGCGGGGGCGGTGTACCTGCTGCGCATCGACGGCGGCATCGGCCCCATCACGGAGCGCTACCTCGACCGCGCCATGGGCGAGGCGGAGGAGTCGGGGGCGCGGCTGATCGTCATCGGCATGGACACGCCCGGCGGCTTCAGCTCGTCCATGCGCGAGATCGTGCAGCGCATCGAGGCGGCGGACGTGCCCGTGGCCGTCTACGTGTCGCCGTGGGGGGCGCGCGCGGCCAGCGCCGGCACCTTCATCACCATGGCCGCGCACGTGGCCGTCATGGCCCCCAACACCTCCATCGGCGCGGCCTCCGCCGTGAACGCCGACGGCAGCGACATCGAGGGCGACCTCGGGCGCAAGGTGGAGAACGACTCCGTCAGTTTCATCCGCGGCATCGCCGAGCTGCGCGGCCGCAACGCCGACTGGGCCGAACGCGCCGTGCGCCGCTCCATCTCCGCCACGCAGACGGAGGCGGTGGAGCTGAACGTGGTCGATTTCACGGCCAGCGACCTGGACGAGCTGCTGGCGCGCATCGAGGGCTCGACCGTGACGCTGCGCCCGGGCGCGACGGTGACGCTCACGGGGCTGCCCGAGGCGGAGCGCGTGAACGCCAACATGACCATCTGGGAGCGCGTGCTGGAGGTGCTGGCCAACCCCACGCTGGCCACCATCCTCATCTCCGTGGGCACGCTGGGGCTCATCTTCGAGCTCTCCAATCCGGGGCTGGTGCTGCCGGGCACGGTGGGCGTGCTGGCCATCATCGTGGGCTTCCTCGCCTTCGGCGCGCTGCCCGTGGAGACGGCCGGGCTGCTGCTCATCGGGGCGGCGCTGTTCTTCTTCGCCCTGGAGCTGTTCGTGCCGTCGGGGGGCATCCTCGCGGGGGGCGGGCTGGTGGCGCTCGTGCTGGGCGCCATCATCGCTTTCCGGGACACGCCCACCGAATTCCAGCCCAACCGCATCCTCGTGGGCGTGCTCGGCGTGCTGCTCGCCACCGTGTTCGTGTCCATGGCCGTGGGGCTGGCGCGCATGAGGAAGATGCGCTCCGTCACCGGCACGGAGGCGCTTGTGGGTAGAATGGCGGTCGCGCGCACGCCGCTCGCGCCCGACGGCCTCGTCTTCATCGAGGGCGAACGCTGGCGGGCCGTGCTGGAGGACGGCGGCGACGTCTCCGAGGGCGAGCGCGTGCGCGTGGTGAGCGCCAGCGGCCTCAGGCTGCTGGTGCGGAAAGAAAAGGAGTCGGAACCATGACCATGCAGGACCCCCTGCCGCAGCCCGAGGAGCTGGCGGGCGAACCGCCCAGCAGCCTGCTCGCCCAGATCATCCGCGTCTTCCTGCTGGGCCTGAGCGCGGTGCTGCTCATCCCCTTGCTGCCCTTCCAGATCCGCGTCGTCGCCGAATACGAGCGCGGCGTCATCTTCCGCCTCGGGCGGCTCACGGGGGCCAAGGGCCCGGGCCTCTTCGTGCTGCTCCCCTTCATCGACCGCATGGTCAAGGTGGACCTGCGCACGATCACGCTGGACGTGCCCTCGCAGGAAGCCATCACGCGCGACAACGTGACCGTGAAGGTGAACGCCGTCGTCTACTTCCGCGTGGTCGAGCCCACCGCCGCCGTCGTGCGCATCCTCGACTTCGTGCGCGCCACCTCGCAGATTTCGCAGACCACGCTGCGCTCCGTCATGGGCCAGACCGACCTCGACGGCCTCCTCTCCCAGCGCGAGGAGGTGAACCAGGAGCTGCAGAAGATCATCGACGACGAGACCGAGCCCTGGGGCATCAAGGTCAGCACCGTCGAGGTGAAGGACGTGGAGCTGCCGCCCACCATGCAGCGGGCCATGGCCGCGCAGGCCGAGGCCGAACGCGACCGCCGCGCCAAGATCATCGCCGCCGACGGCGAGTTCCAGGCCAGCGAACGGCTGCGCGAGGCCGCCGAGGTGATGGCCGCCGAGCCCATCACCCTGCAGCTGCGCTACCTGCAGACGCTCTCCGAGATCTCCGTCGAGAACAACTCGACCATCGTCTTCCCCCTGCCCATGGACCTGATCCGCATGTTCCTCGACGACGGGGACGACGCGGAGGAGGAGGCCTAGGGGCACCGCCGGGCGAACGGAGATCGAGCATGGATACGAGCATGGCGGATCTGGCGAAGCGCATTTGCGCGGGCATCACGTCCTACGCGGATGAGGCGAACACGAAGGCGTACGCCATCGTCCCCGCCTTCCGTGCCTGGGGTTGGGATCAGACCGACCCTGGGCAGGTCGCCCACGAGGTGCCGTTCTGGCTGCCGGGCGATCCCTCTCCGACGAAGTGCGACTACGCCTTCATGGTGGACGACGAGCGGGCCGTTCTGATCGAGGCGAAGAGGTACGGCACGAACCTCAATCCCGAGTACCGCCAGCTCCACGACTACTTTGGCCAGTCTCCTCGCTCGAGTCTCGCCATCCTGACGGACGGGCAGAGGTGGCGCTTCTATAGCGACCTCGACGTCCCCAACCAGATGGACCGCGCCCCGTTCCGCGTGATTGACATGTGCGATCTGCGCGAAGGGGACGAGGAGTTCCTGCGCGCCTTCCGGCGCGAGGGATTCGACGCAGTGGCGATTCGCGCGCGTGCGGAGGGCGCGCAGGAATCGGAGCGCCTGCGCGAGCGCCTGCGCGGCTGGCTGGACGAGGCGCTGGCGAATCCCTCGGACGAGCTGGTTAGGCTCGCCATGAAGGAGAGCGGCTACGATGGCAGCAAGAGCAGGGCGAAGAGCAGGGCGGAGCGCAGGGCGGAGCGCGAGTCGTGGCGCGCGGGCATTCGGAGCGCCTTCGCGGACGTGAAGGGCGCGACGCTCGCCATCGACGAGGGGCGCGCGTCCGCGACGGGCAGTGAATACCATCCGCCCCGCCGCCCCGACACTCCGCCGCCTGCTCCGGGGAAGCCGGATGGTGGGGAACCCGGCAGCGGGAAGCCCGCTGGCAGGGCCAAGGCCACGAAGCCGGATGGGTTCCGTCTCTTGGGCAGGAATTACCCGGCAAAGAAATGGAACGATGTCTGGTATGGCGTTGCCGAAGCGCTGTACGACCGTCATCCGGATCGATTCCGGGATGTGGTGGGCAAGCCCCGAGGCAAGCGCTCCTACGTTGAGTTGGACCGTCAGATGCTGACTTCTCCGGCATACAGGGTTCGTGACTCGCAGTATTGGGTTGGCGGGCAGGGGAGCGCCGAGGCGCTCCAGGAACGCTGTCGCAACCTGCTTGAGCTCCTCGGCTACGCCAGGTCGGACATCGAATTCTTGCCGCCCGCTGAATAACGCCGCCCCGCCAGCGGCCTCACTTCAGCGTCACGTTGTGCGCACGTCCTCGCCAGCCCCGTCCGCGCGCAGCGTGACGACGGCGGCGAGCACGGCAAAGCGCTCACCGCCGTCGCGCTCCACCACCAGCGCGCCGTCGGGGGCCACATCCAGCGCGCGCGCCTCCCACGAGCCGTCCGCGTCCTCGATGACGACGGCACGGCCCAGCACGAGGCTGCGTTCGCGGTAGGCGTCGACGAGCGCGGGCGCGGGCAGGGCGAGCGCCGCCTCCAGCTCCTCGCAGAGGCGCGCCAGCAGCGGTTCGCGCGCGACCTCGCGCCCCAGCTCGCGCGCGAGGCTGGTGGCGATCCCGCGCAGGGCGGGGTCGGCGGTGGGGTCGGCGTTCACGTTGACGCCCACGCCCACGCGCGCGACCAGCCCGGCGGGGCCGCTCTCGCCGTCGATGAGCACGCCCGCCAGCTTGCGCCCGCCAACGAGCACGTCGTTCGGCCACTTCACGCCCGCGTCCACGCCCTCGGCGGCGCAGGCGCGGCAGACGGCCAGCGGCACGGCCAGCGGCAGACGCGCGTGCTCATCGCGCGGCAGGCGCAGCACGAGCGTGGCGTAGAGGCCGCCGCCGGGAGGGCTGAAGAAGCCGCGCCCGCGCCGCCCGCGCCCGGCGGTCTGCGTCTCCGCGAGCACGATGGCGCCGTGGGGCGCGCCCGCGTCCGCGGCCTCGCGCGCGAGGTCCATGGTCGAGGGCGTCTCGCGCACATGGCGCAGGTCGCGCCCGATGGCGGCGGCGCGCAGGACGGCGGCGAAGCGGGCGGCGTCGAAGGGCGGCGTCATGGGTTAGGCGGCGGGCGTGGACGAAAAGGGGGCCCGCGTGGCGAAACGCCGCGCGGGCCCCGTACGTAGCGCAACGCGTCCCCTTGCTAGGAGGCGCTCACCTCCCGCGCGGGATCGGGCTGGCTACAACTATGGTCGTCCATGCGCACCACCTCCTTTCTTGCCGCCCACGATACCGCCTCGTCCGCGCAAGCGCCAGCGCGCACCGCGCCCGCGTGCTACCATGCCCCCGTAGGAGAGCACTCATGGCCCCAGACGAGCCCGACGGCGACATCCGCGACGTTCCGGCCTCCCAAGCCTATTTCTGGACACCCGAGTGGCAGCGGTGGGAACGGCAGGCCGACCTCGACCGGATCGCTGGCGACTACTACGAACCCACGGACGTCGACGACCTCATCCGCTGGCTGAATGCCGACGACTGACGTCTACCGCCGCCCGCGCTGAGCGTTCGCGCCGTTCGCGCGCGGGGCGGCGCGCCGCTATCCTGTGGGCAACGTTCGCGGCGCTTGGCGTTCGCGCCAAATCCATGCGTCGCGCGGAAGGGGGCGGACCGTTGGTTACGCCCGTCACGATGAAGCAGCTGCTGGAGGCGGGGGTCCACTTCGGCCACCAGACGCGGCGCTGGAACCCGAAGATGAAGCACTTCATCTTCACCGAGCGCAACGGCATCCACATCATCGACCTGCAGCAGACGGTCACGCGCCTGGACGAGGCCATCGGCTTCGTGCGCGAGGTGGTGGCCGGGGGCAACGACCTGCTCATCATCGGCACGAAGAAGCAGGCCCGCGAAACGGTCGAGCTGGAAGCGCAGCGCGCCGGTCTCCCCTACGTGAACAACCGCTGGCTGGGCGGCACGCTCACCAATTTCCGCACCATCCAGTCGCGCATCCGCCACCTGCGCGACCTGGAGGAGCGCACGACGCGCGGCGAGTTCGCGCGGCGCGCCAAGAAGGAGCAGCTCGACATCGCCAACGAGATCGAGCGGCTGAACCGCTACTTCGGCGGCATCAAGCAGCTCGAGCGCCTGCCCGGCGCGGTGTTCGTCATCGACACCATGAAGGAGGCCATCGCCGTGGCCGAATGCGACCGGCTGGGCGTGCCCATCGTCTCGCTGGTCGATACGAACTGCGACCCGGACCCCATCGCCTACCCCATCCCCAGCAACGACGACGCCATCCGCGCCATCAAGCTGATCCTGGGCAAGATCGCGGACGGCGCCATTGAGGGCCGCGCGGCGCGCGAGGCCGGCGCTGGCGCGGGCGCCTACAGCGAGGAACTGACGCAGCTGGCCGCGGCGGAGGCCGAAGCCGCCCCGCCGCCCGCGCCGGAACCGGAGGAGGCGCCGCCCGCGCCCGCCGACGCGGCGCAACTGGCGGCGCTGGCCGCCAGCGTCAACGCCCCCAGCGGAGAGGAGCGGACCACTGGCTGAGACGACGGCGGCGATGGTGAAGGAGCTGCGCGACCGCAGCGGCGCGGGCGTGATGGACGCCAAGCGCGCCCTCGACGAGACGGGCGGCGACATGGAGGGCGCCGCGGCTCTGCTGCGCGAACGCGGGCTGGCCGCCGCCGCCAGCCGCGCCGACCGTGAAACCAGCCAGGGCGCGGTCGACACCTACATCCACGCGGGCGGCCGCATCGGCGCGCTCGTGGAGGTGAACTGCGAGACCGACTTCGTGGCCAAGACGGACGAATTCCGCGCGCTCGTGCACGAGGTGGCCATGCAGGTGGCGGCCATGGACCCCGCCGTGGTCGCGCCCGAGGACCGCGCCGATCACCCCGAGCTGGAGGGCGCGGACGAGGAGGTCGCGCTGCTCAGCCAGCCGTGGGTGAAGGACGGCTCCAAGACCATCGGCGAACTGGTGCAAGACGCGGTGGCGCGCACGGGCGAGAACATCCGCGTGCGGCGCTTCGCCCGCTTCGAGCTGGGCGGCTAGGACGCCGTGAGCGGGCCCCGCCGGCGCGCGCTCGTCAAACTCAGCGGCGAGGCCCTCATGGGGAGCCGCGAGTTCGGCATCGACGCGGGCGCCCTCACGGACCTGACGGGGCAGATCGCGCGCGCCTCGCGCGGGGGCGTCGAGATCGCCATCGTGGTGGGCGGCGGCAACCTCTGGCGCGGCCAGACCGCCGCCGAGGCGGGCATGGACCGCGCCACCGCCGACTACGCGGGCATGTTGGGCACCATCATGAACGCGCTCGCCCTGCAGGACGCGCTGGAGCACGCGGGCGCGGAGGTGCGCACGCAGACGGCCCTGCCCATGGCCCAGATCGCCGAGGCCTACACCCGCCGCCGCGCCATCCGCCACCTCGAGAAGGGGCGCGTGGTGGTGTTCGCGGCGGGCACCGGCAACCCCTTCATGACCACCGACACCGCCGCCGCCCTGCGCGCCATCGAGGTCGAGTGCGAGACGCTGCTGATGGCCAAGAGCGGCGTGGACGGCGTCTACGACGCCGACCCGGCGACGACGCCCAACGCCACGCGCTTCGAGCACCTGACTCACCTCGAGGCCCTCCAGCGGCGGCTGGGGGTGATGGACGGCACCGCCCTCAGCCTCTGCATGGAGCACGAGCTGCCCATCGTGGTGTTCGACGTGCGCGCGCCCGACGGCATCGCCCGCGCGCTGCGGGGCGAACGCATCGGCACGCTGGTGAGCGCGCGCGCGCCCGCCGAGCCCGTCCGGGCCCACTAGCCATGCCCGACGCGGACGAGACCCTGCTGGACGCCGAGGAGCGCATGGACGGGGCCGTGGACGCCTTCCGGCGCGAACTGGCCGGGCTGCGCACGGGCCGCGCCCATCCCAGCCTCATCGAGGGGCTGGCGGTGGAGCACTACGGCCAGACGCAGCCCCTCAACCAGCTCGGCTCGATCAACGCCCCGGAGGCGCGCCTGCTCACCGTGCAGGTGTGGGACGCGGGCGCCGTGCGCGCCGTGGTGAAGGCCATCCAGACCTCCGACCTGGGGCTGAATCCGGCCGTGGACGGGCAGCTCGTGCGCCTGCCCATCCCCCAGCTGACGGAGGAGCGCCGCCGCGAATTCGTGCGCCTGCTCCACCAGAAGACGGAGGACGCGCGCGTGGCCGTGCGCAACGTGCGCCGCCACGCCCACGACGACCTGCGCAAGGGCGAGCGCGCGGGCGACCTCACGCGCGACGACCTGCGCCAGTACGAACACGACCTGCAGGAGCTGACCGACGCGCACGTGGGCCGCATCGACGAGGAGGCGAAGCGCAAGGAGGAGGACCTGCTTGCCGTCTAGCGAGACGCGGACCGGACGCGCGCACGCGGCTCCCGCGCCCGAGCGTGGCGGCGACCGCATCTCGCCGCTGACGGGCGGGCGCGTGCCCGGGCACGTGGCCATCATCATGGACGGCAACGGGCGCTGGGCCACGGAACGGGGCCTGCCGCGCACCGCCGGCCACCGCGCGGGGGCGGAGAACATCCGGCGGCTGGTCGAGCGCTTCGCCGAGCACGGCGTGCGTTATGTCACGCTCTTCGCCTTCTCCACGGAGAACTGGAACCGCCCGCGCAGCGAGGTCTCCGTCATCTTCCGCTTGGTCGAGCGCTTCCTGCAGCGGGAGCTGGAGCACCTGCGGCGGAACAACGTGCGGCTGCGCCACTTCGGCCACCTGGAGCGGCTGCCGGAGCCGCTGCGGCGGCGCGTGGAGGAGGCCATCGCGCTCACCCGCGACAACGACCGCCTGATGCTGAACGTGTGCTTCAGCTACGGCGGGCGGGACGAGATCGTGACCGCCATGCGGCGCATCGCGGATGCGGGCATCGCCCCCGAGGACATCGACGAGGCCACCGTCTCCGCCCACCTGTTCACGGGCGGCCTGCCCGACCCCGACCTCGTGATCCGCACGGCGGGCGAGCAGCGCATCTCCAACTTCCTGCTCTGGCAGAGCGCCTACGCCGAGCTGTACTTCACGCCCGCCTGCTGGCCCGATTTCGGGCGCGAGGACATCGATCTGGCGCTGGTCGAATACGGACGCCGCAAGCGCAAGTTCGGCGCGCTCCTGCCCGAGGACCTCGACGCCTTCGGAAGCGACTAGGCCGCCGGGGCGCGCGCCCCGCAACCTCACGCTGCGTCTGGCCACGGCGGCGGTGGGCGTGCCCGCCCTGCTGGCCGTGATCGCCGTCGGAGGCTGGCCCTTCGCCGTCGTGGCGGGCCTCATCGCCCTCGGCGCGACGGCGGAGTTCGCCCGCGTCTGGCTCGCGCCCGACCGCCCCTGGCGCCTGCTGGCCCCGCTCGCCCCGGCGCTGTGCGCCCCCGCCGTGGTGGTGGCGGGCGTCCACGCCAGCGAGCGCTTCCTCGTGGCGGGGGCCGTGCTCGCCGCCCTCTTCCTGGCGGCGGGCCACCTTCGCACCGACGCCTTCGGCCCGCGCAAGCCGCTGCGCGTCATGGGCTGGGCCATCGTCTATCCGGGCATCGTCTTCTCGACGGTGGTGCTCACGCGCGACCTCGATCAGGGCCGCGACTGGATGCTGCTGCTGGTGCTGACCACCTTCACCATCGACACCGGGGCCTACGCCACGGGCTCGCTCGTCGGGCGGCGTCCGCTCGCGCCCGCCATCAGCCCGCGCAAGACGGTGGAGGGCGCGCTGGGCGGGCTGGCGGGAGGGCTGCTGGCCACGGGCGTGCTCGCGCCCCTGCTCGGCCTCGGCCTGAACGCGGGGGCCATCGTCGCGCTCGGCCTCGGCCTGGGCGTGGCCGCGCAGGCGGGCGACCTGTTCGAAAGCTGGATGAAGCGCCGCGCGGGCGTGAAGGACTCGTCCGGCCTGCTGCCCGGCCACGGCGGCCTGCTCGACCGCCTCGATTCCATCGCGGGCGTGGCCCCGGTCGTCTATCTGGTCGCCAACTTCGGCTGAGCGGGCGCGCCGTCCGTTCTTCCGCGATACTGGGGGAGCCATGCCGAGCGAAGCGCCGGAACGCAACGCATTCGCCGCCTTCGCGGGGAACGGGGACGGCCCGCCCCTGCTGCTGCGCGGGCGCGTGCTGGCGGGCATCGCCATCGCCTTCGCCGTGCTCGTGGGGGGCTACTTCGCCATCGCCGACGCCTACGGCCTCTCCCTCAGCATCGACGCCGAGGGCCTGCGCGACTGGGTGGACGGTCGCGGGCCGTGGGGGCCGCTCGCGTTCGTGGCCGTGATGGGCCTCTCCGTGCTCTTCGCGCCCATCCCCAACGCGCCCATCTTCTTCGCCGCCGGCCTGATCTGGGGGCCCGTGCTGGGCACCGTCTACTGTCTGGCGGGGCTGCTCTGGGGATCGGCGGCGGCCTTTTGGGTGTCGCGACGGCTGGGGCGGCGGCACCTGCCGCGGCTGGTGGGCGCGAAAACCGCGGCGCGGCTGGACGGCCTCACGCTGCGCATGGGCGGGCAGCTCATCTTCTGGGCGCGCATGGTGCCCATCGTCAACTTCGACTGGATCAGCTTCCTCGCCGGGCTCACGGCCATCGGCTTCTGGCGCTTCTTCATCTTCAGCGGGCTGGGCATGGTCATCCCCACGGGCGTGGCCGTGGCCGCCGGCGACAGCCTCGGGCGCGACTTCCGCATCACCCTCGCCATCGGCGGCGCCTGGCTGGGGGGCGTGCTCCTCAGCGCCCTCTACTTCTGGTGGCGGCAACGGCGCGACGCCCCGCCGGACGAAGCCGCGGACGACGATGCCGGCGGCGACGATGAACCCGACGAGGCCCATGAACCGGCGGCGGCGGAACCGGCCAGCTAAGTGAAGCGGCTGGGCAGGGGCTCGCGGCGCGGCGGCAACGCGACCTCGTGATCGAGCCAGATGCCGACGTTCTCGCCCGTGCGCCCGTCCGGCCCCTCGCACAGCAGATCGACGAGCAGCCGCCCGATCTGTTCGGGCCGCATCCAGCGCTCCAGCAGCTCCGGCGGAGGCTCCTGGCCGAGCGCCCCGCGGATCATGTTGGAGTCCGTGGCGTCCATGCACAGGGCGTTCACGCGCACGCCGTGGGGGGCGAGCACGCGCGCCCACGCCTGCGTGAAGCCGTTGATGCCCCACTTGGAGGCGTCGTACACGTCCATGCGCGTGCCCCCGCCGGTCGAGGTACCGGGCGGCGGGTGGATGTGGTCCGTGGCCACGTTGACGATGTGGCCGCCGCCCATCTCGGCCATGTGCGGGGCGATGGCGCGCCCGCAGAGGAACACGCCGCGCAGGTTGACCGCCACGATCGCCTCGAAGTCGTCGAGCGCCTTCTCCCACGGGTCGAGCGGCGAGGTGGCGCGCCACACGCCCGCGTTCGCCACCATCGCGTCGATGCGCCCGAAGCGGGCGATGGCGGCGTCCACGAAGCGCCGCACGTCGGCGGGAACGGACACGTCGGCCTCGACGGCGAGCACCTGCGCGCCCTCGCGCTCCAGTTCGGCGGCGCGCGCGTGGACGGCGGGGTCGATGTCGCAGAGGGCCAGGGCCGCGCCCTCGGCGGCGAGTTCGCGCGCCATGCCCGCGCCGATGCCGTGCGCGGTCCCGGTGACGGCGGCGGCGGTTTCCTCGAGCCGGTTCATGCGCCGCATTGTAGCGCCCCGCGCGGGCGGCTGGCGGAGAGGGTGGGATTCGAACCCACGGTGGCCTCACCGGGCCACGACCGTGTTCAAAACGGTTCCCTTCAGCCTCTCGGGCACCTCTCCGCTTGCCCCAATTGTAGCCGGGGAGCGCGCGTCGGTCCGCCTTGACGCAAGCGCGCCCGCGCTCCCACAATGGCCGCGTCCGCATCCCGCTCCCCGAGCCGCCGGAAGGACCGCGTGCCAACCTACGAGTACCGCTGCGATTCCTGCAGGCGCCGCTACGAACGGCGCGAAAGCTTCTCCGCCCCCTCCAGCCACCCCTGCCAGCGCTGCGAGCGGGGCACGGCCACGCGCATCCTGCACGCGCCCACGGTCGTCTTCAAGGGCAGCGGCTTCTACGTGAACGACAGCCGCAAGTCGGAGTCGGGCTCCTCGTCGGGCGACTCCTCCGGCAAGTCCGACAAGTCCGCGAAGTCGGAAAAATCCTCGAAATCCGCGAAGCCGTCGGGCGAGAAGGCGAGCGCCAAGAGCGCCGCGAAGGGCTAGCCGCCGGTGCGCGCGCTCGTGCAGCGCGTGAGCCGCGCCAGCGTGCGCGTGGACGGCAAGACCGTCGGGGCCATCGACGGCGGCCTGCTCATCCTGCTCGGCGTGACCCATGACGACGGCGAGGAGACCGCCGACGCGCTCGCGCGCAAGGCGCTGGGCCTGCGCGTCTTCGACGACGGCGAGGGGCGCATGAACCGCGACCTCGCGCAAACGGGCGGCGCCATCCTCTGCGTGAGCCAGTTCACGCTCTACGCGGACGCGCGGCGCGGGCGGCGACCATCCTTCACGGAGGCGGCGGAGGCGGGCCTCGCCGAACGCCTGTGGGAGCGCTTCTGCGACGCCATCGAGCGCGCGGGCGTGCGCTGCGAACGCGGGCGCTTCGGCGCGCATATGGCCGTGGAGAGCGTGAACGACGGCCCCGTCACGCTGCTGCTCGACAGCGCGGACCGGCGCGCTTGACCGCAACGGCGGCGGCGGTGAGCGTAGGCCCATGCCCCCGACGCGCATGAGCCGCTACTTCCTGCGCACGCTGCGCGAGGCTCCCGCCGAGGCGGAACTGCCCGGCCACCGGCTGCTGCTGCGCGCGGGGCTGGCCGCGCCGCTGGCCGCCGGGCTCTACAGCTTCACGCCCCTCGGCTGGCGCGCCATGCGCCGCATCGAGACGCTCATCCGCGAGGAGATGGACGCCGCGGGCGCGCACGAGCTGCGCCTGCCCGCGCTCCATCCGCTGGAGCTGTGGGAGGAATCGGGCCGCGCGCGGGCCTTCGGGGGCGCGCTCTTCCGTCTCGCCGACCGCCGCCAGCGCGGCTTCGTGCTCGCGCCCACGCACGAGGAGGCGGTCAGCGTGCTGGCCGCGGCGCACATCCAGAGCTACCGCGACCTGCCCGTCACGCTCTACCAGATCCAGCAGAAGTTCCGCGACGAGCCGCGCCCCCGCGGCGGCCTCCTGCGGCTGCGCGAATTCGGCATGAAGGACGCCTACAGCTTCGACGCGGGCTGGGAATCGCTGGACCGCTCCTACCAGGCCATGTTCCGCGCCTACGAGCGCATCTTCGCGCGCGCGGGTGTGCCCGTGGTGGCGGTCGAGGCCGACTCCGGGGCCATCGGCGGGAAGGACAGCCAGGAGTTCATCCACCTGAACGAGCGCGGCGAGGACGAGGCCCTGCTCTGCCCCGCCTGCGGCTACGCGGCCAACGCCGAGAAGGCCGAATTCCGCGCGGACCCGCCCGTCGCCGCCGACCCCGCCCCCGTGGAGCGCGTGGAGACGCCGGGCGTGGCCACCATCGCGGCGCTCGCCGAATTCCTCGGCATTGAGGCGCGCCAGACGGCCAAGGCCGTGTTCTACACCGCCGACGGCGAGCCCCTGCTCGTCGCCATCCGCGGCGACCTCGAGGTGAACGAGACGAAGCTGCGCAATCTGCTGGGCGCGACGGCGCTCGAACCGATGGACGACGCGGCCGTGGCGCGCGCCGGGCTGGTGCCCGGTTCCGCCGGGCCGGTGGGCCTCGATGGCGTGCGCGTGGCGGCGGACGAGAGCGCCGTGGCCGCGCCAAGCCTCGTGGCCGGGGCCAACGAACGCGGCGTCCACCTGCTCAACCTCACGCACGGGCGCGACTGGACCGCCGACATGGTGGGCGACATCGCCCTCGCGCGCACGGGGGCGGGCTGCGCGCGCTGCGCCGAGGGGCGGCTGGAGGCGCGCGCGGGCATGGAGCTCGGCCACGTGTTCAAGCTGGGCGCGCGCTACGCGGAGACGCTGGGCGTGCGCTACCTCGACGAGTCGGGCGCGCGCCACCACCCCGTCATGGGCTGCTACGGCATCGGCGTCGACCGCCTGCTGGCCGCCGTGATCGAGGCCAACCACGACGACGACGGCATCGTCTGGCCCGCCACGGTCGCGCCCTTCGACGCGCACGTGGTGGCGCTCGGCGCCGACCGCCCGGAAGTGGCGGAGGCGCTGGCCGCGCTGGAGACGGCGCTCGAAACGGCGGGGCTGGAGGCGCTCGTGGACGACCGCGACGAATCGCCCGGGGCCAAGTTCGCGGACGCCGACCTGCTGGGCATGCCCGTGCGCCTGACCGTCAGCCCGCGCGCCCTCGGACGGGGCGGCGTCGAGCTGAAGCCGCGCGCCGGGGGCGACGCCGTCGTGGTCCCGCTGGATGACGCCGTGGCGCGCGTGCGCGAGGCGGCGGGCGGCGGCTGAGGCCCGTGCGCCTTGCCCTTCGCGCGCGCGTTTCCTACGATGATCCCGCGCTGAGGTAGCTCAGTCGGTAGAGCACTGCGCTGAAAACGCAGGTGTCCCCAGTTCGATTCTGGGCCTCAGCACCACTACCCCCAGCTCCCCGTCCAGTTCGGGTCGCGCTTCTCGGCGAAGGCGCGCGGCCCCTCCACGGCGTCGGGCGACTGGCGGCGGCGCATCTCCCACGGGAACACGGAGCGGTCGGCGTCGGGCAGCGCCAGGTGGAGCGCGCGCAGGGCCGTCTCCTTGGTGGAGCGCACGGAGAGGGGCGCGCAGCCGAGGATGTCGGCCACCCAGCGCTCGACCGCCTCGTCCAGCCCCTCGCGCGGAACCACCTCGTTCACGAGGCCCAGCTCGTAGGCGCGCTGCGCGGTCATGTGTCGCCCCGTGAGCATGTGCCCCATGACGGCCTTGAGCGGCCCCTGCCGCGGCAGGCGGTGCACGCCGTTGGCCCCCGCGATGAGGCCCACGCGCGGCTCCGTGAGGCCGAAGCGCGCGTGCTCGGCGGCCACCACGATGTCGCAGGCCAGCGCCATCTCGAAGCCGCCGCCGAGCGCGTAGCCGTTCACGCGCGCGATCAGCGGCTTGAACAGGTCGAAGCGGCTGGTGAGCCCGCCGAAGCCGGTGGACGGCCACGCCACGCGCGGGCGCTCGGACGCGGGCAGGCGCGACTGTTGCGCCGTGAACTTGAGGTCGTTGCCGGCGCTGAAGGCGCGATCCCCCTCGCCCGTGAACACCGCCACCCAGAGGTCGTCGTCCGCGGCGAAGTCGTCCCACACCTCGTGCAGTTCGAGGTTGGCGTGCACGTGCAGCGAGTTCATGACCTCGGGGCGGGTGATGGTGACGTAGGCGACGCGGCCCTTCTTCTCGTAGCGGCAGAACTCCACGGGGCGACCTCCGAATGCTGGGGGCACTCTACCGCGCCCGCGCCTCCCGCGCGCGGCTAGCCGTCCGTGGCGGCGTCCGGCTCCAGCCCGTCGAGCACCTCGCGCAGCTGCTCCTCCACCCGCTTGCTCAGCTTCGGCTCGTCGTCGCCGACCTGCCCGGCGTGCGCTTTCGCCAGACGCATCATCGCCCGCGCCAGCCTGGCCAGCGCCCTCGCCGTCTCGGCGCAGGTTCGGGCCATGTCGATGTGCTCCTTGGCCATGGCGGGATACGCCTCGGCGAGGTCGGCGTGGTCGTCGGCCATCTCCGCGAACTGCTCCGCCATGTCGGAGCACCTGACGGTCATTCTGGCCACGGTAATCGCGGGCTGGTCGGTTCCGGGCATGACGTTTCTCCTCGCGAACGTGCCCCCAACCTACAGGGCGCGCGCCGCCCATGCGATCCGCGCGCGGCTACACTGGAGGCATGTCGCTGCTCGTCGGACTCGTGCTGCTGCCCTTCTTCGTGTGGGCGTGGATCAAGCGCGGCGCGGACGAGGACTCGGCGGCGTCCCTCTCCATCGCGGCCTGGATCGTGATCGGCGCGAGCGTCGCGGCCGCCCTCTGGTATGCCTTCGGCTGAAGGGCGCTGGCCCGCGTCCCGCCAGCGCGGGAGAATGGGCGCATGATCGCCAGCGGAAGCCCCGCGCCGGAGAAGGCGGCGTGCTGAAGGCCCCCATCTCGCCTTGGGTGGTGGCCGGGCGCATCCTCGCCATCATCGGCATGTCGTTCTTCGCCGCCGCCAGCATCCTCTTCTTCCTCGGAGGCTTCTGGCTCTGGGGCGCGCTGGCCCTGCTCGCCGCCCTCCCCTTCGTCGCGCTCATCGTGGCGGTGGAACGCTATTCGACCAAACGGGGATGGATCGGCCCCGAACCCGACCTTGCGAACGACGACGGCTAGGGCGGGCGGCGCGCTCGTCGCGCTCTGCGCCCTCGCGCTGCTGGCGGCGTGCGGGGGCGGCGGGCCGCAGCCGCTCGCCAGCCGCTCCTGCCAGGCCGACGACCTGCCGGAGTCGTTCGAGCGGCTCGCCTTCGGCAACCTCGCGCGCGACGACCTCGCGCGCCAGTCCGGCGCGGAGGCGCTGGCGGACGCGGAAGGCGGCTACTTCGCCTTCTGGAAGGAGCGCATCGCCGACCCCGGCGACGAGACCGCGCGCGAGCTGGTCTGCCAGATCATCGCCTTCGGCGACGCCGCCCGCGCGTCCCGCTTCGCCGCGTCCCTGCGCCCCGACCGCGAGTCGTTGGGCGCGACCGTGGCGGGCGTCCCCATCGCCGCGCGCGCGACGGTCCGCGAGGTCGCGCCACCGGACGCGGGGCCGGAGGGGGCGCGCGCCTTCCGGCTGGAGGAGCGCGGCGCGCTCGTGCGTCACGCCGTCGTGGCCGCGAACGGGCGCGTCGTGCTGAGCGTGCACCTCAGCGGCGAGGCGGAGGCGGAGACGCTCGCGCGGGCCGCCGCCATCCTCGCGTCGATGGTCCGCTGACGCTCAGGGACGCTCGTCGCTGTATATCTCCTCACGGGTCAGCGCCCGCTCGGCCTCCGGACTCCACGGACCGAGGTCGTGCGGGGGAAGGATTTCATCAATGCTCATCCGCTTGCGCGCGGGCTTGCGCTCGCCATCATCGGGCGGCGGGGGCGGGGGCTTGCTGGACGAGGGGGCGGTCATGCGTCTGCCTCCGCCGACAGCGTATCACAGGGGTTGTCGGCTTTCGGCGGACAACTCGCGTACGCTCCATATTGAGCATCGCACTTTCATGCTGATCCGCCATCACGAAAGCAGGCGTAGAGTCAATGAACCATGCGATGATCATAGCGGGAAAGGGGGTTTCACAATGAGCCGTGGACGCCATGCGCCCGCCACGGACGGCTACCAGAACTGCGCGGAGTGTGGCGAACGGAAACATGCCACCGCGTACGGTGCTGCCCTTGGGGAGACTGGGTACGCGCGTGGCAGGCTGCGCGGCAAGCTCACCGTCTGCCGCGAGTGTATCGCCAATACGGTGCCCGCTGCCGAGGGCGAGCAGTCTTGCCACAAGTGTGGCGAGGTGAAGCCCGCCACGGAGTTCCCCGTTCACCGCTCCTATCGTGGCAAGCGCGGCAGGCTGCGTGGCAGGCTTGGCTACTGTCGCGATTGCGAGCGCGTGCGCAGGCCCGCCCATCCGGGCATTCCGATCACCCTCCAGCAACGCGCTCAGATGGAGCGCGAGCGTGATGGCAGGTGCGATATTGGTCGCCACCGGATTCGCAAGCGCCCAGTCGTGGACCATGACCACGAGTCGGGCAAGGTGTGCGGCATCCTGTGCGATAACCATAACAAGGGTATCGGCCACTTCGGCCATGACCCCGACCGGATGCGGGCGGCTATCGAGTACATCGATACCTACCGCCCCAACGCGCCTCTCATGCCACGCAGCGGCACGAATGTCCATGCCGGGCTGGTCGTGGCCGTGCTCAAAGCGCAGGGGGGGCGCTGTGCGATCTGTAGGACCAAGCGCTTCGACAGGAAGCGCCCGTGTCTCGACCACGACCACGACACGGGCATGGTGCGCGGTGTGCTCTGCCTCAACTGCAACCTCGGCCTCGGCCTGTTCAAGGACGATATTGACGCGCTGCTCGCTGCCGCCGACTACTGCGAACGGACCAGGGGTTAGCCGATGCTCCTAATACTGATCGGCGAAGTCGTCTTTTTCGCGGCTCAGCGTCAGGCCCTCGGGCCACGGGCCGAAGTCGTGCGGGGGAAGAACTTCGCTGATGCGCGTCCACTGCCGCTTGCGCGCGGACTTGCGCTCGCCGTCGTCGGGCGGCAGGGGCTTGCGGGACGAGGGCGCGGTCATGGTGTCTGCCTCCGCCGACAGCGTACCACGCTCAGTTCGCGCCAGCGCCGTCCTCCGCGTCCGGCTCCGCATCGCCAGCATCCGCACCAGCGTCATCCCCCGCGTCCGTCTCCGATTCGGCATCGCTCCCATCCGCGCCAGCCTCCTCCCCCGTATCGGGATCGGGCTCGGCGTCGTCCGCGGGCGGGGCGTCGGGGTACGGCACGCGCGCGATCATGACCGACTCCATGACGTCGCCCACCTCGATGGCCAGCACCACGTCCATGCCCTCGATCACGCGCCCGAAGGGGTAGAAGGCGTTGGCGTTTCCGGAGTCGAAATCGAGCGCGGGGTTGTCCTTCAGGTTGATGAAGAACTGGCTGCCGAAGACGCTCTGCCCCGGCACCTTGGCCATGGAGAGCGCGCCGAACTCGTTGCGCAGATCGTTCGGCTCGTCGGCGGTCTGGTAGCCGGGGCCGCCCAGGCCCGTGCCCTCCGGATCGCCGCCCTGCACCACGAAACCGGGCTCGACGCGGTGGAACACGATGCCGTCGAAGAACCCCTGCTCGGCGAGGAAGACGAAGCTGTTGACCGTGTTCGGGGCGATGTCCGCGAACAGCTCGATGACGATGTCGCCCTTCGCGGTGGCGATGGTGGCGGCGTAGCTCTCGGCGATGGGGGCGATGACCATCTCGGCGGCGGCGAAGACGCGCGGATTGGGCGTGGCGGTGGCGGTTCCGTCCGTGGCGGCGGTTCCGGTCGCGGCGGCATCCGCGGCGGTCTCGGCGGCGGCGGGAGGAATGGCGTCGAGGTCGGGCTGCGGATCGCGCTGGAAGACGCTGAGCGTGATGCCGCCCGCCATGGCGACCACGCCCACCACCACGAAGGCGATGAGCGCCACCCGCCCCGTGAACAGGTTCATGGGGAAGCCGGGCTTGTAGGACTCTTCCTGGCCGCCGCTGCGGTAGCGCCGCTGACGCTGCGGCTGCTGCCCGCGATGCTGCTGCTGGCGCTGGCGTCGCCGGTTGCCGGGCACGCCGCCTCCTCGTTGCGGGGCGCGTCCGCCGCCGCTCCCGCGAGTATACGAACGCGGCCCGTAGGCGAAACCGGCGCGGTCAATCAGGCGCGGGCGTGGCCGAGGCGGGCCAGCTCCTCGCGCGTCACCTCGCGGTCGTCCCACGGGATCGATTCGCCGCCGAGTTCGATGGAGCGCTCGTGCCCCTTGCCGCAGATGACGACGAGGTCGCCCTCCCCGGCGCGGGCGAGTGCGGCGGCGATGGCCTCGCGGCGGTCCTCGATTTCGAGGAAGTCGCGCCCGCGCTCGCGGCCCGCGGCCTCGGCGTGCCGGCCGATTTCGCGCACGATGCGGGCGGGATCCTCGCCGCGCGGATCCTCGTTCGTGAACACGGCGAAATCGGCGCCCTCGGCGGCGGCGCGGCCCACGCCGAAGCGGCGGCCGGGGTCGCGCTCGCCCGCCGCGCCCACCACGATCAGCAGGCGCCGCCCGGCCAGCTCGCGCAGCACCGCCAGCACCTTGCGCACGGCGTCGCCGGTGTGGGCGTAATCGACCACCACGTCGAAGGGCTGGCCCGCGTCGATGCGCTCCATGCGGCCGGGCACGCCCGGGCAGGCGGCCAGCCCGCGCGCGATGGCGTCGGGGGCGATGCCGGCGGCGCTGGCGGCGGCGGCGGCGGCGAGGGCGTTGGCCACGTTGAAGAGCGCGGGCAGGCGTATCTCCGCGCCCACCTCCGCGCCGGGCAGGCGCAGGCGGAAGCGGCTGCCGCCCGCGCCCAGCTCGATGGCGCGCGCCGTCACGTCCGCGTCCGCCGCCTCCAGCCCGTAGCGCACGGCCCGCTGGCGCGTGAGGCCGAGCATGAAGCTGGCGGACGGATCGTCGGCGTTGACGACGGCGGCCTTGTCCAGCCCCGAGGCGGGCGGCGGCGTTTCGTCCAGCGCCGCGAACAGCCGCCCCTTGGCCTCGCGGTAGGCCTCGAAGTTCTCGTGGAAATCGAGGTGGTCGCCGGTCACGTTCGTGAACGCGGCGATGGCGAAGGCCACCCCGTCGAGGCGGTGGAGGGCCAGCCCGTGGCTCGTCGACTCCACCACGGCGTAGTCGCAGCCCTCGTCGACCATGGCGCGCAGCAGGCGCTGCAGCTGGGGCGCTTCCGGCGTCGTCATGCGCGCCGTGTGCGCCGCGATGTCCGTGCCGGGCACGTAGGCGTCGACCGTGCCGAGCCGCCCCGCGCGCGCCCCCGACGCCTCCAGGATCGAGGTCAGCAGGTACGAGGTGGTCGTCTTGCCGTCCGTGCCCGTGACGCCGATGACGGTGAGTTCGCGGGAGGGATGGCCGTGGAAGGCGGCGGCGGCGCGGGCCAGCGCCACGCGGGCGTCGTCCACGGCCACGATGGGGGCGTCGCCGGGGAGGTGCCGCCAGGCGCCGCGCCTGCCGCGCTCGACCACGACGGCGGCGGCGCCAGCCTCCAGCGCGTCGGCGAGGAAGGCGTGGCCGTCCACCGTGAAGCCGGGCACGGCCACGAAGAGGGCGCCGGGCGCGACGCGGCGCGAGTCGTGCTCGACGCTCTCGACGACGGCGTCGCCATCGCCCCGCGCCAGCTCCGCGCCGGGCAGCTCGGCCACGAGCGAGGCCAGCACGCGCGCGCTCACAGCGTCTCCCCCGCGCGGCATGGCGGCAGCGTGCGGCAGACGTCGAGGAAGTTCGTGAGGATGCGCGCGGTCGCGCCCCAGATCAGGTGCTCGCCCCAGCGGTAGGAGGGCAGCGCCACGCGGCGTCCGTCGATTTCGCGCACGTCGTCCGCGAAGCTGGCGGGGTCGGCGAGGTGGGCGACGGGCACCTCGAGCAGCGCCTCCACCTCGCGCGGCGCGAAGCGGAAGGGGTAGGGCCAGACGCGCAGCCAGCCCACGAAGGGCCGCACGCGGAAGTCGCTGACCGTCCAGATCTCGTCCAGTTCGCCCAGCAGGTCCACGTCGGCGGGGGCCACGCCCACCTCCTCGTGCGTTTCGCGCAGGGCGGTGGCGGCGGCGCTGGCGTCCCCCGCGTCGCGCGCCCCGCCGGGGAAGCTGATCTGGCCCTTGTGGTGCTCGACCCGCTGCGAACGCCGCTGGAAGAGGCAATGCACGCCGTCGTCGCGCTCGTACAGGAGCAGCAGCACCGCCGCCGGTTTGGCCCCGCGTCGGTCGTCGCGGCCCGGTTCGTAGGCGGCGAGCGCCTCCCGCAGCTGCTCCCGGAGGGCGGTCGCGGTGGCGGTCGGCGGCGTCATGGCGGCCCTAGAGCGCGCCCTTGGTGGAGGGCACGGCCCCGCCGCGGCGCGGGTCGATGCGCGTGGCCGCGTCGAGCGCGCGGGCGAGCGCCTTGAAGCACGCCTCCGCCTTGTGGTGGTCGTTCACGCCCGCCAGCGTGCGCACGTGCAGGTTCGCGCCCAGCGCGGCGGCGAACGATTCGAGGAAGTGCGCCGGCAGGTCGGCGGGCAGCTCGCCCAGCGTGCGCCCCAGCAGGCGCAGGTCCAGCTCGGCGTAGGGCCGTCCGCCCAGATCGACGGCGGCGAAGGCGAGGGCCTCGTCGAGGGGCATGTGGGCCGAGCCCGCGCGCACGATGCCGGCCTTGTCCCCCAGCGCCTCGCGGAAGGCCTGCCCCAGCGCCAGCGCCGCGTCCTCCACGGTGTGGTGGGCGTCCACGTGCAGGTCGCCCTCCGCCGCGATCTCGAGGTCGAACACGCCGTGGCGGGCGATCTGCGCGAGCATGTGGTCGAGGAAGCCGATGCCGGTGGCCACCTCGAAGCGCCCCGCGCCGTCGAGGTCCACGGTGACGGCGATGGCCGTCTCCGCCGTCTCGCGGCGGACCGTCGCGCGCCGCCCGTCCGTCACAGCGCGACCTCGCGCAGGGCCGCGAGCAGGCGCTCGGTATCGCGCGGACGCCCGGCGCTGATGCGGATTTTGCCGGCCAGGTCGGGGCGGTCGTAGTGGCGCACGAGCACGCCGCGGCGGCGCAGGCCCGCGGCCACGGCGGCGGCGTCCGCCCCATGCACGTCGAAGAGCGTGAAGTTGGCGTCGGAGGGATGGGGCGAAAGCCAGCCGAGCGCTCCCACCTCCGTCGTCATGCGCTCGCGCTCGGCCACGATGGCGCGCACCTGGCCGAACAGCTCGTCGCGGTGGGCGAGGGCCGCGCGCGCGACGGCATCCCCCGCCACGTTCACGTTGTAGGGCTGCTTGATGGCCATCATGCGCTCCACCAGCGCAGCGTGCGCGACGGCGTAGCCCACGCGCAAGCCCGCCAGCCCCGCCCACTTGCTGAAGGTGCGCAGGATGACGAGGTTCCCGTGCCGGTCGAGCAACGGCAGGGCGCTCGTTCCCGCGAACTCGGCGTAGGCCTCGTCCACCACCACCAGCGCCTCCAGCGCGCACAGCGCCTCGATCTCGTCGAGCGTGGCGGCGTTGCCCGTGGGGTTGTTGGGCGAGGCGACGAACACGACGCGCGCGCCGTCCGCCACCGCCGCGCGCAGGCCCGCGACGTCGAGCGCGAACCCCGCGCCGCGCGGAACCTCGACGTGGCGCGCGCCCGCGACGGCGGCGAGGAAGCCGTACATGCCGAAGGTGGGCGTGGCCGAGGCCGCGGCGCGCGGCATCGTCAGCCGCAGCGCGACGTCGATGAGGTCGTCCGCGCCCGCGCCCGCCACCACTTGCGCCGGGGAGACGCCGAGCCAGTCGCCGATGGCCGCGCGCAGGGCCGTCTGGTCGGGATCGGGGTAGACGCGCGGATCGGCGGCGGCGATGGCCTCGCGCACGGCGGGCGGCGCGCCGTACGGGTTCTCGTTGGCGTCGAGCTTCACCAGTTCGGCCACGGGCACGCCAATCTCCTCGGCCAGCGCCGCCAGCGGCTTCACGGGGGCGTAGCGCGGCAGGCGATCGGCGTCGGGGCGCAAAAAGCGGCGCGGGTCCACGGATTCGCTAGCGCCCGCGCAGGCGCCGTTCGACGGAGGCGGCGTGCCCGCCCAGCCCCTCCGCGCGGGCGATGACGCGGGCGGCCTCGGCCAGCTCCTCCACCTCCTCCGGGGGCACGTTCACGAGGCTCATCGTCTTGAGGAAGTCGCGCACGCCGAGGGGGGAGCTCCAGCGCGCGCTGCCGCCCGTGGGCATGGTGTGGCTGGGCCCGGCGGTGTAGTCGCCCACCGCCTCGGGCGAGCCCTCGCCGAGGAAGACGCCGCCCGCGTTCCGCACCTTCATCACCCACGCGGTGGGGTTCTCCACCACGAGGCAGAGGTGTTCGGGGGCGTACTCGTTGGCCAGTTCGATGGCGTGGTCGATGTCGTTCACGAGCACGCAGCCGCCGCGCGTCTCCACCGCCTCGGCGGCGATGCGGGCGCGCTCCAGCCCGCGCAGCTGGCGCGCCACGGCGGCGGCCACGCGCTCCGCCAGGCGGTGCGAGGGCGTGAGCAGGATGGGGCTGGCCAGGCGGTCGTGCTCCGCCTGCGCCAGCAGGTCGGCGGCCACCAGCTCCGCGTCGGCGCTCTCGTCGGCGATGATCATCGTCTCCGTGGGGCCGTAGACGGCGTCGATGCCGGTCTCGCCGAACAGCTGCTTCTTGGCGAGCGTGACGAACAGGTTGCCCGGCCCGCACACCTTGTCCACGCGCGGCACCGTCTCCGTGCCCCGCGCGAAGGCCGCCACCGCCTGCGCGCCGCCCATCTTGAACACGCCATCGACGCCCGCCAGCTCGGCGGCCACCAGCTTGACGGGCGGCACGGAGCCGTCGGGCAGGACGGGCCCGGCCACGAACACCTCCTCGACGCCCGCCACGCGCGCGGGGATGGCGCACATGAGCACGGTGCTGGGCAACGGCGCGACGCTCCCGGGGGCGTAGATGCCGGCACGCTCAATGGGGCGCGTGATCTGCCCCAGCCCGTCCAGCTGGAAATCGACGAACGCGCCCCGCAGCTGGTGCTCGTGGTAGGCGCGGACGCGGCCCGCGGCGAAGGTCAGCGCCTCGACCACCTCGGCGTCCACGGCCTCGCGCGCGGCGCGCATCTCGTCGTCGCTGACGCGCAGGGCCTCGACGCGCGCGCCGTCGAGGCGCTCGTTGTAGTAGCGCACGGCGTTGTCGCCGTCCTCGCGCACATCGCGCAGGATGCGGCGCACGGCCTCGTCCGGCTCGAGCTCCGCGCCGAACGCGCGGAAGGTGGTCTCGCGCATGTCGAGGGGCAGGGCGTCCGCGTCGAGGGGAGCGCGCGCGAGGATGGTGCGGCGGCCCTCCTCCGCGTTCCGGATTATGCGCACGGCCTCACCCGCATTCGAGATACCGTTCCACGGCGGCGGCGGCGGCGGCGGTCGAGCGTTCGAGAAAGCCGTCCACCTCGGCGCTGGTCACGTGCCCGATTGTCTCACCCAACAGCGTGGGGAGCGAATCGAGGAAGGCGGCCAGCTCGCCCTCCTCCTCGACCCCCGCGCGGCGCAGGTGGTTGGCGATCATGGCGCGGGCGCGATCCCAGTCCATGCCGCGCGCGGCGATGTCGCTGGCCACCCCGCGCCAGCGCTCCAGCGTTTCGCCGTCGACGAAGCCCGCGTCGATGGCGGCGATGGTCCCGCCCAGCGCCTCGCAGAGGCGGGCGCGCAGGCGGGCGTCGCCGTGGGCGCGTTCCAGCTCGAACTGCAGGAGGCGGTCCATCACGTTCGCGCGCAGGCGTCCGCCCACGGCCTCGTGGGGGTGGAAGAAGCGGCGGTAGATGCGCGTGATGTACTGCTCGTCGAGCACGAGGTGCGTGAGGTAGCCGGCCACGAAGGCGCGCGTCTCCGCGTTCAGACGCGCCGGATCGGCCAAGCGCGGGCGCGCCGCGAGGAAGCCCGCCACGGAGTCCTGGTGCTCGAACACGCCGAGGTCGAAGAAGTGCGTCTCGCGCCGGTCCTCGCGCGTGATGACGCGGATGTCGGGGGCCGTCGCGCCCAGCAGGTAGGGCCCCGAGGCGGCGTCGAGCGGCAGCGCCTCGCCCAGCCGCCGCGCGAGGATCATGTGCAGCGTGATGGGGGGCATCAGGCGCCCGCCCCGCCCGCCGCCGCCCCCCCGGCGGAGGCGCGCACGCCCTCGCGCAGCCGTTCCAGCAGCTCCTCCAGCAGGTCGGTGCGCGTCGTGCGCGGACGCTTGCCCGCGAGCACGCAGTTGGTGGAATCGAGGTAGGGGTCGAGCATCCGCAGGCGGTTCACGCGCAGGCTCGTGCCCGTCTCCGTGCCCTCGATGAGCACGTCGGCGTCCTCGGGCACGAAAGCCTCGCTGGCCCCCGCGATGGGGATGATGGCGGTATGCGGCAGGCGGTGCGTGCGCGCCCACTCCTCCGCCAGCCCGGGGAACTCGCTGGCGATGCGCACGGGCCGCCCCAGCCCCGACCACACCGCCAGCGCCTCCCG
The DNA here is from genome assembly GCA_965243075.1 of Tepidiformaceae bacterium. Classification (GTDB taxonomy): domain Bacteria; phylum Chloroflexota; class Dehalococcoidia; order Tepidiformales; family Tepidiformaceae; genus UBA2991. The sequence continues at coordinate 1,922,838 of OZ251525.1, forward strand.
CGTCGTGCGCGCGGGGAAATCCTCGTGCACCACGGGGCCGATGCGGTAGCGGCTGCGTCCCAGGTCGAGCGCCATCCCGACGGGCGAGGCGGGGAAGGCGGCGAGGTGCTCGCGCAGGCGGTCCACGCCGCTCACGGCCAGGTCGAACGCGCCCCTCGCCACGAGCGCGGGCATGTCCTGCGGGCGCACCACCTTCACCTCCACGCCCGCGAGGGGCGCGCGCGGACGCCGGACGAATTCGCGCTCGCCGTAGCCCTCGAACTCCAGCCCGGCGGCGCGCAGGGCGGCGTGCGTGTGGCGCTGCGCGTGCCCGTCCGGCAGGGCCAGACGCAGGACGTCCGTGGCGCGCTCCTCGCGCCGCAGGGGAACGTCGCTGGCGCGGTCGGGCAGCGTGAGCGCGGCTTCCGTTTCGACGAAAGCGGGCGCGAGGCGGTCGAGCAGCGCCCCGCAATCGCGCGCCGCCAGCGCCGCCGCGCTGGCCACCACGGCCACGCCCCCGCGGAAGAGGCGGTGCAGCGGAACCAGCCCCAGCGCCTCCACGGCGGCGGCGTCCCTCGCCTCCAGCACGACCAGGTCGGCGTCCTCGGGGGGATAGGCCCCGGCGGCCCCGTGCAGGTCGATCAGCGTGTAGCGCGGCAGGCGCAGGCGCGAGGCGAGCAGGTCGGCGAGGTTCGGCAGCTCCGTGGCCAGCCGCACGCCGTCGAGCGACGCGGGCGCGGGCGTCTGGCCGCGCGCCAGCCCCGCGGACGGCGCGGCGCAGAGCCAGACCCCGGCCTCGGGACCGGGCAGCGCCCCCAGCCGCACCACCCGCTGCCCGGGGAAGCGCGCGCGCAGCTCGGCCACCCAGACGTCGCCGCAGATGCCGACGTCGTAGTTGCCCAGCGCCACCTGGATGGGGATGTCGCGTTCGCGGAAGACGCGGAAGCGGAAGCCCCGCGCGCCCGCGTCCGCGCGCAGCAGCCGCGAGCCCGACTCGTAGCCGTCCAGCGCCAGCCCGCGCGCGGCCAGCAGCTCGCCCAGCGGCGCGCGCAGGTCGCCCGTGGGCAGGGCGAGGCCGGGCGGCGGCCCGCTCATTTGCGCCGCAGCACGAGTTGCACCACCTCGTCGAGCGTGGCGCCGTCGAGCGACAGATCGGGGCCCGTGACGGCGATGCCGTCGGGACCGGCGGCGAGGCGGATGGCGGCGTCGCCCGCCTCGCCGAGGGCAGCGGCGATGCCGTGCCGGTGGAGCGCGTCCGCCAGCCGCAGGGCGTCCGCCAGCCCCGCGCCGCGCTCGGCGGCCACGGCCACGGCGGCCCCGCGCCGGGGGGCGTCGCCCAGATGCGCGACGAGGCGGTCCAGGTCGATGGCGAAGCCGCAGGAACTGGCGGGTGCGCCCTCGCCCGCGGGACGGTAGCGCCCGCCCCGCGCCCAAGCCTCGCCGCCCGCGCCCCGCATCTCCCACGTGACCCCCGAGTAGTACTCGAAATCGAGGGGCAGGGCGGGATCGATGGCGACCGCGTGGCCCACCTCCACGAGAGCCGTGGCCACCTCGCGCAGCTCCGCGAGGGGCGCGACCGCGTCCGGCAGGCCCGCGCGCGCGAGCGCGATGAGGTTGTCCGCGAAGGGCGGCCCGCCGGAGCCGTCGAGGGCCGCGTCGAGGAAGGCCAGCGCCCGCGGCTCCCCCGCGAGGGCCTCGCGCACGGCGGCCAGCCCGCCGCCCGCCACGCCGTCGAGCAGGGCGCGCCGCGCGAGCGCGTCGTCGATGCCGGCGGCTTCGATGGCGGCGCGCGCCACGCCCGCGTGCGTGAGGCGCAGCTCGACGGGCAGGGCCAGCGTCCCGAACACCGCCGCCGCCACCGCCACCGCCTCGAGGTCGCCGGTGACGGCGGGCGCGCCCAGGTACTCCAGCCCGCACTGCCACTCCTCGCCCTCCGCGCCGCGGAACACGCTCTGCACGTAGGCCAGCCGCGCGGGCAGGGGAATGCCCGCCTCGGCGGCGGCGCGGGCCACGGGGATGGTGGAGTCGTAGCGCAGCACCACGCGCTCGCCGCTCCAGCCGTCCCAGTCGAGGAAGGAGTAGACGCCCGCCAGCATCTCCGGCGTGAGCGCCCCGGCGGCGGTGAAGAGGCCGTAGCTCTCCACCGTGGGCGTGCGCAGCTCCTCGTAGCCCCAGCGGCGCGCGGCCTCGCGGAAGGCGTCCTCCACGCGGCGGAAGGCGCGCATGCGGTCGGGCAGCAGGTCGCGCATGCCGCGCGCGCGGGGCGCGAGGGGGGCGGCGGGGACGGCGGTCTCGCTCATGGGCCTGCCGCCAGTGTAGCGCGTCCCCGCGCGAACGCTCCCGACGGCGCTGCGGCTGGCCGCGCAGCGCCCCGCCAGTCCCGCACGTCCGGACTGGAACCGGGCGTGGCCGTGCGCCGCGCGTCCGGGCGCGCGCGAGCCTCAGGCGGCGCGGGCGGCGGCCACGGCCTTTTCGGCGGCCTCGCCGAGGCTCTCCGCGCGGATCACGTCCAACCCCGCCTCCGCGAGCAGCCGCTCGCCCTCGGCCAGGTTCGTGCCCACCAAGCGCATGACCACGGGCAGCTTCAGGTCGAGCTCGCGCTCCGCGTCGATGACGCCCTGCGCGATCACGTCCACGCGCGCCATGCCCCCGAAGATGTTGACGAGGATGGCCTTCACGGAGGGGTCCTCGCCGATCACGCGGATGGCGTTCACCACGCGCGAGGGGTCGTTCACGGTGCCGATGTCGAGGAAGTTGGCCGGTTCGCCCCCGGCCAGCTTGATCGTGTCCATGGTGGCCATGGCCAGCCCCGCGCCGTTCACGATGCAGCCGATGTCGCCGTCGAGCTTGATGAAGTTGGCCACGCCCAGCTCGGCGGCCAGCACCTCGAGGCGGTCCTCCTCGTCCCTGTCCCGCAGCGCCGCCAGCTCCTCGTGCCGGAAGAGGGCGTTGTCGTCGATCGTGAACTTGGCGTCGAGCGCGAGCACGCGCCCGTCCTCCGTGACCGCGAGGGGGTTGATCTCGGCGAGGCTGGCGTCGCTTTCGACGGCGGCGCGGCAGAGGTTCGCGGCGAGGGCGCCGAGGGCCGCCGCCTGCTCCCCGGCGAGGCCCAGCCGCGCCGCCAGCGTGCGCCCGACGTACGGCTCGTAGCCCGTGGCCGGATTGATCGCCAGGCGCGCGATGGCGTCGGGATCGCGGGCGGCCACCGCCTCGATCTCCTGCCCGCCCTCGGTGGAGGCCATGATCAGGGGCGCGCCGCTCGCGCCGTCCACGACGATGGCGAGGTAGAGCTCGCGCGCCACCGCCGACTGCTCCTCGACGAGCACGCGCTTCACGCGCCTGCCCTCGGGGCCGGTCTGGATGGAGACGAGGTGGTTGCCGAGGATGTTGGCGGCCTCGCGTTCGGCCTCGTCGGGCGTGTCCGCGAGGCGCACGCCGCCCACGCGCTCACCGCGCACCTGGCCCGCGTGCACCGCCGCGTCGGCGGTGAGGCGCGCGAACATGTCCGCCGTTTCGTCCTCCGCCACGAGGCGGCCCTTGCCGCGCCCGCCCGCGTGAATCTGCGCTTTCACGACGACCTTGCCGCCCAGCTCTTCCGCGATGGCGCGCGCCTCCGCGGGCGTGGCCGCCACGCGCCCCCGCGGAACCGCGACGCCGTAGCGCGCGAAGAGTTCCTTCGCCTGGTATTCGTGAACCTTCATCGTGCCTCCCGACGGGCCGCGCCGTCGCGCGCAGCCTACCGGCGGCGGCGCGCTGGGGGAACCGCCGCCGCTCGACATCCGCGCCCGCGACCGCCACGATGGGGCGAGCGGCGGGCGCGCGGCCCGTCGCGCGGGAGCGGCCTGTGAAGTTCGGCGTCTTCTTCGAAATCTCCGTGCCCCGGCCCTGGGGCCCGGAGACGGAATACACGGTCTACCGGAACTGCCTCGAACAGGCGCGGCTGGCCGACGAGCTCGGCTTCGACCAGGCGTGGGCGGTCGAGCACCACTTCCTCGAGGAGTACTCCCACTGCTCCGCGCCGGAGGTGTTCCTGACCGCCGTGGCCATGCAGACGGAGCGCATCCGCGTGGGGCACGGCATCGTCACCTGCGTGCCGGAGATCAACGGCCCCATCCGCGCCGCCGAACGCGCCGCCGTGCTCGACCTCGTGTCCGGCGGGCGGCTCGAATTCGGCACCGGGCGCTCCGCCACCTGGACCGAGCTGGGCGGCTTCGGCGCGAACCCGGACGAGACGAAGAAGACCTGGGACGAGTTCGTGCGCGTCATCCCCAAACTGTGGACGCGCGAGCGCTTCGCCCACGAGGGGCGCGCCTTCTCCATGCCGGAGCGCACGGTGCTGCCCAAGCCGTACCAGAAGCCGCATCCCCCCATGTGGGTGGCCGTGACCAGCCCGGGCACGGAGATCGACGCCGCCGAACGCGGTCTCGGCAGCCTCGGACTCTCCTTCGGCGGCGTGGCCGAGCAGGCCCAAAAGATCGCGGGCTACCGCAAGCGCATCCAGTCCTGCGACCCGGTGGGCGAGTTCGTGAACGAGCAGGTAAACACCGTCAGCTTCCTCTACTGCCACGAGGACCTGGAGCGGGGGGCGCGCACGGGCCAGCAGCTGGCGGGAACCTTCAACTACCTCGCCGAGCAGACGCTCTCCACGCGGCAGGCCTTTCCCACGCCCTCCTACCACACGCCCGGGCTGCTGCAGGCGCTGCGGCGGGAATCGTCCAGCGGGCCCGAGGGGCGCGTGCCCGAGGGCCTCACCGTGGGCGACCCCGAGCACGTGGCGCGCGCCGTGCGCCGCTGGCAGGAGGCGGGCGTGGACCGCATCAACTTCCTCCTGAACGTGGTCGAGATGGTGCCGCAGGAGGAGGTGCTCGCCTCCATGCGCCTCTTCGCACGCGAAGTGATGCCCCAATTCGCCGAGCCGGACGCATCCGCCGCCGCGTCCGCCGCGGGCGGCTGAGATGCCGCTCACGGGCACGCGCGACCTCGCCGCCGACGCCGCCCGCGCCCCCCTGCTCGCCAGCCTCGACGCGGAACCGTGGGAGCTGCGCGGGGCGCTCCACCTGCAGCTGCACTTCGAGCTGGGCGGGGAGGGCCGCACGGCGCTGCTGCCGCCCGCTCTCCATCCCAGCATCCCGCCCACGCTGCTCGTGAACGTGACGCACGCGCCGCAGAGCGAGGCGGGGCCGTTCACGCTGGCCACCGTGCGCGTGGGATGCCGCGCGGGGGCGCGTCCGCGCGGGCTGCTGCTGCGCTGCGTCTGCGATTCCCCCGCCGCCATCGCCGCCCTGCGCGAACGCTGGGGCTTCCCCCTTGAAGCGGGCCGCGTCGCCCTGCGGACCGGCTACGCCCGCGCCGCCTGCGAAGTGGCGCTGGACGGCGCGCCCGCGCTGGCGGGGGAGCTGATCGACCCGCAGCCGATCACGGGCGCGGACGTGCAGTACCTGGCCACGCTCGCCCTCGCCCGCGTGCCCCGCGACGGCGCCGAACGGACGCGGCTGGTCCAGATCGATCCCGATTACGTCTTCCACCGCGCCCAGCGGGGCCGTCCGCGGCTGACCGCCTTCGACCCCGACGCCTGGGCGCTGCCGGGCGCGCGCGCCGCCCACCCCGTCTCCGCCTCCCTGACCACGGTCGACCTCACGCTGCCGCGGCTGCGCTACCTCATCGACCCCGACCAACCGCCCCTGAAGGCGGTCGAGCGGCTGCCCGCGGCGGATTAGCCCCGACCCGCGTCCCCGTCCGCTTGCATGGCGGCGTAGCGCTCGCGTGCCAGCTCGAAGACGTGGCGGTTGCCCGTGGTCCAGGTGACGGTCAGGCGGCAGCGGCGGATGCGCCAGCCGTCGGGCGTACGCACGAGCGCGTTCGTGTAGTAGCCGCCCAGCGTGAGCGTGGCGTCGCCTTGCTCGTTGGGCAGGAAATGCTGGGCCTGCATGTAAGACACGCAGGTGGCCTCGTCGCCCGCGATCTCGATCACGTGGTTGGCGCTGATGTGCTGCGTCGCGGCGAACCCGCTCAGCCCCGCGCGCACGCCCGCCACCCAGTCGTCCGCCCGCATCACGCCCGGCTCGCCCCCGCCGAAGGAGGTGAAATCGATCTCCACCTCGTCCGTGAAGCAGGAGCGGTAGGCCTCCCAGTCGCGCAGGTCGATGCCGGTGGCGTAACGGATGACGGTATCGCTGATGGCCTGGCGGTCGAGCAGCGTGCGCAGGGCGTCGTCGTCGGTCACGGGCGGGCCTCGCGGGCGCAATGGCGCGCCCCAGTGTAGCCGCCTGCCGTACAATCGCGCCGTGAGCGGAGCGCATGGCCGGTCTCCGAGCCCCGCGCGTCCTCGCCGCCGTCGCATCCTTCGCCTGCTCGGTTGGAACGCCCTGATCCTGCTCGTCGGGCTCATCCTCGTGGCGGGCGGCGCGGAGGCGTATCTGCGGCTGAGCGCTCCCCGGCCACCTGCGTTCCCGGAGAGCTACCTGCCCATACGGCTGGTCCCGGGAGCGGGGGTGATCCGCCCGCCCCACACGGAGATCCACTACACGAACGAGCGCGATTTCTGGCAGACGTCCCGCACCAACGGCCTCGGCTTCCTCGACCGCGAACCGCCCTCCCCCGGGCGCGCGGCGGAGAGCTGCCACGTGACGCTGATCGGCGACTCCTACGTGGAGGCGCTGGAAGTGCCCATCGCGGACAAGGCGCAAGTGCGGCTGGAGGAACTGGCCGCCCGCGAGGCGCCCGAACTGGACGTCACCGCGTCCGCCTTCGGACACCGGGCCACGGCCCAGATCAGCCAGCTGGCGTTCTACGACGCCTTCACGCGGCATCTCTCGCCCGACGTGGTGGTGCTGGCGGCCGTCCGCAACGACCTCTGGGGGAACTCGGTGGCCATACAGGCGTGGCGCGACGGGTTCCATCCCGACCATCCCCCCTGGCTCTACGCGCGGCCGGGCCCCGGCGGGGAGATGGAGTTCGTGCCGCCCGCCGCCAGCCTGGAGGAGATGCGGGCGAATCTCCTCCCCCGCTGGCCCAGGCCGCCGCTGGGGACCGCATTCGAGCGAACGGCGCGGAAATGGTCGTACCTCGCCGACAGGCTCTGGACCATATCCAGCGGAACGCCCTGGCACCGCCTGTTTGACCGGCAGCCGGGGAGGCGCCAGTGGCTGCGCTGGGCGGACGTGATCAGCGAGCATCCCCGCTATCGCGACTTCGCGGAAGGATGGGAACCGCCGGCGGATGGCCCTCCGCACCTGCTGTCGGAGAACCCGCCGCCGATCTTCCGGGAGATGCTGGACGCGACGCGCTTCGCGCTGGGGCAGTTCCACGCGCGGGCGGAGCGCGACGGCGCGACGCTGGTCGTCCTTGCCAATAATGATATAAGTGGGGGGGGGGGGTAATCCCTGGTTAACTCTGCTGCGTGAGCTGGTAGCGGCGGCGGGAGAGGGCATCCCGTTATCAGCCTGTACGACTACGTCATCGCCGCGGGTGATGACGAGACCACGGACATACGCTGGAAGCACGACGGCCACTGGAACGCCCTCGAACATCGCCGGGTGACGGAGGCCATCCTTCAATGGCTGAGCCTGCATCCGCGAGTCTGCGACTGACGCGGCGACGCTAACAACCATCAAGGCCCAGCCCGGAAAGGTCGTTGTCGGACACTTCCCGCAGCGCCTCCGGAATGCAGCCGGTGAGGGCGTTGCCCTCCAGCTTCAGCGTCTCCAGCGCCGTCAGCTTGCCCAGCTCCGACGGAATGCTCCCGTTCAGCCGGTTGAACTCCAGCCGCAGCGACTCCAGCGCCGTCAGGTTTTCGAACTCCGCCGGAATGCTGCCCCACAGCCGATTGCCGTGCAGGTGCAGATGCGTCAGATTCGCCAGGTTCCCCATCTGCATCGGGATGGTCCCGATCAGCGAGTTTCCCCCCAGGTCCAGCGCCTTCAGCGCGCCAAGATTCCCCAATTGCGTCGGGATGACCCAGCTCAGCGAATTGCCAAAAAGATTCACATCCCGCAGAGAATTCGCCTCTCCCAACTGCGTCGGAATCGGACCGGAAATCTGGTTTCCGGACAGCCACAATATCGTGAGAACCGGGAGATTGCCCAACTGCGTCGGCAACGGACCGCTCAATCGATTCGTGTGAAGATTCAGTTCTTTCAGTGCGGTCAGATCCCCTAATTGCGTCGGAATATTCCCTGTCAACTGGTTCCGGGAAAGACCTAGCCTCTCCAACCCAATCAGTCGTCCCATCTGCGTTGGAATACTGCCCGTCAACCGCTTCCCGGACAAGTACAGCTCGGTGACGCGCGCGTTGGCAAGGGCCACCCCGTCCCATTTCCTGATCGGCGTCTCCACGCTCCAGTTGAGTACGGCGGCGCCCGCCAGGACCGGTTTGATCGCCAGCAGCGTGTCGCAATCCGCGGTCAGCCCCTCGTCGGCCGCGCGCGGGCGGCCCAGCGTCTCCTCCGTGCACCGCGGCGGGTTGGCTGGCAGCGCCGTCTCCGCGGTCGTCCCCGTCTCCGGCGTCTCGGTCGTCACCGCCAGCGGGGGATCGCCGCTGCGGATGGCCCACGCCAACGCGCCCAGCCCCACCGTCGCGCCCGCCAGCGCCACGACCAGCGCCGCCGAGGCCCAGGTGCGCCACCGCCAATTCCTCATTCGCCCTCCGGCTTCGCGGCCCCCAGCCGTGCGGCCAGCAGCTCGCGCACCAGCCGCCGCCGCGTCTTGCCCGACGCGGTCGCCGGGATGGCGTCGACGCGCTCGATGATAGCGGGGTGCTTGTAGCCCGCCAGCCGCCCGCGCAGGAACGGCCCCAGCCGCTCGCGGTCCACCGGCCCCGCCGAGACCACCGCCGCCGCCACGCGCTGCCCCCACTCCTCGTCGGGCAGGCCCACCACGGCGGCGGCATCCACGCCCGGCGCGGCCAGCAGCGCCGCCTCCACCTCGGCGGGATACACGTTCTCGCCGCCCGTCACGATCACGTCGTCGCGCCGGTCGAGCACCGTGAGGTAGCCGTCCGCGTCGAGCGCGCCGAGGTCGGCGGTGTGCAGCCAGCCGTCGCGGATGGCGGCGGCGGTGGCCTCGGCGTCGCGGAAGTAGCCGGGCGTCACGGACGGTCCGCGGATGAGGATTTCGCCCGGCTCCCCGACGGGCGCGTCCACGCGCACCTCCGCCGAAAGCAGGGGGCGGCCCGCCGAGCCCAGCCGCGCCATCGCCTCCGCGGGCGAGAGCGTGGTCACCTGGCTCGCCGTCTCCGTCAGCCCGTAGGTCTGGATGACGGGCAGGCCGCGCGCCACGGCCCGCTCCAGCAGGGCGGACGGCACCGGCCCGCCGCCCACCAGCGCCGCGCGCACCGAACCCCCGAACGGCTCGCGGTCGGCGTCCAGCATGCGCCGCAGCATGGTCGGCACCACCGACACCAGCGTGACCTCGCCCGCGCGCAGGGCGGCGTTCACGGCTTCCACGTCGAAGCCCGCGTGCAGTTCGACGGCGGTCCCGTAGATGGCCCCGCGGATGGGGATGGACAAGCCGCCCACATGGTGCAAAGGCAGGCAGGCGAGCCAGCGGTCGGCGGGATCGAGGCCGAGGTTGAGCGCCGAGGCGGCGGCGCTCGCCCACAGCCCGCCGTAGGTGAGCATCACGCCCTTCGCGCGCCCCGCCGTGCCCGAGGTGTGGATGATGCTGTGGCAATCGTCCAGGTCGTGGGCCTCCGCGAGCGCGCCCTCGCGCGACGCCGGGGGCAGGGGCATACGGCGCGGCGCGGGCGCGTCCGCCAGCGCGGCGGCCTCGGCGGCGAGCGACGCGCGCGCCCCGTCGCAGAGCACGACCGCGGGCTCGACGTTGCGGAGCTGCTCGGCCAGCTCGCCCGCGGTCAGGCGCACGTTGAGCGGCGCGAACACGGCCCCCGCCAGCGAGGCCGCGTGCATGGCCGCCACGAACGCGGGCGACGTTCCCGCGATCACGGCCACGCGCTCGCCGGGCGCGGCCCCTGCCTCCAGCAGCGCGTGCGCCTGCCGCGCGGCGTGGCCGTGGAGGGCGGCGTAGCCGAGCCGCCGCCGCCCGCTCACGAGCGCGGTCGCGCGCGGCAGGGAGCGCGCGCGGTGCGTGAGCCAGTCGGGCAGCATGGCGCTCACGCCGCAACCTCCGCCCAGGGCGCGAGCGCGTGACGGTCGAGCGCCGCCTCGTCGAGCTCGACGCCCAGCCCGGGGGCGCGCGGCACGGCCATCGCCCCATCCCGCGGAACGGGGCAGCCCGTCGCGATGTCGCCATCCAGCAGATCCAGCGTGGCCAGCCCGCAGGCGGGGCGCGGCTCCGGCGCGAGCGCCGCCAGCTGGAGCGCGAGCGCCGTGCCGAGGCCGCTGTCGAAGGTGGTCGTGAGGATGCAGGGCAGCCCGTGCGCGCGCGCCTCCGCGATCATGGCCAGCGCTCCCGCCAGCCCCGTCCGCAGCGGCTTCACCACCACGGCGTCCACCGCCCCCGCTGCGGCCAGCGCGCGCAGGCCGGCGGGCGTGACGCACGATTCGTCGGCGGCGATGGGCACGGGGCTATGCTGGCGCACGCGCGCGAGACGGGCGGCGGCGTCCGGACCGGGCGCGACCGGCTGCTCGCAGAGGGCGACGCCGTGGGCCGCGTGCGCCGCCAGCGCGGCCAGCGCCTCCCCCGCGCCCCAAGCCCCGTTGGCGTCGATGCGGATGGCCGCGTCACGCCCGATGGCCGCCCGCACCGCGCGCAGCCGTTCGCCGTCGCGCGCAACGTCGCGCCCGACCTTGAGCTTGAACGTGGCGAACCCGCGCGCGACGGCGGCGGACGCTTCCCGCGCCGCGTCATCCGCATCGGCGGCGGCGATGAGGGCGTTGACCGGCACGGGCGCGTCGGAGGGCGGCGGCAAGCCCGCCTCCATCGCCAGCCACGCCGCCAGCGACAGGCCATGCGCCCGCGCCCGTAGCCCGGCCAGCGCCGTTTCCAGCCCGACGACGGCGGACGGCGCCCCCGCGTCGCAGCGCGCCAGCATGGCCCGCGCGTCGTCCGGCGAACGGCCCGCGATGTGGGGCGCGATGGCGGCAAGGAGCGCCAGCACGGCGGCCGCGTCCGGCCCCTCGCCGGGCAGGGGCGCGCATTCGCCCGCCGCCGCGTGGCCGTCCGCGTCCTCGACCAGCACGGCCACGCCCTCGCGCGCGGCGATGGTCCCGACGGCGCTGGCCACGGGCGCGCGCAGGGGGAGGCGCCAGGGCCGCCAGCGCACGCGCGCGACGGGGGCGGCGGCGCGGCTCACGGGCGGCGCGGGAAGCGCTCCGCGTCGCCGTAGGCGGGCTCGCGCTTCTCCAGGAAGGCGTTGCGCCCCTCCTTGCCCTCCTCGCTCATGTAGAAGAGCAGCGTGGCGTTGTGCGCCAGCTCGGTGATGCCCGCCATGCCGTCCAGCTCGGCGTTGAAGGACGACTTCATGAGGCGCAGGGCGAGCGGGCTGTGGCGCAGCATCTCGCGCCCCCAGGCCGCGCCCTCCTCCTCCAGCCGGTCGAGCGGCACGACGGCGTTCACCAGCCCCATCTCCAGCGCCTCGCGGGCGTCGTACTGGCGGCAGAGGTACCAGATTTCGCGCGCCTTCTTCTGCCCCACCAGCCGCGCCAGCTGGGCCGCGCCGAAGCCGCCGTCGAAGGAGCCCACGCGCGGCCCCGTCTGGCCGAAGCGCGCGTTCTCCGCCGCGATCGTGAGGTCGCAGAGCACATGCAGCACGTGCCCGCCGCCGATGGCCCAGCCCGCCACCAGCGCGACCACGGGCACGGGGATGGAGCGGATCAGCTTGTGCAGGTCGGTCACGTTGATGCGCGCCACGTCGTCCTCGCCCACGTAGCCGCCGTGGCCGCGCACGCGCTGGTCGCCGCCGGAGCAGAAGGCGCGCCCGCCCTCGCCCGTGAACAGCACCACGCCCACGTCGGGGGCCTCCCGCGCCCGCGTGAAGGCGTCGATCAGCTCGGCCACCGTTTCGGGGCGGAAGGCGTTGTGCACCTCGGGGCGGTTGATGCTGATGCGGGCCATGCCCTCGGCCCTGCCGTAGAGAATGTCGCGGTAGTCGCCCTCCGCGCGCCACGAAACGGCCATGGTCATGCTCCCGTGCCCTCCCCGTGGAAGGCGGTGATGATGCGCGCGCAGTATGCCGCGTTCTCGAGGTGCGCCGCATGGCCCGCGCCGGGAACGAGCGCCGCGCGCGCCGACGGCATGGTCGCCGCCACCTCCGCGGCGATGGCCGCGTACCGCGCGTCCTCCGCGCCCGCCAGCAGCAGCGCGGGCGCGCGCACGCCGCCCAGCTCGCCGTGGAGCGGGGGCTGCGCGCCCGCCCCCATGCCGCGCAGGCTGTTGGCCAGCCCAACGGCCTCGTTGGCCAGCCGCCCGCGACGGATGGCGCGGCGCGTCCCAGCGGGCAGGCGCGTCTGGCTGGCGAACAGCGGCAGCGCCTCCCAGTGGTCCACGAAGGCGGGCACGCCTTCGCGTTCGATGCGGTCGGCGAGGGCCGCGTCGGCCATGCGGCGCGCCTCGCGTTCGTCCGCGCCGGCGATGCCGGGCGAGGCCCCGATGAGCGCCAGCCGCCCGACCGCGTGCGCCTCCCGCGCCGCCGCGAACAGCGCCAGCCGCCCGCCCATCGAGTAGCCCAGCCACGTGGCGCGCGGCGCGCCCAGTTGCGCCAGCGCCGCCGCCACGTCGCGCGCGGCGCGGTCGATGGCGTAGCGCGCGGGGTCGCGCGGCTTGTCCGAGTCCCCGTGCCCGACCACGTCGACGGCGTACACGGTGAAGCGCGCGGCCAGCAGCTCCGACAGCGGCCCCCAGCTTGCCGCCGAGCCCGTGAAGCCGTGGAGCAGCGCCAGCGGCGGACCGCTGCCGGCGCGCTCCACGTTCAGCGCGAACCCGTCGTCGAGGGGGACGCGCGTCACGGCCTCAGTCCCCCCAGGCGGCGCGGGCGGCGGCGCGCCACGCTTGCTCGTGCAGGTCGCGGTTGCGGGCGCGGTCCGTGCGGAATTCGAGCACGCGCACGCCCCCTTCCGCCAGCGCCGCGTCCAGCTCCGACCAGTCCGCCAGCGGGCGATGTTCGGCCCCGAAGGCGCGCGCGGCGGCGGCGAAATCGACCCCGCTCGGCGTCCCGAACCACTCCTCGAACACGGCCCCGTGCTCGACCTGCGGCAGGTAGTGGAAGATGCCGCCGCCGCCGTTGTTCACGAGCACGACGGCGAGGTCGAGTCCGTGGCGCGTGCCCGCCCAGAGGCCGTTGAGGTCGTGCACGAGGGAGAGGTCGCCGATGAGCAGGGCCGTCGGGCCGCGCCCCGCCGCCGCGTGGCCGAGCGCCGTGGAGAGGACGCCGTCGATGCCGTTGGCCCCGCGGTTGGCGACCACCGTGAGCGGCTTCGCATCGCCCGCCAGAAAGGCGTCCACGTCGCGCACGGGCATGCTGTTGCCCGCGAGGAGCGTCCCCCCCGCGGGCAGGGCGCGCTGTAGCTCGACCACGGCGCGGCCCTCGAACGGCTCGTCCGCGGAACGCGCGAATTCGGCGAGGGCGCGACGGGCGCGGGCGTCGCGGGCGCGCCATTCCCCCAGCCAGTCGGCGGGCGCGGGGCCGCGCGACAGGGATTCGCGCAGCGCCTCGGCGGCGGAACGCGCGTCCGCCGTCAGCCGGTGCGTCGTCACGCCGTTCGGGTCGCGGAAGGAGCCGGGCAGGTCGCAGAGCACGTGGCTGGCCTCCCGCGCCGTCGCGAGGAAGCCGTTGAGCGCGCGCGAGGTGGGGGCCGCGCCGAAACGCAGGACGCAATCGGGCCGCAACGCCGCCGCGCGCGCGTCCCGCAGCAGCGCGTCGTAGGCATCGACGAGGCGCCCGCGGTCGTGCGCGCCCGTGCGCGGCCCGCTGAGCGGATCGGCCAGCAGGGGCGCGCCCAGCGCCCGCGCCAGCGCGGCCAGCTCGTCGGCGGGCAGCCCGCCGCTCTCCGGCCCGGCCACGACGAGGGGGCGTTCGGCCCGCGCGAGCGCGTCCACCGCCGCCGCCAGCTCCCCCGCGTCGGGCGGAAGCGGCGGCGCGACGGGCGGCGCGGCGGCGCTGGCGGACGGCCCCGTCGCGGGATGGTCGGCGGGCGCGGCGATGAGCGGCTCCTCGAAGGGCAGGTTCAGGTGGACGGGCCCGGGCAGCGGCCCCAACGCGGCCCCGACGGCCAGGCGCGCGGCCTCGGCGAAGAGCGCGGGCGGCGCGCCATCCTCGCCCGGCGCGGGCAGGTCGCGCTCCATGCGCGCGGCCACGCCGTACAGCCCCGGCTGTTCGATGGTCTGCGGCGCGCCCACGTTCCGCAGCCGCGGGGGCCGGTCGGCGGTGCACAGCACGAGCGGCACGCGCGACAGGTCGGCCTCGACAACGGCGGGATGGAAGTTGACCGCCGCCGTGCCGGAGGTGCAGACGAGCGCCACCGGCGCGCCGCTCGCCCGCGCCAGCCCCAGCGCGAAGAAGGCGGACGCGCGCTCGTCGAGGTGCAGCCACGGGCGGATGGCGGACTGCTCCGCCAGCGCCACCGTGAGCGGCGTGGAGCGCGACCCCGGCGTCACGCAGGCATGGCGTACGCCCGCCCGCGCCAGCCCGTCCGCGAAGGCGCGCGCGGCGGCGGTGTTGGCGGCGGCGCGCGCGCTCACGGCCCGCGCAGGGCGTCGAGCAGGGGCCGCAGCTTCAGCTCGGCCTCGGCCAGCTCGCGGTCGGGGTCGGAGCCGCGGACGATGCCCGCGCCCGCGTAGAGGAAGGCCTCGCGCCCGCGCACGAGGGCCGAGCGCAGGGCCACCGCGAACTCGCCGTCGCCCCGCACGTCGATCCAGCCGATGGGCCCCGCGTACCAGCCGCGGTCCATGTCCTCGATGCGGGCGATGGCCTCCAGCGCGGGCTCGCGCGGCCAGCCCCCCACGGCGGGCGTGGGATGCATGGCCAGCAGCGCGTCCAGCGCGTCCACGCCCGGCGCGGCGCTCCCCTCCAGCGGCGTGTGCAGGTGCTGGATGCCGGCCATGCGCAGGAGGCCCGGCGCGGGCGGCGCGGAGAGTTCGCGGCAGAGGGGCGCGAGCGCCGCGCGCGTGGCCCGCGCCACCAGATCGTGCTCCGCGCGCTCCTTGCCGCTGGCCAGCAGCTCCCCCGCCAGACGCGCGTCCTCGGCCTCGTCCGCGGCGCGCGCGCGCGTGCCCGCCAGACTCGACGCGCGCAGACGGCCCCGCTCCAGCGAGACGAGCAGCTCCGGGCTCGCGCCGATCCAGCTCGCCTCGCCCAGCCGGTAGCCGAACACGAAGCATTCCCCGTAGCGCGCGGCCAGCGCCGTGAGCGCCGCCGCCGCGTCGTGGGGCGCGTCCGCGGCGCAGCGCACGCGCAGGGCGAGCACGGCCTTGCGGTAGCGGCCCGCGTCGATCTCGGCCAGCGCCTGCCGCACGGACCGCCGCCAGCGCGCGGCGTCGGGAGCGCCGCACTCCGCGCGCGCGGCGGGAGGGACGGCGGGGGGCGGCTGCGCCAGCCGCGCCACGGCGGCGTCCACCGCCCCGGCCACCTCCTCGCGCGTCTGCCCCGGGCGCACGGCCAGCGTGAGCGAGGCGCAACGCTCGTCCCCGTGCGCGGCCAGCAGGATTTCGGGCAGCACGAAGCGCCACGCGCCGAAGTCGTCCCAGACCGGATCGCGGCGCGGGGCGCTGGCGTCGAAGCGCGCGCCGCCGAAGAAGCGCGGGCGCGCCAGCCGCTCGATGGTGCCCGCGCGCAGCCCGTCGGCGGCCTCGCGCAGGGCGGTCGCCGCCGCCCCCAGGGGCGCGCCCGCGGCGGACGCGAGGTCGAGCGCGCGCCCGAACCCGAACAGGCCCACGCCTTCCGCCGGGCGTTCCCACGAAACGGCGGCGGCGGCCCGCAGCTGGCGCTCGCTCCAGCGCGCCGCGCCGCCGAGCAGGTCGGGGGGCAGGGCCACGCTGGCCAGCCCCGCGCCGCCCGCGTCCGCGCGCAGGCGCAGCAGCTCGTCCGCCAGGTCGAGCGCGGAGGAGGCGGCGCTGGCCGCCGGAGGCCCGGCGGTCTCGGTCCCGGTCACGCGAGGGGGCCCGCCATGCGCGTCATCCGCTCCAACGATAGGTGCGGCGCGAACGGTCCGCTGTGCGGCCGCTCACCGCTCCGCGCCGCAGTATACCCCCGCGGCGCATCGGGACGGCGGCGAAACCCGCGCGTGCCAGTCGCGGAACTCCGCCAGCGTCATGGGACGGCAATGGCGCGCGGCGGTGGCGAAGAGCGCGTCCAGCCGCGCGTACAGCTCCTCGATCGCGGCCCCGTCGCGGAAGCGGGGGCTGCCGCCGGGCATCAGCTCGGAGGAATGGATGAAGAACTCCAGGTGCGCGCGGCCCGCGCGGGCCGCCCCGCGCACGACCCGCGGCGCCCACCGCCCCAGCGTGCGTTGCTGGGGCCCCAGCCAGACGACGTCGGGGTAGAGGCGGTTGAGCGCGCGCCAGGGCAGGGGCCAGCGCGCCCCGCGGGGACGCCCCGGCCAGCGCGGCCACTGGCTGGCGATCGTCACCGGAACCTCCAGCAGGGGCGAACTCCCGGCGCGCGCGAGGTCGTCGGGGTCGATCCACCACGGCCGCTCCGGCAGGCGCGAATGATCGGGACCGCCGCCCAGCCCGCCCGACATCCCGCGCCAGTCGACGTGCGGCGTGACCGAGCAATCGACGCGGTAGCCGCGCTCGATGAGGATGCGCGCGTAGCGTTCGTCGAAGGCGAAGCGCCCGCCGCGATGGCTCACGATGGCCGTCCCGAAGGTCTCCTCCAGCATGCCCGTGTGGCGCTCGACTTTGGCCCGCATCGCGTCGTCCGGATACTCGGTGAGGTAGGGCTGGGCGCGGCGGTCGTCGGCGGTCAGGGGGACGAGCGGCGGCGTCTCCCAGGCGTGCAGGTGCATGCCGATTTCGCCCGCGCCGCGCGCCAGCAGGTCGCGCCCGAACTCTCGGAAGGCGGCATCCCCCACCATGGCGTGCTCCACCAGCCAGCTGGCCCGCAGCCCGTGCCGCTCGAGCAGCTCCCGGAAGCGCGGCAGGAAGGCCGCGTTGCGCGTGGTCGTGCGCGCGGGCCGCGACCACGCATCGTCCCCCTCCACGTCGACCGTGACGATGAAGGGCGTGCGGTCCGCGTTCGCGCCCGCGTCCATCAATCCGGCTCGAAGGAGTCCGCGTAGTCGCTGCGGAGGGCGACGTCCTGCTCCTCCTTCCGCAGGAAGCAGTCGCCGATGACGAGGCGGTCGATGTCCGTGCCCATGAAGCAGCGGAAGGCGTCCTCCGGCGTGCACACGATGGGCTCGCCGCGCACGTTGAAGCTGGTGTTCACCAGCACGGGGCAGCCCGTGCGCGCGCGGAAGGCCTCGTGCAGGGCGTGGAAGCGCGGGTTCGTGTCGGCGTGGACCGTCTGCAGGCGCGCGGAGCCGTCCACGTGCGTCACCGCCGGGACGTCCGCGCCTTCCCGCACCGCCGCCGTGAAAGACATGTAGGGGCTGTCGCGCCCGATGCCGAACCAGTCCCCCACGTCCGCGCGGGGCACGCTGGGGGCGAAGGGGCGGAAGGACTCGCGCAGCTTCACCTTGGCGTTGAGCGTCTCGCGCATGGCGGGGTCGCGCGCGTCGGCGAGGATGGAGCGGGCGCCGAGCGCGCGCGGCCCGAACTCCATGCGCCCCTGGAACCAGCCCACCACCCGCCCTTCCGCCAGCGCCTCCGCCGTGGCGGCGAGGAGCGCGTCCTCCGGCAGCGTCTCGTAGCGCGCGCCCGCGGCGTCCAGCGCGCGCCGGATTTCGTCCGTCCCGAACTCCGGGCCGAGGAACGCTCCTTGCATGGCGTCGCGGCCCGCGCCCCCCTCGCGCGGCTCGCCCAGCAGGCGGTGGCTGGCCGCCAGCGCCGCGCCCAGCGCGCCCCCCGCGTCGCCCGCGGCGGGCTGCACCCAGACGCCGTCGTAGGCGCCGTCGCGCAGCACCGCGCCGTTGGCCGCGCAGTTGAGCGCCACGCCCCCCGCGAGGCAGAGGTTGGGGATGCCCGTCTCCCGCCGCAGCGCGCGCGTGAGCCGCAGCACCGCCTCCTCCAGCACCGCCTGCGCCGACGCCGCCATGTCCATGTGCCGCTGCGTCAGCGGCGATTCCGGCGCGCGCGGCGGCCCCCCGAACAGCTCGTCGAAGCGCCCGTTCGTCATGCGCAGCCCGGCGCAGTAGTCGAAGTAGTCGAGGTTCAGGCGGAAGCTGCCGTCCTCCTTCAGGTCCAGCAGCCGCTCGAGGATGAGCGGGGCGTAGCGCGGCTCGCCGTGGGGGGCCAGCCCCATCAGCTTGTATTCGCCCGAATTGACGCGGAACCCGGCGTGGTAGGTGAAGGCCGAGTAGAGCAGGCCGAGCGAGTGGGGGAAGTGGATTTCGCGCGTCATCTCCAGCTCGTCGCCGCACCCGATGGCCACGGAGGTGGTGGCCCATTCGCCCACGCCGTCCATGGTCAGCACCACCGCCTCGCGGAAGGGCGAGGGGTAGAAGGCGCTGGCCGCGTGCGACTGGTGGTGTTCGGCGAAGAGCAGGCGCGCGGCCCAGTCCGTCTCCGGCGCCAGCGCCCGCAGCTCGCGCCGCAGCAGCTCCTTCTGGAACAGCTTCTCCCGCACCCACACGGGGATGGCCAGCGAAAAGAAGCGGAAGCCGCGCGGCGCGAAGGCCACCGCCGTCTCCAGCAGGCGCTCGAACTTGAGGAAGGGCTTGTCGTAGAAGACCACGCGGTCCACGTCCGCGGGCGCGATTCCCCCCTGCCGCAGGCAGAAGTCGATGGCGTGGCGCGGATAGCCGGCGTCGTGCTTGCGGCGCGTGAAGCGCTCCTCCTGCGCCGCCGCCACGATGCGCCCGTCCTCCACCAGCGCGGCGGCGCTGTCGTGGTAGAACGCGGAGAGGCCGAGAACGCGCACGCCCGCCGCTAGAAGATGGTGTAGACGAAGGGCGCCACCGTGCTGCTCTGGGCCAGCACCAGCAGCCCCCCGATCAAGAGCGTCAGGATGATGACCGGCGCCAGCCAGTACTTCTTGCGCGCGAACAGGAAGCCCGCGAATTCGCGCACGAACGACAACACGCCCATCAGTACTGCCGCTCCATCGACTCCGGCGACGGGCCGGGCTCGCGCGCGATCCAGTAGCTCGCCGCCGCCTCGTCCCGCCGCAGCCGCAGCGGGTCGCGCCGCAGCAGGCGCATCGCCAGCCCCGTCGGCGCCACCGCCAGCGCGAACAGCAGCGCCAGCGCCACCGCGCTGACGATGCGGTGCAGGACGCGCGTGACCTGGAACCAGACGAAGTTGAGGGGGGCCAGCGCGCGCGGGAAGACGAGCGCCACGGCCAGCAGCGCCCCCGCCACGCCCAGCGCCCATTCGCGCGGCGAATCCCCCCAGGCCAGCGGCAGCAGGGCGATGATCGTGAACACGGCGGTGAAGGCCAGCCCGAAGACGCGGTCGGAGGCCACGGCCGCGCCCGGCCCCTCCCGCGTCAGCCGCTCATGGGTATCGCGCACGGGCCGCTCCTTCGCCTGGTACCCCCGAGAGGAGTCGAACCTCTGCCTTCGGCTCCGGAGGCCGACGCTCTTTCCACTGAGCTACGGGGGCTCACGCCCCTCATGGTAGCGCGCGAAGGCCGCATTCGCACGCGACGGCCCGCTGCTTCAGGCGCATACCTCGGGGTTCGCCTCCAGCCACTCCCAAATGGCTTCCGCCGCCCACTGATGGCCGGTCGCGTTCCAGTGCGCATCCGTGGCCCAGCTCAAATCCCCGATCTCGCCGCCCCCGGCGATGACATGGTCGTACTGGCTGATGATGGGGATGCCGTTTCCGACGCTGGCGGCCAACCCGCGCAGAATCTCCGTCGCGGGCCCATCCCCGAAAGCGTGCACGGCGAGGATGACCAGCGCCGCGCCATCCCGTTCCGTCCGTTCCCGAAACTGCTCCAGCGCGAAACGCGTCAGGTCCAGCGCTTCCCGAAAGGTTGGCGGCGGATCATCCTTCAGCATCGTCTCTCCCACGACGCCGTGCACCCGCGGATCCCAGCCTTCATGGAACGTTGCGAACCTCGGGTCGCTGCTGATGATTTCCGCCCACATCAACCGGTGCTCCGGCGTTCGCCAAGGCCGCCGGCTGCCATACCGGTTCCACAGCCAGTCGGCCAGATACGACCGCTCCCGCAGCATGCGTTCCACGCGCTTCCCCGCGGATTCCGGCCGCGCCGGCGGAGAGGGAAGGCTATTCGCCCCCACCTCTTCCGGGCTGGAAGGCGGCCTGAACTCCATCTCCCCGCCAGCGCCCGGCCGCACGTGCAGAAATGGCAACCAGTCGGGATGCCACCCGTTAAGCCACCCGTCCAGAAGCGACGAATTGTCCGCGAAATCGTTGGGGTAGGCGACCAGCACCACCAGGTCGGGCGAAAGCCGCCGCGCGAACGCGTCATAGAACGGCAGCTGGTTGATCTGGCCCGTGGCGCTGTAGCCGAAGGCGGACGTGGTCACGTCCAATTCCGGCGAATCGCGCGCGGCCAGCTCCTCCAGCCGCACCTGCACTTTCTCCTCGATGGGCACTTCCGGCGCGTCCACGAAGGAATCGCCGATCAACGTCACGTGGCAGCTCTCCGCCGCCCGCGCCGGGTCCGGCGGCTCGCGGTCCAGGAATCCCAGGCTGTTGGCGCGCGAAACCCGCCAGAAATCGCGGCCGTTCGTATGGCGCACCTCCGCATGGGGCGGGCGCGTCAGCCCCACGCCCTCGATCACGCGCACCGGCGACAGGGGAGCCCGGAAGGGAATCGTCACCCGAAAGTAGATCTCCGCGCCGCACGCGGCGAACGCGAACAGGGCGAACAGGATCAGCGCGTTCCAGCCGAGCAGCCGTGCGACGCGACGGGGCGGGAAGCGCTCACGGAGACCGGCCATGCGCCCGCTCACCGCGCGATGATAGCGCGCGCGACGCGCTCCGCGCGGCGGGGAAGCGGCCTCAGTCGCACGCCTCGGGGTTCGTCTTCAGCCACTCCAGGATCGCTTCCGCGGCCCAGCGGTGGCCGGTCGCGTTCCAGTGGCCGTCCCCCGCCCAGAGCCCATCCACGACCTCGCCGCCCGTGGCGACGATGTGGTCCTCCTGACTGATGACGGGAATGCCATCCCCGACCCCGGCGGCCAGTACGCGGAAATGATCGCGCACGAGGGGCCATTGGGAGAACGTGTGCGTTTCGAGGATGACCAGCGCGACGCCATCGCGCTCCGCCCGCTGCCAAAACTGCTCCAGCGCGAAGCGCGTCACGTCCAGCGCTTCCCGAAGGACCGGCGGCGGGTCCTCCTCGCGGAACAGCCTGAGCACCCGCGGAACCGTGGGATACTTCCGCGGATCCCACCCTTGCATGAACGCCCCGTGGCGGGGGTGCCCGCTCAGCCATTCGGCCCTTGCCAGCAGCCGCGCCTCCGGTGGCGGCTCCCATCGCGGGTCTTCGTATCTGGCCCAGAGCCAATCGGCCAGATACGACCATGCCCGCGCCTTTCGTTCCACGCGCGTCCACAACGGGGGCCGGGGGATCGGGTCCGCGCCCGCCCGCAGCTCCTCCGGGGAGGAGGCGGGCGGCACGAATTCCATCTCTCCCCCGGGGCCTCGCCGCGCGTACAGGTACGGAGGAGAGTCGGGGTGGAACCCCCGGAACCACGCCTTCAGGGCCAGCGAGTTATCCACAAAATCGTTGGCGACCGTCACCAGCACCAGCACGTCGGGAGAGAGGGAACTCACCCAGGCGTCGTAGAACGCCAACTGGTTGATCTGGCCCGTGTCGGTACGCCCAAACGCCGACGTGGTCACGTCCAGCCCAGGCGCCTCGCGCGCCGCCAGCTCCTCCAGCCGCACCTGCGCCTTGTCCGCGATGGGCACTTCCTTCGCTTCCACGAAGGAATCGCCAATCAGCGTCACGTGGCAGCTCGCCGCCGCCCGCGCCGGGGCGGGCGGCTCGCGGTCCAGGAAGCCCAGGCTGTTGGCGCGCGAAACCTGCCAGAACTCGCTCTCGTTCGTATATCGCATCTCCCCCAGGGGCGGGCGAATCATCCCCACGCCCGGCTCCAGGTGCACGGGCGCGACATGCTCCCGAAAGGGAATGGTCAGCCGCAGGTACGCCTCCGCCCCGCCCGCCGCGAGCACAAGCAGGACGCCCAGAATCAGGGCGTTCCAACCGAGCAGGCGCATGATGCGACGGATGCGTGGACGCGCGAGCCACCGCCCCGGGGACCGTCCATGCGCTCCGCCCACGGCGCGATGCTAGCACGCGCACGGCGCACTCCGCGCGGCGGGGAGCGGCCTCAGTCGCACACCGCCGGGCTCCGCTTCAGCCACTCCAGGATCGCCTCCGCCGCCCAGCGGTGGCCAGCGGGGGTCCAGTGGTAATCGCGCGCCCAGCGCGCATCCGCGACCTCGCCGCCAGCGGCGACGATGTGGTCGTACTGGCTGATGACGGGAATTCCCCCCTCCCCGATCCCGGCGGCGATTTCGCGCAGCCGTTCAAACCAAGGATCGCCCGCTCCCCCCAGGTCGTAGTTGGCGAGCACGACCAGCGTTGCGCCGTCGCGCTCCGCCCGCTCGCGGAACTGCTCCAGCGCGAAGCGCGTCAGGTCCAGCGCCTCCCGATAGACCGGAGGCGGGGATTCGGCCAGAAACAGCTCGTCCTGAAGGCTCGCCGGATGCCAGCCCCGGGCGAAAGCCGCATGGCGGGGGTGCTGGCCGATCAGCGCCGCCCACGCCAGCCGCTGCTCCGTCGATATCCGGAACGGCGTGCCGCCGCCCAGGCGGAGGGCGCCGTCCCCCCTGGCGATCCCCCACAGCCTGTCGGCGAGGTACGACCACTCCCGCAGCCATCGCTCCACGCTCCGTCCCGATGACCGGGGCAGGCGCGGCAGTCTCCTCGCCCGCATCTCCTCGAGGCTGGATGCGGGCGGTACGAACTCCACCTCCCCGTTCGCGCCACGCCGCGCGGAGAGGTGCGGAGGATAGTCGGGGGCGTTCCCGGACGACCACGACTGCAGGGCCAGCGAGTTGTTGCGAAAGTCGTTCCCGGCCATCACCAGCACCACCACGTCCGGGGAGAGGCGTCGCGCGTACGCATCGTAGAACGCCAACTGGTTGATCTGGCCCGTATTGCTAACCCCGAAGGCGGACGTGGTCACGTCCAGCCCCGGCGCCTCGCCCGCCGCCAGCTCCTCCAGCAGCACCTGCGCCTTGTCCGCGATGGGAACCTGCATCGCATCCACGAACGAATCCCCGATCAGCGTCACGTGGCAGCTCGCCGCCGCCCGCGCCGGGTCCGGCGGCTCGCGGTCCAGGAAGCCCAGGCCGTTGGCGCGCGTGACCTGCCAGAACTCGCTCCCGTTCGTGTGCCGCACCTCCCCATGCGGTGGACGGACCACCCCCACGCCCGGCTCCAGATGCACCGGCAGGACGTTCTCCCGAAAGGGGACCGTCAGCCGCAGATACGCTTCCCCCACGCCGGCGAGCAGCACAAGCCCGGCCAGCAGGATGAGGGCGTTCCAGCCGAGCAGACGCGCCACGCGACGGGGCGGGAAGCGCTCACGAAGATCGGCCATGCGCCCCTCCCGCGACGATCATGGTAGCGCGCCCGCCGTTCCACCTGCGGGGAACGCACCGGCGCCGCTCAGTCGCAGACGTCGGGGTTGCGCCGCAGCCACTCCCAAATCGCCTCCGCCGCCCACTGATGGCCGGTCGCGTTCCAGTGATAGTCGTGCTCCCAGCGCGCCTGCCAGACCTCGCCGCCCGCGGCCGTCATGTGGTCGTACTGGCTGATGACCGGTATCCCCGCTCCGACTCGCGCAGCCACCTCATGCAGCCGCTCGGCCCATAGGTCTCCTCCCTCCCGTATGTCATGAGTGGCGAGGATGACCAGCTCGGCCCCGTCGCGCTCCGCCCGCCGCCGAAACTGATCGAGCGCGAAGGCCATCGCGTCCAGCGCCTCCGCGAAGAGCGGCGCCGGGTTCTCCTCCAGCACGGGCTCGTACCCGCCCCGGTTCCACCGCGAGGGCTCCCAGCCATCCGCGAAGTCCGCATGGCGGGGATGGGCGCTGATCACCTCCACCCATGCCAGCCGCTGGCGCACCCCCGGTCCGCGTTCGTCGTTGAACGGCGCGCCATCGCCGCCCCTCGCCCACAGCCAGTCGGCGAAGTACGACCATTCCCGCACCTTGCGCTCGATGCGCCGGCCGGCGGGTTCCGGCGGCACGGGCCAGCGGGGAATGAGGTTCGCCCGCAGCGCTTCCAGTGAGGACGCGGGCGGCACGAACTCCCACTCCCCGTCCGGCCTCCGTCGCGCGGAGAGCCAGGGCGGATGGTCGGGGCTGCGCCCGAAGAGCCACGACTGCAGCGCCAGCGAGTTCTCGAGGAAATCGTTCCGGGCGAACACCAGCGCCACCACGTCCGGCGAGAGCGCCCGTGCATACGCATCGTAGAACGCCAACTGATTGATCTGGCCCGTGCCCCGGAACGCGAAGGCGGAAGTCGTCACGCCCAGCCCCGGCGCCTCGCGCGCCGCCAGTTCCTCCAGCCGCACCTGCACCCGGTCTTCAAGTGGCACTTCCGGTCCCTCCACGAAGGAATCCCCGATCAGCGTCACGTGGCAGCTCGCCGCCGCCCCCTCCGCATCGGGCGGCGCCCGATCCAGGAAGCCCAGGCTGTTGGCATGCGAAACCTGCCAGAAATCGCGCCCGTTCGTGTAGCGCACCTCCGCATGGGGCGGACGGATCACCCCCACGCCCGGAACCATCCGCACGGGCAGCGCGCTCTCCCGAAACGGAACGGTCAGCCGCAGGTACGCCTCCGCCCCGCCGGCCATCAGCACGAGCCCGGCCAGCAGGACGAGGGCGTTCCAGCCGAGCAGGCGCAAGACGCGACGGGGCGGGAAGCGCTCACGGAGACCGGCCATGCGCCCCCCCACGTCGATCATGGTAGCGCGCCTCAGTCGCACACTTCGGGATTCGCCTTCAGCCACCCCCAGATCGCCTCCGCCGCCCACTGATGCCCGGTCGCGTTCCAGTGACCGTCATTCGGCCAGGCCGCGTCCCTGACCGCGCCGCCCGCGGCGATGATGTGATCGTACTGGCTGATGACGGGAATCCCCCCCCCCAATTCGAACAGAAGATCGAACCGGGGAGCGCCCTCGCCCTTCAGGTCATGGGTAGCGAGGATGATCAGCCCGGCGCCGTCGCGCTCCGCCCGCTCCCGGAACTGCCGCAGCGCGAAGACCATCACGTCCAGCGCTTCCCGAAACACCGGCGGCGGGTTCTCATCCAGCAGGTACGTAGTGTGCTCCGGGGACTCGCTGGCGGGATTCCACCCCTCCGCGAAGTCCCCATGTCGGGGATGCCCGCTGATCGCATCGGCCCGCGCCCGACGCCAGGCGTTCCGATCCCCGTTCCATGCCGGCAGATCCCGATAGCGCCTGCCGGTCGCCCTGGTCCACGCCCAATCGGCGAAATACGACCGGTCCCTCAGCGTCCGCTCAAGGCGTTCACCCGCGGTTGCAGGCCTCCCGAGCGGGCGGGGAACGCCATGCGCCCGCAGCTCGTCCAGGCTGGCGGCGGGCGGCACGAACTCCATCTCCCCCTCCGCGCCCCGCCGCGCGAAGAGGTACGGCGGATAGTCGGGATCCTGCCCCCTGAGAAACGACGTCAGGGCCAACGAATTGTCCGTGAAATCGTTGAGGTACGCGACCAGTACCACCAGGTCGGGGGAGAGGCGGCGCGCGAAGGCGTCGTAAAACGCCAGCTGGTTGATCTGGCCCGTGCCCCGGAACCCGAAGGCGGACGTCGTCACGTCCAGCCCCGGCGCCTCGCCCGCCGCCAGCTCCTCCAGCCGCACCTGCGCCTTGTCCGCGATGGGCACTTCCAGCGCCTCCACGAAGGAATCCCCGATCAGCGTCACGTGGCAGCTCGCCGCCGCGCGTTCCGGGCCGGGCGGCTCCCGATCCGCAAAGCCGAGGCTGTTGGTGCGCGAGACCTGCCAGAAATCGCGCCCGTTGGTGTAGCGCACCTCCACATGCGGCTGGCGCTGCAAACCCACCCCCGGAACCAGTCGCAGGGGCAGCGTGTTCACGCGGAAGGGCGTGGACAGCCGCAGGTACGCTTCCGCGCCGCCCGCCACGAGCATGAGCAGGACGAACAGGACGAGGGCATTCCAGCCGAGCAGGCGCGCGATGCGGCGGGGCGGGAAGCGCTCACGGAGACCGGCCATGCGCTCCGCCCACGGCGATCATGGTAACGCGCCTCAGTCGCACACTTCGGGGTTCGCCTTCAGCCACTCCCAGATGGCCTCCGCCGCCCACTGATGGCCCGTCGCGTTCCAGTGACCGTCGTTCGGCCAGAACGCGTCCCCGACCGCGCCGCCCGCGGCGACGATGTGATCGTACTGGCTGATGACGGGAATCCCCCCCCCTGATCGTGCGACCAGATCAAGCAGCAGATCGAACCAGGGCGCGCCCTCGCCCTTCAGGTCATGGGTGGCGAGGATGACCAGCTCGGCGCCGTCGCGCTCCGTCCGCTCCCGAAACTGCCGCAGCGCGAAGACCGTCACGTCCAGCGCTTCCCGAAACACCGGCGGCGGGTTCTCCTCCAGCAGGTAGCGCGTGCCGTCGAGGGGATCCCACCCCTCCAGGAAATTCCCGTGGCGGGGGTGCCGGCTGATGATTTCCGCCCACGCCAGTCGCTGCGCCGCCCCCGAATCGGCGCCGCCCAACCGCCCGCCGCCAGCCCTGATCCACAGCCAGTCGGCCACGTACGACACCTTCCGCAACCCGCGCTCCAGCAGCCCGCCCAGGGAGTCCGGCGGCGCCGGCGGACGGGGAAGGAGATTCGCGCGCAACTCCTCCAGCGAGGAGGCGTGCGGCACGAACTCCATCTCCCCGTCCGCGCCCCGTCGCGCATAGCGCCAGGGGGGATGATCGGGGCTGCGCCCGTGCGACCACGACTGCAGGGCCAGCGAATTGTCGCGGAAATCGTTGCCGACGAACACCAGCGCCACAACGTTGGGGGAAAGGCTCCGGGCCCACACGTCGTAGAACGCCAACTGGTTGATCTGGCCCATGCCGCCACGCCCGAAGGCGGACGTGGTGACGTCCAATTCCGGCGAATCGCGCGCCGCCAGCTCCTCCAGCCGTACCTGCGCCTTGTCGGCAATGGGCACCTCCTTCGCGTCCACGAAGGAATCGCCGATCAGCGTCACGTGGCAGCTCGCCGCCGCCCGCTCCGGGCTGGGCGGCTCCCGATCGACCAGCCCCAGGCTGTTGGTGCGCGAGACCTGCCGGAAATCGCGCCCGTTCGTATAGCGAATCTCCACGTGGGGCTGCCAGATCACCCCCACGCCCGGCGCCATCCGCACGGGCAGCACATTCTGCCGAAAGGGGATGGTCAGCCGCAGGTACGCCTCCGCCCCGCCCGCCGCGAGCGCCAGCAGGACGAACAGGATCAGGACGTTCCAGCCGAGCAAGCGCAGGACGCGACGGGGCGGGAAGCGCTCACGGAGACCGGCCATGCGCTCCGCTCACGCCGCGATGCTAGCGCGCATACGCCGCGTCCGCACGCGGCGCGGCCCCCCGC
This sequence comes from Tepidiformaceae bacterium, assembly GCA_965243075.1. Lineage (GTDB taxonomy): Bacteria > Chloroflexota > Dehalococcoidia > Tepidiformales > Tepidiformaceae > UBA2991. The sequence continues at coordinate 1,950,419 of OZ251525.1, forward strand.
CTGTGCTAGCATGGCCGCCGAACGAACCGCGAGGAGCCGATCCCCATGCCCGTCTACGAATTCCGGTGCCCGTCCTGCGGCAACACGTTCGATCGCACGCGCCCCGTCAGCAAGGCCGGGCAGGGCGCCCGCTGTCCCGACGACGGCAAGCGCGCCAACCGCGTCTTCGGCGCCGCCGTCATCGGCGTGGGCGCCACCTCCGGCGGCGGCTTCGACGACCTCGACGACATGGGCGGCGGCGACATGCCCGACATGTCCGGTATGGGCGGGATGGGGGGCATGGACGGCCTCGACATGGGCGGCGACTTCGACGACGACTTCTAGTACGCGCCGCTCCGCGCGAAGAAGCGCCGCGGATTCCCCCTCAGCATCGCCTCGATCTGGCCGTCCGTCACGCCCCGCGCGCGCAGCGCCGGCAGCACCTCGCGGCTGATGTGCAGGTAGTGCCAGTTCGGCATCGTCTCGCGTCGCGTCTCGCGTGGCATGGTGTCCATGAAGCAGTTGGTATCGTGCGACAGCACCATGCCCTCGGCGTAGCCCAGCTCGCAGAGGGCGGCGATGGTGGCCACGCGCCCCTCCGTGTCCAGCGTGCGGTCGATGCCGAAGCGGTCCATGCCGATGAGGCTGCCGCGGTCCATGATGCGGCGCAGGTAGTCCGTGTCGTCGCTGTCGCCCGAATGGCCGATGACGACGCGCGACAGGTCCACGCCCTCGCTCTCGAAAACGTCCTGCTGGGCGAGGCCCGATTCGGTGGAAACGTCGCTGTGCGTGCTGATGGGGACGCCCGTGCGGCGGTGGGCGCGGGCCCCCGCGCGCAGCATCTTCTCGTTCACGGCGTCCACCGTGGGCTGCGTGGCCAGCTTGATCACGCCCGCGCGCACGCCGCTCTCCCCGATGCCCCGCTCGATGTCGCGCGCGAACAGGCCCGCGATGGCGTCGCTCTCCAGCTGCAGGAAGAGGTTGGGGGGCTGCCGCCAGACGCCCGTGCACACGACGACGTTCAGGTCGGTCTGGCGCGCCACCTCGGCCACCATGGCGGCGTCGCGCCCGAGGTCGATGGTGGTCAGGTCGACGATGGTGTCGATGCCCGCCGCCTTCAGTTCGCGCAGGCGCTCGACGGCGTGGGCCACCTCGGCCTCGCGGTCCCACAGCTCGGGCCAGGCCTCGAACACGCCCGGCGAGCGGATGAACACATGCTCGTGCATGAGCGTGGCGCCGAGCGCGGCGTGGTCGACCGCGCCCGCCGCCGTGGGGATCGCAACCATGGCCCGCCTCCGTGACCGGTTCGCCGGCGCACGGCAGTATAGCGGGGCGATGGACGCCGCGGGCGAGGCGCTGGACGCGGTCCCCTACTGGGCGCTGCTCGGCATCGAACTGGCCGAAGCCGAACGGGGGCGGGCCGTGGCGCGCCTGCCCATGCGCCCCGAGCTGGGCACGCGCCGCGCGGACGTGATGCACGGCGGGGCCATCGCCTCGCTCATCGACGCCGCCTCGGGCGCGGCCGTGGCCACGCTACGCGATCCCGCCGACGCCAGCTGGGCGGGCCACGCCACCACCGACCTGAACGTCTCCTACCTGCGGGCCGTGCGGGGCGAGGCGCGGGCGGAGGCGCGCGTGCTGCGCGCGGGCCGGAGCGTCGTCTTCACGGCCATCGACGTGCGCGACGAGTCCGGGGAGCTGGCGGCCATCGCACGCGCCACCTACGCCATCGCGCGCAGGCCCTAGCGCACGGCTTCGAGAATGCCAAACAGCACGCTCATGATGGCCACGCCCCCCGCCACCGCTCCCACCATCCAGCGGATCAGGCGAGCCTCCGACCGCGCGGCCTGCGTTTCCAAATCCGCTTTCGTCGTCGCAAGCTGCTTCTCCAGGTCCGTCGTCCTCGTCGCGAGCTGCGTTTCCAGATCCGCCGTCCTCGCCGTAACCTTCGTCTCCAGCCCCGCGATCTGCGTCTCCAAGTCCGCCTTCGTCGTCGCGAGCTGCGTTTCCAGATCCGCCGTCCTCGCCGTAACCTTCGTTTCCAGCCCCGCGATCTGCGTCTCCAAGTCCGCCGTCCTCGTCACGATCTGCGTCTCCAGCGAAAGGCGCACGCGCTCGACGTCGCCCCACGTCGCGGGGCTGCCGTAGTCCCTGAAGGTATCGTCCGACTGTTCCGCCGTCGCCATGCGCGGCCTCCGTTCCGCCGCCAGTATCGCACATTCCCGAAGCGCCCGCGCCTGCTATCGTGTGCGGGAACGCGCACACTCGCGCGGGGAGGCCGGACGTGGGCGCCAGGGACTTCCGCAGCGTGGCCGTTCCCGCCGACCTCGACGCCTGCTTCGAGCGCTCCCGCGAGGGGCCCGTCGCCCTCTTCCTGCACGACGAATGGTGCCCCATCTCCGGGCGCGCCTACGAGGAAATGGCGCTGGTGGAGGGCGAGGTCGCGCTCGTGGACGTGACCGCGGGCCGCGAACTGACCGCCGCCATCGAGGCGCGCACGGGCGTGAAGCACGAATCGCCCCAGGTCATCGTCCTGCGCGACGCCCGCGCGCGCTGGGCCGCCTCCCACGGGTCCATCACCAGCGAGGCCGTGGCGGAGGCGCTGGCCGCCCGCTAGCGCGACTCGCGCAGGCTCTCGGCGCTGCGTTCGAGCGCCTCCAGCACGCCGCCGATGTCCGTGCGCAGCCGGTCGAGCACGGAAAGGGCGTAGCGGTCGGCGTCCTCCAGCTGGCTGGTGGCGGCCTGCGCGGCCTCGCTCAGGTGGGCGGCGGCGGTGGCGTCCGCGTCCGCCACGGTCTGCCGCGCGCGCGCCTCGGCGTCCATGATGATGGCCTGCTTGCGCTGCTCCGCCTCCTGCACCACGGCGGACTCGCCCACCAGCTCGCGGCGGCGGCGCTCGGCCTCGTCGATGAGCGCCTGCCCGTGCTCCTTGGCGTCGCGCAACAGCTGCTCGCGCTGCTCCAGCACCTGCGCCGCCTGCCGCACGGCGTCGGGCACGGCCAGCCGGATCTGGTCCACCAGGTCGAGCATGACGCGCCGGTCCACCACGAGGTTGCCGCCCACGGGCAGCCGCCGCGCGTGCACGACCATCTCCTCCAGGCGGGCGACGAGTTCGAGCAGGTCCACGGCGCGCCCCGTCGCGGTCAGGCGTCGAGCCCGAGCTTGGCGCGGATGGCGGCGCGCACGTGCGGCGGCACCAGGTCGGCCACGTCGTAGCCCAACCGCGAAACCTCGCGCACGCGGCTCGCGCTCACGTAGATGTACTCGTGGTTCGTCATCAGGTACACGGACTCGATGCTGGGGGCCATCTTGTGGTTCATGAGGGCCATGTCGAACTCGTACTCGAAGTCGCCGCCCCCGCGAATGCCGCGCACGATGGCCACCGCCCCGTGCTCCTTGGCGAACTGCACCGTCAGCCCCCGCAGCAGCTCCACCCCCACGTTGGGCAGGTCGGTGACCGCCTCGCGGAACAGGTCGATGCGCTCCTCCCGCGTGAACATCGCGCTCTTCTCGCGCCCGCTGATGACGGCCACGATGACGCGGTCGAAGAGGCAGGCCATGCGCCGCACCAGGTCCAGGTGCCCGTTGGTGACGGGATCGAACGCGCCCGGAAAGATCGCGGTCCTCATGCCACCTCCAGCGGCTCGTAGAACGCCACGGCCGTATCGCCGTAGACCCGGCGCCCGGCGAGGGCGAGGCCGGGCGGACGTTCCGGCGGATTGTAGCGGCTTCGGTGCTCATGGACGACGGCGCCCCCCGCCGCCAGCAGGGGCGCGGCCCCGGCCAGCGTGGGCGCGGCCCGCTCCGAATCGTACGGCGGGTCGAGGAAGATCAGGTCGAAGGGGCCTTCCAGCGCGTCCAGCGCCCCCGGCAGCGCCCCCCGCACGACGGCCCCGCGTTCGGCCAGCCCCGCCCGCGCGAGGCTCTGCACGATGGCGCGCGCGGCCCCGCGGTGGTTCTCCACGAACACGGCGCGCGCGGCCCCGCGGCTGAGCGCCTCCACGCCGAGCGCGCCCGTGCCCGCGAACAGGTCGAGCGCCGCGGCGCCCTCCACGCGCCCGCCGAGCACGTTGAAGACGGCCTCGCGCACGAGCGCGCTGGTGGGGCGCAGGCGCGCGCCGCCGGGCTCGGCCAGCTGGAAGCCGCGCAGCTCGCCGCCGCTCACGCGCACGCGCGCGGGCCGCACGCTCAGCGCACCCGCGACGTGGTTTCGCGCTCCGGCGGCGGCAGCACCAGCGTGATGTGGTTCTCGAAGCGCTCGACGCCGTCGCTCAGGCTCAGGGTCACGCGGTACGTGCCCGCCTCGGGCGGGGCCTGCCACGTGACGATGCCGCGGTCGCCGCCGATCAGCTCGCCCGCCGTCACGCGCCAGTCGGGCAGCAGGTCGGTGGGCGCGGGACGGCGCAGCACGGGCTGGCCGGTTTCGAGGAACGGCTCGATCGCGCCCCAGATGTCGCCCAGGAAGGCGTTGTCGCTGGCGTCCTCCACGGCCAGCCCGCCGAGGCCCCAGGCGCTCACGAACTCCAGCTTGAAGGCCGCGCTGTAGGCGTTCTCGATCCACACCGTGCGGCCCCCGTCGAGCTTGTAGGTGAAGGCCACCGTGGCCGTCTCCGGCTGCCAGCGCAGCCCGCTCAGCCCCTCGTCGCGGTCGATGTTCACGGCCACGATGCGGATGGACGCCCCCGCCGTCACGCTCTCGCTGCGCACCCCCAGCTGGCTGGCGATGGTCATGGCCTCCGTCAGCGTGAGCGTGCGCAGCCCCTCCGCCGACTTCTCCGAGGCGTAGGGCGTGAGCGTGAGCAGCAGCCGCTCCGGATCGACGCCGGCGGCGGCCAGGTGCTCGAGGATTTCGGGCATCCGCAGGCGGAAGGCGCTCTGGTCGCGCACCGGGGCCATGGCCAGGTAGTCGGCGGCCCCGCCCAGCGCCGCCCAGTCGTAGGCCCCCTCGTCGATGCGCTCCGCCCCCACCACGGGCGCGGGCAGCGTCAGCGCCAGCGTCTTGCCCTCCGCGTGCAGCTCCTCCGCCAGCTCCAGCGCGAAGAGCGTGAAGGACGTGCGCTGGTCCGCGCGCAGGTCGAGGTAGGCGATGGCGATGCCGTCCAGCCGGTCCGCCAGCGCGCGCTCCACGATGCGGCGCACGTGGTTCGTGCGCGCCACGTCCGTGGCCAGAATGGCGTCCACGTTGGCCACCGTGCCCTCGATGGCGGCGGACGCGGACACCACCGGGTAGTGCGCCGCCCCCGCGTTCAGCCCGGCGGGGCGGGCGCTGCGCGAGCCATTGAGCGAGCCGTCGGCGGCGGGCGTGAAATCGAGCGTGTGCGCGATGGTGGCCAGCCGCCCGGCGGTGGCGTGGAGCGTCGCGCCCGGCGGCAGCGTGACGGCCAGCTGCCGCCCGCCGCCCACGCGCCGCAGCACCGCCAGGTAGGGCGGCGGGTCGGCGAACACGCCCGAGGCGCGCCCCCCCGCCTCGTCCAGCACGGCGCTGGCCGCCGGTTCCCAGCCGCCGCCCGCGCCCTCGTGGCGGAAGAAGCGCAGGCCGCGTACGCCCGGCGCGGGCGCCTCCAGCGGGATGGTGATGCGCAGCTCGAAGCCGTCGGGCACGGGGTCGGCGTCGGGATTGCGCGCGAACACCCCGCTCAGCGCCTCGAAGCCGTCGGGCACGGCCACTTCCCCCGCCGCCGCCTCGCAGTAGGCCTCGCCACAGCCGTCGGAACCGCCCGCGAGGAGCAGCACGAGGATGGCGACGAGGGCGGCCACAGCCACGGCGATGAACGCGATCAGGCCGATGCGCGCGCCCGGCGGGCGTCCGCCGCGACGCACGGCGCCGCCCGCCAGCCCCGTGCGGGAACCCGGCCAGCCGCGGCGCGGAGAGACGAGCGACATCGCCCCGATTCTACCCGCCCGCGGATTCTACCCGCCCGCGCGCGTGCGGCCCCGGACGCCGGGCGATGCCGCGCGCGTGCGCTATACTGGCCCTCGGCGGGCGGCCCGCTTCGGGACCGCCCCCGTGGAAAGCGATGGGCCATGCCGCACGATCCCGTTCCCATGACCAAAGAGGGCGTCGACCGCCTCCGCGAGGAGCTGGAGCGGCTGAAGGCGGAACGCCGCACCGTGGCCGGCCACATCCACGAGGCGCGCGGGCTGGGCACCAGCCAGAACGACGCCGAGTACGACGACGCCAAGCAGGAGCAGAGCCTGCTGGAGGGCAAGATCCTCGAAATCGAGGACGTGCTGCGTCGCGCCGTGGCCATCGACGAGGAGGGCGCGCACCACGCCTCGCGCGTGGTCGTGGGCAGCGGCGTGAAGGTGCGCCAGGCCGGCAAGACGCGCCACTACCAGATCGTGGGCTCGCCCGAGGCCAACGCCGCCGAGGGCCTCATCTCCAACGAATCGCCCCTCGGCGCCGCCCTGCTGGGCCGCGCGCGCGGCGACGAATTCGAATTCGAGGCCCCCCGCGGCGTCATCACCGTGAAGGTGCTCGAAATCGACTGAGGCGCGAGTGCGATGAGCGAGCGGCCGCAATCCCCCGGGGCCACGGCGGGCGAGCGCCTGCGCGCCCAGCGCGTCGAGCGCGCGGAGTCGCTGCGCCGCGACGGCATCGACCCCTACCCCGCCCGCGTCGCGCGCACGCACACCACCGCCGCCGTGCGCGCCCTGCTGGAGGCGGCGGACGGCGAGGCGGACCCCGCGCTCCCGTCCGTGACCGTGGCCGGGCGCGTGACCGGGCGGCGGGGCATGGGCCGCGCCAGCTTTCTCGACCTGCGCGACGGCGACGGCGGCCTGCAGGCGCTGCTCCGGCGCGACGCCCTCGGCGCGGACGCCTACGAGCGCCTGAAGCTGCTCGACCTCGGCGACTTCGTGGCGGTGGAGGGGACGCCCATGCGCACGCGCACGGGCGAGCCGACCGTGGCGGCCACCGGCTGGCGGCTGATCGCGAAAGCCCTGCGCCCGCCGCCGGAGAAGTTCCACGGCCTCGCCGACGTGGAGCAGCGCCAGCGCCGCCGCTACCTCGACCTGCTGGCCAACGAGGCCACGCGCGAAACCTTCCGCGCCCGCAGCCGCATCGTGGCCGCCGTGCGCCGCGACCTGGACGCGCGCGGCTTCCTCGAAGTGGAGACGCCCGTGCTGCAGGAGGAGGCGGGCGGGGCCGCCGCGCGCCCCTTCCGCACGCACTCGCGCGAACTGGGCGAGGACCGCTACCTGCGCGTCAGCCTCGAACTGCACCTGAAGCGGCTGCTGGTGGGCGGCTTCGAGCGCGTCTACGAGATCGGGCGCATCTTCCGCAACGAGGGCTTCAGCCAGCGCCACAACCCCGAATTCACCATGCTCGAGCTCTACCAGGCCTACGCCGACTACGGCGACATGGCCGCGCTCGTGGAGGAGCTGGTCAGCGGCGTGGCGATGGAGACGGCGGGCTCGACGACGGTCCGCTTCGGCGAACACGCCATCGACCTGCGCCCGCCCTGGCGGCGCGTCACCTTCCACGAGGCCCTGCGCGAGTACGGCGACTTCGACCTCGACGCCTTCGCCGATACGGAGTCGTTGCGCGCGGAATTGCGCCGCCGCGGCCTCGACGCGCCCGCTTCGGCCAGCCGCGCGAAGCTGATCGACACGGCCGCGAGCCAGCTGGCGGAACCGCACCTGATCCAGCCCGCCTTCCTGCTGGACTACCCCGTCGAGCTGTCGCCGCTGGCCAAGCGCAAGGCGGACGCGCCCGCGCTGGTGGAGCGCTTCGAGGCCTTCGCCGGCGGCTTCGAGGTCGCCAACGCCTACTCGGAGCTGAACGACCCGGTGGACCAGCGCGAGCGCTTCGAGGCGCAGCGGGCCCTGCGCGCGGCGGGCGACGAGGAGGTCGAGCTGGCCGACGAGGATTTCCTGCTGGCGCTCGAACACGGCATGCCCCCCGCGGGCGGGCTGGGGCTGGGCATCGACCGGCTGGCCATGCTGCTCACGGGCCAGACCAGCATCCGCGAGGTCATCCTCTTCCCCCAGCACCGCCGGGCGCGCGATGGCCGCTGAGCCGCTGGAGCGCCACCACACGGGCACGGCCTACGTCACGGCGGGAGGGCGCACGCTCCTGCTCTGGCACGCGAAGCTGCGCATGTGGCTGCCGCCCGGGGGCCACGGCGAGCCCAACGAGGATCCCGTGCAGACGGCCCGCCGCGAGGCGCTGGAGGAGGCGGGGCTGGAGGTGGCCGTGATCCCGCCGCCCGACCTGCCCGCCTGCGACGGCCCGACGGTGCTGCCCCCGCCCGCCGTCATCCTCATCGAGGACATCGTGCGCGACGACCAGCCCTTCCACCAGCACATCGACCACGTCTACTTCACGCGCGCCGCGGAGGCGGTGGCCTTCGACGCGCCCATCCCCCACGGCCCCCACCGCTGGGTGGACGCGGAGGCGCTGGCGGGCGCGTTGGCCCTGCCCGCGCCCGATGGTACGCTCGTGGCGGTCGCCGACGACGTGCGGCTGCTCGGCGTGCGGGCGCTGGCGGCCGCGGCCAGGGAGTAGCCGTGCTCAGCGCATCCTTCATCCGCGACAACCTCGAACGGGTGCGCGCCGACCTCGCCGCGCGCGGGGCGGACGCGCCGCTCGACGAGATCGTGGCGCTGGCCGCGCGGCGGGCCGACCTCCTGCGGGAAGTCGAGGGCCTGCGCGCCGAACGCAACGCCGCCAGCAAGACCATCGGCGCGACGAAGGACGCCGCCGAACGCGCCCGCCGCATCGAGGCCGCGCGCGAACTGGGCGAGCGCATCGGCGGCATCGAGGAGCGCCTGCGCGAGACCGGGGACGCGCTCGACGAGCGCCTGCTCGAAGTGCCCAACGTGGTCGATCCGGACACGCCGCGCGGCGCGGACGAATCGGGCAACGTGGTCGTGCGCGAGGTGGGCGAACGGCGCGCGTTCGACTTCCGGCCCCTGCCCCACTGGGAGCTGGGCGAGCGGCTGGGCGGGCTCGACCTGGCCCGCGGGGCGCGCATGGCGGGCTCGCGCTTCTTCGTGCTTCGGGGAGGCCTCGCGCGCCTCCATCGCGCCATGATCCAGTGGATGATCGATACGCACGTCGAGGCCGGTTTCGTCGAGCACTACCTGCCCTACCTGCTCACGGAGGAGTCGTTCCGCGCCTCCGGCCATCTGCCCAAATTCCGCGAGAACCTGTACCGCGACGAGGAAGAGGACTACCTGCTCGTGCCCACGGCGGAGGCGCCCTTCGCCAACCTCTACCGCGGGGAGCTGCTGCCGCCGGGGGCGCTGCCGCAGCGGCTGGTGGCGCACACGCCCTGCTTCCGCCGCGAGAAGATGAGCGCGGGGCGCGACACGCGCGGCATCAAGCGCGTGCACCAGTTCGAGAAGGTCGAGCTGTTCGTCTACTGCGAGCCGGAGGAGAGCGAGGCCGAGCTGGAGGCCATGCTGGCGCGCGCCTGCGCCCTCGCCGAAGCGCTGGAGATCCCGTACCGCGTGCTCCAGCTCTGCTCGGGCGACCTCGATTTCAAGGCCGCCAGGGGCTTCGACGTGGAGCTGTGGGCGCCGGGCGCGGAGGAGTGGCTGGAGGTGAGCTCGGTCTCGAACACGCTCGACTTCCAGGCCCGCCGCGCCAACGTGCGCTACCGCCCGGAAGCGGGATCGGGGACGCGCTTCCCCCACCTGCTCAACGGCTCCGGGCTGGGCGCGCCGCGCACGCTCATCGCCATCGTCGAGCACTACCAGCAGGCGGACGGCGCCATCGTCGTGCCCGCCGTGCTGCGCCCGTACCTGGGCGGGCGCGAGCGCCTCGAACCGGAGCCGCCCCCCGCCTGACGCCCGTCACGCGCCCAGCCATTCGGCCAGCACCTCCCCCGTGTGCTCGCCCGGCTTCGGGGCGGGACGGCGCAGCTCCCAGGGCGTCGCGCCGAAGACGCAGGGCGCGCCCGGCATGAGCGCGCTCCCCTCCAGCCCCTCGCCCGTGACGGGGACGAAGTGGCCGCGGTCGTGCAGGTGCGCGTCGTCCAGCGTTTCATCGGGGGCGCGCACGACGCCCCAGGGCAGCCCGCAGGCCTGCGCGCCGCGATACACCTCCTCGGCGTCGTGGGCGGCGACGAAGCGCGCCACCTCGGCCATGATCTCCGCCGCCTCCGCGCCGCCGCGCCCGCCCTGCCGCGCGACCGGATCGTCGAAGCGCGCCTCGTCGAAGTTCAGGCCGAAGCCGCGCTCCCGCATCCACGCCTTCAGGCTGGCCCACGACTCGTTGCCGCGCCCCACGCTGTAGACGAGCACGTCGAGGCCGTCGCGGGCGCGGTGAATCCACGGTTCCGTGCGGAAGAGCGCGGCGTGGCGGCCCGTCTGGCGGATGATGTTCCTGCCCCCGTAAAGCCAGTGCGGCAGCCCCACCTCGGTGGTGGAGGAGAGCGCCTCGTGCATGGCGCAGTCGATGAACTGGCCCGCGCCCGTGGCCTCGCGCGCCAGCAGCGCGGTGAGGATGCCCATGGCGGCGTAGTGGGCCGCGGTGTTGTACGCCTGATCGCCCTTGCCCTGGATGGGCGGCGCGCCGGGGGCGTCCGCCGCGTCGTAGCCGTTCATGCACATGGGGCCGCCCGCCGCCAGCGCCACCAGATCGGAGACGGCGTACTCCGCCCAAGGGCCGTCCTGCCCGAAGGGCGTGAGCGCGCAGTGCACGAGGCGCGGGTTGGCGGCGGCGAGCGCCCCGCGTTCCAGCCCCAACGATGCGGCGCGCCCGGGCGATCCCGCCTCCAGGAACACGTCCGCGCGCGCGATCAGCGCCCGCGCACGCTCGCGGTCCGCCTCCGAACCCGCCAGGTCGAGCGCCACCGAGCGCTTGTTGGTGTTGTGGTACCAGAAGTTGAGGGAGCGGTTCGGGCCGGGCCGGTCGCCCGCGAACGGCCCCACGCGGCGCGCGGCGGAGCCCTCCGGCGGCTCGATTTTGACCGCGTCCGCGCCCATGTCGGCGAGCAGCTTGCCCGCGTACTGCCCCAGCTCATCGCAGAGCTCGACCACGCGCAACCCGGCGAGGGGACCGCTCACATGAACACCCCCGCCGCCTCGTGCTCGTCCAGCTCCGCCTCGCTCAGGCCCAGCGTTTCCGCGAGCACCGCGCGCGTGTCCGCGCCGATGAGGGGGGCCGACGCGCGCAGCTCGCCGGGCGTCTCCGAGAGACGCGGCGCGACGCCGTCGTGGGGCGTGTCCCCCATCTCCCCGTGCGGCAGCGTGCGCCACCAGCCCCGCGCCGCCAGCTGCGGGTCATGCTCCACGCGGTCGCCCGGCTTCTGGCAAACCGCCGCGCGCACGCCCGCCGCCTGCAGCTCCGCCATCAGCGCGTAGTCCTCGCGCGGGGCCGTCCACGCGGCGATGCCCGCGTCGAGCGCGTCCTCGTTGGCCAGCCGCGCCGCGTTCGTGGCGAAGCGCTCCCCGCGCGCCCACTCCGGCTCCCCCATGACGCGCGCCAGCGCCTCCCATTCGGCGTCGCAGAGGACGGCGATGGCGATCCAGCGGTCCTCGCCCGCGCAGGGGTAGGTGTTGTGCGGCGCCACAGCGGGCTCCCAGGCGCGGTTCCCCGGCGGCATCCCCGCGCGACGCCAGCCGCGCCCGTTCACCGTGCGGTCGAGAATGGCGGGGCCGTTCAGCACCGTGCCCGCCTCCACCTGCGAGAGGTCGAGGTGCTGCCCCTCGCCCGTGCGCGCGCGATGCCAGAGCGCGGCCAGGATGGCGATGGCCGCCGAATAGCCCGCCGTGTGGTCCATGAAGCTGTAGCCCCAGCCCGCGGGCGGCTTGCCCGGCAGGCCCGACGTGAAGGTCAGCCCGCTGAGCGCCTGCGCCGTGGGCCCCCAGGTCGTGTGCTCGCGGTCGCGGCCCGTGTGCCCGAAGCCCGAAATCGAGCAGTACACGATGTCCTCGCGCAGCGCCCGCAGGCCCGCGTAATCCAGCCCCCACGAGGCCAGCGTGCCCGCCGAAAAGTTCTCGATGACCACGTCGCTCACGGCGATCAGGCGGCGCAGCAGCGCCATGCCCCGCGGGTGGCGCGCGTTCAGCAGCACGCTGCGCTTGTTGCGGTTCATGTAGTTGAAGAAGCCGGAGTTGTCGAGCGTGGGCCGTTCGCCCACGAGGGGCCGTCCGAGGCGGATGGGATCGACGGCCTGTTCGTGCTCGATCTTGTAGACGCTGGCGCCGAAATCGGCGAGGAAGCGCGTGGCCGTGGGCCCGGCGATGATCCAGGTGAGGTCGACCACGCGCACGCCAGCCAGCGGGAGCACGGCCCGCATGATACGCCCTGCCTCATGGCGGCATGACGGCAGGTCGGGGGCAGTGAACGCGCGACGGGGAGGCGGAAAGGGGCAGTGTCAGCCTAGTGCCGCTTGTCGCGCGGAGGGAACGGATCGTTGCCGGGCCGAACCGTATCGCTGTCCCGCCACTTGCTATCCCGCCCCTGAATGCGGACCTCACCGCCACCGCGGTTCGCAACGATCTCCTTCGCCCGCTGCTCGGCCTCAGCCTGCGTCCTGAAGTTCCCGCTGGAGCGCGAAGCCTTCGGGCCTTTCACATCCCAGCCGCCCTTGGGGTTGGGAACCACGTACCGATCATTCGGGATCGCCATGTGTCATTCTCCTGTTGGAGTTGCGAGCGTGGGCTCGCACCACAGGATTAGAGCATGGGTTCGCAGGGACTGTCAAACGCCTATTCGAATTCCCAGCCGTCGGGGGAGCGCATGAGCTGCAGCGTCGGGAGCAGCTCCCCCGCATCCAGCCCCAGGGACTTGAGGTGGAAGGCGTCGAGCTCCTCGATCAGCTCGGGCTGGTGCTCGAAGAAGTCGACGTTGGGCCAGCGCTGCCCGGCGTTCAGCTTGGCCTTGCGGGAGGCGTCGATGGCGTCGATGAGTTCCTGTCCGCAGTACAGCGCCCAGTTGCGCTCCTCGCCTTCCTTGAGCCAGGCGTCGGGGATGGTGAAGGCGGCGTAGTCGGAGCGCTTGACATGGAAGCCGTCCCCGAAGGCGCGCCACCAGCCATAGGCGACGTGCCCGTTGAGCGCGGCCATGACGAGCAGGCGCGTCTCCTCGTCGGGCAACGGCAGCAGGAGTTCGCCCGCCGGATTGCGCGTGCCCGGCGGCAGGGCGCTCACGAAGTACCGGCCGCTCGGAGGCAGCGACAACTCGCACGCCTCTCCAGCAGCAGGCGTCATCGCGCGCAATTCCCCAATGGCGGCACCCTGTTTTGCGATAGCCCGGATCATCTCCGCCACCTTCTCGTTCGGAATGCGCGGCCATTGGCCCCCGGGGAACCAATCGACGTTTTCCCTCAGCCGGGCTCCCGCCCGCCGCCCCAGCATCGGCACCCGGTCGCGCGCCCGCCAGCGCAACAGCCCATCCGCCCGCAACGCCACCGGCTCAACGCCCCGCACCGCCGTCACGACCGTGGCCCGCTGGCTGTTCTTCCAGCCCTTGAAGAGGGGGTGCTGGTTGAAGATCGTGTCGGGGATGTTGTCGTAGGAGCGCACGCTCACGGAACGGCAACGCTCCGTGAAGATGGCGCGCAGGTCGCGTTCCTGCCGCCCGAAGGCGAGGCTCAGGGGGACGACCAGCGCGACCGCGCCGCCATCCGGCCGGGCAAGGCCGAGGGCGGCCTCGCAGAAGAGCGTGTACAGGTCCGCCGCGCCGGTGGTGCGGTAGCCGCGCTCGATGAGGGCGTCGCGCCTCTCGTCGTCGATGCCGGAGTTGCGGAACGACTGGTAGGGCGGATTGCCGATCACGATGTCGAAGCCCGGCCAGCCCCGCTCGTCCTGCGCGAACAGCAGGCGCGGGTCGATGGCGGCGGGCGCGTCGTGGTCCATCTCCAGCAGGGGGTATTCGGCGAGCGCCCGCAGTTCCGCCGCCGCGTCGGGGTGGAGCCACGCATCGTCCGCGAGGCGCGCGCGCAGTTCGTCCCGCGCGCTCCGGTCCTCGTTGCGGCGCGCGCGCTTGGCCGACTCGGTGAAGTCGCCCGGCCACCTGCCGCGCGCCGCCGCCAGACGGCGGATGGCGTTCTCGAGGGCGTCGCGCGTCCAGCCGTTCTCGCCGAGCGTGCCGTTGGCGCCGCGCGCGAACGGATCGTAGTCGTCGCCGGGATGCGCCGCGAGCGTATCGGCGCAGACGATGCGCGCCTCCAGGTTGGGCAGGGCGAGGGGATCCGCCAGCTGGCGCTCCGCGTGCCAGAGCGCGATGAAGAGCCGCAGCCGCGCGATCTGCGCCGCCATGGGATTGATGTCCTGCCCCATCAGCTGGTACGTGATGATGGCGCGGGTCACGGTCGAGCGGGCATCGTGACGCTCATCCCCGTTGAGCTTGCCGAGCGCAGTCCGCAGCGCCTGGAACACTGCGAGGAGGAAGGCCCCGCTGCCGGTAGCGGGATCGAAGATACGCAGCGCGCCGATGCTCCCGAGCATCCGCCGCCGCGTCTGCTCCCGCTCCGGTCCGCTGAGCGCGGGGGGAAGCGGGGCGTCGGGATCGCGGAACAGATCGAGCAGATCGTCGTCGCGGACGGAGGCGGGGGTCCGCGCGCGCACCGCCGCCGCCAGCGCGTCGGCGGCCATCTCGGCGGTCACGTCCATGGGCGTGTAGTAGGCCCCGTCCGGCGCCTTCAGCGTCTCGTCCCCGTCCCGCTCCTCCAGCAGGGGGTCGGCCACGAGCTGCTCGAAGAGGTTGCTGAGCAGCTCGGGATCGAGCGTCTGCTCGCGCTCGCCGGGGCGCTGCTCGTCGGCGGTCCAGTGGTATTGGGCGAGCACGTCGAACAGGCCCGATTCCCGCTCGACGTCGCTCCAGTAGTACGTATTCGCGATGGAGAGACGGTCGTCGCCCGTGCGCCGCTCGAACAGGGAGCCGTTGAGGAAGGGCACGTCCGCGAAGGGTTCGACCGGGTGGGGTTCCCGATCCCGCTTTTCCTTGTTGAGCCGTTCGTGGAAGAGGTAGCGCAGCACTTCGCCGTGGTAGTCGCCGATGCCGTTCTCGGTCACGAACTGGCGGTCGAAGAGGTCGCCGGGGATGTCGCCCTCTTCTTTCAGAATCCAGACGAACAGTGTGCGGATGAGGTGGCGCAGCAGGATCTCGTGGCGCTCGTTCGTGTCGGGCGTTTCGCGGAACGCGCCGTCGTCGTGGCGCAGATCGCGCATCCACCGCCGCACCGCCTCGTAGAAGCTCCGCTGCAGGGGCAGCACGTCGAGCGCGTCCGCGAACGACTGGGGCCTGACCGTTTCCCGCCGCAGCAGTTCCAGCACGCGGGCGGCGGCCTCGTGGGCGGTCGGGGGCGGCAGTTCGGGATCGAAGGGCTGCGTCATGGAGACGCGCCGGTCGTGGGCGGTCGCGATGCGCGCGCGGGAGCGGCCATCGGGCTCCAGCTGCCAGACGAACACGACGGCGGCGCGCGAGGCGGATTGCGCCGCGAAGATGCGGGCGCAACGGGCGGCGTCCTCGCGCCCGATGCCGCGCTCCTCGTAGCGGAAGCGCACGGCGGCGATGCGGACGCGGTGCGCGTCGAGCAGCGAGGGTTGGTGAGCCTTCTCCACCTCGACCACCGGCCCGTCGCCGTGGGCGTGGGCTTCCCAGTCCTCCAGCGCCTGATCGCGCGCGGCGCCCTGCAGTTCGCCCGCATCGACGGGCGGGTGGGGCGCGGAGACGGCGCCGAGCGCCCGCAACGACTCTTGCTCGTTCCCGACGGCGGCGGCGAGCGCGCGCAGCGCCCGTTCGCCCACCGCGCCCTGCGCCTGGCGGCCAGTGGTCGGAGCAAGGATCGTGAGCAGGGAGTCCAGCGGTTCGAAGGCCTCGTCTTCCCCGCGAATGAGCGGGCCGATGTCGATTTCGGCGTCCTGCTCGACCGCTTCGCCCGCGCCCCTGCGGTAGAGCCGCCAGCGCAGGCCGTCGGTGAGCGCGCCGAGCGTGGACCGCGTTCCGGCGGCGTGGTCGCGCAGGTAGCGCCGGGCCTGCCGGTGCGGCGTCTCCGTGCGGTCGCCGGAGCGCTGGTGGCGCTCGAAATCGGTACCCAGCGGCTTCGCTTCCACGATGG
Organism: Tepidiformaceae bacterium; assembly: GCA_965243075.1. GTDB lineage: Bacteria > Chloroflexota > Dehalococcoidia > Tepidiformales > Tepidiformaceae > UBA2991. The sequence continues at coordinate 1,966,414 of OZ251525.1, forward strand.
CCCGCGCGGGATCGCCTTCGACGAGCGGGCGGCTGTAGAGCACGTAGTCGGGGCGGTTGCCCGCGGCGCTCTCCTCGCGGCGGACGCGCGCGGAGTCGTACAGCGACTCGATCAGCGGGTCGATGAGATGCTGGCGGGTATCCGCCTCGCTGTATCCGCCCCGGGAGTCCAGAGCGGCGAGGATGCGGTAGCCCTCGCGGAGCCTGTTAACCAGCCTCGTACTGGCCGCCACGGGCGCGGAGTATACAGGACGGGAGCGCTCGTGGACGGTGACGCGGGAGCAGATCGAGGCGAACGGCTACGACCTGAAGGCCGTGAACCCGCACCGTCCGGACGACACGGACACGCGCACGCCGGAGGAGTTGCTGGCGGAGATCGAGGGCCACGGCCGGGAGCTGGAGGCGGCCCTGTCGCAGCTGCGCTCCGCGCTCTGACGCCGGCGGCCCGGCCATGCCCCCGCCCCGCGCCATGCCGTAGAATCGCGCACATCACGCACGACAGGAGGCCTGCCATGAAGGCCGCGGTCATGTACGGCGTCGACCAGCCCCTCGTCATCGAGGAAATCGATGTGGACGAGCCCCGCCGCAACGAGGTGCTCGTCCGCACCAGCGCCACCGGCGTCTGCCACTCCGACCTGCATTTCATGGAGGGCAAGTACCCCATGCAGTGCCCCGCCGTGCTCGGCCACGAGTCCGCCGGCGTGGTCGAAGCGGTCGGCGAGGAGGTCGCGCGCGTGCGCCCCGGCGACCGCGTGGTCATCGCCTTCGTGGCCTCCTGCGGCCACTGCGGCAACTGCATCCAGGGCCGCCCCTTCCTCTGCCTCAACACCAACCGCCTGGGCCGCGAGGACCGCCTTTCCATGAAGGGCCAGCCCGTCACGCAGTTCGCGGGCATGGCCGCCTTCGCCGAACGGCAGCTGGTGAGCGAGCACGCGCTCGTGCCCGTGCCCGAGGGCGTGGCCATGGAAGCCGCGGCGCTCGTCGGCTGCAGCGTCATGACGGGCGTGGGCGCGGCCACCAACACCGCCCGCGTGCAGGCCGGCCAGACCGTGGCCGTGGTCGGCTGCGGCGGCGTCGGCCTCAACGTCATCCAGGGCGCGGTGGCCGCCGGGGCCTCCCGCGTCATCGCCGTGGACATGCTCGAGAACAAGCTCGCCGCCGCCAGGGAGTTCGGGGCCACCGACGTGGTCGACGCCTCCGCGGGCGACCCCGTGGCGCAGGTGAAGGAGCTGGTGCGCGGCGGCGTGGACTACGCCTTCGAGGCCATTGGGCTCACCGCCACCGCCGAGCAGTGCTTCGAGATGGCGAAGCGTGGCGGGCGCGCCGTCATCGTGGGCATGTTGCCCTTCGATTCGGTCGTCAGCCTGCCCGGCGCGGCCTTCCTTTCGGAGAAGGGCATGATCGGCAGCTTCTACGGCTCCACCCGCCAGACCCACGACATGGCCTGGCTCATGGAGCTGTACCGGCAGGGCCGCCTGAAGATCGACGAGCTCATCTCCCGCCGCTACGAGCTGGGCCAGATCAACGAGGCCTACGACGCCCTCAAGAACGGTGAGGTCAACCGCAGCGTCATCATGTTCGGGTAGCCGGTGGCCGGTGGTCGGTGATCAGGGGACCGATCACCGGCTACGGCTCACGTCCCGAGGCAGGCGAAGATGGGGTCGTAGTTGGGCACGTTGGACATGAGCTGCTGCTCGGCCTGGATCCAGGCGATCATGCCCATCTGGTCCACCACCACCACCACGCGGTTGGCCATGTTCAGCTGCTCCAGCAGCACGCCGTAGTTGCGCGCCGTCTCGCCCAGCGGCTGGAAGTCGCTGAGCACCGGGTAGGTCACGCCCATCTGCTCCTTCCAGGCCTGCAGCGCCCACGCGCTGTCCGTGGCGATGGCCACGGTCATGGCGTTCTGCGCCGCGAAGGTGGCCTGCATCGTCTCCAGCATGGGCAGCTGGCTGCTGCAGATGGGCGAGAACGCCGCGGGCACGAAACTCACCACCACCGCGTGCCGCCCGCGCTGCTCGCTCAGCCGGAACGTCTCGCCCATGGGGCTGCTGGGCAGCTCGAAATCGGGCGCCTCCATCCCCACCGAAAGCATGGCCAGCGTCATGTTCGCGCCTCCCCGTGAAAGTGTGGCCCAACCCTACCGCGCGCCCCCGCGCACGGGCAAGCGCTAGCCGCTCAGGCAGGCCACCACCGGCCCGTAGTCCGGCAGCTGCACGACCTCGGGCGCCTTCTCGACGTGCGCCACCTTGCCGTCCCTGTCCACGACCACGACCACGCGGTTGGCCATGTTCGTGCCCTCCAGCCGCACGCCGTACTGGTCCGCCGTGGCGCACACCGGGTTGAAGTCGCTGAGCATGGGCATGTCCACGCCCGTCTCCTGCTTCCACGCCTCCAGCGTCCAGGTGTTGTCGGACGAGATGACGACGGCGGCGGCGCCGCTGCCGGCCAGCCGCTCCGTGATGGCGGACAGCTGGTCGGTGCACACGGGCGAGAAGGCCGCGGGCACGAAGTTGATCACCACCGCCCGTTCGCCGCGGTGGGCGCTCAGCTGGAAGGTGTCGCCGCTGATGGGGTGGCTGGGCAGTTCGAAATCGGGGGCCTCGTCGCCCACCTTGAGGGTCGCCGTCTCCGTCATCGTTCGGACCTCGCAGGGGAGAATGTGGGCCGCACCCTACGCCCCCGCGCCCGCGCGCGCCAGCGCTGGCATTGCCCGCCCGACGCGGCGCTCGCCGCAATCCGGTAGGCTGCGCCCCATGAGGCTGCCCCTGCTCGGGTTTCTGGTCGTCGTGGCCGTCGCGGCCCTCGCGCTCACGGCGACCGCTCCCGCGAACGGGCAAGGCGATAGGGCGGCTTCGTGCGATCAAACTACGACCGGTGACGCGCAACCGTACGCAACCTATCAAGCGTCCGCGACGGTGCGTGGAAACGCTACCACCGGAACACTGCGACTGATGTTCTGGGATGAATCGGGCACAGTCATACCCAGTCCGATCGGCGATGCCCGCTTGGAGCTAGACGGCGCAAGCAAGAGCGCCAGTACATCTGTGCAGGCTCCTGCGGGAACAGTGTCCTATCAGGCGACCATCAGGGTTACAGACTCCAGCGACTGCGTGGTCGAGTCCTTCGCGGTCGAGCTAACAGCGCCACCAGCACCGCCTCCGACGACGCCCACGCCCGAAGCCACGGAATCGGTAACGCCGACACCATCCCCCACACCATCGCCAACCCCCTCCCCGACGCCCACGCGGGGGCCCGAGGCGTTCGTGCCCGGGCAGCTGGTGGAGAACGGCGGCTTCGAGTGGCTGGACGGGGAGCGGCCCGCGGGATGGCGGCATTCGGGGCCGCTCGGCGTCACGGAATCGGCGCACGGCGGACGGTGGGCGGCGCTGCTCTCCGCGGACGCGCCCGACGCGACCTGGATGGACCGCGCCGCGCCGGTGGAGGGCGGGCAGTGGTACGCGGCCTCGGCGGCGGCGCGCATCGCCTTCGGCACGGGGGAGGCCACCCTGCGCGTCGCGTGGTACGCGCTGGCGGACGGCAGCGGCCAGCAGCTGGGGTCCGTGGACGGGAGCACGACGAGCGCCGAACCCTGGGCGACGCTGTCCAGCGGACCGGTACGGGCCCCGGCGGAGGCGCGGTCGGCGCGGGTGCGCCTGCTGGTGCGTTCGTCGGCGGGGCGCGCCACCGCCGCGTTCGACGACGTCGTGCTGGTGGTCACGCTGCCGCCGCCCACGCCGACGCCAACTCCTACCCCCACGCCAACGGCTACCCCGACGCCGACCGCTACGCCAACTCCCACCCCTACGCCTACGCCGACTCCAATCGCCACGCCCACGCCTACTCCATCGCCCACGCCCACCGAATCGCCCGAGCCCGCGCCAACGGCCACGCCGACGCCGGAACCATCGCCAACACCGTCGCCGACGCCCGAGGCCGCGCGTGCATCGGGGAGCGCCGCCGCTCCATCCGCCGCGCCCACGCCCACCGTCCGCGCGGAGCCGGGGCCGCTCACGCTGCGCCTGTCGGAGGTGCTGGCGGACGCGGCCGAACCCGGGCTGGACCGCGCCCACGAGTGGGTCGAGCTGGTGAACGTCGGCGACGAGCCGGTGAGCACGGCGGGCTGGCGCATCGGCGACGGCGACGCGCTCGATCCGCTGCCCGCCGCGGAGGTGCCGCCGGGCGGATTCCTCATCGTGGCGGGCGCGGCGGCGATCCTGCCCGCGGGCGCGACGGTCGTGCGGCTGGCGGACGGGGGCATCGGCGGGGGGCTGCGGAACGAGGGCGACGCCGTGCGGCTGGTCTCGCCCGCGGGCGCGCTCGTGGACGCCATCTCCTGGGGCGACGACGGGAGCGTGTTCGCGCCGCCCCTGCCCGCCGCCAGCGCCGGAAGCACGCTGGCCGCGCACGGCCACGGGGAGGCGCCCGAACGCGGGCGCTGGGGATTGACGCTGGGGCCATCGCCGGGCGCGTCCAACCGCTTCGCCGTCGCCGCCGGGGACGCCGCCACTGAGGAACCCGAGCCCGAGCCGGAGGATCCGCTGGCCGGCATGGAGCGCGCGCCGCCACCGACCGTGCGCTTCGAGCGGGGCGGGGACAGCGCCACGCCGTGGGTCGTGCTGGGCGCGGCGGCGGGCGCGGGCACGACGCTGACGCTGGCCGCCTTCGCGAGCGGCGCGCGCGCCCTGAACGGACGGCGCCGTGGCCGTTGAACGCCTGCAGAAGATCCTGTCGAACGCGGGCGTGGCCTCGCGGCGCTCGGCGGAGGCCATGATCGCCGCCGGGCGCGTGGCCGTGAACGGCGAGGTGCGGAGCGCGCCGGGCTCGCGCGCCGACCCGGAGCGGGACGCGATCACGCTCGACGGCGAGCCCGTGCGGCGCGACCGCTACCGCTACGTGGCCCTGCACAAGCCCGCGGGCGCGCTCTCCACGGCGCGCGACGAGCGCGGGCGGCCCACGGTGCTCGACCTCGTTCCCGACGGGGGGCCCGCGCTCCATCCCGTGGGGCGGCTGGACCGCGAGAGCGAGGGTCTCATCCTGCTCACGAACGACGGCGCGCTCACGGAGCTGCTCACGCATCCGCGCCACGAGGTGCGGAAGGAGTACCTCGTGGCCATCGACCAGCCGCTGGGGAAGAAGGGGCGCGAGCGGCTGACGCGCGGCGTGCGGCACGAGGGCGAGCGGCTGAAGGCGGACGCCGTGCGCGCGGCCAGCCCGGGCGGCCCCGACGCGCCCCCCGACCCGCGCTGGCTGCTGATCGCCCTGCACGGGGGCCGCAAGCGGGAGATACGGCGCATGCTGGCGGTGGTCGGGCGGCGCGTGACGGCGCTGCGGCGCGTGCGCATCGGGCCGCTGGCGCTGGGCGGGCTGGCGGCGGGCGAAAGCCGCGAGCTCGCGCCCGCCGAGGTGGACGCGCTCTACGCCGCCGCGCGCCGGGCGAAGCGGGGTAGCATGAAGCGGGGGCCGAACCGCATGGACGCGCGCCATCCGCACCCGATCGCCATCGACGGCCCCGCCGCCTCGGGCAAGACCACGCTGGGGCGGGCGCTGATGGAGCGGCTCGGCTTGGCGCTGCTCGACACGGGCCTCATGTACCGCGCGGTGGCGCTGGCGGCCCTGCGCGCGGGCGTGGATGCCGCCGACGCCGAGGGTTGCGCGCGCCTCGCCCGCGACGGCGGGCTGGAAGTGGCCGCGCCCGGGGGGGAGGCGCGCATCCGCCTGGCGGGCGCGGACGTGACCGACCTGCTGCGCGGCCCCGACGTGGAGGCGGCGGTGAGCGCCTACGCCGCCGTGCCCGAGGTGCGGCGCGAGCTGGTGGCGCAACAGCGCGCCTTCGCGGCGGAACGTCCCGCCGTGCTGGTGGGGCGCGACATCGGCTCCGTGGTGCTGCCGGAGGCTCCTGTTAAATTCTTCCTCGACGCGCCCGGCGAGGTGCGCGCGCAACGCCGCGGGGAGCAGTCGGCGGAATGGGGCGCGCCGCGCACGACGGGCGAGGCGGGGCGCGACATCGGCGGGCGCGACACGGTGGACAGCACGCGCGCGCACGGCCCCCTGCTGGCCCCCGCCGACGCCGTGGCGCTGGACACGGCGGCGCTCGACCGCGAGGCCATGATCGCGGCGGCGCTGGAGGCCATCGCGGCGCGCGCGGGGGGTTCGCCGTGAGCGGCCTGAAGGCGGCCTGGACGCGCGTCTTCTACCGCGGCACCACGCGCCTGTGCGCGGGCATCCTGTGGGTCATCGGGCGCTGGACGGTGGAGGGGCGCGAGCACGTGATCGACGGGCCGCTCATCCTCGCCTCCAACCACCTCGGCAACGTGGACCCCATGGCGGTGGCCATCGCCGTGCGCCGCCGCCACGTGCGCTTCATGGCCAAGGAGGAGCTGTTCGCGTGGCCGCTCGCCCCCTTCGTGCGCTCGTGGGGGGCCTTCCCCGTGCGGCGCGGCGGCTCGGACCGCGAGGCCATGCGGCTGGCCGAGGCCACCGTGCGCGAGGGCGGCATGCTGGGCATGTTCCCCGAGGGCACGCGCAGCGCCACGGGCGCGCTGGGGGAGCTGCACGGGGGCACGGCGGTGATCGCGCTGCGCACGAACACGCCCATCCTGCCCTGCCGCCTGACGAACACGAACCGGCTGGGCAAGCCGCGCAGCCTGTGGCCGCGCCCGCGCGTCTCCGCCCGCTTCGGCGAGCCCATCCCGGTGCGGCGCGAACCGGGTTCGCTGGGGCCGCAGGCGCGGGCGCTGACGGAACGGCTGCGGGAGGCGCTGGAGGCGCTGGCCGAAAGCGCGGCGGCGTCCCCGTGAAGCCGGCCGCGGGGGGCGTGGTGGCCGCCGTGGCGGAGGGGTCGCTGGCGGCGGCGGCGGGCATCGAGGCGGGCGACGCCATCCTCGAAATCGACGGGCGCGCGCTGCGCGACGCGGTGGACTACCAGTTCCTCGCCGCCGAGCCGGAGATCACGGCCCGCTTCCGCAAGGCGAACGGCGCGGAGGACCTGGTCGTCTTCGAGAAGCACCCCGACGAGGACCTCGGCCTGGCCTTCGAGCGCGCCACCTGGGACGGCGTCACGGTGTGCGACAACCAGTGCTTCTTCTGCTTCCTGAAGGGGCTGCCGAAGGGCCTGCGGAAGCCGCTCTACCTGAAGGACGACGACTACCGGCTGAGCTTCCTGCACGGCAATTTCGTGACGCTCACGAACCTCACGGAGGCGGACTGGGCGCGGCTGGAGGAGCAGCGGCTCAGCCCCCTGAACGTGTCCGTGCACGCCACGGACGCGGACCTGCGGCGGAGGCTGCTGGGCAATGCGCGCGCGCCCGACGTGCTGGCCCAGCTGGAGCGGCTGGGGGCGCTGGGGCTGCGCGCGCACACGCAGATCGTGCTCACGCCGGGCGTGAACGACGGCGAGGCGCTGGAGCGCTCCCTGCGCGATTTGACGGCGCTCCATCCCACCGTGCGGACGGTGTCCGTGGTGCCGGTGGGGGCCAGCCCGCGGCTGGAGGAGCGCGCGCTGGAGCGGGACGGCCTCATGCTGCCGCCGCCGAAGCGGGAGTTCGCGCGGCGGCTGATCGCCGTGGTGCGCCGCCACCAGCGCGCCTGCGAGGCCGCCCACGGGCGCAGCGTCGTGCAGTGCGCCGACGAGTACTACCTGGCGGCGGGCCTGCCACCGCCGGCGGCGCGGCGCTACGACGGCTTCCCCCAGTACGAGAACGGCATCGGCATGACGCGCTGGCTGCTGGACGACTGGCGGCGATTGCGGCGGCGGCTGCGGGCCAAGCCGGCGCCGGAGCTGGCGGGGCGGCGCGTGGCGCTGGCCTGCGGGACGCTGATCGCGCCCGTGCTGGCGCGGCTGGCGGCGGAGCTGTCCGCCGAAACGGGCGTCGCGGCCAGCGTCCACCCCGTGCCCAACGACCTCTTCGGGGAGCGCGTGAACGTGAGCGGCCTGCTGCCGGGCGAGGGATTGACGCGGGCGCTGGCGGGCGTGGAGGCGGACCTGGCGGCGCTGCCGCGCACCAGCCTCGACTACTTCGGCGAGCGCTTCCTCGACGGGCTGACGGCGGAGGAGGCGACGGCGCGCCTGCCCATGCCCGCGGCCTTCGTCTCGACGCTGGGCGAGGTGGTGGCGGCGCTGCGCGAGGGGCCCGCCGCGCCCGGCCCCGCCGCCGCGCCCAACGGGGCCTTCTGGAGCGAGTCGGGCGAGGGGATGCCGGAGGCGGGGCTGGCGCGGTAGCGGCGAACGCAGGGCCGCGCGGTGCTACGCTGGGGCCATGCCGCGCATCCGCGTCGAGCCGCTGGGCATCGAGGTCGAGGCTTCCCGCGGGGAGACGGTGATGGACGCCGTGAGCGCGCGCGGGTACTTCTGGCCGGAGGGCTGCGACCGCGCGGGCGAGTGCTCGAACTGCGCCATGGAGGTGGTCTCCGGGCTGGGGCGGCTGAGCGAGATGGGCCGCCACGAGCGCGCCAACCTCGTGCGCCAGCGGGGCGCGCGCTCCATCGAGGATCCGCGCCTGCGCCTCGCCTGCCAGGCCCACGTGGAGGGCGACGTGGTGGTGCACAAGCGCGGCGTGTACGCCACCTAGTGGCGGGGGCGCCGCGGTCCCCCGGGTTGGCCCGTTCGCGCTACGACTCTTCACCGTAGTCCAGGCCGGACGGCGGGTCGGGGGCAGTGAAGCGCGCGCGACGGGAGAGGGGGAAGGGGGCGGCGTCACGGGTTGTGGGCGCCGGCGCCGCGTTCGAGGGCGGCCAGCGAGTCCCATTCCGAGAAGCCGAACAGCGACTCCGTCACCTTCAGGTAGCGCCAGTCCGCGCCCGTGAGGTCGCTGGCGGCGCGGCACCAGGCGGCCATGCGCTGGTCCTTGCGCGGCACCTCGATGGTCTCCAGCCCCTTCGTCTCCAGCACCCAGGCGGCGTCCGCCGTGCGCGCCACGAAGTCGGGCCGGTAGTAGCGCAGGCCGCCCGACGGGCTCATGTAGGGCACGTGGAAACCGACGGCGTGCTCGTTCTTGGCGAAGGCCAGCACGTCGGCGGCGCGGGCGTCGAGCCACTCCGCGAAGCGCTTTTCCAGCTCGCTGTCGCAGGGCACGAGGTTGAAGACGGTGCGCTCGGCCTCCACCTTGAGGCGGCGCGTGGTGGCGTAGGGCTTCGTTTCGGAGACGCGGATGCGCTCGTCCGTGAGGCGCTGCTCCCGTTCGACGATGGCGAGGGCGCGGATGGCGATGACGAATTGGCGGAACAACAGCTGCTTGGCGTCGCCGGTGTTGAGGCGCACCATGACGCGGCGCTCGTCCATCGAGGCCGCTTCGGTGAACATGCGCGTCTCGACGTAGCGCTTCATGAGGGGCGCGAGTTTGGCGAAGCCGTCGGCGAGGTTGGCGAGGCGGCATTCGCGCAGCACGAGGCGCGCGAGCACGTTCAGGTAGCCCGCCGCGTCCGCCGGGAACTCGCGCTCGATCTCGGACTTCTCCACCACCTCCGTCGTGAGGATGTCGCGACCCGTGTATTCGAGCGCCTCCCGCGCGTCGGCGTCGTCGAGGCCAAGATTGCCCGCCTGCAGCGCGGACACGTCGAGGGCGCCGAAGTCGGGCGTTTCCAGCGTGATGGCGGGCGTGAGCACGGGCACGTCGATGTCGAATTCCAGCTTCTCCGGGTCGACGAGGATGGTCTCGATTTCGGGGTGGACGCTGGCGACGGGCTTGCGCTCGATGTCCAGCCCCTCCTCCTTCAGCTCCTGATCCCAGAAGCCGCGGAAGGAGTCGTGTTCGACGACGATGACCTGCTCGTTCACGTCGCCGGAGGCGACGGGCCACATGCGCCGCAGACCGCGCCCCAGCGTCTGTTCGGGCAGGATCTGGGCCTTGGCGGAGTAGGCGCGCAGGGGCACGATGACGCACACGTTCCGCACGTCCCAGCCCTCGCGCAGCATGAGCACGGAGACGATGGCGCGGTAGGGCGTGTCCGGCTCGTCCACCTTGCGGGAGGCCTCGCGCAGCTCGTCCAGCTCGCGCGTGCGGCTGGCCGCCTCGCTGATCTCGCCCTTGCGGTTGGTGTGGATGACGAGCACGCTCTCCTCGCTGAAGTCGGGCTGCGTCTTCAGCCAGTCCCCGATTTCGTCGGCGGCTTGCGTGTTCTCGGTCATGATGAAGAGGAGCGGGTTGCGCTTCAGCTCCTTCAGCTTGTCCCGCGTTTCGCGCCACTTGGCGATGCCCGCCGTGAGCTTGTCGCGGTGGCGCTGGGCGGCGTCCTCGGCCTCGTACTCGACGACGCCGGACAGCTCGCCGAGGATGGGGCGCTTGACGATGCCGTCGTCGATGGCCTGCGCGATGGGGTAGTCGACCACGATCTGGGGGAAGAGCGCGCCGTTCGTGTGCTTGGGCGTGGCGGTGAAGTCGAGCTGGGCGCGCAGGCCGCGGCCCGTGCCCTCGCGCAGCCCCGCGTCCAGCCCCTCGATCACCTTCGCCCACTCCATCTCGTCGGTGTGCACGTGGTGGCCCTCGTCGTTGAGCACGAGCAGCTCGCCGTGCGCCGCCATGCGTTCGCGCAGGCCCGCGCCCGTACCCTCCGCCCCGCTCGGGCGGGGGCCGCCCAGCACGGCCGTCAGCTCCTCCGGCTCGGCCCCCGCGCGCCGCCGCCCGCGCGCGTCGTAGAGCTGGTGGATGTTGGTGAGGTAGAGCGTTCCGGGGGTGGAGGAGCGCACGGGGTCGTCGCGCGTGACCACCGTGAACTGCCAGTCCGCCTGCCATTCCGGCGGCACGAGCGGGTCGCGCCGGAAGATGCCGCCCCCGCGAAAGTCCTCCAGCAGGCGCTGGTAGACGATCACGTTGGGCGCGATGAGGGCGAAGGTTTGCGTGTAGTCGTCGCGGCTTCCGCGCTCGAAGCGCGCGTTGAAGTACTGCCAGACGACGGCCAGCGACATGACCTTCGTCTTGCCCGAACCGGTGGCCATCTTGAGCACGTAGCGCGGCCAGCGGTCGTCCCTGGGGCGCGCGTGGATGCGCCCGTCGGGGTCGAACTGCTCGGCCAGCGTGTAGAGCTTGCGCGCCTGCATCACCTCATAGAGGTAGACGAGCGTCTCGATGGCCTCGCGCTGGCAGTAGTAGTAGTGCCATTCCTCGCCGTCCTGCAGGTGGTCGGATTCGAACCAGTGCGTGAGCAGGCGGCGGCTGGTGGCGGTGGCGCCCTCGTAGCCGCGCCGCCGCCAGGCGTGCACGGCCTCGCGGATGGCGGGCACCAGCGCCGCCCGCGATTCCCGCTGGCTGACGGGCACGTGGTAGGCCTGGAAGAGGCGCGCGCCGCCCATCCCTACTCCACCGTCACGGCGATCTCGCAGGTCGTGTCGTTGCCGAAGATGTCGATCACCTTGGCCACCGCCTTGTACTCGCCGGGGGCGTAGCGGTGCGGGTCGGAGCGCAGCGCCAGCTTCGGCTCGCGGCGCGTGCGGTAGGCCTGCCACTGGTTCACGAACGTCTCGCCATCGTACTCGTAGTCCACGGACCAGTAGTCGATCCAGTCCGACCAGCGCGCGATCTTGCCCTCGGTTTTCTCGCGCATGTAGTCGTCGAGGGCGGGGAGGAAGTCCATCAGCTCCAGCGTGGCCTCGCGCCCGTCCACATGCGCCGCGACCTCGGCCACGGAGAGTTCCAGAAAATGCACCTCTCCCGGCTTCACGCCCTTGTCCATAACCTCGCGCGGGATGTTGAGAAGGTGCGTATCGACACCGTAGTGCGCCGCCAGCTCGTCCTTGCCCGCCGGATTGAGGCCCATCTCCCATTCCCAGCCGAGCACATCCAGCGCGGTGAGGCCGTTGTCCACACACTCCTCGATGGCGGAGCGCAGCTCGGCGTTGGTGACGGGCGCGTCGGTGGCACCCACGTGCACCATGCGCCCCGCCCGCTCGCCGTGCAGATGGGCGAAGCCTTGCACAGGGCGCGCCCCGTAAAGATTAAGGATGAAACGGTAGTACTTGCCGATAGCCTCGCCCGCCTCTGTCACTCGCCAGTGCTTGCGCTCGTAACGCCCGAGGTTCTGCACTTTGAAAGGGCGACAGTCGGGAATATCGAGCAGGCGCTTGCGCGTCGTGTGGATGGCATAGCGGCCCAAATCAGCCCCGATCCATCGCCGACCCAGCTTCTCGGCAACAGCAAGGGTGGTGCCGGAACCGATGAAGAAGTCCAAAACGAGATCACCGGGGTTACTCGATGCCTTGATGATACGTTCAAGCAGAGCTTCCGGCTTCTGCGTAGGATAACCATGACTCTGATTAGCCCCAACAGCATTAATATCAATCCATATATTGTTGGGGACAATTCCTATCCCGACACGCTGCTTACGATACACGCGATCAGGAGCAACCCATTCCAGTTCTCCGTCGGCATCCATCCGTTCGAGCTTCTCCCTATTCACGGTCCATCCAGAAGGATGGGGCGGCACAATTCCCTTGTATTCGTAACATAGATTCGGTCGCGGGCCTAGCCCGGGTGGACGAAATGGGCTACGTCGCTTGTACCTCCCTTTTGCATCAGTGAACGGAAAGGATTCTTCAACATCATCATACGGAGTGGTGACACCAGTGGCATCAAAGAATGCATCGTCGGTTTTTCCATAAAACAGAATACTATCGGAACTGTTTCCGAATGCCTTAGATTCATACTGACTCGTTTTCCCAGCACCTTTGATACGCTCCCACACGATTTCATTCCTGAAGTTCTCCATCCCGAAGATGTTATCCATTATGGCTTTTAGATAATGGCTAGCCGTCGGGTCACAGTGAAGATAGATACTACCATCATCGCTAATCAAATCATACACCAGCTGAAGCCGCTCCCACATCATCTGACAGTAGGAACCAATACCTTCGTTCCAAGTATCACGATAGGCCAGTTCTTCAATCACGCTGGGTTTCTTTTCCAGCATGACATCGCCAGCCTGCACGTCACACGAAAAGTCCGCACCGATCGCAAAGGGCGGATCGATATAAACCAAGTCCACTTTCCCGGCGAACTCATTAAGCAAAGAGTCGAGAATATACTTGTTATCGCCCCAAATCAGACGGTTACGCCAGCCCTGCCATTCTTCAGAGAGGAGCGCCCCCCCCCCCCCCCGTTATGTTTAGTATCAGAACGAAAAAAAGGCTGGCCGTCGCGGGAGCGGCGGGCGTCGTTGACGCGCTCGATGGTCTGGAAGGGGAGACGGACGCGCTCGACCTCGGAGCGCTTGCCGGGCCAGACGAGTTCGACGCGGTCGTAGTGGCGCTGGGGCATGGCGCGGGTTCTACGGCATGGTGGGGCTGGGGGCAAGCGGGGGGGCAGGGGCTTCGGCGAGGCGCGCGCCGAGCAGGCTCTTGCCCGTCGCGATGGAGCCGGTCACGCCGAGAATGAGGGGCACGCCGTATTCTGGCACGGATTCATGGACGCATCCGAAGCGGCCGCCGCCATCGGCCACGCCTTCCCCGAGCTGGGGGCGGCGCCCGTGCGCGCGCTCGACCAGGGCTGGTCGCACTGGACCTTCGCGCACGGCGCGCGCGTCTTCCGTTTCCCGCGCACCGCCGCCGGCGCGCGCCTGCTGGAACGCGAGCTGCGCCTGCTGCCCGCGCTCGCGCCCGCGCTGCCCGCGCCCGTGCCCGCGCCGCGCTGGCGGGGCCGCTGGCGCGGGCGGACCTTCGCGGGCCATCCCCTGATCGCGGGCGAGGCGCTGCGGCGGCGCTCCCTCTTCGGGCCGGGCGGGGGCGCGCTGGCGCGGGAGATCGGCGCGTTCCTCGCGGCTCTGCACGGCTTCCCGCCGGAGCGCGCGGGGGAGGCGCTGGGCGAGCCCCCGCCGGAGCGCGTCCCCGACCCGCGCGACTGGCTGGAGGAGCTGCGGATGCGCGTCTTCCCGCGTCTCTCCGCCACCCTGCGCGTGGCCGTGGACGGCGGTTTCGCGCGCCACGCCCGCGCCCGCCTCGAACCGTCCCCGCGCCTCGTGCACGGCGACCTCGGCTTCGTCCACCTGCTCGAACGGGACGGCCATCTGGCCGGGGTCATCGACTTCGGCGGCGCGGGCTTCGGCGACCCCGCCGTCGATTTCGCGGGCATCCTCGCGGGCGGCGGCTGGCGCGCCGTGGACGACGTGGCGCGCTTCTACGACCGCCCCCTCGGCGCGGGCTTCCACGAGCGCGTCGAGTTCCGCTACTGGATCGCGCCCCTGCACGACATCCTGTACGGGCTGGAGACGGGCGAGGAGCGCTACGTGGGACTGGGCCGCTCGGCGCTGATGGAGCGGCTGCGCGAATGCGGCCTGCTGCCCGCCTGAGCGCCGCCGCGCGCTAGAATCGGCGGCAACGGGGAGCGGCCATGCGCGCACGCGAGGTCTGGCGCGGGCAGGGAGCGCTGCTGGCCAGCGCCTGCGTCCTCATGCTGGCGGTGGGACTCGCCGCCCGCGCGGCCACGCCCGCCGCGCCCGTCGCGATTGAATGGGACCAGGTGGTCGGGGAAGGCGCTTACCTGATTCGCCTTGACGACTGGTGGACCGCAATGCCCGGAGTCGGTGAACACGGGAAAGGCAAGGCTCTCGTCTTCACCGTGCCCAAGGGCCTCCGTATGCAGTTTGATGGCGTGTATGGAACCGGCTCAACCGATTGCGCGGGCGGCTGTGATCCCGCGGCGACGGCGTACTTCTCCGCGAACGGGGCGAACGATGGCGGATTCATACTCATCCTGGACGCGGGAACGGCGGAAGAGGTCGGTCGCAGCTACCCAATCTCCATTGTCTTGGGAGAACCCCTCGACGAGAACGGACGCCCCCTTCGCATCAGCGACGCGGAGCGCGCCGCCGACAGGGCCGCCCGCGCCGCGAAGTACGGCCCGCTGCTCGACAGGGTGGTCGCGTCCGCGCGTGTCGTGACCGTGCGATGAAGCGGGCTGGCGTAGGCTAGGGGAGCCATGCCGCAGTTGCTGGACGACATCCGCGTGCTCGACCTGAGCGAGGGGCCCGTGGGCGGCCTCGCCACCATGACGCTGGCCGACTTCGGCGCGGACGTGATCAAGGTCGAGCGCCCCGGCGGCGACCCCTGGCGCGCGCTCGCCAACGCCCCCGTGTGGCTGCGGGGCAAGCGCAGCGCCGTGCTCGACCTGCGTACGGATAAGGGGCGCGAGGCGCTCGCGCGGCTGGCCGAGGGCGCGGACGTGGCCGTGACGGCCATGCGCCCGGGCAAGGCCGCCGCCCTCGGCGCGGACCACGAGCGCCTGCGCGCGCGCAACCCCGCGCTCGTCAGCTGCGCCATCACGGGCTTCGGCGCGAAGGGGCCGTTCGCGGGCTACGCGGGCTACGAGGCCGTGGTGGCGGCGAAGATGGGGCGCATGCTCACCTTCGGCGGCGTGCCCGAACGCGAGGGCCCCGCCTACGCCGCCGTGCAGGCGGGCGCCCACGCCTGCGCGCAGGCGGCCCTGCAGGGCATCCTCGCCGCCCTGCACGCGCGCGAGGCCACGGGCCGCGGCCAGCTGGTGGAGACGAGCCTGCTGCAGGCGCTCTTCGTCTACGACCTCGGCGGGCTCTACCGCGCGCAGCTGGCGGCGCGCTTCCCCGAACGCTTCGCGGGGCTGTCCGCGCCCGCCATGCCCACGCTCAACTACCACGCCCTGCAGACGCGCGACGGGCGCTGGCTGCAGTTCGGCAACCTGCTCGCCCACCTCTTCGACAACTACCTCGTGGCGGCGGGCCTCGACGACGTGTTCGCCGATCCCGACTACGAAGGCTCGCCCGCGGGCTGGTCGGACGAAGCGCGCGAGCGGCTGCGCGACCGCATGTTCCGGCGCACGCTGGAGCGCACGGCGGACGAGTGGATGGAGACGTTCGTCGAGCACGGCGGCGTGGCCGTCACCCCCTTCCAGAGCACGCAAGAGGCGCTGGACGACCCCGACCTGACGCGCAACGGCCACGTGGTCGAGCGCGAGCACCCGGCGCTGGGCACGGTGCGCCAGCTGGGCCCGCTGGCGCGGCTGACGGCCACGCCGGGGACGGCGGGCGAGGCCGCTCCCGAAGCGGGCGCGCACACGGAGGCGGTCCTGCGCGAGGCCCCGCGCGCGCGTCCGTCCGCGTCCGTCGCGCCAACGTCCGCGTCCGCCGGTCCGCCGCTGGCGGGCGTGACCGTGCTGGAGTTCGCCACCGTCATCGCCGCGCCGCTGGGGGCCGCCGTGCTGGCCGACCTGGGCGCGCGCGTGATCAAGGTCGAACCGGTGGGCGGCGACCCCTTCCGCGGCATGGGCGTGGCCTCGCTGGGCGCGGCGCGCGTGAACGGGGGCAAGGAGAGCATTGCCATCGACCTGAAGCGGGCGGAGGGCCGCGCCGTGGTCCACGCCCTCGCGCGCGAGGCCGACGCGCTCATCCACAACTACCGACCGGGCGTGCCCGAGCGGCTGGGCATCGGCTACGCGGAGCTGCGCGCCATCCGCCCCGAACTGGTCTACGTGTCGGTCAACGGCTACGGGCGCGCGGGGCCGGGCGCGCACCGTCCCTCCACCCACCCCATCCCCGGCGCGGGCCTGGGCGGGGCGCTGCTACAGGCGGGCGCGGGCGAGCCCCGTGTGTGCGCGACGCTGCCCGAACTGCGCGAGACGGCCCGCCGCCTCTTCCGCGCCAACGAGCTCAACCCCGACCCCAACACCTCCCTGGCCGTGGCCTCCGCCACCCTGCTGGGCCTGCGCGCGCGCCAGCGCCTCGGCGTCGGGCAGGAGGTGTTCGTGGACATGTTCGGCGCGAACGCCCACGCCAACGCCGACGACTTCGTGGACTACGCGGGCAAGCCGCCGCGCCCCGAACCCGACGCCGACCTTCATGGCCTGAACGCCGTCTGGCGCCTCTACCGCGCCGCCGGGGGCTGGGTGTTCCTCGGCCTCGCGCGGGGGCGGGAGTGGGAGCGCTTCTGCGAGCTGGCCGGGCGCCCCGACCTCGCCGCCGATCCGCGCTTCGCCACGCGCGCCGCCCGCGCCGAGCACGACGCGGAGCTGGCGGACGCGCTCGCCGCCCTCTTCGCCACGCGCGCGGCGGACGACTGGGAGGCGCTGCTGGCGGGGGCCGGGCTGGGCTGCGTGCGCGCCGACGGCGCCTCCGTGGGGTCGTTCATCGCGGGGGACGCGCACGTGGCCGCCAACGGCTTCCGCGCGCCCGTGCGCAACACCGCCTGGGGCGAGCACGAGCGCTACGGCCCCCTCACCTCTTTCAGCGAGAACCGCCCGGAACTGGGCGGCTTCCCCCTGGCGGGCGAACAGGCCGACGCCATCCTCGCCGAACTGGGTTACGGCGCGGACGCCATCGCCGAATTGCGCGCGGCGGGCGTCGTCTGGTCCGAGCCCATCGCGCCCTTCGGCGAGGCGTGAGGCGGCCATGTCCGACGCGCTCGCGGGCCGCCTGCTCATCGCCACGCCCAACATTGAGGATCCGAACTTCCGGCGCACGGTCGTGCTGCTCTGCGCGCACGACGGCGACGGGGCCTTCGGCCTCGTGCTCAACCGCCCCGTCGAGGGGGAGGCGGTGGCCGCGCACCTGCCGGAGTGGGCGGACCTCGCCGCCGCGCCGTCCGTGCTCTTCGGCGGCGGGCCGGTCTCGCCGTCCGCGGTGTTCGTGCTGGCCGCCAGCGACGACGTGCCCGCCGCCGCCTGGGACCTGCGCGTCGCGCCCGGCCTCGGCCTCGTCAATCCGGGCGAGGGACCGGGGCGCTTCGCGGGCCGTCTGGCGCGGGCGCGCGCCTTCGCGGGCTACGCCGGCTGGGGCGCGGGCCAGCTGGAGGGCGAGCTCGACGGCCACGGCTGGTTCGTCGTGGCCGCCCTGCCCGACGACCCCTTCGACGGCGAGCCGGACGAGCTCTGGCGCGGGGCGTTGCGGCGGCAGGGGGGCGAGCTGGCGCGCTTCGCCAGCCATCCCCTCCAGCCCGGCGTCAACTGAGCGCCGTTTGCCGCGCGGGCGTTCGCGGCGTAGCATCGCCGCCGTCATGGCCCGCGATTCCGTTACCCCCACCCGCTTTGGCAAGCCTGTCGCGCTCGCGACCTTCATCGCCATCGCGATGCTGCTCATCCCCACGCTGACGCGCTCCAGCGGGGCCGTGGCGCAGACGCCCATCGACGACCGCGCTGGAGCCCCGACGCTGGAATCGCTCTCGGCGACGGGGGAGGGCCGCGCGATGTACCCGCCGTTCGATCCCGGCACGCATCACTACGCCTCGGGATGTGGCGGGGGCGCGCTTGCGCTCTCCCTTGCCGCCGCCGAGGGCACGCGACTGACGGTCAATGGCGTCCGTCTGCCAGATACCGGACCGGGCATGGCGCGGTCGGAGGTAACGGGGCTTTCGGGGGACAGCGACGTCGTCATCGGCCTCGACAATGACGCGGGCGGAAGCGCCGTCTATACCGTGCACTGCCTGCCGGACGATTTCCCCATCATCACGGTGCGGAAGTCGCCGGAGGCATCGAGCTTCTTAATGACCGTGTCCGTAGACGGGCAGGACAAGCGCTACAACGCGATTCTCGACACCAACGGGGTTCCACGATTCCACTACAGCGCCACCACAGACGTGAGGGCTTTGGCGTATCACAAGAACGGTCTCTATCCGTACTCGGAAGCACGACGGCAGGACCGGGTGACTATCGACGGCAAAGAAACCATCCATCGGGATTTTATCGTGCGCGACTGGGACATGACGGTCGTGGACATCGTGTCGACCGTTGCGCCACTTACGCATACTGGCCAGCATGCTTTCTTCATCAGGCCAAACGGCAATTATATCATGCTTTCCTACGAGCCAGGCCTGCATGATTTTAGCGCTTTCAGGGACGAGGACGGCAATCCCTATAGCACAACCCAGGCAGTGAGGGACTCGGTCATCCAGGAAATCACTCCGGAACGGGAGCAGGTTTTCCTCTGGAACTCCTGGGATCACATGGCCCTTGAGGACTGCACCCAGCATCGCTTCCCGGATGGCTACGCGCACGTCAATTCGCTGGAGGTCGTCGACGGGGACGTCATCGCATCCTTCCGCGGGTGCTCGCAGGTGCTGCGCATCGACGGGACGACCGGGGAGATCGTCTGGCTGCTGGGCAAGAGCAACCGCGACGACGCGGACTGGCTCGCCAGCGACGCGCCCGCCCCCCTGAACATCGTGGACGACCCGTACGGGGAGTTTTGCGGCCAGCACTCCGCGCGGCTGCGGCCGAACGGAAACCTCGTCCTCTTCGACAACGGTGCCCACTGCCAGGTCGATCCCGCGACCGGGACCACCACTCGCGAGAGCGGCGTCTTCAGCAGGGTGGTGGAGTACGCCCTCGATCTCGAAAACGGACGCGCCACGTTCCTGCGCCACTATTCCCTGCACGGAACCTTCGACCGCTACGCGGCCATCGGGGGGCTCGTCGAGCTGCTGGACAACGGAAACTGGCTGGTCACCTGGGGGCGGCCTGGTTCCGACCCTCGCGGGCCCGACGTTTCGATCACGGAAGTGGATCCGATCACCGGGCGGGCGCTGCTTTCGGTCCGCATCACCGATGCCACGAGCGGCACCGTGCTGGGACCCCGCGGTACCTATCCCCTGCCACTGGATGCGCTGGAGCGGCGACCCACCAGTCGCTTGACGGATCTCGAACCGGGACGGAACCTCCTCGTCTGGCGGGGCCCCGATGGCATCTCCATCGAGGAGTCGATCGGGGGAACGTGGCCGGTGGCCGCGGTTACCGCCATCCATACGCGGGACACGGAATCCGGGGCCTGGCTCAGCTTCTTCCCCGATGCGCCCGCATCCCTCGGCGTGAACAGCCTTTCCACCTTCACGACTGGCCGGACCTATTGGGTCTTCGCCCGGGAACGCGCCCGCTGGGACATCCCGCCCGCGCCGCGCGACCAGAGCCTGGACCAGGGAGAGTAGGCGCGGCCCGCGCGCGCGATGCGCGATTGGCGTAGCATGGCCGCATCGCCATCGCCGAACGAGGAGGAACCGATGCCCGCCTACGTGCTCGCGCAGGGTCGCGTCGAGGATCAGGAGAAGGTCAACCGCTATCTGGCCGGAGCGGGGGGCACGCTCGCGCCCCACAACGCCAAGGTGCTCGTCTACACGGAGACGCCCGATGTGATCGAGGGCGAACTGGCCAACAACCGCACGGTGCTCATCGAGTTCCCCGACATGGCGGCGGCCAAGGCGTGGTACGACTCGCCCGACTACGCCGCCGTGCGCGGGCTGCGGCAGGAGGGCGCGCCGGGCACGCTCGTCATGCTGGAGGGCATGGGCTAGCCGCGCTACATCGCCTTGATGCCCTGGTACTCCCCGATGAACACGCACTCCTGCAGGCCCAGGCCCACGTCGGCGGGGTCGTCCAGGTTCGTGTAGCGCGTGTACAGCTCGGCGTAGTGGCCGCCCGGCCGCTGCTTCACCTCCGCGCCGTTCAGGTCGCGCACGATCACGGGGTGGGAGACGTCCCACACCTCGCCCTCGACCACGTCGCCGCGGTAGACGCCGCGCCCGAGGCCGTCGTTCCAGCCGCCCCAGTAGCCCCCGCCCTGCATGTAGACGGGCCTGCTCACCGTCTCCAGCAGGAAGCGGTCGACGCCGCCGTCGGGCCGCGTCAGGTCCAGCCGCGCGCTCTTCAGGCGGGGGAAGCCGTCCTCGAACGCGATGTCGCTCACCGCCAGGTCGGTATGGGCCCAGCCCTCGCGGCCCGAGCCGTAGGGGTAGTCGATGCGGCTGTGCACGCGCCCCAGCTCGGTCAGCTCCACGCCGCCCGTGCCCGCCGCCGTGAGCGTGCCGTCGTCGCGGTGGCGGAAGGAGAGGTAGAGCGAGCGGTCGGGGAAGCGCACGAGCGACCACCAGCGCGCCCCCGGCGTGCCCCACGGCGAGCGGCGGCGCTCGACGGGGGCGGCGTGGCGGTTGGGCTGCTCGCCCTCGCCCGTGTTCGCCTGCCCCCAGGAGTGGTCCTTCGCGCCCGCCCAGCCATCCGCCGCCTCGAAGCGGTGCTCCCTGCCGCCCACCCGGATCCAGCCGGAAAGGTCGCCCAGCTGCACGAGGTTGGAGCGCTCCCCCGCCAGCCGCCCGTCCACCCAGGTGCGCACGCCCGGGCACTCGTCGTAGGGCGGGGCCGAGCTTTCCCAGAGGATGTCGAAGGAGACGCCGTGGGGGTTCTCGTCCAGCCCCAGGCGCAGGGTGCGCAGCCCGCGGATGATCTCCTGCCGGAAGGGCCCCACGCGCAGCTCGTCGATGTTGGGGCGCAGGCGGCGCGTGGCGCGCACGTTGTACTGCCGCCCCTCGCCCGTGCTGAGGATGGCGTAGGCGTCGATCACGTTCGTGTTGTGGTAGAGGCGCAGCGCCGTGATCAGGTTCACCTCGCCGTCGGGGTCGCCCACGCAATGCCAGTAGCCGTCGCTCCAGCCGGGGCTGGGGTTGGCCACCATGTCGAAGGTGTCGATCGTCTGGTGGCGGGGCCACTCGTCCAGTTCGGTGAGGACGCGGCGTGCGGGCATGGCGGGCCTCCTGTTCCTCGCGCGGTTGCGCCCACGCAGGATACGCCCCGCGCCCCACGGGCGCGCGCGCCAACGCCGTGGGGTAGAATGGGCGCGCGTGGACACGAGGGAGTTCGTTGAGAAGTGGCGTGGCTCCGCCGGGCGCGAGAGGGCCGGCGCGCAGAGCCACTTCATCGACCTCTGCGCCCTCGTGGGCGAGGACGAACCGAACAAGGGCGATCCTAGCCAGACCTGGTACACCTTCGAGAAGGACACGAAACGCTCCAGCGGCCCGCGCGGATGGGTCGACGTCTGGCTGCGGGACAAGTTCGCCTGGGAGTACAAGGGCAAACACAAGGACCTGCGGGCGGCCTACAAGCAGTGCCTCGACTACCACGAGGCGCTGGGCAACCCGCCCCTGCTCGTCGTCTCCGACCTGGAGCGCTTCGAGGTCCACACCAAGTTCACCAACCGCGAGTCGTGGGTCTACCGCTTCGACCTCGACGACCTGGACAGGGACTCCCCGGCGAAGGTGACGACGGGCACGGGCGAGACGCCGCCCGACGCGCCGAACCTGCGCGCGCTGGACGTGCTGCGGGCGCTCTGGGCCGATCCGTCGAGGTTGAAGCCGCGGCGCACCACCGAGGAGATCACCGCCGAGGCCGCGAGCATGTTCGAGGGCGTCGTCGCCGAACTGCGGCGCTGGGGGAACACGGACGACCAGCGCATCGCCCGCTTCGTTTCGCGCATGGTGTTCTGCATGTTCGCCAGCGACATCGGCCTGCTGCCGCGCGGCGCCTTCTCCGAGCTGCTGAACGCGCAGGCCGCCAACGCCGGGGTCTTCCGCGAGGCGCTGGCCGACCTCTTCGGCACCATGGTCGAGGGCGGGCGCTTCGGCCCGCAGACGATCCACTGGATCAACGGCGACCTCTTCACCGACCGCGACGTGCCCGACGACCTCACCACGCAGGAAATCCGCATCCTGCAGCAGCTGGACGCGCTCAACTGGGCCGAGGTGGAGCCCGCCATCTTCGGCGCCCTCTTCGAACGCATCCTCGCCCCCGGCGCCCGCGCCGCGCTGGGCGCGCACTACACCTCCCGCGCCGACATCGAGACGCTCGTCGAACCCGTGCTCATGGCCCCCCTGCGGCGCGAATGGGAGGCCGTGCGCGAGGCGGCCGAGGCCGCGCGCGAGCAGGCGCGGCCGCATGGCGCGACCGAAGACGCACGGGCGGAGCGCGTGCGCGAGAAGGTCGCGCCCTTCCTCGAGCGACTCGCCAACGTCGTCGTGCTCGACCCCGCCTGTGGTTCCGGGAACTTCCTCTACGTGTCGCTGGCCTTGCTCAAGGGGCTGGAGAAGGAGGCCATCGCCTGGGCCGGGCTGCGCGGCGCGCACTTCGAGCCGCACGTCCATCCCCGCCAGCTGCGCGGCATCGAGATCGACGAGTACGCCCGCGAACTGGCCGCGATGGTCGTCTGGATCGGCTACCTGCAGTGGAAGCACCGCAATGGCATCGCCCTGGATAACGAGGCCCCGATCCTGCAGAAGCTCAACGCCATCAGCCTCATGGACGCCATCGTCGAGCAGCGCGGTACCGGGAACCGGAGCGAGGACGAGCATCCGCGCGAACCCGAGTGGCCCGAAGCCGACGTCATCGTGGGCAATCCCCCGTTTCTCGGCGGCAAGCGACTGCGAACCGAGCTCACGGACGACTACGTGGATGCGCTGTTCGCGGTGTGGGAAGGGCGCGTGCCCCAGGCCGCCGACCTCTGCTGCTACTGGCACGAGAAGGCCCGCCGCATGGTCCAGGACGGCAAGGTCCGCAGGGTCGGGCTGCTGGCCACGCAGGGCATCCGGGGCGGCAGGAACCGCGTCGTGCTCCAGCGCATCAAGGAATCCGGCGACATCTTCTTCGCCGAATCCGACCGCGAGTGGACGCTCGACGGCGCCGCCGTGCAGGTCTCGATGGTCGGCTTCGACGACGGCGCGGAGACGGAGCGCGTCCTCGACGGGCGCTCCGTGAGGAGCATCAACGCGAACCTGACCAGCGGCGTGGACCTGACGATCGCCGCCAAACTCCCCGAGAACGCGGGGATCTGCTTTCAGGGCGATAATACGAGGATCACCCCCTTCGAGATTTCGTGGGACACCGCCGAGTTGATGCGGGATGATCCAACCCCGGACGGACGCAAGAACGCCGACGTGCTTCGTCCGTGGATGAACGCCACCGATATTACCGGGGTTCGGCGCGAACGCTGGATCATCGACTTCCCGCCGGGCATCGAATTGAAGGAGGCGGAACTCTATGAAAAACCGTTTGAATATCTCTCCCGGCATATCTGGACCGACCCGCCTCACGACCAGGCGCAAGAGGAAGAATGGTGGATTCACCGGGGACCGGCCCTGGAGATGCGCGCCGCGATAGCCCCGCTTTCCCGGTTCATCGTGACGCCGCGCGTTTCCAAGCACCGCCTCTTCGTCTGGGCGCAACCGCCCACGCTGCCCAGCAGCGCGACGGTCGTCTTCCCCCGCGAGGACGACTACTTCTTCGGCGTGCTCCATTCGCGCCCGCACGAATTGTGGGCGCTGGCGCAGGGCACGCAGCTTCGGGAAAAGGAGAGCGGCTTCCGCTACACGCCGACATCCTGCTTCCAGACCTTCCCGCTGCCCTAGCCGCCGGGGGAGGAGCCGGCGGACAGCCTGCTCGCGCACGGAATCGCGGAGGCGGCGCGAGGGCTGCACGAGCGGCGCGAGGGCTGGCTCAGCCCCGAGGGGGCGCCCGCGTCCGTCCGGCGCGAGCGGACGCTCACGAAGCTGTACAACGAGCGCCCCGCCTGGCTCGACACGGCCCACCGCGAGCTGGACGAGGCCGTGTTCGCCGCCTACGGCTGGCCCCCCGACCTGCCCGACGAGGAGACGCTGACACGGCTGCTCGCGCTCAACCTCGAACGCGCGCCCGCATCCGCGTAGAATCGCCCGCCGGAGGGTTGCAATGGCCGACGACGTGTTCTCCCTGGAAGGCAAGACGGTGATCGTGACGGGCGCGAGCTACGGGCTCGGCGCCGTCTGGGCGGAGGCGCTGGCCGAGCGCGGCGCCGACATCGTGGGCACCTCGCGCAGCCTCGACCGCCTCGGCGACACGCGCGCCCTCGTCGAGGGCAAGGGCCGCCGTTTCCTGCCCGTCGCCTGCGACGTGTGCGACTACGAGCAGGTGGAGGCGCTCATGAAGGCCGCCTGGGACGAGTTCGGCACGGTGGACGTGCTCATCAACAACGCCGGCATCTCCGACCTCAGCGCCTTCCGCGCGGAGCATTCGGACAACGACATGTTCCGCCAGATCGTGGAGACCGACCTCACCGGCCTGTGGCATTGCTGCCGCGCCGCCGCCCAGTACTTCCTGCGGCAGGGCCACGGCAACATCATCAACCTCAGCTCCATCTTCGGCATCGGCGGCTTCGAGGGGCGCACGCCCGGCTACTTCGCGGCCAAGGGCGGCGTCACGCGCCTCACCGAGTTCCTGGCCGTGGAATGGGGCGACCGCGGCGTGCGCGTGAACGCCCTCGCCCCCACCGTCTTCGACACGCCCATGACGCACGACGGCCTCGTGCAGAGCGGCGTCATGGAGATGCTGGAGGGGCGCACGCCCATGCGCCGCATCGGCGTCACGGAGGACCTCATCGGCCCCATCGTCTTCCTCGCCTCCGACGCCTCCCGCTACGTGACGGGCACGGTGCTGCCGCTCGACGGCGGCCTCACCGCCAGCCGCGGCTACTCCCCCGGCCCCTGGCCCATGGACCAGTTCGACCCGGACGGGCGCGGCCGCCCCCTCATGCCCGGCGATCCCTGGGAATAGCGCTCAGGCCGCGCACATGCGGCGCGCGATTTCGTAGATCATCTGGCAGCTCAGGCGGAAGCCGTCCAGCGTCACGCGCTCGTTGTGGCCGTGCACCGTGCGCGCCAGCTCCGGCGGCGTCAGCCCCCCGGAGAAGCCGTAGGCCACGGCCCCGCGGTCGCGGAACACGCGGCTGTCCGTGAAGCCCGCCGTCAGCCCGGGCGTCACCACCGCGTCCTCCACCAGCTCGCGCGCCACCGCCTCGATCACGGCGAACAGCTCGGTGTCGTGCGCGCTCGTCTCCGAGTACCCCGCGAACACGCGCTCGATGCGCACTTTCGGGTCGTCGATGACGCGCGCCACCTCGCGCTCGAAATCGTCCGCCGCCACGCCCGGCAGCAGGCGGCAGTCGATGGTGGCCTCGGCGCGCGCGGGGATGACGTTGTGCTTCACCCCGGCGCTCACCGTGGTCGCGCTGATCGTGTTCGTGAGCAGGGCGCGCACGCGCGGGTCGCGCTCCGCCGTCCGCGCCAGTTGCCCCGGCTCCGTGCCCCCGCGGTAGACGCCCGCCCGCTCCAGCCGCGCGAAATACTCGGCCAGCACGGGCGAGAGGTCGGGCTCGTGCTCCCACGCCTGCACTCGCCCCAGCGCGCGCACCAGCCGGTCGAGCGCGTTGTCCTCGTGCGGGATGGAGCCGTGCCCGGGCCGCCCCTCGGCCACCAGCCGCAGCCAGAGCGGCCCCTTCTCCGCCGTGCCCACGGTGAAGACGGGGCGCTCCACGCCGAACAGCTCGGTCGAGCCGCCGCCGCCCTCGTTGATCACGTACTCCGCCTCCAGCGTGTCCGGGTGATGCTCGGCCAGCCACTCGATGCCGCGTCCCCCGCCTGCCTCCTCGTCGGCCACGGCCAGGAACACCACGTCGCGCGCCAGCGGCTGGCCCGTGCGCCGCAGCAGCAGCAGGGCCGTCAGCTCGGCCACGCCGAGGCCCTTCATGTCGAGCGCCCCGCGCCCCCACACCTCGCCGTCGCGCACGGCCCCGCCGAACGGATCCTCGTCCCAGTACTCGCGCTGCACGGGCACCACGTCCGTGTGGTTCAGCAGCAGCAGGGGCGGGCGCGCGCCGTTCCCGCGCAGCGCCGCCCGCAGGGAGACGCGGTCGTCGCCCGCGTCGTACAGCTCGAAGGGCACGCCCTCGCGTTCGAGGATGCCGCCGAGGAAGTCGCAGGCGGCGCGCTCCCCGCCGGGCGGGTTCGAGGTATCGATGCGCAGGTAGGCGCACAGCGTGGCCAGCGCCTCCTCGAAGGCGGCGTCCCAGTCGATGCGCGGTTCGGTCATGGTCATGCGCGCAGGATACGCCCCGCGCCCCACGGGCGCGCGGAGGCGCTGAGCGGTAGAATGGGCGCGCGTGGACACGAGGGAGTTCGTTGAGAAGTGGCGTGGCTCCGCCGGGCGCGAGAGGGCCGGCGCGCAGAGCCACTTCATCGACCTCTGCGCCCTCGTGGGCGAGGACGAACCGAACAAGGGCGATCCTAGCCAGACCTGGTACACCTTCGAGAAGGACACGAAACGCTCCAGCGGCCCGCGCGGATGGGTCGACGTCTGGCTGCGGGACAAGTTCGCCTGGGAGTACAAGGGCAAACACAAGGACCTGCGGGCGGCCTACAAGCAGTGCCTCGACTACCACGAGGCGCTGGGCAACCCGCCCCTGCTCGTCGTCTCCGACCTGGAGCGCTTCGAGGTCCACACCAAGTTCACCAACCGCGAGTCGTGGGTCTACCGCTTCGACCTCGACGACCTGGACAGGGACTCCCCGGCGAAGGTGACGACGGGCACGGGCGAGACGCCGCCCGACGCGCCGAACCTGCGCGCGCTGGACGTGCTGCGGGCGCTCTGGGCCGATCCGTCGAGGTTGAAGCCGCGGCGCACCACCGAGGAGATCACCGCCGAGGCCGCGAGCATGTTCGAGGGCGTCGTCGCCGAACTGCGGCGCTGGGGGAACACGGACGACCAGCGCATCGCCCGCTTCGTTTCGCGCATGGTGTTCTGCATGTTCGCCAGCGACATCGGCCTGCTGCCGCGCGGCGCCTTCTCCGAGCTGCTGAACGCGCAGGCCGCCAACGCCGGGGTCTTCCGCGAGGCGCTGGCCGACCTCTTCGGCACCATGGTCGAGGGCGGGCGCTTCGGCCCGCAGACGATCCACTGGATCAACGGCGACCTCTTCACCGACCGCGACGTGCCCGACGACCTCACCACGCAGGAAATCCGCATCCTGCAGCAGCTGGACGCGCTCAACTGGGCCGAGGTGGAGCCCGCCATCTTCGGCGCCCTCTTCGAACGCATCCTCGCCCCCGGCGCCCGCGCCGCGCTGGGCGCGCACTACACCTCCCGCGCCGACATCGAGACGCTCGTCGAACCCGTGCTCATGGCCCCCCTGCGGCGCGAATGGGAGGCCGTGCGCGAGGCGGCCGAGGCCGCGCGCGAGCAGGCGCGGCCGCATGGCGCGACCGAAGACGCACGGGCGGAGCGCGTGCGCGAGAAGGTCGCGCCCTTCCTCGAGCGACTCGCCAACGTCGTCGTGCTCGACCCCGCCTGTGGTTCCGGGAACTTCCTCTACGTGTCGCTGGCCTTGCTCAAGGGGCTGGAGAAGGAGGCCATCGCCTGGGCCGGGCTGCGCGGCGCGCACTTCGAGCCGCACGTCCATCCCCGCCAGCTGCGCGGCATCGAGATCGACGAGTACGCCCGCGAACTGGCCGCGATGGTCGTCTGGATCGGCTACCTGCAGTGGAAGCACCGCAATGGCATCGCCCTGGATAACGAGGCCCCGATCCTGCAGAAGCTCAACGCCATCAGCCTCATGGACGCCATCGTCGAGCAGCGCGGTACCGGGAACCGGAGCGAGGACGAGCATCCGCGCGAACCCGAGTGGCCCGAAGCCGACGTCATCGTGGGCAATCCCCCGTTTCTCGGCGGCAAGCGACTGCGAACCGAGCTCACGGACGACTACGTGGATGCGCTGTTCGCGGTGTGGGAAGGGCGCGTGCCCCAGGCCGCCGACCTCTGCTGCTACTGGCACGAGAAGGCCCGCCGCATGGTCCAGGACGGCAAGGTCCGCAGGGTCGGGCTGCTGGCCACGCAGGGCATCCGGGGCGGCAGGAACCGCGTCGTGCTCCAGCGCATCAAGGAATCCGGCGACATCTTCTTCGCCGAATCCGACCGCGAGTGGACGCTCGACGGCGCCGCCGTGCAGGTCTCGATGGTCGGCTTCGACGACGGCGCGGAGACGGAGCGCGTCCTCGACGGGCGCTCCGTGAGGAGCATCAACGCGAACCTGACCAGCGGCGTGGACCTGACGATCGCCGCCAAACTCCCCGAGAACGCGGGGATCTGCTTTCAGGGCGATAATACGAGGATCACCCCCTTCGAGATTTCGTGGGACACCGCCGAGTTGATGCGGGATGATCCAACCCCGGACGGACGCAAGAACGCCGACGTGCTTCGTCCGTGGATGAACGCCACCGATATTACCGGGGTTCGGCGCGAACGCTGGATCATCGACTTCCCGCCGGGCATCGAATTGAAGGAGGCGGAACTCTATGAAAAACCGTTTGAATATCTCTCCCGGCATATCTGGACCGACCCGCCTCACGACCAGGCGCAAGAGGAAGAATGGTGGATTCACCGGGGACCGGCCCTGGAGATGCGCGCCGCGATAGCCCCGCTTTCCCGGTTCATCGTGACGCCGCGCGTTTCCAAGCACCGCCTCTTCGTCTGGGCGCAACCGCCCACGCTGCCCAGCAGCGCGACGGTCGTCTTCCCCCGCGAGGACGACTACTTCTTCGGCGTGCTCCATTCGCGCCCGCACGAATTGTGGGCGCTGGCGCAGGGCACGCAGCTGGAAAGCCGCCCGCGCTACACGCCGACGTCCTGCTTTCAGACCTTCCCGCTGCCCTGGCCGCCGGGGGAGGAACCGGCGGACAGCCTGCTCGCGCACGGAATCGCGGAGGCGGCGCGAGGGCTGCACGAGCGGCGCGAGGGCTGGCTCAGCCCCGAGGGGGCGCCCGCGTCCGTCCGGCGCGAGCGGACGCTCACGAAGCTGTACAACGAGCTCCCCGCCTGGCTCGCCACGGCCCACGCCAAGCTGGACGAGGCCGTGTTCGCGGCCTACGGCTGGCCGCCCGACCTGCCCGACGAGGAGACGCTGGCGCGCCTGCTCGCGCTCAACCTCGAACGCGCGCGGGCCTAGCCGCCCCGCCCCCGCTTGCGCGCGGGGGGCGCGCTGGCCATGCTGCGCTGGCCGTGCGCATCGCCTCGCTGCTCCCCAGCGCCACCGAAATCGCCTTCGCCGTGGGCGCGGGACCGGAAGTGGTGGGCGTCTCCCACGAATGCGACTGGCCCGCCGGGGCGCGCGGCCTGCCCGTGCTCACCGGCCCCGCCGTGGACACGCGCGGCCTCTCGCAAGCGGACGTCGACGCCGCCATCGGCGGCCTGCTGGCGGCGGGCGGCTCCACCTACCACATCGACGTTCCCCGCCTGCGCGCGCTGCGCCCCGACCTCATCGTCACGCAGGCGCTCTGCGACGTGTGCGCCGTGAGCGAGGGGCAGGTGCACCGCGTCGTGCACGAGGAGCAGCTGGGCGCGCGCGTGCTCACGCTCACGCCCCTGAACCTCGAAGGCGTGGCGCGCTCCGTCGAGCAGGTGGGCGAGGCCAGCGGCCACGCCGCCGAGGGCGCGCGGCTGGCCGCCGACCTGCGCGCGCGGCTGGCGGAGCCCGCCCCCGTCCCCGCCCCGCGCCCCCGCGTCGTCGCCCTCGAATGGTTCGACCCGCCCTACGCCGCCGGGCACTGGGTGCCGGAGCAGGTCGCGCTGGCGGGCGGCGAGGATGCGCTGGCCCGCCCGGGCGAGCCGTCGGCGCGCGTCACGTGGGAGGCCATCGCCGCCGCCCGCCCCGACGTCGTGCTCCTGCTGCCCTGCGGGCTGGAGCTCGACGAGGTGGTGCGCGAGTCCGAAGCGCTCGCGCGGCGGCCCGAATGGCGCGCGTTGCCGGCGGTCGCGCGCGGCGCCGTCTGGGCGCTCGACGCCAGCGCCTGGTTCAGCCGTCCGGGGCCGCGCCTGCTCGACGGCGTGGCGGCCCTGCGCGCCATCCTCGCGGACCCCGTTGGCGAGCGGCCCGTGGCGGGCGCGCGACGCCTGCCGCCGCCCTGAGCGCGCGCCATGCGGGCCGCTCGCGTACGATGGGCGCATGCAGTGCCCGCGCGACGCCGCCACGCTTGTCGAGGAGCGCCACGAAGGCATCGAGGTCGACCATTGCCCCGCCTGCAACGGGCGCTGGCTCGACCACCACGAGCTGGACGCGCTGGAGGCGCGCGCGGCCCCCGACGAGGGCCAGCGCCGCGCCACCATCGTCTACGCCCGTCGCGAGAGCGAGCTGGGCTGCCCCGTCTGCGGCAAGCGCATGTGGGCCTTCAACTACCGCGCCTACGACCTCGAGCTGGACACCTGCGAGGACGAGCACGGCTTCTGGGTGGACGCGGGCGAGGAGGGGCGCATCCGCGACGTGATGGAGGAGCGCGTGCGCGGCCTGAACCGCGCCGTCAGCGCCGAGCAGGCCTGGGGCGAGTTCCTGCGCGGCGCGGGCAGCGGCTCCATGTGGGACCAGATCAGCGGGTTCTTCAGGGGGAGGCGTCGCTGACCATGCCGCTCGCGGACGGGACGGGCCCGTGCTGACCCGCGGGCGCACGGGCCGGGGCACGCCCGCCTGGTGGAGCCCCATGACCCGGCGCGTCCAGTCCACCGTCCTCACCTTCCTGCGCCTCGAGGCGGCCAGCGGCATCGTCCTGCTCGTCAGCGGCATCGCCGCCCTCGTCTGGGCCAACGCCCACTGGGGCTCCTACTACGACTTCTGGCACGTCCACCTCCAGATCGGCTTCACCCTGGCCGACTGGAGCGTCAGCGTGGACGAGCACCTGGAGGCGTGGGTGGACGACGCCCTCATGGCGCTCTTCTTCTTCGTGGTGGGCATGGAGATCAAGCGCGAGGTGGTCGTCGGCGAGCTGCACGATCCGCGCCGCGCCTCCCTCCCCATCCTCGCCGCCGTGGGGGGCATGGTGGTCCCCGCCCTCGTCTACTTCCTGCTCAACCGCGGCGGGCCGGGGGCCGACGGCTGGGGCATCCCCGTGGCCACCGACATCGCTTTCGTCATCGGCGTGCTGGCGCTCTTCGGGCGGCGGCTGCCCGCGGGCCTGCGCGTCTTCCTGCTCACCCTCGCCATCGCCGACGACGTGGGCGGCATCGCCGTCATCGCCATCTTCTACACGGCCGACCTCTCCCTGCCCTGGCTGCTGGCGGCCATCGGCTTGGTGGGCGTGGTGATCGCGGCCCAGCGCTTCGGCGTGAGCCTCATCTCCGTCTACATCGTCATCGGGCTGGCGCTCTGGTTCGCCACCTTCGAATCGGGCATCCACGCCACCGTGGCGGGCGTGGCGCTGGGCTTCCTCACGCCCGCGCGGCCCTTCCGCGGCAAGGACGTGATGCACGCCCTCGAACACAACCTGCTGCCCTACACGAGCTTCGTGGTGGTACCCATCTTCGCGCTGGCCAACGCGGGCGTCCAAATCACGCCCGGCGGGCTGGCCGACACCTTCGGCGAGCGCGTCGCCCTCGGCATCATCCTCGGCCTCGTCGCGGGCAAGCTCGCGGGCATCAGCCTCGCCACCCTCATCGGCGTGCGCCTGGGCGTGGGGCGGCTGCCCGACGGCGTGAACGCGGGGCACGTGCTGGGCGCGTCCCTGCTGGCGGGCATCGGCTTCACCGTCTCCCTCTTCATCGCCGAGCTCTCCTTCCGCGACGCCGAGGCCATCCTCGCGCAGGCGCGGCTGGGCGTGCTCATCGCCTCGCTGATGGCGGGCGTGCTGGGCATCGCCTTCCTCTACGTCGTCTCGCGCGTCACCCCCACCAGCGCCGAGCACGGCGACATCGAGCTCGCCGTCGACCCGCACGCCCCCCGCCCCGAGGCGCGCGATCCCTAACCCGCGCCCGCCAGCCCCTCGTGGCGGGCCAGGCGGATGGCCGTGCGGATCGCCTCGACCATGCTCGTCTCGTCGGCCACGCCACGCCCCGCGATGTCGAAGGCGGTGCCGTGGTCGACCGACGCGCGGATAAAGGGCAGCCCCAGGTTCACGCTCACGCTCTCCTCGAAGCCGTGCACCTTGATGGCGATGTGCCCCTGATCGTGGTACATGGCCAGCACCGCGTCGTGCCGCCCGGCGATGGCTTGCGGGAAAACCGAATCGGCGGGCACGGGCCCCGTGGCGGCGATTCCGTCGGCGCGCGCGTCTGCCACCGCCGGGCCGATCTCGGTCAGCTCCTCGTCGCCGATGAGGCCGCCGTCGCCCGCGTGCGGGTTGAGCGCGGCCACGGCGATGCGCGGTTCGGCGAAGCCCCAGCGGCGGAACTCCGCGTCCGTCAGGCGGATGGCGCGCAGCACGTTGGCCCGCGTCACGAAGGCGCACGCCTCCGCCAGCGTCTTGTGCGTGGAGAGGTGCACGCAGCGCAGCCCGCCGCTCACCAGCATGGTGGCCACGTGCCCGGCCCCGGAAAGGCGCTGGAAGACCTCCTGATGGCCGGTGTCGGCGCTCCCCGCGAGCCGCCACGATTCCTTGTTGATGGGCGCGGTGACGATGGCGTCGACCTCGCCCGCGAGCGCGAGCCGCGCCGCCGCCTCGACCCAGGCGTGGGAGGCCGCGCCCGCCGCCTTCGAGCGCTCGCCCGCGGGGAACGGCCCGCCGCCCGCCGCCACCGCCAGCGTCTCGACCGCGCCCGCCTCGCCGCGCGCCTCCGCGGGCCGCGCGATGGCGCGCGGGACCAGCGGCGAGCCGGTGAGCCGCAGCGCCGCCTCCGTGCAGGCGGGGTCGCCCAGCAGGAAGAGGCGCGCATCCCGCCGCAATTCCGCGCGCGCCAGCGCCTTCACCGCCACCTCCGGCCCGATGCCGGCGGGGTCGCCCGGCGTGACGGCGATGAGCGGGCGTTCGGCCATGCGCCCAGCCTACCCGCGCGCCGCGCTCAGGCGTAGACGAGCCGCTCGCGCAGGAAGCGTTCGAGCGTCCCGTAAAAGGCGCGCACCGTCTCCGGCCTGCGCCAGCCGTGCCCCTCGCCCTCGTACACGTGGTACTCGTGGGGCACGCCGCGGGCGCGCAGGGAGGCGGCGATGGCGTCGCCCTGGTCGCGCGGCACCACGCGGTCCTCGTCGCCCTGGAAGATGGCCACGGGGTCCACGATGTCGCCCGCGTGGAAGAGGGGCGAACGCTCGCGGTAGCGCTCCGCCGCCTCCGGCAGCGGCCCCACGAGCGAATCGAGGTAGCGCGCCTCGAACTTGTGCGTGCCGTCCGCCAGCGCGAAGAGGTTGGAGATGCCGTAGAGGCAGACGCCCGCGCGGTAGAAGCGCTGCTGCGTCTGCAGCGAGCGCAGGACGGTGTAGCCCCCGGCGCTGCCGCCCATGATGGCCGTGCGGGCGCCGTCAGCCAGCCCGCGCGCCGCCATGGCCTCCGCGCCCGCGCGGCAGTCCCCCACGTCGGCCACGCCCCACTGGCCGCGCAGGGCGAGCATGGTCGCGCGCTCCGCGCCCGTGCTCCCGCGGTAGTTCACGGCCAGCACGGCGTAGCCGCGCGTGGCGAGGAACTGCAACTGCGGCCGCCAGCCCGCGTCCACATGGTCCGTCGGGCCGCCGTGCGCGAACACCACCAGCGGCGGCGGCCCCTCGCAGTCGAAGCGCTCGCTGGCGGGCGCGTACAGGATGCCGCGCACCTCGCCGCCCGGCCCCTCCCACGCCACCGGCTCGGGCGCGGAGAGGCCTGCGGCGGACGCCGTTTCGGGGTCGGAACGGCGCACCACGGCGGGCGTGGCGGTGTCCCCGTCGAGGTCGAACGCGAGCAGACGCGGGGGCGTGGCCGGGCCGCTGGCGATGACGGCCACGCGCTCCCCCGCGGGGCTGGCGGCGACGCCCTCGAAGCTGGCGTATTCGCGCGGCAGGGGCAGCTCGCGTTCCCCGCCCGCGCCGTCGAGCAAGACCAGCCGCGCGAACCCGCCGCGCTCGCGGATGGCGACGACGCGCCCCGACGGCGTCACCGCGAACGCGCGCGTTCCCTGCCCCCAGGCGGGCGCGCCGTGCTCGCACTCGCCGCCGGTGAGCGCGCGCCGCTGGCCGCCGGCGAGGTCGTGGCGGTACAGGTGGCCCCAGCCGCTCGCGTCCGAGACGTAGAGCAGGGCCGCGCCGTCGGGCGTGAAGACGGGCTGGAGCACGGCCTCGTCCGGCCCGCCCGCCACGATGGCCGAGCGCGCCGCCACGGGCAGGCCGTCGGCGGGGAAGGCCAGTTCGGCCACGCGCGCCTCCGCGCCGTCCCACGGCATGTTCGGGTGGTCCCACTCGACCCACGCGAGGCGGTCGCCATTAGGGCTCCAGGCGGGCTGCATGAAGAAGTCGCGCCCGCCCGCCAGCCGTCGCGGCCAATGCTCGCCCGCGGCGTCCACGATGGCGATGGCGTCCTCGCCCTCGTACGAGTGGACGTAGGCCACCCAGCGCCCGTCCGGGCTGGGCGCGGGGTCGGCGGCCTCCCCGAAGGCGGGCGTGAGGGGACGCGCGGGGCCGCCCGCCAGCGGCTGCCGCCAGAGGCGCTGGTCGTCGTGCGCCACGTACCAGGCGTGGCCGTGCGCGAGCGTGAGGTCGCCGCCGCCGTAGCCCACGCCCGCGCGCACGGAGCGCTCCCCGCTGAGGTCGCGCATGGCCCCGCCGCCCGCGTCACGGGGGCGCGCGACGCAGGCCGCGCCGCGCTCGCCGCGCCCCTCGAACCAGCCCAGCGTCTCGCCGTCGCCGTCCCAGGAGGGGCCGCGCAGGCGGATGCCCGCCGCCATCGCCGCCGCGCTCAGGGGGCTCTCCCACAGCCCGTGCGCCCGCCGTTCGCGTTCCGCCATGCGCGCACTCTACGCGCGGGCGGCGCGGACTGGATCGCGGCCCCGTGCTACAGTCGCACGGCGGCGGCAGCGCCGCGCGGGAGGCCACGCGGTGCGCGCCGATCTCGTGGACATGGCCGTCTTCGCGGGGCGCACCTACCCCGCCCTCGCCGAGGCCGTCTGCGCCCACCTGGGGCGCGCGCCCGGGCAAGCCGACATCTTCGAGTTCGCCAACGAGAACATCTTCGTCCAGTACCGCGAGAACGTGCGCAGCCGCGACGTCTTCCTCGTGCAGCCCTTCCATCCGCCGGTGAGCACCTCCATCCTCGAGCTGCTTATCATGATCGACGCCGCGCGGCGCGCCTCGGCGGGGCGCATCACCGCCGTCATTCCCTACTACGCCTACGGGCGCAGCGACAAGAAGGACCAGCCGCGCGTGCCCATCAGCGCGCGCCTCGTGGCCAACCTGATCGAGACGGCGGGGGCCGACCGCGTGCTCACCATGAACCTGCACGCGGGCCAGATCCAGGGCTTCTTCAACGTGCCCCTCGACGAGCTCAACGCCCTCTACCCGGTGAGCGCCTACTTCGCCGCCAAGGGCATGGCCGACTACACCGTGGTGGCCACGGACGTGGGCGGCGAGAAGCGCGCGCGCGACATGGCCATCCGCCTCGGCCTGCCCCTCGCCATCATCGAGAAGCGCCGCACGGGCAACGACGACGGCAGCGAGGCCCTCAACGTCATCGGCGACGTGCGCGGGCGCCACGCCCTCATCGTGGACGACGAGATCGATACCGCCGGCACGATGGTCGAGGCCATCCGCATCCTGCGCGAGCGGGGCGTGCGCGAGGTGGTGGTGGCGGGCTACCACGCCATCCTCAGCGGCCCCGCCGTCGAGCGCCTGCGCGGGGCCGACGTGTGCGAGATCGTGGTCACCGACACCGTGCCCCTGCCGCCCGGCAAGCGCCTGCCGAACATGACCGTCATCCCCACCGCGCCACTCTTCGGCGACGCCATCGAGCGCATCCACACGGGCCAGAGCGTGGGCGCGCTCTTCCAGTAATCAGCGCTCGCGCTCCGTTTCCAGGTCGGCGGGCAGCAGGGCGTCGCGCGCGCCCAGTTCCGCGCCCATGCGCCGCAGCTCGCGCCCGAAGTGGCTCCCGCGCGCGGCCACGCCCGCGAGCCGCACGCGGTCGCCCTCCACGCGCGCCCACAGCCGCCGCCGCGGCGCGTAGAAGGTCGCGCCCAGCCCCGCCAGCGCCATGCCCACGGCCACCCAGATGAAGGTGTCGCCGGGGTCGCGGCGCACGTCGATGCCGGCGGCCTCCACGCGCCCGCCGAAGCGGTAGCGGTAGCCCGATGCGGTCTCCGCGGTCGCGCCCTCGGCGATGACGACCGGCGCGGCGTCGATGCCCGTGACCAGCAGGTAGGGGCGTCCGTCGCCGCCCTCCGGCATCTGCACCGTGACCGCCTCCGCGCCCGCCGCCTCCCCGCGCGGCATGTCGAACACGGCGACGGCGGGCACGGCGGTTACACCGCGCACGGCGATGCGATGCGCGCCCGTCTCCACCGCCTCGCCCGGGCGCAGTTCGGCGGGCGCCAAGCCCTCGCCGTCGATGGCCACGGCCAGCGTATCCCCCTCCCGCCGCCAGCTGACGCCGTAGACCGCGTCGGGCAGGACCAGCTCGGCCAGCGCCAGCTCGCCCTCGCGCCCCAGCGGCTCGCCGGGCACGCTCGCCATCTGCGGCAGCGTCTGGTCGAACACGACCGCGCCCGCCGCGTCCGTGACCGTGAGCACGGGCGCCGCCGTGGCCTCGTTCCCGAAATCGAGCACGTCGTCGAACAGCGCGCGCCCGTCCGGCCCGTGCACCGTGAGGCGCGCGAGGTCGTCGAAGAAGGCGGCCTGGTGGAAGCGGTGGCCGAAGGCGCGGCAGGGGTCGTTCACGGTGGCGGTGCAGCGCACCGTCTCGCCGCCGCGCCGCAGCGTCAGCTCGCTGCGGAAATCGACCACGTTGCCGTCCGCGTCGATGCCGCGGCGGGCATCCGCCATGCCCACGAAGATCTGGCCCGGCCCGGGGTCGCGGAAGAGGGGGGCGGCGGGGCGCGCCTCCGCCAGCGCCAGCGTGCGCTGGAACCCGGCCAGGCTGGTGAGCAGCCCGCCGAGCAGCAGCAGCAGCAGCGCCAGGTGCGAGACGAAGGTGGCGTACTGGCTCCAGCCGTGGCGCTCCGCGAACAGCTCCGTCACGCCGCCCGCCGCGTGCGCGCGCGTCACGCGGTAGCGCCGCCGCCGCAGCAGCCCCTCCAGCGCCTCCGCGCCGCCCGCGTGCGTGAAGGAGGCGCGGTGGCGGGCCGTCTCGAAGTAGCGTGCGCCCACGCGCGTCGGCGGGCGGTGCACGCTGCGCCACACGGGCGGCAGGCGGCTGATCGTGCACACCGTCACCGCCGCCGCGATGGTGAACCAGAGGCCCGCGAACCAGGCGCTGTGGAACACCTCGAACAGGTCCAGCCCGTCGAGCGCCGCCGTGAGGGGGCCGAAATCCTCGCGCCGCAGCTCGATCCAGGCGGCGCGTCCGGCGGCATTGTCGCGCATCTCCGCGGGCAGCTGGGGCAGGCCCACGCCCAGCAGGCTGGCCAGCACCGCCGCCGTCACCAGCGCCACCGCGAACTTCACGTTCGTGAGCAGCCGCCAGAGCGCCCGCGCCGGATCGAACCCGCTGGCGGAGGGCGCGCGCGCGGGCGTGGCGCCCGTCACGGCGGCGGGAGCGGCAGCGCGTCCAGGTCCGCGCGCGTGAGCGCCCCGCGGTGGATCGCCCGCACCACGCCCGCGGGGTCGATGAGGAAGCTCACGGGCAGGCCCGTGCTCACGCGGTAGGCGGCGGAGACGCGCCCGTCCGCGTCCAGCGCGATGGGGTAGGTCACGCCGAACTCGCCCGCGAAGGCCGCCGCCGCCTCGCGCGATTCCTGCTGGTTCACGCCCACCACCACGAGGCCCGGCGCGCGCTCCTCGAAGAAGGCCTGCAGGGCGGGCGTCTCCCCGCGGCAGGGCCCGCACCACGACGCCCAGAAGTTGAGCAGCACGTGCCGTCCGCGGAAGTCCGTGAGCGCCACGGGGGCGCCGTCGGGCGCGCGCAGGCGGAAGGCGGGCGCGGCGCGGCCCGCCGCCGCCGCCGGGGCCTCGTCCGTGGGGTTGAGCGCCGCCGGCAGCGCGATCACGCCGAAGCCGGGCTCCGCCGCCGCGCCGCCGCCGTCGCCGCGCAGCTCGAGGAACCACACGATCAGCGCCACCACGGCCACGACCAGCGCCGCCGCGCCGAAGGTGGCGGCCGCTCCGGCGTATTCGCGGCGGCGCTGGGGGCGTTCGTCGGGGAGCGTCTCGTCCGTCACGGCTCGCCCGCGAGCGTACCAAGCCGCGCCGCCGCGCGCCCCCCGCCCGCATCCCGGTTCAATCCTTCAGGGCCACATCGCGCCAGCCGCGGTCGAACGTGAAAGTGCGCGCCATCCCCGCGGGATCCTGAATCTTGAGGATGAGAGACTGCTCCGCGTCCCCGGCGTGCTCCACCACGTAGAGCCAGAAGGCGGCGCCCTTCTCGCGGGCGAAGTCGAACTGCGTGCGCGACACCCTCACAGGACTATCGTCCAGGCTGCCGCTGAGGGCCTTCACCTCGCACCATTCGGCCGCTTCCCCATGCTCATCGAGCATGTAGAGGTCATACCCCGGGGTGTTGGGCGGCGTGGCGATCCAGTCCGGCTCCTGTTCCTGGATCCACTTCACGGCCATCCGCTCAAGGTTCAGCCGACGCTGGCGCTCGGCATCGCTCGGCTCGGAATCGCGCTCTCCCGGATGGACTTGGACGTAGGAGATGAACCCCTCGCTCTGCGCATGGGGCCGTCCGTGGCTGTGCGTCCCCTGACTCCTCGGGGAGGATCGAGTGCTCCGTTCGATGTCCCCGAGGTGGTCTCTTTCCTCGGGGTACGTCCGTATGGCCGCTGCTCGCGCTGCGGCATATCATCAGCAGCGTTGGGTAGGGCGTGGGGCTGGGCCACGGGGGTAGGCCGAGGCAGGATCTTCCTCAGCTCCTCCATATTGGTGATGCCGAGAGCTTTCAGGTGATCAAGCACCTCTGGCTCGAACCCTGCCAACTCGGCCAGATCAGCGATGGCTGCAGGCTTGAAGCCGATTTGCTTCTGTAGATCCGGGTGCGGGGTCAAGGAAAGATCGTCGAACACCAATTCCGAGGGGCGGTGCAAGATACCGTCGGCCCCGATGATCCACGGCTTGCTCTGGAGATTCTTGATGAAAGCCGCATCGAATTGAGTAGAGAACGTACTATAATGATACCAAGTATATTTGCCATAAAAAACACTGGTATTCTCGGCATAAAGTTCTCCAAGAAGATTCCACAAAGCATCCGTTTTCTCTGGAATGGATTCAGAAAGTGGTAGAATTTCGAGAACGTTTGCCAAGTGAAGAATTTCCCAGTCCGTGATGCTATCTGGGCGACTCCAAGTCTTCTCTTCGTGTCCTCCGGCAATCCGAAGTTTCCTACGTTCGCTATCACTCAGGTTCGGACTGAAAGAATTTGGCTGTAG
Source organism: Tepidiformaceae bacterium (assembly GCA_965243075.1). GTDB lineage: Bacteria > Chloroflexota > Dehalococcoidia > Tepidiformales > Tepidiformaceae > UBA2991. The sequence goes on from OZ251525.1 coordinate 2,006,213, forward strand.
ACGGAACATGGTTCCGCAAGAAGCCAGAATTTCCTTGAAAGAATGTTCCAAATCGGGAGAAATGAAACCAATATCAACGAGAAAGACCCCGGGAACCCCCGAAAGAAGAGTGAGGATATCCTTCGTCGGCCAGTAGGCGGCTCCAGGTGGGACCATCCTTGCAATCCGTTCAACCGAATCCACGGCACGAATGAACGGGGCATCCCGAAGTCCAGAAAGAAAAATCTCCCGACGCTGCCGAGAGGCAGTATCGAAGGCCGAAATAATGCGGCGAATATCTGCATCATATCCCTCTTTACTCGGAAGGTACTGATTGTCTCGATACCTAGGGACGATGTGCTGCAAGATATCAGCAATCTGGTCTGCCTCATGGAGTCCCAAGTCTTTGAGAAAAGTGACCGCGTCTTCACTCTCGCAAACACTTGCTCGTACAGTCGGGAAGCTGGTAGGCTGATCTGTGGGAAGATATGCCGAAGGGAGTCCATCGGGAGCGATGGACTGGATATGTCGCCCACTTTCGAGACGGATAAGTGGAGCACTATCCAAGTCAGCCTTTGCAAAACGCCGTCCTTGGAAGCAGCTATATAGAGCCTGAATCCATTTATCTTCTTGTCGTTCTAGGAACTCCCTTGTAAGATTCCTCAAGACCCATGGGAGATTGATGACATTAATTCCACATTCCTGAGTCAGGAATTTGTAAAGGTTGGGGGTGGAGGATTGCCCAATATTTTCACTCATCCAGAACTGTTCGGTGTCGCTGGAAATGATCGAAGTGAGTTGTTCCGAACTAATGATATCCCGAACATCCTCAGTCCCGATTTTGCCGGACTTGACAGAAACATATCCACTGAACTCTCGAGGAAGCACTCGCTCGCTCCGGATAATATCTTGAGCAGCTTCTGATATGGGATCGAACATGGACCAACGCGAGCGGGCTTGCAGCGGAAGGCTATCCAGGAAATCTGCAGTGATCAATTGGTTATCACGTAGCCAGAGGATCGATTTGCGAAGAAGTGCGGCAGTCTCATTGATGAGATAATTATTCCAGTAGTCATTCGAGGGAATGTTGTCACGGCTCGGTGTTGTTCGATAGGGTCCATGAATAAAGAAACTGAGACCGGTATCCACGACCGTGGGAAAGAAAGAAAAAAGTGGAGAATGTTCTGTGGGAATGATTTCACGATTCCTGGCGTCTTCATTTTTCCGGATGCTGAAAGCAATCTCGACTTTCCCTGCACTCTTGTGTTTATGTGCAACTGGCTGAGAAAAAATCAGCCAATCTTCGCTGGATTGATTTGTGGAAGAGAGTCGAATTTCCTTAACTTGTTCTTCCAAATTTCGCGTTTCCCTCCAGTATCGTCCATGATTCCCAGAGTCTATCTTCCAATGGATCTCACCAATTTGCTGGAGAAACAAAAGGGAATGCATGTCGAGTTTCGAGAGCTTTCCAGAAATTTCCCCTCTTGCCTTGGAAGAAGAGACGGTAGGTTTGTTGAACGGAAGGATGAACAGCGTCTCATGGATCGAATTGGTAGAAGGAATCACAGAGGGGATGACCAGATCACTGATGGCAAAATGTTCTTCACCAGAGTGAATTTCCGGTCGATCCGTATAGGCGTACACAGATTTGAATCCAATGCCAAACTTTCCAATATCGGTGAACGACTTCTTGTTGCTCTCGGCGATCCGGCAAATGCTTCGCACGTCGGCTTCGTTGAAGGGATCGCCGTAGTGCCTAATCAGCAGAGCGTCATTCTGGATGTCGAAGGTCACGGCCCGAGACTTGGCGGGGCCTTTCCGCCGGGCCAGAGCGTCTTCGGCGTTCTGCAGGATTTCGAAGATGAAGTGGGTGCGGTCGTCGTAGAGACCAGTCAGGAGCCGGGGGCCATACTCCCCAACGCCCGTCCCATAGTAGGTCCGGTTCTCTTCGCGGATCGCGGCGTAGTCGCTCGGCACCGTTTTCCCCGTTTCTGGTTGCGGGTGATCCTACCACACCCGCCGCAGCTTCGTCAGGCGCATCAAGGCCCCCCGCCGTCCGGCGGCTCGACCGGCAGGCCGCAGCGTTCGCTAGGCGCGCTTCACCTCGGCGTACTGCGGCGGCGGGCCCTCGCCCAGCCACGTCTTGCCCATCAGCCCGTAGTGGCGCCAGCTGACGCCGCCGTGCGCCGCCGCCTGATGCGCGTCCCGCAGCTTGCGCTCCAGCGGATGCTCCATGCGGCTGGCCGTCGTGCCCGCCGTGTTGTGGATCACGTCGACCACGTGGCGCGAGGCCTGGGCGGCGTGCGTGGAGGCCAGCAGCCCCAGCCGCAGCAGCGGCCATTCGGGGATGGAGCGCCCGCCGTCGAGCGGCCCCAGGTTCTCCTCGATGTCCGCCTGCGTCTCCAGCACGAAGGCGCGCGCCGCGTGCAGGGTGGCCTCCATTTCGCCCAGCCGGATGTAGGCCTCGGGCTGGTCCTTCAGCACGGAGCCGGACATCCACGGCGTCTTCGTGAGCGCCAGATCGGTGAAGGCGTCGATGGCCCCGCGCGCGATGCCCAGCGCCACGGCGGCCTTGTTGTAGGGCACCTGCGAGGGGTTGCGGAGCGTGGGGTTCTCCCAGTGCTCCGTGGAGGCCAGCGCGTTCTGGGGCAGCACGTGCCTGGGCGGCACGTAACCGTTCACGATGCGCACGTCGTGGCTGCCGGAGCCGCGCAGCCCGGCCATGTTCCAGGTGTCCACGGGCTCGAATTCGCCGCGCGGCACCATGAAGGAGGCGTCCGCCGGCTCGCCCGTGGCCTCGTCCACGGTCTCCGCCGCGGGGTTGAGCACGAGGTTCCAGGTGGCGTTGTAGCAGCCGCTGGCGAAGGCCCCCTGATAGGTCGTACGCCAGCCGTCGCCCTCGCGCTTGGCCGTGCGCCCGGGGAACTCGCCGTTGGGCGTGCCCAGCCCGGAGCAGACGAGCAGGTCCCAGTCGTCGCTGATCTCGTGCGCGAAGGCGGGATCCATCTGGCGCAGCACGAGCGAGTTGATCTCGGAGTTGATCTGCACGCACCAGCCGATGGAGCCGTCGATGGCGGCGGAGGCCTCGATGGCCTCGATCTGGCCGCGCGCGAGCAGATCCTCGCCGCCCAGCTCGGCGGGCATGGCGAAGCGGTAGAGCCCGGCGCTGGCCATCTCCTTCGACACCCAGTCGGGCAGCCGCCGCAGCTGCTGCGCCTCGTCGCCGCCCTCGGCCAGCGCCTCGCGGATGTTGGCGATGCGCTCCAGCACCGGCGTCCTCGCCAGCTCCGCGCTCCGGTCCAGAATCTCCTGCCGCACCATGGCCGCGCCCTCCGTTCGCGTTCGGTTTCGCGCGGATGATACCGGAGCGGCGCGCGCCCGTGTGCTACGGTTGCCACACATCCTTCGCGGGAGGCCCGCCATGCCCGACGTCAAGCCCGTTCCCGACGGCTACACCGCCGTCACGCCCTACCTCGTGGCCGAGGACGCGCCCCGCCTCATCGACTTCCTCGTCGAGGCCTTCGGCGCGGTCGAGCGCATGCGCATGCCCATGCCCGACGGCGGCATCGGCCACGCCGAGGTCGAGATCGCGGACGCGGCCGTCATGCTCGGCTCCGCCTCCCCGCCCGATTTCCCGCCCGTCGCGGCCCAGCTCCACCTCTACGTGGAGGACGCGGATGCCGTCTACGCGCGCGCCGTGGCCGCGGGCGCGACCGCCATCGCCGAGCCCGCCGACCAGTTCTACGGCGACCGGCTGGGGCGCATCGCCGACCCCGCGGGCAACGTCTGGACCATCGCCACGCACATCGAGGACGTGACGCCGGAGCAGATGATGGAGCGCATGGCGGCCCTGGGCGAGGGCTAGCGGCATCATGGCCCCCAACCAGACCGAGCGGATCGACGCGGGCTTTGAGGGAAGCGCGCGCGTTGAGATGACCCGGGCGCATGAGGAGCTGATGGCCAGCTTCGAGCGGATGCGCGTTGATATCCGGCGTGCCATGTACATGCAGATGGGCGCTGCGGCAGTCATCGCGACTCTGGCGCTGGTGATCGCAAAACTGGCGTCCTGACGCTTCAGTCGCGCAGGCGCACGCGGAACTGCGCGGGGTCCAGCCCGGCGCGTTCAATGATGAGCCGCGCGTTGCGGGCAGTATCGTGAGCACTGTAGCTCGTATTGATATGGAAGAATCGCGTCTGGCGCTTGGCGCTGAAGGGCTGTCCATTGGGATGAGCGGGGTTTGTGGCGAGGATGTACAGTTTTCCGTACTGAATGGGAGCGTCGGCCTGCGACAGGTGCCCCTCATCCTCCAACCAACCCACCAGCGCGGCCATGAAGTCCGCCCAAGCGGTGGCGGGAACCCGCTTGCCGGTGGGGAATTGGACTTCGGCTGGCTTGGAACCGCCTTCAGGTGCCAGCGACGTCAACGGTAGCCACTCACCCTCTGCAGGATCGGGCTGTGGGGGCCCCGGCGGATCCGCAACCCTTGATGCGGACTCCGTGTTTGCCAACACCGGCGTCGCCGCCACGCGGACCTGCCCCTCCAGCACACCCGGACGCCACAGCGCCAGCGCATTCAGGCACACTTCCGCAGGCGAACCCTTCAGATCGAACCGCGTAACTAGCTTCTCGTCGTCGGCCACTTGTCGGAATGTCTCGTAGATCTCCCACTTCTGTCCATTCGTTGCTGCGGCATACGGTATGCCGTTCCGCACGCAGTAGGTGATGGCTTGGCCAAGAGCCTCATCACGGAGAGGGGTATCCAGTTTCTTGGCTTCAAGTATGACTATCGGGGAATTGTCCTTGAGCAGCGCATAGTCCGCAAACTCCCTCCCGCCAACGGAGAACCCCTTCTTAAGAGGATACTCCGGGAACACTTGTGCGGGATCGCTCGTGTCCCAACCCAGCCCGCGCAGCAGCGGATCGATCAACGCATAGCGCGTCAGCGCTTCGTACCGACGGAGCGTCTCGCCGTCCTTGTCGATCCGCGCCGACAGCGCGTCGATCAGCGCCAGCAGGTCAGCCAAGGGCATGTGGACACTAATACAGCTTCCAACGCAAGCGCGCAAGCACGCTCTCCGCGTCCCGCGTATACTCCCGCCCGCGCCCCCATCCGTCCCCCGTCAGGAGCACGCATCCATGACCCCCCTCCGCATCGGCCTCATCGGCGCCGGCGGCATCGCCCGCGCCCACATGCACGCCTTCACCGAACACCGCGATGAGGTCGAACTGGTCGCCGTCTGCGACATCCGCGAGGAGGCCGCCCGCGCCTACGCCGCCAACGCCGGCGTCTCCCCCGACGCCGTCTACACCGACGCCGGGGCGCTGCTCGCGCGCGACGACGTGGACGCCGTGGACATCGCCACCATCCACGACCAGCACGCGGACAACGCCATCGCCGCCGCCCGCGCGGGCAAGCACGTGCTGCTCGAAAAGCCCATGGCCTGCTCCGTGCCCGAGGCGCGCGCCATCGTCGCCGCCTGCGAGGACGCGGGCGTCACCTTCATGGTCGCCCAGATGCTGCGTTACCTGCCCCACTACCGGAACGTGAAGCGCATCGTCGAGGCGGGCGAGCTGGGCCGCATCTGGGCCTGCCGCGCCGACAGCTGGTTCGGCGCCGCCCTGCCCGGAAGCATGTCCCGCCCCGACTGGTGGGGCTTCGACGGCAAGCGCAACGGCGGCGGCTGCGTCATGATGGTCAGCACCCATCAGGTCGACCTGCTGCGCTACTTCGTGGGCGACGTCGTGCGCGTCACGGCCAAAACCTGGGGCGACCACCCGCTCATGTCCAACGGCGCCGAGGACCGCGCCGTGGCCTCCTTCGAGTTCGCCAACGGGGCCATGGGCACGCTCCTTTCCAGCTACAGCGCGCGCACGCCGTGGATGTACCAGTCGCTGCTGCTGGGCGAGAAGGGCACCATCTACACCGCCCCGCCGCTGGACGGCGGCGTCATCGACCAGCACCACGCGCCCGCCCTGATCGCCTCCGAGGCGCGCGAGGAGCGCCCCGGCCGCAACGGCATCGACGCCTTCACGGAAGTGCCGCCGCTGATGGACGGGCTGGTGGGGGACAACCCCTTCACGAACGAGATCGTGCATTTCGCGCGCTGCATCCGCGACGGCGTGGAGCCGGCCAGCAGCGGTCGGGACAACCTGAACACGATGGAGGCGGTGCACGGCGTGTACGCCTCGGCGGCGGCGGGCCGCCCGGTCGAGGTGGCGGAGCTGTAGGAGTGGCGCGGGCCGAACGGGCGTGCCATGATGCGCGCGGAAAGGGGCCACGGTGAACGATAGCGCGTTCCGGTTCATCGACCTCTTCGCCGGAATCGGGGGACTGCGGCGCGGCTTCGACGCTCTGGGCGGCCAGTGCGTGTTCACCTGCGAATGGGACAAGTACGCGCGCAAGACCTACGCCGCCAACTACGACGACGGCTTGGGCCACGTCATGGCCGGGGACATCCGCGACGTCGATCCGCGCGACATTCCCGACCACGACCTGCTGCTGGCCGGATTCCCCTGCCAGCCGTTCTCCATCGCGGGCATCAGCAAGAAGAACGCCATCGGGCAGCCCACGGGCTTCCGCTGTGAAACGCAGGGCACGCTCTTCTTCGACACGGCGCGCATCATCGAATACCACCGCCCGCGCGCTTTCGTGCTGGAGAACGTGAAGAACCTGCTCAGCCATGATCGCGGGCGCACCTTCCGCGTCATCCGGTCCACGCTGGAAGAGGAGCTGGGCTACCGCATCAGCTGGCGCGTGATCGATGCAAAAGGCTTCGTTCCCCAGCACCGCGAGCGCATCTTCATCGTCGGCTTCCGCGACGAAACGGCGTGCGCGCTGGACGACCTGGAACTGCCCGATCCGCTGAAGGGGCCGAGGCTGAGGACGATCCTGCACCCCGAGGACGGCAGCGAGGGCGCGGACGGCCACTACACGGACGAGCGGGGCAAGGTGGACGGGCGGTACGCGCTCACCACGCACCTCTGGGACTACCTGCGGGACTACGCGCGGAAGCACCGCGAGCGCGGCAACGGCTTCGGCTACGGCCTGGTCGGCCCCGACGACGTGGCGCGCACCCTCTCCGCCCGCTACTACAAGGACGGCTCCGAGATTCTGATCGACCGGGGCGGGGACTTGAACCCGCGTCGTCTCACGCCCCGTGAGTGCGCGCGGCTGATGGGGTTCGACGCGCCGGGCCGCTCCGTTTTCGTCATCCCCGTTTCCGACACGCAGGCCTACAAGCAGTTCGGGAACGCCGTGGTGGCACCCGTGGCCGGGGCGGTGGCGCGGCACATGGTCCCGCACTTGGCGCCCGAACCCGTCGCGGTGGGCTGACGCTCGTGCCGGACGTGGTGGACGCCCCCACGCGCAGCCGCATGATGTCCGGCATCCGCGGGCGCGACACGAAGCCCGAACTGCTGATCCGCAGGGGCCTCCACGCGCGCGGCTACCGCTACCGTCTCCACGCCCGCGCGCTGCCGGGCAGGCCCGACCTCGCCTTCCCGTCGCGCAAGGCCGCCATCTTCATCCACGGCTGCTTCTGGCACGGGCACGGCTGCCCGCTCTTCAAGTGGCCGTCCACGCGGGCCGAATGGTGGCGCGCGAAGATCGAGGGCAACCGCGCCCGCGACCGCGCCGTGCGCGCCGAGCTGGCGGACATGGGCTGGCGGCAGTTGCGCGTCTGGGAGTGCGCCCTCAAGGGCCGACAGCGGCGCGATCCCGACGCCCTGCTGGACCTGATCGCGGACTGGCTGGACGGCAGCGATCCCGACCGCGAGACGGGAGGCATGTGATGTCGCTGTGGGCACTGGAAGAGTGGATGGATGAGCACAACAAGCCGCCGGACGTGCTGTGGCTGCTCAAGCGCCTCTCTGCGAACGACACGTTGGCCACGGGTGCCCATCAGGCTGGACCGTATATCCCCCGGAGCATCTTGTTCGATGTGCTGCCGTCGCTCGATCGCCCGGACCAGAAAGTCTCGGACGTGAGGTTCGAGTTGAGGATTGGTAGTCACCCCGATGTGAGAGAGGCAAGGGCCGTCTGGTACAAGTCGAAAAACGAGGCGAGAATCACCAATCTTGGCGGTGCATCCTCGGCGTTGCTGGATCCTGAAAGTACTGGAGCGCTGACCATTTTCGCATTCTCTAGGGAGATGCCAACACAAGAATTTAGTTGTGATGTCTGGGTTGCCAGAAATACTGTCGAGGAGGACATGATTGAAGAACGTACTGGACCAGTAGAGCCAGGGCAGAGAGTCACCTACCCTAATCTTCTCAGCGAATCCCGAAAGAGCAAGTGTTATTTGGAAGAAATTCCACCAGCGTGGCTGGAAAAATTCCCTACAGGAGAGGAGATGGTCATGAAGGCAATTGAAGTTCGAGCAGTCTTGGCTTCTGCTGATGTTGACTATCGATTGATGACTCGCCGTAGCTGTGAGTTGGAAATGTATCGTAGCCTTGAAGATGCTGTGTATATGCCACGCATCCATGAAGGATTCAAAAACGTGGATGACTTTCTATCTGTCGCCCAGCCAATTGTCCAGCGACGAAGATCTCGAGGTGGGCGATCACTGGAGCTTCACTTGAAAGCGATCTTCACCGAAGAAACTCTACTTGAAGGGAGTGACTTCTCTTGGCAGCCTCGTGTGGGTAATCGACCTGATTTTCTGTTTCCCAGTTCTGACGCATACAATGATCCTGATTTCCCGAAAGAGCGCCTGAGAATGCTCGCAGTGAAGTCCACTGTGCGGGAGCGATGGAAACAAATTCTTGAAGAAGCCCCGAACGTGAAATACAAGCATCTTCTGACGTTGCAGGAGGGCGTGTCTGAGAAGCAATTCACTGCGATGTGGGAGGCAGGGGTCAGGCTGGTTGTGCCCTCAATCTTGCATAGGCGATATCCGCGAGCGGTGCGCCCCCATCTCCAGACGCTGGAGAGCTTTCTCGGCGAGGTTCGGGAGCAGGCCCGCTAGAGGACCCACCGCGCAAGGACCAGCGCGATGCCGGCGATGGCCGTCACGGCGCCGATCCGCAGGTACATGGCGCGCCACAGTTCGGCCCGCAGCCGCTCCGTGACGATGGCCAGCTCGGCCCTCAGGTCGTCCCGCGTGACGAGCGAGTCCGTCGCGGGAGTCGCCATCAGACGATCCAGCGCGCAACCACCAGCGCGATGCCGGCGATGGCCGTCACGATGGCCGTGACCGCGCCGATCTGCATGTACATGGCGCGCCACATCTCCGCCCGCAGCCGCTCAATGCTCACGTCGATCCTGGCCGTCATCCGCGCTTCCATCTGGACCAGCTCGTTCCGCAGGAACTCCTCCGTGACGAGCGAGTCCGTGGCGTCCGCGATCGCGTCCACGATGGCGTCGGCGGCGGGCGCGGGCACGCCGCCCTCGCGGATGGCGCGGGCGTGCTTGCCAGTGTTGAAGGTCACGGCCATGCGGACCATCCTCCCCGTCCCCCGTACCTTAGCACACCCGCCAGCGGGGCGCGTCAGCCGAGCAGGTCGGCGAGGTTCGGGCCGCCGGAGGTGGCCACGACGCCGTCCGCCGCCAGCGCCTCGACCGCGGCGTCGTCCATGCCCAGCAGCTCGCGCAGCACCTCGGCGGTGTGCTCGCCCATGCTCGGGGGCGGGCCGCCGATGCCCGTCTCCGAGCGGGAGAGGCGCACGGGCGTGTCGGCCACGGGCAGGGTTCCGGCCACGGGATGGGCGACCTCGCGGATCATGCCGCGGTGACGCACCTGCGGGTCGGCCACCACGTCGGCGATGGTGTTGAGGGGGCCGCAGGGGATGCCCGCCGCCTCGAATTCGGCCAGCCAGTGGGCGCGCGGGCGCGCGCGGAAGGCGGCGAAGAGCAGCGGTTCCAGCTCGGCGTGGTTGGCCGTGCGCTTGGGGCCCGTGTCGAAGCGCGCGTCGTCGATCAGTTCGGGCAGGTCGAGCAGGGCGCAGAGCATGGCCCACTGCTCCTCGCGGAAGGCGATGGCCAACACCAGCCAGCCGTCGGCGGCGGGGAAGGCCTGGAAGGGGGTGGCGCTGGGGTGGCGCGTGCCCAGCGGTTTGGGGGCCTCGCCCGTGACGAAGTAGCGCATGATGGCGTTCTCCAGCACGCTCACCTGCGCGTCCAGCATGGACACGTCGACGGCCTGCCCCTCGCCGTCGCGCCCGCGCTCGTGGAGGGCGGCGAGCACGCCGATGGCGGTGTAGAGGCCAGCCACGATGTCGCCGTAGGAGACGCCCGGGCGCACGGGATCGCCGCCGGGCTCGCCCGTGATGGACATGACGCCGCCCATACCCTGCACGATCACGTCCACGGCGGGGCGCTCGCGGTAGGGGCCGGTCTGGCCGAAGCCGGAGGTGCTGGCGAAGACGAGGCGCGGATTGCGCGCGCGCAGCGTCTCGTAGCCGATGCCGAGGCGGTCCATGACGCCGGGCGTGAAGTTCTCCATGACCACGTCGGCCCGTTCGGCGAGGGCCAGCAGCAGATCGCGGCCCTTGTCGCGGGCGAGGTCGATGGCGATGGAGCGCTTGCCGCGGTTGATGCTGAAGAAGTAGCCGCTCCAGCCGTTCAGGTAGGGGCCGCTGGTGCGGGCCACGTCGCCGAAGGGGGGCCGCTCGACCTTGATCACGTCCGCGCCGAGGTCGCCCAGCACCATGGAGGCGTAGGGGCCGGAGAGCACCCACGTGAGGTCGAGCACGACGACGCCCGCCAGCGGTTTGGCCATGCGCGCGAGTATACGGCGGCGATGGCCCGCGTTCGCGCCGCATTCGCATCGTCAAAGTTTTGAAAACAGGCTTGACTAATCTCTGGAGTTAGCCCAACCTTACTCGCGGTGCGAGCGGAGCGCGGGCTGATCGCCCCTGAGCGGCCCGATGCTCCCCCGCCGGACGGAGGCGGGGCGCCGGTGAGGAACCGGCGTCCCGCCCGCGGCGGACCGAAGGAGGCGGCCATGTACGTCTGCAGCTGTCAGGCGGTGACGGAGGTGGAGGTGGAGCGGCTCATCCGCGAGGGGTCGTGCGACGCGGGCGAGCTGATCCGGCGGCTGGCGCTCGACGCGGAGGGGAACTGCGGGGCCTGCATGCGCGATCCCGAATGGCTGCTCGCGCGCCTGCCCGCGGAGCGTGACGGCGGCGGATGCGGGACGCCCTGCGGGGCCGCCGCCGCGTGCGCGCGCCTGAGGCGGAGCCCGCCCGCCCCTTCGCGGGCCGGGTGAGCGGGGCGACGCCCGCGGCGACCGATGGCGACGCTTGACGGATCGTTCCCCCTCGCCCACGCTCGCGGCGCATGTACGTCTGTAGTTGCCGGGCGGTGACGGAGGCGCGGGTGGACCGGCTCATCCGCGAGGGCGCGCGCGACGCCCGCGCCCTCATCCGCGCGCTTGGGCTCGACGCGCGGGAGAACTGCGGCATCTGCCTGCGCGACCCCGAATGGCTCTTCGCCCGCCTGCGCGCGCAACGGGCCGCCGACGCCGCGGGCGCTCGCCAGAAGGGGGCGCGGTCGGCTACGCTCAATTCGCAAGGAGTCGAACGATGAAAGCGAAGCCCGGCGTCGTGGACGCGCTCAACCGCATCCTCACCATCGAACTGACCGCCGTGAACCAGTACTTCCTGCAGTCCGAGATGGTGCGCGACTGGGGCTACGGCCCCCTCGCCGACCACCTGCGCGGGATCAGCATGAGCGAGATGCAGGACATCCAGGAGCTGGTGCGCCACATCCTCTACCTGGAGGGCCTGCCCAACCTGCAGCGCATCGAGACCGTGCGCATCGGCGAGAACGTGCCCGAGAACCTCGAGCTCGACCTCGCCTCCGAGCGGGCCGCCGTGGAGGCGCTCACGGATGGCATCGCCCTCTGCGCCGAGGTCGGGGACTACGGCACGCGCTCCCGCTTCGAGGAGATGGTGCGCGACGAGGAGCAGCACATCGACTGGCTGGAGACCCAGCTCGGGGCCATCGCGCAGGTGGGCGTCGAGCGCTACCTCGCGCAGCACCTCGGCTAGCCGCGCCCGAACGCCGCCCGCGCGTGGCGGCGGCGTATGCTTGCCCCCGTGAGCGCGCCGTACGACGTCATCGTGGTCGGGGCCGGATCGGCGGGGGCGGCGCTGGCCGCGCGCCTCAGCGAGGACGCCGGCCGCTCCGTGCTGCTGCTCGAGGCGGGGCCCGACTACATGGGCCGCGAGGCCACGCCCCACGACCTGCGCGACGCCCACCGCGTGTCCGTGACGGACCACGACTGGGGCTTCACGGCGGAGGCCGTGCCCGGGCGCGAGGTGGCCTATCCCCGCGGGCGCGTGACGGGCGGCTCCTCGGCGGTGAACGGCACGCTCGCCATCCGCGGCGCGCCCGAGGATTTCGACGAGTGGGCCGCGCTGGGGAACGACGGCTGGGCGTGGCCCGACTGCCTGCCCTTCTTCCGCGCGCTCGAACGCGACCGCGACGCGGGCGGCGACTTCCACGGCGCGAACGGCCCCCTGCCCATCGTGCGCTGGCGGCCCGACGAGCTGCGCCCCCTGCAGCGCGCCTTCATCGACGTGTGCCGCGACGAGGGCTTCCCCTACGCCGCCGACTTCAACCACCCGGAGGCCACGGGCGTGAGCCCCATGGCCCAGAACCGCGAGGGCGACACGCGCATCTCCACCGCCATGGCCTACCTCGATCCGGCCCGCCACCGGCTCAACCTGACGGTGCGGAGCGGCTGCCTCGTCAACCGCGTGCTCATCAAGGACGGGCGCGCCGCGGGCGTGGAGGTCGAGTGCGGCGGCGAGCTGCAGCGCGTGGCCGCGCGCGAGGTCGTGCTGGCGGCGGGCGCCATCCAGTCGCCGCCCATCCTCGTGCGCTCCGGCATCGGCGCGCGGGATGAGGTGGAGGCCATCGGCGCGCCCCTCGTGCGGGATGCGCCGGGCGTGGGCCGCAACCTCATCGACCACCCGCTCGTCGCGCTCACCTGCCGCGCCAAACCCGGCGTCTCCGTGCTGCCCGACCCGCCCGTGCAGACGATGCTGCGCTACACGGCGGACGGCGGCGAGCCGAACGACATGCAGGTCTACATGGTCAACCACTTCCCCGGACGCGAGGGGAGCTTCGCGCTGCTGGCCATCCTGCAGCGGCCCGAATCGCGCGGGCGGCTGTACGTGGAGAGCGCCGACTTCCACCGCCAGCCGCGCATCGAGCTCAACTTCTTCGCCGAGGAGGAGGACGTGCGCCGCCTGCGCGAGGCCCTGCGGCTGTGCAAGCGCATGGCCGGGCATCCCGCCATCGCGCAATACGCGGAGGCGCTGGAGACGCCGCCCGCCGAGGCCTTCGCGGACGAGGAGGCGCTGGACGCGCACATCCGCGCGCACGGCTCGCACAACTTCCATCCCGTGGGCACGGCCAGGATGGGGCCGGCGGACGACCCCGACGCGGTGGTGGACGCGCGCGGGCGCGTGTATGGCGTGGCGGGGCTGCGCGTGGCCGACGCCTCCATCATGCCCACCATCGTGCGCGCCAACACCAACCTCACCTGCATCATGATCGGCGAGCGCATCGCCCGCTGGATGCGCCACGGCGACCGAGGAGCCCCGCCATGACCGCGCCCACCGCCAGCGATCCCAGCCTGATCGAGCCGGGCGAATTCCTCACCGAGGAGTTCCGCGTCGACCCCTTCCCCGTCTACCGGCGGCTGCGCGAGTACGAGCCGGTCTACCAGGACAAGTTCCAGAACCGCTGGATCGTCTCGCGCTACGAGGACATTTGGGGCGTCTACAAGAACAACGCGCAGTTCACGCGCGCCGTCTACGACCCGCGCGGCAAGTTCAAGTTCGGCTCGGACACGCCCCTCGGCCAGACGCTGAACGAGCTGGGCGAGGGGCCGGACTACGTGTGGCTGCGCGGCATCGTGGCGGGCGAATTCGTGGGCAAGCGGCTGGAACGGCGGGCGCCCCTCATCGAGCGCGTCGCCGCCGACATCATCGGGGCCATGCTGGCGAAGGCGCGGGCGGACCAGCGGGCGGGGCTGACGGCGCGCGGGCGCGTGGACCTCGTGGCCCAATTCAGCGCGCGCTTCCCCATCCGCGTGATCGCGGGGATGCTCGGCCTGCCCGAGGCGGACAACGACTACTTCGAGGCCATCTACGACGAGCTGTTCGCGGGGAACGGCTACGGGCGCGCCCACTTCCGCCGCGGCATGAAGGCGCGCGACCAGCTCTTCGCCTACCTCGACCCGCTCATCGACGCGCGCATGGCCGAGCCGCGCGACGACCTGCTCTCCGTCTTCTGCCACGCCAAGAAGGACGGCGCGCGCATGTCGCGCGACCAGATGCGCGGCTACGTGGCCCTGCTGCTGGTGGGCGGCGGCGACACCACGCACAAGGCCATCGACGCCATGTGGTGGAACCTGCTGCGCCATCCCGAACAGTACGAGGCCGTGCGCGCCGATCCCGCGCTCATGGACCGCGTGTTCACGGAGATGCTGCGCTTCGACGGCTCCAACCACTGGCAGCGCCGTCGCGCGAAGGTGGAGGTGGAGCTGCGCGACCGCGTGCTGCCCGTGGGCGCGACGGCGTGGCTGGCGCTCGGCTCCGGCAACCGCGACGAGCGCGTGTTCCGCGATCCCGACCGCTTCGACATCTTCCGCGACGACCTCTACTTCGGGAAGGAGTTGCGCACGGGCTACTGGAAGGACGGCGTGGCCAGCCACCTCGGCTTCGGGCAGGAGACGCACTTCTGCATGGGCTACGCGCTGGCGCGGCAGGAGTCCGTCATCGCCTCGCGCATCCTGCTGGAGACGATCGGGAACCCGCGGCTGGCCGACGTTCCCAACGAGGGCATCGCCTTCCCGCCGCCCGGACGCGGCGGCGTGCGCGGCCTCCAGCGCCTCGACATCGATTTCGACCTTTCGGGCTAGCCGTCCTCGGGGAAGGGCGCGTCCTCGCCCGGCGGCAGCTCCACCGCGAAGACGTTGAGCGTGGCGGAGACGAGGCCGTAGTAACCCACCGTGCCCACGAGGTCCACGAGGCCGCGCTCGCCGAAGGCCGCCAGCGCATCCCCGTACACGGCGTCGGAGACGCGGTTCGTCTCGAAGTACTCGGCCACGAGCCGCTGCACGAGGGCCAGGTCGGCGCGCTCCGGCGTGAAGGGCGCGCCCGTGCGGACGGCCTCGATCACGCCGTCGGGCAGCCCCGCCGCGCGCGCCAGGCGGGCGTGCGCCCAGAACTCGTACTGCGCCCGCCAGCGCCGGGCCGTGAGCAGGATGGCGAACTCGGAGACGTCGCGCGGGAGCGCCGCGCCGAAGCGGCAGTGCGCGCCCAGCGCCTGCGCGGGATCGGCCAGCCCGGGGCTGTGCAGCCACGCGCCGAACGGTCCCGCCAGCACGGACGCGCCCGCCCCGCGCGGCCCCTCGCGGATGGCCCCGGCCACGCGGCGCTGGTCGGGCGTCAGGGTCGCTTCGTCGAGCGGGGGCAGGCGGGACATGGCGGCGCTCCTTCGCGCGCACGATAGCGCCTGCGCGTAGGATCGGCGCGCGATGACCACGAGCGGACCGCGGCTGCCGCTGGAGGGACTGCGCGCGCTCGACCTGACGCGGGCGCGCGCGGGGCCGACCTGCGTGCGCCAGCTGGCCGACTGGGGCGCGGAGGCCATCAAGATCGAGCCGCCCGCCCGCCCCGACGCCCCCGAAAGCATCACCGGCGAGCGCCACGACTACGACTTCCAGAACCTGCACCGCAACAAGCGCGGCCTCACGCTCAACCTGAAGGCGCCGGAGGGGCGCGACCTCTTCCTGCGGCTGGCGGCGGACGCGGACGTGGTCGTCGAGAACTACCGCCCCGACGTGAAGCGCCGCCTCGGCATCGACTACGAGGCCGTGCGCGCCGTGAACCCGCGCATCGTCTACGGCAGCGTCTCCGGCTTCGGGCAGGAAGGCCCCTACCGCGACCGCCCCGGGCTGGACCAGATCGCGCAGGGGCTGGGCGGCCTCATGTCCATCACGGGCCTGCCCGGACAGGGGCCCGTGCGCGCGGGCATCCCCCTCGCCGACCTGTCGGCGGGGATGCTGCTGGCGCAGGGCGTGCTGCTGGCCCTGTTCGAGCGCGAGCGTTCGGGCGAGGGCCAGTGGGTGCACACCTCGCTGCTGGAGGCGCAGATCCAGATGCTCGACTTCCAGGCCGCGCGCTGGCTGATCGCGGGCGAGGTCGCGCCCCAGGCCGGCAACGACCACCCCACCAGCATCCCCACGGGCGTGTTCCCCACGGCGGACGGCCACATCGCCATCGCCGCCTCCGGCAGCGTGCTCTGGGAACGGCTCTGCCACGCCCTCGGCCTGCCCGGGCTGCTGGCCGTGCCGGAGTACGCCACGGGGGAGCTGCGTTCGCGCAACCGCGCCGCCCTGCACGCGCGCATCGCCGCCGTCACGCCCGCGCGCACGAGCGCGGACTGGATCGCGGCGCTGAACGAGGCGGGCGTGCCCTGCGGCCCCATCAACGCCATCGACGAGGTCTTCGCGGACCCGCAGGTGGGGACGCTGGGCATGGCGCGGCCCGTGGCCCATCCCCTGCTGGGCGACCTGCGCGTGGTGGGGCAGGCCATCAACCTCGCGCGCACGCCGCAGCCGCCCGCCCACCGCCCCGCGCCCGAGCTGGGCGAGCACACGGACGAAATCCTGCGCACCCTCGGCCTGGCCGCGGACGCCATCGCCGACCTGCGCGCCCGCGGCGTGGTGTAAGGCGCGGGCGGGGCGGGCTGCGCCCGTCAGTGCCAGCGATTGTTCAGGAAGTCTTCCTGCGCGAGCTTCAGCGCCATTTCCGATGCGTCGTAGTCGAAGCGCTCGAAGAACCAGCGCGCGGCTTCGCGGGCGCGCTCGACGGGATCGTCGGCGAGCGTGAGCCGCCATTCCCGCCTGAGATCCTCATGCGCGCGGTACAGGGCAGGGGCCGGATCCCGGTAGCGGTTGTTGAAGAAGAGGTCGCGATCCTTGATCCGCCTCATCTCGATCCGCACGACGGGCGCCACGTCCAGCGCGCCCGCGATGATGAGCCGCGAGGCGAACTCGAAGATCGCCGTGAGACGGTGGGTCGCGTGCTGGAGGGAGAGGTATCCGATCTCGTCGTCAGCCCCCAACCAGGGGGCGTGCTCATCCTCCATCGGCCTGCCTTCGCGAAACGTGAAGAGATGGACGAACTGCCCGCTCTGGTAGAGGCGCCAGTACTCGCTGGCCCTGCGGAAGTGCCCCGGGGTGGACATGTTCCAGGATTCGATCCAGTCGTTTCCCTTGCGGCGCGCTTCCTCCCCGGGGAAGAGATGGCCGTTCGGGTTCTCCGCGGCGACGACCGGGTACTCCCAGCCGAGGCGGGCGATCCGCGCGCGCTCGATGATGCGCCAGCACTCGTCGAGCGAGGGGATGCGCTCCTGCTCGAACGCCGCCGGATGGATCACCACCTTCCAGTGCGGCCTGCCGCGAATCTCGTCAAGGATGTCGGTGCTGGTGGCCGTGGCAACCATCAGATGTCCCCTTCCTGCCTCGCGAACAATTCCTCATCGACGGGGCGCGTTCCCGCCATCGGCGGCAGAAGGCCAAGATCGCGCAGCTGCTCCACCTCTTGCCTGAGCGCCTTCTGCGTGGCGAGGCGCAGCAGCGCCCGCATGTCCGTCGGATTGCGGACCTCCACGGTTTCGGGCTTGCGCGTCGAGCGCACGTACAGCTTCCCTTCCTGTAGCCGTCCCTCGGCCTTCATACAGAGTACCGGTTCCATCTCGAATTCGGGAACCGTGATCACGAGGAAGCGCCGCCCGTCATGCTCGCACTCGTCCAGCAGCAGCTCGACGAACGGCTGCGCGAACCCGTTCACCGCCGCGCGCAGATTCTCCTCCGTCGGGAAGTCGTCGATGTGCTCGGCGCTCATCCCGTCCGGGCTGAAGGCGCCGTCGTCGCGTTCGGCCACGCCGATGACGATGCGCCCGCCGCCCCGCGTGTTCGCCATGCCCAGCACGGTCCGGATGAGATTGACGCGCAGGTCGTCCCACGGCGCGGACCGCTTGTACTCAAGGCCAGCGGACTCGCGTCCGGCGGCGATCAGCGCGTCGATGTCCGGGCCGTCGGGCATGGGCATGGGCGGAGCTTACCCCATGCCCGACGGCCGCGCTGGCGGCGCTACCCCCTACCGCCCGGCATCCGCGCACACCTCGTCCGCGTTCGTGTACTCCTGCAGCCGCCAGAGGTCGCACTCTGCCCGTAGAGAAGCGGCATAGGCGGCATCCCTGCGGTCGTTCGCCCGCTCCGTTCCAGCCGCACGGTTCAGCGCGTACGCCTCCCACTCCTGAAGCTCTTCGAGGTAGCGATCCCAGTAGGTGATCACCGTTCGCCACCACCTGGTCACGGTCGCGTTGGCCAGCGCCGGATCGCGGGACAGGCCGCGCAGGAAGGTCAGCGTATCTCGGCTGATGCCAACCTGTTGGCGGGCAATCCCCGCGAGCCTTTGCGACGGCAGGCGCTCGGAATCAGCAAGGACCTCCCACTGATCGTCCAGCGCACCTATCTCGTCATTCGCTTCGTTCCAACGCTCGTTCACGCTGTCGATGAAGGCGTCTCGCTGCTCCCACACCTCGCGTGCTTCGGCTTCCGCGCGGCTGTCGGCAGCGGCCTGCTCCGCGTCGCTGACATCGTCGCACGATTCCTGCCAGTTCGAGTACATGACCTGCCAGAATTCGCATTCCGCCCGACTGTACGCGACGAAGGCATCGTTGTACTTGACCGATTCCGCCAGCACATCGCCCCACGTACCGATGGCAAGCGCGTAATTCTCCTGGGCTTCAAAGCCTGCAACACTAGCGGCCCAGTAAGTGATCGAGGCCTCAATGTAGCGCTGGACGGTGGCGTTCGCCGTTGCCGGATCGGAGCGCAGGGACGCGAGCCTGTCTACCGTCGTCTGTGAAAGGTTGCGCTGGCTGCGGGCGATCGTCGCGAGCCGATCCGAGGGCGGATCCTCTTGCTCGCGGACGGCACTCCACTGTTCACTGAGGGTGCCGAGTGCGTCGAGGTTCGCGTTCCAGGCGTCAACCACCCTGTCGTGGAACGCATCTATCTGCTCCCAGGTGGGCTGCGCCGCAGCGGCGGGCGCGGAACCAGCACGAATGCTGAGGAGCAGGCGGTTCAGGCTCGGCTCAGCCACGGCGAAGCCGAGGCCATCGGCATCCCTGCCCGACTGGCTCTCTTCAATGCGCCAGCTGGCCACGCCCGCCACGCGCCCGCATTCGTCAAAGAGCGGCCCGCCACTGTTGCCGGGGTTGACCGCAGCGTCCGTCTGAATCCACGAGACGCCGCCCGCGGTGAACAGCCGCGAGACGATGCCGCGGCTGATGGCGGCATCGGTGCCGAAGCCATGGGGATAGCCCGCAAAGGTGACCGTCTCACCTATGCCCATCCGGCCCGCCCACTCCAACGGTGCGAGCCTGACGCCCGACGCGCGCAGGATGCCCACATCGCCCTCGACGCCCGGGTAGTAGCCGACGACACTCGCAGTGACGTTAATGCGGGCATTCGTGAGCGTGGCCGTGCTCACGCCTTCGATCACGTGACCCGCCGTGACGAACTCGCCGTTCCCGACGTAGAAGGCCGAGCCCGTCCCGTCCTCCGTCGTGACCAGAACGGTGCTGGCCACCACCTTCTGGGCCGAGTCCGCGAAGTCGCAGGACTCGTCGTCGCCGCCGCGCGCGGCGGGCGCGGGCGATGGCGTCGGCGTGGGCGCGGCGGGCAGGGGCACGCGCACGGTGATGTCGCCGTAGCGGAAGGTTCCGGTGCTGCTGCGGCCGGACATGTCGAGCGGGATGGTGCCCAGCGTGCCCCACGAGCCGCCGCGCGGGCGCGCGCTGATGTAGAGGCTGAGGTCGTCGCGCACGCGCTGCCAGACGCGCACCTCGACGACGGCGGCGGACGTGCCCGCGCGCGGGACGGTCACGGTGATGTCGCCGTAGCGGTAGGCGCGGGAGCCGCTGATGCCGCTCATGTCGATGGGGATGGTGCCGAGCGTGCGCCAGCTGCCGCCCTCGGGCCGCGCGCTGATGTAGAGCGCCCGCGCGTCGCTGATGCGCTGCCAGACGCGCACCTCGACGTTGGCGGTGGGGGCGGATTGCGCGCCCGCGCCCGCGAACAGGACGAGGCCGAACACTCCGGCCAGGACGATGGCGATGAGACTGCGGCGCGGCGTACGCTTCACGAAAGCCCCCTTGTGACTGGGACGCGGGCGTACTCTGGACAAGTCCACCAGTATCCGGTTGGCCGCCAAGGGGGCGAGGAACGCCCCGTCCAGTTGCCGGCCCTCGGCCCGGGTTTGACTTGTCCAGAGTCGCGGCGAATGTTGCCGGAAGCGCGCGGGGAACGCAAGCGCGGTAGGCTTGCCGTCGTCCGCGGCGCCGTTCCCGCGCCGCGGACGGGAGGCGCGCATGGAGCTCGATACGGACCGCATGATCGCCCGCACGGAGGGCGGCTGCGGCTGGATGATTTTCAACAACCCCGAACGCCATAACGCCCTCAGCCTCGACATGCAGCGGGCCGTGCCCGTCATCCTGCGCGCCTTCCGCGACGACCCCGACGTGCGCGTGGTGGTGATGACGGGCGCGGGCGAGCGGGCCTTCATCTCCGGCGCGGACATCTCCGAGTTCGAGCGGCGGCGCTCCGACCCGGCCTCCATCGCCGAGTTCGACCGCGTGGGGGAGGAGGCGGCGCGCGCCTACGCCGGGCTGGGCAAGCCGCTGATCGCCATGATCCGCGGCTACTGCATGGGCGGCGGGCTGCTGACGGCGCTGCGGGCCGACATCCGCGTGGCCTCGGAGGACGCGCGCTTCGGCATTCCCGCGGCGCGCCTGGGGCTGGGCTACGGCTTCGAGGGCACGCGCCAGCTGGTGCGAACGGTGGGCATGGCGGCGGCGCGCGAAATCCTGCTCACGGGGGCGCGCTTCCCCGCCGCCGACGCCCTGCGCTGGGGGCTGGTCAACCGCGTCGCGCCCGCGCCCGAGCTGGAGGCGACGGTGGCGGGCATCGCCGACGCCATCGCCGCCAACGCGCCCCTCACCGTGCGCCTGCTGCGCGCCTCCGTCGCGGAGGCCGGGAAGGACGCGGGCGAGCGCGACCTCGCCGCCATTGAGCGCATGGTGGAGGCCTGCTTCGCCAGCGAGGATTACGTGGAGGGGCGGCGCGCCTTCATGGAGAAGCGCCAGCCCGTCTTCAAGGGGCGCTGAGGGGGGAGGCGCGGGGGAAAGTGTTCGGTTCTTTTCAATTCGCGAAAACGAACAATTTGGCCAAACGGACAGGAGGAGATCGAGCATGACGGACTTCGCGCAGGCCATGAAGGAGACGGCGGACCGCCTTTGCGCGGCCAAGCCCAAGATCAAGCGGGCGGAGGCCTCGCGCCTGCGCCTCGCGCAGGACCGTAGCGTCCGCGTGAAGCCGCAGGAGGCCCCGACGAAGCAGGGCATGGTCCTGCCGTTCATTCAGGCGCTCGGCTACGACATCTTCGACGTGGAGGAGGTTCGCCCGGAGGCCGATGCCGCGCGCGGTACGAAGGCTGGGGACAAGGTTGACTACGCTGTCGGCGTGGATGGCCAGACCTACTTCCTGATCGAGTGCAAGGCGCTCGGCGGGGACCTCTCGGCCGCTCAGGACCAGCTTCACCGCTACTACAACGGGCTGCCGAAGATCGCCATCTTGACGGACGGCGAAAGGTACTGGTTCTACGCCGATTTCGACCGCAAGAACCGTCTCGACAACGAGCCGTCCTACCGCCTGAACGTCTGCGATCTGACGGTGGACGAGCTGGGGCTATTGGCCATGCTTCGACGCGACGCGTTCGACGAGGCGGTGGTGCTTGATGCGCTGCGCCGCCTGCGACAGGCCTCGCGCCTGCGCGGCTGGGTTGAGCGCCAGATGGCGAATCCCTCGGACGATCTCGTGAAGCTCGCCATGCGCGAGAGTGGGTTTAAAGGTAAGCGGACGACGGCGGAGGTCAAGTCGTGGAGTACGGACCTTCGGCGCGAGTTCGCGCGCGTCAAGGGCGCTGCCAGCGCCGTCGAAGAAGAGCGCGACGGCAAGGGGCTGATCGCCAGCGCGGAGGAGCAGGTGGTCGAGACCGTGTCGACGTCGGAAGGGCAGGAGCGTATGGGCCTGAAGGAGGCACTGGAGGAAGCTGCCAAGAGTGTCTACCCGAGACGCCTGAAGTGGAACGAGCTCGATCAGCTGTCGCGCAAGTACCGTCCGCTGGATGATCGTGAGCGCGAGCCCGCCAAGCGCGGCAGTACTGATCGGCGGGCGGAGAGCGCGCGCGGTAGCATCAGTATTCTGAAGGATGGGGGCATCTTGGACCACGACACGAATGACGGTACCTACCGCTGGATTCCCGAGACGGAGCGCACCAGCTAAGTCCGAGTAGGGGCCGACTTGCGACTGCTCCTACTCCACGCGAAAGGAGAGCGCATGCGGGTGCACATCCCCGAATCCGGGGAGCGGAACGATGACTAGGGACGGCCTCGGCTTCATCATGGAGGCGCGCGGCGAGCGCGAGATCGTCATGGCCTGCTCGCTGGCCGCGCCGCCGGAGCGCGTCTTCGCGGCCTGGACCGACTGCGAAAGCATGCGGCATTGGTACGGGCCGGTGGGGCACGAGCTGATCGTTTGCGAGCAGGATTTGCGCGCGGGCGGGCGCTGGCGCTTCGTCACGCGCGACCCCGACGGCGCGGAGACGGGCCTGTTCGGCGTCTACCGCGAGGTCGCGCCGCCCCGCCGCATCGTCAACACCGAGGCGTGGGAGGGGATGCCCGACTTCGAGACCATCGTCACCACCACGCTCGAGGCGGAGGGCGCGGGCGGCACGCGCCTCACCGCCGTCGTCCTGCATCCCTCGGCGGAGACGCGCGCGGGCGCGCTCGAATCGGGCATGGAGCGGGGCGTGCGGCAGACGTTCGAGCGCTTCGCGGCGCATCTGGCCACGCCCGCGGAGTGAGCGGGGGGCGCGCGCTGGCCGTGCCCCTCGACGCCGTCGCGCACGAGGACGCGGACGGCGCGGGCTGGCTGCTGTGGCGCGTGCGCGCGGCGGACGCGCCCGACCACGGGTTCGCGCGCGGCGGTCCGCCCGACGGCTGCCTCGACGCCTTCCTCGCGCTGGAACGGGCGCCGCTGGCCGCCTTCCCGGCCTTCGCGCGGCGCTGGGGCGTGCTGGGCGTGTGCGCTGAGCACGACCTGCCCGGCGCGCGCGCCGCCTGCGCCCCGCGCCGCGCCCCGCGCGACCACGACCGCTTCCCCCGCGTCTCGCTGACGGAGGGCTGGACCGCGCCCCTGCGCGTCTACCGCGAGCCCGTGGCCGTGTGGCGCGCAGTCGCGGCGCGCATGGCGCGGGGCGAGCCCGTGGACGGCTGTGCGGCGGAGGCGGGCGCATCCCCGCGCGCGGACGCCTTTGCCCGGCCCGCGCGCTCCCTCTGGCCGGCGCTGCGCGCGGAGCTGGACGCGCGGGCTCAGGCGGGCTTGCGCGCGCGGATGGAGTAGAGCAGGGGCACGCTGGCGCGGTGCTCCGGCAGCGTCCACGCGCGCCCCTCGCGCCGCATGAAGCGGAAGCGCTCGTAGAGCGTGTAGTCGAACTCGTGCAGGAACTCCACCGTCAGGCCCGCGGCGGCCAGCGCGGAGACCACCTCGCCCAGCGGATGCAGCCACTCGTAGGCCTCGTTGTGCACGGTCTCGGCGGCGGCGTCCGCGTAGCTGCCCGGGTCGTGGGCGCGCAGCGGTTCCGCGCGGGCGAAGTAGGGGTAGCGCAGGCTCAGGGCGTCCGCCTCGTCGTCGAACACGTCGCCGAAGGGGTGGAACTCCAGCAGGTAGAAGCGCCCGCCGGGGGCGACCAGCGCCGCCGCCGTCTCGGCCCAGCGCCCGACGTCGGGCAGCCAGTTGAGCGCGCCCTTGCCCGTGTAGACCACGTCGAAGGCGCGCCCGCCGAGCGCCGCCACGGCGTCGTACACGTCGGCCTCGACGAATTCGCCCGCGAGCCCGGCCTCGCGGGCGAGGGCGCGCGCCTCGCGCACCGCCTCCCCGGAGAAATCGAGGCCCGTGACCGTCGCCCCCAGCCGCGCCCACGAAAGCGTGTCCAGCCCGAAGTGGCACTGCAGGTGGACGAGCGTCCCGCCCGCGACCGCGCCCAGCTCCTCGCGCTCGACCGGCTCCAGCGCGCTGTCCCCCGCGAGGAAGCCGGCCACGTCGTAGAAGTCCGAGCGCCGGTGGATGGCCACGCGCTCGTCCCAGCGGCGGCGGTTGGCGGCGAGGTAGCGCTCCGCGTCCATGCCGCCACTGTAGCGGCGCGCGCGGCGTCTGGCGAAACGGCGCGGCGCACGGGGGCTGGCGGCCGGAGTTGCTAGAATGGCGGGCGTGACGCCGGTGCTGACCTTCCAGCGGGACCAGATCGAGGCCATGATCGCGCACGCGCTGGCGGAAGCGCCGAACGAGTGCTGCGGCATGATCGCCGCGCGCGAGGGGCGCGTGGCCGCCCTCCACCGCGCCGTCAACGCCGAGGCCAGCCCCTACCGCTTCAGCATCGACCACCGCGAGCAGCGGCGCATCGAGGAGGCCATGGAGGCGGCGGGCGAGACGCTGGCGGGCTTCTACCACTCGCACACGGGCAGCCCCGCCCGCCCCAGCCCCACCGACATCCGCATGATGCGCACGTTCTTCGGCCCGCCCTACGTGCACGTGGTGGTGAGCATCGCCGACCGCGAACGGCCCGACGTGCGCGCCTTCCACATCGAGGGCGACGGCGCGACCGAGCGGGAGTACGCGGTCGAGGGCGAATGACGCGGGCCGCGCGCGCGTATCCCGCGCCCGCGCTGAGCCTGCGCGGGCGCGAGTTCGTCTGGGGCGAACGCACCTTCGTGATGGGCATCGTCAACGCCACGCCCGATTCCTTCAGCGGCGACGGCGTCGGCGCGGACGCGGACGCGGCGGCGGCGCTGGCGCAAGCCTTCGAGGCGGCGGGCGCGGACCTCATCGACGTGGGGGCGGAATCGACTCGCCCGGGGGCGGCCTCCGTGGACCCCGCCGAGGAGCTGGCGCGCGCCATTCCCGCCATCGCCGCCGTGCGCGCCGCCACCGCGTTGCCGGTCTCCATCGACACGCGCCGCGCGGAGGTGGCGGCGGCGGCGCTGGACGCGGGCGCGGACGTGGTGAACGACGTCGACGGGCTGCGGGGCGACGCGCGCATGGCGGCCATGGTGGCGGAGCGTGGCGCGGCCCTCGTGGCCATGCACAACCAGCGCGGGCGCGCGCCGGGCGACCCCGTCGCCAGCGTGCGCGCGGGCTGGCGCGAAAGCCTGCGGCTGGCGCGCGCGGCCGGCATCGACGCGGGCCGCGTCATCCTCGACCCCGGCTTCGGCTTCGGCTGGACGGCGGAGGAGAGCCTCGAACTGGTGCGACGCCTGGGGGAGCTCACGGCGGAGGGGCCGCCCGTGCTGCTGGGCCCCTCGCGCAAGTCCGCGCTGGGGCTGGCGCTGGGGGGCGCGCCCGCGGGGGAGCGGCTGGAGGGCACCGCCGCCGCCGTCGCCATCGCCATCGCCAACGGCGCGGACGTCGTGCGCGTGCACGACGTGGCCGCCATGCGCCGCGTGGCGCTGGCCGCCGACGCCATCGCGCGCGGGAAACGGCGGGCGCCGTGAGCGGGGCGCTGCTCGGCCTCGGCTCGAACCTCGGCGACCGCGCCGCCAACCTGCAAGCCGCCATCGACCTGCTGGCCGCGCTGGGCGCGCCCGCCGTGCGCCTCTCCGGCGTGTGGGAGACGCCGCCCGTGCCCGCCAACCAGCCGCGCTACCTGAACGCGGCGGCGGCGGTGGAAACGACGCTCGAACCGGAGGCGCTGCTGGCGGCGGCGAAGGAGGTGGAGCGGCTGCTGGGGCGGCGTCCGGCGGAGCGCTGGGGGCCGCGGCCCATCGACGTCGACCTGCTGATCATGGGCGGCGTCGAGCGCGCGGGCGAGGCGCTCACGCTGCCCCATCCGCGCCTCGCCGAACGCGCCTTCGTCCTCCTGCCGCTGGCGGAAGTGGCGGACGGCCCCTTGCCCGTGCTGGGCCGCTCCGCCGCCGAACTGCTGGCGGGCGTGGACGCGCGCGGCTGCGAGCGCACGGGCCTGCGCTTGCGCCTTCCCTGAGCGGGCGGCTCAGACCCAGGGGTGGTCGTCCATGCGCGCGCCGCCGGAGAGCTGGACGGCGGCCCCCCAACCCGCGAGCGCGGCCACGGCCAGCAGGGGCGGGGCGAGGGGCGCGAACGTCCAGCCCGCGCGCAGGCAGGCGCGCGCCCCCGCCAGCGCCAGCGCCGCCAGCAGCAGCAGCGAGCCGCCGTTGGCCAGCTGCGTCCAGTGGAAGGCGGACGCGCGCGGCGGCGCCTCCGGGGCGTTCACGCCTCGCGCAGGTCGGGCGGCAGCAGGTCGGGGATGCCGTCCTCGATGGGATAGGCCTCGTCGCAGGCGGCGCAGGCCAGCGTGCCCGCCACGATTTCGCCCCCCTCCTCGCGCGCCGCGGCGAGGGTCAGCGCGCCCTTGCAGAGGGGGCAGGCGAGGATGTCGAGCAGGTCGGGGCGCACGGCTCCATGCTACGGCACGGGCGCTGCCGTAGCATGGAGGGGCGTGGACTGGGTCTCCATCGTCATCGTCGCGGTCGTGGGGCTGCTCACCTGGCGGGCCTTCCGGCGCGGCTTCCTGCGCGAGCTGGTGGGGCTGGGGGCGCTCATCCTCGCCGTGCCCCTGGCGGGCGTCTTCCACGACGACATGATCCCCAAGGTGGAGCCCATCGTGGACAACGCCACGGGGGCCGCGCTGCTCTCCTTCCTCGCCATCCTGCTGGGCGTGATCGTGGGCGGGCAGCTCATCGCCTGGCTGCTGCGGCGCGGCGTGGACGCGCTCAACCTGGGCGGGGCCGACCGGCTGGCGGGCGCGGCCTTCGGGCTGCTGCAGGGGCTGCTGCTCTGCCAGGTGCTGCTCATCGCGCTGGTCATCTTCCCCTCGCCCGACCTGCGCGCCGCCATCGAGGACTCGGCGCTGGCGGGGCAAATGCTGGACGCCGCGCCGCTGGCGCTCGCCATCCTGCCGGACGGCTTCCGCGAGACGGTGGACCAGTTCCTGCGCGGCGTGGAGTTCATCGAGGAGGGGCTGGAGACGCTGGACGAGCTGAACGAACTCGCGCGCTAGGGGATGGGAAGGGGCGCGCCGTCGCGGTCGAACGCGCCTTCCCAGATGGTCTCCCGGTCGCCGCGCACGTGCGTGAACTGGCCGGTGTGGATGCCGGCGATGGGGTAGTCGGGCAGCCTGCGCACCGCGATGCACGGCCCGCCCCGATAGACGGAATGGTCGGCGAACCCGAAGTCGAGGTTGTCGAATCCGTCGCCCTTGCGGCGATCGGGCAGGTCGTCCGCATCGACGGGGTACACGTGCAGGAAGACGCGGGGCAGGCCGCCCACGTCCTCGCCAGCGCACTGGCGATTGACGTAGATGAGCCACTGACCGGAGCGGTGCACTTCGTACGGATGGCGCATGAGCGTCGGAGCGCCGAGTCCTTCCAGGATGATCGGGCCGATCTCGTCGTGGCTCTTCACGCGCTCCGGGGCGCGATGAACGTTCTCGACGAGGTAGAGCGCGTGCTCCTCTTCAAATTCATCGCGGCGCTGCGGGACGCCCCGTGCGAGCACCTCGCGGAATGCGAATCCGTCGAGACCGCCAAGTCGGTACCGCACTACGTCGGCAATGCCCTCGATGTGGTACGGGGCGACCAGCCAGAGCCGCCGCGTTTCCCCTTCCATGAGGTCCAGAACCCGTGACGCGCAGTCCTGCTCCCCGCTCCCGTATCCACAGTCCAGAAAGTGATGGTTGGCGGGAACGGGCGTCCGGTAGAACTTCACCGGCGCGGTCTCGGATGCATGAAAGTAGACGGCATCTCCCTCGCGCTCCCGTTCATCAAGCACGCCCAGCACCTGCGCGGTGATTCTGGCCGTGCCGTAGGGGCCGGTCGCGCTGGCGGCCGTCACCGCGCCGGCAATGGCCACCGCCAGCACGGCGGCGGCAAGGCCCGCGCGCGGCGCCCACGTCGGGATTCCCCGCACGGAAACGCCTTCCGCCGCGGAGCGCAGCGAATGCGCGAACAGCAGGAAGACGGCCGGCCCCAGCCAGAGGCATTGGCGCACACCGCCCAGCGGGTAGAGATCGAGGAGCGCGACGACGACCGCAACCGCCAGCGCGGCGATGAAGAACACCGTGAGCGGATGCGTCCGGAACCCCCGGTTCAGCGCGAAGGCCAGCAGGGCCGCGACGACCGCAACCCCCCCGAACGCATCCAGCAGGTGGTAGTTCAGCAGGTCGAGCACGGCGGTGGCGGCGAATTCCAGAATGCCCGGCGCGTCCGCGAAACTCGTCCCATAGTAGCTCGCCCCGTAGTAGGCGCCCGCCAGGTAGCTGTCGATGGCCCAGCCGGTCTCCTGGTAACGCAGCGTCAGCAGCCACGTGACGAGGGCGCCCGCGCCCAGCGCCGCCGCCGGAATGGCCGCGAGGCGTATCGCTTGCACGAGGGCGGCGCGCCTCGTTTCCGTTTCCGTGGCGCATCGCTTCCAGCGCAGCGCCAGCAGCCCCACCAGCAGGGCCGCGCCCCAAAGCGCGAGGCCATACTGCAGCAGCGGCGCGACGAACAGCGACAGCGGCAACAGAATCCCGGCCTTCCCGCCGTTCAGGGCGCGCAGGGCGGCGAACAACATGACGACCGCGAGCAGCGTGTCGATGGAGTACTCGCGGGCGTCCTGCGCGTGCTGGATGGCCGCGTCCGAGAGCGTCGCCAGCAGCCCCGCCAGCAACGCGGTCGCGCGCGGAACGCCCGCGAGGGGAAGCAGGAGCGCGATGGCGGCCACGGTGAGCGTGCTGGCCAGCGCGGGCAGGAAGCGGATGCTGGTCGCGGAGCGCTCCACCTTCTGCACGGCCCACAGGACCGTCGGGTAGAGCATCGGCGCGGAGCTGCGCACCCTGGTCCGGGAGAGCGTTTCCCCGATCGTCCCCCGCGAGTTGTTCGCGAAAGCAACCTCGTCCTGTGTGACTGAGTCGCCCGGGAGATCGTGGAAGCGCAGGGCGGCGGCGGCGAGGATCAGGCAGAAGCAGGCGGCGTAGTAGAGCCACCGCTTCGTCCAGCGCGTCCCGGCGAGAGGGGATTCATCCATGACGGTTCGCGGGGCAAGCCTACCCGCCCGCCGCCGTGCGC
This sequence comes from Tepidiformaceae bacterium, assembly GCA_965243075.1. Classification (GTDB taxonomy): domain Bacteria; phylum Chloroflexota; class Dehalococcoidia; order Tepidiformales; family Tepidiformaceae; genus UBA2991. The sequence continues at coordinate 2,035,408 of OZ251525.1, forward strand.
GCCCGCGCGCGGGCGGCTGCCGTATACTCCCGCGTGAACCCGCCACGGGCGCGTCACCGGGAGGCTTGGCGATGGCCGAGATCATCCGCGCGAGCGAAATGGGCTTCTGCATGGGCGTGCGCCGCGCCGTCCAGATCATGGAGGACGAGGCCGCGCCCGAACGCCCCATCGCCAGCGCCGGCGAGATCGTGCACAACCCCCACGTGGTCGAGCAGCTGGAGCGCACGGGCGTGCGCCAGCTGCCCGGGCCGGACGAGGTGGACGGCGATTTCGGCGCCATCACGGCGAAGCGCGTGGGCGCGGGCCGCGTGGCCATCACCGCCCACGGCGTGGGCGAGCGCGTCATGCGCAGCCTCGAACACGCGGGGCTGGACATCGTGGACACCACCTGCCCGGTGGTCACGCGCGCGCAGCGCTTCGCCCAGAAGTTCGTGCGCGAGAACTGGCACGTGCTCATCTTCGGCGACCCCGGCCACAAGGAAGTGCGCGGCATCACCGGCTGGACGCTGGACGAACGCGGGCGCTCGCGCGTGACCGTGGTGGAGCACGCCGAGCTGGACCGCCTGCGCGCCGTCATCGACGGCTTCCCCGGCGGCTTCCCCAACAAGGTGGGCGTGATGGCGCAGACCACCCACCGCATGGAGGACTTCGCGCGCTTCGTGGCCAACCTCATGCTGCTCCAGCGCGAGGCCAACTTCGAGATGCACGTGGTCAACACCCTTTGCCACGCCACCACCGGCCAGCAGGCCGCCGCCGCCGAACTGGCCCACGCCGTGGACGTGATGGTGGTGGTGGGCGGGCGCAAGAGCGCCAACACGCGCCACCTGCGCGAGGTGTGCGAGGGCGAGGGCGCCACCACCTACCACGTGGAGAGCGCGCACGAGCTGGAGGGCACGTGGTTCGCGGGCGCGGAACGCATCGGCCTCACCGCCGGGGCCTCCACGCCCGACCGCTCCATCGACGAGGTGGAGGCGCGCCTGCGCACGCTCACGGAGGCGCGGTGACGGCCACGGCGGACGCCCCCCCGCGCGCCCCCGCCGCGCTCGACGCCTGCCTCGAGCGCGGCGTCGCCCACCTGCGCTCCCTGCAGGCGGAGGACGGCTACTGGTGGGCCGAGCTGGAATCGAACGCCACCATGGCCGCCGAGCACCTGCTGCTGGAGCGCTTCCTCGGCACGCACGACGACGGGCGCGAGCAAGGCATCGCCCGCTACCTGCTGGGCCTGCAGCGGGACGACGGCTCCTGGCCGGTCTACTGGGGCGGCCCCGGCGACGTGAGCGTCACCACGGAGGCGTACTTCGCCCTGAAGGTGGCGGGCGTGGACGCGGAGCGCGCGGAGATGGCGCGCGCGCGCGGGTTCGTGCGCGCGCACGGGGGCGCGGGCGCCGCGCGCGTCTTCACCAAGCTGTGGCTGGCCCTCTTCGGGCAGTTCGACTGGGACGGCCTGCCCGCCATGCCCCCGGAGGCGATCCTGCTGCCGCCGTCCTCGCCCTTCAACGTCTACGCCTTCGCCTCGTGGGCGCGGGCCACGATCGTGCCCATCCTCGTGGTCTGGGCCAGCCGCCCCGTGGCCCCCCTGCCGCAGGGCGCGGGCGTGGACGATCTCTTCCTCCATCCCGACCACCGGCGCGCCATCCGCTTCCCCCGCGACCGCGCGCCCCTCAGCTGGCGCAACGCCTTCCTCGCCGCCGACCGCGCGCTGCGGGCGCACGAGCGCCTGCCCTGGAAGCCGCTTCGGGCGCGCGCCCTCGACGCCTGCGAGCGCTGGATTCTGGCGCACCAGGAGGCGGACGGCTCGTGGGGGGGCATCCAGCCGCCGTGGGTCTACTCGCTAATCGCGCTCAAGTGCCGCGGCTACTCCATGGACCACCCCGTCATGCGCCGCGGGCTGGACGGCTTCCTCGGCGATTTCGCCCTGCGCCGCGGCGACACCTTCGCCGTGCAGCCCTGCCTCTCGCCCGTGTGGGACACGGCGCTGGTGGTGACGGGCCTGCGCGAGGCGGGCGTTCCCGCGGACGACGAATGCCTGCGGCGCGCGGGCCGCTGGCTGCTCGCCACCGAGGTGCGGAGCCTCGGCGACTGGGCCATCTCCACCCCGGGCGTCGAACCCGGCGGCTTCCCCTTCGAATTCGCCAACGAGCAGTACCCCGACACGGACGACACGGCGGAGGTGCTCATCGCCCTGCGCCTGCTCGACCTGCCGGGCAAGGACGCGCCCTTCCACCGCGCCAAAACGTGGCTGCGCGCCATGCAGTCGGCCAACGGCGGCTGGGGCGCCTTCGACCGCGACAACGACCGCCAGTTCGTGACGAAAATCCCCTTCGCCGACTTCGGGGCCACGCTCGACCCCCCCACGGAGGACGTGACCGCGCACATCGTGGAGTGCTTCGCGCTGGAGGGGACGCCCGCGCGCGACCCCATGATGCGCCGCGCCATCGACTACCTGTGGCGCACGCAGGAGGAGGACGGGGCGTGGTGGGGGCGCTGGGGCGTGAACTACGTCTACGGGCTGGGCGCGGCCGTTCCGGCGCTGGCGGCGGCGGGGGCCGACCCGGCGGACCCGCGCCTGCGGCGGGCCTCGCGCTGGCTGGTCGACCACCAGCTGCCCGACGGCGGCTGGGGCGAAAGCTGCGCCACCTACGACGATCCCTCCCTGCGCGGCGGGGGGCCGGCCACGGCCTCTCAGACGGCCTGGGCGCTGCTCGCCCTGCTGGCGCTGGAGCCGCCCGACCACCCCGCCGTCGCGCGCGGCGTGGAGTGGCTCATCGGCGCGCAATCGGCCAACGGGGAGTGGGAGGAGCCGCAGTTCACGGGCACGGGCTTCCCCCGCGACTTCATGCTCAAGTACCACCTCTACCGCAACTGCTGGCCGCTGTGGGCGCTGGGGCGCTACCGCCGCCTGCGCGAGGGCGCGCCCCTGCACCTGCCCGGAACGGACCCGCTGGCGTGAGCGCGGGGGCGGCGGCGGACCTGCGGCGCTGGCCCGCGGAACGCGCCATCGCGCCGCGCGAGGCCTACCGCTGGTGCGAGCGCTACGCCCGCCGCCGCGACGAGAACTTCACCGTCGTCTCCCTCTTCCTGCCGCGCCGCCTGCGCCCCCACTTCTTCGCCGTCTACGCCTTCTGCCGCTATACCGACGACCTCGGCGACGAGGCCGAGGGCGACCGTCTGGCGCTGCTCGACGACTGGGAGCGCGACCTGCGCGCGGCGGTGGCGGGCGGGGCGCGCCGCCCCCTGCTGATCGCGCTGGCGCGCACCATCGCGCGCAAGGAGATCCCGCTCGATCCGTTCCTGCGCCTGATCGAGGCGAACCGCATGGACCAGCGCGTCTCGCGCTTCGAGACGTACGACGACCTGCTGGAATACTGCCGCCATTCGGCCACGCCCGTGGGGGAGATGGTGCTGGCCGTGCTCGGCTACCGCGACGCCGGGCGCATCGCCCTCTCCGACGCCACCTGCATCGGGCTGCAGCTGGCCAACTTCTGGCAGGATGTCTCCGTGGACGCGGGCAAGGGGCGCATCTACCTCCCGCTGGAGGACCTGCGCCGCTTCGGCTGTGACGAGGCGCAGATCATGGAGCGGCGCTTCGACGAACGCTTCCGCGAGCTGATGCGCTTCGAGGTCGGGCGCGCGCGGGAGCTCTTCGCGCGCGGGCGGGCGCTGGAGGGGCGCGTGGCGCGCTCCGTGCGCCCCGACGTGCGCCTCTTCCGGCTGGGCGGCGAGGCCATCCTCGACGCCATCGAGGCCGCCGGCCACGACACGCTCGGCGCGCGCCCCCGCGTCACGCGCGCCACGAAGGCGCGGCTGGCGCTGGGCGCTGGCGCGCGCCTGGCGGCGGGACGCTAGGGGACGGCGTGGCCTTCGACGTCCTGGCCGAGCTGGAGGCGCGCGCCAGCGAGCGCCCCGCCGTGGCGGACGCCTACGCCTGGTGCAAGGGCTACGCCAGGGAGCGCGCCTCCAACTTCTACTACGCCTTCGCCATCCTGCCCCCGGAGAAGCGCCACGCCATCTACGCCGCCTACGCCTTCAGCGGCTACGTGGACGACATCGCGGACGAGCTGACCGACCGCGCGCGGCAGGAGCGCGAGCTGGCGCTGGCGCGGGAACGGCTCGCGGCCTGCTACGCGGGCGAGCGCGCGGGGCCGCTCTTCACCGCCCTCGGCGACGCCGTGGAGCGCTTCCCCGTGCCGCGCGAGTACTTCGAGGAGCTGGTCAACGGCGTGGAGATGGACTTCACCATCGACCGCTACGAAAGCTGGGACGACCTGAAGCTGTACTGCTACCGCGTGGCCTCCATGGTGGGGCGCATTTGCGTGGCCGTGTTCGGGGCCAAACCGCACCCGCGCGCCGACGAGTTCGCCACCAGCATGGGCATCGGCCTGCAGATCGTGAACATCATGCGCGACGTGCGCGAGGACGCCGAACGCGGGCGCGTCTACTTCCCCGCCGACGAGCTGGCCGCCCACGGCCTCACGGCGGACGACATCCTCGCCCGACGGTACGACGCGCGCTTCGCGGCCATGATGGCGGCGCAGGGCGCGCGCGCGCACCGCTACTTCCGGCGCGGACGCCACCTGCTGCCCCTGCTCGACGTGCGCTCGCGCATGTGCGTGAACGTGCTCCAGGGCGTCTATTTCGAGCTGCTCCGGCGCATCGAGGCGCGCGACCATGACGTGCTCGGCGGGCGCGTGCGGCTGAGCGGGCGCGAGAAGGCGGCGGCCATCGCCCGCCTCTGGGGCGCGGCCGCCCTGCTCGGCCCCGCGCGTTCGGGCTAGCGCGCGCGGGCCGTGCGCGTCGGCGTCATCGGCGCGGGGCTGGCCGGGCTGGCGGCGGGGCTGGAACTGGCCGACCGCGGCCACCAGGTCGAGCTGCTCGAACGGCGCCCCTGGGCGGGCGGCGCCACCTACTCCTTCCGCGACGGCGAAACGGGCGACGAGGTCGACAACGGCCAGCACGTCTTCATGGCCTGCATGACCGCCTACGCGGGCTTCCTCGAGCGGCTGGGCGCCCTCGATCGCACGCGCCGCCAGCGCCGCCTGCGCGTGCCCGTGTTCGACGCCGCCGGGCGGCGCTCCGACGTGTGGGCCGCGAACCTCCCCTTCGGGCTGCACCTCGCGCCCGCCCTGCTGCGCTACCGCCACCTGTCGCCGCGGCAGAAGGCGCGCGTCGCCCGCGCCTTCCTCGCCGTGCGGCGGCTGGGGCCGGAGGAGCGCGCGCGCATGGCCACCATGACCTTCGCGGCGTGGCTGCGCGGGCACGGCCAGACGCCCGCCGACGTGCGCGACTTCTGGGACTTCCTCATCATCCCCACGCTCAACTGCCGCTCGGAGCGGGCCAGTGCGGCGGCGGCCCTGTTCGTGCTGGAGGAGGGCTACCTGGGCGGGCCGCGCTCGGCGGCGCTGGGGCTGCCCGCCACGGGCCTCTCCGACCTGCACGTGCGCCCCGCCGTGCGCGCCATCCGCGAGCGTGGCGGCGCGGTCTCCGTGCGCTCCGCCGTCGAGCGCATCGAGCCCGCCGAGGGGGGCTCGATCACGCTCGTCCCGCGCGACGGCGAGCGGCGCGCGTACGACGCCGTGGTGAGCGCGCTGCCGCCGTGGCGGCTGGCCCCGCTGGCGCCCGCGCAGGCGGGGCTGGCGGAGACGCTGGCCCGCTTCGAGCCCGCGCCCATCCTCAACCTGCACCTCTGGTTCGACCGCCCCGTGGCCCCCTTCGCCTTCGCCGCCTTCACCGCCTCGGAGGCGCAGTGGGTGTTCAACCGCAGCCGGTTGGGGCGCGAGCGCGGGGCGGGCGAGCGGCTGGCGCTCTCCATCAGCGCGCCGGGCGACCTCTTCGCGCTGGACCGCGAGGCCCTGCGCGAGCGCTTCCTGCCACAGGTGCGCGCCGCCCTGCCCGCCGCCCGCGGTGCGAGGCTGCTCCGCTTCCTCGCGGTGAAGGAGCCGGAGGCCACCTTCGTACCCGCGCCCGGGCTGGCGCGCCCCGGCCCGCGCACCGCCCTGCCCGGCCTCTACCTGGCGGGCGCGTGGACGGACACGGGCTGGCCCGCCACCATGGAGTCGGCGGTGCGGAGCGGGCTGGCGGCGGCGGCGGCGCTGGACGCGGACGCCCGTCGCGGGCGCGCGCGCGATGCGCTACCCTGACAGTGACGCCCCGCGCGGGCGTCGGGAGCGGAACGATGGCTAGCCCCGTTGCGGCGACGGTTCGGCTGGAAGGCGAGGCCCGCCGCCTGGCCACCTACGTGCTGCGCATGGAGCGCCGTTACGAGCGCCCCTCGGCGGAGATGGCGGAGGCCGTGCGGTGCGGGCAGGCGCGGGAGACGCGCGACGTGCGCCGGTGGCTGGACGCCTACGCGGCCCTCGGCGACGCCTGGCCGGAAGGCGCCGAGGCCGCGACCCGCGCCCTCTTCGACGAGCTGGCCGCTCTCCCGATCCGCCGCCGCCGCTGGCGTGGCAGCCAGGGGAAGAACCGGACGATGGACGTCACGGTGGAGGAATTGGTCCGCAGGGCCTCGGCGGGCGTGTGGCGGATGGAGCGCCGCTACGAGTGCTCCTCCGAGGAAATACTGGAGGCCGTCCGCAGCGGACGGGCGGAAGAGACGTGGGACATCTGTAAATGGCTGACCGACTACGACACCCTCAAGGCGTTCCGGAGGGGCGCTGGCCGCGAAACTGGATATCCTGGGAGCGCTACCGCATCCTCCACGAAAATCGCATCGACGCCCTGATCCGCGAAGGCGTCATCGTCAGGGAGGAGATACGCTTCCTCGACCCCGAGGTGGTCGACGGGGTTCCGCGGGCACTCGTCGAAGGGGAGATCGAGACCGCCAGCGGGGGCGTGCTCTACGTGCACAAGCGGCTGGCCGTGCGCGCGCCCCATGGACGCCCGCAGGTGCTCACCGCCTTCTACCGCTACCACGGGCGGGTGGTTTCTCCGCCCGCGCCCGTCAACGTGTTCCGCTACGACAACACGCACGGCGATACGGACACGCTCCACCGCCACGTCTACGACGACACCGGGCGCAGCATCCGCAAGGAGCCGCTCGCGCCGGAGCGCTTGCCGCCGCTCGGCGACATCGTAGCCGAGGTCGAGCGCCACGCCCGCCGCCGTCGCGCCCGTCGCGGGCGCGCGCGCGATGCGCTATCCTGATGCCAGCGCCCCGCGCGGGCGTCGGGAGCGGAACGATGGCGAGCCCCGTTGCGGCGACGGTTCGGCTGGAAGGCGAGGCCCGCCGCCTGGCCACCTACGTGCTGCGCATGGAGCGCCGCTACGAGCGCCCCTCCGCGGAGATGGCGGAGGCGGTGCGGTGCGGGCAGGCGCGGCAGACGCGCGACGTGCGCCGGTGGCTGGACGCCTACGCGGCCCTCGGCGACGCCTGGCCGAAAGGCGCCGAGGCCGCGCTCCAGTGCTTCATCGACGAAAGGTCCACCCTCCCGCTCCGCCACCGCCGCTGGCGCGGCAGGGGCGGGAAAATCCGGGTGGTGCCGATCACGGCGGAGGAATGGTTCCGCGAGGCCTCGGCGCACGTGCAGCGGATGGAACGCCGCTACGAGTGCTCCTCCGAGGAAATACTGGAGGCCGTCCGCAGCGAACGGGCCGAAGAGACGCTGGAGATCTGTGATTGGTTGATCGCCTACCGCGACCTCAAGATGCTCCGGGAGAGCGCTGGCCGCGAGGCTGGATCTCCTGGGAGCGCTACCGCATCCTCCACGAAAATCGCATCGACGCCCTGATCCGCGAAGGCGTCGTCGTCGGGGAGGAGACGCGCTTCCGCGACCCCCACCGGGTCGACGGGGTTCTGCAGGCGAGCTTCGAAGGCGAGATCGTGACCGCCAGCGGGGGCATGCTCCACGTGAATAATCGGTTGGCCGTGCGCATGCGTCGCGGACGCCCGCAGGTGCTCACCATCCTGTATCGCTACCACGGGCGGGTTCTGCGGGACGGCGCGTCCGTGAACGTGCTGCGCTACGACAACTCGCATGGCGATACGGGTACGCTCCACCGCCACGTCTACGACGACACCGGGCGCAGCATCCGCAAGGAGCCAGTGGCGCTCCATCAGCTCCCCCCGCTGGGCGACATCGTAGCCGAGGTCGAGCGGCGCGCCCGCCACCCCCGCCCCCGCCCCCGCCGCCGCCGCGCGTAGCGCGGCTTGCGTTTGCGCGCGCGGGCTGTATCCTGCGCGCACCTTACCCGGCGCGCGCGCCGAAACGAGCAGCCCATGGCCGTCCCCAGGCGCTACCCCCCCCCCCCCCATTATGGAAACATGGCGGTGATGCGCCCGTGGCGTGGCGATGGCGCTTGCGTTTGCGCGCGCGGCCCTTACAATGCGCCCCCGAACGACCCGGCGCGGACGCGCCAGGAGTGAACCACGCATGGCCGTCCCCCGGCGCTACCCCCCCCCCCCCCATTATGGAAACATGGCGCTGAAACGCCTGTTGTCGAAAAAAGCCGACCGCGAAACCCGGCGCAGGCGCGCCTAAGAGGACTGAGGACCACATGAACGTCCGGACCGCCCCGGCCCCCACCTTCACCTTCAAGCGCCTCGCGCTGGCCCTGCTGGCCGTGGCCGCGCTGCTCACGCCCCTGCTGCTGCGGGACGGCGGCGTGGGCGCGCAGACCACCACCACGGCCCCCGCCTTCTACGACGCGGCCTTCACCTCCGGCCTCGACGCGGGCGCGGACGGCTCCGGCACGGCCATCGTCGTCGGCAAATACCCGTACAGCGTGTCCTCGGGCGCGGGCACGCCCACGCACGTGTGCGCCATCGGCTCCGCCGTCCAGAACGGCAGCGTCGACCCGGCCGATTTCGCCACCACGGCCACGGCGCCCCTCACGGACGTCTCGGCGGACTTCGCGGTGACCCTCACGACGGACGGGAACTACGATGCCGGCCCCAACACCGGCGTCGTCTGCCAGCTCACCTACACGGGCGAGGGCCTGCAGGGCGCGACGTTCGGGGACGTGGACGACGACAGCGATGCGAACACCGACGCCGCCAATGACGACGACGATCCGGACAACCCGGACCCGCAGGCGATAGTCGCCACCCACCCCGTCGTCTCCGTGGCCATCACCCTGCACGACAGCCTGGACTCCACGGGCGGCGCCGATACGACGACCATCGACTCCACCATCAACGTGACCGTGCGGCTGACGGGCCTGGGCACGGACCAGGCGGCGGTGGAGGAGCTCTACCGCGAGACCGGCGGCAGCAGCTGGACGCGCAAGGGCGGCTTCACCGACGACACGCTCGCGACCTTCCCCCTCACCACGGGCACGTCGGGCACGCTGCGCGGCTTCGGCGCGAACTTCGGCGCGACGCGCGACGCCAGCGCCACCATCACGCGCAACGGGCGCACCTACCGCCTCGTCCACTTCTACCACGACTCCGAGGACCGCAACCTGTCGCTCGGCCTGACCTCCGACGACCTCGCCAGCCTCCCGGGCTTCGTGCGCTCGTTGACGGTCAGGGACGACTTCAAGGATCTCAAGATCCGCGTGGGCTCGGACCGCTTCTTCTTCACCACGCCGCCGACGGAGGCGGACGGCGTCTACAGCTGGCGCTTCTACGGCGGCGGCACGGGCGGCGCGGACGACTTCCCCCAGCGCAGCATCGACCCCGGCACGGGCACCCTGACCCGGCTGCCCCCATTCGCCATGCCCAGCGGCGCCTTCGACCTGCACATCTTCTCGCCCGGGCAGCGCACGCTCAGCTCGGCGTGGCACGGCGTGACGGTGCCGGCCGGGCAGCGGGACTCCATCTTCCGCCTGACGGAGCTGGACCTGAGCGACAACAACCTCACGGGCACGACGTTGCCCGACTCCATCGGCCTGCTGACGCAGCTGACCAAGCTCGACCTGAGCGGCAACCCGAACCTGCGCGGGCGCATCCCCCTGTCGTGGACGGCCATGCTGAACAACCTGACCTATCTCGACCTGACGGGCTCGGGCGTCTGCGTGGACACGGCCACCGACACCGTGAACCGGCGGCTGGGCAACTGGGCGAACGGCAACGGGCGCGCCTCCAACGCGGGCGTCGTGGGCCAGGTCTCCTGCGGGCCCCAGTTCAACGCCGACGCCGCCACCCTGCGGCTGGACGCGGGCGAGGACGGCTCCGGCGCGGCCATCTCCCTCGGCGCGCTCGCCTTCCGCGGCAGCAGCTACACCGGGGCCACCAACACCTGCGCCGTCTCGGCGGCGGCGGAGAACGGCAGCGACGACCCCGCCGACCACGACGTCACGACGGGCACCGCGAGCACCGACTTCGACGCCGCCGCGGGCTGCGTCATCCGCTACACGGGCGCGGGGGCCACACGCACGGCGGGCACGCTGGAGGCCTACTCCCTCACCGTCACCATCACGGACGCCATGGGCGACACCAGCACGACGGACGACACCATCAACGTGACCGTGAGGCTGCTGGACGCGACCACGGACGACGCCGCCCTGGACGACTTCTACACGGCCACCGCCGGGGCCAGCTGGACCGCCGGGGGCACGGGCCTCACGGGCGAATGGACGGGCACGCTGGCCGCCAGCTGGCACGGCGTGACGCTGGACGCCAACGGGCGCGTGAGCGGGCTGGACCTGGACAACAACAACCTGGTCGGGAGCATTTCGGACCTGGGCGATCTGACGAAGCTGACCAGCCTCGAACTGAGCGGCAACCCCAGCCTCACGCTGGCGAGCGCGGGCCTCACCGGCCTCAGGAGCCTCGCCAGCCTCACCAGCTTCCTCATGCCGGGATCGGGCGTCTGCGAGGAAGCGGAGCCCGCCGCGGGCTCGTTCGCCATGACCCTGTCGGTCTGGCTGAACGGCCTGCGCGCGAGCGGCGCGTCCGTGATCGTGGTCCCCTGCGACTCGGGCGGCCCGACCTTCACGGAGGACCTCGTCGTCTACACGCTGGACGCGGGCACGAGCTCGTCCGTGGTGCTGGGCGCGCCGGCCTTCACGGCGGGCACGGCCCCCAACGGCACGACCTACTGCGTGGGCGCCTCGGCGCGCCTGCTGGGCGACGTCGAAACGTTCGACCTGTCGGGCGCCGACGTCAGCACGCTCTTCACCATCGACACCTCCACCTGCGCCCTTGAATACGTGAGCGGGGCCGACAACTCGGCCTACGAGGCGGGCGTGCGCGAGGGCTTCGCCCTCTCCCTCACCATCCGCGACGGCGTGAACGGCGGCGGCCAGACCGACGAGTCCACCGACGACACCATGCGCGTGATCGTGAAGCTGCTCTCGCCGGAGACGGACCGCGCGGCGCTCGACGCCCTCTACGGCTCCGCCGGCGGGCGCAACTGGACCACGCGCACGCAGTGGAACGTCCGCGACCAGCGCATCACGCTGAGCGGCAAGCTCGACTCCGGAGAGGTCGGCTACAACTCCGATACCACCACCACGCGGGGCGGGGTGCAGCCGTACATCTCCTACGGTACGCCGCCCGGCTCCTCGCCGGGGACGCCGCCCGCCTCCGCCACGCAGTTCACGCTGGGGGGCACGACCTACACGCTGGTGGCGGCGCTGCGCGTCAACAGCAGCGGCAACTTCGTGATGCGGCTGACGCCGGAGGGCGACGCCGCGCACTTCACCGGCGTCAGCGTCCGCATCGGCACGCCCGGGCGGCAGGTGCCGCCGGTGACCCCCGGCGATTTCAACACCCTGCAGAATCAGGCGGTCACGCTGGCCTTCGACGACGCCACCAGGACGGAGCCCACCGGGGGCAGCACGTTCACGTGGTCGAGCGGCGGCCCGGCGCTCGGCGCCCTGCAGGACCAGAACTTCGACGTGGTCATCCTCGCGCCGCCGCTGTCCACGCGGCACGGCGTGACGGTGAACGCCGCCGGGCGCGTGACCGCGCTGGACCTGAACGAGAACAACCTGCGCGGGAGCCTGCCCGCCCTGCTGGGCGAGCTGTCCCTGCTCACGAACCTCGACCTGAGCGGCAACGCCAATCTCGGGGGGACCATCCCCGCCGAGCTGGACGCGCTGCCGGCGACGGCGACCACCAGCATCGACCTGGGCGGCGACGCCGCCGGCGCCACCACGGGCCTGTGCGTGGACCCGGCGCGGGACGCGCGCGTGGAGGCGTGGCTGCTCGACATCCGCACGGAAGGCGGCACGATCCGCGCGGCCACCTGCGGCAGCCCCGACTCCCCCGCCTTCGCGCAGGACACCGACCTCGTGAGGCTCGACGCGGGCGACGACGGCTCGACCACGGCCATCGCCATCGGCACCTACGACTTCAGCGCCAGCACGTTCGGCATGAGCGTGCCGCTCTGCAACGTGGTCGCCATCGAGAACCCCAGCGCCAACCCCGCCGACCACCTCACGGCGGGGACGGCGAACACGGACTTCACCACCCACACCGACGCCGCCAACCTGTCCTGCGACGTGACCTACACGGGCACGGCCCCCGACTCGCTGGCGGCCTACTCCCTCGCGGTCACCATCTCCGACAACGTGAACGCCGACAACACCGGGGCCGCGGACCCGGCGGTCGACGACACCATCGCCGTGACCGTGAAGCTGCTGAACATCCGCACCGACCAGGCCGCGCTGATGGCGCTCTACCGCGCCACCGGCGGGGACGCCTGGACGGCCAACGCGAACTGGGCGGACGCCTTCGCGGTCGAGCACACCTTCGGCATGACGCCGGGCACGGGCACGAACTTCGTGGGCGTCGCCGGGACGCAGGTCGGCTCCCTCTCGAATCGCTTCGTGACGGTGGGCGGTACGCAATACGAGGTCGACGACCTGCAGCGGTACAACAGCGGCCCCACCGACGGCAACCTCCGGATCGCCGCCAGCCCGGGCCCGGGAACGACCGACTTCGCGGGCAAGTCCTTCCGCATCAAGGGGAACGTGTACTCCCTCGCCTCCGGGGACACCACCGGGTCGGACGTGAACTTCTTCATCGTGCAGTGGACGAACACGCCCGAGAGCCTGTTCACCGCCGGAACCGCGGTCAACGTGGACCTCGGCACGGTGAACGGCCCGCCGTCCGCCGTGTGGACGGGCGTGACGGTGGGCGGCACGCCGTTGCGCGTGACGGGGCTGTCGCTGCCGAACAACGGGCTGCGCGGGCGCCTTCCCGGCACGGCGCTGGCCGAGCTGACGAGGCTGACCAGCCTCGACCTGAGCGACAACGACCGGCTGACGGGCACCGTGCCCGACCTGAGCGCCACGGCGCTGGCCACGCTGGACCTGGAGGGCACGCGCATCGAGCGCGGGGCCAACCGCGCGGCGCGCGAGTGGCTGGCCAGTCCGGGCCTCACCTTCACGCCGGGCGACGCGCCGCGGTCGGTGGGCTCGTCGGCGGCGCCGCCGGGCAGCGTGACGGTGAGCGTGGCGGCCACGGGGGCCACCGCGCCCGCGGGCGCCACCTACCTGCTGAGGCTGGCCTGCGGGGCGTACAGCTTCGACATCGCGCTGGCCGCGGGCGGGAGCTACACCGCGCCCGTGGACAACGGCTCGTCCTGCGCGCTGACGGCGACGGAGAGCCGCGGCGCGTCGCGCGTGTCGGGCCTGTTCGGCTTCCTCGGCGTGAACGGCCCCGTGTTCCGCGCCGTCGTCTTCACGCATCCGGCGGCCCCCGCCGACGACGGCGAAGAAGGGGATCCCGCCGAGGATGAACCCGGGGAAGAGGAGCCCGGGGAAGAGGATCCCGTCGAGGAAGAGCCCGAGGAGGAGCCGGTCGAGGAGGAGCCGGTCGAGGAGGAGCCGGTCGATCCGAACCCGCAGCTGGAGGCGGAGCTGGTGATCGGCAACACCTACGTGGCCTGGAGCGGCGAATCGACGCCCGTGGCCGAGGCCGTGCGCGGCCTCACCCTGCGGGTGACCGCCATCTACCGCTGGGACGCGCGGGGGCAGCGCTGGCTGTCGTGGTTCCCGAACGCGGAGGGGCTGGGCGTGAACACGCTGGCCACCCTCGAGCCGCGGGGCATCTACGGCATCTACGCGCAGGAGCGCGCGCGCAACGGGAACTAGCCCGCCGCGCACGCGCGCGACGGCGCAACGAAGGCGGCGGACGCAGGGCGCGTCCGCCGCCTTCGCGTTCGCCCGCGCTTCCGCCCGGTTCGACGGGGCGGAAGCGCCGGACCGGCCCGCCGCTAGGCCATCATGGCGCCGTCCACCGGCAGGTGGACGCCGCTCACGTACGACGCCTCGTCCGACACCAGGAAGGTGACCACGCTCGCGATCTCGTCCGCCGTGCCCATGCGCCCGCCGTCCAGCGTCGGCCCCACGCCGCCGCCGCTGGCCAACGGCTGGTCGCTCTCCGCGTTCAGCTCCGCCGCCTCGGCCGCCGCCGTGCGCAGCATGGGCGTGTCGATGGTGCCCGGACAGATGGCGTTCACGCGCACGCCCCGGGGGCCGTAGGCGCGCGCCAGCGAGCGCGTGAGGTTGATCACGCCCGCCTTCGTGGCCCCGTAGAGGCCCTGCAGGGGCACGCCGTGCAGCGCCGACACGGAGGAGGTGTTGACGATGGCGCCGCCGCCCGCCTCGATCAGGTGGGGGATGGCGAAGCGGCAGCCGAGGTACACGCCGCGCAGGTTCACGGCCATCATCTGGTCCCACCGCTCCAGCGGGTCGTTCAGCGAATCGAACCAGAAGTGGATGGCGGCGTTGTTGTGCAGGACGTGGAGGCCGCCCAGCTCGCTGGCGGCGTGGGCGGTGACGGCGCGCCAGTCGTCCTCGCTGGCGGCGTCGGCGTGGATGAAGCGCACGTCGCCCCCGGCGGCGGCGATGGCGTCCACGGTGGCGTGTCCGGCCTCGTCGTCCACGTCCGTGGCGATGACGCGCGCGCCCTCCCGCGCCCAGCGTCGCGCCACCGCCGCGCCCATGCCCATGCCCGCTCCGGTGACGATGCCGACCTTGCCTTCCAGCAGCATTGCCGCGCCCTCCCGCGTTTTTTCGCCAGCCTACGCTTTCGCGCGCGTTCGCGCCCCCATGGCCGCCGCGCTCTGCTACCATCGGCGCGAACGCTGGCGGCCCGCGCGTGGCCGCACCGGAGGCTTGCACCATGACCGAGACGCTCACCGGCACCAACCGTTCCGCGGGGGTGGCCTACGCCCAGCTGCTGGCGGAGGACAGCCATCCCGTCCCCGAGTACCTGCTGCGCGATTCGCCCATCGCGGAGGGCGACCCCACGCGCGTGCCCGTGGCGCGCTACACCACGCGCGAGTGGCACGACGTGGAGGTGGAGCGGCTGTGGAAGCGCGTCTGGCAGATGGCCTGCCACGAGGACGACATCCCCGACGTGGGTGACTACCTCGTCTACGACATCGCGGGCATGTCCTTCCTCGTGGTGCGCGTGGCCGAGGGCGAGTTCAAGGCCTACTACAACGCCTGCCTGCACCGCGGGCGGCTGCTGCGGCAGGAGGACGGCAAGCGCGCGCGCGACCTGCGCTGCGCCTTCCACGGCTGGACCTGGAACCTCGACGGCACGCTCAAGGAGATCCCCTGCCAGTGGGACTTCCCCTACGTGAACCCGGACGAGCAGAGCCTGCCCGAGGTCAAGACGGCGCGCTGGGGCGGCTTCGTCTTCATCAACCCCGACCCCGAGGCCGAGCCCTTCGACGAGTTCGTGGGCGACCTGGAGAGCCACTTCACGCTGCTGCCCTACGAGAAGCGCTACAAGGAGGCGCACGTGGCCAAGGTGCTGCGCTGCAACTGGAAGGTGGCGCAGGAGGCCTTCATGGAGGCCTACCACGTGGTGGCCACGCATCCCCAGATTCTGGCGGGCATCTGCGACGCCAACTCCAAGTACGACGTGTTCGGCAACTACGCCCGCGCGATCACGCCCAACGGCGTGCCCAGCCCGCACCTTTCGAACGTGCCCGTGGAGGAGCCGCTGCCCGACGCCGGGCCCTTCAAGATGCGCCATCCCCTGACCGCCGCCATCTACGACGTGCAGGCGGACAGCACGGTGCTGGTGACCGCCCGCGACGGGCGCACCGGGCGCTTCACGGAGGGCGGCGTGTGGCTGGAGGGCGAGCTGGGGGAGGCCGACCCGCACATGTGCCAGTGGCTGGCCGGACGCCAGCTGGAGGCCGACGACGAGGCCTGGAACCGCCGCCGCGGCAACCTCCAGTCCGGCAACGGCTCGAGCGGGAACGGCGCCTCCGCCCAGAGCGCCGCCGAGGAGCTGGACCAGCGCATGGAGCAGATGACGGCCGCGCCCTCCAACGGGGCGTCCGTGCGCGAGATCGGCGCGGCCGCCGTGCGCGAGGGCCTGCGCCCGGTGCTCGGCGACCTCATGGACGGCGTGCCCGACGCGGAGCTGAACGACAGCATCTACTTCACGCTCTTCCCCAACTTCCACCCGTGGGGGTCGTTCAACCGCATCGTCTACCGCTTCCGCCCGAACGGGAACAACCCCGACGAGTGCATCATGGAGTGCCTCTACCTGGCGCCCTATCCGCAGGACGGGGAGCGCCCGCCCGCCGCGCCCATCCACTGGCTGGGCGTGGACGACGACTGGACGGAGGCGCCGGAGCTGGGGATGCTGGCGCGCGTCTTCAACCAGGACACCTACAACCTGCCGCGCGTGCAGCTGGGCCTGCACGCGACGCGCAAGGAGCACGTGCAGTTCGGGAACTACGGCGAGACGAAGATCCGCCACTTCCACCAGCTGCTGGAGCAGTGGGTGGCGCGCGAATAGCCAGCCCTCGCGCCATTGGCGCCGCGGGGAGGGACGGTCCGCCGTCCCTCCCCGTTTCGCGCGCGGGCGCTGGCGAAACGCCGTCCGGCGCGGCATACTGGGGCCATGAGCGAGCAGGAAGCACGGAAACAGGAATTGGTGAGCCCGTCCGATGCCGGGAAGGAGCGGCCTTCCAGGCCCGCGAACATCCCCCCGCCTTCGAAGCGCCCGCCGCACATCTCGACGCAGGGCTATCCCCCCACCCGGCGCGACTAGGTCAGGAGCGCCACGATCAGCGTCACCCCCAGCACGCCCGTCTCGATGAGAAAGCAGAGAAGCTGCCGGTCCACGAAGTGCGCGATGCGGTCATTCGTGTCGTCGGCTGCGGGCACGATGGAGTCCCGGTATTCCAACGCGATCCAAAGCGCCAGTTGATCGTCGCTCCAGGTCTGATCCTGACCAGCCATGAGTGAAGCGAGCGATGCCAGACTGGGAGCATCCGGTATGGGGGTCGCGCGCTCCGCCCGGACCGCCAGCACGGCGGACAGCCCGAAGAGCGCCAGTGCCAGCGCCAAGCCTCCGACCACACCGAAGTGGATCTCCCCTTCAGCATCGGGGATGGCGAGGAGCGCGATGCCCGCCGCCACCGCCAGCGCCCCGACGCTCAGGTAGGCGCGCGACTTCTGCCGCAGGTGACCGACCGCCTCGATCTGGATGTCGTTCAGGCGCACCATCTGCTCCAGCAGCAGGCGCGCGCCCGGAATCATGACCGGCTCCGGCTGGCTCACCGCGCGCGGCCCTCGCGCCAGCGGTAGTACAACTCGCTCGCCCGCGCGGCCAGACCGGGGAAGGCCTCGGCGAGCGCGAGGGCGGGGCGCAGCCAGGGTTGCGGCAGCGCCTCCGGCACGGGACGGCGCACGGAGCGCGCGATGGCGCGGGCCACGCGGTCGGGCGGCTGCACGGGGCCCATGGGGCGCGGCTCGTAGCCGGGCGTGTAGGAGCGCGCGCGCGCGAAGAAGCCCGTGTCCGTGCTCGCCGGAAGCACGAGCGTCACGCTCACGCCCGAACCCGCCAGTTCGCCCCGCAGCGCCTGCGTCAGCCCCGTGAGCGCGAACTTGGCGGCGGCGTAGGCCCCGTGGTAGGGCCAGGCGCGCTTCCCCACCACCGAGCCCACGTTCACGATGTGCCCCGATCCTTGCCGCCGCATGTGCGGCAGGGCCGCGCGGATGGCGTGGTGCGCCCCCAGCGCGTTCGTCTCCAGCGCCTCGCGGAAGGCGTCCGCGGGCGTGTCCTCCACGCGCCCGTAGAGCCCCTGCCCGGCGTTGTTCACGAGCACGTCGATGCGCCCGAAGCGCTCCAGCGCCGCCGCGATCAGCGCCTCCACCCGCGCGGCGTCGCGCACGTCGCAGGGATACGCCAGCGTCGCCACGCCGTGGCGTTCGGCCAGCCGCGCGGCCAGCCGTTCGAGCGGTTCCGGCGAGCGCGCGGCCAGCACGAGCGCGGCCCCTTGGCGGGCGAAGCGCGCGGCGGTGGCCCGCCCGATGCCGGCGCTCGCGCCGGTGATCACGACCACGGGCGCGCCCACGGCTACGGGTTCGGCGCGAGCAGGTCGCCGTCGAGGGGCACGGTGTCGCGGGCCACGCGCGCCACGATGCGCGTCCCCCTTCGCAGCGCGCGCAGGGCGGGCCGCAGGGCCAGCGCCAGCCGCGCGCTGGCGGGCCAGTCGCGCGGGCTCAGCGCCAGTTCGCGCGGGAGGGCGCGCTCGTCGGCGGGGCCGCGCCAGCCGCGCAGGGCGCGCGGCAGCTCCATGTCCGCCGGGTCGATGACGGCGCGCAGGGCCATCCAGCTGGCCCCGTGTTCGACCGCCACGCGCGCGAGGGCGGCGGTCTCCATGTCCACGCCGGCGGCCCCATGCGCGTTCCAGAGGTCGCGGCGCGCGGCGCGCGTGGCCACGGGCGCGTCCACCGTCACCAGCCGCGAGCAGACGAAGCGCGGCCCCCCGTTGCGGAGGGCGCGGCGCGCGCTTGCGAGCGTGGTGGCGGGCGGCTGCAGGCCCTCGCCGCGTTCGTCGAGAATCTCGCGCGCGAGGATCAGCGTTCCGGCGCGCAAGGATGGGTCGAGCCCGCCGCACAGCCCCGCGATGAGCACGGCGTCGGGGCGCTCCTCGCGCAGCATGGCGGCCAGCGCGGTCGCGCCCGCCTCGCCCGCGCCGACCACGCGGCAGGCGGGGCCGATGGCGCGCGCCTCGCGCGGCGTGGGCGCGGCCAGCAGCAGGCTCACGAAGCGCCGCGGCCGCCCAGCGTTCCCGCCGCCGCGCGCAGGCCCTCCAGCGGGCTGGACATGGTGGCCCCCACGGCGGTGGCCTCGTAGCCGCAGTGGGCCATGCAGTTCGTGCAGCGCGCGTCCCGCCCGTAGCCGTAGCGCTCCCACTCCGTCTCCTCCATCAGCTCGACGAAGGTCTCGGCGTAGCTCTCGCTCATCAGGTAGCAGGGGCGCTGCCAGCCGAGCACGCCGCGCGTGGGGTTGCCCCAGGCGGTGCACTGCATGGCCCGCTCGCCGCGCAGGAAATCGAGGAAGGCGGGCGTGTGGAAGAAGCGCCAGCGCCGCCGGTCGGGCGAATCGAGGATGTTCCGGAAGGTGGCGATCATCTCCGGGCGCTTCAGGAAGACGCTCTGGTTCGGCGCCTTCGGGTAGTCGTAGCCGGGCGACACCATCATGCCGTCCACGCCCACGTCGTCCATCAGGAAGTTGAACAGCACCCCCATCTCCGCGGGCGCGCTGTCGTTGAAGACGGTGGTGTTGGTGCTCAGGCGGAAGCCGCGCGCCTTGGCCTCGCGCATGGCCGCCACGGCCTTGTCGAACACGCCCGCGCGGTCCACGGCCTTGTCGTGCTGCTCCCGCAGCCCGTCCATGTGCACGCTGATGGTGAGGTACGGCGAGGGCGTCAGCTTCGGCAGCCAGCGTTCCAGCAGGATGGCGTTCGTGCACAGGTAGACGAAGCGCCTGCGCTCCACCAGCCCCGCCACGATGCGGTCGATGTGGGGATGGATGAGCGGCTCGCCCCCGGCGATGGAGACGACGGGCGCGCCGCATTCCTCCGCCGCTTCCCAGCACTCCTCGGGGGAGAGGTAGGTGTCCAGCACCTCCTCGGGGTGCTGGATTTTGCCGCAGCCCTCGCATTCGAGGTTGCAGCGGTAGAGCGGTTCGAGCATGAGCACCAGCGGGTAGCGCTCCCGGCGCAGCAGCTTCTGCTTGAGCAGGTAGCCGCTGACGGCGATCGCCTGGCGAAGGGGAATGCCCATGCTGGTCCTCCGGCGCGGACGGCGCGCTGGCCGCACAGCATACGGAGCGCGCGCCCCGAAGGCTACGCGCGGGGGGCGCTTTTTCGGAGCGCCTTCAGGTCGTCGTAGACGGTCAGCCAATCGCAGATGTCGGCGTTGGTACCCGGCTTCGGTCAGTTCCGTGCCACAACCTCGCAGTGCGAACGCGCGCTAGGCCTCCACCGCTGCGATCAGCTCGTAGAGCGGCTGGCCGCCCTCCAGCACCTCCGCCTCCACGCCCGCGAAGGCGGCCTCGCAGCGCTCCCGCAACTCCTCGCGCGAGCCCATGTAGTCCGCGCCCGCGTAGACGGTGACGATGCCCGCGTCGGCGGCGTCCGCCTCGGCCAGGCCCGCCAGCAGCGCCGCGAGGGCGTCGGGCGCGCCGCCGATGAGCCGCCCGTCCACGAGCGCGATGGCCTCGCCCGCGCGCACGGCCACGCCGTCGGCGACGCGGTCGGCGGCGGCGCGCGTGACCTCGACGGTGCGCGTGGCGGCCAGCGCCTCGGCCAGCGCCTCCGCGTTTTCGTCCGCCGCCGCCTGGGGGTTGAAGGCGACGGCGGCGGCGGCCCCCCGCGCCTGCGAGGTGGAGGGCAGCACGCGCAGGCGGCAGCGGGCCAGCGCCACGGCCTGTTCGGCGGCGGGGATGGCGTTGGCGTGGTTGGGCAGCACGATCACGTCCGCCGGGCCGAGCGCGTCGGCGGCGCGCGCGATGTCGCCCGCAGCGGGCTTCACGATGGCCTCCAGACGATGGACGGCGGCGCCGAGGCTTTCGAAGACGGTGTCGAAGCCGGGGCCGCCGCTGAGCGCCAGCAGGGCCGTGCGCGCGCCCGCGCCGCTGCCCTCCGCGCGGAAGCGGCGGTGCTGCGCGCCCATGTCCTCGAACTTGGGGCGCGCGAGCTGGCCGAAGGCGGCGGCGTCCGCCAGCAGGCGCTCGGGCTCGTCCGTGTGCACGTGCACGCGCAGGGCCCGTTCGTCGCCGACGATGACGACCGAGCCGAAGGCGTCGCCCGCCGTGTGCCGCCGCACGCCCTCGACGTCGACGGGGCCCGCCGCCGCTTCCAGCACGAACTCGGTGCAGTAGCCGAAGCCGTCGTCGGCGTGTCCGGCGAGCGTGGCGAGGGGGCGGTCGGGGATGGCGGCGGGCGGGGGCAGTTCGCCGCGCAGGGCGGCGAGCAGGCCGCGCAGGATGACGCAGACGCCCTCGCCGCCGGCGTCGGGGACGCCCGCCTCGCGCAGCGCGGGCAGCTGGTCGATGGTGGCGGCCTCAGCCCGCTCGGCGGCGCGCAGGGCGGCCTCGAGCGTGTCCGGCAGGGGCGCGCCGGCGCGTTCCTCCGCGCCCTCGGCGGCGGCGCGCAGCACGGTGAGCATGGTGCCCTCGACCGGCTCGGCGACGGCCCCGCGGGCGCTTTCGGCGGCCCGGCGCAGGCCCCGCGCGAGGGCCGCGCCATCCAGCCGCGCGTCCGCGCCCGCTCCCGCGGCCAGCCCGCGCAGCGCCTGCGAGAGGATGACGCCGGAGTTGCCGCGCCCGCCGTAGAGCGCGCCGCGCGCCACCGCTTCCAGCGTCTCCGCCACCGTGACGGGCGGCGGCAGGGCGAGGGCGTGGTCGGAGGCCTCGCGCAGGGTGGCGGCCATGTTCGCGCCCGTGTCGCCGTCGGGCACGGGGTAGACGTTGATGGCGTCCACGGCGGCGGCGCAGGCGGCGAGGTAGTCGGCGGCGGCGGCGATGGCGGCGCGCAGCTCGGCCCCGTCGGGCGCGTCCGCGCTCACGGCGCGCTCGCCAGGCCCACGGCCAGCGCGATGAGCCACACCAACAGGCTCAGCACGCCCACGCCGAGCGCTCCGAAGAATCCGGCCTTGAAAGCGGTGCCCGCGCTCACGACGACCTGGACGCGCTCGTTCTCCCCGTCGCCCTCGAAGTAGTCCCGCTCGCGCTCGTCGTCGGGGTAGTCGTCGATCTCGTCTTGGGCCATGTGGTTCCCCCAGCGCAAATCGCGCCGTACCGCGTCCGCGCTCACGGCGTCCCCCGCGCGGGGCCGTAGCCGCTAACGGGCGCGGGTGCTAGCATCGCGGTCCATTCCAGCGGAGGAGCGGGAACGATGGCCAGCGGCGCGTGCGACGTGTGCGACAAGACGACCACCTTCGGCCGCCGCATCCGCCATCGCCACGGCGGGCGCTGGGAACGCAAGGCCCCCAAGAAGAGCCGCAAGATCAGGCCCAACGTGAACAAGCAGCGCGTCTTCATCGACGGCTCGTGGAGCAGGGTCAACATCTGCACGCGCTGCCTCCGCACCCTTTCCAAGAGCGCCTAGCCGTCCAGCGCCGCGCGCAGGGCGGCGAGGTTCCCGGCCACGCTCGCGCGGTCGTTGTAGACGCTGCCGCCGCAGACGAGCGTATCCACGCCCGCCGCGGCGCATTGGGCCGCGTTCGCGACCGTGACGCCGCCGTCGATCTGGATGCGCGCGCGGTAGCCGAGGGCGTCGATCAGTTCGCGCAGGCGCGCCGCCTTGTCCAGCTGGGAGGGGATGAGGCGCTGGCCGCCCCAGCCCGGGTTGACCGTCATCACCGTCACCTGGTCCGCCTCCGGCAGGGCTTCCCCGATGGCGTCGAGGGGCGTGCCCGGATTGAGGCAGACGCCCGCCTCCGCGCCGGCCTTCCGGATGAGGTCGAGCGCGCGGTGCACGTGCGCGGTCGCCTCCACGTGCACGTTCACGGTGGCCGCCGCCTCCGCGTACGCGTCCAGCCGCCGCTCCGGCTCGGCCACCATGAGGTGGACGTCGAAGGGCAGGGAGACGGCCCGCCGCAGCGCCTCCACCACCGCCGGGCCGAAGGTGATGACGGGCACGAAATGGCCGTCCATCACGTCGAGGTGGAGCAGGTCCGCGCCGCCCGCCTCCGCGGCCCGCGCCTCATCCGCGAGCCGCCCGAAGTCGGCGGTCAGGATCGAGGGCGCGAGCCGCACCGTGCGCATGGGGCGATTCTATGCGTTCCGCCGCCATGAGGCACACCCCGCGCGGAGGCGTATACTGCGCGCGCGGGAGGACGTTCCGACATGTCCGTGCGCGTGGTCACCGATTCCACCAGCGACCTTTCCGCCGAGGCCGCCGCCGAACACGGCGTCACCGTCGTGCCCGCGCTCGTCATGTTCGGGACGGAGGCGTTGCGCGACCGCGTGGACGTGAGCCCCGCCGCCTTCTACGAGCGGCTGGTGAGCGCGCGCGAGTTCCCCACCACCAGCCAGCCGTCGGTGGAGGCCTTCGCCGCCGCCTACCGCGAGCTGGCGGCGGAGGGCGACGACATCGCCTCCATCCACGTCTCCTCGCGGCTGTCGGGCACGCTCAACTCCGCCTCCGTGGCCAGCGAGACGAACGACCTCGGCGTGCGCGTCGAGCTGGTCGATTCCTACACCGTGGGCGCGGCCCTGCGCGCCGCCGTGCTGGCCGCCGCCGCCCGCGCGCGGGATGGCGGGACGCTGGAGGAGGTGACCGCCGCCGCGCGCGGGGCCATGGCGCGCAGCCGCGTGGTGGTCGCGCTGGACACGCTGGAATACCTGCGCAAGGGCGGGCGCATCGGACGCGCCAGCGCGCTGCTGGGGAGCGCCCTGCGGCTGAAGCCGCTGATCCACATCGACGGCGGCGAGGTGGCCCCCTTCGACCGCGTGCGCACGCGCGCACGCGCCCTGCGCCGCCTCGAACAGGTGGCGCTGGAGGACCCCACCATCGAGTCGCTCTGCGCCATCTGGTCGGACGACGAAACGGGCGCGTCCGAGCTGCTGGAGCGTGTGCGCCCGCATCTGCCGCACACGCGCCTGGAGACGCTGCAGCTGGGCCCCGCCATCGGCGCGCACGTGGGCCCCAACGCCACCGGCGTGTGCACGGTGCGCCGGGAAGGCTGAGAGAAGCGGTACCGTGGTTGCGCGAAGGGATGCTCAGCGGCGGGCGTTCTACAGGTTTGAAGACACTTGCGTTTATCCGTTCGATCCATCCACGTCTGGCAACGCTGCGGATCTCCTCTCTCTTGAGGAGTGCCGCGAGATTGTGGAGCACGCCTTCTACGAATTCGCGCCGGGGGCTTCGATTCCGGATGTGAACCACCTCCCCCCGAAAGCGCGGCAGCGCAAGAGGAAGCCTCGTCCGGCTTGCTTCCGCTTTGGGGGACGGCTGCCTATGGTCCCCACTCCCCAGTACGAGATCATACTGCCGGATTGGGCACGAAGCCGTGCAACCGTTCTTCACGAGGTCTCCCATGCCTTGACGTTCCTTAGCGCACAAAAGGAAACTGAAGGGCATGGCCCTGAGTTCGCGGCTACCGCTCTGGCGCTCTGGCGTTGTTACCTCAAGGGCCCTAACTACGATGCTGTTCTTCAACAGGGCGTGGCTCGCGGAATCCACTTTGCGGCAATGCTCCCTGAGCGCAAAGTCTCTCATTCGGCAGATGGTCCTTGTATCCTTTGCGGTATTGAGCCGCGCGATCCCCGATGGCATTCGGTACACCACATTCCATTCCGAAATGATGCCGTGCGCGACGATGTGCTCAGCCGCCCGACGAAGACGGCGCGCCTTCAGCGCATCTTTGAGTTGGAGCTCGAACAGCCCGGTACAGTGGTCAGGGGGTTCGACAACCTGCTTCGGCAGATGAAGGATGGCGTGCTTCTCCCCGACGGTCATCCCTTGCGTGACCACATCAAGCACCACACTGCTGCTGGCCGCTACCCAGCTCTGTTCCCAGGACCTCGGCGAACTTGGGTGCGTCAGGCTATCCGGATCCTGCGAGAAAATGGCTGAGGACGAGCTCGCGCGGCTGCGGGGCGTGTTCGAGCGCGAGCTCGAAACCGGGACCGCCGCCCGCGACATCCCCGGCGGCATCGACGCGCTCCTCATCCGCGCGGTCGAGGACGGCGCCATCGCGCGCGGCCATCCCCTGTACGAGCGCATCCGCGCCCTGCAGCGCAGCGGCGGCTACCGCGCGCTCGCGCCCGAGGGACGGCGGCGCTGGCTGGAACGCGCCGCCGCCGTGGCCGATCCGCGTGGCGGCGAGCCCGCGCCGCGCCCCGTCGCGTCCGCGCGGGAACGGACGCTCGCGCCCGACGATCCGGTCACGCGCCTGCCGGGGCTGGGCAAGCGCGCCGCCGAGCGCTTCGAGCACCTGGGCGTGCGCACGGCCGGCGACGCGGCCCGCTTCTTCCCCCGCGCCTTCCGCGACTTCACCGACGTGCGCCGCATCGCCGACCTCGCGCCCAGCGATCTCGGGCAGACGGTGGTGGGCACGGTCGTCTCCACGCGCTTCGTGCCGCGCTATGGGAGGAGCAAGCCCCGCAGCGAGGCGACCATCGCCGACGGTTCCGGCTCGCTCCGCATCGTCTGGTTCAACAACCCCTGGGCGGCCCGCAACCTGCGGAAGGGCGAGGATCTCCTGGTTTTCGGCACGGTCACCACCCATCGCGGGCAGCCGCAAATGGTGAACCCGGGCTACGAGCCGTTCGACGCGGACGTGATGCGGCCCGGGCGCCTGCTGCCCGTCTATCCGGGCACGCAGGGGCTGGGGCAGCGCGCCATCCGCCGCGCCGTGGCCGCCGCCGTGGAGGCGCTCGCGCCGCGCCTGCCCGACCCCGCGCCCGCGTGGCTGGCGGAGGAGGAGGGGCTGGAGCCGTACGCCGACTGCGTGCGCGCCTACCACGCCCCCGACACGCGCGCCGACGCGGAGCGCGCCCGCCGCGCCCTCGCGCTGCGCGAATTCCTGGCCGTGCAGGCGGGCGTGCTGCTGCGCCGCGCGGCCTGGCAGGGCGGCGAACCCGCGCCCGCGCTCTCCCTCGCCGACCGGCTCGACGGCTACCTCGCGGCCCTGCCCTTCACCATGACGCCGCCCCAGCGCCGCTCGCTCGACGAGGTGCTGGCCGACATCGCCGGGCCCGCGCCGATGCTGCGCCTGCTGCAGGGCGAGGTGGGCAGCGGCAAGACGGTGGTGGCCTTCGCGGCCATGCTCGCCGCCGTCGCGGGGGGCCAGCAGGCGGCGCTCATGGCCCCCACCGAAATCCTCGCCGAACAGCACTACCGCACGCTCACGGGGCTGCTCGGCGATGGGGGCGACGCCCTCTTCGCGGGCATCTTCGCGCCCGACTGGCTGGGCGGGCGCAAGGTGCGCACGGACCTGCTCACCGGATCGCGCAACGCCTCCGAGAAGGCCCGCCTGCGCGACAAGGCCGCCCACGACGGCGTCGACATCGTCATCGGCACGCACGCCCTCATCAAGGAGGCCGTGGCCCTTCCGCGCCTCGCCCTCGCCGTGGTCGACGAGCAGCACCGCTTCGGCGTCGACCAGCGCACGCGCCTGCGCCGCAAGGGCGGCAACCCCCACCTGCTGGTGATGACGGCCACACCCATCCCCCGCACGCTCGCCCTCACCCTCTACGGCGACCTCGAGGTCTCGACCATCGACGAGCTGCCGCCGGGCCGCAAGCCGGTCATGACGACCTGGGTCCAGCCCGGCGCGCGCGACGATGCCTACGCCATCCTGCGCGAGCGGCTGGACGCGGACGAGCGGGCCTTCGTCATCTGCCCGCTGGTGGACGAATCGGAGGCGCTGGAGGACGTGCGCTCCGCCGAGGAGGAGTTCGAGCGCCTGCGCGCGGGGCCGCTCGCCGGCTACCGCCTCGACCTGCTGCACGGGCGCATGAAGGGCCGCGAGAAGGACGCCGCCATGTCCCGCTTCGCCGGCGGCGAGACGCAGGTGCTCGTCTCCACCAGCGTCGTCGAGCTGGGCGTGGACGTGCCCGCCGCCACCGTCATCGTCATTGAGGGCGCGGAACGCTTCGGCCTCAGCCAGCTCCACCAGTTCCGCGGGCGCGTGGGCCGCTCCCACCGCCAGGGCTACTGCCTCCTCTTCAGCAGCGACGGCGACGTGAACGCGGAGGCGCAGGACCGCCTGCGCGCCATGGAGCGCACGAACGACGGCTTCGAGCTGGCGGAGCTGGACCTCGCGCTGCGGGGCGAGGGCGAGGCCTGGGGGCTGGCCCAGAGCGGCGGCGACGCCATGCTGCGCGTGGCCCGCCCCTCCGACCGCGACCTGCTGTTCGAGGCGCGCGAGCTGGCCCGTCGCGTCCTCGCGCGCGACCCGCTGCTCCAGCGTCCGGAGCACCACTGCCTGGCCGCCGCCGCCAAGCCGTTCCTGGAGACGGCCACGGAGGCGAACTGAGCGCGGTTGAATCCGGCAGACGACGCGCCCCTCCTGGGCCTTGATGAATGAGAAGTGCGTGCGCGGCATCACAACGCCATCGGGCCGTTTCGTCGACGTTCACGACCTCGTACAGGCGCTCGTGGAGCAGCGTACGGAGGGCGGCGCGGTCGAGCGTGGCGTAATCGGTCATGCCGCCAGCAGGGCGCGCAGCCGCGGCAGGAGCGCGGGGATGTCGCTCCCGATGATCTTGCGGATGGCGTCGGCGTCGACGGTGGGGTAGCCGTGGATCACGCGATTGCGCGTAGCCACCATCTCGCCCCACGGGACCTCCGGGTGCGCCTCGTGGACGTGCGCGGGGATGTGCGTCACGGCCTCGCCGATGAGGATGATGTCGAAGAGGACGGCACGGTAGTTGCGATCATCGGCGAGCAGGGCCTCCGCGTCCATCCCGCCCGCGTGTTGGAGAATCCGCTCACAGGCCTCGAACATGTCGCGCACGTAGCAGTCCCACAGGCGTTCGGGCTCGGGCATGGGGCGGTTCTCCCGGGAAGGCGGCGGCAGCTCCGGCATGACGTAGATGGCGTCGGCCTCGACGTAGGGGCGAAACTCGGCGCGCAGCTCCGACTCCACGATCAGGTCCACGCGCGGCCCCAGCAGCGCCCGCAGGTACTCCAGCGCGCCGCCGTACTCGTACATGCCAGCGCGGTCGAACGCGGCCAGCACATCGACGTCGCTGTCGGGGCCCGCCTCGTCGCGCGCGGTGGAGCCGAACAGGGCCAGGCGGCGCACGCCGAAGCGCCGCGCCAGCGCCTCGCGGTGCCCGCGCAGCAGGTCGAGCGCCTCGCGCCTGCCCAGGGCCGTCCGTTCCGCCGTGGTCATGCCAGCCAGTATAGCAGCGCTTCAGCGCGCATCATGCCGCCAGCAGGGCGCGCAGCCGCGGCAGGAGCGCGGGGATGTCGTCCTCGTGGACGCCGCCGCAAGGGCGGCGTTTCGGGCTACGGCTTCAGGTGCTTGCACTCGGCGAGGATGCGGTTGGCACGCTCGACAGAGCCGCCACCACCGATTCCCGAATCACGCTGCCCGTAGTTGTACACGCGCAGGCCCTTGTCCAGCAGGCAGTCGTGGTAGGTCTCCCAAGTCAGCGTCTGCGTCGGCGAAGCCGTCGGCGTCGTGGTCCCCGCAGGTGCTTCATGGCTCGGCACGAGGTGCGTCGCAGGAACGGGCGTCGGCGTCGGCGAATCACCATCTTCGCAGAACAGCCCGTCGCCATCAGCATCGCGCGTACCGATGCCATAGCGCTCCACCTCTTCGCGCGTCAGAGCGCTCAGACCAGCATTGTTAGCCTCAGCGCAGGTCGAGTAGGTCGCCGTCTCGGTCGGGGTAGCGGTTCCCTCATCGGGAAGCCCGTCCTGGTCCGCGTCAGCCTCAGCCGTCTCGTTCACGACCACGGGCGTCGGCATCGGCGTCGGCGGAGCAGGTGCTTCGGGAAGAGACACGCTCACCGTGATGTCGCCATAGCGGTAGCGCCCGCTGCCGCTGATGCCCGACATGTCGAGCGGAAGCGTTCCGAGGTCGCTCCACGAGCCGCCCGCGGGGCGGGCGCTGATGTGCAGGTTCTCCGAGTCGCTGATGGACTGCCAGACGCGCACCTCGATGTCGGCGGTCCGCCCCTGCTGGGCCACGCCGACCGCGACGCTAAGAGTGGCGACGACGGCCAGCAGGGCGATGATAATGTTCTTGGTCAAAGGGCTACTCCTTTGGGTCAGCCAGGCGCAGAAGGGTGATGCGGTACCGATGTCCCCACTCGCCCACGATCACAAGACCCTCCAGTCGCGCTCGCCGATGCGGCGCTCAGACATGGATGGCGTCGGTCTCGACAGCGGGGCGAAACTCGGGGCGGATCCCGGTGGCCAGATCGACGGGGCGCTTCAGCATCCGCCTTTCGACCGCCAGTATAGCAGCGCTTCAACGCGCCGAACGAAGCTAGTCGCCCCGTCGCGCCGCCGTCAGGCGCTCGCGGTCGGCGGCGGGCAGGTACTTGACCGCCTCGCGGAAGGTGACGCCGGAGGCGTGGCGGACGCGCGGCGCGAGCCACTCCGCCACCAGCGCCGGGCGCTTCTTGCCCACCTCGCGCAGCACCCAGCCGATGGCCTTGCGGATGAAGAACTCGCGCTCGTCCAGCATGGCGTCGGCGTAGCGCGCGAAGCGGTCGAAGTCGCCGCCGCCGCGCCGCAGGGCGGGCAGCAGCGCCAGCATGGCCGTGCGCCGCACCCAGAAGTCGCCGTCGGCGGCCCAGCGGTCGAGCGTGGCCGCCAGCGCGGGGTGGCGCTCGACCAGCGGCGAGGCCACGCTCAGCGCGAGGGGGTCGATGAGCGCCCAGCTGCCCGCCGTGCGCGCGAACGGCTCGATGGCGGCGAGGTCGTCGGGCGCGAGCAGGGCGTTGCCGTGCGCGAGCGCCTCGATGGCCGCCAGCCGCAGCTCCCAGACGCCGCGCGCCCACAGGTCCGCCGCCAGCGCCAGCAGGCCGTCGCGGTTGAGGTCGGGCCGCACGCGCAGGGCGGCCTTCACCGTGCGCCGCGTGAGGGGCACGCCCGCGCCGAGCCAGTCCAGCCCGCTGTCCGGACCGGGCGGGTTCGGCGGCGCGGCGCCGTGGCGCGACGGCGACTCCGCCCGCAGCGCCCGCTCGATGCCGTCGGCGATGTCGTTCATGCGTCCCGCGCTACCATAGGCGCATGGCCTTGCGTTCCGCGAGCGGCGCGCCGATACTGTCCCCATGAAGGACGGCAAGGACAACGGCAAGCGCCCCGCGCCGCTCCCCGTCGCCGTGGATCTGTTGGGGGATCTCGCGACCGTCGTCGAGCAGGGCCCCGACCTTCGCCCGAAGCGTCCGCGCGCGCCGCGCCCGCCGGGGAGTCCGGTGACGCTGCTCAAGAAGGGCATCGGCTAGCGGGATTCGCTCAGTTCACGGCGTCAACGACCTGGACGAGCACGACCAATAGCGTCTGGACCGCCACCGCCCAGAGCAACAGAACCAGACGGCTGCCGCGCTTGCGCGTGATCGCCCTGTTCTGATGAAAACCCGTTACGAGCGTTTCCAGCACGATGTCCTTCAACTCCCGTTTGCTGGCTCCGGCCCACCGTGCCAGCCAGTGGACGTCGGCCCCCGTCCACCACGCCTGCGGATGCAGGAGCCAGAAAGCAATCCCACCAACGACGACCGACGCCAGCAGCGCCAGGGCCGAGACAATACTGACCGGCCCCCACTCGAGCGGCGAGGCGCTTTCGATCCGCAGATCGCCGAAGATGCCGCTGGCGGCGATGATGACCAGCGAGATGCGAACGAGGGCGAGCGCCTTCGCCTCCTGCTGATTCGCAAACTCAATGACCTCTTGCAGGCGCTGGCGGCTTTCCTCATACAGGTACTCCCGTTCATCCTCCCCGAAGTCCGCGGGCCAGTTCTCGGGCAGGTCGGCAGGCGGCGGGCTTGTCATGGGGGCCGGATTCTACACCGCCCGCCCCCGCGCCCCCGCGCGCGCTGCGCTACCATGGGCGCATGGATGTGTTCGAGGCCATCGGCAACGGCGGGCACGAGCAGGTGCTCTTCGCGCGCGACGCGGGATCCGGCCTGCGCGCCATCATCGCCGTGCACTCCACCGTGCTCGGCCCGGCGCTGGGCGGCACGCGCTTCCACGCCTACGACACGGAGGCGGAGGCCATCGCCGACGCGCTGCGCCTGTCCGCCGCCATGACGCGCAAGAACGCCGCCGCCGGGCTCGATTTCGGGGGCGGCAAGGGCGTCATCCTGGGCGACCCGCGCGCCAGCAAGTCCGAGCGCCTGCTGCGCGCCTACGGGCGGGCGGTGGAATCGCTGGGCGGGGCCTTCATCACCGCCGAGGACGTGGGCACGACCATGGCGGACATGGAGACGATCGCGCGCGAGACGGCCTTCGTGGGCGGCACGGGGCGCGACGCGGGCGGCTCCGGCGACCCCTCGCCGACGACCGCGCGCGGGCTGGTGGCGGCCATGCGCGGGGCCGCCCGCCACCTCTGGCGCTCGCCCGAACTGGACGGGCGGCACGCGGTCGTGCTGGGCACGGGCAAGGTGGGCGGCGGGCTCTGCCGCCTGCTCGCCGCCGAGGGCGCGCGCCTCACCATCGCCGACGTGGACGCGGAGCTGGTGGTGGGCCTCGCCGCCGAGCTGGGCGCGGACGTGGTTCCCCCCGCCGAGGCGCACGCCGTGGAATGCGACTTCCTGGCGCCCTGCGCGCTGGGCGGCGCGCTCAACGCCGCGACCGCGCCCGAGCTGCGCTGCGCCGCCGTCGTGGGCAGCGCCAACAACCAGCTGGCGGACGACGCGCTGGCGGACGAGCTGGCCGAGCGCGGCGTGCTGTACGTGCCCGATTTCATCGTGAACGCGGGCGGCGTCATCAACATCGCCGAGGCGGTGGGCCGCCCCTACCGCGCGGAGCGGGCGGAGCGGCGCGTGGACGGCCTCGAGGGCATCGTGCTGGAGCTGCTGGATCGGGTGCGCGCGGAGGGCGTGACGCCGCTGGCCGGGGCCATCGCGCGGGCGCGCGGGCGCATCGACGCGGTGGGCGGGCTGCACGCGCGCGCGCCGCGCCGGGCGGGGGGTTGAGCGCGGGCCCGCCGCTTCTGCTACAGTAAGGGGGAGACCACTCCCCTGTGAGAGGTGGGCGGCGCGCCCGCCTCTTTTTGGCGAAGGCGCGATCTGATGGCGACGAGAAACGATTTCCTGCTTGCGATCGGGCAGCTGGCCGCGGAGAAGAACCTCGCGCGCGAGGTCGTCTTCCAGGCCGTCGAGGCGGCCCTCGCCTCCGCCTACCGCCGCGACGGCGAGGAAGGGCCCGAGGTGCACGTGCGCATCTCCGGCGAGACGGGGGAGATCAGCGCCTTCATCCAGAAGACCGTGGTGCCCGAGGTGGAGGACGCGGACGCGCAGGTGAACCTCGACGAGGCGCGCCGCTACAAGTCCGACGCGCGCATCGACGACGTGCTCGAATTCGAGGTGAAGCCGCCGGAGAACGCGGGCCGCATCGCCGCGCAGACGGCCAAGCAGGTGGTGTTCCAGCGGCTGCGCGAGGCCGAGCGCGGGGCCGTCTACGAGGAGTACGCGGACAAGCAGGGCGAGGTGCTGCTGGCCAACGTGCTGCGCGTGGAATCGCGCCAGGCGGCGGTCGAAATCGGGCGCGGCACGGAGGCCCTGCTGCCCGGCAGCGAGATGGTGCGCAACGAGCACCTGCGCGCGGGCCAGCGCGTGAAGGTGCTGCTGCTCGAGGTGAACGACGAGGTGCGCGGCCCGCAGGTCATCGTCAGCCGCGGCCACCGCCTGCTCCTGCGCCGCCTGCTGGAAACGGAAGTGCCGGAGGTGGCGCAGGGCCGCGTCGAGATCATGGCCGTCGTGCGCGAGGGGGGCTACCGCAGCAAGGTCGCCGTGCACGCCCGCGGCGCCAGCGTCGACCCCATCGGCGCGTGCGTGGGCATGCGCGGCTCGCGCATCCAGAACATCGTCAACGAGCTGGGCGGCGAGCGCGTGGACATCATCAAGTGGGACGCCGATCCGGCGGAGTTCGTCAGCAACGCCCTCAGCCCCGCGCAGATCGTGGACGTGGAGCTGGACGCGAAGACGCGCGAGGCGACCGTGATCGTGCCCGATTCGATGCTCTCGCTGGCCATCGGCAAGGAGGGGCAGAACGCCCGCCTGGCGGCCAAGCTCACGGGCTTCCGCATCAGCATCCGCAGCCAGACGGGGGCCGAGCGCGAGAGCGCCGGGGCGGACATCATGGAAGCGCCCGCCGACTTCGAGGCCTTCGCGCCGGGCACGGAGCCGGACCTCGACATCCTCACGCTGCCCGACGAGCCGCCCGCGCCGCCGCCGGAGGCCGTTCCGCCCGCACCCCCCGTCGAGCCCGCCGCCACGGTCGAGCCCGTCGCCGCCGGGGATGAGGCCGCGGAGGCGGAGGACGACGTGGCCTTCCCCGCCGCCCTCGCCGAAATGGAGGTGCCCGACGAGGAGACGCGCGAGGCCGAGGACTACGGCGAGGACGAGTTCGACGAGGATGAGGACGAGGAGTACACGGTGCCGACGGTGGTGGCCCCGGAGGAGCGCCCCACGGCCATCCGCTTCGCCGAGGACGTGCTGCCCGCGCGCGAGGAGCAGCAGCCCCGCAAGCGCCGTCCCCGCGGCCCGCGCGTGGAAGAGGACGAGTTCGAGGACGACATCGACTACGCGGGCAGGATTCACTAGCGCCATGCCGCGCGAGCGCCGGGAACCGCAGCGCACCTGCATCGGCTGCCGCGAGGTGGCCGGCAAGCGCGGCTTCGTGCGCATCGTGCGCGAGGCCGGGGGCGGCGTGGCCGTGGAGGAGGCGGGCGAACGCCTGCCCGGCCGCGGCGCCTACCTCCACCGGCGGCGCTCCTGCTGGGAGCGGGCCCTGCGGGGCGGTAGGATCGCGGCGGCGCTGCGCGTGCCCCGCGCCTCCGCCGACGTGGCGGGGCTGCGGCGGCGCCTGGAGACCATGCCGGCGAACGGCGCGGAGGAAGCATGACGGCCCGTCCCACCTCTGCCGCGCGCACGGTCGCCCTGCCCGACGCCGTCACCGTCAAGGGGCTGGCCGAACGGCTCGGCATCTCCCCCATCGAAACCATCAAGCGGCTCATGACGCACGGCGTCATGGCCGCCATGAACGACACCATCGACTACGACACGGCGGCGCTGGTGGCCGCCGAGCTGGGCGTCGCGCCGGAGCGCATGGGCGCGCCCGACGCCGTGGCCGCCGCCGTGCGCGAATCCGGCGGGTCCGCCAGCGCGGACGAGGCGGGGGAGCCCCGGCCGCCCGTCGTCACCATCCTCGGCCACGTGGACCACGGCAAGACGAGCCTGCTCGACGCCATCCGCGAGACGAACGTGGTGGCGGGCGAGGCGGGGGGCATCACGCAGCACATCGGCGCGTACCAGATCGAGCGCGCGGGGGGCGGCCCCGTCACCTTCATCGACACGCCCGGCCACGCCGCCTTCACGGCCATGCGCGCGCGGGGGGCGCAGGTCACCGACATCGCCGTGGTGGTGGTGGCCGCCGACGACGGCGTCATGCCGCAGACGGCGGAGGCCATCGACCACGCGCGCGCGGCGGACGTGCCCATGATCGTGGCCATCAACAAGACGGACCTGCCCGCCGCCAACCCCGACCGCGTGAAGCAGCAGCTCACGGAGCACAGCGTCGTGGTCGAGGAGTACGGCGGCGAGGTGCTGGCCGTGCCCGTCTCCGCCGCCACGGGCGCGGGCCTCGGCGACCTCGTGGAGGCCATCGACCTGGTGGCCGAGCTGCAGGAGCTGCGGGCCAACCCCGACCGCCCCGCCAGCGGCGCCGTCATCGAGGCCGAGCTCGATCCCCGCCGCGGGCCGCTCGCCACCGTGCTCGTGCGGAACGGCGCCCTGCGCTTGGGCGACGCGCTCGTCACGGGCCTCGTGAGCGGCAAGGTGAAGGCCATGTTCGACGAGCGCGGGGCGCGCCTGCGCGAGGCCGGGCCCTCGCGTCCCGTGCGCGTCATGGGGCTGGAGGACGTGCCCGTCGCGGGCGACGCCATCCGCGTGGTGGAGGACGAGCGCACCGCGCGGCGGCTGGTGGAGGAGGCGCGGCGCGCGGCGGAGGGCGCGGGCGCCTCGCGCGGGCGCGTCACCCTCGACACGCTCTTCAACGAGGTGAGCGCGGGCAACGTGAAGGAGCTGGTGCTCATCCTCAAGGCGGACGTGCGCGGCAGCGTCGAGGCCGTGCGCGGCGCCCTCCAGGGCCTCGGCGGCGAGGGCGTGAAGGTCAAGGTCATCCACTCCGCCACTGGCCCCGTGAGCGAGTCCGACGTCATGCTCGCCAGCGCCTCCGGGGCCATCGTGCTCGCCTTCAACGTGAAGACGGAGCCGTCCGCCGCCCGCGAGGCCGAGGCCTCGGGCGTCGAAATCCGCTCCTACGAGGTCATCTACCAGCTCATCGAAAGCGTCGAGCAGGCGCTGGAGGGCCTGTACGAGCCCGTCTACGAGCGCGTCGTCGATGGCGTGGCCGAGGTGCGCCAGCTGTTCCGCTCCAGCCGCGTGGGCCGCATCGCGGGCTGCTACGTGACCGAGGGGACGCTGCGCCGCAACAGCCGCATCCGCGTGCTCCGCAACGGGGAGGAGCTGGCCGACGTGGGCTGCGGCGGGCTGCGCCGCTTCCAGGACGACGTGCGCGAGGTGCAGCAGGGCTTCGAGTGCGGCGTCGTGCTCGAAGGCTTCGGCGGCTTCGCGGAAGGCGACCTGCTCGAGTTCTACCACCAGCAGCGCGTCAACTAACGCGCCGGTCCGCGGCGCACGGGAAGACGGAGGCGCGATGAGCAGGCGCACCAGCCGCGTGGGCGAGCTGCTCCGCGAGGAGATCAGCGACCTCGTCCAGCACGGCGTTAAGGATCCGCGCATCGAGGGCCGCTTCCTCTCCGTCACCACGGTCGAGGTCAGCGCCGACCTGCGCACCGCCACCGTCTACGTCTCCCACCTGGGCGGCGCGGAGGAGCGCGAGGAGGCGCTGGCGGGCCTTCGCAGCGCCCTGCCCTGGCTGGAACGCGAACTGCGGCGGCGGTTGCGGATGCGGCGCACGCCCGCGCTCAGCTTCCGCTTCGACCCCTCCATCGAGCGGGGCGCGCGTCTCGCCTCCACCATCGCCGAGCTGGCCCGCGCGCGCGGCGAGGAGGCCCCGTGAGCAGGCGTCGCCGCGGCGATTCCGGCCTCACCGGCGTGCTGCTCGTGGACAAGGAGCCGGGCTGGACCAGCCACGACGTGGTGGCCCGCGCGCGCCGCCTCACGGGCCAGCGCCGCATCGGCCACACGGGCGCGCTCGACCCCATGGCCACGGGCCTGCTCGTGCTCTGCCTGGGGCGGGCCACGCGCCTGGTCGAATACATGATGGCCGGGGAGAAGGCCTACGAGGGCGAAATCGCGCTCGGCCGCGAGACGGAGACGGACGACGCCGAGGGGCGCGTCACGGCCGAGCGCGAACCGCCGGCGGGCGCGCTCGACCTCGACGCCATCGCCGCCCGCTTCACGGGGGAGATCATGCAGACGCCGCCCGCCTACAGCGCCGTGAAGGTGGATGGGCGGCGCGCCTATGCCGTGGCGCGCGGGGGCGAGCGCCCCGACCTGAAGCCGCGGCCCGTGCGCGTCTCCGCCCTGCGGCTGGAACGCGCCGCGCGCGACCGGCTGCGCGTGGCCGTGCGCTGCGGGCCGGGCATGTACGTGCGCAGCCTCGCGCGCGACGTGGGCCAGGCCATCGGCTGCGGCGCCCACCTGGCCAGCCTGCGGCGCACGGGCAGCGGCCCCTTCCGCGTGGAGCAGGCCGTGCCCGTGGAGGCGCTCGCCGGGGGCCTGGATGCCATCGTGCGCGCCGCCGACGAGGGCGTGGCCGAAAGCGCCGCCGCCATTCTCCATCCCGACCACGCCGCCCAGCTGCGGAACGGGCAGACGGTGTGGGCGCGCGGCGGCTTCCTGCGGCCCGCCACGCTGGCCCGCCTCTACGGCGCGGACGGCGCCTTCGTGGGCGTGGGGCGCGTGGACGAGCCGGGCCGCGTGCTCGCCCTCAAGGTCGTGGCGGGCTAGCGCTCCTCCGTGACTGCGGCCTCGTCCCAGCGGTAGCCGGCGGCGCGCAGGGCCTCGTGCAGGGCGGCGTAGTCGCCCCGGAACTGGTGCGCGGTCATGCCCGTGGCGCGCGCCGCCTCCACGTTCGCGGCCAGGTCGTCGATGAAGAAGCAGCGCCCGATGGGCACGCCGACGCGCTCGGCGGCGAGGCGGTAGATGGCGGGATCGGGCTTGGCCAGCCCGTCCAGCCCCGAAACCACCTGCCCGTCCCAGTCGATGTCGACGCCGAAGTGGGGGACCATCAGCTCGCCCAGGTCGGGGGCGGCGTTGCTGAGCAGCCCGATGCGCGTTCCCGCCGCGCGCAGCGCCCGCGCCAGCGCGATGTTGGGCTCGTGGCGCTGGACGGGACGGGCGCGCCACTCGCGGAAGACGGCCTCCGCGCGGTCGCCGCAGTGCTCGCGCAGGGAGGCGATGGCCGCCTCCGCCCAGCCCGCGCGGTCGCCCCGCCCGACCTGCAAGGCGCGCCATGCGTCCGTGCCGTAGAGGGCGTGGCTGAGCGCGCCGCGGGGCAGCCCGTGGCGCTCGCCGAAGACATCGTATTCGGCCCAGTCCTGCCGCAGCAGGACGCCGCCGAAGTCGAACAGGACCGCGCGTTCGCCGGACACCGCCGCTACGACTCGCGCTGGCGCTGGTAGAAGTTCGTGCGCTCGATGGCCGGGCGGAAGACGGCGGGGATGCGCTGGAACAGGTCGTCCACCGTCCAGGGTTCCCTGCCCTGGATCTGGCGCACCATCTCGGGCTGGTTGAAGAGCGAGACCTGGTAGCCGGAGGCGCCGATCACCTGGCCGTTGATCCAGTCCGCCTCCTCGCTGGCGAGGTAGACGACGGGGGGCGCCACGTTGTCGGGCGACATCTCGCGCTCGCGGGCCTCGGCGTCGCGCGCCTCCTCGGCGTTCAGCTGGCGGCGGCGCTCCGGCGGCACGGTCGCGCCCATGCGCGTGGCCGCCCCCGGGCTGATGGCGTTCGAGGTCACGCCGTAGCGCGCCAGCGCGTTCGCGCAGGAGTAGGTGAGTCCCACGATGCCCAGCTTGGCGGCGGCGTAGTTGGGCTGCCCGGGCGCGCCCGACAGGCCCGACACGGAGGTGAAGTTGATGAGGCGGTAGTGCCCCCGCCGCTCCTGCCGCCAGTGGATGGAGGCGTACTTGCTGGTGTTGAAGGTGCCCTTCAGGTGGACGGCGATGACGGCGTCCCACTCGGCCTCGGTCATGTTGAAGATCATGCGGTCGCGCAGGATGCCGGCCACGTTCACGAGCACGTCGAGCTGGCCGTACTCGTTCAGGGCCGCGCGCACGATCTGCTCCGCCGCGTCGTAGTCGGCCACGTCGTCGAAGTTGGCGATGGCGCGGCCCCCGGCGGCCTCGATTTCGCGCACCACCTCGCGCGCGGGGGCGTCGTCCGCGCCCTCGCCGTCCACGCTGCCGCCGAGGTCGTTGACGACGACGGCGGCGCCCTCGGCGGCCATGGCCCGGGCGATGGAGGCGCCGATGCCGCGCCCCGCGCCGGTCACGATGGCCACGCGATCCTTCAGTCGATCCATGCTGTGTGCTCCGTTCTCGTGCGAATGCCCCCGCGCGTTCGCCGGGGCCGCCCCATTCTGCCCATCCGCGGGCGAAGGCGCGAACCGGCCCGCGGGCGTGTGGCAGAATGGCGCTCCCCATGGAAACGCAGAAGCCCCTCCCCTACGACCGCGACAGCGTGGACCACGTGCTCACGACCACGCGCTCCGTGCGCCGCCGCCTCGACTTCGACCGCCCGGTCGCGCCGGAGGTGATCGAGGAGTGCGTCGAAATCGCCATCCAGGCCGCGCCCGGCGGCGGCGAGGCGCGCCCCTGGCACTTCGTGGTCGTCACCGACGCGGCCCGGCGCGAGGCCATCGGCGAGCTCTACCGCGCGGGCTTCCGCCGCTTCGCCGGGCAGGCGGAGGAGGGGGAGCGGCGGCCCATGCGGCCCGTCATCGAGCATCTGGCCGAGAACCTGCACCGCTGCCCGGCGCTCATCATCCCCTGCATCGAGGGGCGCGTGGAGCGCGAGGGGCAGGGGGCGCAGGCGGGGCTCTACGGCCAGATTCTGCCCGCCGCCTGGTCGCTCATGCTGGCCCTGCGCACGCGCGGGCTGGGCACGGCCTGGACGGCCATCCACCTGCAGCACGCGGAGGAGGTGGCCGCCCTGCTGGACATCCCCGACACGATCAGCCAGGCCGCGCTCTTCCCCGTCGCCTACTTCACGGGCGAGGACAATTTCCGGCGCGTGGAGCGCCCGCCCGTGGCCGAAGTCATCCACTGGGACCGCTGGCAATCGCGCCGCCCGCCGGGCTAGCGCCGCCGCCCGCGGCTGCGGTTCGCAATATTCGCGGAGGTGTGCTAGCATGCCGCCCATGCCTGAGATGGAAGCCGAGGCCGAGGTTCCGCGCGACGCGCCGGGCGTCTCTGTGCAGATCGAGGGTCGTGGGCCTTTGTCCCCTGACACCTTGACCCTGTGGAGTGAAGCTCACTGCTTCCCTACTCCGGATGGGGCCATTCTGACGCTTGTGCACACGATTCCGATCTTTAACGGAGACGGTGAACTGATCGCTCTCGAGAAGAAGCCCTTCGTCCATTACTCGATGTCGCATAATACCTTGGTCCGCTCTGCTGAACTGCTGATTGAGCAGGCTATTGCCGGGGCTGCTCAGTTTGGATGGATCGGTGCCCAAGAAGAAGTTGAGGCAAATCTTGAGAAAGCCATTGCAGACGGACGGTCTAGGGCGGAAGAAATCAAGAAGCAGCTCGCGGAGATCGAGGAGAACAATGATGCCCAGTAACGTCGAAAATATTGCTCCCGTTTCGCTTCTCCATCTCGTGCCTGACGGCGTGCCCGTCACTCGTGGTTTTCGTCATTATGTCTGGGATTTTAATACCAGTCTGAGCGGGCGTGCTTTTTCGCCGACGGACCAGCGGGGAGAGCCCTCGCGCTTGGATACTGACGCGGTTCTTGAATCCGTTCGCAAACACTTGGGGAGCACGGTTGTGTCTAGGGCGGATCCCCCGTCCGATCCGTGGGAGTCTCCGCGGCATCTGGAAGCCGCCGCCGTGATGGACCGCCTCGCACGCGGGCTTCTCTGGAAGATCAGCGACTGCGCCTTCATTTCCGGTACGGAGGTCGTTGAGCTCGCAGACGACTACGATGGCCTGCGCGCGGTCCTGCGCGTCGTTCGCGCTGGCTGGGCAACGGCGGCCCCGGATGGACTGCTGGTCACGGATCATGGGCGCGATGTCGCGGGCCGGATGTTCGTCGACCGGTGAATATCTACGAGTTCGCCGACGATGCCGATACTTCGCTCGACGATCAGCAGCGTGCGGAGATCGAGAAGAAAGACGCGATCCGCCTCCGCATCATGGTTCATGGCGGAGACCCCGAGGTTTCGGAGCGGCTGCCGGGCGGGCGCACCAAGCGCGAGCAGATACGGGCTGCGCTGGAGGCTCTTCCTTTTGTGGGCGAGGCGCTGTTCGCCCTCCGCATCATGGTTCATGGCGGAGACCCCGAGGTTTCGGAGCGGCTGCCGGGCGGGAGCACCAAGCGCGAGCAGATACGGGCTGCGCTGGAGGCTCTTCCTTATGTGGGCGAGGCGCTGTTCGCCTTGGCCCCGGCGCTTGAAGCGGACCTCTTTGATAAATGCGATGGCACGATCATTCTGATCGAACGTAATGCGGAACAGCGTGGAGCGCGGTATGAGCTCGCGCTTCATGCCGGGCAGCGGAATGCGGCGAGGAAGCTGTTCGTGCTCATCCCGGACGATGATCGCGTGCCCGAACTCGAGGGCGATGGATTCCTCGCCACGCTCGTGCGGGAGCGCGTCAAGCCGCTCCATCGGGCGCGCTACTCGGACCGCGAATATCAGCAGTGCCGTCTCGTGAACAAGGCGCGCAATTTCGTGGAGGGGCTGAAGGTCGAGCGGTACCAAGACCTCGCCGCGCTGTCGCGCTAGGCCGCCTGCTGCGGCTTCGGGATCATGCGTGCGGGCAGCCAGCGCGTGAACAGCGACTCCGCCTCCGCGTCGCGGCGGTCCGGCGACAACATGTGGCGCGCGCGGCCCTGGCCCGACCAGGTGAGCGCGAACACGCCGTACGCCCGCCTCCGCCCGATGGCGATGACGCCCACGGCGTTCACGTTGGCGATGGCGATCAGGCCGATGGCGTTCACGTTGCTGATGGCGATCAGGCCGAAGGCGGTGACGTTGCCATAGGCGAGCACGCCCACCGCGTTCACGGCGCTCACCGCCACCAAGCCGACGGCGTTCACGACGCTCACGGCGACGAAGCCGATGGCGTTCACGACGCCGATGGCGATGGCCGCGATGGCGCTGTTGGAGTCCACGCTCACGAGGTTCATTCCATCCTCCCGGACTGGGCTGAATGCGTCCGCGCCATCCCGCGCTTCATCAGGGGCGCGTGGCGGCGGCGGCGGATTCGCGCGCGATGCAGGGCGTGCCGTCCTGGCGGGCCCACGTGGCGTAGCCCTGCAGCTCGGCGAGGGCGCAGCGGGCGCGGTCGGACGCGGCCAGCGCCACCTTCGTGGCCATGTGCCGCCGCTGCATCGTCTCGTAACCGCCGCGCGCGAGGGCGTAGGCCTCCGCCGCCTCGGCCTCGGCGATGATCGCGGCCAGGTAGCCGTTGGCGGCCTGGAACCAGCGCTCCACCACGCCGTTGGTCAGCGCCAGCGGATAGGCGGCGGGGATGGCCTGCACGAAGGTCCACGCCTGCGTGGCGAGGGCGTGCTGGGCGCGGGCGATGCCGGCCAGCCGCTCGGACGGGCGCGTCTCCGTCGGCCAGACGTCGTTCCACTGCTCCATGAGCGCGTTGATCGACTCGAACAGCACGCGCCGCTGCTCGTCGCCGAAGTTCTTGACGAAGGCGTCGATCTGCTCCCAGTCGGGGCCGGGGCCGTAGCGCATGTCGTTGCGGATGTTGAGGAGCACCTGGCCGAGGCTGGGTTCGGCCACGCCGAAGCCCATGCCCTCGACGCCCTCGCTGATCACCTTCGAGCTGATCACGCCCACCACGCGCCCGCAGACGTCGAACAGCGGCCCGCCGCTGGCGCCGGGGCTCAGGGCCGCGTCCGTCTGCAGCCAGGAGACGCTGGCCCGCGTGAAGAGGCGCGAGACGATGCCGCGCGTGATGGCCGCGTCCTCCCCCATGCCGTCGGCGTAGCCCGCCGCGGCCACGGCGCTCCCCGGGCGGGCGTCGGTGCGGATCGCGCCGGGCGCGGCGAAGGCCAGCGGTTCGAGCTCCCCCGCCGGGGCGGAGAGCAGGGCGATGTCGGCGACGTCGTGGGCCCCCAGCACGCGCGCGGGCGCATCCATGCCGGACGAGTGCAGGCGGATCTCGCGCGCGCCCGCCACCACGTGCGCCGCCGTCACGAACTGCGAGTCGCCCGCGTAGAAGGCCGTGCCCGCGCCGCGGTCGGTGACGACGCGCACGGTGGCCCCGATGACCTTCTCGGCGGCGTCCTCGAAGCGGCAGTCCGCCTCGCCCATCGCGCCGGAGGGCGGCGCCGGTTCGTTCCCCAAGGGCACGTCGACGGCGATGTCGCCGTAGCGGTAGGCGCGCGAGCTGCTGAGGCCGTCCATCTCAAGGGGGATGGTGCCGAGCGTGGCCCAGGAGCCGCCCGCCGGGCGCGCGCTCACGTACAGCGCGCGCTCGTCCGCGATCTTCTGCCAGACGCGCACCTCGACGGTGGCGCGTGGCGCGTCCGGTTCGCCCGAGAGATGCGCCTCGATGGCGATGTCGCCGTAGCGATAGGCGCGCGAGCTGCTGAGGCCGTCGAGGTCGAGGGGGATGGTGCCCAGCGCGGCCCACGAGCCGCCCGCCGGGCGCGCGCTCACGTAGATGCCGCGGTCGTCGGAGACGCTCTGCCAGACGCGCACCTCGACGCGGGCAGTCGATTGCGCCGTCGCTTCGTTGCCGGGGGCCAGCGCGGCGGCCAGAAGCAGCGCCGCGATGACCCCGAGGGGTACCCGTTTCATGAGGGGGGTTTCACGCTGGATCCCTCACCAGCCGGCGGATGCTCCGGCGGGTACGGCTAGCATTACGGCATCCGCCGCCAACGCGCAAGCCCCCGGTTCGCAAGTCCGCGCTTCCGTCAGGCGTCGCCGCCCCGGTCCAGCGCGGCCAGCAGGCGGGCCTTGTCGGCCACGAAGGCGGGGTCGGTGACGATGCCCGGCGCGCGCGGGCGCGGGTAGTCGATGGCGAGGCGCGCCGCCACGCGCGCGGGCCGCGGCGTGAGCACGCACACGGCGTCGGAGAGGATGAGCGCCTCCTCCACGTCGTGCGTGACGAAGAGGACGGTGCGCGCGTCGCGCCGCCAGACCTCCTGCAGCCACTGGTGCATCTCGCGCCGCGTGATCGCGTCCAGCGCGCCGAAGGGCTCGTCCAGCAGCAGCACGTCGCGGGGCATGAGGAAGGTGCGCAGCAGGGCGAGACGCTGGCGCATGCCCCCGCTCAGCTGGGAGGGCCAGCTGCGTTCGAAGCCCGCCAGCCCGAAGCGCTCGAAGAGGTCGAGGGCCTGGCGGCGCGCCTCATTCCGCCCCACGCCCGCGATGGTCGCGCCCAGCGTGGCGTTGGCGAGCGCCCGCCGCCAGGGCAGGAGCAGGTCGCGCTGGGGCATGTAGGCGGCCAGCCCGGGGCGGCCCAGCGCCGGACGCCCCGCGATCAGGGCCTCGCCCGCGTCCGGGATCAGCAGCCCCGCCAGCGCCCGCAGCAGCGTGCTCTTGCCGCAGCCGCTGGGCCCCACGAGGCTCACGAACTGCCCGCGCGCGGCCTCCAGGTCGATGCCGTCGAGCGCGGGCACGGGCGGCGGGCCGGGGAAGGCGTGGCGCAGCCCGCGGATGGCGACCGCCGCGCCGTCCACGCCGTGCCCCCGCTCCCCGCGCCGCGCCCGACTAGGGCAGGAACTCGTTGGTGAAGGCGGCCTCCACGTCGATGGGCGCTTCCGTCAGCCCGGCCTCGCGCAGGAAGGCCTCGAAGCGCGTCCACACCTCCCGCGTCTGGCGGCCCCAGTCGTCCGCGTCGGCGGCGTAGCGGCCCGCGAGGTAATCGGCGCTGGCGCGCACGAGGGCCCCGTCCAGCTCGGGCGCGGCCTCCAGCAGGGCGTCCGCGGCCCCGGCCGGGTTCTCCATGGCGAAGCGGTAGCCGCGCGCCGTCGCCTCCATGAAGTCGCGCATGAGGTCGGGGTCGTCCGCGATCAGGTCCTCGCCCGCGATGATGACGGGCGTGTACCAGTCGGGGATGCACTCCGTGTAGTCGATGAAGGGGATGGTGACCACGTCCTCGCCGAGCACACGCGTGTAGCGGATGCCGTCCCAGCCGTCGAAGATCCAGACGAAGTCGTAGTGGTTCTGCTCCATGCCCACGAGGTAGTCGACGTTGCCGATGATGGCGTACTCGACCGTCTCCGGGTCGCCGCCGTCGCATTCGACGAGGCGGGAGATGAGGGCCGTTTCGAGGGGGCCGCCCCAGCCGCCGTAGGTCTTGCCCGCGAGGTCGCGCGGGCGCGCGATGCCCTCGCTCCCCAGCGCCACCAGGCTGGAGGTGTTGCTGGCGATGATGGCGGCCACGGAGACGACGGGCACGCCCTGCTCGCGCGCGGGGATCACGTTCTCCTGCACGGAGACGCCGAAGTGGGCGGCGCCCGCGGCCACGGCCTGCTCCACGCCGCCCGCGCCGGGCTCGATGATCTCGACGGCGAGGCCCGCGTCCTCGTACCAGCCGTTGGCCAGCGCCGCGTAGACGCCCGCGTGGTTCGTGTTCGGCGACCAGTCGAGCATGAAGGTGACGGCGCGCGGCTCGTCCGGCTCGTCGTCGCCGCAGGCCGCGAGGACGAGGCCCGTCAGCGCCAGCAGCAGCGCCGCCAGCAGGATGGGGAATTTCGGAATGTTCATGGTCGTGGTTCTCCTTCGGATTCCTTCACGTATTTCCAGGGCGAGGCGAGCCTCGCCAGCAGGTGCACGGTGGCGAAGAGGGCGATGCTGAGCAGCGCGATCACGGCGATGGCCACGAAAATCTGGTCCAGCCGGAAGGACGCCTGCGAGCGGATGATGAAGATGCCCAGCCCTTCCTTGGCCGCCACCCATTCGCCGATGACGGCCCCGATGACGGCGTAGGCGGCGGCGATCTTGAGGCCCG
This sequence comes from Tepidiformaceae bacterium, assembly GCA_965243075.1. GTDB lineage: Bacteria > Chloroflexota > Dehalococcoidia > Tepidiformales > Tepidiformaceae > UBA2991. Next base: position 2,080,369 of record OZ251525.1, read on the forward strand.
CGAAGAAGGCGGGCACGGCGGCGGGGATGAGCACGTGGCGCAGCACGGCCAGCTTGCCCGCGCCCATGCCGCGCACCAGCGCCACCAGCTCGCGGTCCGCCGAGGCCAGCCCGTCCACCGTGCTCACCACGATGGGGAAGAAGCCCACCAGCGCCACCACGATGAGCTTGGACTCGATGCCGATGCCCACCCACACGATGAGCAGGGGCGCCAGCACCAGCGGCGGCACCGTCTGCGAGGCCACCACGATGGGGTAGAGCACGCGCCGCACGAGGGGTACGCTGGCGATGAGCACGGCCAGGGCCACGCCCCCCGCGGCCGCCGCCCCCAGCCCCGCGAGGGCCTCGGTGGCGGTGGCCTCGAGGTGGGCGGGCAGCAGGTCGCGCTTCTCCAGGAAGGCGCGCCAGATGGCGCTCGGCGCGGGCAGGATGTAGGGGCGCGCGTCCAGCGCCCGCACGAGCAGCTCCCACAGGCCCACCAGCGCGATCAGCAGCGTCAGCGCGGGCGCGTACTCGCGCGCCAGCGCCGCCGCCCGCCGCGGGATGGCGGTCACGCGCCGCCCTCGCGGTGCTTGCCCGTGAGCGCGGCCATGGTGGGGCCCGCGCCCGCCGTCTGCTCGACCTTGACGATGGTCACGAGCGACTCCGCGCCCGCCTCCAGGCAGGCCTCGTGCACGCGCCGCATGAGCGGCCAGAGGCGGTCGGGGTCGCCCTCCACGGTGGTGCCCAGCGCGCCCACCTCGTAGTTCAGCCCCGACTCCCGCACGACGGCGATGGCCGCGTCGATGTGGCGCCAGGGGTCGTCCGGCGTGCCCGCGGGGCTGGCCAGACACTGCAGTTCGACGATCACGTGCGTCCTCCCGCGCCGCCGGGCGGGAACGTCGATATCGGACGGCGGGCGGGGAACGGGGAGGGGCGCGCTAGCTGGCCGCGCGCGGATGCGCCGGCGGGGCCTCGGGTGCCGGATGTCGCGCCATGTCGCCGCTTCCCTACGCTCGCATTACCGAGATCAGGTTCCTGGGGTTGTCCTCGCGGATCTCAGCCTCGCGGCCCCCCCGGCGGCAGATTCCCTTCGGAATGTGCGCCCCCATACTGGGGCCGGATGGGCGCGCCGTCAAATGCGCGCGCCATGCCGTATACTCCGCGTCGCTCACTTCACGCAGGAGGCTATCCCGTGGCCATCGCCCCCACCACGCTCGAGGGCACGCCCGTCGAGCGCGTGCACCGGCTCACCCAGATCATCCGCGAGGGCGGCGACGAGGCGCAGAAGCTTCGCCATCTGCCCCACGAAACCGTCGACGTCCTCATCGACGAGGGTCTCTTCCGCTTCACCCTGCCGCCCGAGCTGGGGGGCGAGGACGCCAGCTCGATGGAGACGATCGAGGTGCTGGAGGCCATCTCCGCCATCGACGCCTCCGTGGGCTGGAACGTCATGATCGGCTCCGAGATCAACGCCATGGCCGCGGGCGGCATGCCCAAGGACCTCGCGCGCGAGGTCTACCTCGACAACCCGCGCGTCATCATGTGCGGCGGCGGCGGCCCCGGCACCGTGCCCGGCAAGGCCGTGGAACAGCCCGACGGCAGCTTCAAAATCTGGGGCCAGACCACTTTCCAGAGCGGCTGCCACCAGGTCGAGTGGGCCTTCATGTCCTGCCCCATCTACGAGAGCGAGGACGCCGAGGCCCCGATCATGGACGAGGCCGCGGGCATGCCCAAGATGAAGATGTTCTTCGTCAACAAGTCCCTCTTCGAGATCGTCGATACCTGGGACGTGGCCGGGCTGCGCGGCTCCGGCAGCCACGACGTGAAGGTGGACGGCGCCGTCATCGAGAAGAAGTGGCTGGACGTGGAGCTGATGAAGCTGCCCGCCCACTACCCGAACCCCGTGTTCCGCATCCCCGTGCCCCTGCGCCTCTCCTACAACAAGGCGGCGGTGGCGCTGGGCGTGGGGCGTGGCGCGCTCGACGCCTTCTCCGACCTGGCCCAGAACAAGGTGCCCATGCTCTCCCCCGGCACCCTGCGCGAACGGTCCGTGGCGCAGTACCGCATGGGCGAGGCCGAGGCCACCGTGCAGGCCGCCCGCGCCTTCGTCATGGAGGCCATGCGCGAGGTGGAGGACGAGCTGCACGGGGGCGCGCCCCATCCCGGCTACGAGACCACGCGCAAGGCGCGGCTGGCCTGCACCTTCGCGGCCAACGCCTGCATGCACGCCGTGGACGGCATCCACAACACGGCGGGCACGACGGGGGCGCGCATGTACAGCCCGCTGGAGCGCAAGCTGCGGGACGCGCACGGCTGCGCCTCGCACCGCTGGGTGGCGCACCCGCTGTACGAGACCATCGGCAAGCTCTACCTGGGCCACGAGCCCGACGTGGAGTTCCGCGGCGCGCAGTAGGCGCGTTTGACAGTCGGGCGCTGGAGGCCCGACACTGGTTCCATCAAAGCCCGCTGGCGGTTAGCTCCGGGGCATCCGGATGAGTCCGCCAGCCATCACATCCCCAGGGGCCGGAGCATGATGCTCACGGCCCCTGAATTTTGTCTGGCGAAGGGAGGCCGTCATGGCCTTGGGATCGGATCAGGGGCCTCCCCCCGCGCGAGACCGCGTTCGCGTCTTCATCGATTTTTGGAACCTGCAGCTTTCGATGCGGGGCTTGGCGGGGACGGAGTTCCGTTTCGACTGGAAGAAGTTGCCCGCGTGGCTGGCGGCCGAAGGCGCGCTGGTTTGTCAGGCGCAAGGCTCTTACGAAGGCGCTCACGTGTACATGTCCTTCAATCCCGCATCGGAGCGGGATGCGGGACTGCCCCGTTGGGCTAACTGGCTCAATCGCCAGCCGGGCGTGCAGGTCGACATCAAGGAGCAGCGCCCGAAAGACCCGCCGAGCTGCCCTGAGTGTCACCAGCGCGTCCCGACCTGCCCCGCCTGCGGGGCCAGCCTCGCCCGCATGCAGGAGAAGGGCGTCGATACGGCGATCGTGACCGACATGATCCGGCTGGCGTGGGAGGACGCCTACGACATCGCCGTCCTCGTCACCTCGGATAGCGATCTGGTGCCCGTCGTCGAGTTCCTGGACCTCCGCGGGAAGAAGGTCGTCCAGGCCGGCTTCCCTCCGGCTGGCAGCCACCTCGCGCAGTCGTGCTGGGCTTCGTTCGATCTCTACGAGCGACGGGCCGAGTTCGAGCGTCGAGATTGAGAGTGGTGCCGGGGGAGGGATTCGAACCCTCATGCCACGAAGGCCACGGAGTTTAAGTCCGCTGCGTATGCCGTTCCGCCACCCCGGCGCCGGCTGGCGATGCCATTCTACGCTGTGATGGGGAGGGCAAGAATTTCCGCCATCGGTGTCCCGCAGGGCTTGCGGTGCACGGCGTAGGACGTACCTTCGTAGGTGACGTGCATCTGCCGCAGCCATCGGCGGGCCGCCTTCTGCACAACGCCGTGCACCAGCACGGCCTGGAATTGCTTTTTCGCCTCTCGGCGGCAAAGGCGCTCCACCGCAGAGGCCCCCGCCTGCAGCTGCCTCTCGACTTCACCGCTCTTGAATCCCCCGCTTTTGAGTTCAAGCACGGTGGCATGGAGCATGGAATCACGCTCGGTGAAGAAGAGATAGTCGCAGCGGCTCTCAGTGCTCGCGATGGGCGATCCGTCGGCATCGAGGTCGACCAGCAGGAATTCCGTATCGAGTTCGTCCAGCGGGACGACGCAGCCTTCCTTATCGCATCGGTTGGCAAGGGCACGGCGGTCCAGCCTGGCCTTGATCTCCGCGAGACGGTCCGGCATCGGCTGCCCGACCTCACTCATTCGCGTTGGCCGCGCTGGCCCACTCGTTGTGGAGCGCCATGGCGACGTCGTCGTACTCCACGCCGTACACCCCCGTATCCAGATCCCGCTCGACCTCCGTGACCACCGAGCCCGACTCTCCTTCTTTCTCCTGGAACAGCCACACGCCGACGTCCTCGGGGGGGAGGGCGTACGCTCCCCCGGGCAAGGACTCCCGCTGGCCTTCCGGAACGCCCCAAAGCTCGACGAGGTTCCCAACCGTCTCGACGACCCATTCGCTGTGCGTCGTCAGGATCACGCGCAGGCCCGCCTTGACTGCTCCCGCCAGCACCCGCGTGAACTCGACCTGCATCGCCGGATGCAGGTGTGCTTCAGGCTCGTCGATGATCAGCACGGAATTGGGCTGTATGATGTGGCGGAAGAACAGCACCACTGGGGCAAGTTCGGAAACCATGGACGATGCATTCATCAGGGGAAGGTTGTTTTCCTTCCACTCTTCGGGGCCATAGCGGAAATCAGGGGCTCCTGCTTCAGTAGGCACGATTCGGATATCTCCCTTGATAACCTTATTTTCAAGCAACGAAGCCATGTCCTTGAATTGTAGATGTCGGTTCGAATCGATTGCGAGAAGATACTGCAGGAAGTCTCCCAAGACTCCCGAAAGAAGAGGTATTCGTTCGTTCCTGCGGATACCTGCGTATTGAGCATTCCGGATCAGCGTGCTCACCACAGTTCGATGAGCTTGCATGATTCCAGATCGACCAGAAGGAAGGTAGTAGGCGGGACGATTCAATGACCCAATTGTGTCGGGTATGGCAGAGTCAATTGCTTTGTCCAGAACCCCTTTTTTCACAGTTTCAGCGAATGACTGGAGGAATTCTTTACTACTTCCCTCGGTGATCCGAAGAAGTTCAATATTGTCCTTGGTACCACTATCCAACGTAATTGCTGGAAGGTGGGAAATTGCGACTGCGGATTCCAGCTTCGAAAGATCTATAGAATAAACAATGCTATCCTTCTCAGTGAGTCGTGGCGAATGGTTAAATTGAATTTGAGTGCTACTCCCTTGAGTGTTTCGCTGAAGATTTTCGGTGTGTCCAAGTCCGAAACAGCGCAACAATTCAAGCATGAAGTGCGTACCAATATCACGGAAGTAATCCGCGACACCACTCTTGATAGCATCCTCAAGTTTTCCGATCGGGGTGAATTCTTTAACGCGGATATCAATATCCTTTGCCCATTTTTCAATCTCTTTGACATTCACTTCCTCACGCATGTGATACTCACGGCGGCGAGGAAAGTGGTGAAACAGCCGAGTGGACTGCGATTCGTCCTCCAGCACCTGATGCAGCGCGTACGCCAGCGTCGCCAGGTACGACTTGCCCGTGTTGCTCGGGCCGACGAACACCGTCAGCGGTCGGAAGTCGACGTCGGCCTCCACGATGGGGCCGAAGTCCCGCACGGAGAGCCGGTAGTTGGCCGAGTCGGGCTTGGGCGCGGTGACCATGCGGGCAGTATACAGGATGCCGCGTCAGCGCGCTTCCCAACGGCCCGCCCGCTCCGCCGCCGCCCCGCGCGACGCCAGCAGGTCGAGCTGGCCCTGTACCGTCGAGGCCGTCTGCCACCAGCGGCGGGACGCGGCGCGCGGGTAGAGGCGTTCGCAGAGGGCGTGGACCGTGGCGGGGCCGTCGCGGCGCAGCGACTGGCGCACGCGCGCGCATCGGCGTTCGATGCGGCCCAGCGCGTCCGCGATGGCGGACGCCACGCCGTCGAAGGGCTGGCCGTGGCCCGGGAAGCAGCGCGCGAAACCGCCGTCCGCCAGCCGTTCGAGCGATGCGGCGAAGCGCGGGAGCGTGGGGAAGCGCGCGAGACCCTCGCTCGCCGCCGTGAACTGGATGGCGGGCAGCGGGTCGACGTTGGGCAGCAGCTGGTCGCCGGAGAAGAGCCAGCCTTCCTCGCGCACGGCCAGCACGAGGTTGCCGGGCGTGTGGCCGGGCGCGGCCAGCAGCTCGACGCCCGCGATGGCGGCGTCGCCGTCGATGAGCGCGCTGGCGCGGAAGGGCGGATAGCGCAGCCCCGTGGGCCAGCGTCCGTCGCCGTCGGGGTAATCGGGCGATTCGGCGGCCAGACGGGCGGCCTCGCGGCGGGCGGCGATGCGTTCGCGCACGTGCGCCAGCGTGGCGGGCGGCGCGCCCGCGCCCTCCGCCCAGGCGAGCAGGGCGGCCACCTCCGCGTCGGACTGGAGCGGGGGGCGCTCGGTGAGGGGCGCGTCCGCCACGCCCAGCCACACGGGCACGCCCGCCGCCCGCCAGCGCGCGCCCAGCCCGGCGTGATCGTGGTGGCCGTGCGTGGCCACGACCACGTCGGGCGCGCGGCCATCGAGCGCGTCGCGCAGCGCCTCCCAGGCGCCCGCGTAGTCCGGCCCCGCGTCCACCAGCAGGCGCGTTCCGCCCCGCCGCACGAGATAGGCGGTATTGTCCCCCAGCGCGATGGCGCGCACGTCGCTCACCGCCCCAGTGTGCCACGCGGCCCGCGGGGCGGCGGGCGGGCGTTCCCCCGAACGCCTACGATCAGTTCCGCGATTCCGCGCCAGGAGGCCCCCATGCCCGACGATCCCGACGGCCGTCTCGCCCCCGCCGAGGTGGACGCCATCCGCGCCGTGGCCGGCGACCTGCGCGCCAGCGTCGAGCGCGTGATCGTGGGCAAGGGCGACGTCGTGCGGCTGGCGCTGGTGGCGCTCCTGTGCGAGGGGCACATCCTGCTGGAGGACGTGCCGGGCACGGGCAAGACCACGCTGGCGAAGGCCATCGCGCGCTCGCTGGGCTGCTCCTTCCGCCGCATCCAGTTCACGCCCGACCTCATGCCCGCCGACATCACGGGCATCCACTACTTCGACCAGCGCACGCAGGAGTTCGCCTTCCGCGAGGGGCCGCTCATCGCGCAGGTGGTGCTGGCCGACGAGATCAATCGCGCCACGCCGCGCACGCAGTCGGCCCTGCTGGAGGCGATGGAGGAGCGCCAGCTGACGGTGGAGGGCGAGACCACGCTCCTGCCGCGCCCCTTCCTCGTGCTCGCCACGCAGAACCCGGTCGAGCTGGAGGGCACCTTCCCCCTGCCGGAGGCGCAGCTCGACCGCTTCCTGCTACGGCTGGAACTGGGCTACCCCGACGAGGACGGCGAGGACGAGGTGCTGGCGCGGCTCGAACGCGAGCATCCGCTGGACGCCGTGGAGCCGGTGGTGACGGCGGAGCGGCTGGCGCAACTGGCCACGGCGCTGCGGCGGCTGCACGTCGACCCGGCGGTGCGGCGCTACGCCGTGCGCGTGGTGCGCGAGACGCGGCAAGAGGCGGCCTTCGAGCTGGGCGCCAGCCCGCGCGCCAGCCTCGCCCTCTTCCACGCGGCGCGCGCCTGGGCGGCCATCGCCGGGCGCGACTACGTGCTGCCCGACGACGTGAAGGCCATGGCCCCGCACGTGCTGCCCCACCGCCTCATCCTCTCCTCGCGCACGCGCCTGCGGGGCCGCGAGGTGGCCGACCTCATCGGCGAGCTGCTCGACCGCGTGCCCGTGCCCGTCGAGGGCGAAACGCCCGCGCCCGCGCCGCCGCCGGAGCCGGAGGCCGAACCGGCGGCCCCGCCCGCGCCCGCGACCGGGGACGACGCATCGCCCTGGCGGCGGCGCTGAGGCGTGCTCCCCTTCCACGAGGCCTGGCTGCTGGCGGGGCCGGTCCTCATCGGCGTCGGCTTCGGCACGGGCCAGCCCATGATCACGGGCATCGGCTTCGTCGTGCTGATCGTGGGGGCGGGGGCGCGCTGGTGGGCGCGCGTCCTCTTCCGGCGCGTGCGCGTGCGCTGCGAACTGGACCAGACGCGCGCCTTCCAGGACGAGCCCGTGGAGCTGCGGTTGGAGCTGGAGAACCGCAAGCCCCTGCCCCTGCCGTGGTTCAACCTGCGCCTGGCCGTGGCCGAGGGGCTGGAGGTGGAGGGCGAGGCCACCGCCGAGGCGTCCTCCCCCGGCTTCAGCTGGCTGCTGCGGCGCGGCGCGCTGGGCTGGTACGAGCGGCGGCGCTGGCGCGTGCGGCTGCGGGCGCGGGCGCGCGGCCAGTTCCGCGTCGGCCCGGCGCAGCTGCACGCCGCCGACCTGCTCGGCCTCTTCCCCCGCCAGCACGAGGACGCGACCGCGGCGCGCCTCATCGCCTACCCGCGCGTGTTCGCGCTCGACGACCTCGGCTTTCCCGCCGACCGCCCCCTCGGCGAGGACAAGGGGCGCAACCCCATCTTCGAGGATCCGCTCCGCATCGCCGGGCTGCGCGACCACGAGCCGGGCGATCCCCTGCGGCGCATCGACTGGAAGGCCACGGCGCGGCGCGGCGAGCTGCAATCGCGCGTGTACGAGCCCTCGGCCACGCCGCAGCTCTACGTGCTGCTGAACATCGACACGCTGGAGCACTCCTGGGAGGGCTACCTGAAGGACGAGCTGGAGCGCACCGTCTCGGTGGCGGCCTCGCTGGCCTTCTGGGGGATGGAGCGGCGCTACGCCGTGGGCCTGCTGGCGAACGGCTCCGTGCCCAACTCGGACCGGCCCATCCGCCTCGCGCCCTCGCGCGCGCGCTCCCAGCTGCCGCGCCTGCTGGAGGCGCTGGGGGTGGTGCAGCCGCTGACGATGGGCGACCTGGCGCGCCACCTGCAGCGCGAATCGGGCCGCCTGCCGCTCGGCTCCACGCTCGTGCTCGCGGCCGCGCTCGTGCCGGACGAGCTGGCCGAGGAGCTGCGCCGCCTGCGCGACGGGGGCCACCGCGTGGCCGTGGTGGTCACCTCCGACCGCGTCGACATGGCCACGCTGGCGGGGCTGCCCGTGCGCGTGGCCGGGCGCGAATTCGAGGAGCGCGAGGTGATCGCGTGATCGCGCGCGCCGCCGTCGCCGCCCTCCTCGCCGCCGAGGCGCTCGCCTTCTACGTGGCGGGCGAACTGGCCGCGCGCGTGCTGCCGGAGCCGCACAACGCCATCGCCCACGGCGGGGCCTTCGTGGCCGTCGCGTACGCCGCCTTCCTCCTGCCGCGCACGGCCAGCTGGCTGGGCTTGGAGGGGATCGCGCGGGCGCTCGCGCTGGCCGCCGTGGCGCTGCTCGCGCTGTACGCCGTCCTGCGCCTCCAGTACGCGGGCGACCTGGCCTTGTGGGACTTCCGCTGGGCGTCCGACTTCGTGACCGACACGGGCAAGGTGGGGGACGCGGCCCCGCCCGTCGTCGTGAGCGCCGCGCTGCTGCTGGGGGCGTGGGCGCGGGCGGCCTGGCGGGCGCGCGGCGAGGTCTGGGTCGAAAACGCGCCGCGCTCGCTGGCCGCGCCCTTTGGGCTGGTCACGGTGGCGCTGGCCATCGCGGCGGCCAGCGGCGAGGCCGCGCCCATCGTGGTGCGCGGCGGGGCCGTGTTCTACGGCGTGGCGCTCACGGCGCTGGCCTGCGCGCAGCTTTCGCAGGGCGGCGCCACCATCGGCGGCCTGCGCGCGGGCGGCCTCACGCTGGCGCTGCTGGCGGCGGTGGCGGCCTTCGCGCTCGCGGGCGTGCTGCTCGTCGGCATCTTCCTCGAACCCGTCCTCGACGGGCTTTCGACCCCGGCGGGGGCGGTCGGACGGGGCGTCGTCTGGCTGCTCACGTGGATGGTTTTCCCCATCGGCTGGCTCATCGTCAACTTCTTCGAGGTGCTGCGCGAACTGTTCGGTGGCGGAGCGCCCCCCGATCCGGTGCTGCCGGAGCCGCCGCCCGCCGAGGTGCCCCCGGATCCGCTGGCCGCCGCCCGCGAGGCCGGGGGCATCCCCCGCGCTGGCCGCTACGCGCTCGCCGGACTGGCGCTCTTCCTCGGCCTCGGCGTGGCCGCGGGCGTCCTGCTGCTGGTCGCGCGGCTGCGGCGCGGCGCGGGGGAAGGTTCCCGTCCGGCGGCGGAGTCGGAGCGCGTCGGCGGGCTCGGCGACGATCTGCGCGATGCGGCGCGCGCGCTCTTCCGCCGCGAGCGCCGCCGCCCGCTCCCCGCCGAGGGCGTCGCGCGCCTCTACGGCGAGGTGCTGGAGGCGGCGCGCCACGCGGGAGCGCCCCGCGAGCCCGCCAGCACGCCGCGCGAGTTCGCCCCCGTGCTCGCCGGGACGCTGGGGCGCGCGACGGCCACGGACGGCATCACCGCCGCCTTCGAGCAGGCGCGCTACGCGGGCCGCGAGCCGGACGCCGAATCGCTGGCGGAGCTGCGCGCCCGCTGGGAAACGCCGGACTAGCGCGCCCCGCGCTGGCGGCCGGTCAAGGCTTCCTCGCGTTCGCGGCGCGAGGCGTGGTTCCGCACGACGATGCCGATCAGCGCCGAGAGGATGACGGGGGCGAACAGGCCCGCGGCGACGAGCGCGAACGGGATGTTCCCGCTGGCCGCGAGGACGAGCAGAATCAAGGAGATCGCGAGGCCCGGAATGGCAAAGATGAAGCGGTGGCGCATCCGCTCGGGCTGCCAACTGAGGCCCTGCCAGAGCCGCCGGAAGATGCCGTCGGTGGTATCGAGGGACGCATCGGCGGCGTCCCGCAGGCGCTCGGCCACCACTTCCGCGCGCACGCGCCTCCAGCGCTCCTCGTGATGTCGCCGTTCCATATGCGGGTCCAGCATGGCGCTCCCCCGCGCGCATGATAGCGCGTGCGGCTAGCCGCGGACGCAGGGGCCGATGACGAGCGTCCCCAGAAGGCTACCCCCGAACAGCGCCGGAACGGACAGCGCCCAGTAGATGGCCCGCTGACGCCGCCCGCGCGGCTTCCACTTAAAGATGCGAACGAGCTTGCGCCGTTCGGCGGCGTAGGCGACGGCGTCGCGCGCGTCCCGCAGGCGTCCGGCCAGCACATCCGCGTGGATGCGCTTCCGCTCTTCCCGCAGCCGTTCCCGTTCCCGAAGGGGGTCCAGCATGGCGACGCCGATGATAGTCCTGCTAGCCGTCGCGCAGGAGCGCCCAGCCCGCGCCGTGCGCGACCACGCGCGGGACCGCCTCCGAGGTGTCCTCGCGCGCGGCGTGGGCGATGTCGGCGTCGAGGCCGAGATCCCGGAGCGCGCGGGCGTGGGCGGCGCCCGTCACGAGCCGCGCGCTCCGGGCCGTGCGCTGGGGCAGGCCGGGCGCGATCCAGTCCTCGTAGCCCGTGGCCTCGGAGGCCAGCCCGGCGGCATCGCCCAGTTCGACGCCCGGGCTGGCGCGCGCGATCAGCTGGACGAGGCGCGCCGCCGCCGCGAAGTCCTCGAGGGCGAAGCGCGTGCCGCCCGCCTCGCCCGCGCACACGACGGCCACGCGCGCGAATCCCGCCGCCCAGCGCGCGGCGGCGGATGCGTTGGCGAAGGCGGCGGCAGCGGTCTCGCCCCGTCCCGCCGCGGCGAGGATGGCGCGCGTGCCGTTGGTGGTGACGAGCGCCGCGCGCTTGCCGCGCAGGTCCAGCGCGGCGGCCTCGACGGGCGAGTTGCCGTGGTCGAAGCCGTCGGGGGGCAACCCGCCCACTTCCCCGAAGAGGAGGCGGCCCTCCGCGCGCGCCCGTTCGCGCGCCGTCTCCACGCGGTCGAGCGCGAGCAGCTCGTCGAGCCCGGCGGCGAACATGGCGGCGATGGTGGTGGTGGCGCGCAGCGTATCGACGACGAGGAAGGCGTCCGCCTCGATGGCGGCGGCCTCGGCGGGCAGGAGGGCCAGCTCGACGCGCGCGGTCATGCGCGCATGGTGCGCCCCGCGCGCCCCGTTCGCACGCGCGGCGTATCCTGTGGGGGATGGACCCGCGACCCGTCGGCATGTTCGATTCGGGCGTCGGCGGACTGAGCGTCCTGCGCGCATTCCAGCGCCTCGCCCCGCGCGAGCGCGTCGTCTACTTCGCCGACACGGCCTTCTTCCCCTACGGACCGCGCGACGCGGGCGAGGTTCGCAAGCGCGCCTTCGCCGCCGCGCGGAGGCTGGCGGACGCGGATGCGAAGCTGATCGTGGTGGCCTGCAACACCGCCTCCGCCGCCGCCGTGGCCGACCTGCGCGAGCTGTTCGCCGACGTTCCCTTCGTGGGCATGGTGCCCGGCGTGAAACCGGCGGCGCGCTCCTCGCGCAGCGGACGCGTGGCCATCCTCGCCACGCCCGGCACCTTCGGCGGCGACCTCTACGCCGATGTGGTGGCGGAATTCGGGCGCGACGCCGCCATCGAGGCCGTGAGCGGGCGCGACCTGGCCGAGCTGGTCGAGCGCGGCGAGGCCGATTCGCCCGCCGCCCGCGAGACCGTGCGCGCGGCCCTCGCCGGGGCCGTGGCGGCGGGCGCGGACACGGTGGCGCTGGGCTGCACGCACTACGAATTCCTGGCCCCCGCCATCGAGGCCGAATTCCCCGGCGTGGCCGTGCTCGGCACCAGCGAGGCGGTGGCGCGCCGCGCCCGCGACCTGCTCGCCGAACGCGGGCTGGAGGCCCCGCCCGACGCCGAGGGCGCGCTCGACCTCATCGTCACGGGCAACCGCGAGGCTTTCCTGGCGGTGCTGCCGCGGCTGGGGTTCGCCCCGCGCGCCGAGGCGGAGACGCCGGCGTGAGCGCCTTCGTCGAGCGGCTCGCGCGCCGCAGCCGCGCCACCGGCAGCCTGCTCTGCGTGGGGCTGGACCCGCCCGCGTCGCTGCCCGTCGCGGAGGTGGCGGCCCGCAACCGCGCCATCGTCGCGGCCACCGCGCCCTACGCCGCCTGCTTCAAGCCCAACCTCGCCTTCTACGAGCAGTCCGGCATCCCCGGGCTGCGGGCGCTGGAGGCGACGCTGGCCGCCATCCCCGACGGCGTGCCCGTGATCGGCGACGCCAAGCGCGGCGACATGGCCAACACCGCCGCCGCCCACGCGCGCGCCCTCTTCGAGGTCTGGGGATTCGACGCCGTGACCGTCAACCCGTTCCTGGGGCGGGATTCGCTGGAGCCGTTCCTGGCGTACGCCGACAGCGGCCTGTACGTGCTCTGCCGCACCTCCAATCCGGGCGCGGCGGATTTCCAGCACGCGCGGCTGGCGGATGGCGACCTGCTGCACGAACGCATCGCGCGGGAGGCCCCCGGCTGGGGCGCGAACGTGGGGCTGGTGGCGGGGGCGACGGCGCCCGCGGAGCTGGCGCGCATCCGCGAGCTGGCCCCGCGCGCGCCCCTGCTCGTGCCCGGCGTGGGCGCGCAGGGTGGCGACGCGGCCGCCGCCGTGGCCGCCGCCGGGGGCGAGCCCGGCCTCGTCGTCGTGAGCTCCTCGCGCGGCATCGCGGACGCGCCCGATCCGGCGGCGGCGGCGCGAGCCCTGCGCGACGCCCTCAACGCCGCCGCCTGAACCCGTGAGCGCGGAGGCGGCGGCGGGCGACGTCTGGCGCATGCGCCGCCGCCATCCCTGCGGCGGCTGGGAGTGGCGCGTGGTCCGCACGGGCGCGGACGTCGGCATCGTCTGCCTGACCTGCGGGCGGCGGGCCACGCTGGAGCGCCGCCGCTTCGAGGCGCGGGCGAAGGCGCGCGTCTCCGCCGCCGACCATTCGTGAACGCGCCCGGGGCCATCGGGGATACGCCGGCGGCGGCGCTGCTGCGGCAACGGCCCTTCCGCCGCCTGATCCTGACGCGCTTCTCCTCGCGCGCCGCCCAGAACGCGCTCAACCTGGCGCTCGTGCTGCTGGTGCTGGACGCCACCGGGCGGGCGTTCTTCACCAGCCTGCTGGTGCTGGCGCTGGTGGCCCCGGCCACGCTCTCCGGCATCGTCGCGGGGGTGGCCGCCGACGCCTTCCCGCGACGGCTGGTGGCGGCCCTCGGCAACGTGGCCCGCGCCGCCGTCTGCATCGGCTTCGCCATGGGCGAGGGGGGCGCGGGATCGCTCTACGTCACCGCCATCCTGCTGGCCGTGGGCACGCAGTTCGCGTCCGCCGCCGAGGGCGCCATCCTGCCCGCCGTGGTGGCGCGCGGGGACCTGACGCGCGCCAACGCCATCGGCCAGGCGGCCACGGGCGCGGCCCAGATCGCGGGCTTCGCCGTGCTCACGCCCGTGGTCCTGCGCCTCTTCGGCAGCGCCGACGCGCTCTTCGCCATCGCCGCCGCCCTCTTCCTGCTGGCCGCCGCCCAGGTCGTGGCCATCGGCCCCCTGCGCGGCGAGGCGGACGGCATGGCCGGGGCCGGGGGCGCGGGGCCATGGTGGAAGGGCGGCTGGAACGCCATGCGCGCCGACCCGGTCGTGTTCGGGGCCGCCGTCGAGCTCACCTTCATGGCCATGGCGCTCATCATCCTCGGCGGCATCGTGCCCACCTACATCCGCGACGTGCTCGACCTGCCCTTCGAGGCGGGCGCGCTGGTGCTCACCCCCGCCGCCGCGGGCGTGGCCCTGGGGCTGCGCGTGGCCGGACCGCTGGCGCGCCGCGTCCCCCACGGGGCGCTCAGCTCGTTCGGCTTCGCGGCCTTCGCGGGGCTGCTGCTGGCCCTCGCCTTCGTCAACGAGGAGGCGTCCTTCCTCAGCGGCTACGGGGCCTTCGCCTGGCTGGGAACCTTGCGGCTGGGGGGCTTCGACGGCGGCGCGCTGCTGGCGTTGGCCTGCGCGGCGCCGCTGGGCTTCGCCTGGGCCACCGTGAGCGTGGCCGCGCAGACGGTGCTGAACGACCGCGTGCCGCTGGCCCTGCAGGGGCGCGTGCTGGCCACGCAGGGGGCCATGGCGGCGGTGGCCGTTTCCCTGCCCGTGCTGGCCGCCGGGGCGCTGGGCGACTGGCTGGGCGTGCAGCCCGTGCTGGCCATCCTCGCCGCCGGCCTGATCGCCGCCGCCGTGCGCGTGCTGCGGGCGTAGCGGGGGCGTCTTGCCGCGCCGCGCCGCGCGCCCTACGATTCGCGGCGGATGCTTCCGAAGGGGCGGCCCGTGCGCGAGATGACGATCGAGAGCATCAGGCTCTCGCTGAACAGCTACCAGCGGATCGCCATCCTCCGCGAGAAGGAGACGGACCGCTACCTCACCATCTGGATCGGCCCCTACGAGGCCGAGAGCATCTCCCTGCGCCTGCACGAGGTGACGCCGCCCCGCCCGCAGACGCACGACCTGCTGCGCGACGTGATCGAGCAGCTGGGCGCCACCGTGCGCTACGTGCTGCTGAACGACCTCGCGCGCGACACCTACTACGCGCGCATCGTGCTCGAGGCGAAAGGCGAGGAGGTGCAGATCGACGCGCGCCCCTCCGACGCCATCTCGCTGGCCGTGCGCGCGGGCGCGCCCATCTACGCCGAGGAGTCCGTGCTGGAGCAGGGCGGCGAGATCATCCGCGACGAGGAGGCCGAGGACGGCGAGCCGGAGAAGCCCGTGGACCCCGCCGAGCTGGAGCGCCTCGGCCCCTTCAAGGACTTCATCGAGGGGCTCGACATGAGCGGGTTCGACGATCCCCGGCGCTAGCGCTTGCGCGTTCTTTGGGGAGCGCCCTATCATGCGCGCGGTTTGAGCGTGGTCATGACGCGGCCGGGGCGCGGCTGGGTGGTTCCCACCGCCTGGCTCATGGGGGCGGGCTGGTATTTCGCCACCTGCATCGTGCTCGGCATCGCGCTTGGCCGCTGGCTCGACGGCGTCGCCGGCGTCGAGCCGCTCTTCACCCTCCTGGGGATCGTCCTCGGGCTGACGCTGGCCATCGGCGGCGGGATACGGATGCTGCTTCCCTTCATGAAACGCTTTGGCGGCGGCGAGTAGCGCGCGATGCGGAAGGTCTACGTCGGCGTCGGCGTCATCGCGGTGCTCGGCTGGGTGGCCCTTGGCCTCGTGGTGGCCCGCGGCCCGCAGCCCGAAATCATCGTCCCCGCCGAGATCATCACCAAGCTCGGCCCGCTGAACGTTTCCAACACGCTCATCTCGGCGTGGGCGGCCATGATCATCCTCGCCGTCGTCACCTTCCTCGGCACGCGCGCCATGAAGCTGATCCCGCAAGGCGCGCAGAACTTCCTCGAATCCGCCGTCGAGTTCCTCGTGGGCCAGATGGAGGACATCGCCGGGCGGCGGAACGCGCGCATCTTCTTCCCCGTCATCGCCACCTTCTTCATTTTCATCCTGCTCTCCAACTGGATGGGCCTGCTGCCGTTCTTCAACGCCATCGGCAAGACCGAGGACATCGGCCACCACATCTTCCACGAGATCGAGGTGCACGAGGCCGACCACAAGCCCTTCACGGAGGAGATCGGCCACGCCTCCGGCTGGCTCATGAACAAGACCGGCGGCATCGGGCTGGTGCCCAACGGCGCGGGCTCCGCCGAATTCGAGATGGGCGCCTCCGAGGCGAATCCCGTTTCCCCCGCCGAGGCGCTCGACCGCTACGTCGTCTTCCTGGCGGAGACGTTCACCGACTTCGAGGGGAACGGCGAGGGCGCGGCCCCCTCGGCGGAGACGCTGGCGGGCGCGCGCGCGGCCCTCGACGCCGACCCCGACGCGCCCAACCTGCTGCCCGGCGAGGGCGATCACGCCGTCGCCAGCGCCGCCCTCGGCGCGGAGCTGGTGGTGGGCGGCGTCGAGTTCCCGGGCAAGCAGCTGGCGCTCATCATCCCCCTCTTCCGCTCCGTCTACAGCGACGTGAACAACACCATCGCGCTGGCGCTGATCTCCTTCGCCATGGTGGAGTTCTGGGGGCTGCGGGCGCTGGGGCTGGGCTACCTGCGCAAGTTCTTCAACTTCAGCGGGGTGATCCCCGCCTTCGTGGGCATCCTCGAGCTGCTGTCGGAGTTCATCCGCATCATCAGCTTCGCCTTCCGCCTCTTCGGCAACATCTTCGCGGGGGAGGTGCTCATCCTCATGCTCACCTTCCTGCTGCCATTCCTCATCGTCGATATCATCTACGGCCTGGAGCTCTTCGTCGGCTTCATCCAGGCCGCGGTCTTCGCCCTGCTCACGCTGGTGTTCGCCGTCATGGCGGTGGAGCACCACGACGAGGAGGGGGAGGGCCACGAAGGCGAGGCCGGCCACGAATCGGAATCGCGGGGGAGCGTGGGGCCGTAGCCCCGCCCCCTCCGGAATCGCCCCCGCGGAGGCGGGGAGCACACGGGAGGATCCACCGACATGGGAGTGCTTGAACTTCTCTTCTTCCTGCAGGGAGGGCCCGCGCTCGACGCCGACGGCGCGAAGGCCATCGGCGCGGGCATCGCCATGGGCATCGGGGCGCTGGGCCCGGCCATCGGCATCGGCATGCTCGTGGGGCGCGCCATGGAGGCGCTGGGGCGCAACCCCGAGGCGCGCGCGGCCATCCAGACGAACATGATCCTGGGCGTGGCCTTCGCCGAGGCCATCGGCATCTACGCCCTGCTCACGGCCATCATCATCGCGTTCGTCATCTAGCCGGGCGGACGCTCGTCGCGGAAGCGAGGGGGCGCACATGGGCGAGGCTTTCACGGCCCTCGGCATCAACCTGCCGCAGCTGATCGCGCAGGTGGCGAACTTCGTCATCCTGCTCCTGATCCTGCGCTTCACCCTCTACAAGCCCGTGCTGCGCATGCTGGACCAGCGTCGCGCGCGCATCGCCGAGGGGCTGGGCGCGGCCGAGGAGGCGCGCGCCGAGGCCAGCGACGCGCAGGCCCGCATCCAGGCGCAGCTCGACGAGGCGCGCGGCCAGGGACAGGAGATCGTGGCCAACGCCCAGCAGGTGGCGGCCCGTCTCCAGGAGGAGGCGCGCGCGCAGGCCGAACGCGACCGCGAGGCCGCCGCCGACCGCTCCCGCCAGGAGATCCAGCTGGAGCGCGACCGCGCCATCGCCGACCTGCGCGCCGAGTTCGCCGAAATCACCGTCACCGCCGCCGAGCGCGTCATCCGCCAGTCGCTCGACGGCGAGGCCCACCAGCGCATCATCGAGGAAACGCTCGCCGAGTCCGAACTGGGGGAGCGCTCCTAGATGGCCGCCGATCCGCAGGCCGCCCGCCGCTACGCGCAGGCGGCCTTCGCCATCGCGCGCGACGGCGGCGCCATCGCGGACTGGCGCGCGGACCTCGACGACGTGGCCGTGGCGCTGGCCGAATCGGACGCCGCCGCCTGGTTCGCCGCCGCGCGCGTGCCCGTGGCCGAACGGCAGGAGGCCGCCGCGCGCGTGCTCGACGTGTCGCCGCTGGCGCTCAACCTGGCCAAGCTGCTCATCGCCCGCGGGCGCACGGCGGAGGCGCGCGAAATCGCCAACGCCTTCGCCCGCATGGCCGACGAACACGAGGGCCTGGCGCGCGCCGAGATCACCACCGCCGTGCCCCTGCGGGACGAGCAGGTGGCGGACGCGGAGCGGCGCCTCGGCGAGGCTTTGGGCAAACGCATCACCGCCACCGCGCGCGTCGACGCCGCCATCATCGGCGGCGCCGTCCTGCGGATCGAGGACCGTCTCATCGACGGCAGCGTGCGCACCCGCCTGCGGCGGCTGCGCCGGGAGCTGAGCGGCGCCCGCTGAGGCGCGCGCAACCGGGAGAATCGCGAGGGAAGCACATGGCCGTTCGCGCCGAAGAGATCGCATCCATCATCCGCGGGCAGATCGAGCAGTTCGACGCTCCCGCGGTCGCCACCGACGTGGGCGTCGTCATCGAGGCCGGGGACGGCGTGGCCCGCGCCCACGGCCTCGCCAACGCGCGCTATTCGGAGCTGCTCGAATTCCCCAACGGCTCCATGGGCCTCGCCCTCAACCTCGAGGAGGAGTCGGTCAGCGCCGTCGTCCTCGGCGACTACGAGGACATCAAGGAGGGCGACGAGGTGCGCGCCACGGGCCGCATCATCGAAACGCCCGTGGGCGACGAGCTCATCGGGCGCGTGGTGGACGCCCTCGGCAACCCCATCGACGGCAAGGGCCCGGTGGGCACCACCAGGACGCGCCCGGTGGAGCGCATCGCGCCCGGCGTCACCCTGCGCGAGAGCGTGGACGCGCCCGTGCAGACGGGCATCAAGGCCATCGACGCCATGATCCCCATCGGGCGCGGCCAGCGCGAGCTCATCATCGGCGACCGCTCCACGGGCAAGAGCGCCATCGCCCTCGACGCCATCATCAACCAGAAGGGCGGCGACCTCGTCTGCATCTACGTGGCCATCGGCCAGAAGGCGGGCAAGGTGGCGCAGGTGCTCGGCCAGCTGGAAGAGCACGGGGCCATGGAGCACACCATCATCGTGGCCGCCAACGCCTCCGAATCGGCCGCCCTCCAGTACCTCGCGCCCTACGCCGGCTGCGCCATGGGCGAGGAGATCATGGAGAGCGGGCGCGACGCGCTCATCATCTACGACGACCTCAGCAAGCACGCCTGGGCCTACCGCCAGATCTCGCTGCTGCTGCGCCGCCCGCCGGGCCGCGAGGCCTACCCGGGCGACGTGTTCTACCTGCACAGCCGCCTGCTGGAGCGCGCCGCCAAGCTGCGCGCGGGGGGCTCGCTCACGGCCCTGCCCATCATCGAAACGCAGGCCAACGACGTGTCCGCCTACATTCCCACCAACGTCATCTCCATCACGGACGGGCAGATCTACCTGGAAGCGGACCTCTTCAACGCGGGCCTGCGCCCGGCGCTGAACGTGGGCCTCTCCGTGAGCCGCGTGGGCGGCGCCGCGCAGACGCGGGCGATGCGCTCGGTGGCGGGGCGGCTGAAGCTGGACCACGCCCTCTTCCGCGAGCTGCAGGCCTTCGCGCAGTTCGGCACGAGCGACCTGGACGCGGCCACGCAGCGCCAGCTGGAGCGCGGCCTGCGCGCCAACGAGGTGCTGAAGCAGCCCCAGTTCGCGCCCCTCGGCCTGGCCGCCGAGGTGGCCGTCATCTTCACCCTCACGCAAGGGCTGCTGGACGACGTGCCGGTGGACCGGATCGCCGCCTTCGAGGCCGCCTTCACGAACTTCCTCGCCGCCAGCAAGCCGGAGATCGGCGCGCGCATCGAGCACGAACGCGAGCTGGGCGAGGATCTGGAGGCGGAGCTGCGCGCCGCCGTCGCCGAATTCAAGGAGACCGTCCCCTACTAAGGGGGAGCCATGCCGACCATCCAGCAGCTGCGCCGTCGCATCGGCTCCGTGCGGAGCACGGCCAAGATCACGAACGCGCTCCAGCTCGTGGCCGCCTCCAAGATGCGCCGCGCGCAGGAGCGCGCCACCGAGGGCCGCCCCTACGCGGAGAAGCTCCAGCTGGTGCTCTCCTCGCTGGCGGCGGCGGCCCCCGGCGCGGAGGAGGAGGATTCGCATCCCTTCCTGCGCCAGCGCCCCGTCGTCACCGTCGGCTTCCTCCACATCACGCCCGACCGCGGCCTCTGCGGCGCGCTCAACGCCAACCTGAACGGCGCCGCCGGGGGCTTCGTGAACGAACAGGAGGCGCCCGTGGCGGCCATCGCCGTGGGGCGCAAGGGGCGCGAGTTCCTGACGCGCGCGCGCGTGCGCATGGCCGCTGAATTCACCGACCTGGGGGATTACCCCGCGCTCACCGAGACGCGCGCCATCGCGCGGCTGGCCATGGACGACTACCTGGCGGGCGAGGTGGACCGCGTCTACCTCAGCTTCGCCGAGTTCGTGAACACCGTGAACCAGCGCCCCGTGGTGCGCCAGCTGCTGCCCGTGGAGCCGCCCGCGCCGGAGAGCGAGGAGGCCGCCGAGGCGCTGCGCCGCGAGTACCTCTTCGAGCCGGACCCGGGGCGCGTGTTCGAGCGCCTGCTGCCGCGCTACGTGGAGATGCAGGTGCACGCCGCCGTGCTCGAATCGGCCGCCTCCGAACAGTCCGCGCGCATGGTGGCCATGAAGAACGCCACCGACAACGCCAACGAAATCGAGCGCGAGCTGACGCTCACCTACAACAAGGCGCGGCAGGAGCAGATCACCACCGAGCTGCTCGACATCGTGGGCGGCGCGGAGGCCGTCAGTGGCTGAGAACGCGGCCCCGCTGGTGCTGCGCGAGGACCGCGGGGGCGTGGCCACGCTCACGCTCAACCGCCCCGGGGCGCTGAACGCGCTCAACATCCCCCTCTTCGCCGCGCTGCGCGAGCGGCTGGCGGAGCTGGCCGGGGAGACGGAGACGGTGGGCTGCGTGGTGCTGCGGGGGGCGGGCCGCGCCTTCTGCGCGGGCAACGACCTGAAGGCCCTCGGCGAACCCGCGCCCGCGCCCCATTACCAGGCCGAGACCGTGGACATGCTGGAGGCGCTGCCGCAGCCCGTGGTGGCCGCCGTGCGCGGGGCCTGCTACACGGGCGGGCTGGAGCTGATGCTGGCCGCCGACCTCTGCGTGGCCGCCGAATCCGCCGTCTTTTGCGACACCCACGGGGAGTGGGCGCTGACGCCCCTGTGGGGCATGAGCCAGCGCCTGCCGCGGCGCATCGGCCCGCTGGCGGCCAAGGAGATGATGTACACCGCCCGCCGCGTGAGCGCGGACGAGGCGCTGGGCCTCGGGCTCGTCAACCGCGTGGTCGCGGACGGCGAGCTGGAGGCGGAGGCGGAGGCGCTGGCCGCCTCCATCGCGGCCAATTCGTGGCATACGCTGCGGGCCGACAAGCGGCTCGTGAACGAGGGCCAGAACCATACGTACGCCGAGGGCCTCGCCTTCGAGCGCCGCGTGAGCCCCGGCGCGGGGCCCGACCTCGCGGAGCGCCTCGAGCGCTTCCGCGCCAGATCCCGGAGCTGAGAGGAGCCCCGCCAATGGTTACCGCCACCGCCGCCGAAGGGCGCATCGTCCAGATCATCGGCACCGTGATCGACGTCGAGTTCCCGCCCGACCGGCTGCCCCCCATCTACAACGCCCTGCGCATCCCGCGCGAGGACGGCGACGACCTCATCGTCGAGGTGCAGCAGCACGTGGGCAACAACTGGGTGCGCGCGCTGGCCATGGACTCGACCGACGGCCTCACGCGCGGCATGGCCGCCGTGGACACGGGCCAGGCCATCGCCGTGCCCGTGGGCGAGCGCGCGCTGGGGCGCATGTTCAACGTGCTCGGCGACCCCATCGACGACGAGCCCGCGCCCGAGGACGCCCCCCGCTGGCCCATCCACCGTGAGCCCCCCTCCTTCGAGGATCAGGAGACGCAGCCCTCCATCCTCGAGACGGGCATCAAGGTGATCGACCTGATCGCGCCGCTGGTGCGCGGCGGCAAGGTCGGCCTCTACGGCGGCGCGGGCGTGGGCAAGACGGTCATCATCCAGGAGCTCATCTCCAACATCGCGCGCGAACACGGCGGTTTCTCCGTGTTCGCGGGCGTGGGCGAGCGTTCGCGCGAGGGCAACGACCTCTGGAACGAGATGAAGGAATCGGGCGTGCTGCCGCGCATGTCCATGGTCTTCGGCCAGATGAACGAGCCGCCGGGCGTGCGCCTGCGCGTGGCCCTCAGCGGCCTCACCATGGCCGAATACTTCCGCGACGAGCAGGGGCGCGACGTGCTCTTCTTCGTGGACAACATCTACCGCTACACGCTGGCGGGCATGGAGGTCTCCGCCCTGCTCGGGCGCATGCCCTCGGCGGTGGGCTACCAGCCCACGCTCTCCACGGAGATGGGCGACCTGGAGGAGCGCATCACCTCCACGCGCAAGGGGTCGATCACCTCCTTCCAGGCCATCTACGTGCCCGCCGACGACTACACCGACCCGGGCGTGGCCACCACCTTCGGCCACCTCGACGCGGTGGTGGCGCTGGAGCGCGCGCTGGCCGAGCAGGCGCTCTATCCGGCCATGGACCCGCTCACCTCCTTCTCGCGCGCGCTGGAGCCGCGCGTGGTGGGCGAGGAGCACTACGAGGTGGCGCGCGGCGTGCAGGGCGTGCTGCAGCGCTACAAGGACCTGCAGGACATCATCGCCATCCTCGGCATCGACGAACTCTCCGAGGAGGACAAGCTGACGGTGGCGCGCGCGCGCAAGCTGCAGCGCTTCCTCACGCAGCCCTTCTTCGTGGGCGAGGCCTTCACCGGGCGCGAGGGCCGCTACGTGCCCGTGCGCGAGACCGTGCGCGGCTTCAAGGAGATCCTCGACGGCGAGCACGACGGCCTGCCGGAACAGGCCTTCTACATGAAGGGCGCCATCGAGGAGGCGGTCGAGGAAGGCCGCCGCATGAGCGAGGACGAGGGCTGATGCCGCTCTCCGTCGAAATCGTCACCGCCGAGCGCGTCGTCCGCACCGAGGAGGCGGTGGACGTGCTGATCGCGCCCGGCAGCGAGGGCCAGCTGGCCATCCTGCCCCGCCACGCGCCGCTCATGACCACGCTGGAGTACGGCGAACTCATCTTCCGGCGAGGCGCGGAGGAGTCCGCCTTCGCCGTCGAGCGCGGCTTCCTGGAGGTGCGCGACAACCGCGTGACGGTGCTGGCCGACGCCGCCGAGGCCGCCGAGGAGATCGACGTGGACCGCGCCGAGCGGGCGCGCCAGCGGGCGGAGGCGCGCCTGCGCGAGGGCCACGAGCCGGACATGGGCGCCTCCGACCTCGCGCGCGCGCAGGCGTCCATGCAGCGCGCCCTCCTGCGCCTGCGCGTGGCCGAACGCCGCCGCCGTCGCGCGGGCGGTGGCGCGCCCCGCCCCGTGGGCGGCTAGCGGGCCGCGCATCGGCGAATTGCGGGCGGCCGCGCCGCTCCCCATACTGCGGGCATGACCTCCCGGCGCGTGCGCGGCCAGTATCGGGTGCGCGGCGGCGCGGTGCTGCGCGGGCGCGTGCGCGTCTCCGGCTCGGCCAACGCGGCGCTGGCCGCCATGTGCGCCTGCCTCCTGAGCGACGAAACGGTCACGCTCGACAACGTGCCCGACGTCTCCGACATCGGCTCGCTGGCCGAGCTGCTGACGGCGCTGGGCGCGAGCGTGGAGCGGCCCGCGCCCGACCGCGTGGCCGTCAACGGCGGCGGCGTGAACGTGCTGGAGGCGCCGGTCGAGCTGATCACGGAGAACCGCGCCTCCTTCCAGGTGATGGGGCCGCTGATCGCGCGCCACGGCTTCGCCTCGCTGCCCCCGCCGGGCGGCGACGTGATCGGCCAGCGCCCCATCGACGCCCACCTCTCCGGCTTCGAGGCCATGGGCGCGACCATCGCGCGCGCGGGCGAATTCTGGCAGGCGCGCGCCCCCGACGGCCTCACCGGCGCGCGCGTGTTCGTCGACTACCCCTCCGTCTCCGGCACGCAGAACATCATGATGGCGGCCACGCTGGCGCGCGGCGAAACGACCATCGTCAACGCCGCCACCGAGCCGGAGGTGCAGGCGCTGGCGGAGCTGCTCAACGCCATGGGCGCGCGCGTGGAGGGCGCGGGCACGCAGATGGTGACCGTGCGCGGCGTGGAGCGCCTGCGCGGCGCGGCCTTCCGCCTGCCGCCCGACCGCATCGAGGCCGGCACCTTCGCCGTGGCCGCCGCCATCAGCGGCGGGGACGTGCAGATCGAGGACGCCCCCGTGGCCGTGGTGGACGCGCTCGTGAGCAAGCTGCGCGACGCCGGGGCCACGGTGGAGACGCGCGCGGACGCCATGCGCGTGGCCGCCGGCGAACGGCTCGCCCCCGTCAGCTTCCAGGCGCTGCCCTATCCGGGGCTGGCCACCGACCTGCACGCCCCCCTGGCGGCGCTGCTCACGCAGGCCGGGGGCGTGTCCGTCATCCACGAGCGCGTGTTCGACAACCGCATGTTGTACGTGGGCGAGCTGCGCAAGATGGGGGCCGAGATCGTGAGCATGGGCGCCTCCGCCATCGTCAGCGGGCCCGCGCCCCTGCACGGGGCCCACCTGCGCGCGCTCGACGTGCGCGCGGGCGCCGCCGTGCTGCTGGCCGCCCTGCGCGCCGCCGGCACCACCGTCATCGACGACGTGTTCCACCTCGACCGCAAGTACGAGCGGCTGGACGCCAAGCTGGGCGCGCTCGGCGTCGAGATCGAGCGGGCCTAGGCCATGCCCCTCGGCTTCTCCGCCACGCGCGCGGGCATCGACCTGGGCACGGCCAACATCCTCGTGTTCGTGCAGGGGCGGGGCATCGTGGTGAACGAGCCATCGGTGGTCGCGCGCCACAACCGCGACAACGCGCTCGTGGCCGTGGGCGAGGAAGCGCGCATGATGCAGGGGCGCACGCCCGGCGCGCTCAGCATCATCCGCCCCATGCGCGAGGGCGTCATCGCCGACTACCTCACCACCGAGGCCATGCTGCGCTACTTCATCGGCTTCATTTCCGGGCGCTTCAACCTCGTGCGCCCGGAGATCATGGTGACCGTGCCCGCGGGCATCACGAGCGTGGAGCAGCGCGCCGTGCGCGACGCGGCGGAGCAGGCGGGCGCGCGCCGTCCCGCCCACCTCGTGCCCGAACCGCTGGCCGCCGCCCTGGGCGCGGACGTGCCCGTGGGCACGGCCAGCGGCAACATGATCGTGAACGTCGGCGGCGGGCGCACGGAGGCCGCCATCATCTCCCTCTACGGCATCGTCGCGAGTGAATCCGTGCGCGTCGCCGGGGACCGCATCGACGAGGCCATCCAGACGTTCGCGGCCCGCCGCCACAACCTCATCATCGGCGAGCGCACGGCGGAGGAGATCAAGATCGCCATCGGCTCCGCCATGCCCCTCGGCGAGGGGCTGGAAACGCAGGTGCGCGGGCGCGACCTGCTGAGCGGCCTGCCCCGCACGATCACGGTCGGCAGCGACGAAATCGCGCAGGCCATCCAGGAACGGCTCGGCACGATCATCCAGGCCGTGCGCGACGTGCTGGCGCGCACGCCCCCGGAGCTGGCCGCCGACGTGATCGACCGCGGCATCGTGCTCACCGGCGGCGGCGCCCTCCTGCGCCACCTCGACCAGCTGCTCACGCAGGAGACGGGCGTGCCCTGCTACGTGGCCGACGGCCCCCTCGAATGCGTCGCCATCGGCGCGGCCATCGCCCTTGACCACCTCGACATCATCGAGCGCAGCCTGCCCACCGAGGAAGAGCAGCTCGTCGGCCTCTTCCCCCAGCCCGAACGCCAGTGACGCGCCCCGCCATCGGCCCCAACGTGCGCGTCGTGGGCGACAGCTGCTCCGGCAAGACGACGCTGGCCGCGACCATCGCCGCGCGCCTCGGCCTGCGCCACGTCGAAATCGACGCGCTCAGCTGGGAACCGGGCTGGACCGAGGTTCCCCGCGACGAGCTGCGGCGGCGCGTACGCGAGGCCCTGGCCGAACCCGGCTGGGTGGTGGACGGCAACTACCTCAGCTCCCTCGGCGACCTCACCTTCGCGGCGGCGGACACGGTGGTGTGGCTCGACCTGTCCCCGCGCGTCACGCTGCCGCGCACCGTCGCGCGCTCGTGGCGGCGCTGGCGGCGGCGCGAGCTGCTCTGGGGCGTCAACCGCGAGCGCTTCTGGGTGCACCTGCTGCCGTGGGACCGCTCGCTGATCTGGTGGACGCTGAAGAGCCATCGCCGCCGCCGTCGCGCCTACGCCGCCTTCATGGCCGATCCGGGCCAGCGGGCGCGTTTCGTGCGGCTGCGCACGCCCACCGCCGTCGCGCGCTGGCGGGCGGAGGCGCTCCCGCCGGAGCGCTAGCGCTCGTCGAATTGCAGGTCGCCGTGCGCGCCGTCGCAGAACGGCTTGGCGGCGGAGGCCCCGCAGCGGCAGAGCGTGCGCCGGTTCAGCGCCTCCCAGGGCGCGCCGTCGGCGCTCTCCACGGGGATGCCGCCGCGCACCCACAGCGGCCCGCCGGGCACGACGCCGATTTCGCGCGGCAGCTCCGGCTCGGCGGGCGCCTCGCCCTCGCGCGCGAGCAGCGCCAGCCGCCCCGAAGGGCACATGGCCGCCATCCCGGCCACGCGCTCGCGGGCGTCCGCGCCCTCCTCCCCCATCAGGTCCCAGGCGTTGGCCGTGCGCGTGCCGCAGAAGCCCGCGCCGATGCACAGCGACTCGTCGTCGAGCATGACGCCGGCGGGGCCCTCCACGCGGCCCGCGCGCTCGGCCAGGGGGCGGCGGTCGGCGCCCTCCGCCTCGGGCCACTCCCCGTTCGCGTGCGAGCCGTCGCAGTACGGCTTGTCGTTCGAGCGGCCGCAGCGGCAGAGCGCGTACAGGTCGCGCGACTCGTCGATTTCGCGCAGCACGTGCCACGCCACGGCCTCGCCGTTGAGCGTCCGCACGGGCGCCATCTCGCGCAGCGGCACGCCGCCGGAGACGACGTAGGGCCCGCCGCGCATGACCTGGATGCGCATTTCGTCCGTCATGGAGTGCCCCCGATGCCGCCGGTCGCGGCGCGGGCATGGTACAGGAACGCTCAGGCCGATTGGGCCATGGCTCGGACGCGGCACGCCAGGTCCGCGATGGAGGCGCGGATGTCCTCAATGCTGGCATCGAGGTCCATGGTGACCACCTCCAGCCACTTGCCCGCGTGATTGACGCAGTACGAGGGCGGATCGCGGTCGCTCCTGCCCTTCGCGTAAACGAGAAGCGCGCCCGGCACACCCAGCGCCGTGGCGTAGGCGAGCGCTTGATACAGGTCGGCGCTGGGGATATCCCACACGTGACCCTTGACCTTAGACTCAATATCCTTGTACTTGACATCGCCGACGAAAGTGCACTTACCGTTCTTCCACAACGAAAAGTCGGGCTTGAGATTGACCCTTCCATCTTTGTCGAGCGTACCAACCGGCTTGTCATCCGAACGCAGCGTTCGCTCCGACTCCCCAAGCGCCTCCCGTAGCGCCCGCGTGACGAACTGCTGGAACACCACGTTCATGTCCATCAGGAAGCCGGGGACGCGCACGCCCTTCTCGTCGCGCGCCGCCTCGTGGAACCAGTGGCGCAGAACCAGCCGCGCGATGGCCACCGCATCGCGGTAGTGATCGTTCAGGCGGGTGAACTTCACCTCCGGCACGTCGTGCGACGGGTAGCGCACGGGCGTCACGTTGGCGAGCGTGGCGTCGATGTGGCGCAGCCCCTCGCGCGCTTGCGGAGTGCTGAGGCGCATCCCGCGCAGCAGCCGCGCCGCCGCCTTGATCAGGCGGTTGGCGAGCACGTCCTCGGTGTACTCGTCGTAGCGCACCTCGACGGGCAGGGGCATGTCGAAGCGGCGCCGTATCTGCTCGGCCACCATGATGCGCCCGCGCACGGTGTGCAGCGCCTCCTCCTCGACGCGGTAGTCGTGCCACAGCCCGCGCGCGAAGGCGTCTGCGGCGGCGCGCCCCAAATGCAATGCCACCAGGTCGGCCAGCGTGGGGTCGGCCTGCGCGAACGGGAACGAATCGTCCTGCGGCTTGACCTCGCCAGCCGCGTACAACGCCATGTACAGCAGCCGCCGGATGCACACCTTGGGCCTGATGTGGATCGACAGTCCCTCGATTTCGAGCGCGCCGACGATGGAGCCGGGCCGCAGCGTATAGATGCCGTTGCCCTCCGGCGTGATGTCAATGCCGAGCGCCTTCCTGAGCGCCTTATCGCTGAGCGTGGCGACCTCCTTCTCGGAAAGCGGCCACTCGCTGGGCTCGTGCTCGCGGAGGTTAATTTCCTTCATTGCCAGCCGTGGTCTCGCCGGAGTCGCCCTGCTCGCCGTCACCCTCGGTCTGCGGGGACTCGTTGGACGCGCGTTTCACTTCGTCCCGAAGCGTCTGGAGATCAAAATCAGCCTTGATACGACCACGCTGGTCGTAAATCTGCTCCTCGACGTAGGGGATGACGTTGTGCTTCCAGACCAGATCCAGCTTCTCCGGGATGTCGTCCTTCATGAAGTAGCTGGGGCCAATGGCCGCGTCCCGTCGCTGATCGCCCATCTTCTCGTTGGCTCGCTCGACGACGCCGGGAAGCCAGTCCATCGCGTCGGACCACTCCTGCTCCTCGGCCTCCCGCCTCAGCCAGTTTTCGAGCAGGCCCTTGATCGGCTCTTCTTCCGGGCGGAATTCGACGAAGTAGAAGCGACGGCGCAGGGCCGCGTCCACGAGCGCGATGGAGCGGTCCGCCGTGTTCATCGTGCCGATGATGTACAGGTTCTCGGGCATCGAGAATTCCGCGTCCGAGTACTGCAGGCGCATCTCGTTGCCCTCGCCACGGTACTCCAGCAGGAAGTACAGCTCTCCGAACACCTTGGCGAGGTTGCCACGGTTGATCTCGTCGATGATGAGGAAGTACATCTTGTCCGGATCCCCGAACAACGCCTGATCGGCCATCTGGAGCAGCGGGCCGTCACGCAGAACGAATCCAGCCTTGCCGTCCTCCAGCGTAGGGCGGAATCCCTGCACGAAGTCCTCGTAGGCGTAGGACGGGTGGAACTGGACGAGCTCCACGCGATCCTCGTCTCCGGCGAGGCACTCGGCCAGTTTGCGGGCAACATGCGTCTTGCCCGTGCCGGGCGGTCCTTGGAAGATGACCTGCTTCTTATCCTTCAGCAGATCCGTGATCTCGCGCAAGAACTTGGGCGGAAGCAGCAGCTCCGTGGCCAGCGCGTCGAGGTGATCGGGAAGCTTGGGCTCAATGATGGTTCCATTCTTCATTGCTTCCTCCACAAGTCCGTTCATCTGCCAGACGAGCGACTGCGCTTCAAGGCCGTTCTTTGGTCGCTCGTACCCCAAAGCATGGGAACGCTCCATGACGAGATCGAGAAATCTCAGCTCATGCTCATAAGTCTCGAAGAGACCGCCTTTCGGAGGATGCAGAGGATAGCCCAAGTACCTATAAGTTGTATTCAGGTTTTTCGAAAGGAAAGGAGGATAGTCGTAGCCCAATGCCATCAGAAGGTACGAGGTAGGCGTCAATTTTTGTGCACGCTGCTGGAAATTCTCATGTTCAGGTGCGCGATCAAGAAATGCTTGGACGCGATCACCGGCGGACTTCGTCTCCTCCGTCCAGAGCGCCTTCAGTGCCTCAAGCAAGGCGTCACCCTCAGATTTGAGCCAATCCTGAAGCACCGGCCGGAACAGGGCATTCCTGTGCCTCTCCGTGATATTGTTCTCCGGATGCCACACGGCCTCCCTCAACAGCTTGGCCCAGTCATCGCGATCATTCACAACCGCCATGCGCGCCTTCTCGAGGCTCTCGATCAACCTGCCCTTGTAGCCCATCTCGTCTTTATCGATGACGGAGGGCTGGTCCCCCTCTTCTTTGAAGAGCCGCTGCCCCACCTGCAGGTAAGCCTCCAGCTTGTCCCGCTCCATCGCGTTATGTCTCCTTCCACGCCGTGGCCCGTACACGCTACCACAACGGGCGCGGTCCGTGTGGTGGCGGCGCGACGGCGGGGTGGTGGGCCCGGGTGGATTCGAACCACCGACCAACCGGTTATGAGCCGGGCGCTCTCACCGCTGAGCTACAGGCCCCCGCCCCACAGTATAGGCGCGGACGCGCTATACTGCGGGCACGCCATGCCGAACAGCTTCAACAGCCGCGACCGCCTGACCGCGGGGGGGCGCGCCGTCGCCTTCCACCGCCTGGACGCGGTGCTGGACGCGGAGGCGTCGGCGCGGCTGCCGTTCACGCACCGCGTGCTGCTGGAGAACCTGCTGCGGCGCGAGGACGGGGAGGCGGTGACGCGGGGGGACGTCGAGGCGCTGGCGGGCTGGCGTCCGAACGCGGGGGAGACGCGGGAGGTGGCCTTCGCGCCCGCGCGCGTGCTGCTGCAGGATTTCACGGGCGTGCCCGCCATCGTGGACCTGGCGTCCATGCGGGAGGCGCTGGAGGGGCTGGGGGGCGACCCGGAGCGCATCAACCCGCTGCAGCCGGTGGACCTGGTGATCGACCATTCGGTGCAGGTGGACGCCTTCGGCACGGGGGAGGCCTACGCGCGCAACGTGGAGCTGGAGTACGAGCGCAACCGCGAGCGCTACCAGTTCCTGCGCTGGGGGCAGGGGGCGTTCCGCAATTTCCGCGTGGTGCCGCCGGGCACGGGCATCGTGCACCAGGTGAATCTGGAGTACCTGGCCAGCGTGGTGTTCCACGACGAGGAGCGGGGGCTGGCGTATCCGGACACGCTGGTGGGCACGGATTCGCACACGACCATGATCAACGGGCTGGGGGTGCTGGGCTGGGGCGTGGGGGGCATCGAGGCGGAGGCGGCCATGCTGGGGCAGCCCGTCTCCATGCTCATTCCCGAGGTGGTCGGCTTCCGCCTGACGGGGGCGCTGCCGGAGGGGGCGACGGGCACGGACCTCGTGCTCACGGTCACGCAGATGCTGCGCGAGCTGGGGGTGGTGGGGAAGTTCGTGGAGTTCTTCGGGCCGGGGCTGGCGCGGCTGCCGCTGCCCACGCGCGCCACCATCGCCAACATGGCCCCGGAGTACGGCGCCACGGTCGGCTTCTTCCCCGTGGACGCGGAGACGCTGTCCTACCTGCGCTTCACGGGGCGGGACGAGGGGCAAGTGGCGCTGGTGGAGGCGTACTGCCGCGCGCAGGGCCTGTTCCGCACGGAGGAGACGCCCGATCCGGCCTTCTCGGCCACGCTGGAGCTGGACATGGGCACGGTGGAGCCGTCGCTGGCGGGTCCGCGCCGCCCGCAGGACCGCGTGCCCCTGCGCGAGGCGAAGGCGGCCTGGCGGCGCGACCTGCCCGCCATCGCGGGGGCCAACGCGGAGCGCCCGCCCGTGGCCGTGAACGTCGGCGGCGAATCCTGCGAGGTGGGGCACGGCTCGGTGGTGATCGCGGCCATCACCAGCTGCACGAACACCTCCAATCCGGAGGTGCTGGTGGGGGCGGGGCTGCTGGCGAAAGCGGCGGCGGAGCGCGGGCTGCGGCGCCAGCCGTGGGTGAAGACCAGCCTCGCGCCCGGCTCGCGCGTGGTCACGGACTACCTGGACGCGGCCGGGCTGACGCCGTGGCTGGAGGAGCTGGGCTTCCACCTGGCGGGCTACGGCTGCACCACCTGCATCGGCAATTCGGGGCCGGTGGCGCCGGAGATCGCGGAGGCGGTGAACGGGGGCGGGCTGGCGGTGGCCGCCGTGCTGTCGGGGAACCGCAACTTCGAGGGGCGCGTGAACCCGGTGGTGCGCGCCAACTACCTGGCCTCGCCGCCGCTGGTGGTGGCCTACGCGCTGGCCGGGCGCATGGATTTCGACCCGCTCACGGAGCCGCTGGGCGAGGACCGCGCGGGCGCGCCCGTCTTCCTGGCCGACCTCTGGCCCACGCAGGAGGCGATCGCGGCGGCCATGCGCGAGGCCGTGCGCCCGGAGATGTTCCGCGAGCGCTACGGGGCCGTGTTCGCGGGCGACGACGACTGGCGCGCGCTGGCCACGCCCGAGGGCGCGCGCTACCGCTGGGACGCCGACTCGACCTATGTCAAGAACCCGCCCTTCTTCGAGAACCTGTCCGCCGAGCCCGCGCCGCTGGCGGACGTGGCGGGGGCGCGCGCGCTGGTGATGGTGGGCGATTCCGTGACCACCGACCACATTTCGCCCGCCGGAAGCATCGCGCCCGACAGCCCGGCGGCGGCGTACCTGTTCGGCCACGACATCGGGCGCGGGGACTTCAACTCCTACGGCGCGCGGCGCGGGAACCACGAGGTGATGATGCGCGGCACGTTCGCCAACATCCGCCTGCGGAACCTGCTCGCGCCGGGCACGGAGGGGGGCGTCACGCGCCACCTGCCGGACGGCGAGACGATGAGCGTGTTCGACGCGGCCATGCGCTACCGCGAGGAGGGGACGCCCCTGCTGGTGCTGGCGGGGCGGGAGTACGGCACGGGCTCGTCGCGCGACTGGGCGGCGAAGGGGCCGCGCCTGCTGGGCGTGCGCGCCGTCATCGCCGAAAGCTACGAGCGCATCCACCGCAGCAACCTCGTGGGCATGGGCATCCTGCCCCTGCAGTACCTGCCCGGCGAGACGCGCGAAACGCTGGGGCTGGACGGCGAGGAGACCTACGCCATCGACGGCGTGGCCGAGGGGCTGCGCCCGCGCGGGCGCGTGACCGTGACCGCCACGGGCACGGACGGCGCGACGACGGCCTTCGAGGCCATCGCGCGCATCGACACGCCCGTCGAGCTGGAATACTACCGCCACGGGGGCATCCTCCCGTACGTGCTGCGGCAGCTGGCCGCGGACGGCTGAGGCAAGACAGGAGCGACCGACCATGCCCGAACCCGACCTGCTCAGGATCGCCCGCACGGAGGCCGAGGGGGGCGACCTTCTTGGCCTGCTGGGGGAGCTGTTCGAGCCCTCCGACGTGCGCCCCGACGGCTACCCCGACGCCGTCATCTGGCAGGGCGGGAACCACGACGGGACGGTGAACCCGGTGGCCCACTCGCTCACGGACGCCTACGCCCTGCTGGGCACGATCATGGCGGCGGACGTGCTGGGCCTGCCGTTCTACGCCGTGCCCATGTGGGCGCAGTACCGCCACGACCGCCAGCTGGAGCCGCTGGGCTGGTTCGGCAACATGCCCTGCACCTCGATCAAGTGGTCGACGGCGGGCGACGCCTACGTGAACGACGGCGCGGGCGGGCGCGTGGTGGTGATGGGCAAGTCGGGCAACGCGCCCCTGCGCACGCAGGCGGGCGTCTACTGCAACGTGCGCCCCTACGGCCCGGTCACGGTGGTGCGCTGCATGCCCTGCCTGCCCTATTCGCAGAACCGGAGCGTCTTCGAGGTGGACGCGGCCACGGGCGTCATCCATTCGGAGATGAACACGCCGGGCGTGCAGATGGCCTACGCCTGCCGCCGCTTCCTGCGCACGGTGCACGAGACGGGGGCGCTGGGGCGCGTGGCCTTCAAGCCCACGCAGGCCATGGAGGACGGCATCAACGCCGGCATCCTCTCGTGGATGCTGCAAGGCACGAAGTTCCGCGTGGGCCGCGCCTACGCCGTGGACGGCTACGTGGAGCACCGCGAGCGCGTGGACCGCATCCTCAACCTGCTGCCGCCCGACTTCAAGGACGGCATGGATGAATGGGGCGGCCAGATCGAGCAGCACATCTCCGACACCAACTACGGGCTGCTGCTGTGGGATCTGATCGAGCAGCGGGACGTGGTCGTGCTGGCCACGGACCTCGACGGCGACCGCCTGACGGACCTGCTGGCCGACGCCTCGGACCCGCTGCGCGCCTTCGGCCAGCGCGTGGTGGACCACCTGGGCGGCGACGCGCGCATGGCCGACCTGTGGGGCCGGATGGGCTACACCACCGGCAACGGGCGCGACATGACCTCCGTCATGTACCGCATGCACGGCCCGCCCATCCACGAGCAGACGCTGGGCTCCGCCGACGCCATGCTGCTGCGCCTGCTGGACGGCGACGAATCGATGGGGGGAACGAAGCGCCCCTACGACCCGCGCATCCATTTCGTGCTCATGCGCGACGCCTACCGCGACGCCAACCCGGACAACGCGGCCCTGCACGCCTGGCTGGACGACGCGCTCGCGCGCTTCGACGAGGTGTACGCGGGCGAGCGCCCGGGGTTCCTCGACGGCTACGCGCAGCTGAAGCGGGCGATCCGGCCCTGGGGGAGCTGAACGCGGCCATGCTGGCCCCTTTCGCGCGGAGGCGGTATGCTGAACGGGCCATCGTGCGCCTCACCCATCCGCTTCCCGCCTTTCCCCCGCGCTTCCGCCGCCCGCCCGCCGCGGACGGAGCGTCGCGATGACCGCCCCCGCCGCCGTGAACCGCGACGACGCGCTCGCCGCCCTGGCGACCGTGATGGATCCCGAGCTGCACCGCGACATCGTGTCGCTGGGCATGGTCGAGGAGCTGACCATCGAGGGCGGCGCGGTGGCGGTGAAGGTGCAGCTGACGACGCCCGCCTGCCCCCTGAAGGACGTCATCGAGACGGACGTGCGCGCGGCCCTGCTGCCCCTGCCCGGCGTGGAGTCGGTGACGCTGGACTGGGGGGCGCAGGTGCGGGCGAGCGACCCGCGCGAGGGCCAGAAGCCGATCGAGGGCGTGCGCAACGTGATCGCCGTGGCCTCCAACAAGGGCGGCGTGGGCAAGTCCACGGTGGCCTCCAACCTGGCCGTGGCGCTGGCCGCGTCGGGGGCGCGCGTGGGGCTGGTGGACGCGGACGTGACGGGTCCGAACCTGCCCACCATGTTCGGCCTGCCCGCCGGGCTGCAGGCCAACCAGCGCGAGGGGCTGCGCCCGGTGGAGCGGCACGGCGTGCGCTTGGTCTCCATCGGCTTCCTCCTGCCGAAGGGCACGCCCGTGGTCTGGCGCGGCCCCATGATCGGCAGCGCGGTGCGCCAGCTGCTGCACGACGTGCCGTGGGAGGACGTGGACTACCTGATCATCGACCTGCCGCCCGGCACCAGCGACGCCTCCATGAGCATGGCGCAGGAAGCGCCCATCGCCGGAGCCGTCATCGTTTCGACCCCCCAGGACGTCTCGCTGGAGGACGCCATGAAGGCGGTCTCCATGTTCGAGAAGCTCGACGTGCCGGTGTTCGGCATGATCGAGAACATGAGCTACTTCATCGCGCCCGACACCGGGGCGCGCTACGACATTTTCGGGCACGGCGGCGCGCGCCAGGCCGCCGAGGACCTCGGCATCGACTTCCTCGGCGAAATCCCCATCGAACCCCGCATCCGCGAGGGATCCGACCGGGGCGTGCCGCTGGTGGCCAACGCGGGGGACTCCGCTCCGGCGGAGAGCTTCCGCGCCATCGCCGGCGCCGTCGCCGCCCGAATCAGCGTGCTGCAAAGGATGGGAACGTAACCCCGCATGGCACTCAATTTCCGGAACCGCGGCGCCTCGACCGAGGACGCGGACGAATCCGCCGAAGACCCCACCGCCACGACCGACGGCGTCATCGACGCCACCGAAACCGAGACCGAATCCGACGGGGAAGCCGCCGCTCCGGCGCGCCGCCGCCGTCGCGGGACGCGCGGGGGGCGTTCGCGCTCCGCGGCGTCCGCCGCCGCCACCGAGGAGGCCGCGGAGGAGCCGCCCGCCCCCGCGCGCGCGACCACGCGCCGCCGCAAGGCCGCCGCCGTCGCCGACGAGGAGGCCGAGGCCCCCGCCGCTCCCAAGCGCGCTCCCCGTCGCCGCAGCGCCACCGCCACCGCCGAGGCCGAGGAGGAGGCCGCGCCCAAGCGCGCCGCGCCGCGCCGCCGCAAGGCCGCGACGGAGCCGGAGGGCGAGGCCGCGCTGGTGGCCGCCCTGAAGGAGCAGAACGAGAAGCTCGCGCGTCTCGTCGATCTGCAGGAGCAGGCCATCGAGCGCCTCTCCGGCGGCGGCGACAACGGGACGGGCGCGGCCACGCTGCCGCGCGTCGGCATCTTCGTGGACAGCGCCAACGTGGAGCTGGCGCGCGACCGCTCGCGCGGCGGCAAGGCCATCGACTGGGGGCTGGTGCTTGATCGCCTCACGAAGGACCGGCGGCTGGTGCGCGCCGTGGCCTATTCGCCCGTGCACGACGACCCGGGCGTGAGCCGCGAGACGCAGCGCTTCGTGGAGCCGTTCCTGGGCAAGGGCTACAAGATCGTGACCAAGCCGCTCAAGCGCTTCGCCGACGGCTCCATCAAGGCGAACCTCGACATCGAGCTGGCGCTGGACCTGATCACGATGGCCGACCGGCTGGACGTGGCCGTGATCATCTCCGGCGACGGCGACTTCCAGCACCTCGTCGAGGTGGTGCAGGGGCGCGGCGTGCGCGTCGAGGTGGCGGGCCTGGGCAGCTCCGTGGCGAGCGCGCTCAAGAACGCCGCCGACCGCTACGTCGAGCTGGACTTCGCGCAGAAGTAGGGGACGCGCTCAGGCGCGCAGGCCCGCCCGTTCGCGCCGGGGGTTGCGCCGCTCGCGCTCGATGATGCGCGCCAGCTCGGCGGCGGCCTCGTCCAGCCCGCCCTCGCAGTTTTCGACCACGTAGTCGTTGTTGGGCGCGTCCGCCAGCTCGGCGTCCACCTCGGCCAGGCGGCGGGCGAGCGACTCCGCGCTCTCGCTCTGGCGGGCGGTGAGGCGCGCGCGCAGGGCCTCGCGGCTCTCCGCCGTGAGCAGCACGAAGACGGCGCCGCGCAGCAGCCCGCGCAGCCGTCGCGCGCCCTGCAGGTCGGTGCGCACGAGCACGTCCCGCCCGCGCGCCAGCGGCTCCTCCAGCGCGCGCCGCTCCAGCCCCTTCAGGTCGCCGTAGACCTCGGCGTGCTCGATGAACGCCCCGGCGGCGATCTTGCGCTCGAAGCGCTCGCGCGTGAGGAAGTGGTAGTCGACGCCATCGCGCTCGCCCTCGCGCCGCGGGCGGCTGTTGCTGCTGACGGCGCGGTCGATGGCGACGCGCTCGCGCAGGCGGGCGATAACGGAGTCCTTGCCCGCGCCGGAGGGCCCGTGCAGCACCACGATGAGGGGGCGGCGTTCGTCGCTCACGCCAGCCGCGCGGCCCCGGGCGCGGCCGCCGCCAGCGCCTCGCGGAAATCGGGGTAGGAGACGGAGACGGCGTCGCGCTCGACGTGCGTTTCGCCGTCCGCGAGCGCCCCGGCCACGGCCCCCAGCATGCCCATGCGGTGGTCGCCGGCGGCGTCGAGGCGCGCGCCGTGCAGCTCGCGCGGGCCGCGCGCCACGAAGCCGTCGGGGGCCGTCTCGATGTCCGCGCCCATGGCCGCGAGCATGGCCGCCGAGGCCTCCACGCGGTCCGATTCCTTCACGCGCAGCTCCGCAGCCTCGCGCACCACCGTCTCGCCCTCGGCGAAGCAGCCGAGCAGGGCCACCAGCGGCAGCTCGTCGATGGCGCGCGGCACGTCGCCTCCCTCCACGGTCACGCCGCGCAGGGAGGAGGAGCGCGCCACGATGTCGGCCACCGGTTCGCCGCCCGACTCGCGCTCCTCCAGCAACTCTATATCCGCGCCCATGCGCCGCAGGATGTCGAGCAGGCCCGTGCGCGTGGGGTTGACGCCGACGCCTTCCAGCCGGATTTCGGCGTCGGGGTGGCAGACGGCGAGCGCGAGCCAGGGCGCGGCGCTGGAGACGTCGCCGGGCACGCGCAGGTCGAGCGGGCGCAGGCGGCCCGGACGGCGCACGGCGATGGCGCGGCCCTCCCGCGCGACGGGCGCGCCCATGGCCGCCAGCAGCTTCTCCGTGTGGTCGCGCGTGGGCACGGGCTCGATGACGCGCACGGGCGCTTCCACCGAAAGCCCGGCGAGCAGCAGGGCCGACTTCACCTGCGCGCTGGCCACGGGCAGCTCATAGCGGATGGCGCGCAGGGTGGCGCCCGTGATGGCGACGGGCGCGAGCGTGCCGCCCGCGCGCGCGCCGATGCGCGCCCCCATGCGCCGCAGCGGCTCGATCACGCGCCCCATGGGCCGCCGCCGCAGGGACTCGTCGCCGCTGAGCACGCTGAACAGGGGATGGGCCGCGAGCAGCCCCGTGAGCAGCCGCAGGGTGGTGCCGCTGTTGCCGCAATCGAGCACCGATTCGCTCTCGTAGAGGCCGTGCAGGCCGCCGCCGGCGACGCGCGCCTCGGACGCCCCCGCGGGCCATTCCAGCTCGACGCCGAGCGCGGCCATGCACGCCGCCGTGGCGCGCACGTCGTCCGAATCGAGCAGGTTCTCGACGTGCGAATCGCCATCCGCCAGCGCGCCGAGGATGAGGGCGCGGTGCGAAATCGACTTGTCGGGGGGAACGCGGACGCTCGCGCGCAGGCGTCCCGCGCGGCGAACGATCACCGTTCCCGCGAAGAGCCGCCGCGCAGCTGCTTGAGGCGGTCGTAGAGGTAGGCGCCGGTGAGCATCTGCATGAGCATCTCGCCGCTGCTGCCGGGCATGTCCACGGAGGACGCCTTCGGCTCGCGCCCGACCGCGCGGTCGTCGCTCACGAGGCGGTCGAGGCGCGTGCGGCGGAAGAGGCTCTCCAGCATCTCGTCGGGGCTGTCCGGGGCCTTGCCCGCGCCGCGCCCGTCGTCGCCCTCCTCCTCGGCGCGCGCGAGCAGGTCGCGCAGGCCCGCGTCGTCCAGTTCGAGCGCGCGCGCGAGCGTGTCCAGCTCGTCCTGGAAGCGGCGCAGCCAGGAGACGATGGCGGGGCGGTTGGTGGCCACGATGTCGGCGGCCATGCGCGGATCGCCCTTCACCAGGCGCGTCATGTCGCGGAAGGCGGGGCCGGCCAGCTGCTCCGCGTCCTCCCAGCAGGCGCTGTCGCGCATCATGCGGAAGAGGGCCACGGAGAGCATGAGGGGCAGGTGGCTGACGGCGGCGACCAGCTCGTCGTGCTCGGCGGGGTCGACGTAGATGGGCACGGCGCCCGCCGCCCGGATCATGCCCAGCACGACCTCGACGGAGCGCTCGTTGGCGGTGGCCGAGGGCGTCACCGCCCAGGCCGCGCCCTGGAACAGGTCGGCGCTGGCGGCGGCGGGACCGCTGCGCTCGGAGCCCGCCATGGGGTGGCCGCCGATGACGCTGGCCTTGCCGCCGAACAGCTCCTCGGCCTTGGCCATGAAGGCGGCCTTGGTGCTGCAGGTGTCGGTGACGATGGCGCCCTCGGCCACGTACGGGGCCATCGCCTCCAGCGTCTCGACGGCGGCGCGCGGGGGCGTGGCGAGCACGATCATGCTCGCGCCCTCGACCGCCTCGTTGAGGTAGCGCACGGTGCGGTCGACGGCCCCGCGTTCGCGCGCGGCGCGGGCGTTCTGGCGGCTGCTGTCGACGCCCACGACCTCGTAGCGGCGGTCCTTGCGGCCCATGAGGCTGAGGCCCACGGAGGCCCCGATGAGTCCGGTGCCGATGACGGCGATGCTGGAATCGGGCATGGCGTCTCGCTCTCAGGTGGCGGCGTCGGCGCGCTGCAGGAGGGCCAGCATAGCATCATCGCCCGCGGGCCGGTGGTGCAGGCGCGTGAGCGCGACGGCGCGCGCGGAGGCCCCGGCTTCGGCCAGCAGCTGCGCGCCGATTTCGCCGTGGGCGCGGCTGCGGGCGATGGCGCGGCGCATCCGCAGGCGCGAATCGGCCGATCCCGCCGCCGCGCCCGCGCGCAGCCAGCCCGCCAGCACGTGGGCCACGCGGTCGCGCGTGCGCTGGCGGCCCTTGCCCGCGTCGTGCAGCAGGGCGGCCACGAGCAGGTCGCGGTCGCCATCGTGGCCGCGCTCCAGCAGCCAGCGCGCGGTGCCCGCGCTGTGGCGCTGGTCGCGCGGCTCCTGCGCCGCGAAGAGCGCCAGCAGCTCGCCGTCGAGGTGCGCGCGGGCGATGGCGAGGTCGTTCGCGTCGGGCGGCAGCGAGGCCTCGCGGAACTGGCGCACGCGGTCCAGCATCAGGCCACGAGGTCCAGGAAGAGGTCGAAGGCCTCGTTGAAGATCCAGCGCAGGGGGCTGTAGTCGGGCGCGATGAAGTTGAGCGCGATGAGGGCGATGAGCAGCGCCGGGCCCCAGCGGCCGAGCGGGATCATGGCGCGCGCCGCCCCGTCCGGCAGCACGCCCACGAGCACCTTGAAGCCGTCCAGCGGGTGGATGGGGATGAGGTTGAAGACGCCGAGCAGCACGTTGATCCAGGCGATGAAGAAGAGGAACGCGCCGAGCAGTTCGGGGCCGTCGGCGCGCCCGAAGGTGGCCAGCGAGCGGGGCGCGTCCACCCAGCCGAGGATGAGGGGCAGGGCGGCGATGAGGGCGAAGGCGAAGTTCGAGAGCGGCCCCGCCACGGCCACCGCCATGTTGCCGCGCTTCACGCCGGAGCGCAGGCGGTGGGGGTTCACGGGCGTGGGCCGGCCCCAGCCGAAGCCCGCCACGAACAGCAGGATGGCGCCCGCCGGATCGAGGTGCGCGAGCGGGTTCAGCGTGAGCCGCCCCTGCCGCGCGGCGGTGTCGTCGCCCAGCTCGTTGGCGGCCCAGGCGTGGCTGAACTCGTGGAAGGCGATGCCCGTCACGAAGGCCAGCGCGAAGGCGGCGAGGAAGACGAGGCCCGCGACGGGGTTGCTGAGCAGGTCGTCGATGATCCAGATCACGCGCTCCCCATGCTAGCACCCGCCGACGAAATTGACCGGGGGCGGGGCGCTTGCTAGGCTCACGCTGGCGGGAACGTCAATGGCGCTGGCGGGGCGGGCCTGGTCGAGAGGCTTCTCCCCATCCCCGACGCCCCGGCTCCGGTTCTCCCGCATGAACGCTCCCTCCCTTCCGGTCAGGCGCCCGCGAGCGCGGCTCCGCGCCCGTCGCGCGGCGGCCCTGCTGGCGGCGGCGGTGGCGTTGACGGCGCTGATCGCCGTCCTGCTCACGCGCGGGGGCGGCCCTCCGATCACGGCCTTCGCCGACGCGCCCGCCGGGCAGTACGCCGTGGTGACGCACACGGACGGCGCGGCCAGCGTCATCGGCGTGGTGAACGCCGCCGACGGCCGCGCCATCGAGGTGGCGACGGTGGCGCACCTGCCCGGCTTCGCGCCGCGCGGGTCCGTCTCGCCGAACGGGCGCTGGCTGGCCCTGATCGCGGTCACCGGCGGCGTCCCCACGCAGCCGCTGGCCGCGCTCCTCGCGCTCCACCTCGAAACGGGCGAGGCGCGCATCCTCGCCGCCAACGTCGATCCCCTGCAGGAGGCGCTGTGGACGCCGGATTCGGGGGCCGTGGTCGTGACGCGCGGCGGGGCGGACGGCATCGCCGTGCTGCGCGTGGGCCTCGACGGCGCGCAGACGGCGCTCGAACGGCGCGAGGCGCTGGCCGTGGCCCCCGTCGGCTTCGACGCCGCCGGACGGCTGCTCGCGGTCGTGCTCGACGGGCGCGGCTCGACGCTGACGCGCGACGGCATGGACGCGCGCCGCCTCAGCGCCCACCTCACGCGCGACTGGGCGCTCAGCCCCGACGGCGCGGCGCTGGCCTTCGTGGAAGCGAACCTCGACGGCGGGCTGCGCTACCTGCCGCGCGTGGCCGCCATCGCGGAGGGCGCGGTCTCCGCCGCATCCACGAACGTCCCCGGCGAGGGGCAGGCGCTGGGCGCGGCCTGGCCCCCCACTGGCGGAGCGCCGCGCTTCGGCCACGAGCCGGAGACGGTGCCCGGCGGCGTGCGCGCGCAGGCGGCGGGCGGCTTCGACGTGCCACTCGGCTACAGCCGCGACGGGGCGGCGCTGGCCGTGCGCCGCTGGAGCGGGAGCGGCTTCGCCGAGCCCGGCGACGCGCGCCTGCAGATCGTCGCGGGCGGCGAACGGCGCACGCTCGGCGGCTTCTCGAGGTTCCACGGATGGACCGCGCGCTAGCGGCGCTGGCGGCGACCGCCGCCGTGCTCGCGATCGTCCTCTCCGGCCCGGGCGAACGGGCGGGGGCGCGCACGGGCGCGTTCATCTGCCCTTCCCTCAGCCCCGCCGCGGGCCCGGCGTTCGATTTCGACACC
Organism: Tepidiformaceae bacterium; assembly: GCA_965243075.1. Lineage (GTDB taxonomy): Bacteria > Chloroflexota > Dehalococcoidia > Tepidiformales > Tepidiformaceae > UBA2991. The sequence goes on from OZ251525.1 coordinate 2,122,171, forward strand.
TACGAGGCCTTCAACAACGTGGGCGACTACACGACGGCCATCGACCTGGCGGCGGCGGGGGTGGCGATCACGGGAACGACCATCCCCTCCGGCGAGGCGCACCACCTCGAATACCCGGGTCTGCTGACCGGCTCGCGCGCGGACCGCGTCGATCAGGAGCCGGACGCGGCCATCCGCATCCCACCCTCGCTGATGAAGGCGGTGGTCTGGCTGGAATCGCAGTTCGACCACGCCAGCTCGGCCACGCCCTGGGGCGGCGTGGGGCGGGTGCTGCGCTCGCTCGACTGCGGCTACGGGCTGGGCCAGATCACGAGCGGCATGAACAATCCCACGGGCAACCCCAGCGCCGGGCAGGCGCTCACCGGCACGCATTTCCTCTACAACCTGGCCGCCTCCGCGCGCATCATGGCGGAGAAGTGGAACGCGGAATACCTGCCGCCGGTGGCGGGCGGGGGCGATCCGGCGGCGCTGGAGGACTGGTACCACGCCATCTGGGCCTACAACGGCTTCGCCTTCGTGAACCATCCGCTCCATCACGGCAAAAGCCCACTGCGGGGCGAGGTCTGGCACTGCCGCGACGAGCGCGCGCCCACGTGGATCGAAGCGGGCGACGGCACGCCGCTGTACGGCTACTTCGACTACACCTACCCGGAGCGCATCTACGGCTGCATGCGCCACCCGCCCGCGTACCCCGAACGGCTGCTTGAGCTGGAAGGCACGCCCACGCCCACGCCGTCGGGTACCGCCACGCCCACGCCGTCGGGCACCGCGACGCCCACGGCCACTCCTACCCCGACTCCCACGCCGACGCCAACTCCTACCCCAACACCGACGCCAACTCCTACCCCCATCCCGCCGCGCACGACGGTGACGCAGCACGTGATCGTGTCGGGCGACACGTTCTCGGGGATGGCCTTCGCCTACGACGTGACCGTCGACGCCATCCGGGAGCTGAACCCCAACCTCGACCCGACGGGGCTCCAGATCGGCGACGTCGTCCTCATTCCCCCGAACGCCACGCCCACGCCCACTCCAAGCCCGACTCCCGTTCCGCCGCGAACGGCGGTGACGGAGCACATCATCGCGGAAGGGGACACGCTCTCGGATCTGGCCGACGCCTACGACGTGGCCACCTCCGCCATTCTGGAGCTGAACCCCGGGCTCGACCCGACGGGGCTACAGATCGGCGAGCGCGTCCTCATTCCCCCGAACGCCACGCCCACGCCTACGCCGGAAAGTACGGTCACCGCGACGCCCACGCCGACGCCCGAACCCGATCCGGTGCGGCGCATGTGGCCGGCGGTGTCGTTCAACATGCCCGACCTGAGCATCCCCCGCGTGGCGGCGGCCTTCGCGGCCTCCGTTTTCTACGCGTGCGATGACCAGGGATGGCTGGGCGGCTGTCCAGGGATGACCTTCCCCACCTCGTTCCCGGAGCTCGGCATCGGGACGCACCGCGACCCCACGCCGCCCGCGGACGTACGGCAGCGCGCGCGGCTGCTGGGCCAGCCCGCGTTCACGGCGAGCGGGCCGTCCGTGGCCAACCTCGCCGTGGACGAGAACGGCGAGGCGGGGAGCGTGCGCGTGGTGGTGCGGAACGCGGGCACGTGGATCGCGCCCTTCCGCATCACCACCACGGAGAACTGGATCACGGTGCGGCGGGGCGAGGCGAACGCCCCCTTCACGGGGCATCTGCACGGCGGCGTGGCCATCGGCGCGGAGACGCGGGTGATCCGCATCGCCGCGCGGGAGGGACGGGCCGAGGCGGCGACGCGGGGGCACGCGCCCGTGCTGCTCATCACGCTCGATACGGAGACGCTGCCCGAGGGCGGGGACGTGGAGGGCGAGGTGGTCATCGAGCCGCTGTACGGGACGGGCACGGCCAAGCGCGTGACGGTGCGCGCCGGGCCGACCGCGAACGCGGCGCCCACCACGCCGACAGCCACGCCAGAGCCGACGGAGACGCCCACGGCGACGCCGACGGACACGGCCACGCCGACCTCCACCGCGACGGCCACGCCGACCTCCACGCCCGATCCGGGGCCGGACGACGTGGAGGCGATCGAGGAGCCGGACGACGACGACGCGCGCAGGCGCATCGTCGTGCCCGCGCTCGCGTCCGACCCGGACCACTAGGGGTCAGCGGGCGGCGGGGGCCTCCTCGCGCCCGGCCTCGATGACGCGCTGGGCGACGTTGCCGGGCACCTCGTCGTAGCGGTCGAAGTCGAGCTCGAAGAGGCCGCGGCCCTGCGTGAGGGAGCGCAGGTCGGAGGCGTAGCGCTGCACCTCGGCGAGGGGCACGTCGGCCTCGACGACGCTCATGCCGCCGTCGGGGGCGATGCCGTGGATGCGCGCGCGCTTGGTGTTGAGGTCGCCCACGACGTCGCCCGCGTTGGCCTCGGGGGCGCGCACGCGGATGGTCATGACCGGCTCCAGCAGGAGGCCGCTGGCGCCCGCCACCGCCTCCTTCAGCGCCTGGCTGGCGGCCAGCTTGAAGGCCATCTCGCTGGAATCGACGGGATGGTGCTTGCCGTCGAACAGCGTCACCTCGCAGTCGGTCAGCTCGTAGCCCGCGAGCACGCCGTCGCGAGCCGTCTCGGCCACGCCCTTCTCCACGGCGGGGATGTACTCGCGGGGCACGGAGCCGCCCACGACGCGGCTGTTGAAACGCAGCCCCGAGCCGCGCGGCAGGGGCGCGATCTCGATGGCCACGCGCGCGTACTGCCCGTGCCCGCCCGTCTGCTTCTTGTGCGTGTAGTCGGCGGAGGCGGAGCGCGCCACCGTCTCGCGGTAGGGGACGCGCGGCAGGGAGAGTTCGACCTCGACGTTGAACTTGCGCGCGAGCCGCCCCACGGCCACGTCGAGGTGGGCGTCGCCGAGGCCCTCGATGATGGTCTCGCTGGTGCTGGCCTCGCGGCGCAGGCGCAGGCCGGGATCCTCCTCCACCAGCCGCTGCAGGCTCGGCCCCAGCTTGTCCACGGCGGCCTTCGCGCCCGGGCGCACGGCCATGCCGTAGACCGGTTCGGGGAAGACCATGGCGGGCAGCCGCACGGGCCGCTCCTTCGTCGCCAGGGTATCGCCCGTGCGCGTCTCGCCCAGCTTGGCCACCACGCCGATGTCGCCCGCGGGGAGCGCCTCCACCGGCTCCTGCTCCTTGCCGCGCTGGCGGTAGATGGCGCCGAGGCGCTCGTCCGCGTCGCGCTCGCTGTTCCACAGGTGGCTGTCGGAGCGGACCGTGCCGGTCATCACGCGCAGGTAGCTGAGGCGCCCCACGTAGGGGTCGGCGGCGGTCTTGAAGACGAGCGCGGCGGGCGGGGCGTCGGCGCTCACCTCCAGCGCCTCGCCGCCGGCGTCCGCGACGGCGCGCACGAGGGGGGAGGGGGCCGCCGCCACGAGCGTATCGAGCAGCTGGCGCACGCCCACGCGGTGGCTGGCGGAGGCGCAGAGCAGGGGCGTGATCTGGCCCTCCGCCAGCGCCGCCCGCAGCGCCCCCGTCAGCTCGTCGGGCGTGATCTCCTCGTCCTCGAAGTACTTGGTCATGAGGTCCTCGTCGTTTTCGACGATGCTCTCGATGAGGGCGGCGCGCATGGCGGCGGCTTCTTCCACGTGTTCGGCGGGAATGTCGGCGGATTCGTCACCCTCGCCCGGGTACGCCTTCATGGCCAGCAGGTCGATGACGCCGCCGAGGTCGTGGCTTTGGCCGAGGGGCAGGTAGAGGGGCGCGACGGAGCCGCCCCAGCGTTCCCGCAGCGCCTCCAGCACGGACGCGAAGTCGGCGTTCTCGCGGTCGAGGCGGTTGACCAGGGCCATGCGCGGCAGGCCGCGTTCGGCGGCGATGCGCCACACGCGGTCGGTGCCCACCTCCGGCCCGGAGACGGCGTCGACGACGACGAGGGCGAGGTCGGCGGCGCGCGCCCCGCAGATCACCTCGGAGACGAAGTCGGCGTAGCCGGGCGTATCGATGAGGTTGATCTTGGCCCCGTTCCACTCGACGGGCAGGACGGAGAGGTTGAGGCTGAACTTGCGGCGGTGCTCGTCCTCGTCGTAGTCGCCGGCGGTGTTCTGCTCCTCGATGGCGCCCATGCGCGTGATGGCCCCGCTCGCGTAGAGGGCCGCCTCGCCGAGCGTCGTCTTGCCCACGTTGCCGTGGCCGACGACGACCACGTTGCGGATGTCTTCGGAGCGGTAAACCTTCATGGAGCGCCTCGCGGGCCACGGGGGCCGGGGTTTCGCGCGCCGATTGTACGCGCTCCGGCGGCGCGGCGCGGCCGCCCCCGCTTGCCGTAGACTGGCCGTGCGCATGACCAGCGGCACGGGCGCCTACGTGGCCATCGACCTGGAGACGACCGGGCTCGACCCCGCGCGCGACCGCATCACCGAGATCGGCGCGCTGCGCTTCGACGCCGAGGGGCGCGAGCTGGCCGCGTGGGAGCGGCTGGTCGATCCGGGCATCCCCATCCCCCTCGAGATCGAGCGCATCACCGGCATCGCCAACGCGGACGTGCGCGGGCGGCCCGCCTTCGGCGAGGTGGCGGACGAATTCGCGGCCTTCGCGGGCGACGACCCCATCGTCGGCCAGAGCGTCGGCTTCGACCTCAATTTCCTGAAGGCGGCGGGCGTCGAGCTGCCCGGCCCGGCGCTGGACACGCTGCGTTTCTCGCGCCTGCTGCTGCCCACCATCCAGCGGCGCAGCCTGGGGGCGCTGGCGGAGGAGCTGGGCGTGGCGACGACGGTGGCGCACCGCGCCCTCGCGGACGCGCGCACGACCGCCGCCGTGTTCACGGCCCTGCGGCGGCGCGCGGCGGAGCTGCCGGACGCGGCGCGCGCGCAGCTGGCGCGGCTGGTGGCGCTCGACCATCCCCGGCTGGCGCGCGAAATCGCGGGCGGCGAGATCGACGCGGCGGTGGCGGCGGCGCCGGTCTGGCGGCTGCCCGCCCCCTGGCGCGCGCCGGAGACGCTCGAACCGGCGGCTCGGCCCGAACCCGTGACCGCCGCCGAGGCGCGGGACGTGCTCGCCAGCGCGGCGCGGGTGGTGCCCCAGTTCGAGGATCGCCCGCAGCAGGCGGAGATGACGGAGGCGGTCGCGCGCGCCATCGCCGGGGGCGGCCAGTGGCTGATCGAGGCGGGCACGGGCGTGGGCAAGTCGCTCGCCTACCTCATCCCGGCGGCGCTCCACGCCATCCGCAACGGCAAGCGCGTCATCATTTCCACGAACACCATCGCCCTGCAGGAGCAGCTCATCGGGCAGGACGTGCCCGCCCTGCGCGACATCCTGCGCGAGGCGGGGGTCATCGCCGAGCCGGACGAGCTGCGCGTGTCGCTGCTCAAGGGCCGCCCCAACTACCTCTGCCTGCAGCGCTGGATCGAGAACCACCCGGAGCGCCTGGCGGAGCCGGACGTGAGCCGTCTGGCGGCCTCGCTCTCGCTCTGGCTGGCGGAGACGGAGACGGGCGACCAGTCGGAACTGCGGCTCGACCCGGGCGAGCGGTCGGCGTGGGCGCAGTTCTCCTCCGCGGGGGCCACCTGCGCGCCGCGACGGCACCGCTTCGTGCGCGAGCGGCGCTGCTTCCTGCGGCGCGCGCGGGAGACGGCCAGGGGCGCGCATCTGGTGGTGGTGAACCACGCGCTCCTGCTCACCGACGTCGCGCAGGAGACGGACGCGGTTCCCGACGCGGACGTGCTCATCATCGACGAGGCGCACAACCTCGAGGACGTGGCCACCAGGCAGTTCGGGCGCGAGGCGCGCGCGGCCTCCATCGCGGAGGTGCTGGACCTGATCCGCCGCACCGCCGGGATGGCGGGCTTCCGCGAGGAGGCGGGCGCGGAGCGGGCGGACGCGCTCGTCGCGAGCGTGGACGCCGGACGCAAGCTCGTCGATGGCCCCTTCAAGACGCTGGGCGAGCTCGTGGGGAAGGCGCGCGAGGACCGCGTGAGCGTCACGCCCGCACTGCGCTCCGGCTCCAACTGGGATGCGTTCGAGCGCGCGTGGGAGCCGCTCGACCTCGCCCTCGCCCGCATCGTCGAGAGCGGCGGCCAGGCGCTGAGCCAGCGCGACGACGAGGAGGCGATGAGCGGCATCGCGGGCGAGATGCGGGAGGCGCTGCGCCGTCTGGAGGGGCAGCGCGACGACCTCGCGGGGATGGTGGCGGGCAAGGACGGGAACACCATCGTCTGGGCCTCCGCCGCGGACGAGGGCATGGGTACGCTGAACGCCGCGCCCATCGAGGTGGGGGGCCTGCTCGCGGAAAAGCTGTTCAAGGGGCGCGCCGCCGTCGTCGCCACGAGCGCCACGCTGGCGAGCGGCGGCTCGATGCAGTTCACGGCGGAGCGCATGGGCCTGCCGGACGCGGAACGGCTGGCGCTCGGCTCCCCCTTCGACTACGAGCGCTCGACGCTGCTGGCCACGCCCACGGGCCTGCCCGAACCCAACGCGCGCGGCTACGACGAGGCCGTGGCGGACGCCATCGTCGAACTGGCGCGCGCATCCGAGGGGCGGGCGCTGGCGCTGTTCACCTCGCACGCCGCCCTGCGGCGGACCGCCCGGCGCGCGCGCAAGGCGCTGGAGGCGGACGGCATCACCGTGCTCACGCAGGGGGGCAACCGCTCGGCGCGGCAGCTGATCGAGCACCTGCGGGAGCATCCGCGCTCGATCGTGTTCGGCACGGCGGGCCTGCGGGAGGGCGTGGACGTGCGCGGGGACGCGCTGTCGCTGCTGATCATCGCGCGCTTCCCCTTCCCCGTGCCCACCGACCCCATCCAGCAGGCGCGCTCCGACCTGTACGACGACGCCTTCAGCGAGTACTCGGTGCCGGCGGCCATCCTGCGCTTCCGGCAGGGCTTCGGACGGCTCATCCGCGACCACGCGGACCGCGGCGTGGTGGCCGTGCTCGATGCGCGCGTGGGGACGAAGGAGTACGGGCGGCGCTTCATCGAGGCGCTGCCGCCCTGCGAACGGCTCACCGCCGACGTCGGCGACACCGCCGCGCGCACGCGCGAGTGGCTGGCGCGGTGAGCGCGCGCGGCTGGCCCCAACGCATCGCGGGCGAGCGCGTCACGCTGCGCCGCGACGACGCCGAAGCGGGCGGCGCCATCGCCTACGGCATCCACCGCAAGGGCGAACGCGAGGCCATCGGGCGCGCGGCCATCGATTTCGCGGACGGCGCGCCCGTCGTCGAGCGGCTCTGCATCGACGAGGGCGCGCGCGGCTACGGGGCGGGCTCGGAGACGGCGGCGCTGCTGCTGGAGACGCTGGCGCGCCGCCACGCGCTGGCCCGCGCCTGGGCGCCCCCCGACCGCGGCCTGGCGGTCTACTTCTGGATTCGCATGGGCTTCCGTCCGCTGGCGGGCGAGGGGCCGAACGGCGGCCTCTGGTTCGAGCAGGCGCTGCGCTAGATTTAAAGGGGCGATGTTTCTTATTATGTTTATAATAGTGTTTCTTATGATTCCGCGAAAATTCCTCTATTTGCAAAATCATTCGTTCATCCATATCATTCTTTCCGTGGTTTCCAATCTGGCCGTCGAGCTGGCGCCCAGGCGCAAAACCAACCTTAGCCTTCGCAACCCTGTCATGTCGGCCTCCGGCACCTCCGGGATGGGGGACGACTTCGCGCGTCAGCACGATGTGAACCGGCTGGGCGCGTTCGTGACGAAGGCGGTCACGCTCCATCCGCGGGAAGGCAATCCTCAGCCCCGTACGACCGAGACGCCCGCGGGGATGCTCAACTCCATCGGCCTGCAGAACCCCGGCATTGAGCGCGTCATCGCGGACATGGCCCCGATGTGGGCGCGGTGGGAGACGCCCGTCATCGTGAACGTCGCGGGCGAGACCGCCGACGAATTCGGCGAGCTGGCCGCCGCCCTCGACGGCGTGCCCGGCGTGGCCGCCCTCGAGCTGAACATCAGCTGCCCGAACGTGGACAACGTGCTCGACATCGGCCAGAGCGCGCAGGCGGCGGCCTACGCCACGCGCGCGGCGGTGCGCGCCACGGAGGCACCGGTCATCGCCAAGCTCACGCCCGCGGCGCAGGAACCGGCGCAGATCGCGCGCGCCTGCGTGGACGAAGGGGCCGTTGCCATCTGCGCCATCAACACGGTGACCGGCATGGCCATCGACGCCGGGGCGCGGCGTCCCGTGCTGGCGCGCGGCATCGGCGGCCTCAGCGGTCCCGCCATCAAGCCCATCGCCCTTCGCATCGTCTACGAGGTGGCGCAAGCGGTGAACGTGCCCGTCATCGGTTGCGGCGGAATCCGCAACGGGCTCGACGCCGTCGATTTCCTGATGGCGGGCGCGACGGCGGTGCAGGTGGGTACCGCTTCCTTCGCCAACCCGCGTGCCTTGCTGGATGTGATTGAGGAATTGGAAGCGTGGTTGGATGCGCACGCTGTGGCTGATGTGCACGACATCATCGGCTGCGCCCTCCCCTGCGATGCTCACGAGCCTGCGCCGGTTCTGGAGCCCGTGGAACAGCCTGCGGCAGGCTGAGCACATGGAACAGACGAAGCCCCCACGGGGCGTAGCTCAGTCAGGTTGCAGAGCACGCGGTTTGGGGCCGCGAGGTCCCCGGTTCAACTCCGGGCGCCCCGACCAGGATTCAATCGCGGACGCGCACGGCGGCATCGCCCCGCAGCCCGCGCAGCGCGTCCGCCACCGCCCGCGGCAGCCGCTCCACGGGCACGTCGCGCGCGATGCGTTCGCCCAGCCGCGCGGCCTCGCCGGGGTCGCCGCCGGCGAAGACGTCGGCGGCGTCCGCGATGGCATCGCCCCGGCGCACGCGCTTCCCCAGCAGCCCGACCTCGCCCAGGCGGTGCTGGCCGCAGGCGTGGGGACAGCCGGACAGCCGCAGCCGCACGGGCTCGTCGAGCTCGTAGCGCTCGTCGAGGGCGCGCGCCAGCCGCAGGGCCTCGCCCTTCGTGTCGATCAGGCTGAAGTGGCAGTAGTCGATGCCCGTGCAAGTGACGACCGAGCGCATCCAGGGCGATGGCGCGGGGCTGAAGGTTTGAAGCAGGGGCTCGGCCAGCAGCCGATCGAGGCGGTCGTCGGGCACGTGCGGGATGAGCACGTTCTGCTGCACGGTGAGGCGCAGTTCGCCCGCGCCGTACTCGCTTGCGAGCCGTCCGAACTCAATGAGCTGGTCCCCGTCGATGCGGCCCACGGGCACGAGGCAGCCGACCACGTTCCCGCCCGCGCGCCGCGTCACGCCCACGTGGTCGCCGCCCTCGCGCACGGTGGCGGGCCGTCCCGCCCGCGGGAGGGGGAAGGCGAGGCGCTCGACCACTTCCGCGCGGAAGCGCTCGACGCCCCAGTCCCGCAGCAGGTCGCGCAGGCGGGCGGCGCGGCGCGACTGGCGCGGGCCGTGGTCGCGGTAGGCGCCGAGCACGGCGAGCGCGAGCGGCACCACGCGGTCGGGCGGAACGAAGGCGTCGAGCGGGCGGGCCAGCGCGGGCGCGGACCCGCCGAGCGCTCCGCCCACGAGCACATTGAAGCCGGTCGTCCCGTCGCCGTGCGCCCGCGCCGGGGCGAAGGCGAGGTCGTGCGCGCGGGCGTGGATGCAGTCCTCACAGCAGCCCGTGAGGGCGAGGTTGAACTTGCGCGGCAGGTTGCTGAACCCCTTGTGGCCGATGATGGCCTGCTGGAGGCGCGCGACCAGCGGGCGGCCGTCCAGCAGCTCCCCGGCGTCCAGCCCGGCGACGGGGCAGCCGGTCACGTTGCGCACGTTGTCCATGCCGCTCTGCTGCGTGGTCAGCCCGGCGGCGGAGAGGCGCTGGAGAATCCAGGGCGCGTCCCCGATTTCGATCCAGCGCACCTGCACGTTCTGGCGCGTGGTGAGGTCGCACTGGCCGCGCCCGCAGCGGTTGGCGATCTCGCCGATGGCGGCGATCTGCTCGCTCGTGAGGACGCCGTTGGGGATGCGCGGGCGCAGCATGAAGTAGCCGGGCGTGGCGCGGCGGGGGAACAGCCCGTACCACTTGAGGCGGTCGTAATCGTCGGGATCGATGGACTCGAAGCCCTCGCGGGCGTAGCGCAGCAGGTCGGGAAAGACGTCGAGCCCGTCCTTCGCGCGCTTGATCGCCTCGACGCGGTTCGCCATGCGCGGGAACGATACGCCGCGGGCGGCGGCCGTTACGCGGCCCGCGCCGCTATCATGGGGCCGATGAGGGCCGCGTTCGCCGTCCCGCTCGCGGCCGCGATGGCGCTCACGCTCGCCTGCGGCGCGTCCGGGCCCGAAACCGGACTGGCCCCACACGCGCTCGCGCCCGTCGTCGCCGAATTCGGGGAGGACGCGGAGGCGCTGGAGGCGCACACGCTCCCGCTGGGGGGCGACGGACTCTGGCTGGCGGTCACGACCGGCCCGCGGCCCTTCCGCGAAACCGCCGCCGGCGAGGCCGTCAACTTCTTCCACTTCGCCGCCGTCTACCGCCAACTCGACGACGAAACGTGGTCGGCGCCGCTGGCGGAGCTGGCGATCCGGAGCGCGCCCCGGCAAACGGAGGTCGAGCTGGTCGGGGACGGCGCGGCGCGGCCCGCGTTCATCGCCGTGCGCGGCCACACGGGGGCGCACGCGGGCACGCTCGACGTGCTGCGCTTCGACGGCGAGCGGCTGGAGACGGCCATCTCGCACGTGAGCGCGCGCGCGAACGCGGGCGTGATCGCGGACCTCGACGGCGATGGCGCCCCCGAGGTCGCGCTCAACGATTCGGACCCCGGCGTCTTCTGCGACGCCTGCGCGGTCGAGGAGAAGCGCGAGCGGCTCTACCGGCTGGCGGGCGCGGACTGGGTGGAGGTGGAGCTGGCCGCGCCGCCGGGCCTTCCGCCGGAACTGGCGGCAAGGGCGGCGCGCGTGGTGGCGCTGGCGCGCGCCGGGCTCTGGCGCGAGGCGGCGTCGCGGGCCGTCGCCGTGGCGCGGGATGCCCCCGGCGACGACGGCTTGCGCTGGTTCTCCACCCTCGTGAACCGCACCGCCGCCGCCCGCCTGGCCCACGCCGGGTCGCCCGGCCAGCCGCTGCTGACCCACGTGCTCGCGGGGGAGTACGGCGCGGCCTTCGCGCTCATGGCCGGACGCCATCCCGCGCGCGTCTTCGCGCTGGACGGGCCGCTCATCGCGGGCACGGCGGCGAGCGACCAGGCGGGCCTGCGCGAGCTGGCGGAGCGCCTGCTCGACGCCACGGAACGGGCGCTGGCGGAGCGGCCCGAGGATCCCGCCATCCTCGCCGTGCGCGCCCTCGGCTTCGCCATCGCCTCGCCCAACGACCTGGCGCGGGCGCGCGCGGCCATCTCGGCGGCGGCGGCGTCCGACCCCGACGACCGCTTCCTGCGGAGCGCACACGCCTGGCTCCGGGCAGTGCGAGGCGCGCCCGGCCTGCCCGCCACCACGCCCCCGCCGCCCATTGAGGATCCCGGTATCCACTACGGTGAATACACCGCCTCCGACCGGGCCACGCGCGAGGCCGTGCGGCGGATGCAGATCGCGGCCGGGCGTCCGCCCACGGGCGCCCCCGAGCATGGCGAAGCGGGCGAGCCGATCATCTACCTCACCTTCGACGACGGGCCGCATCCGCACTGGACGCCGCAGATACTGGATGCGCTGGCGCGATACGAGGCGGTGGCCACCTTCTTCGTAACGGGCGTGCGGACAAGCACCTGGCCCGATCTCGTGCGCCAAATGGCCGAGGCCGGGCACGAGGTCGAAAATCACACCTTCAATCACGAATGGCCCGACCGCATCGATCGCGAGACCTTCATCGCGGGAGTGCGCGACACCGACCGCGCCATTCACGAGGCCGCGGGCGAACACGCCAATCCCGTCTCCTGTTTCCGCCCGGCTTACGGAGTGGTGGACGAGCGTACCCACGCCATCGCCCGCGAGCTGGGCAAGGCCGTCACGCTCTGGAGCCTTGACTCGCTGGATTGGGAGCTTCCGACCGCGGAGCGGATCGCGGACCACGTGCTGGCCAACGCGCGCCCCGGAACCATCCTGCTGCTGCATGAGGCCGGGGGCGGGCGTTCGCCGACGCTGGCCGCGCTCGAGATCGTGCTCGCCGAGCTGGTCGCGCGCGGCTACGCGTTCGCCCCGCTCTGCGTCTGAGCGTGGGGCTGCTACCATGAAGGCCCGTGAGCGAGGACTTCGGCATCGACCTGGAAGAGGTGGGCCGCGTGATCGAGCGCGCGGAAGTGCTCATCGTGCGCCTGGAGACGGTGGGCAGCCGCGTGCTGGTGGATTTCCGCACCGCGCCCGGGGAGCCGCCCTGGATCGGGCGCGTGCCCCGCGTGGGCTCGGTCGAGGAGCGCGTGCGCGCGGTCAAGGAGCTGCGCCCCGCCTTCCCCTATCCGGAGAAGCTGATGTCCTTCGCCTGGCCGCGGCGCGTGGCCGTGATCGCGGAGACGGGCCTGTGGGAGCGGCTGCGCCAGCGGCTGGAGGCCATCGGCGGCGAGGCCGCGGGCGAGGCCGCCGCGCGCGTCCACCGCGAACTGGTCGAGGAAGAGCGCCGCGAGGTGGTGGCGGCCGTGCGCGGGGACGACAGCATGCGCACCATCTGGCAGCGCGAATGAGCGCGCCCGCCCCCATCGACCTGCGCAGCGACACCGTGACGCGGCCCGACGCCGCCATGCGCCGCGCCATGGCCGATGCCGAGGTGGGCGACGACGTCTTCCGCGACGACCCCAGCGTGAACCGCCTGGAGGCGCTGGCGGCGGAGCGGCTGGGCAAGGAGGCCGCCCTCTTCACGGCCAGCGGCACCATGGCCAACCTCGTGGCCGTGCTCAGCCACACGCGCCCGGGCGACGAGGCCATCGCGGGCGGCGAATCGCACCTCTTCAACTACGAGGCGGCGGGCGCGGCGCGCGTGGGCGGCGTGCAGCTGCATCCCCTGCCCAACGCCCCCGACGGCGGCCTCGCCGCAGCGGACGTGCGCGCCGCTATCCGCCCGCCCGACATCCACGCGCCGCGCAGTTCCCTCCTCTGTCTGGAGAACACGCACAACCGCTGCGGCGGGGCCGCGCTCACGTCGGCGGCCACGGCGGCGCTCGCGGCCATCGCGCGCGGGGCTGGGCTGGCCGTCCACCTCGACGGCGCGCGCATCTTCAACGCCGCCATCGCCACGGGCGAGAGCGGGGCGCTACTGGCCGCGTCCGCCGACTCCGTTTCCTTCTGCCTCTCCAAGGGGTTGGGCTGCCCCGTGGGCTCGCTGCTCTGCGGCCCGCGCGAGTTCGTGGAGCGGGCGCGGCGCGAGCGCAAGACGCTGGGCGGCGGCATGCGGCAGGCGGGCGTGCTCGCCGCCGCCGGGCTGTACGCGCTGGAACGTAACGTGGCGCGGCTGGCCGAGGACCACGCCAACGCCCGCGCGCTGGCCGAGGGGCTGGCGCGGCTGGGCCCCTTCGCCGTCGAGGCGCCCGCCACCAACATCGTGGTGCTGCGCGTGCGCGAGGGAACGCGCGACGGCTGGCTGGCGGCCTTCGCCGAAGCGGGCGTGCGCGCCGTGCCCTTTGGCGAGGGGCGCATCCGCATGGTCGCGCACAAGGACGCGGACGGGGCGGCCATCGCGGAGGCGCTGCGCCGGCTCGAACGCGCCACGGCGGCGGTGGCGGCGGGGTGAGGAGCCGTCTCGCGCTGGCCCTCCTCGCGCCGCTGGCCCTGATCGCCGCCGCCTGCGGCAGCGCGCCGCTGGAGGCGCACGCCCCCATCTTCGCGGAGGCGCCCTGGCGTGGCCCCGAACGCCTCCACTACGCCCTCTCCGAGCGGGACGAGCCGTACGGCACCTGTGTGTTCGAGACGCGCCCCGACGTGGCCCCCGGCGTCACCGAGCTGCGCCGCCTGTGCACGGACGCGGGCGACGGGCGCTACCGCGACGACGGCTTCGCGCGCGTGGACGCCGCCACGCTGGCCCCCGTCTCCTCCCGCCGCGTGGTGGTGGTGGACGACGAGCGCCGCTTCGACACCGCCTACCTGCCCGCCGAGGGCCGCGTGCGCTTCGACTCGCGCCAGACCGGCGCGGAGGGGGAGCCGCCGCGCGCAATCACCGCCGAGCGCGAGCTGCCCGCGCCCAGCGAGGCCGTGCCCGCGCCCGCCTGGTACGACGACGAGGAGCTGTTCTGGCTCATCCGCGGGACGCCGCTCGCCGAGGACTACGAGGGGGCCTACACCAACGTCAACGCCTCCGCGGGCCGCGTCTTCTCCGTCGAGGTGGCGGTGACGGGGACGGAGCGCGTGGAGGTGCCCGCGGGCGTCTTCGAGACCTGGAAGGTTCGCATCGAAACGAGCACCGTGACGCACTTCCTGTGGGTCGACCGCGAGGCGCCGCACCGCGTCGTGCGGGCGCACCTCGAGCGCGTGCGCTACGAGCTGACGGCGGTCGAATAGCGGCCCGCCCGTTCTCCACCAACTCTCCGCCTTTATGTTGCGGCGCGCCATTGACGGGCCACGGGCCGCCCGCCAAGATGCGCTGGCCATGAAAACCGGTTCGGGAAACGTATGCCCCTCGTCGCCGCCGTCAGCCGTGACCCGCGCATGCGGAGCGCTCTCGAAACCTATCTGGGCGGGCGCGGCTACGGTACCGAAACGTTCGCCAACTACGACGTCCTCATGGAGTCCCTCGACCCGGCCGCGCCCGACGGCCTCGTGGTCGACGTGCAGGGCGTGCCCCGCGGAGAGCCGGGCGCGCGCTTCACGCAGTTCAACCAGTGGCTGGCGCGCACCTACGCCGCGAAGCGGCCGCCGGAGCTCGTCTACCTGCTTCGCAAGGGCTCGCGGCGTCCGCGCATGGACCTGCCCGGCCCCGTCATCAAGAAGCCGTTTCCGCTGGAGAAGCTGGGGGAGACGCTGCGCGGCCAGTTGGGATACCCGCCGCTGGCGCCGCGCCGTCCCCTGCACATCGAGGCGGACACGAACACGCTGCGGGGCATCGCGGGCACGGCGCGCCTGACGAACATCGAGGCGAACCTGCTCGCCTACCTGATGGAGCACGAGGGCGAAATCCTGCATCCGGGCAGGCTGCTCTCGGAAGTGTGGCAGTACCGCGACGCCACCGGCGCGAGCACGCTGGTGCGCGCCCACGTGAGCAACCTGCGCCGCAAGATGCGCGCCGTGCTGGGCGAGGGCGAGCCGCTGCACCTGGAAACGATCCGGGGAAAGGGCTACCGCTTCGTCGCCTGACGCGGTCGCGTGACGCTCCCCCTTCTGGCCACGGCCTGGCTCCTCGGCATCGCCGCCAGCGCCATCTGGGGCGCGCCCCCGTGGATGGCGGGCGCATCGTTCGCCGCGCTCGCGCCCGCGGGCTGGGCGTGGAAGGGGCGCGACGGCGCGCTGTTGCCACTGGCGGCGGCGCTGCTCGCGCTGCTGGGGGCGTGGCGCTTCGCGGGCTGGGCGGAGACGCCCGCGCCCGACCTCGCGCGCTTCCTCAACACGGACGTGACGATCGAGGGGCGCATCGACTCCGAGCCCGACCCGGGCCTCACCACCGTGCGCTACCACGTGCGCGCCGAGCGCATCCTCGGAGCGGATGGAGAGGGGACCAAGACGGCGGGACGCGCGCTCATCACCCTGCGGCAGGGAGCGGCGTACGAGCGCGGCGCGCCCGTGCGCGTTTCCGGCGCGCTGGAGCAGCCGCCCGTCCTCGAGGCGTTCGACTACCGCGCCTTCCTCGCGCGGCGCGGCGTGGCGGGCACGATGTCCTTCCCGCGCGTGGAGACGCTGGACGGGGGAACGCCGCGCACGATCGAGACGGTCGCCTCGCGCGTACGGCTGCGGCTGGAGCGCGCCCTGCAAGCGTCCCTGCCCGAACCGACGGCCTCGCTGGCGGCGGGCATCGTCATGGGGCGCGACGCGGCCATGCCGCGCGAGCTCACGGAGGCCTTCCGCGAGACGGGGCTGGCGCACTTCGTGGCCGTCTCGGGGTCGAACGTGGCGCTGGCGGCGGCGCTGGCCTTCGTCCTGTTCACGCCGCTCGTCGGGCGCACGCGCGCCATCGTGCCCGCCGCGCTCTCGATCCTCGTCTACACCTTGCTCGCGGGCGCGGAGGAGACCGTGGTGCGGGCGGCCATCATGGCGGCCATCGTGCTGGCGGGCTACTGGCTGGGGAGACCGCAGAGCGGCATCGCGGCCCTCGGCGCGGCGGCCATCCTGATGACCGCCGCGCAGCCGGGGCTGGCCGTGGAGCCGGGCTTCCAGCTGAGCGTGGCCTCCACCGCCGGGCTGATGGCTTTCGCCCCGTGGATTCGCCACGGGCTGGCGGCGCTGGCGGCGCGGCTGGGCCTCGCGAGCGTCGTGCCCAACGTGCTGCTGGACGTGGCGGCGCTTTCGCTGGCGGCCTGGATCGCGGCCCTGCCCATCATCTGGGCCGTCTTCGGGCAGGTCTCGCTCATCGGGCCGCTGGTGAACGTGCCCACCGTGCCCGTCTTCGCCATCGCCTTCTGGGCGAGCGCGGCGGCGGCGCTGGCGGGCGTCGTGTGGGAACCGGCGGGCTGGATCGTCGGGGCCGCCGCCTGGTACCCGCTGGGCTTCATCGTGTGGATGGCGGAGACGGGCGCGAGCGTGCCCCACGCCGCCATCGCGCTGCCCCGCTTCGGGCCCGGCGCGGCGCTGGCGGCGAGCCTGACCTTGGCCGCGGCGGCCTGGCCCGCCTACCGCCACCTGCCGCCGGACCGCCCCATTCCGGGCCGTTTCGCGCTGGCCGAGATTCCCCCGCGCGCCGCCCGCGTCGTGCGGCTGGCCGTGGTCGGGGGCGGCGTAGGGGCGCTGGCGGCGGCAATCGCCGTGCTCAGCCTCGCGCCCATCGGCGGACCGGGGCGGCTGGAAGTGGCCATCCTCGACGTGGGGCAGGGCGACGCCATCCTCGTGACCACGCCGCACGGCCGGCGCGTGCTGGTGGACGGCGGGCCGAGCGGCCTCGTGCTCGCGCGACAGCTGGGCGCGACGCTCCCGCACTGGGCGCACGCGCTCCACGCCGTCGCGCTCAGCCATCCCGACACCGACCACGCGGGCGGCCTGCCCGATACGCTCGAACGCTTCCGCGCGGGAACGGTCTACGACAGCGGCGCGCGGAGCGGGACGGCCACGTTCGCGCGCTTCGCGGAGCGGGCGGACGGGCGCGAAACGCTGCGGCGCGGCGATTCCTTCGAGGTGGACGGCGTGCGCTTCGAGGCGCTGTGGCCGCCGCCCGGCCAACTGCCCGACGGGACCAACGAAGGCTCGCTGGCGCTGCTCGTGCGCTACGGCGGGACGCGCATCCTGCTGCCGGGCGACATCGAGGAGACGGCGCAGCGCGACATCCTCGCACTGGGCGCTCCCGTGGCCGACGCGCTGCTCGCGCCCCACCACGGCGCGGACACGAACGCCGACGGCTTCCTCGACGCCACGGAGGCGGCGCTGGCCGTGATCTCCGTCGGCGCGGGCAACACCCACGGCCATCCCGCGCCGGAGACGCTGGCCGCGCTCGCGGGGCGGGCGGTGCTGCGCACGGACGCGCACGGACGCGTCGTCATCCTCAGCGACGGAGAGTCCCTGCGCGTGCGCGCCGAGCGCTTTGCGCCTGCCACGGGGGGGCGGTAGCGTAGCGGGGCCCCACTGGGCGAGGCGGCGTCATGCCGGAACGAGTCGATGGCCGCCAGCCCCGCGCGCTGCGGCCCGTGAGCATGGAGACGGGCTACCAGGAGTTCGCCGAGGGCAGCTGCCTCGTTTCCTTCGGCAAGACGCGCGTGCTCTGCGCCGCGAGCGTGGCCGAGCGCCAGCCCGGCTGGCTGCGCAACACGCAGAGCGGCTGGGTGACCGCCGAGTACGCCATGCTCCCGCGCTCGACCTCGACGCGCACGCAGCGGGAGGTGGAGCGCGGCCATCCGGGCGGGCGCACGCAGGAGATCCAGCGCCTCATCGGGCGTTCCCTGCGCGCCGCCGTGGACCTCGACCTGCTCGGCCCGCGCACCATCACCGTCGATTGCGACGTGCTGCAGGCGGACGGGGGCACGCGCACGGCGGCCATCACGGGCGGCTTCGTGGCCCTGCGGCTGGCCGCCGAGCGGCTGGCGCGCGACGGGCGCATCCCCCCGGCCACGATCACGACCGCCGTGGCCGCCGTCTCCGCCGGCATCGTCGCGGGCGAGCCGCTGCTCGACCTCTGCTACGAGGAGGACGCCAACGCCGAGGTCGATTTCAACGTCGTCATGACGGGCGAGGACGCCTTCGTGGAGGTGCAGGGCACGGCCGAGGGCAAGGCCTTCGACGAGGCCGCCCTGGGCGCGCTCACGGAGCTGGCCCGCGCGGGCATCGCCGAGCTCTTCGAGCGCCAGCGGGAGGCGCTGCGCCGCGCCCCTCAGACGTAGGGGCCGAGCTGCATGCCGCCCACGACGTGGAGGTGCCCGTGCTCCTGACTCTGCATGGCCGCGAAGCCGAAGTTGGAGAGCAGGCGGAAGCCGTCGGGGCAGACCTTCGCGCCAACCTCGGCGGCCACGCGCCCCACCGCGCCGATGCCGTCGCCCCACAGCTCGGCCTGCGTGCGGTGCTCCTTCGTCATGGCCAGCAGCATGACCGGGGCCCAGCGCAGCACGTTCTGGATGACGATCACCTCGTCGTCCTCGTAGACCACGTTGGCGGGCTCCTCGCCCGCGACGATGGAACAGAAAACGCAGTAGGGCGCGCGCTTCATGACGGGGGCCCGATTCTACAGGGCGCGGGCGCGCGCCCGCCGGAGGAGCGCCGATGCCCCGCCTCATGCCCATCCGCGGGCTGCGCTACACGGAGCGCGCGGGGCCGCTCGACCGGCTGCTGGCGCCGCCCTTCGACGTGATCGGGGAGGACGAGCGCGCGCGCCTCGCCGAACGCTCGCCGTGGAACGCCGTGCGCCTCGAGCTGGGCGAGTCCGGCCCCGACCGCGACGCCACGGTGGCGGCGGAGCTGGCACGCTGGATGGCGGAGGGCGTCCTCGCGCGCGACGCCGAACCGATGCTTTATGTCTACGAGCAGTCCTTCACGGAGGGGGGCGCGGAGCACCGCCGCCGCGCGCTCGTCTGCGGCGTGGAATCGCAGCCCTGGGAGGCGGGCGCGGTGAAGCCGCACGAGTTCACGCTGTCCGCGCCGCGCGCCGACCGCCTGCGCCTGCTGCGGGCCGCGCGCACGCAGTTCAGCCCCATCTTCATGCTGGCGCGCGACCGCTCGGGCCAGCTGGCCGCGCTGCTGGCGGAGACGGCGGCGGGCGGCGCGCCGCACATGGCGGGCGCGAGCGGCGGCGTGGCCCACCGCCTCTGGGCGCTGCCCGCCGAACGCGCCGTGCTGCGCCGCGTCGCGCCCCTGCTCTCGGAGTCGTTCTACGTGGCCGACGGCCACCACCGCTACGAGACCGCGCTCGCCTATCGCCAGTGGCTGGCGGAGCGCGAGGGCGAGCTGGCCGCCGACCATCCCGCCCGCTTCGCCATGGCGGGCGTGGTGCCCGCGGACGACGCGGGCCTCATCGTGCGCCCCCTCCACCGCCACGCGCCCCGTCCCGCGCCCGCCGACTGGCAAGCGCGGCTGGCGCCCGTGTTCACGGTCGAGGAGACGGCGGCGGCGCTGGAGACGGAGGCGCTGGAGGCCCTGCGCGCCTCGGCCCCGGAGGCCATCGTGGCGCTGAACCTCGCGCCCGGGCGCGCGCACCTGTTGCGTCCGCGTGGGGCGGAGGCGGTGGCCGCCATCGCGCCCGCGGGTTCCAGCGCGCGCTGGGCGGGCGAGCCGCCCATCCTCCTGCGCTACGGCGCGCTCGTGCCGCTGTGGAACATCAGCGAGGAGGAGTTCCGCGCGGGGGCCGTGACCTTCACCCACGAAACGTCCGCCGTGCTGGAGGCGCTGCGCGAACGCGGCGGCGCGGGCTTCCTGCTACAGCCCGTGGCCGCGGGCGAGGTGATGGCGCTGGCCGACGGCGGCGAGCGTTTGCCCCAGAAATCGACCTTCTACTACCCCAAGCTGGGGACGGGGCTGGTGTTCGCGCCGCTCACGCCCTAGAGGCGCACGAGGCGCGCGCCGGCGATGCCCTCCACGGCGGCGATGCGGTCGAGGGCGGCGGCGTCCGGCTCCTCGTCGAGGGCCAGCACCATGAGCGCGCGCGTATGGGCCTCGCGCCGCCCCACGCGCATGGCGCTGATGTTGATGTCCAGCCCGCCCAGCAGCGTGCCCAGCTTGCCGATCATGCCCGGGCGGTCCTCGTTTTCGCAGACGAGCAGGAAGCCGCCCGGCTCGGGCGTGAGGTCGATGTCGAAGCCGTCGATGCGCACGATGCCGGGGCGCGCGTGGTGGGCCGTGCCGCTCACGGTCACCCGCCCCTCGGCGCCGCCCACGCGCAGCTCGATGAGGTTGTGGAACTCCTCGTGCGAGGCGCGCAGGTGCTCGTCGATGCTCCAGCCGCGGGCGGCGGCGATGCTGGCGGCGTTCACGAGGTTCACGGTCTGGTCGCTGATGGGCCCCAGCAGGCCGCGCACGGCGAAGGCCTTGAGGGGCGTCACGTCGTGCTCCGCGATTTCGCCGAAGAAGGCCAGCTCGATGGTCGTCAGCTGGCCGCGCAGGAGCTGCGTGGCCACCGTGCCCAGCAGCTCCGCCACGGCCAGGTAGGGGCCGACGATTTCGAGCGTCTCCGGCGGCACGAGGGGGGCGTTCACGGGGTAGCGCGGGGGGCGCCCGGCGAGCACGTCCAGCACCTGCTCGGCCACGTCCACGGCGATGCGCTCCTGCGCCTCGGCGGTCGAGCCGGCGAGGTGGGGCGTGACGATGATGCGCTCCTCGGCGAGCAGGGGCAGGTCGCCCGGCGGCTCCGTGGCGAACACGTCGAGGGCCGCGCCCGCGACCTTGCCCGCGCGCACGCCCTCGAGCAGCGCGTCCTCGTCGATGATGCCCCCGCGGGCGGCGTTCACGAGGCGCACGCCGTCCTTCATGGCGGCGATCTGCTCGCGCCCGATCATGCCGCGCGTGGCCGCCGTGAGGGGCGTGTGCACGCTGATGAAGTCGCTCTCCGCGTAGAGGCGGTCCAGCTCGACGGGTTCCGCGCCGAGGGCGCGCACGCGCTCGGCGGGCACGAACGGGTCGTGCGTCACGGCGCGCATCTCGAAGGCGAGCGCGCGGCGCGCCATCTCCGAGCCGATGGGGCCGAAGCCGACGAGGCCGAGCGTGCGCCCGCGCAGTTCCGCGCCCATGAACGCGCGCCGCCGCCACTCCCCGCCGCGCAACGAGCGGTCGGCGCGCGGGATGTGGCGCGCCAGCGAGAGCAGCAGGGCGAAGGCGTGTTCGGCGGCGGCGATGGTGTTGCCGCGCGGCGCGTTCACCACCACCACGCCGCGCGCCGTGGCCGCGTCGAGGTCCACGTTGTCGACGCCCGTGCCCGCGCGCGCGATGACCTGCAGGCGGTCGGCCTCCGCGAGCGTGTCGGCGGTGACGCGCACGCCGCTGCGCACGACGAGCGCGTCGCAGCCGCGCAGGGCCTCGCGCAGCTCGTCCGGCGCGAGGCCGGGGCGCACTTCCACGTCGGCGTCGCGGCGCAGCAGGGCCACGCCCTCCTCGGCGATGGGGTCGGCCACGAGCACCCTGGGGCGTGCGGTCATGCGTCCTCCGCGGCGGCCGCGCGGGCGGCGATCTCCCGCAGTTCCTCCCACGGGGTATGTTCGAGCGAGCGGCTGAGGCCCTGCCGCGCCAGCGCCCCGGCGATGCGCTGGACCGTCTCGCGGTCGGGCCTGCCGTGGTCGATGAGGGCATCGACGAGGGCGGCGCGGGCGCGCGGCTGGTTGATGGCGGTGATGCGGCGCAGGGACAGCAGCACCAGCGTCTCCCACGCGGGCCGGTTGTCGTGGAGCGTGCGGTGGGCGGCCTCGCTGATGGCGAGACCGGCGGCCTCCCCTGCCGTCGCGGCGACGCGATGACGCCACCAGGCGCGCGCCAGCGGACAATCGGAGAAGGCGGTGACGTTGCCGCGCACGTAGATGCCGCCGCTGCGGCGCAGGAAGTTGCGCGTCTCGCCGTCGAGCGAGCTGGCGGTGGCGGTGAAGGCGCTGGCCAGCGAGCCGGAGCCGAAGCGGCCCTGTTCGAGCCAGACGATGTGGCAGAGGAGCCAGAAGAGCGGCTGCGACGCCTCGCCGGGCCGGATTTCGCCCTCCCAGGCCGCCGCCAGCTGGCGCTCCAGCTCGATCGGGGGATCGCGGAATTCGTCGGGCGTGAGTTCGTCGCGGGGGAAGGGCGGCGCCTCGATGGCCGCGCCGTCGATGCCGAGCCGTTCGCGCAAGTAGCCCGCCAGCGCCGGAGCGCCGCCCGTGATCGCCTCCCGCAGTTCGCGCTGCCGCCGTCCGATTTCCTCACGCTCCCCGCGCTCCCGCTTCTCCAGATTCTTGACGGCGAGCGACTGCTGCCACGCGCTGAAGGGCGCGCCCGCCCGCTGCAGCAGCGCCTCATTCATCGTCGAACTCCGGCTCCAGCTCGGGGAGCGGGAAGAGTGGTTCGATGGCGGTGGCCGCGCGCGCCGGATCGTAGCCGTCGTCGTCCCAAGCGCGGACGCCCGCCTCCACGAGCCGCCCGCGAATTTCCTCCGCGAGCGCGCGATGCTCCTCCGCATCATCGCCAAAGACCGTCGGGAACAGGGCGCAGACGCCGATGAGGCCGGCCACCTGCATGCTGCGGTCGCGTTCGACGGAGGGGAAGACATCGGGCGCGAGAAAGACGGTGAAGCGAATCTGGCCGCTGCCCTGATCGGAGGCGACCCGCATACCGCCCTCGGGGAGCGCGCGGTCTTCGCGGAAGGACAGGATCGTCTCCCCCAGCGTCTTGACGGGGTAGGGCTGGCCACGCGCCAGCCACCAGCCCCCGGGCATGTCGAGTGGAGCGCGTCCGCTCCAGAGGTCGTTCAGTCCGTCGGTTTCGAGCCGCACGTCGCGCATCGCCAGCAGCCCCGGGATGAGGTAGACCTGCCCGTCGACCTCGTGCGGCTCCCAGCGCACCTCCATGCGGGGCTCGGCGCTCGTGTTGATGCGGGCCAACAGCGTCTTGGGGCAGCGCAGCTCGATCGCCCAGCGGGCGGCGCCTTCCGCGAGCAGCCGCTCCAGCGCGGGGGCGCGCTCGATGCGGTGCTCGACGCGCGCGAGGCCGTCGCGCAGGCGCACCTCGGGCCGGTAGGCGGCGTCGGGCCAGTCCAGCCGCGAGCCGTCCTCCACCAGCACCGGCAGCGCGTCCTCAGTCATCGTCGCCATCCTTCCGCCGATTGCGGCGTCGCGCATCGATCTCCACGGCGTTGGGGTCGGCGATGGGATGCGCGAGCCTGATGGCCAGCACGCCATCGGCGGGCGGCACGAGCAGTTCGAAGGCGGCCTCCCCGCTCGCGGGAACCGTCCCCGACGGATGCGCGATCTCCTTCAGGCGCAGCCAGCGCGGGCCGAGCGGCTGCTCGCAGGTGGCATCCGAGCCGGAGGGCACGCGCACGCGCACGCCAACCATCTCCGGAAGCCCCTCGCCCTCGGGCATGCGCCAGACGACGCGCAGGGTGTCGAACTCGCCACGCCGGTTGCGTTCCGGCCGCACCGACGCCTTCACGCGGAACACCGTCCCCGCACTCGGCGAGGGGCCGCCGGTTCCGCCCCGCCGACGCGCTTTCCCCTCGTCCCGCTCGGGATGGTCCGCATCGGGGTCCGACTCCACCCTGGTTCCCGGCTCCTCGCCTTCGGGGCCCGGCGGGGGAGGCGGGGGCGGGGGCGGTTTGGGTTTCGCCTTGCGCAGCCCCACGACGAAGAAGTCGTCCGGTGTGAAGACGTTGCCGCGCTCGCGCTCGCCCGCAGCCTCGCGCAGCTGGTCGCCGATGACGCCCAGCAGCTCGCGCAGGCGCTTCCACCGGGAATCGCCCCCCCCCCCCTTGACAATAATGCGTTCACGATCCAGGCCGAGGTGCTCCGGGCCTTCGGCGTCGCGCACGAGCTCGTACAGTTCGCCCCGCTCGACCAGCACGACCGCGTCGAAGGGCCGGGAACCGCCAAAGTCGTTCACGCGCAGATGGGGCGCTTCGTTCGTGATCCACATGCCGTCGCGGTAGAGCTGGACGCGCGAGTCGTAGCCTTCGTTCTCCGTGCGCGGGCGGATGCGGATCGTGACGCCCTCGACGCCGCTCGCGGACAGCTCGCGCCCGCTGTCGAAGCACTGCCAGGCGCGCCAGACCTGCTGGCCGGGGACGAGCGCGCCCCCACGACGGACACGCTGATCCCTGATGGAAACATGGCCCAGGATTCCCTCCAGCGCGCCACGGTCCACGACCGATTCCTCGCCGTCAGCGTCGCGCACGCGCACGACCATGCCATCCAGCGCGATGGCGGCCAGGAAGTGGGTGGCGGCCACGCGCCGGAGCGACCTGACAGCCTTCGCGGGATCGTCGCGGAAGTCGTTGAAGCCGGCGATGCAGACGACGCTACCGGTGTCTTCGATGCGCGCCATCTCGTCCGCCAGCAGGGGCGGCGCGCGATCGGGGTACTTGTCGCCCCGCGCGAAGAGGCTCTGCTGTCCGGGGCGCAGCAGGTAGCCGTTGCCGTCGATACCCGTGTCGGGGGAATCGGGGGAACGGTGGGAGGCGAGCACGGCGTGACCGCTGGCGGCATCGTGCGGCGCTCCATTCGCGCGCGAACGGCCAGCGTAGAGCACGTAGCGCAGGTCGGAAGCGGCGAAGGCGGTGAGGTGGCCGACGCCGGTCGTGCCGCCGCCCGTCGACTTGTCCGTGTTGCCTTCGGTGAGCACGCGGTCAAGGCCCCCGGCGTCAAGGCCGACGCCGTTGTCGCGACAGAAGAGGAGGCGCACGCGCCCGCGTTCGAGCACGCCGTTGATGCCCTCGATGGCGCGTTTCTCGCCCGCCCCGGGCGCGGAAGCGCGTTCGTCGCACACCGCCGTGAAGGCCTTCCGATAGGCGTCGATGCCGGGCAGGTCGGCCAGCGGGCGCTCGTCGATGGTGAAGCAGACCTCGGCGCGCTCGCGTTCGGCCTCGCGCGCGGCGTCGAGGCAATTCTGCAGGAGCTCGCGCACGATGGGCTCGGGCTTGCCGTCCCATTTGGACATGGCCAGCGAGGAGAAGCCCTGCGGCGATCCCGTTGCGGGGAAGATGAGGTCGGCGTCCATCTCAGTCCGTGCAGTCACAGGATATCTCGCCGGTGGCGTAGCGGTTGCGCCCGGGGACGTCGCCCGTGGCGATGCGGTCGAAGCTGGGGCCGCTCAGGCCGAGGAAGCCGAAGCCGCCGCCGCTCACCGATTCGCGGCTGTAGCGGCGCTCCATGACGGCCCACCATTCGGCGTCGGAGGGAGCGCCGGGCACGCGCGCGGGGTCGGGCCGCGCGGCCAGCCGCGTGAGCGCGTTCGTGCCCTTCATGAAGCAGAACACGCAGTTGCCCGCGTTCTCGGGGATGTCGAGGTCGAAGTCGCGTTCGCGCCAGAAGGTCTCGACGGCGGCCTTGTCGAAGCCCCACTCCTCAAGGGGGAAGTAGGGGCGCTCGCCGGGGGGCTGGGTGCGGATGGAGCAGGCGCGCCCGCCCGCGCCCTCGGCGAGGAAGGAGCGCATGGCGATGCGGTCGATGCGCCTCGGCTCGTCGGCGCGCAGGCCGAGCAGGGCCACATAGCCGGCGGCGTCCGGTCCCCACAGGGGCGCGGGGCCGGGCGGGCCCGGCGGGCGCGGCGGCGGGGGCGCGTCGGTGTAGTCGCGCCAGCGCTGCGCTGCGCGGGAGGGAGGCCGCGCGGTCATGGCGGCGGCGCGGCGCAGGTAGGCGCCTTCCTCCTGGACGCCGCCGCGACGACGGTGAGCCTCCAGCGCCTGCTCCGGCCCGACGAAGGAGCGGTCCGCGTGGTGGCCGGCGTGACGCGGCCCCTCGCCCGTGCCGAACCATTCGGCGAGCAGGTCGTGGGCGGGGTAGAGCTTGAGCTTGGCGGTGCAGCTGCGCGTGTGGGGGTTGGGCAGCATCCCGTTCCAGGAGAGCATCTCCTCAAAGGCCTCGCCGCGGGAGCGGTAGCCGAGCGGGTCGTCCTCGACGGGGTCGGCGCGCACCAGCCGGTAGGAGGCCTGGCGCACGTACATGCCACGCGAGGCGTCCTCGACGGTGCAGAACTCGTACCAGAGGACGGGCAGGCCGAAGTCGCGTTCGAGGCGGCGCTTGCATTCGCGGGCGAAGGCGTAGGTGCCGGGGTGTTCGGCGGTGGTGTTGGCGAAGAGGACGACGTCGCCGCGTTCGGGGCGCAGCAGGCCGGCTTCGGCGAGCAGGAAGGTCATGGCCGCCGAGGAGCGTCCGCCGGAGAACCTGACGACACGGGGAAGGGCCTCGTGCTCCCGATCACGCCAGGCGATGCGCTTCATGCGCCGGTTCGGCCCGATGGGAGCGCGCATCTCGCCGACCCAGTATAGGCGTCGGGCGCGCGTCGCGCCATTCGGGGCGCGGCATGGCCTATCATGGACGCACGCCCGGAGGTTCCGCCATGCGCTTCGTGTTCGACGAACGCCGCGCCGCCCAAGCCGCCGCGCGCCTGCTCGACCGGCACGGCGGCACGATGCCCTGGCTCAAGCTCGTCAAGCTGCTCTACCTCGCCGACCGCGTGGCCCTCGTCGAGGGCGGCCGTCCGATCACGGGCGACCGCTTCGTCTGCGTGCGCCACGGCCCCGCCCTCGCCCGCGTGCTCGACCTGATCAAGGACGACTGCCCCGCCGGGGACTCCGTCTGGCACGGCTACGTCGCGCGCAAGCGCTTCGACGCCTGCCTCGTCGGCGACACCGAATCGGAACGATTGTCGGACTTCGACCGCGACGTGCTCGACGGCATTTCCGAAACCCATGGCTGCCTGAAGGAATGGGACGTGGTCGCCCGTACGCACGCCTTGCCGGAATGGAAGGATCCCGGCGATACCATCATTCCCATCGAACCCGAGGACGTCCTGCGCTATTCCGGCTACTCGGACGAGGAAGTCGAGTCGGTCGTGGATGACATCGGCGCCTTTTACTCGCTCCACCTCCTGCTGACCACGCCAGCCAAGTGACGGACCAACGCGACTTCCGCATCAGCCCGGGCGATACGTTCTTCAACCTGCTGGACCCGATCCTGAACCTGCCGAAGCCGCACCTCTGGATCGTGCTCAACGATCCCGCCGGGAGCGGGCGGGCGGCGCTGGCGAACATCACAACGCATAGCGTGGAAACCCGCCACCGGTGCAGCGCACAGTGCCTGATCGTGCGCCACGGCGAGCACCCCTTCGTGGAAGAAGGGCATGATTCGTGCGTGCGCTACGCGGAATTCCTCTATCCGCTGGCGACGATCACGCGCGCGGCGGAGCATCCCCATACCGAGCGTCGCGAGCCGCTCAACCCCGAACTGCTTGCCCGCATCCAGCTCGGCATCTTCGATGCGCCTCTCGCGCCCGACGACGTGAAGGACGCGGTACGCGCGACGCTCGGCCAAGGCGCGCCGTAGCGCTCCGGCGCGCGCTTGCGCCATACTGGACGCACGCACCGGAGGTTCCGCCATGCGCTTCGTGTTCGACGAACGCCGCGCCGCCCAAGCCGCCGCGCGCCTGCTCGACCGGCACGGCGGCACGATGCCCTGGCTCAAGCTCGTCAAGCTGCTCTACCTCGCCGACCGCGCGGCCCTCGTCGAGGGCGGCTGGCCGATTACGGGCGACCGCTTCGTCTGCGTGCGCCACGGCCCCGCCCTCGGCCGCGTGCTCGAGCTGATCAAGGACGACTGCCCCGCCGGGGACTCCATCTGGCACGGCTACGTCGCGCGCAAGCGCTTCGACGCCTGCCACGCTGGCAACACCGACGACGGGTGGCTGTCGGAGCACAACAGGGGCATTCTCGACGGCGTTTTCGAGACCTACGGCTGCCTGAAGGAATGGGACGTGGTCGCCCGTACGCACGCCTTGCCGGAATGGCAAGACCCCGGCGATACCATCATTCCCATCGAACCCGAGGATGTCCTGCGCTATGCCGGCTACTCCGAGGAGGCCATTGGATACGTCGCGGAGCAGGCCGAAGCGTCCTACAGTCTGCACACGACGCTGGAGCGCATTGGCAGGGAGAGGAGGCAGAAGCTTGAGCACGCCCATGTCGCTGCGGCCCGGTGATACCTTCTGGGGCATCGACAGACAGCACCACCTCTGGATCGCGCTGACCGTTCCCACACCGGATGGCAGCGTTACCGTGGCCAATTTCACGAGCCACCATCCTTCCCGGAAGGCATCCTGCGGCGAGCACTGCACGGTCGTGAACCCCGGGGAACATCCCTATCCCAAACGTCCCTCCTGCATCTTCCATGAAGGCATTCGGGTCGAAACCCAGCAGGACATCCTGGGAGGCATTGAGCGTCCGTTCCGGAGAGGCGATCCCCTCTCCCCCGAGCTGCTGGCCCGCATCCAGCTCGGCATCATCGACTCCCCCGATACGCCCCCGGCCATCAAGAACGCCATCCGCGCGGCGCTCGGTCAGGGCGCGCCGTAGCGCTCCAAGCACCAGCGCGCGGGGGATGCGGGCATGGCCGCCATCCTACGGCAGCAGGCGCTCGACCACGTCGAGGGCGGCGGCGACGTCGGCGCGCGTGAAGTGGCCCAGGTGGCCCACGCGGAAGATGCGCCCGCGCAGGGACTGCTGCCCGCCGCCGAGGATGACGCCGTGCTCGTCGCGCGCGCGTTTGGCGATGGCCGCGCCGTCCACGCCCTCCGGCCAGCGCACCGCCGTCACCGTGTCGGAGGCGAAGCGCTCGTCGCGCGGGAACAGCTCGAGACCCATGCCGCGCACGCGCTCGCGCGTGTAGCGGGCGACCCCGGCGTGGCGCGCATGAACGCCCTCGAGGCCCTCGGCCAGCAGCGCCCGGAAGGCCGCGTCGAGGCCGTAGAAGATGGAGATCGCGGGCGTCCAGGGCGTCTGGCCGCTGGCGAGCGAAGCGCGGGCGCGCGCGGCGTCGAGGTAGAAGCGCGGCATGGACGCCTGCGCGTTGGCCGCCCAGGCGCGCTCGCCCAGCCACAGGAAGGCGAGGCCGGGCGGCACCATCCAGCCCTTCTGCGAGCCGCTCACGAGCACGTCGACGCCCCAGCGCTCCGCCGGGCAGGGGATGGAGCCGACGCTGCTGACGCCGTCCACGATGAGGAGCGGGCCGCGTTCGCGCACGACCGCCGCGATGGCCTCCAGCGGGTTGGTCACGCCCGTGGAGGTCTCGTTGTGCGTGACCAGCACGGCCTTCACGGCGGGGTCCGCGTCGAGGCGGCGGGCGAGCTCGTCGGGGTCGGCGGCGTCCCCCCATTCCACCTCGTAGCGCGCCACCTCCGCGCCGTGAGCCTCGGCGATGGCGGCGAGGCGCTCGCCGAAGACGCCGATGGTGACGGCCAGCACGCGGTCGCCCGGGCTGAGCGTGTTCACGATGGCGGCCTCGAGCCCGCCCGTGCCCGAGGCGGTGAGCGTGAGCACGTCGCCGGAGACGCCGAAGACATGGTTGAGGCCGTCCGTGACGCGCCGCACGATGGCGGCGAATTCGGGGCCGCGATGGTTCATCATGGGAGCGCCGACGGCCTCGAGCACGTCGTCGGGGCAGGGGGTGGGGCCGGGGATGCGCAGGTTCATGGCTCTTCCCGCCAGCGGTGGTGCGCCGATTCTCGCGCAGACGGCGGCTACGGGCATGATCGGGCATGATGGGCGCATGGGCGGCGGCGACCCGGCCTCCCCGCTTCGCGCCCTCCCCGGCGTCGAAACCGTGCTCGCCGGGCTGCGCGGCGGCGGGCATCCGCACGCGCTCGCGCTGGAGGCGGCGCGCATGGCCATTGAGCGCGCCCGCGAGGCCGTGCGCGCCGGCGAACCCGCGCCCCCGACGGTGGCCATCGCGGCGGAGGCGGAGGCGATCCTGCGCGGGCTCGCGCGGCCCTCGCTGGGGCGCGTGGTGAACGCCACGGGCGTCATCCTGCAGACGAACCTGGGGCGCGCCCCCCTCGGCGAGCGCGCCATCGCGGCCATGGCCGAGGCCGCGCGCGGCTACTCCAACCTCGAATTCGACCTGGCCGGGGGAACGCGCGGCTCGCGCCACGAGCACGTGCGCGACCTCATCCGCCGCACGACGGGCGCGGGGGACGGCCTCGCCGTGAACAACAACGCCGCCGCCCTGCTGATGGCGCTGCGGGTGTTCGCGCGCGGGCGCGAGGTGATCGTCTCGCGCGGCGAGGCGGTGGAGATCGGCGGGCGCTTCCGCATCCCCGACGTGCTGCGCGAAAGCGGCGCGCGGCTGGTCGAGGTGGGCACGACGAACCGCACCTACGCCGCCGACTACGCCGAGGCGCTGGGCGACGAGACCGCCGCCATCCTGCGCGTGCACCGCTCCAACTTCGAGGTGACGGGCTTCACGGCGCGGCCCGAGGCGTCCGAGCTGGCGGCGCTGGCGCACGCGCACGGCGCGCTCCTGCTCGACGACCTCGGCAGCGGCTGCCTCGTCGAAACCACGGACTACGGCATCCCCCACGAGCCCACCGTGCGCGAAAGCCTGCGCGCGGGCGCAGACCTCGTGCTGTTCAGCGGGGACAAGCTGCTGGGCGGGCCGCAGTGCGGCGTCATCGCCGGGCGGGAGGCGCTGGTGGACGAGCTGCGGCGGCATCCGCTGGCGCGCGCCCTGCGCGTGGACAAGCTCACCATCGCCGCCCTCAACGCCACGCTCGCCGCCTACCTCGCGGGCGCGGAACGCGAGGAAATCCCCGTCTGGCGCATGCTGGCGCTGGACGAGCCGCAACTGCGCCCGCGGGCGGAGGCGTGGGCGCGGGCGGCGGGCGAACGCGGGCGCGTGATCGCATCGCGCTCCGTGGTCGGCGGAGGCGCGGCGCCAGGCGCGGGACGGCCCAGCTGGTGCGCGGCCCTGCATCCCGAGGGCGGCGCGGAGCGGCTGACGCGCGCCCTGCGCGAGGCCGGCCCGCCCATCGTCGCGCGCATGGAGAACGGCGAGACGCTGCTCGACCCGCGCACCGTGGACGAGCGCGACGACGCGCACGTGGCCGCCGCCATCGCCGCCCTCACCGCGCCCGCCACGCACGGCGGCCCGTGAGCGGCGGCGTGGTAGTATCGCGGCACTCAAGCGAGGAGCGGAACATGGAGCAGGAACACTGGCAGCCCGCCCGCCTCATTCCCGTGTCGGGCATTCGGGGCGACGACGAGCAGGAGCGCCGTGCAACGTCCGCGCTTCTGGCGGTGCTGACCGCGGTTCACGAATTCGAGCGCGCCGTCCTCAAGCCGCTGGGAGCGCCCTCGGGGAAACTGTCCGCGTTCTGCGAAGTTCCCTTTGAACTGGCGGACGGTCGCAATGTCCGCGTGGATGGCGTACTCCAGGCGGTTCGCGGGAAGACGACGGGGTTGAAGGCATGGTCGCCGCCAGCCCCACGCCTTCCCGAGGCCGACGAGAGTGTGGAACCGGAACAGCCGGAACCCCAGTCCCCGCCGCCCGCCGAGCCCGCGTCGTCCTAGACCAAGCACGCCCCTCACGGCGTGGCGGGATATGGGCGTGGGGCGCGGGATGTTGACAGCATGATCGCGACGGCTCCAATCTGGTTGTGCGGAAAGGAGCGGGCGCGATGGAAGCCGCACTGCTCCTCACGTCGATGCTTCTCCCCTGGACCGGGTTCATCGCGGGCGTCCTGATCGGGCGCTGGTGGGTCATTCCGCTCACCGCAGCGGCATGGGTCGCGGTCGTCGTGGCCACTCACGGCGAGGGCGTTACTCCGTCCCTGCTGGGGTTTGGGCTCTTCATGGGCGGCAGCACCGCGGTGGGCGTGGCGCTGCACTGGCTGCTCTTCAAGCCCGAGGCGGTGATGGCGCGGGCGCGCGCGGGCGGCGGACGGCTGCGGAGCTGGGTGCGCGCCGCCCTCGCCACGCGGCGGGGCTAGGCCAGCACGCCCTCCGCCAGCAGGTCCGCGATCTCGTCGCCGTCCAGTTCGAGGATGCGGCGGCACACCTCCTCCGTGTGCTCGCCGAAGAGGGGCGCGGGCGCGCGATGGCGGCCCGGCGTGAGGCCCAGCCGCGCGCAGAAGCCCTCGTAGGCGCTGCGGCCCGTCTCCGCGTGGTCGAGGTACTGGTAGTAGCCGCGCGCGCGCATGTGCGGGTCGCGTTCGAGCATGTCGCGCGCGTTCTGCACGACGCCCGCGGGCACGCCGCGCGCCTGCAGCGCCGCCATCACGTCCCCGGCGCGGCGCTCGCGCGTCCATTCGCCCACCAGCGCCTCGAGCGCGTCCTCGTTGGCCTTGCGCCCCTCGTGCGTGGCGAAGCGGGGGTCGGCGGCGGACCCGTCGTGGCCGAGCGCCTCGCAGAGCGCGGCCCACTCACCGTCGTCGCGGCAGGCGACGACCGCCCAGCGCTCCTCCGGACCATCGGGACCGTCCTCGTCGGCGCATCGGAAGGCGCCGTGGGGCGCGGCCACGGGGCTGCGGTTGCCCGCGCGCGTCTGCGTGGCGCCGTTGGCCGTGTAATCGAGGATGGCGGGCGCGAGCGCGTTCACCACGGACTCGATCTGCGGCATCTCCACCAGCTGGCCCTCGCCCGTGCGCTCGCGGTGGCGCAGCGCCGCCAGCATGGCGATGGCGAGGTGGCCGGGATTGACCACGTAGTCGGGGTAGTTGGTGCCCACGCCGATGGGCGGGCGGTGGGGGAAGCCGGAGAGCTCGCTGATGCCCGTGATGGGCGTCAGCACCGCGCCGAAGCCGAGGAAATCGCGGTGCGGCCCGGTCATGCCCTGCATGGGCGCGTAGGCGGCCACGATGCGCGGGTTCACGGCCAGCACCTGCTCCGGCAGCAGGTTCCAGCGCGTCAGCACGCGCGGCGTGAAGTTCGTCATGAACACGTCCGAGCGCTCGATCAGGCGGCGGGCGATGGCCTGGCCGCGTTCGCGGTTCAGGTCCAGCAGCAGGCTGAGCTTGCCCGCGTTGAAGTTGTTGAAGTAGCCGGAGGCGTTGTAGCCGGTTTTGGGGGAACCGTCCTCGTTGAGCGCGACCGGCTGGACGACGCGCAGGGAGTCGATGCGCGCCTCGGACTCCACGCGCACGACCTCCGCGCCGAAGGCGGCCAGCGTCTGCGCGGCGATGGGGCCCGCGCCGAACCAGGAGAAATCGGCCACGCGCAGCCCCTCCAGCGGCAGCGTGATCGCGCTCGACGCGACGGACGGCGATGCGGGTTCCGCGCGGGGCCTCCAGGCGGCGTCCGCGTGCTCGCCCAGGCGGGGCGGCGGGCCGACCCGCGCGGGCGTGGCCGAGAGGCGGTAGGGCGGGCCCGGGAACTCGACCTCGCGCCCGGCCACCGCCACCGGCCGGTACCAGTCGCGCGCCCGCAGCTGCGCGCTGGCCACGAGGTCGGCGGGCGTGGACACCAGCCCCACGAGCAGGCGGCGGCGCTGCCCCTCCTCGTAGGCCTCGAGGGCCGTCATGGTGGCGAAGAAGGCGGCCACGGTCTCGCCGATGTGCGCCAGCTGCGGGCCCATGCGCTCGGCCTCGGAGGGATCGGCCATCACGCGCGCGAGGAAGCGCAGGTTCATCTCCGCCACGATGGCGGCGTACGGCTCCTCGCGGAGGTCGTGCGCGAAGCCCGCCTCGTCCATCCACGCCACCAGCTCGGGGAAATCGGCCCCGCCCGGGGCGGTGATGTAGGCCATCAGGTGGCCCGCCTTCGTCTCGTACACGCCCACGCCGGGGATGGGCGCGCGCAGCAGGCCGAGGGGGCCGGTGCGCACGCGGTTCGTGCGCTGCAGGTCCCACATCATCATGGCCGTCTCCTGCGCGGGGGAGAGCGCCTCCTGCGCGGAGACGTCGACGTGCTGGCCTTGCCCCGTGCGCTCCGCATGGCGCAGGGCAAGCAACGCGCCCAGCGCCGCCTGGATGCCCGCGCAGACGTCGGCCTGGTTCCCGTAGATGAGGTTGGGCGGATCCTCGGGCATGCCCGCCAGCGTCATCACGCCCGCCATGGCCTGCGCCACGATGTCGGCGTGGGCGAAGCCCGCGTGCGGACCGCTCTGGCCGAAGCCCGTGACCGACGCGTAGACGAGGTCGGGCCGCTCGCCGCGCAGGTCGTCGTAGCCCAGCCCGTAGCGCGCGAGCGTCCCCGGCGGGTGGTCCTCGACGATGGCGTCGGCGTCGCGCGCCAGCGAACGCGCGCGTTCGCGGTCGGCCTCGTTCTCCAGGTCGAGGACGAGGGAGCGCTTGGAGCTGTTGCGCGCCCAGAAGGGGAGGGCGCGGTCGGGGGCGGGCGGCTCGCCCGCGAGGAAGGGCGGCATGCGGCGCAGGCGGCCCCCGCCGGGCGGCTCCACCTTGATCACGTCGGCCCCCAGGTCGGCGAGCAGCTTGCCGCAGTAGGAGCCGGGCTCGTCCGCCAGTTCGAGGACGCGCACGCCCGCGAGCGGCCCCGCGGTCTCAGGCATGGCTCACGCTCCCCGCGCGCGCCGTGACCGTGGCGGGCAGGCGCTCGGTCAGGATGTCGACGGTTTCCGCCACGATGCCTTCGAGGATGGCGGCGGCGGGGCGCGTCTCCGTGAGCATGCCCGCGATCTGGCCGGCGGCGTTCATGAGCAGGTCGTCGCGCCCCGCCTCGCGCAGGGAGTGGACCACGTCGCGGATGGCGATGCCCTGCACGCCCATGGGCAGGGCGCGGATGCCGCTGGCCTCCCAGGCGTCGATGAGGGGGTTGCGGATGTTGCGCATCGTCTTGCCGCTGTAGAGGCGCGTGACGCGCGTGTCCTCCTCGCTGGCGGCGAGGATGCGCTCCAGCTGCGCGCGCGGCTGGTTGGCCTCCTCCGCCACGAGAAAGGCGGTGCCGCACCACACGCCCGCCGCGCCCGCCGCCAGCATGGCCGCCGCGCCGCGCCCGTCGCCGATGCCCCCGGCGGCGATGACCGGCAGCGGCGCGACCGCGCGGATGACCTGCGTGACGAGGGGCAGCGTGCCGATGCGGCCCGTGTGCCCGCCCGCCTCCGTGCCCTGCGCCACGATCGCGTCCACGCCCGCATCGGCCAGACGGCGCGCGTTCTTCACGTTGCCCACGAGCGAGAGCACGAGCGTTCCGTTGGCGCGCAGGCGGTCGAGCCAGGGCGCGGGGCTGCCGAGGCCGGAGGCGAAGACGGGCACGCGCTCCTCGATCACCACCTCCATCTGCGCGTCCGACATGCCGCCCCCGCGCCCGGCCAGGGCGGGGCGGGTGGCGGTGGAGACCGCCGGGGCCTCCACCCAGGGAACGTCCAGCGCGGCGAGCATGGCGCGCAGCCCCTCCCACGTCTCGGCGGGCACGAGCTCGCGCGGGTCGGCGGGCGGGGGCCGGTCGGCGGCCTCGCCGAGGTAGTTGGCGGGCAGCAGCAGGTCCACGCCGAAGGGGCGGTCCGTGAGGGCGCGGGCGCGGGCGATCTCCTCGCGCAGGCGCTCCGGCCCGTAGCCGCTGCCGCCGATGACGCCGAGGCCGCCCGCGTTGGAGACGGCGGCGGCCAGTTCGGCGGTGGCCACGGGCCCGACGATGCCGCCCGCCACGGGGCCCATGCCCGCGAGCGCGACCGGATACTCGACGCCCGCGAGGTCGCAGAAGGCGGTGCGCAGGACGGGACGGGCCACGGCGACGCTCCCCACGCGATGGTGCGCCCAGTATAGCCGCGCGGGGCGGCGGCGCGCCTATAATCGCGGCGTGTCCGCTGGCGGCGGCGCGCCTATAATCGCGGCGTGTCCGCTGGCGGCGCCGCGCGGCGCCTCGTCATCCTCGATTCGCACGGCATCCTCTACCGCGCCTTCTTCGCGCTGGGGTCCGCGCCCAACCCCATGATGACCAGCCGCGGCGAACTCACCTACGCCACCTACGGCTACGCCGAGTCGCTGCTGCGCGTGTACGACCAGCTCCGGCCCACGCACCTGTGCGCGGCCTGGGACGCGGGCGGCAAGACCTTCCGCCACGAGGCGCGCGCGGACTACAAGGCCACGCGCCGCGAGACGCCGGAGGAGCTGCCGCCGCAGATGGAGCGCGTGCGCGAGCTGCTCGACGCCTTCGCCATCCCCGTCCACGAAGCGCCCGGCTTCGAGGCCGACGACGTGGCCGGCACCATCGCCGCGCGTACCGCCGCCGACGGCATCGAGACCTGGATCGTGACGCTGGACACCGATTTCGTGCAGCTCATCCGCCCCAACCTCAGCCTCTTCATGTTCCGCCCCTACCAGCGCGACACGGTCATGTACGACATGGCGGCGGCGAGCGAGCGCTGGGGCTTCAGCCCGCACCACATGACCGATTTCAAGGCGCTGCGCGGCGATTCCAGCGACAACATCGCCGGCATCAAGGGCATCGGCGACAAGACCGCCGCCAACCTCATCCGCCAGTTCGGCCCCATCGAGGAGCTGTTCGCGCGGCTCGACGAGGTGGCGTCGAAGTCGGTGCGCGCGAAGCTGGAGGGCCAGCGCGAGGACGCGCTGGAGAACAAGCGCCTCATCACCATCCGCACGGACGCGCCCTGCGACTTCGACCTCGCCGCCTGCGAGGCGCGCGCCTACGACCGCGAGCGCGTGGTCGCCCTCTTCCGCGAGCTGGAGTTCCGCAGCCTCATCGACCGCCTGCCCGAACCGGCGGACGGCGACGCCGCGTCCCCCGCCGTCGCCGAGCCGCCCCCCGCGGGCGACTACGCCACCGTCACGGACGAGCGCGGGCTGCGCGCGCTGGCGGAAACGCTGCGCGCGTCGGACGGATTCGCCGTCAGCGCGCTGTCCACGGCGGGCGACGGGGCGCATCCGCTGCTGCTGGGGCTGGCCTTCGCCGACGCCCCCGGACGCGCCTGGTACGTGCCCCTCGGCCATGCGCCGCGGCTCGACGACGGCGACGCCGGACAGGCGCCGCTGGCCGCCGTGCGCGAGACGCTGGGCCCGCTGCTGGCCGACCCCGCGCTGCCGAAGACGGCCTACGGCGCGAAGTACCTGCTGCACCAGTTCGCGCGCGCGGGCATGGCGCTCGACGGCGTCGTGGCCGAGACCAGCCTCATGGCCTTCCTGCTGGGCGAGACCTCGCAGACGCTGGCCAGCCTCGCCACCGAGCGGCTGGGCGTGGAGCTGCGCCCCGTCACGGCGCTCACGGGCACGGGGCGCAAGGCCGTCCCCCTCGCGCAGGTGGACCCCGAAGCCGCGGGCGAGCTGGCCTGCCAGCAGGCCGACTTCCTGCTGCGCCTGCGCCCGATGCTGGAGGAGCAGCTGCGCGAGCGCGGCCAGTGGGCGCTCTACGAGGAGCTGGAGCTGCCCCTCGTGCCCGTGCTGGCGGACATGGAGGCGGCGGGCGTGGCCATCGACACCGCCGTGCTGCGCGACATCTCCACCTCGCTCGCGGGCGAAATCGACATCGCCGAGCGCGCCGTGTACGAGCACGCCGGGCGCGAGTTCAACATCGGCAGCCCCCAGCAGCTGAGCGACGTCCTCTTCAAGGAGCTGGGGCTGCCGCCCACGCGCCGCATGAAGCAGGGCCACAGCACCGACCAGCGCGCCCTCGAGGGGCTGCGCGAGGCCCACCCCGTCGTCGAGGCCATCTTCGCCTGGCGCCAGCTGACCAAGCTCAAGTCCACCTACCTCGACGCCCTGCCCGGGGCCGTCTCCCCCGACGACGGGCGCATCCACACCGACTTCCAGCAGAACGTGGCCGCCACGGGGCGGCTCAGCAGCGTCAACCCCAACCTGCAGAACATCCCCGTGCGCACCGAGCAGGGCCGCGACATCCGCCGCGCCTTCGTCGCCCAGGGCCACGACGACGCCCGCTACGTGGCCGCCGACTACTCCCAGATCGAGCTGCGCGTGCTCGCCCACCTCAGCGGCGACCGCGGCCTCATCGACGCCTTCCTCGCCGACGCCGACATCCACCAGGCCACCGCCGCCAGCGTCTACGGCGTGGCCCCCGACGCCGTCACGCGCCAGATGCGGGACACGGCCAAGATGGTCAACTTCGGCATCGCCTACGGCATGGGCGCCTTCGGCCTGAGCGAGCGCACGGGCCTCACGCGCGAGGAGGCGGGCGCCTTCATCGACGCCTACTACGCCAACTTCCCCGGCATCAAGACCTGGCAGGACGAGGTGCTCGCCTCCACGCGCGAACGCGGCTACGCCGAAACGCTCCACGGGCGGCGGCGCTACCTGCCCGCCATCCACAGCCGCAACTTCCAGGCGCGCGCCGCCGCCGAGCGCGAGGCCGTCAACATGCCCGTACAGGGCACGGCGGCGGACATCATCAAGGTGGCCATGATCCGAATCGCCGCCGCCGCCCGCGAGCGCGAGCTGCGCAGCCGCATGATCCTGCAGGTGCACGACGAGCTCATCTTCGAGGGCCCGGCGGACGAGGCGGACGAGGTGGCCTCGCTGCTGGCGGAGGTGATGCCCGCGAGCCTGGAGCTGGCGGTCCCGCTGAAGGTGGACCTGAAGCGCGGCCGCAACTGGGCCGAGCTGTAGGGGGCAGCGCGCGCCCCGCCGCCGTCACGATCACGATCTCGTCGGCGACGGGCGCGAGGGCGTCGCGCACCCACTGCAGGAGGGGGCGTCCGCGCAGCGTGGCGGCGGCCTTGTCGGAGCCGAAGCGCGTGCTGCGTCCGCCCGCCACGATGATGCCCGCGAGCGCGCCCATGCCCGCAGGGTATATCAGGCGCTACGGACGCTTGGCGCCGCAATCTCCCTCACCCGCTCAAGGTCGGCGTCGCTGAGGTCGTCGTCGGAGACGCCCGCGAAGCAGTACGGGATCTCCTCGCCGTATTCGACGGCCTTCCATCCGGCCCCGTACGACCAGTCGGGCCCCACGCTGGCGTCCAGCCGTCCGATGACTTCATCGACGAGCGCGATTTCGGGAGCGGTGAACAGGGAAACGTCGGCGACGGCGCGCCCATCCTCGCCCAGCGCATCAAGCGCTTCGTCGAACCCAGCGGGAACGGGGCCGCGCCGATCCTTGACGTACGAGCGGCCGGTGATGGAGCGGCCGAGCCGGTCATAGGCGGCGAAGTCGCAGCGGTACAGCACCCCGGCAAGCGCGGGCGCGTCGAACGACGGACGCTGGCGGCACGCCCCGGCGACGTACAGCATGAGTTCGCGGAGACGCGCGGAATCGTCGTGTTCTTCGGACATGGCGGGCACGGTAGCACGGCTCGCGCCTAGGCGGGCTGCTCACTGTCCCTCGCGGGCTGGCTGGCGGCCTTGTGCGAAGGGCGCAGCACAGCGCGGGCCAACGACTCCGGCAGGTCCGCATCCCGTGCGATGTCCTTGTCCCACTCCCACAGGTCGGCGACCTTCGGCATCGGCTTCTCTCCCCGCGACATGGCACTCCTCCT
The DNA here is from genome assembly GCA_965243075.1 of Tepidiformaceae bacterium. GTDB lineage: Bacteria > Chloroflexota > Dehalococcoidia > Tepidiformales > Tepidiformaceae > UBA2991. The sequence goes on from OZ251525.1 coordinate 2,161,418, forward strand.
GCTGTGTGCATCCATGTTAGGCGACGACGGCGTGCTTACGCCAGCGCTCCCTACCGAGGCCGCTTGTCCCACTCGCTGATCGCCCACATCCGCGCGCGCTCCAGGTGCGGGCGCTTGTCCTCGCCCGGCCACACCAGCCCCTTCAGCGCGCGGTCATCCCGCAGCTGGATCATCGTCAGGCGGTTGCCCTTCACGCCGTTGCACTTCCGGCAGGCGATACCGAGGTTGTAGAGGTTATCGTCTCCGCCTTCCTCACCATCGTCGGGCCGCTTCGCAAACAGGTGCTCGACTTCGAGCATGTCGGGGTCGGGTTCGCCGTTGGGAAGCTTCGGCTGCCAGTTACAGCCCCAGCACAAGCAGCCGAACCGAGCCAGCAGCATCTCCTTGCATTCATCCTTCGGGATGTTGCCGTTCCAGCGCGGATCGCGACGTTGTCTTTCGGACACCTCGGGGCCGGACAGCACCTGCTCGCGCGGCTCCACGTCGTTCGGGCCGATCACCCGCCACGGCTTGACATCCAGCCCTTCGTCCCAGTTGAGCCGGGGATTGCCAAACGCGACGGCGGTGGCCGAGGTCGTGGATGCGGTACCGCCATCAAGCAGACAGCGCAGCCCCTCGTTCTGGTAGAAGCGCCGCTTGATCATCGTGAGCGAGCGGTACGACCAGTCACAGGCGATCCACTGACGCGGTTCGTGAGCGGGCATCCATCCCTCAGCAGCGACAGCCGTGGTGGCACAGCCCGCGAAGATGTCGAGCACCACGTCGCCGGGGTTGGAAGAGGCCTCGATGATGCGCCGGTACAGGGCCAACGGCTTCTGCGTCGCGTAGCCCGTGCGCTCGCGGGCCTGGCTGTTGATGATATTGATGTCGTTCCACGTATCGTGGAGTGGCGTTCCCTGTTCATCATCGCTCCGGTCCACGATCCTGTCGTAGTCGCCGCCCGCGATCACCGCAGCGGCCTTTTCCCGATCATAGATAATCAACTGCCGCACGCCACCGGGCTTGTTGACCTGGTATCCTTTTCCAATCTTCCGGCGCTTGTCTTCAGAAAGACTATAGAGCCTGTTGAAAACGTAGTCGTCCGTCTTGGAGTAGAACAGGAGCACATCATGGTTGCGCTGAAAATGGCCCGCCGTGTTACTCCACTTGCCGTAGTGCCACACGATTTCATTGCGGAAGTTCCCCGCACCAAAGATCGCGTCCAGAAGCATCCGCAGGTGCGAATTGGCCTTATCGTCGCAGTGGACGTAGATGCTGCCCGTGTCCTTCAGCACGCGATGGCACTCCACCAGCCGCTGCGCCATGAAACAGATGTACGCCGCCATGCCATGGCCAGCCGTGGCGATCACGGCCTCGATCACGGAGTGGATGCGCTTCGGCAGACTCCCGTCTTCCGCATTCTCGATCTCGCGGTAGAAGGCCGCATGGCTCCCCTTCTCGCTGATGTCCTTGTTCCACTCCCACAAATCGCCAACCTGCGTGTACAGGCCATACTCCGGGAACTCGTCCCTCGGCCTGCCCGTGTGGGCCATGAACAGCTCGATCTCCTCGCCCAACTCGGCCTCGGTGATGGCGGGCTTGGGGTTGCTGCGGAGGTTCTCCATCTTGCCGAACGGGGGATCGATGGCGATGAGGTCGATACAGGCGTCGTCAAGCGAGAGCAGGAAACGCAGGTTGTCCATAAGCGCCAGCGTGCGGTTGGGGAAGTTGGGCTCGGACGAATCGGACACCTAGCCGCTCCTTTCCCGTACCCTACAGGCGCGCGGCCCGCGCCGCCAGGCGGGCGCGCAACCGTCCCGCTACTTGGGGGCGACGGTGGCGCCGGTCTCCACGCCGATGCCCGCCAGCAGGGCGTGGATGGCGCGCGCCTTGTCCACGATGCGGCCCGCCTCCTCGCGCACCGCCTGGCGCCCGTCGCAGAGCGCCTCCGCGGGGTTGCTGTGGATGTCGAATTCGAGGCCGTTGGCGCCCGCCGCCACGAAGCCGTAGGAGACGCGCTCGACGAGGGCGCGGTCGCCGGAGCTGTGGGAGGGGTCGGCGATGAGGGGCAGGTGGGACTTGCCGCGCACGAGCGGGATCATGGAGATGTCGGCGGCGAAGCGGGTTTCGGACTCGAAGGACTTGATGCCGCGGTAGCAGAGGATGACGTTGGGGTTGCCGGAGCCGCTGGAGCGCCCCTCGCGGTCGATGCCGGACATGATGTAGGCGGCGGCGCAGAGCCACTCGTTCATGTCGTTGCCGAAGCCGTGCTTGAGCACGACGGGGGTGCGGATGCGGGCCAGTTCCTCCAGCAGGGGGGAGTACTGGGCGCTGCGCGCGCCGATCTGGATGACGTCCACGCCCGCCGAGAGGAAGGCGTTGAGGTGGCGCAGGTCGATCAGTTCGGAGACGACGGGCAGGCCGGTGGCCTCCTTCATGGCGCGCACGATGTCGAGGCCACGGGCGATTTCGAGGCCGCGGTAGTCGTAGGGGCTGGTGCGGGACTTGTCGACGAAGGCGCGCAGGATGTCCACGCCCGCGTCGCGCGACATGATGGCGGATTCGACGGCCTGTTCCTCGCTTTCGATGGCGCAGGGGCCGCCGAAGATGGTGAGGTTGCCGCCGCCCACGGGCACGCCCGCCACGTTCACGACGGTGTCCTCGCGGTGGAAGCTGCGGCTGGCGTCCTTGTACTTCTCGGTGATGCGGATGACGCGGTCGACGCCGGGCAGTTCGGTCACGCGGCCCTCGTCCACGATTGCGGCGACGCCCTTGACCCCGATCACGATGCTCCCCGTTCCCACCAGCGTCTCGCACTGGAGGCCGTAGTCGTCGCCGATGCGCTCCATGACGCGCTCGGCCTGTTCGTCCGTGGCCCCTTCGACCATGTGGATAATCATGTGGCGGCTACTCCGTCGGCTTGGCCAGCGATCTTGCTACGTATTCCGTCAACGGGCCAGCGCGCCCCGCGGGGGGCGGGCGCTCAGAACAGCAGCTGCGTGAGGCGGCGCTGGTATTCGCGCACGAGGGCGCTTTCGAGGCCGAGCAGGTCGAACACGGCGAGCGTGGCCTTGCGCGCGGCGTCGCCGCCGAAGTGGCGGTCGAGGCGCACCGATTCGAGCAGCTCGTCGAGCGCCTCCTCGTAGCGCGCGTGGGCGGCCAGCATGACGCCCCAGCGGTAGCGGGCGCGGGGGTCGTCGGGGGCCTGGCGCGCCTCCTGTTCGAGCGCGGCGGCGTCGTGCTTGCCGGAGAACTCCTCGAGGAAGAGGTGGTGGCGCAGGGCCTTGGCGCGGCGGTTGGAACCGGCGCGCTCGATCAGCTCCTCGGCCTCCTCGCGCTCGCCGCGTTCGAGCAGGATGGCGGCCAGCCCGGCGAGGGCGTCGCCGTTGTCGGCGTCCTCGGCCAGCAGTTCGCGGTAGCGGGCCTCGGCGGCGGCGAGGTCGCCCGTGGCGGCCAGCTCGTCGGCCTCGGCGGCGGCCATCTCCGCGGGCGTGGCCGTGAGCGCGGCGAAGAAGGCGCGCACGTGCTCCTCCGGCAGGGCGCCCGTGAACTCGCTCGCCACCTCGCCGTCGATGAACGCCTTGACCGCGGGGATGGCCTGGATGCCGTAGGTCATGGCGGTGTTCGGGTTGCGGTCGGTGTCGAGCGTGGCCAGCAGCACGTCCTCGCCGAACTCGGCGGCCACGCGCTCGATGACGGGGCTGAGCACGCGGCAGGGGCCGCACCAGTCGGCCCAGAAATCGACCACCACGGGGCGGTTGCGCGATTCCGCGACGACGGCCTCGGCGAAGGTGGCGTCGGTCACTTCGAGGACGGGCGAGGGAGCGGTCATGGGGTTGCCTCCGGATAGGGCGGGAACGCCTCGTCGAGCTGCGTCGCCAGTTGCGCCGGCGTGGCCGCGGGCAGCTGGCAGACCATGTTCGCGCAAAGCCAGGCGGCGGCGCCAGCGGCGGGCGGCTCGCGGCCCTCCAGCAGGGGCTGGCCGTCGGGCGCGTCGGCGGGCGCGAGCGCCAGCCCGGGCGTGAAGCGCCGCGCGGCCTCGCGCTCGAAGGGGGCGCGCGCGTCGGGCGGCCCCACGATGGCCAGCTCGCGCGGGGGCGCGGCCAGCAGGTCCAGGGCCTGCAGCGTGGCCCCGAAGCCGGTGGGCGCGTCGGGGATGCGCGCCTGGGCCCCCGCGATGGCCTCGCGCGCGACGTCCGCGCCGTCCGCGCGCAGGCCGTGGCGGTGGAGCGCCAGCGCCAGCTGGGCGGCGGCGGCCCCGCCGCTGGGCGTGGCCTGATCGAACTGCGGCTTCTGGCGGAAGAGCAGTCGTTCGCTTTCGGCGGAGGTCTCGAAGAAGCCGCCGCGCTCGGCGTCGCGGAAGCGCGCGATGATGGCGTCCAGCAGCTCGCCCGCCCAGTCGAGGTGCGCGCGCGCGCCCGTGAGCCGGTACAGCTCGACCAGGCCGAGACCGTAGTAGGCGTAATCCTCCAGCATCCCGGGCACGTGGGCGGCGCCCTCGCGGCGCGTGTGCAGGAGCGCGCCGTCCGACCACAGGCGCTCGCGCACGAAACGGGCGTTGCGCTCGGCCAGGGCGCGCAGGCCGGCGTCGTCGAGCACGCGCGCGGCCTCGGCCACGGCGGCCAGCGCGAGCCCGTTCCAGGATGCCAGCGCCTTGTCGTCGGTGGCGGGCGGCACGCGGCGCGCGCGCGCCTCGAACAGCATCGCGCGCCACGCCTCCACGCGCCCGTCGAGCGCGCCCGGCAGCGGTTCGGCGCGGCGCGAAAGCACGTTGCGGCCCAGCAGTTCGGGATGGTGGGGATCGTAGAAGTTGCCCTCGGGCGCGACCCCGAAGACGCGCGCGCCCGCCTCCGCCTCGTCGCCCAGCACGGCCTCGAGCTGCTCGACCGTCCACAGGAAGAAGCGGCCCTCGACGCCCTCGCTGTCGGCGTCCTGGGCGCTGTAGAAGGCGCCGTCCGCGCCCAGCATCTCGCGTTCCAGCCAGGCCAGCGTCTCGCGCGCGACGCGCTCGTGCGCCGCGTCGCCGAAGAGCTGGAAGGCGTGCAGGTAGACGCGCGCCAGCTGGGCGTTGTCGTAGAGCATCTTCTCGAAGTGGGGCACGAGCCACTGGCCGTCCACGCTGTAGCGGGCGAAGCCGCCGCCCAGCTGGTCGTACATGCCGCCGCTGGCCATGGCCCAGAGCGTGCGCTCGAGGAAGGCGCGGATGGCGGCGCGGCGCGGTTCGTCGGGGCGGGCCGCGCGCATCAGCAGGAACTCGAGGTTGGCCGGCGACGGGAACTTGGGCGCGCCCCCGAAGCCCCCCCAGAGGTCGTCGGCGGCTGCCAGCATGGCGTCCACGGCGGCGTCGGCCGCGCCCGCGTCGAGGGGCGCGTCGCCCCCGTCGCGCGCGACCGCCCGCGCCAGCTGGGCGCTGATTTCGGCGGCGGACTGCACCACCTCGTCGCGGCGCTCCGCCCAGGATGCGCTGATGGCATCCAGCAGGCGCGGGAAGCCGGGCCGTCCGTGCGCGTCCTCGGGCGGGAAGTAGGTGCCCGCGAAAAAGGGCTCGCGCTCGGGCGTGAGGAACACCGTCATGGGCCAGCCGCCCTGCCCCGTGAGCGCCTGCACGGCCAACATGTAGACGCCGTCGATGTCGGGGCGCTCCTCGCGGTCCACCTTCACGTTCACGAAGCGCTCGTTCATCAGCTCCGCGATCTCGTGCGACTCGAAGGACTCGTGCGCCATCACGTGGCACCAGTGGCAGGTGCTGTAGCCCACGGAAAGCAGGACGGGCTTGTCCTCGGCGCGGGCGCGGGCGAAGGCCTCGTCGCCCCACGGGTACCAGTCGACGGGATTGTCGGCGTGCTGGAGCAGGTAGGGGCTGGTTTCGCCCGCGAGGCGGTTCGGCATGCCCCCAGTGTACGGCGTGGGCGCGCTACGGCGCGGGCGACGCGGATCGAGCGCGGGGCGCGCGGCGGGTATGCTGGGCGCGATGAGCGCTCCCGACCGCGTCTGCTTCGTCATCCCCACCTACAACGAGGCCGCGAACGTCGTCCCCCTGCTGGAGCGGCTGACCGCCCTGCATCCCGAGGAGGGCGCGACCTTCCTGATCGTGGACGACGAGAGCCCCGACGGCACGGGCGAACTGGTGCGCGGGTTCGCCGCACGGGACGGGCGCGTGCGCCTGCTGGAGGGCCCCAAACGCGGGCTGGGCGCGGCCTACACGCGCGGCATCGCCCACGCCCTCGACGACGTCGGCGCGGACGCGGTCATGCAGATGGACGGCGACCTCTCGCACGACCCCGCCGACGCGCGCCGCCTGCTGGACCGCCTCGCGGAGGGCGCGGACGTGGCCATCGGCAGCCGCTACGCCGCGGGCGCGGGCCTCGACGCGCGCTGGCCCGCGCGGCGGCGAATGCTGTCGGCGGCGGGCAACTTCCTCGCGCGGCATGTCGCCGGGCTGGGGAACGTGCGCGACTGCACCATCGCCTTCCGCGCCATCCGCGCCGAAACGCTGCGGGCCGCGAAGGTGGAGCGCATCCCCGTGCGCGGCTACGCCTACCAGGTCGCGCTGCTCCACCGCCTCGTGCGGACGGGCGCGCGCGTCGTCGAGGAGCCCATCTTCTTCCGCGAACGCGAGCGCGGAGGCTCCAAGCTGGGCGCGCGCGACGCCCTCGAGTTCCTGTACTGCGTCGGGCGGCTGCGCTTCGCCCGTCGCGCCTGACGCCCATGCTGGAACGGGAGCTGGCGGCGGCAACGGAGGCGGCGAAGCGCGCCGGGCGCGAGGTAGCGCGCATGCGCGAGGAGGGGCTGCGCTTCGGGCGCAAGGGCGGGCGCGAACTCGTCTCCGAGGCCGACCTGCGCGCCGCCGAACTGCTGCGCGAGGCGCTCACCGCCGCCTTCCCCGACGACGGCTGGCTGAGCGAGGAGGACCGCGACACGGCGGAGCGGCTCGCCCGCGAGCGCGTGTGGGTGGTCGACCCCATCGACGGCACGCGCGAGTACCTGCAGGGCGTCCCCGAATACGCCATCTCCGTGGGGCTGGCGGTGCGCGGACGGCCCGCGCTGGGCGTGGTGCACAACCCCGCGACGGGCGAGTTGCACGCCGCCGTCCACGAGCCGCCCGTTCCCGCGCCGCCCGCTCCCCTTCCGCCCGCCGCGCCCTACCTCGCGCTGGTGGGGCGCGGCGAGGAGCTGCTGGGCGAGGTGCCGCCCCTGCCCGGCGACGCGCGCGTGCGCCCCACCGGCAGCGTCGCCTGGCGGCTGGCGCTGCTGGCGGCGGGCCGCGCCGACGTGGTGACGAGCTGGCACGCGCGCCACGAGTGGGACGTGGCCGCGGGGGCCGCCCTCGCCCTCGCGCGCGGGCTGACCGTGACGGACGCGCTGGGCGAGCCGCTGGCCTTCAACCAGCCGCGACCGCTGGTGCGCGGCCTGCTGGCGGCGGAAGCGGGGCTGCACGCGCGCATCCTCGCCCACTTCCGCCGCTTCATGCGGTAGAACGGGGCCATGAGCGTGCGCATCGGGCTGGCGGCGGGGCTGACGCCGGAAACCGCGCCCGCCGCCTTCTTCCGCTGGATCGATCTGTGCGAGGAGAGCGCGGTCGATTCCATCTGGCTGAGCGAGCGGCTCGTCTCGCGCCAGCCCACGCTCGAGCCGATGACCGCCATGGCCGCCATCGCGGGGGCCACGCGGCGGCTCAGGTTCGGCATGAACGTCGTGCTCCTGCCCCTGCGCGACCCGCTCGTGCTGGCCAAGGAGTGCGCCACCATCGACTACCTCAGCGGCGGACGGCTGCTGCCCGCCTTCGGCGTGGGCGCGGCCACCGCGCCGGAATGGCGCGCCACGGGCCGCGAAGCGGTCGGGCGCGGCGCCGTCGCCGACGAGATGCTGGAGCTGATGACGCGCCTCTGGGCCGGGGAGACGGTCACGCACCGGGGCGCGCGGTTCCGCTACGAGGACGCGGCCATCGCGCCCCTGCCCGTCCAGCAGCCGCTGCCGCTCTGGATCGGCGGGAGCAGCGAGGCCGCCATCAGGCGCACGGCGCGGCTGGGCAGCGGCTGGCTGGCCGGCGTGCGGACGCCCGCGCAGGTCGCGCCCGTCGTGCGCCGCATCAAGGCCGCGGCGGCGGAAGCGGGCCGCGCCATCGACGACGACCACTACGGCGCGGGCTTCCCCTTCCGCTTCGGCGACTGGGAGGACGACGCCGTCGAGCGCGCCGCGCGCGCCTACGGACGGCTGGCCGCGCTCGACCCGCGCGCCCTCTTCGCCGTGGGCGGCGCGAACGAGATCGCGGCGCGCGCCCGCGAATACGTCGATTGCGGCGTGAGCAAGTTCGTGCTGCGCCCGCTGGCCGATTCCGACGCCGACGCCTTCGCCCAGACCCAACGGCTGATCGAGGAAGTGCTGCCCGTCGTTCACACGCCCTGATGCGCGGGCGGGGGCGCGAGCCGGAAGTGGAGCAGGTCGCCGTCCGCGGGGGCGTCGGCGAGCGCCACGCCGTCGCCGAGCACGGCCACCACCGTCTCGCGCCCGGCCACGGCGACGAGCCCGCGGCGCTCCCAGACGGGCACGCGCGCGGCCTTGAGGATGCCGCTCACCTTGCGGACGTGGCCGTGGTAGTCCATGCGGTCGCCGGGGCGAAGGGAGCGCAGCCGCAGCGCCCCCTCCACGCGCGCGGCGGACACGGCCACGGCCGGGGACGAGCCCGCATCGTCGGGGAACGGTTCGGTGGCGGCCTGGAGCGCACGGTCGCCCGCGAGCGTGACGCCGGGCAGGTTCACGAAGCGCTCCCCGATGGCGGCGGGCGGCTCGTCCGCGCCCGCGGAGAGGCGCACCAGCCCCGCCGAGACCTCGACCGCGAGGTTCCCGAAGGCGGCGCGCCCCGCGCCCCGTTCGAGCGTGGCGGCGAGGTTGCGCAAGCGCGTGCGGTTGGCCGTCACGTCCGCCTTCAGGAAGGCCGCCTCCCGTTCGAGCACGAGCAGGCGTGCCTCCGCGCCCAGCGCGCGCAGGGCGGCCAGCTCGAACACGCACGCGCCGGGGACGCGCGCGCGGGGCTGCGCCAGATCGGCGTCGCGCTCGACGGCGCGGAAGAGCTCGCGCGCGCTCTCCGCGAGGCCGAGCAGGGCCGCGTCCGCCGCCGGGTTCTCCGCGCGCAGGCGCGGCAGCAGGTCGTGGCGGATGCGGTTGCGCGTGGCCGCCGGGGAGTCGTTCGTCTCGTCCATGCGGGGCGCGACGGCGGCGGCCTCGCAGACGGCCAGCGCGTCGGTGCGCGTGAGCGGCAGCAGGGGCCGCACGAGGCGCAGCGCGGGCGCGCCCGGCAGCGGCGCGGCGGGCAGCATGCCGCGCGCGCCGCGCACGCCGCTCCCGCGCAGGACGTGGTGGAGCACCGTCTCGGCGTGGTCGTTCGCCGTGTGGCCCGTGGCCACGGCCCCCGCGCCCCGCCGTTCGGCGGCGAAGGCGAGGAACTGGTAGCGCAGCCGCCGCGCCGTCTCCTCGATGCCCGCGCGCGATTCGGCGGCGGCCAGGCGCACGTCGCCCTCGCCCGTGACGCAGGGCACGCCCAGCCGCTCGCACAGGCCGGCCACGAAGTCGCGGTCGGCGGCGGAGCCGGGCCGCAGCTGGTGGTCGAAGTGGGCGGTCGCCAGCTCGAAGCCGCCTTCTTCCGCCAGTTCGCGCAGGAGCAGGAGCGCGGCGAGCGAATCGGGGCCGCCGCTGACCGCCACCACGAGCTGGTCCAGGTGGCGGAAGAGTCGTTCGCGCGCGGCGAAACGGCGCACGCGGGCGAGGGGCGAGGGCGCGCGCGCGGTCACTAGCGGGGGAACAGCCGCTCCCACCATTCGCCCGGCGCGGGCGCTTCCTCGGGCGGCGGGCTGAGCACCACGAACGGGATCTCGCCCGCGCGCGTGTAGCCCAGCTCGCGCCGCGCCGCCTGCTCCACGTAGGCGTCGGAGGCGACGTACTGGTAGACGGCGAAGAGGTGGTCGCGCCGGTCGCGCAGCGCCTCGACCTCGGCCTGGGCGGCGGCGCGGTCCGCGTTCTGCTCCCGCTGGCGCACGGCCCCGGCTGCGGCGGTGGACACGAAGTAGCCCGCGAGCAGGACGCAAACGATCAGCACCACCTTCGTCCTCGTCAACGCGAACGCCCGCATGCGTTCAGACTAGCCGCCATTCCGTCAAGGTTCAAGCGCGCCCAGGTGGCAGCGGTCGTTCAGGCGCTCCACGACGGCGCGGCCCCGTCGCAGCGAGAGCGTCGAAAGCGAGGCCAGATCGACGGCGAAGGCGCGGAAGGCGGCGGGTTCCAGCCCCAGCAGGCGGCAGACGAGCAGGCGCAGGACGAAGTTGTGCGAGACGACCGCCACGTCGCCGCCGTCGTCGGGGAGGGCGGACAGTTCGGCGGCGAGCGGTTCGAGGCGCGCCGCCAGCTGCGCCAGACTCTCGCCGCCCGGCATGGCCGCCTCCGCCGCGTCGGGTCCGCGCCAGGCGGCGACGAAGGCGGGGAAGCGTTCGGCGATCTCCCCCAGCGGCAGGCCCTCCGTCTCGCCCACGTCCAGCTCGATCAGCTCCGCGCGCGTCTCGATGGGCGCGCCCGCGCGTTCGGCCAGCGGACGCGCGATGGCTTCGGCGCGGCCCAGCGGGCTGGTGAGCACACGCGCCAGCGGCTCCCGCGCGAGGCGCTCGACGGCGGCTTCGGCCTGCCGCCGCCCATGCTCCGTGAGCGGCACGTCGGCGCGGCCCAGCCCGAGGCCGTCGCGGTTGTGCCCCGTTTCGCCGTGGCGGACCAAGTGCAGCCTCATGGCGCGGACGCGGCGCGCGGATTCATTCGTACTGCCCCCGCGCGCGCCATGCCGTCCGCGCCGCCGAGGGTTCGTCGAGCACGAGCGCGACGCGCGCGTAGCGCTCCACCTCCGCCGCCGGGAAGAGCGCGGCCACGACCTGTTCGGGGCGCACCGTGAACTCCTGCGCGGCGCCCAGCCGCGCGCGCATGACCGCGCCGCCGTCCCCCGGCTCGATGGCGAGGGCGGCGACGCCCGCGCGCAGGTCGTACTCGCGCGCCTTCTTGCCCGCGCGCTCCTGCCGCCAGGGGAAGCGGTCGGCGGCGAGGAAGGCGGCGGCGGCCTCCCGCGCATCCGCGGCGTCGAGGCCGCCGAGCGCGGCGCGGTAGTCGGCCCAGCGCACCAGCGTGGGCAGCGCGGGCAGGCCCAGCCCGACCTCGGCGAGCGCGCCCAGTTCGAGGTCGGGCGTGGTCTGCGCGCGCAAGTCGGCGGCGAAGCGGTCGAGGGGCGTGCGCTCCTCCAGCAGCACTTCCATGATCTCGCCCTCGCCCGTGAAGCCGAGGGGCAGGGGCGCGGCGAAGGCGATCTTCGGGTGCGGGGTGAAGCCCTGGGAGTAGAGCAGGGGCAGCCCCGCGCGGCGGATGGCGCGTTCCCAGTAGCGCAGCACGTCGAGGTGGGAGATGTGGCGCACGCGCTCGCCCTTGCGGAAGCGGGCGCGGATGCGCTGGACCGCCGCGCTCACCCCGCGTCCGCGCGTCCGGCCACGAGCCGCTCCGCCGCCGTGTGCGGGTCGAGCGAGCGCCCGGCCACCTCCGCGACGAGCCCGGCCAGCGCCTCCTCCGAGGTGCCCGCGCGGATGCGGTCGAGCAGGATGCGCTGGGCGGTGGCGAGCACCTGGTGGCGCGCCTCCCGCTGGCGCTGGCGGTCGAGTTCGCCCGTGCGTTCGAGGTGGGCGCGGTGCTCGTCGATGGCGTCCACGAGAGCGGGCACGCCCTCGCCCGTGGTGGCCACGGTGGAGAGGATGGGCGGGTCGCGGCCCTCGCCCGGGGCCAGCGCCAGCAGCGCCCGCAGCTGGCTCACGAGCACGTCCGCGCCGGGGCGGTCGGCCTTGTTCACCACGAGCACGTCGGCGATCTCGATGATGCCCGCCTTGAGCGCCTGGATGTCGTCGCCCGTGCCCGGGTTGTTGACCAGCACGGTGGTGAGGGCGGTGCCCGCGATCTCGACCTCGTCCTGCCCCGCGCCCACCGTCTCGATGAAGACGTAGGGGAAGCCGAAGGCGTCCATGACGGCCACCACGTCGTCGATGGCGGGGGCCAGTCCGCCCAATGCGCCGCGGCCCGCCATGCTACGCACGAACACGCCCTCGTCGAGCACGAGGTCCTGCATGCGGATGCGGTCGCCGAGGATGGCCCCCTGCGTGAAGGGGCTGGAGGGGTCGACGGCGATGACGCCCACCTGTTGGCCGCGCCGCCGCAGCTCGCCCGCCAGCGCGCCCGTGAGGCTGCTCTTGCCCGATCCCGCGCCGCCCGTGACGCCGACGGTGTGGGCGCGCCCGGAGCGGGGGTAGAGGCGGCGCAGGGCCTCGCGGCCCTCGCGCGTGCCGTTCTCCACGCGGGTGAGGACGCGGGAGAGCGCGCGGCGGTCCCCCGCCAGCAGGCGTTCGACGAGGTCGCTCACCCGGCGCGGGCGTTGTCGCGCACGAAGGAGACGATGTCGCCGGTGTTCGTGCCGGGCCGGAAGATGGCGCTGAAGCCCAGCCCCTCCAGCGCGTCCGTGTCCTCCTCGGGGATGATGCCGCCGCAGAAGAGCAGCACGTCGTCCACGCCGCGCGAGCTCAGCTCCTCGACGATGCGGGGGAAGAGCTCGAGGTGCGCGCCGGAGAGGATGCTCAGGCCGACCACGTCCACGTCCTCCTGCAGGGCGGCCTCGGCGATCATCTGCGGGGTCTGGCGGATGCCCGTGTAGATGACCTCGCAGCCGCCGTCGCGGAGGGCGCGGGCCACGATCTTGGCGCCGCGGTCGTGGCCGTCCAGCCCGGGCTTGGCGATGAGGACGCGAATCTTGCGGGCGGTCTCCTCCGCGCCGGAGGTTTCGTGCGTTGCGGTCATGGTGTTGCTCCTGTTGGCTATTCGGGGCGTTCGATCAGCTGCAGGTTCACGCCGAAGGACGAGCGCGGCGAGACGAAGGCCACGCCGCCGTTGGGGGCGCCCGCGCGCGCGCCCGTTTCGCGCAGGGCGGCCACGGCGGCCTCCGCGTCGGCCACGGCCAGCGACAGCAGGAAGGCGCCCTCGCCGCGCTCGGCGGCGAACGACGCCACCGGGCCCTCGTCGCCCAGCGGGCGGATGAATTCGAGGTGCGCGTTGCCCGCCAGCATGAAGGCGTTCTCGATGCCGAGCGCCTCCACGCGGCCCCCCAGCGCGGGGTCGAGCGCGAAGCCGAAGTGGCGCGCGTAGGCGGCGGCGGCGGCGGCGATGTCCGCCACCACGATGCCGATGTGGTCGATGCGCCGCGCCAGCGCGTCCGCCGACGGGCCCGCGTGCGGCTCGGCCACGGGCGTGGCGTACTCGATGAGCACGCCGTGGTTCGACCTGGGATGGAGGAAGCCGATCATGCCCGCCAAGCCCGGGCGCGGCGTCTCGTCGATGAGCTGGACGCCCGCGGCGGCGGCGGCGCGCAGGTCGGCGGCGCAGTCGTCCGATTCGAGGCAGACGTGGTGCAGGCCCTCGCCCCGCGATTCGAGGAAGCGGGCCACGCCGGTGCCCTCGCGCACCGGCTCCAGCAGCTCGATCTCGGCGTCGCCCGCGGGCAGGAGCACGCCGCGCACGCCCTGATCGGCGATCACGCGGTCGGCGCTCACGGGCAGGCCGAGGGCGTCGCGGTAGAAGCCGAGGGCGGCGTCCGCGTCGCGCACGACGATGCCGACGTGGTGGACCTTGCTCAGCATCAGCCTTCCTCTCCGCTGGCGGCGGCGGGCGCGCGCACGCCCGGCATGCCCGCGAGGCTGGCAGCGATGAGGCGCCAGTGCTCGCGGTCGTGCTCGATGGCGGCGCGCACGAGGCGGTTGGGCACGCGCCCCGTTTCGCCCAGCGCATCATCCCCGAAGCCGTCGAGCAGCGCGAGCAGGCGCGCGCGCCCGGCCTTCAGCTGTTCGAGCGCGCTCCAGAAGGTGAGGCTGCGCTTGCGCTCCACGTGGTCCTCGTTCCAAGCGTCGTCGTAGGTTTCCGCGCCGTCGAGCAGGGCCGGGCGGCGGCCGTCGCGCACCTCGCGCAGGGCGGCCGTGAACTCGGCCTCCCAGGTGGCCACGTGGCCGACGATGTCCTTGAGCGACCAGTCGCCGATGAAGGGGCGCTCGATGTCGCGGATGCGGCAGGTCTCGACGTTGCGCAGGAGCTGGTTGCGTTCCAGCTCGAGCTCGCCCAGCAGGCGGCGGCGCTCGTCGGCGAAGCCGCGGGTGTCCTCCTCGGCCATCAGACGACCACGATCTCGCGGTACTCGCCCCAGGCGCGGCGCAGGGCGTGGCTGATCTCGCCGAGCGTGGCGCGCGCCTCGACGGCGGCGACGATGAGGGGCACGAGGTTGTCCGCGCCGCGCGCGCCCGCCTCCAGCGCGGCGATGGCGGCGTCCGCGGCGGCGCCGTCGCGTTCCGCGCGCAGGGCCCGCAGGCGCTCCACCTGGCGCTGGCCGATGGCCGGATCGACGCGCAGCAGTTCGGGCGGCTCCTCGCCGGAGACGGTGAACTCGTTGACGCCGACGATGATGCGCTCCTTCTCCTCGATCTCGCGCTGGTAGCGGTAGGAGGCCTCCTGGATTTCGCGCTGCTGGAAGCCCTGTTCGAGGGCCGCGGGCGCGCCGCCCAGGTCCTCGATCGTCTTCAGGTAGTCGCGCGCCTCCGCCTCCAGGCGGTCGGTCATGGACTCGATGAACCAGGAGCCGCCGAGCGGGTCGACGACGTCGCCCGCGCCGCTCTCGCAGGCGATCACCTGCTGCGTGCGCAGGGCGATCTGGACGGCGTTCTCGGTGGGCAGGGAGAGGGCCTCGTCCATGGAGTTGGTGTGCAGGGACTGCGTGCCGCCCAGCACCGCCGCCAGCGCCTGCAGGGTGGTGCGCACGATGTTGTTCTCGGGCTGCTGCGCGGTGAGCGTGGCCCCGCCCGTCTGCGTGTGGAAGCGCAGCATCATGGAGCGCGGGTTTCGGGCCTCGAAGCGCTCCTTCATGATGGTGGCCCAGAGGCGGCGGGCGGCGCGGAACTTGGCCACCTCCTCCAGCAGGTTGTTGTGGCAGGCGAAGAAGAAGCTGAGGCGTCCGGCGAAGGCGTCCACGTCCAGCCCGGCGGCCACGGCGGCGTCCACGTAGGCGATGCCGTTGGCCAGCGTGAAGGCGATCTCCTGCGCCGCCGTGCAGCCCGCCTCGCGCATGTGGTAGCCGGAGATGGAGATGGTGTTCCAGCGCGGCGCCGCCTCCGCGCAGTAGCGGAACACGTCCGTGATCAGCCGCATGCTGGGGCCCGGCGGATAGATCCACGTGCCCCGCGTGATGTACTCCTTGAGGATGTCGTTCTGCACCGTGCCGCCCAGCCGCTCGGGGGACACGCCCTGCTCTTTCCCCACGGCCACGTACAGGCCCAGCAGCACGGCGGCGGTGCCGTTGATGGTCATGGAGGTGGTCACGCGGTCGAGGGGGATGCTGCGGAAGAGCGTGCGCATGTCGTCGATGGAGTCGATGGCCACGCCCACCTTGCCCACCTCGCCGAGGGCCATGGGGTCGTCCGAGTCGTAGCCGATCTGGGTGGGCAGGTCGAAGGCCACGGAGAGGCCCGTCTGCCCCTGCTCCAGCAGGTAGCGGTAGCGCTCGTTCGATTCCTCGGCGGTGCCGAAGCCCGCGTACTGGCGCATGGTCCACAGCCGCCCGCGGTACATGGTGGGCTGCACGCCGCGCGTGAAGGGGTACTCGCCGGGGAAGCCGAGCGCGCCGTTGCCGCCGCCCGCGTCCTCGGGCGCGTAGACGGGGTCGAGCGCCATCTCCCCCGTCGTGCGGAAGGCGGGCGCGCGTTCGGGGTTGCGCGCGACCGCCTTCGCGTAGGTTCCCGCGAGCCATTCCCGTTTCGACTGGCTGGGCATGGGCCTTACTCCGCCGTGCGTCATACGCGGCCCGCCGCCGCGCCCCATCGGGACGCACGACCGAATCCGCGCGGGGCAGTATAGCCCAGCGCCGCGCCGGGCGGGGCGGGACTACGCGCAGGCGCCGGACAGGACCACCGCCACGCCGACGGCGGCTCCGGCGAAGGCGAAGGCCGCCAGCCACGCCGCCACGGCCCAGCGACGGCGGCGCTTCGCGGCCCCGGCGAGGATGGGGGAGTAGGCCTCCGCGGGAGCCGCCGCGGAGGGCGGGTACGACTCGCCCGCGATCGCTTGCGCCCGCTCCGCCGTCCGCGACCGGTCGCGCGACGGAGGGCGCGCCAACGGCTTCCGCCGCCGCCATCTCCGATCCCGGAAGTAGTCCCTGTCCGCGAGGCCCACGGCGTTTCGTCCCGACGCTCAGGCGGGTTCGCGCAGGAGCACGTCGGCGGGGATGCCGAGGCGCTCGTGGAGGGCGCGCATCATCGGCGCCGTGAGCGCGCGCTCCCCGGCGAGGACGGCGGCGACGGTGGCCTCGTCGCCCAGCCAGGGAACCAGGTCGCGCTCGCACAACCCCTGCTGGTCCAGGTGGTGAAGGAGGGCCCCCAAGGGAGTGGGCGGGCCAATGGGGTAGTGCACGTCCTCGTAGCGCTCGACCACGTCGGCGACCGCGTTCAGCTCCTCGTATTCGGGGCTGCCCTCGGGCGCATCGATCAGGTCGTCGATGCGCGCCAGCGCGGCATCGTATTCGGCCTCGGTGCGGATGGGGCTGACAGTGGCCACGGCTACACCTCCCGCGCGTTCACGCGATCATACTCCCCGTGCGTGCCGACGAAACGAACGTAGACGCGACGGAGCCGGTAGTCGACTTTCACGATCAGGCGGTAGGCGTTTCCCCTGATGTTGAAGACCACGCGGCCGTTGCCCACGATGCTGGCCTTCGGATGGAGCGCCTTCACGTCCGCGGGCGTGGCCCAGGTTTCCTTGCGGGTATCGTCGTACCACGCGCGCAACGCATCTTCCGCGTCACGGTGGCCTTCCCAGAACTCGCGCAGCGCCCTCCGGGAGATGATGCGCATGCCGACTCAGGACAGGCCACGCGCTTGCTTCACGCGAGGCCCACGGCGCTTCGTCCCCGACGCTCAGGCGGGTTCGCGCAGGAGCACGTCGGCGGGGATACCGAGGCGCTCGTGGAGGGCACGCATCATCGGCGCCGTGAGCGCGCACTCCCCGGCGAGGACGGCGGCGACGGTGGCCTCGTCGCCCAGCCAGGGAACCAGGTCGCGCTCGCACAGCCCCTGCTGGTCCAGCTCGAAGCGGATGGCTTCGGCCAGACTGGGCCAGCCCATGGGGTAGTGCCGATCCTCGTAGCAAAAGACCAGATCGGCGAGCACGTCAAGCTCGTCGTCCTCGGGGCTGCCCTCGGGGGCATCCATCAACTCCTCGATGCGCTTGAGCGCGGCCTCGTGGTCGGCCTCGGTGCGGATAGGCTTGACGTGCACCATTGCTACACCTCGCGAGCGTCGACGCGATCATACTCCACATGCGTACCGACGAAGCGAACGTAGACCGTACGCCACCGGTAGTTGACCAGCACGATCAGGCGATAATCGTTCCCCCGAATGTTGAAGACCACGCGGTTGCGCCCGACGATGCTGGCCGTGGGGTAGCTGGCCTTCACATCCGCGGGCGTGCTCCAGTCTTCCCGCCGGACCTTCCGGTACCAGGCATCCAGCGCGCCTTCCGCGTCACGGTGGACTTCCCAGAACTCGCGCAGCGCCCTCCGGGAGATGATTCGCACGCCGCCTCAGGACAGGCCGCGCGCTTCCTTCTCCTTCTCCAGACGCACGGCGTCGGAGCTCAGCATCGGGCCCTTCCTGTCGTCCGGCAGCTGGCCCGCCGTGGCCAGCCCCATCTTCACGCCGTCGAAGGTGATCCACTTCTCCGGGATCAGCTCCATGACCACGCGCAGGGGCGAATCGAGCGTCTTCTCGAAGGCGGCGGCCTGCTCCTCGGTGGCCTCCGGGCGGAAGGCGAGGGCGTGGTAGAACCAGTCCTTCGTCTCGCGGTCCTCGTGCATGACGCAGCGGCACTTGGCCGTGATCGTCTTGCCCGGGCCGAGGTGCGTGCCCGTGCTGGTGAGCACCACGGAGCAGCGCGGGTCGCGGCGCAGCGCGGCCATGCGGTGGCGGTGGGCGGCGGCGGTCATCCAGAAGGAGCCTTTGGCCCAGACGACGGCGTGCATGACGCCCACGGGCCAGCCGTCGCGCGTGGACCAGTTGAGCACGGCCTCGCGCACGGAGTCGAGCAGCTCTTCCTTCACGTCCTCGTCGATGGGATAGATGGAGACGGTCTCGTGATCCTTGGTGGGGTCGGGCTGATAGCCGTCGGACATGGCGGGCCTCCTGTGCGCGCGAACCTTGCCGCGCGGACGCGGGGCTGTCAACGGGCGGGCCGCGCAATCGGGACGGACGGACGCTCGCGGCCCCGTGCGACGGTCTATACTGCCGCGATACTGGCCCCGGAGGGACGCTATGACGGCGAACGCGACGACGGACGGTTTCGCGGCGAGTTTCACGCTCGACCGTGGCGATCCCGCTGCCGGGATCGATGAGGAGATCATCGGGCGCTGGGAGCGGGACGGGGTGGTGATGCTGCGCGGCGCGCTCGACCCCCAGTGGCTGATGCTGCTGGAGATGGGGTTCCAGCGCGTGATGGCCAACTCGTCGATGGCCAAGCACACGTTCTACGAGGGCAGCGAGGGCGAGTTCCAGGAGACGGTGCGGAACTTCGACACGACCTTCGAGATCAGGCGGCTGCTCTACGACTCGCCCATCAAGGAAATCCTGGGCCGGTTCATGCGCACGGAGAACGTCTGGTACTACTCGGACGAGTTCTTCATCAAGGACTCCGGCGGGGCGAAGCGCACGCCGTGGCACCAGGACACGCCCTACTACCCGCTCGAGGGGACGCAGTTCTCCTCCATGTGGATCTCCCTCGATCCGCTCCCGCGGGCCGAGTGCCTCGAGTACGTCGTCGGGAGCCACCTGGGGACCATGTACGACGGCTTCAACCCCTCGAAGCCGGACGACCCCTCCAGCGGCTTCTACGGCGAGGGGCTGCCGATCCTGCCGAACATCGAGGAGTCGCGGGAGGACTACCCGATCGCGGGCTGGGAGGTCGCGCCCGGCGACGTCATCGTCTCCAATCCGGGCATCATCCACGGGGGCGGGCCGACGCTGCGCGAGGGGCGGCGTCGCGCCCTCGCCGTCAGGATGTTCGGCGACGATGTGGTGTTCGCGGCGAGGCCGCCGTCGCGTCCCACGGTCCCGGTGACGCCGGGGCTGGGCCTCCACCTGAAGCCGGGCGATCCGCTGCGGAGCCCCTGGTACCCGAAGCTGCGGCCTTCCCCCGAGCACGAACGGTACGGCTGACGGAGGACGGACGTGGACGGAATCGCGCACCGCTTCGTGGAGACGAACGGCATCCGCATGCACGTCGCCGAGGCGGGCGAGGGGCCGCTGGTCGTGCTCTGCCACGGCTTCCCCGAATCGTGGTACTCGTGGCGGCACCAGCTGACGGCGCTGGCGGAGGCGGGCTTCCACGCCGTCGCCCCCGACCAGCGCGGCTACGGCCAGAGCGACGCCCCCGACCCCATCGAGGCCTACACGCAGCTGCACCTCACGGGCGACGTCGTGGGGCTGCTGGACGCGCTGGGCGAGGAGCGCGCCGTCGTGGTCGGCCACGACTGGGGCGCGCCCGTGGCCTGGAACGCGGCCATGCTGCGGCCCGACCGCTTCCGCGGCGTCATCGGCCTCAGCGTGGCCCACAACGCCCATCGCGGGAAGGAGCCGCCCACGCGCGCCATGAAGCGCGTCTACGGCGACCGCTTCTTCTACCAGCTCTACTTCCAGGAGCCGGGCAAGGCCGAGGCCGAGCTGGAGGCGGACGTGCGCCGCTCCCTGCGGATGCTGCTGTACTCGGCCTCCGGCGACGCGCCCCCCGACGGCGCCTTCCGCGCCCTGCCGAAGAGCGCGGGCTTCCTCGACGGCATGTCCGAGCCCGAGGCCCTGCCCGCGTGGCTGACGGAGGCCGACCTCGACTTCCTGACGGCGGAGTTCGAGCGCTCCGGCTTCCGCGGCGGCCTCAACTGGTACCGCGCCGTGGACCGCACGTGGGAGCTGATGGCGCCCTTCGACGGGCTGACGGTGCGGCCGCCCGCCCTCTTCGTGGCGGGCGAGCACGACGGCGTCATCACCATGATGGGGCCGGGCTACCTCGACCGCCTGCGTGAGAGCGCGCCCAACCTGCGCGACGCCGTCATCCTGCCGCGCGCCGGACACTGGACGCAGCAGGAAGCGCCCGAGGCCGTGAACGAGGCCATGATCGCCTTCCTGCGCGCCCTGCCGGAATAGCCCGCCTACTGCCCCGCGCGGTGGCCGTTGGCGCGCGGGCAGACATGCCCGCCGGGGTCGACGGGCGCGCCGCAGAAGGGGCAGGGCGGGCGGCCCGCGGCCACCACCTCCTCGATGCGGGCGCGCAGGCGGTGGGCGTCGTCGAAGCCGAAATCGAGGGAGATGGCCTCCGCCTCGCCCTCGGCGGGGGCCTCCGCGCAGAGGATGACGATGCGCCGCGCCTCCTCGTTCAGCCCCAGCGAGAGGCGGCCCGCGCGCACGTCCAGCTCGTGGTCGGCGCGCAGGGGGAAGACCGGATCGGGCGCGCCGGCGGCGGGGCCGGCGGGGGGCGCGCCGGCGTCCGCGAGCGTCGTTTCGATGGCCTCGCCGATGGCGGCCAGCTGCTCCTTCTCCATCCACACGAAGGCGTAGGCGCCGTCGTCGTTGATGGCGCGCAGGCGGAAGCGGCGCTGTCCGGGCTGGCCGACGGCCTCGGCGGAGAGGTGCTGGAGCGGCCCGAACTCGGTGAGGGGCATCGCGCGCATCCTACGCCAGCGCGCGGGACGGGCGCGTACGGCAGGCCAGCGGGCGCGACGCTACAGCGACAAGCTCCGCCTGAGAATCCTCTCCTGATCGGGCTTCAGCACGATGTCGGTGATCCTCATGCCGAAGCGGTCGAGGAACCAACGGGTTGCCTCACGCGCCTGCTTCGCCGCCTCGTCGTAGACGCCGGGGCCAACCACGCGCCAGTCGTACTCCAGGCAGTCACTGGTGGCACGGCGGAAATCGGGCAACTCCCACGGGAATGACGCGGACAAGGCGCGATCCTCAATGTGCTGCATGCCAATCCTGACCACGGGAGCTTCGTGCTGTGCCCCAAGCGCGCCCGTGGCCATGAGGCTTGCCGTGAACTCGAAGATCTCCGTGCACGTATAGAGCACGTTGTCCACGTCAAGGTACCCATTCGGCCTGGAGGCGGGATTCCCGTACTTCCGATCAACTTCGGCTCGCCACGACGGCATGTCCTCCCTGAACGTGAAGTAGTGGACGAACAGCCCGCTCTGGAAGAGACGCCAGTACTCGCGCCGCTCCTCAAACGCCTCCACGCAGGACGCGATCCAGTCCTCGCCCCGCTCAAGGTTTTCGTCGAGGCAGGGGTAGGGCCGTCCGCGCAGCCAAACCTGAGAATCCCTGACGGCGGACAGGCAGTCGCCGAGCGTGGGAATGCGCTCCTGCTCGAACGACTGCGGGCGGATCACGACCTTCCAGTGCGGACCGTTGCGGATCGCGTCGAGGATGTCGGTGCTGGTGGCCGTGGCCGTCATCTCACGCCTCCCCTTCCTGCTCGATGGAGCGTTCCTGCTCGCCGAACCGATCTTCGTCGCTGGGGATGCCAGCCGCCACCGGCGGCAGGAGACCGCGAGCGCGCAGCCTGGCCACGGACCGGTCGGTGGCCAGGTCGATCAAGGCCCGCATGTCCTCGGGGTTGTCGATGGGCGCGCTGGAGATCACCCGGCGCGAGCGCGTGTAGAGCGCCGCCTGCCGGAGATCGTCCCCCGATCCGCGCGTGCAGATCACCGGCACGTCCTCGAACGGGTCCACGGCGATCACGAAGAAGGTCTTGCCGTCGTGCTCGTGCTGCATGGCATCAAGCGACACGAAGGGAGCTGCGTGGCGGTTGACGAAGCTTTGCACATCGTCGAGCGCGTACCCGGCAAGGTGCTCGGAGGTCATCCCCTCCATCTCATAGCGGTCGTTGGCAAGCGGCTCCATGCCGATCACAATGTACCCCCCGCCCCTCGTGTTTGCGAACGCCAGCGCCGCCTTCACGATGCCGATCTGGAGATCGCGCCACGGCATGGACGGCTTGTACTCAAGGTTGGGCGCTTCCCGCCCGCGGGCGATGAGGGCGTCGATGTCCGGGCCGTCGGGCATGGGCACGGGCGGAGTCTACCAGATGGCCACGGGCCGCTGTCCGGGCTGGCCGGCGACCTCGGCGCGCGGAGGCGGCGGGGGCGGCCCGAACTCGGTGAGGGGCATCGGCGCATCCTACGCCAGCGCGCGGGAGGGCGTGAGGCGTGGGCGCGACGGACTCCGTCGAGGATGTTGGTGCTGGTTGCCAAGTCTCCTGTCATGGGCGTACTACCGCATCGCGGGATCGTGGCAGGGAGTGCGATGCGAGGCTAGAGCTCGATCCGGAACGGACGCTCACGACGCCAGACAACATACCCGTGTAGCACTGCGCTATTACTGAGAACATCTTTTGCCCGGTAGTGTCTGCCTCCTGCAGCCACAAGCCATCGAGGGTCAGGATCATCGGGATGCCACTTTTCATACACAGCCTCGCCTTCGGGAAAGTGAGCAACAGCGACGGGAGAGTAAGCTGCCCTATCCTCGATTTTCGCCCACTCGAAATCAAAGATAGGACCTTTCCAGTACCGCTCGATCGGAAACGGAAAAGGCTCGTAGATCACGGTCCACAACTCAGCCATCTCTCCATCCTTCAGGTCGAACTAGACCCCAAGTGTTTGGGGCGTCACCCGTCTCTCCGAGCTGCCGATCCTCATTCACGCAGCGCGGATAGTCTACCCATTCTCCCTGGTAGAGACTTTGGTGTCAAACTGCACGGCGCCCATCCCGCCACGCCCCGCTACTGCGTGGGCAGCGGGGATTGGCGCCAGGCGGGCAGAGCGCTCACCTCCACGCGCACGACCCACTTGACCCAGTGGTAGCCGCGACGACCGGGGGCCACCAGCCGCACGGGGAAGCCGTGGCCCGCGCTCAGCCGCTCGCCGCCCACCGCCGTGGCCAGCAGCAGGCGCGGGGCGTCGCCCAGGCCGAAGCGGCGGTCGTAGCCCGTGGCGGAGACGACGCGCACGCTGCGCGCGTTTGGGAGGGGTTCGGCGCGCGCGAGCAGGCCGGCGAGGGGCGCGCCGCTCCACTCCTGCACGGTGTACCAGCCGCCGGTGCAGTCGAGCGTGGCGCGGCGCGCGTCCGCGGCCAGCGCGAGGATGCCGTCGTAGTCGAGCGCGAGGGGCGCGCGCACGGCGCCGTCCACCACCAGCCGCCAGCGTTCGGGGGCGATGCGCTGGCGGCTGTCGGAGAGCCAGTTGGTGACGGGGTGGGCGTTGCCCGCGAAGCTGGCCTCTTCGCGCGAGCCGGTGAAGCGGCGGTCGGGGCCGGTGCGGGAGGCGGCGGCGGCGAGTCCGCGCGAGAGGGCCAGCCCGCCCGCGCCCACGGCCAGCAGGCGCAGGGCCGCGCGGCGGCTGGCGAATCCGGCGGCGCGCGGCCCCGGCCAGCGCAAGACGACGTGCAGGGCGAAGGGCGGCACGAGGGCGAGCGCGAGGATGGCATGGAGCACGAGCGGGCGCATGTCGCCGTAGAAGGGCACGGCCAGCGCGCCCCGTCCCACGATGGCCCACCAGAGGCCGCTGAGCAGGACGCCGAGGAAGAGCGCGCCGAGCAGGGCGGGCGCGAACGACCAGAGTCCCGTGCCGCGCCGCGCGAAGGAGCGCGCCACGATGCGCCATTTCCAGCCGATGAGGAGCACGAGCGAGAGTCCGCCCGCGCCATGCAGCCAGAACACCCAGCGTCCGTCGGGCGAGCCCACGAGGAAGCTGCCGAGTCCGGATGCCAGCTCGAGCAGGAGCAGGGCGAAGATGGTGAGGTTGACGGCGCGCGCGCTCATGGGACTAGCGGCCCTCTCGGTCCGGGGCACTCGCCTCCGGGGCCGATGCTGGTGTCGCATCGCGCGGAGTTGGCGATGAAATCGAAGAGCGCGTGAACGCCAGCGCCCGGATCGTCATCCGGCGTCTCGATATGTCGACAGATTTCTTCACCGGTCACTGCATCGAGACACAAGACCGATCCGGTATTGACGTCGTCGAGAATTATAGCGTGACAACTTGCTGGCACATGTATGACTTCTCCATCGACAATTTGTTCATAAATGCATTGACTCATCTCGATGTCCTCGAATGAAATCCGCGCCCCTTCGGGAACACTGAACACAATCGGCGCTGGCTCAAGGTTGCCCCACGTTCCCTCATCGCGGACCCAATACGTTCCCGGTCCATCCGCCGTATCGCCGAAATCCAGTTCCCTCGGCGTGAAATCCGGTTCATTCGCGGAATCGCCCCGCGTTGCGACGACCACCAGCGCCGCCACGAGCGTGGCGAGGGCGGCAGCGCCCGCCACCGCCAGTCCGATTCGCCGCCGCCGGTCACGCATGGCCCGCTCCCCGCTCCATCCTACGCAGACGCGGCGCGGGGAGTGGGGCGGATTCGCACTACACTTGGCCGAGGTTGACGGCCCGCGCGCTCATGGCTCCCGTCGCGCCGACGCCGCGATCTGGTCGAAGATCGCACGCAGGTCCGCAGCAGCTGGTCCATCGCCCGGCACGCGCTTGACGAGGGGCGGCCCACCGCTCCGTCGCAGGCAGAGGCTCGAACCGGGGAGCGTCGTATCGGTCAGGCAGTAGCTGATACCCGAGATATCGTCATACGACATGTAGCGAAACACGATTCCCCGCGCATCGGCGGGAATGTCAAGGAGCAGATCGCGGAGGCCGCTGATCGAAAGCTGGTACGTCCGCCCACCGTCCAACGACGTCCCCGGCTCCACGACTGGTACGCCGCAGGTGGGGATGAGCAGTCGCGCCAGGTCGTTCCGCGCCACATGCCGCACGGGCTCCGGGACGCAGCCCGTCAGGGCGTTCCGGTCCAGCGCGAGCCTCGCGAGGGCCGACAGGTCCGCCAGTTCCGGCGGGACCGAGCCGGTGAGACCCCGCGAACGGAGCGCCAGTTCCGTCACGCGCCGGGGCGTGCCGGAGACGGTCACGCCATCCCATTGGGTAACGGGAACGCCCGCGCTCCAGTTCAGCGAACCGCCGTCGCCCGCCAGCGCGTCGCGCGCGGCCAGCAGCGTCGCGCAGTCCGCCGCCAGCGCCGCATCCGCGCAGGACGGCGGCGGGGGCGGCGTCAACGCGATCATGGCGTCGCCGTAGCGGTAACGCCCCGTGACGCTCAAGCCGTCGTCAAGCGGCAACGGAATGGTCCCCAGTTCCCGCCAGGAACCGCCTTCGGGGCGCGCCGAAAGGTGGATGCGCCGCCCGTCGCGCACGTCCTGCCAGACGCGCACCTCGACGGGCGTCGCCCATCGCAATTCGGCGACCGGCGCGGGCGCGATACGCGTGGCGCTGGAGATGCGATCAAGGAACGCATTGACGGCGTCTTCGGTCTCCGCGTCCGTTGTCTGCATCCGTCGCTTCGTCTCCCCGCCGGTACGCGCATCGTAGTAGACGTGGGAACCAGTCTTTGTGTCTCCGACAATGAACGCTTGCACCTTGTAATTCCCGCCCTCGACCACCGTAAACCATGACAGATTCCTGTCCGCGGGAACCCTGATGAGAAGCGGGGCGTCATACTGGCTACGGGAGTAGTAGTCATCGAGAAAATAGTATCCTTCCCCAAGCCTGTAGCCCCTGTTGGCCGCAACGGGCGCGGCTCCGAGCGTGATGTCCCCATAGCGGTAACGCCCCGCATTGCTGAGACCGTCGAGCCATAGCGGGACCGTCCCCAGCTGCGCCCAGGAGCCGCCCTCGGGGCGCGCCGAGAGCCAGAGGCGCCGTTCGTCGCGCACATCCTGCCAGACGCGCAGCTCCACCTTCAGCTTCGGCGGCGCTTCCGCGGCGGCGTCGGCCGCGACGGAGACGGCCAGCGCGACGAGAAGAAGCGCGACGACGGCGTTCTTCACGGCATCCCCCGTCGCATCCTACACGGGGGCGGCGGCGGATTCGCGCTACACTAGGGACATGGCGGATGGCGCGGATTCGGCGGCGGCGCACGCGGCGGCGCGGCGCGAGCGGGCGGCGGCGCGCTGGGGATTGACGCGCGGCGCCGTGCTCGTGCCCGCCGGGCTGCCCCCGCCCATCGCGGGCACGGACCAGTTCCACGAGTTCCACGCCCATCCCGAACACCGCTACCTGGCGGGCACGGCGCTGGCCGGCTCGGTGCTCGCCTACGACCCGGGCGAGGGCTGGACGCTGTTCGCGCCCGTGCCCGACGCGGAGACGCGCGTGTGGACCGGCGACGGCCCCCCGCTGGCGGCGCTGGCGCGCGAATCGGGGCTGGAGCGCGTGGCCCCCGCGTCCGCGCTGGGCGGCTGGCTCGAACGGCGGCGCGGCGAGCCCCTCGCCCTCATCGGCAACGACGACATCGCGGAGCGCGCGGCGGAGTACGGCGTCGGCTCGTGGCGCGCGCTGGAGCCCGTCGTCGACGCGGAGGCGGGCGCGCGCCTGAGCGCGGTCGTGGCGGATCTTCGGCGGGCGAAGGACGCGCGCGAGCTGGCGCTCATGCGGGAGGCGGCGGCGGCCACCCACCGCGGACACATGGCGGGGCTGCGCAAGGCGCGCGCGGGCATGTCGGAGCGCGCCCTGCAGGTCGAGATCGAGGTCGAATTCTTCCGCGCGGGGGCGGCGCGCACGGCCTACGGCACGATCGTGGGGGGCGGCCCGAACGCGGCCACGCTGCACTTCTCGCCCACCGCGCGCCCCTTCGCCGAGGGCGAGCTGATCCTCGTGGACGCGGGCGCGGAGGTGGGCGGCTACGCCAGCGACGTGACGCGCACCTACCCCGCGGGCGCGCGCTTCACGGGCATCCAGCGCGACCTCTACGCGCTCGTGCTGGCCGTGCAGGAGCGCGCCATCGCGGGAGCGCGGCCGGGCGTCGAATACCGCGACCTGCACCTCGCCGCCAGCCTCGACGTGGCGCGCGGGCTGGCCGACCTCGGCCTGCTGCGGGGGACGTCGCAGGCGCTCGTGGAGCGCGACGCGCAGGCGCTCTTCTTCCCCCACGGGCTGGGGCACCTGCTGGGGCTGGCCACGCACGACGCGGGCGGCTGCCTCGCCGGGCGCGAGCCGGACGGGCGCCCCACGCTGCGTTACCTGCGCGCCGACCTGCCCCTGCGGCCGGGCTACGTGGTCACCATCGAGCCCGGCGTCTACTTCATTCGCGCGCTGCTGGAGGATCCCGCCCTGCGCGAGCGCCACCGCGAGGCCGTGGACTGGGAGCGCGTGGACGGGATGCTCGATTTCGGCGGCATCCGCATTGAGGACGACGTGCTGGTGACCGCGGACGGCGCGCATTCGCTGTCGGCGGCCACGCCCAAGGCGCTGGACGCGATCGAGGAGATACGGCGCGAGGCGCTGGAGGCGTGAGCGAGCCGCTCACCATCGAACGCGTCGCGCGCTACCCGCGCCCGGGGCTGGGCGGCCCCACGCGCTGGGCCTTCACGCCCGACGGACGCGGCGTCGTCTGTCTCGCCAGCGAGGACGGCGGGCTGGTGCGGAGCCTGCGACTGTACGACGTGGCGGGCGGCGCGTGGCGCACGCTGGCCGGTCCGGCGGCGGCGCACGGCGAACCCCCGTCGCGCGAGGAGGAGCTGCGCCGCGAGCGCGCCCGCCAGCGCGACCTCGGCGTGACCGACTACCGCTTCGCGCGCGCGGCCCCCGAACGCGCCATCCTGCTGCCCGGCGGCGAGGTTCCGCGCCTCGTCGCCGGCGACGCCGAAGCGGTGGCCGTGCGCGGCGCGGAGGGCGCCATCACGCCGCGCCCGAGCGAGGACGGCGCCCGCGTGGCCTTCGCGCGCGACGGCGAGCTGTACGTCGTGGACGCGCGGGGCGGCGCGGCGCGACGGCTCACGCACGGCGCGGAGGACGGCCTCACGCACGGCCTCGCCGACTTCATCGCGCAGGAGGAGTTCGACCAGTCGGACGGCTTCTGGTGGTCGCCCGATGGCGCGCGCCTCGCCTTCCTGCGCGTCGATGCGCGCCACGTGCCCCCCTTCCCCATCGTCCACCAGGGCCGCGCCGACGTGGAAACGGAGCACCACCGCTACCCCTTCGCGGGCCAGGCCAACGCGCATGTGCGGCTGGGCGTGGTTCCCGTGGACGGCGGCGAGCCGGTGTGGATGGACCTCGGGCCGGAGGAGGACGACCAGTACCTGCCGCGCGTGTGCTGGCGGCGCGACGGCCTGCTCGCGGGCCTCGTGCTCAGCCGCGACCAGACGCGCCTCTCCCTGCGCCTCTTCGACCCCCAAACGGGCGCGGTCACGCGCGCGCTGGAGGAGCGCGGCGAACCCTGGCTCAACGTCGGCGACTTCCGCTTCCTCGATACGGGCGAGCTGCTGTGGTCGAGCGAGCGCGACGGCTTCCGCCACCTCTACCTCTACGACGCGGAGTTGGCGCGGGCGCGCGCGCTCACGTCCGGCGGCTGGGCGGTCACGCGCATCGTGGAGGTGGACGAGGGCGGGCGCGCGGCCTTCTTCACGGCCACGCGCGAGGGCGCCACCGAGCGCCACCTCTACCGCGTGGGGCTGGACGGCGGCCCCGTCGAGCGCCTCACGCACGCGCCCGGCGTCCACGCCTGCGCCGTCGCCCCCGACGGGAGCGCCTTCATCGACACCGTCTCCTCGCGCGGACGCGCGCCCATGACCACGCTGCGCCGCGCGCGCGACGGCGCGGCCATCGCCATGCTCCACGAGCAGCCGCAAGGGGAGGCGAGCGCCGACGCGCTGGGCCTGCGCCCGCCCGAACCGCGTACGGTGGCGGCGGCGGACGGCGCGCCCCTCGACGCCGCCCTCTACCGGCCCGACGGCGCGCCCCCCTGGCCCCTCGTCGTCTCCGTCTACGGCGGGCCGCACGCCCAGCGCGTGCTCGACGACTGGGCGCTCACCGTGGACCTGCGCGCCCAGTACCTGGCGCAGCGCGGCTACGCCGTGCTGGCGGTGGACAACCGCGGCGCGGCCAACCGCGGCCTCGCCTTCGAGGCCCACCTCCACCGCCGCATGGGCACGGTCGAAATCGACGACCAGGCGGCGGCGGTCGAGCAACTGGCCGCCGAGGGCCTCATCGACCGCGAGCGCGTCGGCGTCTACGGCTGGAGCTACGGCGGCTACCTGACCTGCATGGCGCTCATGCGCCGCCCCGACCTCTTCCGCGCGGGCGTGGCGGGCGCGCCCGTGGCCGACTGGGACGGCTACGACACGGGCTACACCGAGCGCTATATGGGGACGCCCGCGGACAACCCCGACGGCTACCGCGAGGGCGCGCTCGCGACGCACGCGGCCAGCCTGCGCGGCAAGCTGCTGCTGGTGCACGGGCTGGTGGACGAGAACGTGCATTTCCGGCACACGGCGCGGCTCATCGAGGCGCTCACGGCGGCGGGCCGCGACTACGGCCTGCTGCTCTTCCCGGAGGAGCGGCACATGCCGCGCGCCGCCGCCGGGCTGGAGTACCTGGAGCGCCGCCTCGTCGCTTGGTTCGACGAGCACCTGGCGTAGGGGTTGCGAACGCCCGTGCCGCCGATGCGGTAGGGTGACCGCCCGATGGAGCAGATCATCGCTGAACTGCGTATCGAAGGCATCCGGCAGTAGATATGGTTACCCTACCGCAAAATGTTTTGGTAGATACGTAACTCGACCCCACACACTAACTTTCAGTCCATCTCGGATCATCGCTTCCTCCATTTGTTTTCGCGCACCCCTTTCCCACTTGATATTCAGTTCTTCCGGGCTAATGCCAGCCACCGCGTTTGTGAAATTTCGAGAAAAATCTCCATCAGTTTCAAGCCGAGATAAAGTTTCCATGAATCGATATTTTGGTGCAATAACCCAAGTTGTGAATCGCGTAGTATTCTCATTCATCAAATACAGCAGGTCCGAAGTAAACAGCCAGAACCCAATGAGTGCTTGCATTGTCTCAGCGTCGCCAAAGTATCGCATTGCGAAATCATCAGTTTGCTGGTTAATAATTCTCGCCGCAATGTGTGCATTATTGTGCACAATATAAGGGTGGTAGAAACTATCAAATTGTGTGAAATCAACCCTCTGATTTCCTCCGATGCTAACTGGGGTATGGAGCAATTGCTTTACAGCTCCCCAGTTCTCATTCTCAAGTGCATACGCTCCCCACACCACCCACGTACGGAGTGCCAACATTGGGCCGTAACTAGCAACTATATTCTGAGACTTTTCTGGAAGTCTGTAAGCCTTAGACAGAGCACGCATCAGATCGGGAATGGCACTATCTTGGTTATTCTCGATCACTTTAAATCCCAGATCATCAATGGGATTCCACGGAGAAAGAAAGGATGGCTGAATGGAAAGGACGGCTTCTTCTCGAGATAGATCTGCAGATTTCTCACCGAAAATTATAGACTGTTCCGGAATAATGCGATTGATCCACTGCTTTTCACAGTTTTCAATGGCGCGTCGTATTTCGTGCTTCATTTCCCTCAATGTCTTGGGAAATTCAACTCTCCGATAGTCGAAATAAGGTTCCGGTGGTCGATCTTTGACGATCTGAGTGAGTTGATCCGTGAGGTTAGGCAAATCGTTCAAGCTATAGGATATATGCCGAATATGCCGGGAATCAAACGGAATGCTTTTCGTATCCTGAGTCACGAGGATAACATTCTCCTTAACGGTATGAGCGATCCCCACTTCGTAATAGACGTTCATGTTCTCCTTGCCTTCACTATCAGGGGACATGTCCGCCACAATAATTTCAGCCTCGGCAATACCTTTCAGAATGCCTTCCATCACGGCACCGGAATGGAATTCCTTAGGCTGGTCGGCACGAACCGCTTCGTACCCTGCGGCTTCAATTGCCGCCTCAATCGCTTCGTAGACAGGGTCGAACTCCGGCGCGAAGGGCATGAGGATAAACCCGCTGTGGCGGGGCGGGACGGGCGAGCCCTGAAAGAAGAAGTGCTTCGGGTAGATGGAGCGCGCCTCGGTGGGATCAGTCACCCCCGCAGGGTAGCACATGCGGCGGATGTGCGCGCGCGGTTGCCTGCGACGGGCTAGAATCGGGGTGCATGGTGCGAGGGCGCGGGGCTTCATGGGCCGCTCACGCGCTCCGACGCGAAGGAGTGTCCCCATGGCCTTGAGCAACGCCGAGCGCGCCGCGCGCTTCCACGGCCTCATGGAGACCATCCGCGCGCAGGGGCGCACGACGTTCCTTGAAGCGGTCCGCACGGGCGACCCCGCGCCGCTGGCCGAAGCCCTCTTCTTCGCGGGCATCCGCGGCCCCGACGACATGCGCGCGTTCCGCGAGGCGAGCACCGAGGCCGAGCTGGATGCCGTCGGCGAGGCCACGTTGCGGCGCGGCAGGGACATGTGGTTCGAGGATGCCGTCCCGTTCCTCCGCGAGCACGGCGAGGCCGCGTGGGACATGCAGCCGTGGCCCGAGGGCTTCCACGCCATCTGGTCGAGCTGGTGCATGAACGGCCAGCGCGCGCTCGAGGAGGCGGGCAAGGCCGACGGCATCGACCTCAGCATCCAGAAGGTGGGCGACAATCCCGACGGCTCGGGCGTGTGGACGCTGCCGACCTTCGAGCGCACGGATTCGTAGCGCCACGCCCGTGGCGGGCAGCAGCGGAAGCCCCCCGCGCCGTGCCGCACCGCCGTATGATGCGGCGCATTCCCGCGCGGGAGCGACGCCATGACCTACGCCCGACCGGAGCTGCTGGCCGAACCCGACTGGCTCGCCGACCACCTCGACGACCCCGCCGTGCGCGTCATCGACTGCGCGGCGCTGGAGGCCTACCGTCGCGCCCACATCCCCGGGGCCGTGCGCCAGCCCGCGCACACCTACGTCAAGGAGGCGGGCGCGCGCGAGGGCGGCGCGGGCACGTTCGTGATGCCGCCGGACGAGTTCGCGGCGCTCATGGGCGGGCTGGGCGTGGACGCCGATACGACGGTGGTGGCCTACGACGACAACAACGGGCTGGTGGCGGCGCGCCTGTGGTGGGCGCTGGCCTACTACGGGCACGAGCGCGCGAAGGTGCTGAACGGGGGCTGGCACCGCTGGCTCACGGAGGGGCGGCCCGTCACCTTCCACGCCACGCGGGCGGAGCCGCGCGCGTTCGAGGCGCGCCCCGTGCCCGCGCGCCATGCGAGCGCGGACGACCTGCTGGCGGAGCACGGGTCGGCGTCGTGCGCGGTGCTGGACGTGCGCAGCGACGGCGAGTGGGACGGCACGAACGCGCGCGGCAACCGGCGCGTGGGGCACGTGCCGGGCGCGCGCCACCTGGAGTGGACGCGGCTGGTGGAGCAGGCGGACACGCGCCGCTTCCTGCCCGCGGCGGAGATGCGGGCGCTGCTGGACGAGGCGGGCGTGACGGCGGGGGCGCGCGTCATCACCTACTGCCAGGGGGGCATCCGCGCGGCGCACACGGCCTTCGCGCTGGCGCTGCTGGGCCACGACGACGTGCGCGTCTACGACGGCTCCATGTACGAGTGGGCGAACCGCGACGACACGCCGCTGGAGGTCTAGACGGAGGCGGCTTCCTCGGGCTCGGGCTCGGCATGGAGCAGGGCCTCGATGGTGAAGCCGAGGTCGCCCGCCTCGCAGAGGTGGCTGCAGTAGGTCATCTTCAGGGAGGCGCTGGAGGAACGGCGCCAGTCGTAGCGCAGGCCGCAGCGCACGCAGGTCTTGATGTGCTCGAGGTTCATGCCCGCGCCGCCGGGGCCGATCACGCCGTCCATTCGCCACCATCCTCGCGGACGCGGCATCGCGTCCACCCCACCAGCATGGGGCATGGCGGGCGCACGCGCCAGTGGCGGGCGTTACGGGATGTTTTCGATCCGGCGGCTGACGGGCGTGCTCGCCCAGCCGCCCAGCACGGCGGAGAACTTGCCCGCCTCGCTGCCGGCCACCGCCACGTGGATGAATTCGGGCGCGCGGAACTTGGACCAGAGGCGGTCGAGCTGCTCCTCCGAGGGGCCGTCGGGGCCGAAGGCGGAGGGCTCCATGCCGCCCGCGTCCGCCGTGGCCAGACGCTCGCGCAGGGGCATGGCCGTCACCTCCATGACGTGCGCGCGCACCTGGTCCTTGCTCCAGCCGTCGCGCCAGATGGTGTCGGCGTGTTCGGGGCAGACGACGAGCAGCACGTGGCCGGTGGGCATGAGCGCGTGGCCCACGGCGGCCATGCCCAGGCCGAGGCTGCCGGAGAGGGCGCGCGCCGTGCGCGAGGTCTGGTCGACGATCAGCTGCGGGCCGCTGGTGGCGGGGAAGACGGAGACCACGTCGTCGTCGGGGGCGAACCCCCGCTCCACGTGCAGGGGCGCCCAGGGGCTGCGCTCCTCCCATTCGGCGAAGGCGAGCGTGTACTTCATGGGCGTGCCCAGCGTGGAGCGCTCGGTGCCGCCCGGGCGGGCGCCGCCCACGTTGCGCATGACCAGCCGCAGGGCGCGCCCGATGGCGGCGTTGGCGCGGTTGCCCTGCCCCAGCGCCCCCAGCCCCATGTTCATGCCGGCGCGGTGGCGGATGGGGCCGTTCACGACCACCGCCGGGGCCGCCCCCATGGTCGTGGCCCACACGCCGTGGGCGTTGAACTCCTCCGTGCAGCACGCCTCCACGGCGGCGATGACGACGGGCAGGTGGTCGGGGCGGCAGCCCGCCATGACGGCGTTGATGGCCACTTTCTCGACCGTGGCGGGGGCGAGGTTGGGGGGAATGACGGCCACCAAATCTTGCGCGTCGCGCGTCGTGCCCGCC
The DNA here is from genome assembly GCA_965243075.1 of Tepidiformaceae bacterium. Lineage (GTDB taxonomy): Bacteria > Chloroflexota > Dehalococcoidia > Tepidiformales > Tepidiformaceae > UBA2991. Next base: position 2,195,219 of record OZ251525.1, read on the forward strand.
AGCATGCGCAGCACGCGCTCGGGCGTGGGGGGCACGACGGGCAGGCCGTCGGTGAGGCCCTGGTCGTAGAGGAATTCGTGCAGGTCGTCGCCCGCGCCCACCTCGATGCGGCGGGCGCGCAGGGGGCTGCCCTCGGCCTCGGCGGCGAGCCGCTCGGCGATGCCCGGCTCCACCGAGCGGGAGCCGCAGCCGGGCCGCGATTCGGGCCATGCGTCCCAGTCGCGCGCGGGGGTCTCGACGCCGCACAGGTCCGCCAGCTCGGCGAAGAGCGCGCGCCAGTCCTCGCGCCCGAAGCCGGCGAAGCGGCGCCGCTCGCGCCCGTCCGCGTCCGCCAGCACGACCGTGGGCACGGTGTCGAGGTCGTAGGCGAAGGAGACGCGCAGGGCGCTGTCGTCGAGCATGGGCGCGGTGAGGGCGTGGCGCTCGACGAGCAGGGCGTTGCCCGCGGCCTCCTGCCCGATGGCGAGCACGTCCGCAGCCCCGCCGAAGGCGGCGTGGGCGGCCTCGATCAGCGGCATGGAGAGGTCGCAGGTGGGGCAGTCCTCCTTGACGAAGGCGAGCAGGGCGGGGCGGTTCGCGGGGAAGGAGCGCTCGCGCCCCTCGCCGTCGGCGAGCGTGAACGGGGGAAGCTGCGTCATGCGCGCCATTGTAGGGGGTTGCCCCGCCGTCGCGCGGGCGGGATGATGGTCGGGAAATCCAACGGGAGACGCGCCGCATGTCCTCGCCGACCCGATACGTCACCGTCGCCGAGCTCAACGACATGGCCGAGGCGATCATGGAAGAGCTGCATCAGTTCAAGGCCGTGATTGAGGCGCGCATGGACAACCTGGAGGGGCGGTTCGACCGGCTCGAGGCGCGCTTCGATGACGTGGAAACGCGGCTCGCGAACGTCGAGGGCGCGCTCTTCGTCATCGGGCAGGTGCTGCGGAAGGTGTACCCCGACGAGTTCGGCGAGGTCGAGGGTTCGGGGGCGTAGCCCGCGTCCCGCGAGCGCGCACGGGGAGGCGTGAATGATCGGCACGGAGGCGTTCGACCGGTTCGTGAGCGAGAACCGCTGGGCGGTCATCACCACGCTGCGCGCGAGCGGCCAGCCCAGCAACTCCATCGTGGCCTACGCGCGCGACGGCGACGCGCTGGTGGTGAGCACCACCGCGCCCACGCTCAAGGCGCGCACGCTGGAGCGCGACCCGCGCGTCACCGTCACCGTCTTCAACGACGCCGCGCCCTTCAACTTCGTCACCATCGAGGGGCGCGCGGAGATCGAGCGCGAGAACCTGGAAGCGGCGACGCATCTGGTGTTCGAGAACATCAAGGGCTCCGGTTTCACCGAGCCGGAGGACCTGCCCGCCTGGCTGGAGGCGCAGCGGCGCGTCATCCTGCGCATCCACGCCGGGCGCGTCTCCGGCGTCATCCGCTAGGGGGACGGCCATGGCGATCACGCTCCAGGCGGGCGACCAGGCCCCGGACTTCGCGCTGCCCGACCAGGACGGCAGGGAGCACCGGCTCAGCGACTACCGCGGTTCGACCGTGGCGCTCTATTTCTACCCGCGCGACCACACGCCCGGCTGCACGAAGCAGGCCTGCGCCTTCCGCGACCGGCACGAGGCCATCGCGGCGGCGGGCGCGGTCGTGCTGGGCGTCTCCACCGACGACGCGGCCTCGCACGCCGCCTTCCGCGCCGAACACGGCCTGCCCTTCCCCCTGCTGGTGGACGAGGGCGCGACGGTGGCGAGCGCCTACGGGGCCTGGGGCGAGAAGACGCTCTACGGGCGCACCAGCATCGGCATGACGCGCTCGACCTTCGTCATCGGCCCCGACGGCGCGCTGCTCAAGGTGTGGAAGCGGGCGCGCGCGGCGGACAACGCCGAGGCCGTGCTCAAGCTGCTGCGCGAGACGCGCGCCTGAGGCATGGCGGAGCGGCTCGCGGGCGGCGGGCGCGAGGGCGTCGAGGGGGCGTCCGCCGACGGCCCCGCGCGCGGCGCGTTGCGCGGCCCCGGCACCTGCGTCATCGCCGACCACCCGCTGGCGGTGGCGGCGGGCGAGCGCATGTTGCGCGAGGGCGGGAGCGCCGCCGACGCCGCCGTGGCCATGGCCGCCGTCCTCACCGTGGTCCAGCCGCACATGAGCCACCTGGGCGGCGACGCCTTCGCCATGACGTACGAGGCGGCGGGCGGGGCCGTGCGCGCGCTCAACGCCTCGGGGCCCGCGCCCGCCGCCGCCAGCGCGGACGATTACCGCGCCCTCGGCGGCATCCCCGAAACGGGCGCGCGCGCCGTGACCACGCCCGGCTGCGTGGCGGGCTGGGGGGCGCTGCACGAACGGCACGGCCGCCTGCCCTGGGCGCGCGCGCTGGCGGACGCCGAGCGGCTCGCGCGCGAGGGCTTCCCCGCCTCGCGCGCGCTGGCGCGGGCCGTGGACGCGGGACGCGCGCGCGTGGCCCCGGCCTCCGCCTTCAAGGCCCTCTTCGGGCACGTGGCCGGGGACGGCGGCCAGACGGTGCGCCAGCCCGTGCTGGCGGACACGCTGCGGACGCTGGCGGAAGAGGGCGCGGGCGCGTTCCATGAGGGGCCGCTGGCGGACGAGTGCCTGGCCGCGCTGAACGGGCTGGGCGCGGCCTTCACGCCCGACGACTGGCGCGCCCCCGCGGAGTGGGTCGAGCCGCTGGCCGTGGACTTCGCGGGGATGCGCGTGCACACGCAACCGCCGCCCTCGCGCGGGATCGTGCTCATGCTCGCGCTGCGGCGGCTGGAACGGACGCGGGCGACGGGCGTCGGGGCGCAGGTCGGGGCGCTGCGCGAGGCCTTCGCCGCCGTGGACGCGGAGGCGGGCGATCCGCGCGTCACCGGCTTCGACGCCGAGGCCCTGTTGCGCGCGGGCGGCGCGACGGCGCGGGCGACGGCGGGCGGCGCGGGCGACGGCGACACCACCGCGCTCGCGGCCATCGACGCGGAGGGCAACGCCGTCTCGCTCATCCAGTCCGTGTTCGCGGCCTGGGGCAGCGGCGTGCTCGCGCCCCGCGTCGGCGCGCTCTTCAACAACCGCATGCGCGGCTTCACGCTCGAACGCGGCCACCGCAACGAGCTGGCCGGGGGCAAGCGCCCCATGCACACGCTCCACGGCTACCTCGTCACCACGCCCCCGGACCTGCTGGCGGAGGGCGCAGGCGGGGGCGCGCTGGTGGCGGTCGGGGGGACGCCGGGCGCGCACCGCCAGCCGCAGACGAACACGCAGGTGCTGGACGCCGTGCTGCGCGCGGGCGCGGACCCGCAGGACGCGCTCGACGCCCCCCGCTGGGCGCTCGACACGGACGGCTCGCTCCACGCCGAGACGCGCGCCCCCGACCGGCTGGGCGCGGAGCTGCGCGCGGCGGGGCTCGATCCCGCCCCGCTGGCGGCGTGGGACGGCTGGACGGGGCGCGCCTGTCTGGCCGTGCGCGCGGGCGGGGGCGTGGCCGCCGCCCACGACGCGCGCGGCGAGGGGCTGGCCATCGTCGGCTGAGCGCACGGCCCCGAAGGCGTAGACTCCGCGCCGGAGGGAACCCATGGAAACCCGGCTCGAGCAATTCATCCGCCAGCAGCGGCCCGACGCGAGCGCGGTGCGGATCGAGGAGTTCCGGCTGCTCGCGGGCGGCTATTCGCAGGAGACCTACCGCTGCGACTGCGTCATCGAGAGCGGCGCGGGCACGGAACGGCTGCCCCTCATCGTGCGCCGTGATCCGCCGCCCGAGAGCGACATCCTGCCCACCAGCCGCCGCCTCGAATTCGGCATCCTGCGGCGCGTGGGCGAGCGCACCTCGATCCCCGTGCCCGCGGCCCACTTCCTCGACGAGACGGGCGCGGCGCTGGAACGCCCCGCCATGCTCATCGAGCGGCTGGCCGGAAGCGCCGACCTGACGCCGCTGTTCGCGCCGGGCAACGAGGACGAGGCCGAGGCGGTGGCCACCGAATTCTGCGAGCGGCTGGCCGAACTGCACGCCGCCCCGCTCGACGCGCTCGACCCCGACGGCGAGCTGCGCGACGCGCGCGGCGCGGGCATCGACTGCTCCGGCTGGGACGCCTACATGGCCAGCTCCATCGAATTCTTCCTGTCCAGCTACCGGAAGATCGCCTTCGACCCGCTGCCGGTCTTCTACGACATGTACGCGAGCCTGCCGAACCGCCTGCCCAAGCCCGTGCCGCTGGCCGTCTGCCACGGCGACTACCAGCCCTCGAACTTCCTCTACGAGCGGGGGCGCATCACGGGCGTGATCGACTGGGAGAACGCGCACGTGGGCGACCCGCGCGAGGACATCGGCTGGGTTCGGCAGCTCTCCACGCTCACGGGCTTCGACCTGTTCGGCGCGGTGAAGGCGGACGGCGGCTTCCTCGGGCACTACACGAAGGTGAGCGGCATCCCCGTGACGGAGGAGGACGTGGGCTTCTTCCAGGTGTTCTCCTCGGCCTCGCTGGCCGCGCCCATCCTCGACGCCGTGCGCCGCGGGCTGGACGGCGAGAGCGACAACTTCCTCAGCACCTACATGCTCCAGCCGCTGGTGGCGGCGCAGCCCGGCTACACCGCCATCCTCGGCTACCCCGCCGCGCAGGAGGACGCCTGATGTTCGCCAACCCCAGTTCGGCGCGCGTGCTGGAACTGATCCGCGAGGCGCTCGAACGCGACGTGCTGCCCGAACTGGGCACGGACGCCGCCCGCGTCACCGTCCGCCAGATCCTGCAGATGCTGCTCTCCGTCGAGCGCCGCCTGCCGGTCGAACAGCAGTGGATGGCGGACGAGTGCGGGCGCATGGCGCGCGTGCTGCGCGAGACGGGCGAGGCCGCGGCCAGCGGCGAGGGCGAGGCGGCCGCCGCCCTGCGCGCCATCGGCGAACGCGCCGCGCGCGACCCCGAATTCCCGGCGCTGCCCGCCTTCGCCGACATCAACGAGCGCTACCGCGAGCTGAGCGCGGCGCTGACGGAGGCGCTGGGCCACCTGCACGCGCTCGACGGCGAGGGCTGGGAGGAGGCGCCGGAGCGCATCCGCGCGCTGCGCGCCTACCTGCAGCTGCGCATCGACCGCGACATGCGCGGCATCTTCGCCATGGACGCGGGCGGGCTGGTGGGCCGCGGCTGATCCGCGAGCGCCCCCCCGCCGCGCGTGCGACGATCACGCCATCGCCACCGGAGGCCGCGCCATGCCCGTCACCCGCCGCGTCACCGTCGAGCGCAACCGCCTGCGCTTCGCCGCAGCCCACTTCGCCACCTTCCTCGGGGAATGCGAGCCCCTCCACGGCCACAACTACGACGTGAGCGTGGACGTGGAGGGCGACCTCACGGAGGACTCGTGGGTGTGGGACTTCGGCGACCTGAAGCGCCTCACGAAGGCCATCGCCGACGAGCTCGACCACAAGTTCCTGCTCCAGCGCGAGAGCCGCGTCCTCACCATCGTCGAGGGCGCGGACGACTGGGAAATCTCCTACGGTGGGCGCCGCTACGTCTTCCCCAAATCGGACGTGGCCGCCCTGCCCATCGACAACTCCACGGCGGAGCGGCTGGCGGAGTGGTTCGCCGGGCGGCTGCGGGCGGCGCTGGCCGAGGGCGGCGCGGCCACCATCCGCCGCCTCACCGTCGGCATCGAGGAAATGCCCGGCCAGGCCGGGTGGTATACGGTGGAGTGAGCGCCATGCCGGTCGACTGGGACAAGACGATCAACGAAATCCTCGCGGGCACGCTCGCCTGCCAGGCGTGCGAGGCCATCGGCGAGGAGATGATCGTGGGCCACACGCGCAGCCCCGAGGCCGCCGCCTTCGCCAAACGCTGCGAGGACTGCGAGGACAAGTCCGACTGCGACGCGCGCAAGCTGGTCGTCGTCTGCGAACCCTGCGCGGGCCGCTTCCGCGTGAACGGCGAGCCCATGACGGAGGCGGGCTGGATGGGCGTGCAGCTGGACGAGTGCCGCCGCAACCTCGAGGAGTCGCTCGACTACCTCGCCACCTACTGGAAGGAAGAGGACGGCGTCGAGTACGCCGACATGGCGCGGCGGCTGGAGGAGGTGGACCCGGAAACGTTCCGCGAGGAGGACGGCTGGCGCGCGCGGCTGGAGGAGGAGTACCTGGCCCTGCACCGCTGGTTCCGCGAGCGCCGCCTGCGCGTCCCCGACCCGGCCTGGCGCAGCCAGTACGTCGAGGACGTGGTGGCCCTCGGCTACACCTCCCTGCTGGGGGACTAGCGGGGGGGCTGGCGCGCGCGGACGGCGCGGGCCTGCTATACTCCCCCGCGATGCGGAAGTAGCTCAGTGGTAGAGCGCCTCCTTGCCAAGGAGGAGGTCGCGAGTTCGACCCTCGTCTTCCGCTCCAGCCTCCCCCACCGCCGCTGCTACGCGCCGTCCTCCGCTGCCAGCTCCTCGAGGTGCGGCTGGATGGCGTCGCGCAGGTCGCCGAGGCGCTGGATGGTCCACTCGCGCACCTCGGGCCAGCGCTCGCGGTCGTGGATGCCAACTTCGCGATCCCGGTATCCAGCGAAAATGTACCAGCGCTTGGCATCCTCGCTATTCTCCCTCCAGTCGAGGGCCTCGCCGAAGCGCGCTTCAATCTCGGAGCGGCGTTCGTGCAATGTGCGGTAGAGACGGCTTCTCTCGCTACCCGTGGTCACGCACTCCAGTTTGAATCCATATTCGCGGCCCGTAAAACTGGCGGCGAATTCCACATCCGGCCTTGTCGAAGGGAAGATTGCCCACGCAGCCTTTCTGCCAGTCAACTTGCCCTGTGGCGTCCAGTCAGGGTGCGCCGCTTCGAACTCGGGCCGAAACGCAGCCCAGAAATCGCGAAGGAGCCGCTGCTCTTTCGTCAGATCAGGCTTAACGATCCGCCGCACCCAGTCATCAGGACGAACGACGACGTCGAGTTTCGGCGCGGGCAACGAGTCGCCGATGCGCCACACCCTGGCCTCGACGCCAAAGAACCCCACCGCCTCCGTCGTGTGCGTGTTCAGCCACGTGAGCGCCGTGCGGTGCTCAGCGCGGACGCGCTCCGCGAGGAGCACGGCGTAGGTAGCCTCAAGCCCTTCTTCCTCATGGGCGGCCTCCAATCCCGATGCGTAGGTGATCGTCTTGCCGAGATGGTCGTGGTCCGTGGACCCCATCATGTTCTCCACCACGACCAGCGCGTTCCGGTCGCTGGCGCGGAAGAGGATGTCGGCGCTGAACGGCCCGACGGCAACTTCCGTGCCCTCCAGTTCAAGGTCCATCCCCAGTTCCTTGCCCAGCAGGTCGGGATTCCTGGCGAGCCACGGCGTGAGGTCGGCGGCCTCGTTGGGCCACACCTCGCGGATGGGGACGCTCGTCAGGGAGCCGATTTCGGGCATCGCGACCTTCCTTCCACGGCGGTGCCGCCGGGGCGCGTCATGGTAGCACGCGGGCCGAAGCGCCCGTGCCGTATCATGGCGTGAACGGAGGCCGCCGATGATGCGCTTCTTCTTCGACGAGCAACGCGCCGCACAGGCCGCCGCGCGCCTGCTGTCCCGGCACGGCGGTCCCATGCACGGCGCCATGCTCGTTCAGCTGCTCTACCTCGCCGACCGTCAGACGCTCATCGAGACCAGTACGCCCATCACGGGCGACTGCTTCATCGCCACGCGGCACGGCCCCGCCCTCGGCCGCATCCTCGACCTGCTGACTTGGGGATGCCCCGACGGCGATTCCGAGTGGAGTATCCGCGTCTCCCCGCCGCGCGACCACGCGGTCGCCCTCGTCGGCCCCACCGACTGCGATGCGCTCGGGGCCATCGACGCCGACGTGCTCGACGCGATCCATGCGCGCTTCGGCCAGCAGGATCCGTGGCAGCTGGCGGCGTACACGCGCACGCTGCCCGAATGGAGCGACCCGGGCGATGGCGCCGCGCGCATCGATCCGGGGGACATCCTGCGCGCCGCCGGTCTCTCCGATGCGTCCATCCGGGAACTTGCCGAGGAAGCGGAGGCCGTCTACCTCTTCCGCGCCTCGCTGGCGAAAATCGGGGCCGAGCTGGAGGCGGAGGCGAAAGCGGCGGCCCTTCCGTGAGGCCGTTCGCCTTGACCGCGCGCGGCTTGCGGGGCTACCGTCGCAGTGGGCCGAAGTGGCGGAATTGGCAGACGCGATGGTCTCAAAAACCGTTGGGCCACCAGGCCCGTGCCGGTTCGAGTCCGGCCTTCGGCACCAACGCCCATAGCGGAGGGCGCATCGACACTGCCGGGTGGTGTAACGGTAGCACACAGGCCTTTGAAGCCTCTGGTCGGGGTTCGAATCCCTGCCCGGCAAGTCCCGGTGGCCAGTGATCGGTGGTTCGTGGCCAGTGGTGAGCGCGTTCGCGCCCACGCGGGGCCGACGCTCCATACCGACCACCGACCACCGGCTCAGAACACGGCGACGGGGTTGACGGCGCCGCCCGTGCCGCCCTGCAGGCGCAGGGGCTGGATGCAGAGGAAGAACTCCCAGCGGTTGAGGCGCGAGCAGGTCTCGGCCAGCGCCTCCAGGTCGCAGTTGTCGATGAGGGGCATGCCCATGGCCACGATGGCGATGAGGTGGACGGGCATGGGCAGGGCGTCGTAGCCGGGGCCGCCCGCCTCCTGCGCCGTGTCCGCGCCGATGACGGCGGCCCCGCGCTCGTGCAGCCAAGGGAGGGAGGCCGCGTGCCAGCCGCCGGCGGAGCGGGGCGGGCGCGCCGCCTCCTCGCGCAGGATGCGGCCCTTGCCCGTGCGCAGGAGCACCGCGTCGCCCGCGCGCACGCGCACGCCCTGCCGCGCCTCGGCGGCTTCGAGGTGTTCGGGAAAGACCCCTTCGCCCGCGTCGAGCCAGGGGCGTCCGTCGAGCGCGGGGACGTCCATGAGCACGCCGCGCGTGACGATGCCGTCGCGGAAGGCGGTGACGGCGTGGTGGCGCGCGCCCTCGGCGGCGGTGACGAGCTCGGCGGGCTTGCCGTTGTACATGGCGCCGTCCCAGAAGATGTGGCTGAGCCCGTCGAGGTGGGTGATGGTGACGCCGTGGAAGGCGAAGCTGGCGACCTCGAGGGCGGCGCCGCCGCGCCCCACGGCGAGCGGGTCGCGGCCCGTGGCCAGCATGTAGCGCTGGGGCGTGCCGAAGAGCTGGTCGGCGCGGGGCGCGGTCTCGATGTCCCAGGCGCAGGAGACGGAGAGGCCCTCGCGCACGAGGGCGGCGGCGGCGCGGCGCGCGTCGGGCGTGATGTGGTTGAGCGCGCCGAGCTCGTCGTCCGCGCCCCAGCGGTTCCAGTTGGAGAGCGACTCGAAGTAGCCGAGCACCTCGGCCTCGGTGGGCGGCTCCGGCATGGATGGCCTCCGGTGGTCGGTGGTCGGTGATCGGTGGTCGGTTGGCCACCGCGCATGGCGCGAGCGTGCGCCTGCGGGCCCCGCGCGTCAAGCGGCGGCGAGCGGCGCCCAACCACTCTCCACGCTTCTCCTCTTCACTCTCCACTCTCCCCTACACCTGCCGGTAGGCGCGGTGGCGCATGACGATGCTCTGCACGATGCCGAGGGCGAGGAAGAGGGCGAGCAGGGAGCTGCCGCCCTGGCTCACGAAGGGCAGGGGCAGGCCCGTCACGGGGAAGACGCTGAGGTTCACGGCGATGTTGATGACGGCCTGCATGAGGATGGTGACGACCACGCCCGCGGCCACCAGCTGGCCGGGCACGTCGCCCGCGATCTGGGCCGCGCGGATGCCCCGCATGAGCAGCAGGATGAAGAGCGCGAAGAGCGCCATCGCGCCCACGAACCCCAGCTCCTCGCCGAGCACGCTGAAGATGAAGTCGCGCGTCTTCACCTTGAGGAAATCGAGCTGCGTCTGCTCGCCGTTGGTGAGGCCCTTGCCCAGCAGCTGGCCGGAGCCCACGGCGATCTGCGACTGGATGGGGTTGTAGCCCGCGTCCAGCGGGTCCTCCTCGGCGTTGAAGAGCACGGAGATGCGCTCGATCTGGTAGTCGGCCACGGTGAAGGTCCAGACGAAGGGCAGCACGGCGAGGAAGGCGGCGGCGAGGATGAGCATGTGGCGGCGGCGCACGCCCGCCACCACGATCATGCCCAGCCAGATGGAGGCGAGCACGACGCTCGTGCCCAGGTCGGGCTGGACGAAGACGAGCAGGAGCACGGGCGCGACGATGGCGAAGGCCCCGCCCAGCGCGCGCAGGGTGCGGGCGTCGCCGCCCTGCCCGGCGAGGTAGCGCGCGGTGGCCAGCACGACCGCGATCTTGGCGAACTCGGAAGGCTGGAACTGGACCGGGCCGATGGCGAACCAGCGCGTCGAGCCGAACTCCGTCTGGCCCAGCGGGATGAGCGCCAGCAGCAGCACGATGGCCGCCCCGTAGAGCCACCAGGCGTAGTGCAGGAAGAGGTGGTAGTCGAGGCGCGAGACGGCGATCATGCCGCCCACGGCCACCACCGCGAAGAGCCCCTGCCGCGCCACGGGGTTGGCGAGGCTGGCCAGCGGGCCGTCGTAGGAGCGCAGGCTGCCGCTGTGGATGAGCGTCAGCCCGTAGGCCACGAGCGCCAGCGCGGCGAAGGCCAGCAGGGCGTCGAAGCGGGCCCACGCGCGCAGGGACGGCTGGCCGCGCAGGACGGTCACGGCGCCACCCGCTCCAGGAACCAGGCGATGATGTCGGCGGCCACGGGCGCGGCCTTCTCCCCGCCCACGCCGAGGTCGTAGAACACGGTGACCACCACCTGCGGGTTCGCGTGGGGCGCGAAGCCGGTGAACCAGGCGTGCTCCTTCGTCTCGCCGTCGGCGGGATCGACGAACTCCGCCGTGCCCGTCTTGCCCGCCACGGCCACGTCCGGCAGGCTCGCGCGGAAGGCCGCGCCCTCCACCACGGACTGGCGCATCCCGCCGCGGATGACGGCCAGGTGGCGCGGGTCCACGGGCAGCGTCTCCCACTCCGGTTCGGCCACCTCCACGGTCTCGCCCGCGGCGTCCACGATCTCGCGCAGCACGCGCGGCTTGGGCAGGCGGCCGCCGTTGGCGATGGCGGCGGTGACGGAGGCGATCTGCAGGGGCGTGGCGGTCACGTCGCCCTGCCCGATGCCCATGAAGCAGGTGTCGGCCAGGTACCACTCGCGGTCCGCGTCGGTGAAGAAGTCGGCGCTGCGGCTGCGGCTCTTCCATTCCGGGCCGGGCACCGTGCCGGAGAACTCCGTGCCCGCGATGTCGAGGCCCGTGACCTGCCCCAGCCCGAAGCTGCGGGCGTAGTAGCCGAGCACCACGGCGGACTGCTCCGGCCCGTCGCCGAGGCCGCGGATGCCCTCCTGGGGAATGCCGCAGGAGGCCATGTAGAAGTAGATGTTGGAGGACCAGGCGATGGCCCCGGTGAGGTCCAGCTCGCCGTGCACGCGCCAGTCGTAGAAGTAGTAGGGCTGGCCGTCCTCGCCGATGAATTCGAGCACGTTGCTGTCGATGACGCGGCGCGTGGCGGGCGTGATCGCGCCCTCCTCCAGCGCGGCGGCGGCGGTCACCAGCTTGAAGGTGGAGCCCGGCGCGGCGGGGCTGAGGGCGCGGTGCAGGAGCGGGCGGCGCGGGTCGTCCAGCAGCGCCCGCCAGGCGTCGCCGGGGTCGGCCAGCGAGAAGATGTTGTTGTCGTAGGTGGGCACGGAGACGAGGGCGTAGACCTCGCCCGTCCGGGGGCTCATGACCACGGCGGCGGCGGTCTGGGCCTCGTCCATGGTGTCCACCAGCAGCTGGTGCACGTAGCGCTGCAGCCCGGCGTCGATGGAGAGGCGCAGGCCGCGGCCCGCCACCGGCTCGCGCCGTTCGAGCGTGGCGACCAGCTCGCCCTGCGCGTCGATTTCGACGACGGCGCGCCCGGGCGTGCCCCGCAGGCTGGCCTCGTAGCGCGCCTCCACGCCCACCTTGCCCACGGATTCGTTGAAGGCGTAGCCCTCGTCGCGCAGCACGGCCCACTCCTCCGGCGACTGCGGCCCCACGTAGCCGAGGATGTGGCTGAACTCGGGCCCGGCCACGTAGGAGCGCGCCGTTTCGACCGCGAGGCTCACGCCGGGCAGGTCGGCGGCGGCCTGCTCCAGCAGCAGGGCGGTGGTGCGGTCGAGCGCGCGCGCGATGGCGAGGGGCGCGCCGCCGCCGGCCTCCGAAGCCGCCACGGCGTCCTGGATTTCGAGCGCGGGCACGTCCAGCAGGTCCTCGAGGTGGAGGTAGAGGCGGTAGCGGTCGGCGGCGTGATCGGGCAGCAGCGCGGGCGTGATCATGGCGGCGAAGGCGCCCGTGTTCTCGACCATGGCCTCGCCGTCGCGGTCGAAGACGAGGCCGCGCACGGGCGCGATGCTCTCCACGATGATGCGGTTCCGCTCGGAGCGGGCGGCGTACTCCGCGCCGTCCACCAGCTGCATCTGCGCCAGCCGCAGCCCCAGCGCCGCGAAGAGGACGACCACGGCCACGCGCAGCACGGCCACGTTGCCGTGGGGGCGGTTGCGGCTGAGGCCGGGATCGACGCGGCGTTCGGTGAGGAAGCGGCGCACGGCTCAGACCCCCCAGCGGTCCGGTTCGAGGGAGCGCGTCTCGCGGCCCAGCGCGCGGCACGCGAGCCAGGCGACGGCGAAGGCCGCCCCGTCGAGCAGCATCCCCGGCAGGAGCAGGTCCGTGAGCAGGGCGACGGGGGCGGGCGCGGCCCCGGCGGAGACGGCCACGCCCGCGAGCAGGGCGCGCGCCCACAGGCCCGCCGCCATCACCGTGGCGAGCAGCGGGACGGCGGACAGGCGCGCGCCCCCGCGCAGGCGCTGGAGCCAGGCGGCGGCGGGCAGCAGCGGCAGCCAGGCGGCGATCAGCCATTCCGGCCCCGTGTTGAGGGCGAAGCCCGCGAACAGCGCCAGCGCGGGCAGCGCCGCCATCGCCGCCAGCGGCCCGGCGAAGGCCGCCAGCAGCGCCAGCAGCACGAGCGGCAGGTCGGCGACCGCGCCCGACAGGGGGAAGAGCGGCGCGACGGCGGCCTGCGCGGCGACCGTCGCCACGACCAGCGGCGCGACCAGCGCGGCGCGCGTCATTCGTCCAGCCCGAAGCGGTCGGGCGCGAAGCTGATCATGACGAGCACGGTGCGCGTGGTGGCGATGCGCACCGCCGTCTCCAGGCGCACCGTGGGGAAGGGGTCCTGCGCGTCGCCGCGCACCTCGACCACCTCGCCGATGGGGATGTCGGGCGGGTAGGCCCCGCCGAGGCCAGAGGTGACGATGGCGTCGCCCGCGTTCACGTCGCCCTCGGCCAGATCGAAGGACAGGCCCTCGCCGTCGCCGCGCACGACGCCGTCGGCGGACGCGCCCAGCACCTGCGCGGCCACGCTGCTGCGGCTGTCGGCCACGAGGCGCACGAAGGAGGCCCCCGGCAGGGCGCGCGTGACCGTGCCGATGAGGGTGCCGCGCACGGAGAGCACGGGGTTGCCCTCGCGCACGCCGTCGCCGGAGCCCTTGTCGATGCGCAGCTCGCGCGTGAGCGGCCCGCGGATGCGGCTGAGCACGCCCGCGGGCAGCCGTTCGGCGGAGGGGTCGGCGGCCACGATGCCCAGCGCCTCCTCCAGTTCGCCGAGCTGGCGCGTGTCGGCGCGCAGGGCGGCGTTCTCGTTGCGCAGCGTCTCGTTCTCGCCCAGCAGGCGGCGGTTCTCGGCGCGCAGGCGGGCGAGGTCGCCCACGTCGTCGAAGAAGCGCGCGACGGGGCCGAAGGCGGCATCGAGGCCGCTCTCGACGGGGGAGGCGGCGCGCAGGAAGACGCCCTGCACGGGGTCGAGCGCGCCCGCGCGTCCGGCCACGGCCAGCGCGACGGCGAGCGCCACCATCGCCCCGGTCCAGTAGGTGTAGCGGCTGAAGAGCAGCATCCCGCGCCCGCTTCGAGGCTAGCGCCGCGACCTTCCCGCGTCGAACTGCCCCTCGGCGGCGGCCAGCGTCTCGATTTCGTCGAAGAGCTGGCCCGCGCCGCGCACGACGCAGAGGAGCGGATCCTCGGAGACGTAGACGGGGAAGCGCGTCTCCTGGCTGATGCGGCGGTCGAGCCCGCGCAACAGGGCGCCGCCGCCCGCCAGCGCGATGCCGTGCGCCATCAGGTCGCTCACCAGCTCGGGGGGCGTGAGCTGGATGAGGGCGCGCACCATGTCGACGATCTCGCCGACGGGCCCGGCGAGGGCGTCGCGCAGCTCGACGGTGCTGACCTCAACGGACTTGGGCAGGCCCGAGGCCTGGTCGCGCCCGCGCAGCACGATCGCATCCTCCGCATCAAGGGGAGCGGCCGAGCCCGCCGCCTGCTTCACCTCCTCCGCCGTGCGTTCGCCGATGAGGAGGTTATGGACCGTGCGGGCGTAGGCGATGATGCTGCGGTCCATCTCGTCGCCGGCAGTGCGGATGGACCGGCTCACGACCATGCCGCCGAGGGAGATGACGGCCACCTCGGTGGTGCCGCCGCCGATGTCGACGACCATGCAGCCCGACGCCTCCATGACGGGCAGGCCGGAGCCGATGGCGGCGGCCAGCGGCTCCTCGATGAGGTAGCAGGAGCGCGCGCCCGCGCTGAGGGCGGCGTCGTGCACGGCGCGCTTCTCCACCTCCGTGACGCCGCTGGGGATGCCCACGACGAGGCGCGGCTGGGCGAGGAAGGCGCGCTCCTGCACGGCGCGGATGAAGTAGCTGAGCATCCGCTCCGTCACCTCGAAGTCCGAGATCACGCCGTCGCGCAGGGGGCGCACGGCCACGATGTTGGAGGGCGTGCGCCCCACCATGCGCTGCGCGTCCGCGCCGATGGAGAGGATGCGCTTGGAGTTGCGGTCGATGGCCACGATGGAGGGTTCGTCGATGACGATGCCGCGGCCCCGCACCATGACGAGCGTGTTGGCCGTGCCCAGGTCGATGGCGATGTCCTGGGAGAGAAAGCCGAAGAGGCGTGCGAAGGGGCCGATTCGCGCCACGAAACCTTCCCGGTGCGGGGATGCGTTCCAGTATAGGGCAGCGCGCCCGCCCCGCCCCGCGCCTCAGGGGACGACGGCGACGCCTTCCACGTGCACGAACAGGAAGAGCGCCTCCGGATCGCGGGCCCAGGCGCGCCAGCCCGCCGCGATGCGTTCCAGGTCGGCGCGCGTGGCCAGCCCGCGCTCGAGCGCCTGCGCGGCGAAGGCGGAGGCGGTCACGCGCTCGGCCCAGGAATCGCCCCAGTTCCGCACCTCGTCGCGTTCGCGCATGAGCGCCACCGTGGTCGAGACCTCGACGTCGCCGAGGCCCGCGCGCGCCAGCCAAGAGGGGATGCGCCGCCCCGCGTTGGCGTCCGCGCCGTTGCGCCGCACCATCTCCGTGTAGAGCGCGCGCCACTCCTCAATGGCCTCCGAGCGCGGCCAGCTGATCATGGTCTGGTAGTCGGAATCGCGCACGGCCACGAGGCCGCCGGGACGCACGACGCGGGCCAGCTCGCGCAGGGCGGCGGGCGGATCGGCCAGGTGCTGCAGCAGCTGGTGGGCGTAGGCGGCGTCGAAGGAGTCCGCCGCGTGGGGCAGGTCGTAGACGCTGGCCCGTTCGAAGCGCAGGTTGGGCAGGTCCGCGCCCCGTTCGCGCGCGATGGCGAGCACGGACGGCTCGGCGTCCACGCCCACGACCTCGCCCGGGGCCACGCGCCGCGCCAGCCCCTCCGTGATGGAGCCCGGCCCGCAGCCAGCGTCCAGCAGCCGCATGCCCGGACGCAGGCGCGGCAACAGGAAGGCGGCGGCTTCCCCGGCGGTGCGGCGTCCGTGCTGGGCCACGACGGAGGCGTGGTGGCCGTGCGTGTAGGCGTCGCGCCGCGGTTCCGCGCTCACGCTCCCGCCTCCGCTTCGGCGCGGAAGCGTTCGAGGGCGTCCCGTCCCTCCGCCAGCACCGCCAGGAAGCGCTCCTCGTCGAGCACGGGCGTGCCGAGCGCCTGGGCGCGCGTCAGCTTGCTCGCGCCCGGCTCCGCGCCGGCGACGAGGAAGGCCGTCTTCTTCGAGACCGAGGCCGTGACGGAGGCACCCGCCTCCTTCGCGCGCGCCTCGGCCTCGGCGCGCGACATGGAATCGAGCCTGCCGGTGACGACGACGGCCAGCCCCGTGAGCGGCCCCTCGGCGGGGCCAACCTCGATTTCGCCGGTCACGTTCACGCCCGCCGCGCGCAGGCGGTCCACGACCTCGCGGTGTTCGGGGCGCTCGGCCCAGCGCGCGATGGAGCGGGCCACGACGGGGCCCACGCCGTCCACCTCCTGCAGCGCCTCCTCGCCCGCGTCGAGGATGGCGTCCAGTTCGCCGAAGCGCGCCGCCAGCAGCCGCGCCGTCTCCGCGCCCGTGTGGCGGATGCCGAGGGCGAAGAGCAGGTTGGCGAGCGGACGTTCGCGGCTGGCCGCCACGCCCGCGATGAGGTTGGCCGCGTTGCCGTGGCCGAAGCGGCGGTCGTCGAGGCGCAGGTCCGCCAGCTCCTTCACGGACGGCTCGACGCCCTCCGCCCGCCACGCCTCCATGCGGGCGCGGTTCTCCGCGCCGGCGAGGGCGTCGGCCACAGCGGGGCCGATGCCGTCCACCGCGCGCAGTTCCCCGCCGTCCGCATCGAGCATGGCGGGCAGGGTCCTGAAGTGATCCTTCAGCGCCTTCGCGCTGCTCTCGCCCAGGCGCTGGGGCAGGCGCAGTTCGGCCAGCTGGTCGGCCCGCAGGTCGTAGATGTCGGCCACGTCGCGCACCAGCCGCTCGCGGAAGAGGACCGCCGAGAGGCGCTCGCCGAGGCCCTCGATGTCCATGGCCCCGCGCGAGGCGAAGTGCTCGACGAGGCGCACGCGCTGCTGCGGGCAGGCGCGGTTGGGGCAGAACGAATCGGCGGCGTCCTCCTCGCGCTCCACGGCGGCGCCGCAGGCGGGGCAGGCCGCGGGCATGGCGAAGACGCGCTCGGAGCCGTCGCGCAGGCTGAGCACGGGGGCCACCACCTGCGGGATCACGTCGCCCGCGCGCTGCACGATCACGGTGTCGCCGACGCGGATGTCCTTGCGGTGGATGTCCTGCTCGTTGTGGAGCGTGGCCATGCCCACGCGCGCCCCGCCCACCACCACCGGGGCCAGCACGGCGAAGGGGTTGAGCGCGCCCGTGCGGCCCACGTTCACGGCGATGTCGAGCAGCTTCGTGGTGCGCTGCTGGGGCGGGAACTTGTAGGCCGTGGCCCAGCGCGGCTCGCGCCCCGCCACGCCCAGCTCCGCCCACGCCCCGGCGTCGTCGATCTTCACCACCACGCCGTCGATGTCGTAGTCGAGCCGCGCGCGCCGTTCGCCCCACCAGCGCACGCGCTCGTGCGCCCCGGCGAGCGTGGCGTGGCGGCGGGCGTCGCCGTTCACGCGGAAGCCGAGCGCGCGCAGCCACTCCAGCCGCTCGAAGTGGCTGGACGGCGCGGGGCCCTCGCTCCAGCCCAGCTGGTAGACGTAGACGGAGAGCGGGCGTTGCGCCGTGACCGACGGGTCGAGCTGGCGCACGGCCCCCGCCGCCGCGTTGCGCGGGTTGGCGAAGAGCGGCTCGCCCCGCTCGCCGCGCTCCGCGTTCATGCGCTCGAAGCCGCTCTTCGTCATGTACGCCTCGCCGCGCACCTCGAAGGCGGGGGGGCAATCCCCCGCCAGCGCCAGCGGGATGCTGCGGATGGTGCGCAGGTTGGCGGTCACGTTCTCGCCGCGCCGCCCGTCGCCGCGCGTGGCCCCATGCGCCAGCCGCCCGTTCTCGTAGACGAGGGAGATGGCGAGGCCATCGATCTTCGGCTCCGTGGTGAGCGCGAAATCGTCGCGGTCGGCGCGCTCCGCGGCGCGGCGCAGCCAGTCCGCCAGCTCCGCCTCCGACGCGGCGTTGGAGAGGCTGAGCAGGGGCTCGCGGTGCTCCACCGTGGAGAAGGCGTCGAGCGGGGCCGCGCCCGTGCGCTGCGTGGGCGAATCGGGCGTGATCAGCTCGGGCCAGGCGGCCTCCAGCGCGCGCAGCTCGGCGAACAGCTCGTCGTACTCGCCGTCGCCGATTTCGGGCGCGTCGAGCACGTAGTAGCGGTGGTTGTGGTGGTTGATGCGCGCCCGCAGCTCCTCGCTGCGGAGGCGCGCCTCATGCTGGGACGCCTCGGCCATGCCCCCCGATTCTAGCCCGCCGCACGGGGAGCGGCCTGTCATGGGAGGCTACCGGCGCACGCGGATCTCCTCGATCCAGTACTCGCCGGGGCTGTCGGCGCTGAAGATGAGTGACAGCCTCGGCAGGCCGGGGAAGCGGCGCGTCTCGGCGGCGCGCAGGCCGCCCGTGTTCGGGACGACGGGGTGATCCGCGCCCGCGTACCCGATGGCCAGCAGCGCGTGCTCGATGGCCTCCCGCGCGCGGGGATGGTCCTCGCAAATGGCCCGGTACTGCGCCTCGGCCACTGGCCGGAAGCGGATGTGCCCCATGCGCCCGCTGGTCACGCGCGCCCCAGTCTCGCCGCCACCTCCTGGCCAATGCGGACCGTCTCCGCGCTCAACGGTTCGGGGGACACGAACACGAACCCGTACGGAATCGGCTCGTACAAGTCGACGTACTTCCACGCGGGCTCCAGGTGCGAGCGGCGCGAGGCGCTCCCCGCGTCGTCGTCCCGCAGCTCCTCCAGCACGCGGTCCGCGATGGCGCGCTCGGCATCGGGCAGGGCGGAGGCGTCGATCCCGCCCGACGGCGTCAGCCGCTGCTGCTCGTGGCCGTGGTAGCGGCGACGGACGATCGCGCCCGCCCCCATCGCCACGATGCGTTCGATCTCTTCGTCGAGGCAATCGGGGCTGGGGCCGTAGCGCTCCTTCACGTAGGTCGCGCCGCTGATGGACGCGCCCAGCTCGCCGTAGGCGAGGAAATCGCTGAAGAAGAGCAGCTTGGCCAGCTTCGTCTTGCCGAACGCGGGGTCGTCCGCGGAGCGCCCGGCGAGATACAGCGCCAGCTGGCGGAACTTGCCGCCGTCGTAGACCTGCTCCGGCATGACGCCCTCCCCCCGCCAGTCTGCGCGACGGCGCCTCCCCCGTCAAAGCGCTACTGCCGGAGGCCCTCGATGCGGAGGAGGGCCAGGAACTCCTCCTGCGTGCGCGTGTGCTTCTTCGAGTTGCACGCCCCGCACAACAACTGCAGGTTCTCGATGTGGTCCGTGCCGCCCTTCGCCTTCGGCACGATGTGGTCCACCGTCAGGTTGCGGTAGGGGAAGAACATCACGCAGCCGTTGCACAGCCCCTCCTGCTTGCCGTAGAGGTAGCGCTTGTTCTCGTCCGCGTTGTAGCGCGGGATGTCGCCCAAGTCCGTGCGCTGCGGGATGTCCTCGCGGTGGACGATGAGCCCGCGCCAGGTGCTGCCCTGCCTCGCCTTCTCGCCGCCGTTCCGGCTGACCTCGCGATCGAGGCGGCTGAGGACGAGTTTGGCGGCGAGGGCCGAGACGTCGATGCCGGTCCACCGCCGGCCCAGCTGCTCGGCGGCGACGCAGGCGGTGGCGCAGCCGCAGAAGGGGTCGAGCACGAGATCGCCGGGGTTGGAGGCCGCGGCGATGAGGCGCCGGAGCAGGCGGATGGGCTTCTGCGTGGGATAGTGGACGTTCTCCGCGGCCTTGGCCTCGATCTTGCCGATGTCCACGATCATGTCGTCGCAGGCGTTGCCCTTCGTGGAATCGAGGTAGCGCTTGAGGCTGGGCATGGCGCCGCGCTCCGGCCAGTGGACGAGGCCAGCGGCGTCGAGCGCGTCGAGGCGGGCGTGGACGGTTGGGTAGGCGTCGGGCCAGCCGGGGATGAGGTCGCGCTCCTGAATCCAGGCGGTCATGCCGCCCTTAATGGGAGTGGACCAGTGCCTGCCGATGTCACCAGGATCGCTCCCCCGCCACGGAAGCCCGGATTCCCCACCGCTGGGGCCGCTGGCGGTCAGCTGAGCTGACCGCCAGCGGCCCCAGCGGTCCGATTTGTTGTAATGACGCTTCACGTAGTCGGGACCGTGGGCCATGTACTGCGGTTCCCACGTGAACTCGTCGCCCATACGGTAGTAGAGGATGGTGTCGTGGACGCGCCCGAATTTCTTCGCGTCGGAGCGCCCCCGCGTACGCCGCCACTGAATCTCGTTGACGCAGTTGGCCCATCCGAAGATGGCGTCCATCGTCACTTTGAGGTAGGCCCCGGCGGTATCGTCGCAGTGCAGGAAGATGCTGCCCGTGGGCTTGAGGATGCGCTCCATCTCCAGCAGCCGAACGGCCATCCAGATCAGGTAGCCCTTCATCCGCTTGCCGTGCGTGAGGCCCGCCGCGTCGATGGCGCGGTAGAGCGGGGGCATGGCCTCTGCGATCTCGCCGTGCCACACGTCCTTCGCGTCGCTCATGGACCAGCGGTCCTTGAAGCCCGCGCCCTCGGCCATGCCGCCGATGGGGGCCGCGTAGTCGCGGTTGGAGTTGAAGGGCGGGTCCAGGTAGATGAGGTCGACGCAGTCGTCGTTCATGCCGCGCATGACATCGAGGTTATCGCCGGTCCACAGCGTACGGTTGACCCAGTTCGGTTCGGGCATGGCGGGGAGTCTACGGGGCCGGGCGGGGTGGGGCAAGCGGGCAGCCCTACAGTATATTCAGGATAGGCTCTCCCATCGAGAAGCGAATCATTCCAATGATTGCCAAGGATAACAGCGATACACGCCGCAAAAGCCCTCGAAGCGCGAGAATATCTCTCGAATCCAGTGGAAATCTCGCCCACGGACTGACGTAAACTCGTTCAAGATGGGAGTCGGATTCCCGGATTCTAGTATTTGTATAGAAGCGCCAGAATAGCCCTGAACCTCCTCCGCGAATACCGCGCCATCCTTTCATACTCACAGGAGCATAGTTCCGGTCCATCCGGACTCCACCACTCTCATCAATATCCTCAAAGAAGGAGATAATTCCCGCAAGAACATTCAACGCGAGCGCCCACGCGAAAACGCCAAGCGTTGCCATATCGATGGCGCTCATCTTGCTCCCCCCACTGGCTCGAATTGGCCTAATCAGGCTAGCGCATCCGTTCCCCAACGCGCAACCCCCATGACCGTAGCGCGGGCGCGGCCTACGCTGGGGCGGTGAGCGCCCAACCCCTGCTGGTGGTGGTCGACTACGACGCGGGCAACCTGCGCAGCGTCGAGCGCGCGCTGGCGCACGCGGGCATGGCCGCCACCGTGTCCGCCGACCCCGCCGAGCTGGCGCGCGCGCACGGGGCCATCCTGCCGGGCGTGGGCGCGGCCTCGGACACGATGGCCAAGCTGCGCGCGCGCGGGCTGGAGGAGCCGCTGCGCGCATTCATCGCCTCCGGCAGGCCCTTCCTGGGCGTGTGCATGGGGCTGCAGGCGCTGCTCGACCGCTCCGAGGAGGGCGGCGGGCAGGAGTGCCTGGGCGTGCTGCCGGGCGAGGTGCGGCACTTCGGCTTCGACCACCTGAAGGTGCCGCACATGGGCTGGAATCAGGTGGCGTGGACGCGCGAGCATCCCATCGTGGCGGGCATCGCGGACGGGGCGTGGTTCTACTTCGTGCACAGCTTCTACCCGGCCCCCGCCGACCCGGCGCTGACGCTGGGGGAGACGACCTACGGGCTGACCTTCCCCAGCGTGCTGGCGCGCGGGAACGTGGCGGCCACGCAGTTCCACCCGGAGAAGAGCGGGGCCGCGGGGCTGCGGCTCTACGCCAACTTCGCGGCATGGGTGCGCGAGGCGGCGGCGTGAGCTTCGAGGTCATCCCCGCCATCGACGTGCGCGGGGGGCGCTGCGTGCGCCTGCTGCAAGGCGACTACGCGCAAGAGACGGTGTACGCGGACGACCCGGCGGCGGTGGCGCGCGCATGGGAGGAGCAGGGCGCGCCCCGCCTGCACGTGGTGGACCTGGACGGCGCGCGCGCGGGGCGTCCCGTGAACGGCGCGGCGCTGGCGGCCATCGTCGGGGCCGTGGCCATCCCCGTGGAGGTGTCGGGCGGGCTGCGCACGCTGGCGGACGTGGAGGCGGCGGCGGCGCTGGGGGCGGCGCGCATCCAGCTGGGCAGCGCCGCCGTGCGCGATCCGGCCTTCGCGGGCGAATGCGCCGCGCGCTTCCCCGGCATGATCGTGGCCGCCATCGACACGCGCGACGGCGAGGCGCGCACGGACGGCTGGCTGGAGGGCGCGGGCGCCGATCCGCTGGCGCTGGCGCGCGAGCTGGCGGAACGCGGCGTGCCCCGCGTGATGGTCACGGACATCGCCCGCGACGGCGCGCTCGCGGGGCCGAACGTGGCGCTGGCGGAGGCGTTCGCGGCGGCGCTGCCCGTGCCCGTGGTGGCGTCGGGGGGCGTGGCCGAGACGGCGCACCTGCGCGCGCTGGCGGGGGCGGGCTGCGAGGGGGCCATCGTGGGCAAGGCCCTCTACGAGCGCCGCTTCACGCTGGCCGAGGCGCTGGCGGCGGTGGCCGCGTGCTGACCAAACGCATCATCCCCTGCTTCGACGTGGACCGCGGGCGCGTGGTCAAGGGCGTCTCCTTCGTGGAGCTGCGCGACGCCGGCGATCCGGTCGAGCTGGCCCGCCTCTACGACGCCGAGGGCGCGGACGAGCTGGTCTTCCTGGACATCACCGCATCCTCCGACGACCGCGCCACGGTGTACGACATGGTGGCCGCCACCGCCGATCAGGTGTTCATCCCCTTCACCGTGGGCGGCGGCATCCGCGCCACCGCCGACATGAAGGTCATGCTGGAGCTGGGCGCGGACAAGGTGAGCGTGAACACCGCCGCCGTGGCCAACCCCGATCTGGTGAGCGAGGGGGCCTGGCGCTTCGGCAGCCAGTGCATCGTGGTGGCCATCGACGCGAAGCGCGCGGGCGACGGCTGGGAGGTGTACACGCACGGGGGGCGCACGCCCGCGGGCATCGACGCCATCGCCTGGGCGCGCGAGGTCGTGGCGCGCGGCGCGGGCGAGCTGCTGGTGACGAGCATGGACGCGGACGGCCGCCAGCGCGGCTACGACATCGCCCTGCTGCGGGCCATGAGCGAGGCCGTGAACGTGCCCGTCATCGCCTCGGGCGGGGCGGGCGGCCCGGCGCACATGGCGGAGGCGCTGACGGAGGGCCGCGCGGACGCGGTGCTGGCGGCCAGCATCTTCCATTTCGGCACGCACTCCATCCGCGGGGTGAAGGAGGCGCTGGCGGCGCGGGGCATCCCCATGCGCCCGGTGGGGGGCCAGGGCGCATCAGCGCTGTCTTAGGGATCGACTCTCGCGGATCTGGTCATCTGGTTAAAGAGTTCATTCACGACGGCGCGGGAAAGCCCGCCATCGGTGGACAGTAGCGTGCGATCACACTCCCTGGCGGTCTCGACATCGTAGCCGACTACGGAACCGGTCGTCTTCTCCTCAAGGTACTGCACCAGCGTACATTCCCCCCGGCCATCGGGCTCACTGACCACGAAAGCGTACTGCTCCAGCGCCAATCCCTCGGGAACATGCAACAGAACCGGGTAACCAGGGAACCGGTACGTTCCCTCACCGAATACTCCCTTGGGCATCGTCATCGGGGCGGTACACAGCGGCAATCCCAGCGATGCAAGGTCCTCGGTTATCACCATCCACAGGGCATTCGGGACGCAGCCGGTGAACGAATTGCCCGACAGACGGAGATGCTGCAGCTGGGGCAACATCTTCTCCAGCTCAGGCGGGACGACGCCAGTGAGCGAGTTGCCCGACAGGAAGAGCGCCTGAAGCGCCGTCAGGTTCCCCATCTCCGGTGGGATACTCCCGGTGAGGCCGCGATTCCGCAAATCCAGCCTCTCCACCCGTCGCGATGACCACGGAACGGCCACGCCATCCCACTCCTCAATGGGGACGTCCGCGCTCCAGTTGAGCGCGCCATCGCCCGCGAGTACGTCCCGCGCCGCCAGCAGGATCGCGCAGTCGGGCGCCAGCGACTCCTCCCAGCACGACGGCGGAGGGGCCAGCCGCGCCGTCGCCGCAATCTGGTCGAACACGGCATCCCACTCGGCGGGAATGGCTTGATCGGGCATATCCGGGTCAGCCGAAGAACGGCCCCATTCCACGGCGTAGTAGTAATCCAGCCACATCTCCCAGCGTTCGTCGAGGTCGCCGAAACAAACGGCGTCACTACTCTGGCCCTCAGGCATGTCCTCGGGATAAGCGAAGTCCTGGTGCGCGAGACCGCACAGGCCCACCTGAAGATCGCCTGCCGGAATGTCGACGATGATCCAGCCGCCAAGACGGTACGTGCCGGGAGAAAGCGCCTCCCCGTCCCAAGGGACTTCCTGAACGGAACAGTGCCCCAGCGTACGCTCCGCCATCAGCGACTCCAAGTCGTTCACCCTCACCAGCCGCAAGCGTTCGGGGACGCAGCCCGTGAACGCGTTGCCCGCCAGATGGAGCGTCGCGAGCGTGGGCGGCAGGCTGCCCAGCTCGGGCGGGATGGTCCCCGTGAGGCCGCGATTCCGCAGGTCCAGCCCCGTCACGCGGCGTGGCGTGCCGGAGACGGTCACGCCGTCCCACTCCGTGAGCGGAACGTCGGCGCTCCAGTTCAGCGCGCCTTCGCCCGCGAGCGTATCGCGCGCCGCCAGCAGCGCGGCGCAGTCGGGCGCCAGCGACGCATCCGCGCACGACGGCGGGGGCGGCACGGAGAGGGCGAGCACGACGTCGCCGTAGCGGTAGCGCCCCGTGCCGCTGAGCCCGTCGTCGAGCGGCACGGGTATCGTGCCGAGGTCCGCCCACGAGCCGCCGTCGGGCCGCGCCGAGAGCCAGAGCGCGCCCGGCTGGCCCACGTCCTGCCAGACGCGCACCTCCACGTTCACCGTGCGCGTGGCCCGCGCGATCACGCCGGCGGCGATGGAGACGGCCAGCGCGACGACCAGCGCGGCGATGACGGCGTTCTTCACGGCGCGGGCCTCGCCGTCGCCACGATGGCGTCGAACACGGCATCCAGACCGGGGGGCGGACTGAGCGATCCGGATGCCTCGGAATTACGCTGGCGCGCGTCCACACTGCCCCGGCTCCACTCTTCTCCCGTAATTCCATCAAGACAGACGCTCTCAATGTTCTTGAGATCGGAGAAACAAAAGGCCAGCCCACCTGTCTGGAGACCCTCCCACGCGACTATGGAAAGGAAATGAATTCGTGGCCCCGTCGTTGGAACATCGATGATGATGGTGTCAGAAGACATCTGGTACGTTGTTCCCGGAGTGAGCGTCCCATCATCGGGAACCAGCGCCACGGGGCACCACGGGAGGCCGCGCTCCGCCATCAGCTCCTCCAGGTCGTTCGCCGTCGCCAGCCGCAGCCGTTCGGGGACGCAGCCCGTGAAGGCATTGCCCGCAAGGTAAACCTTTGCAAGCGTGGGCGGGAGGCTGCCCAACTCCGGCGGAATCGTCCCCGTAAGGCCATACCGCCTCAGGTACAGCCCCTCCACCCGTCGCGATGACCACGGAACGTTCACGCCATCCCACTCCTCTACGGGAACGTCGGGGCTCCAGTTGAGCGCGCCATCGCCCGCGAGCGCGTCGCGCGCCGCCAGCAGGACAGCGCAATCCGCCTCCAGCGACGGCTCCCCGCAAAGTGGCAAGGGCCCGGGACGCGCCGTCGCCGCGATTTGGTCCAGAAGAGCATCCACCTCAGCGGGTGGAGCGCTCCTGCTGGCGCCATCCGCTGAATTGATCGAGGGAGGTACCCTTCTCAGGATCTCTTTCCCGGTGAACGTATCCAGACACACTTCCCAACGCTCGGCAAGGTCCGAAAAGCAGTAAGCGTATCCGCTTCCTGGCCCGCCATCAGAGGCATACAGGGTACCAAGCTTCACCTGCAGGCTGGCCACCGGAATATCGATAATCATGTTGCCTTCAACCTGGTAGGTTCCCGGAGCAAGGGCTACCTCACCGGACGGCATTGCCGCCACGGGGCACCACGGGAGGCCGCGCTCCTTTCGCAGTCTCTCAAGGTCGTTCGCCGTCGCCAGCCGCAGGCGCTCGGGGACGCAGCCCGTGAAGGCGTTGCCCGCGAGATAGACATTCGAGAGCGTGGGCGGGAGGCTGCCCAGTTCCGGCGGGATCGTCCCCGTAAGGCCGTACCGCCCCAGGTACAGCCCCTCCACCCGTCGCGATGACCACGGAACGTTCACGCCATCCCACTCCTCAACGGGGACGTCGGCGCTCCAGTTGAGCTCGCCGTCGCCAGCAAGTACGTCCCGCGCCGCCAGCAGAATCGCGCAGTCGGGCGCCAGCGCCGCCTCCGCACACGACGGCGGGGGCATGCGCCGCGCCGTCGCCGCGATTTGGTCGAACAGGACATCTACAGCCCTTCTAACATTGTCAGTAGCCGCAGAATCGATCCGTCGTAGCGTCTCCACGCCGGAGACTTCATCCAGGCAAATCCTGTTTTCCCCAGTCGGAGTGGTGAGACATCGCGATATACCGGAGTCATCGAGTACCCGCCTAGTTAGCGCTATTTGCGGACCTGCATCGGGGATATCAATGATCGCTCCCTCTCCATAGCGGTCCTCAAATTGGTAGGTTCCGGCGCTCAGTATTGTGGCGGACGGCATTACCGTCACGGGGCAGTACCAGATGCGCCGCTCCTTCGTCAGCGCCTCCAGGTCGTTCTCCGCAAGCCGCAGGCGCTCGGGGACGCAGCCCGTGAAGGCGTTCCCCCCGAGCCAGACCGTCGCGAGCGTGGGCGGGAGGCTGCCCAGCTCGGGCGGGATGGTCCCCGTGAGGCCGCGGTTCCGCAGGTCCAGCGCCGTCACGCGGCGCGGCGTGCCGGAGACGCTCACGCCGTCCCACTCCGTGAGCGGCGCGTCGGCGCTCCAGTTGAGCGCGCCATCGCCCGCGAGCGCGTCGCGCGCCGCCAGCAGGACGGCACAGTCAGGCGCCAGCGCCGCATCCGCGCACGACGGCGAGGGCGGCACGGACAGGGTGAGCACGACGTCGCCGTAGCGGTAGCGCCCCGTGCCGCTGAGCCCGCCGTCGAGCGGCACGGGTATCGTGCCGAGGTCCGCCCACGAGCCGCCGTCGGGCCGCGCCGAGAGCCAGAGGCTGTCCGGCTGGTCCACATCCTGCCAGACGCGCACCTCCACGTTCACGGTGCGCGACGCCCGCGCGATGACACCGGCGGCGATGGACACGGCCAGCGCGACGACGAGCGCGGCGATGACGGCGTTCTTCACGGCGCGGCTCCTTCCCCCGATCCTACGCGCCGCGCGGCCCGATCGTTCCCGCGCCGCGAGCGCAGGCGCGCGCTCCGCTATCCTTGACCCAACCCCATCGCCGGAGCGCGCCCCATGCCCCTCAGGTTCGACGAGAACGACCGCATCCCCGCCATCGTGCAGGACGCGGACACGGAGCGCGTGCTCATGCTGGGCTGGATGAACCGCGCGTCGCTGGAGCACACCTGGCGCACGGGGCGCGTGACCTTCTGGAGCCGCAGCCGCGACGAGCTGTGGGAGAAGGGCGCGACCAGCGGCAACACGCTCGAATTCGTGAGCCTGCACAAGAACTGCGAGGACAACTCCCTGCTCGTGCGCGCGCGCCCCAGGGGGCCGACCTGCCACACGAACAACGTCTCCTGCTACTACCGCGAGGTCGAGCGCGAGCGCGACCTGCCGTGAGCGGCGCCTGGGCCCCGGGCAAGCCCGACTACGCCGCGCTGGCGTTGCCGCCGCCGCCGCCCGACCGCCCGTACGCGCTCGCCAACGTGGTGATGTCGGCGGACGGCAAGAGCGTGATCGAGGGCACGGAGCGGGGCATCGGCTCGGCCACGGACCAGCGCCTCATGCGCGAGCTGCGCGCGAACGCGGACGTGGTGCTGAACGGCGCGGGCACGCTGCGCGCCAGCGGCACGTCCTCGCGGCTGGGCGACGCGGCGCTGGAGGCGGTCCGCGCGGCGCGGGGGAAGCCGCCCGCGCCCGTCGCCGCCGTGCTCAGCGCGAGCGGCGCGCTGCCGCTGGAACGCGCCTTCTTCGCGGCGCGCGACTTCCCCGCCATCGTCTACCTCTCGGAGCGCGCGCCGGAGGAGCGCCGCGCCGCCATCGAGGCCGCAGGACGCCCCGTGGCCGTGCTGCCCGCGGGCGACGAGGTGCCGGCCATGCTGAACCACATGCGCCACACGCTGGGCGCGGAGACGCTGCTGGTGGAGGGCGGCCCCACGGTCTACGCCGCGCTCTACGCGCTGGACGCCATCGACGAGGCGTTCGTGACGCTGGGGCCGGTGATCGTGGGCGGCGCGGGGACGCTGACGGCGGTGGCTGGGGCGCGCGCCTTCACGCGGGCGGAGGCGCCGCGTCTCGCGCTCGTCTCCGCGCACGCGAACCCGGAGACGGACGAGGTATACCTGCGCTACCGCGTGCGACGGTGAGAAGCGGCGGGTAGAATGCGCCAGCGGCCCGGGACGCGCTCGCACACGATAGAGAGGCAAGGTGATGGCGCCGGACTCCTACGAGCCCCTGCTGAATGGCGAACTGGCCAGCCTGCTGAGGCAGCGTGGACTCAACGCGGCGGCGGAGCAGCGCCAGAGCGGCAAGCAGATGGACGTTCTCGTGTCGCTGGATGACGCGCGCGTTGTGCTGGAGGCCGAGATCGGCACCAAACGCGGGGCCATCAGGGACGCGGACCGGCGGCTCGCGCAGGGCTTGACCACGCTCGTCTTCGCGGTCTGCTACGAGGAAGGAACCACGCGGGAGAACATCGCGGAAGCGCGCATGGCGTGGACGCTGCGGACGCGCGATGCCAGCTCCGGCAAGGCCCGCGAAGGCGATCCCGCGCTCGCGCAGTGGCGCGAGGGCACGGTCGCTGACCTCGCCGAATCCGTGAAGCACGCGCCCGCGGAGGTCGATGATGCGGACATGGCGGCGGGGATGCTGCTGGTCGCGCTGGAGGGGGCCAGGGAGATACCGCCCTCCGCACGCGGGGAACTGGCGCGCGTCCTGAAACTCCCCACCCCGTCGGGGAAGCATCAGGACGGCGACTACCTGAAGCGCACGAAGCGGGCGCTCCTCGTGCTCGCCACGGCCATGCTCTTCCACCACCGGCTCCAAGGGCACCTCGACGACCAGCCGGACGGGTGGATCGGCGAGTGGCCGCCCGCGTCTCCCGGCGCCTGCGCGGGCGACGACCAGAGCGTCGACGCCCACGATGAGGCATGGAAAGCGATTCTGTCCGTCGACTACAGGCCCGTGTTCGAAACGGCTCGCGTCGTGCTCGCCGAATTGAAGTCGGTGAACGACAGCGACCGTCTCGTCAGCAGGCTGGCGGACGAAGTGGCGCGCATCGCGCGACGTACGACCGGGTTGCGCCATGACCTGCTCGGGCGCGTGTTCCACCGCGTGCTGGAGACCGCCGCCAACGACGGCTCGTTCTACACGAGCTCCGCCGCGGCGACGCTGCTGGCCGGGCTCGCGCTCCGTGGCGACATGCTGGACTGGAGCGATCCCGACGCGGTGGCGCCGCTGCGAATCGCCGACTTCGCGTGCGGCACGGGAACGCTGCTGATGGCGGCGGCGGAGCGCATTCGCGAACTGCGTTGGGCGGACGGCCCGCCGGATGAGGTTTACGAGGCCCTTCTGGCCGAATTGCTCGTCGAGCACGTGCTCTGGGGCTACGACATCAACCTGACGGCAACGCACATGACGGCCAGCACGCTGGGGATGCTCTCCCCGAAAACGAAATTCAGGCAGATGAACGTCTACAGCACGGAGCTAAGCGTGCTCGACGGCCAGGCGTACACGGGGTCGCTCGAATTCCTGGCGGGCCAGCCCCGACTCGCCGCATGGCCCCAGCTCAACCGGCAGGTCGATGGCGACAGGGACGATACGGACGCCAAGCGGGGCAAAACGCCGCCGAAGATGGACCTCGTGATCATGAACCCGCCCTTTACCAGCCAGAGTCTGCGGCACGACCAGTTCACCGAGACCGAAGAGCAATCGATCAAGGAGCGGGAGAAGGAAATCCTCTCGGGCGAGCCGTATCGGGCAGCGGCGCGACTCCACTCCTCCGGGGGCATGTTCATCGTGCTGGGCACGAGCAAGGTGAAGGATGACGCCGGGACACTGGCCCTGATCCTGCCATCGGTCGTTCCCACCGCACCCGGCAACCTTGCCCTGCGGCAGTACCTCGCGGATGCTTTCCACATCGAAACAATCGTGAGTTCGCACGATCCGAACCGCATCTTCTTCTCCGAGAACACGAAGATCGGTGAAGTCCTGCTGGTTTGCAGGCGCTGGGCATCGAGCGATCCCAAGCCGCCCACCAGGTTCGTGAACCTCACGGAAAATCCGGCAACCGTGCTGGATGCGCTCGCTCTTGTGCGACAGATCGAGGCGGACGGTGCGGGGCCCTACACCATTCAGTACGTGAGCGAGGAGCGCATCGCCCGTGGCGACTGGGATGCATGCAACTTCTTCTCTCCCTATCTGGTCGATGAATATCGCACGCTTTCCGACATGACATCGCTGTGCTCGTTGTCCGAAATCGCGGACGTTGGACCCATTGGGCAACAGGCCCGCGTCGCCTATACGCGGTCCGAAGTGCCCACCAGGTCGGGGCGGCGGGCGCTCTGGTACCACAAGACGAGCGTCTCCACCTCAATGCGCGCGAGACCGGACGTATACATCGAGCCAATCCCGGAAAAACAGAGGATGGCGGACGGTTACTGGGAGAAGCGCAGCCGCTTGCTCCTGCCGCACCGTCTGCGTCTGAACCTCGCGCGCGTCGCGGCGGTCGTGCTCGACGCGCCGGCCGTGGGATCGCTGTGGACGCCCTGCCGCCCGCACGACGGCGATGCCAGGACCGAAGCCGCCCTGTGCGCCTGGCTGAACTCCTCGCCCGGACTGTTCGCCATGCTGGGCGGGCGCGACAACAGGGTGCTTTCGTATCCGCAGTTCTCGCTGCACACGCTGCGCTCGGTCCCCGTGCCTGATTTCCGGGCACTCGGCAACGAACCGCGCGATGCGCTGGCGGCGGCGTTCGAGCGGCTGAAGGACGAGACGCTCAAGCCGTTCCCACGCATGGCCGAGGACGATGTGCGTCACGATCTCGATGACACGGTGGCGGACGCGCTGGGATTGGATCGCGAGTGGCTGGAGCGCATTCGCACCGAACTGGGGCGCGAGCCAGCCGTGACGGACCGGCGCTGGGGCAGCGAGGACGATGGCAAGCAGGGCGGCCTGCTGTAGCCGTTGACCGCAGCCTGCCCCTCACCCCGCCGCGCCCACCGTGGCGGGCTCACGCTGGTCCGCGTCTCTGGCGGCGGCCGATTCCAGCAAGGGGCGCAGGTAGCGGCCCGTGGCGCTGTCGGGACAGGCGGCGATGGCCTCCGGCGCGCCCTGCGCCACCAGCTCGCCGCCGCGGTCGCCGCCGTGCGGGCCCAGGTCGATGATGTGGTCGGCGGATTTGATGACGTCGAGGTGGTGCTCGATGACGACGACGGTGTTGCCGCCGTCGGCCAGCCGCTGGAGCACGTCGAGCAGGTGGTGCACGTCCTGGAAGCTGAGGCCGGTGGTGGGTTCGTCGAGCACGTAGAGGGTGCGGCCGGTGGAGCGGCGGGCGAGTTCGCTGGCGAGCTTGATGCGCTGGGCCTCGCCGCCGGAGAGAGTGGTGGCGGGCTGGCCGAGGCGGATGTAGCCGAGGCCCGTGGCCTGCAGCGTGTCGAGGATGCGCTTCACGCGGGGGAAGCGCTCGAACAGTTCCAGCGCCTCGGAGACGGTCATGGCGAGCACCTCGGCGATGGTCTTGCCGCGGAAGCGGATTTCGAGGGCCTCGCGGTTGTAGCGCTTGCCGTCGCAGACCTCGCAGGGGACGGTCACGTCGGGCAGGAACTGCATTTCGACGAGCTTGTAGCCGTCGCCGGAGCATTCCTCGCAGCGCCCGCCCTTCACGTTGAAGCTGAAGCGTCCGGGCTTGTAGCCGCGGGCGCGGGCCTCGGGCACGGAGGCGAAGAGTTCGCGGATGACGGTGAAGACGCCGGTGTAGGTGGCGGGGTTGGAGCGGGGCGTGCGCCCGATGGGGGACTGGTCGATGTCCACGATCTTGTCGAGGTGCTCGAAGCCCTCGATGGCGTCGTGCGCGCCCGGGCGCTGGCGGCCGTGGTGGAGGGCGTTGACCGCGCGCTTCACCAGAATCTCCGTGACGAGCGAGGACTTGCCCGATCCGGAGACGCCGGTGACGACGATGAACGCGCCAAGGGGGAAGGCCACGTCGAGGTTCTTGAGGTTGTTCTGGCGCGCGCCGCGCACGACCAGCTCGGTGCCGTGGCCGGAGCGGCGGGCGGCGGGCACGGGAATGGAGCGGCGGCCCGACAGGTAGGCCCCGGTGATGCTGCGTTCGCAGGCGAGGATGGCGGGGAGCGGCCCCTCGGCCACGACGTGCCCGCCCGCCAGCCCGGCCTCGGGGCCGAGGTCGATGACGTGGTCGGCGGCGCGCATCATGGCCTCGTCGTGCTCGACCACCATGACCGTGTTGCCCAGGTCGCGCAGCCGTTCGAGCGTGCGGATGAGGCGGTCGCCGTCCACGGGATGGAGGCCGATGGAGGGCTCGTCGCAGATGTAGAGCACGCCCATGAGGGCGGAGCCGATCTGCGTGGCCAGGCGGATGCGCTGCGATTCGCCGCCGGAGAGGGAGCCGGAGGCGCGGTTGAGCGTGAGGTACTCCAGCCCCACGTCGATGAGGAAGCGCAGGCGCGAGCGGATCTCCTTCAGGATCTGGCGGGCGATGACGCGCTCGCGCCCGGAGAGGGGCGTCTCCGGCCCGTCCAGGCGGTCGAACCAGCGCAGCGTGGCGGTGACGTCGCCGCCCGCGGCCTCGACCACGGTGCGCCCGTCGATGCGCACGCCCAGCGCTTCCGGGCGCAGGCGCTGGCCATCGCAGTCGGGACAGGGCACGGCCCCCATGTAGCGCTCGATGTCGGCGCGCACGTAGTCGGAGTCGGTCTCCTTGTGGCGGCGCTGGAGGTTGTTCACGACGCCCTCGAAGCGCGTCTCGTAGTGGCGCGTGCGCCCGTGGTCGTTGGTGAAACTCAGGCGCAGCTTCTCGTCGCCGCTGCCGTGGAGCAGCAGGTCGAGCTGCTCCGGTGTGAGCTCGCGGATGGGGGTGTCGGCGTCGAAGCCGGCGACCTCGGCCACGGCGCCGAGCAGGCGGCGGTACCAGGTCTGGCCGCCGCGCGATTTGGCCATCGGCTCGATCGCGCCCGTGGCGATGGTCCTGGTGCGGTCGGGCACGACGAGGGCGGGATCGACGCGCATCTCGACGCCGAGGCCGGTGCAGCGCGGGCAGGCCCCGTGGGGGCTGTTGAAGCTGAAGGTGCGCGGCTCGATCTCGCCGAGGGAGAAGCCGTCGTAGGGGCAGGCGAAGTGCTCGCTGAAGATGCGCTCATCCGCCTCCTCGCCCGCGCGCGGGGCGGTGGCCACGTGCATGACGCCCTGTCCGGCGGCGAGCGCCGTCTCCACCGACTCCGCCAGGCGCAGGCGCGCGTCCTCGCTCCCGTCGCGTTCGGGCGCGACCACGCGGTCCACCACCACGTCGATGTCGTGGCGCTTGTTGCGGTCGAGTTCGATGGCCTCGTCGAGGTCGCGCACCTCGCCGTCGACGCGGACGCGCACGAAGCCCTGGCGGCGGGCCTCCTCCAGCAGGCGCGCGTGCTCGCCCTTGCGCGCGCGGGCCAGCGGCGCGAGCAGCAGCAGGCGCGAGCCGGGCGGATAGGCCAGCGTGGCGTCCACGATCTGCTGGACCGTCTGGCGCTCGATGGGCCGCCCGCAGACGGGGCAATGGGGCCGCCCCACGCGCGCCCAGAGCAGGCGCATGTAGTCGTAGATCTCGGTGACCGTGCCCACCGTCGAGCGGGGGTTGTTGGAGGACGCCTTCTGGTCGATGGAGATGGCGGGGGAGAGGCCGTCGATGTGGTCGACGTCGGGCTTCTCCATGAGGCCGAGGAACTGGCGCGCGTAGGCGGAGAGGGACTCGACGTAGCGGCGCTGGCCCTCGGCGTAGATGGTGTCGAAGGCGAGGGAGGACTTGCCCGAGCCGGAGAGGCCGGTGACCACCACCAGCTTGTCGCGCGGGATGGCGACGTCGATGTTCTTGAGGTTGTGTTCGCGGGCGCCGCGCACGGCGATGTGGTCGAGTGGCATGCGCCGTCGATTCTAGCAGCGCCCGCCGTCGTGGGGCGGCGATGTGGCCGAGGGCACGCGCCGTCGATTCTGGCAGCGCCCGCCGTCGCGGGGCGGCGATGTGGTCGAGGGCACGCGCCGTCGATTCTGGCAGCGCCCGTCGCCCCCGCCACGGGAGGGACGCAAAGAAAACCCGCCAGTGCGGCCCAAGAGCCGGACGGCGGGCAAGATGCACCCATTTTGGGGGCGCGACGAGCATCCCGTCAAGCCGGAATGTCAAAACAAACCCGCCAGTGCGGCTCTGCCTTTCCCTTCATGCCCCGTGGGGCACCATCTGCGAGAAGGCGATCTCCGGACGGCGGGCAAGAGTAGGGGGAGTATCGGGACAAGGGCGCGGCGTGTCAAGTAAACTGCCCGCCCATGCCCAACGAACCGTCCCGCGTGGCCCTCTTCATCGACTACCAGAACGTGTACCGGCGCGCGCTGGCCGCATTTCACGGAGATCGCGGGCATGGGGCCGACGGCCAGATCTCCCCGCGCGAACTCGGTGAGGTTCTTTGCCAGCGCGCGCAACTCCCCGACAGCCGCCTGCTGTCGGAGGTCCGGCTCTACACGGGAATCCCCTCGCAGAGGCACGACCGGCAAGGCTATGCCGCTCGCAGGCGTCAGATCGCGGAGTGGCGACGGCAGGGCATCATCGTCTCCCAGCGCCCGCTGCGATACCGGCGCGGAGAGCAGCCCCAGGAGAAAGGCGTCGACGTCAAGCTGGCGATCGACTTCGTGACGGGGGCGGTCGAGAGGCGCTTTGACGTCGGCATCCTCTTTTCGACCGACACGGACCTTCTTCCCGCACTCGAATTTCTGGTCGAGCATCCCGACCTCGGTATCACCCCCGAAGTCGCGGTCTGGCGGGGGACGGGCGACAACAACCCGCCCCTGTCCGTCCCGCACGCCAGCATCTGGCACCACCGGCTGACCCGGGACGATTACGAGCAGGTGCGCGACCAGCGGCGGTACGACAGGGCCTGACGGGGCGGCTGCGGCGGGCAGCGGTTATCGTGCGGGGGAATGCGTTCGCGGTTCCCGCGGCTCCCCCGCAAGGTGTTCTACGGCTGGTGGATGGTGGCCGGCGGCTGCGCCATCCAGGTGCTCATCGGCGGGCTCATGTTCCACGCCTTCGGCCTCTACGTCTCGGAACTCGAGGACGAATACAGCTGGAGCAAGACGACCTTCGGGCTGGCCTTCGCCATGACGCGCATCGAGAGCGGCCTCCTCGGCCCCATCCAGGGCTGGGCCATCGACCGCTTCGGGCCGCGCATCATGATCCGCATCGGCATCACCTCCACGGCCCTCGGCTTCATCCTCTTCGGCCAGCTCAACTCCGTGACCACCTTCTTCCTCACCTACTTCCTGATCGCGGTGGGGGCGAGCATGGCGGGCTTCGTCACACTGGTGGTGGCCATCGTCAACTGGTTCGAGCGGAGGCGCTCGCTGGCGCTGGGGCTGATGTCGTCGGGCTTCTCCATCGGCGCGCTGATCGCCCCGCTGGTCTGGTTCTCCATCTCCACCATCGGCTGGCGGGGCACGGCCGTGGCCTCCGGCATCGCCATCTTCGTCGTCGGCCAGATCGTGGCCACCTTCATCCACCACCGGCCCGAGGACCGCGGCGAAACGATCGACGGCATCCCGCCGGAGGCGCCGCGGACCAGCGCGGGCGGCCAGCCCGTCGTCGTCCCCGCCGACGCCGACTTCACGACGCGGGAGGCGCTGCGCGCGCCCAGCTTCTGGTACATCTCCATCGGCCACGCGGCGGCGGTGTTCATCATCGGCGCGCTGCTCGTGCACCTCGTCCTGCACATCAAGGATCTGGGGCACTCCCCGGGAACGGCGGCCTTCATCATCCTGATCATGGCCGTCTTCCAGTTCGCGGGACAGGTGGGCGGCGGCTTCCTCGGCGACCGCCTGAACAAGCGCGTGCTGCTCGTGATCTGCATGATCGGGCACGTCATCGCCCTGCTGCTCGTGACCTACGCCATCGCCTTCTGGATGATCATCGCCTTCGCCGTGCTCAACGGGCTGGCCTGGGGCACGCGCGGGCCGATGCAGCAGGCGCTGCGGGCGGACTACTTCGGGCGGCGCGACTTCGGCAAGATCATGGGCTTCTCCTCGCTCATCGTGATGTCGGGCATGACCACCGGCCCCATCATCGCGAGCGTGTTCGCCGACGCCTTCGGGGACTACCGCATCGGCTTCACGCTGCTGGCGGGCGTGGCCCTGCTGGGGACCGTGTTCTTTGCCATCGCGGGGCCGCCGAAGCGTCCGGGCGAACGCGCGGCGGCGCTGGCGGGCGAGCGCTAGAATCGCGCCCACCCCACAGCGGGAGGCCCCCATGTCCGCGAGTCCCGTGACCATCGACACGCTCATCGCCGAACGCGAGATCGCGCGCGTGCTCCTGCTCTACGCGCGCGGCATCGACCGCCTCGACCTCGCGCTCGTGGAGCGCTGCTTCCATCCCGACGCCGTGCTGCGCTACGGCGACGACACGACGCCCGCGGCCTTCGCGGCGAACGCGGCCCGCGGCCTCGGCGCCTACCGCTTCACGCAGCACCGCGTGGGCAACGCCGTCATCGACGTGGCTGGCGAGTCCGCGTGGTGCGAGTCGTATTGCCTCGCGCTGCACCGCATCCCCGGCGCGGACGGCGAGCCCGACCGCGACTTCCTCTGGGGCGGGCGCTACGTGGACCGCTTCGAGCGGCGCGACGGCGAGTGGCGCATCCTGCATCGCACGGTCGTGCACGACTACACGCGCATCGACCCCGTGCGGGAGACGTGGGAGGGCGCGCCCGCCTTCACGCAGGGCCTGCATTCGACGGACGACATCGTCTACCGGCGGTAGCGCCCCGCGCCATGCGGCTGGTGCTGCTGGACGCCACCTACGAGCTGTTCCGCGCGTACTTCGGCGCGCCCGCGCGACGCTCGCCGGAGGGGCTGGAGGTGGGCGCCGTGGCGGGGCTGGCGGCGAGCGCGCTGGCCCTGCTGCGGGAGCACGCGCCGCTGGCCGTGGCCGCCGCCAGCGACACCGTCATCCACTCCTTCCGCAACGAGCTGTACGCGGGCTACAAGACGGACGCGGGGGTGCCCGCCGAGCTGCTCGCGCAGTTCCCACTGGCCGAGGAGGCGCTGGAGGCGCTGGGCGTGACCGTCTGGCGCATGAAGGAGTTCGAGGCCGACGACGGCATCGCCTCCGGCGCGGCGCGCTTCGCGGACGAGGCCGATCAGGTGATCATCGCCTCGCCCGACAAGGACCTGGCCCAGTGCGTGGTCGGGGAGCGCGTGGTGCTGCTCGACCGGCGCAGGGGCGTGACGCTGGACGCCGACGGCGTGCGCGACAAGTTCGGCGTGCCGCCTGAGTCCATCCCCGACTACCTGGCGCTGGTGGGCGATTCCGCCGACGGCTACCCGGGGCTGCCCGGCTGGGGCCCGAAGTCGGCGGCGGCGGCGCTCGCGCGCTACGGCCACCTGGAGGCCATCCCCGACAGCCACGGCGTGTGGGACGCGCGCGTGCGCGGGGCCGCGCGGCTGGCGCGGACGCTGCGCGAGGGCCGCGCGGAGGCGGAGCTGTACCGCACGCTGGCCACGCTGCGCCGCGACGCCCCCGTCACGGAGCGCTTCGCCGACCTGGAGTGGCAGGGCGTGCCGCGCGAACCCTGGCTGGCGCTGTGCGAGGCGCTGGGGCTGGGCCACCTGCGCTCGCGCCCGCACCGCTGGCTGGATTGAGCCGCGCGCGCGTCAGTCCCCCAGCGCCTCCAGCCGCTCCCGCAGCGCGCCGAGGAAGGCGCCCGCCTCCGCCCCGTCGAGGGCGCGGTGGTCGAAGCTGAGGGCCACGTTCATCATCGAGCGGATGGCGATGGCGTCGCCCTCCACCACCACGGGGCGGCGCACGACGCGCTCCATGGTGACGATGCCGATCTGCGGGTGGTTCACGATGGGGTTGGAGGCGATGGAGCCGAAGGCCCCGGTGTTGTTCACGGTGAAGGTGCCGCCCTCCATGTCCCCGATGCGGAGCGCGCCGGCGTGGGCGCGCGCCACGAGGTCGTCGATGCGGCGGGCCAGCCCGGCCACGCTCAGGTCGCGCGCGTTGGGCACGACGGGCACGACCAGCCCGCGCTCGGTGGCGATGGCGACGCCGAGGTTGACGCGGCGGTACTGGCGCAGCTCGTCGCCGTGCCAGCGCGCGTTGAGGGCGGGGAAATCGGTGAGCGTGGCGGCCACGGCGGAGGCGAAGTAGGGCAGGTAGGTGAGGTCCACGCCGGTGAAGCGCTGGCGCTCGCGGGCGCGCAGGGCGACCAGCCCGCTCACGTCGGCCTCGACCAGCATCCACGCCTGCGGGGCCTCGCGCGTGGCGCGCGCCATGTGCTCGGCGATGGTGCGGCGCGTGGGCGACAGGGGCACCACATCGAACGCCTCCGGCGTCTCGACCATGGGGGCCTCGGCGGCGGGGATGACGACCTCGCGCAACAGGGCGGGCTCGGCGGGGCGCTCGCCCGCGGACTCCGCCGCCTCGCGCGCCCGCGCGTCGATGGCCGTCTGCACGTCCTTGCGCGTGACGCGCCCGCCACGCCCGCTGCCCGCAATGGCGGTCAGGTCGATATCGTGCTTGGCGGCCAGGCGCTGGACCACGGGCGAATGAACGCCCGCGCGGCCGCGGTCGGCGGCGGCGGGCGCATCCACAGCGGGCGCTTCCGGCGCGGACGCGGCTTCCGAGACGGGCGCGGGCGGGGCGGACGCTTCCGCTTCGAGGATGGTGCAGAGGGGCGCGTCCACGGCCACCACCTCGCCCTCGGGCGCGAGGATTTCCCCCAGCGCGCCCTCGTAGGGCGAGGGCAGCTCGGCGGTCACCTTCTCCGTCTCGATTTCGCAGAGCGACTCGTCAAGGGCGACGGCCTCGCCGGGCCGCTTCAGCCAGCGGATGACGGTGCCCTCGGTCACGCTTTCGCCGAGGCGCGGCATGGTCACGGTGGTCACGCGCGCCTCCTACCAGGCCGCCAGCTCGCGCGCGGCGGCGGCGATTTTGGCGCGGTCGACCATGAAGAACGACTCCAGCTCGTCGTGGAAGGGCATGGGCGGGACGTCCGGCCCGGCCAGCCGCCGCACGGGCGCGTCCAGGTCCTCGAAGGCGTGTTCGGCGACGATGGCCGCGATTTCGCCGCCGAGCCCGCCCGTGAGCGTGTCCTCGTGCACGATGAGCGCCTTGCCCGTGGCGCGCACCGCCTCCAGCAGGGTTTCGCGGTCGAGGGGGTTGAGCGTGAGCAGGTCGACGACGGTGCATTCGACGCCCTCGCCCGCCAGCTCGGCGGCGGCGGCCAGCGCCTCGTGCAGCATGAAGCCGTAGGCGACGATGGTGAGGTCGTCGCCGCGCCGCGTCACGCGCGCGCGCCCGATGCGGCCCTCGGCGGGCGCGCCGTCCAGCTCCTGCCGGATGAGGCGGTAGGTGCGCTTGTGTTCGAGGAAGAGCACGGGGTCGGGGTCGGCGATGGCGGCCTTCAGCAGCGAGCGGTAGTCGGCGGGGAAGGAGGGGGCCACCACCTTCAGGCCGGGCATGTGGGCGTAGTAGGCCTCGATGCTCTGCGAATGGTGCTGGCCGCCGTGCACGCCGCCGCCCCAGGGCGTGCGCACGACCATGGGCAGGTGCTGTTCGCCGCGCGTGCGGTAGGACCAGCGCGAGGCCTCGCTGCAGAGCTGGTCGAAGCCCGCGTGGATGAAGTCGGCGAACTGGATTTCGGCCACGGGGCGCTGGCCGTAGTGGGCCGCGCCGATGGCCACGCCGATGATGGAGGCCTCGGCCAGGGGCGTGTCGATGACGCGCCCGGGGTACCTGGCGGCGAGGCCGTCGGTGGCGCGGAAGACGCCGCCCGCCTCCAGGTCCTCGCCCATGAGAAACACGCGCTCGTCGGCGGCGAGCGCCTCGTCGAGCGCGCCGCGCACGGCCTCGATGACGCTGACCTCAGCCACCGGAATCCCCCCGGTAGACGAAGCCGAGCGCGTCCGCGGGCGCGGGATCGGGCTGGTCGAGCGCCCACTTGGCGGCGGCGCGCACCTCCACCTCGACGCCCGCCTCAATGGCGTCCAGGTCCTCGGGCGGGAAGAGGCAGTCCTCCTCGATGCGGGCGCGGAAGAGGGCGATGGGATCCTTGCGCGCCCAGTCCTCCAGCTCCTCGCGGGGGCGGTAGCGGGTCTGGTCGTCGTCGCTGGAATGGGCCCAGAGGCGGGCGCACTTGGCCTCGATGAGGAAGGGCCCGGCCCCGCGCCGCGCCTGATCGACGGCGGGGCGCACGGTCTGGTAGACGGCCACGGCGTCCAGCCCGTCCACCACGGCGCTCTGCATGCCGTAGGCGGCGGCGCGGTCCACCACGTGGGGCACGGGCATCTCCTTCTCCGTGCGCATGGAGATGGCGTAGCCGTTGTTCTCGACGTAGAAGATGACGGGCAGCTTGTGGATGGCGGCGAAATTGAGGGCCTCGTGGAAGTCGCCGCGGCTGGTGGCGCCCTCGCCGCAGCTGGCGAAGGCCACGATGGGGTCGTTCCGCATCTTCGCCGCCAGGGCCACGCCCACGGCGTGCACCAGCTGCGTGGCCACGACGCTGGACTGCGTGATCACGCGGCGCGCGGCGCTGCCCCAGTGCGAGGGCATCTGGCGGCCGAAGGAGTTGGGGTCGTCGCGCTTGCCCAGCGCGTTCAGCATGGCCTCGCGCGGCGTCATGCCCAGCACCAGCATGACGCCGAGGTCGCGATAGTAGGGGGCGGCGTAATCGACGCCGGGCCGCAGGGCCATGCCCGCCCCCACCTGCGCCGCCTCCTGCCCCGCGCCCGCGATGACGAAATCGGCGCGCCCCTGCCGGTTGAGCGTCATCATGCGCTCCTCGAGGCGGCGCGAGAGGAGCATCGCGCGGTACATGGCCTCCAGCTGCCGCTCGCTGAGCAGGTAGTCGTCGAGCATCTCGCCGGAGCGGGCGGCGGCGGCGGCTTCGCTGGCGGACATGCGGCCATGCTACCAGCAACGGGCGCGGCGCTCCGCATGGCACGGAAGGTCCCAATTGACGCCGCGCTCGCAGGCTAGACGCCTGCGAGCGCGGCGTCGCGATTTTGAATTTCGGGGGTGCGACGCGGCGGGAGTTCGCGGCGTGAAGAACTGGATCATCGGGGCGCTGGCGACGGCGCTGGCCGTGAGCGTGGCGGCGGGCGTCATCGCCCAGCGGGACGGGCGCTCCGCCACCGTGGAGATTCGCGTCTGGGAGGACGTGAACGCCCCGGAGCGGAACTACATCAGCGCGCGCCCCGAGGGCGGCAGCTGGCGCACGCTGGGCACGATCCCCATCCCGCTCACGGACGGCGTGAGCGGCAGCGGGCGCTTCCGCTACGGCGACGTCGCGCTGGCCGTGCCGCTGCCCGACGCGCCCACCGCGACGCCCGACCCGTGCGACACCTCGCGCACGCCGTGGAGTTCGTTCCGCGCCAGCGTGCGCGCGGCGGAGCAGGAGGACGCGCGCCAGCCCGACGGCTCGTACCTCGGCGCGTACACCGGTACGCGCCTGTCCACGCGGGACGGGCTCCAGATCGACCACATCGTCGCGCGCAAGTACGCCTGCGAGCACGGCGGGGCCTCGTGGTCCGACGAGACGGTGCGCGCCTTCGTGAACGACCGCGAGAACCTGATCGGGGTGACGGCGGGCGAAAACAGCCGCAAGAGCGACAAGGGCCCGGCGGACTACCTGCCCGCCCGCTGGCGCTGCGAGTACGCCGAGGCCTGGCGGGCGCTGGCCGCCCGCTACGGCCTGACCCTACCCGCGCGCGACGACGCGGCGCTGGCGAGCGCGGAAGCGCAGTGCTCCGCGCCCACGGCCACGAATACGCCTACGAGCGCGACCGCCACTTCGACCGCCATGCCGTCCGAGCGCTACCGTACGTGTGCGGAAGCGAAGCGCGCGGGCTTGGGGAATTTGACCCGTGAAGAGGTTGAGCGTTATGGAATCCAAACGCGAGACGGCGATGGCGACGGACTCTACTGCGAATCCTGAGGCTTCGGAG
The DNA here is from genome assembly GCA_965243075.1 of Tepidiformaceae bacterium. Taxonomy (GTDB): domain Bacteria; phylum Chloroflexota; class Dehalococcoidia; order Tepidiformales; family Tepidiformaceae; genus UBA2991. Next base: position 2,237,342 of record OZ251525.1, read on the forward strand.
ACGCGACCGTGGGATGCGGCGGAACACATCGCGACGGACGAGGACGCCGCCGCCTACCTGGAGGCCGCGCTCGAGGAAGGCGACGCGGCGCTGGTGGCGGCGGCGCTGGACGACATCGCGCGGGCGAGGGGACTGCCCGACAAGCGGTCCAGCCCGGGAGCGCCGGATTGACGCCACGCACGACATGCGGCACCATCCAAGCACCTCCCCTGTCGCTTCGGCGGCAGGGTGGAGACCGCCTCTTGGGCGGTCTCTGTCGTTAAGTAGCCCCCGCCATCCCCTATCCTGTCGCGCGTGTGCGGGCGCTTCACGCTGACGGTCGACGACGCCGACGCCGTGGCGGATGCGTTCGGCGTGGCCGAGGGGGAACGGCCCCCGCACCAGCCCCGCTTCAACATCGCGCCCACGGACGAGCACTTCATCGTGCGCATGAGGCGCGAGGACCGCGAACTGCTGCCCGCGCGCTGGGGACTGTTGCCCCCGGGCGCGAAGGACCGCTCGCGGGCGGCGCGCGGCATCAACGCCCGCGCGGAGGGCGTGGCCGCGCGGCCCCTCTTCCGCGAGGCCTTCCACAAGCGCCGCTGCGTCGTGCCCGCCGACGGCTACTACGAATGGGCGGGCGCGAAGGATGCGCGCGAGCCGTTCTGGTTCCACCGCCCCGACGGCGGGCTGCTGGCCCTGGCCGGCGTCTACGGGTGGTGGCGGCCCGCGCCGGACGAGTGGGAGGTCACCTTCGCCATCCTCACCTGCGCGCCCAACGCGCTGGCCGCGCGCGTGCACGACCGCATGCCCGTGATCCTGCCGGAGGAGCGCATCGACGACTGGCTCTTCGGGGACGCGCGCGCGACGGACGCGCTGACGGCGCTGCTCGCGCCCGCGCCGGAGGAGACGCTGGCCATGCGGCCCGTTTCGCGGCTGGTGAACAGCGTGCGCAACGACGGGCCGGAACTGATCGCGGAGCTGACGGACGAGCGCGGGGCGCAACCGGGCCTGTTCGCGCGCGGCTAGCCCCGCGGCCCGTTATCGTGGGGGCACATTGCCCCGAACCGCCGGCGGGCGGACAGCGGGAGAGGAGCGCCAGCCTGTGAGCGCACGCGAACGGCCCCGGACTGTCGGCGAACTGCGGGAGTCGGGCTACCGGCCCGTGCCCGTGCGCGAGGAGATGCGGCGCAACCTCATCGCCCGCATCCGCGCGGGGGACGAACTCTTCCCCGGCGTCTACGGCTACGACGAGACGGTCATCCCGCATGTCGTGAACGCCATCCTGGCGGGGCAGGACATCATCTTCCTCGGCGAACGCGGGCAGGCCAAGTCGCGCATCATCCGCTCGCTCACGAGCCTGCTGGACGAGGCCCTGCCCGTGCTGGCGGACTGCGAGATTCCCGAGGATCCGTTCGCCCCCATCACCACGCAGGGCCGCCAGCTGGTGGAGGAGCGGGGCGACGCGGCGGCGCTCGCGTGGCTGGACCGCGAGGCGCGCTACGGCGAGAAGCTGGCCACGCCGGACATCACCATCGCGGACCTGATCGGCGAGGTGGACCCGATCAAGGTGGCCGAGGGGCGCTACCTGTCGGACGAGCTCACGATCCATTACGGGCTGGTGCCGCGCACCAACCACGGCATCTTCTGCATCAACGAGCTGCCGGACCTGGCGGAGCGCATCCAGGTGGGCCTCCTCAACATCATGGAGGAGCGCGACGTGCAGATTCGGGGCTACCGCGTGCGCCTGCCGCTGGATGTGTTCGTGGTGGCCAGCGCGAACCCCGAGGACTACACGAACCGCGGGCGCATCATCACGCCCCTGAAGGACCGCTACGGCGCGCAGGTGCGGACGCACTACCCGCGCACGATCGAGCACGAGATCGACATCGTCGAGGCCGAGCACCATCCCATGCCGGCGGACTTCAACGTGGCCGTGCCCGCCTACATGACGGAGATCATCGCCGAGATCACGCGGCTGGCGCGGCGCAGCCCCGACGTGAACCAGCGCTCCGGCGTGAGCGTGCGCGCCAGCATCGCCAACTACGAGAGCATGCTCGCCAACGCCCTGCGCCGCGCCATCGTGAACGGCGAGGACGAGGCCGTGCCCCGCGTGAGCGACCTGCCCTTCGTGGTGCCCGCCCTCACCGGCAAGGTGGAGCTGGAGACGGTGGAGGACGGGCGCGAGGAGCAGATCATCGAGAAGCTCATCCAGGGCGCCGTCGTCACCGTCTTCAACCGCCTCTACAACCTCGCGGACCTGGAGGCGGTGGTGGCGCGCTTCAAGTCCGGCGTCTCCGTGGAAGTGGGCGAGATGAGGGCCAGCGGCGACTACCGTGGGCTCACGGACGCCATCGAGGGGCTGGCCGAGGCCCTGCGCACGGCGGGCGCGGAGACGCCGGGCGAGCTGGCCGCCGCCATCGAATTCATCCTCGAGGGGCTGCACCTGAACAAGCGGCTCAACAAGGACCGCGTGGGCGCCCGCATCCAGTATCGGGGATGAGCTGGCGCATCGAGCCGCTCCCCGAGGACGGCCCCCGCTTCGAGGGGGCCGTCGCCGTCTACGCCGAGGCCTTCGCCCTGCCGCCCTACCGCGACCCCAACCGCGGCGCCGAGATCCGCCGCCGCCTGCAAGGGCAGCACCGCCGCATCGAGGGCTACCGCGGCTTCGTGGCCCTCGGCAAGGCGGGCACGGCGGGCCTGCCCGACCACGGCGTGGCGGGCATGACCTACGGCTACCGCAGCCTGCGCGGCCAATGGTGGCGCGACACCGTGGCCCGCCAGCTCGACCGCGAGGCGTGCGAGCGCTGGCTGGAGAGCGCCTACGAGCTGGTCGAGATCGCCGTCCACCCCGACCTGCAGGGGCGCGGCGCGGGCGCGCTGCTGGTGGGGGCGCTGCTGGCGGGCCGCCCCGAGGCCGCCTGCGTGCTGAGCACGCGCACGGACAGCCGCGCCCACGTGCTCTACGCGCGCCTCGGCTTCGAGGTGCTGGCGGAGATGCCGTTCACGTTCAACGGCCCGCCGTTTTATGTCATGGGGAAGCGGCTGCGCTGAGGCCCGCGGGGCGCTATACTGGCCCCATGTCCGAGCGCGCCCCCATGACGGAAGCGGATATCCTGGAGCTGATCGGCGACCCCGACGAGGTTGCGCGGGAGCTGGAGGAGTTCGGCCGCTCCGCGCGGCGTTTCGGCGCCAACCGCGACCGCTTCCGTGAGGAGTATCCGGACATGTGGGTCGCGGTCCACGGCGATGACGAGGCGGCGGCGGACACCCTTGGGCCGCTGTACGCGGAGATGAAGGAGCGCGGGATGCCGCGCGCAGAAACCTGCGTCCGCTTCGTCACGTCCGAGGACCGCATCCTCATTCTTTAGCATGACACTCTCTCTGGCTGGTTCGAAGGCACGCCCGGAACGCCGTACATCGACGCCAAGGTCGGCCTTCCCGATTTGGGGATAACCGAGACCATCCCCTTCCTGCTGGACACCGGCTCCGATACGACGGTTCTCATGGCCAACGACGCCGCCCGCATGGGGATCGATTTCAGGCACGTGACGCCCTCGTCTTGGCTGGGCAGCGGGGTCGGCGGATCCATCCGTCTCCATCAGGTGCGCGCCAGCATCGTGTTCTCCGATGAATCGAATCACTACGTCTACCGCACCGAACTCGCCGTCGCGGAGCCGGGCGAGCACAACCGCGGGCTGCCGTCGCTGCTGGGGCGCGACATCCTGAACCGCTGGCGCCTGCGCTACGACGCGCCCGCGAACGCGCTCGAGGCGGAGGTGGACTCCGCCGACCTGGTCATCCCCCGGCGGCGCTAGCGCGTCTCGACGTCGAACTCGCGCGGATCGAAGCCGCACAGCTCGATCACCAGCTGGCAGCGCTCGACGATGCCGGTGGCGCCCAGCTTCGTTTCGGCGAAGATGCCGCTACGCGCCACCTGCACGGGCGTCAGCAGGTCGTCGGGATTGCGGGAGAAGTAGGGGCGCGCGCGCCCGCGCAATTCCAGCACGCGCTCGAACTCCGACGGCGCGCGCTCGTGGAGCGCATCGCACACGCCCAGCAGCACATCGCGGAACGTCCGGACCTCGTGGCGCTCGCCGAACAGCGTCCAGGCGGCGGGCCGCGCGGACGTGTAGCGGGTACCGGAGCGCCGACGGGCACGCGAGCGCTGGCGCGTGGGCGCGGGCGACGGGGCGGCGTGCGCGCCCCGCAGCGCGTACATCCCCCGCCCGACGTTCTCGATCCGCGGATCGTGGCGATAGCGCGTCGCGAGCGCGTTCGCGGGATTGCCCGAGCGCGAGCGCGGAGGCTTCGGATCGCGGTGCCGCACCTGTTCGTAGCGCTTGTAAATCTCGCGGTAGTGGAGCGGCTGTCCGGCCTCGATCAGGATCTCGTGCACGAGGTCGGCGCTTGCCTGATTGGTCGGGGACGGACCGTTGCGGTCACGGGAAACAGGGGCGGGCGGCGCGACGGGCGTTTCGGGCTCGGCGACGGAGGCGGGGGCGGGTTCATCCACGGCGGGCGGGGCAATGGCGTGCTCGACGCGCCGAAGTTCATCCTCAAGACGCTGGATGGCCGCCTCGACGTTCTCCCGCTCCGCGACGACACCCGCGAGATCCCCGGCAATGCGCTGCTGCTCCGCCTCAAGCCGCCTGGCCTCGCCATTGAGCTGTTCGCGTTCCGCACGCTTCCCGGCAATCTGCTGATAGAGACTGTCGATGCGCCGGGCGAGCACCCGCTGGTACTCTTCGTCGTCGTGCACCGGCGCATCGGTCGAAGCGGCCGGATGCTCCGGCTCGGGAACGACCACCGGCGCGGGCTCCGGTTCGGGTTCGGGAACGGGCGGCTCGGAGACGACGGCGTTCGCCGCCTCGCGGGCGCGGAGTTCCACCAGCACACGCTCGACCTGCTCCGCCTCCTTCGCGCGAACATCCCGAAGCAACCGGTGGATCGTATCGACGGCGCGGATGGCGTCGGCATCGGAGAACGACTCCTGATGGGCCCAACGGTTGCGAGTGCTCCCGACTTCCCCGACATGGCTCCTGACCTGCCCGCGGATGGTCCGCCTGAGGCGAGGCTGAAAGACCTCCTGCCACCGGCGCCGAATGACGAGGACGATGGCGGCGATGTCGGAAAGCGGATCCTCGGCCTCCGCGTAGTCGGTCCCGGCGAGCGCGTCCCTGACCTGGCCGAGCCCGCGCGGGCTGCGCTTCAGTTCGCGCTCGACGTACGGGCGCAGGCCGTCGCGCGCCAAGTCCAGCGCTCTCCCCACCTGCTCGCGGTTGGCGGTCTCCAGCGTCATCGTCGGACGCGCGCATTCTATAACAGGCCGCCGGGGGATAGCGCGCGCGGAACGCCCCCTACCGCGCCAGCTGCGCGGGGGACTCCAGCAGGGCGCGGATGTCGGCGAGGAAGCGCGCGCCCTCCGCGCCGTCCGTGACGCGGTGGTCGGCGCTGAGCGCGAGCGTCATCAGCTGGCGCACGGCCAGCGCGCCGTCCACCACCGCCGCGCGCTCCGTCACCGCGCCCGCGCCGAGGATGGCCGCCTGCCCGGCGTTGATGACGCCCGTGAGCGCGTCGATGCCGTAGGCGCCGAGGTTGGTGATGGTGAAGGTGCCGCCCGCGTACTCGTCCGCGCGCAGGCGACCCGCGCGGGCGCGCTCCACCAGCGCCTTCGACGCCTCCGCGATGTCCGGCAGCGCTTTGTCCGCCACGTCGAGCAGGGCGGGCGCGATCAGCCCCTCGTCCAGCGCCACGCCGATGTTGATGTCGATGCGGGCGTGGTACTGGATGCCGTCGTCGGTGAAGGCGGCGTTGAACCGGGGGTGGCGCGCGAGGGCGGCGGCGCAGGCCTTCACCAGCAGGTCGTTCACGCTCACGCGGCGGGCGGCGTCGAGGATGAGGTTGGCGTGGGCGCGGAAGGCCATGGCCTCCGTCATGTCCACGTCCACGGCGAGGTAGTAGTGGGGCTGGCCGCGCTTGGCCTCGGCCATGTTGCGGGCGATGGCGGCGCGCATGCGCGTGAGCGGCTCGACGCGGGCGGGGTCGGGCGGCGGCGGGGGCGGCGACTCCGGCTCGGGCTCGACCACGGGCGCGCCCGCGGGGCCGTGGTGGTCGCGCGCGATGATGGCCGCTTCCACGTCGCGCCGCAGGATGCGCCCGTCGGGGCCGGAGCCGGCCACGGCGGCGAGGTCGATGCCGGCGTCGGCGGCGATGCGCCGCGCCACGGGCGAGACGCGCGTGCGGACCCCCGCGGGGGCGGCGCCGTCGGCGGGCGGCGGCGCGGGCGCGGCCGGATCCTCGATGGCGCGGTGCGAGGGCTTGTCCGGCAGGGGATGGTGTTCGACCTCGGGCAGGGCCTCGTCGGGCGCGCCCAGCAGGGCGATCACGTCGCCCACGGGGACGGTCTCGCCCTCCGCCGCGATCAGCTGGCGCACGGTGCCGGACTCGAAGGCCTCGAGTTCGACGGTGGCCTTGTCGGTCTCGATTTCGGCGATGACGTCGCCGCGGGCGACGGCGTCGCCGGGCTGGCGCAGCCAGCGCACGAGCGTGCCCTCGGTCATGTCGGCGCCCATCTGCGGCATCGTCACTTCAAACGCCATGCGGCCCCCTCAGAGCATCGCCAGCACCGCCTCGACCACGTCCTCCTCGGACGGCAGGGCGGCGTATTCGAGGTTGCGGTTGTAGGGCATGGGCACGTCCGCGCCGCAGACGCGGGCCACGGGCGCGTCGAGCCAGTCGAAGGCGTGCTCCATGATCTGCGCGGCGACTTCGCCCGCGAAGCCGCCGAACTTCCAGTCGTCCTCGACGACGACGGCGCGGTTGGTGCGGCGCACGGATTCGAGCACGGTGGCGATGTCGAGCGGGCGCAGGGTGCGCAGGTCGATGACCTCGGCGGAGAGGCCGTGCTCGGCGTCCAGCATGCCCGCGGCGCGCCACGCCTGATGCACGCTGCCGCTGTAGCCCACGATGGTCACGTCCGCGCCCGCGCGCACCACCGCCGCGCGCCCGAACTCGACGAGGTGGTCGGGGTCGTCGGGCACCTCGCCGCGCAGGCCGTAGAGGGCCGTGTGCTCGATGAAAATGACGGGGTTGGGCTCGCGGAAGGCGCGCTTCAGCAGACCCTTGGCGTCGGCGGGGAAGGAGGGGCAGACGACGAGCAGGCCGGGGAAGTGGGCGAACATGCCCTCGAGGCTGTGGCTGTGGGTCGCGCCCAGCTGGCTGCCGCCGCCGCTGGCCATGCGCAGCACCATGGGCACGTGCACCTGCCCGCCGCTCATGTAGTGCAGCTTGGAGGCGTTGTTCACGATCTGGTCGAGCGCCACCAGGCTGAAGTTGATGGTCATGATCTCGACCATGGGGTGGAAGCCCGCGAGCGCGGCCCCCACGCCCATGCCCACGATGCCGGATTCGGAGATGGGCGTGTCGCGCACGCGCTCGGGGCCGAACTCGTCCAGCAGCCCGCGCGTGCAGGCGTAGGAGCCGCCGTAGGCGCCGATGTCCTCGCCCAGCAGGAAGACGCGCTCGTCCCGCAGCATCTCCTCGCGCAGGGCCTCGCGGATGGCGTCGCGCATGCGCAGCTCGGTCATTCCGCCCCCGCCCCCGCGTCCCCGTCGCGCTCCTTCGTGATGTGGTCGTGGAGGGTGTGCAGGCCGGGCTCGGGGCTGGCCTCGGCGAAGGCCACGGCCTCGTCCACCTCGGCGTCCACGCGCGCGACCAGCGCCTCCCAGTCCGCCTCGTCCAGCAGCCCGTCCGCCAGCATGGAGCGCTTCAGCCGCTGGATGGGGTCGCGCTGGCGGTAGGCCTCCACCTCCTCCTTGGCGCGGTACAGCTCGGGGTCGGCCATGGAGTGGCCGCGGAAGCGGTAGGTGAGCGCCTCGATGAAGTAGGGGCCGTGCCCCTCGCGGCAGTGGGCCAGCGCCAGCTGCGTGGCCGAGTACACCTCCAGCACGTCCATGCCGTCGATGCGCACGCTGGGCATGCGGTAGGCCGCGGCGATTTTGAACACGTCGTTGGCGAGCGAGTCGTCGAAGGGCACGCCCATGCCGTAGCCATTGTTTTCGCAGAACCAGACGACGGGCAGCTTCCAGATGGCGGCCAGGTTGAGCGCCTCGTGGAACTCGCCCTCGCCCACGCCGCCGTCGCCGAAGATGCAGAGCGCGGCCCAGTCCTCATGGCGCATGACCGCCGCCAGCCCCAGCCCGGCGGCGATGGGCATGTGCCCGGCCACGATGGCGTAGCCGCCGAGGAAGCCGCGGGCCGCGTCGAACAGGTGCATGGAGCCGCCACGCCCCCCGTTCGTGCCGCCCACGCGCGCGAACAGCTCGGCCATGATGCGCTCCGGCTCCACCCCGCGCGCGAGGGCGTGGCCGTGGTCGCGGTAGTGCGTCACGATTTTGTCGTCCGCGCGCAGGGCGTTGATGGCCCCCGTGGCGCAGGCCTCCTGCCCGTTGTAGAGGTGCAGGAAGCCGCGGATTTTGCCGCGCGCGTACATCTCGGCGCACTTGTCCTCGAAGCGCCGCATGAGCTGCATCTCGTGCAGGAAGCGCCGCTGCAGGTCGGCGTCGGGCGCGGCCGCCACCGCCGCCGCGGGCATCGCCTGCCCCACGCTCACGCCCGCGCCCCGCGCGCCATTCGCATGGCCACAGTATAGGCGCGGGCGCATGATCGCGTGCGTACGGCCCGACGCCGCCGACCCGCCGGGCTGACCTGCTACCCTGCGCCCCAACGCCGCACGGGAGGCGCGACCGTGGACATCGAGCCCATCGACATCGCCAGCCGCATCGACGACGAGCACCGCCCCATCCTCGCGGCCATCCCCCGCGACCGGCGCGACTGGTCCGACATCCCCGGCACGCGCGCCAGGCTCGCGGAGCTGGTGGCGGCCATGCCCCAGCCCCAGCTGCCGGAGAGCGTCACGCTGGAGGACCGCCTCGTCCCCGGCCCGCCCGGCGACCCCGAGGTGCTCGTGCGCCTCTACCGTCCCGCCGGCGCGCCCTCCCCCGCGCCCGCCTTCTACTGGATCCACGGCGGCGGCATGGTGTTCGGCGACGTGAACGGCAGCGACCCGTCCTGCGCCGCCATCGCCGCCGACCTGAGCGTGCTCGTGGCCTCCGTGGAGTACCGCCTCGCCCCCGAACACCCCTTCCCCGCCCCGCTGGAGGACTGCTACGCGGGGCTGGCGTGGCTGTGGAACGCGGCGGGCGAACTGGGCGTGGACCGCGCGCGCATCGCCATCGGCGGCGGCAGCGCGGGCGGCGGGCTGGCCGCGGGCGTGGCGCTGGCCGCCCGCGACCGCGGCATCGTGCGCCCCTGCTTCCAGCTGCTCGTCTACCCCATGCTCGACGACCGCAACGCCACGCGCAGCAGCCACGCCGTCACCGACCCGCGCACCTGGGACCGCGAGGCCAACCTCGCCGGCTGGAACGCCTACCTCGCGGGCAATGCGGGCGGCGAGGGCGTCTCCCCCTATGCCGCGCCCGCGCGCGCCGCGGACCTCGCCGGCCTGCCCCCCGCCTACGTCAACGTGGGCGACCTCGACCTCTTCGTGGACGAGGACGTGGCCTACGCCCGCGCCCTCGCCGACGCGGGCGTGCCCGTCGAGCTGCACGTCTATCCGGGCGCGTGGCACGGCTCGGCCAGCTTCGCGCCGCACACCGCCCTCTCGCGGCGCTGGGCCGCCGACGAGCGCGACGCCCTGCGCCGCGCCCTGCTCTCCTAGCGGCGCGGACGCGCGATGGACGCGGAGCTGGCGGAGCTGCTCGGCCTGGCGCGGCGCGCCGCCGCCCTCGCGGGCGAAATCGTGATGCCCCTCTACGAGCGCGGCCTCACCGTCGAACTGAAGGCCGACGGCACGCCCGTGACGGAGGCCGACCGCCGCGCCGAGGAGGTCATGCGCGCCCTCTTCGCGCGCGAAACGCCCGCCTTCGGCGTGCTCGGCGAGGAGCTGGGCGAAACGCGCGGCGAGGCGGACGCGCGCTGGATCGTCGACCCCATCGACGGCACCAAAAGCTTCATCCACCGCGTGCCCCTGTTCGGCACGCTGGTGGCGCTGGAGCGCGGGGGCGAACCGGTCGTCGGCGTGGTCGCCTGCCACGCCGCCGGCGAAACGGCGTGGGCGGCGCGCGGCGGCGGGGCCTTCCTCAACGGCGAGCGCGCGCGCGTGAGCGCCACGGCCACGCTGGCGGAGGCGACCGTGCTCACGACCTCGCCCGCGAGCCTGCAGCGGCGCGCGCCCGACGGCTTCGCGCGGCTGGCGCGCGAGGCCGCCCTGCTGCGCTCCTGGGGCGACTGCTTCGGCTACCTGGCGGTGATCGCGGGCCGCGCCGAGGCCATGATCGACCCGGCGGTGAACCCGTGGGACGTCGCGCCCTTCGCCGTGCTGCTGGCGGAGGCGGGCGGGCGGCTCACGGACTGGGCGGGGCGCGCGGGCGCGGGCGGCGACGCCATCGCCGGCAACGGCCCCGTGCACGCCGCCGTGCTGGCCGCGCTGGCCTCCTAGCCGAGGCGGATGCCGTCCTCGGGGCGGCGGCGCGGTGGGCGACGGCGTTCGCGCGCCATGAACAGCACCAGCGCCAGCGGCCCGAAGCGCCCCGCGATCATGGCCGCCAGCAGCAGCGCCCGTTCGGCCGCGCCCGCCGTCTGCGTGAGGCCCGCGGACCAGCCCGCGAGGCTAAGCGCGGAGACGCCCTCGAAGAGCGCGTCGAGGGCGCTCCCGGCGGAGGCGGCGATGAGGCCCGCGCCCAGCGCCGCCGTGGCCGCCCCGAACAGCAGCGCCAGCGCAAGGGCCATGCGGAAGGCGCCCGCGGGCAGCTCGCGGCCCAGCAGCGAGATGCGCCGCCGTCCGCGCAGCGTGGCCAGCACGCCCGCCGCCAGCACCGCCGCCGCGCCCACCTTCAGCCCGCCGGCGACGGATCCCGCCGCGCCCCCGATGGCCATCAGCCCCGTGGCCAGCACCTTGCTCTCCTCGCGCAGGGCGGACGTTTCCAGCGTCGTCAGGCCGGTGGTCCGCATGGACGATTCGAAGAGGGCGAGGAAGGGCCGCCGCCAGGCCGCCTCGCCGCCCAGCGTGGCCGCGTTCGACCACTCCGCCGCCAGCAGCGCCACGGCCCCCATCGCCAGCACGCCGAGCATCGCCAGCGCCGCCACGCGCGCGTCGAAGGGCAGGCGGCGGAAGGAGCGCCGCGCCAGCCACAGCGCCACGGGCAGCGGCCCCAGCCCGCCGAGGAAGGCGAGCGCGCCCGTGACGGCCAGCACCGCCGGATCGTCCGCGAAGGCCGCGTAGCCGTCGGGCGGCAGCGCGAAGCCCGCGTTGGCGAAGGCGCTGACGGCGTGGAACGGCCCCCACCAGAGCGCCCGTCCGGCGGACGCGCCCGCGCCCGTCATGGCGGCGAACAGGGCGAGCGCGCCCAGCGCCTGCGCGCCCAGCGCCACGGCCACGATGGGGCGCGCCGCCGCCAGCGCCTCGCGCGCCGAGGGACGCCCGCGGAAGAGGCGGCGCATGCCCGCGTCGCGCACGCCCAGCCTGCGCCCCAGTGCCCACAGCGCCAGCCCCGCGCCCGTCAGCCACAGCAGCCCGCCCATTGCCATGCAGGCCGCGATCACGCCCTCGCCCAGCAGCGTCCAGTGCGACCCCGTCGGCAGCGGCGTCAGCCCCGTGAGCGTGACCGCCGAGACCGCCGTGAAGAAGGCGTCGGCGGCGCGCGTGTCCGCCGTGGAGGCGGACGGCAGGAGCAGCAGCAGCCCGCCCGCGGCGATGAGGACGGCATAGGCGAGCGCGCCGCCCGCCAGCATGGGCATGAGACGCAGCGTGAGCCGCGAACCGCGCGCGCGTTCCCGCGCCACCGTTCCCGCGCCAGCCGTTACCATCGGCGCCAGTCTGGAGCCGCGCCGCCAGCGGGGTCAACCGTCGCGCGCGGGGGAGGGACGCCATGCCGGTCATGCTGGGCGAGGGCGATTTCCGCTACGAGGTGGTCGAGGGCTGGGAACGGCTGCCCTCCGGGGTCTCCCTGCGCGAGACGCCGGGCGTGGCCGTGAACGACCGCGACGAGGTGTTCCTGCTCACGCGCAACACCGACCATCCGGTCATGGCGCTCGACCGCGACGGGCGCTTCCTGCGCAGCTTCGGCGCGGGCGTGTTCGACGCGCGCACGCACGGCCTCTTCCTCGGCGCGGACGACGCCCTCTGGTGCGTGGACGACGGCACCCACGCCATCACGAAGTGGTCGCAGGAAGGGGAGCTGCTGCTCACCATCGGCGGCCAGCCCGCACCCCGCTGGAGCGGCCAGCCCTTCAACCGCCCCACGCACGCCGCCGTCTCCCCCGTCAGCGGCGACCTCTTCATCACGGACGGCTACGGCAACGCCCGCGTCCACCGCTACACGGCGGACGGCGAGCACGTGCGCTCCTGGGGCGGGCCGGGCATCGACGCGGGCCAGTTCATCCGCCCCCACAACGTGGCCATCGACGAGGAGGAGCGCGTCTACGTGGCCGACCGCGAATGCCACCGCGTGCAGGTGTTCGACGGCGAGGGCCGCTTCATCGAGATGTGGAACAACATCCACCGCCCCGACGGCATGGTGCTCGGCCCCGACGGCAACCTCTACGTGGGCGAGCTGAACGGCATGGACGGCATGGAGGGCTGCCCGGGGCTGGGCCACCGCATCAGCATCCTCACGCGCGGGGGCGACCTGCTGGCGCGCTTCGGCCACGAGGACGAGGGCGAGGCGCCGGGCCAGTTCATCGCCCCGCACGGCGTGGCCGTGGACTCGCGCGGCGACCTCTACGTGGGCGAGGTGTCGTACAGCATCCGCGGCCGCCAGCTGGACCCGCCGCGCGAGCTGAAGAGCCTGACGAAGCTGCGGCGGGTGTAGCGGCGCATGCGCCTTTCCTGGAACGAGATTCGCGCCCGCGCCGCCGCGTTCGCCCGCGAATGGGCCGACGCCGCCTACGAGAAGGGCGAGACGCAGAGCTTCTACAACGACTTCTTCGACGTCTTCGGCGTCAGGCGGCGCACCGTGGCGCGCTACGAGGAGCACGTCACGCGGCTCGACAACCGCGACGGCTACATCGACCTCTTCTGGCCCGGCATGTTGCTGGTCGAGCAGAAGAGCGCGGGACGCAGCCTCGCCGCCGCGCGCGAACAGGCCGGCGGCTACTTCGACGCCCTGCCCGAACGCGAGCGCCCGCGTTACCTGCTGCTCTCCGACTTCCAGAATTTCGAGCTCGTGGACATGGACGAGCGCGAGGAGTTGCGCTTCCCGCTCGCCGATCTGCCCAAACACGCCGAGCGGTTCGGCTTCATCGTCGGCGTCCAGCGGCGCGCCTTCCGCGAACAGGACCCGGTCAACGTGGAGGCCGCCGAACTGGTCGGCAAGCTCCACGACGCCCTGGAGGACGCGGGGTACGCGGGCGAAAACCTCGGGCGCTTCCTCGTGCGCGTCGTGTTCTGCCTGTTCGCGGACAACACCGGCATCTTCGAGCGCGACGGCTTCCTCAACCTGATCGAGGACCGCTCCGACCTCGCCGGGAGCAACATCGGCGCGCTGCTCTCCGAGCTGTTCCAGGTGCTGAACACGCCCGGGGAGCGGCGGCAGGCGAGCCTCGACGAGGACCTCGCCGCTTTTCCTTACGTCAACGGCGACCTGTTCGACGGCCCGCTCCGCATTCCCGCCTTCTCCCCCGACATGCGCGAACTGCTGCTGAATGCCTGCCGCTTCGACTGGTCGGAGATATCCCCCGCCATCTTCGGCTCCCTCTTCCAGTCCGTGATGGAGGCGGACGAACGCCGCCGCCAGGGCGCCCACTACACCAGCGAACGCAACATCCTCAAGGTCATCGGGCCGCTCTTCCTCGATGACCTGCTGGCCGAATTCGAGCGCCTGAAAACGCGGCGGGACAGCCGCCGCGGCGCGGCGATCGAGGCCTTCCACCGGCGGCTGGGCGAGCTGACCTTCCTCGACCCCGCCTGCGGCTGCGGCAACTTCCTCATCATCGCCTACCGCGAACTGCGCGCCCTCGAAATCGAGGTGCTGCGCGAACTCCGGCCCTACCGCACGGGGGGCGGCACGGCCGCCTTCAACGTGGCCGACCTCACGCGCGTCAACGTCGACCAGTTCCACGGCATCGAGATCAACGAGTTCCCCGCGCGCATCGCCGAGACCGCCCTCTGGATGATGGACCACATCATGAACAACCGCCTCAGCCTGGAGTTCGGCGAGGCCTACGCGCGCATCCCCCTCACCACCTCCCCCCGCATCCTGCACGCCGACGCCCTCGAAACCGACTGGGCCGCGCTGCTGCCGCCGGAGCGCTGTTCGTACGTCCTCGGCAACCCGCCCTTCGGGGGCTTCGTGCTCCGTGATCCTCGGCAACAGCGGTCCACCAGCGAGATCGTGCGGGCGCTTGGCGCGAGCGGAAGCCGCCTGGATTATGTCGCCGCGTGGTTCCTCAAGGCTGGTGCGTATCTTCAGGGACATCGCGCACGCATCGGGTTCGTGGCTACGAATTCGCTTACGCAGGGCGAGCAGGTGGCGCAGCTGTGGCCCGCTCTTTTCGATCTCTACGGGTTGGAGATTTCGTTCGCACATACGACGTTCGTCTGGGATTCGGAGGCAAGGGGAAAGGCGCATGTCTACGTCGTCATCATCGGGCTGACCGATCGAGCATCGGCTCCCGCTGAACGGCGTCTTTTTGTGTATGACGCCAGCAGCGACAACGTCCTCGAATCTAAAGTTAATGCTATCAGTCCGTACTTGATCGACGCTGGAAGGCTCGCCGATCCGCATATCGTCATCCACCGTCAGCGCTCGCGGTCTGACTCCCTGCCCGCCATCCGGGTCGGCACGAAGCCCGTGGATGGAGGGCGCTACCTCTTCAACTCCGAGGAGCGGACGGCCTTCCTCGACAACGAGCCGAACGCTGCTCCCTTGCTTAGGCCGTTTCTGGGATCTGCGGAATTCATCAGCGGGAAAGAGCGGTGGATTCTTCACGTGTCGGGAGAATCGCCGACCACCTTGCGGAGTATGCCCGCAGTGATGGAACGCATCCACGCGGTCGCGCATTTTCGCACCCATGAGGCTGGATCGCTCGGAAGGAAGCTCGCTGACGCCCCAACTGAGTACCATGTGACGCTCGTTCCCGAACGGGAGTTCCTTGTGATCCCCGAGACCAGTTCGAGCCAGCGAGCATACGTCCCGATTGGTTGGCTCTCCCCGCCTACCATTCCCAGCAACACCCTGCTCGTCGTTGAAAACGCCACGCTCTGGCAGTTCGCGATCCTCACTTCGGCGATGCATATGGCGTGGCTTCGCTATACGGGCGGAAGGCTGGGAAATGGGTATCGCTACTCCAGCGTCGTCTACAACACGTTCCCGCTGCCGCCGGTCGGGGATGACGCGCTCGCGGAGCTGGAGCCGCTGGCGCGGGCGGTGCTCGACGCGCGGGCGGCGGAGCCGGGGGCCACGCTGGCCGACCTCTACGACGCGCTCGCGATGCCCGCGAACCTGCGCCGCGCGCACCGGGCGCTGGACCGCGCCGTGGACCGCCTCTACCGGCGCGCGGGCTTCGGCTCGGAGCGGGAGCGCGTGGAGCACCTGCTGGGCCTGTACGAGCGGCAAGCCGCGCCGCTCACCGCCGACGCGAAGCGGGGGCGGAGGCGCCGCGCGCGCTAGCGCTTGGGGGGAGGGGGAGGCGGCGGGGGCGGCTTCTGTAGGCCCTTGGGCTTGGGCCGGGGTTCCATGACCATGCTGCTGCTACCTCTTCGGGGGAGGCGGCGGCGGGGGCGGCGGCCGCTTGGGCGGGGGCGGCGAGTGGGGAATGCCCCGTCGCTCCGGCGGGGGCGAAGACGGTTTGTCGGGCATCGGACCTCCGTTAGCGTTTCGGCGGCGGGGGCGGGGGCGGGGGCGGCTTCACAGCGCCCTTGGGCGGCGGGTTCGGTTCCCTAGCCATGCGATCTCTCCTCGTCTTGATCCGATCGCAGGAATTCTACCATCTCAACTTCGCTCCCGGGAACCAGAATGCCAACGACACCCTCCAGGGGGCGTGAGCCTCCATATGTCAGCCACTCCCCCTGGGTGATTCGGAAGTGTCCGCGTTCAGGATCACTGGGCCATTCGTCGGGCCAGCCGTAGAGCCGCCGCTGTCCGGTCAGGTGGAGCACGACGTAGCAGCCATCGTACCGGGCGAACGATGAATCCCACACGGATGCATACGAATTCTGCCTGGTGATACTGAATTGCCCCATCCGGGGCAGCTTCCGAAACAGGCGCGTGAGGCGCCGGAGGATCGAGTGCGCGATGTCGTTGTTGACGGCGAGGACGACGATGAGCGCGACGACGACGGCGGTCCCCATCGACCATAGCGGATTCCAGGAGACGCGCGCGTCAAGCGCCACCTCCACCGCCTGGACGATGGCGGTGAAGATGAGCGCCAGGATGACGCGCTCGAAGGCGCTCGGCTTCGGGTGCGAGGTGAGCGCGTGGTAGATGGCGGCGGAGACGAAGCCGGGCAACAGGAAGGCGAGCGCGCCAACCAGTTCGCCGGAGCCCCAGGACATGGCCCTCAGTATGCGCCACGCGCCTCAGGGCGTCACGGCCAGCGCCGCCGCCTACTGCAGGGCGGAGTGGGGCGTGGGGTGCAGGCGGCGCACGACGATGCCCTCGCGCTCCATCATGTCCGGGATGCGCGGGCCGATGTCGTTCTTCCACTCGTCGCTCTGGTAGACGGCCTCGTACTGGGCCTCGCGCTCGGCCTCGTCGCGGAAGCGGCGCATCCAGATGTAGACCGTCTCGTCCTCCTCGTCCGTGAAGCTGCCGAGGATGACCATGCCCTTCGAGGCCTGGAAGGGGATGATCACGTTCTCCATGAAGTCCACCCAGTCGGCCTGCCGGCCGGGCTTGACGCGGTACTGACGCAGTTCGAAGAGCATCGTTCGCCTCCGTGGCGGTGGGATTGCGGGCGCAGTCTACCGGTTCGCGCGGGGGCGCGATTGCGGGCACGCGGCTGGGCGTCTACGATCAGGCCGCTTCCGGGAGGGACACATGGCGTACGGCACGGGCATCGCGCGCGGCATGGGGCTCACGTTGCGGCAGCTCTTCAGGCCCGTCGACACGGTCGAGTACCCCGAGGCGACGCGGCCCGTGCCCGTGAACGCGCGCACGAACCTGCTCTGGTTCGAGGAGCGCTGCACGGGCTGCAGCACCTGCGCGCAGGCCTGCCCCGACGGCTGCATTCTGGTGGCCACCAGCCAGGACGCGGAGGGGCGCCGCGCCATCGACCGCTACGAGATCGATTTCCGCATCTGCATGTACTGCGGGCTGTGCACGGAGGCCTGCCCCTACGAGGCCATCCAGCCGGGCGGGCCGCTGGACGACGCGGTCACCGATTTCGACGAGATGTACCGCGACAAGCACGCCCTCAGCCGCATGGCCCGCTCCTTCCTCGACCGCAACGACAACACCTACCCGAACGGCATGGCGGCGCCCGCGCCCGACGCCGATTTCCACCGGCTGTAGGCGGCGGCATGGCGACCATCACCGCGAACGGCCGCCCCATCGAGGCCGCCGAGGGCGCGCCCCTCGTGGAGACGCTGAAGGACAACGGCGTCTACATGTCCAACCTCTGCTACGTGGACGGCCTGAAGCCGTACGCGGGCTGCCGCACCTGCCTGGTCGACATCGAGGGGCCGCCGGGGCTGCAGCTGGCCTGCACCAGCGTCGTGCAGGACGGGATGACGGTGCGCACGGACACGGAGGAGGTGAAGGAGGCGCGGCGCGCCGTGCTGTCCGTGCTCATCTCCAACCACAGCGAGCGTTGCCTCACCTGCCACCGGCGGGAGCACTGCCATCCGGGCGACATCTGCCTGCGGGACGACGTGGTCACGCACCGCTGCCTCACCTGCTCGAAGAACTACCGCTGCGAGCTGCAGGCCACCTGCGAGATGGTGGGCATGTCGGGCTACGAACCGTGGGTGGGCGAGGAGCGCACCTTCTACCAGTCGCCGCAGCCGCCCGCCGACCGCGCCAACCCGTTCATGGAGTTCGACCCGCAGATGTGCATCATCTGCACGCGCTGCCAGCGCGTCTGCGAGGAGAAGCGGCACACGAGCGCGATCACGCTGGGCGGGCGCGGCTTCGACCTGCAGATCGCCTTCGGCGCGGGCGGCCCCATCCACGAAAGCAACTGCGACTTCAGCGGGGCCTGCATCGACGTCTGCCCCACGGCGGCGCTCATGGAGCACCCCAACAAGTGGGTGGCCAAGCCGGACACGTGGACGACGACCACGTGCGATTCCTGCGCGGTGGGCTGTAGCCTGCGGCTGGGCTCGCGCGAGGGGCGCGGCGTGATCGTGCGCCCGGGCCCCGGCAATCCCTTCGCCGGCGACCAGATCTGCGTGCGCGGGCGCTACCACTACGACTCGCTGAAGCCGCGCGAACGGCTCGCGCGCCACCTCGTGCGGCGCGGCGCGATACAGGCCCCGGCCCCGCTGGCGGAAGCCGCCGCCGAGGCCGCCCGCGCCCTGCGCGAGGCCGCGGCGTCCGGTCCCGTGGGCGTGCTCGCGGGCGGCACCGTCACGAACGAGGAGGCCCTGCTCGCGCGCCTCATCGCCCGCGAGTCCTTCGGAACCGCCGCCGACAGCCCCCTCGGTCCCGTCATGCGCGCCGCGAAAGAGGCGCTGGAGGCGCGCCTCGGAACCTGGCGCATGGCCACCAACATGACGCGCATCCCCACGGCGAAGGCCATCGTGGTGGTGGCCGACGACCTCGAGGAGAGCCACAACGTCCTCAGCGTGCGCATCAAGGACGCGGTGGCGCGCGAACGGGCGGCGCTGGTCGTGATCGGCGCGCTGCGGAGCGAGCTGGTCGATTTCGCCGCCCGCTGGATCCGCCCGCCCGCCGGCGAGGAGGGCCAGGCCGCCGCCGCGCTCGCCGCCGCCGTGGCCGGGGAAGCCGCGCCCGACGACGACGCCATCGCCGAGGCGGCGGCGCTGCTGCGCGACTCCGGGGGGGCCATCGTGGTGTGCGCGCCGAACCCCGTGTCGCCCGCCATCGCGGGGGCCATGGCGGGGGGCGCGGCCAACCTCGCCGTCGCGCTCCACGGCGAGGCCGCCTCCGACCACCTCGTCGTCGCGCCGCCGGAGGTGAACACGCACGGCCTGCTCGACGCGGGCGTGGCCGTGGAGGGGAACGCCGACCCGCTGGCCGGGCTGAGCGGCCTGCTCGTCGTGCGCGACGACCCCACCATGCGGCTGCCCGACGCCACGGCGGCGCTCGACCGCCTGAACGCCATCGTCGTCATCGACAACGTGGCGCACGAGACGGCCAGGCGCGCCACGGTGGCGCTGGCGGAGGGGCGCGCCTACGCCTCGCGCGGCACCTACACGCAGGGCGACTTCCGCGTGCAGCGCCTCGAACCGGCCATCCTGCCCGAGGGCGAGGCCGTCCCCTGCTTCGCCGCCCTCTCCGCGCTGGCGGAGGCGCTGGGCGTGGACGCGCCCGCCGATCCGGAGGCGGCGCTGGCCGCCATCGCGCGCGAAACGCCCGCCTACCAGCCCGCCGCCGACCTCATCGTGGGCGAGGGCGTGCGGCTGCAGGTCGCGCCCTCCGGTCGGGGGCGGATGCTGCCCGTGGCGGACGCCGCCGTCTCCGGCGAGGGGCTGCGCCTCATCACCGGGCGCGACCAGTACACCGCCGCGGACGCCGCCGCTCTGCGCCACCCCGAGGCCGAACGCCTCCACCGCTACGACCGCTTCCAGCTGGGCGAGGAGGACGCGGAGCGGCTGGGCGTGGCCGACGGCGACGAGCTCGAGCTGTCCGACGGCGAGCGCACGCTGCGCGCCCCCGTGACCGTCACCGACCGCGTGCCCGAGGGCGCGGTCTACGTGTCGAGCCTGCTGCGGGGCGGCGCGGTCGTCGGCTTCTTCCGCGACGGGCGGCTGCCCGCCGTGCGCGCGGGCGTCCCCATCCCCGCCTGAGCGCCGCCCTGATCCTGTCATCACGGCAGGCCCGCCTGGACGCCGCGCTCCTGCATCTTGGCGAACGCGAATCGCTGGGCGATGTGGAGGTCAACCAATTCGCTGATGGTGTTGACGTAGAGCGCGCCAGCGTGCGCGTTCATTTCGCGCACCTGTTCCAGCGTGCGGTGATTGCCCTTCTTGCGGTTGCAGTAGGCGCAGAGCAGCGCGAGGTTGTAGAGCTCGTCGTCTCCCTTCTCGCCTTCCTTTGCCTTCCGCGCGCGCATGTGGTCAACCTCGATCTGGGAGCGGTTGATCGTGCCGTTGGGGCGGCGCGCCTCGAAACCGCATCCCCAGCAGACCGGCCCAAAACGCTCGATGAAGATGTCCTTCACCTCGTCCTTCGGGATGCCGCCGGTCCATGTGTTGGAGATGGGGGCGCGCTTGGTGGTGGCGGTAGCGGGCACGCCGTCGTCGGGGTCGGCGGTGAGACGCGGGTAGTTGGGGAGGTCAGGGGGGCCGATGATGCGGCCACCGTCCTTGCCCTTGTGCTCGAACTTGGTCTGGTGTTCGCCAATCGCGTCGCGCACGATGCCAACGTTCATGCCTTCGAGCTGATGGCCGTTCCGGTAGAAGCGGCGCATCATCATCGTAGACGCCCGATAGGCCATGTCGCAGGCCAGCCACCGTCGCCCCTCCAGCTCAGCGGCGATGGCCGTCGTCGCGCAGCCCGCGAACAGGTCCAGCACCACATCCCCGGGGTTGCTGCTGGCGCGGACGATCCGCTGGTACAGAGCGAGCGGCTTCTGCGTGGAATAGCCAGTACGCTCCGGCGATTGACGGGAGATCGGCTTCACCTCGTCATCGGTCCAGATGTCAGCGACACGGGGCGGGTTGGCTTCGGACAAGTAGCGTCGCCAAGAAGGGAGTCCAGACTTGCTGAAATCGATGTAGCCAGCATCCGCCAGAATGTCGAGTCGCTCACGAACAGAGCCGACAAGTGTTTTCCCTGTCTCGATTTCATAGCGCTTGGTGAGTAGCTTGGGAACCACCCAATGGCCAGTTGGCATTTTCCCACGCCAAGGCTGTCCACTATCGCCAGAAGTCGAGCCATAGGCAGTTAGTTTCTGGCTACTGTATCTGCCTTTGTCATCCTGTTTACGATACCAACTATCATTGACATCTTTCAGGCGCGGGGCATGGAAAGTGAATTCCTGTCCCTTCGTATAAAAGAAAATCCTGTCCGAGCTCCTCGGATACTGTCCTGCATCACTTTTTCCACCAAGAACTCTGCGCCACACGATCTCGTTGCGGAAGTTCTTGTGCCCAAAGATGGCATCCATGAGCATCCGCAGGTACGAATTAGCGTGATGGTCGCAGTGGACGTAGATGCTGCCGGTGGGCTTGAGGACGCGGCGGCACTCGTACAGGCGCACGCTCATTTCGGCGATGTACGCAGCCTCGTTCTCCGTGGCGCAGGCGGTGACGGCTTCAATCACCTCGCGCATGGCGTCCAGCGTCACGTCGCGCTTCGTGGGCGTCTCATCGGCGGGGACGGCCTCTCCCGCCTTGATGCGCTCGTTGTAGTCCTGGACTTCCTTCCCGGCGTCGCGCAGCTCCTTCATCCAGCCTTCGTTGACGTCCTTCCAGAACCAGTCGTCCTTGACGGTCGTGACTGCTTCGTTGGTGAGGAACACGCCGTCGGGGTCGCTGGCGAGCGCGCCGTCGATGTAGGTAGCGCGGGCTTCGAGGCCGATCTTCGCGGCACTCGCGTAGCCGTCGGCGTACCTGGGACTGATGACAACCTCGTTGTCGAGGTAGCGGGCGAGGGCCGTGGGGCCGTGGCGGGTGGCCAGCGCGTATTCGGCGCGCATCTCCGCCGGAGTGATGGCGGGCTTGGGCTTGCCCTCGAACGTCTCGTTGGCGGCGAAGGGCGGGTCGATGGCGATCAGGTCGATGGACTCGTTGTCCAGCATCTTGAGGAAGGCGATGTTGTCCATGATCGCCAGCGTGCGATTAGGGAAATTCGGGGTGGGGGCGTTAAGCATAGCACTCATGTCTAGACCCCCACCAGCTCCGCGCAACGCGGCCGCTTGCGGTAGTGCTTGCCGGGGGCGCTGGCCATCGCTCGATCTCCTGTGCGCTTACTCTCCCATGAGGCTTGGCGGCGCGTCAAACCCACAAGCCGCTCCGCGAGGGGATACCACCAGCGGTCGCGCGACCGCCATACGGCCCGCGGGCACCAGGGTAAGTTCCAATCGACTGGCGAATCGTGCGAGAATCGCGGCCATCCCGACGACGGAGGCGAACGATGGCGGATGACACGGCGCGCGGATACGTGGTGGCGGCGCAGTCGCGCGCGGGCACGCCCATGGACGACGGCTTCCGCTACGAGCGCGAGGCGCTGGATCCCATCGGCGCGACCATCCTGCAGATTCCGGCGCGCGACGACGCCGAATTCGCCGCCGCCGCGCGCGAGGCCGACGCCGTCATCGCGGCCGGCAGGCGCATCAACGCCGGCATCATCGCCGGGCTGGAGCGCTGCGTCGTCATCGGCCTGGGCAGCGTGGGCGCGGACACGGTGGACGTGGAGGCGGCCACGGAGGCGGGCATCGTGGTCACGAACGTGCCCGACGTGTTCGTCGAGGAGGTGGCCGACCACACGCTGGCGCTGCTGCTGGCCGCCGCCCGCCGCCTGAAGCTGATGGACCGCCTCATGGGCGAGGGGCGCTGGCGCGAGGGCCGCCCCGTCTTCAACGAGGTGCCGCGCCTCTGGGGCCAGACCGTGGGGCTCGTCTCCTTCGGCAACATCGCCCGCGCCGTGGCCCGCCGCTGCCAGCCCTTCGGCCTGCACGTCATCGCCCACGACCCCTTCGTGAGCGAGCTGACGATGACGGCGGAGGGCGTGGAGCCGGTGGGGCTGACGGAGCTGCTGGAGCGGTCCGACTTCGTCTCCATGCACGCGCCCCTGAACGCGGAGACGCGCCACCTGCTGGGCGAGCGGGAGTTCGCCGCCATGAAGCCGTCGGCCATCTTCGTGAACAACGGGCGCGGGCCCACGGTGGACGAGGCGGCGCTCGTGCGGGCGCTGGAAGCGGGCGCCATCGCGGGCGCGGCCCTCGACGTCTTCGAGGTCGAACCGGCCAACGCCGAGAACCCGCTGCTGGGCATGGACAACGTGATCGTGACGCCGCACGTGGCCTCGGCCACGGCGCGCATGATGCCGGAGACGCGGCGGCGGCTGGGGCGCGAGATCGCGACCGCGCTCCAGGGGCGCTGGCCGCGCAGCGCCGTCAACCCCGAGGTGTTGCCGCGCACGAAGCTGCGCCGCTGGCAGCCCTACCCCATGAACCGCGGCCCCAACCGCTAGGCGCGGAGGGGCTGGCGGCGGCGGTAGGTGGCGCAGCGCCAGAGCCACTCGAAGGGGCCGTAGCGGAAACGCGCCAGCCACGGCCCCGACCACGCCAGCTGCAGGGCCCACACCGCCACGATGAAGACGACCAGCCAGCTGCGCGTCAGGTCCTCGGCGTCGAGGAGCGTGCGCAGCACGATGACGCCGAGGATCGTCTGCGTGAGGTAGTTGGTGAGGGCCATGCGCCCCACGGCGTGGATGCGGCGGTGGAGCGCGGTTTCGCCGCGTCCGTTCCAGAGCGCGATGATGGCGAGGTAGGCGAGGGCCAGCGGGAAGGTGGCGAGCGTGTTGGGCACGGCCCCGGCCAGCGCCACCACGGGGGAGAAGTCGCTGGCGGCCACGAGCGCGAAGCCCCCCGCCGAGAGCGGCAGCCCGATGGCCAGTCCCCAGACGACGGCGCGGCGGTAGAAGGCGGGCAAGCGCGCGCCCGTGACCACACCCGTGCGGTAGAGGGCGACGCCGATGAGCATCATGCCCAGCCCGCGCAGGAAGGCGTCGGCCACGAACCAGGCGAGCGCGCCCCCTTCCTCCGCGGCCCCCGCGATCCAGAGCGCGCCCAGGTCCGCGCCGTCCCCGTCGACCGTGGTCTGCACGGCGAGGGCCAGCGCGGCGGCGAGCAGGAGCAGCCCGCCGCCGAGCGCGAGCAGCGTGCGCGGGCGGAGGTTGCGGAGGGCGATGAGGAAGGGCGCGCAGACGGCGTAGAGGATGAGGATGTCGCCCATCCAGAGCATGGCGTGGAGGATGCCGATGCCGAGCAGCAGGGCGTTGCGCCAGAGGCTGAGCCAGTTGGCGCGGCGGCCCTTGGCCACGGCGCGTTCGTGGAAGAGCACGATGCCCGCGCCGAACAGCATCGAGAAGAGGCCCATGAACTTCTGGTCGAAGAGGATTTCGCCCGCGCCGCCGATGGCCCAGTCGAGCCACGTGTCGACGCCGCCCGCGCTCACGTTCAGGTAGGCCGCCTGATCCAGCCCGTAGGAGACGGCGTTCATGGTGAGGATGCCGAGCACGGCCACGCCGCGCACGGCGTCGAGGGTGGTGATGCGCTCGTTGGCGCGGGTCGGCTCCAGCGCCCCCGTCGCGCCGTCCCCCGCCATCAGGGCAGCAGCCGTACCTTGATGGAGCCGGACGCCTTGTCGTCGGCGGCGGCGAAGGCCTCGGCGGCGCGCTCCAGCGGGAAGGCGTGCGTGACCAGCGGTTCGAGCGGCTCCAGCAGCTCATCGAGCAGGTCGACGGCGAGGCCGAACTCGCTGCGCGGCCCGGGGCGTCCGTAGCAGACGGCCCCCACGAGACGCACCTCCTTGAGCAGCAGGGCCGTGGCGGGCAGGGCCACCTCGCCCGCGAAGGCGCCCAGCATCACGACCGTGCCGCGGTTTCGCACGAGGCCGATTCCCTCGGCCACGGTGGGCGCGCTCCCGCCCACGGTCTCGATGACGGCGTCCACGGGCAGCCCGTCGAGCGCGCGGCGCGCGGCCCTGCCGTCGGGGAAGGTGGCGGTCGCGCCGAGGGCCATGGCCGCCTCCGCCTGGAAGGGGTGGCGCGCGGTGAGGTAGACCTCGGTGGCGCCCGCGCGTATGGCCACGAGCAGGTTGACCAGCCCGACCGTGCCCGCGCCGAGGATGGCGACGCGCGAACCGAGGCGCACGCCCGCCTCGTTCACGGCGTGCACGGCCACGGCCACGGGCTCAGCGAGGGAGCCGGCCTCGGCGGGCACGCGCTCCGGCAGGGGGTAGACGGAGGTGGCGGGGGCGAGCATCGCCCCGGCCATGCCGCCCGCGCCGTCGCCGCCGAGGAAGACGCGGTCGAGGCAGTGCCAGGTGTGGCCCGTGAGGCACTCGTGGCAGCGCAGGCAGAGGGCCACGGGTTCGACCGCCGCCTTCGCGCCCGCGGCCAATTCGACGCCCTCGCCCACGGCCTCGACGACGCCGCCGACCTCGTGGCCGGGGATGGCCTCGGGCGGGCCGCCGCGGCGGTAGGTGTGCAGGTCGCTGCCGCAGATGCCCGCGCCCGCCACGCGCAGGCGCACCCAGCCCGGCGGCGGCTCGCCGATCTCGCGGTCGGCGAGCGCGACGGCGCTGGGTCCGGCCCAGGCGACGGCGCGCATGGCGGTCATGCGGCCCATCATACGCGCGCGCCGTCAGCGCCCCGCGAGCAGGCGCTCGGCCTCGCGCAGGTCGTCGGCGGTGTCGATGTCGTACCAGAAGCAGCCGCTCACGTCGGCGGCGCGCAGCCGACGCTCCCGCGCGAGCACGGCGAAGATGTCGCTCAGGGCGCAATCGTCGGGCGCGGCGTCGGCGGCCTCCCACACGGACGGCGCGCAGAGGAAGGCGCCCGCGTCCAGCGCGTCCCACGCGGGCAGCCCCTTGCCGATGGCGGTGACGAAGCCGCGCGCGTCGATGGCCAGCTTCGTGGCCTCGGCGACGTAGTCGTCGGCGCGCGGCGCGCGGTCGGCGGCCACGTGGCAGACGCCGTCGCCGCCGTCGCCGCTCCGCAGCAGGGCCGCGATCAGGTCGGGGGAGAAGGCGTGGTCGCACATGACCAGCAGGAAGGGCGCGTTCCCGCAGAAGTCGCGCGCGGCGGCCAGCGAGCGGGAGGCGCCCTCGCGGAAGCGGGGGTTGGTCGCGAAGGCGATGGGCAGGCGCGCCCACTCCCGCGCGCCGCGGCGCACGTCGCGCTGGCGGTGGCCGGTGACGACGAGGGCGCGCTCGACGCCAGCGTCCGCCAGCGCCCCCAGCGTATGGCCCACGAGGGGCGTCCCCGCCAGCGGGACGAGCGGCTTGGGCGGGCGCGGGCCGCCGCCGCCGAGGCGCTGGCCGCGGCCCGCCGCGAGGACGACGGCGTTCATGCATCGCTCCGGCGGGGCGGGGATGGCCGCATCGTAGCCCATCGGACGGCGGCGCGATTTGATAGGAACGGCTGGCTGCGTTAATTTGGCGGGGCTAATCCCGATGGTAAGGACAGACTAGGGCATGGTCGGAGTGCTGGCGGACACGGGCGCGGGCGCGGCGGCGCGGGGCGACCTCGTCGTCGAGGGCCTCTCCTTCGCCTACGACGAGACGCCCGTGCTGGAGGACGTCTCCATCGCCGTGCCCGCGGGCACGGTGGCCACCCTGCTCGGCCCCAGCGGCTGCGGCAAGACGACGCTGCTGCGGCTCATCGCCGGGCTGGAGCGCCCCCGTCGCGGGGCCGTGTACGCGGGCGGCGAGACGCTGAGCACGCCGCGCCGCGTGACGCCCCCGGAGAAGCGCCGCGTGGGCATGGTCTTCCAGGAGGGCGCGCTCTTCCCCCACCTCGACGTGGCCGCCAACGTGGGCTTCGGCCTGCCCCGCGCGGGCCGCGCCCAAGCCGTGGCGGAGGCGCTCGCGCTGGTGGGACTCACGGGGCTGGAGGAGCGCTCGCCCGCCGCCCTCTCCGGCGGCCAGCGGCAGCGCGTGGCATTGGCGCGGGCGCTCGCCCCCGGACCGGATGCGCTGCTGCTGGACGAGCCCTTCGCCAGCTTGGACCCCAGCCTGCGCGTCGAGCTGCGCGCCGAGATCGCGGCCCTGCTCCAGCGCCTCGCCATCACCACCGTGTTCGTCACGCACGATCAGGAAAACGCCTTCGTCATGGGCTCGCAGGTGATCGTCATGCGCGAGGGGCGCGTGCTGCAGAGCGCGCCCCCCGACGAGCTTTACGACCGCCCCGCGAATCCCTGGGTGGCGTCGTTCGTGGGCGAGGCCAACCTCGTGGCGGGGCGGAGCGACGGGGAGGGCGCGGAAACGATCGCGGGGCGCGTGCCCCTCGCCCGTCCCGCCCCCGCCGCCTGCGAGGTGCTGCTGCGCCCCGAACACCTCGTCCTCGGCCACGGCGGGCCCTGGCGCATCGAACGCACGGAGTTCTACGGCCACGACACGCGCTACGAACTGCGCGACGAGGACGGGCGCGCGCTGACCGTGCGCGCGGCGGGCGCGCCCCGCCACCGCGACGGCGAGCGCGCCTCCGTGCGCTACCTGGGACCGCCGACGGTCGCCTTCGCGGCGTCGTAGCCGGAGTGCCGCCGCGCGCGCGGGCCGCGTTCGGGGCCATCGCGCGCGTCGCGGGCCTGCGCGGACCGCCGTGGCTGTGGGCGGTCGCGCTCCCCGTCGCGGCCCTCTTCGCCGTCCCCGTCGTCTACCTCGTCGCGCGCAACGTGACCGAGGGCAGCGACACGCTCGCCATCCTCTTCTCGCGGCGCACGGCGGAGCCGCTGCTGAACACGCTCGCGCTGGCGCTGGCCGTCTCCGCGGCCTCGGCCCTGACGGGCACGCTGCTGGCGTGGCTCACCATGCGCACGGACCTGCCCCTGCGCGGCTTCTGGCGCATCGCCTGCCCGCTGCCGCTGGTGCTGCCCTCGTTCGTGGCGGCGGCGGCGCTGCTGGCGGCCTTCTCCCCCGGCGGCCTCGTGGAGGAGATCCTGCGCCCGCTGGGGCTGGACGCGCCCGCGCGCATCCGCGGCTTTTGGGGCTCGTTCCTCGTACTCACGGCGGTCTGCTACCCCTACGTCTACCTGCCCGCGGCGGCGCGTCTGGGGGGATTGCCGCCCGCGCTGGAGGAGGCCTCGCGGCTGCTGGGGCACGGCGGGCTGGCCACCTTCCGGCGCGTCGTCTGGCCGCAGACGCGCGGGGCCGTGCAGGCGGGCGCGCTGCTCGTATTCCTGTACGTGGTCAGCGACTTCGGCGTGGTGCAGCTGCTCGGCTACCCCACGCTTTCCACCAGCATCTTCGCCAACCGCCTCTTCGACGCGCCCCTGGCCTTCGCGCTGGGCCTCATCCTCGCCGTGGCGGCGCTGGCGGTGGCGGGCATCGAGCGCGCGGCGGCGCGGCGCTCGCTGGCGGGGCTGGCCCCGTCGGGAACGCGCGGACGCCGCCTCGCCCTCGGCCCCTGGAAGGCGCCCGCCGCGCTGGCCATGCTGGTCGCCGTGGGCGCGGGCCTGATCGCGCCCGTGACGGTGCTCGCCTGGTGGGCCTTCCGCGGGATCGCGGGCGAGGGCGGCGGCCTCGACCCCGGCGCGCTGGCCGCGCCCGCCCGCAACACCATCCTCGTGGCCGTGGTCACGGCGGCGGCGACCGTGGCCGCCGTCCTCCCGCTCGCCTACCTCACGGGCCGTCACGGCGGACGCGCGGCCAGCGCCCTGCACGCCGTGGTGGCCGGCTCCTTCGCCGTGCCCGGCCTGCTCATCGCGCTGGCGGTCGTGTTCCTCGCCCTGCGCGCGCCCGGCTTCGGATTCCTCTACCAGTCCCTGCCGCTGCTCGTCTTCGCCTACGCCGTCCACTTCGGCGTGCAGGCGCTGCGCAGCGCCGAGGTGGGCGTGGCCGCCGTCGACCGCCGCCTGGACGAGGCCGCGCGCATGTTGGGCGCGGGACGGCTGCGGCGGCTGGCGCGCGTCGACGTCCCGCTCATGGCCCCGGCGCTGGCGGCGGGCGGCGGGCTGGTGCTGCTCTCCACCATGAAGGAGCTGCCCGCCACGCTGCTGGCCTCGCCCGTCGGCTTCGAGACGCTGGCCACGCGCATCTGGAATGCGAACTCGGACGGCTTCCTGGCGAACGTGGGGCTGGCGAGCCTCGTCCTCATCGCCGTCTCCGCCGCGCTGACCTGGCTGCTCGTCATCCGCAACTCCGAGCACCTGCGCTAGGGCGCGACGCATAGCCGCGTCAACGGGGCGCGGGGCGTCAGGCGGCGGGCGCGACGACCTCCGCGCTGAACCAGGCGAGGTCGTCGAAGTCGGACGAGGAGACGGCCAGCTCGGAGACGCCCGCGGCGGCGAAGGCGGCGACCTGCTCGCGCATGTGGGCGGCGTCGCCGTGGAGGACGCCGCCGTGGTCCCACCGCGTGACCGCCTCCGCGCGACCCCAGCCGCGCGCCATGCGGGCGATGCCGCCCGCGATCTCGTCCGCCGCGGCGCGCGTCTGGCCGCGCGCGAGGATGACGTCGGCGGTGACGGCGAAGGCGTCGGGATCGCGGCCCGCTTCGGCGCACGCTTCGCGCGCGCGTTCGGCCAGCGCGGCCACTTGCGCGGGACCGAGCTGCCAGGTGTTGAGGCCGTCCGCCACGCGCGCCGCCAGCCGCAGCAGGAGGCCGTCGCGGTTCAGCCCCACGACGACGGGCGGGCCGGGCCGCTGCACGGGCTTCGGCGCGAAGGCCGCGCCCCCTTCAAGCCGGTAGTGTTCGCCCGCGAACTCCGCCACGTCCTCCGTCCAGAGCGCCTTGATGACGCGGACGCCCTCGTCGAGCTGGCGCACGCGCCCGCGGAAGTCGAGCATGGCGAAGCCGAAGGGGGCGAAGTCGGCGTGCTCGTAGCCCGTGCCGATGCCGAGCACGGCGCGCCCGCCGGAGAGGCGGTCCACGGTGGCCACCTGCTTGGCCAGGCGGAAGGGATGGTGGAAGGGCATGCCCGTGACGTGCGTGCCCAGGCGCAGGCGCGCCGTGCGCCCCGCCGCCCAGGCCAGCCAGCTCCAGGCGTCGGGCTGGTCGAAGGAGGGGTGGTCGACGACGTAGAGGGCGTCGAAGCGGAGCGCGTCCAGCTCGGCCAGGCGGTCGTCGAGCGCGCCGCTGGAGGTGGCGACGATGCCGAAGCGCATCAGCCCGCGGTCTCCTCCGCCAGCAGTTCGAGGTCGTCGATCTTGCCGAACATGTAGGGCAGGAAGGATTCGCCGGGCACGCGCGTGAGGATTTCGCCGTGGGTGTAGGTGTCGCCCTCGCTGTAGCTGAGGCCGAGCAGCTCGCGCACGGGGACGTCGGCGACGGGATCGTGGGGCGATTCGCGCAGCAGCAGCTCGCCCTCGAGGCGCTCGACGAGGCGCGTGCGCCCGGTGTGCCGCACGCGCACGAGCACGGGGTCGTTGTCGAAGCCGCGTCCGTCGGGCGCGGGCATGAACTTGAAGTAGAAGCGCGAGGTCTCGCGCGATTCGCCCGCCCGCAGGCGCTCCACGGCGCGCCCGCGAATCTCGATGTAGGCGACGCCGTAACGCTCGATCGTGCCCGTGATCTCGTCGCCGTCGCGGCGCACGCGGATGTCGGCCACCTTCTTCGGCTCGCCGTAGAGCTCGCGCCCGAAGACGACGGCGCTGTCCGTGGACATGGGCATGGTGACGGGGTAATCGCCCACGATGCCCTCGTAGCGGCAGCGCACGTTGAGGCCGCCCGCGCCGAAGGGCTGGAGCGTGTTGCTGCGCCCGATCCACGAGACGCCGGCGGAGGCGATGGGCTCGTCCGCCGGTTCGAGCGGCGGCGGCAGGATGGCCGCGATCACCTCCGGGTCGGTGCGGAAGGTGGCGGAGAGGCCGCGGAAGCGCTCGAAGGCGGGCGCGGCGTACAGCTTCCGGAGGCGGCGCACCTCCTCGAGGGTTTTCACGTAGCGGAGCTTCATGCGGGGCCTCCCGTGGCGTCAGTCCATGCGGCTGCCGCCGTCCACGTTGAGCGCCTGCCCGGTCATGTAGGAGGCGTCGTCGGAAGCGAGGAAGGCGACGACGGCGGCCTGTTCCTCGACCGTGGCCTGGCGGCCCATGAGCAGGGCGCGGCGGATGGCGACCTTGGAGGAGCCGGGCTCGCGCCCCGCCACCTCGTCGTAGCGCCCGAAGGTGCCGTCCATCATGTCCGTGTCGGTGGATCCCGGGCAGACGATGTTGACGCGCACGTTGTGTTTCGCCAGTTCGAGCGCGAGCTGCTGCGTGAGGCCGTGCATGGCCCACTTGGTGGCGCAGTAGGCGCCGTAGTCGGGGATGCCGATGCGCCCCGCCGTGGAGGAGATGTTGACGATGGCGCCGCCGCCCGCCTTCACCAGCTCCGGGCCCACGGCGCGGATGACGCGGTAGAGGCCGTGCAGGTTCACGTCCACCGTTTCGTACCAGTTGTCGTCGGTCATTTCGAGGATGGGCGCGGCCCCGGCCTCGCTGGGCAGGGCGGCGTTGTTGACGAGCACGTCGATCTTGCCGAAGGCGGCCACGGTGGCGGCCACGGCATTGGCGATGGAGTCCGCGTCGGTCACGTCGCATTCGACGGCGAGGGCGCGGCCGCCCGCGTCGCGCACCTCGTCCGCCACGCTCTCGACGCCCTTCCAGCCGCGCTCGCGTTCGCGCGCGGGGAAGGAGGCGGGGTCGCGCGGGCGCGCGGTGACGGCCACGGCGGCGCCTTCGCGCGCGAGCCGCAGGGCGATGGCGCGCCCGATGCCGCGTTCGCGCGCCGCGCCCGTGACGAAGGCGACCCGTCCGTCCAGCCTGCCCATGCCTCAGGCGCCGGTGATGGCGCCCAGCTCCTCCCACGACATGGCGCGGCGCGCGTTCCAGTGGGCCACCCAGCTGTCGGTCACGCCCTGGTAGCCGTGGTGGTAGTCCACCTCCAGCGTGACCTTGCCCTCGTCGTTGAACTCGAGGCGCGACATGCCCTCGAAGGTGCGCCACCTGCCGTAGTTCTCGTCGTCCTCGTCCATGATCTGGCTGTAGGCCATCCAGAGGATGGCGATGCCGCGGTGGCCCTCCGCGACGTAGACCTCCTCGACGGGCACGCGCAGGGTGATGCCCACCTTGCGCCTGGCCCAGAAGTGGCGGATCTCCTCCTTGCCGCGCATGGCCCCGTCGTGGTTGACGATGTCGCGCATGACGCCATCGTCGGCGAACCACTCGTCGGGGCCGTAGGGGTCGCCGCTACTCCAGCCGCCCTCCTCGAAGAGCTTGCGTCCGGTCTCGATGTCGTTGGGTCCCACGGGCATGGCGTCTCCACCTCCTGTACGGGGCGCATTCTACGGGCCGCGCGACGCCGTGTGGGGATGCGCGCCGCCGCCGCCGATGGCGGGCACGAACTGGATTTCGCTCGCCTCGCCCACGGGCTGGAGCAGGCCGAGGTGGTTCGTCTCGCCGTCGATGGCGGCCATGATCTCGGGGATGAGCCGCCCCTCCTCGTCCAGCAGGCGCGCCTTCATGCCGGGGAAGCGCGCCTCGAGGGCGTCGATCACCTGGCGCAGGTTCTTGCCGGGGACGGCGACGGTGCGCGCGCCCCCGGTGAGGCCCTCGAGGAGCGTGGGGATGAAGACGGTGGCCACGGGCCGCTAGGCCTCGGGCGGCACCGCCCCCAGCGCCTCCAGCACGTTCGCGGGCGACATGGGCAGGTGCGTCATGCGCACGCCCGTGGCGTCGTGGACGGCGTTGGCGATGGCCGCCATGGGGGGCACGATGGGCACCTCGCCCACGCCGCGGATGCCATAGGGATGCCCGGGGTTGGGCACCTCCACGATCTGCGTGTCGATCATGGGCAGGTCGAGGCTGGTGGGCATGCGGTAGTCGAGGAAGCTGGCGTTGGCCATGCTGCCGTCCTCCCGCCAGACGTACTCCTCGTTCAGGGCCCAGCCGATGCCCTGCACGGCGCCGCCCTGCATCTGCCCCTCCACGTAGGAGGGATGGATGGCCGTGCCCGCGTCCTGGATGACGGTGAAACGCAGGATGTCGACCTTGCCCGTCTCCGGGTCGACCTCGACGTCGACGATGTTGCCGGCGAAGGCGGGGCCCACGCGCGTGGGGTTGGAGCTGGCGGAGGCGCTGATGGGGCCGCCCGTGCGCAGCTGCTGGCCCGCCACCTCCTTCCAGCCGATGGACCTGCCGTCGGCGAGGGAGAAGGCGCCATCGGCGAAGGTCACGTCGTCGGGCTCGGCCTCCAGCAGGATGGCGGCGCGCTGCGTCATCTGCTGCTTCACGTCCTCGGCGGCGGTGATGACGGCGATGCCGGTGGAGAAGGCGGTGCGGCTGCCACCGGTGACGCCCGTCCAGCCGACGGAGTCGGTATCGCCCACGGAGGGCTGCACGTCCTCGGCGCGCAGGCCCAGCGTCTCCGCCGCCTGCATGGCGAGGGCGGCGCGCATGCCGCCGATGTCCACGGAGCCGGTGACGAGGGCGATGGTGCCGTCGGCGTTCACGGCCACGGTGGCGGAGGACTGGTTGCCGCCGTTGAACCAGAAGCCCATGGCCACGCCGCGCCCGCGGTTGGGCCCCTCGATGGGCGCGGAGTAGTGGGGATGGTTGACGATGGCCTCCTCCACCTCCACGCAGCCGATGGCGGGGAAGGGCACGCCGCTGGGCATGCGGTCGCCCTCGCGCGTGGCGTTGCGCAGGCGGAACTCCATGCGCTCCACGCCGATGCCCCGCGCGATCTCGTCGATCACGCTCTCCACGGCGAAGGCCGCCTGGGGCGAGCCGGGCGCGCGGTAGGCCCCCACCTTGGGCTTGTTCACCACCACGTCGTAGCCGTCCACGAGCAGGTGCTCGACGTCGTAGGGGGCCAGCGCGGTCATGGCGCCCGCGCCCACGGGCGAGCCCGGGAAGGCCCCCGCCTCGTAGGCCATCCACAGCTGGGCGGCGGTGATGACGCCCTCGTTCGTGGCCCCGATCTTGGCGCGGATGGTGGTGGCGGAGGTGGGCCCCGAGGCCTCGAACACCTCCGTGCGGCTCATCGTCACCTGCACGGGCTGGCCGCTCGCGCGCGAAAGCAGGGCGGCCACGGGGTCGACGTGCACGTAGGTCTTCGCGCCGAAGCCGCCGCCGATCTCCATGGGGACGACGGTGACGCGGCCCTCGGGCACGCCGAGGATGGCCGCCGCCTGCCCGCGGATGCCGAAGGCCCCCTGCGTGCTCGTCCAGATGGTCACGTGCCCGTCGGGCGCCCAGCTGGCGGTGGAGGTGTGGGGCTCGATGTAGCCCTGGTGCACGGTGCTGGTGGTGAATTCGCGCTCGACCACCACGTCCGCCGCCGCGAAGCCCTCGTCGAGGTCGCCGCGCTGGAAGCGCAGGTGGCTGGCCACGTTGCTGTGCACGCCGGTGTCGTCGCCGCGCGTCCAGCGCTCGGCGATGGAGCGCGTGGTCATGGCCTCGTGCAGCAGGGGCGCGTCCTCGCGCATGGCGTCGAGCGCGTTGAGGACGACCGGCAGGGGCTCGTACTCGACCTCGATGAGGGCCAGCGCCTCCTCGGCCACGTGCGGGTTGGCGGCGGCCACGGCGGCCACGGCGTGGCCCTTGTAGAGCGCCTTGTCGCGCGCCAGGCAGTTCTCCGCCAGCAGCCGCGCGTTGCCCATCGTCTCGCCGTAGTCGATGAGCGTGTCCCGCACGATGGGCACGTCCGCACTCGTGACCACGGCCTTCACGTCGGGCAGCGCCAGCGCCTTGCTCGCGTCGATGGAGACGATGCGCGCGTGGCCGTGGGGGCTGCGCAGAATCTTGCCGTGGAGCGTGCCCGGCAGCCGCACGTCGGCCCCGTAGCGCGCGCGGCCCGTCACCTTGTCCACGCCGTCGTGGCGGATGGGACGGCTCCCGACGACCTGGTAGCCGCTTTTGGGCGTGCTGCGATCCGCGATGCTGGTCATGCGTGCTGGCCTCCTGCCGGATTGCGGCCCATCCTACGCCATCGCCGCGAACGCCGGGATGCGGAGCGCGCGCGCAGGCGGCACAATCGCGCCATGGCGGGCGCGCGCACGCGGGCGGGAACGTGGGCGGCGGCGCTCGCCTGCCTGCTGCTGGCCGCCTGCGGGGGCGGGGGGAACGGCGGCGGGGACGCGGACGCGCCGGACGCGCGCGCCCTGCTGGAACGCGCGGCGGAACGCTTCCGCGCCGTCGAGAGCTTTCATTTCGTCTACGACTTCGACGGCAGCAGCGCGCCCATCGTGCTCAACCTGGAGATGGAGCGCGCCGAGGGCGAGGTGGCGCGGCCCGACCGCATGCGCGCCGCCGTGCGCGCCATCGCGCCGCAGCTGGGGCGCATCCGCGTGGAGGTGGATTTCGTGGGCGTGGGCGATTCCTCGTGGATCACCAACCCCTTCAACCGCGAGGAGTGGCGCGCGCTGGACGGCAACCCCGTGGCCAGCGCCTTCGACCCCGCCGCCGGCGTGGAGGCCGCCGTGCGCGCCGTCGCCGACCCCGCCGTGACGGGCGCGGAGCGGGTGGACGGCGCCGAGACCTGGCGCGTGGAGGGCACGCTCGATTCGGGAGCGCTCGAGGCCTTCGTGACCGACGGCGAGCCCGGCCACGAAGTGCGCGCCATCGTCTGGATCGACCGCGAGCGCTTCCTCGTGCGGCGCGTGCGCCTCACGGGGCGGCTGGCGGCGGACGAGCGCGCGGACCTCGTGCGGCGCATCGAGCTGAGCGGCTTCGACCAGCCGGTCGCCATCGAGCCGCCCCCCTGACGGCGGTGGCCGGCTGGCGGGGGGCGTGGCCGCTGGTGATCGCGCTCGGCCTCGGCGTCTTCGTGGGGGGCTTCGACCAGACCTTCGTGACGCCCGTGCTCGCCACCATCCTCGGCGACCTGGGCGTGGCCGTGGACGAGCTGGAACGCAGCTCGTGGGTCCTGAACGGCTACCTGCTCGGCTACACGGTGGCGCTGCCGCTCATGGGCCGCCTGACGGACGTATACGGCCCGCGGCGCGTCTTCATCGCGGGGATGCTCATCTTCATGGGCGGCTCCGTGCTGGTGGCGCTCGCGCCCAACCTGCCGCTGCTGGCGGCGGCGCGCGCGGTGACGGCCATGGGCGGCGGCGCGCTCGTGCCCGTGGCGCTGGCCGTGGCCGCGCGACGGCTGCCGCGCGCGCAACGCCCGCTGGGGCTGGGCGCGATCTCGACGCTGGACGACGCCTCCAGCCTCATCGGGCCGCTGTGGGGCACGCTCATCGGCGTCTGGATCGGCTGGCGCGGCCTCTTCTGGATGAACATCGCCCTCGCCCTGCCCGTGCTCGCGCTCGTGCTCATCCTGCTGCGCGGGGCGCACGCGGAGGCCGCGCCGCGCGACCGCTCCGCGCGTGTGGACTGGCCCGGCGCGCTGCTGCTGGCGGGCGCGCTGACGGCGCTCACGTTCGCGCTGGCGGGCGCGGGCGAACGGCTGCGCGAACCCTGGGCGGCGGCGGCCCTGTTCGCGGGCGCGGCGGCGCTGTTCGCGGCCTTCGTCGCGCGCCAGCTGCGCGTGGCGGCGCCGCTCGTGGACGTCCGCATGTTCCGCCGCCCGCGCGTGGCCCTCGCCAACGCCGTCTTCCTGCTGGAGGGCATGGCGCTCGTGACGGCCTTCGTGAACGTGCCCCTCATGGCCGATCTGGTCTGGGGGCTGGATGGCGCGGAGCCGGGGCTGATGCTGGGGCGCATGGTGCTGTTCATGGCCATCGGCGGGCTGGCTGGCGGCGCCCTCGCCACGCTCGCGGGCTACCGGCTGGCCTCCCTGCTCGGCTTCGCCCTGGCCGCCGCCGGGCTGTTCGCCATGGCCGCCTGGGCCGACCAGCCCGGCCCCATCGCGCTCTGGGTCGCGCTGGGGCTGGCGGGGCTCGGCTTCACGCTCGCCGACGCCTCCCTCTACGCCACCGTCATCGAGGGCGTGGCGGAGGCCCGCCGCGCGTCCGCCGTGGCCGTGCTCCAGCTCTGGCAGACGCTGGGCATGATCGTGGGCGTGGCCATCCTCGGCTCGCGCGGGCTGGGGCGCTTCGACGAGCGCGCCGCCGACCTCTTCGCCGCCGACCTCTTCGACATCACCGAGGAGCAGCTGCTCGCGGTCGTGCGCCAGACGATGGACGAGACGTTCGTGGTGGCGGGCGCGCTCATGGCCATCGCCGCCGTGCTGGCGCTGGGCCTCGGCGGCGGACGGCTGCGCGGCGGCGGGGGCGATTAGGCCCGCGCCAGCATCCCCAGACAGGAGATGCGCCCGCCCGGCGCGACCTCCACGCGCCTGACCGCCAGCCCGGGGTTCTCGCGGCGCAGGCGCTCGGCGGCCAGCCAGACGCCGGGAGCCACCACGGCGCCCGGCCAGGGTTGCCGCAGGTTCGGGAAGTAGTCGTGCAGGAGGATGCAGCCGCCGGGCCGCAGCGCGCGCAGGGCCAGCGGGATCTCCCGGTACATGTTGCGCGCGCCGTGGTCGCCGTCGAGGAAGACGAAGTCGAACTCCTCGCGGCTTCCCGCCAGGTAGTCGAGCGAGCGGGCGGTGACGAACTCGACGAAATCGCCGCAGCCGAGGCGTTCAACCATCTCCCGGGGCGAGGCGGACAGGCCGTCGCGCTCCCAGCGGCGAACCGCCGGATCGTTCACGTCCACGGCGTCGACGGTCACGAGGCGCGGACCGGGCGGGCCTTCGCGCAAGGCCATGGCCAGCCACAGGAGCGTGCCGCCAACGGACGTGCCCACTTCCAGCACCGCTTGCGGCTTGAGGTGGCCGGCGAGGTGCCAGAGGACGCGCCGTTCGTCCGGCGAGACCGCCTCCGGCAATCCGACGAAGGGGAAGAGCGCATCGACCTCGGCGCGCGCCGCCCGCCAGTCGGCTTCGCGATCGACCGCGAACACGTCGGCGATCACAGGCGACGCCATGTCCGGAATCGGGCCGAGGGGAACGGCGGGCGTGCGGCGCAGCAGCCAGGCCTGACGGGCGTACCGCGCCGCGAGCGTCGCCCGCGCGGGCAGCAGCCTCCGCACGGCCTTCATCGCGCCGCGCACGGGGCGAACGGTCCTGCGGTCCGCCATCCGCTCAGTCGGTGAAGACGCCGCCGTGGGGGTGCAGCATCGCGCCCGTGTAGAAGCTGGAGTCCGCGCAGGCGAGGAAGAGGGCGGTTTTGGCCACCTCGTCGGGGCGGCCCATGCGGCGCATGGGCGTGAGGCGCATGGCCCAGGCCCCCGTGTCGGCCTCGTCGATGCCCGCCGTCATGGGCGTCTCGATGAAGCCCGGGCCGATGGCGTTCACGCGGATGCCGTGGGGGGCCAGCTCCAGCGCCAGCACCTTCGTCAGCATCCACACGCCCGCCTTGGAGACGCAGTAGGGGCCCACGCCCTGCAGCGGCACCTTCGCCATGATGGAGGCCACGTTGATGATGGCGCCGCCGTTGCCCGCGGCCACCATACGGCGGGCCACGGCGCGGGCGGAGAGCATGACGCCCGTGAGGTTCACGTCGAGCACCTTCTGCCAGGCCTCGACGGGCGCGTTGAGGAGGTGGGTGGCGGTGGGGTCGGGCTCCTCGTGGGGCGCGAGGCCCTCGGGGTCGAGGTAGCGCCAGTTGCTGATGCCCGCCGCCGCCAGCAGCACGTCGATGCCGCCGAAGGCCGCCTCGGCGTCCCTGGCCAGCGTCTCGCAGGCGGCCTCGTCGCTCGTGTCGGTCTCGATGAAGACGGCCTCGCGCCCGCGCCCGCGCACGGCGGCCACGGTCTCCGTGCCGTCGCGCAGGTCGGCCACGACGACGTTCGCGCCCTCTTCGGCGAAGAGCTCGGCGCTGGCGCGTCCGATGCCGCTGGCCCCGCCGGTGACGATCGCGACCTTGCCTTCGAGCCTGCCCGCCATGTTCGGAACCTCCACGCGCGGCTGGCGCGATTCTACGCGACGGGCGGGAGGGGAGGGCGCTGGTCAGCAGTGCAGGAGCGCGACGACCGTGCGTCCCTCCAGATACTCGAAAAGGTTGCACTGCGGGCGATACTTCGGAGAGTCGATTGGAAGGTCGAGGGAGATTCCGGAGAAGTCAGCGCAGAAGGGGGAGCCCGGCGCCAGCCCCCACAGCATCTCCCACTGGCGCTCCGTGAAGCCGGGCGCGGGCGACCGGACGGCCTCGCAGGACGGAACGATCGTCTGCCCGTCGCCCGAAACGGGAACGGCGGGCGCGAAGCCGAGGATGGCCGCGAGCAGGACGGCGGCGACCATGCGCGTCAATTGGCCCCTCCGCGCGCATCGCATCGCGCCGCCACAGGTTAACGGGTAGGCTGCGCGCATGAGCGAGCAGGCGCGCAGCGCCCCCGCCGCGCGGCCCGGCCTGCCCACGCTGGAGACTTTCTCCGCTTTCCGCTCGCGCCCCTTCACCTACCTCTGGATCAACACCATGAGCTTCGCGCTGGTGCAGGCCACGCAGCGCTTCGCCTTCGTGTGGCTGGTGATCGAGGCGGTGGAGATCGGCGGGCTGGGCCGCGGACCGGCCTGGGCGGGGAACGTGTTCTTCGCGCTGGGCGTCCCCGTGCTCTTCGTCACCATCCCCGCGGGCGTGCTGGCGGACCGCGTGAACCGGCGCGTGCTGGTGCTGGTCAGCCAGCTGACGGCGGTGGCGGTGACGCTGGCGGCGGGCGTGATCGTCATCGCGGGCGCGATGACGACGCTGATCGCCATGGGCCTGGCCGTGGGCGTGGGCGCGACCATCGCCGTGGGCCTGCCCGTGCGCAACGCCATCGTGCCCAGCGTGCTGGAGGGCGGGCGGCTGCTGAACGCCGTGGTGATGATGAGCATGGCCATGAACGTCTCGCAGATCGTGGGCCCGGCGCTGGGCGGCCTCATCATCGAGCTGTGGGGCATCGGCGGGGCCTTCCTCGCGCAGGGGGTCGTGCTGCTGGTGGGCACGCTGGCGCTCGTCCCCCTGCGCGTGCCCATGGCGCGCACGGCGGCGCAGCACCGCAACCCGCGGCTGGAGCTGATGGAGGGGCTGCGCTTCGTCTGGGGCCACCGCGGCATCCGCACCCTCATCCTGCTGCTCACGGGCACGGGGGTGTTCATGATCGGCCCCTTCGGCACGCTGCTGCCGCAGATCGCCAAGAACGAGCTGGGGCGCGAGGCCTTCGAGGCGGGGCTGCTCTTCGCCTTCATGGGCGCGGGCATGATGCTCAGCTCGCTGGCGCTGGCCTCCAGACCGGACCTGCCGAACAAGGGCGGCTGGTTCATCGGCTCGCTCATCATGGCGGGCATGATCCTGCCGGTCCTCGGCTTCTCCCCGTGGTACCCGCTCACGGCCTCGGTGATGTTCGTCGGCGGCATGGGCGGCGGCATCTTCATGAACCTGAACCAGACGCTGGTGCAGGCCAACACCGCGCCGGAGATGATGGGGCGCGTGGTCAGCATCCACACGCTCGCCTTCCAGGGGCTGGGGCCGTTGGGCGGCCTGCTGGCGGGCTACATGGCGGCGTGGATGGGCGCGCCCCTGTGGATGGCCATCTGCGGGGCCATCCTCTTCACCTTCACCACCTTCGCGCTGGTCACGCAGCCCTCCCTGCGAAAGATGTCCTGAGGCGCGCCGCGCGGTCCGCGCCCTGCTATCATGGCCCGCGCCCCACGACGGGCGCGGAGCGGCGCGATGGATTTCCGGGACACCCCCGAACAGGCTGGCTGGCGCGACGAGGTGCGCGCCTTCATCGAGCGCGAGCGTCCGCGCGAGTACGACCCCGACCGGGGCATGATGGGCGGCGAGGGCGGCCCCCCGCGCGACGCACCCTGGTACAAGCGCTGGCAGGGGAAGCTGGCCGAGCGCGGCTGGATCGCCCCCGCCTGGCCGCGCGAGTACGGCGGCGCGGGCCTGGGCGTGATGGAGCAGTTCATCCTCAACGAGGAGTTCGCCGAGGCGCGCGTTCCCGCGGGCAGCATCGGCAACGGCGTCTCCATGCTCGGCCCCACCATCATCGCCCACGGCACGGAGGAGCAGCAGGCCGAGCACCTGGGCCGCATGCTGCGCGGCGAGACCATCTGGTGCCAGGGCTACAGCGAGCCGGGCTCCGGCTCCGACCTCGCCTCCCTGCAGACGCGCGCCATCCGCGACGGCGACGACTACGTGATCAACGGCCAGAAGATCTGGACCTCGGGCGCGCACTACTCGGACTGGATGTTCCTGCTGGCGCGCACCGACCCGGACGCGCCCAAGCACCGCGGCATCAGCTACTTCCTGCTGGACATGAAGACGCCGGGCATCACCGTGCGCCCGCTGGTGAACATGGGCAACCTGCACAACTTCAACGAGGTGTTCTTCGAGGACGTGCGCGTGCCCGCCGGGAACGTGATCGGCGAGGTGAACCGCGGCTGGTACGTGGGCGCCACCACGCTCGACTTCGAGCGCAGCTCCATCGGCAGCGCCGTGGCCCACCGCCAGACGCTGGAGCGCTACCTCGACCACTGGCGCGGGCACGCGCACGCGGTCTCGCAGCCGGACGGCGTGCGCGAGGAGCTGGCGGAGCGCTGGATCGAGGCGGCCACGGCGAAGATGCTCAGCTACCGCGTGGTCGGCATGCAGGCGGCGGGCGAGATTCCGAATTCGGAGGCGTCCATCGCCAAGATGTTCAGCACGGAGCTGTCGCAGCGCATCGCGCACACGGCCATCCGCATGCTGGGCACGGCGGGCCAGCTGAACGGCGGCGCGTCGGCGCCGTTCGAGGGCCGTCTGGGCGCGGGCTACGTGGCCTCGGTGTCGGCCACCATCGCGGGGGGCACGAGCGAGATCCAGCGCAACATCATCGCCACGCGCGGCCTGGGCCTGCCGCGCGCGTAGGGGCTGGCGCCAATGCTGACGCGCATCGAGATCGACGGGTTCAAGACCTTCGACAACCTGAAGGTCGATCTCGATCCGTTCGCCGTGCTCGTGGGGCCCAACGCCTCGGGGAAATCGAACTTCTTCGACGCCATCCGGCTCATCTCCCGTCTGGCGACGGAAGACCTGCGGACGGCCTTCGGGGGGCTGCGGGGCGAGGTGTGGGAGGCCTTCCGCTCGACGGCCAGCGGGCAGGAGGCGAACCGGATGTGGTTCGCGATCGAGGTACTCGTGCCCGCCAGCGTGGTTGATCCGTGGGGCGCCAAAGTCGACCTCGCCAACACGCGCGTCCGCTACGAGGTGGCGATCCGGCGTGAGCGAGACCGATCGGGCATTGAGCGGCTCTACGTGGATTGGGAGGAGGCATCGCCGATCAGGCTTGCCGACGACGCCTGGCGTACCGCATCCGGGATGGGACGGACGCTCTTTAAGTACGGGCAGCGCACCCCCTGGCTTGCGACCGACCTGGACAACGAAAGATTCGAGATCCGTCAGGATGGCCGGTCGGGCCGCAAGCTTCGCCGCCCGGCGCACGCGGCGGAATCGACCATGCTTTCGAGCATCACCAACACCGAGTACCCGCACCTCTACGCCCTTCGCAGGGAACTCGAGTCCTGGCGCTTCCTCCAGCTCGATCCCGCCTCCCTGCGCAAACCGAGCCCGACGACCGCGCCCGACACCCTCTCCCCGGACGGGACCAACCTGGCGACCGTGCTCGCGGCGATCCGGGCGATGACGACCGGGCCGGATGACGACGGGGGGGCGCTCGTCGATATAGCCGGGGAGC
Organism: Tepidiformaceae bacterium; assembly: GCA_965243075.1. Lineage (GTDB taxonomy): Bacteria > Chloroflexota > Dehalococcoidia > Tepidiformales > Tepidiformaceae > UBA2991. The sequence continues at coordinate 2,279,742 of OZ251525.1, forward strand.
TCTCCAACCTGATTCCCGGAACGATCGACCTCGACGTTCTGGAGGACGCCGCCGCGCGCGAATACCGCATCGAGATCACGATGCGCGACGAGACATCGTTCTCGTCGCGGGTCGTCTCGGACGGAACGCTCCGCGTGCTGGCGCTCCTCACGGCCCTGCACGATCCACGCTGGCGCGGCCTCATCTGCTTCGAGGAGCCGGAGAACGGCGTGCACCCGGGACGGCTGCGGACGCTCATCACGCGGCTGCGCGAACTCGTGGCCGCCCCCATTGGCGATGACGACGCGCCGCTGTCGCAACTGCTCATGACGAGCCATTCGCCCGTGGTCCTGTCGCTGCTGCATTCGGAGCAGTCGAACGGCGCCAGGCCCGGCGGCATCCTCTGGGCGGACGTGGTCACGCGGATCGACCCGGCGCGACGGGCCAGCGCACGGCGGACGCGCATCCGCCCGGTCTCCCGGCGAGAGCAGCCGAGGGACGTTGACGCCCCCGACGCCGACGCCGTGCCGGTCACCGTCTACGAGGTGAACGCATTTCTCAACGCCGCGGACCGCGGGGGCTAGCCATCCGTGCGCTATCTGGGGCTGGCGCTGTTCGCGGAGGGGCCGACCGACCACCGCTTCCTGCGCCCCGTCCTTCGGCGTCTCACCGAGGACATCTTCCTGCCCGAACCCGTCGAGATAGGCGAGGTGCTGGAGCTGCACTCGCTCGTGCCCGCCCGCGATGCCCGGCGTGAAGAGCGCATCTTCACGGCGGCGCGGGCCGCGCTGGGAGCTTGGGACGTTCTGTTCGTCCATGCGGATGGCGGGGGCGATCCCGGTGGCGCGAGGAGCGACCAAATCGAGCCTGCGCGGCAGCGGATCGCGGCCGAACTCGCGGGAGCGGCGGGCAAGTCCGTGGCCGTCGTGCCCGTGCGCGAGACCGAGGCGTGGGCGCTCTGCGACCCCAATGCCATCCGCTCGGTTCTCGGCACAACTCTCTCGGACGAGGCGCTGGGGCTTACCGAACACACTCGCGTTGAGTCCATCGCCAGGCCCAAGACGGTTCTGCGAGAGCTCGGCGGGCGAGTCGCGGGCAGGCGGGGCGCGCGACGGACGCTCGGTTCCGAACACTTCCTCCGGCGGCTTGGCGAATACGTCGCTCTTGATCGGCTTCGCGATGTGCCCGCCTTCCAGCAGCTCGAATCCGATCTCCGCGAGGCCCTCACCCAGCTCCACGTCATCCGCTAGCGTTCGCTTGTCCGGCGGGCGGACGTCCGCTACCCTTGCCCCATCAAGTACCGCTAGAGGGTTATCGCTATGACGTCTCCGACGTCCGATGAACTGGGCGAGGCGTTCGACCGCCTCCACGACGAGCGCGAGGACGCGCTCCGCGAAATCGAACAGCTCGAACGCGACCTCGCCGACCGTCGCGAGGCGCTGACGCGCATCGACGACAACATCGAGGCGCTCGAAAAGACGCTCGCCCTGCTGGGCCGTGCGCCGTCCGGCGGGCGCGACGACGAGCCGCCGCCGTACGACGACGATGACGAGGACGACAACGAAGACGCTGGCGAGGGCGTCGACGAGGACACGGGGGCGCCGCCCGCCGTCTCCGCCATCACGCCCGCGTCCACGCCGCCGTCGCCGGACGCGCCCGATTTCTCCGGGCTGTCGCGGCAGGTGGCGGTGCTGGGCATCATCACGGGCGCGCTGGCGCCGCTGCATTACAAGGAGATCGCGGAGATCGCGGGCGCGCCGCCGGGCAGCATCACCTCCAACCTCTCGCAGCTGAAGGGGCGCGAGCTGGTGGAGACGCGCGAGCCCGGCGTCTACGGGCTGGCGCCGCGGCTTTCGCTGACGGGCGAGCACGAGGCCAACGAGGCCCTGCGCGCGGTGGCCGCGGCCATCGTGGACGAGCAGCGCTGGGACATCCTCGACGCCGTCTACGAGATGGACAAGCGGCTGCCGTTCGTGGGCTTCGAGCACTTCCGCCGCAACCGCCTGCCCACGGTGGCGGGCGTGCGCGAGTGGGCGAACGACCGGATCACGCACGCCATCATGAAGGACATCCTCGCGCGCGAGCTGGTCGAGGTGTACCACACGGAGAATCCGCGCAACCCCGAGTTCCCCACGGCGGCCATCCGCCTGACGGAGGAGGGGTTCGAGGAAATCGAGCGCTGAGGGCCGCCGCTCAGACGACCCTGGCGTCCTTCAGGCGCTCGATGTCGTCCCAGCCGTAGCCCAGTTCCAGCAGGATCTCCTCCGTGTGCTGGCCCAGGTCGGGGGCCGTGGAGCGCGGGCCGGAGGGCGTTCCGCTCATGTGGATGGGCGAGCCCACGATGCCGATCTCGCCCAGCGCCGGGTCGTCCAGCGTGGTCAGGTACTCGTTGGCGACGACCTGCGGCTCTCGCGCCACGCCCGCGTAGTCGTTGACGGGGCCGCAGGGCAGGTTGGCGGCCTTCAGCAGGGCGATCCATTCGTCGCGCGGCTTCGCGGCGAAGGCGGCCTCCAGCTCGGCGATGAGGGCGTCGCGGTTGGCGGCGCGGCCCGCGGGCTCGGCGAAGCGCTCGTCGGCGGGCAGGTCCGCGCGCCCCAGCGCCTCGCAGAAGGCGGGCCACCACTTCGGGTCGAGCAGGCCGAGGCTGACGTAGCGCCCGTCGCCGCAGCGGTAGTGGGTGAAGAGCGCGTTCCAGCGCGGCGCGGTGGCGCGCTGCGTTCCCTGCCGCAGGAAGGCGGTGAGGCCGAGCCCCTGCAGCGCCAGCTGGGAGCCGAGCAGGGAGGTGTCCACGTGCTGGCCCACGCCGTGCAGCTCGCGGGCGGCGATGGCGGCGCAGACGCCAAGCGCGAAGATCATGGCCCCCACCTGGTCGGCCATGCCCCCGATGACGTGCACGGGCTCGGCGCCGGGGCCGCCGCCCTGGGCCACCATGACGCCGCCCATGGCCTGGCCGATGGAGTCGAACGAGGGCTCGCGCGCCTGCGGCCCCTTCGGCCCGAAGCCAGTGGCGCTGGCGGTGATGATGCGCGGGTTGACGGCGCTCAGCGCCTCGTGGTCGAGGCCGAAGCGCGTCATCGTGCCGGGCCGGAAGTTGTCCGTCACCACGTCCGTATCGGGGATCAGCCTGAGGATGATTTCGCGGCCCTCGGGCGTGCGCGTGTCGACCGTGAGGGAGCGCTTGTTGCGGTTGAGCGCCTGGAAGTAGGCGCAGAAGCCGTCGGGCTGGAGGCCGAGGCTGCGGCCGAGGTCGCCGTGGCCCGGCTCCTCCACCTTGATCACCTCCGCGCCGAGGTCGGAGAGCAGCAGCGTGGCGAAGGGCCCCTGCTGGTAGCGGGTGAAATCGAGGATGCGGATTCCGTCGAGCGCGCCTGGCACCTGGCCCTCCTTCCGCGCCGCGCGGGGAGCGCGGGCGCGAAGCCGTGCGCGCATCGTACCCAACCCGCCGCCCCCGCGCGCGGGCGGAGCGCCGCGCGCGCGGAGACGGTTCTGCTAATATCCTGCTAACAAAAGCAAACTTAGCAGAAAGACGCGCCGGATCAGCCACGGGGCACGGCCACCGCGCGCAGCCGTTCGGCGAGGTCGCGACGGGCCGTGAACACGAACGGCTTGCCCGCGCGGCGCTTGCTGAACAGGCCCAGCGCCTCCAGCCCGAGCAGGTCCGTGCGGGCCGACTGGGTGACCACGCGGTGGCGCTGCGCGTGCTCCCTGATGGTGAACTCCTGCCGCGCGCCCCGGAGCGCGTCGCTGACGGCCACGATCTGGCGGTGGTTGAGCAGGGCGCTGCCGTGGAGCAGCGCCTCGACTTCCCGCATCTCGCTCACCTTGCGGGCCAGGTAGCCCCGCAGATCCTCGATGGCCCGCTCGATCACGTGCAGCTGGTGGATGACGAAGTAGGTCATGTCGTTGTTGTCGCTCTCCACGTGCAGACAGGAGCGCGCGTACCGCGCGGGCGCCTTCCGCAGGATGCTGGAAATGGAGAGGTACTGGGCCAGCCAGTATCCCGCCCGCAGCATCGACCAGTAGAACAGCGCCCGCGCCACGCGGCCGTTGCCATCGGCGAAGGGATGGTCGTAGGCGATCCAGAAGTGGAGCACGATGGCGCGCACCACGGGATGGATGAAGCCCGCGCCGTGCTCCTCGTTGGCGAAGCGGCAGAGGTTCGCCAGCCGCCTGGGCAGTTCCGCGACGGGCGGCGGCTCGTGCAGAACCAGCTCGCCCCCCGCCACCGGCTCCCAGGTGACGGACACGCGCAGGTCGTCGCGCTCCTGCAGGCGGCCGGCGTCCGCCTCGTCGTCGAGCGTGCCGGCGGTCACGATGCGATGCAGCTCCAGCACCGCGTCGGGTGTCAACGGCCCGCCGCGTTCGGCCAGCTCCCGCGCCGCGCCCATGGCGTTGAAGTTGTTGAGGATCATCCGCTCGCTCCGGTCGAGGGGGCGCCGTCCGCTCCGCAGCAGCTCCTTGCCGATGCGCCGCGTCGTCGTCGCCCCCTCCAGCAGGCTCGACGTGATCGCCTCTTCCTCCAGCGAGGAGACGAGGTAGCGATCGCTCGAGCGCGGATTCATCACCTGCCCGGCGGACAGGATCTGGCCGCTCGCCTGCTGGTCGATCCGGTGCACCGCCTCCTGAATGCGGTCGACGTTGGAGAAGCGGAAGGGCGCGCCATCGACGCTGAGCAGGGGGAGGGGCCGCGAGGTGGCCATGCGGCTGAGCGCCATGCCCAGCCACCACTGCTCGCGCGTCATGCCGTCGGGCGGCGTCCGGTGGCGCACGTCGTCCCAATGCAGGTAGCGGCCCCGGTCGTCCACCGGCCGCATGGCGCCCACAATGGACCGGAGGCCCTCCTCGCTGGACATGATCCGCCGCACCAGATCGTCCAAGGGAGGCGGGGGGACGGGCAGCCGCATGGCCGTGCTCCTGCTAATTCTGTTTCAGTTAGCAGGAGATTAGCAGCATGCCCCGGGACGTGCAACGCGCGCCCGCGTTCCCGTAAGGCTTGCGTGCGCTACGCTGGCGCGCGCATGCCGCCCCTGAGCCAAGTCGCCCTCCGCTCGCATTCCCTCGAACGCTTCCGCGGGATCGTCGAGCCGGACGCCTTCAAGCGCGCGCGCGCGACGCTGGCGCGCAGCCGCGAGCTGCTCGACGGGCGCGCCGTCTGGCACGTGAATTCGACCGCCGAGGGCGGCGGCGTGGCCGAGATGCTGCGCTCGCTGCTGGCCGACGCGCGCGGCGAGGGCATCGACGCGCGCTGGGCCGTCATCGCCGGCAATCCCGACTTCTTCCGCGTGACCAAGCGCCTCCACCACGCCCTGCACGGGTCGGCGGGCGACGGCTCGCCGCTGGACGAGGCGGCGGCGCGCGTCTGCCGCGAGACGCTCGCGCCCAACGTCGAGGCGCTGCTGGCCGAGGCGCGACCCGGCGACGTCGTCTTCCTGCACGACCCGCAGACGGCGGGCATGGCCCCCGCGCTCATGGCGCACGGCGCGACCGTGGTCTGGCGCTGCCACATCGGCACGGACGATTTCACGCCCGAGGCGGAGCGCGGCTGGGCCTTCCTCGCCCCGCACGTGCGCGAGGCGCCGCGGCGCGTCTTCTCCCGCCGCGCCTACGTGCCGCCCGCCCTCGACGACGACCGCAGCGTCGTCGTGCACCCCTCCATCGACGCCTTCTCCGCCAAGAACCAGGAGCTGGACGCCGCATCCGTGCGCGCCATCCTCACGCAAGCGGGGCTGGTGGCCGGAGCGGGCGGGGGCGCGCCATGCTTCACGCGCGAGGACGGCTCGGCGGGCACGGTGAAGCGGCGCGCGAGCGTGCTGCGCGAGGGCGGCGCGCCCGCCCCGGACGCCCCCCTCGTCGTGCAGGTCTCGCGCTGGGATCCGCTCAAGGACCACGGCGGCGTGATGCGCGGCTTCGCCGCCTTCGCCGAACGACCCGAGGCCGCGGGCGCGCACCTCGTGCTGGCGGGGCCGGACGTGGCGGGCGTGAGCGACGACCCCGAGGGCGGCCTCGTGCTCGAGGCGCTGAAGGCCGAATGGCGCGCCTTCCCGGAGCCGCTACGGAGGCGCATGCACCTCGCCTCGCTGCCCATGGACGACATCGAGGAGAACGCCGCCATCGTCAACGCGCTCCAGCGCCACGCCCGCGTCGTCGTGCAGAAGAGCCTGCGCGAGGGCTTCGGGCTGACGCTCACGGAGGCCATGTGGAAGCGGCGGCCCGTCATCGCCAGCCGCGTGGGCGGCCTGCGGGATCAGGTCGACCACGGCGAGGAGGGCCTGCTGCTCGACGACCCGACGGACGCGGACGCGCTCGCCGGGGCGCTCCGCCGCGTGTTCGCCGACGCGGACCTCGCCGCCGCGCTGGGCGCGAAGGCGCATCAGCGCGTACGCTCGCAGTTCCTCGGCATCCGCCATCTCATGCAGTACCACGAGCTGATCAATGGCCTCCTTGCCTGACGACGCCGCGACGGACGCGAACCCGGCGCGCGCGACGATCATCCTCGCCGCCGCCGTGGCGCTGGGCGCGGCCATCGCGGCGGGCCTCTACGCCGCCTTCGACAGCCGCGGCGTGGCCCTCGGCGCGGGCATCGTGGCCGCCTGGATCGCCTGGGGCGAGCTGAGCGACCGCTTCGGCCCCGCGCGCGGGCGCAAGGCGGGCGACGGCCCCGCCCTGCTCGACCCCGTGCGGCGGCGGCGCATCCTCGGCGTGGCCGCCTTCACCGTGGCCACCGCCCTCGTCGTGGCCGACCTCGCCCTGCGCGACCTCGACGCCGAGGGCATCCGCGAATGGGGGCTGGGGCTGGGCGTGTGGGGGCCCATCATCCTCATCGCCGTGCTGGCCGCCGCCATGGTCTTCGCGCCCATCCCCAACCCGCCCTTCATGATCGCCGCGGGCCTCATCTGGGGCACCGCCCTGGGCGTCGTCTACGCCGTTATCGGCCAGCTCGTCGGGGCCATGATCATCTTCTGGCTCTCGCGGCGCTTCGGGCGCGCGCTGGTGCCGCGGCTGGTGGGCGAACGGGCGGCGGAGCGCATCGACGTGCTGGCGCGCGAAATCGGGCCGCAGCTCGTCTTCTGGTGGCGCATGATGCCCGTCTCCTTCGATTTCGCCGCCTACGCCGCCGGGCTGACGGCCATGTCCTTCCGCCTGTTCGTGACGCTCGTGCTGCTGGGCTCCATCATCCCCACCACGGTGGTGGTGGGCTTCGGCGATTCCATCCACAGCTCGTGGACGGCGCGCTTCGTGATGGCGGGGCTGATCGTGGTGGCCATCGCCGTGCCCGCGACGGTGCTCTACCTGCGCAACCGCCACCGCCTGCCGCCGCCACGCGAGCTGCTGCGCCAGCTGGGGGAGTACGTGGGGTAGGGGGACGGGGAATACCTTCCCGGCAACGACTCAGCCATGCTTCACCAAGTCCACGCGGTCGGCTTCACGGACCTCGGCAGCCTTCGTCGCCAGCTCGTCAACCATCTCATTCTTCGCTTCAGCTCGCGTCGCAGAGGCACAACAGGGACGGGTATCCATCAGCAAACAAGGGGACGAATGGGACCATTGGGGGTGGGAGAAACGCCAGTCACGGTCTGCCTCTGTTCTACTGGGTATCCGCACTCGCCCAGTAAACCTCACTCAGCGCGCGTGCGTGGTCGGGATACTTCAATGCGTGGTTGAAACGGTCGGTGGCCTTCTTCCGATCACGGACACCATAACGCTCTCCATCGCGCAAGAGACAGCCTGCATACAGGAGGTCTTCCACTGCGGTCTCAGCGTGGTCAAGCCAGCCCTGAAGGCCGTAGCCAATGACGAAGTCGCCCCAGCCACGCTGGTCGATATACGTCTGCGCGGCAAAGGTCACGAGATCTCCATACGGCTCAAACAACCCATCGGCATACAGAGCCGCGTCCAAGATCGCGCGAGCAACCTCATCGTTACGGATCATCCGATTCGTAGTGTTCGTCGTCTCCATCCGGATTACTCCTCACGTTTCGCCAACACCCTCTTGTGCTCCTCGCCGTGCCGCGCGGCCACCGACGGCCAAAGTATCACGGGCCGTCGCGCGATTCCGCCAGCTCGCGGTTCAGGTAGGCGCGCGCGATTTTGAGCGCGTCCCAGCCGAGCGCGCCGTCCAGCGCCTCGTGCATGGGCGTGAGCGCGGCCAGCGGACGGCCCCCCGCCAGCCGTCGCAGCCGCGCCAGCTCGGCCTCGCCGATCCACGCGCTCGCGTCCGCGAGGTCGCCGCGCTCGACGCAGTCCGCGAGGTGCTGGGCGATGGTGGTGGGGGAGAGGCCGCGGCGTTCCGCGATCTCGCCGATGGTCAGCCCCTCGCGGTGGTACTCGAGGGTGCGGCGCGCGCTCGGGGGGAGCGGGCGCGCGGCCGCCCCGCCCGCCGCCTCCTGTTCGAGCTGGCGCAGGCGGGACTGGATGGCCGAGGGCTGCCGCTGCAGTTCCGCGGCGATGTCGTTGATCGACCGCCCCTTCCGCCGCAGCTCGCGCAGGCGCGCCTCCTCGTGCGCGTCCCAGGGCTCGTAGGCGCGGGGGTGCAGCTCGCGGACCTCCCGCAGGCGCTCCTCGCGGCTGGGCGCATCCGTGCCGGGGGGGCGCGCGTCCGCGTCCGCCGCCGCGCGCACGACCGCGAGGAAGGCCTCGCCGTAGCGCTCCGCCTTCACGCGGCCCACGCCGTGCACCATGAGCAGCGCGCGCTCGTCGGCGGGGCGCTTGGCCACCATGTCGTGGAGCGTGGCGTCGCTGAAGATGACGAACGGGGGCACGCCCTCCTCCTCGGCCAGGCGGCGGCGCAGGGCGCGCAGCTCCATGAAGAGCGGGGCCTCGGCGGAGGGTTCGCGGCGGCGGCTCGGCGGCGCCAGGCAGGGGCCGCAGTTGCCGCAGGAGCGCGGGCCGTCTTTTTCCCCGAAGTAGTCGAGCACGCGCGCGCGCAGGCAGGTGGCCGATTCGGCGTAGGCCTGCATGGCGTCGAGGTTGCCGGTGGCGTGCGCGCGGTGGGCCTCCAGTCCGGCCAGGTCGATGGCGTCCTCGCCGTCGGGGCGCAGCGCCCGCGCGAAGGGCCCGCGGCGCTCGGCCAGCCCCGAATCGACCAACGCCTGCACGGCGGCGTTGACGCCCGGCGTCTCCTCCTCCGTATCGAGCAGGTCGTCGATGCGGGCGCGGTCGCCGGCGCGCCGCACGAGCGCGCGGTAGACCTCCAGCACGGTGGCGGGCGGCGGGTGCGAGAGCTCGATGAAGAACTCGCGCAGGCCGCGGTCGCGCGGGGCGAAGAGGAGGGCGCAGTCCGCCGGATCGCCGTCGCGGCCCGCGCGCCCGGCCTCCTGGTAGTAGGCCTCGATGGATTCCGGCAGGTCGTGGTGGAGGACGAGGCGCACGTCGGGCTTGTCGATGCCGAGGCCGAAGGCGTTGGTGGCCACGATGACGCGCAGGGCGTCGCGCGAGAAGGCGTCCTGGATGCGCGCGCGGTCGTCCTCGGCCATGCCCGCGTGGTAGCGCGCGCAGCGCAGGCCGCGACGCTGCAGGGCCTCCGCGAGCGACTCGACGCGCTTGCGCGTGGCGCAGTAGACGATGGCCGAGGCCTCGTTCCCCAGCGCCTTCAGCAACTCCGCGACGTGCTCCAGCTTCTCCTTCTGGCTCTTCACGCGCACGGCGTGGAAGCGCAGGTTGGGGCGGTCGAAGCCGGCCACGCGCACGTCCGCGTCGCGCAGCCCCAGCCGCTCCACGATGTCGGCGCGCACCTTCGGGTCGGCGGTGGCCGTGAGCGCCACCACGGGCGGTCCGCCGAGGCGCGCGCGCACGCCCCCCAGGTCGCGGTAGCTGGGGCGGAAATCGTGCCCCCACTGCGAGATGCAGTGCGCCTCGTCCACCGCCAGCAGGGACACGCGCACGCCCCGCAGGGCGGCCATGAAGCGCCCGTCCGAAAAGCGCTCCGGGGCCACGTAGAGGAGGCGCAGATCGCCCGCCGCGGCGTCGCGCAGGATGGCCGCCTGCGCCTCGCGCGGCACGGTGGAGTTGATGGCCGCCGCCGCCACGCCGTCGCGCGTGAGCGCGTCCACCTGGTCCTTCATGAGCGCGAGCAGGGGGGAGACGACGACGGCCAGCCCGTCGAGCAGGAGGGCGGGCAGCTGGTAGCAGACGCTCTTGCCGCCGCCGGTGGGGAGCACGGCGAGCGTATCGCGCCCGCCGAGCACGGAGGCGATGACCTCGGCCTGTCCGGGCCGGAATTCGCCGTAGCCGAACACCTCGCGCAGAAGGGCGCGGGCGGGCGCGAGGTCGCGCGGGTCGTGGGGCGCGGGCGTGGCGGACATGGCGCGCGGGCGGGGCGCGACGGGCTCGCTCACGAGGCGCAGCTGGGGCGTGGTATCGGTCACGGCGCGCATCGTAGAACATGCGCTCACCGTGGGGTAGACTCCCCCGCATGTCCGCGCCCAACTTCCCGAACCGCACGCTCGCCATCATGGACAACCTGGAGTTCCTGCGGGCGACCGACAACGAGTCCGTCGACCTCATCGCCATCGACCCGCCCTTCGGCGCCAACGAGACGTTCGAGGGCACGCCCAAGCCGCTTATCACGGACGCGGAGCGCCGCGCCGAGTTCACGCTGGCCGCGTCCCACGGCGAGGCCGCGCTGGCGCGCTACCGCAAGGAGGACAAGCAGCTCACCCGCGTCAAGGACGACTGGTTCTTCCGCAACGTCGACGAAGGCTGGATGAAGGAACTCAAGGACGCGGGCGAGCGCGTGCGCGTGGACCTCGACGCGGGCGATACGCCCGGCAACCGCGACCGCACGCTGGACGCCATGCGCGAGGTGATCGAGGCGGTGAGCGCCTGCGCGACGGAGAACGAGGCGGCCTACATCGCCGAAATGAGCGTGCGCCTGCTGGAGTGCCACCGCGTCCTCAAGCCCACCGGCAGCATCTACGTCCACTGCGACGACCGGGCCAATGCGTATCTGCGGATGCTGATGAACGCGATCTTTGGCGCGGACAACTTCCGCAATGAGATCGTGTGGAAGCGCCAGACGTCCAACAACGCGGTCCTGCGCGGCTATGGCCGCATCACGGACTACATCCTCTTCTACACGAAGAGCGATAACTACGCCTGGAACCAGCCGTACCACGAACGCTCCGAACGCGAGATGAGGGAGTACCGCAAGGACGAGGATGGCCGACTGTACAAGCTGGACAATTTGACGACTCCGACGTCGAATCCCGCGCGTCAGTTCACGTGGCGTGGCGCTACTCCCAGCGCGTCCCGCTCCTGGAAGGCCGATGCCGCCGGACTCGAGGCGATGCTCGCGCGCGGGGAAATCGAGCTCGGCAGGGACGGCAACGCCAAGCTTCGCGGCTGGAAGCGGTATCTCGATGAGATGGCGGAAGGGCAGAAGGCCCAGTCCATCTGGACCGACATAAACCGCGTGGGCAATACCGCGAGGGAGCGCACCGGCTACTCCACGCAGAAGCCCCTCGCCCTCTACCGCCGCATCATCCGCGCGTCCTCCAACCCCGGCGATGTCGTGCTCGACCTCTTCGCGGGCTGCGCCACCACCGTGGTCGCCGCCGAGATGGAGGGCCGCGAGTGGCTCGCCTGCGACTGGGCCTACCGCGCGTCCACGATGATGATGCGCCGCTTCTACCAGAACGGGCACCAGCTCGAAGGCATGAACGTCGACGTCGTGCGCGGTGCGATTGGCGAGCATCAGATCACGTTCGAGCACAGGGGCGAGGACGGAGGCCGCATCATCGGGCCGCCGGACCTCCCCGGCTACCCCCGCCAGACGGAGGATCCCGACGATTCCCTCACCCCCGCCACTACCAGGCGCGCCCCCATCTCCACCACCTGGACGGGGGCCATCCCGAAGGACGAGGTGAAGGCCATCTTCATCGAGCGCTTCGGCCCCGTCTGCTGGGGCTGCGGCTTCCCCGCCAGGCGCCCGAACGGCACGGTGAACATGGCCCAGCTCGAGGTGGACCACATGCGCGCGCGGAATGCGAAGGAGGGAGTGAAGGGGGACGACGAGCTCTACAACCTCGCCCTGCTCTGCGCGCACTGCAACCGCACGAAGGGCAACCGCCTCACGCTGGCCGAAACGCGCGACAAGAACGCGCACGACGGCGCGCTCTACGTCGACACCATCGGCGAACTCGTCGACCTCTTCGAGGCGCAGCAGTTCGCGTACCAGAAGATGCGGGAGTACAGCGCGCGGGGAGCGGCGGAGTGAGAGGGACTGAGCGTGCTTGTACCCTAGGCGCCATGACCGACGCGCCCCGCCTGCGGCTCGCCCACCTCTACCCCGACGTGATGAACGTGTACGGCGACCGCGGCAACGTGATCGCCCTGCGCCACCGCTGCCGGGCGCGCGGCATCGCGCTCGAGGTGAGCGGGCCCGGCATCGGCGACGCCTTCGACCCCGCCGAGTGCGACCTGCTCGTCATCGGCGGCGGCGAGGACCGCGAGCAGCGGCGCGTGGCCCCCGACCTGGCGGCGAAAGGCCCCGCCATCCGCGCGGCCATCGAGGAGGGGCTGCCCGCGCTGGCCGTGTGCGGCGGCTTCCAGCTGTTCGGCGAGCGCTACCTCGACGCGGACGGGGGCGCGCTGCCCGGCATCGGCCTCTTCCGCATGGAGACGCGCCACGCGGGCGCGGGCGCGGCGCGCGCCACCGGCAACGCGCTCATCCGCACGGAGTTCGGCGAGGCCGTGGGCTTCGAGAACCACGGCGGGCGCACATGGCTGGCCGAGGGGCAGGCGCCCTTCGGCACGGTGGCGGTGGGGCGCGGCAACAACGGCGCGGACGGCACGGAGGGGGCGCGCACGGCCAACGCCATCGGCACCTACCTGCACGGCAGCCTGTTGCCGCGCAATCCGGCGGTGGCCGATTTCCTGCTGGGGGCGGCGCTGCGGCGGCGCTACGGCGCGGGCGCGACGCTGGCCCCGCTGGACGACGCGGCGGAGCGGGCGGCGCGGGCGGAGGCGCGGGCCATCGCGCGGCGGGGCAAGGGGGAGGGGCCGTGGCGGCGGCTGCGGGGGCTGCTGCGGCGCTGAGCGCTTGCGATTAGCACTCTGGCGGTAAGAGTGCTAACATGCGCCGCAACGAATCCACGGGAGAGGGAACGACCTGTATGGCCAAGCAGTTGCTGTTCGACGAAGACGCCCGCCACTCGATGAAGCGGGGCATCGACGCGCTCGCCGACGCGGTCAAGATCACGCTCGGTCCGAAGGGCCGCAACGTGGTGCTCGACAAGAAGTTCGGCGCGCCCACCATCACGAACGACGGCGTGACCATCGCCAAGGACATCGAGCTGGAGGAGCCGTTCGAGAACATCGGCGCCCAGCTGGCCAAGGAGATCGCCTCCAAGACGAACGACATCGCGGGCGACGGCACCACCACGGCCACGGTGGTGGGGCAGGCGATCGTGCAGGAGGGCCTCAAGAACGTGGCCGCCGGCGCGAACCCCATGTCGCTCAAGCGCGGCCTCGAGGCGGGCGCGGACGCCGTGGTCGACCGCGTGGGCCGCAACTCCATCAAGGTGAACGCGCGCGAGCAGATGGCCCAGGTGGCCACCATCTCGGCCAACAACGACCCCACCATCGGCGAGCTCATCGGCGAGACCATGGAGAAGGTGGGCAAGGACGGCGTCATCACCGTCGAGGAGTCGAAGGGCATCAACACCGAGGTCGAGTACGTGGACGGCATGGCCTTCGACCGCGGCTTCATCAGCCCCTACTTCGTGACGAACCCGGACCGCATGGAGGCGGAGATCGAGGAGCCGCTGCTGCTCATCACGGACAAGAAGCTGTCGTCCGTGCAGGAGCTGCTGCCGCTGCTGGAGAAGATCGTCTCGCAGTCGAAGAACCTGCTCATCATCGCGGCGGACGTGGACGGCGAGGCGCTGGCCACGCTGGCCGTGAACAAGCTGCGGGGCACGATGAACGTGCTGGCCGTGAAGGCGCCGGGCTTCGGCGACCGCCAGAAGGACAACCTCGGCGACATCGCCACGCTCACGGGCGCGCAGGTGATCTCGGAGGAGATCGGGCGCACGCTGGACAGCGTGACCGTGGCCGACCTGGGCCGCGCCCGTCGCGTCGTCTCCACCAAGGAGGAGACGACCATCATCGAGGGCAAGGGCAAGAAGCGGGACATCGACGCGCGCGTGGGCCAGGTGCGCGCCATCCTCGAGGACGCCAAGAGCGACTGGGACCGCGAGAAGGCCCAGGAGCGCCTCGGCAAGCTGGCCGGCAGCGTGGCCGTCATCAAGGTGGGGGCCGCCACCGAGGTCGAGCTGAAGGAGAAGAAGCACCGCGTGGAGGACGCCCTCAGCGCCACCCGCGCGGCGGTGGAGGAGGGCATCGTGCCGGGCGGCGGCGTGGCCCTGCTGAACGCCATCTCCTCGCTCGACCGCGTGAAGCTGGAGGGCGACGAGGACACGGGCGCCCGCATCCTGCGCCGCGCCCTCGAGGAGCCCCTGCGCCGCATCGCCATCAACGCCGGCAAGGACGGCTCCGTGGTCGTCGAGGAAGTCAAGGACCTCAAGAAGAAGGGCCTCGGCTACGACGCCCAGCGCGACGAGTTCGGCGACATGGTGGCGAAGGGCATCATCGACCCGGCCAAGGTCACCCGCGCCGCCATCGAGAACGCCGTCTCCATCGCCGCCATGGTGCTCACCACCAACTGCCTGGTCACGGAAAAGCAGGAGGCGCAGCCCGCCGCGGCCGCCCCGCCCGCGCCCATGTACTAGGCCCGCATCCCCGCGCCGCCGCCCCCCGCGGCGGCGCGACGGAGCCCGGCGAGGGGGCGCGACCCGTGAAGCGTCGCGCCCCCTCGCTCCATCCCCGGGATGTGCGCCGTGCCCCATTCCGAGAACGGCCCGCAGGTCGATTTCGCGGCCCTGCGCGAGCGGCTGGAGCGCGCCGACCTCGTCGTCATCGGCTTCCACGCCTTCCCCGATCGCCTGCTGCTGGACGCGCGCAGCTCGCCCGACGAGGGGCCGCTCGTGGCCGTGGTCGCGCCCGTCGCGGGCGTGCGCGAACGGTACGCCTGGCTGGAGCGGCACCGCGCCGCCTTCGGCCCGCCCGACGGCTTCACCTTCGCCGTGTGGCCGCACTCCATCGCGCTGCTGCGCGACGACGGCGTGCTGGCCCCCATGGCCGCGCGCATGGAGGCGGTCTCGAACGAGGCGGACCTGGCCATGTCGCGGGCGCTGGCGCGGCTGCGCGTGCTGGAGCGCCGCGCCGTGCGCGAGGCCGTGCGCGGCGGCCCCGGCTGGGAGACGCTCTGGCCGACGTGAACGCGAAAGGAGCGCCCCGATGGAACTGACGCTTGGACTGGCCCTCGGCCTCGCGGCCGGATTCGCCGCCTGCTGGTACTTCATGGCCCGCGGGCGCGGCATGGCGCTGACCGACGCGCGGTTGCGGCTCGCGTCCGCCGAAGCCGATCACGCCGCCCGCCGGGATGAGCTGGAGAAGGCCCGCGCCGAGCTCGATACCCGCTTCCGGGGCATCGCCGCCGAAGTCGTGCGCGAGAACAGCGACGAGTTTCGGCAGCAGGCCCAGACGCTGGTCAAGCCGGTCGGCGAATCGCTCGACAAGCTCCAGAAACGCATCGGCGAAATCGAGGAGAAGCGCAGCGGGGCCTACGAGGGCATCAACCGGCTCGTCGCGGAGACGAAGGAACAGATGGGCGCGCTCCGCACGGAGACGGGCCGCCTCAACAGCGCCCTGCGCTCGCCCCAGGTTCGCGGGCGCTGGGGCGAGCAGTTGCTGGAGAACATCTTCGAGCTGGCGGGCATGCGCGAGCACGTCCACTACCACCGGCAGCCCACGCTGGAGACCGGGGCCGCCCAGGCGCGGCCCGACTTCATCGTCACCGTGCCCGGCGGCATGAAGATCGTGATCGACTCCAAGACGCCGCTGGACAGCTACTACCGCGCGCACGAGACCGAGGACGAGCGCGAACAGGGCGATCTGCTCCGGCGGCACGCCCAGTCGCTGGCCAACCACGCGCGCGACCTGGGCCGCAAGGACTACAGCCGGGCGGTGGAAGGCGGGCTCGACATGGTGGTGCTGTTCGTGCCCGCCGACGCGATCCTCGACGCCGCCATGCAGGCGCGCACGTCCGTCTGGGAGGCCGCGTGGCGCGACCACCGCGTCCTCATCGCCACGCCCAGCGTCGTCATCGCGCTGTTGTGCACGGTCCACGCCGCCTGGCAGCGCGAGACCGTCCAGCGGAACGCCGAGGCCATCGCCAGCGAGGCGCGCGAGTTCTACCGCCGCCTCGGCATCTACGCTGGCCACATCGACGGGCTGCGGCGCGGGCTGCATCAGGCGGTCAGGGCCTACAACGACAGCGTGGGATCCTTCGACCGACGCCTGCTCGTTCAGGCGCGGAAACTGGAGGAGCTGCACGCCGTGCGGGAGTCGGATCGGTTCGACGCGCCCGAGCCCCTCGACGTCGGCCTCCGCCACCTGTCCGGGCGGGACGACGCGGATGAGTAACACCACGGCGCTTAGCCGCCGATGTGCGACATCTCCACGCGCGCGAGACCAGCCGTGGCGTAGACTACCGCGACGCGCGCGGACCGCCCCGCATCATTCAGTCCCGCGCGAAAGGGTGCCCCGTGGAACTCGCCCTCGGCATCATTGGTGGAGTGCTCGTCACCGCAGCGCTGGCGGCTGGGCTCTGGCGGTACTCCCGCCCTGATACCTCGCAGGACGCGGACGATCTCGCCTCGGCACGCCTCTCCCTCACCGAAGCCGAGACGCGGCTCAGGAGCGAGACCGAGCGCGCGGACACGCTTGCACGCGAGCGCGATGACGCCCGCGAGCAGGCCCGCCTCCACGCGGAGGAACTGGCGCAGACTCGTCTCACCCGCACCGAGGCCGAGACTCGACTCAAGAGCGAGACCGAACGCGCGGATACGCTCACGCGCGAGCGTGATGCCGCCCGCGAGGAAGCCCGCCTCCACGCGGAGGAACTGGCACAGACTCGTCTCACCCATACCGAGGCCGAGACGCAACTCAAGAGCGAGTCCGAACGCGCGGACACGCTCACGCGCGAGCGTGATGCCGCCCGCGAGGAAGCCCGCACCCGCGAAGGCGAACTGGCGCAGGCCCGGACTGAGGGCGCGCGTCTCACCGCCAACCATCAGGCGCGCATGGAGGAAATCGAGAAGGCCCGGGGCGAACTCGAGCGGAAGTTCAAGGGCATCGCCGACGAGGTGATGCGCACGAGCAACGAGAACTTCCTGAAGCAGGCCAACGCGCAGTTCGAGGTACGTGAGCAGGCCGTCCGCCATCTGGTCGAGCCTGTTGGCAAAGATCTGGAGAAGCTCCAGAATCACATTGGCGAGCTCGAAAAGGCCCGTAGCGGCGCCTACGCGAACATCCAGACGCTCATCACCGAGACGGGGAAGCAGGTGGACGCACTCAACCGGTCCTTCCGCTCCCCTCGCATCCGTGGGCATTGGGGCGAGCAGCAGCTTGAAAACCTCTTCGAGATGTCCCAACTGCGCGAGAACGTCGATTACTACAAGCAGGTCACCGCAGTGACGGAGGAAGGCTCGCAGCGGCCCGACTTCATCGTCAACATCCCGGGCGGGATGCAGGTCGTGATCGACGCCAAGGTTCCGCTTGAGAGCTACCTCGACGCCCACGAAACCGAGGACGAGCAGGAGCAGGCTAAGTTACTGGACCGCCACGCCGCATCCGTGGTCAGCCACGCCCGCGCTCTTGGCCGCAAGGACTACGCGAAGGCTGCTGATGGTTCCCTCGATCTCGTGGTGTTGTTCCTCCCAGCCGACCCAATTCTTGATGCGGCCATGCGCGCTAACGCCTCTGTCTGGACGGACGCTTGGCTTCAGCACAAAGTGCTCATCGCTACCCCCAGTATCATCATCGCCCTGCTCCATACGATTGCTGCTGCTCTACAGCAAGCGGAAATGCAGCAGAATGCGGAGGAGATCGCAGAGGCAGCCAAGGAGCTCTGTGAACGCATCAGGGTCTACGCAGAGCACATTGATAACGTCGGGAAAGGGCTGCGACGGGCTGTCACTGCCTACGACAAGGGCATCGGCTCCTTTAATAGTCGACTTCTGCCCTCGGTTCGACGGGTGGAAGATCTCGGTCGCGTCTCGGAGGCGAGGCAGATTGAAGCCCCTGAGACTCTTGACATCGCCCCCAGACGTCTCTCCCTGTGGGAGGACGGGGAAGAGGATGAGGGGTGAACGGGCGGTCAGCCGCCGATGTGCGACATCCCCACGCGCGCGAGCCGGCAAGGTGGTAGGCTTCGCCCATGCCCTCGCCCGACGGCCCGGACATCGCCGCCCTCATCGTCGCCGGACGCGAGTCCCCCAACCTCGAATACAAGCAGTCCGCGTCGTGGGACGACCTGCGCGTCAATCTCATCCGGACGGTGATCGGCATGACGAACACGCGGGACGGCGGCGCCATCGTCGTCGGCGTGGCCGAGCGTGACGGAGCCTTCCACCCGGACGGGATGAGCGGGGCGCACATCGCCAGCTTCCCGTCCGAGGAGGACTTGCGCGCGACGGTCAACGGATTCGCGGAGCCGTTCGTCGAGCCGCTGCTGGACGAGCGCGAGCATGACGGCAAGCCCTTCCTGGTGATCACGGTTCCCGAATTCGACCAGGAGCCGGTACTCTGTATGAGGACGGAGGGAGACCGGTTGCAGGATGGGGAGCTGTACGTTCGGTCGGCGCGAAAGCCGGAGACCGCTCCCGCCCGCCGCCAGCCGACGGACATGCGCGCGCTCCTGCGGCTGGCCACGGAGAAGGCCGTGATTCGGGAGATCGCGTGGTTCCGCTCCCTCGGGATCCTGCCCCCCGAGACGGGAGCGGCCCCCAGCGCCGAGGCGGCGTTCGCCAGGCAGGAAGAGGAGATCTGAGATGGTCGCCACGGCCACCAGCGCCAACATCCTCGACGAAGTCCGCAGCGGGCCGCACTGGAAAGTGGTGATCCACCCGCAGGAGTTCGTGGAGGAGCGTATCGCCACGCTCGGAGAGTGCGGGGAGGCGATCAGGGAATCGCAGGTGCGGCTGCGCGGGTGGCCGTACCCCCATCTCGACCACGGGAACCTTGAGCGGGGCGGGGACTGGATCGCGTCCTCCGTGGAGACGTTCGAGGAGCAGCGGGAGTACTGGCGCTTCTACCAGAGCGGGCAGTTCGTCCACTACTTCGGGTTCTGGGAGGACACGCCGTCGTGGCGGAGTGAAATCGAAGAGCGCTACCGCATGTGGGGTCTCGCTGCCGATGGGGTCTCTCCCAGTGGGTTCCTCGACATCGACAACGCGCTGTACACCTTCACGGAGATTTTCGAGTTCATGGCGCGCCTCATGGCCACGGGCGCGCTTGGGGCGCGGCACGAGGCCCCCGTGGTCAGGATCGGCATGTACCAGATCAAGGATCGCGCCCTGTCCGCGACCCTCCCGCGTGTGGTGGACCCATGCCACCAAGCCACCACGGAACCCCTTGAACAAAGCTGGCGCGTGGGCGGGCTCGGCACCCGTGATGAAGCGGCCAAACAAGCGCGCGAGGCCACCCGCTGGTTCCTTGAACGCTTTGGTTTGAGTCTCCGCGATCTGGATCTGAGGAACGAGCAGGAGAAGTTCTTCCAGAAGCGCTGGTGGCGCTAGCCCACGCACGCCCCCGGCTAGCCGCCATGCGAGGGGTGGCACAGCATCAGCCGCCGATGTGCGACATCTCCACGCGCTCGAGGCCGTGCGTGGCCTCCGTGCGCAGCTCGGAGTAGCGGTCCTCGCGCACGCGCCAGACGCGCGCGATAGCGGCGGACAGCTCGGCGTCGTCCGCGCCCGCGCGCAGGGGCGTGCGCAGGTCGAAGCCGTCGGCCCCGAAGAGGCAGGTGTAGAGCGCGCCCTCGGGCGAGAGGCGGGCGCGCGTGCAGTCGCCGCAGAAGGGCTCGGTGATGGAGGAGATGACGCCGATCTCGCCGCCGCCGTCGCGGTAGCGGTAGCGGCGCGCCACCTCGCCGCGGTAGTTCGGATCGACCGGTTCGAGCGGCAGCGCGGCGTCGATGCGAGCCACGATTTCGGCGGCGGGCGTCACGTGGTCGAGCGCCCAGCCGTTGGTCGTGCCCACGTCCATGTACTCGATGAAGCGCACGATGACGCCCGTGCCGTGGAAGTGGCGGGCGAGGTCGACGATGGTGTGGTCGTTCAGGCCGCGGCGCACGACGGCGTTCACCTTGATGGGGCCGAGCCCGGCGGCGCGCGCGGCCTCAATGCCGGCGAGCACCACCTCGACGCCCGCGTCCACGTCGTTCATGGCGCGGAAGACGGCGTCGTCGAGCGAATCGAGGCTGACGGTGACGCGCCGCAGCCCGGCCTCGCGCAGGGGCGCGGCCTGGGCGGGCAGGAGCGCGCCGTTGGTGGTGAGCGTGAGGTCGCGCAGGCCCTCGACGGCGGCCAGCCCGCGCACGAGCGTGGGCAGGCCGCGCCGCACCAGCGGTTCGCCGCCCGTGATGCGAATCTTCTCCACGCCGTGGGCGACGAAGAGGCGCGCCAGCCGCTCGATCTCCTCGTAGGTGAGCAGCTCCTCGCGGTCGAGGAACTGGAAGGCGGGGCCGAACACTTCCTTCGGCATGCAGTAGACGCAGCGGAAGTTGCAGCGGTCGGTGACGGAGACGCGCAGGTCGCGGAGGGGGCGGTCGAAGGCGTCGCGGGCGGGGGCGGGCATGGCGGGGCGTCCGGCGCGGCTCAGTCGCGGGCGGCCACGGAGGCCGCCTCGGCGAACTGGCGCAGCAGGTCGTCGTGCCTGGCCAGCCGTTCGGCCAGCTGGGCGCGCATCTTCTCCATGCGCCCCACCTTCTGGTCGAGGATGGCGATCTGGCGGAGGGTGACCTCGCGGGCGATGCGCACCTTGCGCGCCTTCTCGGCGGCGGCGGCGTCCTTGCGCCACTCCGCCCGGATCTGCGTGCGCACGTCCTCCGCCTCCAGCATCTCCTTGATGTCGGCGAGGGAGAAGCCGAGGAGGTCCTTCAGCTCGCGCACGCGCTCGATGCGTTCCATGTCCTGGGGCGAATAGAGGCGGAAGCCGCCTTCCATGCGCGTGGGCGGGGGCAGCAGGCCGCGCTCCTCGTAGTAGCGCAGGGTGCGCTGCGTCAGGCGCGACCGTTCGGCCGCTTCACCGATCTGGAGGTAGCCGGCGGCGCTCTTTTCCATGCCCGCCGCCAGTGTGGCGGCGGGGGCATGGCGCGTCAATCACGCCCGCGCCCGTTCCGCGAAGGCCCGGGTGGCGCGAAAACACGGGGCGCGCGCCATAAGCGGCCCCCATGCCGTGAAAGGTACGTTAATGAGCGCGCGGAGCTGGGCGAAAACGCTTGCCCCGCGCGATCGGCGGGCGCTAGTGTCTCCCCGTCGCGCCGCGGGGCGCGGCCCACCCGCAGCCATTCGAGCGGAAACCGCACCGCGGGCGCGAGCGCGCCCCGGAGGGAGCGCGCGCGCCTATGCCGGACCGGGATCGAGCGGAACCGCGCGATGCGGCGCGCCTCTGGGAGGCGGCCCTCGGACGGCTCCAGATCGAGGTCAGCCGCGCCAACTTCGAGACCTGGCTGCGGGGCACGCGCGCGCTCGCCCGCGACGGCGGCGCGCTGACCGTGGAGGCGGGCTCCCCCTTCCGCGCCGACTGGCTGAACGGGAACCTCGCGGCGCTGGCCTCGCACTGCCTCAGCGAGCTGGCGCGCGAACCGCTGTCCGCGCGCTTCGTCGCGCCCGGCGCCGACCACGACGGGGGGCACGCCGCGAACGGCGCCGCTCCCGCTCCGGTGAACGCGGACGCGGACGATCCCGCCGCGCTGGGGCGCATCAACCGCGCCTTCACGCTGAAGCGCTACTTCCGCTCGCGCGGGAACGCCCTCGCCCTCGACGGCTGCCTGGGCCTGCTGGGGGACGACGACGCGGCCACGCCCGCGATCAGCCCGGTGGTGGTGCACGGCGAGCCGGGCGCGGGCAAGACGCACCTGCTGCACGGCATCGCGCGGGCCGCGCGCGAACGGGGCTGGTCCGTGGCCTGCCTCAGCGGCGAGGGCTTCACCATGCGCTACCAGCGCGCCCTGCGCGACGGCGCCGTCGAGGCCTTCCAGGACGCCGTGCGGAGCGTGCGCCTGCTCATCGTGGACGACCTGCACGACCTCGTGGGGAAGCAGGGCACGCTGCGCGAGCTGCTGCACACGCTCGACGCGGTCACGCACGCGGGCGGCGGGGCGGCGCTGGGGAGCGAGGCGCGCCCGCGCGAACTGGGGCTGCCGGAGCGGCTCGGCTCGCGGCTGGAGGCGGGCCTCGTGGCGAACGTGGCGCCCTTCGCCCCCGCCGAGCGCCGCGCCTTCATCGAGGCGCGCCTGCGCGAACTGCGCCTGGCCCTGCCCCCCTGGAGCATCGACCTGCTGGCCGGCCGCCCCGGCTCGGCGCGCGTCATGCTGGGGAACGTGCACGCGGCGGCGGCGCTCCAGCGGCAGGGCGAGCTGGACGAGCCGCGCCTCGCCGCCGCGCTCGGCGCCGCCGAGTTGCGCGAGTGCGGCATGGAGACGGCGAAGGCCGTGGTCGAGCGCATCGCGGCGCACTTCGCCCTCGCCGCGGGCGATCTGGAGGGACGCGCGCGCACGCGGGAGGCGACGCGCGCGCGCGCCGTGGCGGCGGCGGCATTGCGCGCGGGGGGCCGCAGCCACGCCGAGGTGGGCGCGCTGCTGGGGGGCCGCGGACGCAGCACGGTCATGGGGCTGGCGGAGCGGGGCCGCGCCCTCGCCGAGCGCGACCCCGCCCTCGCCGCCCTGCTGCGCGCGGGCTGAGGGCGCGGCGCGCGCCCCCTACCGCGCCGAGAGGATTTGACGGAAGCCGCCCAAGCCTGTAGCGTCGGACACGCCAACATCGGTTTGCGGAGGCGGGCATGAAAATTGTTGAATTCCAAGTGCGGAACTTCCGCAACATCGTCGACTCCAGCCCTATTAGCGTGGAGCCCGACGTGACTTGTTTGGTTGGGAAGAATGAGTCTGGGAAATCCGCTCTTCTTGAGGCCCTCTATCTGCTGAGGCCTTCGTACCGTGAAGATTACAATATTAATGAACAGTATCCGAGGTGGTTGCTTGCCCAAGATCGGCGTGACGGTAATATTGGTGAACGGGCTGTGGTCGCTGCGACCTTTCAGCTCGAGGAACCCGAAATCACTGCCATTGAAGAAGAACTTGGGGCCAACATCATCATCGACGAAAAAGTTACTGCATCCCGGCAGTATAATGGAGAAATTGTCTGGGAATTTGAGTGTGACGAGAAGGCTGCAATCCGAAATGCAATTCAGGACATGCCAGACGCACTCATCAAGTGCTTTGAAAAATGTACGGATCTGCAAGAATTCCATGATGTTCTTTTCAACCTTCAATCCGCGACCAACGAGGAAACGGAAGTTCCCTCTGAAGACATCGAAGCGGCAATCTCCATCATTGAGAATCGTGGACTTGCCAACCAGTCTATCCAGCAGATACTCGAACCCATTCTCACCAAATACCTGCCTCTAATCTTCCGGTTCACGCAATACCAGACGCTTCCTGGCAGGATCGGATTCTCGGAGATCATAAACGAAAACCCCAGCGGTGGACCGGGTGCAACGGCTCGATCACTAATGTCACGCGTGGAAGCAGACCTCGCCAATCTGGCCACTGAAGACTACGAGTTGCGTCGTAGCGAAATGGAAGCAGTCGCAATTGGACTCACGCAAGAAGTTTTTGAATACTGGAAGCAGAACCCCGACCTAGCAGTTTTGATCGACACCGATAAAGAAGGGGATGGGCAGAAATATATCGACATTCGCCTTAGTGATAAGCGCACCGGATTTTCGAACAATTTCTCCCAGCGTTCGTCAGGGTTTCAGTGGTTCTTTTCTTTCCTTGCTGCGTTCAGTGAATTCGAAGAAAAGGATCAGCAGACCATTGTTCTCCTTGATGAACCAGCACTTACCCTCCATGGACGAGCACAGGCCGACTTTATCCGTTTCATTAACGAGCGCTTGGCACCATCGAATACAGTTCTGTACACTACTCACTCTCCATTCATGGTGGAGCCCAATGCCCTCAAGCGAGTGAGAATTGTTGAAGACAAAGGTCCTCCGCATGGATCGGTGACATCGAATGCAGTGCTTGCATCAGATCCGGATAGTCTCTTTCCGCTCCAAGCCGCTCTGGGCTATGACATCGCACAGAATCTTTTCATCGGGCCGGATAACCTCGTCGTCGAGGGTATTTCGGAATTGGCCTACCTCACCGCCATGAGCAGCATCTTGGCCAGCATTGGTCGTACGTGCCTAGACGAACGCTGGCGAATACTTCCTGCTGGTGGAGCAGCTAATATTCCTACTTTTGTCGCACTCATCGGACCTCATCTTGATGCGACGGTTTTGGCGGACTCGAATGCTAAGGGTATGCAGCGGATTGAGCAAATGATTAAAAACGACCTCTTGAGCAAGAGTCGGCTCATTTTTGTGAGTGATGTTCTTTCTACGAAAAATGGGGATATCGAAGATCTTTTCTCTACTGCAGACTATCTCGTTCTCTATAACGCAGCGCTTGAACAGGATATCAAATCCGGAGATCTGCCTCCCGGTGACAGAATCGTCAAGCGAATCGAGTCCACAGTTGGGAAAGAGTTCGATCACTATCGACCAGCCCAGTACATGACGCGTGCTGATCACGATTTCAGTGAAGAAACCTTGGCGAGGTTTGAGAAACTTTTCACTCGCATCAATGCAACGCTTAGTGACGGCTAGCTATAACACAGGCTAGTCCGCATCCCGCCGCAGCAGGAGGGCGGCGGCGGCGCGCACGCCTTCCATGCCGAAGCCCGCGATGACGCCCGCGCAGGCCGCGCTCAGGGGCGAGTGCGTCTCGCCGTCCCAGGGGGCGCTCCGCACCTCGACGACGGGCCCCGGGGCGGCGCGCACGGCGGCGGCCACGTCCGCGAGGTCCGCCGTGGCGAGGGCGTCGCTGTAGAGGACGGCGCCCGCGTCCGCCCCCGCGAGCGCGGCAAGCGCGTCCGTGACGGCGCCGTAGGGGAGCGGGACGACGCCGTCGGGGAGGTCGGGCGCGGGGACGCCCATGGGCAGGAGCACGAGCAGGGGCGCGCGCGCCATCAGAGGCTGCCGGCGGCGTAGCGCGGCTCGTCGTGCGTGGCCCCGGCGGCGTGGAGCGCGTCGATGGCGGCCTCGTCCATGCCGAGGAGGTCCGCGAACACTTCGTGGTTATGTTCAGCAAACAGCGGTGCCGCGCGCGCGATGGCGGCGGGCGTCTCCGAGAAGCGCCAGGGGAAGCCGGGGAAGAGATGCGTGCCCGCCACGGGATGGCGCACGCGCACGAAGAAGTCGCGGTCGTGGAGGTGGTTGTCGCTCACGATGCGCCAGTTGGCCATGACGGGCGCGGCGGCCAGCCCCGCCGCCTGCAGCGCTTCGGCGGCGGCATCCACGCCCCGCTCCGCCGCCCACGCGCCGATGGCGGCGTCGATGGCGTCGGCGTGCGCGCGGCGTCCCGCGACCGTCGCCGCCCAGGGTTCGGCGGCCAGCGCGGGCGCGCCGATGGCCCCGGCGAGGGCCGCGAACTCGGGCCCGTCGCGCACGGTGAGCGCGAGCCAGTGGTCCTCGCCCGCGCAGCGATAGACGCCCTGGGGCGCGTACACGGGCGAGTCGTTGCCAATCGGTTCGGGCGCTTCTCCCGTGGCCGCGAACGTGAGCAGCTCCTGGGCGAAGAAGGGCAGCACGGCCTCGAAGAGGGACATGTCGATCCAGCGCCCGCGTCCGTGCGCGCGCCGCCCGTGGAGGGCCGCGAGCATGGCCACGGCGCCGAGGTTGCCGGTGACCGGATCGGCGTAGTAGCTGCCCGTGCCGAAGTATTCGCCGGGGCCGTAGCCGAGCACGCTGGCGAGTCCGCTCATGGCCTCGATGTTGCTGCCGTAGGCGGAGTAGTTGCGCTCCGGGCCGGTCGCGCCGAAGCCCGCCATCGAGCACATGACGAGGCCCGGATTGACCTCGCGCAGGACGTCGTAGCCGACGCCCAGCTGGGTCATGACGCGGGCGGCGTTGTTTTCGATCAGCCCGTCCGCCTTCGCCGCCAGCGCGAGCAGCGCGTCGCGCCCCTCGTCCGTGGCGAGGTTGAGGCAGATGGCGCGCTTGTTCCGGTTCAGCTTGTTGAAGTAGCCGGCGCGGTGGTAGTGGTCGGGCCAGAGGTCGGGGGGCGTGTAGACGAGGGCGCGCGTGGCCGGCTTCGTGTGCAGCTCCACCTTGATGACGTCGGCACCCATGTCGGCGAAGTGGCGCCCGGCGATGGGACCCGCCCAGTTGGCCGTGACCTCGATGAAGCGCAGCCCCGCGAGCGGCCCGCGCGGCTCGTCGCCGGCAGCGGGCGCGGGAGCGGGCGGGGGCGCGTCCGCGTTGGCCCAGGGGAAGTCGTCGGCGAGCACGGCCTCCGTGTGTTCGCCGAGCGCCGGGGCGGCGGCGACCGCAGCGGGCGCGCCGTCGCCGCCGGACAGCTTCCAGGGCAGGCCGGGGGCGAGCAGCTCGCGCCCTCCGACGCGCAGCGCGCCGAACCAGTCGCGCGCGGCCAGCTGCGCGCTGGCGGCCACGTCGGCCATCGTGTTCACGGGCGTGACGGCGATGCGCAGCTCCTGCGCGGCGTGGTAGATCTCCTGCTTGGGGCGCGTCTTCGCCCAGGCCGCGAAGGCGTCCACCACCTCGCCGAAGCGCGCGGTCCAGACCAGCGGGTCCGCCCACGATTCGTCCTCCAGCAGGTCGAAGCGCTCGATGAGCACGAAGAGGTTGGGGTAGGGCACGAGGTTGAAGAGGAAAACGAAGCCATCGGCGCAGGGCACGAAGGTGGCGCCCGTGCGGCGCTGCACCGCGCCCTGATGCGTCCAGATGGTGGTGAGCCAGGCGTGGTCGCTGAGCATGGCCTCTTGGTGGGAGAGCTCGACGCGCTGGCCGCGCCCCGTTTGGCGCGCGCGCCACAGCCCGGCGAGCGCGGCCACGGCGGCGTGCGCGCCCGCGTGGAAGGCCACCTGATGGCCGGGCAGGGCCAGCGGCTCGCGCCCGGGGTCGCCGCCGAAGTAGTGGTAGCCGCCCGTGGCGTACTCCGTGAAGGGGCTGGCGTGCCAGTCCGCGCGCGCGCCGCTGCGTCCGTAGGGCGAGAGCGAGACGACCACGGCGCGCTCGCTGGCGGCGGCGAGGCGCTCATCGAGGCGGTCGGCGGCGGCCCCCCGCTCGGCGTGGACGACGACGTCGGCGCGCGCGGCGAGCCGTTCGAGGCGCGGGTCGTCGGGCGCGAGGGCGGCGTCGAGCTTGCCCGCCGCCAGCCAGGCGAAGAAGGCGCTCTCGCCATCCACGAGGGGGAGCTCGGCGCGCGCGGGATCGCCGTCGGGCGGCTCCACCTTGACCACCCGCGCGCCGAGGTCGGCGAGCAGCCGCCCGCAGAAGGGCCCGGCCACGCCCGTGGCCAGCTCAAGCGCGACCACGCCCGCGAGCGGCGGCGGCAGGGGATCGTCGGCGACCATCGGCGCCATTCTACGCGCGAACGGGGCGTGGCCCGAACGGCGGCGCTCACTCCCCGTCGGGAAGCGTGAACTCCACGCTCCAGCGCTCGCCCGTCTCGTCGTACTGCCCCGTGCGGATGCTGGCGATGGGATACCCGGGCAGGGGGACGGCGGCCACGCAGCGCCCATCCACGCGCGCCCCGCGCGTCGCGAAGGTGAAGTCGCGGTTGTCGAAGCCGTGCTCCCGGCGAGCCGCGGGCAGGTCGTCGACGTCGACGGGGATGACATGCAGGAAGAACCCGGCCCCGGCATCCTCTTCCGTACACCCATCCCGCACGTAGACGAGCGCGCCATCTTCCCGGTACACGTCGAACACGGAGCTGGCCACCGGTTCGCCGGAGAGCGATGCCCGCATGGCATCCGCGCGCACCGTGGAGAACTCCAGCACCCACCGGTCGCCCGCCTCGTCGTACTGCCCCGTGCGAACGACATCGACGGGGTAGTCGGGCAGGGGGACGATGGCCAGGCAGCGCCCATCGACGCGGGCCCCGTGATCCCAAAGCCCGAAGTCGCGGTTCTCGAAGCCGTGCGACTGGCTCTCTGCGGGCAGATCGCGCGGATCGACCGGGTAGACGTGGAAGAGGAACCGGGCCTCGGCTTCCTCCTCCGTGCATCCATCCCTGACGTACACGAGCGCGTCGCCGTCCCGGTGGATGGCGAAGTCCCCGCTGGCCAGGGGTTCGCCCGCCAGCACCGCCTCATCGACCACTGGCGGCGTAACCGCGAAGCGCATCCGCCAGCGCCAGCCGCTCTCGTCGAACTGCCCCGTGAGAACGTTGGCGACGGGCCAGTCCGGCAGGGGAACGGGGGTGACGCAGCGCTCCCCGGTCCGCGCGCCACGATTCCACAGGCGGAAACTGCGCCGCAGCGCCGGGCGCCCATCGAAACCGTCCCGCCCGACTTCGTCCGGCAGATCCCCGGGGTCGACGGGGAAGAAGTAGGCCAGGAACTCGGTTTTCTCATCAGCCTCCACGCACCCCTCCTTGTCGTAGACGAGCGCGTCGCCGTCGCGATGGACGTCGAAGTGCCCGCTGGCCAGGGGCTCGCCCGCCAGCACCGTCTCATCGACCGGCAAGCCGATGCCCGCCCGCAATCCCCAGCGCTCGCCATTCGCATCGGCCTGGGATGCATCGATGCGGTAGACCGGATAGTCCGGCAGAAGATACACCCAGGAGCAGCGGCCTTCGTCATCGAGAATCGGACTGGCCAGAAGGGTCTTCATGTTCGCGTATCCGAAGACTTTTTCCCTTGCGGAGAGGACGGCGGGATCGCGCGGGTAGGCGCTGATGGAAAGCAGGCCCCTGGCATCTTCCCACAGCACGCAGTCTTCCCGGAAGAATACGACCATGTCTTCGTGCAGGTAGAGGTCGAAGCGGGAACGGGCGAACGGTTCGCCGGACAGCGCCGCCTGGAGGATCGCCTCCCGCTCTCCCAGCGGCACCTGTCTGCCCTTGAGGGTCCAGATGGTATTATTGTAGATCCTGCTCACGTACTCCCGGCTGGAAACAGGATGATCGGAATGGAACAAGCCAGTGGAGAGGGTCGTACGATCCCTGGAGAGCCACACCCGCTTCGATTCAGGAACCAATTTAAAAAGATCGTGCTGAGCCCAGAGGGGAAAGCGAAGATCCTGTTCCGGATGATCTTCAATGACTTCCCCCATCAAGGTCCAGAGCACCTGATTCCACCATGGTGCGATGTGATACCGCGTCGCCAGGTAGTCAGGCGTGGTTCTGTCAACGAAACCGTTGAAATAATTGTCCTCCAGCGGATGGATTCTCACCAGGGACACGAGGACGACGGCCACGCCCGCCCCCGCCAGCGCGTGGATTCCCGCCCGCATCCATCGGCGCCTGGCGCACGACAGAAGCCAGTGCAGCCCCAGCGCCGCGAGAACGGCGAGCGGGGCGTACAGAAAGTAGACGTGCCTCCATTCGTTGTAGATGTTGCTCCGCGCCGCGAAGACGGCGACGATCGTCCCGACGATCAGCAGCACCAGCAGGAGGTGGAAGCGCAGGGGCGTCGCCCGCCAGAGGTCACGCGGGCGTCGCGCGGCGCGCCGGCACAGCGCGGCCACGCCGGCCACCGCCAGCAGGAGCGCCAGCGGCGGCGTCGTGATCCCGATCCACACCGGAATGTAGTCGAACGGCGGCCCATCCGGCCCGAAGAACCATTCGCCGCGGAAGAGGTTGGACACCGGCTCGGGATGCCTGGACGCGACCTGAAGCGCGTTCATGAACCCTCCGAACGGATCGGGCCAGATCGCGGGAAATACCGCGTAGTACGTCAGCGCCGCGCCCGACGCGAAGGCCCCTCCCGCGAGCAGGATGCGCGTTCGCTCCCCCTTCCCTCCGGCGAACAGCAGGTCCAGCGCCCGCAGGGCAAGCACGGCGACGAGCAGGATGAGCCCCATGGCCCGGAGGTTGACGAGCACGCCCACGCCCACGCCGCACAACAGGAACGCCCCCAGCGTCTCCCGCCGGAAGGCGCGGTGCGTAAGGTAGAGCGCGATCATGAACATGGCCGCGAACGGAACGTCCTTCGAGTTGAAGAACGAGTGCGCGTAGAGGCGCGGATGCAGCAGGAACAGCGCCAGGGCGAAAATCGCCAGCAGCCGGCTGCCGGACATCCGCAGCACGAGCAGATAGCAGCAGACGCCGCCGACCAGGAAGAACAGGTGCGAGAGGAAGTGCCTGCTGAGCCAGACGTCCCGGCTGTCCTCCAGACCGAGGACGCGCTCGACCAGCACCAGCGGGAGCTCGAAGGCCGTTCCGTAGAACCGGTTGACTTCCGTCCGATCCAGACGATCGAGGGCGCGCCCGCCATCCCCCAGAACGTAGTCGAGCGACGCCTTCCCGATATCGCGCTGGATCGCCGAGTCGCCGATGAGGCCGAAGTCGTCGAGCACGAGCGCGCCAGCCAGCAGGAACCCGGCGCAGACGGCCAGCAGCGCCCAGTGGGCCGCGGCCAGCCGTCGAACCCCTAGGGCGACGCTCATGGGCGGGGATCGGAGAGCGGCGCGAGGACGGCGAGCGCGCCCGCCGCGGCGTCCTCCGGCGCGGGCGCGTCGCGTCCCACCACGGCGATGCGCGGCCCGCCCGCGCCCAGGTGGGCGGCGAGCGCCGCGTTCAACGCCTTCGCGTCGGCGGGATCGCGCTCGGGCGCGACGAAGACGACGGCGCCCGATCCGCGTTCGCGCATCAGCTGGCCGAACGCCTGCGCCGCCAGCAGGGGCGCGCGGTGGCGTCCCGCGAAGGCGCGCTTCTCCTCCACGGGGGCGTCGGGGGCGGGGCGCGGCAGGGAGGAGACGACGCACAGCGCATCGCAGCCCCCGAAACGCTCCCACGCCTTCGCCGCGAAGGCCCCCACGGCGGCGGGATCGGCGGCGTCCATGATCTCGACGAGGTGCTCGCGCCCGATGGCCCAGACCTCGTTGGCGATGGAGTGCACGGCGTACTCCTGCGCGGGCAGGGGGTTGAAGGTGGCGAGCGCGAGAGAGGCTCCCGCCTCGGCGAAGGCCACGGCCACGGCGCGATGGTGGGCGTCGCCCCCGCCGATGGCGGCCACGGCCCCGCCCGCGAGCGTCGCCGCCATCAGCGCAGCGCCACCAGCAGGATGGGGAGCACCAGCGCCAGCAGCACCAGCAGCGTGATGCCCACGCCCACGGCGCTCCAGTCGCGGCGATGGGCGCGGCCCGCGTAGTAGCGCTCCTCCCAGCTGCCGTCGAGCAGGTCGCGGTCGCGCTCGTCCGGCCCCGGCGCGAAATCGCCGCCGTCGTCATCCCACTCGCCGTCATCCGGATCGTCCTCGATCCAGCCGTCGCCGTCGCGTTCGGGCACGGGACCATGCTAGCGAACCAGACCGTTGCCGTCCCATCGCGCCCACACGGGAGGTCGCGCACTCCCCCCTCAGCCGCGCGCCCGCGCGGCGCTCTCCTCACCACTCAGCCCGCGCGCCAGCGCGGGCGCTCTCCTAGAATGGGCGGCGGCGGAGGTTCGCCATGGACTACGAGACCATCCTCTACGAGGTCGAGCGCGGGCGCGCCCGCATCACGCTCAACCGCCCGGAGAAGCTGAACGCGCTCTCCCCGCAGCTGCAGGGGGAGCTGAACCACGCGCTCTGGGCGGCGGACGACGATACGCGCGTGCACGCCGTCATCCTGCGCGGGGCGGGGCGCGCCTTCAGCGCGGGCTACGACCTGACGCCGCGCAATCCCGAACCGCGCGCGCCCGACGACACGTCTCGCGACGGCGCCAGCTTCGACGACGACGCCTGGCGCATGGAGTGGAGCCAGCGGCTGCGCATGGCCCTGTTCGACATGCACAAGCCCGTGGTGGCGCAGATTCACGGCTACTGCGTGGCGGGCGGGACGGACGTGGCCCTGCTCTGCGACCTGATCATCGCCGCCGAGGACACGCTCATCGGCTTCCCGCCCGCGCGCGCGCAGGGGGCGCTGCCCAACAACATGTGGCTCTACAACGTGGGGCCGCAGTGGGCCAAGCGGCTGATGCTGACGGGCGACTTCGTCTCCGGCGCGGACGCCGCCGCCATCGGGCTGGTGATGAAGGCCGTGCCCGCCGCCCTGCTGGAGGCGGAGGTGGAGGGGCTGGTCGACCGCCTGGCCATGATCGACACGGAGCTGCTGACGGCGAACAAGCGCATCATCAACATCGGGCTGGAGCTGATGGGAGCGCGCACGCTGCAGCGGCTGGCGACGGAGAACGACGCGCGCGCCCACCTCGCGCCCAGCGCCCGCGAGTTCGGCCAGCGCGCCCGCGAGGAGGGGCTGCGCGCGGCGCTCCAGTGGCGCGACGCGAAGTTCGGCGACCAGCGCGCGCTCGTGGGCCGCCCCGAGCTGCGGGACGAACGCGGCTTCTTCCGCGACGAGCCGCCGGGATGAAGGCGACCTCGATCCTCGCCGTGGCCGCCATCTGGGGGGCGTCCATCGTGGCCGTGGCGGCGCAGCGCGAGGCGTGGTGGGCGCTCATCTTCGCGGCCCTCGCCAGCGCCGCCGTGGGGCTGGGCTTCCGCCGCAGTCTGGGCCTGCCGCGCGTCGTCGCCATCGCCGGCATCTGGGCGGGCGCGGCGGTCATCGTCGCCGGGGACGCGGGCGCCGCGTGGGTCACGGTGTTCGCGGCCCTCGGCACGGCCGCCACCGTGCACAGCTTCATGCGGCGCGAGGACTGGCTGGCGGGCATCGCCATCGCCGTTGTATGGGCGGCGGCGGCGGTGGCGGTGCGGGCCACGGAGGGCGGCGCCTGGATCTGCGTGTTCGCCTTCCTCACGGGGGCGGCGGGCGCGAACGCGGCCTCGCGCGCGGGCAGCGTGGCCGCCATGTTCTGGTGGGCGCTGGCCGCATGCCTCATGGTGCTGCTGGACGGGGCGCACTGGCTGGCCGCGCTCGCCTTCGCGCTGGGGCTGTTCCGCTTCGGCGCGTCCCTCGCGCGCCTGCCGCGCCGCATCGACTGGGACTTCCGCGCGGACGACGACGGCGCCTTCGCGGGGAAGCGCACGGCCTTCGGACGCAGCGAGCGGCGCGACGACCGCTGAGCGCGCGGAGCGCATCCGCGCGACCTGTGGTACCATGCGGGCGTAACGCGACGAGAGGATACAACCCTTCCCTTGCCCCTGAACCTGTTCCGGCGCGCCCGCCGCACGACCACCACCGCCCCCGACAACGGCGCGACCGCCACCGCGACGCCCGATTCCCCCCACGACGAAGCCCCCGACGGCGCCGCGCACGAGAACGCCGCCGCGCCGCCGTCCGCGAACGGCGCGAGCGCGGCCCCGCCCCGGTCGCGCCGCCGTCGCGGCTCGCGCGGGGGACGGCGCAGGCGCAACGCGCGCGAGAACGGCGCCGCGCCCCGCACGCATTCCGACAACGGCGCGCGCTCCGGCGCTCCCGCCGCTCCCGTCACCGACACGCCCGCGCCCTCGCGGGAATCCGCCGATGTGCCGGATGCGTTCCGCGCCATCGGCGTGCGCGGGGCGGGGCTGCGGGCGGTGGCGGCGCTCGGCTTCGAGCGGCCCACGCCCATCCAGGAGCGCGCCATGCCCCTGCTCTACGCGGGCGGCGACGTGGTGGGGCTGGCGCAGACGGGCACGGGCAAGACGCTGGCCTTCGGCGATCCGCTGGCGCGCGCCATCGACCCCGAGCGCGTGGAGGTGCAGGGCATCGTGCTCGTGCCCACGCGCGAGCTGTGCGACCAGGTGACGGACGTGATCGCGCACCTCGGCAGCTTCTACGGCTTCACCACCATCCGCCTGGTGGGGGGCAAGCCCATCGCGCGCGACCTGGAGGCGCTGCGGCGCGGGGGGCACGTGGTGGTGGGCACGCCCGGGCGCGTCATCGACCACCTGCGGCGGCGCACGCTCTCGCTGGCGCGCGCGCGCTTCGTCGTGCTGGACGAGGCGGACGAGATGCTGGACATCGGCTTCGCCCGGGACATCGATCAGATCCTGCGGCAGGTTCCGCTGGAACGGCAGACGGCGCTCTTCAGCGCCACCATGCCCATGAGCATCAGCCGCCTGGTGTGGCGCTACATGCGCGATTCGGAGCGCGTGGAGGCCACGCCCGCGCAGCTGCAGCCGGTGGAGACGGTGCGGCAGCTCTACTGCGAGGTGGCCACGCGCGACAAGTTCCACGCGCTGGAGCACCTGCACGACTCGATGGACCTGGGCCGCTCACTCATCTTCCGGCGCACGAAGGTGGGGGTGGACCGGCTGACGGAGGGGCTGCGGCGGGACGGCATCCAGGCGCGCGCCATCCACGGCGACCTGCGGCAGGGCGAGCGCGACCGCGTGATGCGCGATTTCCGCAGCGGCGCGCTGGAGTGGCTGGTGGCCACGAACGTGGCCGCGCGCGGGCTCGACATCCCCGACATCGCGCACGTGGTCAACTACGACGTGCCCCAGAACGCCGAGGAGTACATCCACCGCGTGGGGCGCACGGCGCGCGCGGGCAAGGAAGGCTCGGCCATCACCTTCGTGGGCGAATGGGAGCTGGGCGAATGGGAGGCCATCGTCGAGCGCGTGGGCGAGGACGCCCTGGAGCGCATCGCCGTGCCCACGCGCTTCGACTAGGGCGAGCCTCAGGCGTCCTCGACGACGATGGCCCCGCTGGGGCAGATCTCGACGGCGTCCTCGGCTGCTTCCAGCTCGTCGCCCTCGGGGTGCTCGACGATGATTTCGGGCCAGCCCTGCGAGTCGGCCCGGAAGACGGACGGCTGCAGGTAGTAGCACTGCCCCGCCTTCAGGCAGATGGAGCGGTCGACCACGACTTTCTTCATTGCACGCACCTCCGCGGGGCGTCGGCGGGCAGTGTAGCAGCCCGCGCTCACTCCCCGTCGGGGAGCGTGAACTCCACGCTCCACCGCTCGCCCGTCCCGTCGTACTGCCCCGTGCGGATGCTGGCGATGGGGTAGTCGGGCAACGCAACCGTGGCCACGCAGCGCTCACCGACCCTGCCCCCATGCTGCCAGAGGAAGAAGTCGCGATTGTCGAAACCGTACTGCCCGCGCTCAGCGGGCAGGTCATCGGCATCGACGGGGATGACGTGAAGGAAGAACGCAAGACCGGCATCGTCCGACGTACACGCATCCCTAACGTATACGAGTTCACCATCGCCCACGTGGATGTCGAAGAACGAGCTGGCCACGGGTTCGCCCGCCAGCACCACCGGAGCAATCTCGGGCGGCGTGAGGGAGAATCGCACGTCCCAAAGCTCGTCCCGAATCTTGCCTCTATAGTCGTCGTGCTGGCCCGCGTGGATGTTGGCGATGGGCCAGTCGGGGAGCGGGACGATGGTGATGCAGAGTTCATCAACCCAGGTACCGCGTTCCCAGAAGTAGATGTCAAGGTTCTCGAAGCCATATTGTTGACGTTGCTCCGGCAGATCCGCCAGGTCGACAGGGTACAGGTGAACGAACATGAAATCGGCCTCCTCTCCTCCACACCAGTACCCTTCCCTGACGAAGATGAGCAATTCGCCGTCTCGGTGGATGTCGAATCTGGACCTGGCGATAGGTTCGCTCGTCAGCACCGACGTAACCGGTTCGCCCGCGAGCACCGCCCGGAGCACCGCTTCCGGCATTCCCACGCGCTCCAGCCGCCTCCCCTTGAGACGAACAAGTGTATTGTTGTAGATTCTGATTGTGTATTCCCGATCGGAAACATTTTGATCGGAGTAGAAACCTTCCGGAAGGATGCGATAAGAAAGGGATATCCTCTTCCTCTCCGCTTCAGAGAGAAGCGGGGATTGCCTCCATATGGATCCGTGGACCACCAGGATGGATTGTTCCGGATGATCCTGGTCAATTTCCCTGATCAATCTCCAGTGTGCATGATGCCAGAAGTGCGTCGCATATTGAGACACGAGATAGTCGGGCGCGTTCCTGTCCACGAGGCTGTTGTAGTGAAGGTCCTGCAGGGGATGTATCCTCACCATGGACGCAACGGTGACGGCCACGGTCGCTCCCGCCAGGGACCAGATTCCCACACGCAACCACCGCCCGCGGAGAAGCGCCATCAGCCGGTGGAGGCCGAAGGCGGCCAGCAGCAGGAATGGCGCATACAGGAAGTACAGGTGACGCCAGCCGTCGTAGATGTTCGTTTCGAGAACGACGATGCTGGCCACCGTGACGATGGGCAAGGCCAGCAGCAGCAAGACGAACCGCAGGGTGCCATTGCACAGGATGGCGCGCGGGTGATGCAAGGCGCGCCACGCCAACGCGACGGCCCCGGCCAGAGCGAGCAACAGCACCGCCGGTGGTGTCGTGATCCCCACCCAGACGGGAACGTATTCAAGCGGTGGACCATCCGGGGAGTACCATTTCTCGCCCCGAAAGAGCTCCCAGAGCGCGTTTGGGTGATCGCTGAGCAGTTGAACCATCTCCACGATCCCCCCCGGAGGATCGGTCCAGAGACCGGGCATCACGGCGTAGTACGTGAGCACGGCGACCAGCGCGAAGGCGCCCAGGCTCAGCAGCATACGCCTACGCTCCGAAGCACGGCTGGCGAACAGCAGATCGAGAGCGCGCAAGGCGAAGACCGCGCCGAAGAGCATGATCCCCATGATGCGGAGACTGACGAGCATGCCAATGACCACGCCACAGAGCGCGAAAGCGGCGAGGGTATCGCGTCGGAAGGCGCGGTGGGTTAGATAGAGGGAGACCATGAACATGGCGAGAAACGGGACGTCCTTTGAGTTGATGAAGGAGTGTGCGTAGATGCGCGGATGCAGCAGGAACAGCACCATGGCGACGAGCGCCAGCATCCTGTTGTTGAACATCCGCAAGACCAGCAGATAGCAGAATCCGCCACCTGTCAGGAATACCAGATGCGTGAGGAAGTGCCTGGCAAGATAGCTGTCCCGAAGATCATCCAGACCGAGGATGCGCTCGACCAGAATGAACGGGGCCTCAATGGCCACGCCGTAATATCGATCATGGTACACGAACGTCCGATCCAGCACCTGATCGCCACCCCCCGCGAGGTAGTCGAGCGCGAGCATGCCAATCAGACGCTGGGATCGCTCATCCACCGAGATGCCGTAGTCGTCGAGCACGAGCGTCCCCGCGAGCAGGAAGAGCGCGCACACGGCCAGCAGCCCCCAGTGCGCCACGACCAGCCGTCGCGCCGCCAGCATGACGCTCGCGGCCAGCGCGCCGGGCGAGACGTCGGGGCGGGCGATGCGCACGGAGCCTTCCATCCGGCCCCTAGAGGAGCACGAGGTTATCGCGGTGGATGACCTCGTCGCCGTAGGCGTAGCCGAGCGTTTCGGCGATGCGGTCGCTGCGCAGGCCGCGAATGCGGAGCGCCTCGCCGCTGGCGTAGTTGGTGATGCCGGCGGCCACGCGCGCGCCGGAGGCGTCGCGCACCTCGATGGCGTCGCCGCGCTCGAACACGCCCTCCACGTCCCGCACGCCCGCGGGCAGCAGGCTGCGCCCGTGCTCGCGCAGGGCGGCCACGGCGCCGCCATCGACGACGAGCCGCCCGCCGCCGCCCGCGTTGCCCAGAATCCAGCGCTTGCGGCCCTCCAAACGGTTGGTGGCGGGAGCGAAGCGCGTGCCGATGGAATCGCCCGCGGCGGCGGCCGCGAGGGCGTCGGGCGCGCGCCCGTTGGCGATGACGACGGTGGCCCCGCCCTGGGCGGCCACGCGCGCGGCGGCGAGCTTGGCCTCCATGCCGCCGAGGCCCGCGCCGCCGCCCGCCGCCCGTTCGTGGCGCTCGTCGATGGCCGCCACCTCGGCGATGAGCTCGGCCTCCGGATCGCGGGACGGATCGGCGGTATGGAGGCCGTCCACATCCGTGAGGATGACGAGCAGGTCGGCGTCGATGAGGTTGGCCACGAAGGCGGAGAGGCTGTCGTTCTCGCCGATGCGCGAGGCCAGCACCTCGTCGAGGGCCACGGCGTCGTTCTCGTTGACGATGGGGACGGCGCCGCAATCGAGCAGGTCGCGCAGCGTGTTGCGCGCGTTCAGGTAGCCGAGGCGGTCGCTCAGGTCGCGCCGCGTGAGCAGCACCTGGGCGACGACCGCGTCGTGCCACTGGAAGAGTTCGTCCCAGCTCTGCATGAGGCGGCTCTGGCCAGCGCTGGCGAACGCCTGGCGGCTGGGTTCGCGCGCGCCAGCGGGGCGGTGCGCCAGCGCGTGGCGTCCGGCGGCGCGCGCCCCGCTGGAGACGACGGCCACCTCGCAGCCCGCCCGCCGCAGACGCATGACCTGCCCCACCAGCTGGGCCATGGCCACCAGATCGAGGCGGTCGGACCCGGCGGTGAGCAGGCTCGTGCCGAACTTGGCGACGACGCGACGGTAGCGCACGGCTCCATGATAGCCGCGCGCATCCGTTGGCGGCGGGGAACGGCGCAGCCCCGCGTTCACTCTCCGTCGGGCAGCGCGAACTCCACCGCCCAGCGATTGCCCGTCTCGTCGTACTGGCCCGTGGACACGCTGGCGATGGGGTAGTCGGGCAGCGGGACGACGGCCACGCAACGCTCGCCGGCGCTGCCTCCGCGCTGCCAGAGCGCGAAATCGAGGTTGTCGAAACCGTGCTCCACACGGTGGGCGGGCAGATCCTCGACGTCGACGGGGACGACATGGAGGAAGAACGTGGCCCCGGCATCCTCCTCCGTGCACCCCTCCTTGACGTACACGAGCGCGCCGTCGTCCCGATGGACGTTGAAGACGGCGCTGGCCAAGGGCTCACGGGCCAGCACCGCCGCATCAACATCCGCGGGCGTGACCGCGAACTCCACATTCCAGCGCCAGCCCGCCTCGTCCACCTGACCGGTCCGGATGCCCGCGACGGGATAATCGGGCAGGGGAACGACCGCGATGCAGCGCTCCCCGACGCGGGTACCGTGGTCCCAGAGGCTGAAGGAGCGGATGTCGAAGCGGCCCCGCTGGTAGTCGGGAGGCAGGATGGCGGGGTCATGCGGGTAAACGTCGAGCGCGAACCCGGCGTCAAGGTCTTCCTCCGTACAGGGGTCCCTGACGTAGACGAGCTCGTCACCGTCCCGATAGACGTCGAAGGTGGAGCTGGCGACGGGCCCTTTCGCCAGCACCGCCGGATCGACATCCGGAAGCGCGACCCCGAACCTCACGCTCCACAGTCTGCCCTCCGTCCCGTACTGGACGGCGAAAATACTGGCGATGGGGTAGTCGGGGAGCAGGACTACCCAGGCGCATCGCCCGCTGGCGTCAATGACATCCATCCCGGGGCGCATGACGATCATTTCGAAGCCGGCACGTTTGTCCCCGCCGGAGAGAACGGAGACATCGGCAGGGTAGACATCGAGTCGAAAGAACGGGAAGTTCCCGAAGATATGTTCATGGGAACAGTCTTCTCTGGTGAACACGACAGTCGTTTCCCGCAGCCAGATGGTGAAGAACGGACGCGCGACCGGTTCGCCGGATAGCGCCAGACGAATGATCTCTTCGCTGTCCACATCTCCCAGATTTCTCCCTCGCAGAGACAGAATGGTATTGTTGTAAATCCGGGCACGATAGATCCGGTTCGAGACAGGTTGATTGGAGTAGAAATCATGGGAGAACAGCAGGGATGGATTTTTAATCCTGTTCCTTTCCCGTTCGGGAAGAAGTTGTTTTTGACGATGCATGATCAGGGAGCCCGTGGTGATATCCTGTCCGCTGTGGTCGGCGACAACCTCCCTGATTAATTGCCAGTAAGCCGCGTTCCAATAGTCCGTATCGTACCGGGAAAACAGATGGTCCGGAGTGCTCCTGTCCACCAGTGCATTGAAGTAAATGGCCTGCAATGGATGGATTCGCACCATTGCCACAACCATGACCGCCACGCTCGTCCCCACCAGCACGATGCCCCCCGTCCGCATCCATCGCATCCCCAAAGGCGACAGGAGGCCATACAGCCCGAAGACCGCGAGCAGCACGAGCGGATCGTACAGGAAGAAGACCTGCCTCCACCCACTGTAGATGTTGCTTCCGTTCACGACGATGGTGATGATCGGAGCGACGAAGAGCGCCAGCAGCAAAACGCCGAAGCACGGGAACGGCTCGCGCCAGACAGCCCGCGGGCGACGGGCGCAGCGCCAGAGCAGCCACGCCACGCCGGCCGTCGCGAACAGGAGCACGACCGGCGGCGACGTGATCCCGATCCAGACGGGAATGTAGTCGAACGGAGGTCCGTCCCGCGCGTACAGCCATTCGCCCCGGAAGAGGTTATCCCCGGGGTAAGGGTGGCTTGCGCCCGTCTCAATCACCCCCAGGAATTCCCCGGGATCCGCCCAGAGCACGGGCAGCGAGCCGTAGTACGTGAGGGTGGCGATCAGCGCGAAGCCTCCCCCCGTCAGCAGCACGCGCTTCCGTTCTCCCGCGCTTCCGGCGAGCGACAGGTCCAGCGCCCGCAGGGCGAGCACGCCGGCGAACAGGACGATCCCCATGATGCGGAGATTGACGAGCAGGCCGATACCCACCCCACAGAGCAGAAAGGCCGCCAGCGTGTCGCGCCGGAAGGCGCGATGCGTGAGATACAGCGAGACCATGAACATGGCGGCGAAGGGAACGTCCTTCGAGTTGACGAATGAGTGCGCGTAGAGCCGCGGATGCAGCAGGAACAGCACCAGGGCGGCAAGCGCGAGCAGCCGGTTGCCAAACAGCCGGTGGACCAGCAGGTAGCAGAAGACGCCGCCAGCCAGGAAGAACAGGTGCGTGAGCGCGCGCCGGCCAAGAAAGATGTCCCGGCTGTCGTCCAGGCCGGGAATGCGTTCGACGAGCGCGAGCGGAGCCTCGAAGACCGCGCCGTAGTATCTGTCGGTGAAGCGGCTCAACCGCTCGAAGGCGCGTTCGCCTCGCCCCGCGAAGTGGTCGAGCGCCGCATGCCCTATCTTGCGCTGGGCTTCCTCATCCACCGTGATGCCGTAGTCGTCGAGCACGAGCGCGCCCACGAGCAGGAAGAGCGCGCACACGGCCAGGAGCGCCCAGTGCGTCACGACCAGCCGTCGCGCCGCCGGCGCGAGACTCGCGGCCACCGCGCCGGGCGGGCCGCCGGGGCGCGCGCCGAACCTGGCGACGACGCGACGGTAGCGCACGGCGCCATGATAACGGCCGCGCCGCGCGCATCCGTTGGCGGCGAACGCGGGCTGGGCCGTACCATGCGCGCATGGCCCGCTGGCGCACGCCGGGAAGGTGGCTCGAGGCGGCCCCGCGCGGGCTCGCCGCGGCCTCGGCGATCGTGGCCCTCGGCTTCCTCGGGTCGCGCCTGCTGGGCGTAGCGCGAACGGCGGCCATCGCCGACGCCTTCGGCGCGAGCCCCGAACTGGACGCCTACTGGGTCGCCTTCCGCGTGCCCGACCTGATCTTCCAGCTGCTGGCGGGGGCCACGCTGGGCAGCGCCTTCATCCCCGTGTTCGCGCGCATCCGCCGTCGCGACGGCCCCGACGCCGC
Source organism: Tepidiformaceae bacterium (assembly GCA_965243075.1). Taxonomy (GTDB): domain Bacteria; phylum Chloroflexota; class Dehalococcoidia; order Tepidiformales; family Tepidiformaceae; genus UBA2991. The sequence continues at coordinate 2,321,224 of OZ251525.1, forward strand.
CTGGGCGCTGGCCAGCAACGCGCTCACCATCGTGATGGCGGCCACGGCGGCGCTCTGTCTGGTGGCGCTGGCGCTGGCCCCGCTGCTCGTGCCCCTCTTCGCGCCCGGCCTGGGCGAGGACATCGGGCGCGGGGACGAGCTCACGGCGGAGGCGGTGCGGCTCACGCGCATCATGCTGCTCTCGCCCCTGCTGCTGGCCATCAGCGGGATGATCACGGGCATCCTCAACGCCCGCCAGCAGTTCCTGCTGCCCGCGCTCGCGCCCATGCTCTACAACCTCGGCATCATCGCCGGGGCGCTGGCGCTGACCGGGCGCTGGGGCGTGGACTGGGGCGTGGAGGGGCTGGCGGCGGGCGTGGTGGCGGGCTCGGCGGCCCACCTGCTGGTGCAATTGCCCGGGCTGGCGCGCGAGGGCATGCGCTACCGCTGGCGCTTCGATTTCGGCGACGGCCCCACGCGCGAGGTGGCTCGGCTGATGGGCCCGCGCGTGATCGGGCTGGCCGCCGCGCAGGCCAACTTCGCCGTGACCACCACCTTCTTCGCCTCGCGCGTGGGGGCCAGCGCCATCTCCAACCTGACCTTCGCCTGGCTCATCGCCAATCTGCCCGTGGCCCTCTTCGGCATGGCGCTGGCCACGGCGGCCTTCCCGCGGCTGGCGGAGCAGGCCGCCGGATCGGACGGGCGCGCGCTGGTGGACACGGTCTCGCGCGTGCTGCGCACGACGCTGTTCCTGAGCGTGCCCGCGGCGCTGGGGCTGGCCCTGCTGCGCGAACCGGCCACCACCGTGCTGCTGGAACGCGGGGCCTTCGGCGCGGGCGACAGCGCCGTGACGGCGGCGGCGCTGGGCTTCTTCTGCCTCGGCATCGTCCCGCAGGCGGCGGTGGAAATCCACAGCCGCGGCTTCTACGCGCTGGGCGACACGCGCACGCCCGTGATCCTCACGGTCGGGGCCGTGGTCGTGAACGTCATCCTGAGCGCGCTCCTGTGGGAACGCTTCGGCGTGGAGGGGCTGGCGGCCTCGCTGGCCATCTCGTCCTGGCTGGAATGGATCTTCCTCTACTGGCTCTACGCGCTGCGCACGGGTTCGACGGGCGCGGCCCTGCGCGACCTGCACGCGATCGCGCGCATCGCCCTGGCGGGGGCGGCCATGGCCCTCTTCCTCGGCGTCGCCCTGCCCGCCATCGACGAGCGCGGCGTGGCCGCCTCGTGGGTGACGACGCTGGCGGGCGCCATCGCGGGCGGCGCCGTCTACCTCGCCGTCTCCCTGCTGCTGCGCGTGCGCGAGGTGGAGGACGCGCGCGACCGCCTGCGCGCGCTCCTGCTCAGACGCTGAGGCGCTCCGTCTCGACGTCCACGATCTCGGCGTCGGGCCGCCAGCCCTCCACCGCCCGCGCGATGGCCTGCAGCTGGCGGTCGGCGTGGGCGGCGTCGTCCGCGAGCACGACCGCCATGACGGTGGCGGCGTCAGGGGCGTCGAGGTCGTCCGCCTCGGCCACGGCGGCGTTGAAGCGGTGGCGCAGGCGCTCGACCACGGGCTTCACGATGGCGCGCTTCTCCTTCAGCGAACGCGCGGGCAGGCGCAGGCGGATACGGAGCAGTCCGGCCACCATCAGGCGTGGCGACTCACAGTTCGACCCGCTCGGCCTCGTCCTCCTCGGGCAGGGGGGGCAGGTCGGCGGGCCCGAGCAGGCCGAAGTATTCGTAGAAGCGCGTGGCCGGGCGGAAGAGGCGGGGCCTGCCCGGCGAGCGCGCCCGCCCCGCCTGCTCGATCAGCCCGCGCTGTTCGAGCGAGGCCACCACGCGGTCCGAGTTGACGCCGCGCACGGCCTCCACCTCGCCGCGCGTGCAGGGCTGGCGATAGGCGACGACGGCGAGCGTCTCCAGCGCGGCCCGCGAAAGGCGGCGCGCGGCCTCGTCGCCCAGCAGGCGCGCCACGTAGGGGGCGTATTCCGGCGCCGTCACCAGCTGGTAGCGCCCGCCGTCCTCCTGCAGGCGCAGGCCGCGCGCGGCGCACTCCCCCGCCAGCCGTTCGAGGGCGGCGCGCACGGAGCGTTCGCCCGTGCCCGTGGCGCGGGAGAGCGCGCCCGCGCCCACCGGCTCGTCCGCCGCCAGCAGCAGCGCCTCGATCACGCGCGGCAGCTCCTCCGGGGCGGGACGCGGCGGGGGTTCGCTCACGACGGCTCTCCGGCGCGGCGGCGCATGGCGGTATGGTACGCCCCGCCGGCGGCTGGCGGCAGGAGGGCATGGCGCGGATGGACGGCTCCCGCGTGACCGTGCTGGCGCTCGACCGCTGGGGGCGCGTGCTGCTGGCGGACGGCGCGCCGCCCTCGACGCGGCCGCGCGCGGGCGAAAGCCCCGACGCGGCGGCCCTGCGCGCCTTCGAGGACGCGACCGGCGCGGTGCTCGACGAGCTGCGCCTCTTCCGCGGCGGCGAACGCGGCCACCACGTCTACTACGACGACCCCGACCTGGCCCCGGAGGCGCTGTCGCCGCCGCCGGGCGCGGCGTTGCGCTACCTCGCGCCCGACGGGGAGGAGACGGCGGCGCTGGGCGCGGAGACGCGGGCGCTGCTGGCGCGCTTCGCGGCGAGCAGCGCCTACCGCACCCTCTTCCACTGAGCCGCGGGGCCGCGGAACAACTGCGCCCAGCCGTGCGCGCCGTACCATGAGGGCGAGGGGGAATGCCCGTGTTCGATCTGTCCACGACCTTCGGCCTGCTGGCCGTGCTCGCGCTGGTGGCGGCGAACGGCCTGTTCGTGGCCACCGAGTTCGCCTACGTGGCCGTGCGGCGCACGCGCGTCGAGCAACTGGCGAGCCGCGGCCACACGCGCGCGCGGCTGCTGCTCGGTTCGCTGCGGCAGCTGGACATGTACATCGCGGCCACGCAGCTGGGCGTGACCATGTGCAGCCTGGCGCTGGGCTGGGTGGGCGAGCCCGCGCTGGCGGGCCTGCTGGAGCCGCCCCTGGAGAACCTGCTGGGGGGCTGGCTGGGGACCGCCGCCGCCCACACCATCGCCGTGACCGTGGCCTTCATCGCCATCACGGCCATCCTCATCGTCTTCGGCGAGCTCGCGCCCAAGCGCATGGCGCTGGCGGGAGCGGAGGGCACGGCCCTCTGGATGGCCGCCCCCATGGCCGTCTTCACGCGCCTCTTCCGCCCCTTCATCTGGGCGCTGAACGGCATGGGGCTGGCGGTCGCGCGGCTGGCGGGCGTGCGACCCACGGCGGCGCTGGAATCGACGCTCGCGCCGGAGGAGCTGGGCATCGTGATGGAGGCGAGCCAGCGGGCGGGGCTGCTCTCCACGGCGGAGCTGCTGCTCGCGCGCCGGGGCCTCGAAATCGGGGAGATCCAGGCCAGCCAGATCATGGTGCCGCGCACCGAGGTGGCGGCCATCGAGGCCGGGGCCACGCTGGAGGAGGCGCTCGCCACGGTGACGGCCCACCCCCACCGCCGCTACCCCGTCTACGAGGGCGACCTCGACCACGTGCTCGGCCTGCTCGACGCCAAGGAGCTGCTGCGGCTGGCGCGCGAGGGGGGCGGCGACTGGCGCGCGCTGGCGGGGCCCGTGGTGGCCATCCCCGAGGTCGTGAGCGTGGAGGTGGCGGTCGCGGAGATGCGCGCGCGGGAGGCCAAGCTGGTGGTGCTCATCGACGAGCACGGGGGCACCAGCGGCATCCTCAGCGGCGACGACGTGCTCGCGCGCCTGCTCGGCCACTGGCACGACGCCGCCCGCCCGCGCACGGGCGAGCGCGTGCGCCGCCTGCCCAACGGCAACCTGCTGCTGGACGGGCTGGCGCTGGTGGCCGACCTGGAGGCCGCCGCCAACATCGACATCGCGGGCGACGGCGAGGACTTCGACACGGTGGGCGGGCTCGTGATGGCGCGGCTGGGGCGCATCCCCGCCGTGGGCGAGCGCTTCGCCGAGGCGGGCTACGAGTTCCAGGTGACGGCCATGGACGGGCGGCGCGTGGCGCGCGTGCTCGCCCGCCGCCCGCGGCCCTGGCCGCGCCCGCGGCCCTAGCCGTGCGTGGTCCCGGCGGCGGGCGGGGGACGCGCCGCGATGGCGCGCAGGCGGCGCAGCGCCCGCGGCTGGGCGCGGCGGATGCCCTCGGCGATGGCCAGCCCCGCGAGCGAGACGACGCCCCCCGCGATGGCGTCCACGATGAAGTGGTTGGCCGTCATGACCACGGCGAAGAGCATGGCCACGGGCCAGAGCAGGCCCGCGACCACGACCGAGAGCCGTCGCCGTCCCACCCAGGCGACCATGAAGCCCAGCAGCATGGACCAGCCGAAGTGGAGGCTGGGCACCGCCGCGTAGGGGTTCACGAAGGCCTGCGCCTCCTGCGCCTGGTAGCCCACTCGGTCGAACACGGCCATCGTGTCCACGTAGCCCGCGAAGGGGATGAGGCGCGGCGGGGCCACCGGATAGAGGGCGTAGATGACGACGCCGATGGCGCCCGAGGCGAGGAAGGCGTTGCGCGCCAGCGTGTAGGTGGAGCGATGCCGGATCCAGAGGTAGACGGCCAGCAGGATGACCATGGGCAGATGGCCCCAGAAGTAGATCCAGTTCATGGCGCGGATGGCCCAGTATTGGTCGATGATCCACGACTGCCACGCCAGCTCGTGGTAGATGCCGAGGGCGCGTTCGAGGGCGATCAGGTCGAGGGCGTTGGACAAGGCCTCGCCCGCGCGGTCCACCACCGCGCCGCGGATGAAGAAATAGACGAGGAAGGCGAGGGCCACGACGATGGCCTCCCACAGCCCGGTGCGCTGCAGGAAGCGCCAGACGCGGTGCGCGCGTCGCCGGAGTGCGTCCATGTCGGCAGGGGCCATGCGAAGGCTCACGGTTGGCCGCACTCGCCGGGGCGGCTACCCTTTCGGCAGCGCATGCTACCAAATTCCCCCGAAGGGCCAACGACATGGACGTGACCGCGATTTCCGGCGACATCAGCACGACGGAGGCCGATGTCCTCGTCGTCAACCTGTTCGAGGGCGTGACGCGCCCGGGCGGGGCCACCGGCGCGGTGGACCGCGCGCTGGACGGCGCCATCAGCCGCCTCATCGAGCTGGGCGACGTGCGCGGCAAGGCGGGCGAGCGCACCGTCATCCACACCTTCGGCAAGCTGGCCGCGCCGCGCGTGCTCGTGGCCGGGCTGGGCAAGGCCGCCGACTTCGACGTGCGCGCCGTGCGCAACCTTTCCGCCGAGGTCGCGCGCGCCTGCCGCAAGCCGGGCGTGAAGCACGTGGCCACCATCGCCCACGGCGCGGGCGTCGGCGGGCTGGACCCCGACGCGTGCGCGGGGGCGGTGGCCGAGGGCGCCATCCTCGGGGCCTACCGCTTCCTGCGCTACAAGGCCGAGCCGGAGGAGGACGACCGCGCCGAACTGGAGCGGCTCACCATCGTGGAGCGCGACGGCGGCAAGGTCGCGGGCATGGCGGAGGCGGCGCGGCGCGGCGCGGTGCTGGCGGAGGCCACGAACCTCGCGCGCGACCTCGCCAACGAGCCCGCCAACGCCCTCAGCCCCACGGAGCTGGCGGCGCGCGCGGAGGCGGTGGCGCGCGACGGCGGCCTCGAGTTCGAGGCCATGGAGCGCGAGGAGATGGAGCGCCGCGGCATGGGCTCGCTGCTCTCCGTGGCGCGGGGCAGCGCGCAGCCGCCCAAGCTCGTGCGCATGGGCTACAAGGGGCGCGGCGGCGAGGGCTACGACCTCGCCCTCGTGGGCAAGGGCATCACCTTCGACACGGGCGGCATCAGCATCAAGCCCGCCGCCGGCATGGAGGCCATGAAGGCGGACATGACGGGCGCGGCCTCGGTCATCGCCGCCATGCAGGCCATCGCCGCCCTGCGCCCGAGGGCCGACGTCCTCGCCCTCGCCCCCTGCACGGAGAACATGCCGGGGGGCAACGCCAGCCGTCCGGGCGACGTGGTGGCGGCCATGAACGGCGTCACCATCGAGATTCTGAACACGGACGCGGAGGGGCGGCTGGTGCTGGCCGACGGCCTCTGTTACGCGCGCGAGCTGGGGGCGCGCCACCTCGTCGACGTGGCCACGCTCACGGGGGCCATCGGCATCGCCCTCGGCGAGCAGTGCTACGGCCTCATGACGAACGACGACGCCCTCGCGCGCCGCGTGGAGGCCGCCGCCGAGGCCGCGGGCGAGCGCAGCTGGCGGCTGCCCACCTTCAAGGAGTACGGCGAGCAGCTGAAGAGCGACGTGGCCGACGTCAAGAACGTGGGCGGGCGTCCGGCGGGCAGCATCACCGCCGCCAAGTTCCTTGAGCGCTTCGTGGACAAGACGCCGTGGGTGCACCTCGACATCGCGGGCGTGGACATGGCCTCGAAGGACAACGGCTGGATCACGAAGGGCGCAAGCGGCCAGGGCGTGCGCGCGCTCGTCAACCTCGCGCTCGGCTTCGGCGACTAGCGCCGTGGCCGCGCCCTTCCCCCGCAGCGCCGCGTACGACGAGGCGTGGGTGACGGCCAACCGCATGGGGCCGAACGTCCTGTGGCTGGCGGAGTCGCTGACGCAGCGGATGCCGCTGGCGGAAGGCGAGCGCGTGCTCGACCTCGGCTGCGGCAAGGCCATCAGCTCCATCTTCCTCGCGCGCGAGTTCGGCGCGGAGGTGTGGGCCACGGACCTCTGGATCAAGCCTGCGGAGAACCTGGAGCGCATCCGCGAGGCGGGGCTGGAGGGGCGCGTCCACCCCCTGTACGCGGAAGCGCGCGCGCTGCCCTACGCGGACGGCTTCTTCGACGCCATCGTCAGCCTCGACGCCTGGCACTACTTCGGCACGGACGACTTCTACCTGCAGCATGCGTTGCGCTTCCTGCGTCCGGGCGGGCGCCTCGGCATCGTCTCCCCGGGCTTCCGGCGCGAGCTCGGCCCCGACGACGTGCCCGACCACCTGGCGGAGGTCTACCGGCAGCCGGGCATCCAGGGCTGGCACTGCTTCCATTCGCCCGCGTGGTGGCGCGACCACTGGCGCAAGACGGCGCTGGTGGAGGCCGTGCAGGCGGACGAGCCGCCCGAGGCGGACGCCATCTGGGCCGAGTTCGTCCAACACACGCGCGAGGACGAGCATCCCCCGCTGCTGGCGGACGCGGCGGGCCCGCGCCTGCTCACCTTCGCGCGCGTGACGGCGCGCAAGCCGGAGGCGGACGCGACGGCGTAGGATGCGGGCCATGCCTGAGTACCGCGACATCCTGACCGACCGGCGCGACCGCCACGCCATCATCACGCTCAACCGCCCCGAGAAGATGAACGCCCTCAGCCACAACCTGCGCGCCGAGGTGTTCGACGCGATGAAGCAATTCGAGCTGGACGAGGCCGTGAAGGTGATCGTCCTGCGCGGCTCCGGGCGGGCCTTCAGCGCGGGCTACGACCTTTCCGGCACGCCGCCCGACGAGCACAGTTACGTCGACACGCGCAGCGGCCTGCCGGGCGTGGGCCCCATCCATCCGGGGCAGGGCCAGTGGCCCCAGCACCTGCTCAGCGGCTACTGGCAGATCTGGGAGCTGACCAAGCCCGTGATCGCGCAGGTGCACGGCTACTGCCTGGCCGGGGGCACGGAGCTGGCCACCATGTGCGACCTCATGTTCATCGCCGAGGACGCCATCATCGGCTACCCGCCCGTGCGCGCCATGACCAGCGTGGACGTCATCTACCACCCGTGGCACATGCACCAGAAGAAGGCGCGCGAGCTGCTCTACACGGGCGACAGCCTGACGGGGCTGGAGGCGGTGGAGGCGGGCTGGGCCAACCGCGCCGTGCCCATCGGCGAGCTGTGCGCGGCCACCGAGGCCTTCGCCGAGCGCATCGCCAACGTCGATTCGCCCATGCTGCAGATGACGAAGCGGCAGGTGAACCGCGTCTACGAGATCATGGGCATCCGCACGTCCATGGCGGTGGGCGCGGACATCCAGGCGCTCAGCTCCGTGCGCCCGGGCGGCGGCGAGTTCGGGCGCATCTCGCGCGAGAAGGGGCTGAAGGCCGCGCTCGACTGGCGCGACGGCCCCTTCGAGGACTACGGCAAGGCCCCGCCGGGCGCGGCCCGCCCCAGCGCCGCCATCTGGTGAGCGAGGGGACCGACGCCGACGCGGCCCACGCGCGCGCGTTCGCGGCGCATCCGCTCCACCGCGCGCTGGGCCTGCGGCTGGAGGAGCGCCGCCCCGGCTTCGCGCGCGTCGCCATCGAGCGGGGGCCGCTCACGCAGGGGGGCGTGGGGGGCGGGATGCACGGCGGCGTGCTGGCGGCGCTGGTGGACGTGGCCACGCTCGCGGCGCTCTTCACCGAACGCCGCCCCGACCAGCAGCCCGCGGGCACCGCCGACCTGAACCTCACCTACCTGCGGCCCGCCACGGGCGCGCGCGTGGTGGCCGAGGGCGAGGTGGTGAAGCGCGGACGCCAGCTGGCCATGATCGAGGTCAGCATCCGCGACGGCGAGGGGCGGCTCTGCGCGCGCGGGCGCACGCTCTACGCCTTCCGCGAGGCACGCGAGTAGCGTGTCCGGCGGGTTCGTCGTCGCGGCCCTGCTGCTGCTCGCCGCGGCCGTGCTGGTGGCGGCGGTGGCCTTCCGCTCGCGGCGCGCCGCGGAGGCGCTGCGCGTGGCGCGCCGCATCGGCATCGGCTACGCCATCGCCATCGTCGTGCTGGCCGCGATCTACCTGTGGCGCGACGGGGGATTCTGAGCCGGTGCGCGCGCTCGTCGCGCCGCAGGAGTTCAAGGAGAGCCTGGGCGCGGCGGAGGCGGCGGCGGCCATCGCGCGCGGCATCGCCGCCGCCCGCCCCGCCTGGACCGTCGAACAGCTGCCCATGTCGGACGGCGGGCCCGGCTTCCTCGACGCGCTGCACCGCGCCGTGGGGGGGCGCTTTCGGCCAGCGGCCACGCGCGACGCGCTCGGTCGCGCGCGCACGGCACGGACGCTGGACCTGCCGGATGCGGGAACGTGCGCGGTGGAGGCGGCGCTGGCGAACGGCCTCGCCCTGATCGCGCCCGCCGAGCGCAATCCGTTGCGCGCGAGCACGGAAGGCGTGGGCGACCTCATCGCCGCCGCGCTGGAGGGGCGCCCGCGCCGCCTGCTCGTGGGCGTGGGCGGCAGCGCCACCAGCGACGGCGGCGCGGGCATGGCGCGGGCGCTGGGCGCGCGCTTCCTCGACGCGACGGGCCGCGAGCTCGCGCCCGGCGCCGCGCCGCTGGCCGCCCTCGACCGCATCGACTGGACGCCGCCGCCCGCGCTCGACGGCGTGGAGACGCTGGCGGCCACGGACGTGACCAACCCGCTGCTGGGGCCGAACGGCGCGGCGGCGGTCTTCGCGCCGCAGAAGGGCGCGACGCCGGAGCAGGTCGCCATCATCGAGGCCGCCCTGAGCCGCTACGCCGCCGTCCTCGACCGCTCGCCGGGCGTCGCCATCGCGGACCTGCCCGGCGCGGGCGCGGCGGGAGGGTTGGCGGGCGGGCTGGCGGCCTTCCTCGGCGCGCGCATCGTGAGCGGCTTCGAGGTGACGGCGGAGGCGGCGGGCCTGCGCGAACGTCTCCAGCGCGCCGACCTCGTCGTCACCGGCGAGGGCTCCTTCGACGAACAGTCCCTCGGCGGCAAGACGACCGGACGACTGCGCGCGCTGGCCGCCGCCGAGGGCGTCCCCTGCGTCGTGCTGGCGGGGCGCGCGAGCGTGACGGCGGGCGAGGTGCGCACGCTGGCCGAGGTCGAGCCGGACGCCGCCGTGCGGATGCGCGAGGCCGCGCCCCTGCTGGAGCGGCTGGCGGCGCGCTGGGCGGAATCAGTCCCCGGCTGAGGCGCGCTCGATCAGGCGGCGCGCGGCCCGCGCGCGGTGGGCGTCCACGACCGCGCCCGCGCGCCGCGCCACCCACGCGCCATCGGGCCGCGACTCGTACGCCTCGAGGTCGGCGCGGGCGCGCCTCAGGGCCGAGGGCGCGGGCGTGAACACGTCGTTGGCGACGGGGACGAGGCGCGCATCGTCGAGCACCGCGCCCGCGAAGCCGTGGTTCGCCATCGCGCGCAGCTCGAAGGGGCTGCCGTCGATGAGGGCGACGGCTTCGTGCGCGGCGGCGGCGGCCACCACGGCCCCGCGCGCGTGGGCGAGGCGCGGGCCGCTCTCCTCGAGGCGCGCCCCCACGTCGCGCGCGAAGGCCTCGCTGGCCAGCACGACGCCTCCCACGCGCGGCGCGGCGGCGAGGCAATCGGCGGCGCGCAGCAGCCCGCGCGCCGTATCGACGACGGGGAAGAGCGTGATCGCGCCGGGCTCGACGTCGCGCGCGTACTCGAATTCGCGCAGCAGCACGGCGACGTCGCGCACATCCTGCGGCTCCACGCAGTGCGGGACGAACACGGCGCCCAGCGCGGGGCCCGTGAGCGCGTCCAGATCGCCGCGCGTGAGCCGCGTGCGCGGGTGGTTGACCGCCGCGATGGCCGTCCTGCCCGCCTCCGCCACGCGCGCCGCGTCCGCGACGGCGGCGGAGCGCAGCGCCTCCACGGGGACCGTCTCGTCCGTGAGCGGGAGCAGCACGGCGTCGGCGTCGGTGGCGAGCGCGGCGTCGAGTTCGCCGCCCGGCTGGACGCGCGCGACGCTCCGCAGGCGCATCAGACGCCCCCGCCGGGGCGGTCGCGGTCGAGCGCGGCCAGATGCAGGTCGCCGCGCAGGGCCATGACGCCCTGCAGGTGGTCGAGCGCGTGGCGGTAGAGCACTTCCGCGATCCACTGGCAGGTGAGCGGCCCCCAGCGGCCCTCGCGGCGCAGGCGCGTCCACACGGTGGCGTCGATTTCGCGGAACACGTCGAACTCCTCGTCGCGCAGGCGGGCGAGCTGGCGCATGAGGTCGGCCAGCGCGGCGCGGGAGTCGTAGCGCTCCTCGCGCCAGGCGCGGCGGCTGTAGTCGGCGGGTTCGAGCATGTCGGGCACGGTGGCCCAGCGCAGCAGGGGCAGGTAGACCTGCTCCTCCATGTCCACGAGGTGGGCGATCTGCTCGTGCACGGACCACTCGTCGGGGGCGGGGCTCCAGCGGTGCTGGTCGGGGGAGAGATCGCGCACGGCCCAAGAGAGGTCGTCGGTGGTGGCGCGCAGCCGCGCCAGCAGCTGCGCCCGGTACTCCGCGGTCACGCTCACGCCCGCCGAGTATAGCCGCCGCGGCGCTCGCGGGCAGCCCGCACGCCGCTACCCGCCCATCTCCTGCCTGAGATTCTTCTGAAATGGATGAACGTGAGACATGATCCCGGCTACGAGATGCGCCATGCCGTGAGCAGTCCCTGGCCCCGCGCACGGGCGCGCTCAGAAGATGGGGTTGACGATGATCGCCTGCTCGCGTTCGGGGCCCACGGAGATGAGGTCCACGGGCACGCCCAGCAGGCGCTCGACGCGGCGCACGTAGAGCTGGGCCTGGGGGGGCAGGTCGTCGAAGGCGCGCACGCCGGAGACGGGGGCGTCCCAGCCGGGCAGCTCCTCGTAGACGGGCTTGGCGCGGCGCAGGGCGGAGGCGCTGGCGGGCATGGTGTCCACGATCTGGCCGTCGATTTCGTAGGCGGTGCAGACCTTGAGGGAGGGCAGCCCGTCGAGCACGTCGAGGCGCGTGAGGGCGAGCGCGGAGAGGCCGTTGAAGCGCACGGAGTAGCGCGCGGCCACGGTGTCCAGCCAGCCGATGCGGCGCGGGCGGCCGGTGGTGGTGCCGTATTCGCCACGCCCGAACTCCTTGCCGTGGTCGCGCAGGCGGTCGCCGACGTCGCCCGTGAGCTCGGTGGGGAAGGGGCCGTTGCCGACGCGCGTGCAGTAGCTCTTGAACACGCCCACGGCGCGCTGCACGTCGGTGGGGCCGATGCCGACGCCGAGCGTGGCCCCGCCTGCGGTGCTGCTGGGCACGCTGGAGGTGACGTACTCGTAGGTGCCGTGGTCGAGGTCGAGGAGCGAGCCCTGCGCGCCCTCGAGCAGCACGTAGTCGCCCGCGCGCAGGGCGTCGGCCACGATGGCCTGCGTGTCGGCGGCGAAGGGGCGCAGCCGCCGCCCGTGCGCGAGGTGCTCTTCGTAGCAGGCGTCGTAGTCGAGCGGCTCCGCGCCGTAGACGCCGGTGATGAGGCGGTTCTGGTAATCGAGCACGGCGCGCAGGCGGGGGGCGAGGTCGTCCGGTTCGAGCAGGTCGGCGATGCGGATGCCGCGGCGCGCCACCTTGTCCGTGAAGCAGGGGCCGATGCCCTTGCCGGTGGTGCCGATGGCGGCCGCGCCGCGCCGCTCCTCCTCCAGCCGGTCGAGCAGGCGGTGCCAGGGCATGACCACCTGCGCGCGCTCGCTCACCTTGAGGCGGTGGGCGTCCACGCCGCGCGATTCGAGCTGCGCGATTTCGTCCAGCAGCACGGCCGGGTCGACGGCCACGCCGTTGCCGATGAGGCAGGTCTTGTCGGGGTAGAAGATGCCGGCGGGCACGAGGTGGAGCTTGAACTCGCCGCGCTCGTTCACGATCGTATGGCCGGCGTTGTTGCCGGCGGAGTAGCGCGCGACGACGCGCGCCTTGCGCGCCAGCAGGTCGACGATGCGGCCCTTGCCCTCGTCGCCCCACTGGCCGCCAACGACCACGACAGCGGGCATGGCGGACACTCCGGGCGCTCCCCTGCCGGGAGCCGTCCCGCCCCAGCGTACAGCGGGCGGGCGTTACGGGGATGGGGCTTCGCGTCAGCCCTTCGCCAGCACGACGTGGTGGCGTTCGATCTCGCGGCGGAAGGACTCCGGCAGCGACGCCCAGTCGTGCGCCTGGATGAGGATGGGGACGTCGGACTCCGTGAACGCCTCGCGCAGGGCGCTGAGGGCCGCGTCGGGCAGGCGTTCCAGCCGCGGACCGCGCAGCGCCAGGTCGAGGTCGCTGCCCGCATGGCTTTCGCCGTTGATGCGGCTGCCGTAGGCCCAGACCTCGACGCCGGGCGCGTGCGTCCGCAGCAGCGCCTCGATGCGCGTGCGGTAGCGTTCGGGCAGGTCCAGCCGCTCAGCCATCCGCGCCCTCCGCCACGACGCGCGTCACAGGCCCGCCACGAACGCGGCCAGCGCGGCCTTGCGTTCGGGGCTGGTCATCATGGTGTCCGTGACGGCGCAGGCGATGCCCAGCGCCTCGACGCGCGGCGCGAGCGCGCGGTCGCGCTCGTCGATGACCATGACGTCGATGAGGCCGCGGTAGATGGCGGCCACGCCCGCGGCGGAGACCTCGTGGCCGAGGCTGGCCAGCATCCGCGCCGCCGGTCCCTTCACGGCCTCGCCGCCGACGATGGGGCTGACGGCGATGCGGCGGGCGCGGCTGGCGGCCACGGCCTCGCGCAGGCCGGGCACGGCGAGGATGGGGCCGATGCTGAGGAAGGGGTTGCTGGGCGCGATCACGAGCCGCTCCGCGTCGCGGATGGCGTCGAGCGCGCCGGGCGCGGGCACGGCCTCCTCCGCGCCCGCGAAGCGCAGGCCCGTGACCTCCGGCCCGGCGGCGAGGCGCACCATGTAATCCTGGAAGGCGAGCTCGCCGTCCGCCGTCCGCACCATCGTGGCGACGCGCTCGTTCGCGGCGGGCAGGATGGTGGCGCCCACGCCGAAGGCGCGCGCCAGTTCGGCCACGACCTCGTGCATGGGGCGGCCCGCGCGCAGCAGGCGCGTGCGGTGCACGGCGGTGGCGAGGTCGCGGTCGCCGAGGTTGAACCAGCGCTCGTAGCCGAAGCGGCGCAGGGCGTCGGCCACGGCGAAGGTGTCGCCCGCGAGGCCCCAGCCCGTTTCCGGATTGACCACGCCCGCGAGGGAGTAGATGACGATGTCGACGTCGGGGGAGACGTGCAGCCCGAACATCTCCACGTCGTCGGCCACGTTGGAGACGACGGTGACGGCGGCGGGGTCGGCCACGCGCACGAGGCCCTGCAGGAAGCGGGCGGCGCCGACGCCGCCGGCGAGCACGGTGAAGGCGGGCACGGGGCCATTGTAGGCGGAGGCTGGCGCCCCCGGCAGGAGTCGAACCCACAACCTCCTGGTCCGAAGCCAGGCGCTCTCTCCATTGAGCTACGGAGGCCCGCTGGCAGTGTATCATGGGGCGGGCGCGGCCCACGGGCGGACAGGATGGCGGCATGACGGCATCCCCCTTCATGCAACGGGCGCTGGCGGCGGCGCGGACCGCGCGCGGACGTACCAGCCCCAACCCGTGGGTCGGAGCCGTGCTCGTGCGCGGGGGGCGGATCGTGGGCGAGGGCGCGACCGCCCCCGACGGCGGCCCCCACGCGGAGGCGCGGGCGCTGGCGGCGGCGGGCGGCAGGGCGGCGGGGGCCACGCTCTACGTCACGCTCGAACCCTGCGCGCCCTTCGCGGGCAAGCGCACGCGGCCCTGCGCGGAGGCGCTGGCGGCGGCGGGCGTGGCGCGCGTGGTCATGGCCCTGCCCGACGCCGAGCCGCGCGTGCGGGGGCGCGGTGCGGCCCTCCTGCGCGAGGCGGGCGTGGCCGTGGAAACGGGCGACGGCGCGGCGGAGGCGGCGGACCTGTTGCGCCCCTACCTGAAGCAGCGCGCCACGGGGCGCCCGTACGTCATCGCCAAGTTCGCGGCCAGCCTCGACGGGCGCATCGCGGCGGCGGGCGGCGACTCGCGCTGGATCACCGGCGAGGCCGCGCGCGAGCGGGCGCACCGCGAACGCGCGTGGGTGGACGCCGTGCTGGTCGGCAGCGGCACGGTGCTGGCCGACGACCCGGCGCTGACGGCGCGGCCCGGCGGGCGCGTCGCGGAACGCCAGCCCCTGCGCGTGGCGCTCGACGGGCGCGGGCGCATCCCCCCGTCGGCGCGCATCTTCTCCGAGCCCGGGCGCGCGCTCGTGGCCACCGCGCGCGAGGCCGATGCGGGCTGGAAGGCGGCCATCGCGGCCACGGGCGCGCGCGTGCTCGAGTGCGAACGCGACGACGAGGGGCTGAACCTCGACCAGCTGCTGGCGGCGCTGGCCGCGCGCGGCGTGCTCTCCGTCTGGGCGGAGGGCGGCGGGGCGCTGCTCGGCTCGCTCCTCGCCGGGAGCCACGTGGACGAGGTCCAGGCCTTCCTCGCGCCCGCTCTCATCGGCGGCGACGGCGTGGCGGCGGCGGGCGCGCTGGGCGTGACGCGCGTGGCGGACGCCATCCGCCTGCGCGACCTGTCCGTCGAACGGCTCGGCGACGACGTGCTCGTGCGCGGCTACACGGGCGCGTGGTCGCCGGAACTGCCATAGGGGAGCGCCCCGCCGAAGCGGGGCGCTCCCTAGTCGCTTGCGGGGGGCGTGCGCTAGTTGCCAGCGGGGCAGCGATCAAGGCTCGGCAGCACCGTGGCGGGCAGTCCGCTCGGAACGCAGCCCGTATGTCCACTGTTGAGACCGACCCGCGTGAGAGCGGTCAGATTCCCCAGTTGCGGGGGGATGCTCCCGATCAGCGAGGTTCCACCCATCCGAAGGTCCTTAATCTTGGTGAGGTTCCCCAGTTGCGTCGGAATATATCCCGACACGCTGGTGCTGTGCAGGACAAGCTTGGTAAGCTTCGTCAGCTCCCCGATTTGCGTTGGGATACGTCCGCCCAACTGGCGATTGCTATGGAGGTTCAGGTTCTCGAGTTCCGTCATCTTCCCGATCTGCGTCGGGATATTCCCCGTTAGCTGATTTCCGTAGAGAGAGAGTATCCTGAGTTTCGTCAGGTCCTCGATCTGCGTCGGGATAACACCCGCCAACCGGTTACTGTTCACCTTGATCTGCGTGAGTTCCGTCAGCTTCCCGATCTGCGTCGGGATAACACCCGCCAACCGGTTACCGCCGAGACCGAGAAACGTGAGTTTCGTCAGATCCTCGATCTGCGTCGGGATAACACCCTCCAACTGGTTGGCATGCGCCTTGATTTCCCTGAGTTCCGTCAGCTTCCCGATTTGCGTCGGGATAACACCCTCCAACCGGTTATTGCCGAGGTTGAGCACCTTGAGTCCCGTCAGGTTCCCGATCTGCGTCGGGATCTTCCCCGCCAGCTGTATTCCGCTCTGGGTCAGCCTGGGGTTCAGGACCAGCTTGGTCACGCGCTTCGGCGTCCCGGAGACCTCAATGTCGCCATTCCAGCTCGTAAGCGCCCGCGCCGGGCTCCAGTTGAGCGTCGCCTCGCCCGCCAGTGTGGACTTGATCGCCAGCAGCGTGTTGCAGTCCATCGCAAGGGCCGTGAACGTGGGGGGACTGATACCGGGCTTATGGGGCGATTCGCCCAGCGTGCGGGCGTCGCAGGTGGGAGTGTTCGGAAGCGTCGTCACGGGGGTACTGGGCGTCACCCCCGTGACGGGGGTATCGGGCGTCGTGGGGGGCGTCGCCGGGGTCGTGTGCACGGCGAGGTCGAGGTCGACGAGCTCGTCGAGGCTCGCCAGCTCCGCCAGCGCATTCCGGAAGGCGTACGGCTCCAGCGCCAGACCGGTCACGCGCTTCTTCCCATCCACGATCCCAACGGCGACGCCATCCCACCCGAGCGAGGTTCCGGCTCGCTCCAGCGGCACCACCGGGCTCCAGTTGAGCGTGTTCGGGCGGGACAGCTTGTCGCGGAGACGGAGGAGCGTGGTGCAGTCGTCCCTCAGCCCGGTGTTGTCTTCGGGCTTGACGCCAAGTGTCGTCTGGTTACAGGTAGCCGGGGTGGTGGGCACAGCCGTAGTCGTGGTCGTAGGAGTGGTCGTGGGCGCGGCCGTCGCCGTGGCGGTGGGCGCGGCCGTCGCCGTGGCGGTGGGCGCGGCCGTCGCCGTGGCGGTGGGCGCGGCCGTCGCCGTGGCGGCGGGCGCGGCCGTGGCCGTGGCCGTGGCCGTGGCGGCGGGCGTGGCGGTGGTCCCGGCGGGGGCGACGGTGGCCGTCGCGACGGCCTGCGCGTGGGTGGACGGGGCGGGATCGCGCAGGCCGAGGCCGAGCGCGAACAGGCCGATGGCCAACGCGACGGCGGCGGCCAGGATGAGCGGGCGTTTCATGATGGAGTCCCTCCCAGACTCTGAAGATGGATCGCGTTTTACCCCCCCCCCCCCCCCCTTGCTGTCAAATTGGCGAAGCGCGCGCCGCCCCGCGTTTGCCCCGTAGCGGGGGCGGGCGGTAGGATTGCGCCATCACGGGCTGGGGTGGCGGTCATGGAAGCATTTCCCCCCTGCCGTCGGTGCGACGACGGCGATCTGGTTCCGCTCTCGGACTTCGGCAGTCAGGGCGCGCCCATCCACTACAAGGCGTGGGTCTGCACGAACCCGGAGTGCGGCTACAACATCAAGATCCGGAACGGCGACCTGCTGCTGGACGAGCCCATCAACGACGGGGCCTACTACGCGGCCCGGCGCTAGCGCGCCGCCCGCCGCCGCCGTAGGCTGAGGGCCATGCCGGAGCATCCGACGAAGGTCTACGCGCCCCTGCGCCTCCACGATTTCACGAGCGTGGAGGAGGAGGTGCGGCAGAACGTGCTCGTGACCAGCGTGGACCAGGTGCTGAACTGGGCGCGGCGCTCGTCGCTGTGGCCGGCCATGTTCGGGCTGGCCTGCTGCGCCATGGAGATGATCGCGACGGCCATGCCGCGCTACGACATCGCGCGTTTCGGGGCCGAGATCTTCCGCGCCTCGCCGCGGCAGGCGGACCTGCTCATCGTGCCCGGCACGGTCACCTGGAAGATGGCCCCCGCCATCCGCCGCGTGTGGCTGCAGATGCCGGAGCCGAAGTGGGCCATCGCCATGGGCGGCTGCGCCACCATGGGCGGCCCCTTCGCCTACGCCTACAGCGTGACGCCGGGCGTGAACGTGCTCCTGCCCGTGGACGTGTACGTGCCGGGCTGCCCGCCGCGCCCGGAGTCGCTGCTCACGGGCCTCATGCTGCTGCAGGACCGGATCAAGGAGGACAGCATCGCGGACGGCTGGACGCGGCGGGACGTGGAGCCGCAGTTCCACCGCTACCTGCCGGATGGCGACCCCATCCGCCGCGAGCTGGAATCGCTCTGGCCCCCCTACGTCGACTACGACAAGCCGCCCACGGACCCGTTCGGCGAAGCGTAGGCCGCCCGCCTCAGTAGTGCGTGACGGCGGCGCTGTAGGCGGAGCAGCCGTCGCCGTTGCAGGCGCGGACGCGGTAGGAATCCGCGAACAGCCAGCTCGGCGAGGCGTCGCGGTACGCGGGCATCGTGGGCCTGCCCTTGAGCGCCCACTGCCCGACGGCGGATGCGTGCCAGACCTCGTACCACGCGGCCCCCGGCACGTGGTTCCAGACCAGCTGGACGTCGTCGGGCGCGAAGGCGACGTCGACCGTGCTGGTCCACAGACCCGTCGGCGCGGCCAGGGCGGAAGCGGCGGGGGCGGGCGTCGAGCTGGCGAAGCAGATTTCGTACGGCGCGGACCAGTGCGTGGAGCGGTCGGCCTCGGCGATCTGGAGCGCGTGGCAGCCCGCGCCGCCCAGCGCCGCGAGCGCGTTCCCCATGCCCCCCCGGAAGAACCGCGTTCCCCCGTTGAAGCGGTAGAAGACGTCGTCGTAATCGACGACGCCCTCGGCCCACAGGTGCCAGCGGTCGTGCTCCGCGTTCAGGTTCGGGGAGCGACGGGCGCACTCCTCCCTGCCGACGTCCTCGGACGACCAGTACGTGCAGAAGGCCGTGACGGTGAGGCGGCTGTCCTCCCGCGGCGTGGCGCCGGGTTGGGGCGCGTCGCCGACGCGATGCCCGGCGGCGCGCAGGTTCGCCAGCTGGGCGGCCACGGTCTCGGCGGCGATGCCGAAGCCGATGCCGTCGACGTCGCGCCCGTCCGACGAGCTCGCCGCCTTGAGCGCCGCGACGCCGACGACGGCCCCGCAGTCGTCGACGATGGGCCCGCCGCTGTTGCCCGGGTTGATCTCGGCGTCGATCTGGATCATCACCCCGTCGGGCGCGAAGCCGCGGAACTGGGAGAAGGGCGCGTGCCGGGAAACGATGCCGCGGGTGACCGACGGGGTGCCCACGACGCCCGTCGGGAAGCCGACGGCCAGGACGGACGTGGCCAGCTCCGGCCGTTGCGGGGCGAACGCCAGCGGGACCAGCGCCGCGTCCGGGCGGGCGCTGAGCAGGGCGAGGTCGTAGTCCGGCAGGCTGCCCGCGACGGATGCGGCGAGGCGCGTTTCGCCGTGCACGAGGGATGTGCTCGCGACGTTCTCGACCACGTGGTGGTTCGTGATCCACTCACCGTCGCCGATGTAGAACGCCGTGCCGGAGGCGCCATCGTCGTTCCGCACCTGGAAGGTCGCGTCCCGCACGCGGCCGATGCGCTCGGCGAGGACGCAGGCCTCGGCGGACGGCGCGGGCGTGGGCGTACTCGCGTCCGCCACGGGAACGCGCACGGTGATGTCGGCGTAACGGTAGGAGCGCGAGTCGCTGAGGCCGGACAGGTCGAGCGGGATGGTGCCCAGCGTGCGCCAGCTGCCGCCGCGCGGGCGCGCGCTGACGTAGAGGCCGCGGTCGTCGCCGATGCGCTGCCAGACGCGCACCTCCACCACGGCGTCGGACGCGCCCGCGCGGGGCACGGTCACGGTGATGTCGCCGTAGCGGTAGGAGCGGGAGTCGCTGAGGCCGGTCATGGCGATGGGGATGGTGCCGAACGCGCGCCAGCTGCCGTCCTCGGGCCGCGCGCTGACGTAGAGCGCCTGCGCGTCGCTGATGCGCTGCCAGACGCGCACCTCGACGTTGGCGGTCGCGCCGGACTGCGCGTCCGCGCCCGCGACGGCGCCGATGGCCAGCATCAGCGCCAGCGCTCCGATGACCCAACGCCTCACACGGGAAATGGTAGCAGCGCGCGGGCGGGCGCATGGCCCCGTGCGCGGGCGGCGCTATACTGGGCTGGCGCGGCGGCACGACCGCGCGGCGAGGCGGGACGGCGCGTGAACGACGGCGGCGACCATCCGCGCGAGGCCTGCGGCGTGTTCGGCGTCTACGGGCCGGGCGAGGACGTCGCGCGCCTCACCTTCTACGGCCTCTTCTCCCTGCAGCATCGCGGCCAGGAGAGCGCGGGCATCGCCGCCGGCGACGGGCGCGAGGTGCGCCTGAGCACGGGCATGGGTCTCGTCGCGCAGGTGTTCGACGAGGAGCGGCTCGGCCACCTGCGCGGCCACCTCGCCATCGGCCACACGCGCTACAGCACGGCGGGCGGCTCCTTCGCGCGCAACGCCCAGCCCATCGTCGTGCGCGAGGGCGCGAGCGGGGGGCAGATCGCGGTGGCGCACAACGGCAACCTCGTGAACGCGGGCGTGCTACGCGAGGACGTGGAGGCGGCGGGGGCGACGCTGCGCGGCGACGCCGACACGGAGCTGATCGCGCACCTGCTGGCCCTCGCGCCCGCGGGCGACTGGGAGGGGCGCTTCGCCTACATGATGCGCCGCGCCCACGGGGCCTATTCGCTGGCCATCATGACGCCGGACACGCTCTTCGCCGCGCGCGACCCGCTGGGCGTGCGGCCCCTCTGCCTGGGGCGGCTGGGGGAAAGCTGGATCGTGGCCTCCGAGACCTGCGCGCTGGAGCACCTGGGCGCGGCCATCGAGCGCGAGGTGGAGCCGGGCGAGGTGATCCGCATCGACGAGACGGGCATGCGCGGCTTCTTCCCCCTGGGGCAATCGGGGCGCACGGCGGGCTGCACGCTGGAGTACGTCTACTTCGCGCGGCCCGACAGCCGCCTGTCGGGGGAGCTGATCTACCTCGCGCGCGAGCGGCTGGGGGAGGAGCTGGCGCGGGAGCGTCCCCCGCCGGAGAGCGCGGACCTCGTCATCGGCGTGCCCGATTCGGGCATTCCCGCGGCCATCGGCTTCGCACGCGCGGCGGGGCTGCCCTACCGCGACGGGCTGGTGAAGAACCGCTACGTGGGGCGCACCTTCATCCAGCCCGACCAGCGCATCCGCGACGCGGGCGTGGCGCTCAAGCTGAACGCCATGCGCGAGGTGCTGGAGGGGCGGCGCGTGGTGGTGGTGGACGACTCCATCGTGCGGGGCACGACGAAGCCGCGCGTGATGGAGCTGCTGCGGCGGGCGGGGGCGCGGGAGGTGCACGTGCGCATCGCCTCGCCGCCCATCGTGGCGCCCTGCCACCTGGGCGTGGACATGGCCACGCGCGCGGAGCTGATCGCGGCCAACAACACCGTGCCGGAGATTCGCGCGCACATCGGCGCCGATTCGCTGGGCTACCTGAGCGTGGAGGGGCTGGTGCGGGCCACGCGCCGTCCGGCGGATGCGCTGTGCAACGGCTGCTTCACGAACCGCTACCCGATGGACGTGCAGGACCAGTTGCCGCTGGTGGCCCCGCGCGCCGAGCCCGCCGCGTCCTAAGGCCTAACGGGGCCAGCCGCCGAGGGCCAGCCAGACGGCGGCGGCGGCGAACAGGCCCACGAGCACCAGCGCCATGCCCGCCCAGAAGAGGGCCGCCCCCTGCCCCACCAGCCCCTGCGTGCCGCGACGGCGGGCGGTGACGGTGCTGAGCGCGACGGCGGGGAGCACGACGGCCAGCCAGGCGGCGGTGGCCCCCAGCAGCAGGAGCGCCCAGACGCGCAGGGCGGCGCGGGCGGCGTCTTGCGCGGCGTCGGTGAACGCGCCCCCCCAGGCGGCCGCGGCGAGCGCGAGGGGGGCGATGACGGCGAGCACGATGGCCCACTGCCAGAGGGGGCCGAGCAGCACGCGCCGCGCGCCGCGGGGGGGAAGGTCTCTCGCCATGCGCGCGATCGTACCGCCGAAGGGGCGCGGGCGCGTCGCCCGCCGGGGGGCTAGGCCTCCACGCGGTCCTTGAGGTTGCGCGCGGGCTTGAAGGCGGGGGCGCGGCGCGCGGGCACGTGCACGGTGCCGCCCGTGGCCGGGTTGCGGGCCTCGCGGGCGCCGCGCTCGCGCGTCTCGAACTTGCCGAAGCCGCCGATGGAGACGTCGCCGCCCGCGGCCAGCTCATTGGCGATGAGCCCCTGCCCGGCGACGGTGCTGAAGAGGGCGTCGACCGCCTCCCCCGCCTGGTCGTTGGTGAGGCTGGTGCTCCTGGCCAGCTTGGTCGCCAGTTCCGTCTTGTTCATGGTCCTGCTCCTCCGTGAGGCGTCGAAACTGTGGGAATACTAACGCGCTTTAACGTTTCCCGCCACAAGCGGCGCGGGCGCGGCGCGGGTATGATTCCGGCGCGCCGACGCGGAAACGGCGCGGGAGGGGCCGTGCGACCGACGACCGACGAACTGATCGCGGGCATGCGCAACGTGCTGGAGGACGTGCTCGTGCCCGAGCTGGAGTCCGACTGGGCGCGGACGATGGGCACGCAGATGGCGCTCATGCTGCGGCACCTGGAGGGGCGGGCGGAGCGCGAGCCGCGCCTGCTGGCGGAGGAGAACGCGCGACTGGCGGGGGCGCTGGCGCGGGCCAACGCCATCCTCGGCGAGCGCGCCGTGGCCGCGCCGGACGAGCCGGAGGGGGCGGCGCTCGACGAGCTGCGGGAGCGCAACGGGGCCTTGCGCGAGGCCATCAGCGCGGCGCTGGCGGCGGAGGCCGCGCGCGAGGGTACCGATCCCGCCGCGCTGCCCGCCGACCGCCTGGGCGTGACGGACGACCTGTTCGCCATCAACGAGGCGCGCATGGCCTTCTGGCAGCCCATCGGCTTCAGCTACCCCGGACGGCGGAGGTAGCGCGCCATGCCCTACCAGCCGGAGCAGCGCCGCGAGGAGGCCGCCGCCTTCCTCTCGCACGCGCTGGGCAGGCCCGTGCGCGTGACCGAGCTGCGCCGCCTCGCCTCGGGGCAGTCGCGCGAGACGCTGGTGGTGCGCACGGACCAGCCGCATGAGCCGGAGCTCGTCTTCCGCATCGAGCAGGGGGGCGTGCTGGGCACCTCGAGCGAGCCCGAGTTCCGCCTGCTGGAGGCGCTCCACGGCGGGCCCGTGCCCGTGCCCCGGCCGCGCTGGCTGGAGGACGACCCGCGCTGGTTCGGCTACCCCTTCATGGTCACGGAGCGCGTGGAGGGCGACGGCGGCTTCGGCTACCTGGCGGAGCCGGAGCGGGCGCGGGAGGTGCTGCGCACCTACGTCGACGCCATCGGGGAGCTGCACCGCCATTCGCCGCGGGAGCTGGGGCTCGGGGGGCTGGGCATTCCCGCCGACACGCGCGAAAGCACGCTCCAGCAGCTCGACCTGTGGGAGGGGCGCTACGAGCGCTACCGCTACGAGCGCGAGCCCCTGCTGGACGAGGTCATCGCCTGGCTGCGGCGCAGCGTGCCCGAGCCCGCGCGCGCCGTGCGCCTCAACCACGGCGACCTGAGCGCGGGCAACTTCATCCTGCGCGAGGGGAAAATCGTGGCGCACGTGGACTGGGAGTGGTCGAACCTCGGCGACCCCATGGAGGACGTGGCCTTCTTCGCCTACATCAAGGGGCGCATGTTCGGGCCGCCGGAGGAGATCCTCGACCTGCTGCGGGGGGTGGAGGCCTTCGCCATCGGGGGCGCGGAGTTGCGCTACTGGGAGGTCTTCAACTACATGAAGGCGGCCTGCGCCAACATCGCCACGCTCAAGGTGTTCAACGAGGGGCGCAACCACGGCCTGAACATGGTGGCCATCGGCACGGGCGGCTTCCTCGGCTTCACGCGGCGCGCGGCGGAGGCGCTGCGCGCGCCGCTCGCCTGAGGGGCTGGCGCGTTGGCGCGCGGGGTGTAGACTGCGCCGCTACACGCGCGGGAACGCGCAACAGGAGGCCTTCGTGGCACGGACGCGCTTTGGGCTGTTCGCGGTCGCGATCATGGCGGTTATCGCCATGGTGGCGGTGGCGTGCGGCGACGACAACGATGACGGCGACAGCGGCGGCGGCAACACGCTGCAGACGGTGATCGACCGCGACGAGCTGCTGTGCGGCATCAAGGACAGCCAGGCGGGCTTCGGCTTCATCGACAGCCAGGGCGTCGCCTCCGGCTTCGACGTGGAGTTCTGCAAGGCCATCGCGGCGGCGGTGCTGGGCGACGCGGGCAAGGTCACGTACGTGCCCGCCTCGGCGGCGAACCGCTTCGAGCTGCTCTCCACGGGCGCGATCGACGTGCTCATCCGCACGACCACGGTGACGGCCGAGCGCGACGCCGCGCGCTCCGTCGACTTCGCCCAGACGACCTTCTACACGGGCCAGGGCTTCGCCGTGCACGCCGACTCGCCCTACAACTCCACGGCGGACATGGAAGGCGCCACCGTCTGCGTGCAGACGGGCACCACCACGGAACAGAACCTGGACGACCACTTCACCGAGCTGGGCTACGCCTACACGCCGCTGGGCGGCACGGACCAGGAGACGCAGGACCAGTTCCTGACGCGCCGCTGCGACGTGTGGACGGCGGACCAGAGCAACCTGGCCTCGCGCATCTCGCAGTTCGACGATCCCTCGCAGTACCGCGTGCTGGGCCAGATCATCTCGAAGGAGCCGCTGGCCCCGGGCGTGCGCGACAACGACAGCGAGTGGAAGGACGTGGTCAACTGGGTCGTCTACGGGCTGATCAACGCCGAGGAGCTCGGCGTTTCGCAGCGCAACGTGGCGGCCATGGCCAACGAGCCGCCCAGCACCGCCGTCGCGCGCCTGCTGGGCGTGCCCTACGAGGACGGCGAGATCGCGAACCTCGGCTTCGGCGTGGACCCGCAGTTCGTCCAGCGCGCGCTCATGGCCGTGGGCAACTACAACGACATCTACGAGCGCACGGTGACGCCGGTCGGCATCGACCGCGCCTGCACGCTGAACGCCCTCTACACGGAGGACAAGAGCAACTGCCCGCCGGGCTCCGGCGGCATCCTCTACGCGCCGCCCTACCGCTAGGCGGCGGGGCCCAACGAACGACGCGGGAGCGGACGGCCGGGACGACCGGCCGCCCGCTCCCGTCGCATGAAGGGGGCGCACGATGGCGCGCGGACTGCGTGGACTGGCCACGGCGGCGGCGCTGGTCATGGTCGCGCTGCTGGCGGCGGCCTGCGGCGGCGGCAGCGGCGGCGGGGACGACGCCGACGGCGAGGTGCTGCGCTCCGTGCTCGACCGCGGCGAGCTGCGCTGCGGCGTGAAGGGCTCGCACCCGGGCTTCAGCATCCTCGACGCGAACAACCGCTTCCAGGGGTTCGACGTGGAGTTCTGCCGCGCCATCGCGGCGGCGGTGCTGGACGACGGCGAGGCCGTGTCGTTCGTGCAGGTGCCGTCGGCCACGCGCTTCGAGCTGCTCAACACGCGCCAGATCGACGTGCTCATCCGCACCACCACGGTGACGGCGGAGCGCGACGCCAGCCTCGGCCTCGAATTCGGGCCCATCACCTTCTACACCGGCCAGAGCTTCGCCGTGCGCGCCGACTCCGACATCTGGTCCACGGCGGACATGGACGGCATCACCATCTGCGTGCAGTCGGCCACGACGACGGAGCAGAACCTGAGCGACCACTTCAACGAGCTGGGCTACGACTACACGCCGCTGGGGGGCGAGGACCAGGAGAATCAGGACGCCTTCGTGGCGGGCCGCTGCGACGCCTGGACGGGCGACCAGAGCAACCTCCTCTCGCGCATCTCGCAGCTGTCCAACGCGGACGAATTCCGCGTGGTGGACCAGCTCATCTCGAAGGAGCCGCTGGCGCCGTTCGTGATCGACAGCGACCGCCAGTGGAAGGACATCATCACCTGGGTGGTCTACGGGCTGATCAACGCCGAGGAACTGGGCGTCACGAAGGACAACGCGGCGGCGCTGGCGGCGGACCCGCCGAACGCCGCCGTGGCGCGCCTGCTGGGGGCGCCCTTCAAGGATGGCGCGGTGGCCGACCACGGCTTCGCCATCGACCCGCGGTTCCTGCGACGCGCCCTGCTGGAAACGGGCAACTACGGCGAGATCTACGAGCGCACGGTGGCGACGGTGGGCGTCCCGCGCGAGGGCACGCTGAACGCGCTCGTGCGCGACGGCGGCGTGCTCTACGCGCCACCCTACCGCTAGCACGACGCGAGGGAGCACGGAATGACGCGCATGCGATGGGGACTGGCCGCGGCGGGAGCGCTGGCGGCGGTCGCGCTGCTCGCGGCGGCCTGCGGCGGCAACGGCGAGGATGGCGACGACGCCTGCGACGGCGAGACGGTGTGCGTTGGCGGGGACCAGACGGTCATCAACAACGACAGGCTGGATGAACTGGAGGGGCTGGAGTCGTCCCGGGCCGGGAACACGCTCCAGAGCGTGATCGACCGCGACGAGTTGAAGTGCGGCGTGACGGACTCCCTGCCGGGCTTCGGCTTCAAGGATCCCGACAGCGTCTACTCGGGCTTCGACATCGAGTTCTGCAGGGCCATCGCGGCGGCGGTGCTGGGCGACGCGGAGAAGGTCCAGTACGTGCCCACCTCCGCGCAGGCGCGCTTCGAGCTGCTGGCCACGGGCGAGGTGGACGTGCTCGTGCGCGTGACCACGATCACGGCCCAGCGCGACGTGGGCCGCAAGGTCGACTTCGCCCAGACCACCTTCTACGACGGCCAGGGCTTCGCCGTGCACGCCGATTCCGGCATCCGCACGGCGGATGACATGGCGGGAACCACCATCTGCGTGGCGGCGGGCACGACCACGGAGCAGAACCTGGACGACTTCTTCAACGAGCGGGGGCTGTCCTACACGCCCCTGCCGGGCGAGTGGCCGGACCCGCAGGACCAGTTCGTGGCGCGCCGCTGCGACGTGCTCACGAGCGACAAGTCGGGGCTGGCGGCGCGCATCGCGGCGCTGCCCAATCCGGAGGACTACCGCATCCTGCCGCTGACCATCTCGCGGGAGCCGCTGGCACCGGGCGTGCGCGACGGCGACACCGAGTGGAAAGACGTGGTGAACTGGGTCATCTACGGCCTCATCAACGCCGAGTTGCTCGGCGTGTCGCGGGACAACGTGGGGGCCATGGCCGCGGACCCGCCGAATACGGCCATCGCGCGCCTGCTGGGCGTCCCCTTCGGGGATGCGGGGGTGACCGATCTGGGCTTCGGCGTGGACGCGCAATTCATTCAGCGCGCGCTCATGGCCGTGGGCAACTACGGCGACATCTACGCGCGCACGATCGAGCCGCTGGGCATCACGCGCGCGGGCACGCTCAACGCCCTCTACACGGAGGGCGGCATCCTCTACGCGCCGCCCTACCGCTAGAACCGCCGGGGCGCGCGCGGGACGGGCGGCAATCCGTTCCGCGCGCGCGTCGGGTAGGATTCGCGCCATGAAGCCGCCCACCGGCCGCGCGGGCGCCGCGTGACGACCATGTCCGGCGGCCTGCCGCCGCCCGCGCCCACGCCGCTCTTCTTCCGCCGCGGCTTCCGCAACCTGCTGGCGCAGGGCGTCTACGTGGGCGTCACGGCGCTGGCCATCTTCTACGTGGTGCAGGCGCTGGGGGGGCGCGAGTACGGCTTCGGCTTCCTCAACCAGCCCGCCGCCTTCGACGTGGGCAACCAGTGGCTCATCAACGTGGACGGCACCACGAACACGCGCCTCACCATGTACCTGGTGGGCATCTGGGCGACGGTGCGGGTGGTGCTGATCACGCTGCTGCTGTCCACGGTGCTGGGCGTGGCGGTGGGCGTGGCGCGGCTCTCCCCGAACTGGCTGCTGGCGAAGCTGGCCATGCTGTTCGTGGAGATATTCCGCAACATGCCGCTGTTCGTGCAGATCGTGCTGTGGTACGCGATCGTGCTCTTCGGCCTGCCCCAGATCCAGAACGCGCGCAGCCTCGGCGACGCCTTCTTCCTCTCGAACCGCGGCATCGCCGTTCCCTGGCCGGAGCCGGACGGGGGCCTCTACGGCGGGCCGGAGTGGCTGACGGCGGTGTGGGTGGGGGCGCTGGCGGCGGCGGCGGTGGCGGCCTTCCTCGTGCGGCGGCGGCGGCAGGAGCGGGAGCGCGAGACGGGCCAGCCGCACTACCCCAACCGCTGGGGATTGTGGCTGTTCGCGGGGGGCGCCGCGGGGAGCTTCCTCGCGCTGGGCCTGCCGCTCACCATCGACGTGCCCGTGCTCAGCGGCACGGACTACGCGGAGGGGCTGACGCTGCGCCCGGAGTTCACGGCGCTGGTGCTGGGGCTGACCATCTACACGGCCTCGTTCATCGCCGAGATCGTGCGGGCCAGCATCCAGGCGCTGCCGAAGGGGCAGACGGAGGCGGCCAATGCCGTCGGCCTCTCCGGCTACCAGCGGCTGACGCTGGTGATCCTGCCGCAGGCGCTGCGCCAGATGATCCCGTCGGTGACGAACCAGTACCTGAACGCGAGCAAGAATTCGAGCCTGGCCTACGGCGTGTCCTACGCCGACCTGTTCTTCGTGGCGAACATCATCCAGAACAAGATCGGGCACGCGGTGGAGGTGTTCGCCCTGATCATCGTCACCTACATGCTCATGTCGCTGACCATCTCGGCGATCATGAACTTCATCAACTCGCGGCTGACGCTGACGCGGGTGTAGGGAGGCGGGGACGATGACGGAACCGGCGGGAGGCGCGCGCAAGGTGGTGCTGCCGCCGCATCGCGTGCGCCAGCAGCGTCCCTGGCGCGTGCGCGCGCGCGAGTGGACGCGCGACAACCTCTTCCCCTCGCCCGCGCAGTCGGTGGTGACGCTGCTGGCGCTGGCCTTCACGGCGGCGGTCGCGGTCTACGCCGTGTACCTGGTGTTCGCGGCCGAGTGGCGCGTGATCACGGTGAACCGCTGGCTGCTGTTCGCGGGCGGCTTCCCGCAGGATCAGGAGTGGCGGCTGTGGGTGAGCGTGGCGCTGGTCTTCCCCCTCATCGGCGCGGCCTTCGGGCTGTGGGCCAGCCTCGGGCGGCGCGACCTGCTCTTCCTCGCGCTGACGGCGGGGTTCCTGTTTTTCCTGACCAAGCACGGGGACGCGGGCTGGGCCTCGACCATCTGGGTGGCGGGCTCGCTGGCGCTCTTCTTCGCGGGCTACCTCGCCTGCCGGCTGGTGCCGCGGGAGCCGGGGCGCGCGCGCGCCATCGCCACGTGGGGCGCGGGCGGGGCGCTGGCGCTGGCGCTGCCCGCCGTGCTGGCCGTCCTGATGGCGAGCGGGGGCGCGCGCACGAACGAATTCAGCGGCTTCATGATGAACCTCATCCTCGCGCCCGTGGGCATCGCCGGGGGGCTGCTGCTGGCCATCCCGCTGGCCGTGGGGCGGGCATCCTCGCTGCGCGCCGTCTCGTGGACGTGCACGGCCTACATCGAGGTCATCCGCGGGGCGCCGCTCATCGGCTGGCTGTTCGTGGCCCTGTTCATCCTCGAGGACGTGATCGCGGGCGACCTGGTCGTGCGCACGATGGTGGTGCTGGCGGTGTTCACCTCGGCCTACATCGCCGAGTACATCCGCGGGGGGCTGCAGGCGCTGCCGCACGGGCAGACGGAGGCGGCGCAGGCGGTGGGGCTGGGGCGGGCGCGCACGCTGCAGCTGGTGGTGCTGCCGCAGGCGCTGCGCATCTCCATCCCGCCCATCGTGGGGCAGGCCATCAGCCTGTGGAAGGACACCGCCCTGATCTCGGCCATCCTGCCCCTGCGCGAGCTGGTGGGGAACTCGAAGGCCGCCATCGCGCAGGCGGAGTTCATCGAGAGCCGCATTGAGGTCTACGCCTTCGCGGCGGTGCTGTTCTGGATCGTGTCCTTCGTCATGTCGCGCGTCTCCCAGCGCATGGAGCGCGCGGTGGGCATCGGCGAGCGGTAGGATTCGCGGAGAGGAGCGAAGCGCATGAGCGGCGAAACGGCCAGCGCGCCGGAGATGATCGTCACCGAGGGCGTGGAGAAGTGGTTCGGCGACTTCCAGGCGCTGGACGACGTGACCATGTCCGTGAAGGAGCACGAGATCGTGGTCGTGCTGGGGCCGTCGGGCTCGGGCAAGTCGACCTTCATCCGCTGCCTCAACCGGCTGGAGGAGCACGACGCCGGGCGCATCGTGATCGACGGCATCGAGCTGAACGACGACGTGCGCAACCTGAACGCCATCCGCTCCGAGGTGGGCATGGTGTTCCAGCAGTTCAACCTGTTCCCGCACCTGTCCGTGCTGAACAACGTGACGCTGGGGCCGCGCAAGGTGCGCCGCTCGCCCAAGCGCGAGGCCGAGGAGCAGGCCATGCAGCTGCTGGAGCGCGTGGGCATCCCCGAGCAGGCGGAGAAGTTCC
Source organism: Tepidiformaceae bacterium (assembly GCA_965243075.1). Classification (GTDB taxonomy): domain Bacteria; phylum Chloroflexota; class Dehalococcoidia; order Tepidiformales; family Tepidiformaceae; genus UBA2991. The sequence continues at coordinate 2,351,296 of OZ251525.1, forward strand.
CGGCGCAGCTTTCCGGCGGCCAGCAGCAGCGCGTGGCCATCGCCCGCGCGCTGGCCATGCAGCCGAAGATCATGCTCTTCGACGAGCCCACCTCGGCGCTCGACCCGGAGATGATCAAGGAAGTGCTGGACGTGATGCAGGAGCTGGCGGAATCGGGCATGACGATGGTGGTGGTGACGCACGAGATGGGCTTCGCGCGGGGCGTGGCCGACCGCGTGATGTTCTTCGACGAGGGCGCGCTGGTGGAGCAGGGCACGCCCGACCACTTCTTCGACAACCCGCGCGAGGAGCGCACGAAGCTCTTCCTCTCGCAGATCCTCTAGCGTGGCGGTGGCGCGGGCGCGCCCGGACGGCGTACGCTTGGGCCATTCCCGCCCGCGAGGGCCGCAGGAGCGAATGGCATGGCGCTGGCCGACTTCAACCCGCTCGACCCGGAGACGCTGGAGTGTCCCTACCCCTTCTACGAGGCGCTGCACGCGGAGGCGCCGGTGCACATGCTGCCGGAGATGGGGCTGGCGGTGGTGAGCACCTTCGACCTCATCCACGAGGTGGTGCACGACCCCGCCACCTACTCCTCGGCCATGCCCACGGGCCCCGCCGACCTGCCCGGCATGAACCTGGAGCCGGAGGACGCCGAGATCGCGGAGCTGCGCGCGCGGACGGCGCGTTCGAGCGCGCCCACGCTGCTGGCCGCCGACCCGCCCTGGCACGCGCGCTACCGCTCGCTCGTGAACAAGGCCCTCTCGGCGCGGCGCGTGGCCGGCATGGAAGGCTACGTGCGCGAGATCGTGACGGAGCTGATCGACGATTTCATCGACGACGGCAAGGCCGACTTCACCAGCCAGTTCGCGGACGAGCTGCCGATGGCGGTGATCGCGGACCAGATCGGCGTGCCGCGCGCGGACCTGCGCGACTTCAAGAAGCGCGCGGACCTGGCCATCGGCGGCATCGAGCGCACCATTCCGCCCGAGGAGGAGCGCGACGTGCTGCGCGCCGGGCTGGAGCTGCAGGAGTACTTCCTGGCGCGCGCGGAGGAGCGCCGCCGCGAGCCGAAGGACGACATCCTGACCACGCTGGCCACGGCGGAGCTGGAGACGGACGAGGGCCCGCGCCCGCTGAACGACGACGAGATCCTGAGCATCCTGCAGCAACTGCAGGTGGCGGGGAAGGAGACCACCGCGCACCTCATCGGCAGCGCCATGCTGCTGTTCATCGAGAACCCGGAGCAGATGGAGAAGGTGCGCGCCAACCCGGAGCTGATCGGGAACATGACGGAGGAGGCGCTGCGCATGGAGTCGCCCGTGCGCGCCCTCTTCCGCACGACCACGCGCGAAACCACGCTGGGCGGCGTGACGCTGCCGGCGAAGACGACGCTGATGCTCATCTACCACGCTGCCAACCGCGACGAGCGCGAGTTCGCGGAGGCGGCGCGCTTCGACGTGGAGCGCGAGAACGCGCGCAGCCAGCTGGCCTTCAGCGCGGGGCCGCACTACTGCATCGGCGCGGCCCTGGCGCGGCTGGAGATCCGCGTGGCCTTCGAGGAAGTGCTGCGGCGCATGACCAACTTCCGGCTGGACCCGGACCATCCCGCGCCGCGCCACGAGCCCAGCTACATCCTGCGCGGGCTGCAGGAGCTGCACATCCGCTTCGACAAGGCGCCGGAGCCGGTCCCGGCGTAGGGGTCAGCCGCCCGCCTTTTCCAGCTGGTCGCGACGCAGCTCGTCCGCGAGTCCCGGCCGCAGGCGGTGCGCGACGCGCGCCTCCGCCTCGCGGGCGGCGCGGGCGTGTTCGGCGGCGATGCGCTCCTCGTCCGAGCCGGGGGCGTGGCGGGCCACGGCCTCGGCCATGAGCACGGCCATGGCGGCGGCGCGCACCACGCGGCGGGCGGACAGGTAGGCGGCGAACTCGTCGGAGACGTGCTCGGCGCGCTCGGCCTCGCTTTCGGCGTGGCCGAGGTGGCGGCGGGCCCCATTGAGCAGGTAGCGCACGGGGTCGGCGGCGATGCGGGCGGCCTCGCCGGAGGACTCGCCCGCGGCCTTCGCGTGGCCGGCGGACTCCATGAGCAGCCGCATCGGCTCGTCGGGGTCGATGGCGTCGTAGCCCTCGGCGTTGGCGATGCCGCCGAGTCCGGCGAGGATGGCCTCGCCGTGCGCCCGCGCCTCCGCGGCGATGCGGGCGGCCAGCTCCGCCAGCCCGGCGTAGCCCTCGGGCGTGATGCCGCCATGCGCGACGCCGTACCGCACGTTGCGGAGCGCGTCGGCGGCGTTCGCGGCCTCGCGTTCGGCGGCGGCGAGGTCGTGGCGGGCGGCTTCGATGCGGTCGGATGCTTCGGCCATGCCCCCATGTTCCATGAACGGAAAGACAGGGTAAAGGCGGCTCGCTGGCACTCATTTGACAGGAGTGCCAGCATGCCCCATGCTTATCCCAACCTTCACAACCAGATTGTGAGAGAAAAGGAGAACGACATGGCAGAAATCGTCCGCTACGACCCCTTCGACTCGCCCCGGGACTTCTTCGACCGCATCTTCAGCCGCGCGCTCGGCGCGATGGACGGCGGCACGGCCTTCGAGGAGGGCACGCTGGGCGTGGACATCTCCGAGACGGACAGCGAGCTGATCGTGCGCGCCTCGCTGCCGGGCTTCCGCCGCGACGAGATCGACGTGCAGCTCCACCAGGGCGTGCTCTCCATCAAGGCCGAGCACGGCGCGGGCGAGGCCTCCGAGGACGAGCGTTACCACCGCCGCGAGCGGCGCTGGTCGACGCTCAGCCGGCGGCTGGCCCTGCCGGGCGTGCTGCACGACGCGGAGGTGAACGGCGAGCTGGCCAACGGCGTGCTCACGCTGCGCATCCCCGTGCCGGCGGCGGCCAAACCGAAGCAGATCACCATCGCCGTCTCCTAGGCCTGTCGGGCCGCGGAGCCAGCCCTCCCCCGGAAGCGGGCCGTGCGAGCGGCCCGCTTCCCTTTGCCAGGCGCACGCGCCAGACTGCGGCCATGCCGGTCAACTTCGACCTGCCGCTCGCGCCGCGCCACGACCACGACGACGCCGTCTACACGGCGGAGCAACTGGCCCCGACCATCGCGCGGCTGCGCGCCGCCGTGGCGGAGCTGGGCGGGGGCGCGTCCACGCCGCAAGGGCTGGCGGCGGCGTGGACGCGCGTGGCCGAGCTGCGCCTGCCCCGCAAGGCCGTGCCCGGGGAGGTGCTCGACGAGGTGGAGGCGCTGGCGGTCGCGTGGGGCGCGCACGGCATGAACGGCATCGCGCGCCACGCCTACGCGCTCGCGCCGGAGGAGCGGGAGCGCGAGGCCGACCGCCTGCGCGCGATGCTGGCGGCCACGGAAGCGGCGGCGGCGGACGCGCCCGCCGTCGCGCTCTACCCCAGCGAGTAGCGGCGCGCGGCGTCCATGACGGGCGAGACGATCACGGCCACGGAGGCGTGGTTCCGCCGCCAGGGCATCCCCCACTTCATCGAGGACTACAGCCCGCGCCGCGCCGTGCTCACGCGGGGGCTGCCCTTCCTCACCGTCGTGCTCTTCATCGAGGTGCTGACGGTGATCAACCCCGACTGGCCGTGGTGGGCCAACGCGCTGACCATGATCGGCATGATCGCGGCGGTGGCGGTGGCCTGGGGCGGCACGATCTCGCTGCGCCGCCGCAACCCCTTCGGCATGCCCGCGCGGGTGGGCGCGGCGCAGATGGCCGTGTTCGTGCTGGCCCCGTCGCTGCTCACGGGCCTCGTGCAGAACCTGTGGACGATCGCGGTCTGGCAGGTGCTGATGAACCTGCTCATCCTGGGGCTCGTCTACGTGACCGTGAGCTTCGCCCTGCTGCCCGTGCTGGGCTGGGCGGTGCGGCGGCTTTTCCGCGACATGCGCGACGTGATCGGGCTGTTCGCGCGGGCGCTGCCGCTGCTGCTCCTCTTCCTCACCTTCCTCTTCATCAACTCCGAGGTGTGGAACGTGGCGAGCGGGCTGGAACGCGGCTCGCGCAACGCCGTGATCGCGGTCTTCGCGCTCATGGGCGGGGTCTTCCTCATCGCCCGCCTGCCCGCCGAGCTGGGCCAGCTGGGGCGCTTCGCCAGCGCCGGAGAGGTGGCGCGGCTGGTGCGGGGCACGCCGGTGGAGCGCGAAGCCGTGACCGACGCCGTCATCCGCCTGGACGATCCGCTGGGCCGGCGGCAGTGGCTGAACGCGGGCCTCGTCGTGCTCTTCGCCCTCGCCCTGCGCGTCCTCTTCGTGAGCGCGCTGGTGGGCCTGTTCCTGCTGGTGCTCGGCCTGGCCGCCATCGACGAGAGCCTGATCGCCGCGTGGAACGGCCGCGCGCCGGAGACGCTGCTGCGGCTGGGCGGGGAGGGCGGGGCGGTGGTGACGGCGGAGCTGCTGCGCGTGGCGCTCTTCCTCGCCACCTTCTCGGGCTTCTACTTCACGGTCAGCATCCTCGCCAACCGCGAGTACCGCGACGAGTTCTTCGAGGAAGTGGTGGCCGACGTGCGGCAGGCGTTCGCCGTGCGCGCCGTCTACCTGGGCGCGCTCGCGCGACGGGAAGCGGAGGAGGCCGCCGGGACGGCTTCCCCCGAATCCGCGTCCTGAGGCGCGCGCGCGTCAGGCCCCGGTGATGCTCCCCAGTTCCTTCCAGGGGCGGGCGCGGCGCGCGTTCCAGTGGGCCACCCAGCTGTCCGTGATGCCCTGCACGCCGTGGTGGTAGTCCACCTCGAGCGTGACCTTGCCCTCGTCGTCGAATTCGAGGCGGGACATGCCCTCGAAGGTGAACCACTTGCCGTAGTTCTCGTTGTCCTCGTCGGCCACCTGGCCGTAGGCCATCCAGAGCACGGCCACGCCGCGGTGGCCCTCGGCCACGTACAGCTCCTCGACGGGCACGCGCAGGGTGATGCCGACCTTCCTGCTGGCCCAGAACTCGCGGATCTCCTCGAGGCCGTTGAGCGCCCCGGCGTGGCCGACGATGTCGCGCATGACGGCGTCGTCGGCGAACCACTGGTCGGGGCCGTAGGGGTCGCCGCTGCTCCAGCCGCCTTCCTCGAAGAGCTTGCGGGCGGTTTCCAGGTCGTTGGGTCCGACGGGCACGGGAGCCTCCTCGTCCGCCACTGAGGCGGGGCCGCATTCTATACCGGGTGGCCGGTGGTTGGTGATCGGTGGTCGGTGGAACCTTCCGGCCACCGGCCACTGATCACCGATCACCGGCCACTCGTGTAAAGTCGCGGGCGGACGGAGGCGGCGCATGACCACGGAAACGCGAGCCGCGCTGGACGGCGCGGCCATCGAAACGCTGCGCGAGCGCACCAGGGCGTTCATGGACGAGCACATCTACCCCAACGAGGATGCGCTGGGGGCGGGGGACGGGGCGGCGGCGGCGCTGCTGCGCGACCTGTAGGCGCGCGTGAAGGAGATGGGCATGTGGGCGCCCCACCTGCCCGCGGAGGCGGGCGGCATGGGCATCGGCTTCATGCCCTACGTGTACATGAACGAGCTGCTGGGGCGGAGCCCGTACGCCCCGCGCGCCTTCGGGGCGCAGGCGCCCGATTCGGGCAACGCCGAAATCCTCTGGCAATTCGGCACGCCCGAACAGCGGGAGCGCTGGATGAAGCCGCTGGTGGCGGGCGACGTCACCTCCTGCTTCTCCATGACCGAGCCCGAGGTGTCGGGGGCCGACCCCACGAACCTGCAGACGCGCGCCGTGCGCGACGGCGACGAGTGGGTGATCAGCGGGCACAAGTGGTTCACGAGCGGGGCCATCGACGCCGCCTTCGCCATCGTCATGTGCGTGACCGAGCCGGAGCAGCCGCCGCACGGGCGCATGAGCCAGATCATCGTGCCCACGGACACGCCCGGCTTCGACATCATCCGCCCCGTGCCCGTGATGGGGGACACGGAGGGGCACCACTGCGAGATTCGCTACCGCGAGGCGCGCGTGCCCCTCACGAACGTGCTGGGCGAGCCGGGCGGCGGCTTCCGCATCGCGCAGAAGCGGCTCGGCCCGGGGCGCATCCACCACTGCATGCGCTGGCTGGGGCAGAGCCAGCGCGCCTTCGAGCTGATGTGCGAGTACTCCCTGCATCGCGAGGTCCGCGGCGGGCCGCTGGCGGACAAGCAGACGGTGCAGAACTGGATCGCCGACTCGTACGCGGAGATCCAGGCGGCGCGCCTGCTGACGCTGCGGGCGGCGGAGAAGATCGACGCGGGCGACGAGGCGCGCGTGGAGATTTCGGCGATCAAGTTCTTCGGCGCGAAGGTGCTGCACGACGTCATCGACCGCGCCATCCAGACGCACGGGGCGCGCGGCGTGAGCGGCGACACGCCCCTCGAATCGATGTACCGCGCGGCCCGCAGCGCGCGCATCTACGACGGCCCCGACGAGACGCACCGCATGGTCGTCTCGCGCCGCATCCTGCGCGCCTTCCGCGAGGGCGCGGGCTGGGACTTCGCCACGCTCTAGCGCGCGGGCGGAGCGGGAGCGCATCGCCCACCCCGAAGGAGAGGCGGCCATGGCGGACGGCGGCGCGGACGGGCTGATCGACGTTCCCGCGCTGGAACGCTTCCTCGCGGCGCGCGTGCCCGGCCCGACGGCGCCCCTCGCCTGCGAACGGCACGTGGCCGGCTCCTCCAACGTCACCTACTACGTGACGCGCGGGGAGCAGGCGTGGGTGCTGCGCCGCCCGCCCGCCGGCCCCCTGCTGCCGACGGCCCACGACGTGCTGCGCGAACACCGCTTCCTGGCGGCGCTGCACGGACGCGCACGCACGCCCGCGCCCGTCGTGGCCTGCGAGGACGCCTCCGTCATCGGCGCGCCCTTCTACCTGATGGAGCGCTGCTTCGGGGCGATGCTGCGCGACGGCATCCCCGCGTCCTACGACACGCCCGCGGGGCGGCGGCGCATCGCCGAAGAGCTGGTGGCGGCGCTGGTCGAGCTGCACGCCGTGGACTGGCGCGAGGCGGGACTGCGCGGGCGCGAATCGGGCTACCTCGAACGGCAGTTGCGCCGCTGGACGGGGCAGTGGGAGCTGACGCGCCCGCGCACGCGCGACCTGCCCGGCATCGACGCCATCGTCGACTGGCTGCGGGCGCGCCTGCCGGAGGACGCGGGCGCGACCGTGGTGCACGGCGACTACCGGCTCGACAACGTGATGTTCGACGCGAACGAACCGCGCGTGGTCGCCATCTTCGACTGGGAGATGGCCACCATCGGGGACCCGCTGGCGGACGTGGGCTGGCTGCTCTCCTACTGGGGCGATCCGGGCGATCCGCCGCCGCCGCCCGGCTGGGAGGCGCCCGCGCACCTGAGCGCGCGCGAGGGCTTCCCCACGCACGAGGAGCTGGTCGCCCTGTACGAGGAGGCGAGCGGGCGCTCCATGCGGCACGCCGCCTTCTACCACGTGTTCGCCGTGTTCAAGCTGGCCGTCATCCTCGAGGGGCTGTACATGCAGCACCTCGAGGCCACGGCGGCGAACCCCGACAGCGCGCGCTTCGAGTGGTTCGTGCCGGTGCTGGTGGAGCGGGCGCGGCGGTTGATGGCGGCGGCGGGCGGCTAGGGCGCGACGGAGCGCACGAGCGCGCGCAAATCGTCGTCCTCCCACGGGCCGAGCGCGGCGTAGGTGGTCTCGCCGGCGGCGTCCAGCACCACGAAGCCGGGCTGGTAGCGGATGCCGTGGGAGAGGGCGAAGGCGTTGCCCTCGTCGGTGTCGCGGTCGACCATGACGAACTCGATCAGCCCTGCGTACTCCTCCTGCAGGTCCGCCCACACGGGGCGGAGACGTTCGCAGCGCGCTCACCATTCGGTATGGATGAAGTAGATGCGGGGCAGGGCCGCGACGGCGGCGGCGGGCGACTCCGCGGCGGCCTCGGTGGTCACGGCGGCGGGCGCTTCCGTCGCGTTGGCGACGACGACGGGCGACTCCGTAACAGTGGCAGCAGTCGCATCGGGCTGCGACGGAGCCGCGGGCGCGGCGTCGCTTCCGCCGCAAGCGATCAGCAGCGCGACGGCGAGCGTGGCGACGGCAATGAAGGCGGGCGCGCGCATGGCCCCATGCTCGCGCAATTCGCGCGCGAACGCGAGCGATGGGGAAAGGAAGCGGAAACGGCTCGGGGCGGGCAGAATGGAGGCGTGCGCGGCGCGCGGCTGGTCGTGATCATGGTGGCGGCGGCGGCTGGCTTCGTGGTCGTCTTCCAGCTGCTCAACATGCTGGACTAGCATTGACCGCGTGCGGGGCGCGCGCGACACTTTCCACAGAGAGGCCCATGCCCCTGCCCCGCATCCGTTTCCGTCCCCGCGCGCTTGTGGCGGCGCTGGCCCTCCTGCTGCTGGCGGCGGCGGGAAGCGCGGCGGCGGTCGATGGCCCGTCCGCGCCCGACGGCGGCGAACGCCTGCGTCCCCACGTGTTCCCGGCGCTGCTGCCGGACAGCGTGGAGAACACGAGCGTCATCGCGCAGAACGACGGCGACGCGCCCTCCGTGATGGTGATGGACTTCCATACGCCGGGCGGGGTGCTCATCACCGCCGCGAGCCAAGTGTTCACGGACGTGCCGCCGGGGGCGTCGCGCACGTTCGCGCACGCGCTCAACGGGGGGCTGGTGCCGGGCTTCCGCGGCGTGGGCGCGCTCTCCAGCGACCAGCCCATGAACGCCCTGCTGGCGCGGGAGATCACGGGGCCGGACGGGCGGCGCTCCTGGTCCCTGCACACGGCCAGCGCGCGCGGCGGCACGCGCGTGATCCTGCCGTACGTGGCCAACCGGCTGGAGGACGTCGTGCCGGGGGACAAGGTGAGCACGCGCCTGGCCATCGCCAACGCCGGCGAGCGCACGGCCTGCGTGCACCTCACCTACGCCTTCGTCCCCGACCGCGGCAGGCTGGGCCCCGAGGGCCGGCGCGTGAGGACGGACCCCGGACCGCGCCGCTCCCGCGACTGCCCGCGCGGGGGCCACCCCATTCCCCCCAACGGCCAGATCACATTCGCGCCCCTGCGCGAGGACGGGGCGCTGCCCATGCCCGCGGTGGCGCGCAACACGCTGGCGGCGGTGACCATCGATTCCACCGAATTGGTCACGGTGGCCGCCGACGTCTACCACCGCGACGGCCTTCGGCTGGCCGCCTACGACGGCTTCCTCGTGGGCGCGCGCGACTCGGAGACCGACGACGTTTCGACGCGCATGATGCTGCCGCTCGCGCTGAAGACGGCGGACGGCCTCTGGACCGAATACGCCCTCGCCAACCCCGGGAGCCAGCCCACGACCGCGCGCATCACCTACACGGGCACGGTCGGCGAATCGGGCGCGCGCGTGAGCGTGACGGCGGAGGTGGAGGTGCCCGCGGGGGCGGCCCGTGGCCACAACGTCTTCGACGTTGAGAACCTGCCCACGAGCTTCCGCGGCGCGGCCACCATCGAATCCAGCCAGCCGCTGGCCGTCGTGCTGCTGCGCGGCAAGATGACGGAGGCGGGCAGCTTCGAGCACGAACCCCCCTGGGCGGCGGCGAACGGCGTGCCCGTCGAACGCGCCTCGCGCACGGCCAAGCTGCCGCTGGTCGCGCGCGACGCCGGGGGCGGGGACGGCCGCGACGGCCTCAGCACGAGCGTGAGCGTGGCCGTGGTTGGCGGCGGTACCGCGAACCTGCGCATCACGACGACAAACGATCCCTCGGCGGGCTGCGGCGGCGCGGCCACCGTTTACACCGCCCGCGTGACCGTCACGGGAACGGCCATCTTCGACCAGAGCGCGGACGATCCGCGGCGGAACGGGCTGAACGCCGTCCCCGCCTGCCTGCGCGGCAGCATGACCATCGCCAGCGACCGCGAGATCGTGGTCGTGGCGCACGTGACCTCGGACTTGGGGGAGGGCGACAACGACGCCCTCTACAACGCCTTCCGCTAGCGCTGCGCGGGGGCGCGCGGCAGGGGCACGGGCAACCCGCTGGCGGGATCATCCAGCACGTCCATGGGCACGCCGAAGACGCGCTCGAGGACGTCGGGGCGGAAGACCTCGCGCGGGGGGCCGTCGAAGGCCACCTCGCCGTCGCGCATGCCGATGGCGCGTCGCATGAAGCGCCCGGCGAGGGCGAGGTCGTGGACGACGGCGACGACGGTCATGCCGCCCTCGTTGAGGCGGCGCAGCAGGGCCATCACCTCCACCTGGTGGCGCACGTCGAGGAAGGTGGTGGGCTCGTCGAGCAGGAGCACGCGCGGCTGCTGCGCGAGGGCGAGCGCGATCCAGGCGCGCTGGCGTTCGCCGCCGGAGAGGCTGGCGAGGGGGCGTTCCGCGAGCGCCTCCAGGTCGGCGGCGCGCAGGGCGTGCGCCACGGCCTCGCGGTCGGCGGGGCGCGCGCGCTGGAGCACGCCCTGGTGGGGGGCGCGCCCGCGCCAGACCAGTTCGCCCACGGTCAGGTCCAGCCCCTCGTCGTGGAGCTGCGTGAGGACGGCGAGGCGGCGGGCCACGCCGCGCGCGCCGATGGCCCGAATCTCCCGCCCGTCCAGCAGCACCTGCCCGACGGCGGGGCGCAGCAGGCGCGACATGCCGCGCAACAGCGTCGTCTTGCCGCTGCCGTTGGGCCCCACGATGGCCACGAATTCGCCGCCCGCGAGGTCGAGCGACACGTCGCGCACGGCCTCGCGCCCGTTGTAGCGCAGGGTCAGCCGCTCGGCCGCGAGGCGCACGGCGCTACACCCGGAACCGCACGAGGTAGAGGAGGAAGGGCGCGCCCGCGGCGGCGGTGACGATGCCCATGGGGATTTCGGAGGGGCTGATGACGAGCTTGGCCACGAGGTCGGCGGCGCTCACGAGGATGGCGCCCGCGAGCGCGGAGGCGGGTACGAGCGCGCGGTGGTCGGCCCCCACGGCCTGCCGCGCCGCGTGCGCGCTGAGCAGGCCCACGAAACCGGCGAGGCCCGCCACGGCCACGGCGCAGGCGGTGAGCACGCCCGCCACGGCCAGCACGGCCAGGCGCGTGCGGTCGGCGAGCACGCCCAGCCCCGTGGCCACGTCGTCGCCGAGCGAGAGCAGGTTGAGGCGTCCGGCGAGCATCAGCGCCGCCGCCAGCGCGGGCAGGGCCCACGGCAGGATGGCGCGCAGGTCGGCCCAGTCGGCGCCGTAGAGGCCGCCCGCGAGGAAGCCCAGGTTGGTCTGCAGGAAGGTGCGCGAGCTGGAGAGGAGGGCCACGATGATCGCGCCGAAGAGGGCGGAGAGGGCCACGCCCGCGAGCGCCAGGCGCATGGGCGAGACGGATTCGCGGGAGGCCACGGCGAAGAGCGCGCCCGCCCCCACGAGGCCTCCCCCCACGGCGGCGAGGGCGATGCCCCACTGCGGGATCTGGGGGCTGGCGGCGATGGCGGCGGCGGCGGCCAGCCCGGCGGCGGCGGTGAGGCCGAAGATGGCCGGATCGCCGAGAGGGTTGCGCGTGACGCCCTGCAGCAGCGCCCCGGCCACGCCCAGCGCGCCCCCCGCCAGCACGGCGTTGAGGAAGCGCGGGTAGCGTATGTCGCCGACCACGCGCGCGGCCAGGCCGGAATCCCCGGCGAGGCCGGAGAGGGCCTCGCCCGGGGAGAGCGTGATCGCGCCGAACATCATCGTCAGCAGGCCGATGAGGGCGAGCGCCGCCAGCCCCGCCGCGGCGAGCGCCAGCGGGCGGCGGGAACGCCCGCGCGCGACGGCCACGCGCCCCGCCGCCGCCCGCGCCATGCGCTATTCGCCCGCGATGGCGGCGGCGAGGGCGGCGTAGGCCTCGGCCAGGCGCGGACCCGGCGCCTGCACGAACAGCTGCACGTCCAGCTCGATCACGCGCCCTTCCGCCACCGCCGACAGGCCGGTGAGGCCGGGCAGGAGGGCGAGCATGCCGCTCAGCCGCGGGGCCGGGGGCGGCGCGGGCGTGACCGTGAAGACCCAGTCCGGGTCGAAGGCCAGCATGGCCTCGGGGGAGATGCGCGTGAATCCCGGGAAGGGGCCGGAATCGGGCTGCTCGTCGGCGGGGTTGGCGATGCCGAGGGCGGCGAGGATGGAGCCCGCGTAGCCGTTCGACTTGGCCCCGTAGATGTTGCGGTCGCGGTCGCCGATGATCAGCACGGCGGAGAGCTCCAGCCCGGCCAGCGCCGCGACGGCGGCGTCGCGCGCCTGGTCGATGGCGTAGATGGCGTCGGCGGCGGCGTCCGCGTCGTTCAGCACGCCGGCCATGAGCCCGAGGCCCGTGACCACCTCGTCCACGCTGGCCGCGCCCGCGAAGAGCACGGGCACGTCCAGCGCCTCCAGCGCGTCCATGAGGGCGGGCTGCACGTGGATGGTGGAGTCGGCCACGATGAGGTCCGGTTCGAGCGCGAGGATGGCCTCGAAGCTGGGCTGGTAGGCCGTGCCCACGGAGGGAGCCTCCAGCGCCTCGGGCGGGTAGTTGACGGACTGCGTGCGCCCGATGACGCTCCCGCCGACGGCGTAGACCAGCTCGACGGCGGTGGGGCTGATGCCCACGATGGCGGAAGGCTTGTCGGGGATGACGACCGTGCGCCCGAGCAGGTCGATGACCTCGAGCGGGTAGCCCGGCGCGGGCGGCTGCGTCGGCTCGGGCGTGGCCGTCGGAGTGGGCTCCGGCGTGGCCGTGGGCGTCGGCTCGGACGTGGCGGTCGGCGTGGGCTCCGGCGTCGACGTGGGGGCGCTGGTGGCGGTGGCGACGGTCGTGGCGGGTTCGGGCTCCGGGTCGTCGGAGCCGCAGGCGGCCAGCACGGCCAGCGCCAGCAGGGCGGCGAGGGCGAGGAGGACGGGGACGCGCGTCTGGTTCAGCAAACGTTCCAAAACTCTCATAACTCCGTTTCATCGCGTTCGCGGTGGGAGGTTTGCGGGGCAATACTAGAATTCCCCCGCGTGACGCGCAAGCGCGGGGGCGGCGCGCAAGCGCGGACTCCATGATCCCGCTGTTGCCCGCCGGGCGTTCCCGGCGTAGCATCGCCGCCATCATGGCCTGCACCCGCGCCCTCCGTTCCGGAACGTACCTCGCGCTCGTGACGCTCATCGTGGCGGTGGCGCTCCTGCTCCCCGCGCTGACGCGCTCCAGCGGGGCTGCGGCGCAGACGCCCGACGACGACCGCGCCGGAGCCCCTCCGACGCTGGAATCGCTCATGGCGACGGGGGAGGGCCGCGCGATGTACCCGCCGTTCGATCCCGGCACGCATCACTACGCCGTGGGGTGTGGCGGGGGCGCGCTCACGCTCTCCCTTGCCGCCGACGAGGGCACGCGGATGGCGGTCAACGGCGTCCGTCTGCCAGATACCGGACCGGGCATGGCGCGGTCGGAGGTAACGGGGCTGTCGGGGGACAGCGACGTCGTCATCAGCCTGGACAATGACGCGGGCGGAAGCGCCGCCTACACCGTGCACTGCCTGCCGGACGATTTCCCCACCATCACGGCGCGGAAATCGGCGGACGCCTCGAACATCCTGATAGCCATGACGGCAAGCGCAGGACCGGGATGGCGCTACAGTGTGATTCTCGATACCAACGGGGTTCCGCGATTTCACCGCGGCCGTGTCAACCTCCGAGGTTTCAGGTACCACCACAATGGCCTCTATCCGTATTCAGAAGCACTTGATATCTTCGAGATGATCGACGGGAACCGGATCACTGACCTCAATTTCGTGGTGTACGACTGGGACATGACAGCCGTGGACATCGTGTCGACTGTAGCGCCGCTCACGAGTACTGACAGCCATGATCTCCTTATCAGGCCCAACGGCAACTACATCCTCATGGCCTACGAACCAGGGCGACATGACTTTAGCTCCTTCCTTAACCCGGAAGGAACTCCTTACGGTGAATTCGAGGAGACAAGGGATTCTGTCATTCAGGAAATCACTCCGGAACGGGAGCAGGTTTTCCTCTGGAACTCCTGGGATCACATGGCCCTTGAGGACTGCACCCAGCATCGCTTCCCGGATGGCTACGCGCACATCAATTCGCTGGAGGTCGTCGACGGGGACATCATCGCCTCCTTCCGCGGGTGCTCGCAGGTGCTGCGCATCGACGGGACGACCGGGGAGATCGTCTGGCTGCTGGGCAAGAGCAACCGCGACGACGCGGACTGGCTCGCCAGCGACGCGCCCGCCCCCCTGAACATCGTGGACGACCCGTACGGGGAGTTTTGCGGCCAGCACTCCGCGCGGCTGCGGCCCAACGGAAACCTCGTCCTCTTCGACAACGGCGCCCACTGCCAGGTCGATCCCGCGACCGGGACCACCACTCGCGAGAGCGGCGTCTTCAGCAGGGTGGTGGAGTACTCCCTCGATCCCGAAAACGGACGCGCCACGTTCCTGCGCCACCATTCCCTGCACGGAACCTTCGACCGATACGCACGGGCGCTGGCCCACGTCGAGTTGCTGGACAACGGAAACTGGCTGGTCAGCTGGGGCCTGGACGTGTCGATCACGGAATTGGATCCGCTGACCGGGCGGGTGCTGCTTGAAATCTCCATCACCGGTGATGAGAACGGCGTCAGGGTCCTCCCGAGCAGGGCCTATCCCGTGCCGCCGGACGCGCTGGAGCGCCGTCCCACGAACCCGCTGACGGAGCTCCAGCCGGGATGGAACCGCATCGTCTGGCGGGGCCCCGATGGCATCTCCGCCGAGGACATGATCGCTGGCGGAGCGGGATTGGGGGGAGCGTGGCCGTCGTGGACGATTACCGCCATCCATACACGGGACGCGGAATCCGGGGCGTGGTTCAGCCTCTTCCCCAATGCGTCCGCATCCGCCGGCGTGAACAACCTTTCCGTCTTCAGGCAGGGCCGGACCTATTGGGTCTTCGCCCGCACGCATGTCCACGCGGCCATCCCCCACGCGCCACGCCACCAGATCCCGGACAGGGGCGGGGGCGCGGGCGCCGAGTAGCGCCTGGCCGATGCGGATGCCGTCCTCGTGGCGGCGTGGCGCGCGCGGGCGGCGGATGGGCTACAGTGTGCGCTGACGGCCACGCGCCGCGCGGATGGGGCGATGTCGCAACCGTTTCCGGGGTCGGAGTTCCCCAGCATTCCGGGGGAGCCGCTGGAGCTGGAGCCGATCGAGCGGGCGCTGCTGGCCATGTGCTACGGCGTGCACGTGATCGGCTCGGCCAGCGCGGCGGGTGAGCGCAACCTGATGATCGCGGACTGGGTGATGCAGGTGTCGTTCAACCCGCGGCTGGTGGCGGCGTCGATCGAGAACGACGCGCGCACGCTGCGCTTCGTGCGCGAGACGGGGGCCTTCACGGTGAACCTGCTGCACGAGCGCGACGGCCACGAGATCGCGCGCAAGGTGGTGATGCCCGCGGAGGGCGGCAAGATCCGCGGGCGTTCGGCGGAGGCGTCGGCGGCCATCCACGACAAGCTGGCGGGGCTGGCGCACCGGCTCACGCCGGAGGGCGCGCCCGTGCTGGAGGAGGCGCTGGGCTGGTACGCCTGCGCGGCGGAGCGGTTCGTGGAGGCGGGCGACCACACGCTCGTGATCGGGCGCGTGACCGACGGCGGCGTGCAGCGCAGCGGCGACATCCTCACGGAGAAGGAACTCGGCTGGGAATATGCGGGGTAGGCGGCTATCGAACCCATGCGGTACGTGACGATGGAGCGGACGCCGGAGCTGCGCGCGCCGGTGGCGGTGCTGGCCTTCACGGGCTGGAACGACGCCGCCAACGCGGCCAGCAACGCCGCCCGCTTCGCGGCGCGACGGCTGGGGGCGCGGCGCTTCGCGGCCATCGCGCCGGAGCCGTTCTACGCCTTCACGGAGACGCGCCCCTCGGTGCGGCTGGACGCCAGCGGCCAGCGCCAGCTTTCGTGGCCCGGCGTCGAGTTCTCCTACGCGCGCGCGGAGGGGGAGGCGCGCGACTACGTGATCGGCGTGGGGGCCGAGCCGGACCTGCGCTGGCGCGCCTTCACGGCGGAGTGCCTCGACCTCTTCGCGGCGCTGGGCGTCTCCATGACGGTGACGCTGGGGGCGCTCATCGGCGACGCCAGCCACCGCCGCCCCATCGCCGTGACGGGGGCCGCCGCCGACCCCGATCTGGCGGCGCGGCTGGATCTGCGGCGCTCGCGCTACGAGGGGCCCACGGGCATCGTGGGCGTGCTGCACCACGCCCTGCGCGAGGGCGGGCGCGCGTCCGCCAGCCTCTGGGCCACGGTGCCGCACTACATCACGGGCGACCAGTGCCCGCCCGCCACGCTGGCGGTGCTGCGGCGGCTGGAGCGCCTGCTGGGCGCGCCGCTCGACCTGGACGAGCTGGAGACGGCCTCGGAGCGCTTCCGCGAGCGGCTGGACGCCACCATCGCGGACGACCCGCGCATGAGCGCCTGGCTGGAGCGGCTCGACCAGGCGCTGGAGGAGGAGAGCCGCGAACTGCCCGAGCCGGACGAACTGGTGGGCGACATTGAGCAGTTCCTGCGCGACCGCTCCGCGGACGGCGACGGCTCGTAGCCCCGCACGGCGGCGATGCGGTAGGCTGATGAACGAGTGTTCGCATGGGTTCGCCGAGCGTGCTGCACGTCGATCTGGACGCCTTCTTCGTGGCGATGGAGACGCTGCGTCGCCCGGAGCTGGCGGGCAAGCCCGTGGTGGTGGGCTTCACGGGGCCGCGCGGCGTGGTCAGCACGGCCAGCTACGAGGCGCGCGCCTTCGGGGTGCATTCGGCCCTGCCCATGGCGCGCGCGCGGCGGCTCTGCCCGCGGGCGGCGTACCTGCCCGTGGACTTCGCGTACTACGCCGAGGCGTCGGAGCGCTTCCACGCCATCCTGCGGGACTACACGCCCGCCTGCGAGCGCGCGGGCACGGACGAGGCGTACCTCGACGTGGCGGGCTGCGAGCGACTCTTCGGCGACGGCGAGGCCATCGCGCGGGCCATCCGCACCCGCGTGCGCGCCGAGATCGGCATCGCCGCCTCCGCGGGCGTGGCCGCCAACAAGCTGGTGGCCAAGGTGGCCAGCGACGCGGCCAAGCCGGACGGGCTGCGCGTGGTGCCCGCGGGCGCGGAGGCCGCCTTCCTCGCGCCCCTGCCCGTGCGCGACCTGCCCATGGTGGGCCCGCGGCTGGCGGCGCGGCTGGCGGAGATGGGGCTGCGGACCATCGGGGAAGTGGCCGCGTGGCCGGCGGCGGCGCTGCGGGCGCGCTTCGGGCGCATGGGCGAGGAGCTGCACGCGCGCGCGCTGGGACGCTTCGACGCGCCCGTGCTCACGGAGCGGGCGGCGGCGCGCTCGGTCAGCCGCGAAACCACCTTCGGCGAGGACGAGCCCAGCCGCGCGCGCCTGCGGGCCGTGCTGCGCGCCCAGTCCGAGCGCGTGGCGCGCGATCTGGCCCGCGAGGGGCGCGCCGCGCGCACGGTCGTGCTGAAGCTGCGTTTCCCGCCCTTCCAGACGCTCACGCGCTCGCACACGCCCGCCCGCCAGGTGGCGCTGGCGGACGACATCTTCGCGGCGGGCGCGGACCTCTTCGAGCGCCTCTGGCGGGAGGAGGGGCGGCGTCCCGTGCGCCTCATCGGCGTGGGCGTGGCCAACCTCGTCCCGCGCGCGCGCCAGCTGCGGCTGGGCGAAACGCAGGAGTCCGACCGGCTGGCGGAGACGGTGGGGGCGCTGCGTGACCGCTTCGGCGACGGCGCGGTGCGGCGCGCGGCGGAGATGGCAGCGGAGGGGAACGCCCCGGCGCACTGAGCCGGTGGCGCTGGCGTGGGCGGTGCGACCAGCCCGCCGCTTGGGAATCGGGGCTCGGCTCTAGAGCCTGTCCAGGAGAATCTTGGCGACGATTCCCCAGCTGACAAGGGCTCCCGTCGTGGCAGCCCCGAGGAAGAAGTTGATGAAGGCATAGATCTGCTCGCGACGACGACACCACTCGTACTCGGACGGGTTCCGCGATGCGAATTCCTGCATACCGCCATCTTACGCCGCCACGCGCGCGGGCGCGGCTAGCCCGCCCGGCGCTTGTTCGTGACGGACGGCTCGCGCGCCAGTTCGCGGCGGATGCCCGCCACCCACTCGGGGTCCAGCCCCAGCGCCTCCGTCACGGCCTCGTCGATGGCCAGCCGCACGGGGTCCTCGTCCATCATGGGGAAGGGTGCGAGCGGCTCGTCCCTGAGCCGTTCGAAGGCCGCCGCCAGTGCATCGCGCGGCCCCTCGCCGAGCGCCCGAAAGTCCGGCACGGGCGTCGCTTCAATGTCGGCGATCGCAAAGCGGGGGTACGAGGGAATCCGGTTGGAGCGTCCTCCCAATCGCGCGAGGAGGCCGATGGACGAATTGAACCAGATGGCCAGCGCCTGTTCACTGTCGCTCCCGCCGGATTTGGGCGTACATGCCACCCACATGCCCCCGATGGTAGGTTCCTCAACCCAAACCGCAGAGACTCGTGCAGTATTAAGGCGGAACAGATCGCCGACCAACAATCGGGATCGATCTCTCCAATAGCCTAATGCCATTTTCTGTTGTGAAGGTTTGGGTTCGATGTATTCTCGTGTTTTCTGAAACAGAGTCGTGATGATTTGAGTATCATGATCCCACAGCGCTCGTCGTCCAGAGTATGTAGGCAAATTTGACCGGGTATACGCAGTAGGGACGCTTCGACCTTGTCCGCCAATATTGGCAATCTCCGACAGGTGACACAAATTCGTGATGGATGTTTCCAGAGAATGGTAGTTCTCAACAAGATACGGCGAGATGAAATTGACAGCGTACCAGTCTCCTTTCTCGATTCGATCACGAGGAACCTGCTGGATTGTGAAAGGCGCATCTTTCCGTTCCTGTTCAATGCTCTCCAACAGATTCAGTGCTTCCAGCACGGTGCCCGGATTTTTGTAAAGATTCAAGACACGTGTGGGCATCGTCGGAGTGGTAGACTGGAGTTCCCGCAAAACAATCAGGATTTCTCCGATAGCCGTGTTCTCCGAGAAATAGATGCGATTTGGGTCGTGCGAACTGACAATAGTGTCAACGTGGAAAGCGTCCGCGAGAAATTGTCGTAACCGCAGATTCCCTGGCGATGTCAGTGCCACCGTGGGCAAGACCATGGCCAGCGTCCCCGTTTCCTCTTTGAGCATCTTCGTTCCGAGCACCGTGAACATGCCGCCCGAGGAGTGAAGGCGTGCCGCCGCCTGCCAAGGCTGTCCGTCGAGGATGGATTTCTCCCGCTTCTTGATTGCCTGCTTGTCCGAGCGGCTGAACTGTTCATGCCGCAAGGCTTGCTGGGTGAAGGGCGGATTCATGATCACGAGGTTCATCTTCGGCGGCGGTTCCGCTTCCTCGTAGCTGTCCACGCGGGCGGAGATGGACGGCCAGTCCGCGAGCAACAGCTGCCCGTCCAGCATCTCCAGCGAACCGGTCCGCGCCTGCCCGTCGTACACGCCGAGCAGCGTGCGGTGGATGTTCATCGTGCGGAACTGCGTCGTGGGCGAGAGCATTCCCAGCGTGCTGGCCGCCATGTGCGTGGCCGTGAGGTTGATGTCGTAGCCCCACAGCACCTGCTCGACCATCTCCTCGGCGAAGCCGGATTCGTCGTCCTCGTCCAGCGGGCCGGTGGCGCGGCGCAGGGCGCGGATGCGCTCGGCGGCGGCCATGAGCAGCGTGCCCGTGCCGCAGGCGGGATCGCAGATGCGCAGGCTGGCGATGGCCTCGGGGTCCGCCCAGTCCATGTCTTGGGGGCGGATGGCCAGTCCGGCCAGCAGCGTGGCGGCCGCCGTGCTCGTGTAGAAGGAACCGTCGTAGCGGGCCGTGTCCAGCACGCGATGGAAGATGCGCCCCAGCAGGTCGTGCCGCAGGCCGACGGTGTCCGCCGCGATTTCGCCGATGTGTCTGGCCAGCTCGCGCAGCATCTGTTCACGGTCGGGGTCCACGGGCAGGGCGGCGAGGGCGGCGATGGCGGTCTCGAAGACGGGGCGGTAGTCCACAGCGAGGATGGCCCGCCAAGCCTCAATGTGGGCCTGGATGACGGCGCGGGCGGTGGCGCAGGCGGCAGCCGAGGCGGGCGGCCATTCGCGTTCGCCCGGCGGGGCCTCGGCGGGCAGCCGCAGGCGGTGGTGGAAGAGCATGGCCGTGGCCACGACGAGCAGGCCGCGCTTGGCGGCGGTGAAGTAGCCGTCGTCGTGCTCCTTGCGGCTCTCCTTCGTGCGCGGCAAGTCAAGCGTTTGGGCGAGGGCGCGGCGCGTCTCGGGGCTGAGCCGCCGCACGGCCACGTCCAGCGCCGCGGAGAGCTGTTGCGCGACCTTGTCGGCGTCGCTGACGTGGCCCGGGGCCTGGCGCACGGCGTCGGCCAGCGCGCGCACGCCGCCCTCGCGCCACTCCGGGGAATCGCCCTCGCGCGCCTCAGTCGAGCCTTCCGCGCACGTCCGCAGCGTCCACGTCAGAGTCGCGTCCGCGAGCGCGTCCACGGTGGCGCCGTCGGGGTAGCAGACGGCGAAGGCGAGCGTGGTCAGCCCTTGCTCGAAGCGCGCGTCCGCTTCCCTCATCGCCTGCCGCTTCTTCCCGAAGCCCGCCTCCGCCTCCAGCACAACGCGCGTGCGGTCGACGGTGGCGACAACGTCCATCCGCTTGCGAGCCGCGCCGCGCTCGGGCCTGGCGGGCACGCCCGCCTCCCTGAGCAGGCGGGCCAGCTCGCCGTTGAGCAGGTTCTCGTTGTCGTGCCGCTGGGCCATCGCCCGCGACTATACGCGCGCCTTGCCGCTCCGCGCCGCAGCGCATTTTCACCCCCCGATCCGCGGCGCGGGCGCGTATGCTGGCGCGAGAATTGGGAGGTTTCGTGGACGACGAATCCGATGCGCCCGCGCGGGAGTGGCTCTCCCTGGGGCAGGCCAGCGCGCTGCTGGGCGTGAGCCAGTCGACCGTGCGCCGCTGGGCCGACGCGGGCCAGCTGCGCGCCTTCCGCACGAGCGGCGGCCACCGTCGCATCCGCGCGGAGGACGCGCGCCTGTTCCTGACGCGGGGCGGCCCCACGGCGGCGCCGATGGACACGGACCGCATCAGCGAGCTGGCGCTGGCGCGCGCCAAACGCCGCCTGAGCGAGCGGCGGGAACGCGAGCCGCGCGCGCTGGAGGGGCTGGACCAGACGGCGCGCGACCGCTTGCGCTTCACCGGGCGGCAGCTGGTGGACCTCTCCGCGCGCTTCCTCTCCTCGCGCGCGCGCCCGCGTCCGCAGCGCTTCGGCGACGACGCGCACGGCATCGGCGGGGAGTACGGGCGCACGCTGGTGGCGGCGGGCGTGTCGCTCACGGACGCGGTGGGCGCGTTCAACGCGCTGCGCCGCTCGCTGGAGGAGACGGCCGTGCAGCTGGCCTCGGAGGCGCAGCTGGGCGCGGACGAGACGGTGGAGGCGGTGGAGAGCGTGCTGGGGCTGGCCGATACCGTGCTGGAGGGCATGGCGCGCGTCTACGAGGAGTCGCTGACGCGCGAATGAACGGGCGCGGCTGGCGCGCGGGCCGCCGTGGGGCCTATGATGCGCGGCCCGACGCATTCGGAAGAGGACGAGGCCAATGAGTTTCCGGGATCAGGTTCGCAAGACCGTCGCCACCGCCACGGAAGTGACGAAGAAGCAGACGAAGCGGGCGCAGCTCGAGGTGCGGGCGAACCGCCTGGAATCGGGCATCCGCCGCGAGAAGACCGTCATCGGCGAGGCCCTTCATCCCCAGCTGGCCTCGGGCGAAATGCCCTGCGATCTGGCCGAGGTGCAGGCCTCGCTCGCCCGCATCGAGGACCTGGAGCGGCAGCTGGCGGAGAACGAGGCCGCCCTCGAGGAGCTGCGCGCGCCGGTCCCCGGCGAGGACGGCGCGCCGGACGCCTAGGCATGGCGGCGCGCCCGCGTCGCGGCCCCGTCCCCACCCTGCGCTGGGAGCGCGAGGCGTGGCGCGCGGGGGCGGCGCTGGTGGCGGGCGTGGACGAGGTGGGCGTGGGACCGCTGGCCGGCCCCGTCACGGCGGCGGCGGTGCTGCTCGCGCCGCGCGACCGGCGGCCCTGGTTCCGGCGCGTGCGCGATTCCAAGGCGCTGCCCGCGGCGGCGCGCGAGGAGCTGGCCGCCGAGATCGAGGCCTCCATCCCCCACGGCGTGGGCTGGGCCACGAACGCGGAGGTGGACCGGCGCGGCATCGCCGGGGCGCGGCGGCTGGCGGCCATGCGCGCCATCGAGGCGCTGCCGCGCGCGCCCGACGCCGTCATCTCCGACGCGCTGGCGCTGCCCCTGCCGTGCGTGCGCGCGGAACCGAAGGCGGACGCCCGCAGCGTGGCCGTGGCGGCGGCCTCCATCGTGGCCAAGGTGGCGCGCGACCGCTGGATGGCGGAGCTGTGCGCGGACATCCCCGGCTACGGCTTCTGCCGCAACAAGGGCTACGCCACGCCCGCCCACCTGCGCGCCATCGGGCGGCGCGGCCCCTGCGAGGCGCACCGCCTGAGCTGGGCGCCCTTCGCGCAGCCGCGGCTGGAGGCGGCGCGGTGACGGAGCG
The DNA here is from genome assembly GCA_965243075.1 of Tepidiformaceae bacterium. GTDB lineage: Bacteria > Chloroflexota > Dehalococcoidia > Tepidiformales > Tepidiformaceae > UBA2991. Next base: position 2,373,701 of record OZ251525.1, read on the forward strand.
CCAGCGGCTGGGGGCCTTCGGGGAGCGCGTGGCCGCGCACCGGCTGGAGGCGGCGGGCCTCGCCATCCTCGCCCGCAACGCGCGCACGCCCAGCGGCGAGATCGACCTCGTGGCCCGCGACGGCGCGGACGTGGCCTTCGTGGAGGTGCGCGCGCGGCGGGCGGCGCCGGGCGTGGCGGCGGAATCGCTGGACGCGCGCAAGCTGCGGCGCATGTGGCGCTGCGCCATGGAGTTCTGCGAGGAGCGCGGCCTCGACCCGGAGCGCGCGCGCATCGACCTCGTGAGCCTCGACCTGGGCGCGGGCGGGCGGGTGGCGCACGTCGAGCACTTCCGCGGCCTCGAAATCCCGGACGAACCCGACGGCTAGCGGGCGCAGTGGCGCGGGGCGAGGTTGACGTTCGGCAGATGCTCCGGCGAGCCGGGCAGGCGGATGACGACGCCGTCCGCGTCGCCGCCATCGACCGTGACGGGGGAGGCGTCCCGCGCGTCGGCGGCGAACCCCGACTCCGTCCCGCGCGCGTACCAGCCGATAGGGCGGCAGCCCCGCGCGAGCGGGCGATGGACGGTGAGGACGAATTCGCCGTCCTCCGCCACGGGCAGGGCGAACAGGCCGCCCGGTCTCGTGGTGGCGTAGCCCGCGGGCCGGACGCCGTAGACGAACGCGCCCTCGTCGCCGCGCCAGGCCCGCACGACCACGCCGCCCAGCCCCTCGCCGTCGGGGCCGAGCACCGTCCCGCGAATGGCGTCGTAGGCCCGCGTGGCCACCGACACCAGCGCCGTGCGTCGTGCGTCGACCTCGTGGCGGAAGTCCTCGACGCTCACGCCGAAGACGTCCGCGAAGGCGTCCGGCCAGTGCGTCCGTTCGGGCAGCAGGCGAAAGTAGTCGAGGAGCGCCCGTTCGCCCGCGCGTTGGACGAGCAGGTGGGCGGCGAGCGAACCGATGAGGCGCCGATCGCGGTCCACCCAGGGGCCCGTCAGCTGCCGCCGGTCAACCTCCACGTTTCGCAGCGTGACCTCGGACTCGTAGAGCGCCCGCAGCGCGTCCGCGTCGCCGGTATGCGGCGCCAGGGGATCGCTCGTTTCCAGCCCGGCGGCCTCGCGATACGCCCCCGCCACGTACTCCGCCGTGCCATCCACCAGCCAGACGGGGCCGCGGTTGCGCTGACGACCGGCGGCAAGATCGGGGGCGAGCCGCTGTTGCAGGGCATGGAAGTATTCGTGCGCCAGCATCCCGCCGTCGCGCGCGCACTCGTGGTCGAGCCGCACGAAGATGCGCTCGCCGTGGGCGAAGCAGCCCACGTTCCAGTTGAGGGCGATCCGCTCCAGTCCGGCGCTCGTGATGGCCTCGCGGAACGACGACTGGTCGGCGGCGACGCGAACCGTGACGTCGAGCTCGTCGATCCCGAAGCGCCGCGCATGGAAGTCGACGACGCGCCCGGCCTCGGCGCGCAGTTCCGCCCATTGCGCTTCGGGCACGTCGAAGAACCGGAACCGCAGCCCATCGCCCCCGCCGCAGGCCGCCAGCAGGGCCATCGCCAGCGCTATCACGACGGCGTTCCGCATCGCTCCACGCATGGTCCGCACGATACCCCCGCCACGCGCCCGACGGCGGGCCAACGACGAGCGCGGGCGTGCTACCATCGGCGCGCCATGCCCATCTACGAGTTCCGCTGCGACGACTGCGGGCGCATGACCAGCCACTTCAGCCGCAAGGCCGACGCCTCGCTGGCCGCGCCCTGCGAGCACTGCGGCAGCGCGGACACGCGGCGGCTGGTGTCCAGCTTCGCGCGCTCCTTCTCGCGCGCGGAGGTGCTGGAGCGCTACGGCGATCCGGGCACGGACGGGAGCGTGGGGGACATCCGCGACCCGCGCCAGATCGGCTCGTGGGTGGAGAAGCGCTTCGACGAGTACGGCATCGACATGCCGGAGAGCGCGCGGGAGATGATCGACGCCGCGCGCGAGGGCGATCTGCCGGACCCCGTGAAGAACCTGTAGCGCGTAAGGGGCCGCGCGCCCAGAATGCGGGCGGCCCAGACGCCCATCCCGCGCCGCGATTCGCCGCCGGCGGGCCTTCCCTCCGGCGGTCGGGCGATGCGGCGCACGTTTGCCGGGGGAACCATGGAGATCCTGATCTTCGCCATCGTCGCGGGCGCGCTCGCGCTCGCCTTCTCCGCCTTCCGCGTGTTCGCGGTGGCGCGCGAGGACGAGGGCACCGAGACGATGCAGGCCATCGCGCGCGCCATCCAGCGGGGCGCGGCCGCCTTCCTGCGCCGCGAGTACGCCGTGCTGGCCATCTTCGTGACCGCTGTGTTCGTGGTCCTGCTCGTCTTCATCGACCTCGACGTGCTGGACAAGGAGCCGCTGCGGGCGTTCGACAGCGACGCGCCCGCGATGGCGCTGTCGTACCTGATCGGGGCCATCCTGTCGGCGAGCGCGGGCTACCTGGGCATGACCATCGCCGTGCGCGCCAACGTGCGCACGGCGGCGAAGGCGCGCGAGGGGCTGAACCCGGCCCTGCGCGTGGCCTTCAACTCCGGCACGGTCATGGGCATGACGGTGGTGGGGCTGGGCATCCTCGGCCTCGCCGTGCTCTACCTCGTCTGGGAGAGCGCCGTGCCGCTGGCGGGCTTCGCCTTCGGCGCGTCGTCCATCGCCCTGTTCGCGCGCGTGGGCGGCGGCATCTACACGAAGGCGGCGGACGTGGGGGCCGACCTGGTGGGCAAGGTGGAGGCGGGCATCCCCGAGGACGACCCGCGCAACCCGGCCACCATCGCCGACAACGTGGGCGACAACGTGGGCGACGTGGCGGGCATGGGGGCCGACCTGTTCGAGTCGTACGTGGGCTCCATCGTGGCCACCATGGCGCTGGCGGCGGTGGCCGTGGCGGGCGCGGGCACCATCGGCGCGAAGGAGCTGTTCGGGGCGGGCGCGGACGGCTTCCGCGGCGACGCCGCCATGCTGCCCCTGCTGGTGGCGGGGTCGGGCATCCTCGCCGCCGTGCTCTCCACCTTCCTCGTGCGCACGGGCGAACAGGCCACGCAGGGGCGGCTGCTCTGGGCGCTGCGCGCGGGCGTCTACGGGGCGTCGGGGCTGGTGCTCGTGGGCGCGGCCATCGCCGTGGCCGTGCTGGGCCTCAAGTGGGACCTCTTCTGGGCCATCCTCACGGGCCTCGTGGCGGGGCAGATCATCGGCACGGTGACGGAGGGCTTCACCTCCTCGGAGGGCTTCGCCCTGGGGCGCTTCCGCTACAGCCCCACGGTGAACCTGTCGGCGCAGGCGGAGACGGGCACGGGGCCGGTCATCATCGGCGGCATGAGCCTGGGGATGCTCTCCACGGCCATCCCCCTGATCACGATCGTGGTGGCCATCATCCTCGCCAACGAGTTCGCGGGCTTCTACGGCATCGCCCTGGCGGCGGTGGGGATGCTGGCGCCGCTGGGCGTGACGCTGGCCACGGACGCCTACGGCCCCGTGGCCGACAACGCGGGCGGCATCGCCGAGCAGGCCGGGCTGGACCCGGAGGTGCGCGAGCGCACGGACGCGCTCGACCAGCTGGGCAACACCACGGCGGCCACGGGCAAGGGCTTCGCCATCGGCTCGGCGGCGCTCACGGCGCTGGCCCTGCTGGCCACCTACTCCATCACCACGGGCGTGACGGTGTTCAACCTGCTCGCCTGGGAGGTGATGGTGGGCATCCTCATCGGGGCGCTCATGCCCTTCGTGTTCTCGGCGCTGTCGATGGGCGCGGTGGGGCGCGCGGCGCAGGCCATGGTGGAGGAGGTGCGCCGCCAGTTCCGCGAGAAGCCGGGCATCATGGACGGCACGGAGGAGCCGGACTACGAGCGCGCCGTGGGCATCTCCACCACGGGGGCGCTGCGCGAGATGATCGTGCCCGGGCTGCTGGCCGTGGCCGTGCCCATTTTCGTGGGCGCGGTCATCGGCGCGGAGTCGCTGGGCGGCCTGCTCATCGGCTCCATCGCCGCCGGGGCCATGCTGGCCATCATGATGGCGAACGCGGGCGGCGCCTGGGACAACGCCAAGAAGTACATCGAGGAAGGCCACTTCGGGGGCAAGGGCTCGGAGGCGCACAAGGCCGCCGTGGTGGGCGACACCGTGGGCGATCCCTTCAAGGACACCTCCGGCCCCTCGCTGAACATCCTGCTGAAGCTGATGTCCATCGTGGCGGTGGTGTTCGGCCCGCTCTTCATCTAGCCCGGCTCCGACGACATCGCGCTCCGGCGCCCCGCGCCCCTTCGGGGGGCGCGGGGTATGCTGGAACGCGGTGTCCCCATGGCGCAGCGCATCCACCTGGCGGCGATACTCGAGCGGGAGGGCAGGCTCCTGCTGACGCGCGCGCGCGGCTCGGCGCGGTGGGCGCTGCCGGGCGGCGACCTGGCGCCGGAGCACGCGGACGTGGACGCGGGCATGGCGGCCATCCTCGCGGAGCTGGGCGTGGCCGCGGACGGCATCGCCGAGTCCTTCCGCGAGACGATCTTCCTCCCCGCCGACGAGGGGCTCGGGCGCACGGTCTGCAACCTGTACGCGCCGCGCGCGTGGACGGGCGAGCCGCAGGCGGCGGACGGCGCGGAGCTGGGCTGGCGCGCGCCCGCCGAGCTGGCGGAACTGGACATGGACGGGCGCGTGCGCGAGGCCGTGCTCGCCGCCTTCGGGCTGGCTCCGCCGCGCGACGACGGCCCCGCCATCCTCGCGGCGCTGCAACGCGAACTGGGCGCGGACGCGGGCGGCCCCTTCGCCACGCGGCGGGAGGCGGGGCGCGACGTGCTGCGCACGCTGTCCGGAGGGGGCGACGCGGACGCGCGGCACGCGGACCTGCGCGCGCGCGCGCCCGAGCTGGCGGACGACGTCGTCGATTTCGCGCTCGGCGAGGTGTGGGGGAACGGGCGGCTGGACCGGCGCACGCGCAGCCTGCAGGTGGTGGCCATGCTGGCCGCGCTCACGGGGCGTCCGGCGCAGCTGCGCTCGCACCTGAACGGGGCGCTCAACCACGGGGCCGCGCCCGACGAGGTGGTGGAGACGCTGCGCATGGTGGCGGTCTACGCGGGCTTTCCGGCGGCGCTGGCGGCTTGGCCCGTGATGGAGGAGGTGTTCGCCGAACGGGGCGTGCCGCGGCCGGGAGGCGCGCCGTGAGGGCCGTGTTCTGGGATCTGGACGACACGCTGCTGGAGACGGCGCCCTGGCGCATGGAGGCGCTGGCGGAGGCCCACGAGCGCTGCCTGGGGACGCGCCCGGACGCGCTCGCGCTCTGGCGCGCGCACAACGGCCGTACGCTGGAAGCGCTGGCGCGACGGCTGCTGGGCGACCGCTGGCGGCATTTCGTGGAGGCGTACCACGAGCGCTACTACGCGCGGGAAGCGCCCATCGCGCCCTTCCCCGGCGTGACCGAGACGCTCGACGCCCTGCGCGCGGGAGGCCTGCAGCTGGCGGTCGTGACCTCGAAGGTGTCGTGGGGGGCGACGGCGGAGCTGGCGCGCACGGGGCTGCTGGAGCGCTTCGCCACGGTGGTGGGATCGGACGACTGCGAGCGGCACAAGCCGGAGCCGGAGCCGCTCTTCACGGCCATGGAGCGGCTGGCGCTCGACGAGCCGCGGGAGATCGCCCATGTGGGGGACGCGCCCGCGGACGTGGAGGCGGCGCGGGCGGCGGGCTGCCACGCCATCGGCGCGGGCTGGGGCACGCTGGACGCGGAACGGCTGCGCGCGGCGGGCCCCGACCTGCTGGCGGAACGCCCGGCGGACGCGCTCGCGCACGTTCGCGGGCTGGCGGGGGCGGCGCCGTGAGGGGCGCGGCGCTGGCCAAGGAGGTGTCGCACGTGGCCGCGCGCTTCTACCGCGCGGACGGCATCGACCTGGCGCTCGTGCCGCTGCTGCGGGAGACGGCGGCCTACGCGCGGGGGGCGGGCGAGGGCTACTTCCTGGTGACGCTGCTGGGGGAGCCGGGCACGGCCTACCCGCTGGACCTGCGCGCGCCGGGGGCCTTCGACGCGGCCTACCTCGCCGCCAAGTTCCGGCTGGACCGCCGCGGCTACGGCTGCACGCCGGAGGAGCTGGCGGCGGCGCTGCGCGAGGTGGCGGCGGACCTCGCCGCGGAAGGACGGCTGGACCGGTGACGACGCTGCTGATCGACAACTACGACAGCTTCACCTGGAACCTCTACCAGTACCTGGCGGAGCTGGGGGAGGAGGTGGAGGTGCGGCGCAACGACCAGACGACGGTGGCGGCGTGCGAGGCGCTGGCCCCGGAGCGGGTGGTCATCTCGCCGGGGCCGGGCAGGCCGTCGGGGGCGGGCCTTTCGACGGAGCTGGCGCGGCGCTTCGCGGGGCGCGCGCCGGTGCTGGGCGTGTGCCTCGGCCACCAGTGCATCTGCGAGGCCTTCGGGGGGCGCGTGGAGGGCGCGGGCGAGATCAAACACGGCAAGACCTCGTCCATCAGCCACGACGGGCGGGGCGTGTTCGCGGGGCTGCCCGATCCCTTCACGGCGGTGCGCTACCACTCGCTGGCGGCGGACGCGGCCAGCCTGCCCGCCGAGCTGACGGTGTCGGCGCGCTCCGGGAGCGGCGTGGTGATGGGCGTGCGGCACGCGCGCCACACGGTCGAGGGCGTGCAGTTCCACCCCGAATCGATCGCCACCGAGCACGGCAAACGGATGCTGCGGAACTTCCTCGACCTGCGCGGCGGGAGCTGGCGGTGACGGCCATGCGCGCGGCCATCGCGGCGCTGCTGGACGGCGGCGGCATCGAGCCAGCGCAAGCGGCGGCGGCGCTGGAGGCGATCATGGCGGGCGAGGCCGCGGAGGCGCAGATCGGGGCCTTCCTCGCGGGCATGCGCGCGCACGGCGAGACGCCCGCCGTGGTGGCCGCCTGCTGGGAGACGCTGGAACGCCACGCCGAGCCCGTCCCCGTGGAGGGCGCGGTCGACCTCTGCGGCACGGGCGGGGACGGCGCGGACACCTTCAACGTGTCGACGGCGGCGGCGTTCGCGGCGGCGGGGGCGGGGGCGCGCGTGGCCAAGCACGGCAACCGCGCGGCCTCCTCGCGCTGCGGCTCGGCGGACCTGCTGGAGGCGCTGGGGGCGCGCATCGACCTCGGCGGCGAGGCCGTGGCGCGCATCGTCGCGGACTGCGGCTTCGGCTTCCTCTTCGCCCAGCGCCTGCACCCGGCCATGCGCCACGTGGCGGCGGCGAGGCGGGAGCTGGGGACGCGCACCATCTTCAACGTGCTCGGGCCGATCTCGAACCCGGCGCGACCGCGCGCGCAGCTCACGGGCGTGGGCGCGGCGCGGCTGGGGCCGCTCTTCGCGGAGGCGTTCCGGCTGCGCGGGCTGGAGCGCGCCGTGGTCGTGCATTCGGCGGACGGGCTGGACGAGATCAGCCCCGTCGCGCCCACCACCGCCTGGATTCTCGAGGACGGCGCGGTGCGCGAGGAGCAGCTGACGCCCGCGACCTTCGGGCTGGAGGGGCGCCCGCTCGCGGAGGTGGCGGGCGGCTCGCCCGAGGAGAACGCGGAGACGCTGCGCGCCGTGCTGGCGGGCGCGGACGGCGCGGCGACGACGTTCACGATCCTGAACGCGGCGGCGGGGTGCTGGGCGGCGGGATTGGCGGGAAGCTTCGCGGAGGGCGCGGCGCTGGCGCGGGAGGCCATCGCCTCCGGGCGCGCGCGGGCGGTCATGGAGCGTTACGTCCAGTTGACGCGGGAGGCGGCGTGAGCGGGCCGGACGTCCTCGGCGAGATCGTGGCGAAGCGCCGCGCGGACGTGGCCGCGGCCAAGGCGGCATGTCCGGCGGGCGAGCTGCTGCGCGCGGCCAATCGCGCGCCCGCGCCCATCGACTTCGTCGCGCGGCTGGCGGAAGCGCCGCCCGCCGTCATCGCCGAGATCAAGCGCGCCTCGCCCAGCAAGGGCGACATCGCGCCGCGCATGGACGCCGCCGAACAGGCGCTGCGTTACGCGCGCGGGGGAGCGGCGGGCGTCTCCGTGCTCACCGAGCCGTCCTGGTTCAAGGGCTCGCTGGACGACCTGCGCGATGCGCGCGCGGCGGTCGGGGAGCTGGGGACGGCGCGTCCGGGGCTCCTGCGCAAGGACTTCCTCATCGACGAGTACCAGCTGCTGGAGGCGCGCGCGCACGGGGCGGACGCCGTGCTGCTGATCGTGGCCTGCCTCGACGCTGGGACGCTGGCGCGGCTGCTGGCCTGCGCGCGCGAGCTGGGCATGGAGGCGCTGGTGGAGGTGAACGCCGCGGGCGAGATGGCGTGCGCGGCGGCGGCGGCGGCGCGCCTCATCGGCATCAACAACCGCGACCTGCGCAGCTTCGAGGTGGACCTGGCCACGACCGACCGGCTGGCGGGGGGCGCGCCCGCGGGGGCGCTGCTGGCGGCGCTGAGCGGCATCGCCGGGCGCGCGGACGTGGCGCGCTTCGAGGCGGCGGGGGCGAGCGCCGTGCTCGTGGGCGAGGCGCTCATGCGCGCGCCCGATCCGGCGGCCCTGATCGCGGAGCTGCGGGGCGAAACGCCGTGACGCGCGTGAAAATCTGCGGCGTGCGCGAGGCCGAAGCGGCGCGCGTTGCGGCGGCGGCGGGGGCCGACTTCATCGGCATGATCTTCGCCGAGTCGCGGCGGCGCGTGTCGCCCGCCGGGGGCCGCGACATCGCGCGGGCCGCGCGCGGCGACGCGGGGGCGGTCCGCATCGAGGGCCCGGAGCATGGCGCGGACTGGTTCGCGGGCTGGAACGCGGCCATCGACGGCGCGCTCGATCACGGGCGTCCGCTGGTCGTGGGCGTGTTCGCCGATCAGGGCGCGGACGAGGTGAACGCCATCGCGGAGGAGGCGGATGTCGACCTGATCCAGCTGTCGGGCGGCGAGGACGCGGCCTTCGCGGGCCTCATGCGCCGCCCCGTGCTGCGCACGGTGCACGTGCGCCCGCGCACGGACGCGGCGGACGTGCTGGCGGCGGCGGTTCCGGGCGCGGCGGCGGGCATCCATCTGGATACGGGCGCGGACGGCGCGCGCGGCGGCACGGGCATGGCCTTCGACTGGAACGTGGCGGCGGAGGCGGGGCGTGCGCTGCCGATCATGCTGGCGGGCGGGCTCACGCCGGAGAACGTGGCCGGGGCCATCGCCGCGGCGCGGCCCTGGGCGGTGGACGTTTCCAGCGGCGTGGAGACGGACGGGGCGCAGGATGCGGACAAGGTGCGCGCGTTCATCCGCGCGGCGAAAGGAGCGGCGCGATGAGCGGTCCGGCGGCGCGCTTCGGGGAGTTCGGCGGGCGCTACGTGCCCGAGGTGCTGGTGGCGGCGCACGAGGAGCTGGAGGAGGCGTACGCGGCGGCGCGGGGCGATCCCGCCTTCGCCGCCGAGCTGGCGGAGCTGGGGCGGCACTACGCGGGCCGCCCCACGCCGCTGTATTTCGCGCGGCGGCTGACGGAGGAGACGGGCGGGGCGCGGCTGTGGCTGAAGCGCGAGGACCTGGCGCACACGGGCGCGCACAAGATCAACAACGCGCTGGGGCAGGCGCTGCTGGCGAAGCGGCTGGGCAAGCCGCGCATCATCGCGGAGACGGGCGCGGGGCAGCACGGCGTGGCCACGGCCACGGTGTGCGCCATGCTGGGGCTGGAGTGCGCCGTCTACATGGGCAGCGAGGACATCCGGCGGCAGTCGCTCAACGTGTTCCGCATGAAGATGCTGGGCGCGGAGGTGATCGCCGTGGACGCGGGCGCGCGCACGCTCAAGGACGCCATCAACGAGGCCATGCGCGACTGGGTGACGAACGTGCGCGACACGCACTACCTGATCGGCTCGGCCATCGGCCCGCACCCCTTCCCCACGATGGTGCGCGACTTCCAGTCGGTCATCGGGCGGGAGGCGCGCGCGCAGATGCTGGAACGGGCGGGGCGGCTGCCGGACGCGGCGGTGGCCTGCGTGGGCGGGGGCAGCAACGCCATCGGCCTCTTCCACCCGCTGCTGGACGACCCCGTGCGGCTGGTGGGGGTGGAGGCCGCGGGCGAGGGGCTGGACGCGCCCGGGCGCAACGCGGCCACGCTGGCGGCGGGCCGTCCGGGCGTGCTGCACGGCGCGCGCACCTACCTGCTGCAGGACGAAGCGGGGCAGATCCTGGACACGCACAGCATCTCCGCCGGGCTCGACTACCCGGGCGTGGGACCGGAGCATTCGTGGCTGAAGGCGAGCGAACGGGCGGAGTACGTGGCCGTGGACGACGCGGCGGCGCTGGACGGGTTCCGGCGGCTGACGCGCAGCGAGGGCATCATCCCCGCGCTGGAGCCCGCGCACGCCATCCCCGTGGCGCTGGAGCTGGCGCGGGAGATCGGCGCGGGCGGCGACGTGCTCATCGGGCTGAGCGGGCGCGGCGACAAGGACATGCACACGGTCGCCGACGCGCTGGGCGTCACGCTCTGAACGCGCCCGCCGCGCCCGCGTGGCCGCTCCCCTGGGGTCCGGGCCGCGCCGCCGTGGGGCTGCTGGCGGCGGCGGGCCTGCTGCTGCTCACCATCGTCGCGCTCGTGGCGGTGGCGGCGGCGGCGGGGCTGGACGGGGAGGGGGACGAACGCACGACGGCGTCGCTCGGCCTCGGCCTGGGCGTGACCATCGCCTTCAACGTGGCCCTGCTGGGGCTGGTGACGGCGCTCGCGCGGCAGGGGCCGCAGCGGCTGGCGGCGACGCTGGGGCTGACCCGCTTCCGCGCGCGCAGCCTCTGGCGTCCGCTGGCCGCGATGCTGGGCTGCTACGCCATGCTCGCGGCCTACGCCGCCATCGTGGAGGCCGTCGGCGCGTCCGCGCTGGAACCCCAGAGCACGCTGCCCGAGGAGGTGGCGCTGGCCCCGGCGACGCTGGCGCTGGCGGGCGTGTCGGCGGTGGCGCTGGCCCCGCTGGCGGAGGAGGTGTTCTACCGCGGGTTCCTGTTCGGCGGGCTGGCGCGGCGGGGCTTCTGGCCGGCGGCCATCCTCTCGGGGGCCGTCTTCAGCGCGGCGCATTTCGACGTGGGCAGCCTCATTCCGTTCTTTATCATCGGCGTGGCGCTGGCGTGGCTGTTCTGGCGGCGCGGCGACCTCTGGGAGAGCGTGGCCTTTCACGTGCTGTTCAACGCGATCGGGTTCTCGGTCCTGCTGGCGACGGAGGCGTAGCGGTGTCCGAACGCTTGCGGGGCGGCTTCGCGGCGGCGCGGACGGAGGGGCGCGCGGCCTTCGTGGCCTACCTCATGGCCGGGCACCCCGCGCCGGAATGGACGGTGCCCCTGATGCTGGCGGCGGAGGCGGGCGGGGCGGACGTGATCGAGCTGGGCGTGCCCTTCACCGACCCGCTGGCGGACGGCGCCACCATCCAGCGCGCGAACGAGACGGCGGTGGCGGCGGGCGTGACCTTCGCGGACTGCCTCGGGTTCGCGCGCGAGGCGCGGGCGCGCGGGCTGGCGGCCCCGCTCGTGTTCATGGGCTACGACAACCCCCTGCTGGCCCACGGCGAGGAGCGCGCGGCGGCGGACGCGGCGGACGCGGGCGCGGACGGCTTCATCGTGGTGGACCTGCCGCCGGACGAGGGCGGAACCTTCCGCGCGGCCTGCGCCCGCCACGGCGTCAGCTTCGTGCCCCTGGTCGCACCCACCACGTCGGAGGCGCGGCTGGCGGAGGTGGCGGCGGCGGCGGACTCCTTCATCTACTGCGTGAGCGTGACGGGCACCACGGGGCAGCGGGCGGAGCTGTCGCCGGAGATCGGCGGGCTGGTGGCGGCCATCCGGCGGCACACGGACCTGCCCGTGGCGGTGGGCTTCGGCGTGTCCACGCGCGAGCAGGCGGCGGCGGTGGGGCGGCTGGCCGATGGCGTGGTGGTGGGATCGGCTATCATCGCGGCCATCGACGGGGGAAGCGCGGACGATTGCGCCGGGCGCGCGCGGGCGTGCGTGGCGCGCATGACGGGCCGCGAGGGAGCGCGCGCATGAGGAGCGGGGCATGACCGTTCGCGGCATCCGCGGGGCGATCACCGTGAGCGCGAACGAGCGCGAGGCGATCCTGGAGGGGACGCGCGAGCTGCTGGAGGCGATGGTGGCGGCCAACGGCGTGCGCGCGGACGACATCGCCTCCGCGCACTTCACCACCACGCCCGACCTGAACGCGGAGTTCCCGGCGGAGGCCACGCGGCGGCTGGAGGGCTGGAAGCACGTGCCCCTGCTCTGCGGGCACGAGATGAACGTGCCCGGCAGTCTGGCCAAGTGCGTGCGCATCCTGCTGCACGTGAACACGGAGACGGCCCCGCAGGACATCCGCCACGTCTACCTGCGCGAGGCGCGCAAGCTGCGCGCCGACCTGGCGGCCCCGGACGAGGGGGACGAGGGGGCATGAGCGGCGCGCCCGTCATGGCGGGGGAGGCGCGGCCCGAAACGCGGGAGGCGCGCGATTCCCTGCCCGCCATCAGCCTGCCCGTGTTCGAGGGGCCGCTCGACCTGCTGCTCCAGCTCATTCAGCGGCGCGACCTCGACATCACCACCGTCTCGCTCGTGGCCGTGGCCGACCAGTACCTGGCGGCGGTGCGCGCGGACGAGTCGCTGGGCGCGCCCGCGCTGGCGGAGTTCGTCTTCATCGGCGCGAAGCTGCTGGAGCTGAAGTCGCGCGCGCTGCTGCCGGAGGCGCGCCCCCTGGGCGAGGACGGCCAGCCGGAGGACGATCCCGGCGAGGAGCTGGTGACGATGCTGCGGGAGTACCAGCGCTTCCGCGAGGCGGCGGAGCTGCTGGGGGAGCGCGCGGAGGCGGGGCTGCGCAGCTGGCCGCGGGGCGCGCCGCCGCCCGCGCCGCCGCCGGGCGACGGCCTCGACGGGGTCACGCTGGACGCGCTGCACGCGGTCATGCTGGAGGTGCTGGCGCGCCTGCCGGAGGAGCCGCCCGGCGTGGTCGGGCGCGCGGAGGTGAGCCTGGGGGAGCGCGTGGCGGCGCTGGAGGCGCTGCTGGCGGGGAAGGCGCGGGCCTTCTCCTTCCGGCGCGCCATCTCCGCCTGCCGCACGCGGCTGGAGGTGGTGGTCACCTTCATCGCCCTGCTGGAGCTGCTGAAGCGCGGGGCCTGCGAGGTGGAGCAGGCGGAGGCCTGGGGCGACATCCGCGTGCGCGCGGCGGCGGGCGGGCGCTGAGCGCCATGCCCCTGCCATCGCTGACGCTCGCGCAGCTGGCCGCCGCCGCCCCCGCGGGGGGCACGGCGCTCACCGTGGGCGTGCTGGACGGCGTGCACCGCGGGCACCAGGCGCTGCTGGCGCGGCTGGGGGAGGAGGCGCGGGCGCGCGGCCTCTCGCCCGGCGTGGTCACGCTCCATCCCCATCCGCTCACGGTGCTGCGGCCCGCCGCGCCCTCCAGCTACCTGACCTCGCTGGAGGACCGCCTGCGGCTGCTGCGCGAGGCGGGGGCGGAGTGGGTGGCGCCGCTCACCTTCACCTCCGAGCTTTCGGAGACGACGGCGGATGAGCTGGCGGAGGCCTTCCGCGACGTCCTCGACATGCGCCTGCTGGCGCTGGGGCCGGACGCCGCCTTCGGGCGGGGCGCGCCCGCCGACACCGCCGCACGCATGGAGCGCGCGGGGGCGGCGCTGGGCTTCACGGTGGCGCGCGTGGAGCCGCTGCTGGCGGAGGACGGCGAGCGCTACAGCTCGACGCTGGTGCGGACGGCGCTGGCGGCGGGGGACATGCGCGCGGCGGCGGCGCTGCTGGGACGCCCCTACACGCTGGCCGGGCCGGTGGTGCGCGGCCTCGAGCGGGGCCGCCTGCTGGGCTTCCCCACGGCCAACATCTCCGTGGCGGCGGACCGCGCCCTGCCCGCGCTGGGCGTCTACGCCACGGTGGCGACGGTGGCGGGGCGCCGCCTGTCGGGGGCCACGAACATCGGGCGGCGGCCCACCTTCGACGCCGGGCACGTCTCCATCGAGACGCACCTGCTCGATTTCGGGGGCGACCTTTACGATGAACGCATGGAGATCGCCATCGTGGAGCGCGTGCGCCCGGAGCGCGCCTTTTCGGGGCCGGAGGCGCTGCGGGAGCAGATCGCGGCGGACGTGCGCCACGTGCGGGAGCTGCTGGCGTGAGCCGCGCCATGGCCCCCGTGGACGAGCAGCTCTTCACGCTCATGAGCGGCGTGGAGTACGGCGACGGGGCGCTGCGGGAGGCGTTCGGGGCGGAGCTGCGCGCGCTGCTGGCGGAGGACCGCCCCCTGCGCGTCTACCTGGGCGTGGACCCCACGGCGACGGCGCTCACGCTGGGCCACGCCGTGCCCCTGCGCAAGCTGCGCCAGTTCCAGCGGTTCGGCCACGAGACGGTCTTCCTCATCGGGGACACGACGGCGCTCATCGGCGACCCCTCGGACAAGAACCGGCTGCGCCCGCAGCTGACGCGCGCGGAGGTGGCGGCGAACGAGCGCACCTACCTGGCGCAGGCGGCCAAAATCATCGACCCGGAGCGCACGGAGGTGCGGCGCAATTCGGAGTGGCTGGGGAAGCTCGATCTGCCCGACCTCATCGCCCTCATGTCGCGCTTCACGGTGACGGAGATGCTGGCGCGGGACAACTTCCGCGAGCGGCGGGAGCGGGGCGACGCCGTCTACCTGCACGAGTTCCTGTACGCCCTGCTGCAGGGCTACGACGCGCGCGCGCTGGCCTGCGACGTGCAGGTGGGGGGCACGGAGCAGCTGTTCAACCTGATGGCCGGGCGCAAGCTGCAGGAGGCGGCGGGGCAGCGCAAGCACGTGCCCGTGACCATGCCCATCCTCACGGGCACGGACGGCGTGCGGCGCATGTCGAAATCGGCGGGCAACTTCATCGGGCTGGACGAGGCCCCCGAGGAGCAGTACGGCAAGGCCATGTCCATCCCCGACGGCGCGCTGGCCAGCTGGTTCGAGCTGGCCACGAACCTCGACCGCGCGGAGGTGGCGGCCACGGCGCGGGGCCTGGCCGGCGGCGAGCGCGACCCGCTGGCGGAGAAGAAGCGGCTGGCGCGCACCATCGTGGCGGAGCTGCACGGCGAGGATGCGGCGGCGCGCGCCGAGGCCCGCTTCGAGCGCACGGTGCAGCGCGGGCAGGCCCCGGACGACGCGCCCGACGCGCCCGCGCGCGCGGGGCAGGCGCTCATCGACGTGATCGTGGCGGCGGGCGCGGCGCCGTCGCGGCGGGAGGCGCGGCGGCTCTTCGGGCAGGGCGCGGTGAGCGTGGACGGCGAGCCCGTGACGGACGAGCGCGCGCCCGCGCGTCCGGGCGCCCGCGTGCGCGTGGGCAAGCGGCGCTGGCTGCGCATCACGGAGGCGGGGGAATGAGGGCGCGGTGACGGAATTTTCACACGGGCCGCGCCCGCGCCGTAGCCCGCCCGCGCCGTTGCGGCTAGTATCGGCGCGCTCCACGCCACGGCGCGGCTACGCCAGTTTCCCACGGGGAGGGACCAGGGGATGGATTCTCGGATCGCGGCGTTCCTCGACTTCCTGCAGGTCGAGAAGAACGCCTCCGGCAACACGATCGCGGCTTACAAGAGCGACCTCGGCCAGCTGGAGCGGAGCGGGGCCCTGCGCCCCATCGCCGTGGATGGCCGCGTGGCGTGGGAGTCGGTTTCGCGCGAGATGCTCGTGGCCTTCGTCGAGGAGCTGAAGGAGCGGGGCTACAAGGACGCCACGGTGGCGCGCAAGGTGGCGGCGGTGAAGTCGTACTTCGGCTTCCTCGCCTCGGAGGGGGGACTGGAGCACGACCCCGCGCGGGAGCTGCGTTCGCCCGCGTCGGGCAAGTCGCTGCCGCGCTCGCTCACGATCGAGGAGGTGGACGCGCTGCTGGAGCAGCCCGCGCGCTCGAACGCGCCCTCGGCGCAGCGGGACAAGGCCATGCTGGAGCTGGCCTACGCCACGGGCATGCGCGTGACGGAGCTGGTCTCGCTGGACGCGGCGCAGGTGTCGCTGGAGAGCGTGCCCGTGACCGTGCGGGGCGTGGGCAAGGGCGACCAGGAGCGGGCCATGACGCTGGAGCAGCGGGTGGTGGACGAGCTGCGGCGCTACATCTTCCACGTGCGCCCGAAGATGGCGGCGAGCGCGGAGGAGCCGGCGCTCTTCATCAACCGCCACGGGGGGCGGCTCACGCGGCAGGGCTTCTGGCTCATCCTGAAGCGGTACGCGCGGGAGGCGGGGCTGGGGCACGTGACGCCGCACATGCTGCGCCACACCTACGCCACGCACATGCTGTCGGGGGGGATGCCCCTGCGGAACGTGCAGGAGGCGCTGGGCCACGCCAGCATCTCCACCACGCAGGTCTACACGCAGCTGACGGACCAGCAGAGGCGCGAGCAGTACGACAAGGCGCATCCGCGCGCGTGACGCCGCCCGCGGCCCTGCTGGAGGCGCTGGCCGCGGCGGACGCCGGGGCGCGGCTGCGCGCGCTCGACGACGCGGGGACGCTCACGGAGCTGCTGCCGGAGCTGGAGGAGGGGCGCGGCTTCGCGCAGCCCGCGCTCCACCATTACGACGTGCTCGACCACAACCTGGCGGCGGCGGAGGCGCTCGACCGCGCGCTGGGGGAGGGCGTGGAGGGGCTGCGCCTGCCGGACCCCGCGCCGGAGCTGCGCGTGGGGGAATGGCTGGCGCGGGAGATCGACGGGCGGCCCATCCTCCACCTGCTGCGGCTGGCCTGCCTCACGCACGACGTCGCCAAGCCGCGCACGGCGGTGGAGCGCGACGGACGGCTGCGCTTCCCGCGGCACGGTCCGGCGGGGGCGGAGCTGCTGGAGGGGCGGCTGGCGGCGCTCGGCTTCGCGCCCGCGAGCGTGGCCTTCGTGACGGACATGGTGCGCGAGCACCTGCGCCCGGGGGAGTTCGCGCGCTCGTGGCCGCCGGGCGACCCCGCCCTGCGCCGCTTCGCGCGGGACGTGGCGGGCCAGACGCTGCCGCTCCTGCTGCTGCAGCTGGCCGACGGCATGGCGACGCGCGGCCCGGCCTACGGGCGCGAGCACTTCGAGCGCCACATCGCCTTCCTCGGCCACGTCGCGCGGCGCGCGGCGGAGGCCACGGCAACCGCGCCCGCGGGCTGACGCCATCGCGCCGCCGCCTATACTGGGCGCATGACCATCGCGGACGAAGCGTCGGTCGCCAGCGACGGCGAGGAGGCCACGCGCGCCTTCGGCGAGCGGCTGGGCGCGGTGCTGCGCGCGGGCGACGTGGTGCTCCTGCGCGGCGAGCTGGGCGCCGGCAAGACGCGCCTCGCGCAGGGCATCGGGCGCGGACTCGGCGTCGCCGGCCCCATCGCCAGCCCCACCTTCGTGCTGGTCAACGAACACCGCGGGCGCGAGCGCTTCTACCACGCCGACCTCTACCGCGTCGCCGAGTCCGCCGAGCTGGACGAGCTGGGCCTGCGCGAGGAGGCGGAGCGCGGCGTGCTCGCGGTGGAGTGGCCCGAACGCGCGGACGGCCTGTTGCCCGACGCCACGCTCACGGTCGAGCTGGCGACCGTGTCCGAGGGGGAGCGCCTGCTGCGGCTGCGCGCCGGGGACGAGCGCGGCCGCGCGGTTCTGGCCGCGCTGGGGCTGGCGTGAGCGCCGTCCTCGCCATCGACACGGCCTCGCCCCGCTTCGCGCTGGCGCTGGCCATCGAGGGCGAGGCCGAGCCCTTCACCGCGACCGCCGCCGAGCCGTTCGGGCACGCCGCCCTGCTCGCGGCCATCGGCGAGCGCCTGCGGGGCGCGGCGCTGGAGGCGGTCGTGGCCGTGTGCGGGCCGGGCGCCTATTCGGGATTGCGTTCGGGCATCGCCGCCGCCCAGGGGCTGGCGCTGGCGCGGGGCTGCGCGCTCGCGGGCCTCTCCACGCTGGAGGCCATCGCCGCCGCCCGCCCCGCCGCCGCGCTCACCGCCATCCATCCCGCCGGACGGGGGCAGTTCGCCGTCCAGCGCTTCCGCGGCCACGACGCCGACGGCCCCATGCGCCTCGCCGCGCCCGACGAGCTGGCGAACGACGCGGCGCTGGCGGGCGAGGGCGCGGGCGAGCTGGGCGGAATCGAGGTGGCCCCGCCGGAGCGCGCGCGCGCGGCCCTCGACCGCTACCGCGCGGGGGCGCTGGCGTCCGTGGCGGGCCTGACCGCGATCTACGCGCGCCCGCCCGCCATCACGCCGCCGCGCCATCCCTTCGGCCCCGCTGGCGCGCAGCGCGCCGCGCCAGCACGATAGGGGCATGAGCGCCGAACGCACCCTCGTCCTCGTCAAGCCCGACGCCATGCAGCGCGGCCTCGCCGGAACCGTCCTGCAGCGGCTGGAGCGCCGCGGCCTGCGCCTCGTCGGCCTCAAGCTGACGCGCATCGACGAGGCCCTCGCGCGCCGCCACTACGCCGAGCACGAGGGCAAGCCCTTCTTCGCCGACCTCGTCGCCTACATCACCAGCAGCCCCGTGGTGGCCGCCGTGTTCGAGGGGACGGACGCCGCCGCCGCCGTGCGCGCGAGCGTGGGGGCCACCAATCCGGCGAAGGCGGCGGCGGGCACCATCCGCGGCGATTTCGGGCTGGAAACGGGGCGCAACCTCGTGCACGCCAGCGACAGCCCCGAAAGCGGCGCGCGCGAGACCGCCCTCTTCTTCGCCCCCGACGAGCTGGTGGACTGGACGCGCGACGCCGACCGCTGGATTTCGGAGAACCCCTGAGGGGCGCGGCCTGTATGCTGCGGGCCATCCCCCGCGATCGGAGCATCCGTGAAGCAGTACCAGGCGCCCCCCGCCCTCGCCATCGACGCCGCGCGGCGCTACACCGCCACTATCGAGACCGCCGCCGGGGCCATGGTGGCCGACCTGTTCGCCGACGAGGCCCCCGCCACGGTCAACAACTTCGTCTTCCTCGCCCGCGACGGCTTCTACGACGGCGTCATCTTCCACCGCGTGATCAGCGGCTTCATGATCCAGGGCGGCGACCCCACGGGCACGGGCCGCGGTGGCCCCGGCTACCGCTTCGACGACGAGCCCGTGACGCGCCCCTACGAACGCGGCACGCTGGCCATGGCCAACGCCGGGCCCAACACCAACGGCAGCCAGTTCTTCATCATGCACGCCGACTACCCGCTGCCGCCCAGCTACACCATCTTCGGCAAGCTGACGGGCGGCGAGGAGGTGGTGGACGCCATCGCCGGGGCGGAGACCGGCCCCAACGACCGCCCCGCCGAGCCCGTCGCCATCACCACCGTGGCCATCACCGAGTCGGCGGGCTGACGACGCCGCCCTCGGCCGGGGGCGCGTGGCCGTGCACGCGCCCGTAGGCGAGCGTGAGCAGGGCCGTGCCCGCCGCCAGCGCCGCCGTCAGGCGGAAGGCCGCGGGCGCGTCCACGGCCTCCGTGACGAAGCCGCCGATGGCCGGGCCGATGGCCAGCCCCAGCCCGCTCAGCGCCACCGACCAGCCGATCAGCGCCCCCCGGTGGGCCGCGGGCGCGAGGTCCATGACGGAGGCGTTGAGCGCGGGCACCTGCAGCACGAGGCCGCTGAAGACGACCGCCGCCGCGAGCATCGCCAGGGGGATGCTGGACGTGGCCGCGATCGTGAGCGCGCCCGCCACGATGAGCGCCTGCGCCAGCAGCAGCGGGCGCGTCCGTCCGATGCGGTCGGAGAGGTGCCCGGCGGGCACGTAGAGCGCGCCGCCCACGGCCACGGCGGGCAGCAGCAGGAGCGTGAGCCGCCAGAAGGAGACGCCGAGCACGTCGTCGCCGTAGGGGCGGATGGCGGGCACGAGCGAGCTCACGCCCACCGTGGCCGCGAGGATGAGCGCGCTCAGGAAGAGCAGCCGCGCCGAGAGTGCCCGCCGCAGGGGCGTGCGCCGCCCGTCCCGTTCCCCGCGCGCCACGTCGCGCACCCAGGCCCGCGTCGTCAGCAGCGCCGCCGCCACCGCCGCCGTGGCCAGCCCGAAGAGCGCGTCCGGCGACGTTCGCACCAGCAGCGCGCCGGCGAGCGCGCCCAGCCCGAAGCCGAACAGCTGGCCCACGTTGAGGAAGCCGACCACCTTGCCCCGCTCGGCGGGCGCGTAGCGGTCCGCGCCGAGGGCGTAGGCGGCGGGCCAGATGAAGGCCGTGGCCACGCCCAGCAGGGCGGCGAAGGCGAGGTAGGCGCGCTCCTCGCGCACGGCGGCCATGAGCGCCAGCGCCGGGATCATGAGGGCGAAGCCGACGAGCAGCGCCCGCTTGCGCGGGATGCGGTCGCTGATGGCCCCGGCGGGCGTCTCCGCGAGGAAGCGCGCGCCCCCGTAGAGGGACAGCAGGTAGCCGCCGAAGGCGTCGCCCGCGCCGAGGCCGTTGGGCGCGTACTCCTGGAAGACGGCGAAGAGCGCGAAGCCCAGCGCCACCTGCGCGCAGAAGACGCCCAGCCCCAGCGCGTGGGGCGCGTCCCGCACCCATGCCAGCCACGAACGCATCCGCGCCATGCTAGCGCCATCCCGCGCGCTGGCCCCGCCCGCCGCCCGTGGCTACGCTGGCGGCATGGAGCGGGAGCTGGCCTTCGCGCGCGCCATCGCGGGGCGCGACCACGAGGTCGACCTCTTCGGCGGGGCCGTGGCCATCGCCCGCCTGGGGCGCGACGGCGTCGACGGCCACGCCCTCGCGCGCGAGCTCGACCTCATCGCCGAGGCCGTGCTGGCGCGCGCCGGGGAGGGCGCGGGGGCGGATGCGCTGGCCGGCGCGCTGGACGCCGAGCTGTTCGCCGAACGCGGCTTCCGCGGCAACCGCGAACGCTACGGCGACCCCGCCAACAGCTACCTCGACCGCGTGGTCGAGCGCCGCCTCGGCATCCCCATCAGCCTCTCCCTCGTCTACCTCGAAATCGCCGGGCGCGTGGGGCTGGAATGCGACGGCGTGGGCTTCCCCGGCCACTTCCTCGTGCGCTGCGGGGGCGCGGACGGCTTCTTCGTCGATCCCTTCAACGCGGGCGAGCGCCCCACGCGCGCCGCCCTGCTGGAGCGCCTGCGCGACTACCCCGACGCGACCGCCAGCCCCGACGCCCTGCTGGCCGCCGTCACGCGCCGCCAGATCCTGCAGCGCATGCTGGTCAACCTGTGCGTCGCCTATCGCGGGGAGGACGACGCCGCGCGCTGGATCGCCGCCCTCGGCCTGCGCCTGCGGCTTGAAGCCTGGAACGCGACCCTCTACCTGGAGCGCGGCCTGCTCCATTACCGGCAAGGAACGACCGCGCTTGCCCTGTCCGACCTCGAACGCTATGTTGAAAGCGGCGGCGCGTCGCCCGACCCGCGGGTGTCGCGCATCCTCGACGAACTGCGCGCGCGGGAAGGGGAATCGCGGTGACCGCTCCAGCCGTCGGCGATTCCCCCGCGCGCGGGCGCGACCCCCTGCGCCGCTCCGTGGCGTGGTACCTGCGCCAGCTCTCGCGCGTCATGAACGTGCTCACGGACGAGGAGCTGGAGCGCCTCATCCCCCACCTCAGCGAGCGCCGCTTCGCCCCGCGCCAGTTCCTCTTCTCTGCGGGCGAGCCGCCGGAGCGCGTCTTCCTGCTGCTCAAGGGCCGCGTGAAGCTCTACCACGTGGCGGACAACGGCAAGGAGGTCATCCTCGGCATCGCGGGCAAGGGCGACCTCGTGGGGGACATGGCCATCGTCGAGGGTTCGGAGCGCGCCACCTGCGCCCGCGCCCTCGAGGAGACCGCCGCCGTCAGCATCTCGCTCGACGCCTTCTTCCACGTGATGCAGCGCTCGCCGCGGCTGGCCTTCGCCGTGGCCGAGCTCATGGCCGGGCGGCTGGCGGTCATGCAGCGCACCTTCATGAACCTCGTGGCCAAGTCCGTGTCGGGACGCCTCGCGGACGCCCTGCTGGACCGCGTGCGCGACCGCGAGATCCGCCTCGGGCTGACGCACGAGGAGCTGGCCCAGACCATCGGCACGAGCCGCGAGACCGTCACCGCCCTGCTCAGCCGCTTCGTCGCGCTGGGGGCCATCGCGCCCGTGGCCGGGGGCTTTCGGCTGGCCGACGAGGAGACGCTGCGCGCCATCGCCAGCGGGGACATCGCCGTCTCGCCCCGCCACCCCGTCCGGGAGCCGAGCGCGGCCGCGCCTTGAACGCCCCCCCGCTGCGCGCCCCCGGCGGGCCGCCCGCGCTCATCGCCCACGGCGGCGGCAACGACCCCGCGCGCGCGCGTCGCGCCCTGACCGACGGCGCGGACTTCCTCGAGGTGGACCTGTGGGTGCGGCGCGGGCGCTTCGAGGCGCGCCACGAGCGCCATCTGCCCGGCCCCCTGCCCGTCCTCTACGAACGCTGGTACCTGCGCCCCGCGCCGCGCCCCATCTACCGGCTGGAGGAGCTGCTGCCCGCCTGCCACGGGCGCGCGGGCGTCTTCCTCGACCTCAAGAACGGCCCCGAGGCCGCGCCCGGCCTCGTGCGGCGGGCGC
Organism: Tepidiformaceae bacterium; assembly: GCA_965243075.1. Classification (GTDB taxonomy): domain Bacteria; phylum Chloroflexota; class Dehalococcoidia; order Tepidiformales; family Tepidiformaceae; genus UBA2991. Next base: position 2,396,064 of record OZ251525.1, read on the forward strand.
TGGACGAGCCGGGCGGGCGGGGGGCGCGCGTGGCCGCCTCCTCCACGAACTGGCCGCTGCTGCGCGGGGTGAAGGCCGCGCGCCCCGACCTCGACCTCTACTACTCGGTCGATACGCCCTCGCAGTTCGACCTCTTCCGCTCGGTGCTGGAACACGATCCCCTGCCCGCGGGCGTCTCCTGCCGCCATTCGCTGCTCACCGAAGGGGTCGTCGCCCGCTTCCACGCGGACGGCCTGGCGGTGGTGGCGTGGACCGTGGACGAGGCGGAGCGGGCGCGCGCGCTGGCGGGCTGGGGCGTGGACGCCATCACCACCAACCGCGTGGCCGCCCTGCGCGCCGCCCTCGCCCCGCCCGCGTGAGCGCCCCGCTGGCCGTCTACGCGCACGTCCCCTTCTGCCTGCGCGTGTGCGGCTACTGCGACTTCAACGCGCACGCGGGCATGGACGGGCTGAAGCGCGCCTACGCGGACGCCGTCGCAACCGAGGTCGCGGGCTGGAGGCCGCGCGTCGAGGGGCGCGCCGTCACGTCCATCGCCTTCGGGGGCGGCACGCCGGGGGAGATGCCGCCGGACACGCTGGCCGCCATCATCAAGGCCGTGCGCGCCGTCGCGCCCCTCGCGCCCGACGCCGAGATCGGCATCGAGGCCAACCCGGGCACCACCTCCGGCGCGGACCTGCGGGAGCTCGTGGATGCGGGCGTGAACCGCGTCTCCCTCGGCGCGCAGAGCTTCGACGCCGCCGAACTGGCCTTCCTCGACCGCATTCACACGCCCGAGGCGAGCGCCGCCGCGCTGGCGCTGGCCCGCGACGCGGGGGTCGCCAGCGTGAACCTCGACCTCATGTACGGCCTGCCCGGCCAGTCGCTGGCCGCGTGGGAAGCGACGCTCGACCACGCCCTGCGGCTCGCGCCCGACCACCTCTCGCTCTACGCCCTCACGGTCGAGCCGGGCACGCCCCTGGCCGCGCGCGTGGAGCGGGGCGAGGTCGCGCCCGCCGACCCCGATCACGTGGCGGACCTGTACGAGGCCGCGGGCGCGCGGTTGGAGGCGGCGGGCTACCGCGCCTACGAGCTGTCCAACTGGGCGCGCCCGGGCCACGAAAGCCGCCACAACCGCGTCTACTGGACCTACGGCGACTACCTCGGCGTGGGCGCGGGCGCGCACGGCTTCCTCGACGGCGAGCGTTACGAGAACGTGGCCCATCCGCGCGCCTACGTCGAGGCGGTGGCGCGCGACGGACGCGCCCTCGCCCGCGCCGAACGGCCCGACGCCGCCACCGCCATGTCGGACTGGATCGCGCTGCGCCTGCGCCTCGTGGAAGGGTTCGCGCCCGCCGAATTCGCCGCCCGCTTCGGCGTGTCGCTCGCCGCCGCCGCCGGTCCGCCCCTCGACGCCTGCCGCGAGGCCGGGCTGCTGGAGGATGCTGGCGGCGGGCTGCGCCTCACGCGCCGCGGGCGGCTGTTGCACGCCGAGGTGGCCGTGCGCGCGCTGGAGCACCTGCGCGGGCGCGCGGGCGTGGCATAATCGCGGCAGGCAGATGTACGTCGTCGGCACCGCCGGTCACGTGGACCACGGCAAGAGCGCGCTCGTGCAGGCCCTCACCGGCATCGACCCCGATCGCCTGCGCGAGGAGAAGGAGCGCGGCCTCACCATCGACCTCGGCTTCGCCTGGCTCGCGCTCCCCTCCGGGCGCGAGGTCAGCATCGTCGACGTGCCCGGCCACGAGCGCTTCATCAAGAACATGCTGGCGGGCGCGGGCGGCGTCGACCTGGCCCTGCTGGTGGTGGCCGCCGACGAGGGCCCCATGCCCCAGACGCGCGAGCACCTCGCCATCCTCGACCTGCTCGACGTGCCCGCCGCCGTGGTGGCCGTCACCAAGCGCGACCTGGCCGAGGACGACTACGTCGATCTGGTCGAGGCCGAGATCGAGGAGACGCTGGCCGGGTCGCGGCTGGCGGGGGCACCCGTGGTCCGCACCTCCGCTCGCGACGGCGCGGGGCTGGACGCGCTGCTGGCGGCGCTCGACTCCGCGCTGGACGCCATCCCCCCGAAGCGCGACCTGGGCCGCCCGCGCCTGCCCATCGACCGCGCCTTCAGCATGCGCGGCTTCGGCGCGGTGGTGACGGGCACGCTGCTCGACGGCGCGCTGGCGACGGGGCAGGAGGTGGAGATCCAGCCGGGCGGGCTGCGCGGGCGCGTGCGCGGGCTGCAGCGCCACGGCGAACCGGTCGAGCGCCTCGCGCCCGGCACGCGCGCCGCCGTCAACCTCAGCGGCATCCGCGCGGGGGAGCTGCGGCGCGGCATGGCGCTGGCCGCGCGCGGCGTGCTGCGCCCCGTGCGCACCCTCGACGCGCGCCTGCGGGCGACGGACCTGCTGCGCCATCCGCTCGCGCACGACGCGGGCGTCACGGTGCTCTCCGCCACCGCCGAATCGGAGGCCCGCGTGCGCTTCCTCGATCGCGACGAACTGGGGCCGGGCGAGACGGCCTGGGCGCAGCTGGTGCTGGAGACGCCGGTGGCCGTGCTGCCGCGCGACAGCTGCGTGGTGCGCACGCCCAACGAGACGGTGGCGGGCGGCCCCATCGCCGCCGTCAACGCGCGCCGCCACCGCCGCCGCCACGCCCCCGTGCTGGAGGCGCTGGCGCGCCAGCTGGAGGCGCCCCCCGCCGAGCGGCTGGCCGACGCCCTCGCCGACGGCCCCCTGCCGCTGGACGGCATCGGCGCGGCGCTGGCGCTGGACGCCGCCGGGGCCGCCGAAGCCGCGCGCGCGCTGACCGCCGCCGGACGGGCGGTGGAACGCGGGGCGCTGATCGCGGGCCGCCCCTGGCTGGACGCCGCGGTGGCCGCGCTGGACGCCGCCGCGCGCGACTGGCTGGCCGCCCATCCCCTGCGCCGCGCCGCCCCGCCCGAGCCGCTGCGGAGCGGCCTCGGCCTCGAACCGGCGCGCTTCGAGTTCGCCGTGGCCGAGGCGTGCGCGAGCGGCGCGCTGGTGGCGGACGCGGGCGGCGGCCTGCATCCGCCCGGCTACGCGGTGCGCCTCGCCGCCGCCGACCGGGAGCGGGCGGACGCCTTCGTGGCCGCGCTGAAGGCGGGCGGCGCCAGCCCCCCCACGGACGGCATCCCCCCGCCCGACCTGCTCGGCTGGCTCGTGGACGAGGGGCTGGTGGTGGACACGGGAGCGGGCGTCGTCTTCGAGGCGGGCGTGCACGCCGCCATCGTGGCGCGCGTCCGCGAGCGCATCCGCGAACACGGTGCCATCAGCCTGGCGGAGACGCGCGACCTGCTCGGCGCGAGCCGCAAGTACGCGCAGGCGCTGCTCGAACACCTCGACGCCACGCACGTCACGCGCCGCACCGGCGACGTGCGCGTGCTGCGCTCCCCGGCGGAGGCGCGCCGGTGACGCTGCGCATGGAGGCCGTGGCCGCGGCCCTGCCCGCGCTGCTGGAGCGGCACGCGGAGACGCGCCAGGCGGCGGGCGCGGCCATCGCCGGGGCGCGCGCCGCCCTGCGCCGCTGGAGCGACGATCCCGCCGCCGCCCGCGCCCGCATCGAGGCCGCCCTGCGGGGCCGCGCCGTGCCCCACGCCCTCCCGCTCGACGAGGCCGGGGGCGATCCCGCCGCCGTCTTCCCCGCGCCCGCCGCGCCGCCGCTCACGGTCGTGGCCGTGGACGGCTCCTCCATCGCGCCCGACCGCTTCGCCGCCGCGGGCTGCCACGTGATCAACACCGGCTACGCTTGCCTCTCCTACGACGGGTCCGTGGAAACGGCACTCGGCTCCCACCCCGAGCTCGGGCTCGACCGCGACCTCTTCGCGGCGGACGGCGGGGGCGAGATGCGGCGCGCCCCGCGCGGGCTGGCCGTGAACCTGCTGCGCGACGTGCGCGAGCTGGAGCGCGGGGCCGAGCTGGCCGAGCCCGTCTGCGCGCGGGGCGACGCCGTGCTCCTCATCGACGGCACGCTGCTGCCGTGGGATCTGCACGCCCGCCGGACCTCGGACGCCGCCCTCGAGCCGTACCGCGCGCGCACGCTGGCGGCGCTCGACCGGCTGCGCGCCTGCGGCGAGCGCCTCGCCATCGGCGCCTACGTCTCCGCGTCCGCCGCGCGCGAGGTGGCGGCCAGCCTCGACGCGCTCGCGCCGCAGCCGGAGGGCGCGCCGCCCGTGACCGACGGGGACGTGTTCCGCGGGCTCCTCACCGACGGCCAGCGCGGTGCCCTCTTCCGCTCGCGCAGCAGCCTGCCGGGCCGCATCGAGGAGCTCCTGCCCGGGCACGAGGCGGCCTTCTTCTACCTGCGCGCGGGCGACGACGTGGCGCGCGTCGAGCTGCCCGTGTGGGCCGCCTCGGCGGGACGCGCGGAGCGCCTGCACGCCGCCCTCGTCGACCAGTGCCGCCGCTGCGACGGCTATCCCCGCGCCCTGCAGGAGGCGCACGAGCAGGCCGTCATCTCCGCGAGCGACCGCGCCGGGTTCGAGCGCCTGCTCGAACGGCTGGCGGGGGAGCATGGCGTGCGCCCGCGCCGCCACGGCAAGCAGCGCAGCAAGCGCGTGCGGGCGCTGTGAGCGGCGCGGGCGGGACCTGCCGCGTCATCCGCGCGGGTGTGCGCGCCTTCGATTGCGCCTACGCGCGCTACACGAGCGAGCCCTTCGCGCTGGGGCAGATGCTGGCCGTGCGCGAGGGGGCGTGCTTCACCTTCGGCGTGGTGGCGGCCAGCGAGAGCGGCCCCGAGGACCCCGCCCGCCCCATCGCGCCGCGCGGCGAGCCCGGCCAGAGCGCCGCCGAGGTGCTGGCCGGGAACCCCGAAATCCCGCTGCTGCTGCGGACCACGCTCACCGCCGCCGTTTGCGGCCACGTCGAGCGCGAGGCGGCGCGCCCCTTCCCCCCGCCGCGCCCGCCGCCGCTGCTGGCCGAGGCCCACGCCGCCACCGACGAGGAGAAGCTGCGCGTCGCCGCCGACGGGGAGTTCCTCGTGCCCCTGCTGGCCAACCCCGCCGTGGACGACGCCGTGGTGGCCGCCGCCATCCGCGACGTGGCCCGCGCCGCCGGTCCCGACGCGCGCGCCTTCACCGTGCGCGCGGGCAAGGAGCTGGCGCGCCTGCTGAAGGCCGAGCCCTCGCGCCTCACCAGCATCCTGCGCGCCGTGGAGCCGGGGCCGTGAGCGAATTTCCGCGGGCGCGCGACGAGGGCGATTCCCTCGGCGCGGTGGTCGGCGGCTCCCTCGCCAAGGGGCTGGAGGTGCGCCTCGACGCGGGCCGCACGGCGCAGCTGGGCCAGTACGCCATGACGCGCATCGACGACGGCGCGCGCCTGCTCGGCATGGTCACCGACGTCGTGCTCAAGTCCGTGGACGCGGGCCCCACGGTGTGGCCGCCGGGCGGCGGCGACTCCTCCCTGCTGGGCGAGGTGCTGCGCGATACGGGCGTCTACACCGCCGTCGCCGTCGATCCCTACCTCGAACTGCCGGACGGCGGGGGCGAGCCGTCGCGCGCGCGCCGCCTGCCGGGCCACTTCGCGCCCGTGCACGCCGCCGACCAGCCCGCGCTCGACCGCGCCTTCTCCACGGAGGGGCGCGCGGCCATCCCCCTGGGCGCGCCGCTGGGCATGGAGCGGCTGGACGTGGCCATCGACTTCGAGCGCCTCTTCGAGCGCTCGGCGGGCGTGTTCGGCAAGAGCGGCACGGGCAAGAGCGTGCTCGTGCTGCAGATGCTCGACGCCATGCTGCTGCGCTCCGCCGCCGCCCGCGCCAACAGCGAGCGCACCGTGGCCCTCGTCTTCGACATGCACAACGACTACGGCCGGGAGATGAAGTTCCAGGGCGCGGGCGTGAGCCAGCTGCGTTCCCTCAAGGACCGCCACCCCACGGACGTCGAGCTGTACACGCTGGAGGCGAACGCGCCCCGTACGGACGGGCGCGTGCTGGTGGGCACGCGCGACATCGAGCCCGAAGACCTCGAGGTGCTGCGCGAGACGCTCAACCTCACGGAGCTGGCCATCGACGCCGCCCACGCCTGCCACCAGCGCTTCGGCCACGGCTGGATCGACGAACTCATCGCCAGCGAGCCGTCGGACGCCGTGATCAAGGAACTCTGGCGCGGCGAGTCGCCCGAGGACGGCGCCACCTGGCCCCAGGCCGGCGCGCGCATGGGCTACCCGGGCTCGCTCGAGAACCTGCGCCGCGGCATCCGCCGGCTCACGCGGCCCGACTTCGTGAAGTCGGGCGAGGCCCAGTTCCGCGGCGTCTTCGAGCACATCGTGCGCTCGCTGGAGGGCGGCAAGAGCGTGGTGGTGCAGTTCGGGCGCTACGGCGCGGACCTCGTGAGCTACATGCTCGTGGCCAACATACTCTCGCGCCACATCTGGGAGCGCTACCGCGACAACACGGAGCACGCGCGCGGGCGCGACGCCGCCCCCAACCGCCTCGTCATCGTCATCGAGGAGGCGCACAAGTTCGTGGACCGCTCCGTGGCCGGGCAGAGCATCTTCGGCCAGATCGCGCGCGAGCTGCGCAAGTACAACGTGACGCTGCTCGTCATCGACCAGCGCCCCAGCCAGATCGACCCCGAGGTGCTCTCGCAGATCGGCACGAAGTTCTGCCTGCAGCTGGATAGCGACGGCGACGTGGAGGCGCTGGTGGGCGGGGCCGCCGGACGGAGCGGCCTGCGGCAGGTCATCGCCGCGCTGGAGAGCAACCGCCAGGCGCTCGTCTTCGGCCATGCCATCCCCATGCCCGTGGTCGTGCGCACCCCCGATGCGGGCGACGACCGCTCCGCGCGCGGCTCCCTGCGCCGCCGTCTGGGCCTGCCGGAACAGGAAGCGGAGAGCCCCGCGCGCGCCCTCTTCGGCGGCCCCGCCGGGGACTAGCCGGAGGCGGTTTCGGGGGCGGCCCCGGCGCGCGGGCGCAGCCGCCGCAGGAAGCGCCCCACGTCGCCGCGTTCCCACGCCACCAGCAGCTGCGCCGCCACGAAGATGCTGCTGTAGGTGCCCGCGATCACGCCCACCAGCAGCACCAGCAGGAAGTTCTGGATGGTTACGCCGCCGATGAGGAACATGGCCACGATGGTGAGCACGGTCACGAAGGAAGTGTTGACGGAGCGCACCAGCGTCTCCGTGAGGCTCACGTTCACGGCCTCCGCGAAGGGCACGAAGGCGTCGCGCGAGGTCACCTCGCGCACGCGGTCGAACACCACGATGGTGTCGTGCACGGAGAAGCCGATGACGGTGAGGATGGCCACGATGAAGGCCGTGTCCACCTCCGTGCCCGCGAACTTGGCCAGCAGGGAGAAGAGGCCCAGCACGATCACGGAGTCGTGGATGAGCGCCAGCACGGCGCAAAGGCCGTAGCGCCAGGGGCTGGGCTGGCGGCGGAAGGCGAAGGCCACGTAGATGAGGATGGCCGCCGCCGCCGCCGCCACCGCCAGCGTCGCGTCCCGCGCGATCTCCGTGGACACCGTGCCCGAGACGGTGGCGAAGTCGCGGCGCTCGACCGGCCCGAAGCGCGCCTCCAGCGCGTCCTCGATGTCGTCGATTTCGCCGGGGGCCGCCGGTCCCGCCGCTGCCGTCAGGGGGGGTGCGCCCTCCAGCTCGACCGTGCGCACGAGGAAGGCGTCGGGGCCCGCGCCCTGCACGCGCGCCTCCGCGTGCCCCAGCTCGCCCAGCGCCTCGCGCAGGCCGTCGGCGTCCACCGCGCCGGTCTCGAAGGCGAGCGTGAAGGTGGAGCCGCCCGTGAACTCGATGCCCGCGCGCAGGGGGGGCGGCACGGCCAGCGTCACCACCGCCGCCGTGAACACCGCCAGCGACAGGCCCAGCGGGATCCAGCGCCGCTGCGCGAAGGCGATGAAGGTCGGGCGGGCCGCGCCTTCCGCCGTCGCGGGGGCGTCCGCGGCGGCGTTGGCGGACGGGGGCGCGGCGTTGAACAGCCACGACGAGCGCGCCAGGCGCGTGCCCGTCACCATCCGCAGGAAGGTGCGCGTCACCACGATGGCCGAGAACATGCTCACGGCCACGCCGATGGCCAGCGTGATGGCGAAGCCGCGCACGAACGAGGCCCCGAACTGGTCGCCGAACCAGAACAGGATGGCGCAGCTGATGAAGGTGGCGATGTTGGAGTCGCGGATGGATGGCCACGCGCGCCGGAAGCCCGTCTCCGCCGCCGCCGCCAGCGGACGCCCCCGCCGCAGCTCCTCCTTCATGCGCTCGAAGATGAGGATGTTGGCGTCGACCGCCATGCCCACGGAGAGGATGAAGGCGGCGATGCCGGAGAGCGTGAGCGTGACCGGCCACAGCTTGAACACGGTCAGCGTGATGAGCGCGTAGACGACGAGGGCGAAGGCCGACAGCAGGCCGGGCAGGCGGTAGTAGAGGATCATGAAGGCGAGCACGGCCAGCAGCCCGATCTCGGCGGCGTTCACGGAGGCGCGCACGGAGTCGTCCCCCAGCGAGGCGCTCACCTCGTTGGCCTGGATGGTGCGCAGGGGCACGGGCAGCGCGCCCGCGTTCAGCTGGCGCGAGAGGTCCGCCGCCTCCGTGAAGCTGTCCAGCCCCGTGATCGTGCCCACGTCCGAGATCACGCCCTGCACCACGGCGTCCGAGATGAGCTCGTCGTCGAGGTAGATGAGGATGCGCCGCCGCGGGTCGCTCACGTCGAAGGCCAGCGCGCGCGTGGTGATCTGCTCGATGATGTCCGCGCCCTCGTCCGTCGTCTGGAAGTTCACGGCGAAGGTCACGCCCCGCCGTTCGGGCTCGGTGTTGTTCTGCAGGTGCTGGCCCGACATCTGCACCGTGCGCCCGTCGATCACGCCCGTGGCCGGCACGACCGCGCCGTTCTCGTCGATCACGGAGTAGGCGAGCGAGGCCGTGCGCCCGATGAGGCGTTCGGCGTCGGGCAGGCTCATGCCCGGCACCTGCACGTCGAGGCGGTTGCCGCTGGCGATCTGGATCTGCGGCTCGACCACGCCGAAGGCGTCCACGCGCCGCTCGATCACCTCGCGCGCCACCTGCAGCGACTCCGTCAGGTCGCCCTCGAAGTCGGCGGGCGGCTCCGCCTGCAGCACGAGGTGCGCGCCGCCCTGCAGGTCCAGCCCGAGGCGCATGGCCGTGCGCTCGAAGCCGCCGATGCTGAGGCCGCGGCCCGAGGGCCAGAAGTCGCCCGGCAGGTAGCGCGTGGGCGCGCTCGGCCAGACCACGAAGAGGCAGAAGACGCTGGCCGCCAGGATCGCCAGGAAGATCGCGCCGGTGGAGGCCCTAGGCATGCGGCTCGGCGGTCTCCCCCGTGATGGCGGCGGCGGGCGACGCTTCCCCGGGCGCGCTTTCCAGCGTCGTCAGCCGCCGCTCGATCGCCTCCGTGAGGGCGCGCACGCGGATGCCCGGCGCGATCTCCAGCACCAGCTCCGTGGGGCCGTCGGTCGGCGCGAGCACGTCCTTCACCTCGCCGATGATGCCGCCCGTGGTCACCACCTCGTCGCCGATGCGCAGCTCGCGCACGGCCCGCTTGCGCTGCCGCTGCTGCTTCAGCACGGGCTGCAGCAGGATGAAGTAGAACGCGGCCACGGCGAGCACCGTGTAGAAGATGACGCTGAACATCACGGCCATGGCGGGCGCCTCCGGCCCGGCGATGGTAGGCCAGCCCCCGCGAGCGGTCCAGCGCGGGCGGGAAATTGACAGGGGCGGCGGCGGTTCGTACCTTCCCCCCGCCACAAGGAAGGCGGGAGGAAGCGTGCCGACGCGCCGTCTCTACGACCCCGCCGACGCCCGCAGGCTGCTCAATCCGGGGCCGGTGAGCATCGTCACGACGAGCTGGCGGGGGGAGGCCAACGCGGCGCCCGCGGCGTGGACGGCGCCGCTGTCGATGGGGCCGCCGCTGGTGGGCGTGGCGCTGCACCCGGGGCGGCACACGGCGGACATGATCCGCTTCAGCGAGGAGTTCGCGCTCAACGTGCCGGGGCCGGAGCTGCTGCGCGAGACGGCCTTCTTCGGCAGCCGCACGGGCGCGGACGAGAACAAGATCGAGGGGAGCCGGCTGGAGACGTTCGCGGCGCTGCACGTGGAGGCGCCCCTGCTGGACGGCTGTCTGGCCTGGATCGAGTGCGGCCTGCGCGACGTGATCCCGGTGGGCGACCACGTGCTGTTCGCGGGCGAGGTGGTGCGCGTGCAGGCGCTGGAGGAGGCGTACGCGGAGCGCTGGCTGCTGGAGGAGCGCGCCCTCAGCCCGCTCACGTTCCTGGGGGGAAGCTGGTACGCGCAGGCGCTGGAGGCGCGCGAGGCGGCCTTCGAGGTGGACGCGCAGGGCGGGCTGCTGGGCGAAAGCGTCGCCGAGCGCGAGGAACGCGAGGAGGCGGAGGCGCGCGAGGCCGAACTGCGCGCGCGCGAGGGCGACGAGGGCTACGAGGAGATCAGCGAGGAGGCCTCCCCCTGACCGCGCGACTCGATGGGTTCGTAGACGCGCTCCTTCTCCCCGGAGTAGACGGCGTTGGGGCGGATGAGGCGGTTGTCGGCGTACTGCTCCAGCAGGTGGGCGCTCCAGCCGGCGATGCGGGCGACGGCGAAGATGGGCGTGTAGAGGTCGTTGGGGATGCCCAGCATGCGGTAGACGGAGGCGCTGAAGAAGTCGACGTTGGGGTAGAGGGGGCGGCCCGCGAGGCGCTTGGCGAGGTAGTCGCGCACCTGGCGGGAGAGGTCGAAGTAGTGGCGGTCGGGGGAGGTTTCGGCGAGCCGCTCGCCCAGCCGTTCGAGGATGATGGCGCGCGGGTCCGTGGTCTTGTAGACGCGGTGGCCGATGCCCATGACGCGCTCGCCGCGGGCCAGCATGGCCTCGATGTGGGACTCGACGTTGGCGGGATCGCCGATCTCCTCGAGCATCCGGAAGACGCGGTCGTTGGCCCCGCCGTGGAGCGGCCCCTTGAGCGTGCCGATGGCGGAGGCGATGGCGGAGTACATGTCGCTCATGGTGGAGGCGGTGACGAGGGCGGAGAAGGTGGAGGCGTTCATCTCGTGCTCGGCGTGGAGCGTCATGGCCACGTCGAAGACGTGCGTATCGAGCTCGCTGGGCTCCTCGCCGCGCAGCATCCAGAGGAAGTTGGCGGCGTGGCCGAGGTCGTCGCGCGGGGGCAGGATGTCGAGGCCCTGGCGCTGGCGGTGGAAGGCGGAGACGACGGTGGGCATGCGCGCCGTCAGCCGCGCCGCCGTCCGGCGCAACTGGTCGGGCGTGAAGTCGTTGGAGTTGGGGTCGAGCGCGCCCAGCGCGGTGATGCAGATCTCGAGGGAGCGCATGGGGCGCGCGTGCCCGGCCAGCTCGGGGATGAGGGCGCGGTTCAGGTCGGAGAGGGGGCGCTCGGCGATGAGCAGGGCCTTGAGGTCGGCCAGTTCGCGGGCGTTGGGGAGGCGCAGGTTCCAAAGCAGGAAGGCGGTCTCCTCGAAGCTGGCGTTGGCGGCGAGGTCGTAGATGTCGTAGCCGGCGTAGATGAGTTCGCCCGCCCGCCCGTCGATGCTGCAGAGGTTGGTGGCGGCCACGTTGACGCCTTCAAGGCCGCGCTGGATTTCGGTACCGGTCATTCGGGAGCCTCGCTCTCACGCGGGCGCGGGGGGAGCGCCCGACGGGGTGTGTGTGCGTTCCATCCTACAGGCCGCGCGGGCGCGCGTGGGGCGGAGCGTTCACGCGGAGAGGCGCTCGGCCACGAGCGTCCCCATGCGCGCGGTATCGACGACGGTCGCGCCCGCGGCCTCGATGTCGGCGGTGCGGTAGCCGCCCGCGAGCACGGCATCCACGGCCTCCTCGATGGCGGCGGCCTCGGCCTCGAGGCCGAGGGAGTGGCGCAGCATGAGGGCGGCGCTGAGGATCATGGCGATGGGGTTGGCCCTGCCCTGCCCGGCGATGTCGGGGGCGGTGCCGTGGATGGGTTCGTACATGCCCATGCCCGCGCCCCCGCGCCCGCGCGCGCCGAGGCTGGCGGAGGGCAGCATGCCCATGGACCCCGCGAGCACCGAGGCCTCGTCGGTGAGGATGTCGCCGAACATGTTCTCCGTGACGATGACGTCGAAGTCGGCGGGGTGGGTGACGAGGTGCATGGCGCAGGCGTCCACGAGCAGGTGGTCGAGCGCGACGTCGGGATATTCCGCCGCCAGCTCGACGGCGATTTCGCGCCAGAGGCGGCTGGTGTCGAGCACGTTGGCCTTGTCCACGCTGGTGAGTTTGCGGCGGCGGCCGCGGGCCAGCTCGAAGCCGGTGCGCAGGATGCGGGCGATCTCGCGCTCGCTGTAGCGCACGGTGTCGACGGCCTGGCGTCCGCGGCTGTTGGTCCAGCGCTTGCGGGGCTTGCCGAAGTAGACGCCGCCGGTCAGTTCGCGCACGACGATCATGTCGACGCCGCGCAGGACGTCGGGCTTGATGGCGGCGTCCTCGATGAGCAGGGGGTTGACGCGCACGGGGCGCAGGTTGGCGTAGAGGCCGAGGCCCTTGCGCAGGCCGAGGATGGCCTGTTCGGGGCGCACGGCGGCACCGGGGTCGTCCCACCTGGGGCCGCCCACGGCGCCGAAGAGGAGGGCGCGCGAGCGGCGCGCGGCCTCGACCGTCTCGTCGAGCAGGGCGACGCCGTGGCGGTCGATGGCGGCGCCGCCGACGAGGGCGCGCTGGTACTGGAACTCGTGGCCGAAGCGGCGTTCGACGGCGGCCAGCGCCTTGAGCGCCTCTTCGAGCACCTCGGGGCCGATGCCGTCGCCGGGGGCGAGCAGGATGGGGAAGGCGGTCATGGGCGCAGTCTACCGCGTCGGGGCAATGGCGGCGGCCAGCATCCGCAGGTAGCGCTCGCGGGGGACGGTCTCCGCGCCGAGGGCGGCGAGGTGGGGCGCGGGCAGCTGCGCGTCGATGAGGGAAACGCCGCCGGCGAGGGCGTGGCGGCAGAGGGCGAGCAGGGCCACCTTGGAGGCGTCGGGGGCGCGGTGGAACATGGACTCGGCCTGGAAGAGGCCGCCCGCGCGCAGGCCGTAGAGGCCGCCCACGAGCGCGCCGTCCGCGTCGCGCACCTCGAAGCTGTGGGCCCAACCGAGGGCGTGCAGGCGCAGCCAGGCGCGCAGCAGGGCGGGCGTGATCCAGGTGCCCTCGGGGCGGGCGGCGCAGCCCGCGACGACGCGCGCGAAATCGGCGTCGAGGGAGACGCGGAAGCGGCCCTGGCGCAGGCGGCGCGCGAGGCGGCGGGGGACGTGCAGGCGTTCGGGCCGCAGGATGGCGCGCGGGTCGGGCGACCACCAGAGGGCGTCCACGCCGCCGTGGGGCCAGGCGAAGAGGCCCGCGCGCGCCGCCGCCACGATCGTTTCGGGGGCGAGGTCGCCGCCGCGCGCCGCGGGGCCGTCCGCCGGGGCCTCGCGCGGGTCGGGGAAGACGTAGCGGCACGGGGGCAGGGGCGGGCGTTCGGCCCCCTCAATGGCGACGAAGGGCAGGGCGGGGGAATCAGGGGGCCGTTTCACCGGGTCCGTCCGCACCGGACGGCGGGGGGCCCGCTCAGCAGCCGGGCTGGCCGTGGTTCCCGCAGCAGTCGGAGCGCGTGCGCAGCTTGATCCAGTTGTTGCGCAGGGCGAGGCGCAGGCGGGAGGCGAACGGCAGGGGCGAGCGCCGCCAGTTGTCGCGCGCGGCGGCGAGGCTGGGGCGGGGCGCGTCGCCGCTCACGCCGTCTCCTCCCCGGCGGGCACGGTGGAGGGGTACTCGTCGTCGTCGCGCCGCTCCTCGAAGGCGGCGATGGCGTCCTCGTGTTCGAGCGTGAGGCCGATGGCGTCCAGCCCCTCCAGCAGGTTGCGGCGCACGGCGGGGTCGATCTCGAAGGAGCGGCGGAAGGCCCCGTCGGCGGTGGCCACCGTTTGCGTTTCGAGGTCCACCACGATGGCGGCGTCGGGCAGCTCCTCCGCGCGGGCCATGAGGAACTCGACGTCGGCGGGCGCGAGCGTGACGGTGAGGAGGCCGATTTTGGCGCAGTTGTTGCGGAAGATGTCGGCGAAGGAGGGGGCGATGAGGGCGCGGAAGCCGTGGTCCTCCAGCGCCCAGGGGGCGTGTTCGCGGGAGGAGCCGCAGCCGAAGTTCGCGCCCGCGAGCAGCACGGGCGCGCCCGCGAAGGCGGGATCGTTGAGCACGAAGTCGGGGTCCTTGCGCCAGTCGTCGAAGAGGAAGCGGCCGAAGCCGGCGCGCTCGATGCGCTTGAGGTACTTGGCGGGGACGATCTGGTCGGTATCCACGTCGGCGCGGTTGAGGGGCAGGGCGGGGCCGCAGACGGTCTCGAATTTGCGCATCAGTCCATCTCCCAGTCGCGCACGTCGACGAAGTGGCCGGCGATGGCGGCGGCGGCGGCCATCTGGGGGCTGACGAGGTGGGTGCGCCCGCCGGGCCCCTGACGGCCCTCGAAGTTGCGGTTGGAGGTGGAGGCGCAGCGTTCGCCGGGGAGGAGGATGTCGGGGTTCATGCCGAGGCACATGGAGCAGCCCGCGTCGCGCCATTCGAAGCCGGCGGCGCGGAAGACGCCGTCCAGCCCCTCGGCCTCGGCGGCGGCCTTCACGAGGCCGGAGCCGGGCACCACCATGGCGCGCACGCGGTCGGCCACGCGCCGTCCGCGCACGCAGGCGGCGGCGGCGCGCAGGTCCTCGAGGCGGGAGTTCGTGCAGGAGCCGATGAAGACGCGGTCGAGGGGGATGTCGGCGAGGGCCGCGCCCGGTTCGAGGTCCATGTAGCGCAGGGCGCGCGCGGTCTGCTCGCGGGCGGCCTCGCCGGGGGCGTCGGCGGGGTCGGGCACGCGCCCCGTGACGGGGGCGCTCTGGGCGGGGTTCGTGCCCCAGGTGACGCACGGTTCGAGCGCGGCCCCGTCCAGTTCGACGACGGTATCGAATTCGGCGCCCTCGTCCGTGGCGAGGGCGCGCCAGCGGTCGAGGGCGCGCTCCCAGGCGGCCCCGGCGGGGCTGGCGGGCCGCCCCTCCAGCCAGGCGAAGGTGGCGTCGTCGGGGGCGACGAGGCCCGCGCGCGCGCCCGCCTCGATGCTCATGTTGCAGACGGTCATGCGGCCCTCCATGGAGAGGGCGCGGATGACGTCGCCGCGGTACTCGACCACGTGGCCGGTTCCGCCGCCCACGCCGATGGCGTGGATCACGTTGAGGATCACGTCCTTGGCGGTGACGCCGCGGGCGAGTTCGCCGTTCACCTCCACGGCCATGGCGCGCGGGGGGGCCTGGGGCAGGGTCTGCGTGGCGAGCACGTGCTCGACCTCGGAGGTGCCGATGCCGAAGGCGAGGGCGCCGAGGGCGCCGTGCGTGGAGGTGTGGCTGTCGCCGCAGACGATGGTCATGCCCGGCTGGCTGAAGCCCTGTTCGGGGCCGACCACGTGCACGATGCCCTGGCGGGGGTCGTCGATGTCGAAGAAGGGCACGCCGAACTCGGCGCAGTTGGCGCGCAGGGCCTCCACCTGTTTGACGGAGAGGGGATCGTCCCAGGGCAGGTCGCGGCCGGCGGTGGGCACGTTGTGGTCGACGGTGGCGAGGGTGCGGTCGGGGCGGCGCACGCGCCGTCCGGCGAGGCGCAGGGCCTCGAAGGCCTGGGGCGAGGTGACCTCGTGCACGAGGTGCAGGTCGATGTAGAGCAGGTCGGGAAGGCCCTCCTCGCGGCGCACGAGGTGCCGGTCCCAGATCTTGGCGGCGATGGTCTTCATGCGTTCCCCTCGCGGCGGCGAATGCGGGCCGCCGCTATTCTCCCCCCTCGCGGGCGATGCCGCACGCGCGCGGCGGCGGCGCGGAGAGGGGGCAGACGCCGCAGCCCCCGCGCGCGCAATGGCGCTCGTGCAGGCGCAGGCCCCCCTGCAGGGCGGCGGCGCGGGCGAAGGGGGCGCGCCCGTCCCCGCCGAGCCAGC
The DNA here is from genome assembly GCA_965243075.1 of Tepidiformaceae bacterium. Taxonomy (GTDB): domain Bacteria; phylum Chloroflexota; class Dehalococcoidia; order Tepidiformales; family Tepidiformaceae; genus UBA2991. The sequence continues at coordinate 2,411,926 of OZ251525.1, forward strand.
CCGCGAGGGGCCGCAGCTGGCCGTAGACGGCGGGCGCGGGCAGGGCGCGGAAGCGGGCGAGGGCCTCGGCCTCGGGCCAGCGGCGCGCGCCGAGGGCAACGGGCAGGACGGCGTTGACGGCCAGCTCGAGGGCCGCGGCGGCACCGACGCCGGGGGCGCGCAGGGCGCGGGGGACGCCCGCGGGGGCGGCCAGCGCCTCCGGCCAATCGGGGCGCGCGTCCGGCCAGAGGCGGGCGCAGAGGGCGGCCAGCGCCTCCAGGCGGCGTTCGGGGAAGGCGGCGGGGCGCAGGCCGCGGCGCGACAGGGGCAATCCCCGCGCGGCCCCGCGCAGGGCGGCGGCGAGGGCCTCCGCGCGGGCCGTTTCCGAGGCGGCGGGGGCGGCGGGGGCGCGTTCGAGCAGGGCGGGCAGGGGCAGGCGGCGCGCGATGGCGGCGAAGGACTCGCGGTTGCGGCGTCCGCCCAGCGTCTCCAGGGCGAGGGCGTGGAGCACGGGCGCGGGGCCGCGCGCCGCCGCCCAGTGCCGCGCCCGCGAGGTTTTTTCAAGCAGGCGTTCGAGGCCCAGCCGTTCGAGGGCGGCGGCGGGCGGGATGACGCGGGCCGCCGCCGCGCAGGGCGGCTCGAAGGCGGGGGGCGGCACGGCGGGCGGGGGCGCCACCGCCAGGGCGATGGCGCGTCCGCCGTCGTGGAGGGTGACGAGGGCGCCGCCGTCGTTCTCCTCGACCACGTGCAGGACGACGCGGGCGTAGGCGGGGTCGCGGTGGTGGCCATGGGCGCGCCAGCCGCTGGCGCGCAGGTGGAACTCGACGTCGCCGCGCAGCTCGGCGCCGTCCAGCTCGACCACGGCGTCGCGCGCGTCGGGGCCGTGGCCGGGGGCGGGCACGCCGGGGAAGCGCACGCGCAGGGAGCGCCCGTCGGCCACGCGCGCGGGGGCGCGCAGGCCCGCGAACCAGCGCGCGGCGAGGGCGGCCTCGCCGCGCGGGGCGGCGTCCCAAGGCTCGGCATCCTCGGCGAGGGAAAGCCACGCGGGCGCGGGCGCGAGGGCGGCGGCGGCGCTCACGGCCCCTCCTCCCGCTCCGGCGGGGCGGCGTCCCAGGGCTCGATCTCCTCCGCGAACATGCGCAGCACGGTGAGGCTGGCGCCGCGCGGGGCGTAGCGGCCCCGCTCCCATTCGCTCACCGTCTGCTGGCGCACGCCGAGGCGGCGGGCGAGGGCGGCCTGGCTCAGCCCCGCGCGGCGGCGCAGGCGTCGCACGCGCTGGCCGGGCCCGGGTTCGCCGCCGGAGGGCGTCATGCGCCCATCCTACACGGTAGCGCGTAGCCCGCCAGCGGACGGCCCCCGCGCGGAAACGCCCCGCCGAGGCGGGGCGCTCCCGTGCGCTTGCGATGGGGATGGCGCCTAGTCGTCGTCCCCCGCGGGGCAGGCGGCGAGGTGCGCTGGCCGCAGGCTGGCCCGCAGGTCGCTGGGGTAGCAGCCCGAGGTGGCGTCGCCGACCCCGAGCTGTTCGAGGAGGGGGAGAGTCCAGAGTTGCGGCGGGACGACCCCACTCATCTCTTGGCTGAGGCGCAGCCTCTCCAAGCCCTTCAGGTTCCCCAACTGCGTCGGGATGTATCCCGTCAGGTTATTGTTTTCCATGGCGAGGATGCGAAGATTCGTCAGGTCGCCCAGCTGCGTCGGGATACTGCCGGTCAACCGGTTGCTCCAGAACCTCAGGATGGTGAGCTTGTTCAGGTCGCCCAGCTGCGTGGGGATGACGCCCGTCAACTGGTTGTTCTCAAGGGTCAGCGCCCCGAGGTTCGTCAGGTTCCCCAGCTGCGTGGGGATAACCCCCGTCAGCCGGTTATGCCCCAGACTGAGCCTGACAAGCGTGTCCCCGTTGTTCAGATTCCCCAAGTTACCCAGTTGCGTGGGAATAACCCCCCTCAGCTGGTTATGGTTGATGAGAAGCCTGCGCAGCTTGTTCAGATTGCCCAGTTGCGTGGGGATGACCCCCCCTAGCTGGTTACTGCGGAGATGGAGCTCGGCAAGATCCGTCAAGTTCCCCAGTTGTGTCGGGATAACCCCGGCCAGACGATTCCCATCGAGCCAGAGTCCCGTGAGCTTGTTCAGGTTGCCCAGTTGCGTCGGGATGACTCCCGTCAGCTGGTTCTTGTGAAGAACCAGTTCCGTGAGCTCCGTCAGGTTCCCCAGTTGCGTGGGGATGACCCCCGTCAACTGGTTGTTGCCGAGATTGAGATTGGTGAGCGCGGTGAGGTCTCCGATTTGCGGCGGGATCTTCCCCGCCAGCGATTCCTTGTACAATCGCAGCTCGGTCACGCGCTTCGGCGTCCCGTCGCTCCCGTCGGAGACTCTGACGCCCTTCCAGGACGTGAGCGCCCGCGTCGGGGACCAGCCGTCGGTGGCACCGTCAAGCGTCGTCGCCGTCTTGGCCAGCGTGGACTTGATCGCCAGGAGCGTGTTGCAATCGTCCGCCAGTCCGGTGTTGTCCTCAGGCTTGACGCCAAGTGTTGCCTCGTTACAGGTGGGACCCGTAAGGTCCGGGCGGAGCGTGACGCCGGTCACGCCGGTCGTGCGAGTCAGCGGACTCGTCTCGCGCGTGCCGGGAGTCGGGGTCGTCTCTTGGGTCGTGTGCACGGCGAGGTTGAGGTCGACGAGCTCGTCGAGGCTCGCCAGCTCCGCCAGCGCATTGCGGAAGGCGTAGGGGGCCACCGTCCCGGTCAGGTCCAGCCCGGTCACGCGCTTCTTGTCACCCACGGTCTCAACGGTGACGCCAGTCCATCTCGTGAGCGCCATCGCCTGGCTCCAGTTGGGCATGACCCGGCCGGACAGCTTGTAGCGGAGCCCGAGAAGCGTGTTGCAGTCGTCCCTCAGTCCGGTGTTGTCCTCAGGCTTGACGCCAAGTGTTGCCTCGTTACAGGTGGGGGCGGGGGGCACAGCCGTAGTCGTGGTGGTAGGCGTGGCCGTGGCCGCGGGCGATGCCGTAGCCGTGGCGATGGGCGCGACGGTGGCCGTGGCCGTCGCCGTGGGCACAGCCGTGGCCGTCACCGTCTCAATGACCTGCGCGTGGGTGGACGGGGCGGCGTCGCGCAGGCCGACGCCGATGGCGAGCAGGCCGATGGCCAGCGCCACGACGGCGGCCAGCAGGAGCGGGCGTTTCATGATGAGTCCTCCAGACTCTGGTGATGGATCGCATTTTACCCCCCCCCCCCCCTTGCTGTCAAATTGCATCCCGCGCGCGCGGAAACGCCCCCGCCGATGCGGGGCTCCTCAGGCTGGCGCGATGGCTCGCGGCTAGCCGCTCACCGCCACGCCCGCGACGGCGCCGCGACGGGCCAGCTCGGCGCGCAGGTCGAGCAGGGCGGTGTAGGTGACGAGCGTGGCGAGGGGGGCGTCGCCGTCGGCGGGGGCGGCGGCCACGGCGTCGAGGAAGGCGGCGGGCGAGCGCGTCACGCTGGCGGGGGCGGGCCAGCCCGCGTAGCGCAGCCGCAGGGCGGCGTCGGCGGCGCGGTCGCCCCCCGCGCGGCAACGGCGCACGTTCGCCGCCAGCCGCTCGAAGCCCGCGTCCCAGATCCAGCTCACGTCGCGCCCGTCGGCGAAGCGGTCGTTGAGCAGGAAGGCGACCTCGGCGGCGCCCTCCTCCTCGAGCAGGCGCAGGGCCTCGGTGGCGCCCGCCGGGTTCTTGCAGAGCAGCAGGCGCAGGCGGCGGCCCGCGATTTCGACCGTTTCGCCGCGCCCGAAGGCGGGACGGGCGGCGGCGAGGCCCGCGCGCATGGCCTCCGCGGGCAGGCCGAGGACGCGCGCGAGGGCGATGGCGGCGAGGGCGTTGCCGGCGTTGTAGAGGCCGCGCAGGGGCAGGCGCGCCTCGCCCAGGCCGGGGACGTCGAGGCGCAGGCCGTCGGGCGCGCGCTCGACCGCGCGGGCGGCGGTGTCGGGGGCGGGGCGGGCGCGTCCGCAGCCGCCGCAGCGCCAGTCGCCGAGGTGGGCGGCGTAGCGCGCGGCGTAGCGGTAGGCGGCCCCGCAGGCGCGGCACCAGCGCGCGTCGGCGGGGCCGGGGTCGCCCGTCGCGGCGCGCGCGCCCGCGAGGGAGTGCCAGTGCACGGGGCCGCTCCAGTCGAGCGCCAGTTCGGCCACGGCGGGGTCGTCGGCGTTGAGCGCGAGCGTGGCGTCGGGCGGCAGCAGGGCGAGCGCCTCGCGCCAGCGCGCGGCCACGCTTTCCACCTCGCCGTAGCGGTCGAGCTGGTCGCGGAAGAGGTTGGTGAAGGCCACGGCGCGGGGGCGCAGGGCGCGCACGGCGGCGGGCAGGGCGGCCTCGTCCGTTTCCATGAGGGCGAGGGCGCGCGCGTCGCGGGGGCGTCCGCGCCAGTCGGCGGCGGCGGCGAGGGCGGAGACGATGCCGCGCGTGAGGTTCGAGCCCTCGCGGTTGTGCACGACGGGGCGTCCGGCGGCGGCCAGCATGTCCGCCAGCAGGCGGGCGGTGGTGGTCTTGCCGTTGGTGCCCGTGACGAGCACGGCGCCGCCCGCGAGGGGGCGGGCGAGGGCGGAGGCGGCGTCGGGGGCGATGCGTTCGGCGAGGAGGCCGGGGAGGGCGGTGCCGCCGCCCCGTCCGAGACGCGGGCCGAGCGCGGAGGCGGCGCGCGCGGCCGCGAGGGCGAGCGGGAGGCGCGCGTTCACGCCGCCGCGGGCCGGAGGGTCAGTCGCCGGAGGCGCGGCGCACGGGCAGGGGCTGGGCGGGCACGCGGCCCGCGAGCGCCCGTTCGAGGGCCATCGTGTGGCTGCAGATCGACCATTCCGCGAAGAAGCCGCAGGTGCAGGACCAGTCGTCGCCGGCGAGGGCCACGCGGTGCTCGCCGTTGTCGCCGCGCACGGTGGCGCTGATGCCGTCGATGCGGATGCGCTCGGGTTCGGCGGCGTAGCGCCTGGCCTTCTCGATCTTGCCGATGATGCTCGACTGCATGGCTGTCGGGAACCCTCCCGCGCGGGCGCGCCGGACGCGAAACGGCGCCGCCCCTACGGCGACGCCGGAAACACGCGAGGAGCCGTCCGCGCATCCATCGTGCTTCCATGCTACGGGCGCGGGCGCGCCTGTCAACCGGCGGCGGGGAATTTCACGACGGCGGCGGCGGGCGCGCCCACGACCACGCACTCGCCGCGCGCGGGGGCGGGCGCGCCGGGGGGGAAGACGGCGGCCACGCGCTCGCCGCCCACGCGCCCCGCCACTTCCACGCCGGAAACGAGGTCCACGACTTCCTCCACGCGCAGGGCGAGGGTGAAGTCGCCCGCGCCGGGCCGCAGCGCGCCGGGGGCGACGGCGGCGAGGCCGTCATCGACGGGTATCAGGGCGTAGCCGAGGAAGGCCGCCGTCTGCGCGTCGGGGGGCGCGGCGAAGACGGCGCGGCGCTCCCCGGCGGCGCACACCCGCCCCTCGCGCAGGACGGCCACGTCGGCGGCCAGCCGCAGCGCCTCCTCGCGGTCGTGCGTGACCAGCACGACGGTGGCGGCGAAGCGGCGCAGGAGGGCGGGCAGCTCGGCCAGCATGCGGGCGCGCCCGCGTTCGTCGAAGCCCGCGAGGGGCTCGTCGAGCAGCGTGAGGGGGGCGCGCAGGGAGAGGGCGCGGGCGAGGTTGGCGCGCTGCGCCTCGCCGCCGGAGAGGCGCGCGGCGGGACGGTCCAGCAGGCGGGCCACGCCGCAGGCCGCGGCGGCCTCCTCCAGGCGCGCGCGGCGTTCGGCGGCGGGCAGGCCGCGCAGGCGCAGGGCGAGGTCGAGGTTGGCGCGCAGCGTGCCCGACAGGAAGACGGCCTCCTGGAAGGCGTAGGCGACGGCGGCGCGGGCGGCGGACGGGGGGCGTCCATCCAGCAGCACGCGCCCGCGGCGGGGCCGTTCCAATCCCGCCAGCAGGCGCAGCAGCGTCGATTTGCCGGAGCCGTTGGGGCCGAGCAGGGCGGTCACGCGCCCGGCGGCGAAGCGCAGGTCCACCGCTTCCAGCGCGGGGCGGTCGCCGTAGGCGAAGGAGACGCCTTCGAGCCGCGCCTCCATCAGCGCGCGCCGCGCTGCTGCACGACGGTGAGCACGATCACCACGGCGAAGGCCATGGCCAGCAGCACGAGGCCGTAGGCGATGGCGCGCTCGTTGGCGGCGCGGCTGGTCTCGGTGACGATGGCGGTGGTGAGCACGCGCGTGTCGCCCGCGAGGTTGCCGCCCACGGCCATGGAGGCGCCGACCTCGGAGACGACGGCGCCGAAGCCCGCGATGACGGCGGCCAGCAGGCCCAGGCGCGCTTCCCGCGCGAGCAGCCAGAAGGTTCGCGCGCGGCCCGCGCCGAGCACCGCCAGCAGGTCGGGCAGGCGCGCGGGCAGGGCCTGGATGGCGGCGGCGGTGAAGGCCGTGACGAGGGGCAGGGCGATGACGAACTGGGCGGCGATCATGGCCTGCTTCGTGTAGATGAGGTCGAGGCCGCCGAGGGGGCCGCTGCGCACGAGCAGCAGCCAGATGACGAGGCCCGCGACCACCGGCGGCAGGCCCATGCCCGTGCCCGCGGCGGCGAGGATGAGCGTGCGCGCGGGGAAGCGGGCGCGTCCGAGCAGGTAGCCGAGGGGCGCGCCCGCGAGCATGGCGAGGGCGGTGGCCGTGCCGGAGACGAGCAGCGTGCGCCCGGCGATGGCGAAGAGCTGGGCGTCGCCGCGCGCGACGAGGCGCAGCGCCTCCAGCAGGCCCTCGCCGATGGCGCTCATCCCCCGCCCCCGGCCGCGGCGGCGGGCGAGAAGAGGGAGCGCCCGAATTCGGCGGCGCGGAAGCGGCCGATGAGCGCCTGCGTGGCGGGGGCCACGAGGAAGGCGGCGAAGGCCTCCGCGCGGGCGGCCTCCACGCCGTCGTGGCGCGCGGGGTTGACCACGTGCACGCGGTAGACGTTGCGCAGCGCAGCGCCGCCCTCGACCAGCACGGCGAGGTCGAGCGCGTCGCGCAGGGCGAGCCAGGTGCCGCGGTCGGCGAGCGTGTAGGCGCGGCGCTCGCTGGCGATGGCGAGGGTGGCGCCCATGCCCTGCCCCGTCTCCTCACGGGCCACGGCGCGGGGATCGACGCCGGCGGCCCGCCAGAGGGCCAGCTCGCGCTGGTGCGTGCCGGAGTCGTCGCCGCGCGAGACGAAGCGCCCGCGCGCGGCGATGGCGGCCACGGCGGCGGGGAGGTCGGGGGCGGCGGCGGCGCGGGCGGGGTCGGCGGGCGGCCCCACGATGACGAAGTCGTTGGCCATGACGAGGCGTCCGCCCACGAGGTCGCCGCTGGCCACGTAGGCGGCCTCGGCCTCGGGGGCGTGCACGAGCACGGCGTCGGCGTTGCCCTCGCCGGCCATGCGCAGGGCCGCGCCCGTGCCCACGGCGATGACCTTCACGCGGATGCCGGTCTGGCGCTCGAAGCGGGGCACCAGCTCGTCGAGCAGGCCGCTGTCGCGCGTGGACGTGGTGGTGGCGAGGATGATGGCCCCGCCCTCCCCCTCCCCGTCCCCGCCGCAGGCGATGGCGAGCACGGCCAGCGCGCAGACGGCGGCGAGCAAGCGTCGGACGGGCACGGGCACGCTCCCCGGCGATATGCCGAGCGCAGCATAGCGGGCGCAGGCGGGGGGCGGCTAGCGGGGCGGGCCGCGGCGGATACGCTGGCGCAGCGGTTCCGGGTCGTCGGGGTGGTTCCACATCTCCCGCCAGGCGTCGTCCAGCCACCAGGTGGCGCCCGCATCCTCCCAGCGCGCGGCGGCGGCGCGCTTCTCCGCGTCGGCGAGCGGGGCCAGCTCGCGCTCGATCACGATGTCGAAGGGAGCGGCGTCCGTGCGCTCGCGCTCGACCCAGTCGCGTATGGCGCACAGGTCGGCCAGCGCCTCATCCTCGGGGGCGTCGAAGACGGGCGCGCCGTCGGTGTCGAAGACGTTGGGGAGCAGGCCGTCGTGGCGGATGGCGCGGCGCATGGACTTGCGGCGGGGCCAGCTGGCGGGGTCGCGCGGCCAGGCCCCGACCACCCACACGGGGACGCGGGGACGCTGCACGGGCGTGGGCGTGAAGGCGACCTCGCGCAGGGAGAAGTGGTCGCCCGCGAAGGCGAAGGGCTGGCCGCTCCAGAGGCCGTCGAGGATGGCGAGGGCCTCGTCGAGCATGGCCGCGCGCGTGCGGCGGTCGGGCTCGTCGCCGCCGAACCAGGGGCCGTCGTCGGGGGGCGCGCCCAGCCCGACGGCCAGCGTGAAGCGCCCGCCGGAGAGGCGGTCGAGCGTGGCCGCCTGCCGCGCGATGAGCCAGGGGCGATGCCAGGCGAGGGGCGTGAGCATGGTGCCGAGGCGCACGCGCTCGGTGCGCACGGCCAGGGCGGCGAGCGTCACCCAGGCGTCGGCGAAGGGCGGGGACGGCCCGGCGGGGTCGGCGGCGTAGGGCGTGTCCCAGAGGAAGGCACCGTCCCAGCCCGCGCGCTCGGCCTCGACGGCGAGTTCGACGAGCGCGTCGGGCTCGCCGCCGTAGCCCGCGTTGGGGAGCGTGACGCCGAAGCGCATGGGGGCAGTGTAGCGGGCGGCGATGGCACGATGGCGGTAGCATGGCGCGACGGGCGCTTTCCGCCCGCCACGTCTGGAGTCGATGATGCAGCAGTTCGCGTGGTTCGTGGATGCGGGATACCTGTACGCGGAGGGCGGGCAGCTCTGCCTGGGCGTGCGGCACCGGGGGCAGATCGAGATCGATTTCGCGGAGATGACGCGGCTGCTCGCGGGCATGGGCGCGGACGCGGAGCCGACGGAGCGGCACCTGCGCACGTACTGGTACGACGGCGCGCCGGGGGGCACGCCCTCCCCCTCGCAGAACGCGGTGGCGCACCAGCCGGGCGTGAAGGTGCGGCTGGGGAACACGGTGGCGCGGGGCGAGGGGTTCGTGCAGAAGGGCGTGGATTCGCTGATCGTGCGCGACCTCATCCGCCTGTCGCAGAACCGCGCCATCAGCACGGCCTACCTGCTGGGCGGCGACGAGGACCTGCGCCAGGGCGTGGTGGAGGCGCAGGACATGGGCGTGCGCGTGGTGCTGGTGGGCATCGGGCCGTTCGGCGAGCAGAGCGTGGCCTCCACGCTCATGCGCGAGGCGGACGACGTGATCGTGCTGGACCACGAGCGGCTCGCGCCCAGCTTCCGCCTGCGCGAATTCGAGGAGCCGCCCGCGGACGCCGACCGGCCCGCGGCCTACGACGTGGGCGTGGAGTTCGGCGAGGGATGGCGGGCGGAGGCGAGCGACTGGGCGGTGGACGGCCTGCGCGTGAGCAGCAGGCAGCCGGGCAGCCGCCGCGTGCCGCCGGAGATCGACCGCGAGCTGCTGCGGCACGCGAACGTGGCCATCGGCTACGAGATCAGCGAGCGGGACAAGATCGACCTGCGGCAGGGGTTCCTCGACGGCGCGCTCGGCGAGGGGGCGGAGCGGGGCCAGGAACGCGGCTAACGGCGCGGGCCTACCACCAGATCATCTCGTCGACGTCCTCGGGGAGGTCGCTCCAGTCGGTGGTCCAGAGGCCGGAGCTGAGGTACTTCCAGCCGCCGTCGGCCAGCAGGCAGACGATGTGCTGTTCGCCCTCGAGCCGCTCGGCGGCCTTGAGGGCGGCGCGCACGACGGAGCCGCTGCTGACGCCCGCGAAGACGCCTTCCTTCTCCATGAGATCGCGCGTGCAGGCGAAGCTGGTGCGGCTGTCCACGACGACCTTGCCGTCGAGCACGGACTCGTCGAGCACCTCGGGGATGAAGCCCTCCTCGAGGGCGCGCAGGCCCTGCACGTTGTCGCCCGGATGGGGGGCGGCGGCGATGACGCGGATGGCGGGGTCGTGCGCCTTGAGGCCGCGGCCCGTGCCCGTGAGCGTGCCGCCCGTGCCCAGCCCGGCGACGAAGGCCGTGACCTCGGGCAGGTCGCGCAGGATTTCGCGGGCGGTGCCGCGCTCGTGGGCGGCGGGGTTGGCCTCGTTGCCGTACTGGTAGGGGAAGTGGTAGCGGCCGGGGTTGGCGGCCACGATCTCCTTCGCCTTGGCGATGGCCCCGTTGGAGCCGAGTTCGCCGGGGGAGTAGACGATTTCGGCGCCGAGCGAGCGGAGCAGGAGGGAGCGCTCCTCGCTCACGTTCTCCGGCATGACGCAGACGACGCGGTAGCCGCGCAGCTTGCCGATGAGGGCGAGGCCGATGCCGGTGTTGCCGGAGGTGGGTTCGAGGATGGTATCGCCCGGTTTGAGTTCGCCGCGCGCCTCGGCGGCCTCGATCATGGCCCTGGCGATGCGGTCCTTCACGGAGCCGGTGGGGTTCTGGCCCTCCAGCTTGGCGTAAAGATGGACGCCCGCGTGGGGGGAGAAGGAGCGCAGCTCGACGAGGGGCGTGTCGCCGATGAGGTCGAGGATGGAGCGATGGCGGGCCACGGCGGGGCATCAGCCCCCGGCGAGGGCGGGCAGGACGTCGAGCACGTCGCCCTCGGCGAGGGCGGTGGCCACGCCGCCGGTGTAGCGGATGTCCTCGTCGTTGAGGTAGACGTTGACGAAGCGCTGGAGCTGGCCGTCCTCGCCGTAGAGCTGGCCCTTGAAGCCCGGATGGCGCGCCTCGATGTCGTCCACGACCTCGGCCACGGTGGCGCCGCGAGCCTCGATCTCCTTCTGCCCGCCGGTCAGCTTCTGGAGCACGGCGGTAACGCGGACGCGGACGGTGGGCGCGGCGGACTGGGTCACGGTGTGCTCCCGGGCGGGCTCAGGCGGGCGCGTCCGCTTCCCCGGGATGGGGGAAGGGCGAGCCGCAGAAGGCCTCGTAGTCGATCAGCTCGGCGATGGTGGGATTATCGCCGCAGAGGGGGCAGTCGGGGTCGCGGCGGATGCGGACGGTGCGGAATTCGAGGGAGAGGGCGTCGTAGAGGAGCAGGCGGTTGACGAGGGGCTGGCCCTGGCCGAGCACCAGCTTGAGCACCTCCGTGGCCTGGATGCTGCCGATGGTGGCGCACATGGCGCCGAGCACGCCCGCCTCCGCGCAGCTGGGCACCATGCCCGGCGGCGGCGGCGCGGGATAGAGGCAGCGGTAGCAGCCCTGGCCGGGCAGGTAGGTGGTGGCCTGCCCGTCGAACATGAGGATGGAGCCGTCCACCAGCTTCTTCTTCAGCAGGTAGCAGGCGTCGTTCACGAGGTAGCGCGTGGCGAAGTTGTCGGCCCCGTTCACGACGATGTCGTACCCGCCGATGATCTCGAAGGCGTTGTCGCTGGTGAGGGGCGCTTCGTGCAGGACCACGTCGACGTTGGGGTTGTGCGCGAGCAGGGTCTCTTTGGCGGATTCGACCTTGGGGCGGTCGATGTCGGCGGTCTGGTGCAGGATCTGGCGCTGCAGGTTGGAGCGGTCGACCACGTCGAAGTCGATGAGGCCGATGGTGCCGATGCCGGCGAGGGCGAGGTAGAGGGCGACGGGGGAGCCGAGGCCGCCCGCGCCCACGACCAGCACGCGCGCGCCGATGATCTCGCGCTGCCCGACGCTGCCGACCTGGGGCATGATCAGGTGGCGGCTGTAGCGCTCGACCATTTCGGGCGTGAGGGCGACGCCGCCGGCGCCGCCGGCGAGGGCGGGGATGAAGGCCACCTCGTCGCCGGCGGCGAGGGCGGTGGCCTCGCCGTCGAGCGCCTCCACCTCGATCTGGTTCACGTAGACGCCGATGTGGGTGGCGATTTCGCCGCTGCCGTCGCGCACCTGGGCGGCGAAGCCGGGGAACTGGGCGTCGAGGTCGTCCATGACCTCGCGCAGGTTGCCCCCGGCGGCGCGCACGCGCACGCGGTTGCCGACGAGGTGGCGGAAGGGGGTGGGGACGTAGACGTTGACGGTCACGGGCTCTGCCTCGCTCTGGCCGGGGGCGTGGGGGCGGCGCGGGCCGCCGCGGGCGGGACTAGAGGTCGACACTGAGGTAGCGCTCCCCGGTGTCGCAGAGGATGGTGACGATACGGGCATCCGCGCCCAGGCGCGCGGCCACGGCCAGCGAGGCGATCACGTTGGCGGCGGCGGAGATGCCCACCAGCAGCCCCTCCTCGCGCGCCAGGCGGGCGGTCATGGCGAAGGCGTCCTCGTCCTCGACGCGGATGATCTCGTCGTAGACCCCGCGGTCGAGCACGCCGGGCACGAAGCTGGCGCCGATGCCTTGGATGCCGCTGAGGCCCGGACGCCCGCCGCTGAGCACGGGCGAGCGGGCGGGCTCGACAGCGACGATGCGGACGCGGTCGCCGAGCTCGGCGCGCAGCGTCTGGCCCACGCCGGTGATGGTGCCGCCCGTGCCCACGGCGGCCACGAAGGCGTCGAGCGCGCCGCCCGTCGCGGCCAGGATCTCGCGCGCGGTGGTGCGGCGGTGGACGTCGGGGTTGGCCGGATTCTCGAACTGCTGGGGCACGAAGGCGTCGGGCTCGCTCTCCGCGATCTGATTGGCGGCGAAGACGGCGCCGGTCATGCCCTCGATGGCGGGCGTGAGGCGCACCTCCGCGCCGAAGCGCTCGAAGAGGCGGCGGCGCTCGACCGACATGTCCTCGGGCATGGTGAGGATGAGGCGGTAGCCCTTCACGGCGGCGACCATGGCGAGGCCGACGCCGGTGTTGCCGGAAGTGGGCTCGACGATGGTGGCGCCCGGGCGCAGGCGGCCGGCGCGTTCGGCCTCCTCGATCATGGCGAGGGCGATGCGGTCCTTCACGGAGCCCGCGGGGTTCATGCTTTCGAGCTTGCCGTAGATGGTGGCGGAGCCCTCGGGCGCGACGCGGTTGAGGCGCACGAGGGGCGTGCCCCCGACGAGGTCAAGCACGGACTCCGCCAGGGCGGGGCGCAGGGGGGCGGTCACGTCGGGCGCGGTCATGCCGTGGCGCGAAGCCCGTGGTCGCCGCGTGTGGAGCAGCGCATGTCGCCCATCCCGCGAAAGAGTCGCGTAATCGCGTCAACGATGGTAGGGCGCGGATGGGCGCGCGCGCAAGCGGGGCGCGAGCCCTTCACGCCGTGAAGTAGCGCGCCTGCGGGTGGTGGACGACGATGGCGCTGGTCGTCTGCTCCGGATGCCACTGGAACGTCTCGCCCAACTCCACGCCGATGCGCTCCGGGCGCAGCAGCGTGGCGATGCCCGTCTGCTGCTCCAGGTCGGGGCAGGCCGGATAGCCGAAGGAGTAGCGCGATCCCTGGTAGCCCTGCTTGATCAGCTCGCGCTTCTCCGCGGCATCGGCGCCCGCGATGCCCAGCTCGGCGCGCACGCGCGCGTGCCACAGCTCGGCCAGCGCCTCCGCGCTCTCCACGCCGAAGCCGTGGAAGTGCAGGTACTCGCGGTACTCGTCGGCCTCGAACAGCTCCGCCGCCAGTTCGCTCGCGCGCGGCCCCACCGTGGCCACGGTGAAGGCCACCGTGTCGTACTCGCCGCTGGCCGCGTCGCGGAAGAAGTCGGCGATGCAGAGCCGCCGCCCCCCGGCCTGGCGCGGGAAGGAGAAGCGCACCGGTTCGCCCGCGGGCCGCTCGTCCGCGCCCGCGACCTCCGGCCAGACGAGCAGGTCGTCGCCCTCGGCGCGGCAGCGGAAGTAGCCGTAGACCACTTGCGGCGTGAGCAGGCCCTCGGCGATGGCGCGCTCCTGCCAGCGGCGGAAGGCGGGGCGCGCCTCCGCGTCGAGGAGGGCCTCGTGGGCGTCCATGTCGCGGTCGCCGCGCTGGTAGCCCCACTGGGCGCGGAAGAGGGCCGTCTCGTTCACGAAGGCGAACACGTCGGGCAGGGGCACGCCCCGCACCACGCGACTGCCCCAGAAGGGCGGGCGCGGCACGGGCGCGTCGCGCGCCACGGCGGAGCGCTCCGCTTCGCCGCCGGCGGGCGCGGCGACGGGCGTTTCCCGCGCGGGCGGGGGAGCGCTCCGTTCACGCGGCGCGGGGGCCGTCGATTCGCCCGCGACCACGCGCTCCATCGTGGCCAGCCCCTCGAAGGCGTCGCGGCAGTAGTGCACCTCGCCCGCGTAGACAGCGCGCAGGTCCTCCTCCACGTAGCGGCGGTTGAGGGCCGCGCCGCCGAGCAGCACGGGGAAGCGCGAGAGGCCGCGCGCGTTCAGCTCCTCCAGGTCCTCGCGCATGACCACGGTGCTCTTCACCAGCAGGCCGCTCAGGCCGATGGCGTCGGCGTCCACCTCCAGCGCCTTCTCGATGATGGCCGCGATGGGCTGCTTGATGCCGAGGTTGTGCACGGCGTAGCCGTTGTTGGAGAGGATGATGTCGACCAGGTTCTTGCCGATGTCGTGCACGTCGCCGCGCACGGTGGCGAGCACGATGCGGCCCTTGTCCGCGCCCGCGGCGCGCTCCAGGTGCGGCTCCAGGTGGCGCACCGCCGCCTTCATGGTCTCCGCGCTCTGGAGCACGAAGGGCAGCTGCATGCGGCCCGCGCCGAACAGCTCGCCCACCTCCCGCATCCCCTCCAGCAGGTGCTCGTTGATGATGGCGAGGGCGTCCAGCCCGCCCAGCGCCTCGTCGAGGTCGGCCTCGAGGCCGCGCCGCTCGCCGTCCACGATGCGCCGCCGCAGGCGCTCCTCCACGGGGGCCGCGGCGCGCTCCTCCACGGCGGCCCGCGCCGCGCCCGCGTCCGCCTCCTCGAAGAGCGAGAGGAAGTGGAGCAGCGGGTCGCGCCCCTCGCGGCGGCGGTCGTGGATGAGGTCGCGCGCCGCCTCCGCCCGTTCGTCGGGGATGCGGTTGAGGGGCAGGATCTGGCTGGCGTTGACGATGGCGGCGTCCAGCCCCGCCTCCGTGGCCTCCGCCAGGAAGACCGAGTTGAGCACGCGCCGCGCCGCCGGTTTCAGCCCGAAGGAGACGTTGGAGACGCCGAGGATGGTGTGCACGCCGGGCAGCTCCGCCTTCACGCGGCGGATGGCCTCCAGCGTCTCTTTGGCGTCGCCGCGCAGGTCCTCCTGCCCGCCGCCGAGGGGGAAGGTGAGCATGTCGAAGAGCAGATCGCCCGGCTCCATGCCGTAGCGCCCCACGGCGATCTCGTGGATGCGATGGGCCACGCGCAGCTTCCATTCGACCGTGCGCGCCTGCCCCTCCTCGTCGATGACGAGCGCCACCGCCGCCGCGCCGAAGCGCTTGATGAGGGGCAGCAGGAGCGCGATCTTGCGCTCCCCGTCCTCGAGGTTGATGGAGTTCACGATGGCCTTGCCGCCGTAGAGCGCGAGCGCCGTCTCCACCACCTCGACCTCGGTGGAATCGAACACCAGCGGGGCCGTGGCCTGCGTGCGCAGCGCCTCCGCGAAATGGGCCATGTCGGGCGCGCCCGCACGGCCCACGTAGTCGACCATGAGGTCGAGCACGTGCGCCCCGCGCGCCGTCTGTTCGCGCGCCAGCGCCACCGCCCCCTCCGCGTCCCCGGCCAGCAGCAGCTCGCGGAAGGCGCGCGAGCCGGTGGCGTTCATGCGCTCGCCCACCAGCAGCACCGATGCGTCCTGCTCGAAGGGCACGCTCGTGTAGAGCGAGCTGCAGGCCGCCTCCGCGGCGGTCGGGCGCGGCGGCGGCGGCGGACGCCCCACGGCCTCGATGGCGCGCTCGAAGTGCTCCGGCGTGGTGCCGCAGCAGCCCGCCGCCACGCTCGCGCCGAGTTCCTCCACGAAGATGCGGTGGTGGCGCGCGAAGGCCTCCGGCGACAGCGGGTAGACCGTCTCGCCGCCCCGCAGTTCGGGGATGCCCGCGTTCGGCCCGATGAACACGGGGCGGCGCGCATGGCGCGTCAGGTGGCGCGCGTGCTCCACCATCTGCTCCGGCCCGGTGGCGCAGTTGATGCCGATCACGTCCACCGTGTCCAGCGCCTCCAGCGTGGTCAGCGCGCAGGCGATGTCGGAGCCCAGCAGCATGGCGCCCGTCGTCTCGATGGTGACGCAGGCGATGACGGGCAGGCGCGCGCCCGTCTCCGCGAAGGCGTCCTCGATGGCCCCCAGCGCCGCCTTCGCCTGCAGCAGGTCCTGGCAGGTCTCGACCTTGAGCGCGTCGATGCCGCCCTCGATCAGCCCCAGCGCCTGCTCGCGGTAGCTCTCCACCAATTCTCCGTAGGTGACGTGGCCGAGCGAGGGCAGCTTCGTGCCCGGGCCCATGGTGCCGAGGGCGTAGCGCGGCCAGTCGGGCGTGGCGAACTCGTCGCGCACGCGCCCGACGCGCTCCGCCGCCAGCCGGTTGATCTCGCGCACGCGGTCGGCGATGCCGTACTCCGCGAAGACCACGCGGTTGGCCCCGAAGGTGGCCGCGTCCACGGCGTCGCAGCCCGCCGCGTAGAAGCTCCGCTGGACGTCGTCGATCAGCTCCGGCCTGGAGACGGTGAGGTACTCGTTGCAGCCGTCGAGCCCGCCGTAGTCGTCGGGCGTGGGGCGTCGCGCGAGGATGGACGAGCCGATGGGGCCCGCCGCGAACAGCACCTGTTGGCGCAGGCGGTTGAGGAACGGCAGGTCGCGCGCGACGTACGGGAACGGTCCAACCCCCGGCGGTATCCGCACAGGGTAGCAGGCGGCGCGCCTTCGCTGGGCGCCCGCGTAGAATGGCCGCAATGTCCACGGAGGCTCCCGTGAAGCGGTGCCGCGAATGCTCGGTTGATCTGATCGCCGAGGACTTCGTGTTCGAGCGGGCGACCGGTGATGGCCGCGTCCTGCGGGAAGAGGTCTCGGGCCATCGTTGCCCGTCGTGTAACGAGCGCGTGCTCAGGGGGCGCGACGCCGAACGCATCTCGCGCCGCTGGTACGCGCTGCTGGGTTCCTCCGGGGACGCGGAGAGCGCCGCGGAAACGCCCGCGCCCACCCCGGTTCGGTCGACGCCGCGCTGATCAAGCAGTACAGCCATATCCGCACGGCGTGAGGAGATGAAACCATTACTGCGAATCGGACGACGATAGGGGTGGCAGTAGCTCATCAAGGCCATAGCGAACAACAAACAGCGCAATCATTGCATCGGATTCAGAAGCACCTCCTGCCCCATGACCAACACCCGGAGTCTTATTGCGGACATCATCATAAGTCTCAAACAACTCATCCTTTATGTTTTGGGATATTTTAAGCTTATCCAGAGAAGGCTTGAAGTAACGATAGCTATCACCTAATCGGTATCGAGCAATTTCCTCGATAGATCCGATTATCCAGTGGATCACATCAGCATAGGAATATTCATCTTCTGGATTCTCAAACGCATGAACTGCCTTGCGAATAAAAGCACCGGCATCACGCTTTTCTTTCACCGGATCGCTTTCAAGAATTTCGGCGTATTTCTTGAGATCATTGAGGGTTTGCTGACGGGTCTCAGAGACAAAGCTCTCAATGTTCCAAAGAATAAATGCAATAACCACACCCGCTTTCTGGACAGCATCACCAACGATGGCAGTGATAGCGCGGAGGGCGGACACAACGGACTGGTTCGGATCGGGGCGAGATTCAGACATGGGGGAACCTTAGCAGATCCAGCGGCGTTTCGCTACAGCGCGGCGAGGCGGCGCGCGGCCTCGGACAGCGTGGCGTCGGACTTGGAGAAGGTGAAGCGCACGAAACGCGCGCCCGCCTCCGCGTCGCGGTAGAAGCTGGAGCCGGGCACGGGCGCCACGCCCGCGCGCTCGATCAGGTGCAGGGCGAAGGCCGTGTCGTCGCCGGCGAAGCCGAGGCCGTCGAAGGCGGCCATCACGTAGTAGGCCCCGGCGGGCGTGTGGCAGGCGAAGCCCGCCTCGCGCAGGGCCACCAGCAGGCGGTCGCGCTTGCCCTCGTACATGGCGCGCAGCTCGGCGTAGTAGTCGTCGCCGCGCTCGATGGCCACGGCGGCGGCCCGCTGCAGGGGGGCGGGCGCGCCCACGGTGAGGAAGTCGTGCACCTTGCGCACGGCCTCGCTGAGGGGCGGCGGCGCGAGCACGTAGCCGATGCGCCAGCCCGTCACGCTGAAGGTCTTGGAGAGGCCGCCCACGGCCACCGTGCGCTCCTCCATGCCCGGCAGCGTGGCCATGGGCACGTGCGCGCGCCCGTCGAAGAGGATGTGCTCGTAAATCTCATCCGTGAAGCAGAGGCAGTCGAACTCCTGGCAGAGGGCGGCGATCCGTTGGAGTTCGGCGCGGTCGAACACCTTGCCGCTGGGGTTGTTGGGGGAGTTGACGATGACGGCCTTCGTGCGCGGGCCGAAGGCGGCGCGCAGCTCGTCGGGGTCGAAGGCGAAGTCGGGGCCGCGCAGCGTGACGAAGCGCAGCACGGCCCCGCTCATGGCCGCGTCGGGCACGTAGTTCTCGTAGAAGGGCTCGAACACGACCACCTCGTCGCCCGGCTCGACGAAGGCGAGCATGGCGGCCATCATGGCTTCGGTGGCGCCGCAGGTGACGGTCACCTCGCGTTCGGGGTCGAGCTCGAGGCCGTAGTGGCGGCGGGACTTGTCGGCGATGGCGGCG
Source organism: Tepidiformaceae bacterium (assembly GCA_965243075.1). GTDB lineage: Bacteria > Chloroflexota > Dehalococcoidia > Tepidiformales > Tepidiformaceae > UBA2991. The sequence continues at coordinate 2,430,315 of OZ251525.1, forward strand.
CGCAGGCGCGGATCGCCCCAGGTGATGGCGTACTGGTTCACGTCGGCCTCGATGGCCTCGACGGCGGCGCGCTTCACGAATTCGGGGGCGGGGAAATCGGGGAAGCCCTGGGCGAGGTTGATGGCGTCGTGCTGGAAGGCGAGGCGCGTCATCTCGCGGATGACGGACTCGGAGAACACGGCCGTGCGCGAGGCGACGGGGGAACGCCGGGGCATGGCCGCGATTGTACGGGCGGCGCGCCCACGGGCCAGCGTCGGGCGCTCCCTCGCGCGAGGGCGAGCCGGTACTCCTGCTCCAGCCCCAGCCAGACGTGCGCGGGCGTCCGCAGCGCGCGCTCCAGCTGGAGCGCGGTTTCGGCGGTGATGGCCTTCTTCCCGCACGCGATCTCGTTGACGACCTGGCGCGGCCGCCCGATGCGGCGCGCGAGCTCGGACTGGCTCATGCCGAGGTCGTCAAGGTGCTCGCGCAGGAACTCCCCCGGGGGAATGGCGGCGTCGGAGTGAAGGGGCGGCATGGATCGACCTTACCCTGGCAGCGCTTCACGGTCGCGCCGGTTCTAGGAGCCGAGCAGCTTGGCCTTCTGGGCATCGAACTCTTCCTGGGAGATGATGCCCTTCTCCAGGAGTTCGGAGAATTTCAGCAGTTCGTCAGCGACCGACGTCGGGGCAGGTGCGGGGAGCGGCGCAGGAGGTGGCGTGGGAATACTGGGGGCCTTCACCTCGTTCACCTTATTCCGAATAAAGTCGGCGACCACAAGCACTTGATCATTGGGAACCTGAGTGATCTGTTCCTTATTACCAGCAACGTAAATGGTGATTTCTCCCATCCCAAATCCCTTCCTGGATTCCACAGAGGTGATATTAGTATAATGAAAATCTTCAACTTTGAGGCTGATGATTCCTTTATCAATGAGAACAACCCTCCTGTCGGTTGCAACCAAGATCGAATTTCCATTATTATACCACCCACTGGTAATTTGAAGCGGAAATTCATTTTCCCACAGAATCGAAGGGAGATTCTTGATTTCGCCACGATTGACAAATTTTCCGAAACCATCGAGACGGCGAAGAGCTGCCTCGATGCCAGCCGTCTTGCGATCGAGTTCCGTGACCTTGGGCTCAATCCTCGGATTCACGAAGGCAATAAAGTGTTCAATCCTTTCCTTGGGTGCATTAATAAGGATCCCTTCACTCTCAAAATTGATGATCAAAGAGTACGTGCCCAAGCTCGAAGATAGTTCGAGCGAATAAATATCACGATAGGGCCAAGATCCATGAGTCGTGGCCTTCCCCCCGATTTCCTTGTTCACATAGATGAGCCGCCTGTCCGTCGCGACTGCGAATTCTTTGGAGCTGATCAGCACGCATTCAGGCATTTCACCATCTTCCATGACGGAAGGCAAGTAAGCGACCTCGGGGCGTTCCAGCATCTTCTCGTCGACACCGCCCAGCCCACGAAGCACCGAGTAAATCTCGGGCTCAGGACCTCGATGCTCTGCAATCTTCGGATTCACGAAAGCGATGAAGGTTTCGACTCTGGCTTCGGGTGCATTGATATTGATATTCTTCCCCATCAGGTGAATGACCAAAGAATGCATGCGCAAGTTGGAAGAGTGTTCAACATTAAGAATATCATGATAGGGATAGAAAGCGTGTTCCTTGATCTTGTTCCCGAAGACCGCTCCCGTCACATGGACGATCTTCCTGTCCGTGGCAACCACGAATTGGGGAGACGGACTGCCTAGCACGCATTCAGGCAGTTCCCCATCCTCCAAGACAGAAGGCAGGTAAGCGACCTCAGGGCGTTCCAGTGTCTTCTCGTCGACACCGTCCAGCCCACGAAGCACCGAGTAGATCGCCGAAGCATCGGGGTCTCGATATTCTTCAATCTTCGGATTCACAAAGGCGATAAAGGCTTCGATTCTGTCTTTGGATGCATTGAGCTGAATCCTCTTATCGGTCGTATGAATGATCAAGACGCTCATGAACAAGGCCCCCTCGACCCGAGAAATCTCATGGAAGGGATACGACGCATGTTTCTTGATCTTGTTCCCGATACGCGCCCTGCTCACATGGATGATCCGCCTGTCCGTCGCGACCACGAAATCGGGAGGCTGACCCCCCAGCACGCATTCGGGCAGTTCGCCGTCCTCGAGGACGGTCGGCAGGTAAGCGACCTCGGGGCGCTTCAGCATCTTCTCGTCGACGCCGTCCAGCCCACGGAGCACCGAGTAAATCGCCGAGGTCTCGCCGTCGGTCACAGAACCCTCCGGAAGCGCTGGCGCTGAGTTTAGGGCAATGGCCGCGCGCCCGCAACCAACGGCCAACGGCCAGCAGCCAGCCGCCTACCCCAGCAAACGCTTCATCGTCGCGCCGATTTCGGCGGGGGAGTCGGAGACGACGGCACCCGCCTCGCGCAGGGCCGCCTTCTTGTTTTCGGCCTTGCCGTCCTCGCCGGAGATGATGGCCCCGGCGTGGCCCATGCGCCGTCCAGGCGGGGCCGTGGCGCCCGCGATGAAGGCCACGACGGGCTTGCGAACGTGGTCGCGGATGTAGGCCGCGGCGTCCTGCTCGGCGCTCCCGCCGATTTCGCCCACCATGACGATGGCGTCCGTGTCCGGATCCTCGTTGAGGAGGCGCACGGCCTCGCGCTGGGGCGTGCCGATGACGGGGTCGCCGCCGACGCCGATGCAGGTGCTCTGGCCGAGGCCCTCGGCGGTGAGCTGGGCCACCACCTCGTAGACGAGCGTGCCGGAGCGGCTGACGACGCCCACGCGCCCGGGGAGGAAGACGTCGCCGGGCATGATGCCGGCGCGCGCCCTGGCGCCGGGGGTGATGACGCCCGGGCAGTTGGGGCCGATGAGCATGGTGGGGCCGCCCGCGAGCGCGCGCTTCACGCGCACCATGTCCATGACGGGGATGCCCTCGGTGATGCAGACGGCGAGGGGCAGGGCGGAGGCGGCGGCCTCGAGCACGGCGTCGGCGGCGAAGGGGGCGGGCACGAAGATGATGCTCACGTTCGCGCCCGTCTCGCGCACGGCGGCGTCCACGGTGGGGAAGATGGGGACGCCGTCCTGCTCCTCGCCGCCGCGGCGGGGATGGACGGCGGCGACCACGCTGGTGCCGTAGGCGATGGAGCGGCGCATGTGGTTGGCTCCCTCGGTGCCGATGCCCTGGACCATGAGCCGGGTGTGTTCGTCGAGAAGGACGCTCATCGAAGCTCCCGCGCGCGCCGCGCCGCCGTGCTGTGCCCCGCGGAGGGGGCCGCGCCATTCTAGCCGCGCGGCGGGCCCGCGCCAGCGCGCTAGAATGGCGGCGGCCACGCGCCAGGGAGGAGCCCGCCATGCCCATGGCCCTCGACGGCATCACCGTCCTCGACCTTTCGCGCCTCGCGCCGGGGCCCTACTGCTCGATGCTGCTGGCCGATTTCGGGGCCGACGTGCTGCTGGTGGAGGCCGCGCCGGGGGTTTCGGGCAAGCTGGCGACTGGCCCCGCCGACGCGGATGCGGCCCAACGCGCCGCCGCCCACAACGCCCTCGGGCGGGGGAAGCGCTCGATCGCGCTGAACCTGAAGCACGAGGAGGGGCGCGCCGTCTTCCACGAGCTGGCGAAAGGCGCGGACGTGGTGCTGGAGGGCTTCCGGCCGGGGGTGGTGAAGCGGCTGGGGGTGGACTACGGGACGCTGGCGGCCATCAACCCGGGCATCGTCTACTGCTCGCTGTCGGGCTTCGGGCAGACGGGGCCGTACCGCGACCTCGTGGGGCACGACATCAACTACATCGCCATCGGCGGGGCGCTGGGCGTGATCGGGCGTCCGGGCGCGGCCCCGGCCATCCCCGTGAACCTGCTGGCGGATTTCGCGGGCGGGGGGCTGATGGCGGCCTTCGCCATCTGCGCCGCCCTGCTCGCGCGGGAGCGCACGGGGCGGGGGCAGGAGGTGGACGTGGCCATGAGCGACGGCGTGCTCTCGCTGATGACGAGCGCCATGAGCGGCTTCTTCGCGGGCGGTGCGCCGTTGCGCCCGGGCGAGGGCTTCCTCACGGGGGCGCGCCCGTGGTACGACGCCTACCGCTGCGGCGACGGGCGCTGGTTCTCCATCGGCAGCATCGAGCCGCACTTCTTCGAGGCGCTCTGCCGCGCGCTGGGGACGGAGGAGTTCCTGGAACGGCAGCACGACGCGGAGGCGTGGCCGGCCATGCGCGCGCGCTTCGAGGCCGTGTTCGCCACGCGCACGGCGGACGAGTGGATGGAGGAGCTGTCGCGCCACGACATCTGCGCCGCGCCCGTGCTGGAGCAGGAGAACGTGGCGGCGGACCCGCACAACCGCGCGCGGGGCATGATCGTGGAGGTGGACACGCCCATCGGGCCGGTGCGGCAGGTGGGCATCGCGCCCAAGCTGGGGGAAACGCCCGGGCGCGTGCGCGGGGGCGCGCCGCTGACGGGCGAGCACACGGACGCGGTGCTGGCCGCCATCGGCTGCGACGCGGAGCGCATCGCGGCGCTGCGGGCGGCGGGCGCGGTCTACCAGCACCCCGGAACGGAGGCGTAGGGACATGGAGTACCGCACGGTGGCGGAGGACATCGAGTTCGCGGAAGGGCCGCTGGAGCTGCCCGGCGGCGACATCCTCTTCACGGAGATTCGCGCGGGGCGGCTCACGCGCGTCTCGCCCGACGGGACGCGGCGCGAGACGTTCGCGACGACGGGGGGCGGGCCGAACGGCGCGGCCATCGGCCCCGACGGGGCGATCTACGTCACGCAGAACGGCGGCTTCGCGTGGTCCGAGGGGCGCACCTCCAGCGGGGAGCGCACGATCCTGCCCGGCCCCCGCCCGGACGAGGGCTACGTCGGTGGCCAGATCCAGCGCGTGAGCGCGGACGGCGCGGAGGTGACCACCATCTACCGCGAGTGCGAGGGCGAGCCGCTGAAGGGCCCGAACGACCTCGTGTTCGACCGCGAGGGGAACTTCTACTTCACCGACCACGGGAAGCGGCACGGGCGCACGCAGGACATCACGGGCGTGTTCTACGCCTCGCCGTCGGGGGATTTCATCCGCGAGATCATCTTCCCGCTGGAGCGCCCGAACGGCATCGGGCTGAGCCCGGACGAGCGCACGCTGTACGTGGCGGAGACGCCGACGGGGCGGCTGTGGGCGTTCGACGTCGAGGCCCCCGGGCAGGTGGGCAAGCGTCGCGTGGTGGCCACCGCGCCGGTCGCGCCGCCGCACCAGTTCGCCATGTGGGATTCGCTCTGCGTGGACGCGGAGGGGAACGTGATCGTGGCCACGCTCATCAACGGCGGCGTCACCTCGATTTCGCCGGACGGGGCGCGCGTGGAGCACCATCCCCTGCCCGACCGCATCACCACGAACGCCTGCTTCGCGGGCCCCGGGCTGTGCACGCTCTACGTGACGCTGGGGAGTCTGGGCAAGCTGGTGGCCTTCGACGGCTGGCCCGCGGCGGGGCTGCGGCTGAACTTCCAGGCCGGAGGCGGCTAGCGTGCTGGCGGCGACCGGCGCCGTGCTCGGCGTCTGCCTCGCCGGGGCGGCGCTGCTGCGGCTGACCACGGCGGCGCCGGAACGCTGCCCCGACCTCTCCGCGGCGGGGCTGGAGGCGGCGCTGGCGGGAGCGGCGGGCTGGATCGAGGCCGCCCAGCACCCCGACGGCTCGTACGTGTACGAGTACGACGCGCGGGCGGACGCCTTCCCCGACGACTACAACGCCGTGCGCCACGCGGGCGTGACCATGTCGCTCTACCAGGCGGCGGCGCTGGGCGGGATCGAGTGGCTGCCCGCCGCCGACCGGGGCATGGCCTGGATGGAGGCGAACCTCATCCGCCACGGGGACTGGGCGGCGCTGCGCACGCCGCGCACGGGGCGGGTGAAGCTGGGCGCGAGCTCGCTCATGCTGGCGGGGCTGACGCAACGGCGGCTGGCCACGGGCGAGACGGCGTACGACGGGCTGATGCGCGAGCTGGCGCGTTTCCTCATCGTCATGCAGCGCCCCGACGGGGCCATGCTCAACTACTGGCTGGAGTCCACGGGCGCGCCCGACCCGTCCGTGACCTCGCGCTACGCCACGGGCGAGGCGTTCTGGGCGCTGGCGCAGATGCACCGCCACTTCCCGGGGGAGGGCTGGGACGAGCCCGCGCGGCGCATTGCCGACTACCTGGCGCTGGAGCGGGACGCGGCGGAGGGCATCGACTTCCCGCCGTGGGCGGACCAGTGGGCGGCCTACGGGCTGGCGGAGATGGCGGACTGGCCGCTGGCGGAGCATCACGCGGCCTACGCGCGGTCGCTGGCCGAGCGCTTCGGCTTCCTCGTGCGCGTGGAATCGCAGCGCACGGGCGGGGAGCTGAACGCGCGCCTGCACGGCGTGGAATCGCGCGCGGCGGGGCTGGGCACGTGGGTGGAGGGGCTGACGTCGCTGTGGCGGCTGGCGCGCGCCGACGAGCGGCTGGCCGACCTCGAGCCGAAGATCGCCGAGCGCGCCATCTGCGGGGCGGCGCTGCTGGCCGCGCGCCAGACGGCGGACGCCGGAGCGTTCGGCGCGGCGCGGCCCGAGCTGGTTCGGGGCGCGTGGTTCCGCGACGGCGTCACGCGCATGGACGACCAGCAGCACGCCCTGTCGGGGCTGGCGCTGACGCGGGCGATCCTGGCCAGCCGCGGGCGCGCGCCATAGGGGGACATGTTTTGATAAAGATGATTCGATAAACAGATTTTCGGGGATTTTGGGGCCAAGTTTGTCTTATCATTCCTAGCGGTGATTTTTTGACGAGCATTCCCGCGAATGACCTGCGGGGTTGGATTCACAGGCAAGTTTTCCTTATCATTCGCCGCATGGTTCCCGCTCACCTCGACCTCGACGGACTCCCCGATCATCTTACGGTCGATGGGTTCTGGGCCACGTTCGGCCGGATCGAGCACGAGGCGCTCGACTTCAAGCGCGGGGTCTCCAAGGAGATCCTCGACACGATTCCCGCCATGGCCATGACCGACGGGGGGTTGATCGTGCACGGGGTCGATCGGGATCTCAACGTCGTCGGCTGTCCGCTTTCGCAGAACACCGTTGACCGGATCACCCGCTTCGCCAACGAATGTCACGTCGAGGTTCAGGTGCGGGCGCTCCAGGTGGGCGACGCCGGGTTGACCGTGACCGCGGTTCCCGAAGTGCGCGGGCGCATCGTGACCGCGCCCGACGGCAGGCTCCTGCGGCGCGTGGGCGGTGACTGTCAGCCGCTGCGTGGCGACATGTTCGCGCGCTTCGTGCGCGAGCGGGAGGGGCGCTCCGGCGAGGATGAGCAGCTCGCCTACGATCTCGAATCCCTCGATCTGGCGCGCGTGAACGAGGCGCTTGCGGCCAACGGCAGGGCGGCGGTGCGCCGCGCCCGCGTTCCGCGCGCGCTCGTCGACCTCGGCGTCGCGCTCACGGCCGACCCTCCCTTGCGCGCGCTGAGGGCGGCGGTGCTGCTCTTCGCCACGGACCCGCGACGATCGATCCCCGGCGCGGCCGTTCGACTCGTGCGGAGGGAGGGCATCGGCCCGGGGCCGGGGCCGTCCCGTGCCCGCGAGGAGTGCGCCGGCCCGCTGCTGGACGTTCTTGAACGCTGCCTGCGGTTCATCGAACAACACACGAGGCGGCATGAGGTTGTCGTCGGCGTACAGCGCGAGGCGCTGCCGGAATACCCGGACGTCGTGATCCGGGAGGCCGTGCTCAATGCGCTCGCACACCGGGACTACGGGCTAACGGGCGCGACCACGGACATCACGATCTGGGACGACCGTCTGGAGATACGCAGCCCCGGGCCGCTGCCGGGCCACATCACGGTGGAGAACATGCGCGAGGAGCACTACAGCCGCAATCGCAGGCTGATGGGCGTGCTCCAAAAGCTGGGGCTGGTGGAGGAGTTCGGCGAGGGCGTGGACCGCATGTTCAGCGAGATGGACGCGCGCCTCATGACCCCGCCGGACATTAACGCCACCTCCAGCTCGGTGACCGTGACCCTGTACAACCGCGTCCTCGTGAGCATCGACGACCAGGCGTGGATGGCCCTGCTCGCCGATTTCCCGATGACCAGGGACGAACGCCTCGCGCTCGTGGAAACGCGGCGGCGGGGGACGATTACGCGGCGGCGGCTGCGGGAGCTGCTGCCCGAAGCAGACCCAGGCGACATCCTCGCGGGGGCCGTGGCGAAGGGCCTGCTCGTGCGAACGGGCCGCAGGGGCGGAACGCGCTACGAGCTGTCCCACGAGGTCGTGCTCCGCGCCGGCAGCGAGGGCATGGAGGCGCAGCGTCGCCGAAGGCAGACGCTCCTCAACGAAATCGAGCGGCGCGGCAGCCTGTCAACCGCCGAGGCCGCGCGACTGCTTGACGGGGACAAGGCGGCCATCAGGGCGCTCCTGAACGAACTCGCCGCCGCCGGGATCGTGCGCGCCGCGGGCAAGACCCGCGCCCGCCGCTATTATCCGGTGTCCGCCGACGGCGCGGCGGGACGCGAGGGGGGACCGTGAGCGGCTTCTGGCTGACGCTCCTGCTGCTGATCGCGGCGGTGAATCCGGCGGCGGCCTTCGCCACCATGACGGCGGCCCCCGACCGCGGACGCGCGCGGATGTGGGCGGCGCTGATCGGCTTCGTTGTCGCCGCCGCGCCGCTGCTGGCCGTCGCCTTTGGCGCGGACGCCATCCTGGAGGCGCTGGAACTGGAGCCGGAGACGTTCCGCGTCTCCGCTGGCATCGTGCTGGCGGCGGCGGGCGCGGCGACCATCCTGTTCGGGCCGTTCGCGTGGGCGGTGGAGGGCGGCTGGCGCGGGGCGCTCTTCCCGCTGGCCTTCCCGTTGCTGGCCACGCCCGCGGCGTTGGTCGCCGCCCTCTCCCGCGCGAGCGACCAGGGCGAGGCGGGCGCGGCCATCGCGGCGCTGATCGCAATCGCGGTGGCGGCTGGCGCGACGGCGCTGGCGGCGGGGCGGGGGCGGACCGCGGCGGACGCGCTGGCGCGGCTCACGGGGGCGCTGGCGGTGGCGCTGGCGGCGGGCCTGATCGTGGAGGGCGTGCGCGCCGTCTGAGCGGCCAGCGCCGCGCTCGCGTAGCATCGCGGGCGATGCCGAGGCGCATCCTCATCAGCAACGACGACGGCCACGAATCGCCCGGCCTGTGGGCGCTGGCGCGGGCCTGCGCGTCCCTCGACTGCGAGGTGACGGTGGTGGCGCCGAGCGAGAATCAGAGCGCCGTGGGCGGCAGCCTGACGCTGCGGCGCGAGCTGACGTGGACGCGCATCGCCTCGCCGGTGGCGGGGGTGGAGGCCTGGCGCGTGAACGGCTCGCCCGCCTCGGCGGTCATCGTGGGGCTGCACGGCGTGCTGGAGGAGCCGCCCGACCTGCTCATCTCGGGCATCAACCAGGGCGCGAACATGGGCAACGACCTGACCGCCAGCGGCACCGTGGGGGCGGCCCTGCAGGGGCACTTCCGCGGCCTCACCTCGCTGGCCATCTCCTACGGCATGACGCCGCGCACGGAGGTGGACTGGGACGCGGCGGAGCGCGTGGCCGCCATCGTCTGCCGCGAGGAGATCGAGGGCCGCCTGCCGCCGTCCGTCTTCCTCAACGTGAACGTCCCGCTGGCGCCGTTCGACGAAATCCGGGGGATGCTGGTGACGCGCGTGGCGCGGCGCGGCTACTTCCACCTGGAGCGCATGGGGGAGACGAGCGGGGAGCTGCGGCGCCTGCCCTTCGAGCCCACCGCGCTGGACCCGCCGCCGGGCACGGACATCTGGGCGCTGCTCCACAAGTACGTGAGCGTGAGCCCGCTGCAGGCGAACTTCACCGACCACCACGTGATCGACGAGCTGGGCGCGCGGCTGAACGCCGCCTGGGGCGAGTAGGCGCGTCCGCGCTACACTGGGGGCGAAGGGGAGCGCGCATGTCCGGCCACTCGAAATGGTCGACCATCAAGCGGAAGAAGGCCGCCGCCGATTCGAAGCGGGGGGCGCTCTTCACGAAGCTGGCGCGGGAGCTGCAGCTGGCGGCGCGGGCGGGCGGCGGCGATCCGGACATGAACGTGAAGCTGCGGCTGGCCGTGCAGCGGGCCAGGACGGCGAACATGCCCCACGACAACATCGCCCGCGCCATCGCCCGCGCCACCGGCGGGGCCGACGGCGAGCAGCTGCTGGAGGTGAGCTACGAGGGCTACGGGCCGGGCGGCGCGGCCATCCTCGTGACGGCCGTGACGGACAACCGCAACCGCACCGTGGCCGCCGTGCGCCACGAGTTCACGAAGGCGGGCGGCAGCCTCGGCGAGCACGGCTCCGTGGCCTGGCAGTTCGAGCCGCGCGGGGCCATCTCCGTGGCCGTGGGGGAGCGCGACGCGGACGAGATCGCGCTGGCCGCCATCGAGGCCGGGGCCGAGGACGTGGAGACCGAGGAGGACGCCGTGGAGGTGCGGACGGCGGCGGGCGAGCTGGAGGACGTGCGGCAGGCGCTGGCGGGGGCGGGCTACGCCATCGAGCACGCCGACCTCGTGATGGCGCCCACGGCCATGATCGCGCTGGAGCGGGACGCCGCGGCGCAGACGCTGCGGCTGCTGGACGGGCTGGAGGAGCTGGAGGACGTGCAGCGTGTCTATTCCAACGCCGATTTCGACGAGGAGCTGCTGGCGCGGTACGCGGGCTAGCGACGGCGGGGGCTACGCGCTCGCGCTCGCGCCCGGCAGCGTGCGGACCATGCGCATCGCGGGCATCGATCCGGGGCTGAACGCGACGGGCTACGGCATCGTCGAGGTGGAGGACGACCAGTGCCGCCACGTGGCGCACGGGGTGGTGCGCACGCGCGCGGCGGACGGGCTGGCGCGGCGGCTGGTGGCCATCCGCGACGGCGTGCGCGAGGCGCTGGCCCCGTGGTCGCCGCAGGCGGCGGCGGTGGAGGCCTCGTTCGTGGGCTCGAACGCGCGCTCGGCGCTGGCGCTGGGGCACGCGCGCGCCGCCGCCATCCTCGCGCTGGCGGCGGACGGGCTGGAGGCGCACGAGTACGCGCCCACGCTCATCAAGCAGACGGTGGCGGGCTACGGGCGCGGGGAGAAGGCGCAGATCGCGGAGATGGTGCGGCTGCAGCTGGGCATGAGCGCCACGCCGCGCCCGTCCGACGCCGCCGACGCGCTGGCGGTGGCCATCACGCACTGGGCGCACGCGCGGCTGGAGCGCTAGCTAGTAGCGCCCGCCCAGCTTGGTGTGGTCCCAGCTGTAGACGCGGTCCGGGCGGATGCGCACGGTCACGCGCTTGGCGGCGGCGGGCAGGGCCGCCTCCGGCGTCTCCGCGGGGATGGGCAGGCCGCGGTACTTGTTGGCCACGAGCGACATGACGGCGGCGGTGGCGCGCACGTCCTCGTCCAGTTCGGCGGTCCCGCGGACGACGAGCCCGCGCAGTTCCTCGTAGGCGGCGCCCGTCTCCAGCATGGCCGTGATGCGCGGGTCGCGGCGCACGTTCACGATCTTCTGGCTGCGGGCGAAGGTGGTGAAGTGGATGAGGCCGTCGCGCATCACGTACCACATGGCGGCGAGGTGGGGGAAGCCGCCGGGGCCGTTGGTGGCCACCTGCAGGTGCCGGCCCTCCTCGAGGAAGCGCGCGCGCTCCTCGTCGGTCATCACGATCTGCGCTCGGCGGCTGGGCATGGCGCGCCTCCCTTCTACGGGGCCAAGCCTACGCCCCGGCGGCGGCGGGCGCGCGTCAGCGCTGGCGAAAGCGGCGGCGGCGGTCGCGCCCGCCCGCCTGGCTGCGGCCGTAGCGCACGGGGCCGCTCCGCCCGGCCACCTCGGCGAAGGCGCGCAGCTCGTCCTCGCCGGAGCCGGCCAGTTCGCGGCGCAGCTCGACGATGCGGTCGCGCAGGCCCGCGGCCTTCTCGAATTCGAGGTTCTTCGCCGCCGCCTTCATCTCGCGCTCCAGCTCGCGCACCATGCGCAGCAGCTCGTCGGGGGGCGCGTCGGCGGGGACGGCGGCATCGTAGGGTTCGACGTCCTCGGCCACCTCGCCGCGCACGTGGTCGGTGATGTCGCGGATGGCCTTGGTGATGGTGGCGGCCTCGATGCCGCGCTCGCGGTTCCAGGCGTCCTGGATGCCGCGGCGGCGCTCCGTCTCGTCGATGGCGGTGCGCATGCTGGCGGTCACGTGGTCGGCGTACATGACGACGCGGCCCTCGACGTGGCGGGCGGCGCGCCCGATGGTCTGGATGAGCGAGCGGTTGGAGCGCAGGTAGCCTTCCTTGTCGGCGTCGAGGATGGCCACGAGCGACACCTCGGGCAGGTCCAGCCCCTCGCGCAGCAGGTTGATGCCGACCACCACGTCGTACACGCCGAGGCGCAGGTCGCGCAGGATTTCCACGCGGTCCAGCGTCTCCACCTCGGAATGGAGGTAGTGGGTGCGCACGCCCATCTCCGTGAGGTAGTCGGCGAGGTCCTCGGCCATCTTCTTCGTGAGGGTGGTGACGAGCACGCGCTGGCCTTTGGCCGTGGTGGCGCGGATTTCGGCCAGCAGGTCGTCGATCTGGCCATCGGTGGGGCGCACCTCGACGATGGGGTCGAGCACGCCCGTGGGGCGGATGACCTGTTCGGCCACCTGCGTGGATTGCTCCAGCTCGTAGTCGGCGGGGGTGGCGCTCACGAAGATGGCCTGGCGCACGTGGCGGTCGAACTCCTCGAAGGTGAGGGGGCGGTTGTCCAGCGCGCTGGGCAGGCGGAAGCCGAATTCGACGAGCGTCTCCTTGCGCGAGCGGTCGCCGAAGTACTGGCCGCGCACCTGCGGCAGGGTGATGTGCGATTCGTCCACGACCAGCAGCCAGTCGTCGGGGAAGTAGTCGAGCAGGCACCAGGGCGTGGAGCCGGCGGGGCGCGTCTGCAGGTGGCGGGAGTAGTTCTCGATGCCGGCGCAGTAGCCGGTTTCGCGCAGCGTTTCGAGGTCGTAGTGGGTGCGCTCCTCGAGGCGCGCGGCCTCGAGGATCTTGCCCTGTTCATTCAGGAAGCGCAGCTGCTCGCCCAGTTCGCGCTCGATGGCGGCGAGGGCGGCGTCGAGGTTGTCGCGGCTGGTGACGAAGTGCTTGGCCGGGAAGATCTCGATTTCGGCGCGCTCGGCCACGATCTCGCCGGTGAGGGGGTCGAGCTCGCTGATGCGCTCGACCTCGTCGTCCCAGAAGTCGATGCGGATGGCGAGCTCCTCGTAGCTGGGCAGGATGGTGAGGGAGTCGCCCCGCATGCGGAAGCGCCCGCGCACGACGTTCTGGTCGTTGCGCTCGTACTGCATCTCGATCATGCGGCGCAGGGCGTCGCGGCGGTCGAGGCGCTCGCCCACGCGCACGCCGAGGATGAAGGACTGGTAGTCGGCGGGCTCGCCGAGGCCGTAGATGCAGCTGACGCTGGCCACGATGATGACGTCGCGGCGGGTGAAGAGGGAGCGCGTGGCGGCGTGGCGCAGCTTGTCGATCTCGTCGTTGATGTCGGCGTCCTTGGCGATGTAGGTGTCGCTGCGGGGGATGTAGGCCTCGGGCTGGTAGTAGTCGTAGTAGCTGACGAAGTACTCGACGGCGTTTTCGGGGAAGAACTCCTTGAGCTCGGCGCAGAGCTGGGCGGCCAGCGTCTTGTTGTGGGCCAGCACGAGCGTGGGGCGGTTCACGCGCGCCACCACATTGGCGATGGTGAAGGTCTTGCCGGAGCCGGTGGCGCCCAGCAGCGTCTGGTGGCGGTCGCCGCGCTCCAGCCCCTCGGCCAGCAGCTCGATGGCGCGGGGCTGGTCGCCGGTGGGCCGGAAATCGGCCTCCAGCCGGAACGCGCCCGCGGCGGGGGAGACGGCGGCGACGGACATGACGGGGGGCAGTGTAGCAGCGCGCCCGCCACGATCAGCCCAGCTCCACGTTGTCGATGAGGCGCACGGGGCCGAAGCGCGCGGCCAGGGAGAGGAGCGCCGGGCCATGCGCCGCGCCCTCTATCTCGGCGAGGGAGGCGGAGTCGGCGAGGGAGACATAGTCGATGGCGGCGCGCGGCTCCGCCTCCAGCGTTTCGCGCGCCGCCGCCCGCAGCGCATCCGCGGAGCGCTCGCCCGCGGCGTGGCGCGCCGCCGCCGCCGCCAGCGCGCGGGAGAGGACGGGCGCGGCGGCGCGGTCCGCCGGCGAGAGGTAGGCGTTGCGGCTGCTCATGGCCAGCCCGTCGGGTTCGCGCACGGTGTCGCAGGCGACGACGTCGACGGGCAGGTCGAGGTCGCGCGCGAGCCTTCGCACGAGGCGCAGCTGCTGCGCGTCCTTGCGCCCGAAGTAGGCGCGCGCGGGGCGCACGGCGTTGAACAGCTTGGCCACCACGGTGGCGACGCCGCGGAAGTGGTCCGGGCGGGAGGCGCCCTCCAGCCGCCGCGCGGTGCGCTCCACGGTCACCCAGGTCTCGTAGCCGTCGGGGTACATGGCGGCGGCGGACGGCAGGTAGACGGCGTCCACGCCGAGTGCGCGCAGGAGGCGCAGGTCGCGCGCCTCGTCGCGGGGGTAGCGCTCGAAGTCCTCGGCGGGGCCGAACTGCGCCGGATTGACGAAGATGCTGGCCACGGTGGCGGCGTTTTCGGCGAGGGAGCGGCGCACGAGGGCGAGGTGGCCCTCGTGCAGGAAGCCCATGGTGGGGACGAGGCCGAGGCTGGCGGAGCGGCCCTCGCGCCAGGCGCGCATCTCCGCGGGCGTGGCCAGCGCGTCCACGGGCGGCTCAGGCGCGGGCGGACTGGCGCAGCTCGCCCAGCGTGGCCTCCTCCATGGGGAAGCTCTCGGCCTCGGTGGGGAACGCGCCCGTCGCGACCTCGTCGACGTAGGCGCGCACGGCCCCGCGCACGGCCTCGCCGAGCACGGCGTAGCGCCTGGCGTGGCGGAACTGGCGGCGGTCGTCGTAGAGGCCGAGCAGGTCGTGCAGGACCTGCACCTGGGCGTCGCAGTCGGGCCCCGCGCCGATGCCGATGACGGGCACGGCGATGCGTTCGGCCACCATGCGCGCGAGGGGCGCGGGCACGGTTTCCAGCACGACGGCGAAGGCCCCCGCCTCCTCCAGCGCGCGCGCGTCGCCGATGATGCGGGCGGCGGCGGCGGGCGTGCGGCCCTGCACCTTGTGGCCGCCGAACTGGTTGACGGACTGGGGCGTGAGGCCGAGGTGGCCCATGACGGGGACGCCCGCGCCGACCATGCGGCGCACGAGCGGGGCGATGGCGCTGCCGCCCTCCAGCTTCACCGCCGTGGCCCCCGCGCGCAGCAGCAGCCCGGCGTTGGCCATGGCCTCGTCGGCGCCGGCCTGGTAGCTCATGAAGGGCATGTCGGCCACCACGATGCAGCGCTCGGTGGCGCGGGCCACGGCGCGCGTGTGGTGGAGCATGTCCTCCATGGTGACGGGCACGGTGGAGTCGTAGCCGAGCATGACCGTGCCGAGGGAATCGCCCACGAGCACGACGGGCACGCCCGCCTGCTCCACGAGGCGGGCCAGGGCGTGGTCGTAGGCGGTGAGCATGGCGAAGCGGCGGCCCTCGCGCTTCCACTCGGCCAGCTGGTGGATGGACAGGCGAGCCATGACAGCCTCCTCAGCGGGCGCGGACGGGTTCGCCGTCGCGCTGGCGGGCGCCCTCGCCGCGCGCGCGCCGCGCGATGGCGTTGTCCGCGTCCAGATAGACGATGCGGGGGGCGAAGTCGCGCGCGTCCGCCTCCTCCAGCTGGCGGTAGGCGAGCACGATC
Organism: Tepidiformaceae bacterium; assembly: GCA_965243075.1. Lineage (GTDB taxonomy): Bacteria > Chloroflexota > Dehalococcoidia > Tepidiformales > Tepidiformaceae > UBA2991. The sequence continues at coordinate 2,446,033 of OZ251525.1, forward strand.
ACGCGGTCGCCCTCGTCCACGAGGTGGGCGGCGGCCCCGTTGATGCAGACCTCGCCGGAGCCCGCGCGCCCGCGGATGACGTAGGTCTCGAGGCGCGCGCCGTTGGTGATGTCGAGCACGTGCACCTGCTCGTAGGGGATGAGGCCGGTGGCCTCCAGGAGCGCGGGATCGAGCGTGATGGAGCCCTCGTAGTCGAGGTTGGCCTCGGTGACGGTGGCCCCGTGGATCTTGGCGGCGAGCATCGTGCGCAAGGGCGGCTCCCCCCGGAACGGCCAGCCGCCTGGCTGCGGGCGGGCGCGGAGGGGTCGAACCGGTCGGGGCGCGGGCGCCGAACGCGGCTCGCCATCCGTACCGGCCGCGCGGGGTCCGGGCGGACTGGAGCGTGCGTGAGTTCCGTTCTCCCAGGCTCGCCGTCCGCGCGCGGATCGGCGGCACGCGGGATCGTCCGCGCCGCGCGCGGGCTTGTCAAGCGCCCGCCGGTTGACTTTGGAATGGCGCATGGCGCAACGATGGGGGCATGGAACGCATCCGCGGCATCGACTTCACCAGCCGTCCCTCGCGGCGCAAGCCTCTCACCGTCGCCGAGGCCGAGCTCGACGGCGATGTGCTCGGCATCCGGGAACTGCGCTGCCTCACGTCCTTCGACGAGTTCGACACCGCGCTCCGCGAGCCGGGGCCGTGGATCGCGGGCATCGACTTCCCCTTCGGCCAGCCGCGCCGACTGATCAAGGCGATGGGCTGGCCGCGAGAATTGTGGAGCGATTACGTCACCCATCTTGACGGGATGGGGAAAGCCGAGTTCGAGCGAATCATCAGGATGTATAAATCGAAGCGGCCGCTGGGCGACAAGGAACACAAGCGCAGGGCCGATCAACTCACGGGCGGTATCAGCCCGATGCGCCTCAGCTTCCAGCCCGTCGGGAAGATGTTCTTCCAGGGCGCACCTCGGATCGCCGCTTCAGGAGCGAGCATCGTTCCCTGCGCGCCATGCGAAAGTGACCGGGTGATCGTTGAGGCGTACCCCGCGCAAGCGGTGAAGACGCTTCTCGGAAAGAAGCCCGGCTACAAGCACGATACGAAGAGCAAGCAGACGGATGAACACACGGAGGCAAGGCGACGGATCGTGTCGAGCCTGTCGGACGAGCGCTGCCACGAGCGCTACGGGCTGACCATGGAACTGAACCGGGCGGACCGCGCGCGGCTCATCGACGACGCGACGGGCGACTTGCTGGACGCGGTGCTGTGCGCGCTTCAGGCGGCGTGGGCGTCGGGACAGCCCAACTACGGCGTGCCCGACAGTTGCGACCCGCTGGAGGGCTGGATCGTCGATCCCCTTCGCTAGACGCCCGCGCGCCATTCGCGGGCGGCGGGGATTCCGGCCAGGCCCTCGGCGCGCTCGACGGCGTCGGCGATGGCGCGCCCGACCGCGAGCGTGGCCATGAGGCCGAGCAGCGTAGGGTCGCGCTCCCCGACGGGGCGTTCGCCAGTGGCGAGGGCGAAGGCCACGTCGCCGTCGCCGAGGGCGTGGGCGGGGACGATGGCGCGGGCGATGCCGTCGTGGGCCTGCACGGCGAGGCGCTGGACGCCCTCGTGGCCGATGGCGGCGTTGGCGGCGACGCAGACGAGGGTCGTGCCCGCGCGCAGCTCGTCCGCGCCCTCGCCGCATTCGGCGCGCTCGACGGCGGCGAAGGCGGGCGTCCGCATCTCGCCGGGGGCGTCGCCACGCGGGCCCGCCAGCAGCGTCCCGTCGTCGGGGTCGAGCACGGCCCCGATGGCGTTGACGGCGGCCAGTGCGCCGACGACGAGGCCGCGCGGTCCGGCGAGGCTGGCCGTGCCGAGGCCGCCCTTGAGGGCGCGCTCCATGCCGAGCAGCTTGGCCACGGTCGCGCCCGCGCCCGCGCCCACGCATCCGCGCGCGACGGCCCCGCCGCTGGCGCGGGCGGCGGCGCGCTCGCCCTCGTCGGGGCCGGGGAAGGCGTGGCGGCCGACGCCGAGGTCGTAGAGGGCCGCGCCCGCGACGACGGGCACGGGGCCGGAGCGGGTCTCGACGCCGGTTCCGCGGGCGGCGAGCCAGCGCGCCACGCCCGCCGTGGCCGCCAGCCCGAAGGCGGAGCCGCCCGCGAACGCGACGGCGTGGCAGCGGCGCACGAGGTTGCCGGCGGCGAGCGCATCCGTTTCGTGCGTGGCGGGCGCGCCCCCGCGCACGTCCACCGCCGCCGCCTCGCAGCCCTCGCAGAGGATGACCGTGCAGCCCGTGGCCGCGCGGCGGGAGGTCCAGTGGCCCACGCGCACGCCGCGCACGTCGGTGATGGCGTCGCGCGGGCCGGGGACGAGCGGGGGGAGGCTCACGCCGGCGGCTCCGGCGGACGGCGCGCGCGCAGGTAGGCGGCGAGGAAGCCGCGCGCGACGGAGCAGAGGTCGGCGATCAGGTCGGCGATGGCGACGGTGGCGTTCTCGCCCGCGGCCAGCCGCACGCCGAGGCGCTCGCCGTCCGCGTCCGCGCCCGTGGCCACGACGGCGTCGCCGGACGCGGGCAGGAAGAGGCAATCGGCGGCGGCGCGGACGGCGATGAGGTCGGGCAGCCATTCGGGCGCGGGCAGGCCGCGCAGGAGGACGGCGCTATCGAGGGCGGACTCGTCGAGGGCCAGCCTTCGCAGCAGCCCCTCCGGTTCGGCGGTGGCGGCGAGCTGGGCCAGCGCGGTCCAGCCGTCCGCGCCGGGCAGGGGGCCGCGCAGGCGCTCGGCCACGGGCAGGCGGCGGTCGTCGAGCGCCTCGACCACGGCGGCGAGACGCAGGCTCGCCTCCACCAGCTGCTCGGCCAGCAGGGCGACGAGGGCGGGGCGCTCGCGCGGGGGGCAGAAGGCGAGCGCGCGCAGGGCCGTATCGGCGACCACCTGCGGCTTGCGCAGCACGTACCCCTCGTACTCGGCGAGGAAGGCGGCCTCGGTCAGTCCGTCGGGCCAGGGGGTTTCGGGCACGGGGCCATCCTACGCGCGGGCGCGGCGGCGCGGCCCGGGCTGGCAGCGGGGGCAGTAGTGCGTGCCGCGCCCGCCGACCACGGCGCGCGCGATCTCCGCGCCGCAGGCGTAGCAGGGCTTGCCGTGGCGGCGGAAGACCCGCACGTACTTGTGCTGGTTGCCGGGGTCGCCCTGGCCGTCCACGTAGTCGCTGAAGCTGGCCCCGCGGTTGGCGATGCCGTGCTCCAGCACCTCGCGGCAGGCGGCGTGGAGGCGCGCGGCGGCGGCACGGGAGACCTCGCCCGCGGGCGTGTCCGGGCGGATGCGGGCGGCGAACAGGGCCTCGTCCACGTAGATGTTGCCCAGCCCGGCGACGCGGCGCTGGTCGAGCAGGACGGCCTTCACGGGGGCCGTGCGCCCGGCCAGCAGGGCGCGCAGGAAGGCGGGCGTGAAGGCGGCGTCGAGCGGCTCCGGCCCCAGCTTGCCCACGACCTCGGCGGGGTCGTCCGCGACGGCCCAGGTACCGAACTTGCGCATGTCGCTCCAGCGCAGGTGGTGGCCGTCGTCGAGGGCGATGCGGGCGCGCTCGTGGGCGATGGGCGGGTCGGCGGCGGCGCGCCACACGAGGCGGCCCGTCATGCGCAGGTGGGCGGCGAGGACATGCCCGTCGTCGAGGCCGAAGAGGAGGTACTTGCCGCGCCGTCCGAGGGAGACGATGCGCCGCCCCACGAGCGCCGCGCGCAGGGCCTCGACGGGCATGCCCGCGAGCAGGTCGATGGTGTCGGAATCGACCTCGATGGCGGCGATGGCGCGGCCCGCCACGAGCGGTTCGAGGTCGCGCCTGATGGTTTCGACTTCGGGCAGTTCGGGCACGGGCCAGCCTGCGCGCGCTCCGGCGCGGCGTCGCGGTAGCGTACGATGCGGGGCGTGATCACGCATCTGGCGGGGCGGCTGGCGCACGCGGACGTGGGCGGGCTGATCGTCGAGATCGACGTGGGCGGCGTGCGCTACGAGGTGCTCGTGCCCGCCTTCCTGTGGCCGGACGTGCAGGCCGCGCTGGACGCCGCGCCGGAGGAGGGGCCGCCGCCGGAGATCGGGCTGCACGTGCTCTATCACGTCACCGCGAACGCGCCCGTGCCGCTGCTGGTGGGCTTCCTGCGGCGCCCCGAGCGCGACTTCTTCCGCAAGTTCACGAGCGTGGAGGGCATGGGCCCGGCGAAGGCGGCGCGCGCCATGAACCTCTCCGTGAGCACCATCGCGCGCGCCATCGAGCAGGAGGACCGCGCGGCGCTGACACAGCTGCCGGGCATCGGGCCGCGCATCGCGGACAAGATCATCGCCTCCCTGCGGGGGAAGGTGGTGGCGGAGGCGGCGCTGCGCGACGGGGCCTTCGAGCGCCCCGTCGACCTGGCGGAGCTGGGGCGGGACCGCGTGGCGCGGGACGCGACGGAGGCGATCACGGCGCTGGGCTACGCGCGCTCGGAGGCGAGGCGCTGGGTGGAGGAGACGCTGGCGGCCTCGCCCGATCTGGAGACGGTGGAGGATCTGACGCTGGCGGTGCTGCGCGCGCGGGGAAGCGGCGGTTAAGACGGGCGTTTGCGCGGAAGGGCCGCCGTCCGCGACGATCATGCCGTGACGCATCCTTCCAACGAACCCGAGTCCAGTCCCGCGCCCGCGCCCGACGCGGAAGCGACCGTCGAACCCATCGCGGAGTCGACGAGCGCGCCCGAACCGGTTGCCATGTCCGAAGCGGAGTCGACGCCCGCAACCGAACCTGCTCTCCCGCCCGAAGCGGTGGACACGCCCATCGCGCCCGAAGCCGAAGCGCCCGTCGCGCCCGCGCCGACGGCCCCGACGCCCGCTGCGGCTCCGCCCGCGCCCCCTCCGCCTCCGCCGCCGCAGGTGCGGGCGCGACCGCCGGTGTGGCCCTACTTCCTGACGCCCGCGGCGGTGCTGCTGGGGGCGGTGGCCATCGTGCTGGCCATCGTGCTCACGGACGGCGGCGATTCCGAGCCGGCCCCGCCGCCCATGTCGCCCGCCGCGCCCGTCGTCACGGCCACGGCTGCGCCCACGGCCACGCCGGAGGCCACGGCCACGGCGCGTCCGACCGCCACGGCCACGCCCGAACCGACGGAGCCGCCGCCGCGCACGTCGATGCTGCTCGACCGGTTCGACGGGTACGCGGACCGGCTCGCGCTGGACGTGGCGCGCTTCCGCCAGTGCTCGCTGGACCCGAACACGCGCGGGGTGGTGAACAGCCAGCTGGGGCGTGGCGTGGCGCTGGGCGTGAACGGCACGCCCACCTTCTTCGTGAACAACAAGCGCATCGTGGGGGCGCTGCCCGCGAGCGTCTTCCTCGAGATCATCGACGCCGAGCTGACCGGGAACCCGCCCGAGGAGCTGGGCGCGTATTCGCAGGCGGTCCAGCAGCTGGGCACGGTGAATCCGCCGCGCTTCGTCATCGAGGCCGAGCGCCCCGACCCGCGCGGCGCGGCCATCAAGGGCAGCCCCGACGCGCCCGTCGTCATCCTGGAGTACAGCGATTTCCAGTGCCCCTTCTGCCAGCGCTGGTTCACGGACGTGCTGCCGGAGCTGGAGGGGCGCATCGGCGACGAGCTGGCGCTGGCCTTCGCGCACTTCCCGCTGTCGCAGATTCACCCGAACGCGGAAGCGGCGCACGCGGCGGCGGAGTGCGCTGGCGAGCAGGGCAAGTTCTGGGAGATGCACGACCTGCTGTTCGAGCGCCAGTGGGAGTGGGAGCGCCTGCCGAACTGAGCGGCGCGAGCGGGCGCAGCGTGGCCCCGTATACTGCAGGCGATGGCGCGGCCCCGGCGATTCCCCGACGACGCGGTTCTGCGCGCGGCGCTGGCCGAGTACCGGCGGGCGACCACGTACTGGTACGTCCCCAAGGCGCGGACGTTGAACGACCGCAACGTCGCCGCGCAGACGGCGATGCTGGAGGTCATCTTCGAGGAATTCCTGGGGGCATCCTGGAGTCAGGAGACGCAGAGCGCGCTGCTCACGCGGCTGATCGAGGAAGGGGTCCACGATCCCCAGACGCAAGGGGGCAGGCTCCAGGACAGCCTCGCCCTCGTTCGCATCAACAAGGTGCTGCTGGAGACGCTTGGGCTGCTGTGGGTGCAGGACGACCAGGAACTGGTCATCACCGACGCGGGGCTGGCCTTGCTGCTGGCGAAGGACGACGCCGACGAGCGCAGGCGGCTCATCGAAGCGCAGGTGGCGAAGCTCCAGTATCCGAACCCGCTGACGCGGGAGTCGTCCGCCGCCGCCTTTCGGGGCGTCCTCCCGCACCTCTTCCTGCTACAGGCGCTCCAGCGACTGGACTATCGCCTCACCTTCGAGGAACACGAGCTCTTCCTGAATCTCGCCACGGGGCAGGACGATCTCGATCGTCTCACGGGGTACATCGCCCGCTGGCGTGCCGTCGCGGACGATGTACGGGATGCGGCCCGCGCCGCCTTCGCGCGGGCACCGATGCGCCGCAAGCCCGACGCACCGGTTCCGCCGTTGGCGCGTCCCCGGGACGCCGGAGGCAAGGGCACGCGAAGCAATCGCATCAAGCTCAACGGCTCTTACCAGCGGGCGTTCTTCGGCTACCCGTCGCCCCTCACCGTTGACAACTCCGAACGGGAGATTCGCTGCGCTTCGCCGGAAACGGTCGACACGCTCGTGCGTGAGCGCATCGACGATCTGAAGGTCGCCACCTTCGAGAGTCCCGAGGCGTGGTTCGCGTACTTCGGCGATCCCGAACAGCGGCCGTCGTGGTACACCTACGTTGCGCTCGCGGTGGAAACGGCGGCATCGGAGGAGGAGGCGCGCGCGGAAGTCGAGCAGCATGTCGGGCGGCTTTCGCGGGAGGAGGCAACCACCGTCCGCCGTCTCCAGATCGAGAAGGCGATCGAGTCCTCGTACGCGGAGCACCCCGATCTTCTCCATACGCTGGAGGCGGGGCTGACCTACGAAGCACGGCAGGTGGAGACGCCCATCGGACGGATGGACCTGCTGTGCCGGGGGAGCGATGGCGAGTACGTGGTGGTCGAGATCAAGGCGCGCGAGGCCGGGGACGCGGTGTTCGGCCAGATCCTGCGCTACATGGGCTGGATCCACCGCAACTACGAGGACGGCGCGGACAACGTGCGCGGGATCATCCTCGCCAGCCACTTCCCCGAGCGGGCGCGCTACTCGCGCATCGGACTGATGCGCCCCGACGCCGACGCGCACCTCAAGTTCCACCGCCACGGCTTCGCCGTCGAGGAGGTCTGACCGTGCGCTACCGCATTCCCGACGGCGGCGCGTGGCCCTCCGACCATGTGGACCGCATCATCCGCGGGGACGCGCGGGCGGCGCTGGCGGAACTGCCCGACGCCTGCGTGGCGCTGGCCGTGACGAGCCCGCCCTACTGGAACGTGGTCGATTACGGGATGGATGGGCAGATCGGCCAGACGGACTACGAGCGCTATCTGGACGAGCTGACGGAGGTGTGGCGGGAGACGGAGCGCGTGCTCATCGGCAACGGCAAGCTGGCCATCGTGACGCCGGTGATGCCCGTCCCCAAGAGCCGGATCAACGACCAGCACACGCGCCACCTGAAGAACATCGCCTTCGACATCGAGGGGCGCATCCTGCGCGACCTTCCCGGCCTCCACCGCTTCAGCCTGTTCGTGTGGAAGAAGCAGACGACGACCAAGATGTTCGGAAGCTACCCCTATCCGCCGAACATCTACGAGGACAACACCATCGAGTTCGTCAACGTGTACGTGAAGGACGGCGCGCCGCCCGCCATCGGGAAGGCGGCGAAGGAGCCGAGCAGGCTGACGCAGGAGGAGTGGCGCAACCTGACGATGCAGATCTGGCCGATCTATCCCGAGGACGTGAAGCGCACGGGCGGGCATCCGGCGCCGTTCCCGACGGTGCTGCCGCAGCGGCTCATCCTCATGTACACCTTCCGCGCGGCGCCGGAGGCGGGGTTCGCGGGCGACGTCGTGCTGGACATGTTCAACGGGTCGGGGGCGACGACGCTGGCGGCGAAGACGACGGGGCGGCGCTGGATCGGCATCGACCTGAACCCCGACTACTGCGACCACGCCGAGCGCCGCCTGCGCTCCGACGCGGTGAATCCGCACGGCATCCTGCTGGAGGACGTGCGCGTGCGCGGGGCGCGCGACAGCCGCCAGCTGAGCCTGCCGGGCTAGCCCCGCGCCTACCGCTCCAGCGCCCTGCCGCTCCAGTGGCGATCACGGCAGGGGGGCGATGGCGGCGGCGATGGCCTCCGTGGCGCGCCGTTCGCAGGCGGCGGCGCGGCGCAGGGCGGCGGCGGCGGCCTCGCGCAGGCCCGGGTTGGCCACGTTGCCGTGGCCGCCCGCGGGAAAGGGGAAGAGGGTGAGCAGGGGCGAGAGCGTGTGCGTGAGGTCGCGCACGGCGCGCTCGGCCTCGCCGAGGGGGGCGGCGAGGTCGGGGATGCCCGCCGCCAGGTCGCGCAGGAAGGCGGCCCCGTCGAGGCGCGCGGCCTGTAGCACCGCCAGCGTGTAGGCGTTGCCCGCGCGGTCCACCTCGTCCGGGCCCGCGAAGGCGTCCGCCCAGGCGTCGAGCGCGGCGGTTCCGCGCGGGGACGCGCCCTCGCCGCCCTCCAGCAGGTCGAGCGCCGTGCGCAGGGCGTCGGCGACCGCCGTTTCGGGGTCGGGATCGCTGGGGCCGAGGGGCGCGAACAGCTCGACGAAGCCGAGCGGGGGCCAGTCGTCCCAAGGGGCGAACGGCCCCAGTTCCCCGGAGACGACGGAGTCCACGAGGAAGCCGCCGCGGTCGGGGTCGCAGCCGTGGACGATGGCGAATTCGCGCACCTGCGGGCCGAAGGCGATGAGGGGGCGTCCGTCGTCGAGTCGTTCGCGGGCCCAGGCGATGGCCTCGGCGCGCACGGCCTCCAGCTCGTGGCCGCGCGCGCGCCGCCCGAAGCGCTCCCAGGCGAGGCCGGTGCGGGCGTAGCGTTCGACCATGGCGGCCCAGTCGAGCTCGTGCGGGCCGTTGGGCAGGGCGGCCACGCCGCCCTCGCAAGCGAGGCAGAGGTGCCAGGCGTGGCCGGTGAGGCCCATGACCGCGTGGCGCGGCAGGGGCATGCCGGCGGCGGCGAGCACGCCCTCGAGCGCGCCCGCAGCGGTGGTCCAGTTGGGGCGCGGGACGGGTCGGTCCAAGGGCGTCGCTCCCGCCCGCGCGCGTCCCCGGCGGGACGATGCGCGGGCACCCCGTAGAATAGCGCCATCGCCGACGGGCGAGAGAGGCGGCCAACGATGGCGGTGACCTGGCAGACGAGCACGCTTCCCCACGGGCTGCGCGTGGCGACCACGCCCGTGCCCACCACGCAGGCCGCCGCCGTGAGCCTGTTCGTGGGGGCGGGCTCGCGTTCGGAGCCGCGGCGGCTGAACGGCATCACGCATTTCCTCGAGCACATGATCTTCAAGGGCACGGAGCGGCGTCCGCGCGCCACCATGATCGCGGAGGAGATCGAGGGCGCGGGCGGCACGCTCAACGCCTACACGAACAAGGAGTTCACCTGCTACTGGAACGTGGTGCCCTACGACCGCCTGGAGACGGCCATCGACATCACGGCGGACATGCTGCTGCATTCGACGCTGGCGCAAGAGGAGATCGAGCGCGAGCGCACGGTGGTGCAGCAGGAGCTGAAGCGGAACCATGACAACCCGGCCAGCTGGACGAGCCGCCTGCTGGGCGTGGCCGTCTACGGCGAACAGCCCTGCGGCTGGGACGTGGGCGGCACGGTGGAGCTGGTGGGGGCCATGGAGCGGCCCGACTTCGTGAGCCACATGGGCGACTGGTACCTGGGGCCGAACATGGTGCTCTCCGTGGCCGGCAACTGCACGCACGGGCAGGTGCTGGAACTGGCGGAGCCGCGCTTCGCGGAGGTGGCGGGCGGTACCGTGCCCGCCGTGACGCCCTACGACGCCGCCATCGCGGGGCCGCGCGTGAGCGTCGATTCGCGCGACATCGACCAGTGCAGCGTGATGCTGGGCATGCCGCTGTTCGGGCGCGACGACCCGCGCCGCTTCGCCCTGCGGCTGCTGAACGACGTGCTCGGTTCGGGCATGTCCTCGCGGCTCTTCACGGAGGTGCGCGAGCGGCGCGGCCTGGCCTACTCCGTGCACTCCGGCTACGGCTTCCTCGCCGACGCGGGGGTGTTCACCGTCTCCGCCGGGGTGGAGCGGAACAAGCTGGGCGAAACCATCGGCGTCTGCCTGCACGAGCTGGGGCGGCTGGCGGACGAGCCCGTGCCGGAGGACGAGCTGCGGCGCGCGAAGGAGCACGCCATCGGGCGCTTCCGCCTCTCGCTGGAGACGGCCTTCTCGCTGGGCCAGCGCCACGGCGAGCAGCTGCTGACGCGGGGCGGCATCGAGACCATCGACGAGTTCGCGGCGGGCCTGGAGGCGGTGACCGCCGCCGAGGTGCGCGCGGTGGCGGCGGACGTGTTCGTGAACGAGCGCTTGCACTGCGCCGCCGTGGGCCCGTCGCTGGACGAGGACGAGATCGCCAACGCGCTGGAGCGGTAGGCGGCGCGGGCGCGCGTATAGTCGCGGGCGATGGCCCAGCGGCACGACGACGAGAACCTGCTCAACGGCGAGCTGGCCCGCTTGCTCACCGACACGGGCGTGCCCGCCAACGCCGAACGCCGCGAGCGCGGCCGCAAGATGGACGTGGTCGCCACCATCGACGGGCTGCGCGTCGTGCTGGAGGCGGAGACGGGCTTCGGGGCACGGCGGCAGGCGATCAAGGACGCCGACGCGCGCCTCAAGCAGGAGCTGACCACGCTCGTCTTCGCCGTCTGCTACCCCGACGGCGCCACCGTGGACGCGCTCGCCGACGCCACCATGACGTGGACGCTGCGGACGCGCGCGGAGGGATCGAACGAGGCGCGCGAGGGCGATTCCCCGGAGTGGCGCGAGGGCGGTGTGCGCGCGCTGGCCGACGCCGTGCGCCAGGCCCCGGGCCACGTCAGCGACGCCGACCGGGTCGCCTGGCGGCTCTCCGAGGCGCTGGACGGGGCCGTGCGGCGGCTCAGCCGCGAGACGCGCCGCGCCCTCGCCCGAACGCTCGACCTGCCGCGCACGAAGGAAAGCCGCAAGGAGCACGACGACGGCTACTTCACCGCCGCCAAGCGCGGTCTGCTGGTGGTGGCCACCGCCATGCTCTTCCACCACCGCTTGGATAAGCGGCTGCCCGCCGACGCCCCGCCGGGCTGGAACCGCGAGTGGCCGCCCGCCTCGCCTGCCGCCTGCGCCACCGCCCTCGCCGTCATCCAGTCTCACCGCGAGGCTTGGCAGGCCATCCTCACCGTGGACTACCGTCCCGTGTTCGAAACCGCCATCGCCGCGCTCGACGCGCTGCCCGTGGACCCCGACCGCGAGCAGATGCTGCGCGAGCTGACCCGTCGCATCGGCGAAATCGCGGCGCATACGGTGGGGCTGCGCCACGACCTGCTCGGGCGCGTCTTCCACCGCGTGCTCGACACGGCCCGCTACGACGGCAGCTTCTACACGAGCACGGCGGCGGCCACGCTGCTCGCCGCGCTCGCCATCCGCCCCCAGGACATGGACTGGGCCGACCCCGATGCCATCGCCCGCCTGCGCATCTGCGATCCCGCCTGCGGCACGGGCACGCTGCTCGTGGCGGCGGCGGAGCGCATCCGCACCCTGCGCCGCGACGCAAGCGCGCCGGGCGAGGACGGCGAGGCGCAACTGGCGACGGCGATGGTGGAACAAGTGCTGTGGGGCTACGACATCAACCTCACGGCCACGCATCTGGCCGCCTCGACGCTGGGGATGCTCTCCCCGGAGACGCGGTTCCACACGATGAACATCCACCGCACGCGGCTGGGCGTGTACGACGGGCAGGCCTACCTGGGCTCGCTGGAATTCCTGGAGGGGCAGCCGCGGCTCGCCGCTTGGCCGTCGATTTCGCAGCAGGTGGACACGGAAGAGCCGGAGCCCGATCCGCCCCCGCCGATGGACTACGTGCTCATGAATCCGCCCTTCACGCGCGACAGCCTGCGCCACGATCAGTTCACCGTGGAAGAGGAACGGGCGATCAAGGATCGGGAGAAGGAGATGCTCTCCGGGCAGCCCCACCAAGCGGCGGCGCGCCTCCACTCTTCCGGCGGGATGTTCACGGTACTCGGAACCAGAATGATCGCCGAGGACGGGGGCACGCTGGCCATCGTGCTGCCATCGGTCGTGCCCACGGCGCCGGGCAACCTCGCGCTGCGCCAGTTCCTCGCGGACGGCCTGCACGTCGACACCATCGTCAGTTCGCACGACCCGCGGCGCCTCTTCTTCTCGGAGAACACGAAGATCGGCGAAATCCTGCTCGTCTGCCGCCGCTGGAGTTCGGACGCGCCGAAGCCGCCGACCCGCGTTGTGAACCTCGCGGTGAACCCCGCGACGGCGTACGAGGCCGGCGAGCTGGCGCGCCGCCTCGAACAGGACGAGGCCGACGGCACGGTCCAGTGGATCGACGCGGAGCGCATCGCGCGCGGGGACTGGTCGGCGATCAACTTCCTCTCGCCGTGGCTGGTGGAAGCGTCCCGGCGGCTGGCGGCTGGCGAGCAGGGCGCGGCCATGTGCGCCCTGTCGGAGATCGCCGACGTCGGGCCGGAGGGCAGGCGCATCCGCGACTCCTACCGGCGGTCCAGGCTGCCCACGCTGTCGGGGCGGCGGGCGCTCTGGTACCACAAAACCGACGTCACGACGGCGATGCGGGCGCGCGCGGACAGCTACATCGAGCCGAAACCGGAGAAGCGCCACCTCGCGGACAGTTACTGGGCGCAGCGCAGCGCCTTGCTGCTGCCGCAAAAGATGCGCCTGAACACCGCCCGCGTGTGCGCGACGGTGCTGGACGAGCGGGTCGTCGGTTCGCTCTGGGAGCCGTGCCGTCCGCACGACGACGCGACCGAGGCGCGGGCGGCGCTCTGCCTCTGGTTCAACTCCTCGCCCGGCTTCCTCGCCCTGCTTGGCTCCCGCGACAACCGCGTGCTCTCGTACCCTTCGTTCTCGCTCGACGCGCTGCGTTCCGTGCCCGTGCCGGACTTTCGGGCGCTCGGCGACGGGCCGCGCGATGCGCTGGCGGCGGCCTTCGAGCGGCTCAGGGACGAACCGCTCGCGCCCTTCCCCATGATGGACGAGGACCCCGTGCGGCTGGCCATCGACGAGGCCGTGACGGAAGCGCTGGGGCTGGACGCCGAGTGGGTGGCGGGCATCCGCCGCGAACTGGCGCGCGAGCCGTCCGTCACGAACAAGCGCCGGCCGGGCTGAGTCGCGCGCCATTTGCGGGGGCGCGTTGCGCTACGCTCGCGGCGTGGTCACGCCCGAACGCGCGCGCCTGTTCCGCGAGGTGGCCGACCGCCGCCAGCAGGGCGCCGTCGTGCTCGAGGACGTCCACGACCCGCACAACGCCGCCGCCGTCTTCCGCACCTGCGACGCCCTCGGCTTCCAGCGCGTCTGCCTCGTGTTCGACCAGGAGGCGCCGTTCGACCCGCGCGCCACGGGCAAGCTCAGCTCCTCCGCCACCAACAAGTGGCTCGACTTCGACGTCTACGGCTCCATCGCCGCGTGCCTCGCCGACCTGCGCCGCGACGGCTGCGAAGTCGTCGCCACCGTGGCCGGGGGCGGGGCCGAAAGCCTCTTCGCCGCCGACCTCGCCGCGCCTCGGCTGGCCGTCATGCTGGGGAACGAGCAGCGCGGCCTGTCGGAGGAGGCGCTGACGCTCGCGGACCGCCGCCTCACCATCCCCATGGCGGGCATGGTGCGCAGCCTGAACCTCTCCGTGGCCGCCGCCCTCGTCCTCTACGAGGTCACGCGCCAGCGCCGGTCCGCGGGCATGGAGCGCTATCGCCTCTCCGCCACGGAACGCGCCGCCCTCGCCCAGCGCCTCGCCGAACGTTCGTAAGTCCACCCATTCGTCACTCACCACTCAGCGTCGCGCGCAGCGCGGCGCGCTCTCCTCCGCCCTCAGCCGCGCGCCAGCGCGGCGCTCTCCCCGTCGGGCTCGATCAGCACCTTGATCTGGCGGCGGTCCCCGTCCAGCAGGGAGAAGGCGTCCGCGATGTCCGCCAGCGGGGCCGTGTGCGTGTGCAGGGGGCGCACGGCGATGCGCCCGCCCGCGATCAGGTCCGCCGCCATGGCGAACTCCGCGTGCGCGTAGGCCACGGAGGCGACCACCGTCACCTCCTTCGACAGCCACGCGCCCGGATTGATGGTGGCCGGATCGGTGGCGAGGCCCACGAGCGTGACCGCCCCGCCGCGACGCACGAGGTCCACCGCCTGCTGGATGGTGGGCGGAATGCCCGCGCATTCGAACACCACGTCGGGGCCGAGGCCGCCGGTTTCGTCCAGCGTCAGCGCGGCCACGTCGTCGGCGCGCGGGTCGAGCGCGCGGTCCGCGCCGAGGCTCAGTGCCAGCGCGGCGCGTTCGGGCACGGGCTCGACCACGAGCACGCGCCCCGCCCCGGCGGCACGGGCGCACTGCAGCGCGAGCAGGCCGATGGGCCCCGCGCCCAGCACCAGCACGCTGTCGCCGAGGCGGATGTCCGTGCGGCGCGTGGCGTGCAGCGCCACCGTGAGCGGCTCCACCATGGCCGCGTCCACGTCGTCCAGCGCGTCGGGCGCGGGCGTGAGGCGGCGGGCGTCGGCGGCGATGGCCGGGGCGAAGCCGCCGTGGGGCGTGGTCATGAGGCTGGCCAGCTGGTTGGGGCAATCGCGCGCGTGGCCGGCGCGGCAGGCGGCGCAGGCCCCGCAGGCGGGCGCGATGCCGCCGATCACGCGGTCCCCCTCGCGCACGTTGGCCACGCCCGCGCCCACCGCCGCCACCACGCCCATCCACTCGTGCCCGCAGACGGCGGGGTTGGAGAGCGCGCCCGACTGCCAGGCGTGCAGGTCGGTGCCGCAGACGCCGCAGTAGCGGATGCGCACGACGGCCTCGCCCTCGCGCGGCGCGGGCTCCGTGAATTCGAGCAGCTCGACGGTTTCGCGGGCGGTGATCAGGGCGGCCTGCATGGGCGCGAGTTTACCTGTTCTGAACCCGCCGCGAAACAGCCCTGAATTTCGCCCCCGAAATCCATTGCCCGTAGGGATCGGGCGGACGCACGCTCGATCCCGGCGCGTTCGCGCGCCCATCCCCGTCGGGCCCAGCCCGCCAAGGAGCGACCCCATGTCCAGGACCTTCATGCTTCGCCGCCGTTGCTTCCCGGCGACCGAACCGTGAGCGCGGGCGTTCTCGCGGCGGTCGGCACGGCCGCCATCTGGGCCGCGGCCAGCACGCTCCTGGCGTCCTCCGTCTCGCGCGTCGACGCCATCTCCGTGAGCGCCGTGCGCGCCCTGTGGGCCGCCCTGCTGCTGCTTCCGCTCGTTCCCGTCCTCGTCCTCTCGGGCGGCTTCGAGGGCGTCACCCTCGTGGTCATCGTGGGGGCGGTGGGCTCCGCCCTCGTGGGCATGGCCCTCGGCGACACCGTCTACGTAGCGGCGCTCCACGCGCTCGGCCTGGCGCGCGGCTTCACCATCAGCCTCGGGCTGTTCATCTTCCTCACCTACGTCCTCGGCGTGGTGCTGCTGGGCGAATCGGTCACCGCCGCCACGGCCATCGGCTCCGTCCTCATCCTCGCGGGCGTCTACCTCGTCGCCCTGCGGGGCCGCAAGCGCGCGACGCCCAACGGCGTGGCGGACGCGCTCAGCCCGCGCGTGCTCGCCCGCGGCATCGCCCTCGTGACCCTCACCGCCCTCGCCTGGGCGGTGGCCACCGTGTGGCTGGGCGCGGCCACGGACGGCCACGATCCGGTGGCCGTGGGCGTGGTGCGTCTGCCCTTCACGGCCATCCTGCTGCTCGGCGTGGCCTCGGCCATGCCGCGCTCCAGCCTCCACCTGCGGCGCATTTCGCGCTGGGACCACGGGGCCCTGCTGGTGGCGGGCCTCGCCGGAACGGGCCTCGCCAGCCTGCTCTTCGTCTACGCCGTGCAGGAGGCGGGCGCGGGGCGGGCCGCCGTGGGCACGGCCCTCTCGCCGCTCTTCGCCGTCATGCTGGGGGCGCTCTTCCTCGGCGAACGGCTGAGCCGCTGGGCGCTGGCGGGGGGCGCCGCCGCCGTCGCCGGCATCATCCTCATCGCCTGACCCCGCGCCGGGGAAAAGGGAGGAACGACCATGTAGCCCGTCACCGCGCCAGCTCCGCCAGCGAGCCCTCGATCAGCCGCATCCCGAACTCCAGCCCCAGGGGAAGGGCGCGCTCGTCGATGACGAAGCCGGGGTCGTGGTGCCGTCCGGGGCCGCCCTCGCCCTCGTGCCGCGCGCCCAGCCAGAAGTAGCAGCCGGGCCGCTCGCGCAGGAAGTACGCCATGTCCTCCGCGCCCATGCCCGGCGTGGCGCGCGGCGCGGCCCCGAAGAAGCGCTCCGCCTCGGCCCGCACGAAGGCCGTCACGCCCTCGTCATTCACGAGCGGCGGGCAGCTGGTGCGGTGCTCCACCGCGGCGGTCGCGCCGAAGGCCGCGCACACGCCGGCGCACACCTCCCCGACGCGCGCCACGAGGCGGTCGCGCACGCCCTCGCGGTAGGTGCGCAGCGTGCCCCGCAGCTCCGCCGACTCGGCGATCACGTTGCCGCGGAAGCCCGCCTCCAGCTTGCCGATGGTGAGCACGCCGCTCTCCAGCGGCGGCAGCGAGCGGCTGACCACCGTCTGCAGCGCCGTGATGACGTGCGCCGCCACGACCACGGCGTCCACCGACTGGTGGGGCGAGGCCGCGTGCCCGCCTTTCCCCGTGATGACGATGCGCAGGCTGGTGGGCGAGGCGAAGAACGGCCCCGGCGCCACGTTGATGGTCCCCACGGGCACGTCCGCGCTGACGTGCAGGCCCAGACAGCGCTCCACGCGCGGCTCTTGGAGAATCCCCTCCTCGATGCAGAGGGCGGCCCCGCCCGACGCTTCCTCGGCGGGCTGGAAGACGAAGCGCACGGCGCCCGCCAGCGACTCGCGCGCGTCCGCCGCCAGCTGCGCCAGCCCCAGCCCGATGGCCGCGTGCGCGTCGTGGCCGCAGGCGTGCATCACGCCCTCGCGTTCGGAGGCGAAGGGCAGGTCCGTCTTCTCCGGCACGGGCAGGGCGTCGATGTCCGCGCGCCAGAGCACGCACGGCCCCTCCCGCGCGCCCCGCGCCAGCGCCGTGGCCCCCGTGCGCGCCAGCGGGCGCACGTCCTCCAGCCCCAGCGCGCGCAGACGCTCGAGGATGACGCCCTGCGTGCGCTCCTCGCGCCAGGAGAGTTCGGGATGGCGGTGCAGGTCGCGCCGCGTCGCGATCACCGCGTCCGCGATGCGCCCGACCGCGCCCCGCACGGGCGGCGGCTGCGCTCGACGGCTCACGCGGGGAGCCTACCCGTCCCGCCCGTCCGCTTCCAGCGCCAGCGCCTGCGTTTCGCGCAGCAGCTCCGCCCACTCATTCGCCGAGAGCGGCGGGCCCGTGAACCCCGGGCATTCGCCGTGGCGCAGCAGCAGCGGCGTCGTCTCCAGTCCCGCGCGCCCCGCAATGGCGTCCTCGATGGCGCGCCATTCCGCCGCCGCCGTGAGGCGCGCCGGGCGACCGCTCGCGCCGTCCACGAAGATCACCTGGTGCGGGTAGAGGCGGCAGGCGGCGGGCCGCGCCGCGTAGCGCTCGCAGGCGAGGTCCGCGTCGAGGAACACGCAGCCGTCCCCGCGCCGCGCCAACACGTAGGGGCGCGCCAGCGGCAGCGCCAGCGGCTCGCCGTCCTCGCTTTCGAGGAAACGGCTGGCCGGTCCCGCGCCCGCGTCCGCCAGCCGCGCCGCCTCCGCCCCGTTCACGGCCACGTGGAAGGCGCGGCAGCAGTGGGCATCGCAGGCGCGCGGCTGGCAGATGAAGCCCGCGTCGCCCGGCAGCGCCAGCCGGTGGCCCGCGTAACGCGCGGCCACGCCCGCCCAGGCGGCCTTCAGCTCGTCGATGCGCGGGGCCATGCGCGCAGCCTACGCGGTCCGTGCTTGCGGCTGCGCCCGTCCCGCGCGAAACTGGACGGCCATGTTCGCCCGAACCGCGATGCGAATGGAGTGCGCGCACGCCCCGGTCTCGCCGGGGCGCGGCCTCGCGTAGCGCGGGTCGACGCGGCCCGTGCCGCCGTCCCGCGATTCCCCCGCCCCGCAGTCCATCCGCCGCGCCGCCCGCACGGGCGGCCCGCGCCCATCCCGGAGGAACCATCCGATGGCCGAGAAGATCCACATCTTCGATACGACCCTGCGCGACGGCGAGCAGTCCGCCGGCATCGCCTTCACGCCCGAGGAGAAGCTGGAGATCGCGCGCCAGCTCGAACGCCTCGGCGTGGACGTGATCGAGGCGGGCTTTCCCTGCTCCACGCCGGGCGACCTGGAGGCGGTGCAGACCGTCGCGCGCGAGGTGCGCGGCGCCACCGTCTGCGCCCTCGCCCGCGCCGTCCCCGGCGACGTCGACACCGCCTGGGACGCCATCCGCGGGGCCGCCGACCCGCGCATCCACGTGTTCATCAACAGCAGCGACATCCAGATGGCCCACCAGCTGCACAAGGACCGCGAGCAGGTGCTCACGCAGGCCGAGGCCATGGTGAAGCGTGCCGCGGGCTACACGGGCAACGTCGAATTCAGCCCCATGGACGCCACGCGCTCCGATCCGCAGTTCATCTACGCCATCGTGGAACGCTGCATCGACGCGGGCGCCACCGTGATCAACATCCCCGACTCCGTGGGCTACGCCATCCCCTCGGAGCTGGGCGCGCTCTTCGACCTCATCCGCGAGAACGTGCCCAACATCCACAAGGCGCGCCTCAGCTTCCACGGCCAGAACGACCTCGGCCTGTGCACGGCCAACACGCTCACGGCCATCGAGCACGGCGCGCGCCAGGTGGAGGTGACCATCAACGGCATCGGCGAGCGCGCGGGCAACACCTCCCTCGAGGAGGTGGTGATGGCCATCAAGACGCGCGCCGACTACCTCGGCGACGTGGACTGCGACATCGACACGCGCGAGATCTACCGCTCCAGCAAGCTGGTCGAGCGCCTCTCCGGCATGTCCGTGCAGTGGAACAAGGCCATCGTGGGCAAGAACGCCTTCCGCCACGGCTCCGGCATCCACCAGGACGGCATCCTCAAGCTGCGCGAGACCTGGGAGATCATGGACCCCGTGCAGATCGGCATCCCCCAGGGCACGCAGCTGGTGCTGGGCAAGCTCTCCGGGCGTCACTACTTCAAGCAGCACATGGAGAACCTCGGCTACGAGCTGACCGGGGAGGAGCTGAACCGCGCCTTCACGGCCTACAAGGAGCTGGCCGACCGCAAGATCGAGGTGGACGACCGCGACCTGGAGGCCATCGTCAGCGACAACCTGCAGTCCCCCGCCGGGGAGTTGTGGCGGCTCGAACACGTGCAGGTCTCCAGCGGCGACCACGCCACCCCCACCGCCACCGTGCGCCTGGGCTCGCCCGACGGCGACGAGCTCACCGACGCCGCCACCGGCACCGGCCCCGTGGACGCCGTCTACCGCGCCATCAACCGCATCACCGGCCTCTCCCCCGCCCTCACCGAGTTCAGCGTCAACGCCGTCACCGAGGGCATCGACGCGCAGGGCAACGTCACCATCCGCATCGAGGACGACGGGCAGACCTACACGGGCCGCTCCGCCGACACGGACATCATCGTGGCCAGCGCGCGCGCCTACATGGCCGCGCTCAACCGCATGCTGGCCATCCGCGCGCGCGGCAAGGGCGCCGTGGCCGGAGACCCCGTCCATCTCTAGCGGTCGGGACGCCGCGGGGCGGCGGCGCGCCCTCGCCGCCGCCCTGCTCGTGCTCCTCGCGCTCGGCCTGCTGGCGGCCTGCACCCGCGACCGCTCGCGGCTCACCTCGCCCTCGGCCAAGGCGCTCCTCGGCGTGACCGCGCCCGCCCTGCTCGCCTTCGACCCGACGGGCGAGCCGCCCGCGCCCGTGGCCGCGCCCGCGGGCTGGGCCCTCTCCATCGACCTCGCCCGCTTCGGCGAACTCGAGGACTTCACGCCCGCGCTCGCCGTGCTGCTCGACATCGAAAGCGAGCCCGGCGCGAGCATGGACCTGTGGCTCGCGCACGAGGGCGGCCTGCTCGCCCGCTGGTCCGGCGGGCGCACCGACGACTACCGCGGCGACGCCTGCTTCCAGCTGCCCCTCGCGAGCGAGGACGGTGCCCGCGCGGTCCCCCTCGCGGGCACGCGCGGGCATACCATCACCATCGCCTTCCGCGACGCCGCGGGCGGCGTCATCGCGTCCGTCACGCGCGGCGTGGCCGGCTTCCCCCCGCAGCTGGCCGGCGAGCCGCCCGCCGCCGACGTCTTCCGCGACCTCCTCGCCTGCCCGTGACGCGGCAGGCGCGTAGCCTGTGGCCCGAAGGGAGAAACAAGTGGCGTTCTTCACCTACGACTCCGACATCCACGCGATCTACATGCAGCTGCGCCAGCCCGAAGGCGGCGAGCGTGAAGGGCGGCGAATGGACGAGCGGCGGATCGAGCTCGTCGACCACGCCGGCAACGTCTACGGCTATGAACTCCTGTTCGTGGACCGCGGCATCTCGCTGGATGGCATCCCCGCGGAGGATGCCGTGCTCATCCGCGAGGCCCTCGGTTGCGTGAAGCGCCTGGCCGTGGCCTGAGGGCGATCCCGGCCCGGCCGTGGATGAGGCGGCGGCGCATCAGCGTCACGGGCAGCGCTGGCCGTGACGCGGTAGCCTGCGACTCATGCGCTTCGTCTACAGCCGCCACGCCCGCCGCCGGATGCGGGAGCGTGGCATCACCGAGGCGATGGTCGAACAGGTGCTGGCCGCGCCCGACATGCTCGTTGAGGGAGAAACCGCCGACGAGTACACTGGCTTCGTGGATGGCGTCCTCCTCCGCTTGTATCTCGCATGGGGAGCCGAGCCGAGGCTGGTCATCACCCTGTACCCGCTGAATCGCTGACGGAGGGGGATGCAATGACGTACATCAATTACGACCCGGAGGCCGGAGTGGTCTTGCTCATGCTCCGCGAGCCCGAGGGCGGCGAGCGTGGTGGAGAGCGCATCGACGAGTGGCGGCATCGCCACTACGACCACGCTGGCAACGTCTGCGCCTACGAGTTCCTGTTCGTGGACCGCGGCATCTCGCTCGACGGCATTCCCGCCGGGGACGCCGCGCTCATCCGCGAGGCCGTCGAATCCATGCGGCGCCTGTCCCTCGCCGGGTCGTCCGCCGTTGCCCCCGCGGCTCCCTAGTGGATGAGGCGGCGGCGCATCAGCTTCACGGCCAGCACGTAGAAGAACACCGTGGCCACCGCCAGCCACGCCAGGCTGATCAGCATCGACCACTCCAGGTTCCCCGTGACCAGCCCGCGGTAGATGTCCACCACGTGCTTGAGGGGCACGAACCAGCCCACCACCTGCACCCAGCCCGGCAGGTCGTCGAAGGGGAAGAAGGCGCCGCCGAACCAGAACATGGGGTTGATGACGAGCGTGAAGAAGTAGGCGAAGTGGCTCATGGCGCGGGCGATGGAGGCGAAGGCGATGGAGATGGAGCTGAAGAGGAGGCCGGGCAGCACGCCCACGGGGATGGCGAGCACGGCCCAGGGCGAATCGATCATGTTCAGCCACGGGTTGAGGATGAACGCCACCAGCAGGATGTAGGAGCCGTTCACGAGCGAGCGCGTGGTGCCCCACAGGATCTCGCCCGTGATCACGTCGTCCACGCTCACGGGCGTGGCCGTGATGGATTCGTAGGTGCCCTGCATTTCGAGGCGCACGTAGCTGCCCCAGGCGCATTCGAAGGTGGCCGCGAACATGGGGAAGAGGGCCATCAGCCCGGGCGCGAGGAACTGCACGTACTCCTCGCCGCTGCTCAGCTCCACGAAGCGCCCCAGCGCCAGCCCCAGGGCGAGGATGATGGCGAACGGCTCGATGGCGATGCCGAGGAACTCCGTGATCCAGTTGCGCAGCGTGGCGTCGCGGTTGCGCTGCCACACGCGGAACGCGCCGAAGGAGACGTCGGGGGCGAGCGGCACGGCGATCAATCGAGCAGCCCCCTTCCCGTGAGCAGCAGGAACACGTCCTCCATGTTCCCCGGACGCAGGTGGGCGCGGTGGGGGTCGCCCACGCGCGCGGCGGCCAGCTCGGAGGCGCGCCCGCCCCCGAACACGTAGGTCAGGTCCTCCACCTGCTCGACGGAGACGCCCTCGCGCTGGGGGAACTCCGTGAGCAGGGCGTCGCGCTCGGCGGGGGGCAGGCGCAGCTCCAGCACCTGCGGCCCGGCCACCTCGGCGATGAGGTCGTGGGGCCGCCCCTCCCGCAGGATGCGCCCGCGGTGCATGATCACCAGCCGGTCGCAGAGGTGCGTCGCCTCCTCCATGTAGTGCGTGGTCAGCAGCATGGTCACGCCGCGCGCCTTGAGCAGCCGCAGCTGCTGCCAGACGAGGTGGCGGGCCTGCGGGTCCAGCCCCGTGGTGGGCTCGTCGAGGATGAGCACGCGCGGGTCGTTCACCAGCGCCCGCGCGATCGTGAGCCGCCGCTTCATGCCGCCGGAGAGGTCGTCCACGTTCGAGTTCGCGCGGTCGTCCAGCTGGAACAGTTCGAGCGCCTCGTCGATGCGCTGGCGCACCTCCTCGCGGTGCAGGCCGAAGTAGCGCGCGTACACCTCGAGGTTCTGGCGCACGAGCAGGTCGGGGTCGAGGTTGTCGTCCTGGGGCACGACGCCGAGCACGGCCTTCACCTTGCGCGGGGATTCGGCCACGCTCATGCCCGCCACGCGCAGTTCGCCGCGCGTCACCGGCGATCCCGCCGTGATCATGCGGATGGTGGTGGTCTTGCCCGCGCCGTTGGGGCCGAGCACGCCGAAGCACTCGCCTTCGCGGATGTCGAAGTCGATGCCGTCCACGGCCACGAAATCGCCGTAGTGCTTGACGAGGCCGCTCGCCTCGATGAGGGCGGATGTCACGTCGGCGTCCCCTTTGGCCGCCCCCGCGCCGCCGGGCCGCGCGCCGGAATCGTCGGGGGCGAAACGGGCGGCGGCTCGCGCGCCGTCCGCCTCCATCGTGGGAAGCGGCGGCGCTATGTTCAATCGCGCGCCGCCGTGCGCACCGAGAGCTCGGTGCCGCCGCGCAGGGGCAGCGTGGTGGAGACGAAGCCGTTGGCGGGGTCGCGCACCCAAGCCACGTAGGCGGCCATTTCGCGGGGGAACGAGCCCACGTTGTCGGCCAGCGCGATGCCGCCCGCGCGCAGGTGGGGCGCGAGCAGTCGCAGCATCGTCAGGTTCAGGTGGGGGAAGCCGTCGATGAGCACGAGGTCGAGCGCGCCGCCGGGGTCGGCCAGCGTCTCGCGCGCGTCGCCCACGCGCACCTCGGCGTAGGCGGCCAGCCCGGCCTCGGCGAGATTGGCGCGCGCCACGGCGGCCTTGGACGGCTCGATCTCGCTGCCGATGGCCAGCCCCCCGCCGTTGTCGCGCATGGCCGCCGCCAGGTAGAGGGTGGAGACGCCGAAGGACGTGCCGAACTCGGCGGCGCGCCGCGCCCCCAGCGCCCGCGCCAGCAGGTAGAGCAGCTCGCCCTGCTCCCGTTCGAGCGAGATGTACTTGTCGCGGAACAGTTCGCGCGCCGCCTCCGGGTCGAAGGGGGCGTCGGCGGGCGGGCGCGGACCGGCGCGCTCGGCGAAGGCGCGCATCTCGGCCTCGGCCTCGGCGTGCAGCCGGTCCAGCACGGCGCGCACGGCGGCGTCCGCGATGGGGCCGTCAGTCAAGGTCGCCATCGTCGCCGCCGGAGGGGGCCGTCCGCTCGCCGTCGATGCGCGTCTCCGACCAGCCCGCCTCGGCCAGCCGTCCGGCGGCGAAGGCCTTTTCCTCCTCGGCCTCGTCGGCGCCGTCCTCGTCGCTGAGATCCTCGACGTCCTCGCGCAGGAAGTTGCGGCGCATGTAGCCGCGCACGCCGGCGGCGCTGGACCTGGGGAAGCTGACCTTGCCCGCCTGCGAGAGGTGCTGGAAGGTTTCGCGCACGACCACGCGGGGCGGGTCGCCGTTGCTCACGAGCGCGGCGGAGTAGCGGTTGCCGCCCGCCATGAGGCGCGCCAGCCGCAGGCCCGTGCGCGGCTCGATCATGCCGAGGTAGGCGCCGTCGGGCGTGAGCGCGTTGACGGCGTCGCCGCGCGCCTCCAGCCGCAGGGGGTCGCCCGCGTCGAGCGCCTTCAGGGCCGCCGTGCGTTCCGCCTCCAGCCGCACGATGGCGGCCTTGCCGCCCTCCTCGATGAAGAGGCCGCTGTCCACCTGCGCGGCGGGCGGCGGGGCGTCCGCGCCCTTCGCCCCGGTCAGCCGGTCGAGGTTGCGGCGCGCGATGGCGTTGGCGGGGTCCAGCTTCAGCGCCTTGCGGTAGGTGGCGCGGGCGTCGCGCACCTTGCCCAGTTCGGTGAGCGCCTTGCCGAGGCGGTTGTAGACCTCGGCGTCCTCGCCGAAGCGCGCGATCAACTCGCGGTTGAGGGCGGCGGCCTCGCGCCAGCGCCCGGCCACGGCCAGCTTCACGGCGCGCTCGCCCGCGGCGCGTTTGGTCCGCGCGTCGTCGACCGGCGGGGTCGGGCTCTCGCTCATGGCGGGAGAATAGGGCCGCCCGCCGTGAAGCCGCAACGCCCCGCGCGGCGTAGGATGGCGCGCATGGACGCCATTCCCGTCGTCATCTCCGGCAGCGGGGCCATGGGCCGCGAGGTGGCGCGCGCCGCCGCCGCCGATCCCGCCGTCGAGCCGCTGGCCTTCATCGACGCGCTCGCGGACGGGGACGAGTGCGAGGGGCTGCCCGTTTACCGCGAGGCGGAGGCCTGCCTCGACGCCCACCGGCCCGCCGTGGCCGTCGATTTCTCGAACGCGGCGTGGACGCCCGTGCTGGCGCGCGCGGCGCTGGAGCGGGGCGTGCGGCTCGTGATCGGCACGACCGGCCTGCCCGCTGAATTCATCGCGGAGCTGCGGCGGGAGACGGAGGCGCGCGCGCTGGCCGCCGTGGTCGCGCCCAACTTCGCCATCGGCGCGGTGCTGCTCATGCATTTCGCCCGCCAGGCGGCGCGCTTCTTCGACCACGCCGAGATCATCGAGCTGCACCACGCGGGCAAGGTGGACGCCCCCAGCGGCACCGCCAGGACCACCGCCGAACGCATGGTGGAGGCGCGCGGCGAGCCCTTCCGCCACGTGGGCGCGGAGCTGCGGACGGTGGACGGCACGCGCGGCGGCGAGCTGGGGGGCGTGGCCATCCACTCCGTGCGCCTGCCCGGCCTGGTCGCGCACCAGGAGGTGCTGCTGGGGGGCATCGGCCAGACGCTCTCGCTGCGCCACGACAGCACGGGGCGCGAGTCGTTCATGCCCGGCGTGCTGGCGGCGGTGAAGGCGGTGCCGAGGGCGGAGGGCCTGTCGCTGGGGCTGGACGAGCTGTTCGGGCTGGCCTGAGCGCTACGCGGGGCCGCCGATGACGGGGCCGTCGCCATCCGCGCCGAAGGGCAACTGGCCCTGCGGACGCGGCGCTTCCGGCTCGGGATCGGGCGGCGCGACGGCCTCCGGTTCGACCGCCTCGGCTTCGGCTTCGGGCTCAGCCATGTCTTCGGCCAACGACGCCTCGGCCTCGGCTTCCGGCTCCGGTTCAGCGACGGCTTCGGGCGGCGGCGCATTGGCTTCCGGCTCGACGGGCTCGGCCTCCGCTTCGGGCGCGAGCGACGCTTCAGTCTCCGGCTCGGCTTCGACCACGGCTTCCGGCTCAACGGCCCCGTCATCGGGCTCCGCCAGCGACGCCTCGGCATCGGGCGCGGCCTCCTCATCGTCGTCCGCTTCCGGCAGCGGCGCCGGAGGGGGCACGGGGCGGCCACGCGGCCCGCCGCCGTTGCCGTTGCCCGGATCGAAGTTGGCGATGCTGGCCACGCGGTCGTTCTCGCCCACCTTCATCACGGTCACGCCCTGCGTGTTGCGCCCCAACAGGCTGATGGTGTCCACGCGCGTGCGGATGAGGATGCCGTCCTCGGTGACGAGCATCAGCTCCTGTTCGGGGGCCACCAGCCGCACCGCCGCCACGTTCCCGGTCTTCTCCGTGATGTTGAGCGTGCGCACGCCCTGCCCGCCGCGCCCCTTGCGCGTGTACTGCTCCGCCTCCGTGCGCTTGCCGAAGCCGCGCTCCGTGATGGCGAGCATCTGCTGGGCGTCGCTTTCGATGGCCTCCGCGCCCACCACCCAGGCGCCGTCGCGCAGGCGGATGCCGCGCACGCCCCCGCTGATGCGGCTGGCGCTGCGCAGCTCGCGCACGGCGAAGCGGATGGCCTGCCCGTCGCTGGAGACGAGCGCGAGGTCGTCGCCCTCGTGCGCCAGGCGCGCGCCCACGAGCTCGTCGCCGTCGTCCAGGCGCATGGCGATCTTGCCGTTGCGGCGCACCTCCTCGAACTCCTTGAGGGGCGTCTTCTTGGCCTGCCCGAGGCGCGTGGCGAACACGAGGAAATCGTGCTCGTAGTCCTTCACCACCACGATGGTGGTGACGCGCTCGTGCTGCTCCATGTCGATGAGGTTGGTGATGAAGGCGCCCCGCGCCTGCTTCTTGGAATCGGGGATGTCGTAGCCGCGCAGGTGGTAGACGCGGCCGCGGTCCGTGAAGAAGAGCACGTTGTCGTGCGTGTCGCAGACGGCCAGCTTGAGCACGGCGTCCTCGTCGCGCACGGCGGCCCCGCGGCTGCCCTGCCCGCCGCGCCGCTGCGTGCGGAACTCGCGCAACGGCGTGCGCTTCACGTAGTTGCGGCGGCTGAGGGTGACGGCGCATTCCTCGTGCGCCACCAGGTCCTCCTCGCGGAAGCTCTCCGGGTCGCCCTCCACGATCTCCGTGCGCCGCCCGTTGCCGTACTGCTCGCGCAGCTCCTTCAGGTCGTCGCGGATGAGGAAGTCGATCTTGCGCGGGTTGGCCAGCAGGTCCTCGAGGTACGCGATGCGCTCCAGCAGCTCCTCGCGCTCGTTCTGCAGCTCCTGCCGTTCGAGGGCGGCCAGCCGCCGCAGCTGCATGTCGAGGATGGCGCGGGCCTGCGCCTCCGTGAACTCGAAGGGATCGGCCTGCAGCAGGCCGAGCGCCGCCGCCGCCGATTCGGCCCCGCGGATGGTCGCGATCACGCGGTCCAGCATGTCGATGGCGCGCAGCAGGCCGTCGAGGATGTGCTCGCGGTCGCGCGCCTTTTCCAGCTGGAATTCGCTACGGCGGCGGATGACCTCGCGGCGGTGGTCGAGGTAGATGTCGAGCGCGCGCTTGAGGCCCACGCGGCGTGGCGCGCCATCGACGATGGCCATCATGTTGATGGCGAAGGTGGAGCGCATGGCCGTGTGCTTGGAGAGCAGGTTCTTGATCTGCGGGGCCGAGCCCTCGCGCTTCAGCTCGATGACCACGCGCATGCCGTCGCGGTCGCTCTCGTCGCGCAGGTCGGCGATGCCCTCGACCTTCTTCTCGCGCACGAGGTTGGCGATCTTCTCGATGAGCGAGGCCTTGTTCACCTGGTAGGGCAGCTCCGTGATGATCAGCTGCGTGCGCCCGCGCGTCCCCTCCTCCACCGCCGTGCGCGCGTGCACGGTGATGCGCCCGTGGCCCTCGCCGTAGGCGTGGCGGATCTGCTCGCGGTCCTTGCCCACGAGCGCGATGCCCGCCGTGGGGAAATCCGGGCCCTTCACGATCTCCAGCAGGTCGTCCAGCGTGGCCTCGGGCCGCTCGATGAGCAGCGTGGCCGCGTCCAGCATCTCCTCCAGGTTGTGCGGCGGGATGTTGGTGGCCATGCCCACGGCGATGCCGGAGGAGCCGTTGAGCAGCAGGTTGGGCAGGCGCGAGGGCAGGATGGAGGGCTGCTGGTGGCGCCCGTCGTAGTTCGGCTCGAAATCGACCGTGTTCTGGTCGATGTCGGCCACCAGCTCCTCGGCGATGGGGGCGAGGCGCGCCTCCGTGTAGCGCATGGCGGCGGGCGGATCGCCGTCCACGCTGCCGAAGTTCCCCTGCCCGTCCACCAGCGGGTAGCGCATGGAGAAGTCCTGCGCCATGCGCACCATGGCCTCGTAGACGGGGCTGTCGCCATGGGGATGGTAGCGCCCCATCACGTCGCCCACGATGCCGGCGGACTTGCGGTAGGCGGTGCCCGCGCGCGCGCCCCCGTCGAACATGCCCCAGACGATGCGGCGCTGCACGGGCTTGAGGCCGTCGCGGGCGTCGGGCAGGGCGCGCGCCACGATCACGCTCATGGCGTAATCGAGGTAGCTTTCGCGCATCTCCCGTTCGAGGTTGACGGGGCGGATCACATCCGTCGTCTCATCCATCGACATGCGCGCGCACGCTCCGGCGGCGGAGTCCCGAAACCGCTAGGGCGATTGTACCATTCCCGCGCCGTACGGGTGCGCGGAGCCCGGCGTCGCGGGCGCGACCCCCATGCCCTATCATGGGCGCGAACGGAGCGCTCGCATGTCCCTTCGCAAGCAGATCGCCGACCTGACGACGGAGCCGCCCTCCCGCACGCCGCCGACGCTGGCCGAGCTGGAGCGGCTGGCGCGGGAGCATCGCCGTTTCATGAACAGCCTGGCGCGATACGGACGTTCCTCGCCCGCCTGCGGTTTCCTGAGCGGCATGTTCCCGCTCCGCCGTCGCATGCCGATCAAGCCGATGTTCATTCGCGACGACGCCACGGCGCTCGCCTTCGACCTGTACATGGTGGGGCAGGACATGTGGGCGGCCGTCGGCCAGGTCGAGAACAGCGCCGAATACAAGCAGGCGATGGAGCGCCGCAACAGGAGAAACGTCATGCCGATTGGGGACGCGGCCAGGATTCACCGGTACTGTCGCGGGGAGGTCGCCATCGCCCGCGAGGAGGGCGAGACGCAGGTGCGGTTCCGCGTCGGCGATGTCCGCGACGACATCGGACTGGACTACGCCGACGCCGCCCTCGACATCTGCCAGGTGCTCGATACGCAGAAGTTCCGGGAGCAGGCCCGCGTGGAGCTCCTGGGCAAGAGCGGGCCGGTCACCGGTCTGGATACGGTCTACCGCTTCCGCGTGCTCTGAGCGCTACCCCCAGCAGGAAAAGATGCCCATTGACGTGCCGCAATTCGCTATCGCTGCTCATCCCATCTTTGGAAGGGAGCTCCCGAAGAGCCGAGTAGGGAGACACCCATGCCCATCGGGGACGCGGCCAGGATTCACCGCCATTGTCGCTGGGAGGTGCGACGCGCGCGCGGACGGTGAGACGCAGGTGCGCTTCCGCGTCGGCGACATCCGCGACGACATCGGGCTGGATCACACCGACGATGCCATCAGCATCTGTGAGGTGCTCGAAACGCAGAAGTTCGCGCGCGAAGCCCGCGTGGAGCTGCTGAACAAGAGCGGGCCGAAACAGGGGCTGGATACGGTCTACCGCTTCCGCGTGCTGTGAGCGCTACCCCGCCAGCTCGCGCAGCAGGGCCTCGGCGCGCTCCAGCCGCTCCAGGATGCCCCACTGGCCGTGGATGTTAAGCGTCATGTTGGCGGCATTGCCGCGCACGCCCGCCAGGCGCCCGCCCGTGCGCACCTCGCGCTCGTAGCGCGCCAGCACGCCCGATTCCGCCCCGAAGGCGGCGGCCAGCACCTCGCCCGTGCGCGCGTCCCACTGGTCGTACTCGAAGGGGTTGGGGCCCGTGCCCCGCAGGCGCGGGATGAGCGCCAGCTGCGCGCGGATGCGCTCGCGGTCGGCGGCGTCGGCGGCCATGCGCGCCATTCTACGCGCCCCGCGCCCCTTTGACACGAGCGCGCGCGTCCGTTCCCCTTGGCCGATGCGCGCGCTCGTGCTCGCCAACGGCGACCCGCCGTCCGCCGCGCTCTTCGCCGAGCTGCGGGCGGGCGCGGACCTGCTCGTGGCCGCCGACGGGGGCGCGCGCGCGGCCCTCGCGTTCGACGCCATGCCGGACGCGGTGGTGGGCGACCTCGATTCGCTCGGCGAGGTCCGCGAGGCCATCCCCCCCGACCGCCTGCATCCCGACCCCAATCCCGACGCGACCGACCTCGAAAAGGCGGTGGCCTGGTGCATCGCGGCGGGCTGCGACGCCGTCGACGTGGCCGGGGCGGGCGGGGGGCGCGCCGACCACGCCTTCGCCAACCCCGGTGTGCTCGTGCGCTTCGGGCGGCGCGCGCGCGTGCGCCTCATCGACGAGCGCTTCACGGTCGAGCTGGTCGATGGCGAGGCCGTGGTGGAGGGTCCGCCGGGCACGGTCGTCTCGCTCGTGGCGGCGGGGCGCTGCGAGGGCGTGAGCACGAGCGGCCTGCGCTGGGAGCTGCGGGACGCGGCGCTCGAGTACGGCGCGCGCGGCGTGCACAACGAGATCGCGCGCCCGCCGGCCCGCGTCTCCGTGCGCTCCGGCGACCTGCTGCTCTTCCGCGGGCGCTGGGTGGAGCGCCACGCCTGAGCGCGGGCCGCGTAGACTGGCGCTCCGCCCCCACCGGGGCCGCGAGGGAACGCCATGGACGCGGACGCCATCACGCTGGCCGTCGCCGACAACCCCGCGCTGGACGACGGCATCAACGACATCCGCCGCCGCACGGCCGCCATCGTCACGCGGGAGATCATCCCCAACGAGGAGGCGCTGCGGCGCGACGACGCGGACGCGGAGTCGTTGCGCCAGCGCATCCGCGAGCGGGTCAGGGGCGAGGGGTTGTGGGCGCCCCACCTGCCGCGCGAGTACGGGGGCATGGGCGCGGGCTTCCTCAACCACGCCTACATGAACGAGGTGCTCGCCTGGAGCCCCTTCTCCAACCCCCTCTTCGGCGTGGTCGCGCCCGATTCGGGCAACCAGACCATCCTCGTGAAGTACGGCACGGAGGAGCAGAAGCGGCGCTGGCTGGAGCCCTCCGTGCGCGGCGAG
Source organism: Tepidiformaceae bacterium (assembly GCA_965243075.1). Classification (GTDB taxonomy): domain Bacteria; phylum Chloroflexota; class Dehalococcoidia; order Tepidiformales; family Tepidiformaceae; genus UBA2991. Next base: position 2,476,924 of record OZ251525.1, read on the forward strand.
ATCCGCTCCTGCTACTCCATGACCGAGCCCGACCAGCCCGGCTCCGACCCCTACTCCATCCAGACGCGGGCCGTGCGCGACGGCGACGAGTGGGTCATCAACGGGCGCAAGTGGTTCACCTCCGGGGCGCGCCGCGCGGCCTTCGCCATCGTCATGTGCCGCACGCAGGAGGACGACGGGGAGGGCGGCGCGCGCGACCGCATGACGCAGATCATCGTGCCCACCGACGCCCCCGGCTTCACCATCGTGCGCAGCGTGCCCGTGTGGGGCCACGACGGCGACCACTGCGAAATCGTCTACGACAACGTGCGCGTGCCCGTCACCAACCAGCTGGGGCGCACGGGCTCCGGCCACCAGGCCGCGCAGGACCGGCTGGGCGCGGGCCGCGTCTTCCACTGCATGAACTCCATCGGCCAGATGTGGCGCGCCTTCGACCTCATGCTGAAGCGCGTGATGACGCGCGACGTGCACGGCGGCCCCATGCGCGACAAGCAGTTCGTGCAGGGCTTCATCGCCGATTCCTACATCGACATCCAGGCGGCGCGGCTGATGACCATCCACTGCGCCGAGCGCATCGACGCGGGCGCGGACGCGCGCGCCGACATCTCGGCCATCAAGATCGCCGTGCCCGCCGCCTTTGAGCGCGTGGTGGACCGCGCCATCCAGGTGTACGGCGCGAAGGGCGTCTCCGGGGACACGCCGCTGGAGGCGATGTACCGTGGCGCGCGCACGTTGCGCATCCTGGACGGCCCGGACGAGGTGCACCGCATCGTCATCGCCAAGCGCGTGCTCGCGCGCTACCGCGACGGCATGTCCTGGGACTTCGGGGCGTGAGGGTTACAGATCGTCGGGGCTGGTGGGCTGGTAGCGCTGCTTGGGATGGTTGGGTTCAGGATAGACGGGAGAGAGCGCCCCATGGCTGACAAGGTGGCGAACCGCAGTGCGAGCAGTCTCCGGCTCTCGCTCCAGGAGTATGGCGATCTCCCGGGTCGAGAGTGGCGTCACGGCACAGAGGCGAAGGACAACCGCGTCGCGCTCGCCCGCGGGAACCCACGGACGCCCCGCGAGGGGCTTGGTAACCTCCAGGAATTGCGGGATGAACTCCCCAAGTTCTGGGGGCAAATTACCTAACCTCTTCCCAGAATCCCCTAAGCTCGGCCTAGAATTACCTAACCTCTCCCCAGAATCCTTAAAGTCCGGCTCGCCGATAAGGGCAAGCGCCTTGGCGCTCAGCCTGTAGCGTGCCCCGCGACGCTTACCCTCCATCGCCAGGACCCCGGCATCCCGAAGTCCCACGAGCACCTTGGTTGCGTCAGCCGGATGCAGGCCAGCCAAGCCACGCAGCCGTTCGTTGTCGATAGTCTCCTCGTGACGGGCCATGACCAAGGCGAATTGTTCGGACTCACTCCACCCGCCTCCCAACGCCTCCAGCCAGTTCCGATCAGACTCGGAGATCATATGGATGTATCGTAAGGTTAGCGTGAACTCATAACGCTCCGTGAGCGACTGGAACTCCGGGAATCGGTACCCAAGTTCACGCCACGCGCTGAGGATGGCGGGAATCCCCGTTCCTGCCTCCTCGGCGAGTCCGATCAGCCGGAACATTCGCACGAGGGTCTGATTTCGCGGATCCGATCGGTTTTCCCTGTATAGATCGGATGGTGGGACTCGGGAACTGCCGGGATTACGAAAGAGACATTCAGTCGGAGATTGAAGCACTAGCGAGGGCATAGGTTCGGAATAGTCCGCATGAACCAACAGATTGGCGAGCGCTTCACGCATGGCAGTGTGCACCGGAGTTGACTCCTGGCGTGTCGCCCCGGACAACTGGAAGGGAACGTCGATGTCTTCGGTCAGCCTAGACAACAGCACATCCCATGCACCAAGCAGATTCCCTTCCCAAACGATGCGGTGGAGCCAACGTTCTTCCGTCCCGTCTTCCCCACGCAGCTGATAATCGATCAGGTGACGGCCTCGCCACTCCCGGATGGCCTCGCCTTTCCCCAGAAGGAGTAGCCCGGCCACCGTCAAGCCATCCGTTCCTTGTTCGCGATCATGACGCCATCCCCCAACCGAGCGCAGAAAGCTAACGTCGTCATAGCCCAAGATCGGGGAAGTAGGGTTCTGGGTCTGGTAACGTCTCCGATAGATGGAGAAGGACCCCTCATCGAGGTCCGAAAGGCTGAAGTGTGGCAGCACCGTTGAGTCAGCAGCGACATCCGAAGCTTCGCGCATCATGCGGTCGACCTCTGGCTTTGTGCAGTGGTAGTCGCTTTCTCCGCGCCGGACAAACGTCCCTTCATACGGGTTCTTGCCAACGTACACAGGCCGCGCTCGGCGCGGAGCAGCGGGAACCCGAACCACAACGAGGGCGTTGCCACCCACGTGACTGATCTCGACGTCATCCGCGCCGCACACAGGGAAGCTGATCTTCGAGCGGTTGCGAAGCAGGTCGAGAAACTGCTTCGAGCGTTCGCCACTGTCCCCAACACCAACCAACTCGCCATCATCGGACACGCCCAAGACCAGCCAGCCGCCATTCGTGTTCGCAAACGCGCTCACCGTCTCCCAGACCGACTTGCCAATGCCGCCTCGCGCGGACTTGAACTCAAGGTCCAAGGCCTCTTTGTCATGGAGCCGGTCAACCAGCCGATCAAGCAACGGAGAGACGACAGGACGAGTCATAGCCCCCTACCCCGCCAGCGTCTCCGCGAAGGCGGCCAGCTCGCGCGCGAACGGCTCCGGCTCCAGCAGCATCCCCACGTGGCCCGTCCCCAGCTCGCGCACCGGCCAGCCCCGCGAACGCGCCTCCGCCGCCGCCCCGTCGTAGGTCGGCGAAAGGTGCAGGTAGCCCGCGGGCGCGTCCGGCCAGCCCGCGGGCACGGGCAGCGGCTCCTCCAGCACGCCGATGGGCGTGGGGCGCTTGCCCGCGAACACCGTGGACTGCACGTCCGCCATGTTGTCCGGCGTTTCCGCCAGCGCCTCGCGCAGCAGGTCGAGCGGCCATTCACGCACGGTCTCGCCGGCGGGCTCGATGCCGGGCTGGGGGGCCAGCCGGCCGCGCGGGGAGTAGGGCTCGACCGCCGCCCGCCGGAACTCCGCGACCTGCGCCTCGTCGGCGAAGAGGTCGAAGCGGCTGGCGCCGTCGCGGGGGAGGTCGGAGTCGACCAGCACGTAGGCGGCGGGGCCGCGCTCCAGCCGCCGGCCCAGCTCGGGCAGGAGCGGCCCCGCGCCGCTGTGGCCGACCAGCACGGCGCGGTCGAGGTCGAGCGTGACGCTGGCGAATTCGAGGGCGAACTCCTGGCACTGGTGCTCCCAGTAGGTACCCTCGCGCGCGGCGGGGGCGGTGAGGGCGGGCACCACGGCCACATGCCCCAGCTTGCGCAGCTCGGCGGCCACGGGAACCCAGGTGAAGGGGCCGACCAGCGGCCCGTGCGTGAGGATGAACGGCCTCATCGAAACAACCTCCGACGCCGGGGCGGCGCGTGCGCCGATTCTAGCGCGATTCGCCCCGGCGCGTGCGCGGGCGCCAGCGCGCGGGGATCAGTTCGAGCGCGGCCACGGCGGCGCCCGCGCCCACGAGGAACCAGCCGATGGAGGCCAGCCAGCAGTCCGTCACGCCCCCGCCTCCTTCCCCGCCTCGTGGGCGGCGCGCGTCTCGCGCACGGACCACCAGGCTTCCGCGCCGTCGAGGCTCGTGATGTCGGCCCAGCGCGCCTCCACGTCGTCCGCCGTGGCGTCGGCGATGGACACGCGCTCGTTCTGCACGATGGCGGCGCGCCCGAAGGAGCCGCCGCCGGAGTTGATGACCATGCCGCTCGTCTGGCAGGCGTCGCTACAGAGGTAGGTGACGGCGGGGGCCACCAGCTCGGGGCGCATGGCCGCCTCCCGCTCCGGCGTCATGGCGGCCACGGAGGTGGTCATGCGCGTGGCCGCGCCGGGATTGAGGCAGTTCACCATCACGTTGTACTTCTCGCCCTCCAGCTTGGCCACGTTCATGAGGCCGATGAGGCCGGCCTTGGCGGCGGCGTAGTTGGCCTGCCCGAAGTTGCCGAGGAAGCCGGAGTTGGAGGTGGTCAGCACCACGCGCCCGTAATGCTGCTGGCGGAAGGCGGGCCAGGCGTGGTGGAGCAGGTTGTAGCCGCCCGTGAGGTGCACCGCCAGCACCGCCGCCCAGTCCGCCTCGGGCAGGTTGTGCAGGGCGCGGTCGCGCAGGATGCCCGCGTTGGAGACCACCACGTCGAGCCGCCCCCACAGGTCGATGGCCTGCCGCACCATGCCGTAGGCGTCGTCGGAGCTGGTGACGTCGCCGGTGTTGGCCGCCGCCGTGCCGCCCGCCGCCTCGATCTCGCGCGCGACAGACTCCGCCACGGAGAGGTCCGCGCCCTCGCCGTCGAGCGTACCGCCCAGATCGTTGACGAGAACCTTCGCGCCGTGGCGGGCGAGGTCGAGGGCGATGCCGCGGCCAACGCCGCGGCCCGCGCCCGTGACGAGGGCGGTGCGTTCGAGCAGGGAGACGGGCACGGGGTAAGCTCCAGCGGACGGATTCCGCCGGGCAAGGGTGACGCCATCGCGCGCACCCGTCCAGCGCGAGGGGGGAACGCCATGCCGGGAAGGGTCGCGGGCAAGGTCGCCATCGTCGTGGGCGCGGGGCAGACGCCGGGGGCCGCCATCGGCAACGGGCGCGCCACCGCCATCCTGCTCGCGCGCGAGGGCGCCGCCGTGGTGGCCGCCGACCGCGACCTCGCCTCCGCCGAGGAGACGGTCGCCCTGATCGCGGAGGAGGGCGGCGCGGCCTCGGCCTTCGCCGTGGACGCCACGGACGAGCGCGCCCTGGCCGCGCTCGTGGACGCCGCGGTGGCGCGCCACGGCGGCCTCGACATCCTGCACAACAACGTGGGCGCGAGCGTGGGCGCGGGCGACGCGCCGCCGCTCGAACTGAGCGAGGAGGGCTTCGACCGCATCGTGGCGCTCAACCTGAAGAGCGCGTGGCTGGCCGCGCGCCGGGCCATCCCCGCCATGCGCGCGCGGGGCGGCGGCTCCATCGTCAACATCTCCTCCATGGCGGCGCGCCACGCCTACCCCTTCCTCGGCTACAAGGCCACCAAGACGGCCCTGCTGGCGCTCACGGAGCAGCTGGCGGCGCAGCATGCGCGCGATGGCATCCGCGTGAACGCCATCCTGCCGGGGGCCATGAACACGCCCATGGCCATCGAGCCGCGCGTGGCGGCGGGCGCGGACCGCGAGGCGCTGGTGGCCAAACGCAACAGCCGCGTCCCCCTCGGCGGGCGCATGGGCACGGGCTGGGACACGGGCTACGCGGCCCTCTTCCTGCACTCGGACGAGGCGCGCTTCATCTCCGGCGTCTCGCTGCACGTGGACGGCGCGGAGCACGTGAGCGACGCGGTCGCGGGCCAGTAGCGCGCGCGGTGTAGAGTAGAGGCCATGCCGTCGTCCGCCCGCTCGGCCATGCGCTTCCGCCGTCTGCGCCTGCGGAACTGGCGCAACTTCGTCGGCATCGACGTGGAACTGCAGCGGCGCGCCTTCCTGGTGGGGGCGAACGCCTCGGGCAAGTCGAACCTGCTCGACGTCTTCCGCTTCCTGCGCGACGTGGCGTCGCCCGGCGGCTTCGAGCAGGCCGTGTGGTCCCGTGGCGGCGTCTCCCGTATCCGCAGCCTCGCCGCCAGCCGCAAGCCGTCCGTCGAGATATTCGTCGCCGTTGGAGACGACGCGGACGAGTGGGAGTACCTGCTCCGCTTCGGGCAGGACGGCAAGGAGAATCCCGTCGTGGAGGCGGAGCAGGTTCGGCACAAGGGGAAGCTGATCCTGAACCGCCCCAACGCCGCCGACAAAGCCGACGGGGCGCTCCTGACGCAGACCCACCTGCAGCAGATCGCCGCCAACGGCAAGTTCCGCGACCTGGCCGACTTCTTCTCCTCGGTCAGCTACCTGCACGTCGTTCCCCAGTCCATTCGGGAGACGGGCGTCCTGCCGGCGCGCACGGATGATCAGTACGGGTCCGACCTGATCGAGCGCATCGCCAGCACGCACGCGCAGACGCGGAAGGCGCGGCTGGGCCGCATCCGCGAGGCCCTGAAGGTGGCGGTTCCGCAACTGGTCGGCCTCGAGCTGGAGAAGGACGGGCTCGGCGTCCCCCACCTGTGGGGCAAGTACGAGAACTGGCGCGCCCGGGGCGTCTGGCAGAACGAGCAGGACTTCTCCGACGGTACGCTGCGACTGCTGGGCCTGCTCTGGTCCACCCTCGAGCCGGGCGGACCGCTGCTGCTCGAGGAGCCGGAGATATCGCTCCATCCCGGCCTCGTCGAGTACGTGCCCCAGATGCTCGCGCGGATGCAGCTGCGTACGGGCAGGCAGACGCTGATCAGCACGCACTCGCCCGAACTCCTGCGCGACGGCGGGATCGGGCTGGACGAGGTGCTGATTCTGGAGCCGGGGGGGAAAGGCACTGGTATTCGCCTGGCGGCCGATACCCCCGAACTCTGCGGCATGGTCGCGGGCGGCATTCCGCTGGGCGATGTGGTGCTGCCCGAAACGCGGCCCGCCAACGCCAGCCAGCTCGCCTTCTACGCGAGGTAGCCGTTGGCCTCGCCCTTGCCGGTGGCAGTGCGGATCGCCGTCGAGGGCAACCTTGATGAGGCCGTGGCTGAACGATTGATCACGCTCTGTGGTGGCCAACCGGGGAAAGTGGCCCCGAAGCAGGGCCGTCCCTATGTGCTGGAACACATCGGCGGTTACAACGAGGGCGCGCGGTATGGCGGGCTCTGGTTCGTGCTCGTCGACCTGGACCGCAGCCCCGAATGCGCCCCCGAACTGGTCGCGGAGGCGCTGCCGGAACCCGCCGACAGCATGTGCTTCCGCGTGGCCGTGCGCGAGGTTGAGGCGTGGCTGCTCGCCGACCGTGCGGGCTTCGCCAGGTGGGCGGGCGTCCCCGCCAGCCGCATCCCTCTTGATGTGGAGTCCATCGCGCGGCCCAAGGAGCAGCTCGTCGATATCGTGCGCCGTTCCTACCGTCGTGAGCGCCGGGATGCGATCGTGCCGCGTCCAGGCAGCAGACGGACTGAAGCCCGCGACTACTCGGACACGCTCGCCGAGTTCGTCGCCACGGACTGGGACGTCGAGGCCGCCGCCAGCGCCGCGCCCAGCCTCGCCCGCGCCATCCGCTGCCTGCGCGCGAAGATCGCGACGGGCTAGCCGCGCTCGAACTGCTCGAAGAAGGCGGGATCGACGCTGACCTCCGTCTTCACTCCCAACCCAGCGTCCTTGAGGAGCTGGCAGAAATCATCACCGTCGATGAGGTCGATGCGGATCGCGCCTGGGCGGACGGCCTCATCTTCGGCGCTGCGGCTGAAGCGCCCGGTCGTGAGGAACAGCGCTTTGTCAGCACGCCCATCCATCGCGCCGCGGAAGTCACGGATATGCCTCGGAGCCACGGAACCCTCGTAACGCTTGCACTGGAACACCACCTGGAAGGAGATGAGCTCGATGCGCAAAACGCCCTTGCCATCAATCCCACCATCGTGGCTACGGCCCGTGACCTCGACTTCCGTGAACCCGTGCTCGCGCAACACACGCTGGCACAGTCGCTCGAAAGCAGTCCCGGACATCGACTGAAGGACGGCAAGCAGTTCCTGCTCGTCGTCGGGGGAAGGCTCGCTACCGGAATCAATGGGCAGGTCATCCTGTTGATCGCTGGCGCTCAGGGAGTCGGGATCGGATTCGGGGGCAGCGCCCTTGCTCCGGGAGTGTTTCGACGCCTCGCGGGCAATTTCGCGGAACCGCTCCGCGAAGTCGGTCCCGGAATCGAGCTGCCGCCCATCGTCGGTCAACGACCACACGCCGTGACGACTGTTATCGATCGCCCCCATCTTCTTCAGGTAGGTCCGCGCCCACGAAGCCGTGTAGTCGACCTTCAACATGGGGCCGCTGCCCTGCAGCTGTTCGAGAACCTCTTCCGACAGGTTCATGATTTCGGCGAGGCCCGCGTCGATCTCCCGCCGCGAGGCGGAGCCTCCGCGCTGCTCAAGAACCTGCAGCGTCGGCCAAGCCATCTCCACGTAGGTCGGCACCTTCACTTCGTCCATGTCTGCCCTCCCGTCCGATTTGGCAGCAAGCTACTGCGCCGCTTGAACTTTCGCAAGCTCCCCCTACTCCCGCGCGCCGGAGATGGCCTCGTGCGGGGGCTTGCGGGGGCCCAGCTCCACCGGCTCCCCCACCCACGCGCCGATGTTCTCGCCCGTGCGACCGTCCGGGCCCTCGCGCAGGAGGTCCAGCAGCTGGCCCGCGATCTGCTCCGGGCGCATCCACGTGGCCACCGCCTCGGCGGGCGGCTCGCCCTCGTAGAGGCCGCGCAGCATGGGCGCGTCCGTGGCCCCCATGCAGAGGGCGTTGACGCGCACGCCGTGCTCGGCCAGCGCCAGCGACCACGCCTGCGTGAGGCCGTTCAGCGCCCACTTGGAGGCGGCGTAGAGGTCCGTGCCGGGCGGGTTCGTGCCCGCGCTTTTGGCGGGCAGCACGTAGTAGGTGCTGACGTTGACGATGTTGCCGCCGCCGCGCGCGACGAGGTGGGGCACGCAGGCGCGCCCCAGCATGAGCGCGCCCTTCAGGTTCGTGTCCATGATGAAGTCCCAGTCGGCCAGCGCCTTCTCCCAGCCGTCCGTGACGGGGCTGCGCGTCCAGCGCCCGGCGTTGTTGACGAGCAGGTCGATGCCGCCGCCCGCCTCGACCGCCGCCGCCACGACGCGCTCCACGTCGGCGCGGTCGGAGACGTCGGCGACGAGCGCGCGGGCGTGGCCGCCGATGGCCGCGGCCGTGTCCGCGACGGCGGGCAGCACGTCGCAGAGCGTGACCGTCGCGCCCTCCGCCGCCAGCGCCCGCGCGAAGGCCGCACCCAGTCCGCGCGCCGCGCCCGTGACGATGGCCGACTGGCCGTTCAGGAAACCGGGGCTCGCGTGCGCGCTCATGCCGTCGCCTCCTCATGGATGTAGGGCGAGCCGGGCGGGGGCAGCTCGATGGGGTGGCCCACGGCCACGTTGATGTTCTGGCCCGTGCGCCCGCCGGGGCCCTCGGCCAGCAGGGCGATGAGGAGCGCGGCCACGTCCTCGGCGCGCATGGTGTGGGGCGGAAGGGGGCCGTCGCCGTGGAAGCCGCGCAGCATGTGCGAATCGGTGGCCCCCATGCAGAGGGCGTTGACGCGCACGCCGTGCTCCGCGAGCGCCTTCGACCAAGGGATGGTGAAGCCGTTGATGCCCCACTTGGCCGCGTCGTAGAGGTCCATGGCCGGGCCCCCGCCGGGCGGACGCGGCGGCCCGCCCGTCCACGGGCAGTGGGGCGCGTCCTCGTGGGGGCGCAGCACGGGCGTGCCGCAGGTGCAGGCGTGGTCCGTGCTGATGTTCACGATGTGCCCGCCGCCGCCCGCGATGAGGTGGGGGATGGCCGCGCGCCCGAAGAGGAAGACGCCCTTCAGGTTCACGCCCACCACGGCCTCGTAGTCGTCCAGCGTCTTGTCCAGGTCGTCGGTGGCGATGCTGGCGCGCCAGACGCCGGCGTTGCTGACGAGCACGTCAAGCCCGCCGAAGCGCGCGGCGTGGCCGTCCACCACGCGCCGCACGTCGTCGGGGTCGCGCACGTCGGCCACGAAGGCGAGCGCGGCCACGCCCTCCGTTTCGAGCGCGCGCACGTCCTCGCGCACGTCGCAGACGGTGACGCGCGCGCCTTCCGCCGCCAGGGCGCGGGCGAAGGCGTTGCCGATGCCGACCGCCGCGCCGGTCACGATCGCGGATTTGCCGTCGAGGAGCGGGGGCATGGTTCCCTCCCGTGCGCGCGGATGCGCGGGGCGAATGATAGCGCCCGCGCGTGGCCGCGTGGGGCGTACGATGCGCGCGGGGGGACGCTCCTCCCGCGACCGCCTGCGACGGCGGGGATGGCTGGTTCCCCTACAACCTCTTCACCAACGTGGCGCGCGGCTAGCCGCGCGCCTGTTCGAGGTCGGCGCGGGCGGCGGCGCGCATCCCGCCCTGATCGCTGCTGATGGTGACCATGCGGTAGCCCGCCGCCGTGTGCTTCGCCGCCAGCGCCGCGCTGGCGTGGATGCCCGCGACCACGCCGTGGCGTTCGCAGGCGGCGGCGATGGACCGGCGCGCCTCCTCGAAGCGCCCGCCGTTGTCCATGCCCGGCGGCAGGCCGAGCGTGATGCTGAGGTCGGCGGGGCCCACGTACACGGCGTCGATGCCGGGCACGGCGAGGATGTCGTCGAGCGAATCGAGCGCGCGCTCCGTCTCGATCATGGGGATGCAGGCGATCTCGTCGTTGGCGCGCGCGAAGTAGTCGGGGCCGTGGACCATGCCCGCGCGCAGGGGGCCGAAGCTGCGGACGCCCGCGGGGTGGTAGCGGCAGGCGGCCACGGCCTGGCACGCCTCATCCACGCTGTTGACCATCGGGACGATGACGCCCATCGCGCCCGCGTCGAGCATCTTCATGATGACGCCGGGCTCGTTCCAGGGGACGCGCGCGAAGGGCGTGTTCCCGGCGGCGTCGATGGCCTGCAGCATGGCCACGGCGGCCTGGTAGTCGATGCCGCCGTGCTGCATGTCGATGCAGACGTAGTCGAAGGCCTCGCGGGCCATGATCTCGGCGGCGAGGGAGCTGGGCAGGGAAAGCCACGCGCCGAGGGCGGTCTCGCCCGCGCGCCAGCGGGCCTTCACGCGGTTCTCGCGCATGGCCTTACTCCTCGTTCGTCATGATGATGGTGCCGGAGGCCATGAACATGCCGCCCACGCCGTGGCAGACGCTGATTTTCGCGCCCTCCACCTGCGCGGGCGCGATGCCGCGCATCTGGCGCACGCTCTCCTGCAGGGCGTACATGCCGTACATGCCGGAGTGCATGTAGCTGAGGCCGCCGCCGTTGGTGTTCACCGGCAGGGGGCCGCCGGGGGCGGTGTTGCGCCCGGCGATGAAGGGCCCGGCCTCGCCGCGCCCCACGAAGCCCAGGTCCTCCAGCCCGTAGATGGGCAGGTGGGCGAAGGCGTCGTAGATCATCACGTGGTCCACGTCGTCGTGCGAAATGCCCGCCTCGGCGAAGGCCTTGGCCCCGGAGACGCGGAAGGCGCGCGAGCTGGTCATGTCCTCCATCTGGCTGATCATGGGCGTCTCCACGCTCTCCCCCGTGCCCAGGATGTAGACGGGTTTCACGGGGAAATCGCGCGCGCGGTCGCGGGAGACGAGGATGAGCGCGCCGCCGCCGTCGGTCACGAGGCAGCACTGCAGCAGGCGGAAGGGGTAGGCGATCATGCGCGAGTTGAGCACGTCGTCCACGGTGATGGGGTCGCGGAAGGTGGCGCGCGGGTTCAGCCCCGCCCATTCGCGCTGGACCACGGAGACGGAGGCCAGCTGCTCGTGCGTGAGGCCCGTCTCCTTCATGTAGCGCAGCACGCCGAGGGTGAACATGGAGGGCGGGCCGGCGGGGCCGTAGGGGGCCTCGAACTGGCCCGGCAGGGAGGCGGGCGAGCCGGCGAAGCGGGACGCCCCCACGCGCGAGCGCCCGCTCTCGCCGTGCGTCACCAGCGCCGTGGTGCAGAGGCCCTCGGCGATGGCGGCGGCGGCGTGGCGCACGTGCAGCATGAAGGAGCAGCCGCCCACGGCCGTGCCGTCCACCCAGGTGGGGGTGATGCCGAGGTAGTGGGCCACGGAGGCGGGCGTCTCCCCCGCCGTGGCCACGCCGTCGATGTCGCCCGGGGCAAGGCCCGCGTCGGCCATGGCGTTGAGGGCGGCGTCGGCGTGCAGCTGGAGCTGGGAGAGCGTGGGGATGCGGCCGAGATCGGTCGTCTCGGCGGCCCCCACGATGGCGGCGGCGCGCGGTTCCATGGCTAGCCTCCGGCGGCGGGACGGAACTTCGGCAGCGAAATCTCGTCCGTGATGGGCTCGAACACGGCTTCGAGCGGCATGTCCAGCGTGAGCGCCTCCGGCGTCTGCTCGCAGTCCACGATGTTGGACATGAGGCGCGGCCCCTCCTCCAGCTCGACGATGGCGAGCGCGTAGGGCTCCTCGCCGAAGCCGCGCGGCGGGCGGTGGTTGATCACGTAGCTGTGCAGGGCGGCGCGCCCGCTGGCCGTGAAGCCGCTGACGGCGCGGCTCCCGCACTTCGGGCAGAAGGGGCGGGGCGGGAAGATGACGCCCGGGCAGTCGTCGCAGCGCTGCAGGCGCAGTTCGCCCCGCTTCGCGCCATCCCAGAAGTCCTGCGTCTCCGGCGTGGGCACGGGCACGGGTTTTTCGTAAGCCATACGGTTCCGCCTTTCGCACGATCCGGCGCCCGCGGGCGCTCGTCGCGCATCCTAACGCCTTTCGGCGGTCTTCGCGGATTCCGCGTCGGCGCGCACCCAGACGCGCGCCGCCACCTGCATGCCCATCACGATCTCGCGCCCGTCGAGGTCCACCGTGACCGTGCCGCGGTAGGGCGCGGAGGCCCGCAGCGTCACGCGCTGATCGGGGCGGATGCCCTCGTCGTCGAAGAACCGCAGCAGGCGCTCGTCCTCCTCGAAGACGCGGTCGATGGCGACGGTCGCGCCCTCGGGCACGTCCGCGAAGGTGGTCATGGAGAGGGCGGCGGGCGCGGCGATGCCGGGGATGGGGTAGCCGAAGGGGCTGCGCGCGGGGTTGCCCAGCGTCTCCACGAGGTGCGGCTCGGTCACGTCCGAGATGCCGTGCTCGAGCAGGTGCGCCTCCTCGTAGGCGCGCCACCAGGGCACGCCCAGCACGCTCGTGAGCAGGCATTCGGCCAGACGGTGGCGGCGCACCATGCGCTCGGCGCGCCGCAGCCCCTCGGGCGTGAGGGCGATGACGCGCCCGCGCTCGATGGAGACGAGGCCGTCGCGCCGCAGCCGCTTCAGCATCCCCGCCACGGACGGGGGCGTGACGCCGAGGCGGTCGGCCAGCCGCACCGCGATCACGTTCTCCCCCTCATCGTGGTGGAGGCGGTAGACGGCGCTCAAGTAGTCGTCGCTGGCGACGTTGGCGACCTGCTTGGGCATGGCCGCGTGATCGTGCCACAGCGGGCGGCGTGGCGCGCGGTATGCTCGACCCATGCCCGCGATGGTTCGGCGCATCAAGCCGGGCTGGGCCATCGGCCTGCCCGCGCTGGGAGCGGTGATCGCCTTCATCGTGCTCGCCGGAACCTGCGACCGGACGTACAGCGACTCTGGCGTCACGTTCAAGTATCCGGCGCGTGCGCGGATCACGGTCCAGCACGAGGCCATCCTGTGCGAGCAGGGCGTGTACTGCCCCGCCGTTGGTGCCGACCCCGCGGACGTGAACGCCATGTTCGACCGCATCGCCGAAACGGTCCGCATCAAGGAGAGCGGGAACCAATGACCGGCCGCCGGTCCGCGCGCGTCTTAACCCGTGAAGCGCGCGCGCGCCTTCAATTCAGCGCGCCCGCGCCGTACACTGGCGGGGCGCGCACGCGCGCGGGAGCGAGCCATGAGCGCCACCACGGAAACGCCCGCCCTCGACCTGTCCTGGCTGGACCTGTTCGACGAGCCCACGGCGGTCGAGCCCACGGAGAAGGGCCTCACGCTGGAGGCCATCGCCGCCAACGGCTGGGCCCCGCGCGAGGACGCGCCGCGCGACATGACGCCGCGCCTGCGCGGGGCCTCCGCGCGCGCCAACGCCCACCGCCAGGGCCTCACCTACCAGACGAAGGCCGACGTGTGGGCGGACCAGTGCCTCGCGCTCTACGAGGAGGCCGTGCAGCGGCAGTGGTCCTCCGCGCGCGACATCCCCTGGGGCGAGCTGGAGCCGCTGCCGGACGAGACCGAGCGGGCCGTCTGCCAGCTGGCCACCATGCTGGCCGAGGTGGAGTTCATCGCCGGGGACGTGCCCGGCCAGTGGCTTCCCGCCATCGGCGGCGACGAGTTCGAGGTGGGCCTCTTCCTCATGTCCCAGATCATGGACGAGGCGCGCCACACGGACGTGTTCCGCAAGCGCGCGCTGGCCAACGGCGGCGGGCTGCTGGCGCAGGGCGCCGGCCTCGGCCTGCGCAACCTCATCGACGCCAAGGACTTCACGGAGATGTCCGTGCTCATGCACGTGCAGGCCGAGGGCTTCGTGCAGTCCATGTTCCGCATGGGCGAGCTCATCGGCCCCACGGCGGCGGACAAGCGCATCTTCCGCATGGCCGCGCAGGACGAATCGCGCCACCTCGCCTTCGGCGTCATGCACCTGAAGCACGTGCTGGCCGAAACGCCGGAGCGCCGCGAGGAGATCCACCACTACCTGGACAAGGCCGAGGAGCGCTCCGGCGGCGGCAGCGGCGACGTGACCTTCCCGCCCGTGTTCGAGTCGCTGGCCATCCTGCTGGGCGGCGGCAAGGACCGCTTCGACGAGGGCGTGGCCAAGTTCCTGCTGCTGCGGCGGCGGCAGGTGCGCGAGTATCTGCACCGCCTCGACGTGGCCGGGCTGGGCGACCGGCGCGAGCGGCTGGGCCCCGCGCTCACGCCCTTCGCCGCCTGAGCGCCGCCATGCCCGCCGAAGCCGCACTGGAGGCCGCCCGCGAACGCGCGCGCGAACTGGGCTGGGACGACGGCCTCATCGACCGCGCCCTCGAACACGGCTACGGCGCGGACGCCATCGCCGGGGCGCTCGACGCGAAGCTGGCGGGCAAGCAGGCCAGCCTCTTCCTCGACCGCCCGCGCATTCCCCCCGACCTCACGTGGATGCAGTCGCCCACGGAGTGGGGCGTGCGCGCCACGCCCGCCGACGCGGAACACGGCCTGACCGTGGCCGACGTCATGGTCGGCACCTACGGCGAGGTGCCCGACGTGTGGACGGACCGCACGGAGATCGCGCGCGGCTCGCACCCGGCGGACGGGATCATCGAGGACATGGGCTACACCATCTTCGAGAAAGCCGTCGCCTGGGCCCCCTCCGTGCCCGACCTCTACGAGGAGGCCATCCGCGACCGCTGGGCGGCGGCCACGGACCTCGGCTGGCGCAGCCTCGAGGCCTTGCCCGACGACATCGAGCGCGCCATCTGCCAGCTGATGACGGAGCAGAGCGAGCGCGCCTACGCGCAGGCCGTGGTGCTCGGGCGCTGGCTGCCGGAGATCAGCTACGGCTTCGTCGAGCTCAAGCTGTTCCTGGGGAGCGCCATCTACGACCTGGCGCGGCACGCGGAGGCCTTCCGCAAGCGCGCGCTGGCCAACGGCGGCGGGCTCGGCCTGCAGGCCCCCACGGACCTCATGCGCGGGGCCTCGGAAGCCCGCAGCTTCCCCGAACTGGCGGCCTACCTGTTCGTGCAGGACAGCGCCATGCTGGCCTTCTTCGGCGAGGCCGGGGCGCTCGCGCGCAACCAGCTGGAGCGCGACCTGTACGCCCTCGTGGCCCGCGACCGCGCGCGCCTCATGCGCTACCAGATCGAGCGCCTGGCGTCCTACCTGGAGGCCTACCCGGACCGGCGCGTGGAGCAGCACCTCTACCTGCGCAAGGCCGAAATCCGCATGGGCCGCGAATGGCGCGACCCCGCCGTGCGCGAGCCGCTGGCGCTGCTGCTGGGCGGCGGGCGCGACGGCATGGCGCGGGGCGAGGCCGCCCTGTTCGCCCTGCGACGGCGGCAGGTGGAGGCCTACCTCGCCAACCTCGACGCGGCCGGCTTCGAGCGCGCCCCCCGCCTCCACGCCGAGCTGCGCGCCTACGTCGAGCCGCCCGACGGCTGATCGTCCGCCAGCCACATCGATTCGCGCCTGCGGTCGTAGAAGTTGTACCAGTCGTCCGGCGCGTGGTCGCGCAGCCGCGCGCTGAAGCCCACATGGTAGACGGGGCTCACGGGCAGCGCCCAGTTGCACCAGTGGCGGTCGAGAATCCAGCGCTGGATGCCGGTGAGCAGGTCGGCGCGGGCGTCGGCGTCGAGGATGCGCTCCTGCGCCTCCAGCATCCCCGCCAGCGTGCGCGCGTCCGAGTCGATTTCCGGGCGCGGCGAGCCGATGTAGTGCTTGAAGGAGCTGTTGCCGTAGCCGCGCGGGTCGAAGTGGATGAGCTGCGAGTGGTAGGGGAGGCCGTCGGTGCCGCCAGCTTCGCCGCTACCATAAGCGAGCAATTCCCATTTCTGGACATCCTCGTCGCTGTTCAGGGCAGGGGTGCACCAGTGCCAGAGCCCACAAGAATCCGACGAGTACAGCTCCACTTGGATACCCAATGCCTCGCCAAGCGACCGGGCAACGAATTCGCCCACTGGCTCTAGCCTGACATCCCACAAGTAAATTCTGAACTGATCGACGGGGACGGCGAAGTCCGCCGCCTCCCAGAGGGCGCGCGCCTCTGCCGGATCATGGCGGTACCACTCCCGCAGCTCCTGCTGGCCGAGGCGCTGGAAGTGGGGGAGCACGTCGGAGATGGGCGCGGCGTACCTGCCGCCGAGCGGGCGGAATTCCCTGATGAAGCCCTCGTAGTCGAACGCCTTCTGGAGCGCCTGTCGCGCGCGCTTGTCGTGGAACTTGCCGCCGTCCATGCCCAGGAAGGCGTAGCCGGCGTTGGGAACCTCGGTGACGGCGATGTGGTCCAGCTCCTCGAATTCGGGCAGCTCGTCCGCGGGGATGTTGGTGTAGGCGTCGAGTTCGCCCGCGAGGAAGGCCGACTTGGCCGCCGCCACATCGGGGATGATGCGCGTCTCCCAAGCGTCGATGTAGGGGCCGTCCTCGACGAAGCCGTCGTCCGCCGGGATGTGCCGGTGGTAGTCCGGCCAGCGCTCGACGCGCGTGCCCGTGGCGTCGCGCTTCGTGAGCACGTAGGGGCCGCTGCCCGACCCGAACGGCAGCTCCTGCAGGCCGTGCACGTCCTCCGTCGTGCCGTCCGCGCGCTCGATCACGCCCTCGACCGCGCCGAACGCCTCGACCATGCGGGGGTTGATGAAGGAGTAGTAGTGGCGGGAGCGGTGGATGAGCGCGTCCGCGTTCGGGCGGTTCCAGCGCTCCGTCACGGTCAGCGCGTCCGTGGCCTCGAAGGCGTCCACGAACTCGAAGCCGAGGCGCGAAACGTGCGTGGCGCCGAGCGCGTCGTAGAGCTTCCCCAGCCGCCCCCAGCTGTAGGCCACGGCCTCGGCGTCCACGGGGTCGCCGTTGTGGAACTTCATGCCCGGGCGCACGCTCCACACGAGCGTGGTCGGGTCGACCTGCTCGTAGCCCGTCATGCCGTCCATGGCGAAGAGGTTGCGGGTGGGCTGGTAGGTGCAGGGCTGGGTCATGGTGGAGTAGATGACGTCCGTGTTGTTGATGTGGAAGATGCCGGGGTCGAGGCCCCCGTCCTCCGCCACCTTCCACAGCCTGAGCGTGCCGCCGCGACGGGGCGCGTTCGGGTCCGGCGTGGGGGAGGCCGTGGGCGTGGGGCGGACCGTCGGCGTCGGCGAGGGCGCGCGCGTGGGCGTGGCGGTCGGGACGGCGGTCGGCGACGGAGTGGGCGCGGGCGGTTCGCCCCCGCCGCAGCCCGCGAGCACGGCGGCGGAACCGGCCGCGGCCACGCCCCCGCCCAGCAGGAAGCGGCGACGGCTGAGGCGCCGCCTGCTCCAGTAGCCCCCGCGTTCGCGCATGGCTCAGTCTAGCCGCCGAGCAGCGCCTCGAGGGCGGCGCGCGCGATGGCCGCGTTCGTGCCGATGGCGAAGAGCGCGTCGCGCCCCAGCGGTTCGGCCAGCGCCACCGTCATGCCGTCCGCCCGCGTCGCCAGCGTGAGCGCCCCCTCCGTCACGGTTTCGGCGTCCGCCAGTTCGACGGCGCGGTGCATCCCGTCGAACTCGCGCGCCTCTTCGGCGTCCGCGAAGCGCACGCGCGCCACCATCACGCTCTCGCCGCCGTTCACGTAGACGGCGTGGCGATCGCCGCGCCAGCCGTCGGTGGCATCGGCGGCGGCGACCGAGCGTTCGTCGTTGCGCCGCGGCGGACCGCTGCGGTCGGGCAGCAGGTAGTTGAGCAGCTGGAATTCGCCGAGCGGCCCCTCCGATTCCAGCCGCCAGCCCTCGCCGAGCGCGTCCGCGAGGGGGGGCAGCGCCACCGCCTCCGGCGTCCAGTCGGGCGCGATGGCGTCGGGGTGGATGATGTGGGCGGTGGTGGGCGGCGGGTCGCGCAGGGCGGCGTTGATCGCGTCCAGCCCGCCGCGTTCGATGGCGGCTTCGGCCCAGATGCTGCCCCATTCGTAGGGGAAGCTGATTTCGCGGATGATGGCCTCGGGCACGTCGCCCTGGGCCAGCCCCCGCAGCAGGAGGCGCGCGCCGCCCGGACGCTGGCCGCTCTCGCCATCGCCCTCGGCCCAGAGGCGGGCGTGGAACTCGGCGTCGCCCTCGACCACCGCGCGCGCGGCCAGTTCGCCGTCGAGGTCGTGGAGCAGGTCGTCCAGCATCGCGCCCAGGTCGGCATGGTGGTCCTGCAGGGCGTGCAGCAGCTCGTGCGCGAGCGTCTGGCGCTGCCAGCGGCTGAGCTCGTCCAGCCCGGCGTCGCGCGTCACCACCCAGAGCCGCTTCCCGTACGGGTCGTAGAGGCCGGCCACGCCGCCGAAGGCGCCTTGCAGGACGGTCCAGTAGTCCTGGTCGGGGCGCAGGTGGCCGAGCAGGCGGTAGAGCGTGGTGATCTCGTCGAAGCGGGCCAGTTCGGTCGCGGTGAAGGCCTCCTCGATGAGCGCGGGCAGGTCGGCGCGCGAGATGGTGTCGGCGCGCAGGGCGGGCGGCGGCTCGAGTCCGCGCAGCGCCACCACCTCGTCCAGCACCTCGCGCACGGCGTCGGGCAACAGCGGCGCGTCCCCTGCCGACGGGGACGGGGACGGGCTGGCGTCGGGCGTGGGCGTCGGCGACGGCGTCGCGGACGGGGACGGCGTCTCCGTCGCGACGGTCGCGGGCGCGGGCGACGGGGACGCGGTGGCAGACGGCGCGGGGCTGGCCGAGGGGCGCTCGCCGCCGGACCCGCAGGCCGCGCCCGCCGCCAGCAGGAGCGCCACGCCAATGACCGCGAGCGCGCGCCTCATGCCCCCATCTTGCCCAATGCGCGGGAGGCGCGCTAGGATACCGGTGGCGGCGCATTCGTCTAGCGGCCCAGGACACCGCCCTCTCAAGGCGGAGATCAGGGGTTCGAATCCCCTATGCGCTACCACCACGCCACCGCGCGGGCGGAGGAGCGGCGGGACGATGGTCGACGAGGCCGCGCGCGAGGCCTACCGCAGCGCCTGGGAGGGCTGGACGCGCCAGCTGGAGCGCGTGCACGCGACGCTGCTGGACGGCGAGGCCATGACGCCGGACCGGCTGAAGGGGCTGCTCAACCGCGAGGCCCACGCCAAGCGCGCCTACGACGCCGCGCGCCTGCGCCTGCTGGGCATCGACGAGGGCGCGGAGGCGCTGCCGCCGGACGGCGGAAACCCGTTCCGCTAGCTCCCGCCGCCCCGCGCCCGCAACGCCAGCAATCCGAGGAACTGCCGCCCCCCGGCGCTGTCCGCGAAGGCGGGGCCTTCGACGAGGTCCGCCGCCCGCTTCGCCATGCCGACGAGATCGAGGGCGTAGTTCTGGTCGAACGCGGCCGTGTGGTTGTAGTCGGCGTCCTCTCGAGCCTTGCTCAGGCGCTGGAAGGACGCGGAGATGGTCCGGATGCGCTCGTCGGCTCGCAGCGCGTCGACGTTGTGCTCAAGCCCTTCGGGCGGGCTGCCGCCGTGAATCCAGGCGGTGACTCTCTTCAGGTCGCCATGCCGGTACCACCGCACGAGTTCATACCGCGAGTCGTCGGATGGCGCGAAGAGCGAGGCGGATGCGAGCGTGATCGCGTGGAAAAGCGCGTAGTACGCGGACGAGACCGCACGGCGGCGGGTGACCGTCGTCTCCTGCGGGAACGGGAGCTGGATGCGCGTATCCCCCACCAGCAAGAGGAGCCGGGCGTGGTTGAAGAGATCCCGGGGTCGAATGGGCTCAGCCATCGACCGTCTCGAACCCGTGCTGCTCCGCGTGGCTGACCGAGAACAGCCGCACATCCACCGGCCAGTGGGGAATGATCCCGGGCGGCGGGCCCCACTCGGCCCCTTTCGCCTGCGCCGCGTCGTGCACCGCCTTCCAGTCATCAAGCGGCCACGACAGCGCCGCCGCCAAATCCTGGAGTTCCATCCCAAGCCATTTCCCGTGTGGCGTCGCGCTCCGGCGGGTCGGTCACGAGCAGCTCAATGACGACGTAGGGCTGCAGGCCGTCGTCCTCGCGCAGGAAGCCGAGGCGGTGGCGGAAGGCGAGGGGCTTGATGGCCCCGAACTCCTGCGTCAGCAGCCACTCGCCGATCTCCGTGGCGAAGCGGTCGATCTCGTCGCGCGTGGCCGGGGGCGTGGTCATGACGGCTGCTCCGCGAGCGAGTGTACACCGCTTTCCCCGCGCGGCGCCCTTGCGAACGCCCCGCGGGCGTGCCAGACTCCGCGCGCACCAACTGTCGGGGGAAGTCCCATGATCGAGACGAAGAAATCCTTCTGCCGCTTCTGCCACGCCTTCTGCGCCATCGAGGTCGACGTCGAGGACAACAAGGTGGTCGAGGTGCGGGGCGACACCAGCGACCCGATCTACGGGGGCTACACCTGCATCAAGGGCCGCCACCTGCCCGAGCAGCACAACCACCCGGAGCGCCTGCGCAGCTCGCTCAAGCGGATGCCGGACGGC
The DNA here is from genome assembly GCA_965243075.1 of Tepidiformaceae bacterium. Lineage (GTDB taxonomy): Bacteria > Chloroflexota > Dehalococcoidia > Tepidiformales > Tepidiformaceae > UBA2991. The sequence continues at coordinate 2,497,590 of OZ251525.1, forward strand.
TCCTTCCAGCCCATCTCCAGCGAGCAGGCGATGGACGAGATCGCCGAGCGCCTGGGCGCCATCGTCGCCGAGCACGGCCCGCGCGCGGTGGCCAGCTACAACGGCACCTACGCCTTCTGCAACGCCATCACGCTGTCGGTGACGCGCGCCTGGCACGCGGGCGTGAAGTCGCCGTCGTACTACACGAGCGTCACCATCGACCAGCCCGCCAAGGCCATCGCGGCCTCGCGCCACGGCACCTGGCTGGGCGGCGCGCACGGCTTCGAGCGCGCGGACGTGGCCATGCTCATCGGCAACAACCCCGTCGTCTCCATGTTCGGCGGCATCCCCCCCTTCAACCCCTGGAAGCGGCTGCGCGAGGCGCAGGCGCGCGGGCTGAAGCTGATCGTGATCGACCCGCGCGTCTCCGACGTGGCCCGCCGCGCCGACCTGCACCTGCAGGTGCGCCCGGGCGAGGACCCCACGCTGCTGGCTGGCATCGTGCGCGTGCTCTTCGAGGAAGGGCTGGTGGACGGCGATTTCGTGGCCGGCAACGTGGCCCATGTGGAGGAGCTGCGGCAGTCCGTGGACGCCTTCACGCTGGACTACGTGGAGGAGCGCACGGGCGTGCCCGCGGCGCTGGTGGAGCGCGCCGCGCGCATGTTCGCGGAGGGCCCGCGCGGCGTCGCCTCCAGCGGCACGGGCGCGAACATGTCGCCCCACCCCAACCTCACCGAGCACCTCGTGCACACGCTGAACACGCTCTGCGGGCGCTACCTGCGCGAGGGCGAGACGGTGCCCAATCCCGGCGTCATCGGCCCCGAGCGCCCCTTCCTGGCGCAGGCCAACCCGCCCAACCCCGCCTGGGGCAAGGGCGAGCCGAGCCGCGTGCGCGGGCTGGGCGAGGTCTTCGGGGAGATGCCCACGGCGGCCCTCAGCGACGAGATCATCACGCCCGGCGAGGGCCGCGTGCGCGCGCTCATCAGCGTGGGCGGCAACCCCGTGGGCGCCTGGCCCGACCAGCTCAAGACGATCGAGGCCATGAAGCACCTCGACCTCAACGTGAGCATCGACATCAAGATGTCGCAGACGGCCAAGATGGCCGACTACGTGATCGCGCCCAAGCTCTCGCTGGAGCGGCCCGACCTGACCGTGCTCACGGACTCGTGGTATCCCGCCCCCTACGCCCACCACACGCCCGCCATGGTGGAGGCGGAGGACGACGTGATCGAGGAGTGGGAGTTCTTCTGGGGCATCGCCCATCGCATGAAGACCGAGATCAACCTGCCCGGCGGGCCCCTGCCCATGGACGCCAAGCCGACCACGGAGCAGGTGCTGGACGTGGTGGCGGCGAAGTCGCGCATCCCGCTGGACCGCGTGCGCGCGGCCGACGGCGGCGCCATCTTCGACGACGGCGAGCCCGTGCGCGTGGGCGCGAAGGCGGCGGGCGTGGACGCGCGCCTGGACGCGGCCCCGCCCGACCTCGCGGAGGAGCTGCGCGAGGTGCGCGCGGAGCCGCTGGTGGAAGGCGCGGGCTACCTGCCCGGCGAGGAATTCACGCACCGCCTCATCAGCCGCCGCATGCGCGAGTTCTACAACTCCTCCGGGCGCGACATCGCCGGGCTGACGGCGCGCGACGGCGGCACCAACCCGGCCTTCATGAACCCGCGCGACGGGGCCGAGCACGGCATCGAGGACGGCGCCATCGTCGAAATCGAGTCGAGCCGCGCCACCATCCTCGGCGTGGCCGCCTTCAGCGACGATGTGCCCTCCGGCGTCATCTCCATGGCCCACTCGTGGGGCGACGTGCCCGAGATGGACGCCGAGGTGCGCCGCATCGGCGGCAGCACCAACCGCCTCGTGAACAACGAGGAGGCGTACGACCCCATCACCGGCATGGCCCGCCAGAGCGCCATCCCCGTGAACGTCCGCCCCGCCAAAGTCCCCGTGGCGGCGGGTTAGGAGGCGCGCCATGACGGACGCCCGTTCCGGCACCAACGACCTGTGGGAGGCGATCTACACGCAGCGCGCCATCCGCCGCTGGCGCGATGAGCCCGTGCCCGACGCGCTCATCTGGAAGGTGATCGAGGCGGGCACGAAGGCGCCCTCGGGGAGCAACCTGCAGCCTTGGCGCTTCGTCGTCATCCGCGAGGCGGAGACGCGCGAGGCCATCGCCGCCGAGCTGCGCAAGGGGCTGGAGAACCCGGGCCTGCGCCAGATGATCGAGAACGCCATGAAGTCGGGGCCGCGCGGCGAGCGCCTGATGATGGCGGGCGCGAAGGGCCTCTTCGAGAACCTCGCGCAGGCGCCCGTGTTCATCGTGCCCTGCCTCTTCGGGCTGCAGTCGCCCACGCAGGATCCGGCCACGCTGCTGGCGGGCAGCTCCATCTACCAGGCCGTGCAGAACATGCTGCTGGCGGCGCGCGGGCTGGGGCTGGGCACGGTCATGACCACCTTCCAGGGGGCCGTGGACGGCGTGCTGCGCGAGCGCTGCGGCATCCCCGCCGAGGCCACGCCCGCCGCCATCATCCCCCTCGGCTTCCCCGACGCGAACTTCGGCCCCACCAACCGCAAGCCCGTCGAGGACGTGACCAACTGGGAGCGCTGGGACGCGACGAAGGCCCGCGACTGAGGCCCGCCGCCGCGTCCCCGGCGGCACGGCATGATCGCGCTCTACCGCTTCCGGCCCGGGGCGCGCGAAACGGCGCGCGCCGCCGTCGCGGACGCCGCCAGCGCCACGCTCCCCGCCGGGGCGGAGACGACGCCCTTGGCCGAGGCGGCCACGGCGCTGGGCGCGTACGACCTCGTCGCGCGCATGGAGACGGGCGGCGATGCGGGCGCGGACGCCTCCCGCGCGCTGGCCGTGGCGCGGGCCATCCTGACCGGGATGCTGCGGCGCGCGGACGGCGGCTGGCTGGCCGCCCTGACGCCGCCGCCGCTCATCGCGCCGCCGCCCGCCATCGACGCCTTCGCGGGGCTGGCGGCGGACACGCCCCTGTCGCTGCTGCGGGCGCAGGGCGGCTGGAACCTCGTGGCCGCGCCCGACCGCGAGACGTGGCTGACGCTCGCCATGACCTTCCTCAACCGGCGCACGTGGGAGCGCTTCGGCCCGCGCTCGGCCTGGCGCAGCTCCGACGTGAACGAGCTGGCCACGCTGGTGATGGGCACGCACCACACGCGCGACGTGGAGGGTACCTGCCTCACCTACGGCATCCCCGGGCTGGCGCTGGCGGACTGGGAGGACGAGGCGCAGGCGGCGGCGCTCGGCGGCCAGCCCGAGGCCGCGCCCGCCGCCCTGCTGGCGGAATCGCTGCACTACGCCGCGCTCCTGCGGACCGACGCCCCCCTGCGGGAGGCGCTGGCCCCGCTCGGCTCCGACCTGTTCCTCGAACGGCTCTAGGCCTTCCGCCCGTAGCAGGTCAGGCAGTAGGGCGGAACGTCGTCCGTGGCGATGGCCCGCCGCAGCTCGCGGTACTTCTCGTTGTTCCAGATTTTGGCGAAGGGCTCCTCGAAGACGTTGCCCATCTTCACGACGCTGGAGTCGGCGATGACGCAGCAGGGCACGACGTCGCCGTTGGCCGCGACGTAGGAGCGGTTCCAGGGCCAGGGGCAGGGCCGTTCGGTCGAATACATGGGCCCGGTCTCGACGTCGACGGCCACGCGCGTCGCGACGCGCGCGATCGCCTTCTCGTCCAGCGACCGTTCCCCGTGCAGGGCGAGCGGCTCCACGATGTCCGCCATGCCGTCCTTGCCCCAGTCGGTCAGCATGGCGGTGACGGTCACCTTGTCGACGCCGAGTTCGTCCGCCAGCCGCACGATGTCGGGGACTTCCCCGGCGTTGCGGGCAGTGGCCACGGTCCACAGCTCGATGCGCGGCGTTTCCGCGTCGCCGCGCCGTCGCACGAGGTCGGCGACGTTGGCCACGACCCTGGCGAAGTTCCCGTTGACGCGAATCGCCTCGAAGGTTTCCGCCGTGGCCCCGTCCACGCTGAAGACGACCGTCGCGTTCCGCAAGGAGGCGAGGCGGGAGGCGATGGCGTCCGTATGAATGGAGCCGTTGGTGAAGAGCAGCATGGCGATGCCGCGGCGCTCCCCCTCCTCCAGCATGGCCGGCAGGTCGCGGTGCAGCAGCGGCTCGCCCATGCCCTGCAGCTTGATTTCGCGCAGCATGGGGAGCGCGTCCAGCAGCTCGCGGAAGCGCGCCGGGTCCAGCGCCGTGCCCTTGCGCCCCCAGTGCGTCACCTGGCAGTGGTCGCAGGCGAAGTTGCAGGTGTCGATGGGCTCGACGTCGAGCCTGACGGGCAGGAAGGGCGTGTAGCGCCAGCGCAGCCGTTTGGCCAGGCGCATGCCGATGAGGTGCCAAGCCCGCAGGAGGCCGTGCGGCTCGCGCAGCACGCGGCGGAGCTTCCCGATGGCCGCGGGCGCGCGCGCCGCCATGTCAGCGCAGGGGCTCGATGACCATCACCGCCTGCCCCGCGATCTCGCCGCTCTCCAGCATCTGCGTGACCTCGTTCACCTGCTCGATGGTGCAGCGGTAGGCGACGATGGTCTGGAGCGGCAGCCGCCCGTCATCCAGCCACGCCAGCAGCGTGGCGGCGTCCGCGTCCGGGTCGGGCGCGTCGGGCAGGGCGTAGCCGTTGGCGGCGGCGATGGCGGCCAGCTCCGCGCGGCGCGCCTCCGTGCCCGCCCCGGCCAGCGCCACGGCGTTCCCGCCCTCCCGCAGGGGGCCGCGTCCGGGGCGCGCGTCCGCCTCGTACTCGTACACGCAGTCGAGCAGGCGGTCCACGCCGCCGAGGACGAGTTCGGCGATGCGCCCGGCGTCGTCCGCGTCGAGCGCGTGCGCGGCCCCCGCGTCGCGGGCGGCGGCGAGACGGGCGGGGTCGCCATCAACGGCGATGACGGGGTCCGCGCCCAGCGCGACGGCGGCGGCGATGGCGGCGAGCCCCGCCCCCGCGCATCCGAAGACGGCCACGCTGTCGCCCGTGGACACGCCCGCCGTGCGCGCGGCGGCCAGCGCGAGCATGGCCGTGTCGCCGAGCACGGCGGCGGCCTCCTTGTCCGGCAGGTCGGGGATGGGGATGAGGAAGCGCTCGTCCACCACGGCGTTCGTGGCCCACGTACCGGCGGGGGGCACGTCCGCCACCGTGCCGTCGTCGAATTCGATGGCGGGCAGGTGCGGTTCGCCCGCGGCGGCGGGCCAGGGGGTCACGAGCGCGGTATCCCCCGGGGCCACGCGCGTCACGCCCGCGCCCACGGCCAGCACGCGCACCGTGCCCTCCCGCCCGGGGATGACGGGCACGATCTGCGTCTCCTCGATCTGGTGGAGCTGGGCGTGCCCGACGCCCGCCGCGTACAGCTCGACGAGCGCCTGCCGCGGGCCCGGATCGGGCAGTTCCAGCTCCTGGATGGCGCAGACGCCGTAGTCGCCCTCGAGGACGACGACGCGGGCGGGTTCGGGCACGGACGCCTCCCGCGCGCTAGCGCTCGACGTACGGGCCGAGCAGCTGGGGCACGCGCAGCTCCGCGGGGATGCGGTCGGGGCCGATCATGCGGTCCGTCTGCTCGGCGCAGTTCCAGATGCGGCGCTCCTGATAGCTCACGGGCATGCCCGTCAGCCCGGGGGAATTGAGCGACTTCTGCATGGGGGCCATGTTGCGCGTGTCCTCCTCCATGACCATGTCGAAGCCGTCGAGGCGCATCTTCCAGACATCCGCGCTGGCGCCGGAGAGGGCGGGCGAGGGGCCATCGCCCCAATCGACGGCGAAGGTGATCCACTCGAAGCGCGTGGTGCCCACGTCCACCGGCCAGGCGAGCAGGAAGGGCATGCCCGTGGCGCTCACGGGCGTGATCAGGTTGGGGAAGGCGCTGAAGGCGGTGCTCGTGCAGCGCGTCATGCCGTTCACGGTGGGGATTTCGGTCATGCCCTGCTGGGGCGCGCCGAAGGTCTTGCGGTCCAGCTCCTTGCGCCAGTCCAGCTGGTGCTCCATGCCCGCCATCTCCGCCGCGCGCTTGGAGAGGGGCGTGATCATGCGCGAGTGGCCGTTGGGCAGCACGCCCATCGTCGCCCCCCGCTGGTCCAGCCCGGAGACGCCCGCCTTCTGGTGGATGTGCTTGAAGTGGTAGACCTCCTGAAAGGCCTCCACCGTCACCTTCCAGTTGCAGGGGATGATGGTCCAGCGCTTATCGATCATGCGCAGCGTGGCCCCCTGGAACATGGCCATCTGCTCGGGCAGGGGATGGAGCCAGTCCAGCAGCGGCTCGGCGTCGGGGTCGCGGTTGATGAAGACCCAGCCGTCCCAGCTCTCGCAGCGCAGCTCCTCGATGGCGCGCAGCTCCCCGGGGATGCCCGCCGCGTCGCCCACGAAGCGCCCCGTGGTGAAGTCGTAGAGGTGGCCCGTCTCGGGGCAGCGCAGCACGCCGCCGGGCAGCTTGCGGCGCGGGAACTCCTGCTGGTACTGGAGGTTGTTGCCGGCGGAGTCGAACTCCTTCCAGTGGAAGAGGCCGCTGTCGTCGGGGACGTCGAGCAGGGGCGAGCCGTGGCCGCAGACGCAGGCGTTGCGGAAGGCGTGGATGGCGCCGTCCTCGCCGCGCACCAGCACCACGGAGACGCCGAGGTGGTCCCACAGCTGGTAGGAGCCGGGCTCCGGCAGCTCCTCCTCGCGCGTGGCGTAGAGCCAGACGCGCGGCCACAGATGCTCCATCTCCAGGTCGAAGAACTCCCGGCTGCGGTAGCGCCCGGCGGGGATGTCGGGGAATTTGGGGAAGCCCTCCGGCGGCCCCTCGCGCGAGAACTCGTAGAGGATTTCCCGCTTCAGCTGTTCGACGAGCGCTTCGCGCATGGCGTCCCCCCGTGCGGCTGGCGCTGGCGGCGCGGGCCGCGTGCTGCCATTCTACACGCGCCGCCACGGGCGCGGCGCGGAGGGAACGCGCATGATCCGCCACATCGTCGCCATCACGCTGCGGGAGAACGCGCCCGCCGCCGACGTCGAGGCCTTCTTCGCCGGGCTGGGGCCGATCAGCCGCCACCCGAAGGCCATCGACTACCGTTGCGGCTGGAACTTCCAGATGATCGGCGCGCCCTGCGAGATCGCCATCTCCTGCGCCTTCGCCACGCGCGCCGACCTCGACGAGTACATGGCCTCGCCCGACCACGCGCCGCCGGGCGCCATCCTGCGGCGCATCGCCGAACGCTACAGCGTGATCGACTACGAGGAGGGCTCCATCGAGGCGGCGGGGGCGGCCACGCGCGCCGAGCTGGAGGCGCGGTCGTGACGGAGCTGAACGGCGGCCAGATCATCGCGCGGCAGCTGAAGGCGGCGGGCATCGACACCGCCTTCGGCGTGGTGGCCGGGCCGATGATCGAGGTCATGGCGGCCATGGAGCGCGAGGGCATCACCGTGGTGAACTGCCGCCACGAGGTGTCGGCGGGCTTCGCGGCCTCCGCCTGGGGCTGGACGAAGGGCAGGCCGGGCGTGCTGGTGGTCGGCTCCGGCCCCGCCCTCACCAACGCCGTCACGCCCATGTACGTGGCCACGGAGAGCGCCATGCCGCTGGTCGTGCTGGGCGGCTCCGCGCCGGGCGCGCAGCGCGGGCTGGGGGCCTTCCAGGAGGCGGACCAGACGGCCTTCGCCGCGCCCGCCTGCAAGTGGACGGCGCAGGTGGACGGGCAGGCGCGCATCGCCGAGTACGTGCACCTCGCGCTGGGCCGCGCGCTGAGCGGACGGCCCGGCGCGGTCTACCTCGATTTCCCCGCCGAGCTGATCCGCGCGCCCCTCGACGAGGACGCCGTGCGCTGGCGCGCGCGTTCCCCCGAGGTCGCGCCCGCCCATCCCGATCCGGCGGCGCTGGCGGCGGCGGCAGACATGCTCGCGGAGGCGGAGCGCCCGCTCGTCATCCTCGGCAAGGGCGCGGGCTGGGCGGGGGCGTCCGACGCGCTGGAGCGGCTGGTGAACCGCGGCATCCCCTTCGTGGCCTCGCCCATGGGCCGCGGGGCCATCCCCGACGACCACCCGCTCTTCATGAACGCGGCCCGCTCGGCGGCGCTGGGCGGCGCGGACGCCGTGCTCATGGTGGGCGGGCGCTTCAACTGGGTCTTCCAGTTCGGCCAGCCCCCGCGCTTCGCCCCCGACGTCCGCATCGCCCAGATCGACGTGGTGGCCGAGGAGTTCTGGAGCGGCGCGGACGTGGAGATCGGCATCGTGGCCGACTGCGCCGCGGCGGTGGACCAGCTCGACGGCCTGCTGGCGGGGCGCGCCCTGCGCTCGGCGGGCGGCGGCTGGACGGAGACGCTGGCCGGGGCGCGCGCCCGCAACGAGGCGCGCACGGCGGAGGCCATGGCCTCGGACGAGGTTCCCATCAACCACTTCCGCCTGCTGCGCGAGGTGCGCGACCAGCTCGACCGCGACGCCGCCGTGGCCGTGGACGCGGAGCTGACCATGGGCGTGGCGCGCGCGGCGCTGCCCAGCTTCGGCGCGCGCCTGCGCTTCAACTCCGGCACCACCGGCTGCATGGGCACGGGCCTGCCCTACGCCATCGGGGCCAAGCTGGCGCGCCCCGACCGGCAGGCCGTGGCCGTGCTCGGCGACTACGCCTTCGGGGCCGCGGCCATGGAGGTGGAGACGGCGGCGCGCGTGGGCGCGAACGTGGTCATCGTCGTCTCCAACAACGCGGGCATCGCCGGGCACTCCATCCAGGACCGCCTGTTCGCGCCCGACGCGCCCCCCATCGCCGCGCTGCTGCCCGCCGCCTACGAGAAGGCGGTGGAGATGGTGGGGGGCTGGGCGCGCCGCGTGGAGGATCCGGCGGACATCGCCCCGGCCCTGCGCGAGGCGCTGGCGGCGGACACGGTGGCGCTCCTGAACGTGCTCACGGACCCGAAGGGCAGCCGCTCCGGCTCGGCCTACCTCGGTTAGCCGAGCAGGCGCGCGCGCACGGCGGCCACGGTTCCCGCGTCCAGCCCCAGCGCGCCCAGGTAGCCCGCCGCCGAACCCCAGCGCCCGCGCAGGAAGGCGAGCGCGTCCCGCATGGCCTCCGGCGGGGCGTCCATCATCAGGCGTCCGATGTGGGGGCTGATGCCGCGCTCCTGGAAGCGCGCCGCGCGCTCCTCCAGCACCGGCGCCAGCTCCCGCGCCGAGAGCGCGTAGTCGGCCACGATGCGGTCGTCGGGCACGCCCGCCAGCTCCAGCAGCAGGGCCGCCGCCACGCCCGTGCGGTCCTTGCCCACGGAGCAGTGGAAGAGCACCCCGCCCTCGCCGGCGGCGATGGTCTCGCAGAGCGTGCGCCAGGCCTCGCCGCCCCCGGTCAGGAAATCGCGGTAGATGGCGGCGTGGCCCGGGTAGTGGTCCCGCTGGGCGAGCGAGTCCGGCAGGGCGTCGTTCTCGAACACGGGCGCGCCGGCCACCGCGATGCCGTGGCCGGACAGGTCGGGCGTGGGCTGGAGGTCGCGCTCCGCCGTGGAGCGGAAGTCGACGACGGTGCGCACGCCGTGGTCGCGCAGCGCGTCCATGCCCGCGGGCGTGAGCTCGTGCAGGGCGCCGGAGCGCACGAGGTCGGCGGCGATGGTGGGCTGGCCGCCGGCGGTGGGGTGCCCGCCGAGGTGGCGCGCGTTGTGGACGCTCTCGAGGCGGAGCGTGCGGTCGGGATCGATGCGGGGGTTCCGGTCAGTCGTGGCAGTAGTCACGGGGACAGGATAGCGCGCCGTGTGATCGCGCCGTGAACGGGAGCGGGGCGGGCCGCCCGGCTCAGGCGTCGTCGGCCCCGTCCCCTTCGGGCACGACGGGCAGCTCGGCGATGAACTGATCGGCGGTACAGCCGTTGGTGCAGGGCGGGTAGGACAGGGCGCGCACCCAGGACATCCCCCACTCGGGCGAGTGGGCCATGGCGTTGGCGAAGAGGGCGATGCCCATGGCGAAGCCCTTGCGGTGGGCCTCCTCGACGTAGCCGCCCTGGTAGGCGAGGTCGATCTTGGGGCCGCCATGCCCTTCGTGATAGGGCCCCCTGTGGGTCCAGGCATAGAGGCGGTCCAGCGCGTCCCACATGCGCTGTTCCGCGTCGGGATCGGGGGGCATAGTCTCTCCCTTGCTCCCGTTCGGGCGGGAGCGGATGCGCTCAATCTTACGGGAACGGGGGGGATTCGGGCAGCGCACGCTCGCCCCTTCGCGACGACCCGCCAGCGGTGGGGTGCCCGCCGAGGTGGCGCGCGTTGTGGACGGTCTCGAAGCGGAGCGTCCGGTCGGTGTCGATGCGGGGGTTGCGTTAAGCGTCGCGGTAGTCACGGGGGCACGGTGCCACGCCGCTGTGATCGCGCCGTGAACGGGAGCGGGGCGAGCGGTGCCCGCTCAGTCGTGGGGGATGGCGGCGTCGGGGGGCCACGCAGATACATAGCAAGACGAGTTGCACGAGCCGTGGCCACCTGCTATATCTAGGGCATGGTCGAGTTTCCGTATGTCCAGACCTCCAGCAAGGCCCCGGAGATCTTCGGGGCGATCCGCACGCGGGGGAACCCGTCGAAGGTTACGAACAAGTGGCTGGAGGCTGCCGGGTTTAAGTCGAAAAACGACAGAGGCTTTGTGAATACCCTGAAGTTTTTGGGTATCCTCTCCCAGACGGGCGATCTGACCGAAAAGTACGCGCAGATCAAGGAGATTGACTGGCAGAAAAATCTCGCGGAAATTATCCGCACTGCGTACGAGGAAATTTTCACTGACTATCCCGAAGCCCATTCTCTTCAGAAAACCCAGCTGATCGATCTGTTCCGTGTCGCAGACCCGGGTGCTTCCAAGAGGACTCTTGATCTCAAAGTCACTACGTTCCTGAACCTTTGCAGGGCTGCCGATTTTTCTGAAACCAACATGAATTCTCCGGAAACCAATCCTGTCAAATCCGATGATCGTCCTGCTCAATCGGCCAGTGATCAAGAAGAGATTTCCCCTCTTACTGTGAACATCAACATTTCGCTTGAGATCCCGACAGTGAGTAACCCCGCTGTTTACGATGCCTTGTTTAGCTCGATGGCCCAGCATCTTCGTGGACTTATGAAAGGTGAAAGCAAGTGAAAAAAGATGAAATCACCTCAATCATTAGTCGCATCATCGATATTACTCGTACTATCGAGCATGACCATGCTAATATTCTCGCACAGGTCGACACGGCTAAAGCTAGGATCGTGACGGTTGAGTCTATCTCTCAGCAACTCTCCGCACTTAATGCTGATCAGCAAGATTTCCTGCAGTCTGCAGTTACTGCTGTGAAGCATGGGCTATATCGTGCTGCTATTATCATGGCTTGGTCCGCACTCATTGATCGCATTCACGAGATCCATAAGAATGATGATTATCGCTCTATCTGTGCCATCCGACCGAACTGGAATATCAGTAGCCTAGAGAGTCTGCGAGAGAATCACTCTGAATACCAGATTATTGATGCCACAGTGGCAGCCGATTTCATTACTAAGACTCAAGGGAAAACTCTTCATTCCTTGCTTCATAATCGCAATCGTTCCGCACATCCCAGTCAGTATCGTCCGTCCTTCAATCAAGTCCTTGGGTATATTGCGAGTGTTCTTGATGAACTTAATGCTCTTGCTAACAAATAATAGTGTACTCGGTTGGTTTGACCGCGATTTCTGGGCCTTCCCAACCATGCCGACTCTCTACGTGGAACACAAGGGGGTTGAGTTGACCACGATTCCAGCCTTCCCAAATCCTTGAGGCCAGCGGACTCAGGGGTTGCCAAGCGCCATCGCAATCAAGTTATGCAGCCTCGCCGGGCTGCGGCGGGTCCGGAACGGCGAACCGCTCCGGGTTCTCAACGCCCGCCAGCGCTCGGGCGAGGATGTTCCGCGCGGCGTTGAGGTCGGCGTCGATGGCCAGCCCGCACTCCCCGCAGCGGTACTCCTTGCCGGAGCGATTGGTTTTGTCGACGACCCCGCAGCGCGAACACGTCTGCGAGGTATGGGCGGGGTCCACGGCGATCAGCTCGCGCCCGGCCCACTCTGCCTTGTACGCGAGCTGCTGCCGCATCATCCCCCACGACTGTTCGAGGATGCTCCTGTTCAGGCCGGACTTGGCGGAGACGTTCGTTCCCGGCTCCTCCATCGTTCCGGCGGCGCTGGCCGTCATGGCCCCGACGTTCAGCTTCTCGATGGCGACGAGGCCGAAGCGGCGCACGATCTCCGTCGTGATGCGGTGCGTTTCGTTGCGGGCGCGCACGCGCTCGCGGTAGTGCGCGTTGGCGAGGATGCGGGCGCGCCGCCTGCGCTCCCTGCTGCCCTTGCGGCAGGCGCTCAGCCGCTTCTGCTTCTTCTCGATGGCCCGGGCGCGCGGCGGACGGCGCGGGAAGGCGGTTCCGTCGGAGAGCATGGCACGGTCCGCGACGCCCACGTCGATCCCGACGGCGGCGTTCACGGGCGGCAGGGGCTCCTGCTCCACTTCGTAGGTGAGGTTGCAGATCAGCCGCCGCCCGCGATGGGTGACGGTGAGGTTGACCAGCTTGCGGTCGAGGGGCAGTTCGCGGCGCTTCCGCAACTTGATCAGCGGCAGCCCCTTCACGCGGATCAGGTAGTGCCTGCCGCTGTCCCGGATCATGGAAGCCGTGGGCTCGTTGATCTCGATGGTGTTCCAGCCGTGGGCGGACTTGAAGCGCGGATAGCCGGGCTTCTCGCCCGCCTTCACCCGGCGGAAGAAGTTCTGGAAGGCGCGGTCGAGCCGCCGCAGCACGCCGCGCCCGACGCCGACGGAGAGCGCGCTCCAGTCGGGGTCGTCCTTCCGGATGTGCGTGAACTGCTTGTACTGGTCGATGCGCGTGGGGACGGGCGGGACGTCGGGCGGCAGGCACTCGTCGGGGAGCGCGCGCCGCCCGCGCGCCCAGCCACGCAGGGGCGTCCACGGCTCGCCCGCGTCCGCCGCCGCCGTCCTGCGCCCGGCGTCCAGTTCGAGGCGGCGCTGGCGGGCGTCCCAGTCGTCGAGCGGCACGGAGCGCCTGCGGAAGGCGTCGCGCCGGTCCTGCAGGGCGGCGTTGTAGAGGAAGCGGGAGAGGCGCAGCACGTCGTCGAGGCGCGCGTAACCCGCCTTCGTGGTGGCGCCGCGGAACTGGTAGGTCGCGTGCATCGGGCGGCTATTCTAGCACTCCCGTACGGATGCGGGGCAAACCTCAGTCGTGGGGGATGGCGGCGTCGGGGTGGGCGTCGTAGCGCGGGAGGTAGGGCTTGAGGTCGAGCACGGGCGTGCCGTCGATGGCGTCGAGGCCGCGCACGCGCAGGACCGCGCCGTCCACGCCCAGCAGGGGCACGGCGGAGACGCCCAGGTGGTTGGGGCGCAGCTGGCTGCGCGTGGCGAGGATGCCCGTGTCCACGCCGTCCACGGGGATGGCGGACGGCCTGGCGGGGGCGGCGGCGGCGAGGTCGAGGTAGCAGACGGCGATGACGTGGCTGTAGGCGTCGAGGCCGCGCAGGCGGGGGGCGTGTTCGGGGAGCAGCACGATGCGGCTGACGACGCGCTCCCAGCCGCGCGGCCGGGGCTTGGCGACGCCGTTGCGCACGTAACCGATGGCCGCGAGCGCGACCCGTTCGGGGGGCGCGGGCCGCCGGAAGCGCCGCAGGAAGGGCATGGGGCGTCAGCCGCCGAAGTCGAAGTCGAGCGGCATGTCCGCGTAGTGTTCCGACAGGCAGAGCAGGTTGACGGTGCGGTCGGCGGTGGCGTCGTCATGGCAGCAGTCGAGCGGGTGGCGGCTCTGATCGCCCAGCTGGCGGCACTCCTCGCAGAGGCGGTAGATGAGCCGCGTGGCGTCCATCATGCGCGCGCTGCGGAGCCCGGCGTATTCATGCCGGAGCCGCTCCGCGCGCGCGGCCCGGTACGGATCCTTGAGCAGCTCGGCGATGCGCGACTCGATGCGACGGCGACGGGCGCGATAGCGCGGGGTATCGAGCTGGTCCTCCAGCCGGGCGGAGCGCCGGACCGTCCAATCGGGATCAGCCGACAACGATGCGCCCCTCGCGGAAGTCCGCGATGGCGGCGTCGAGCGTCGCGCGGGCCTCCGCGTTCATCAGCAGCGCCAGCGTCTCCCGCCATCCCGGCTCAATGGTCAGACTGCTCTTGGCGCGGTCGGTGGGGACTGGCTCAAGCAGTTCTGCGCCCCGCTGGATGGCCCCGACGGGCGCGGGATTGCTGCCTTCAAGGGGAATGATCTCGGTTGCATAGACTTGGCGCAGGAGGTCGCTGGTCCGGGGCTCGCCGTGCCATTCGCCCGCGACGCGATCAAGCGTTTCGCGCACGATCACGTTGCGTTCGTCACAGACGACCTCGGCGTAAAACGCCTCCGCCAGTTCGAGCCCGCGCCGGGTGACCACGAAGCGCTCTTCGGGGCACATGAGCCCGGCTCCCTCAAGATCGTCCCAGACCTCGTAGACCTGATTGGAGAGGGGCCCCCAGGTCCAGCGGTAGAAGTTGAGGGTGAGGGCACGCACCTCGCCGAGGGAGAGGCCGAGGGCGGCGAGGAAGGCCAGCTTCATCTGCCACAGCCGGTCCCCGGCGTCCTTGTGGGGCGTCTCGACGGAGCGCGCCCAGAGCGTGAGCAGCAGGGTGGCGTCGCATCGTCGCTCGTCGGCGTTCCGCATGGCAGTCTCCGTGGTGGTCGGTGGTCGGTGGACGCGGTCAGTATAGCCGCGCGCGGGAATGGCGCGTGCGGGGCGGCTGTGGTAAATTGCTGACAAGTCCTAACAATTCCCCGCCAGCCGCCACTTACGCGAGGTTTCATGGCCATCGAGCAGGCGTCCCCCTCCCGCTATACCGCCGACAACATCCAGGTGCTCGAGGGGCTCGAGGCCGTGCGGCGGCGGCCGGGCATGTACATCGGCACCACCGACCTCTCCGGCCTCCACCACCTCGTGAAGGAGCTGGTGGACAACGCCGTGGACGAGGCCATGGCCGGGCACTGCGACCGCATCGATGTGATCTTCCGCGCGGACGGCTGGTGCACGGTGAGCGACAACGGGCGCGGCATCCCCGTGGGCGTGCAGAAGCAGACGGGCAAGACGGCGGTGGAGACGGTGATGACGGTGCTGCACGCGGGCGGCAAGTTCGGCGGCGGCGGCTACAAGGTGTCGGGCGGGCTGCACGGCGTGGGCGCCAGCGTGGTCAACGCCCTCTCCGAGGAGATGTGGGTGGAGGTGGTGCCCGACGCGGGGGCGCAGGGCAAGCGCCACGCGGGCAAGGTCTACCGGCAGGACTACGCGCGCGGGGAGGTGCTCACCGAGCTCGGGCACTCGCCCCTGCGGAACGGGCGCGTCAGCGGCACGACCGTCTCCTTCAAGCCGGATTCCGGCATCTTCGATTCCACGGCCTTCGACTTCGCCGTCGAGGCCGCGCGCCTGCGGCAGTACGCCTACCTGACGAAGGGCGCGTGGTTCCACCTGTTCGACGAGCGCGACGGGCGCGAGGCGAACTACTACTTCGAGGGCGGCATCCAGAGCTACGTGCGCCACGTGAACCGCGAGCGCGTGGTGCTGAACCACGACCCCGTGTACGTGGAGCGCGAGGTCGAGGGCAACCTGATCGAGTGCGCCATCCAGTACAACGACGGCTTCAACGAGTCCGTGCACACCTTCGCCAACGGCATCAACACGATCGACGGGGGGGCGCACCTGACGGGCTTCCGCAGCGCCCTCACGCGCGCGCTCAACGACTACGCGCGCAAGGCCAAGGTGCTGAAGGACGGCGACGCCAACCTGAGCGGGGAAGACGTGCGCGAGGGGCTGGTGGCGGTCGTCTCCGTGAAGCTGCCGGAGCCGCAGTTCGAGGGCCAGACGAAGACGCGCCTGGGCAACGCCGAGGTGGCCTCGCACGTGCAGGGGGCGCTGGGCGAGGCGCTCACGCAGTACCTGGAGGAGAACCCCGCCGACGGGCGTCGCATCATCGAGAAGGGCATGACAGCGGCGCGCGCGCGCGAGGCGGCCCGCAAGGCGCGCGACCTCGTGCACCGCAAGAGCGCGCTGGAAAGCGGCAACCTGCCGGGCAAGCTGGCCGACTGCTCCAGCCGCGATCCGGAGGATTCCGAGATCTTCATCGTGGAGGGGGACAGCGCGGGGGGCTCGGCCAAGCAGGGGCGCGACCGCCACACGCAGGCCATCCTGCCCCTGCGCGGCAAGATCCTGAACGTGGAGAAGGCCTTCCCCGAGAAGATGCTGGGGCACGAGGCCATCCGCCTCATCATCTCCGCCCTGGGCACGGGCATCCGCGACACCTTCGACATCGCCAAGCTGCGCTACCACAAGGTCATCATCATGACGGACGCGGACGTGGACGGGGCGCACATCCGCACGCTGCTGCTCACCTTCTTCTTCCGCAACATGATCGAGCTGATCGATGGGGGCTACCTCTACATCGCGCAGCCGCCCCTCTACCGCGTGCAGCAGGGCAAGAGCACGCACTACTTCTTCTCCGACGCGGAGCTGCGCGAGTTCCAGCGGGGCAAGAAGCAGAAGGGCAACGTGCAGCGCTTCAAGGGGCTGGGCGAGATGAACGCGGACCAGCTGTGGGAGACGACGCTGCAGCCCGATTCGCGCATCCTCATGCGCGTGAACATCGAGGACGCGGCGGATGCCGACCGCATCTTCTCGGAGCTGATGGGCGAGGACGTGAGCCACCGCCGCCGCTTCATCCAGACGAACGCGAAGAACGTGCAGAACCTGGACGTGTGACGCTACTCCCCCGGCGGCAGATCGGGGGGCAGGATCACGCGCGCGCCCGCCGTCAGCCCGCGGCGCGCGAACCAGCCCGCGTTCACCTCCAGCGCGTAGCGGTAGGGCGTGGCGGGCCGCAACGGGGTCTCGTCGAAGGGCGCGCCGTCGATCAGGGCGAGCACGCGCCCGTCCGCCGCCAGGAAGGCGATGGTGAGGGGGATGGCCGTGTCCTTCATCCAGAAGGAACCGCCGGTTTCGGCGGGGAAGACGAAGAGCATGGCCGCGTCCTCGGCGAGCGACTGGCGGAACATGAGGCCGCGCTGGCGCTCGTCGGGCGTGGCCGCCACCTCGGCGCTGAGGGAGGCGACGGCGCGCCCGTCCGCGTCCGCGACGGTGAGCATGACGACGGGGAGCGGCGGCGTGGCGGGCGCATCGTCCGCGCCGGAACAGGCGACGAGCAGGAGCGCGACGGCGGCGAGCGGAAGGAGCGCGCGCATCGGGCGAGCCTACGGGAAGGCGCGCGCGCTTGACGCCGCGAACCGCAGCCCCCATTCTGAGCAAGGGCCCCATGGGCGAATCTTCCCCGCCGTCCTCCACTCCCGTGGCGAACTGGCGGGGGTTTTCTTTGAATTCGTGGCGATTCGCGGTACCACGCGCTTGACACCACAGATCGCAGCCCCCATTATGAGCAGGCCCTTCAACGGGCGAATGCTCCCCGCCGTCCTCCACTCCGGTGGCGCACTGGCGGGGTTTTTCTTAAGTCATGGTGAATCGCGTCGCCGTCTTCATTGATGCCCAGAACGTCTACCGGTGTGCCCGCGACTGCTTCTTCACTCGGCAGGCTCCCGCTCGCATGGGGCAGATCGCCCCGCTCGCGCTGGGGCAGCTCCTCTGCGACCAGCGGAATCCCCATCAGCCCTCTTCGACCACGCGCACGCTCACGCAGGTCCGCATCTACACGGGCCGTCCCGACTCCGCGCTGGACCCCAAGACCTATGCGGCGCACCGGCGGCAGTGCGCGGCGTGGGAACGCGCCGGAGCGGTCGTGATCCATCGCACGCTCCGTTATCCGGGGAACTGGCCCAAAACGCGGGCGGAGGAGAAAGGGATCGACGTGCAGCTGGCCATCGACTTCGTGGCCGGGGCCTTCGACGACGAGTACGACACCGGCATCGTCTGCTCGACCGATACGGACCTGCTGCCCGCGCTGGAGTTCGTGGCCACGCGCTACCCGCGCAAGCACGTCGAGACCGCGGCCTGGCAGTCCGGGGGCTGGCGCAGCGAGCTGCGGCTGCGGAATCCCGCCACCTGGTGCCACCGCCTCGCGCTCGCCGACTACGAGGCCGTGCGCGATCCCGTCGACTACGCCGCCGCCTGAGGGGCGCGCTTCCCCGCGGGCGCGGCCTGCGGCAGCATGAGGGCCGATGGCCGCGCTTTCGAGCTACTTCTTCTGGAGCGGGCTGGCGCTGGCGGCGATGGCCTCCCTCGCCTACGCCGCCTACGCCGCCAGCGCCGCGCTCGCGCCGCGCCGCGCGGGCGCGTCCATGGCCGGCGCGGTGGCGCTGGCGGGCGCGCCCCACGAGGGGCTGGGGCGGCTGGCGACGGCGCTGGCCGCGCTGGCCGCGCTGGCGCTGGCGGGGGCGCTGGGGGCGCGCTGGGCCGCCGTCGGACACGCCCCCCTCTCCAACCTCTACGAGTACACGACGGCCCTCGCCTGGGCGGTGACGGCCGCCTGGCTGGCCTTCGAGCGCGCCTCCCGCCTGCGCCGCCTGGGGCTGGTGGCGCTGCCCCTGGCCACGGCGGCGCTGATCGTGGCCACGCGCTTCCCCGACACCGTCACGCCGCTCGTCCCGGCCCTGCAGAACGGCCCCCTGCTGACGCTGCACGTGAGCGTCATGCTCGTCTCCTACGCCGTGCTCACGGTGGCCTTCGGGGGTGCCGCCGTCTACCTCGCGCAGGGGGGCGAGGGCGGGCGGCGTTTCGCCTTCCTGCCCGGCGGCGCGGCGGCGGGCGACCTCGCCCATCGCGCCGTGCTCGTGGGCTTCCCCTTGCTGGCGCTGGGCATCGCCCTGGGCGCGTGGTGGGCCAACAGCGCCTGGGGCCGCTACTGGGGCTGGGACCCGAAGGAGACGAGCGCGCTGGTGGTGCTGCTGGCGCTGGCCGCCTACTTCCACGCGCGCGCGGGCGAGGGCACGGTGGCCAACGCGCCCGTCATCCGGCGCTTCGTGCCGAAGCGACTGCGCGGCGGCTGGCGGCCCGACCCCATGTGGTGGCTGGTGGCCATGTGGGCGCTGATGCTGTTCACCTATTTCGGCGTGAACCTCTGGATCACGGGCCTGCACAGCTACGCGGGCGTGTGAGCGCGGCGCTACACTGCCCCCATGACGCGGGGCTGGACGCTGGCCATCGCGGTTCTGGCGGGCGTGATCGCGCTCGGCTTCCCGCCGGGCGGGGCGCGCGGCGAGGGCGCCGTGGCGGACGTGGAGGTGGAGGTCACGGTCTGGCGCTACCTTGAGGACGGGAGCCTGTACGTGGGCGCGCGCCTCCCGGGCGGGACGTGGCGGACGGCGCTGGCAACGCCGGACTCGTCGAGGCCGAGCGCGTCGGGGCGCTTCCAGCGCGGCGAGGTCGTGGCCGTCACGGTGCCGCTGGCGGGCGACGGCGCGGCCACGGTCGAGGCCGTGATCTGGCGCTCCGTGGCCGACCCGTCGCGGCTTCACCTGAGCGTGCGTCCCGAAGGCGGACGCTGGCGCACGCTGAACACGCCGCTGAGCCTGCGCGATCTGCCGCGCCACTACGGGGCCAGCAAATACGCACGCTCCGGGGAGGTGACCGTGAAGGTTCCGCGCCCCGCGCCGCCGCCAGCCGTGACGGTGACGGGGCCGCTGGCCGTCTTCCTCGCCCCGAAAGGCGACACCCGGACGCTGACGGACGACGGATACTCGCGGGAGCTGCGGGACGTGTACCTCCTCGACGTCCCCACGGGGAAGTACTGGCGCGCCTTCGAGAGCCATTACCCCTGGGCCGGGCCGGAGACGGCGGGCGAACGCCTCGTCGACTGGCACGGGGAGTGGGTGCGGCGCACGGGGCTCGACGGGCGCGACGCCGTGGTGCTGTTCAAGGGCGAGGGCATTGGCGATATCAGCGTCTCCCCCGACGGCGCGAAGGTCGCCGTGCTGCAGGGCAGCGGCGTGCTCACCATCCTCAATGTGGCCACGGGCGCGCGTATCGCGCAGCGCGACGGGATCGCGGAGCGCGCACTGGGCAGCTGGAACAGCGCCAGCGACGCGATCGCGATCACGACATCGGGGTGGTCGGAGCGCCGCCCGAGGAGCGTTTTCCGCCTGGACGGCACCCCGGACGGCGCCTTGTACGGCGTGCCCGGGGAAATCTCCCCCGACTTTCGCCATGCCATTCGCCGGCACGGCGATCAGGATTGGCCCTACGTACCCGCCAGCTTCGACGTGATCGAGCTGGCGACGGGGAGAACCATCCATTCGGCAACGGGGACGGACGCCACGTTCGTCCTGCCGTTCTGGTGGGTCGACGCGGGCCGGTTCGTCTGGTTCGAGATGGGCAGGGTAGAGGGCGGCCCTTGCGGCTACGACTTGCGGGAACGCCCGCCGGAGGATGGCTCGGTGACCGCCGCCCACGACTGCATGGATCCCGGTGACGCCGCCTACTCCATCGCAAGTAGCTGGGAAGAGGGATGGCTGGATGAAACCTCCGTTGTCGGCCCCCGCGTCTTCGACGTCGCATCGGGGACGGCCCGCGAGCTCGACCGGGGGGAGTGGTACCGGATGCGGGCGGAAGCGACGCGCCTGTCCGCGGACCACCGGGCCCTGTTCTACGAGGGGCGCCCCGTCTGGACTGGCCACCGTATCGAGCCCATCGGCGTCATCGATCTCGCCGAGCCGCTGGCGCTGCCCGTCACGCTCCGCGATGCGCCGCGCCCCGCCACCCCTCCCGCCCCGCCCGCCCGCGACGCGATGGTCGGGCCGCTCTTCGCCTGGTCCGAGCACGGCGGGTACGAGTACGCGATGGACGCGGACGGCAACGAGCGTCCCTACGCGCTGCGGCGGGTGATGGTCCACGACGCGGGCGCGGGGCGGAGCTGGCGCGCCTTCGACTACCGCACCCGGGGCCGGTACTGGTGGGATCCCGCCGACGTCCTGCCGGCGCGCGGGGGCTTCGTGGTCCACACCGGCGGCGTGGTGCGCCACTTCGCGCCCGATGGGCGGGCGCGAACGTTGATCGCCAGCGACCGCGACTTGATCACCATCAGCGTCTCGCACGGCGGCGGGAAAGCCATCGTCTCCCTCGGCTCCTCCGATTCGCGGGATGTGGTGTTGGCGGTCTTCGCGCTGCCGTCGGGGGAAGAGCTGCTCCGCGTCGACAGCAGCGGCCCCCAGTTCGAGGAGTTCCTCGAGGGGCTCGACGAGTACTGGGAATGGTGGGATGTGCCGGAGGCGCTGGGGGTGCGGGGCTGGAATGCGGACGAAACGGCGTTCATCGTCAGGCTCAACGACGAACCGTGGTCGTTCGCGCTGGTCGACCTCGATGGCGGAGTGACGACCCTGCCCGAGGACACGGATCTGCACGAGCTGTCCCCCGACTTCCGCCACGTCGCCATCGGGCGCACCGAGACGGGCGAGCCCGGCGATGCCCTCTGGAACGCGGAGGTATTCGACATCGTGGAGGTGGCGAGCGGGAACGTCGTGCGGACGGTGCCAGTGTGGGAGCTGTCCGGGGCCGCCATCCGGGTCAACGCCCGGGGCTGGACCGACGACGGACGCTTCGCGTGGTCGCCGGACGACGGTTTCAACTTCGCCAACGGCCGCCCCGCCGAGGATGGCGACGGCGTGGTCTGGCTGTTCGACATCGGGACGGGCGCGGTGGAGCGGCTGGGCGTGCGCGAGTACGCCGGGCGACTCCCCGCCACACCGGAGCGCCTCCGCGCCGACTGCCCCGTCCGGTGGGGCAACGACCCCTTCCAGCGCTGCGCCATCCTGTTCGATGGGGTGGTGGTGGGGCGGGGGCAGTGGGCCGAGGTCGTCGGCGTCGTCGCGCTCGACTGACGCGCCACGGCTACGCGGGCGTGTAAGCGCGGCGCTACACTGCCCGCATGACGCGGGGCTGGACGCTGGCCATGGCGGTTCTGGTTGGCGTGATCGCGCTCGGCTTGGCGTGCGGCGACGGGGACGCCCCGACGCCCGCTCCGACCGCTAGCCCCGCGCCCACTGCCACCGCGACGGCCAGCCCGACTCCCTCCCCCACGGCCACCGCGACGCCCACGACGCTGGTGGTGTTTTCGACGCAGGTGAGCGAGACACGGACGGTGGAAGGGCGGGAATGGACGCGCCGCGTGTACGTCCTCGACGTCGGCAGGGGGACATACTGGCGCGTCTTCGACTACCCGTACGAGTGGACGGCACGGCTCCTGACCGCGAACGGGAGCATCCTCTTCGCGGACGGGGAGCGCGTGCGCCGCTTCGCCCCCGACGGGCGGGACGAGACCGTCCTGTACGAAGGCGAGGCCATTCACGAGATCGGCGTCTCTCCCGATGGCGCGAAGGTCGCGGTGTTGCAGGGCGGTGGCGTTCTCACCATCCTCGACGTGGCCACGGGCGCGCATATCGCACAGCGCGACGGGTTCGCGAATCGCTCGCTGGGAAACTGGAGCAGCGCCAGCGACAGGGTCGCGGTTGTTGACAAAGGCTGGACGGAGTGGGTGGAGAGCGACATGGCCATTCTCGATCTTCACGGCGCCCTGCGCGTCCCGCCGCCCGATCTGGGGAACCTCTCGCCCGACTTTCGCCACGCCATCCGAACTCATATCGCCGCCGATGACTGGAGCAACGTGGTCAGCAGATTCGACGTGATCGAACTGGAGAGCGGTAGAGCGGTCCACACGGTGACGGCCGAGGCGGACACCTTCATCGTCCCGTTTCCGGACTGGTGGCTCGGCCCCGACCGGTTCACCTGGTTCGAGATGAGCCGCAGGATCGGAGGCGGCCCGTGCACCTTCGACCTCACCATGCGCCCGCGGGAAACAGGTTCCGTGACCGCGGCCTCGTGCGCGGTCCCGACCAGCATCGCGCGCTGGGACATCAACTGGTGGGAAGAAGGATTCACGGGCGAGGATGCGGTCGTGGGGCCCCGCGTCCTCGACATCGCATCGGGGGCGATCCGCGAGCTGACGCAGGACGAATGGCGCGGGATGCGGGCGGATGCGGCGCGCTTGTCCACGCGACGAGGACGCTGCGGATTCCTCGGGGAAGCAGCGGTCTGCAGTCTCCTGTACGAGGGACGCCCGATCTGGACCGGGCCAGCGCTGGAGGCCGCCGGGGTCATCGAACTCGACGGGCCGTTCGCGCCGCAAGGCGTCGAGGTCCGCGCCGCCCCGCGCCCGTCCGCCCCCCAGGCGCCGCCAGCGCGCGCGGAGATGGCGGGGCCGCTCCTCGTCTGGTCCGAGGCTGGCGGCTACGAGGCGGAAGCGCGCGACGACGGCGCCGAACGCTTCCACGGGCTGAGGCGCGTGGTGGTCCACGACGCGGGCACGGGACGAAGCTGGCGCGCTTTCGACTACCGCTACCCGCCTCCGTACTACGTGACGGCCATCAACCCGGAGTACGCGGACAGCCGTCCGGACGCGCAGGTGCAGGCATCGCGCGCGGGCTTCACCGTCTGGGTCGAGGACGGCTGGAACGCGGGCTCGGTTCGCCATGTCTCGCTGGAAGGGCGCGAAACGACGCTCGTCGAACACCACGCCATCCGGGGCGTCCTGCTCGCCCCCAGCGGGGAACGGGCCGTCGTCTGGACCGGGCTGGACACCATGGACGGCGCGTTCCTGATCTTCGACCTGCCATCGGGACGGCTGCACCGGCGCGTCGCGCTCTCCGACCTGCGGCCCTGGTTCCCGGATGAATGGTGGGACGAAGGCAGGATTCGTTACGGGCCAGCGAGTTTCGAGCCAACGCGCTGGAGCGCGGACGAGACCGCGTTCAGCGTCGTCGGCACCCACGCCGGGTACGATGGCGCCGGCATTGATTTGGACTTTCGCACCGGGGTGCTCTCGCTCGACGGCGCCTTCCGTCTGCTGCCCCCGGACGTGACCGAGCGGGCGCTCTCCCCGGACTTCCGCCACATCGCCCGTGGGCGGAACGACGCCGGTGAGTACTGGTCGTACCACTGGGCAAGCCTCGACATCGTCGATGCGACGACCGAGCGCGTCGTGCGGAGCGTGCCGGTGGGGGAACGCACCGACGGACGGGGCCTCTTCAACGACGACTGGGGCTGGGTGGACGACGGACGGTTCGCGTGGTCTCCGGGCTACCGTTCCCGCGCCTCGGCCGAGCCCGACGGTGAAGCGGAAGCCCAGCCCGTCGAGGTGCTGGACGTTCGCACCGGCGGGATCGAGCGCGTCGCGCCCGGGGAGCACTTCGCGGACGAACGCGCCAGCGCCAGCTGCCCCGCCGACGACCCGGTCGGGCTGTGCGCCATCCTGCTCGACGGGGAGGCGGTGGGACGGGGGCAGTGGGCCGAGGTCGTCGGCGTCGTCGCGCTCGACTGACGGGCCACAGGGCTACGCGGGCATGAGGCCGCGCAGCAACCGGCTCACGGACTCCGCAGGCGCTTCTCGACGCGGGAGCGGGCGGACGCGAGAATGCTGATGCCGATGGCGAGCAGGCCCAGCGCGCCAACGAGCGTCATCAGGCTGACCCACGGATGGACGCCGTCCCAGCCGGAGCGCGCGAACGCCACGAGCGCCACCACCGCGAGGGCGGCGCAGACAGACGCGGGGATGCAGACGACGACCGCGCGGAACATGCTCCGCCCCAGCTCGGTGACGTAGCGGAGTTCGGGCGACTGGGTGGCCATGGCACCCATTCTACGCCACCGCCCCGCACGCCCGTCGCACCGGCGCTACTCGATGTCGACCGCGCCGCCCGCTTCCTCGATCTTGCCCTTGATCTCCTCGGCCTCGTCCTTCGGCACGCCTTCCTTGATGCGGGCGGGAATGCCCTCCACCAACTCCTTGGCCTCCTTCAGGCCGAGGCCGCTCACGACCTCGCGCACGGCCTTGATGACGTTCACCTTCTTGGGGCCGAAGTCCTTGAGCACGACGGCGAACTCCGTCTGCTCCTCGGCGGCGGCGGCCCCGTCGGCGGCGGGCGCGACGGCGGCGGCCATCATCATGGGCGCGGCGGCGGTGATGTCGAACTCTTCCTCGATCGCCTTGTTCAGGTCGCGCAGTTCGAGCAGGGTCATGCCCTTGATGATGTCCAGCGCTTCCTCGATTTTGGTGGCCATGGCGGTTCCCCCCTTGGGTTATTCGGCGGCGGGCGCCGCGGGGGCGGCGTCCGGTCCTTCGAGCTGGTTGGCGCGGGCCTCCACGAGGCCGCTGAATTCGCGCAGCGTGGCCTTGAGCAGGCCCGCCAGGTTGCGCACGGGCGATTGCAGATTGCCCGCGATCCGGGCGATGAGTTCGTCGCGCGGGGGCGTCTCCGCCAGCTCCGCCACCTCGGCCGGGCTGAGCACGCGCCCCTCCAGCCAGCCGCCGTGGATGGGCAGGTCGAGCCGCGCCGCGCGCAGGTGCTCCAGCAGCAGGCGCGCGGGCGCCACCGGATCGCCGTAGCCGAAGGTGAGCGTGGACGGCCCCTTCAGCAGCTCGGCCAGTTCGGGGCGGCCCGCGTCCCCGGCGGCGCGGGCGGCGAGCGAGTTCTTGACCACGCGCACGCGCGCGTCGGCGGGGCGCAGGGCGCTCCGCAGCGCCTGGAAGGCGGCCACGTCGAGGCCGCTGTGGTCCGCGCCGATGACGACCTCGGCGCGTTCCATGTCCTGCTTGATGTCGGCGACGAGCGCCACCTTCTTCGCGGCGGGCACGAACGGGTCTCCGATCCGCGACGGGGAGGGAGGGAGAGCGAGCGGCGCGCGCTGGCGCCCGTCTCGCGCATCGCCTCGGCAGGCGCCGCGTGCGGCTTCTCCCCGATGGGGACCTGCGGTCTCCGGCAATCGCTTGCCGCGCCAGTATGGGGCGGCGCGGGCTTAGGGGAAAGCGCCCGCTCAGGGGCCGCCCGGCAGCGCCGTGGCCAGGCCCGTCACCTGCTCCGGCGCGAGGTGGTCGATGGCCCCCGCCGCCGTCAGCGCGAGGCCGTCCGCCCGCGCCTCCAGCGTGGTGATGGAGGCGTTGGCCAGCTTCACGGGCACGACGCGGTCGTCGTCCGTGGCCGCGCCGATGGCGGCGCAGATGGCGATGTAGTGGCTCACGACCACGGCGTCGCCGCCGCTTCCCAGCTCGCGCAGGGCCGCCAGCGCGCGCTCCCGCCACGCGCGCAGCTTCGCGGACTGCGCGCTCCAGCGGCCCTCCATGAACGGCCCGATGACGGCCTTGCGCTCGGCGGGCGGCGTGTCGGGGTCGAAGAACTCGGCCACCTCGGCGCGGACCTCCGGTTCCATGCCGAAGGCGCGCGCGAAGGGCTCGGCCGTCTCGCGCGTGCGGCGCAGGGGCGAGACGGCGAGGCGCGCGGGCCTGAGCCGGTCGAGCGCGCCGGCCGCCGCCTCCGCCTGCTCCCGCCCCAGCGGCGCGAGGCCGGGGTCGAGGTCGTCGAGCCCGGCGGCGGCCAGCCCGTGGCGCACGAGGTAGAGCGTCACGGCGCGCTCAGGAGGCCGCGTCCGCGCCGAAGAAGGTGCGCTCCACCTCCTCCGAGAGGGGGATGTTCATGAGGCGGGCGCGCCGCAGCGCCTCCCAGTAGTAGCGGTAGGTGGCGCGGTCGTGCAGGTCGCCCTCGTGCTGGATGGGCCCCCAGTCGGCCTCGAAGGCCTTGAGCATGATCGCCTCGCCCAGTTCCACCTCCGGGGCCTCGGGCGACATGGCGCGCGTGATGGGCTCGATCTGGGCGGGATAGATGGACCACTGGCGCACGAAGCCGAACTCCTCGCGCGCGCGGCGGGCGTCGCCGTAGATGACATCCGGGTCGCGCAATTCGAGCGTCACGTTGTGCGCGGGCACGACGCCGTGGGCGAGCGCCGCCGCCACCACCTCCGCCTTGGCGCGGCGGATGAGGGCGTGGTCGAACTGCCCGGGCGAGCGCATGGCCGTGGCGGGGATGGCCCCGTGGTGGCCGGAGACGAAATCCATCAGCCCGAAATCGAGCACCTGCACCGTGGGCAGCGCCGCCAGCTCCCAGGCGTGGCGCAGCGCCCCGTGCGTCTCGATGAGGATGTGCACGGGGATTTCGCGCCGCACCCCCGCGCGCAGGGCGCGTTCGCGGATGTACTCGATCATCTCCGCGCCCTGGTTGGCGTCCGTGCACTTGGGCACGGTGAGGTAGGCCACGCGGTCGCCCGCCTCGCCCACCACGATGTCGACGTCGGCGCGCCAGTGGTCGTGCGTGTAGTCGTGGATGCGCACGCCCGCCATGTCGAAGCCGTTGCCGGGGTCGTTCTGCATGCGCGCCGTCATTTCGGCGTGGGCGCGCTCCTCGCCGGTGGGGGCGCCGTCCTCGAGGTCCATGGTGATGTCGAAGACGCCGCCCAGCTCCCGCTGGAGCTCGAAGGCCTTCTGGATGCGCGACTCCGTGCCCGCGAAGTGCTCGCAGGCGGGGATGACGGGCAGGGGCGGCTCGCCCTCGAAGAGGGCCTCGTCGGGGTGTCGGGGCATGGGGGACGCCTCCCGTGGGGGTGGATGGGTTGCGCGGGCCAGTATCGCGCGCCCGCCCCCGTACGGTCACGCGCGCGCCTGCCGGAACACCTGCTCGACGAACTCAGCCGCCATCACGCACGGGATGCCAAGGTCCTCGCAAGCCTTGCGAATGCCGTGCGTTGCTCGATCGCCGCCATCGTCGGCGACAACGGACACGGCATAGCCTTCACTGGCGCGCTCAAGCGCGAGGGCGATGACGTAGGGGTCTGCTGGATCGTGTCCGGCGCGGCTCTTCATGATGTCCGGATGGCCTCGAACGACCATGCTCACGGTGGCATCAGTTGGAGCGGGAAGGTGTCCCATCACGCTCCGTGCGTCCTTGGCCCACCGTGCAAGGGCATCGGGGTTCTCGACATCGCCGATCTCGCCCCAGACCTGCGACGGGAACACGAGTTGCCCTTGCCGCACAAGATCAAGAAGCCGGTTCCAGAATTCGGGCTGCAACTCCTCGGGCACGAGCATCTTGATGAAATTGATGGCGGCGCTGGAATCGAGCACCCACAGGGAACCTTGTTCAAAGCCCGGCAGGGTCACGTGCGCAGCAACTCGCTTGCACCAGGCAGGAGCGTCCGGTCGAGCCGCAGGCGGCGGGCGGCGTCAATCTCGTTGATGTGCCCGGCATCGAGCGCCCGCAGCACGGTCCCGACCGCGAACTCGCCGTACTCGTCGATGCGCTTGCGCGGGGACGACCGGCCCGTACCGCCGCCACCGCCTTTCTTCTCCCGATCAACCCACGGCCACTCCGCCTCGACCAGCGCATAGGCATTCTCAACAGCCCCGATGTCCTCCAGGGCGATGGCGGCGGCGCGACGGCTGATTCCGAACCGGTTGGCGGCGCGCTTCACGAGGTCGAGGCCGTCGAGGGCCGTGCCAGCGGCCAGCGTGCGCAGTTCGGAGCGCGGGATGAGCACGTGGCTGGCCACACGGTCGCACCAGCGCTCGGTACCGCCGTCGTTTCGGTCGGAGCAGGCGCTGTCGCTACCGAGGACGAGGTGGGCGAGTTCGTGGAACAGTGTGAAGCCGCGCGCCTCGACGATATCCGCCGTGCTGACCGCGATCACGGGAGCGCGTTCGTCGGGGAGCGCGAAGCCACGGATGCCCTGCTTCCCCAGCGGGAGCGCGAGCACGGTCACGCCCCTGGCCTCGATGGCCTCGCGCCACCCGCGGAAGGCCCGTGCGGCGTCACTCCAGCTGCGCCGCTGCTCAATGCTCACGCCGGTCCACCGCCTGAGCCTGACCGCGACCTCGCCCGCGTCGTCACGGGAGTCGGCGGCGGGCAGCGCGGGCGCGTCCTCGACGAGCGTCGCCACGAACTCCTGTAGGTAGCGCGCCCGCCGCACCTGGATGCGTTCATCGAAGGTGAGCTCGCGCTGGTCCGTCGCGCGTTCCCCGGCGGGCTTCCGCAGCCCATCGGGAAGCGAGTCGGCTTCCGGGGCCTCGGGCAGGAAGAACATCGCACGCGGGCGCCTCAGCGTCTCCGCGAGCTTCGTCAGCTGGCCCCTGGTCGGCTGCGCCGTTCCCCCGGCCCAGGCGCCGACGGCGGCGGGCTCGATCTTCAGCTTGCCAGCGACGTCCTCCATCGACATGCCGCTCTCGTCGATGGCCCACGCGACGACCTCGGGGGTGACGGGCGAGTACTCGGTCATGATGGCTCCCGCGGGAAGGATAGCGGATCGCTAGGCCCAGGCGGCGAGGGCGGTGTGGGCGGCGGCGCGCACGCGCTCCGGCGTCCCCGGCGGCAGCGACGGCGCGAAGGCCGCCAGCCGCTCGTCCACGTAGGCGCGCGCCGCCTCCACGCTGGCCACGTCGTCGCTGGCGGCGGCCTCGGCCACGAGCGCGCGGGCCAGCCGCTCCGGCTCGCGCGCGACGGCCTCGCCCGCGGCGGCCAGATCGGCCAACGGCTCGCCCAGCATGCGGCGCAGCTGCGTGAGGCGGATGGCGTTGCCGGACACGGGCGGAGCGGCGGCTAGCGCGCGGGCGCTTCCTGCCGCGGCGGCCGGATCTTGTTGTAGCAGATGCTGCAGTAGACGGGGCGGTCGCCGCGCGGCTGGAAGGGCACCTCCGTCATCTGGCCGCAATCGGCGCAGGCGGCGGGGTGCATCTGGCGCGGCGTCTTGCCCCCGAAGCTGGCGAAGTTGCCGTAGCGCACGTAGCCGTCGATCTCCTCGAGGGAGCTGCGGTTCGAGCGGCGCGCCTGGCGGCAGGAGGGGCAGCGCGTGGGCTCGTTCAGCAGCCCCTTGTTGGCGTAGAACTCCTGCTCGCCGGAGGTGAAGGTGAAGCTGGTGCCGCAATCGCGGCAGACGATCTGCTTGTCGGCGTAGGCCACGGGCCGAACGCTCCTTCCCCGAAAGGTCTGGCCCCCAGTGTAGCAGCCCGCCGCCAGCGGGGACGCGGATGCCCGGCGGCCCTACCCCTCGCCCGGCGGCAGGTCGCGGGCGGCGCGGTCGTAGCGGCGGGCGTGACGGCCCACGTCGGGCTCGGGGCCCATGGCCGCGTCCACCTCCGCCCCCCAGGTGGCCTCCGCCTCCGCCAGCCGCGTGGCGAAGCCCAGGTGGTGGGCGAAGCCGCTCATCACGCGCGCCATGCGGTGGCCAGCCGCGTCGGGGGCGATGGGACAGGGGGGCGGCTCGACGCCGCGGGCAACGCGCTGGCGGAACACCTCCGCGCGCGCGCCGCAGGCCTCGCAGGCGAACTCGTAGAGCGGCACCGCCGCGCCTCAGCCCTCGCCGATGCCCGCCTCGGCCAGGTACGCCTCCGCCGAGAGGGCGGCGGTGGCGCCGTCGCCGCAGGCGCTCACCAGCTGGCGCGCGGCCTCCATGCGCAGGTCGCCCGCCACGAAGAGGCCGGGCACTTCCGTGCGCATGCGCAGGTCCACGCGCGCGTGCCCGCCCTCGTCCAGATCCACCAGCCCCCGCAGCAGGTGGCTGTTGGGCGTCTGGCCGATGAAGATGAAGACGGCGGCGACGGGCAGCGTGAAGGCCTCGCCCGTGACCGTGTCGCGCAGCTCCGCGCGCTCCACCGTTTCGCCGCCCGCGATGCGCTCGACCACGGCGTTGCGACGGACGGCGATTTTGGGGTTGGCGAAAACGCGCTCCTGCAGGAGGGCGCTGGCGCGGAACGCCTCGCGGCGGTGCACGAGCGTCACGCGGCTGGCGTAGCGGGCGCAGAAGAGGGCCTCGTCGAAGGCCGCGTCGCCGCCGCCCACCACCGCCATCTCCGCGTCCGGGAAGAAGGCCGCGTCGCAGGTGGCGCAGTAGCTCACGCCGCGGCCCGTGAACTCGGCCTCGCCGGGCACGCCCAGCTTGTCGTAGTCGGCCCCGGCGGTGGCGATGACGGCGTGGGCGCGCACGGCCCCCTCGTCCGTCTCCACGCGGAAGGCGCCGTCGGGCAGGCGGTGGATGGCGCGCGCGTCCTCGTAGCGCAGCTCCGCGCCGAAGCGCTCGGCCTGGCGCATGAGGGCGATGGCGAAGTCGGCCCCGTTCACGCCCTCGGGGAAGCCCGGGTAGTTTTCCACCAGCCCCGTGGTGGCGATCTGGCCGCCCGTCACGAGGCGCTCGAAGACGATGGTGCGGCGGCGGGCGCGCGCGCCGTAGATGGCGGCCGTCAGCCCCGCGCCGCCGCCGCCGACGACGGCGATGTCGCAGGCGTCCGCCGCGTCCACGGCCCGCGAAGCCCTAGGCGAGCGCCTCGTCGAGGCGCTTGCGCAGGTCGCTCTTGGGGCGGAAGCCCACGATCGTGCCCTTCAGCTCGCCGCCCTTGAAGATGAGCAGGGAGGGAATGCTGCGGATGCCGTACTGCGTGGGGATGGCGGCGTTCTCGTCCGTGTTCATCTTGTAGAAGCCGACGCGCCCGGCGTACTCCTCGCCCAGCTCCTCCACGATCGGCGTCACCATGCGGCAGGGGCCGCACCAGGGCGCCCAGAAATCCACGAGCACGGGCAGCTCGTTCTGCATCACGTCCGCCTCGAAGGTGGCGTCGGTCACGTCCGGGAGATCCGCCATTTGGGGTCATCCTTCCTTCGCCGGCCCGCGCCGGCGCGCTGATGTCCGCGGGGTCCGCGGGCTGGCGAACCCGCGAGCGGGGCGGCCCGCCCGCGGGATTGCGCCCCTCCAGCCTACCACCCGCGCGCGCGCAGCGCCCCCGTTTGCTACCATCCCGCGTGGGGATTCCGCCATGAACGGCACGCTCGCCCTCGTGCTCAACCAAAACTACGAGCCGCTGAACGTGTGCAACGTGCGGCGCGCGCTCGTGCTCGTGCTGCGCGGCAAGGCCGAGGTGGTGGAGACGGCGCGCGGAGCCATCCGCACGGCCAACCGCCATTTCGCCCTGCCCTCCGTCATCCGCATGGTCTACTACGTGCGCCGCCCGCGCCCGCGCCTGCGCCTTTCGCGCCGCGAGATATTCGCGCGCGACGGCTGGGCCTGCGGCTACTGCGGACGGGCCGCGCGCGAGCTCACGCTGGACCACGTGATCCCGCGCCACCGCGGCGGCGGGCACACATGGGAGAACCTGGTGAGCGCCTGCAAGCCCTGCAACCACCGCAAGGCGGGGCGCACGCCGCGGGAGGCGCGCATGAGCCTGCGCACGCCCCCGCGCGAGCCGCGCGTCTCCATCTACCACGGCTTCCTGCACCACGCCCGCCACCAGCGGGGCTGGGGCAAGTTCATCCCCGGCGCGGAAGCCGCCGGCTAGCGCGCTTGACTCCGTGATCGAGCGGCGGGACAATCGCGCCAAGGGTGATGGACAGGCGTTCGGGCCACGACGCGGTTGCCGGAGACGCGCCCGCGCTCGCGCCCCTCGCCGACTTCGGGGAACCCGCTTCGGTTGGGCCGGACGCCGCCCCGCTCGTTGTCACGGAAGCCCACGCGATCCGGCTGCGGAATCTGGGTTGGCGAACCGACCGGCGCATTCCCGACTGGGTCGAGCCGGAATACGTCGGGCTGGACCAGTTCTTCACGCGCCCCGAAATCGCGCGCGAGTGTCACCGCTCGCTGCTCCACTGGATGAAACGGGACGGGGCGGACGAGGCCAGCTACCGGTTCATCGAACCCGCCGCCGGGACGGGCGCGTTTTACGACCTGCTGCCCCCCGGTCGTCGCACCGGCATCGACATCATGCCGTTCCGCGACGAGTACACGCGGATGGACTTTCTCGCCTGGCATCCGACGCGCGACGGCCATCGCCAGGCCGTGGTCGGCAATCCGCCCTTCGGCTACCGCGCCTGGCTGGCGCTGGCGTTCGTCAACCACGCCGCCACGTTCGCCGACTACGTGGGGCTCATCCTGCCCATGGCCTTCCAGAGCGACGGCAAGGGAAGCCCCAAGCACCGGGTCGAAGGCTTGCGGCTGGTTCATACGGAACACCTGCCCCAGGACTCCTTCATCGATGCACAGGGCAATCCCAAGAAGATCAACGCCCTGTGGCAGGTCTGGCAGCGTGGCGTCAACAACGCCGGAAACGCCGCGACCTGCGATCAGTGGCTGGACCTGTTCACGGTCGACAACCGCAGGGAGCGGCTCTGCGGTCAGGAGCGAATGGGCGAGGCGGATTACTTTCTGCAGCGCACGTTCTTTCAGGAACCGCCTTCGTTGGTCGAGGATTTCTCGGACGTTCGATACGTCTGTGGATACGGTATGATCATCAAACAGGACAGGGAACGGGTGCTGGAAGTTCTGAAGAAGGCGGACTGGAGGGAATACAGCAACCTTGCCGCTCACAATTGCCGCCATATCAGCATGTACCATATCCGCAAGGTTCTCACCGACGCCGGATATATCGATGAGTGATGCGTTTGGCATACTGCGCGAGGTTCTCGAAGGCTATACGGACGATGACAAATGGGTTGGCGCGCCGTTCGAGAACGTCAAGCGTATCTCCAACACCAAGGTGGGTTCCGTCGGGCAGGAGTTCGTCGAGCGGCTGTGCGGCGAGACGGGGTTCGCCGTTGAGTTCCCCACGGGCGCTGGCGGGAAGCGGTCGCCGACCTCGCCGTGGGACATCAGGATCGAGGGCGTGTCGTTCGAGGTCAAGACGGCGACCGAGGACGTCCACCGGAACTTCCAGTTCAACCACGTCCGATACCATCGGGAGTATCAGGCGCTGCTGTGCGTTGGCGTCGGGCCGGACACAATCCTCTTCGGGGCGTGGTCGCAGGCGGAGGTGACGACGGGGGCGGCCGGGCATCTGGTCACGATGGACAAGGGGTCGTCCGCGACGTTCAAGCTCACGAAGCGCATCGCGCAGTTGCATCCCATCGCGGAATTCGAGCAGCGCATCCTCGACCTCGTGGCCGAACTCGCTCGGTGAAGCGGCGCGCCCGGGGCGGCGTGTAGGATTCGGCCGTGTCCATGCGCTGCGTGCTGGTGGCCAACCGCGGCGAGATCGCCATCCGCGTCATGCGCGCGGCGGCGGAACTCGGCATCCGCGCCGTCGCCGTCCACGCCGAGGACGACGCCGCCTGCCTGCACACGCGGCGGGCGGACGCCGTGCGCCCCCTGCGCGGACGCGGCGCGGCCCCCTACCTCGACGCCGCCCAGCTCGTCGAGGCCGCGCGCGAATCCGGCTGCGACGCCGTCCATCCGGGCTACGGCTTCCTCTCCGAGCGCGCGGATTTCGCCCGCGCCTGCGAGGAGGCGGGACTGACCTTCATCGGACCGCGCCCGGAGACGCTCGACCTGTTCGGGTCGAAGGTGCGCGCCCGCGCGCTGGCGGAGGAGTGCGACGTGCCCGTCGTGGAGGGGATTTCGCGGGCGGTGAGCGCGGAGGAGGCGCGCGCCTTCCTGGCCGCGCTCCCGCCGGGCGCGGGCATGGTCATCAAGGCGGTGGCGGGTGGCGGCGGGCGGGGCATGCGCGCCGTCGCGGAGGCGGACGCCGTCGAGGCCGCCTGGGAGCGTTGCCGCTCCGAGGCCGCGCAGGCGTTCGGCGACCCCGCCGTCTACGTCGAGCGCCTCATCCCGAACGCCCGCCACGTCGAGGTGCAGGTCGCGGGCGACGAAAGCGGCGAGATCGTCCACTTCGGCGAGCGCGACTGCAGCATCCAGCGCCGCCACCAGAAGCTCATCGAGATCGCGCCCGCGCCCGCGCTCGCGCCGGAACTGCGGGAGCGCATCGTCGGGGCCGCGCTGCGTCTCGCCCGCGCCAGCGGCTACCGCAACCTCGGCACCTTCGAGTTCCTCGCGCGCCCCGACGAGGGCGACGGCGGCGCGTTCTGGTTCATCGAGGCCAACGCCCGCCTGCAGGTGGAGCACACCGTCACGGAGGAGTCGACGGGCGTCGACCTCGCGCAGCTACAGCTGCGGCTGGCGCGCGGCGAGCGGCTGGCCGCGCTGGGCCTCGCCCCCGATGCGCCGCAGCCGCGCGGCTTCGCCGTGCAGGCGCGCGTGAACATGGAGACGATGGCGGCGGACGGCAGCGCGCGCCCCTCGGGCGGAGTCCTCGCCGCCTTCGAGCCGCCCTCGGGGCCGGGCGTGCGCACGGATTCCCACGGCTACGCGGGTTGGCGCGCGAACCCCGCCTTCGACTCGCTGCTGGCGAAGGTCGTCGCCTCCTCGCCCTCGCCCGACCCCGCGGACGCGCTGGCGCGGGCCTCCCGCGCGCTCGCCGATTTCCGCATCGAGGGCGTGGCCACCAACGTGGCCTTCCTGCGCGCCATCCTCGCCCACCCCGACCTGGCCGCCGGGCGCATCCACACGCGCTTCGTGGACGAGCACGCCGCCACCCTCGCCGCGCCCGACGCCGCGGAGACGCCGCAGCGCTTCTTCACGCGCGCCGAGTCCCCGTCCGCCCCCGCCAGCGGGCAGGCGGGCGTGATCGTGGACGCGGGCGATCCGCTGGCGGTGCTCGACCACGGCAAGCGGGGCGAGGACGCGCCCGCCTCCCCCGCTCCCGACGCCGCGCCCGTGCCCGAGGGCGTGGCCGCCGTGCGCGCGCCGTTGCAGGGCACGATCGTGGCCATCGAGGTGGCCCCCGGCGAGGCCGTGCGCGAGGGCGCCCTCCTGCTCGTCATGAGCGCCATGAAGATGGAGCACGAGGTGCGCGCCGAAACGAGCGGGACCGTGCGCGAAATCACGGTGGCGGCGGGCGACACCATCTACGAGGGCCATCCCCTGCTCTTCCTCGACGAGGGCGCGGTCGCGGAAGGGGACGAGGACGCGGCGGATGCCATCGACCTCGACCGCGTCCGCCCCGACCTGGCGGAGATTCACGGGCGGCACGCGGCCACGCTCGACGCCGCCCGCCCCGAGGCCGTGGCCCGCCGCCGCCGCACGAAACAGCGCACCGCCCGCGAGAACGTGGACGACCTCTGCGACCCCGGCAGCTTCGTGGAGCACGGCTCGCTCGCGCTCACGCCCGGCACGGGGCTGCCCGCGGAGGAGGTGGTGCGGCGCTTCCCCACGGACGGCATGATCACCGGCGTCGGCTCGATCAACGGCGCGCTCTTCGACGACGAGGCCGCGCGCTGCGTCGTGCTCGCCTACGACTACACCGTGCTCGCGGGCACGCAGGGCGCCGTCAACCACCCCAAGACGGACCGCATGCTGGAGCTGGCGGCCAAATGGCGGCGTCCCGTCGTGCTCTTCGCGGAGGGCGGCGGCGGGCGCGCGGGCACGGGCGGGCGGCGCGAGGGCGGGCAGGCCGCCGCCGAGGCGCAGGTCGGGGCCTACCGCCCGCTGGACACGCCCACCTTCGCCACCATGGCCAAGCTCAGCGGGCTGGTGCCGCTCGTGGGCGTCGTGTCCGGGCGCTGTTTCGCGGGCAACGCCGTGCTGCTGGGCTGCTGCGACGTGATCATCGCCACGGCCAACTCCAACATCGGCCTCGGCGGCCCGGCCATGATCGAGGGCGGCGGCCTCGGCGTGTTCACGCCCGAGGAGGTCGGCCCCATGTCCGTGCAGGTGCCCAACGGCGTGGTGGACGTCGCCGTGGCCGACGAGGAGGAGGCCGTGGACGCCGCCAGGCGCTACCTCTCCTACTTCCAGGGCGCGGTGGCGGAGTGGACCTGCGCCGACCAGCGCCTGCTGCGCACGCTCGTGCCCGAGAACCGCCTGCGCGCCTACGACGTGCGCGCCATCATCCGCACGCTGGCCGACGACGGCTCCGTGCTCGAGCTGCGGCAGCGCTTCGGCGTCGGCATGGTGACGGCGCTGATCCGCGTGGAGGGCCGCCCGCTGGGCCTCATCGCCAACAACGCCACGCACCTCGGCGGGGCCGTGGACAGCGACGGCGCGGACAAGGCGGCGCGCTTCATGCAGCTCTGCGACGCCTTCGACCTGCCCATCCTCGTGCTCGCCGACACGCCCGGCATGATGGTCGGCCCGGAGGTGGAGAAGACCGCGCTGGCCCGCCACTCGGCGCGGCTCTTCGTGACCGGCGCGAACCTGTCCGTGCCCCACTTCACCATCTTCCTGCGCAAGGGCTACGGGCTGGGCGCGCAGGCCATGGCCGGCGGCAACACGAAGGAGCCCTTCTTCGCCGTCAGCTGGCCCACGGGCGAGTTCGGCGGCATGGGGCTGGAGGGGCAAGTGAAGCTGGGCTACCGCAACGAATTGGCCGCCATCGCGGACGCGGGCGAGCGCATGGCCCGCTACGAGGAGCTGGTGGCGCGCGCCTACGAGCGCGGCAAGGCCCTCAGCCAGGGCGTGGCCTTCGGGCTGGACGACGTGATCGACCCGCTGGACTCGCGCGCCTGGATCAGCGCCGCCATGCGCTCCGTGCCGCCCCCGCCGCGGCGCGAGGGCAAGAAGCGCCGCAACGTCGATACCTGGTAAGCGCGCCTCAGCCGCCGTCGATGCCGAGGGCGGCGGCCAGCGGCGCCACCGGCTCGGCGGCGCGCTCCACCGCCTCCTCGATGGAGCGCTGCCAGAAGCGCCCCAGCGGCGCCAGCTCCTCCGCCGTGAAGCGCCGCTCCTTCATGGCGAAGGAGTCGCGCCCGTAGAGCACGGCGTCCACGGGCGGGCCCACGCTGGACGAGCTGGCCTGGGTCGAGTTGAAGGAGAGCAGGCCCGCGCGCAGGGCCTTCTCCAGCGTGGCGTCGTGCCGCAGCGTGCGGTCGAGGATGGGCTTGCCGTAGGTGGTGTCGCCGATGCTGACGTAGGGCGTGCCGCGCGACACCTCCACCCAGTTGCCCTGGGGGTAGAGGTGGTAGAGGTGGGGCTCGGCGTCGTCGTCCAGCTGGCCCCCCACGATGCAGTGCAGGTCGAACCACAGGCCCGCGCGCTTGAGCCACTCGTTGTCCTCGTCGTGCACGCGGCGCATCTCCTCGGCGAGGGCGTTCACGGCGAGGAAGGCGCGCCCGAAGTCCGCGCCGTTCTTCCGCAGGCGCTCCCCGAAGTAGGTGATGGCCTTGTCGCGCACGGAACGCAGGCCGCTGGTGAGCACGAAGAGGGCGTGGCCCTCGCCCTGGTGCACGGCGATCTTCTTGGCCGTGGACACCTCCGACCCCTCCGTGATGCGCGTGTCCGCGATGGCCACGAGGCCGCTCTCGCACTTCATGCCCAGACAGAACGTCACTGGCCGCCCTCCGCCCCCGCCTCGTCCCGCTCCGGATGGAAGGGGGCCGCGTGGAAGATATCCTCCGTGATGGCGCGGTCGACGTC
The DNA here is from genome assembly GCA_965243075.1 of Tepidiformaceae bacterium. Classification (GTDB taxonomy): domain Bacteria; phylum Chloroflexota; class Dehalococcoidia; order Tepidiformales; family Tepidiformaceae; genus UBA2991. The sequence goes on from OZ251525.1 coordinate 2,535,544, forward strand.
GATCAGGCGCGCCTGGAAGTCGTCGAGGAATTCGTGCAGGCCGTCGTCGATCACCTGCTCGATGTCGCCCGCGTCGAGGTCCAGGTTGAGGATGCCGAGGTGGCGCGCGGCGCGGGCGCGGCGGCGCTTCGGCGTCTCCGCCGCGGCCTGCTGGTAGTGCCGCTGGAGGGCTTGCAGGCAGAAGGCGAGGCTGCGCGGGAAATCGCGCGAGAAGACGAGCAGATCCGCCACCCGCGGCCCCTCCACCTCGCCCTGCCCCGTGCGCTGGTAGGCCTCGCGCGCGGAGGCCGAGCGCAGCACGGCGATCCACTGGAAGCGGTCGAAGGGGCCGCCCACGGCGTCCGCCGCAGGCAGCAGGATGTGGTACTTGGCGTCCACGATGCGGCTCGTCATGTCGGCCCGTTCGAGGTACACGCCGCAGCGGAACCACTCGCGCCCCTCGTCGCGCAGCACCGTGTTGTCGAAGAGGCCGAGGATGGTGGCCGTGCGCCGCTGCGTCTCCGTGCACAGCTCGTGCACGTCGCCCGCCACGAACTGCTTGCGGTAGGCGAGGAACAGGTAGAGGCCGTTCATCTCCTCCCAGACCTCGCGCGAGATGTATTCGCGCAGGCCGCGCGCCAGCTCCCGCGCGCGCGCGAAGGTGGCCCGCAGCGACCCCGGATTGAGCATGGAGAGCAGCAGGAACTCGGAGTCGGTCAGGTCGGGCGATTCGGCGCGCGCCGCCGCGAAGGCGTCGTCGGAGGCGGTGGCGTGGATGAGGCTGTCCCAGATGCCGCCCGCGCCCGTCCCCTCCAGCGAGGCCTCGTGCTCGACGATGGCCATGCGCGCCATGTTCTCCGTGCGCTCCACGTAGCGCCCCAGCCAGTAGAGGTTCTCGGCCACGCGGCTGAGCATCAGTCCGCCTCCCCGGCGAGCACCCAGGTGTCCTTGCTGCCGCCGCCCTGCGAGGAGTTGACCACGTAGGAGCCCTCGCGCAGGGCCACGCGCGTGAGGCCGCCGGGGATCACCCAGGGCTCGTCGCCGGAGAGCACGAAGGGGCGCAGGTCGGCGCGCCGCGGCTTCAGCGTCCCCCCCTCGAAGGTGGGGATGGAGCTGAATTCGACGAGCGGCTGCGCGATCCAGTCGCGCGGCTCGGCCTCGATGCGCGCCAGCGTGGCCTCCAGCTCCGCCTCCGACGCCTGCGGGCCGATGAGCACGCCGTAGCCGCCGGAGGCGTTGGCGGGCTTCAGCACCAGCTCGCGCGCGTGGGCGCGGATGTGGTCCAGCTCCGCCGGGATGACCGCCGCGAAGGTCTCCACGTTCGGCAGGATGGCCTCCTCGCCCAGGTAGAAGCGGATGATCTCCGGAACCCAGCGGTAGACCACCTTGTCGTCGGCTACGCCCGCGCCCGGGGCGTTGGCCAGCGTCACCGTGCCCGCCAGGCAGGCGCGCATCAGCCCGGGCACCCCCAGCAGCGAATCGGGGCGGTAGACCAGCGGGTCGAGGTAGTCGTCGTCGATGCGGCGGTAGATCACGTCCACGCGCTCCAGCCCGCTGGTCGAGCGCAGGTAGACGGTGTCGTCGCTGTCCACCAGCAGGTCGGAGCCCTCCACCAGCGTGAGGCCCGTGCGCTTGCCCAGGAAGGAGTGCTCGAAGTAGGCGGAGTTGTAGACGCCGGGCGTGAGCAGCACGGCGCGGGGCGCGCCCGTGCAGGCCGGGGGGCGCGCGGCCAGCAGCGTGGCCAGCAGCTGGTTGGGGTAGTCGTCCACCGCGCGCACGCGCCGCCGCGGGAAGAGGTCGGGGGCCACGCGCAGCATGACCGTGCGGTTTTCCAGCACGTAGGAGACGCCCGAGGGCGTGCGCAGGTTGTCCTCCAGCACCACCATGCCGCCGCGCTCGCCGCGCACGAGGTCGCAGCCGGCCACGTGCGCGTAGACGCCCAGCGGCGGCGTGAAGCCCGCCATCTCCGGCTTGTAGCCGGGCGAGCCCAGCGCCACCTCGGCGGGGATGATCTTCTCGCGCAGGATGCGCTGCTCGCCGTACAGGTCCAGCAGGAAGCGGTTGAGCGCCGTGAGCCGCTGCCGCAGCCCCGCGTCGATGGTGCGCCACTCCGCGCCGTCCACGATGCGGGGGATGAGGGAGAAGGGGAAGATGCGCTCCGTCCCCTGCTCCTCGGAGTACACGTTGAAGGTGATGCCCGCGCTCAGGAGGGCCAGGTCGGCGCGCTCCTGCCGCTCCCCGTAGCGCTCGGGCGACCAGCCCCGCAGGGCCGCCGCCAGCTCGCGGTAGGCGGGCCGCAGCTCCCCCCGCTCGTCCAGCAGCTCGTCGGGCGTGCCGTAGGTCTCGTAGCCGTCGATGATGCTGCCCGCCATGCGCCCGCCATTCTAGCGCGGCGGCGATGGTGGTAGAGTGCGCGCGGATGCCGCCGCCCCCGACGCAGACGCTGACGTGGACCGACGTGGACCGCCTGGCGGACGGACTCGTGGCGCGCATCGGGCGCGAATGCGGGCGCGTCGACCTGCCCCTCTGGCCCATCCCCCGCGGGGGCGTGTTCGTGGCGGCCCTGCTGGCCCCGCGCGGCCTCACGCTGGTGGGCGAGCCCGGGGACGCCGCCCTCGCCATCGACGACATCATCGACAGCGGGGCCACGGCCGCGCGCGTCCAGCGTGAGCACGGCCTCCGCACCCTCGCCCTGCTCGACCGCCACGCCATCCCCGCCGAGGAGTACTCCTGGGTGGTGTTCCCGTGGGAGGCGGCCACCGGCGGCTACAGCGCGGACGCGGAGGCGGTGGTCACGCGCATGATCGAGCTGGTGGGCGACGACGCCGCCCGCGACGGCCTGCGCGACACGCCCGCGCGCGTCGTCTCCGGCTGGCGCGACCAGTTCGCGGGCTACGCCGCCGCCTCCGCCGCCATCGACGCCCTGCTCGTCCGCTCCGTCCCCGGCGAGGGCGTGGCCGACCCCGCCGCGCCCCTGATCGCCATCGCGGGCCTCCCCTTCCATGCCACCTGCGAGCGCCACCTGCAGCCCTTCCCCGGGCTGGTCGACGTGGTCTACGCCCCCGCCGGACCGGCGCTCGACGAGGACGCCGTGGCCCGCGTCGTGGACGCCCTCTCGCGGCGGCTCACGCGGCGCGAGCGGCTGGCGCGGGAGATCGCGACGGCGCTCTGTCGCGCCCCCGCCGTGGCCGTGGCGGGCGTGCGCGTGACGGCCACGCACCACTGCATGCTGATGCGCGGCGAGCCCGCCGAGAACGCCACGCTCGCCACCTCCGTGGTGGAGGCCGACCGCGAGCGCGTGCGCCCCGCCGACCTGGACGCGCTGCGGGGCGCGGTGGCGTGCGCGCTGGAGCGCCGTCAGCCGCGCTAGCCGATGGGGCGGAAGAGGGGGATGGGGTACTCGCCCTCCTCCTGCTCCTCGAACTCCACGCGCACGCGCTGGCCGATGGCGATGTCGGTCGTCGGGTTCTCCACGCCGATGACGCCGCTCATCATGCGGAAGCCCTCGTCGAGGTCGACGTAGGCCACCGAATACGCGCCCAGGTCGATGAAGCCGGGCATGCGGTTCTGGCGCACGACGGAGAAGGTGTAGACCGTGCCCTCGCCCTTCGAGGCGAGCCACTCCAGATCGTCGCCGCCGCAGACGGGGCAGTGCTGGCGCGGGTAGAAGACCACGTCGTCGCAGGCGGCGCAGCGCTGGTAGCGCAGCTCGCCCAGTTTGGCGCCCTCCCAGAAGGGCTCGGTGTGGGGTTCGGGGAAACGGGGCTGGGGTCGCTTCGCCATCGCGCTAGTCCTTCGCCAGAATCACGGTGCCGCCCGTGTGCGTGCCGCCCAGCAGACCGCCGTTGCCGTGGGCCACGGCGAGGCGGGCGTCGGGAACCTGCGAGGTCGATTCGCCGCGCAGCTGCCGCGCCGCCTCCAGCAGCAGGAAGATGCCGCGCATGCCCGGATGGTTGGAGGAGAGGCCGCCGCCGTCGGTGTTGAGGGCCGGGCCCTCGCCGCTGTCGAAGGCCAGCCGCGCGTTCTCCACGTAGGCCCCCACCTCACCCTTGCCGCAGAAGCCGAGGTCCTCGAGGCAGACGGCCACGGTGATGGTGAACGAGTCGTAGATCATGGCGACGTCGATCTCGTCCGGCGTCACGCCCGCCTCGGCGAAGGCGATGGGGCCGCTCTGCGCCGCGGCGCTGGTGGTGATGTCGCCGCCGTTCTCGCGGTACTTGGTGGCCTCGCCCGCGCCGATGAGCCACACGGGCGGCTTGCGGCAGTCGCGCGCCACGTCCGCCGAGGCGATGACCACCGCCCCGCCGCCGTCGCTGATCATGCAGCACTCCAGCAGGTGCAGGGGGTCGGCCACGATGCGCGAGTCGAGCACGTCCCGCACCGTGATCTCGTTGACGCCCACGAACTGCAGGTCGGTCATGGCCTTCACGGCCTCGGGGTTGCGCATGGCGTGGCGGCGCGTGGCCACGGAGATGCCCGCGAACTGCTCGTCCGTGGTGCCGTACTCGTACCGGTGGCGCTGCTTCACCAGCGCGTAGTTGGCGATGAGCGTGGCCCCGTAGGGGGCCTCCATGTTCTGCTGCCAGTTGGCCGGGCCGCCGCGCCCCAGCCCGCCCGTGCCGATGGCCACGCGGTTGGAGGCCGAGGTGGAGCCGTAGCTGAGCACGGCCACGCGGCACTTGCCCGCGGCGATGTCGCGCATGGCGTGCGCCGCCTGGAACTGGTACGACGAGCCGCCCACCTGCGTCGTGTCGATCACGGTGGGGCGCATGCCGAGGTAGGCGGCCAGCTGCAGCCCCCCGCCCGCCTCCCCGTCCTGCGCGTCGTAGATGGCGTCGACGTCGCCCCACGCCAGCCCCGCGTCGTCCAGGGCCGCGCGGATGGACGCGACCTTGATGTTCATGGCCGAAACGCCGGGTGCCACCCGCAAGGGGTACTCGTGAATCCCGACGATCGCGGCCGCCCGCTCCGGTGCCATCGCTCCCCCCTTCGGCCCGGCGTTGCGCCGGAGCCCGCGCGCGGCGTACCGTGCGCGCGTGCGCGTCGCGTTGATCGCCGATACCCACCTGCCCGCCCTCATCCGTCAGCTGGACGAGCTCGGGCCGCAGCCGGGCGAACTGCTCGCGTCCGCGGACCTGATTCTACACGCCGGAGACGTGACCGCGCCCGGCGTGCTCGACTGGTGCGAGGCGTTCGCGCCCGTGCTCGTGGCGCGCGGCAACAACGACCTCTTTGAGGACGCGCGCATGGCCGAACGCCAGCTGCTGGACCTGGAGGGATGGAGGCTGGGCATGACGCACGAGCTGCGCCCCGAATCGCGCCCCATCGGCGTGCTGCTGGACGACTGCCTCGGCGGCGAGCGCGTGGACGTGCTGGTGGGCGGGGACACGCACGTGGAGCGCCTCGAATTCCGCGAGGGCGTGCTCTTCGTGAACCCCGGCAGCCCCACCCTGCCCCACCACAAGGAGTACCGCCTGGGCACCGCCGCCGTGCTCGACATCGAGCGCGACCGCATCCGCGCCGAAGTGCGCGTGCTGGGCGAAACGGAGGGTTCGCCCAATCCGGGGCGGCCCATCGCCATCGACGTCGCCCGCGACGGCGGACGCCCGCGGGTGATCGCATGACCGCCGGCGGGCCGCGCGTCGTCCACCTCAACGTCTCCGACGGGGGCGTTCCCAAGCGCCCCGTCACGCGCGCCGCCATCGGCCCGCTCGGCGTGGCGGGCGACCGCCAGGCCAACACGGAGGCGCACGGCGGCCCCGAACGCGCCCTCTGCCTCTACTCCCTCGACCGCATCGAGGCGCTGCGCGCGGAGGGCCACCCCATCGGCCCGGGCGACGCGGGCGAGAACGTGACCGTGGCCGGGCTGGACTGGGACGCCGTGGTTCCGGGCGCGCGCCTGCGTCTGGGCGCGGAGGTGCTCGTCGAGATCACGCGCTACACCTCGCCCTGCCGCAAGATCGCGGCCAGCTTCGCGGACGGCGACTCCGCCCGCATCAGCCAGCAGCGCCACCCCGGCTGGAGCCGCGTCTACGCGCGCGTGCTCGCGGGCGGCGAACTCGCCCCCGGCGATCCGGTCGAGCCGCTCTAGCGCGCGCCCCGCGTGAACCAGGCGGGGGGAATGCCCACGGGGCGCATCCCGAAGCGCTCCGCCAGAATCGCCTCCAGCTCGCCCGCCGAGCGGATGGCGCGGCGCTCCATGGCCCCGTCCCGCGTCGTCATCAGCAGCCCGCGCGCGGCGGTCACGCGCCCGCCCCCCTCCAGCGGGCGCGTCACGATCCAGCCCTTCGTGAACTGCGAGTTCGCGGAGGTCGTGTGGAACACGCACATGGGGCCGAAGTCGCGCGCGCGCACGGGCTCGGAGCGGAAGTGGTAGACCGTCTCGCGCTCGGCGTCGTCGCGCGCGCGGTACTCCACGCGCCAGGCGTCGGCGGAGGCGGCGCGCGGCTCGGCGGCGGGCTGGCCGTCGGCGTGGCGCACCACGCGCCAGGCGCCGCCGCGCTCCTGCGGCGTCCAGCGCCCGTCCCACGGCAGGGGGCGCTGGAAGGTCTCGCCGTTGCCCACGTCCGCCAGCCAGTCGCCGTCGGGCAGGGCCACGCGCAGCGTCATGTGGTCGAAGGGCGGGCCGAAGCCGCCCTCCCGCCGCCGCATCCGCCCCTCCAGCAGCTCCACCGCGAAGCCGAGCCCGCGCAGCGCCGCCGCCAGCAGCAGGTTCAGCTCGTAGCAGAAACCCCCGCGCCGCCGCGCCACCATCTTGCGCGCGAGGTGGTCGGGCGTGAGCGCGTAGGGCCGCCCCAGGTGCAGGTCGAGGTTCTCGAAGGGCACGGCGAAGTGCTGGGCGCGGTGCACGGCGCGCAGCCCCTCCGCGTCCGCCGCGGGCCGCGCGCGCAGCCCGATGTGCCGCAGGTACGCGTCGAGCGCGTCGCCGCGGATGGCCCCGGCCCGTTCCTGCTGCCCGTTCGCGCCTGTCGGAATGTCCGGTATGCTCAGAGCGCGGCGGGCGCTTGTCAAACCCGGACGCCCGCCCGAAAGGCGACAACTGTGAAGACACGATTGATGCACCGCGGCTGGCTGGTGGCCGTGATCGGCGCGCTGGCCATCGTCGCGGCGGCCTGCGGCTCGGACGGCGACGACGCGACCCCCACGGCCACGCCCGCGCCCACGGTGGCCACGGCGGCTCCGACCGCGACGCCGAGCCCCACGCCCACGGCCACGCCGACCGCGGCGCCCACTCCGACTCCGACCCCCACGGCGGCGCCCACCCCGACCCCCACGCCGACTGTGGCTCCGCTGACGCTGGCCGATACCTACTTCACGCTCGGCAACCCGGACGCCGAGGCCGTGTTCATCAACGCGCAGGGCGGCCCCGTGCCGTTCCTCCTCCCGCAGGAGGAAGTGGTTGGGATGTTCGCCGCGGTCAACCCTGATCGGGCCCTGCTCGTGAGCGTCCACCAGATCCAGACGCTCAATCCCGATGCCTTCGCCGAGGAGGACATCACCTTCGAGGACGCGCGCTCCGCCGACTCCGCCAGCGCGGCCATGCTGGCCGCCGTCGTCCAGCACTTCCTCGAGCAGGACAGGGCCGTCTACGTCGTCGGCAGCTCCTTTGGCGCGTTCATGGTGCAGGAACTGCTGGCCACGCAGGGCGCCGTCGCCGACGGCTACCTCATCATGGTGGGCCGCATCGACATGCCCGAGGAGGTGTGGTCGGAGTTCGCCGAGGGCAGGACCGTCGCCTTCGTGGACGGTGTCGAGATCGTGACGGCCACCTCCGAGGAGGCGGGCATGGGCGGCGGCGGGGAGGTCAGCGACCGCAACATGGCCCGCCTCGCCGCCGGCCTCGGCCACCACCGCTACAGCGAACGGCTCGCGGACGTCGACCTGTCCAACGTCGTCTACGTCTCCGGCAGCGTCGATGAGCAGGTGGGGCGGCTGAGCGAGGCCGAGCTGGCGTTCCTGGCCGAGCGCGGGGCCGACGTCGTCGTGTACGAGGGCGGCCACGAGACCCCCGACGCCGTCATCGCCGACGCCTTCCGGCGCCTCCTCCCGCCGGAGCTGCTCAGCGGGCCAGCCGCGCAATAGCGGCGCTGGCCCTGATGCGGAGCGCGGGGCCGCGTTGACCGCTGCCGCGCAGGGTATACGATGCGCCCGTGCCCGAACCGCGCAACCGCAACATCTTCCTCGTCATCTACGGCATCCTGTTCAGCGTCGGCGTGGGCCTGATCGTCTATCGCGGGCCGGACGATGCTGTGACGGGGTGGGTGGATCAGGTAATCTGGATTTGGGGAGCGACGGCCCCGCTGGCGGCGGTGGCCGTGCCGGGTGCCGTCGTCCTGACGGAGATCACGAGGTGGGTCATGGTGCTGGCAGCCTGGCTGGAGAACCGTCTGGAGCGCTCGCGCGAGGAGTATCGCGCCAGGATTGGCGAGGAGGCGCGCGCTGCGGGCCGCGCCGAGGCGGACCGTGAGTGGGCGGATTGGAACGAGCGGCGCGAAGCTGCCGTCGCGCGTGGCGAGCCGTTCAGCGAGCCCCCGCCCTCCGTGAGTCGCAACGGCAGCGGCTAGCGCGCCTCCGGGTCGAGGCCGCGCGCCGCGCGCTCCCGCTTCATCAGCACCGCGTCCGAACTCAGCCGCGGGCCCAGCTCCTCCTCCGTGATCTCGCCCCGCACCATGCGGTCCGACTTCGAGCCGTCGAACGTGATCCACTTCTCCGGCGTGATCTCGATGACGATGCGCAGGGGCGAATCCAGCCGCGCCACGAACTCGTCCACCGCCGCCGCGTCCGTCGGGAACGCCTTCTCCGCCAGCGCGCGGTAGAACCAGTCCTTCGTCTCGCGGTCCTCGCGCACGCCGCCGCGGCCCTTGGCCGTGATGGAGCCGCGCGGCTCGAAGGCCGGCGCGCACACGGCGCTCACGGCCACGGAGACGCGCGGGTCGCGGCGGATGGCCGACACGCGGTGGCGGTGCGCCGCGCACGTGATCCAGAACCTGCCGTCCCGCCACAGGAACTGGTGGTACACGCCCACGGGCCAGCCGTCGCGCGTGCCCCACATGAGCACGCACTCCCGCGCGTCCGTGAGCAGCGCGTCGATCTGCTCGTCGTCGAAGGGGAAGATGGAGACGACTTCGTGGTCGTCCATGACGGCCCTGGGCATGGCGATCCTCCTGCGTGGGATGCTTCGGGGCGTGCGATGATACGCCAGCCGCGGGCGCGCGCGCCGCACGGCGGAGGAGCGCCCGCATGGCCGAAGCCGCCCCCGCCAGCGCCCCCGGCCTGCGCGACACCCTCCGCGCCACCGGCGACGCCTTCCGCGACCGCAACTTCAGCCGCTACTGGATCAGCAACGCGCTCTTCTTCCTCGGCCAGGGGCTGGTGCTGCTGGGCGCGCAGTGGCTGCTGACCGGCCTCACCGACTCGCGCGCCGTGATCGGCCTCATGGGCGCCGTGCACGCCGTCGTGGTCATCGTCCTCTCGCCCGTGGCGGGCGTCATCTCCGACCGCATGGCGCGCCGCGACCTGCTCATCGCCGGGCGCGTGGGGCTGGCCGCCGTGGCCGTGGGCATGGGCGTCATCGTCATCCTCGGGCAGGCGCAGGTCTGGATCGTGCTCGTGGCCATCGGGCTGGAGGCCGCCTTCCTCGGCCTCAGCCAGCCCGCGACGCAAAGCTACGTGTACGACCTCGTGGGCCCGCGCCGCCTCATGACGGCGGTGGCCCTCATCACCATCCCCACGGGCGTGCTGCAGGTGGCGGGCCCGTCCGCGGGCGGCCCGCTGCTCGCCACCGTCGGGCCGGAGGCCACCTACCTGATCAGCGGCGGCGGCTTCGTGCTCGGCGCCCTGCTCATGGTCGCCATCCCCATCAAGGGCAAGACCGCGAGGGCCACCGCCTCCGCCCTCTCCTTCTTCACCGACGTCGCGGAAACGGTGCGCCACCTGCGCCGCGACTCCCTGCTCCTCTGGGCGCTGACGCCGGCCACGCTGATCACGCTCTTCGCCGGGGCCATCCTGCTCATGCGCCCCGTCTTCGCCAGGGACGTGCTGGAGGTGGGGGCGCTCGGCTTCGGCTGGCTGAGCGCCATGTTCGGGCTGGGCAGCGTGGCCGGTTCGCTGGCCGTCGTGGCCCTCGGCGAACGGCTGCGGCTGAAGGGCCTCGTGCTGCTGCTGGCCCCGCTCGACTGGTGCGGCTGCATGATCGCCTACGCGCTCTCGCCCTGGTTCGCGCTCACGCTCGGCATCGAGTTCGTCATGGGCATCAGCTCGCCCTTCTGGATGACGGCCATGATGACCATCCTCCAGATCCGCGTGCCCGAACGGCTCCGCAGCCGCGTGCTCGCCGTCTACTTCATGGTGCTCCAGTTCATGCAGCTGAACTGGCTCTATTCGGGCGCGCTGGCCGACCGCATCGGCGACCGCGAGGCCCTGCTGGCGATGGGCGCGATCCCGTTCTGCCTGCTCATCCTCATGCTCCTCTTCATCCGCCCGCTGGTCACCCTCGGCAGCGAGCGCAACCCCCTCGTCACCTGGACGGAGCCGGAAGGCGACGGGCCTCCCGCTACCTGAGCGTGCGCCGCGCGCGCTCCGCCGCCCGCCCGGCGGCCTCGAACGCGGCGCGCGCGGCGGTTTCGTCCTCCATCCGATCATCCTTCCTGTTTTTCTTCCAGAGGCCGGTCATCGTCAGGTCCGCCTTCTTCTCCCTGTTGCAGGGGCCGCACATGAGCACGCGGTTGTCGATGGTGTTCGGCCCACCGCTCGCGCGCGGGCGGATGTGGTCCAGCTCCATGTAGCGGGGAGGGAGCCTGCGCCCGCATCCCGCGCAGATGATGTTCTTGCCGTCCGCCTGCGCCGGTTCGAGGATGGAGCGGATTTCCGCGTGCGACAGCCGCTCCCACTTCGCCTTCTGGTACTCCGGGGGCAGATCGAACGCGGGCACGGCGATTTCGCGGTTGTCCGTGCGCTCGGGCGGCGTGGTGGCGTAGTGCAGTTCGCCGAAGGTGATGAGCTGGCCCTGCTGATCCGGGATGGCGAGGTCCGCGAGCATGTCGTCGGGCACGCCGGACGGCGAGAGCTTGCCCACGGTGATGAGACGCTGGACGACCGCCTTGTGCGCGCCGTCCCAGATGTCCATGCCGATCCACTGGCGGTTGAGAAGCTCGGCGGCGACGACGGTGGTGGCGCAGCCCGCGAAGGGGTCGAGCACGACGTCGCCCTCGTTGGAGGATGCGCGGATGATGCGCTCGTAGAGGGCCAACGGCTTCTGCGTGCGGTAGCCGTAGTCCTCGGACTGGGAGACGATTTTGATGTCGGTGATCACGTCCCGCGCGGGAATGCCGCGAGCGCGGTCAAGGTAGACCTTCCGCCGGGGAACCTTCCCGCGTTTGGGCCAGTGGATGAGTCCCTGTTCATCCATTTCGTCCAGCCGTTCCCGCGGGAATCGCCAGATGTCCTTGATTCCCTTCCACTCGAATTCGTATCCGCCGCCGGTAAGCGTGCGGGCATGGAGCGGGGCGGTCGTATATTTTCCCCGTTCGTCTTCGTTGCGATACGATTTTTCAATATACTCTTCGTCGTATTCCTCGCGCGCGTCGTTCGTCCAGATCGCGCTATCGGACTTCGCGTAGTACAGGATATTATCGTGGACCCTTCCGTACTTCGCGGTCGCATCATTGTGCGAACCGTAGCGCTTCCACACGACCTCGTTCCGAAAACTCTTTCTCCCGAAGATCGCATCGAGCATCGCCTTGAGGTAGTGGCTGGCGGTCGTGTCACAGTGCAGATACAGGCTGCCGTCCTCGCGCAGCACGCGGTGCATCTCCATGAGCCGCACGCCCATGTAGCACAGGAACGCGCCCATGTCGCTCCCGTCCTCCCTCTGCTTCCCCTTCTTCTTGTGAATCTCGTTGGCGGTGTCGATGACGCTCCACACGGCGGGCTGGTCGTCCTGGATGGCGTCGATCCACTCCGGATGGACGTCCTTGTCGTAGCGCCAGCGGTCCTCGAACTTGCCCCCGGCGGCGAGGGAATCGGGCGTGGCGTGGAAGTCGCGGCTCTTGTTGAAGGGCGGGTCCGTGGCGATGAGGTGGACCGTACCCGAGTCGATGGCCTGCAGAAACTTGAGGTTGTCGCCGTGAAACAGCGTGCGGTTGCGGAAGTTCGGTTCGGGCATGGGCTGCCGGCGGAGCGTATCACACGGAGGCCGCGCGGTCGTACAGCTCGATGAGCTCGCCGCACGGGCCGATGATCTGGGCGAAGCCGGAGGCGTCCGGGGGGAAGAGCCAGCGGCCCGCGCCGCCCGCCTCCACGCGCGCCGCGATGGCCGCCAGGTTGGCGTTGAGCAGGCGGAAGTGGTTGGAGCCCGGGTAGCGCTTGCCCGCCTCCGGGGGCGCGACGGGCGTGCCCTCCTCGACCACCAGCTCGACGCGCCCGCCGCCGCCCGCCAGCGCCCAGCGCTCGTCGCCGTCGCCGTCCGTGGCCAGCGGCGAGAGGCGGTAGCCGAGGGCGCGGTAGAAGCGCCAGGCGGCGGCGAAGCCCGCGCGCGTGTAGTGGACGCGGGCGAACGGTTCGTCGCGCGTGAGGGCGCAGGCCTGCCCGTCGAGCGTGAAGGCGATGCCGTCGTCGCCGTCCGCGCCCGCCGCCACGCGCGCGAGGTCGGGGGTCGCTTCGCGCAGCGCCCGCCAGGCGGCGTCGGGGTCGGCGGCGGCGATGCCGATGGTGAGGTCGCCCTGCGCGGGCGATTCGCCCGGGTGTTCGCGGCGCGTGGACTCCGCCGTCAGCTCCACGAGGTCGAGCTGCTGGCCGGTGGCCGGATTCTCGACGGTCCAGGTGCGGATTTCGTCGCCGAGCAGGGGCGCGATCAGCTGGCCGACGGCGTCGCCGGGCGCGTTGCGGTAGCGGCGCGGCTCCGCGCCGCCGCCCTCCACGTCGGTGAAGCCGAGGGCGGCGATGGCGGCGGTCGTCGCCTCCAGGTCGCGCACGGTCACGCCGTGGTGGGCCTGCGTGACGGCGGCCACCGCTACGCGCCCGCGCCGGGGGCGAGCGCCGCGATTTCGCGCAGCCCTTGTTCGCGCGGCGTGCCCGAGGCCGCGAACAGGTACGACTGGCCGGTGGGGCCGTCGGGGCCGTGGGCGAGCACGTGCAGCGCCGCCCGCGCGATGTCGGCGGGCATGATCTCCGCCGGGGCGTCGTGCGTGGCGCGGAACATGGGCGAATCGGTGGCGCCCATGCAGAGCGCGTTCACGCGGATGTTGTGGGGCTTCAGCTCGACCGCCCACGTCTCCGTGAGCCGCCACTGCGCCCACTTGGCGCAGTCGTAGCCGGTGGCGGGCGCGAGGCCGGTGATGAGGTGGCCCTCGTGCACGTGCTCGGTGATCACGTTGAGGATGTCGCCGCCGCCCGCCGCGCGCATGGCGGGCACCGCCGCCAGGGCGCAGTAGAAGGAGCCGAGCGCGCAGATGTCCATCGAATCCTCGAAGGCGCGCGCCTGCGATTCGTAGGAGCCGGAGGTGAGGGCGGTATCGACCCACACGGCGGCGTTGTTCACGAGGATGTCGATGCGCCCGAGGCGCTGGAGCACGCCGTTCATGGCGCGGCGCACCTGCGCCTTGTCGGCCACGTCGCAATCGACGGCGAGGGCCTCGCCGCCCGCCTCGCGCACGAGCCGCGCGGTCTCGGCGTTGTTGGCCGCGTCCACGTCGAGCGTGGCCACGGCGGCCCCCTGTTCCGCGAAGGCGACGGCGAACCCCCGTCCGATGCCCTCGGCCCCGCCGGTCACGACCGCGACCTTTCCCTCGAGCTGCATGGCGCGCCTCCCTGCTCGGTCGAGCGCGCCGATTCTGGCCCATCGCGCGCCGTTTCGCCAGACGCCGCGCGCTATTCCCCGTAGCCGTCCGCGCGCAGCCGCCGCCACACCGCCCCGCTGGCCGCGTACCGCTCCATCAGGTACGGGTAGACCGCCTTCACGCCGAAGAGCGACTCCATGCACTCCTGCGCGAGATGGCGGTCCAGCACCGCCGGATGGGCGTCCTGCTCCACCATGTCCAGCGCCAAGGCAGGGTCGACGCCGCCCGCGGCCACGGGCGCGCCCGCGGGCTGGTCGGCCAGCACGCCCGCCGCCGCCAGATCCGCCATGGCCGCGCGCAGCCGCTCGCGGAAGGCCGCCGTCACGCGCCCGCCGTCGAGGTGGCGCTCCGCGTCGCCCTCCAGCAGCCCCAGCACGCGCGCGGTCACGCAGTCCACGCGGAAGGCGTCGTCGCCCGCGGCCTTGGCCGGGGGCAGCCCCACGCAGAGCACGCCCAGCAGGGCCCGCTCGACGTCCGCCAGCTCCGCCGGGCCGCGCGGGCGTTCGCGCTCGTTCATGCCCCGCATCGTAGCCGAAGGGGCGTGCTACCATCCCCGCCATCCCGCGCGCGGACGGCCCCCATGGAAGCGACGGCGATCACGGTTCGCGCCCCCGCCACCAGCGCCAACGTCGGCACGGGCTTCGACTGCCTCGGGCTGGCGCTCGACCTCTTCGCCTCCGTCACCGTGACCTTCGACGAGGCCGAGCGGCCCCCCGGCGGGGACGCGGGCGAGACCATGGCGGTGGCCGCCGCGCGCGCCTGCTACGAGCGCATCGGGCGCGCCCCGCCCGCGGGCATCGCCGCGCGCTACACGGTGGCCATCCCCCTCGGGCGCGGGCTGGGGGCGAGCGCGGCGGCGCGCGTGGCCGGCATCCTCGCCGCCAACGAGCGCGAGGGCCGCCCCCTCGACGCGGACGCCTGCCTCGCCCTCGCCGCCGACCTCGAGGGCCATCCCGACAACGCCTGCCCCGCCCTCTTCGGCGGCGTGCAGGTGTGCGTGGCCACGGACGGCGGCCACGCCCGCGTGCCCTGCCGCTATCCCGCCGACCTGCGCGTGGCCCTGCTCATCCCCGACCACGCCATGCCCACCGCCGAGGCCCGCCGCCTGCTGCCCGACTCCTACAGCCGCGCCGACGCCGTGGGCACCAGCGCGCGCCTCGGCCTGCTCGTGGCGGCCCTCGCCGCGGGCCGCGCCGACCTGCTCGACGAGGCCACGCAAGACCGCTTCCACCAGCCCTGGCGCGCCGCCCTCTTCCCGCCGCTCTACGACATCCTCGACGCGGCTAGGGGCGCGGGCGCGCACGCCGCCTGGCTGAGCGGCGCGGGCAGCAGCGTGGCCGCCTTCGCCCCGCCCGGGGCCGCCCGCGCCGCCGCCGCCGCCATGCTGGGGGCGCTGGAGGCGGCGGGCATGGCGGGCCGCACGCTGGTCACGCGCATCGCCCCCACGGGCGCGGAGGTCGCCACCGTCGAGTCGCTCGATCCGTAGGACGCGCCGTTGCAATCCCCGCGCCTCCAGCCCCGCGCGCTGGTAGGATCGGCGCGTGCGAGGGGACGCGTCGTGGCCACCGTAGCCGTCGTGGGCGCGGGCGCCGTGGGCTGCTACTACGGCGCGCGGCTGGCCCAGGCCGGACACGACGTGCGCTTCCTCATGCGCCGCGACTACGAGGCCGTGGCCGCGCGCGGGCTGCGCGTCGAATCGCACCACGGCGACTTCACGCTGGAGCGCCCCGCCATCGCGCGCGAGGCGTCGGCGCTGGGCCGCGCGGACTGGGTGCTCTGCGGGCTGAAGGCCACCTCGCTGGACGCCGCCGCCGCCCTCATCCGCCCCTGCCTCGGGCCGGAGACGCGCGTGCTCGCCATCATGAACGGGCTCGGCATTGAGGAGGCGCTGGCGGAGGCGGCGGGCACGGAGCGCGTCTTCGGCGGCCTCGCCTTCACCTGCCTCAACCGCGGCGAGCCCGGCACGGTCCGCCACCTCGAATACGGGCAGGTCGCCATCGGCCACCTGGGCGACGACGCGGCCGAGCTGGAGCGCGCGCTGGCGCTGTGGGAGGGCGCGCGCGTGGAGGTCTCCGTCGCGCCCTCCCTGCTGCGCGCGCGCTGGGAGAAGCTGTGCTGGAACGTGCCCTTCAACGGCCTCACCGTGGCGGCGGGTGGGGTGGACACGGAGGCCGTCGTCACGGACGCGGCCCTGCGCGCGCAGGCGGGGGCGCTCATGCGCGAGGTGGCGGCGGCGGGCAACGCGGACCTGGCCGCGCGGGGCCGCCGCGAACGCATCGCCGGCGAGGCCGTGGCGGCGCGCATGTTCGCGCTCACCGACGCCATGGGCCCCTACCGCCCCAGCACGCTCATCGACTTCCTAGAGGGGCGGGCGATCGAGGTGGGGGCCATCTTCGCGGAACCGGCGCGACGGGCGCGCGCGCTGGGCGTGCCGGTGCCGCGGCTGGAGCAGCTGACGGCCCTGCTCGCGCGCCTCGACCCGGGGCGGGGCGGCTAGGCGTCTGGCTCCGTGCTCCCTGTTTCGGATGGACTCGCGGTCGGCAGGATCCCGACCTGCTGAACGCCGTCCAGCCGCCGGTGCATGGCGCTGATGAAGGCCAGCCATTCGAGCGCTTCCGCTCGCGTGAAGGCGTAGTCATCGGCGTGGGTCGTGGTATTGCGAAGGGCCACCGCGAGCCCCACGCCGAGGAAGCGGTAGCCATCGTGCTCGTCGCGTTCGGTCAAGGTATTGCGCGGGGTGAAAGCGAGGAGCGGCGTGTCAGCGGAGAACGCAAGGTTGACGAGCGCCACCCCCTGTTGTTCGGGATACTCGGCCTGCTCCGACAAGCGGTTGAGAAACCGCTGGGCTGCCTTGCGGATCGCTTCCTGGAGGTGCCCGTTACGGAACAAGCCGTGCGCAAGGCGCGTTTCTTCATGCAGGCCATCAAGCGTGAGCTGAGTGTCCTCCGCCATCAGGCGACGAGCCTCTGGGCGAGCGGGCGCGCGGCCTCAGCCCCAATGACGCGCATCCGGACGAGGCGGTTCCGGGAACCCGGCTTCCCCAGCACCGCGATCCTGTCCATTTCACCGAGTGTCGTCATGAAGTTGTCGTCGAGCTTCTTGTAGTCGGATGCGGCCTGCCGGATGTGGCTGGTGCCGGTCGCCAAGCCGACTGCCGTCCTCACGCCGCCGATCAGCAAGGCGATCTCGCGCACCGCCTCGGACTTTTCCCCGGGGAGTTTGCCGGAAGGCAGCACGAGCAGCGGTTCCTCGCCGCGCAGGTCGAACAGCTGGCGGACCCCTTCGGGATCGATGTCGAAGTAGCGGGCGGCGGCATCGACGCGCTGCTGCTCCGTCCCGAGCACCGCATCGATCGGCTCGTCGACGAGCTTCCGCGGCGCGCTGCCATTGCCGCCGCCGTTGCCGAGCAGGTGATCGAGCACGCGCTCGAAGGCGATGCGCCGCAGCTCCTTGTCCTCTTCCCCCAGCACGGAGGCCGCGTCGCGCGCCTGCGCGACCAGTTCGCCCAACCGGCTTCCCGCGTCCGTCGTCATGGATCGTTCCCCCGCGATGATGTCCGGCCACTGTAGCACATACGGGGTGGGCCGCACAGCCGTTCGGGCGGGCTAGAACTCGTCCACGCACCAGGGGGCGGGGCGCCAGCCGAAAAGCGCGTCGGCCAGACGCAGCGCCTCCGCCGAGCCCTCCGCGAGGCCCGCGCGCGCCAGCACGGAGCAGGGGACGCCGCCCAGCAGGATCGCGGCCAGCGCGTCCGCGCCGAGGGACAGGTCCGCCGCTCCGGTGGCGTCCAGCGCGCGGCAGGTGGCGCCGCCGCCCTCCGCCGTCAGCGCGAAGCGTCCCGCCGCCCACGGGCCGAAGGGGTCGCGCACGTCGAGCGTGAGCCGCCCCTCGGCGGCGTACGAGCGCCCCTCCAGCGCGCGCGGCACGTCGAGCACGCGCACCCAGAGGGAATCGTGCGGGTTGCGGCGCAGGCGGCGCGGGTCGGCCAGCAGCCAAGGGAGCGGGTCGTCGGGCGGGCGGTTCGGCGCCGCGATGGTCTCGATCAGGTCCACGCCGCAGAGGTAGCGCCAGAGCGCGGCCTCGGCGTCGCCGTCGAGCGTGGTCATCTCGTGCAGGCGCAGCGTTCCGGCGGGCAGATGGTCGGGCCAGTCGCTCTTCACCTGGTAGATGGCGTAGCCCGCGGGGCCGTCCCCGTCCGCATACTCCACCAGCTGGGGCGCGCTGAAGCCGCCCTCCAGCCGCTCCTTCTCCGGCAGGATGAGGCGGTTCCAGTAGCCCGAATCGCGCGTCATTATGCCCGCGCGCGTGCGGCGGGCGCGCTCGTGCAGGGCGGGCCAGCGTTCCAGCGCGGCCTCGCGTGCCACGAAGCGCACGCTCCCCGGCGGCTCGGGTGCGTCCGCGCGGAAGGCGGCATGGCGGCGGTCGAGCCGGAAGTCGTGCGCCTGCGCCGCCAGCCCGTAGCCGAAGCGCCCGTAGATGACGCTCTCCGAGGCCCCGAGCGCGGCCAGCGGTTCGCCCCGCTCGCGCACGTCCGCCAGCTGGCGGCGCATCAGCTCCGTGAGGATGCCGCGCCGCCGGTGCGTGGGCGAAACCGTGACCGAGGTGACGCCCGCCACGGGCAGGTCGCCGCCGCCGGGCATGCTCATGCGGAAGGAGATGGCCGCCGTCTGCCCCGCCAGCTCGTCGCCGTCGAACGCCCCCAGCGCGCGGTCGAACTCGACCAGCGGGCGCACGCGCGCGGACCAGTCGGCGGTGTGCGACGGCTCCTCGAGGAAGCCGCGCGCGTTCGCCGCCACCCAGTCGTCCCAGTCGGCCTCGGTCAGCGTGCGGTAGGCGATGGCCATGCCGCCCAGTATCGCGGGCGCGACGGCAACGCGCGCGGCGCGCCTGTAGGCTTGCGGGACGTGACGCCAGGCCGTTGTCCGTCACCACGCCAATCTGGCGCGCGCGGGCGGCGCAACGGGTGCCTACCGCAGGTCCTCCGGGATCTGCTCGGCCATGAAGTTCTCCGTTCCCCAACAGACGATGCCGCCCGATTCGCGCAGGGCGCAGGAGTGCTGGTTCCCGGCGGTCACGGTGCGGAAGGCCCCCGACGGTGCGTCGCTCTGCCCGGCGTGGTTATCGCCCCAGCATGCGATTTCCCCGGATTCGCGCACGGCGCACGTGTGGCGCCAGCCCGCGCTGACCTCGCGGAATATCCCCGACGGCGCATCGGTCTGGCCGTTGTCGTTATCGCCCCAGCATGCGATTTCCCCGGATTCGCGCAGGGCGCAGGTGTGCAGGCTGCCCGCGCTCACCGTGCGGTAGATCCCCGGCGGCGCATTGGTCTGGCCGCGGGGGTTGTCGCCCCAGCATGTGACCTCGCCCCCCTCGCCAAGCGCGCAGGCATGGGCCTGGCCCGCGCTCACGGAGCGGTAGCGCCCCGCCGGCGCCTCCGTCTGTCCGGAGTCGTTCTCCCCCCAGCAATCGAGCTCGCCGGACTCCCGAATGGCGCAGGCGTAGCGGTCGCCCGTGCTCACGGCGCGGTACTCGCCGAATGGCGCGTCCGTTCCGCCGGACTCCTCGTCCCCCCAACAGACGATTTTGCCCGTCGTCTCGCGCAGCGCGCAGGCCGGCGTGTAGCGCACGCTCACGGAGCGGTAGTTCCCGGCGGGCGTCTCATGGATAGCATTCAGGCCCCAGCAATGAACCGTTCCCGCTTCGCTCAGGGCGCAGGTGTAGGACGCAGCCGCGCTCACCATGCGGTACTCCCCGGTAGGGGCGGACGTCTCGCGCCCCGGAGGCCAACAGACGACCTGGCCCGTCTCCCGCACGGCGCAGGCTTCGACCGTTCCCACGCTCACGGAGCGGTAGATCCCCGGCGGTGTATCCAGCTGCTTGAATTGAAGCAGGTTCCAGCAGTCGATCTCTCCCGTCTCCCGTATGGCGCAAAGGTGGAGATCGCTGCCCGCGCTGATCTCGCGATAACGCTCTGCCAGCGTGCGTAAAGGGACGGACTCGCCGAAGCCCCAGCAGACGATGCCTGTCTCCGATTCGGGCACGGCGCAGGTGTTAATCGCGCCCGCGCTGATCGCCCGATACGTTCCCGGCGGCGCATCGGTCTGGCCGGAGCCGTTCGCCCCCCAACAGCTGACCTCTCCGGATTCGCTCAACGCGCACGTGTGGGTCCGGCCCGCGCTAACAGACTGGTACGTTCCCGGCGGCGCATTGGTCTGGCCATCCCCATTGTTCCCCCAGCACGCGATCTCGCCCGACTCGCGCAGGGCGCAGGTGTGATACGTGTTCGCGCTTACCGTGAGGAAGCTTCCCGATGGCGAATCCGTCTGGCCAGCCCAATTACTCCCCCAGCAGTCGATTTCGCCCATCTCCTGGATGGCGCAGGTATGCCAGGGGCCAGCGCTCACCTGTGTGTACGTCCCCGATGGCTTGAAGGCATCCGTGCCCCAGCACTCGACCTCACCTGATTCCCGCAATGCACAGGCATGGCCAAACCCCACGCTCACGGCGACGGCGCGGTCCGGTTCGGGCGTCGGTGACGGCGTGGGCGTGGCGGTCGGGGTGGGCGTGGCGGTCGGCGTCGCGATCGCGGTGGCGGTCACCGTCGCCGGCGCGGGAGGGGGGATGACGGGCGGCTCCGGGGCGGGGTCGCGCGGGAGGGTCAGGACGACGACGACGGCGATGGCGGCCACGGCCACGGTGCCGCCCGCGATTCCCCCAGCGACCTTGAGCGGGAAGGGCACGGCCAGCGGCGCGAACGCCCAGCGCCGCCGCCGCTCGCGCGGAGGCGCGCGCCAGGCCGCCAGCTGCTGGCGGTTCTCCAGCCCCAGCTTCCCCAGCATGTTGGAGACGTGGTACTTGACGCCATCGGGGCTGATGCCGAGGCGCACGGCGATTTCGGCGTTCGTGCCGCCTTCGCGCAGCTGGTCGAGCACGCGCCGTTCGGCGGGCGTGAGGATGTCGGGATGGCGCGGGCGTCCGCGTCCTCGGCGTTCCATGCCGCCAGTCTAGGGCGGAAGCGCCGCGATTTACCCTACCCGTTCCGTAGCCCCCACTCATCCCTCAGCGCGGCGCAGATGTAGGCTGGGCGCATGGGCATCGCCGTGGCGCGCATCCCCGTGCGGGATTCCCCGCGCGACGCTAGTATCAAACCCATGACCACACGGGACGACGACCTGACCACCATCGAGTGGGCGCAGCGCTACTCCTGGGAGGACGACTTCGAGGACATCATGCGCTGCGCGCGCCGCCTCGCCGAGGCGTACCCCGACGTCGCCTTCCACCTGAGCGCCATGGGCTTCCGCAAGGCGCTCGCCATCGCGGATGCGGGCTACAGGGTGCGGAGGACCACGAACCGCCAGATCGCCGTGGTGTGGCCGGACGGCGCGGACCTCCCGTCGTTCGCTCCCTACGACCCCGACGAGCGTGAGGGCGTGCTGTTCGCCTTCGACACGGCGTACCCCTTCGAGGGCGAGTTGGGCGGCCATCCCGCCGACGAGCTCAACCTGGAGGTCGTCGACTCCTACGGGATGGGCGCGTGGAGCGCCATCGAGGCTTGGGAAGCGAGCACGCCGCCGGACGGGGCGCTCACGCGCATCTACACCGCCGAGGGCTTCAACGGGGAGGGGTTCCCGTCGTGAGCGCCACCGATCCCCTGTACCGCCACATCGGCGCGCCGCCCGCGCTGCGGGACGCCGAGCTGTCGGAAGCCTGGCTCCACGACATCGGGCGCATCGCCGAGCGCGACGTCTGGCGGCTCATCGCCGTCGCTCCGCGCGACTACGCCGACGAGGACCACCGCCTGCTGGCCGAAGCCTCCGCTGGCCTGGCGACGCTGCGCGAGCGTCGCGGCGATGACGGCATGATGGTCGCCATCGACCCCGATGCGCTGATCGCCGCCGCCGAGGCCGCGCGCGTGGAGCTGGTCCGGTCCTTCGAGGCGCTGCGCGTCCGCGTCCGGCGGGGCGAGGGCGATGCCGTGCGGCGCGACGTCGACGCCGCCTCGAAGTGGGAAGTCGAGAGCGTCCGCTACCGGGGCGCCGATCCCGTCAGGCTGGCGGCGGCGGCGTGGTGGGGGCTGTGCCGCCACCGCAGCGGCAAGGCGCGCTCGACCATCGCCGCGCGAACGCTGGAGCAGCTGGAGCAGTCCAGGCTGACTGGCAACGGTTAGCGCAAGCGACACGACATCCGCGTCACCCTCGACGACATCGTGGCCGACGCGCCGCGATTAGCCTACCCGTTTCGCAGCCCACTCATCCCTCAGCGTGGCGCAGCCGCGCGCTCTTCTCCCCCCTCAGCCGCGCGGCCAGCGCGGCGCTCTCCTCACAACGCCCGCGCGGCTGGCGTAGGATGCGCGCGCGGCCCCGCCCACGGGGACGCGAGGAGGCCCGTCCATGCGCATCATCACCAGGCCGCCGGGGGGCGCGCGCGACGCCTCCGTCGAGGCGCTCGTCGCCCCCTACCGCCAGCTCGAGGCCGACGGCTTCGCCTCCGGCTGGATCGGCAACCACCTCAACCACGACGCCATGACCGTCTGTGCGCTCGCCGGGCAGGCCACGAGCACGCTCGAGCTGGGCACCGCCGTCGTGCCCACCTACCCGCGCCACCCCATGGTCATGGCGCAGCAGGCGCTCACCACCAACATGGCCTGCGGCGGGCGCTTTACGCTGGGCCTCGGCCTCAGCCACAAGTTCATCGTGGAAGGCTGGCAGGGGCTGCGCTGGGCCACGCCCGTGCGCCACTTGCGCGAATACCTGCTGGTGCTCAACGCCCTGCTCGACGGCGAGCAGGTGGACCACGACGGCGAGGAGTATCGCGTCCACCTCAACAACGCGGACTTCACGCGGCTGGACGTGCCCGGCGGCGGGCGTCCGCAAGTGCTCATCGCGGCCCTCGGCCCGGGCATGTTGAAGGTGGCGGGCGAGCTCTCCGACGGCACCAGCATGTTCTGGTGCGGGCCCAACTACATCGAGCGCACCGCCGTGCCCGCCATCACCAGGGCGGCGGACGCGGCGGGACGGCCCGCGCCGCGCGTCATCGCCGGCATCCCCCTCTCCGTGACCGCCAACGAGGAGGCCGCGCGCGCTTCCTGCGCCAGGGTGTGGGAGGTCTACGGGCGCATCTACTCCTACCGCAAGGTGATCGAGGCGGAGGGCGCCAGCGGCGTGGCCGACATGGCCATCGTGGGCGACGAGGCCTCCGTGCGCGCCCAGCTGAAGCGGCTCGAGGCCATCGGCGTGACCGACTACAACGGCGCCATCCTGCCCGTGCCCGAGGACGCGGACGCGCCGCGCCGCACCTACGAGTTCCTGAAGGACGTGAACGCCAATGGCCTCTGAGGCCGCGGCGCGCGGGGAAGCGCCGTGAAGATCGAGGGCGAGCGCGCCTTCGACGGTTCGCGGGAACTCCTCTGGGAGCTGCTGCTCGACCCCGCCGTGCTGGCCGCCTCCCTGCCCGGCGTGGAGCGCTTCGAGGAGACCGCGCCCGACGCCTACGACGTGACCATGCGCGCGGGCATCGCCGCCGTGCGCGGCCTCTACGCGGGGCGCGTCGAGGTCGCCGAGCGCGTCCCCGTCGAGTCCTACCGCCTGCGCATCGACGGATCGGGCAAGCCCGGCGGCGCGCGCGCGGACGCGCTGGTGACGCTGGAGGAGGCGGGCGCGGGGACGGTCGTGCGCTACGCCGCCGAGGTGCGCGCGCGTGGGGCCATCGCGCGCCTGGGGGGGAGGCTGCTGGGGGGCGTCGCGCGGCTGCTCATCGGCCAGTTCTTCCGCGCCATTGAGGAGCAGGTGAACGCCCGCGCGGCCTGAGGCCCTACGCCGTCACACGCCGCGACAGGTCGAGCGGCGCGGAATCGCGCGCGGGCGCGTAATCGTGCCCGGGGCGCGACGGCTCGCGGAAGGTGATGGCCTCGTAGAAGTCGTCGAGCGCCACGAACACGCCGTTCTCCTCGGCCCAGCGCCTCATGTCCTGGTTGTCGGAGTCCATCCACGACAGGATTTCGATGCGCCAGCCCCTGCGGTGCATCCGCTCCAGCGTGCGGTAGAAGCTGCCGCCCTTGAGGTAGCCCAACCCATCGCCGATGAGCAGCACGGCGATGCCCGGATCGTCGCTGTGGTCGAGGGCGTCCTCCAGCATCCGCAGCTGGAGCAGATGATGGGGCATCTCTTGATCGCGAAGCTCGAACATATCAACCGCTTCGACGCCGCCCTTCTCGAGGCTGTCCCAGATATGGTGCAGATCCGGAGGCAGGGACCCGACGGCCACGGCGTGGCGCACGTCGCGTCCGGCGTGGGCGAGCTGCAGGACGGCCTCGTAGTTGACCTCCACGAGGTAGCGCGCGCCGGGCGTGCCCTCGCGCTCCTTCGCGCTCCACTGCGGCCCGATGAAGAAGTTCCAAGTGTCCCAGTAGATGAAGACGCTGTCCATGCGATCCAGTCTAGCCCCTTTCACGCTCACGCGCGGCGTGACCTACCGCAGCTCCAGCGGCGCGGCGCTGGCGGCGTGGAAGTGGGCGTCGGCTTCGCGCGCGAGTTCGCGCAGGGCCGCGATGCGCCGCGCCATCGCCGTCACCCGCCGCCGGTCGTCGAACATCAGCCGCTCGCCCACGAAGTAGGAGAGGTGCTTGCGGATGGGGTTGTAGCCGCCGAGCGTGAAGGCGCCGCTGGCGGTGCCCCCCATGTTCCGCCAGCCCCCGGTCGGGCCCCACAGCAGGTCGTCCCCGGCGGTCCTGCCGCCAAGCGAGTTCGCCGTGCCGTACTCCAGCACGGGATCGGCGTCGCACGCATCGGCCTCGGCGATGCCGCGCAGGCTTTCGCGGAGCGTGCCCCGCGTCACGCCGTCCACCTCGACGCACGGATCGACGAGCGCGGCGTAGCGCCGTCCAGTTTCGGCGGCGGCGGCCAGCGTGGCGGCATCGGCGGGGAGCGGCACGGTGGGGAAGTCGTCGTACTCGACCGGCTGGCTGGCGAGCCAGGCGTCCGACGCCGCCACGCCGCAGAGCGCGTGGAACACCGCCTCCGCGACCGCATCGTCGTCGCCGGGGACGCCCGCGTTCCGCGCGGCCCGAATCCAGTCTTCCGCGACGTTCGGGCCATCCGGCGACCGCAGCGGCAGGGCGCGGGCGCTCGGGGCCATTGCACTGAAAGTGGGCACCACCGTGGAGACGAGCGGGCGGGCGGCGCCCTCCCGCGAGCGCGTCACCGTGGAGACGAGGGCCACCTGCCCGGGGACGTTCCAGTACGGGATGAGCTGGGGCCGGGGCCTGTTCAGCAGCCTGTGCTCCGGTTCCCAGTAGAGCCAGCGGGCGTCGAGCGGACGCCACAGGCACCGCACGAGCCGCAGCGGCTCGTGGCCGCGCAGGCCACGCTCCCCGTACCTCTTCAGCAGCTTTTCGCGCACGGCCCCGCCGTTGTAGCCGCTCAGTTCGACCCCAAACGCCGGATGCTCCGCGACCAGCTCGTCCCACGGGATGTCGGGGGTGAAGTAGTCGTCCATGCGCCCCCGCAGGGCGTCTTGGTCGTAGTCCGTCACGGCGGGATCGCGGACAGGCTGGACGCCCGAATTCTGCCAGCGGAAGTACTCGTCGATCCCCGGCCAGTCGTCGGTCCCAATCTCCCCGCCCAGCTTCCAGCGGGCGCGCCTGCTCGTCTCCCACGGGGCCATGCCGTCGTCGATGCGGTCCTTCCTGAAGCCGCTGAGCCGCGCGCGCTTCCCGGTCGCGCTTCCCGCCACGATGCGGTGAGTGATCGACGTGCTCGCGGGGTCGTTGTCGTGCCCCGCTCCCTCGGGCAGGCGCACCGCCGTGACGATGGCCACGCCGACCTGCACGCCGGGGGCGGTCGCGGTCTTGAAGACCGACTCGTCGCCCGAGCCCCCGCCAGCGCCCCGGCTGTCGCCGCCGAGGTCGTCCACGGCGATGCGGTCGAAGCCCGCGAGCAGGTCGGCCCGCATGGCGGGATAGCTTTTGCCGGCCAGCCACTTGCGGTTGCTGATGAAGGAGACGACGCCGGTCCCCGTGAAGCGGGTGATGCGGAGCGCGGCTGCGGCCCAGAAGCGGACGTAGAGGTCGTTCAGGCGATGCTTCTTGACTCCCCACTCGCTCGTGAGCGGGTTCGTCCACGGGTGCACGAGCTGCTCCTCGTCCGCCGATTCCGCAGAGGAGTAGCCCTGCCAGGGCGGATTGCCGAGTACGACCAGCACGCGCTCGTCGCGCTTGTAGCGGTTGGCGGTCTCCACCTCCTTCCGGGCGGTGGCCCCGGGGAGCGCCATCTGGTTGGGATCGTCTGCGTCGAACCATCCGCTGAGGCTGTTGGTCAGGTAGACGGCGGGGCGCTCCCCGGAGGCCAGCGGAACGTTGTGGCGGCGCAGCAGACGGCGCAGGTGGAGATCGCTGATGAGCAGGGCGGCGGGCAGGATTTCGAACCCGACCAGCCGCGTCCGCGCCGCCTCGCGCAGCAACTGCGCCGCCTCCGACGGCGAATGCCCCTGCTTCATGAAGGCCCCGTGGAGGTAGTCGTAGACGGCGGCGAGGTAGGTTCCCGTGCCCGCCGCCGGGTCGAGCACGATGACCGAGTCGTCGGCCAGCCCGGCGCTGATGCCGAGGTCCGTCTTGAGGTGGTGGTCGGCGCGGGCCACCTGATAGGCCGCGATCTCCGGCGGCGTGTACCAGACGCCGAGCGTGTCCCGCAGGGCCGAGTCGAATTCGGCGAGGAACGGCTCGTAGAAGTACTCGATGGCGCGGTCGTCGAACGCTTCCGCGAGGGCGTTGCGTTCGACGCGCCGCAGGACGCCCGCGACGCCTTCCAGCAGGAGTTTGACGCTCCCTTCCCTGACCACGGCGGGGGGCAGGGCGGCGTGCACGATCTCCGCGATAACGTCCACGGAAAGTTCGCCGGGCGTGTCCCGCCACTCGAATGCGCCGGGATCGTCGCTCTCCAGCCATGTGGCGAACATGCCGTAGACGATGGCCTGCACCGTGGTGGGGACGAGGAATTCGTCGTCCAGGTCCGCCTTGAGCCAGTCGCGGAATCCCTTTCGGACGGACTCCAGACCGCCGTGCGGCAGGGCATCCACGAGCGCGCGGGCGTGGGCGGCCAGCAGCCGCGCCACTTCGGACGGTTCGCGGATGGCGCGCCGCTCGGCGCATCCGGCGGCCAGCAGGTCGCGCAGCCGCCGCTCCGCGTCGGCGGTCGGGCGCGGGGGCGGTTCCGCGAACGGGTCGCCGTCGCAGAGCCGCACGCGCCGCACCTCGGCCAGCTCGCCCTCCACGACGCGCCCCAGCACGAAGTCGTTGAGGTTGGTGGCCAGCACCCAACCGCCGAGCGCGTCGGCGTAGCGGCGCGCCTGCTCGAGCCGCAGGAGCGCATCGGCGGGGACGTCCGGCAGCTTCACCTCGACGAGCAGCACGGGCGCGCCGGATTCGTAGATGCCCAGGTCGGGCCGGTCGCCGCCGGCGAGGGCCAGCTCGCCGTGCGCGCTGATCGCGTCATCGGAGCAGGCGTCGAACAACGCCTCCAGCGCGGAGTAGTACGAGCGCTCCGTGGTGTGGGGGTTGGCGTGGGTTCGGCGGCAGGCGTCCAGGTAATCGGAGAGCGCGGTCACGAACGCAGTCTAGCGCACGCCTTGCCCGCACGCGCCCCTCGCGCGGTGGTAGCATCCGCGCGACCGGGCCGTCCTCGGCCCGCCCACCGGACGGGAGGTGCGCCGATGTCCGAGACGATCCCCATCACGGTTCGCGTCAACGGGCGCGAACGCCCGGCGGCGGTGGCCCCGCGCCTGCTGCTCGTCCACTTCCTGCGCGAGAACCTCAACCTCACGGGCACGCACGTGGGCTGCGACACCAGCCAGTGCGGCGCCTGCACGGTCCTGCTGGACGGGCGCGGGGTGAAGTCCTGCACCGTGTTCGCCGTGCAGGCCGACGGCGAGGAGGTGCAGACCATCGAGGGGCTGGCCGCCCCCGGCGGCGCCCTCCACCCGCTGCAGGACGGCTTCTGGGAGGAGCACGGGCTGCAGTGCGGCTACTGCACGCCGGGCATGATCATGTCCGCCCTCAACCTGCTGCGCGAGAACCCCGCGCCCGACGAGGCCGCCATCCGCGAGGGCATCTCCGGCAACATCTGCCGCTGCACCGGCTACCAGCACATCGTCAACGCCATTCGCAGCGCGGCGGAAAGGATGGCCCCGGCATGACCGCCCCCATGCTGCCCAAGCTCATCGGCGAGCGGGTGAAGCGGCGCGAGGATCCGCGCCTCATCCAGGGGCTGGCCACCTACGTGGACGACCTGAAGCTGCCGGGCATGCTGCACCTCGCCTTCCGCCGCGCCGACGTCGCCCACGGCGTCATCCGCCGCATCGACACGGGCGCGGCGGCGGCCATGGAGGGCGTGGAGCTCGTGCTCACGGGCGCGGAGCTGGCCGAACGCCTCGGCCCCATGCCCATCGGCACGCCCTTCCCCGCCCCCGACCATTACTCCGTGGCCGTGGACCGCGTGCGCTACGTGGGCGAGCCCGTGGCCGTGGTCGCGGCCACCGACCGCTACCTCGCGCGCGACGCCGCCGACGCCATCGAGGTCGAATACGACGAGCTGCCCGCGGTGGTCGATCCCGAGGCCGCCATGGCGGACGGCTCGGCCACGCTGCACGAGGGCTTCGAGCGCAACGTGGCCGTGGCCAGCTATTGGGGCGGCACGGGCGTGAACGCCGAGACCGCGCAGCCCGAGGACGACAGCGCCGTGGATGCCGCCTTCGCGGAGGCCGACGTGGTCGTCTCCCAGCGCATGTTGAACCAGCGCCTCGCGCCCAACGCCATGGAGCCGCGCGGCGTGGTGGCGCGCTACGAGACGGGCAGCGACTTCCTCACCATCTGGAGCGCCACGCAGAACCCGCACATCCTGCGCACGCTGGCGGCGGGCATGCTGGGGCTGGGGGAGCACCAGGTGCGCGCCATCGCCCCCGAGGTGGGGGGCGGCTTCGGCTGCAAGATCAACGTCTACGGCGAGGAGTACGCCGCCGCCGCCCTCTCCCGCCTCACGGGCGCGCCCGTGAAGTGGATCGAGGACCGCACGGAGGCCTTCCTCGCCACCACGCACGGGCGCGACATCCTCGGCGACGTCGAGATCGCGGCCAAACGCGACGGGACCATCCTCGGCCTGCGCGCCAGGCTGCTGGCCGACATCGGGGCCTACGAGGTGCTGCTCACGGCCCTCATCCCCACGCTCACGGGCATGATGATGAACGGCGTCTACCGCATCCCCGTCGTGCGCCACGAGCTGACCGAGGTGTTCACCAACAAGACGCCCACGGACGCCTACCGCGGCGCGGGCCGCCCCGAGGGCCTCTACTTCGTGGAGCGCGCGGTGGACATGCTGGCGCGCGAGCTGGACCTGGACCCGGCCGAGATCCGCCGCCGCAACTTCATCCCCGCCGCCGAGTTCCCCTTCCCCACGCAGAGCGGGCTGATCTACGACTCCGGCGACTACGAGGCGGCGCTGGACAAGGCGCTGGCGGCGGCGGACTGGGAGGGGCTGAAGGCGGAGCGCGACGCCGCCCGCGCCGAGGGCCGCATCGTGGGCGTGGGCATGGCCTTCTACGTGGAGGTCTGCGGCCTCGGCCCCTCCTCCGTGGTGCCCACCGGCGGCTGGGAGCACTCCGGCGTGACCATCGAGCGCGGCGGCAAGGTGAGCGCCACCACCGGGGCCTCGCCCCACGGGCAGGGCAACGAGACCACCTTCGCGCAGATGCTGGCCGACCACTTCTCCATCCCCATCGGGGACATCGCCATCCTGCACGGGGACACGGGCGTGGTGAAGCAGGGCATCGGCACCTTCGGCAGCCGCTCGCAGGCCGTGGGCGGGGCCGCCCTCATGCTGGCCGCGGGCAAGGCGGGCGACAAGATGAAGCGCTTCGCCGCCGCCCTCATGGCCGACCAGGAGGTCAGCCCCGACGACCTCGTCTTCGAGAACGGCCGCATCCAGGTGGCGGGCGCGCCCGAGGTGAGCCGCTCCTTCGCCGAGGTGGCCGACTTCGCCTACGTGCCCGTGCCCCTGCCCGCGGGCCTCGAACCGGGCCTCTCCGAGGAGGCCTTCTTCGAGCCGGAGAACAACACCTACCCCTTCGGCTGCCACATTTCGATGGTCGAAATCGACCGCGACACGGGCGAGCCGCGCCTCCTGCGCCTCGTGGCCGTGGACGACTGCGGCAACGTCATCAACCCCCTCATCGTGGAGGGGCAGGTGCACGGCGGGCTGGCGCAGGGCATCGGCCAGGCCATGTTCGAGGAGGTGGTCTACGACGAGGACGGCCAGCCCCTGACGGCCTCCTTCATGGACTACGTGATGCCGCGCGCGGCGGACCTGCCGGCCTTCGAGCTGGAGCGCACGGTCACGCCCACGCCGGTCAATCCGCTGGGGGCCAAGGGCGTGGGCGAGGCCGGCACCATCGGCGCCACCCCCTGCGTGGTCAACGCCGCCGTGGACGCGCTCGCCCCCTTCGGCGTGCGCCACGTGGACATGCCCCTGCGCCCCGAGCGCCTCTGGCGCCTCATCCACGAAGGAGGCCAGCCGTGATCCCCACCGCCTTCCGCTACCGCCGCGCGGGCAGCGTGGCCGAGGCCCTCGCCCTCCTGCGCGAGGGCGGCCCCGGCGCGAAACTGCTGGCCGGCGGCCACAGCCTCATCCCCATGATGAAGCAGCGCCTGGCCGAGCCCGAGCTGCTCATCGACATCGGCGGCCTGCTCGAACTGTGCGGCGTCCACACCGTCGGCGACGTGATCGACGTCGGCGCCGTCACCACGCACGCCGACCTCGCGGCCTCCGGGCTGCTGCGCGAGCAGGCCCCCATCCTCGCCGAGGCCGCCGCCGAAATCGGCGACGCGCAGGTGCGCAACCGCGGCACCATCGGCGGCTCGCTCGCCCACGCCGACCCGGGCGCGGACCTGCCCGCCGTGCTCATCGCCCTCGACGCCGCCATCTCCATCATGGGGGCGAACCGCGGCCGCACCGTGCCCGCCGAGGACTTCTTCCGCGACGTCCTCACGGTCGACCTGGAGGACGGCGAAATCCTCACCAACGTCGCCTTCCGCCCCGTGCGCTCCGCCGCCTACGCCAAGCTGCCGCAGCGCGCCTCGCGCTTCGCCCTGGCGGGCGTGGCCGCCGCGCTGGAGCTGGAGGACGGCGTCTGCCGTTCCGCGCGCGTGGCCGTCACGGGCGCGGCCAGCCACGCCCAGCGCCTGCCCGCCATCGAGGCCGCGCTGGCCGGCGCGCGCCTGCCGGAGGGCGCGGCGGCGGCCTGCGAAGGCGCGGGCGACGCCCTCGACTTCGTGAACGCCGACCTGCACGGCAGCGAGGAGTACCGTCGCGCGATGGTGGCCGTCATGGCCCGCCGCGCCGTCGAATCCGCCGCCGCGCGGGGCTGAGGGGGCGGGCTCAGCGTCAGCCGCTCGCGTCGTGCTGGATGCGGACCGCCGCGTCGGCGCTGATCAGATCCTGCGCGATCCCGTTCATGATGATGTAGGGCGGGAGCAACGGGTTGCGGAAGCGGAAGCGGTAGTTTCGCCGCGTTCCGATCTTCTCGAGGATGGAACCGCGCGCGTCGCCGCGGAACTCGTTCATGTGCTTCGCGAATGCCGGAATCGCATACGGCCTGCCCATGATCGCCCTCATTGGCCCCCGTACCGCGCCCGCCGTGAAATAGCCCAGCTCGTCGGTCGGCGCCAGCGCGCAGGCGAGGGCGACCTGGCGGTAGAGCGAATCGGCCCGCGCGCTCATCACGGCCCGATGGTGTGTGGTGGTAATGGTCTCCTGGGCGTTCTCCACGGCCTCGCGAATCCCCGTGCCAACGTCCCCGGTCCGCACCACGTCCGACCCGGCGTCGTTGGCATTCCGCGCGGCGTACAGTGCGATGAGGTGCGTGTAGTGCGGAAGCCCCTGCGACAGGACGGCGATCCGATCCCTCGCGACGGGATCGGCCTTCATTCCGACCTCCGAGAGTCCGCCCTCGACGATTTCCGTGAGCTCGGAGGCGGACATTCGCGGGACGCGCACCTGGGCGAGGGCGCGCTCGATCGACTCGTGCTCGCCAAGGAGCGAGCCGACCGTTTCCCCAACCCCGACGAGTACCAGCGTCGCGGGCACCGACTGGTCGGACAGCATCTTGATCGTGTCGGCGAACTGCGTCCCCACGCGGCTGGCCACGCGGTCGAACTCGTCGACGATCACGACCAACCTCGTTTGCTCGCCGAGCCGTTCGAGCAGCAGGCGCACCTCGTGAGGGGTCACGGGGCGTTCACCGCCGATCAGGTCGCTCGCCGCGCGGACGATCTCCCGAACCTCCGGCATGAAGCCCATACTCCGGCGGCGTTCGATGATCCGCAGGTCGTCGAACGCCTTGCGCCAAATCGCCGGGTAATCGTCGCCGTCGTCACAGTTCACGCGGGGCGCGATGACGGCCTGTCCAGCGGTTTCGAGGTACTCGCGCAGCACGCTGGCGAGCGACGTCTTGCCAACGCCCCGCTCCCCGAACAACACGGCGTGGCGGCCGCGCTGGAGGATCGCGTCCGAAACCGCGCGACGCTGGGGGACGCGCCCCGCCAGCAGGCTCAGCCTGTTGATCGGCGCCGACGGCGTAAACACCTCACCGAGACGAATATCCCGTTCGTTCAGGTCCATGGCTCCGTTCGCCATGTGCACGACCCCCGCAAGAATGAACACTTACACTAAGTAACGAACACTAACGGTCAATACCGGAGCCGCAACGACGATCACGCTGACACGTACGCCGAATGTGCGCGCATCGCCGGGAGCCCCCACCACCGCCGGCGCGCGCTACACTGGGGCCATGCCGGAGGCTTGGCGGGACTGGCTGCGCTACGCCGACAACCACCTGCGCGAGGCGCGGGGCGCGCTCGACGGGGGCGCGCACGCGATGACCGCGTTCTTCTCCCACCAGATCGCGGAACTCTCCCTCAAGGCGCTCTGGGTGCGCGATGGCGACGGTCTGCCGCCGCGCACCCATAACCTCGTCGAGCTGGCGACGGAGCTCGGCGCGCCCGAGGAGGTGCTCGCCGCCAGCCGCATCCTCAACCTGTTCTATGTCACCAGCCGCTACCCCGACGCCGCCAACGGCGCCAGCAATTACGACGCGGCCATCGCGGGCGATGCGCTGGCGCGCGCGGAGGAGGTGCACGCATGGTGCTCCGCCCGCCTGCGGAACTGAGGCGCGAGGCGCTGGCCGAACACGAGGCCGCGCTCGAAGCCGCCCGCCGTCTGGCCGCGCGCGCCGTGGCCGAGCTGGGGGCCACGCGCGTGCTCCTCTTCGGCTCGCGGGCGCGCGACGACTGGCGGCGCGGCAGCGACTGCGACGTCATCGCCGTCTCCGAACGCTTCGCCGCGATGGACCGCTTCGAGCGATGGACCGCCCTCTACGACCTGTGGGACGGCCCCGTGGACATCGAGCCGGTGGGGCTGACGCCGGAGGAGTTCGCGCGCAGCGCCGCGCGGGCGGGCATCGTGGCGCTGGCGCTGGACGGCGGCGCGCTCGACCTCGCACCCGCTCAGGAGAAGGCGGGGCCGCCCGGCCCTCCGTGCTCGACCAGTACGCCGAATAGCGCGCGCTTGTAATCCCCCGCGCGGAGGCGCACACTCCCCGCAGGAGGGGCGCCATGGCCGCACGGATGCGGGGGAAGCACGCGCGCCTGGGGGCGCTGGCGGCGGCGTGCGCGGCGATGCTGGCGCTGGCCGTGACGCTCGCCCTCACGCAGCGTGGCGACGCCCCCGGCGCGACCGCGCAGACGGCCACTGCCACCGCCACCACGACGACTGCGGCCACCGCCACCGCCACCACGACGACTGCCACCGCCACTGCTACCGCTACCGCGACGGCGACTCCGGCCACGACCGCGACCACCCCCGCGACGGCGCTGCCCGCCAACCCGCCCACCTGCACGGCCCGCACGCTGGGCGTGTCCCGCGCCTCCAACCCCGCGCTGGCGGCGGACTGCGACACGCTGCTCGCCATCAAGTCCACGCTGCGCGTCTCCGGCTGGATCGACTACGACACGCCCCTCTGGTGGGACCACGCCTTCTCGCTCAACTGGTCGGCGGGCTCCACCCTGCGCTACTGGCGGGGCGTGACGCTGGGCGGAACGCCGGAGCGCGTGACGGGGCTGGACTTCAGCGACACGCGGGAGAGCACGAAGGTCTACGACTCGCGGCAGCGGCGCTTCGTCGAGTCGGAGCCCTACACGCGCCAGTGGACGCTGCGGGGCGTCATCCCCACGCAGCTGGCGAACCTCACGGCGCTGGAGGTGCTCGATTTCGGCGGGAGCGAGCTGACGGGCGTCATCCCCACGCAGCTGGGGAGTCTGACGAAGCTGACGCGGCTGGACCTGTCGGACAACCGGCTGACGGGGGGCATCCCCACGCAGCTGGGCGGCCTGGCGAATCTGCGGAGGCTCGACCTCTCCGCCAACCGGCTCACGGGAACCGTCCCCATCGAACTGGACGCCCTCGACTCCCCCCTCGGGCGGCTGGGGCTGGCGGGCAACGCCCTCACCGGCTGCGTGCCGGCCAACCTGTGGCGCGCCATCTCCCACGACCTCGACGCCCTCGGCCTGCCCACCTGCAAGCCGCCCCTGCGCTACGGCCCGCCGCAAACGACGGGCATCGTGGACGCGCCGGGCGAGTACGCCTTCTTCTCCAGCCGCGGCCCCGTCGCCACCTACGAGGGCCTGCGGAACGACGTGGCGCAGGTGGTCATCCACCAGCACGACGCGGACGGAACCTCGCGGGCGGCGATTTACGACGACGTGGAGGCGGGGGACGACTTCGAGTGGCGCGAGGCGGACGACTGCTGGGTGCGGTATCTGGTGGAGGAGGTGTTCCCGGACCCGACGGACGCGCCGCTGAAGGTGCTGGCCGTGCGGCGCTACGGCTACGCCTACACGGGCTGCAGCGGCGCCGTCTCGACGACGGGCGACCGCACGCTGACCTGGGTGCCGCACGCCATTTCCTCTCACGATATGACCAGCCCCGTCAGACACGGGCTGTTCCACTTGATTCCACCGGGCTGGATCGAATCACTTGAGCAAACAGTGATCACGCCCGTACCGACTCAAATCGCACGCGCCCAAAACACACAGGGCGAGATCCATCCCTTCTGGCGGGAACCCACCCTCCCCGAAGGTTGGAGTCTTGCCAGCGTCACGCGGGGGGGAGAAACTGATCCCGCCTACGGGTACTCGGCATGGTATCTGGACGAGCATGGTCGTCCAGCGGTCGAAATCCTTGTCCTCTACTGGGGTGGGGAATATTTTCCATATCCTTGGAGGGCTTTCGAATCCGTGACCGGCCATGTGCGTGAAGCGCACCTCATTGATGGCCATCACGCACTCGTCGAGTATAGTCCTCTTGGCCCGAATCATGCTCCATATGCGGCCACGCAAGTTGCCTTGTTTAACGCAGAAACCATGATGGTCTATGCAGTTCAGGGGTATGGTGTGCTTAAGGGAGACAATGTTGGACCAGTGATCGCAATAGCTCGGAGCATTCTTCCAGATGGGGAGGATGATTCGCCATGAGGAAGGAATTCTGGATCGCCTTCATCATCATGATCTTGGTTGCGGAGTCGACTATTCCGCAGATTACTCGTGCCCAAGGGCCTCTGTCCGATTTTGAGTACGAAGTTCTTGTCGGGATTCAGACCAAGACGGGCGACGCTCGCGACCCATATCTCTACCTGCTCGACAGCTCTGGCCAGATCATTGCTGAGAATGATGATTCTGGTTCGGCATCCACACAAGATTCACGCATCGTCAGAAATCTTCCCAGAGGAAGCTACACCGTTGAATCCACCACATTGGGGGAGCGGATCGAAGGGCGCTTCACTCTTTCCATCGCAACAGGAACGCCTGCTGGTATCGCAGTCCAGGCAGAGCCCACTTTGCGGTGCATCGAGAACCTGGGTACCATTTCCGGAACTATCAAGCGTTGGGGGACATGGGAAGGAAACTGCCCTTCCAGCCAGCGGCCCGGCCGCTATGCCCGTACATATAATTTCACGCTCGCTTTGCAATCCACGGTGACAATCGACCTTGCGCTGAATCCCAACCCCATCGCGAACCCCATCCCGGTCAGTTTGACTTGTGGATATCATCCGACGTGCCTCGGGGATCAGCCACGAGGTAATGGCCTTGACTTCGGTGCGATCCCTCGGCAGCCAATATATGCTGTTTTTCATCGCGTTTCTGGCAGCTCTGAGATCCGAGGGCAATTCAGCGAACGAATATTCGGTCAATGCAAGGGAATCAGAGCTGAATTTACCCATCGAAACAATCCATTGCTCACCGTGGCATTTGCGGAATGGATTCACGTCACGAGACCGACCTCGATAGTCACCAAAAAGGAAAGTATCCTGCTGAGCAGTACGACCCCACCTGTTGATGCAGTTGTACTCATCGGGCAAGTGGCTGCTCCTGTCGGAACTAGCGGTAGCTACGAACGTGATGAGCTCGATAAATTGAACTGTCCGACAGGTGGTCCTCACCTCCATCAGCAGGTCTTGCGCGATCACCAATATCAGGAGTTTGAGAATGGTTCTTGGGTTACTAAGGACTCTGCATTGAACAGCCTCCATGTTCACTTGAACAGAACTGCGGAAGAACCGAATGAAATAAATGTTGGATTTCCGCACTACCCTGAATTTTCTATCGGTCCCGAGCCTGCCCTTTGTTTCTTGAGTGACACTTGGATCTGGAAAATATCGGACGAGACTGCCGAAGATACGTTCAAGGATGAAAGAACGCTAGCCCCTGCCGCGCCAAGGAGATTTGATTATACTTGCCCGGACCTTCGTCGTTTGAGGGTATCGATTGATCGCTTCGGTGGATCAGTGCAGATAACACCACCATTGCCGCTGCCAGAAGACGCAAGAATTAGTGATGAGCGGGCTCGTGAATTGCACATTCGCACCGTCTCGGACTCCCGCATGGGCTGGTACGCGGACGGCTGGGAGTTGACACTGACGGCGCAGCCCGATCAGGGCTACGCCTTCGCAGACTGGACCGGCTGCACCGCCTCGACGACCGCACCCGCCACCTGCACCATCACGATGGACGCGGACAAGTCGGTCACGGCTTCCTTCGTGCGGGTCTACGACGTTCAGGTGGCGTCGGAAACGTTCCCGCCACGGTCCGGCGTCAGTGGCGGCTCGGCGCTGGTCGGCGGCACGTTCATCCACGGCTCCATCGCCACCTTCAACGCCTACCCGAACATCACCGGCGGCTATCGCCTCAAGCACTGGATTCAGACCACGCGCCGCATACCGGCCAGCACGGTCACCTCTCCCATGCAGACCGACCGCGATCTCGGCAACGCCAACCCGCTGCATCTCAAAATAACCGAGGACCAAACCGTCACAGCCTACTTCGTCAAGCAGTACACTGTGAAACGGAAGTCCGAGGGAAGCGGGACAACCCGGTGCACCGTCAAGGAGACGCTGCTCGCCTGCGGGGAGGTCCACGACCACGGCACGGAGATCACGCTCACGGCCACGCCGGACAGCGACGCGCACGAGTTCAGCCACTGGACCGTCTCCACCAGCGGGGGAAGCGGCGTGAGCGGAGCCGCCGATAAGGAGTACACGGACAACCCGCTCACGATCACGCTGGGAGCGGACACGACGGTCACCGCCGTCTTCACCGCCAAAGCCACGCCCACGCCCACGCCAACTCCCACACCGACGCCCACCCCCACGCCCGAACCGGAGCCAGAGCCGGAACCCGAGCCCGATCCGCCGACGCCGCCGCAGTGCACGCTGACGGTGCGCGCGGGAACCGGGGGCAAGGCGACCATCGGCGCGACGGCCACCAGCTGGACGGGGGATTGCGGCACGAGGCTGAGCGGGAGCACCGCACCGAAGGCGACGGCGAACAGCGGCTACCGCTTCACCAGATGGACGGCAACGCCGTCTGGCTGGACCAGCGGCTGCGGGACGAGCGCAACGTGCACGCCGACGGTCGGCTCGGCCACGGGCGCGCCCGGGGCGTACGAACTCAGGGCTGGCTTCGTGCAGCAATGCAGGGTCACGGGCACGCCCTCGACCACCGCCGGGGGCAAAGTGGAGGGGGGCGGCACCGTGGATTGCGGCAACTCGGTAACGCTGACCGTCTCGCAGACGCCAACACAAGCCCTGAACTACCAGTTCACGGGCTGGTCGAGAACCAGCTGCGGGAACACGGGGTCCTGTGTGGTGCGCACGAGCGGGAGTACGCCGCGCGTGTCCGTCACGGCCAATTTCACGCGCAGGGTCGTCACGCCGCC
This sequence comes from Tepidiformaceae bacterium, assembly GCA_965243075.1. GTDB lineage: Bacteria > Chloroflexota > Dehalococcoidia > Tepidiformales > Tepidiformaceae > UBA2991. Next base: position 2,573,669 of record OZ251525.1, read on the forward strand.
ACAGCCCCCTCCGCAGCCCACAACGTACCGGCTGAACGCCACTGCGGGGACCGGCGGGAGCGTCGACTGCTTCACGGGCGGAGGCACGGTCGCGGCCAACTGCATGGGGAGATTCACGGCCGGAACGGTGGTGGCCATCAAGGCGACCGGCTCCAAAACGCAGACTGATGAATACGTGTTCCGATCGTGGGGCAGTTGCGACAGCGCGAACGGGGCGACCTGCACGATGACCATGAACGCGGCGAAGACGGTGTGGGCCAGATTCACGCACTATCACCGGTGCACGGTCACGACGGGGATCGACGCAGGTCAGGGGACGATCACCCCCACGACCACGGCCCGCTGCGGAAAGGTCATCTCCATCCTGATGAGGGCTGCTTTCGGATGGTGCGTCGGGCCGTGGCGGACCACTGGCATCCTGTGGACACAGGGAAGCGCAAGCTCCTGTCGGGATGAGCGGGTGAATTTCCATACGTCCTACCCGCGGATCGCCAATGTCGGGCTGTATGTGACGTTCCGCCAGCAGAGCGGAACGAGCGGGCAGGATGACGGCGCATCCGAGCAGGATGTGGGCGTCACCGTGATCTCCGTGCCAACGGCCACGCCTTCGCCTGCACCGACGTCCACCGCCACCGCTACGGCCACACCTGCGCCCACGGCCACTCCTGTCGCCACTACCACGCCTGCCCCGACTGCCACGACCACGCCCTCTGCCACGCCTGTCTCGACGCCCACCGCCACGCCCGCGCCGTAGGCCCTTGCGGGCATGGGGCGCGCATTCTACCCGCCGCCCCGGGAGAAGGCGGGGCCGCCCGGCTGACAGACCCGGCAGAAGCTGGTCACGCGCCCGCCCGCCTCGATGTCCGTGACGCGCGCGCCGTCGCGCGGGCAGCGCGCCTCGCCGCCGAGGCGGTGCACGCGGAAGAAATCGCGCCGCTCGGCGTAGTCCAGCGTCTCGCCGCGCGTCATGCGCTCGCGCGCCAGGGGCGTGGCCCACGCCATCACCGCCCGCGCGGCGGCGAAGAGGCGGCGCAGGTCGGCGTCGTCGAGCGCCGTGCGCGGCGTGTAGGGGTTGATGCGCGCCTCCCACAGGATCTCGTCGCCGTAGGCGTTGCCCACGCCCTGCACGAATTCGGCCTTCGTGAGCACGTTCTTGATGCGCCCGCGGTACTTGCGGACGCGCTCCAGCCAGACATCCTCCGTGAGGGCCGCGTCGAGCAGGTCGGGGCCGCCCGCCGTCCAGTTGGGGATGGCGTCGAGGCCGTCGGCGGGCAGCAGGTAGAGGCGGCCCATGAGGCGCAGGTCGGAGTAGCGCAGCTCCATGCCGCCGGAGAGCGTGAGGCGCAGGCAGGTGCGCCTGCGGCCTTTCGCCCCCGCCGGGCCGTAGTGGAAGCGGCCCGTGAGCATGGGGTTGACGGCCAGCACGCGCGCCGATGCGAGCGCGAACAGCAGGAACTTGCCGCGCCGCCCCGTCTCGCCGAAGGCGTCGCCCGGCAGCGATTCGGCCAGCGCCGCCGCGCCCGTGCGTACCACGTGCGGAACCTTGACCTCGGCGGCGGCCACGGTTTGGCCGGGCAGGCGCTCGTTGAGGAAGCCGCGGATGGCCTCGAGGTCGGGGATTTCGGGCACGGTCAGCGGGCGCGGGCGGCGGCCTCGCGCGCGAAGCCCTGCACCGCCTCAAGGATGCCGAGCAGGCCCTCGCCCTTGCCCATGGAGAGCTCGCGCCCGTAGATGGCGAAGACGGCGTCGCCGGGGATGGCCGCCACCCGCGCGAGGGGCGCGCCGGAGACGGTCTCGTCGAGGATGGCGCAGAACGATTTGGCGGAGATGCCCTGCGGGTTCTCCACGGCGAAGTGGTAGCGCTGCGCGTCGGGGCCCGCGTCCTCGGCCCACACGTAGGCCTGCGATTCGCAGCGCTTCACGCGGCGCTCCTCCGGGTAGGGGCGCGTGGCGATGCGTTCGGGCACGTTCACGAAGCGGTCGGCGTACTCGATCAGGTACTCCATGCGCTCCGCGCGGTCGAGCAGGGCCATCTCCTCCAGCAGCCCGGCGAGCGCGGGGGGAGGGGCGGCGCTCACTTCTCGATGGGCACGTTCACGAGGTTGCCCCATTCCGTCCAGGAGCCGTCGTAGTTGCGGACGTTGGCGAAGCCGAGCAGGTGCGTGAGCACGAACCACGTGTGGCTGCTGCGCTCGCCGATGCGGCAGTAGGCGATGGTGTCGGCGTCGGGGGAGAGGCCCTGCTCGTTCAGGTAGATGTCGCGCAGCTCGGCGGCGTCGCGGAAGGTGCCGTCCTCGGGGTTGGCGGCGCGCGCCCAGGGGATGTTTTTGGCCCCCGGGATGTGGCCGCCGCGCAGCGCCCCCTCGTTGGGGAAATCGGGCATGTGCAGGCGCTCGCCGGAGTACTCCTGCGGGCTGCGCACGTCCACCAGCTGGCCGCCCGCCCGCTGGTGCGCGAGCACGTCCTCGCGGAAGGCGCGCACGGGGGCGTCGTCGCGTTCCGGCGCGCCGTAGGCCGTGGCCTCATAGGAGGGAACCTCGCGCACCAGCGGGCGGCCCTCCTGCTCCCACTTCTGGCGGCCCCCGTCCATCACCCGGGCGTTGTCGTGGCCGAAGAGCTGGAAGACCCAGTAGGCGTAGGTGGCCCACCAGTTGTTGCGGTCGCCGTAGAAGACGCAGACGGTGTCGCGCGTGGCGCCGATGCGGCCCATGAGCGCCTCGAAGCCGTCGCGCCGCAGGTAGTCGCGCCGCAGCTGGTCGTTCAGGTCCACCGCCCAGTCCACCTGCACGGCCCCGGGGATGTGGCCGGAGGGATAGAGCAGCTGGTCCTCGTTCGATTCGATGATGCGCACGGCGGGGTCGTCGAGGTGATCGGCCACCCACTCCGTGCTGACGAGGACGTCGGGGTTGGCGTAGCCGCGGCTGGCGATGTCGGACATGGAGTACTCCTGGCGTGATGCCCGTTCAGCCTACAGGAGCGGGCGCGCGTCCGCCCGCGGGGGCGACAGGCGCGGCTGTGCGCTGGGGCGGCGCGCGGCCATGCTCGCCCCATGCCCGAAGCCGCCTGCGGCGCGCCCACGCGGGGCGGCGCGCCCTGCCGCTATCCCGCCGCCCGCTGTCCCCACGACGGGCACGCGCGCCACCGCGAACGCCGCGTCCAGCGCGACCCCGCGCCCGCCTCCGCGCCGCCCGCCGAGCCGCTGCGGGCCGTGCGCGAGCGCGATCTGCGCGCCCTCGGCTGGTGGCTCATCGAGCAGACGCTGGCGGGGCGCGTCTCGCCGCCGGAGGCCTCCGCCGTGAACCGCATGATGCACACGCTGCTGCAGCTGGGCCCTGATTCGGAGGCGGGCGAGCGCGCCCTGCGCGAGGTGGCCCTGCGCGGGCTGCTCATGCACGGCGTGCCCCCGCGCACGCCCGAGGAGTGGAACCACGCCGCCGAGCTGTTCGACGACGAGGCGCTGGCCGAGTTCCGCCGCTGGGCCGAGGCGGACGGCGGCGCGGAGCCTGCGCGGAACTAGGGGGCGAAGGCGGCCTCGACCTCGGGCGCGGGCGTGGCCGTCGGTTCCGGCAGCGCGGGAGGCTGCGGCTGCGGCGTCTCCGTGGCGGGCGCGGGACGGTCCGTGGTCGCGGGCGACGCTTCCGGCGTGGCCGTGGCGTCCGGCGGCTCCGCGAGCGCCGTGGGCGTGGCCGAAGGCTCCGGCGCGACGGTGGGCGTGACCGACGGTTCGGGCGTGGCGGTGGGCGACGGCTCCGGCGTGGCCAGCGGCAGCGTCGCGTCGTCCGCGTCGATACCGAGCGCGCCCTCGCCGCCATCGGGCGTCTCCGCGCCATCCGGTTCGGGCGTGGCCGAAGGCTCCGGCGTCTCCGTGGCCACGGGGTCGGGCGTGGCCGTGGCCGTGGGTTCGGGCGTGGGCGTCGCCGTGGGTTCAGGCGTGGCGGTGGGTTCGGGCGCGAGCGTGGGCGTGGCCGTCGGTTCGGGCGCGAGCGTGGCCGTGGGCAACGGCGCGACGGTGGCCGTGGCCGTGGGCGCGGGCACCGGCTCGACGGCGCCGCCGCTCACCGCCGCCGCCACCTCGTGGGCGCGGTCGATGGCCTCCTCGGCGGCGGGCGCGAGCTCCTCGTCCGTCTCCGCCAGCACGGCCACGGCGCTCTCGCTGAGCCCGCGCACCTTCGCCCGCTGCAGGGGATCGAAGGTCTCTTCCTCGGCCAGTTCGCGCAGGTCGGCCAGCTCGCTGGTGAAGCTGCCGATGTGCCCGCGGTTGAGGTCGCCGCGCACGGCCAGCCGCTGGATTTCGTCGATGCGCGCCTGCGCCTGGCGGATGTTCACGTTGATGCGCTCGTCGCCGCTGGCGAAGCGCGCCTGCGCCCCCTCGGCGGCGCGCTTGAAGGCGTAGTTCCATTCGCCCGGCACGGCGTCGCCAGCGGTGATGAAGCCGTAGCCGACCACGCCGATGGCGGCGGCCACGGCCAGCGCCGCCGCGCCCGCGAGGGCCATGCCCCAGCGCCGCGGGGCCGCCGCGGGACGGGCGGGCGCGGGCGGGGGTTCGCCGCCGCCGATGACGGGCGCGGCCGACTCCAGCACCCTGGCCTTGAGCGAGCCCTCGAAGTAGAAGCTGGACTCCTCGTCGCCGAGCGCGTTGGACACGATCTGGCCGGTGGAGAGCAGGGGCCGCAGCCAGCGCTGGTCCTCCTCCGGGTAGAGGGCGAGGATGGCCGCGATCTCCAGCCCGTCCTCGTAGAGGGCGAGCGCCTCGGCCAGCAGGCCGGCCCGCGGATCGGGCGCGCGGCGGAAGATCGCGGGCAGGCGCATCATTCCCGCCGCACCATGCCGCGCAGTTTGGCGATGGCCCGGTGCTGCAGCACCTTCACGTTGTTCTCCGTGCGCGCCATCGCGCGCGCCGTCTCGGCCACGGACAGGCCCGCGCCGAAGCGCAGCGCGATCACGTCCGCCTGCGCCGACGGCAGCCGTTCCGCGGCCAACCGCACGCGCCGCAGCAGGTCGTGCTGCTCGAAGGCGGCGGCGTGGTCCTGGCGGTCGTCGGACAGCCCGTCCGGGAGTTGGGCGTGCGCGCCGCGCCGCCGCTGCCGCCGCACGTGCGAGACGACCTCGTTGCGGGCGATGCGGAAGAGCCACGCCCCGAAGGGCGCGCCGCGCCACTGGAACCGTCCCAGATGGGTGACCATGCGCAGGAACGTCTCCTCCGTCACGTCTTCCGCGTCCTGCGTGGAGCGCACGCGGCCCGCCACGTAGCGGTAGACGCGGGGGAAGTAGAACGAGTAGAGGTCGCCCAGCGCCTCGCGGTCTCCCCCCTGGGCGCGCGCGACGAGCAGCCGCTCGTCGAATTCGGGCGCCAGTTCGCTGAGAACCTTCGTCTGCACGCGCGTTCCCTCCGCGTCCGCCGGGGGGCGGGCGCATCCGCCACACGGGCCGAGCATAGGGAGCGCGGGCGGCTATGCGCAACACACTCCCCATAACGCCCGCCGCGGCCAAAGGTTACCCGCCCGTTTGCGCGCCGCCGCCCGCGCCCGTAGCATGGCGCGGAGACCCCGTCGGGAGCGGCATGGCCAGATTCATCTTCGTCACCGGCGGCGTGGTGAGCTCCGTGGGCAAGGGCATCACCACCGCCAGCATCGGGCGCCTGCTCAAGTCCCGCGGCCTCTCCGTCACCATCCAGAAGCTGGACCCCTACCTCAACGTCGACCCCGGCACCATGTCGCCCTATCAGCACGGCGAGGTGTTCGTCACCGCCGACGGCGCGGAGACGGACCTCGACCTCGGCCACTACGAGCGCTTCCTCGACCAGGACCTCTCCGCCGCCTGCTCCGTGACCAGCGGGCAGGTGTACCGCTCCGTGCTGGAGCGCGAGCGGCGGGGCGACTACCTGGGCGGCACCATTCAGGCGGTGCCCCACCTCACGAACGAGATCAAGGGGCGCATCCACGCCGCCGTGGAGGCCAGCGGGGCGGACGTGATCATCTGCGAGGTGGGCGGCACGGTGGGCGACATCGAGGGGCAGACCTTCATCGAGGCCATGCGCCAGATCCGCCACGACGCCCCCCGCGACCGCTTCCTCAGCGTGCACGTCACCTTCCTGCCCCACATCGGGGCCACGGGCGAATTGAAGACGAAGCCCACGCAGCACTCCGTCAGCCAGCTGCGCTCCATGGGCATCCAGCCGGACGTCATCATCGCGCGCAGCGACCACCCCGTGTCCGCCGGCCTCTGCCGCAAGATCGCCGATTTCTGCGACGTGGACGCGCGCGCCGTCATCCCCCTCGAAACGGTGGACACCATCTACGCCGTGCCCCTCATCCTCGAACGGCGCGGGCTGGGCGATTTCCTGCTGGAGCGGCTGGGGCTGGAGGCCACGGCCCACGGGCTGGAGACATGGGCCGCCATGGTCGAGCGCCACCGCCGCCCCGCGCGCGCGCTGGAGGTGGCCGTGGTGGGCAAGTACGTGGAGCTGCCCGACGCCTACCTCTCCGTGAAGGAGGCGCTCGTGCACGCGGGCGCGGAGCGCGACGCCGAGGTGGCCATCCGCTGGGTGCACGCCGAGGACCTGGAGCGGCGGCCCGCCGCCGAGGCGCTGGCGGGCGTGGACGGCGTGGTCGTGCCCGGCGGCTTCGGCGAGCGCGGCTGGGAAGGCAAGATCGCCGCCGCCCGCCACGCCCGCGAGGGCGGCCTGCCCTACCTCGGCCTCTGCCTCGGCCTGCAGGCCATGATCGTCGAATTCGCGCGCGACGTGTGCGGCTGGGAGGGGGCCAACTCCACCGAGTTCGACCCCGAAACGGCCTGGCCCGTGGTCAGCCTGCTGGAGGAACAGGAGGGGCTGGAGGCGAAGGGCGGCACCATGCGCCTGGGCTGGTATCCCTGCCGCCTGCGCCCCGGCAGCCGCGCCGCCGAGGCCTACGGCGAGGGCCTCGTGAACGAACGCCACCGCCACCGCTGGGAGCTGAACAACCGCTACCGCGAGCGGCTGGAACGGGCGGGGCTGGCCATCGCCGGGGCCTCGCCCGACGGCGCGCTGGCCGAGATCGCGGAGGTGGGCGGGCATCCCTTCATGGCCGGGGTGCAGTTCCACCCCGAGCTGCAGAGCCGCCCCAACCGCCCCCATCCCCTCTTCCGCGCCTTCGTGGGGGCCGCCCTCGAACGCGCGCGCGAGCCGCTCCCCGCCGCCGCGCCCGCGCCCGCCGCCCGCTAGCCGTGGACGGCTGGCGCATCGCGCACGCGCTGGCCCTCATCTGGATGGGCGCGGGGCTGGGCGCGACCTACCCCCTGATCGTGCGCGCCTGGCTCTCCGCGGACGTGCGCTTCCAGATGTACGCGCTCACGGAGGCGGCCCGCAACGAGACGCGCGTGCTCCTGCCCGGGGCCATGCTCAGCGGGGCCACGGGCTTCTTCTGGGGCGCGGCCCACCATGATTTCCTGCGCGACGGCTGGCTGGCGGCGCTGGCGGGCCTGTTCGTCTTCTTCTGGCTGCTGTGCCTGCCGCTGCTGGGCTTCGGCCTGCGGCGCGCGCGCAACGCCTCCCTCGCGGCGGCCAAGCGCGGCGAGGTCACGGACGAGCTGCGCGAGCTGCTGGCGGACCGCGTGCCGCTGGTGTTCGGCACGGCGCTGGTGCTGAGCGTGCCGCTGATGGCCTGGCTGGCCGTCTTCAAGCCGTTCTGAGGGCGCGGTTCTTTGAATACAGGCTGCCCTAGCTTGAATACGGGCCACCGTATTTTGTTAAACCGCCATTTTCGCGAACGGTCATGTCACACTCGTGTGCGTTCGCGCCGCCCACCACGCTGACACCCGCGCGGTCATCCGCCGGACATGCGAGAATCGGGCCATGGCGAACCTGCAGGTGCGGAACGTGCCCGACGCGCTCCACGAGCGGCTGCGCCGCCATGCCCGCGCGCGCAACTGCAGCATGAGCGCGGCGGCCATCGCCGCCATCGAGCGCGAGCTGGAGCGCTGGGAATGGCGCGAGCGGCTGGCCAGCCGTGCGCCCGTGGACCTCGGCGCGGACGCCGCCACGCTGCTCGCCACGGAGCGCGCGCTGCGCGAGTCCCGGGGCGAATGACTACTTCGGAGGCTTCGCAGCCCTAAGCCTCCTCAATGCCCACTCATTCTCAAGATTCAGGCTCCCATACAGCTCCGCATCTGCGGCAGAGCGCAGTCGTTCTGCTTCACGAACTGCGAATTCCGCATCGGAGTACTGGGTAGTGATCAAAGTCTGCATCTCATGCGACAACAGAGGGATGGGAATATCCTTCAAAAATTCCCAAGACACCCGATGCCTGCTGATCCCGGTGGATTCCGAGAGGATGCGCGCCCTGACCTCCGGGCTCCTGAGAAAGGCCCACAGGTACCACGGACTAAAACGGTTATCGGTAATACGCATAATCGTAAACTCAGTGGAAAGAAGGGCATGAGACAAATCGTCAGGGAACACACAGGCCGCTCCGTGAGCCATTGCAATGTTGCTCACCACAATATCCTCAGCAGTAGCTCGCCGCATTTCGCGGTACGTGATTTCCCGCCCGAGTCGAGTTTCTCCTTCCTCGGCCATGCCGTCATAACGCACCCGAAGGAACGTGAATTCTTCATCCGGAAAATCACGTGGGGAAAGAGTAGAGGTACGAATTTCCTCAACAATCTCTCCAAGAGAAACAACCTCATATCCACCAGAAATCCACTCATTCGCAACATTTTCAGAATCAGATCGAGGCAGGCAATTCTTGACATCCAAACGGTCATCAATCCTCACACTAGGAACCAACCACGGTCCTCGTTCACCGAGCAAGAATTTCCGGAAATTTTCAATAATTTCGGAACTTTCCTGATCAGCAAGGCGGCGGGCCTCATCTGCCTTGCTGCGAGGCGTCTTGGGCGGAACATCATCCAAACCAATGTAGCTGCTCTCTGCCATGAAAATATCCGGTTGCGTGGTTTCGCCAGGGGCACGCTTGACCAAATACAAAATCGAGGTCTTGGCACGAGCTCCGACCCGCTGGAATGCATCTCCCGGAAGGCTTATGATAGCCCGCACAATAAAACGCTCCCGGATGAATTGCCGAGCGAAATCATAGCTCTTAGTTCCGAGGGTGGAATCATCGATGACCGTCAACAGCCTTCCGCCTGGCTTCAGCAGGTCGTAGTACCTCTCCATGAACATCACTCGCGAAGAGAGCGTTTCCCGCCCCTGAGAAGTCTGTTCGTAACCATATTCGGACAGATCGTACTGATCAAGAATTCTTTCTTCATTGGGAAGCGAACGAGAATAATCCATCGAAAACGGCGGATTAGTCAGTGCAATATCAAAGCCATCATGGCGATTGATCAGACCTCGAAGCTCTTCCGTTTCAGAAACGGGATTTCCCCCAACAGTCGTTTCAAAGGTCTTATCCAAAGCATCCGTAGCATAGATGCGGCTCCCCCCATCCCCATGGAGATACATATTGATCCTCGCAATTCGTGCCAGAGGAGGATCTTGTCCAGCATCTATGCCAAACAGAGCATCATTGGCAACTCGCTCGTTGAGCTGCATAGCCTCTTGGGGAGAAAGCGAGGTATTCATCCTGATCTCGTTCCGCATATCAGTAAGCGCCTCAATCAAAAAGCCCCCGGACCCACAGCACGCATCAATGATGCGGTCAATCTGAGTCCTGTTCGCACGAGGATCAGCAAGCTTGGTCATCAATTTAGTGACCGAACGAGGGGTAAAGTATTGCCCGAGTGCCTGCCCTCGCATTGTGGCGCTCAAGAACGTTTCGAACAAGCGCCCGTTCAAATCCTCATCAATCCCAAACATATCGTATCGCTCTAGTCGAGACACAACTTGTCGAACAGTTCCCGGATGTAGCGCTATGCGTTCTCCATGATCGAAAATTGGCTTCTTCGTTCCCTGTGCGACTTCTTCTGACAGAATTTCCGTGAGTTTTCGGAAGTGCACCTGCTCAAAGGGATTTTCGACTCCCTGCTGAGATAGAATGTCAATCCAACGAGTCGAAAAGGTAACTTTGTCTTGGGGAATAGGAAAGTCTTTCTCCAGCAACACGCTGACCTCTTCATCTTCATGGAGCAGCTTGTCCTTCCAGAGTTTAACGAACATGATTTTGACGAATTCAAAAAACGCCCGCTGCGGATTCATCTTTTCGGACTTCCAAATCAGATCGTGACAACTCTTGAATATTTTCTTGGCTTCCTCGACACTCGGCTTGGTCAACCTGAAATCGGCGGGTTTCGGAACAGGAGGAACTAGCTCCCATCCTTTCCTGACACTGTCCGCATTCAAAAGTCCGTACAGATGGCGATACAAGGAGCTATCGTCTTGGAAGTCTGCGAATTCAAGATTGAGGATTGGGTCAATCTCGTTCCATTGCCACACCTTCATGGCAAGGCCATTCGTGATGGCAATATACTTGCAGGGATCTTCTCCAGTGAAACTCTGATTGAGAGACAAGGCGTACCCTGCAGCTTGATAGCGCCAGTCATCGACTTTTTCCTGAGTGGTCTTGGCGTCGATAATCCAACGAGCCTTCTGGTCGATGCTCACAGCGTAATCCGGACGATACGCTTCGCGGATGCGCCCCCTCGCGATGTCAATTTCGCTCAGCGACTTGTCGGTGAGGATCTCCTTATCTTCATAGCCAAGTTCGCGCAAGAGGCGAATGACAAAAAACTGCTTGACGCTTTCCTCATTCGAGAGGTCGGCCTTCTCACAGAATTTGTTGGCGTCGTCCTTGGGACGCAGCCTCGTCAGGAGCGTGATGCGCCGCGGGTCCGTCATCGCCCGTCCCCCTGTGCGGGAACCTTCCTGCGGTATGCTAATGCATCCGGGGCTATCACGCTACCCCCTCACCGCAGAGCGGCGCGCTCCTCGCGCACGCGCGCCCACTCCGCCGCCGCGTCCTCCTCCCCCAGCCGCTCCGCCGCCGTGCGACGCGAGCGGATGCCCGCCTCCACCAGCGCGCGCTCGTCCGCCACCTGCCGCGAGCGGTCGGCGGGCAGCACCGGGCCCCAGAGCGCCTCCGCGCGCAGCCCCTCGATGGCCAGCCCGGCGTGGCGCGCCAGCAGCCGCAGGGCCAGCGTGGCGCGGCGCTCGTAGGCGGGCGTGCGGATGAGCCGCTTGCGCGCCACCTTGCGCGCCACCGGGTCCAGCTCCACGTTCAGGGCCACGCCGCTCAGCCCCGCCGGGTTCTGGCCGAAGGCCGTGCGCGGCGATTCGCCGAGGTCGTGCAGCGTGCGGTAGATGAGGTCGATGTAGTCGCGGTGGAGGGCCGCGCCGCCGCCCTCCAGCAGGTCCAGCAGGTAGGCGCGGGCGCGTTCCGGCACCTCCCACACGGCCCCCGGCTCGACGGCGATGTCGCGCGCCCCGGCCACCCCCTCCAGCACGGCGATGGGGTTGCCCGACAGCTCCAGGATCTGGCTCAGCTGGCTGAAGGCGCGGTTCAGCTCGCGGTTCGATTCGGCGATGGCCTCCAGGTCGCTCGCCCCCCACGGGCGCTTCGGCTCGCTCAGGTTGGGGAAGACCACGAAGGGGATGAAGCCCCACGGGTTCGGCCCGCGCCGCTCCAGCTCGTTCCCGCGCCACAACTCGAAGGCGGCGGCGGTCCAGTACTCGGTCACGAGCGTGTCGGAGACGCCGAGGCCCGGCGGTTCCGCAGACTCGCCCCCCGTTTCGTACTGCGAGGCGAGGGCCGTGATGCGCGCGGCGTCGTCGGGGCGGCGCCACACGTGGATGCCCTGCACGTCGGGGGCGGAGACGCGCACGCGCCCCTTCTCCGCGTCCCACGTCACCTTCCAGGCGGCGTCGCCGAGCACGGCGCAGTCGATCTCCGTCTCGAAATCGAGGCGCGCGAGGCCGTTCGCCTCCTCCACCTCGCGCCAGGCGCGCTCGGCCACGCGCGCCCGTTCCGCCGCCGCCGCGTCCCGCGGGTCGCGCGGGCGCACGCGCAGGGCGCGCCCCTCGAACAGGTAGCCGGTGATCTTCTCCACGAAGGCGCGGGCGTAGTTGAGCACGAGGCGGCGTTCGCCGCGGCGCGCCCGCCCCGTCCACTGCTCGCCCTCGTAGAAGGCGAGGTGGCGGCGGTAGCGGCGGCGGCGTTCCTGGTCGAGCGCGCGCAGGCGCAGGGGCAGGGGGGCGTTCGCGTTCGGCACGGCGAACCTCCGGCGGCGGGCTGGGCGCGACCGTGCGCCGTCGCGCGCGCGAACGGCAAGGGGGCGGCGTCAGCCTTGCCCGCCGCCGCCGCCGCTCCCACAATGGCCGCGTGGCCGCCACCGTCCGCCCCGGCCCCGGCGTCGCCGAGCGCCCCGACGTGGAAGAGCGCGTCGAGCCGCCCTGCCATCTGGTGCTGCTCGACGACGACAGCCACACCTACCAGTACGTGATCCGCATGCTGGGCGACCTCTTCGGCTATTCGCGGGAGAAGGGCTTCGGCATCGCCTGCGTGGTGGACCGCGAGGGCCGCGGCATCGTCATGACGGGCCCGCGCGACGAGTGCCTGCTCAAGCAGGAGCAGATCCACGCCTACGGCCCCGACCCGCTCATGGAGCGCAGCCGCGGGGCCATGTCCGCCGTGGTCGAACCCGCCGTCTGAGGGGCCCGCGCCCGCGCTCCCCTATAATCCCCGCGCCATGCAGGCCGTCCTCGTGGTCAGCGCCCAACCCGACCTGCTCGCGCTCGCGTCCGAGCTGGAGGAGGCGGGGCTGCGCGTGACGGTGGCGGCGGCGGCGCGCGAGGCGGCGCTGGACGACGGGCGCGCGGACGTGCTGGTGCTCGACCTGCGCGACCTTTCCGCCGCCGCCGTGGGGGCGCTGGAGGCGGCGCGCGAGGGGCACGACCTGATCGTGCTGCACGCCTGCGGGCCGGAGCAGATCGGGCGCGTGCCGCCCGACGCCACCGCCGACGATTTCCTCGTGCTGCCCGCCGCCGCGGGCGAGCTGCGCCGCCGCGTGGAGCGCGCCCTGCACCGCCGCCGCGGCATCGACGACGAGCATTTCGTGCGCCGCGGGGCGCTCGTCATCGACCTCGCCAACTACCGCGTGACGGTGGCGGACGAGCCCGTGGCGCTCACCTACAAGGAGTACGAGCTGCTGCGCTACCTGGCCATGAACGCGGGCCGCGTCTCCAGCCGCGAGCAGCTGCTCAACCGCGTCTGGGGCTACGACTACTTCGGGGGGGCGCGCACGGTGGACGTGCACATCCGCCGCATCCGCGCCAAGATCGAGACGCGCGGCCACACCTTCATCGAGACCGTGCGCAACGTGGGGTACCGCCTCGTCGCCAGCCCCTGAGCTAGGCGGGAACGCCCCCCTCGACCGTCACTTTGTCGGCGAGGCCGATACGCCGCGCCAGCCGCTCGATCATGGGCGCGATCTGTTCGTTCACGCCGATGAGCGTGATGTGCTCGGCATCCTCATCGAGGCGGCCGAGGAAGCCCTGCAGGAAGGACGGCGCCGTGATGACGCCCGTGAAGTCGACGGTGACATGCGGCTCGCGCTCAAAGACAAGCACCTCTTCCGCGAGCCGCTTGCCGCGTTCGCGCGTGACGAACGAACGCCCGTAGGGGGACAGCGGTGCGGCCATGACGAACCTCCTGCGGTCGGCCTGCTTTCAGTCTACAGGGGCGAGGGCATGCCGCGGTAGGGGAACCGGACGCTCACGAACACGCCCCCGCAGTCCGGCCCTTCCGCCCGCCGGAACGAGCGGTTCGCGCGCTCGACGAAGCCGGTGCGGGAGGCGATGGCGAGACGCGCGCCGGGATACCCGTCGATATAGCGTCGGGCCTCGGCCAACCCCGACCCGCGCATTTCCCCCGTGCCCGTCACGCCATCCTCGAACGCCTTCTCGATGGCCTCGGCCTCCGAAGCAGGATGATAGGCCGCGAGCGTGCGCATGAAGCCATGCCCGAAGTCGGCGATGGCGATATGGACGCCCGGGGTGCCGCTGCGCTCGCCGGTATGCGTCTGCGCAACCACGAAGCATTCCGATCCGTGCTGCAGGGCGTTGTCGAGGATCTCCGAGGCCACGATATCGACCGCGACGAGATGATCGAAGGAAGCGGCGCTCTCGTGCAGCGCATCGATCAACCGGGCATGCGCCCCGTCCACTTCAATCGTGGTCGTCACCTTCGTGAGCGGCAGGCGCGGACGGGCCGCGTATTGCGGATCCAGACCGAACGCGTCTTCGTCGACGGGCACGCCCTGATCACGCAGCGCCCGGTAGAACCCGATGGCGCGGAGGTACGAGCGCACTTCGCGGCTGCGGGGCAGCAGCACCCGCACGTCCGTTTCCAGGTCGCGGCTTTGGAGGCACTGGGCGAGGAGGGCGGCGATGCCCACCGGCGCGATCCAGCGGACGCCGCGCATGTCGATGTGGACGGCGCGGGCCCCGCGCGGGAACACGAAGCAGGCGGCGTCCAGCGGCTCGCGGACCTCGGCGGGGATCGTGAGAACGGCGGGCCTGGCGACCATGCGCTCCAGTCTATCGCCTCGTCGCCAGCGCCTGAGCGCGGCGCTTGCGAAATCCCGCCCGTTCGGTATCGTGCGCCGTTGAAGGCGCGTCCGCGGGCTCCGCGCGCGCCGGGAGGCCCGATGGGCGCCGAAGCGTTTACCCCCCCCCCCCCATTATGGAAACATGCCGGCGCCGCGCCTCGCGGAGGGGCGCGCGGCGGGCTTTCATAACTTGACGCTAGGCAAACGCTTCCCGCCCCGTTACCCTGCGCGAAGGCGTGCGGACGAGGCATCCGCGAAGCCGGGGAACAAGGCATGACCGACGCACCACTTCGTACCCCCCCCCTTATGGAAAGTTGCCGGTGAAGCGCGTTACCGTCGCGCTGCTCGCCCTCACGGGGCTGCTGCTTCCGGCGCTGTTCGGGCGCGCCGACGAGGCCGGGGCGCAGGCCGCCCGCGGGCCGTCCTTCATCGCGGCGGCCGCCACCTGGACGCTCGATGATCGCTCGGACGGCTCCACCACCGCCATCGCCATCGGCACGCCCCCCGTCAGGGCGGGCACGATCGGCGGGGGGACGGACGCCTGCGCGCTGAGCGAGACCAACGGCCAGTACGCCAACCCCAGCGACGACCCCGCCGACTTCATCGAGCCGGACACGGCGGGCGCGACGGCGGTCAACCGCTTCGCCGTGGATGCCGCCAGCTGCGCCATCACCTGGACGGGAACGAGAACGGAGGCCAGGCGCACGGACGGCACGCTGGAGGCGTACTCCCTCACCGTGACCGTGAGCGACGGCGTGGACGCCGGCGGCTCCGCCGACGCGAGCGTGGACGACACCATGCGCGTCACCGTCAAGATCGTGAACGTGGCCACGGACCGGGCGGCGCTGAATACGTTCTACACGGCCACCGGCGGGAGCGGCTGGACCGACGACGCGAACTGGAGCCCGCCCGCCGCGGATACGCCCTTCTCGCACACCTTCGAGCTGACGGCGGCGGCGACGGTCATCAACGCCGTGGGCTACTACGGGATCAGCAGCCCGGCGGTGGGGGCCATTCGCAACTCGTCGGGGAACGTGACTCCCCCGGACGGCGCGACGTACGAGATCAGCGCCCTGACCGTCACGGGCACCACCCTCGATCTGGCCTTGACGCCAACCACCGCCGGGGCGTTAGCCGCCGACGCCGCCGCCGATTTCCGCTGCTTCTTCCTCAGGGTCGCCACGACCCTCCAGAGCGTGAGCGTGAACCTCGACAGCCCGTCGGTAGCCGGGGAGCAGAGCGGCCGCTACCACTGGCAGTGGACCGCGCCGGCGAACCTGCTCACGACCACGACCGGGGACTTCGACGCGACGCTCAGCGCGCGGGACTGGTTCCCCGGCTGGGCGGGGGTCAGCGCCCCCGGCTGCGGGCGCGTGACGGGCCTCGACCTGAGTAACAACGGGCTGAGCGGCACGATCCCCGCCGCGCTGGCCGAGCTGAGCGCCCTCACCAGCCTCGACCTGAGCGACAACGCGGACCTGACGGGGAGCATCCCCGCCGCGCTGCTGGCGCACACGGGGCTGACGACGCTCAACCTGCGCGGCACGGGCGTGTGCGCGGACCCCGACGACGCCGCCCTGAGCGCCTGGCTGGCCGCCATCCGCGCGAGGGCGGGCGGCTCGGCGCTCGTGCCCGTCTGCGGCGCGGGCGGGCCGTCCTTCCCGCGCCTGGCCCGCGGCTGGACGCTCAACGATGGCGCGGACGGCTCCACCACCGCCATCGCCATCGGCACGCCGTCCTTCACGGCGGGCACCTCCGGGGGCACGGACGCCTGCGCGCTGAGCGCCACCAACGGGCAGTACGCCAACCCCAGCGACGATCCCGCCGACTTCATCGAGCCGGACACGGCGGGCGCGACGGCGGTCAACGTGTTCGCCGTGGCCCCCGCCACCTGCGCCATCACCTACACCGGCTCCGGGGCGACGCGCGCGGAGGGCACGCTGGAGGCGTACTCCCTCACCGTCACCATCAGCGACGGCGTGGACGCCGCGGGCGCCACCGACGCGCGCGTGGACGACACCATCCGCGTCACCGTCCGCATCCTGAGCGCGGCCACGGACCGCGAGGCGCTGGACAAGTTCTACACGGCCACCGGCGGGGACGGCTGGACCAACGGCGCGAACTGGAACGAGGGGCCCGTCACCGAGACCGCGACGCTCCACACCTTCGAGCTGACGGCGGGCACCGGCTCCGGCTTCGTGGGCTACAACAGCAGCGTGGGGAGCGTGCGCAACGACTCGGGGACCACGCCGCCCATCGGGGGCACGGCGTACCGGGTCACGACCCTGACCCACTTCGGGACCAACCTCATGTTCCGCGTCAATCCCGCATCCGCGGGCACGGCCTTCGGCTGCCTCTCCCTGCGCGTCGCCGGGCCGACGAACTCGGACACGGTGGCATTCGCCAGCCCGACGGATTCGCGGGCGTCGCTGGGCGACTGGCAGTTCCGCTGGGGAACCGTGACGGCGGGCCTGTTCCAGACCGGGGAGGACTTCGACGCGGAGCTGCGCGGCCCGCGCACGTTCGACGACTGGCACGGGGTGACGACCGCCCCGCCCTGCGAGGGCGGGCGCGCGACGGCCATCGACCTGCGCGACAACGGGCTGACGGGGAACGTCCCCGCCGACCTGGCCGAGCTGACCGCCCTCACCAGCCTCGACCTGAGCGACAACGCGGGGCTGACGGGGGGCATCCCCGCCGCGCTGCTGGCGCACACGGGGCTGACGACGCTCGACCTGCGCGGCACGGGCGTGTGCGTGGAGCGCGACGACGCCGCCGTGAACGGCTGGCTGGCCACGATTCGCGCGAAGGCGAGCGGCTCGGCGCTGGTGCCCATCTGCGGCGTGAAGGGACCGTCCTTCACGCGCGAATCCTTCACCGCGCCGCTCGACGAGGGCGCGGCCGGCTCGCCCACGCCCGTCGCCATCGGGACGCCCGCGCGCATGGCGGGCACGGCCGGGGGTACCGCCGCCTGCGCGCTGAGCGCGACCAACGGCCAGTACGCCAACCCCAGCGCCGCCCCCGCCGACTTCATCGAGCCGGACACGGCGGGCGCGACGGCGGTCAGCCTCTTCACCGTGGACGCCGCCAGCTGCGCCATCACCTACACGGGGCCGATGGCGGAGCGCACGGCGGGCGCGCTGGAGGCGTACTCCCTCACCGTGACCGTGAGCGACGGCGTGGATACCGCGGGCGCCCCCGACGCGCGCGTGGACGACTCCATCAAGGTCACCGTCGCCATCCTGAACGTGGACACGGACCGGGCGGCGCTGGAGGCGTTCTACGACGCCGCTGGCGGGGACCGCTGGGCCAACCGCGCGAACTGGAAGGAAAGCGACGTCCGCGACTACCCGCTGGTCCACACCTTCAAGCTGACGGCGGCGGTGGGCCCCGGCCTCGTGCCCTACCGGGGCTACGACGGCGGGACGAACACGGGGGCCGTGCGCGAGTCGTCGAACCGCGCCGACCTGGACGGCGGGGAGCACGAGGTCATCCACCTCAGCCTCGGCGGCAGCGGCGGCGACACGGTCACGCTCATCGCGCAGCCGGCGGCCACCGCCGCCCAGGCGTTCCGCTGCTACCACCTCCAGATCGGGACGACGAGGCTGAGCTTCGCGGACGCGCTGGTGACGCCCAGCTTCACGTCCGTCACCTTCCAGTGGGGCGGGCAGGCGACGGACCTGATCCAGGTCGGGGACTTCGAGGCGCGGCTGCATTCGACGGGCACGTTCGGCGACTGGGCGGGCGTGCGCACGGACGGCTGCGGGCGCGTGACGCGGCTCTGCCCGGCGGGCTGCTATTCCGACGTGTCGAACGTGCTGCGCGGTTCCCTGCCGCCGGAGCTGGGCCAGCTCTCGCGGCTCACCTTCCTGCGCATCAACGGCCTGCCCGACCAGCCGCGGCTGGATCTGTCGGGCGGCATCCCGCCGGAGCTGGGCAACCTGCGCAACCTCACGCAGCTGTGGATCGTACGCACCACGCTGTCGGGGGCCGTCCCGCCGGAGCTGGCGGGCCTCCGCAACCTCGACCGGCTCTACCTGCACGACAACGCCTTCAGCGGCGCGCTGCCGGACCTGCGCGGGCTGGGCCGCCTGCGCCAGCTGCACGCCCAGAACAACCGCCTGTCCGCCTTCCCGACGGACGGGGGCACCTTCGAGCCGACCAGCGCCACCACCTACGGCTGGACGGCGCGCTGCAACGTCGGCCATCAGCGCAGCCAGGGCCAGTTCCTGGCCACGCCGGAGCAGGCCGCCGCCCCCGCCAGCGCCTGGATCACGGCGCGCTGCGGCGCGGGCGGCGGCGCCTCCAGCGCGACCAGCGCCACCACGTACGGCTGGACGGCGACCTGCGACTCCGGCGCGGGCAGCGGCAGCGGCTCGGACATCGCCACGCCGTGGGCGGCTGCATCCGCCGCGCGCGAGTGGCTGGCGGACTGCCCCGCGCACTGGCCGCCCAACCTGCAGGACCTGCGCCTTTCCAACAACGCCTTCCGCGGCGACGCCCCCGAACTGAAGAGCCTGTCGGGCCTGCGTTTCCTCCATCTGGACCGCAACCGGCTGTCCGCCTTCCCCGCGCGCTGGCCGGACAACCTGTGGGACCTGCACCTGAACGACAACGCCTTCACGGGGGCCATTCCGTCGAACCTGTCGCGCCTGAGCGACCTGCAGAACCTGTACTTGCAGAACAACCAGCTGTCGGGCCCCATTCCGGGGTCCGTGAACCTGCTCTCGAACATCCAGCGGCTGCGGCTGGACGGCAACCGGCTGACGGGCCCCATCCAGAACTACGGCACGTTGTGGCGGCTGCGCGAGATGCGCCTGAACGACAACCAGCTGGACGGCGGCATTCCCGCGAACCTCAACCTGCTGCGGCAGCTGCAACGGCTCCACCTGGGGAACAACCGGCTGACGGGCACGATTCCGGCCACGCTGAACGACCTGACGGCCCTGTTCGAGCTGGACCTCTCCGGCAACGACCTGGAGGGGGCGATTCCCGACCTGCGCGACACGCGCATGTCCTTCCTGTCGCTGGCCGACAACCGCCTGACGGTGCTGCCGCCCTCGCTGGGGCAGCTGGACCGCATGACGGCCCTGCACCTGCACGGGAACCGCTTCGCGGAGGGCATCCCGAACCTCGGCGGCGCGACGCGGATGGAGCGCCTCACGCTCAACGGAAACAGTTTCTCGGGCGGGATACCCGACTGGCTGTCCACGCTGACCTCCCTCACGCAGCTGGACCTGAGCGACAACAAGCTGGATGGGAGGGTTCCCACCGATCTGTCGGAGTTGACCGCCCTGACGCATCTGGACCTGAGCGAGAACCGGCTGAACTGCGCGGGCGCCAGCATCCTCAGGAACTGGATCAACGGCATCCGGCGGGCCGGGGGCACGGCCAGCGTCGACATCTGCGCGGCGACGCCGGGCGTGCCGTCCGCGCCGGGCGGCGGTGGCGGCGGCCCCGTCATCGGCGGCGCCGCGCCGGTGGCTTACCTCGTCATCACCGTCCGGACCGAGGGGGACGCGCCGCGGGGCAGCGTCTACGCCCTGTCGATACGCTGCGACAGCGGCTCGTACGCGGTGGAACTGCTCGCGGGCCAGAGTCACACCGCGGGCGTCTCCCCCGGCGGAACCTGCACGCTGGCCGTCACCAACCGGCAGGGCGCGATCGAGGTGCGGGGCGAATTCGCGAATCAGGTCTTCGGCGCGGGCGTCAGCACCGCCACCGTCACGATGGCGTATCCGGCCACGGCGGAAGAGGAGGAAGAAGAAGAGATGGATGAAGAGGAAGAAGAAGAGCGGGATGAAGTGCCGGAATCGGTCCGGGAGCTGGACGCGGAGCTGGTGGTGGGCCGCACCCTCGTGAGCTGGACGGGCGGGGAGACGCCCGTGGCCAGCGTCGTGGAAGCGCTCACGCTCCGCGTCACCGCCATTCACCGCTGGGACGGGACCACGCAGACGTGGCGCTCCTGGTTCCCCGGCGGCGACGCCATCGGCGTCAACTCCTTCTTCGCCTTCGAGCCGGGCGGCATCTACTTCATCTTCGCCGAGGAACGGGAGGATGAAGCGCCCGACGACGGGGAGGAAGCCTCCGGCACGGCCTGACGTGACGGCGCGGGCTGTGCGCTGGCGCCTGGCCGCGCCACGGTGGGGGCATGACCACCCTCGCCGACGTCCGCACGCTCGTCCGCACCGACCTGCGCGATCTCGACGCGCGCGACGCCCGCTGGAGCGACGCGGAACTGGACCGCCACGTCGCGCGGGCGCTCGCCGAGCTGAGCCGCGCCCTGCCCCGCGAGGCCGTCGCCACGCTCGCCACCGCCGACGGCTCGCGCGAGGTGTCCACCAGCGCCCTGCCCGGCTTCCTCACGCTGGAGGCGGTGGAGACGCCCATCGACGCCTTTCCCCCCGCGAGCGCGCCCTTCCGCGTGTGGGCGGGGACGATCACGCTGGAGACACCCGCGCCGCCCCGTGGCGAACGCGCGCGCTTCCGCTACCTGGCCGCGCACACGCTCGACGCCGCCGGTTCGACCGTGCCGACGGAGCTGGAGGGGGCGCTGGCGAGCGGGGCCGCGGGGCACGCCGCCATCGCGCGCGCGGCCCACGCCATCGACCGGCTGGGCACGGGCGAGGACGCGGCGGCGCGCTTCCGCGCGTGGGGCGAGGGCCGCCTGCGCGCCTTCCGCGAGACGCTGCGCGAGCGGCGGCGGGCGCGCCCCCTGGGGCAGGGCAGGCTGTCCCCGCCGCCCGCCTGAGGCGGCGCGGAACGGGGCGTGGAGTGGTACGCTCGCGGGCGTGAGCGACGCACCCCGAAGCGGCGACGGCCCGGCCTCCCCGGAACGCATCGCGCCCTCCGCCCTGGCCTACCGCGGATCGCTGGCGGCGCTGGTGCTGGGCTCCTTCGTGGCGCTCTTCCTCGTGCTGCGCCCGCCCGCCGAGGAGAGCCGCGCGGAGCCGGTGCGTTCCGCGCCCGCGCCCGCGGAAACGCCCGCGCCCGTCGCCACGCCGACGCCTTCGCCCACCCCGACCGCCACGCCGACGCCCGCCCCGACGCCCACGGCGACGCCCACGCCCGCTCCGACGCCGACGCCGGAACCCACACCCGCGGCCATCGAGTACACGATCGTGGAGGGGGACACGCTGTGGGACATCGCCGAGGCGCACGGCGTGTCCGTGGATGCCATCACCGCCCTGAACCCCGACCTCGACGCCGCCGCGCTCGGCATCGGCCAGGTCATCCTCATTCCCGCCGGGGAAACGCCGTGAGCGCGCCGTACGCGGACGACGAGCGCGCCCGCAGGCTGGCGGCGGCGCGCGCCTCGCTGCGGCGCTCGGCCCTGATCTGGACGCCGTTCTTCCTCGCCACGGCGGGGGGCGCGCTCTGGTACGTGCTCAGCCGCATCGCGGGCGGGGGGGACGGCGGCTGGGTGCTGCCCGTCATCCTGCTGGCCATGGCCGCGCTCTGCGGCTTCCAGGCGCTGCAGGCGCTGCGCGACCTGCGCGGCCAGCCCCGCCTGATGGGCGGCACCATCACGCGCCACTGGTCGCGCGGCGACCTGTTCGTGTCGCGCAGCCACTACCTGCGCCTCGACAGCCGCCAGATCGTGCGCGTGGACAAGGTGCAGCACCAGCTGGTGAAGCGCGGCGATTACGTGGAGGTCGAGTACTTCCCCGCCTCCATGCTCGCCGTGACGGTGGAGAAGCGCGAGCGCCCGGACGGCGGGGACGGCCCCGACGAGCCGCGCGACCCGCCGCCGGAGCCGCCCCGTCCCGATCCGCTGCTCATCGAGCGCGAGGACTGAGCGCGCGGTGGCGGGGGAAGCGGCGGAATACGGCCAGCCGGAGGACCGCGAGGAGGGCGGCGGCTACCGCACCATCCACGACCTGGCGGGCGACGAGCGCCCCCGCGAGCGGCTGCTGCGCCACGGCCCCGGGGCGCTCAGCGACGCCGAGCTGATCGCCATCATCGCGGGCTCGGGCACGCGCGGCGAGAACGTGATCGACCTCGCGCGCGGGCTGCTGGAGCGCCACGGCGGGCTGAGCGGCCTGATGCGCGCGGACGCGAAGGCGCTGCGCCAGGCGCGCGGGCTGGGCCCGGCCAAGGCCGCGCGCCTGTCCGCCGCCGTCGAAATCGCCCGCCGCCTGCCGCGCGCGGGCAAGGACGCCGACGCGCGCCCCCGCTTCCTCGGCCCGGAGGACGTGTTCTCGCACCTGCGCTGGCACTTCCAGAGCCGCGCCCGCGAGGAGCTGCACGTCTTCGCCCTCGACGCGGGCGCGCGCCTGCTGGGCGAGCCGGTCGTCCTGCGCGGCAGCGTTCATTCCGTCGATTTCCGCCAGGCCGACGTCTTCCGCGACGCCATCCTGCTGGAGGCCGCCGCCATCGTGGTGGCGCACAACCACCCCTCCGGGCGGCCCGACCCCAGCGCCCGCGACATCACCATGTCGCGCCAGCTGGCGGCCACCGGCAAGAGCCTCGACGTGGCCCTCAACGACCACGTGATCATCGCGGGCGACGCCTTCACCAGCATGCGGCGCGCGGGCCTGCTGGGCTGAGCGGGGCGCGTCCCGTACCATCGGGCGGCCATGGCGAACGGGAACGGGAACGGTGGCGGCGTGGACGGGGCGCGCATCCGCGCCGCCGTGGTCGAGCTGCTGGAGGCGGTGGGCGACGACCCCGCGCGCGAGGGGCTGGCGGACACGCCCCGCCGCATCGCCGACATGTACGCCGATATCTTCGACGGCCTCGGCGTGGACCCCGCCGAGTACCTGCGCGTGGGCTTCGAGGTGGCCCACGACGAGATGGTGATCCTGCGCAACATCCCCTTCTACAGCATGTGCGAGCACCACCTGCTGCCCTTCCACGGCGAGGCGCACGTGGGCTACCTGCCGGAGGGGCGCGTGGTCGGCATCAGCAAGCTGGCGCGCGTGGTGGAGGCCTACGCGCGCCGCCCGCAGCTGCAGGAGCGGCTCACCAGCCAGGTGGCGGAGACCATCATGGAGGCGCTGGCGGCGGACGGCGTGGCCGTGGTGGTGGAGGCGGAGCACCTGTGCATGACCATGCGCGGCGTGCGCAAGCCGGGCAGCCGCATGGTGACGAGCGCCATGCGCGGCCAGTTCAAGCGCTCGAGCGTGACGCGTTCGGAGTTCCTGGCGCTGGTGCACGGCTCCGCCCGCGGCGCCTGAGCGGCATCAGAGCGGCGTCAGAGGTCGACGGCTTCGAGACTTCCGTTCTTGCGGATGCGGTAGATGAAGGGCGCGGGCTCGCGGCAGGCGGCTTCAATGCGGTCCCACGCCTTCGCCAGAACGCGCAACTGTTCCCACTGCGAGGCATTCGCGCCCCACAGGTAGAACACGCGCACGCGATGGGCGCGGATGGCGTCCCGCTCCACATCCATGAGGTGGTGATGGTAGTCCCGCCCCATCGCGACCCAGCCCCACCGACCAACCTCTGCGAGCCACACGTCGTCGCCGGTGTCCCGCGCAAAGTGATCATCGTGGAGTTGGATAGTGGCGGGAAACCTCTTGAGGCACTTCAGCGCACAGCCGATCCCCTTCCCCATGCTGCGGTCGAGGAACAGGATCACGCGGCGGCGTCCTCAAAGGCCAGCGCCGCGCGCACCTCGTCGGGGGCGAGAGCGAATTCCTCGACGATCTCGTCGAACGTCTCGCCCGCGTCCCGGCGTCCCCTGATGGCCCAGGTGGGCACGCCCCGCACCGTCGGCGCGCCGAAGGAGAGGCGCGGGTCGATCAGCACCGGACAGTCCCTGCCGCGCACGAACCAGCGCTTGGCCAAGCCATCCTCCCCGTAATCGAATTCGGGCAGGAACTCCTCCCAGGCGCGCTGGCCCCACCGGCTGGCGACGACGGCCCCTTTTTCCCTGCCGGGCAGAACGTCGTCCAGATCCAGCAGCAGTTCCCGGCCCACACGCGCGAACTCCAGCTCGGCGAAGGGGTGCTCCCGCTCGAACTGCTGCGCCGCGTACTCCCGCGCCACGCGCACCGCCTTCAGCGACACGCCCTTGCGGCGGAAGGCCGCCACCACCGCCACCTCGATGAGCTGCAGGTACGACAGCGCCTCCCGCGGCTTCCGCTCCGGCATCCCCGCCACGCCCGCGCCGGACCCGCGGTGCCAGTGGGAGACGGTTTGCGGCGAAAGCCCGGCGTACCTGGCCGCCACGGCGATGCGGTAGGCGGGCAGGTAGAGCCGCCGCCGCCACGGTTCGGGAAGCGGAGCGCGCTGGCCGTCGTCCCCCATGAGGCGTCCCCCGTTGCTCCCAGTATGCCAGCCTTCGGCGCGGCGCTCAGTTTTCGAGCCAGAGGACGTCGCCGTGGAGGTCGGGGGCGTGCTCGCGCGCGGCGAAGACGGCGTACTCCGCCTTGCTCTCGCCGATGGTCGTGCCCCCGCCGTGGCCGGGCCACACCACCGTCTCGTCCGGCAGCGTGTGCAGGCGCGTGACGATGGAGGCGATCTCCTGTTGCAGCGCCTCGCTCGAGCGCGAGTGGCCGGGACCGCCGGGGAAGAGCGTGTCGCCCGCGAACAGGTGCCTGCCGTGGAGGAAGGCGGTGCTGGCGGGCGTGTGCCCGGGGATGGCCATGACCGCGAAGGCCAGCCCGCCCACGTGCACGGTGTCGCCGTCGGCCACGGGTTCGTCCAGCGTTCCCTCGGGAATCCAGGGCTCGGACGGGTCGGCGTAGAGGCGGCAGCCGTAGCGCTCCTTGAGGGCGGCGATGCCGGCGGTGTGGTCGGGGTGGGAGTGGGTGAGCAGGATGGCGGAGGGCGCGACGCCCGCGAATTCGGCGGCGGCCACGCTCTTCCCGACCTCGTCGGGGGCGTCGATGAAGGCCGCTTCCCCGGAGGCCTCGTCGATGACGACGTAGATGTTGTTGCCGAAGCCCGCGGGACCCGCGTGCACCAGCCCGAAGGTTCCATCGACCAGCTTCTCCATGGCGTCCCTCCCCGTATTGCGTGGGGGACAGCCTACGCGCGCGGAGGCTCCGGCGCGCTCCCCGGACGCACGGGGGAACGCGCCGGAGCCGTGCGCGGACCGTCAGGCCTGGTTGCGGCCCGCGCTGGTGAGGCGGCCCGCGGCCAGGCCCACGAACACGCCCAGCACCGTCTCCGCGATGTGCGTGAGGGTGCCGCGCACGCCCGCGTCGCCGCCCACCGCGCCGAGGGCGATGAGGCCCGCGAGCGAGAGCAGCAGCACGAGCGCGAGCACGGTGAGCACGTTGCCGAGGGCGCGGCCCACGGGCACGGGGACGCTCTCGCCGCCCGCGCTCACGCCCGCGCCACCCGTCCCGTGGCCGTCTCGATGGCGCAGGCCGTGCGCGGGCGCAGCAGGCCGTGCAGGGCCAGCCCCGTGGCCGCGCGCAGCAGCACGCCCAGCGCCCTCCCGTGGTTCCGCAGGTGCGTTCGCATGTCGCATCCTCCTCGTTTGGATGGCGCGAACCTTCCCGCGCCCGTCCGCGAGCGCGAAGGGGGAGATGGCAGGCGCGGGCGTGCTACCCTCCGCGCGCGCGACGGCCATCGGGCGGCGCGGAGGCGAACCGTGGAGAACCTGACCATCGGCCTGCACATCCAGGCGCGCGACGCGGGCGCGCTCATCGACGGCGTGATCGAGGCCGAGCGGGCGGGGCTGGAGACGGCCTGGATGACGAGCGGGGGGCCCGCGCCCGATCCGCTGGCGGTGTACGCCGCCGCCGCCGGGGAGACGGAGCGCATCGGCTTCGGCACCTCCATCATCCCCACCTTCCCGCGCCATCCGCTGGCCGTGGTGCAGGGCGCGGTGGTGGTGGACCAGCTGGCGCCCGGGCGGCTGAAGCTGGGCGTGGGGCCGAGCCACAAGCCCGCCGTGGAGAACACCTACCGCTTCGAGTTCGTGCGCCCCCTGCAGCACCTGCGCGAGTACCTCACCATCCTCAACGCCGCGCTCAAGGAGGGCGCGGTCGAGTTCCACGGCGAGCGGCTGCACGCCGAGGCGCGGCTGCAGGCCCCCGTGGACGTGAAGGTGATGGCCTCGGCCCTGCGCCCCAACGCCTTCCGCCTCTGCGGCGAGATCGCCGACGGGGCCATCTCCTGGGTCAGCCCCCCGCCCTACCTGCGGAGCGTGGCCGCGCCCGCCATGGAGGAGGGGGCGCGCGCCGCCGGACGCCCCCGCCCCGCGCTCGTCGCGCACGCGCCCGTGTCCGTCTCCACGGACGCGGGGGCCGTGTGGGCGGCGGCGGGGGAGCAGCTCGGCTTCTACCCGCGCCTGCCCTACTACTCGGCCATGTGGGTGGACGCGGGCTTCCCCGAGGCGGCGGACGGAACCTTCTCGCGCGCCATGTCCGATGCGCTCGTCATCCAGGGCGACGAGCAGACGGTGGCGGAGCGCATCCGCGCCCTGCCCTCCTTCGGCGTGAGCGAGATGCTGGCGGGGGCGCTGCGGCTGGAGGGCGACCCCGCCGCCGAGGCGCGCACGGTGGAGCTGCTGGGGGCGCTCGCGCGCGAACGGTAGCCGCCCGCCGCTCACTCCAGGGGCGGGCGGCGCAGGGCGGCGAGGCGCGCGACGCCGCTCCCGCCTTCCGCGCCGGGCCAGCGCGCGCGGGCGGCCGTCCAGCCCAAGGCCAGCAGGAAGAGGGCCGCCTGCAGGAGCACGATGGCGGCCCCCGAGGAGACGTCGGCGAACCACGAGAGGTAGACGCCGCCGAGGCCGCCGAGGAATCCCAGCAGGGCCGCCAGCGCGAACAGGCGCGTGAAGGAATCGACCAGCAGGCGCGCGGTCACGGGGGGGATGACGAGGGCGGCGGCGATGAGCGTCACGCCCAGCACCTGCAGGGAGGCGATGACGGTGGCCGCCAGCACCAGCGAGAAGAGCGCCTCCACCCACGGCACGGGCACGCCGTAGGCCCCCGCCACCTCCTGGTCGAAGGTGGTGAAGAGGATCGGTTTCCACCAGAAGAAGAGGACGGCGGCGGCGAGCGCCATGACGCCCGCGATGACGAACAGGTCGGCGTCGGTGATGCCGAGGATTTCGCCGAAGAGGGCGGCGTCGAAGTCGCGCGTGAAGCGCCCCTGGCGGCTGATGAGGGCCACGCCGAGGGCGAAGGCGGAGGTGGTGACGATGCCCACGGCGGCGTCGCCCCCGATCTGCCGCCGCCGCGCCGCGCCGTTGATGAGCAGCACGGAGAGCGCCCCCCACACGGTCGCGCCCGCGTAGAAGCTGATGCCCGCGACGAAGGAGACGACGGCCCCGCCGAAGATGCCGTGGGCGAGGCCGTGGCCGATGTAGGAGAGGCCGCGCAGCACCACGTAGACGCCCACGGCGGCGCAGAGCGCGCCCGCCAGCGCGGCGGCGGCCATGCCCCGCAGGAAGAAGTCGAAGGCGAACGGCTCGGCGAGGGCGCTCACGGGGGGGCCTCCGCCGGGGCCTCCGTCTCGACGGGCTCGTCCAGCCGCTCGACCACGTAGCGGGCGCGCCCGCGGCGCATGACCAGCATCTCCGCCCCCCAGGCGCGACGCAGCGTCTCCGGCGTGAGCACCGTGTCGGGGGGGCCGTCGGCCACGATCGCGCCCTCGCTCACGCAGACGAGGCGGGAGAGGTGGGAGGCGACGGCGTTGAGGTCGTGCGTGGTGAGCAGGATGGCGGCCCCGCCGCGGTTGATCTCGCCCAGCAGGTGCATGATCTGGTGGCGCGTGCGGATGTCCACGCCGCTGGCCGGTTCGTCCAGCAGCAGCAGGTCGGGGTCGCCGATGAGCGCGCGCGCGAGGAAGGTGCGCTGCTGCTGGCCGCCGGAGAGGGCGCGGATCTGCCGCCCCGCGAGGTGGCCGATGCCGAGGCGCTCGAGCAGGCGCGCGGCGCGTTCGCGGTCCTCGCGTCGCGGCCAGGGCCGCCAGCCCGATT
Source organism: Tepidiformaceae bacterium (assembly GCA_965243075.1). GTDB lineage: Bacteria > Chloroflexota > Dehalococcoidia > Tepidiformales > Tepidiformaceae > UBA2991. Next base: position 2,602,029 of record OZ251525.1, read on the forward strand.
CGCGCCAGCGCCCCAGCAGCACGGCCTGTTCCACGGTGAGGGGGAAGTTCCAGTCGATGGCCTCCACCTGCGGCACGTAGCCGAGGCGCAGGGCGCGTTCGCCCGCGCGCGGGTGCGTGGCCACGGTTCCGGCGAAGCGCCGCGCCTGCCCCGTGAGGGCGCGCAGCAGGGTGGTCTTGCCGGAGCCGCTGGGGCCGACCACGCCCGCGAACTCGCCGCGCCGCAGGGTGAGCGTCACGCCGCGCAGCACGGGCGCGCACTCGTAGCCCGCCGTGAGGCCGCGCAGCTCCACGAGGGGCGCGCCCGCGGGCGGGGGCGGCGGATGCCGGTGCTCCTCCGGCGGCGGCGGGGAGGGCGGCTCAGCCACCGGCGGGCGCGGGCGGGAAGCCGTCGAGCGCGGCCGCGTCGCCGCCCAGCGCGGTCACGATGGCGCGCGCGTTGGCCGCCATCATGGCGAGGTAGGTGTTCTCCGCGTCGCCCGGTTCGCCGGGCAGGTCGTCGTCGCGCAGGGAGGCCACCTGCACGGCCCCGGCCTCGCGCGCGATCGTCTCCAGCGTCTCCGAGGGGAAGACCTCGGAGCCGAAGACGGCGGGCGCGCCCGACTCGCGGATCTGGCGCACGAGCGCCGCCACCTCGCGCGGCGAGGGCTCGGAGAAATCGGACGGCTGGATCGCGCCCACGATGGTGAAGCCGTAGCGCGGCGCGAAGTAGGGGAAGGAGTCGTGGTAGGTGAGCAGCAGGCGGCGCTCCGGCGGCACCGTCGCCACCGCCGCGCGGATGGCCGCGTCCAGCTCCCGCAGCTCCGCGGCGAGGGTGGCGGCGTTGGCCGCGTAGACGGCGGCGCCGTCCGGATCGGCGCGCCCGAGCGCGTCGCGCGCCAGCTCGGCGTAGGCGATGGCGAGGATGGGGTCGGTCCACAGGTGCGGGTTGGGGTCGCCCCCCTCGCGCGGGAAGGAGAAGTCGTAGACGTACTGGTCGGGGTCGATGGCGGCCTCGGCGAGGCGCGCGATCTCCACGCCCGCGCGCCGGTTCGCCTCCGCCAGCTTGATGACGGGCCGTTCGAGGTTGAGGCCGTTGACCACGATGAGGTCGGCCCGAGCGATGGCGCGCACGGCGGACGGGGGCGGCTCGAAGGTGTGCGAATTCGTGCCCTCCGGCACGAGTGCCACCACGCGCACGCGCTCCCCGCCCACGCTTTCGACGATGCTGCGCAGGGGCGCGACGGTGGTGACCACGCGCAGGCGACCGTCCGCGCCATCGTCCGCGCCACCGCAGGCGACGGCCAGCATGGCGGCGAGGGCCAGCGCGAGGGCGGCGGACGGGGCGAGGCGGATCACGGCGCGGCGATGGTATCGCCAGCGGGCCGCAGGTGCAATCAGCCGCATCTGCCGCCGCTGGCGCTTCGCGCACAGCCCCGTTCACGCCGCCGCCGCTAACGTTGGGGATGCTGGGGTGGACGGAGGGATTCGAACCCTCGATCTTCAGGGCCACAACCTGACGCGTTAACCACTACGCTACGCCCACCGCGCGGCCCCGTGATCGTACCGAACCCCGCGCCCAACCGCGAACCGCGCGTTCACGCATCCCCCGCGCCCGTATCGCCGAAGGGGCGCGATTCGATGTGCGTGTAGTCGAGCGAGCGGCGGCGGATGCGCCAGCCCGCCTCCGTGCGCACGCACTCGTCGCGGTAGGTGCCGTGGATGACGACGTTCGCGCCCGCCGCCAGCGTGGGCGTGGCGTCGGATGCGTCCGGCGGCGTCTCCCCGCCGGGGGGCGGCGTCGTGTGCGTGGCCTGCAGGTAGCTGCGCAGCCGCGCGCGTCCACCCGTGCGCGCCCCGTCGCGCTCCACCGGCGGCTCGTCGATGAGCACGAGCGGCGGCCCCACGAGGTGCTGCGTGCCCCCGAAGGCCCCCAGCGCGTTCGCGCAGAACGCGGCCCAGCCCTCCGCCCCGCGCACGTTCACGGGGTCGGCGCTCAGGTTCTCGAACACGAAATCCTCCGTGAAGGTTCCGCGCAGCAGGGCCTCGCCCTCGGCGTACAGGGCGTCGTCGCCGCGGTTGCGCCCCCGCCCGATCATGTCGAGCGCGTGCCCGTAGCGGATGGGCAGCTGCATCAGCTCCACGTAGTCGGCATGGCGCACGGCGGCGGGCCGCGCGGGGCCGCGCAGCCGCGCGCGGACGCGGTCCAGCAGCGTCACCGCGGGTTCCCCATGGCGGCCTCGCGCGCCTCGAGGAAATCGATGTAGTCCAGCTCGCCGGGCGAATGGCCCGCCGCCGTGAGCAGCGCCGCCGCCTCCGCGCGGTGCTGCGCCCCGTGCTGGATGACGTGCGCGACCATCTGCCAGAGGGGGATGCCCTCCCGCTGGCCGATGGGCGTCCGCAGGGAATGGAGGCGCATCAGCGCGGCGTCGTCCTGGTCGGCGAGGAAGGCGCGCGTGAGCGCCTGCAGCAGCGGCCAGCGCTCCGCCGAGGCGGCCGCGGGCAGGCGCCGCAGGTCGCGCCAGTCGGGGCGCTCCTCCCCGCGCCAGTGCGCCAGCCAGAAGCGCTCGGCGGTGAGGATGTGCGCCAGCGCGTCGCGCGCGGGGCCGTCCGTGCGGTCGGGCGGCAGTTCGGCGGCGCGCGCCAGCACCACGCCCGTGGCCCAGGCGTGGTGGTCGTACAGCTCGCGCAGCCCCGTCGCGTTCACGCCCGCGATACTACCGCATCGAGGAGAGCGCCGCGCTGGCGCGCGGCTGAGGGGGGAGGAGAGCGCGCGTCGCGCTGAGGGGCGAGTGAAGTCAGACGGTCCGGATCTCGTACTCCATGCCGCGGCGTTCACACCAGCGCCTCGCGGCTTCCGCCTTGCGCCGCACCTGCGGCGACTCGACCAATTCGGGGTTCTTGACCTCGATGACGACCTTGCGCCCATCCGCGTATTGGACGAGAAAATCCGGGGGGTAGGCGTGCCTGAGTCCTTGCGCGTCGATCCACGGGATCGTGATGCCGTGACGCTTCTGCCAGCTTGCCACATCCGGATCCGCGTCCAGGAACTCCATCATCCTGCGCTCAAGGTCGCTGTCGTAACGCTCGAAGTTCCAGGGACTCTTCGCGGGAGACTCATAGATGCCATGCCTGCTAACGGCCATGCTTGACCATCCCCTCGACCAGCCCGCGCGTCTCCGCGATCTGCTTCTCGACGGTCGGGAGCGTGCGCCACACGGCCTCAAGGCGGTGGGGTTCGGCGAGGCCGAGCGAGGCGCCGTCCAGGAACTTCGCGCGGACGTGCTCCAGCAGGATCGCGTAGATGTCGCCCGTGAACTGCGCCGTGTGTCCGGCGCGATCGAGCAGGCGTCCGGCCATGTCCAGCAGCTCCTTCCTGATGGCCTCCGCCAACGCATCGGGGGCGAGCTCGATGGCGCCGCCCCCGGCGGTCGGCGGCGGGGACTCCAGCGTCCTCCAGCGATCGCCCGTCAACTCCCGACGCTCGACGCTGGCGAGGCGCTGGCCCGTGATGGTGACCATCTGCGAGGGGTAGATCAGCCCGTCCAGCACCTCCCGCCAGTTCCGCAGCGGCGCGCCCGCCGGCAAGGGATCGTTGATCGTGAACTCGCCGTCGCCGTCGTCCCGTTCATCGGGGATGTCGATGAGCCGCTCCGGCGCCACGACTTCCTGCCGGGGCGGGGGCGGGGGCAGATCCTCCTGCTCGTCGTAGGTGTCGTCCACGCCGACGTCCTCGCGAATCTTGCTGCCGAAGATGTCCCAGAGCCACTGGTGTTCGAGCTTGGGGTGATCGACGACGGCGCAGATCTGCTGTTCCGCTTCCTCCACGCCATGGTCGCGGACGCGGCGCAGACCCCGCCCAATCACCTGCTGGCCGTAGACGCGGCTGCTGAATTTGCGCAGGAGGAGAATGACGCCGACCTCGGGCAGGTCCCAGCCCTCGCGCAGCATGAGGATGCTGACGACCGCCTTGTACGGCTCGCCCCCGCGCCTGGCCTTGCTCAGCTCGGTGGCCTGGCGGCGCTCCTCGTCGGTGCTGTTCTGGGTGACGAGCAGCGTCTTCACCTTGAAGTAGGTCCGCAGCGTGCGCACGGCCTTCTCCGCGTCCAGCTGGCAGACGGCGACGACGAAGAGGACGGGCTGGTAGCGCCCCTTCGCGCGCCGTTCCTGCTCGTGCAAGCGCTGGAGGGCGATGGCCATCTGCTGCCGCATGGGCTCGTCGTCGGTCACCCATTGCGTGGCGTTCAGGCCGCGGCGATCCACGTCGTCCCAGTCGATCTGCTCCACGGCGCGCCGCTCGCCGGTGCGGGCGTCGGTGTAGGTCAGCTCCACCGTGCGGATGTTGGGCTGGTAGACCACCGGCGTCTTCACCAGCCGCTCGGCGAGCGCGTCCTGGATGGAGTACTCGAAGATCATGTTGCTGTCGGGCGTCTTGTTGTCGGCCCGGTCCGGCGTGGCCGTCGTATCGACGCGCAAGACGATGCGGGGGCGCATCTTCTCAATGGCGGCATCCCACTCGGCCGCCGGGGAGTTGTGCGCCTCGTCGTTGAAGAGCGCGAATTTCGGGCCGTTGAGCAGCGCCGACAGGTTGCTCCGCGCGCGCTGGCGCCTGCCGCCGTCGCTTTCGTCCGTATAGAACTGCTGGATGTTGCCGAGCACGATGTTCGCGCCCAGCAGGCTGGCCCAGCCGCCCTCGCGGTCGCTGCCCAGCGTGGTGAGGGCGAAATCGTCCTTCGTCACGATCCCGCCCCCGGGGATGAGATCGCGCTCCACGAACACCTTGCCCTTGCCGAAGTCCTCCTCCAGCCGGTCCCGCACGACCCGCCCGGGACAGAGGATGACGAACTTGTTCACGTCGTGGGCGATGCGCAGCCAGGCGATGACGGCGGCGATGATGGCGGTCTTGCCCCCGCCGGTCACGATGTTCAGCAGCACGCCGTTCGGTTCGGCGAGCGCCTCCCGCTCCACCTCGCGGGCGTAGACCACGCGCAGGAACGCCTGCCACTGATGCGCCCAGAGCACGCCCTCGCGCGGGCTCGACTCGTCGTTCGGGTCGGCCAGGTGGCGGATGTAGTGCAGCGTCTCCGCCTTCACGCCCGGGTAGCCGTCCTTCATCCACGCGCGGAAGGCGTCCTCATGGCGGCTGAATTCGTTGAACACGGCTACCGCACCTCCACCGCGCCCGTCCACATGCCTTCCCCGCCGCGGCTGTCCTGCACGCGGCAGGCGACGCGGAAGACGCCCGCGCGGTCGAACTTCCACGTGACGTTCGTGAGCGGCTTCCCGCTCCGCTTGTCGCGCGCGAAGGAGTAGTTCCGCGTGGCCATGAAGCGCTCCCCGTCGTAGTCGAAATCCCACTGCACGTTCACGATCGTCGCGCCCGCGTTGACGACCGCCGTATCGCCCGCGTCGAACGCGACCGCGCGCCCGCCCAAGGCACGATACCCGACGGAGACGACCGGCGGCTGGATGAAGGTCAGGAACTCGCCGTAGTCCGCCTTGTCCGTGGAACGGCCGACCACGTGCTCGCGAAAGTCCTCGTCGCCGATGCGGAGCTGGCGCAGGCGCACGAAGTCGACGTCGATGGCCGCGCGCTCGCGCAGCTCATCCGCCGCCGCCGTGGCGTCGGGCGCGAAGCCCCAGGCCAGCATCACGCCGTCGCGCAAGCCCGCGTCGCGGTACTCCGGCGTGCGGCGGATGGCGTTGGCGAAGGCCAGCACGTCCGCGCCCGCGGCCCGCGTTTCCAGCCCCGGCTCGCCCACCCACACGGGCAGCTGGTTGCGCCAGCCGTGGATGGCGGAGGCGCCGTCCGCGTCCCCGATGCGCGTCGCGCCCCAGGCTGTGAGCACGAAGGGACGGAACTCGTGTGGCGGCATCGCCGACAGCCGCTGCGCCTCGTAGACGCCCCAGTGCTCAATGTGGAAATTGGGGACCGGCGCATCCTCCAGCCCGCGTTCGGCGGCGGCAGCCTTCAGGCGCTCGGCGGTGACGGAGACGGCCACGCGGGACTGGTCCACGGCGATCCAGCGGCGGCCCAGACGCTGGGCGACGGCGGGCGTGGTGCCGCCGCCCACGAAGGCGTCGAGCACCAGATCGCCCTCGTTCGAGGACGCTTTGATGATGCGTTCGAGCAGGGCTTCCGGCTTCTGCGTGGGGTAGCCAACGCGCTCTTTGCTGTCTCGAGTAGGATGAAGCGCACGAATATCCTCCCACCAATCATTAGCCAGCCGACCCTCATCTGCATAATAACGGTATCCCTTACCATCAATTTGGTACTTCCGTCCATCTTCATCTACAAGAGAATACCACGACTCCCAGTCGTCAGTACGATTCATGCGCGGCACCCTAGTTTCGTTGAGTGTCACTCTCGATGATGCGACATAGTACAGCAGTATATCATGTTTTCGATTCCAGCGTTTCTTGGTACGCCCAGCTGTATCATAGCACCAAGCAATTTCATTCCGGAAATTCTCATGCCCAAAGATCTTATCCATCTCGACCTTGATGTAGTGGCTGGCGTGCCAGTCGCAGTGGACGTAGATGGAGCCGGTGGGCTTGAGCAGGCGCTTCATTTCGTGGAGGCGGGCGTTAAGCCAGACGAGGTAGCCCTGAAGGCCCTCCGACCAGAGGTCATCGAAGGAGCGTTTCTCTTGGTCGTCGCCCCAGATGACGTTGTAGATGCGGTTGGAGAAGAAGGGCGGGTCGATGTAGACGAGGTCGACGGACGCGGAGGGGATCTGGCGCATGACGTGGAGGTTGTCGCCCCAGATGAGGCGGTTGGGCTCGAGGTCGGGCGCGCGGTCGTCGAGTGCGACGAGGTCGATGGTCTGCATGGGCAGGTTGACGCGGGGGTAGTGTTTCTGGAAGCCGCGACGGCGGTCCCAGCCGAGGGGTTCCTTTTCGACGGGCACGGAGCCGAAGCGCACGGGCGGACGCCAGAAGTCCTCCTGCTCGGGGAGCGCCTCGATGGACGGGGCATCGGGATCGGGGGCGTCGTCGGGCATGGCTGGCGCGGGGAGTGTGGGGTGTGGGGCGGGCGCGGTCAAGCGCGTGCGAGGAGAGCGCCGTTGCGGCGCGGCGCGCTAGACTGCGCGCGTGAACGCGCCCGTCGGCTTCGCCCTGCCCCAGGTGTCGCTGGAGACACCCGTCGACGTCGCGCCCGTGGCCCGCGTGGCGCGCCGCGCCGAGGCCCTCGGCTTCGACAGCCTGTGGACGCTCGACCAGGTGCTCGGCGGCAGCCGCAACCTCGAACCCGTCAGCCTCCTCTCGTACGTGGCCGCCGTGACCGAGCGCGCGCGGCTGGGCACGGCCGTGTTCGTGCTGCCCCAGCGCAACCCCGTGCAGCTGGCGAAGGCGCTGGCCACGCTCGACGTGCTCAGCGGCGGGCGCGTCATCGCGGGCTTCGGCATCGGGAACGACGAGGAGCGCAACCCCGCCTTCGGCCTGCCGAGGGGGCGGCGCGTGCGGCGCTTCGCCGAGTCGCTGGCCGTCATGCGCGCCCTCTGGGCCGAGGACGAGGCCGAATTCTCCGGCGAATTCTTCTGGCTGGATGGCGAGCGCATGGAGCCGAAGCCGGTGCAGCGCCCGGGGCCGCCGGTGTGGTTCGGCGGGCGCGCGGAGGCCGCCCTGCGCCGCGCCGCGCGCCTCGGCGACGGCTGGATGGGGGCGGGCTCCTCCAGCATCGCGGACTTCGGCGGTCACGCGGCCATCGTGCGCCAGGCCCTCGAGGAGGCGGGCCGCGATCCCGCCGCCTTCACCATCTCCAAGCGCCTCTACCTGGCCATCGACGACGACCGCGCCCGCGCCGAAGAACGCCTGCGTCGCTGGTTCGGGCACGTCTACGGCGCGCCGGACATGGCCAACGCCGTGGCCGTCTGGGGCCCGGAGGCGTACGTGCGCGAGCGCATCGCGGAGACGGTGGCGCTGGGCGCGGGGCACCTGCTCCTGCACCCGCCCTTCGACCACGAGGAGCACCTGGAGGCGCTGGCCGACCTGGCGGGGTGAGGAGAGCGCCGCGCTGGCGCGCGGCTGAGGAGGGAGGAGAGCGCTTGGCGCTGCGCGCCGCGCTGAGGGGGGAGTGGGGTGTGCTGGCTGGCCGCTACCGGTTCACGGCGGGGATGATGTCGCGGGCCAGCGTGTCGATGCCCTCCAGCACCGCCTCCAGGCCCCCGCCCCGACGCCCCAGCCGTCGCGCCGAGGCGATGAGGTGCGTCAGCCCCGCTTCCTCGAACTCGCGCAGCTCTTCCACCACCTGCTCCAGCGTGCCCGTCACGCCCTGCGCGCGCTCGTGGTCCGCCAGCGTGGCGCGATGGTCCGCGTCGTCCGTCAGCTGGATGCCGTGGAGCATGGCGATGGGGGCGTCCGCGCCGTCGCGCCCGTGCGACTCGAAGCGGCGCAGCAGCTCGGCGCGGCGCTCGGCCAGCGCGGGCGGGCGCATGCTGATGCCGAGCCAGCCGTCGGCCAGCGCCGCCGTGCGCTCCAGCGCCGCGTCCGTGTTGCCGCCCACGAGGATGGGCGGATGCGGGCGCTGGCGCGGCTTCGGCGTCACGCTCACCTCGCGGAAGCGGTAGAAGCGCCCGTCGAACGACGCCGGATCGTTCGCCCACACTTCCCTGAACACGGCCAGCTGCTCGTCCACGAGCGCGCCGCGGTGGTGGAAGGAATCGAGCTGCAGGTTCTCGAACTCGTCCTTCATCCAGCCCACGCCCACGCCGAAGCGCACGCGCCCGCGCGACAGCTGGTCGATGGTGGCGATGGCCTTGGCCGTGTGCACGGGGTGGCGGTAGGGCAGCACGATGACGCAGGTGCCGAGGCCCACGGTGCGGGTGCGCGCGGCGGCGTAGGCCAGCACGGAGAGGGCGTTCCACCAGGGGCCCTGTCCGGCCATCCATTCGCCCGTGAGGTTGTAGGGGTAGCGAGCGCCGATGGCGTAGGGCAGCAGGACGTGGTCGATCACCCAGACGGAATCGAGCCCGACTTCCTCGGCCTTGTCGCACACGGCGTCGATGGCGTCCGCGTCCGCGATGGAGCCGATCATGGGCAGGACGACGCCGAACTTCACGGCGCGAATGCTACCAGAGGCGGCGAGGCGCGTTGGGCCACTCCTCGTCCTCGAGGCCGTCGCCCACGGTCGTCTCCCAGAGCCGCGCGTCCTCGCTCCCATCCCACTCATCCCAAGCGGCGGCGTACGCCTTGCTCAACTGATGGGCACGCCAGCGGGCGAGCGCCTTCCGCGTGATGGTCCGCAGCATGGGGCGGATGCTACCAGAGGCGGCGGGCGTCAGAGCGCCAGATGGATGCGGATGGCGGTGTCGATTGCGGCCATCAGGTCGTTCGGCATGCGCCCGATCGGCTCGGCGATGCGCTCGACGGCGAGCGTGCGAATCTGCTCCGCCTGCACCTTGGACAGCAGCGGCAGGTCGGTCGCGCCTTCGGGAATCAGCACCTGCGAGGGGTAGAGCCGCCCGATCCTGCTCGTCAGCGGTACGGCCGTGACGATCCCTCGCCCGATCTCCGTTGCGCGGATGTTCAAGGCGTCGTTGCTCACGATCACGGCGGGTCGCAGCTTCGCGGCCTCCGCCCCCACCGCCGGGTCGAACTGCGCCCAGACGATGTCACCGCGGAGCATTGGGCCACTCCTCGTCCTCAAGGCCGTCGCCCACGGTCGTTTCCCAGAGCAGGTCGTCCTCCGTGCCCCACTCCTTGCAGAGCTCGCCGTAGGCCTCGCTCAGCTCCTCGAAGCGCAGCCGCTCGATGGCCTTGCGGATGACCGCCGAGCGCGACGGCTCGTCGTGGTCCGCGAGGTGGCGGTCGATGTACGCGACGTCCTTTTCCGGCAGCGAGATGCTCAGCTTCATGCCGCCATGCTACCACGCCCACGACGGCGCGCTTCCCGGCGCGCCGCCGGGGCGGTAGGCTTGCGCGCATGGCGCGACCGGACGCGGCGCACTGTCCCGGAGCGGGGCCCTCGCGTAAAGTGACTGACGGGGCCAGCCGCCAGCCGCCAGCCGCCAGCCGCCAGCCGCCAGCCGCCAGCCGCCGAATTAGGTAAGGGGCCGCCGCCCGCGGCCCACGTCTCCCGCGGCGTCCTCCACCACGGCGACTGCCTCGACGTCATGCGCGCCATGCCCGACGACGCCGTGCGCGTCGTCGTCACCTCGCCCCCCTACAACATCCGCAACAGCACCGGCAACGGTCTCA